>NZ_VCBA01000005.1:0-275655 GCF_007995245.1 Tateyamaria sp. syn59
TTCCAAAAGAGCGGGGACCACTAGTTGGATCGCTTTGGCGTCTGCTTTGGTACAAGACATGGCTGTCTTTGATCCTAATGGCCCCCGCCCGGGAGCGGACCTTCGTGCACTTTGCCGCATCCATCACTTTGGACTCACATCAGACCTACGTCACCCACCGGCCACTCCAAACCAAGGCCAGTTAAACAGCCGATAGTCCCGCATCCAAAGCCGAAAGGACCTGCGCAATTTCATCCTCTGTCACCACAAGCGGCGGCGACATCATGATATTGTTGCCGCCGACCCGCACCATCGCGCCAGCCTCGTATGTGGCCTTGTGCAAACGTTTCATCGCCTCGGCATCCAGCGGCGTCTCGGCCGCCCGGTCGCTCACCAACTCGACCCCGGTCATCAACCCGTGCCCACCGCGCACATCGCCGACTACGTCATGCTTTTCCATCAGGGCCACGCACCCTTCATAAAGCTGCATACCTCGCGGCCCCGCATTGGCCTTGGTGTCCAGCCGCATCGTCTCTTCCATACAGGCCGTAACTGCCGCAGCACCCACAGGATGCGCCGAATAGGTGTAGCCGTGGAAGATCGCCCCATCCGCATCGGCGCTCTCAAACACCTCTGCCACCGCCTCACTCATCAGCGCAGCCCCGACCGGGAAATAGCCCGAGGTGATGCCCTTCGCGCAGGCCATCATGTCCGGCTGCACGTTCCAGTGCCGGGACCCCGACCAGTCGCCTGTGCGGCCAAAACCAGTAATCACCTCATCGGCTATCATGAGAATACCGTGCCGGTCACAAATCTCCCGCATCAGCGGCATGAACGTCTCGTGCGGAACAATAACACCGCCCGCCCCCTGGATCGGCTCCATGATAAAGGCGGCAATGCTACCCGCCCCCTGAAACTGAATCTCATCTTCCATCGCTGCAGCAATATGCTGCGCAAGCGCGGCCGGGTCCGTCTCGTGAAACGGATTGCGATAGGGATAGGGCGACGGCAGATGAAAACACCCCGGCATCAGCGGCTCATAGGCGACGCGGAATCGGTTGTTCCCGTTCACCGACGCACCGCCAAAGTGAGTCCCATGATACCCCTTCTTCAGCGACAGGAACTTCGTCCGCCCTGGTTCCCCCTTGATGCGATGATACTGCCGCGCCAGACGCAAGCACGTCTCAACCGAATCCGACCCGCCGGAAGTAAAGAACACCCGCGCCATGCCATCCTCGGCAAAGAACTCACGCACGGCATAAGACGCCTCGATCGCCGTCGGATTCGACGTGCCAAAGAACGCCGAATAGTACGGCAGATCATAAAGCTGCTTCGCAATCGCATCCTTCACGATATTGTTCGAATAGCCCAGGTTCACGCACCAGAGACCACCCACGGCATCGACAGTCTTATGCCCGTCAATATCCTCAATCACCGACCCCTCGGCGCCCGTTATGATCGTCGGCGCATGGGCCATCGCCTCGCCCGGGTGGCCCATCGGATGCCACATATGGCGAGCATTGTTGGCGCGCAGGAAATTGTCGTCTTTCATCGTCGAACCTCCCTCTGGGTGTAGCCCTAGAAGGCCACGAACCGCGCGCCCGCACAATCCACATCAAAAGCGTTTGCACATTTTTTCAGCACGCCGCACACTCCCGGCGCCAGAACACGACGCGGCAAGGGGGCACCCGTTCCGTCCCGGACGACCACCCCCTAACGTCGCGCAATCACCACCTGGGAGAAACCTATGCTCAAACGCACCCTCGCCGCCTTTGCGGCCACGGCAACGTTCGGCACCGCCGCATATGCGGAAACCGACGTCCCCTTCGCCCTCGACTGGAAATTCGAAGGCCCCTCCGCCCCCTATTTCGCCGCGATTGACAACGGCCACTTCGGCGCCGCCGACCTGAATGTGGAAATCTCGGCGGGCCAAGGCTCGCTCGACGCGATCCCCAAAGTCGCCTCGGGCGCGTTCCCGATGGGCTTTGCCGACATCAACAGCCTCGTGAAATTCCTAGACCAGAACCCCGGCGCGCCCGTCACCGCCGTCATGATGGTCTATGACAAACCGCCCTTCGCCGTGGTCGGCCGCAAGTCGCTGGGCGTGTCCGAGCCTAAAGACCTCGAAGGCCGCGTTCTCGGCGCGCCGCCCCCCGATGGCGCATGGGCGCAATTCCCGGCCTTCGCCACCGCCAACAGCCTCGACATAGACAAGATCACCGTTGAACCCGTGGGCTTCCCCACGCGCGAACCGATGCTGGCCGAAGGCAACGTGGCCGCGGTCACTGGCTTCAGCTTCTCGTCCTTCCTGAACCTTGTGCGCCTAGGCGTGCCCGAGGAAGACATCTCGACCATCCTCATGGCCGACTACGGCCTGGAACTCTACGGCAACGCGATCATCGCCAACACCGACTTCGCCGAAGCCAACCCCGAGATCGTCACCGGCTTCCTCACCGCCGTCGCCGCAGGCTGGAAAGACGCCATCGCCGACCCCGAGGCCGCCATAACCAGCCTGATCGACCGCAACCCGGCCGCCGACGCAGCCCTCGAGCAGCGCCGCCTGCAACTGGCCATCGACGCCAACGTGCTGACGGATGCGGTTGAGGCAAACGGTATGGGTGCGGTGGACGCAGATCGCATGGCAACCGCACTGGAACAACTGGCCGAAACCTACGAGTTCCAAAACGCACCGGACGCGAGCCTCTATTTCACCGACGCCTACCTGCCCGCCGCAGACGCGCGCAAACTCAAGTAAGAAACAGGCGCACGCCCATGAGCAATCTCATAGACATCAAGGGCGTGCGCCACGCCTACAAAACCCCTTCCGGCCCGCTGCCCGTCCTTGACGGGCTGGAGCTTTCGGTGCCCGAAGGCGGCTTTGCCGCCGTCGTCGGCCCTTCGGGCTGCGGCAAGTCCACACTCACCCGGCTCGTCGCGGGGCTGATGAAGCCAGATGCGGGCGAAGTCTGGCTCCATGGCGAGCTGGTCAAAGGCCCCAAATCCACCGTCGGCATGGCCTTCCAGAACCCTGTCCTGCTCGAATGGCGGACCATCCTGCAAAACGTGATGCTCCCCCTCGAAATCGTCGACACAGGGATGAGCCGCAAAGCGCGCGAAGACCGCGCAAGGCACCTCCTCGACCTCGTCGGCCTGAGTGGTTTCGAAGACAAACGCCCCTCGGAACTCTCCGGCGGCATGCGCCAACGCGCCTCCCTCTGCCGCGCCATCGTCCACAAACCCGAAGTGCTGATCCTCGATGAACCCTTCGGCGCGCTCGACGCCTTCACCCGCGAAGACCTCTGGCAGACCATGCACAAGGTCAAGGCCGAAGAACCCTTTACCGGTGTCCTCATCACCCACGACCTGCGCGAGTCGATCTTCCTTGCCGATCAGGTCATCGTCCTTTCCGGCCGCCCCGCCAAAACCCAATACGTTATGGACGTCCACCTGACAGGCGAACGCGACATCGAAATGCTCTACACCCCGGAAAGCGCAGACGCCCTCAACACCCTGCGCCAGCAAATCCGCATCGCCCAAGGGAGGGAGGCCGCATGACCCTCCGGCAGATCGGCGTGCCCCTCGCCGCGCTCATCCTCTTTGGCCTCTTCTGGGAATGGCTCGTCTGGGTCAACGGCTGGCCCAACTACAAAATGGCCTCGCCCTCCGACATCTGGCCCGCCTTCTGGAAATTCCGTGGTCTGTTCCTCGAATATGGCTGGGACACGCTGTGGCGCACGGTGGTCGGCCTGCTATTGTCCGTCGTATTCGGCGTCTTCCTCGGCATGATCATGGGCCTGTCGCGCACCATGCGCGACGCGCTCTACCCCCTGCTCGTCGGTTTCAACGCCATCCCGAAGGCCACGGTGGTGCCCATCATCGCACTCATGTTCGTGGGCCAACACGACATGAACACGATCCTGATCGCCTTCCTGATCAGCTTCTTCCCCATCGCCGTTTCTGTCTCCATCGGTCTCTCCACGCTGGAGCCCGAATACCGCGACATCCTAGCCTCCCTCGGCGCGTCCAAGTTCACCATCTTCTGGAAGATTGCGCTGCCCAAAACCCTGCCCGAGTTCTTCGGCGCCCTCAAAGTCGCCGTGACCCTCGCCTTCATCGGCACCAACCTGATGGAGATCGTCGAACCCCACGGCCGCGGCCTCGGCCATCTCTTCGACAGCGGCAAGATCAGCGCGGACTACCCCCTGATGTTCGCCGTCCTCATCGCCTTGGCGCTCATGGGGATCGTCCTCTATTACGTGGTGGTGGCACTGGAAAAAGTCTTCGCCGGCTGGGCCGAACGGAACCCAACCTAAGCGGGTCCACCCTTCCCTGTTTCAAAAAAATCCTCCCCGAAGGGCCGATTTGCCAAATGCGCCACCGCGTCAAAACGCTAGGCGCGCACGGTCCAAACCGGATCAAGACGAACCTCTTCCAAATTCGCACCATCCCCGATCCGGTCAACCACCGCAAAAAGCCCCGGCGCATGCAACGGCGTCAGCACCCCATGCCATGTTCCGCGATGGAAATTGATGGCCTGACCCGGTGACGTAAGGAACGCGAGCGGTTCACCCGGTTTGCCGTCGTCATCCGGCGCGACGATCACCAGAAACGGATGCTCTGACATCGGTACAAAGCACTGCGATCCCTCCGGATGCCGCTCCAGCAGATCAAGCGTGTAGGGCAGGCTGCGCGGCTCAGCATTGAACAGGCTTACCCCCGCCCTTCCGTCACCAAAATCCATCTGCGCCCGGTCGTGATACCGCCCGCACAGTCCGGCATTGATGATCTTGTCCGGATCACCCGCGCAATCCAGCACATCCCCAAAAGGCGCAAACGCCTCTGCCTTCAGCGGCTGCGCCCTGATCTCATAACGGGACATGACGGTTCACATCCTTGTAGAGCAGATAGCGAAACGGCCCATCCCCCGTCGCAATACACGCCTGCGGACAGAACGCGCGCAACCACATGAAATCCCCCGGCCCCACGCTCACCCAATCCTTGTTCAGCAGATACTCCGCCGTCCCTTCAAGTACATAAAGCCCATGCTCCATCACATGCGTCTCGGCGAACGGAATGCGCCCGCCGGGTTGGAAATTCACAATGTTCACATGGCAGTCATAGCGCAAATCCAGCGGATCCAAAAACCGCTGCGTCGCCCACATGTTCCCGCAGTCAGGCATCGGCGCCGGAGGCACCTCCAGCTCGTGCGTCACCAGCGGATCCGGCAGGCTCAGCCCCACGCCCGGCACATATTTCTTCCGCACCCAATGCACGCCGCAAGGCTGGTCCGACCGGTTCCACAAGGTCCACCGCGCCCCCGGCGGAATATAAGCAAAGCTGCCCGCCCGCAGCTCATGCAGGTCCGCACCGAGGGTCAGATGCGCCTCACCATGGGCTACAAACAGCACCGCCTCCGCATCCACATCCGGCTCGGGGTTGTTGCTGCCGCCCTCCGGATCGAGCTCAACGGCATATTGGGCAAAGGTCTCCGCAAACCCGCTCAGGGGCCGCGCCAAAATCCACACCCGCGCGCTGTCCCAACCGGGCAGGAACGAGGTCACGATGTCCCGCTGCACGGACGCCGGAATGACGGCATAGGCTTCAGTAAAAATGGCCGTGCTCTCGGGATGCTCGTTCTGGCTCGGCAGCCCGCCGGGGGGAAAGGCGTAGTTCATCCCATCGCCTCCAACCGCAGCCGCGCGATGCGCTCCACTTGGCGACAGGCCTCTGCCATCTCAACATCCGTCTCATTGGACAGCCGCCGTTCAAAGGCACGCAGGATACCCGCCTTGTCGTGATCCTTCACAGCGATGATGAACGGAAACCCATGCTTCTCGGTATACGCCCCGTTCAACCGCTCAAACGCCGCGCGCTCCTCATCCGTCAACGCATCCAGACCCGCACTCGCCTGCTCCTCCGTACTCTCTGCGGTCAACCGCGTGGCCGCCGCCAGCTTGCCCGCCAGATCCGGGTGGGCACGCAAGACCTCTAGCCGCTTGCCCTCGGATGCAGCACGAAACACGCGACACAGCGCATTGTGCAACCCTTGGGGCGTGTCATGCGCAGGCCCCAACTCCAGCCCCCAAGCGCCTTCCGCAATCCACGGCGAATGCTCAAAGATACCGCCAAACGCCTCGACAAACGCCGCACGATCCAGATGGATCCACCCGCGCGCGGGCACCGGTGGATGGGCCTCGGCCCAATGGGCCGCAATGTCCTGCCGCCGCGCGCACCACACGCCTTCGTGCCCTTGCACATACTCGATGAATCGACGCAACGCCTGCACCCGACCGGGCCGCCCGATCAGCCGGCAATGCAAACCAACAGACATCATAGCAGGCCGCCCCGCCGCCCCTTCGGCATAGAGCGCATCAAACGTGTCGCGCAGATAGGCAAAGAACTGGTCGCCCGCATTGAACCCCTGCGGCGTGGCAAAGCGCATGTCGTTGCAGTCGAGGGTATAGGGCAAGATCAACTGATCCCGGTCCCCGATCCGCGCCCAATAGGGCAGATCATCGTCATAGGTGTCGCTGATCCAATCCATGCCGCGTTCAGCCGCCAGACGCACAGTGTTCACCGAACAGCGCCCCGTATACCAGCCGCGCGGACGCTTCCCCGTCACCTCGGTATGAAGGGCAATGGCGGCATCCATATCCGCGGCCTCATCCTCGGGCGTATGATCCTTGTAGTCGATCCACTTCAGCCCGTGGGAGGCAATCTCCCACCCAGCACCTTGCATGGCCTCCACCTGCGCGGGCGAACGCGCCAGCGCCGTCGCCACGCCATAAACCGTCACCGGCACAGCCGTCTCAGTGAACAACCGATGCAAGCGCCAGAACCCGGCCCGCGCACCGTAGTCATAGATGCTTTCCATGTTCCAATGGCGCTGCCCGGGCCACGGTGCGGCACCTACAATCTCGGACAAGAACGCCTCCGACGCCGCATCGCCATGTAGCAAACAGTTCTCGCCCCCCTCCTCGTGGTTCAGGACAAAGGACACAGCGATACGGGCCCCACCGGGCCACGCCGCATTGGGCCGACAGGCCCCGTGGCCATGAAAATCGCGCGGATACCGCGGTGGCAACTCGGCCATGGACTTCCCCAGACAATCAAGGTGAGATGCCATAATCTGCGACCAAACAAGGGGATATGCAATGGCAGCCGGATACCTCACGACCCATGTCCTCGACACAGCGCGCGGGGTGCCTGCCGCTGGCATAAAAATTGCGCTCTACCGGGTGAGCGGCAACAGCCACAAGAAAATCGCCGAGGCCGAAACCAACGCCGATGGCCGCACCGACAGCCCGATCCTGCCCCAGGGCAAGATGGACCAAGGGCAATACGAGCTGATCTTCTTCTGCGGAGACTACCTCGACCAACACGGGCTCACCACGGATGAGGTGAAGTTCCTCGACCAAGTCCCGATCCGCTTCGGGATCACGGACGCCGAGGCGCATTACCACGTGCCGCTTCTGCTCTCTCCCTACGGCTATTCCACCTACCGCGGCAGTTGACGAAGCGCGCGCGGGCAATACCTGCCGGGCATGACAGAAACCCGCCCACCCGTTGACATCACGATGACTGCGATAGAGTTCGACCGCTGGTACTGGCCAGTCGAAGCGCTCAAAGAATTCTGCGGGGGGCTCGACATCGCCGCCACCGGGACCAAAGCCATCCTCCGGGATCGCGTTGCCGCCGCCCTGTCTGGCGCGCCTTTGCCAAAGGCACCAAGGCGCGGCGGAACAAGCAGCTTCAACTGGGCAAAGACAAAGCTCACGCCCGACACGGTCATCACAGACAACATCTCCTTCGGCCCAAATGTGCGCGGCTACTTCAAAGCCGCCATTGGCTCCAAATTCTCCTGCCACGGCGATTTCATGGACTGGATGCGCGCCAATGCAGGGGCCACCTTGGCCGATGCAGAACAGGCATGGCGCACGTTTGAGGCACGCAAGGACGACCCAAGCTTCCGGCGCGAGATCGCGACCTGCAACAACTACCTGCAATACGTGCGCAACGCCCGCGACACGCATCCCGACCTGACACTGGATCAGGCCAAGGCATGCTGGGACGCCAAGAAAATCCAACCCGCCCCCGGCGGCTACGTCCATTTCGAAACGGGCGACCTGACCGCGCTCAACAGCGAAGACACCGAACCGGTGGATGAGCGCCCAAGCGCATTAACCTCTGGCTAACCTTTCCCACCGCACGCACCGTAACCCTTCAAAATCACTCCATACGGAACAGAATGGGACAGGGGGGGGGTGACACCGCCATTTCCCAGCAAAATAAGGGGTTAACGCAGCAATGCGTGACGTTGCGGCAGATCGCGCTGTTAACCGTTGCGCGTACGGTGCGGTCCCGCGACTGCCGCAACACCCAGAATGATACCCGATACGGTCGCAATCATCCCCGCCGCACTGACCGAGGCGGAGGCTCCGATCCAAAGCGGCCCGTACCCGGCCAGCACATATCCGAGCACGGCCGCTAGCGCCGCAAACAGCACCGACCACGCCACCTGATGCCCCAGCCGGTTGGTCATCATCCGCGCCGCAGCAGGCGGACAAATGAACATCGCGATCACGATGATCGACCCCACCGCATCAAAGGCGGCAACAGCCGCAATGGCGGACATGATCACCAGCGCCAGCCCCAGCGGCCCGGTGCGAATACCCAGCCCACGGGCAAAGTCCTCATCAAAGGTGGACAACGCCAAGGGCCGCCAAAAGAGCCATAAAAACAAGGCAATAACGGTCAGCGCCAGCACCATCCGCGACAGCTCGACCGGCAGTCCCGCCAGCGCCACAGGGTCCAGCAAAGACCCCCAATCGGTCGCATCCAGCCAGATCAAACTCTCCAGATTACCATACAGCGCGTGCTCCACATCCAGATGCACATTCGACGTATCCGACTGCTCCAACAGCAGCACACCACCCGCAAACATGGCGGTGAAAATCACCCCCATCGCCGCGCCAGATTCAATCCGCCCCAGCCGCCGCACAGCCTCAATCGCGAGCACCGCAATCACCGCCGCACCCGCCGCACCCAGCAGCATAGGCCCCGTTGCGACAAGCCCGGTCAGCAGGAACGCCACCACAATCCCCGGCAACACCACATGGCTGATCGCATCGCCAATCAGCGCCTGCCCCCGCAGCAGCAAAAGGTTCCCCGGCAGCGCACAGGCAATGGCCACCAACACTCCGATCACCATCGGCGGCAGGGACAAGGCAACGAACTCCGCCCCCATCACACCACCCCTCGCGGCACCGCAATTTTTCCATCAATCTCAACCAGTTGATCCGGCGTCAAAACCATCTCAATCGGCGTCAAACCATCATAGCGCGTGGCCGCGAGGGCATAGGCCTGATCCCCCCGCACAATCGCCCACCGCGTCTCGTCAAGCAGCGCCTTTGACGCCGCTGCTTGCCCCTCGGCGGTGGGCACACCGTCGGGCAAGATCAGCCCCGCGCGGGTCAACAACCGCTGCGTCAGCGCCTCGTAAATAGGCTGCCCCTGTGCCAGCGCCAGCAGCCCCTGCCGGACATGCACCCGGCGTTGATAGCGCAGATGCGTCAGCACCGACGCCAACACCCCACGGCGTGGCGAAAACAGGAGCGAAAACAGAAAGATAGCAAAACCGACCAGCACAACAATCGGCCCTGTCGGCAGCGCGGGGGCAGTGGCCGAAACAGCCGCCCCGACATAGCCCGACAGCCCGCCGACAATGCCTGCTATGATCACCACATGATCTGCCCGTTCCGTCCAGAACCGCGCAGTCACCGCCGGGATGATCAGCAGCGCCACGATCAGGATCAGCCCCACAACCTTCAGCCCCACAACCGTGACCACCAGCACAATCCCCATCATCGCCAGATCAATGCGCGGCAACGACCACCCTGTCGCCTCGGCATAGCCCGGATCAAAGGCCGCCAGCGCCAGCGGTCGGCGCAGGATCAGAACCAGCGCCAGAACGGCCGCAGCAGACACCGCCAACAGGATCGCATCGCCGCGCAGCATCCCGGCAGTCGAGCCCAGCAGAAACCCTTCCAACCCTGCCTGACGGCCCGCGTTCATGGTCTGGATCACAGTCAGCATGACCACGCCGAACCCGAAAAACACGGATAGAACAGCACCTATCGCTGCATCTTCCCCCAACCGGGTCCGGCGCGTCAGCCACTGCACACAGAGCAAACCGATGGCCGCAGAGATACCCGCGCCCAGAAGCAAGCCAAAAAGCGACCGTCCTTCGCCCCCCATCGCGACCATGATGACAAAGGCAAGGCCCACGCCCGGCAACGTGGCGTGGGAAATCGCGTCGCTCACCAGCGCGCGCTTGCGCAAAAACAGGAAGGTGCCCGCAACGCCAGAGGCGACGCCCAAAAGCCCCGCCCCAATCGCCACAAGCGTCGCGTTATAGCCAAGCTGCAACAGCAGCGCGTCGGCCAGCATGACCTAGCCCGCCACGCTTTCCGGGTCCGCCCGTGCCGTGGTCAGACGACCGCCATAGGCGGCGTTCAGGTTCTCTTCGTTAAAGGTGTCGGCCACGGGTCCCGCGGCAACCACTTGCGTGTTCAACAGCACCACGTCGTCAAAGTAGTCCGGCACCGTAGCCAAGTCGTGATGCACGGCCAGAACCGTCTTGCCCGCATCGCGAAGCCCTTGAAGAACGGCAATAATCGCCTTTTCCGTCGCCGCATCCACACCAGCAAAAGGTTCGTCCAGCACGTAGATATCGGCTTCTTGCGCCAGCGCACGGGCAAGGAAAACCCTCTGTTGCTGACCACCGGAAAGCTGCCCGATCTGGCGACGGGCAAAATCGCTCATACCAACCCGGTCCAGACACTCACGTGCCAGCGCCCGGTGCCGTCCACGAATCCGTCCCAACAGACCCAGCTGCCGGTACATGCCCATCATCACCACGTCGATCACACGCACAGGAAAGTCCCAGTCCACGCTCGCGCGCTGCGGGACATAGGCGATGCGGTCTCGCATATCCGCCATGGTGCCGCCAAAGACAGTCACCGATCCGGCCAATGGCGTGATCACCTCCAACGCAGCCTTCAGCAACGTCGATTTGCCCGCACCGTTCGGTCCGACAATCGCCGTCATTGCGCCCGCGCGCAACGTCATGTCGACCGAAAAGATCGCAGGCGTCTGACCGTAGGACACGGTCATGCCGCGCACGGCCAGCGGGCTGGCGACCCGTGCCGCCAAGTCGGTATCGCGGTCGGTGACGAGTGTCAGGGTCATGCAGCAGCCTTCAACTTGCCCAGACGCCCACCGGCGGGCGCATCGACACCCAACGCACGGGCGATGGTGGTCACGTTGTGGTCAATCATACCCAGCCAGGTCCCTTCGTAGGTGCCATCAGGCCCCATCGCGTCGCTGAATAGCGATCCGCCAATGCTCACCTCGTGTCCCTGTGCCGCGGCCCCTTCTACCAGCGCTCGGATGTTCCGGTCGGACACGGATGTCTCGACAAAAACGGCAGGCAGTTGGCGCTCCACCAGGAAATCCACAAGCGTGCTGATCCGGTTCAGACCGGCTTCGCTCTCGGTCGAAATGCCCTGAATGCCCATCACCTCGAAATCATAGGCCGTGCCAAAATAGCCAAAGGCATCATGGGCCGTCAAAAGCACACGACGCTCAGCCGGAACACTGGTCAGCAGGTCACGGGCATAGACGGACAGAGCTTGCGCCTCTTCACTGAACCGGGCTGCGTTCTCTTCAAAGACAGGGCGCGCATCCGGGCGCAGGTCAGCCAGTGCGTCAATCACTGCAGGCACGCATTGCACCCACAGATCCGGATTCATCCAGATATGCGGATCAAAGCGTCCCTCGTAATCCTCATGCGCGATCAGCAGGTCGGGGCTGACGGTCTCGGCAATGGCATGCACCGGCTGTTTGCGACCAAGGTCAAGCAGGAAATCTTCCATCTGCGCCTCAAGGTACAAGCCATGCCACATGACCGCATCGGCACGGGTCATGGCGACAATGTCGCTGCGCGTCTGGCGATAGGCGTGCGGGTCGACACCCGCGCCCATGAGGCCCTTAACAGTTACTGCGTCACCACCGATGTACCGCACCAGATCGGCGATCATACCTGTGGTGGACACGATGTTGAGCGGTGACGGCGCGGCATATGCCGGTGCGGCGACCAAAGCGCCAAGACCAGCAAGTACTGCGCGACGGGACGGGGCAAATGCGGGTGTGTGTGTCATGAGATTGAATATGAGAACCATTCGCAAGAAGTCAATGGAATGCGAATGACTCGCAATAACATTTCCCGGAGAACTTCGGCAATCAGCCCATTGCGATCAAAAATCGGGCACCTGGCCCGGTGTCGGCCAGTTCGATCTGCCCGCCCCGCGCCTGCACCAGACTGCGCACAATGCTCAATCCCATGCCAGTCCCGCCCTGTTCCCGCCTTGTGGTGAAAAACGGGTCAAAGATGCGATCGCGGTTGCCGGCTGTGATGCCAACGCCATCGTCGGCCACCTCCAGCGTGCGGTGCTCAAGTGTCAGGGTCAGATGCTCCGCGCCATGGGCTGCGGCATTCCCAGCAAGCTGCACCAGAACCGTCCGCAGATCATCGCCGCTGAGGGGTACGATGCCATCGGCGGCCACGCGCACCGACAACGGCACATCCAGGCCCGCCGCCACGTCGGACAGACGCGATTGACCCGGCCCGGACGACATCGCCGCCTGCGCGTGGCGCGTCAGGTCGTCCAACAGGGTCTGCATACGGTCAGAGGCATCGCTGATGGTCGCGCTCAACGCTTTCGCATCTTCGGCGCTCACACCGTTTTCCAACAGTTCAGCGGCCCCACGAATGGCCGTCAGGGGCGATTTCAACTCGTGCGTGACGTGGTTGGCATAGGCCTGCACCGTGTCTGCGCGGCTTTGCAGGCTGTCGCCCATACCCATGACGCTTGTGGCGAGGCCAGTGAACTCGGGCGTGCCGAAATGGGACGGGGCCGTGGGCCGCGCGCCCGACCGCACCGCCTGCGCGTAGAGGTCAAGCGTCCAGACGGGCCGCAGCACCAGCCGCCACAGCAGAAAGGCCAGGACGCCCGTCGACACAATCGCGATGCCCACAACAAGGGCCGCAACCTCGCCCCATCCCAGCACATTGCCAAACAGGCGCAGGTTCACGATCCCGATCAGCGGCAGGGCCAGCACAGCGGCAAGCGTTCCGCCCAGCACGAATGTGAGCGGCGGGCGCCATTTCCTGGCTATCCCGCGCATGGGCCCATCCGAATGCCGACGCCGTGCACCGTCTCAATCGCGTCCGCACAGCCCGCTGCCGCCAGCTTGGCCCGCAGATTGCGCAGGTGGCTGTCCAGCGTGCGGTCATTGACCTGCCCCCCGCCATAAACCGCGTCCACCAGTGCAGGCCGTGCCGCGACATGATCCGGGCGCGCCATCAGGTGGGCCAGGATCTCCATCTCGCGTGCGGTCAGGGTCAGGGGCACACCCGACACCTCGCACAGGTGCCGTGCGGGGTCGAGGCGCAGCACGCCGCGCTTCAGGGCAGGTTGAGGGGCGGGTCGCGCGCGCTTGAGGATGGCACCGATGCGCGCCACCAGTTCGCGCGGGGAAAACGGCTTGGTCACGTAATCATCGCCGCCCAGTTCAAACCCCAGAACACGGTCAATCTCGTCCTGCCGCGCTGTGAGGAACAGGATCGGCGTGTCATCGCTCTGCCGCAGCGCGCGGCACAGGGCCAGGCCATCCAGTTCCGGCAGGCCGATGTCGAGGACGATCAGGTCATAGCGACCCGAACGGGCCTTGGCCAATCCCTCGGCGCCGTCGCCCGCCTCATCCACCGCATGGCCCGCCTGATGCAGGGCCACGCGCAGGACGGACCGGATGTGCGGATCGTCATCGATCACCAGCAGGTGGGTCTGCATCATGGAAGGGCAGTTTCAATCGTCATGGCCTGCAGGCTATTTCGGGTGCGCCAGTTGCGAAAGCCCCATTCGCGCCAGGTCGCTGGCGTGCTCAGGATGGGCCTGTCATAGAACGGCAGACACGCCGCGCGCCAGTTCGGGCCGTAGGCCGCGTAGAGGGCCGGGATCGCGTCCTCTGACAGATTGCAGAGCAGGGCAAGGTCCGGATCCCGGTGCGCCGCAAGGTTGTGCGCAGCGACCCGCGCGTCAAAGCTAAAGAACGCGCAGGCATAGAGCACGGCAGCGCCCAGAACCCCACTGCGCAGCATCATCCAGCTGGCTGGCTTGTCACGCCAGACCTGCCACACGACCAGACCCAGCCCGAACGCGACAAGCCACATCCAGATATAGGCCGCGAGCCGCAGCCGCGTGAGACCGAAAGCTTCGACATAAAGGTCCAGCCGCCACAGCGACGCCACGACCAGCGCGATGGTCTGCGCAAGCCACGACAGCATCAGCCAGCGCAGCACCGGACGACCAGCCAGAAAGGGCTGTGCCAGCACAGCAAAAAGGCCAGCCAGCAACGCCGTCACCAGAAGCGGATAGGCGCCGCGATGGGCATAGGTCGCTGGGCTGATGCCATCGGGCAGTGTCGCGTCGCCGTAGAGGAACAGGATGTCCATCCCGGTCTGCACCGCGAACAGCAGGTTGAACGCCACAAGTGAGCGCGCCACGGACCCGGCATTGACAAGGCCGGGCCGACGCACCGTGGCCCGCTCCGGCTTTCGAGCCCGCAACCTCTCGCGCATCCGGTAGGTGACCAGGACAGGCCAGATCAGCGCCGACAGAAACACCCAGAACCACATACGCTCCAAGCCCGGCCCGGACCATTCGAAGGACAAAACCTCCAGCACCCACCGATCCAGGACCGGGTTGGCCGCAAGAATGAGGAACGTGAACAGCAAGGTCGCGCCTGCGGGAACCAGCCACGCCAGCGCCAGACTGCGCAGGTCAGACTGCACGAGGCTCAAGTCACCGATCCGGCGCGCGCCCGCCGCACCGTCCGACAGGCATTGCAGCGGCGCGACCCACCACAGGCGGGCGGATCCGCGCAAGATATCCGCCCGGCAAAGCCCCGCAAGGGCAGCCAGACACAGCGACAATCCTGCCAGTGCGATCATGACGGACAACGGCTGCACCAACTCGACCAGCGGCAGCACGCTCAGGACACCGCCCGCGGCAACAGTGCACCGGGTCCGAACCGACACGCGCGGCCAGGCCACGGCCAGGCCTGCCAACAGGACAGCACCGGCAAACATAGCGACATTGATCCCCGGCGCGACGCCCCAGACCAGGACATCCCCCAACGCGATCAGGGCCAGCAAAAGCAGCGTCTTTCCGCCATCTCGCCTGCGCGCACGCGTGCGCTGCGCCACAGGCTCGACCGGATCATCCAACCACCACCCATCCCGCTTCATCTTGACCGGCACCCCCGGCATCACCTTGGCCTGCATCGCTCTGTCCCTTGTTCTCTGCTCTGCTTTGGACCCAGTGTGGCAGGCGGGTGTGCAGGTCATCCGCCGGGTTTGTGCAGGATTTGTGCAGACCGGTTTTGCCCACCGCAGGTTGCCAAACGGTGCGGCGCATGCCACTTCGAAGGTTAGTCTCTGTCCGCGAGGATCCCGAACATGCAGACCACGACCACCGCCGCCAAGACGACAAAAACGCAATTGCCGCAGGTCACCGAACCTCGCAATCCGGGCACGAAACTTGACCTGGATTGGATCGCACGGGTGCAGGCCAACACCTCGGCCATCGAACGGCGGTGTGCGACCCTGCCGGGGCGCAGGTCGATCAAGAAGGACCACCAGGCGGCGTGGCTGCTCAAGGCGATCAGCTGCATCGACCTGACCACGCTGTCCGGCGACGACACGGAACGGCGGGTGCACCGGCTCTGCGCGAAGGCGCGCCAACCGGTCCGGGCCGAGATGCTGGACGCCCTTGGACTGCCCGGCCTGACGACAGGCGCCGTGTGCGTCTATCACGAAATGATCCCGGCCGCAGTGTCGGCGCTCAAGGGTTCCGGCATCCCAGTCGCGGCGGTCTCGACCGGGTTCCCTGCCGGCCTGTCCCCCTTCCACCTGCGCATCCAGGAGATCCGCGAAAGCGTCGCGGTGGGCGCCGAGGAAATCGACATCGTCATCTCGCGCCGCCATGTGCTCAGCGGCAACTGGCAAGCGCTCTACGATGAGATGGCGGAAATGCGCGAGGCGTGCGGCGAAGCGCATGTCAAAGCGATCCTTGCCACGGGAGAGCTGGGCAGCCTGCGCAATGTCGCCCGCGCCTCTCTGGTCTGCATGATGGCGGGTGCTGACTTCATCAAGACATCAACCGGCAAGGAAAGCGTGAACGCGACCCTGCCCGTCACGCTGGTGATGATCCGCGCCATCCGCGACTATTTCGAACACACCTGCCACCGGGTCGGTTACAAACCTGCGGGTGGGATTTCCAAGGCGAAGGACGCGCTTGTTTACCTGGCGTTGATCAAGGAAGAGCTGGGGGACCGCTGGCTGCAACCCGACCTGTTCCGGTTCGGTGCCTCATCGCTGCTCGGCGACATCGAACGGCAGTTGGAGCATCACCTGACCGGCGCCTATTCCGCGGGTTACCGCCACGCGATAGGCTGAGGTTACCCACGGGTAACCCACTGATCCAAAACGTTAAAATACGGTTAACAAAAGGGCGAAGCCAATGACCGTCAAAGAGATTTTCGAAACCATGGACTACGGCACCGCACCCGAGGCCGCAGGCGATGCGCTGGCATGGATCGTGGACCAGGGTGCGCGGTTCGGTCACTTCATCAACGGGCAGTTCACCGATCACACGGACGGCTTTGACAGCAAGAACCCCGCTACGGGCGAAGTGCTCGCAAACCTGTCGCAAGCCACCCAGGCCGACGTCGACGCCGCCGTCAAAGCCGCCCGCGTCGCCCAGCCCAAATGGGCCAAATCCGGCGGCCACGCCCGCGCCCGCGTTCTTTACGCCATTGCCCGGCTCTTGCAGAAACACAGCCGCCTTTTTGCCGTGCTCGAAACCCTCGACAACGGCAAGCCCATCCGCGAGAGCCGCGATATCGACATCCCACTTGCCCAGCGTCACTTCTACTATCACGCAGGCATGGCGCAGCTCATGGACGCGGAACTGCCGGATCGCGAGGCGCTGGGTGTTTGCGGGCAGATCATCCCGTGGAACTTCCCGCTCTTGATGCTGGCGTGGAAGATCGCCCCCGCCCTCGCCATGGGCAACACCGTGGTGCTGAAACCTGCGGAATACACGTCGCTGACCGCCCTGCTGTTTGCCGACATCTGCCGCCAGGCGGGTGTGCCCAAGGGGGTCGTGAACATCGTCACCGGCGATGGCGCAGTCGGCGAGATGATCGTGAACGCGGACGTCGACAAGATCGCCTTCACCGGCTCGACCGCCGTGGGCCGCCGCATCCGCGAAGCGACAGCGGGCACCGGAAAGGCGCTGACGCTGGAACTGGGCGGCAAGTCCCCGTACATCGTCTTTGACGACGCCGACCTCGACAGCGCGGTCGAAGGGCTGGTGGACGCCATCTGGTTCAACCAGGGCCAGGTCTGTTGTGCGGGCTCGCGCCTTCTGGTGCACGAACCGGTGGCCGACGCCTTCTATACCAAGCTGCGCGCGCGCATGGACAAGCTGCGTATCGGGGACCCACTGGACAAGTCCATCGACGTGGGCGCAGTCGTCGATCCCGTACAACTCGACACGATCACGAAGATGGTCAGCGACAATACCGCGGGCGACACATATCAGGCGCAGGCCGCCCTGCCTGCGCAGGGCTGCTACTATTCACCAACGCTTATCACGGGCCTTAACACCGCCGACCCACTGATGCAGGAGGAGATCTTTGGCCCCGTCCTCGTCTCCACCACTTTCCGCACCCCGGCAGAGGCGGTCGAACTGGCCAACAACACCCGCTACGGACTGGCAGCAACACTCTGGACGGAGAACGTGAACCTCGCCCTTGATGTGGCGCCCAAACTGGCGGCAGGCGTCGTCTGGGTGAACGCCACCAACCTCTTTGATGCCGCCGCCGGGTTTGGCGGCGTGCGCGAAAGCGGGTTCGGTCGCGAAGGCGGGTGGGAAGGGCTGCGCGCGTACACCAAGCCCAAAGGCGCGATCAAGGCGCTCAAGCCGATCCCGGCCTTCACCGGGGATGACGCCCCTACCGACCCGCTGGACCGCACGGCAAAGCTGTATATCGGCGGCAAGCAGGCGCGACCGGACAGCGGGTATTCCCGCAATGTCTACGGCAAGAGCGGCGCGCTTCTCGGCCAAACCAGCCTTTCCAACCGCAAGGACGTGCGCAACGCCGTGGAAGCGGCCGCAGCAGCCAAAGGCTGGGCTAAGACCACCGGCCATTTGCGCGCGCAAATCCTCTACTATATCGCCGAAAACCTTGCCGCGCGCGCCGCCGAATTCGCAAACCGCCTGGACACACTCCAGGGTGGACGCACAGGCGAAAAGGAGGTGGAGGCCACCATCCAACGCCTCTTTACCTATGCCGCCTGGGCGGACAAATACGACGGCGCGGCGAAGGGCGTGCCGATCCTTGGCGTGGCGCTGGCGATGAACGAACCCACCGGCATCATTGCGGGGCTCTGCCCGGATGAGGCGCCGCTGCTGGGCCTCGTCTCACTGATGGCGCCCGCCATTGCCATGGGCAACCGCGTGGTGTTGGCCGCCTCACAGCCCTTCCCGCTGGCCGCGACGGATTTCTACCAGGTGCTGGAAACCTCTGACGTGCCAGCCGGTGTCGTCAACATTCTGACCGGCGACCACAAGGACATCGCCCCGCACATGGCCAAGCACCTGAACGTCGATGCCGTCTGGTCCTTCTCCGGCAGCGATCTCTCAGCCACCATCGAACGCGAAGCCGCGGGCAACCTCAAACGCACCTGGGTCAACCACGGCAAGGCACGTAACTGGATGGGACCGGAGGGCGAGGGCAAATCCTTCCTGCAAGCCGCCACAGAGGTCAAAACCATCTGGATCCCCTACGGCGAATAGCGCCACGGGGTTCATCTTCCCTGTTTCAAAAAATCCTCGGGGGAGCTCGAGGGGGCAGACAGCCCCCTCGTCAGAAAAAATGGATCGCGCGTGCGCCAGCACTCAATTGGCGACGGTGCTTTCCAGGCCCTCGGGCTGTCCAACCACGACGAAATGCAGGCCCTCTGGATCCAGCAATTGAGCCGCAACGCGTTGCACATCCTCCATCGTCACCGCCTCGACCTTGTCGTTGCGGGTGGCGATATAGTCGATGGGCAGGCCCAGCATCTGCATCCCCACCATGATGCGGGCAATCTGGGCATTTCCATCAAAGCGCAAGGGATAGGCACCGGTGACATACCGCTTGGCCGCCTCGAGCTCTTCTTCTGTCACGCCCTCGGCGGCTGCGCGCGCCCACTCATCACGGATGACTGACACGGCCTCCGCCACGGTCTCGTTCGATGACGCAACCTGCCCCTGCAGGGTGGCCGCATGGTCCATTGGCACGAGGAAGGAATAGACGCCGTATGTCAGGCCGCGCTTTTCACGCACCTCTGTCATAAGGCGGCTCTCAAACCCACCCGCACCGAGCACCTGGTTCAGAACGCGGGCGGCGAAGAAATCCGGGTCGTCCTGCTCGATCCCCGCCTGGCCGAAAATGGCCACGGATTGCGGCGTATCGAAGGGCACGACGGTTGTCCCGCCTTCGATCAGGATCTCTGCGGGCCCCGGTTGCGGTGCGCCTTGCTCCGGCAACGCGCCCAGAAGGTCGTCGAGCAGCGCGCCAAGCTCTTCCGGCGTGATGTCACCGACGGCACCGACATAGAGGCGGTCCTTGGCAAACACCGCCCGGTGCGCGTCCACCATGTCCTCACGCGTCAACACCTCGACGCTTTCGAGCGTACCGCGGTAGTTCGTGGCATAGGGGTGATCGCCGTAGGCCATCTTGTCAAAGGCGGCGCGGGCAATCTCGTCCGGGTCGGTGCTGTCCGACCGCAGCCCCGTCAGCACCTGGCCGCGCACGCGGTCGAGCGCCACCTGATCAAAGGTCGGCTCCAGGATCGAGGTGCGCAGCAATTCCACAGCGTCGTCGCGGTTTTCGGTCAGGAAACGGGCCGACACCGACAGGGCATCGTCACTCACATCATAGTCAAACGAGGCGGCCAGCGATTCCAGCGCGCGGGCGAAACCACGGGCGTCCAGATCCGCGGCCCCTTCTTCCAAAAGACCGGTCATCAGGTTGGTGGCCCCGCGCTTGCCCGGTGCATCAAGCGATGCGCCTCCGCGAAAGCGCAATTCCAGCGCCATGAAGGGGATCGAGGGCTCTTCGACCAGCCAGGCAGTGATGCCGCCGGGGCTGGTCACCTCGGTGATCTCAACCTCGGCCCGCGCGGGCAGGGTGGCAAAGAGTGTAATGGTCAGGGCGGCAATCAGGCGCAGCATCAGTTCACCTCCTCGGTCAGCGGGCGGGTCAGCCAGCCGGTGACGGACGCATTCCGGTCAAAAACCATGCGGGCGGCCTCCATGATATCGTCTTCGGTCACGGCCTGCAGGATGTCGGGCCACGCCTGCACATCCTCGACACTCAGGCCGACAGAGAGCGCAACGCCATAGCGCCGTGCGATGCCATCGACGTTGTCGCGCTCGTAAATCTGACTGGCGCGCAGCTGGTACTTGATCCGCTCCAACTGCTCGGGGTCCACGCCGTCCTGCAGAAACTGCGCCAGCGTCTCGTCCATGGCGGCCTCGGCCTCGTCCAGGCTGACACCTGGCACGGGCACGATCACCACGTCAAACGTCGTGTCATCGAGCGACGTGCCCCGATAAAATGCCCCGGAAAATACGGCCTTTTGCTGCTCGAACTGCAGCTTTTCGGTCATGTAACTCGTCTGCCCTCCGCCAAGCACTTCGGCCAGCAGGGTCAGGGCGGCTGCGGTCTCCTGATCACCGGGATCACGCTCGGGCGCCAGATAGGACCGGCTCACATACTCTTGGGCCACCCGTGCATCGCGGAACACGAGGCGCCGTTCCACATTCTGCGGCGGCTCTTCGACCCGGTCACGTTCGACAACATCCGGGCTTGCGGGGATCACACCGTAATACTTGTCTGCAAGGGTCCGAACCTCTTCCGGCGTCACATCGCCGGAGACAACGAGAATTGCGTTGTTGGGGTAGTAATGCGTGTCGTAAAAATCGCGCAGGTCCTGCATGCTCAGCTCTTCCATCTCGTGCCGCCAGCCGATGATGGGAATGCCGTAGCGGTGGTTGACGTACTGCGCCGCGTTCATCTGCTCGGACAACAGCGCGCGCGGGTTGCTGTCGGTCCGTTGGTTGCGCTCTTCCAGGATCACGCCGCGTTCGGCGCGCACATTTTCGTCCGTGAAGTTGATGTTGCGCATGCGGTCCGCCTCCATGCGCATCATCAACTCAAGCCGGTCGGCCGCAACGCGCTGGAAATAGGCGGTGTAATCGTAGCTGGTGAAGGCATTGTCGCGTCCGCCATTGGCCGCGACCGTGGACGAGAACTCGCCATCGGCCAACGTATCCGTCGCCTTGAACATCAGATGCTCAAGAAAATGTGCGACGCCCGACGCCCCGGCAGGTTCATCAGCCGAACCGGCCTTGTACCACACCATGTGCTGCAACACCGGTGCGCGGTTGTCCTCGACCACCACGACCTGCATGCCGTTGTCGAGCGTGAAAGTGGTCACCGCGTCATCCGCTGCGTGCAAGGCAAACGGGGAAACGGTCAGGGCAAGACCCGCAAGGGCGGCGCGCAATCGGGACATAGAACGAGAACCTCGGGCAATTTTCATTACGCAAGACATACGGCCACCGCACAGCGGATCAAGGAGAACTGGCAGCTTTGTGAGCGGCCCGGCGCTTAACGACGGCCGCCCCGCGGCGGTGCCAGGGGTGTCGGCACACCGGCCCGCTGGAACTGTTCAGCCGTCCGGACCGGGTCAAGCGCCTGGCGACGATAGGCCTGATTGTAGACGTCCTCGCGCACGATCCGGATCTGGGTCAGGCGGGATTGGCGCTGACGGAAGTCTGCGTCGGCAGCAGCCAGAGTGGCCCGGATATTGGCGTCACGCCCGAATCGGCTGGCGTGGTTGACCAGTGCACCGTCCGAGCCGGGGACGGCCGCATTGGGCGACGACCGTTGACCGCCAAGCGCTGCGACGCTGTCTTCCAGGGGGCGCTGGTCGGTGCGGTTGAACCCGCCGGGCGTGGGTTGCGGCAGGGCCGAGAAACTGTCGGGCTGCTCGAGCGGCTTGGCCGGCACCACGATAAACTCGTCCGGTCCGTCGCTGCGCGACGTCACCTGGCGCAGGCCCTGGTTCGAGCAAGCGGCCAAAAAGGTCACAGCAATCATGGCACATGCGATCAGCCGCATCGGAAGTCTCCCATTTCTCGCCTGCAATATCGCAGCTTCGCCCCTGTTGTCACGCGCCCTTTTTCTGCGCGGTCCCTTCCTGTCCAAAGAAGACAAGGCCGATGGCACCCGCAAAGATAAAGATGTCAGCCACATTGAAAACAAACGGATTGTTGATCCCGCAGCACGACATGTTCAGGAAATCGAGGACGAAGCCATACAGCAAACGGTCAAACACATTGGCCAGCGCCCCACCGATCAACAAACCGGCACTGGCATAGGCCAACCGCCCCTGCGGATGCTTCCACACCCACCACAACACCCCGATGCAGATCACGAGTGCGACGGCAATCAAGGCCCAGACGCTGACACCGTCCCCGAACAGACCAAAGTTGATCCCACGGTTTTCGCCATAGCGAAAGTTCAATAGCGGCGGAAAAACGTCGATGGGATTGAACTGCGACACGCCCAGCACGTGGATCACCCAGTATTTCGACGCCTGGTCGAGCAAAAAGGCGATGGCCGCAGAGATCCAGAGGAGTTTCATTCAGCGCTTAATGCCGGAAATGCCGCATGCCCGTAAAGACCATGGCAAGCCCCGCCTCGTCAGCGGCGGCAATCACCTCATCATCGCGCATGGATCCGCCGGGTTGGATGACGGCGGTCGCCCCCGCTTCCGCCGCAGCCAGCAGGCCGTCGGCAAAGGGGAAGAACGCATCCGACGCCACAACCGAGCCCTTGGCCGTCGTCTCGGACAGCCCCAAATCAGCAGCCATCCGCCCCGCCTTGGTCGCTGCGATGGTCGAACTGTCCAACCGGCTCATCTGCCCTGCACCCACGCCCACGGTCGCGCCGTCCTTGACGTAGATGATGGCGTTCGACTTCACATGCTTGGCCACCGTCCAGGCAAAAAGCATGTCGCTCATCTCTTGCTCGCTCGGCTGGCGTTTGGTCACGACCTTCAGATCATCGCGGGTGATCCGGCCAACATCCTTGTCCTGCACCAGAAAGCCACCAGACACCTGCTTGATCGCCAAACCAGCAGCCGACGCATCCGCCAACCCATCCGTTGTCAGCAGCCTCAGGTTCTTCTTCTCTTTAAAAATACGGACAGCACCGTCGCTGGCACCGGGCGCAATCACCACTTCGGTGAAAATTCTAGTGATCTCACGCGCTGTGTCCTCGTCCAGCTCATGGTTCAGCGCGATAATCCCGCCAAAGGCCGACGTGCGGTCACAATCAAACGCACGGGTGTAGGCTTCTTTCAGCGTCGCACCCGTCGCCACACCACAGGGGTTAGCGTGCTTGATGATGGCGCAAGCCGGGCCTTGCCCCGCAAACTCGCTCACCAATTCGAACGCTGCATCCGTGTCATTGATGTTGTTGTAAGACAGCTCCTTGCCCTGATGCTGGGTCGCCGTCGCGACGCCCGGACGGGCCGAGCCGTCGGTATAGAACGCCGCTGCCTGATGCGGGTTCTCTCCGTAGCGCAGGGTCTGCGCCACTTGCCCGCCGAAGGTCCGGCGGCGGGGCGTCTCGCCCACTTGCGCCGCCATCCACGTGCTGACAGCGGTGTCGTAGGCGGCGGTACGGGCATAGGCCGTCTGCGCCAAACGCTGACGCAGTGCATAGGTGGTCTGCCCACCATTTGCTGCCATTTCGGCCAGCACGACGTCATAGTCCTCGACATCGACCACGATATTCACGAACCCATGGTTCTTTGCCGCCGATCGGATCATGGCCGGGCCGCCTATGTCGATATTCTCGATCACCTCGGCATATTCCGCACCCTTGGCCACCGTTTCCTCGAACGGGTAGAGGTTCACCACAACCAGATCGATGGCACCAATCCCGTGCGCGTCCATCGACGCCACGTGATCGTCATTGTCCCGCAGCGCCAGCAGGCCCCCATGCACCACCGGGTGTAGCGTCTTGACCCGGCCATCCATCATCTCGGGAAAGCCCGTGACCTCGCTCACATCCTTCACGCTCAGCCCCGCGTCCCGCAGCGTCCGCGCCGTCCCGCCCGTGCTCAGCAACGCGACCCCGTGACCGGCCAAAGCGGTCGCAAACTCGACCAGCCCGGTCTTGTCGGAAACGGAAATCAGCGCGCGGCGGACGGGGTAGAGGTCGGTCATAGGGGCAGCAATCCTTCAGTCATAGACCTCGCCCGGCTCATCCCGATTGAGGTCGCGGATGCCCATGGCAGTTTCCTGCGCCTTGGACAAGGACCAGCGCACGCGGGTCGCGAAAGTCATGGCCCGTCCCGACAGCACGATCTGCTGGCTGGCACGCGGCTTCAGCCGCCCGGTCTCAAGGTAGACACTCGGCTCCAGCGACAGGTTTTGCGTCCCGTCATGGCGAAACACCCAAAGCTCCCCGCTCTTGAGCGCCATCGACACGGCAGAGCCGCCCATGTCCAGTTCGGCATTCACCTCCGGGTGCAGGTGAAAACGGATATCAAAAGGAATGCCTGCCAGTTTCTTGGCGTCCATCACCTTGTCAAACAACCGTTTTTCAGCGTCTTCCAGAGCCAGCAACATGTCCTCACCCGCCATCCCGCGCCCGTCAAAGGTCAGCTCCAACTGCCGCGCGTGCGTTAGCCCATGGGTGCGCACATAACCATTGTGCCCGCCCTGAAAGCGCAACCCGTCGGAAGCATGATTGATCTCAATCGGGACATGGGTGGGCGCGTCGATCAGCGTTTCGCGGGCGGTCGCGCGGTCCGCATCGCCCAGCCGCGCACTGGAATAGCCGTCGACGGTCAGCGCCGAATGCGACGGTGTGGCGCGGCCCGCGCGGCGCCAATCCGCCCCGAAACTGGCCCCCGAGCCGCAATTCACGATCAGCGGACGGCGGCCCGACGTGACCTCAAAGGCGAGGGTCGAAGCGTGGGCATTATACCCCGCCTCCGGCTTCGGCGGGGTCGACGCATCAATGATCACGCTCGTGCGCCCGGAACTCAGGCGCGCATAGCCCATCGACAAGCCATCCGGCTGGCGCGTCTTCACCTCACACGCGGCCAAGGCGTGATCAAGCCACCCCTCCTGCCCGCGCCCCCCGCCATGGAACCGCGCAAGGCCACCATCAGAATGGCGCAAAGTGCGCAAGGTCGGCGCAATCCGTTCAATGGCCGCCGTATGGGCCTCGGGCACAGGTTTCCCCGCCTCTTCCAGAGCCGCCGCCGCCCAAGTCAAAAGGGTAAACACATCCAGCAATTCTTCGGGATTGCGCGTCGGCAACCCGCCCTGCTGGTCAATCTGGTCCTCACATTCCTTGGCCAACGCCGCGACCGCAGGTGGGGCCAGTTCCTCCATCCCCTCCAGCGACGCACCCGCATAGATCAGACCGGTCAGCGCCTCGAACCGGGGGAGACCGGGTGCCGCCGCATGCCAGCGTTTAGACAAAAACCGCGTTTGCTGCGCCAAACTGCGATAAAACGCATCGGACGCGGGCGCCTCCTGCCCCCGCAGCAGGAAAATCGCGTGGTTGATCCAACGGATCAGCCGCCGACCGGTCAAGTCGGGCGTCCAACCCGGACCACCGCCACGACCATACCGCGCGATCCATGCCCAAAGCCACTCCTGCGCCAGCGCGCGGGTCGACGGATCGCCAACGGCGGCAAGATCGTCCAGCCAGGCAAAGCCATGGATCTCGTTCAAATACGCCCGATCCGGGGCGCTGACCTGCCAAACGGGCGTGCCCTTCGCCTCGATCAGCGCACCCGCAAATAGATAGTTCCCCGCCACCAACTGCCGCCCTTTGGCAAAGCTGCCAATCGTCCGGGGCTCGGGCGAGGATATAAAGGCCGTAACGGCCTTGGCCTGTGTGGCACGGCGTGCGTGCCAACGGTTCAGGAACCGTGATTTTCGTGCGGTCAAACCGCTCAGGGTGGACATGCTCTCTGCCTCGACGCGTCTACGGCGTTTTGCGCAGTACTCTAGCGGTTGCCGCGCTGCGAGTCACGCAATGTCAGCCCACCTTGCGCAGGCAAATGACATAGAAGCCGTCCATGCCGCCCTTGTCCGCCCAATGATCAGGCCGCAGGCGCAGCCCGCCCTCTTCGGTGATCCACGCTGGATCAATACCGGGCTGGTTGAGCGCCGCACGATCCACGGTGAGCGACGGATGCCGCTCAAACGCCTCTTCGGCCTGCACTTCGCCCTCATCCGGCAGCAGCGAACAGGTACAAAACACCATGCGCCCTCCCGGTTTCAACAGCGTCACGGCGTGGTCAATCATCCGCGCCTGCAACTCGATCAGACCACCAAACTCCGACCCATCCTTGGCAAAGGGCAGATCCGGGTGCCGCCGGATCGTCCCCGTCGCAGAACAGGGCGCATCGAGCAGGATCGCATCATACTGCCCCATGACCTCAAAGGCGTCCGACACCAGCGTCGTGGCCTCCAGCTTGGTGCGGATCAGGTTCTGCTTCACCCGCTCCATCCGCCCTTCGGAGACATCAACGGCAGTCACATCCGCCCCGGTCGCCGCCAGTTGCAACGTCTTGCCACCCGGCGCCGCGCACAGGTCCAAAACCGCCTCACCCTTTTGCGCATTCAGCACACGGGCAGGCATCGCAGCAGCCGCATCCTGCACCCACCAATCACCGGCTGTGTACCCAGGCAATGCCGACACCTGCCCCGCGTCCGCCAAACGCACAGACCCGGTCGGCAAAACCTCTCCACCAGTTGCTGCCGCCACCGCGTCAGCATCCGCCTTGCAACTCAAATCCAACGGCGCACCCGCAAAATGCGCCGCCTCCATCACCAGCACGGCCTCGCCGCCCCAGGCATCAACCAAAGGTCCCCGCAACCACTTGGGCAGGCGCGGCACGCGCAAAGTGGGCCATTGCTCCGGCCCCTTGTCCGCCACCTTGCGCAGCACGGCATTGGTCAGGCCCTTCAGGTGGCCATACCGCTTATGCCGCGACACGATGTTCACCATCGAATTCACGACCCCATGCGCGGCCTCTCCAGCGCACAGCTCAACCGTGCCCACACGCAACGCATTGCGCACGGTCAGCGGCGGGTATTTCTGCAAGTGCTTCTGCAAAATGCGGTCTGCCCGCTCCATCCCGCGCAGGGTCTCGGTCGCCAGCCGCTGCGCCCGGGCGCGGTCCGCAGGTTCCAACCGGTCCAGCGCCCCCGCACCGATCAATTCCGGCAGCAACTTGCCCTCGCCAATGATCTGATCCAGCAGGTAGATCGCGCTGCGCCGCGCGGGCAATCCCGTATCGCTCATGTCTCGTTCCGGTCGTTCCTGTCGCACCCGCTTGCCGGGGCCAAGGCCGGGCGTATATCAAGGGACATCGCCAAGAGGAACCCACGATGTCCGACGATCAGCAGCCCGAACAGCCCAAGGACCTGCCCCCCGCCGCCCAACGCGCACTGGCAGAGGCCGAGGAACGGCGCAAAGCCGCCAAGGCGCTGGAGCTGCCCACGGAACTGGGGGGCCGCGAGGGGCCGGAACCCGTGCGCTTCGGCGATTGGGAGAAAAAAGGGATCGCTGTCGACTTCTAGCGCCTAGCGCAGCCGGAACATCGCACTGTCACCGGCACCACGATCCGACGTGAATTTAATCCGACCATCGGCGGTGGCCTGCACTTCCTGGCAATTGTAGCCCAGCGGATCGCCGCCCCAGAACAGGTCACGGCAGAAATAGCCGTTCTGCCAAGACCATGTGCCCTCGACATCCCAGCGGGCGCCGCGTCCGGCGATCTTGCCATCAGGCGTCACGTTCAAGCGCACAAAGGGGCGCGTCAGTGTCTTGCCATTGACCAGCTGCACAAATCGGCTCTGATCATCAACCTTGACCAGTTCGGCCAAAGCCGGTCCAGCAGACAAAGCCGCAGCGGCGGCAAACATCATCATCATACGCATAGCAGCAAACCCGTCACGCAGTGGCAAGAATACCAAGACTACGGGGGACAGCGGCGTTTGGTTCACTCGAACCGGTGTTTAGAGAAACAAAGTGGCGCTTATCCGCCCAACCCCAGAACATCGAGCATGTCATACTGCCCCGGCGCCTTGTCCTGCGCCCAAAGCGCGGCCTTCAGCGCACCCTTGGCAAACAGCGCCCGGTCCGTCGCCATATGCTTGAGGGTGATGCGCTCGCCCGCGCCAGCAAAGATCACCTCATGCTCGCCCACGATGTCGCCACCACGAATGACGGCAAATCCGATGTCGCCACGATTGCGCGCACCCGTGATCCCATCACGCGCCGCATCACGCACCTTGGCCAGATCCACACCGCGCCCCTCGGCCGCCGCTTCACCCAGCATCAGCGCCGTGCCTGAGGGCGCATCGACCTTGTGATGGTGATGGGCCTCGACGACTTCGATGTCGAAATCCTCGTCCAGCGCCGCCGACACCTGCTTCACAAGTTGGGTCAGCAAATTGACCCCAAGGCTCATGTTGCCCGCCCGCACAATGGGGCTGTGGCGTGACGCAGGTTCCAACCGCGCGATCTGCTCGTCACTCATGCCAGTGGTGCCGATAATATGCGCCGCGCGCGCCTGAGCGGCGATGCCAGACAAAGCAATCGTCGCCTCGGGCGCGGTAAAGTCGATCACCGCCTGCGCCTGCGCCATCGGCTCCAGCGGATCGTCATAGACGGATACGCCCAACGCCACACCCCCCATAGCCTCGCCCACATCGCGACCGATCCAGTCATGGCCTTCACGCTCCAGCGCGCCGACCAGCCGCATCTTGTCACTCTCCAACACCGACCTGATCAGCATCTGGCCCATACGGCCCGACGCCCCTGCAATCACGATCCCCGGCAATTCAGACATGTCCCTCACCCCTTTTGGCGACTTCCCGCCTCCCTAGCCTGCCGCGCGCCGCTTGGCAAAGGGCAGTGGAGGGCGTAGACCGACCCTATGGCAAAGAACAAGTTTCACGACGGCCCCGGCCCCTCCCAGCGTCAGCTTCGCGTGGGCGAGTTGATCCGCCGGACATTGTCCGAGGTGCTGGCGCGCGGCGACGTGCATGACCCCGACCTCAACCGCATGTCGATCACCGTGGGAGAAGTCCGGACGTCGCCAGACCTCAAGGTCGCCACGGCCTATGTCCTGCCCTTGGGCGGTCAGGGGCAAGAGGACGTGCTCAAGCTGCTGGCCCGCAACAAGGGCGAGCTGCGGCGGGCGGTGTCGAAGAAACTGACCCTCAAATTCGCCCCCGACCTGCGCTTCCAACTGGACGAGACATTCGACCGGATGGACGACACGCGGCGCATGCTGAACCAGGACGCCGTGCGGCGGGATATCCAGGAATGATCCGAGCGGCAGCGCTCTTCTTGCTGATGTGGACGCTGCCCGCCTGGGCCGTGACCTGCGAAAACATCCGCTACAAAGACAACCGCTACACAATCTGCACCGTCGATCCGGCAACCGAAGAACTCCGGCTGTTCCTCAACGACGATACCGGCGCGCCCTATGGCCAATTCAGCGCCGTGGACGATGCACTCGCAACCGAGGGCAAGATGCTCAGCTTCGCCATGAACGCGGGCATGTACCACGAAGACCGCGCGCCTGTCGGCCACTACGTCGAAGACGGGGAAGAGATCATGCGCGTGATCTCGAACCCCGGCCCCGGCAATTTCGGGCTCTTGCCCAACGGCATCCTCTGCCTGCGCCCGGGCCGCGCGGACGTATTCGAAACGCTCGATTTCGTGGACCGCGCGCCCGACTGCACCTTCGCCACCCAATCCGGCCCCATGCTGGTGATCGACGGCGCGTTGCACCCGCGCTTCCTGCCCGACAGCACCTCCCGCTACATCCGCAACGGGGTCGGCACCTCCGCCGACGGAACCAAGGCGATCTTCGCGATCTCGAACAACGCCGTTACCTTCCACGAGTTCGGCAGCCTCTTCCGCGACGCGCTGAACATGCCCAACGCCCTGTTCTTCGACGGGAACATCTCGCGCCTCTACGCGCCGCAGATGAGCCGCGACGACTTCGGCTTTGCCCTCGGCCCCATCATCGGAACAGTTGTGCCCGCCGCGCGTTAGTCACCGTGCTGAACTGACCAAGGCGCCCACATGTCCGACAAACCGAACCTGAACGACAAACCCGTCGGCTGGGCGCTCTTCCGCGTCTCCGCCCCCATGAGTATCGGCATCTTCGGCGTCCTGATGGTCGGGCTGGTCGATGCGTTCTTCCTCGCCCGTTACGCCGACTTCGCCCTGACAGCAGTTGGGTTCATCTACCCGGTGACCATGACGCTCACGTCGCTGTCGATCGGGCTCAGCGCAGGTACCAGCACGGTCGTCAGCCAGGCACTGGGGCGCGGGGAAGAAGAGGGCAAACAACGCACGACCATGCACGCCATGCTGATGGGCCTCGCCCTGTCCTCCACCCTCGTCACGGCATTCTTCCTCGCGTCCCCATGGCTCTTCGGCGCCATGGGCGCATCGGACAAGGTACTGGAGGCCGTCATGACCTACATCCCGTGGTGGTGCCTCAGCTTCCCCCTGTTGGTCATGGCGCAACTCCTCAATTCCGTCTTCCGCGCCGCAGGCCGGTCCGAGGTTGCGGCCATCACCATGGTCGCCCAGGCCACCCTCAACATCGCGCTGACCCCGCTCCTGATCTTTGGCTCGGGACCCATCCCCGAATTCGGCGTCGCAGGTGCAGGCATGGCCACCTTCATCGCCCGCGCGGCGGGGTTCGCGGGCGTGGTCCTTTATGCCTGGTGGACGTCCGAGCTGTGCTTTGACGTGAACCCGGCCAAGGGGATCGTCAAAACCGTCAAACGTATCGGACGCGTCGCCGCCCCCGCCTCTTTGTCGAACGCCATCAACCCCGGCGGCATGGCTGCCGTTACCGCCGCTGTCGCGGTGGTGGGTGACGCCGCCGTTGCAGGCTTCGGCGCCGCCACGCGCATCCAATCGCTCCTGTTCCTGCCCATGCTCGCCATGTCCGCAGGCATCGGCCCGGTCGTGGGCCAAGCATGGGGCGCCGAAGACCAAAGCCGAGCGCAAAAGGCCGTGCGGCTCACCTTCTACTTCTGCGCCGCCTACGGCGCGGTCCTCGCCGCTGCCCTTCTGCTCTTTGCCGAACCCATCGCAGCCCTCATCGCAGACAATGCCGAAGCGGCAGAGTACGGCGCGCAATACCTGCGCCTCGTCGGCCTCTCGTTCTTCGGCTACGGCATCCTCGTGACCGGCAACGCCGCGATGAACGCCCGCGACCGCGCGCTTTGGTCCATGGGGCTGAGCGCGGCCCGCATCGCGCTCATCTACATCCCCTTCGCCTGGGTGGGCGTGCTGATCTTCGGCTACACCGGCATCCTCGGCGCCGCCCTCCTCGCCAACGTCCTGGGCGCATGGGGCGCCATCATCGCCTGCCGCGCCGTGGGGCTTTTGGGCACCGACCTGCCGGGCATCGGCGGCGCAGCCCGTGCCGCAAGGTCCGTCGCCTCCTCTGATTGACAAGCGCCACAGCCCTGCGATACGCGGCAGCCCTCATTCACAGGGGCGAGGGTATCATGGGCCGTTCACGCAAGGGTCGCGACATTTCCGGTTGGTTGGTGGTGGACAAGCCCGCGGGCCTGACCTCGACCGCTGTCGTGAACAAGGTGCGCTGGGCGCTGCAGGCCAAGAAGGCGGGGCACGCAGGCACGCTGGACCCTGAAGCCACCGGTGTTCTGGCCGTGGCGCTGGGAGAAGCGACCAAGACGGTGCCCTACATCACCGACGCCCTCAAAGCCTACCGCTTCACCGTCCGGCTGGGCCAAGCCACCAACACCGACGACGCCGAAGGCGAAGTGATCGCGCAATCCGACACGCGGCCATCCGACGCCCAAATCAAAGCGGCCCTCAGCCACTTCATCGGCGACATCATGCAGGTCCCGCCCAAGTTCTCGGCGGTCAAGATCGACGGGCAGCGCGCTTACAAACTCGCCCGCGATGGTGAGGATGTCGAAATCGCCGCCCGCCCCCTCTGGGTCGACGAACTGGTGCTGACAGACCGCCCCGACCCTGATCATGTCGAGTTGGAAATGGTCTGCGGCAAGGGCGGCTACGTCCGCTCCATCGCGCGCGATCTGGGCGAAGCATTGGGCTGCCACGGCCACGTGCGCGAGCTACGGCGCATCTGGTCCGGCCCGTTCGATGCGGAAGACGGGCTGACCTTCGACCAGATCGAAGAGATGGCGCAGACCCCCGCATTGGACGAGCACCTGCGCCCCACGGCAGACGGCCTCGCCGACCTGCCCGAACTGCGCGCTACGCCCGAGGGCGCGGCACGGCTGCGCAACGGCAATCCCGGCATGGTGATGGCGGCAGATGTCGACTATGGCACGGAATGCTGGGCATCGCTCGACGGCGTGCCGGTCGCTGTGGGCCGCTACAAGGCAGGCGAATTGCACCCCGCACGGGTCTTCAACCTGTAACAAACAGGCGCACCGCGCCGCATATCTACCGGAATCCCATACCTTAAACGCCCCGGATTGTTACAAATCCGGCGCGCGCGATAAGCGTTCCGTGAGGCATCTTCTCAAAAGGAACCGATTGGTCCAAATCTATCCCATCACACCGCCTAAACCGTCCTCGAAAGGGAGAGATGACATGACCACCACGACCCTGCGCACCGCCGCAACCGTTCTGACCGCCGGCGCCTTCGCCACCATCGCATTCGACGTCTTCGGCCAGGCGCTCAGCCCGCTCTTCGGCTACGCCAAGCTCGCCCCCGTTGGCCTCGCCGGTGCCTCGATCAAGGCGATCTTCGGCGCCAACCCCTCCGGTGCCGCCTACCTGCTGCACGCGCTGACCGGCCTTGTGTTCTATGCCGTCGGCTACTTCGCCATCGCCCGCCCGATCCAACGCGCTGTGCTACCAAATCTGCACTGGTCGCTGACCGCCATCGCCTACGGCGTCGCCCTTTGGGTCTTCGCCCTCTACGTCATGGCGCACCTGGTCACAGGCAACAAACCGTTCCTCGGCTTCACCGGCATCACCTGGGTCGCACTCTGGGGACACATCGTTTACGCCCTCGTCGCCGCGGGCATCATGGAGGCCAAGGGCGCTGTCCTGAACATCCGCCGCACGTCCGTCGCCGTGCCCGCCGAATAACCCGGACAACATAAACCGATTGATGGGGCGGTCTGCGGCTGGCAGAACCGCCCCATGATCACTCGGACCCACACCAAGGGCGACGCGCCCTCAACCGCCATCTACTCCGACTGCGAAAGGTACCGCTACAGCCTGACGCGGGTGTGGGACGACAGCGGTCGACGGGTCAATTTCATTATGCTCAACCCCTCGACCGCGACCGAAGTGCAGAACGACCCGACGGTCGAACGCTGCGAACGACGAGCACGGGCACTGGGCTATGGCAGCTTTGCAGTGACCAACATCTTCGCCTGGCGCGACACCGACCCGCGCGCGATGCGCGCCGCAGCCGACCCTATCGGCCCGGACAATGACGACGCAATCCGCGATCGCGCTGTGTGGGCGCAAGATGTGATTGCCGCGTGGGGAACGCATGGGGCGCATCTGAACCGCGGCGCAGCGGTTGCCACCATACTGTACGGCATCGAACGGCCGCTGTTTCATCTGGGTCTGTCTAAGGCCGGGCACCCGAAACACCCGCTCTACCTCCCCTACACGCAACAGCCTGAACCCTGGACCTGGTAAGGCCGCGGATACCGCGCGTTAACCATTTTGCCGGAATGCCTTTGCTTCAACCTCCGGTATACGTTACCGTCTTTGCGGGGCAGTGGTACCCAGGGTGTTTGGACATTTATCATGTTGTGGCTTGCTGGTTTAATGGGACTTGTCGCCGTTGGCGCAGTGGGCGTTGTCGATATGACGACAACCAACGAAACGGATGATGCAGACGGGACCGAGACTGAGGTAGAAGTCGGCAAAACAGCGCCCGGTGCCGAAGATGCCAATGTGACCCCATCGCCCGAAGAACCGTCTGACGAGACGCTGGTCCTGGGCAGCCCCACGGATGATACCCTTCTGGGCACAGATGGTGACGACACGCTGTACGGCGAAGAAGGCGACGACACCATCGACGGCGGCGCAGGTGATGATACACTGAACGGTGAAGACGGCGACGACATCATCACAGGCGGCGACGGCGACGATGATATGTTCGGCCACAATGGCAACGACAGCTTGGATGGCGGCGACGGCGATGACCAGATGCAGGGCGCCATTGGCAATGACAGCCTGTCTGGCGGCGCAGGTGACGATGCCGTGCATGGCGGGCAGGACGACGATACGCTTACCGGTGGCGCAGGTCAGGATACGCTATTTGGCGGCTGGGGCGACGATGTCCTGAACGGGGTCGAGGACGACACCGAAACAGCGGTGGCCGACGACACGGACGGTCAGGATTATCTCAATGGTGGCGGTGGAGACGATATCATCATCGCGGGCGGGGGTGACATTATCACCGGCGGAGAAGGCGAAGACAGCGTTGTCCTGGGCAGCTGGATCGACGCTGACGCAGCCGCCACAATCATGGATTTCGACGCCGAAGACGACAATATCCTGCTCGTATATGATGACGCCGAGGAAGACCCTCAGGTCACACTCGAACTCGATCCGGACGATCCGGAAACGACGCTTGTGATGATGAACGGTGTTGCAGTGGCGAACATCACCAATGGAGCCGACATCACGATGGAAAACATCGCCGTCATGCCCCTCAGCCTTGCGCAAAGCACAGGCATGGCGCCACTCTGATCTGTCAGGTGTTCGACGCGCCCCGTTGCCAAGGCGCCGAATCTCTCCTATACGCCCGCATCCCCGGCCTGTTGCCGGATATTACGGCCCCGTGCTGGACGACATCCCGGCCGGCGGCGTCTCACTTTAACCTGAAAAGGAGATCCCGATGTCGATCACTGCAGAAGACAAAGCCCGCGTGATGAAGGAATACGGCACCAAGGACGGCGACACCGGTTCGCCCGAAGTCCAGGTTGCCATCCTGTCCTCGCGCATCGCCACCCTGACCGAGCACTTCAAGACGCACAAGAAAGACAACCACGGCCGCCGCGGCCTGCTGAAAATGGTTGCCCAGCGCCGCAAGCTGCTCGACTACCTCAAGGGCAAGGACGAGGCGCGGTACACCGACCTCATCAAACGCCTGGGCCTGCGCCGCTAAGACGGCCCTCAAACCCAACGATTTCAAGGCCGCGCCACTCCAAGCGCGGCCTTTCTGCGTTCACGCCACCAAAAGCCCAACAGAAACCAAAGCTGACCCAACCGCAAACCCGTGATCCGCATGGCGAAAACCCGCCTGACCACGCCTCGCGCGCGCCACTCTCTTGAACGGCCCCCTGAAACCGCCATCTCCATTAGGCAGGCACATCCCTGTCTGCTTGGACCAAGAACCTGTCAAGAAAGGGAATTTGCGATGAATGACGAAACCAAGTCCCCGACTGCTGAAGTACGGGCAGACACCAACCAACAAGACGTCTCGGCGTGGCTGAAAAAGCCACTCACCATTGCCGCGCCGACATGGGCCTTCCTTGCCGCTGGCCTTGTTGCATTGGCGTTGTTCGGCCTCGCTCTGGACTAAAAGGCCCCAGCAACACAATGGCGCGACAGCCCAACGCGCTGCAGAAAACCCTCCGCCACCCGTGCGAACCCTCGGGTCGGCGGGAGGGCGTCTTTGCGCGCCAGCGCAAACAGAGCCACCCGGCGACGGTTGGACCCGCACCTCACGCGGCCTACCATCGAAATATGCACGACCTGCCCCGCATCGCCCTCTCCGTCCGCCAACCGTCGGCCTGGGCGATCATCGCGGGCCACAAACCCATCGAAAACCGGACCATGGGCTCCATCCGCGCGGGCCGCATGGGACCGGGGCGCGTCGCACTCCACGCCGCCGCCGGGCTGAAAGAGGACGAATTCCGCTACCTCTACTGGCGTCTCGAAAAGCACGGCGTGCAATGTCCGCACCCGGCTGAGCTGCCGCGGGGCGCCATCATCGGCTCAGTCGAAGTGACGGGCATCATCACGGAAAGCGACAGCGAATGGTTCGGCGGCAAGGCCGGACTGACGCTCGCCAACCCCGAACCCTGCGATCCAATCCCAGCCCCTGGTGCGCTTGGATACTTCGAATGGTCCGCTGGCGGCACGCTCGCCGCGCCCACCCGCTGGATGCAGAAATGGGGCACCGCGGCCCCGGACGCCCAAACCGGCGACCTCTTCCCGGACGCGCCCATCGCCTTCGCCAAGCCGCCAAAACGCCCCTGGTCCTAAGCGCGGATGCGCCGCAGGTCCGGGCGCTTTCATTTGCGACCAAAGTGCTGTATGCGCGCACAATCTGAAAGCACGGCGCCCGGACCCCAGCGCCCGCAAAAAAAGATACAGGGGTCAGGGGGAATACGCCCCCTACGCAAATGGCCATCCAGCCAACTTAGGAAACACTTGATGTTCAACGAGACGAAAAAATCCATGCAGTGGGGCGAGGAAACGCTCACACTGGAAACCGGCAAGGTCGCCCGTCAAGCGGACGGGTCCGTCATTGCCACGCTGGGCGAAACCAGCGTCATGGCGAACGTGACCTTCGCCAAAGCCCCCAAACCGGGTCAGGACTTCTTTCCCTTGACCGTCCACTACCAGGAAAAATACTACGCCGCGGGCAAGATCCCCGGCGGCTTCTTCAAGCGTGAGGCCCGGCCCACCGAGAAAGAAACCCTGACCGCCCGCCTGATCGACCGTCCGATCCGGCCCCTGTTTGTCCCCGGCTTCAAGAACGAAGTGCTGGTGATGTGCACCGTGCTGTCGCACGATCTGGTCAACGACCCCGACATCGTCGCAATGATCGCGGCCTCTGCCGCCCTGACCATCTCGGGCGCGCCGTTCATGGGCCCCATCGCCGGTGCCCGCGTCGGTTTCGAGGATGGCGAATACATCCTGAACCCCACAGTCGACGACATGCAGGACCTGCGCCTGAACCCCGAGCAGCGCCTCGATCTGGTTGTCGCTGGCACCAAAGACGCCGTGATGATGGTGGAATCCGAAGCGTACGAGCTGACCGAAGCCGAAATGCTGGGCGCCGTGAACTTTGCGCACGAGCAGATCCAGCCGGTCATCGACCTGATCATCTCGCTCGCCGAAGAAGCGGCCAAAGAGCCCTTCGACTTCCAGGCCCCCGACTATTCGGACCTCTACGAAGCGGTCAAAGCCGCCGGTGAAAAACAGATGCGCGACGCCTTCGCCATCGCAGACAAGCAAGAGCGCACCAGCGCTGTCGCCGCCGCACGCGAGGCCATCATCGCCGCACTGACCGAAGAGCAAGTGGAAGACGCCAACCTCGGCTCCGCCATGAAAAAGCTCGAAGCGTCCATCCTGCGCGGTGACGTGGTCAAAACTGGCACCCGCATCGACGGTCGCAAAACGGATGAAATCCGCGACATCGTCTGCCAGACCGGCATGCTGCCCCGGACCCATGGCTCGGCGCTCTTCACCCGTGGTGAGACGCAAGGCCTCGTGGTGACCACGCTGGGCACCGGCGACGACGAACAGTTCATCGACGCCCTGCACGGCAACTTCAAATCGAACTTCCTGCTACACTACAACTTCCCGCCCTACTCGGTCGGCGAAGCAGGCCGCGTGGGCCCTCCCGGACGGCGTGAGATCGGTCACGGCAAACTGGCATGGCGCGCACTGCAAGCCGTCCTGCCGGCCTCGACCGACTTCCCCTACACCATCCGCGTGGTGTCCGAGATCACCGAATCCAACGGCTCGTCCTCAATGGCGTCGGTCTGCGGTGGCTCGCTGTCCATGATGGACGCAGGCGTGCCGCTGAAATCGGCGGTTGCAGGCGTGGCCATGGGCCTAATCCTGGAAGACGACGGCTCCTACGCCATCCTGTCCGACATCCTCGGTGACGAAGACCACCTGGGCGACATGGACTTCAAAGTGGCAGGCACCGAAAACGGCATCACCTCGCTGCAGATGGACATCAAGGTCGCGGGCATCACGCCCGAGATCATGGAGAAAGCCCTCGCACAGGCCAAAGACGGCCGGATGCACATCCTGGGCGAAATGGGCAAAGCCATCACAGGCGCCGCCGAATTCTCCGTCCACGCCCCGCGCATCGAGACGATGCAAGTGCCCACCGACAAGATCCGCGAAGTGATCGGCTCGGGCGGCAAGGTCATCCGCGAAATCGTGGAAGTCTCGGGTGCCAAGGTCGACATCAACGACGACGGCATCATCAAGATTGCATCGCCCAACGGCGAAGCGATCCAGAAAGCCTACGACATGATCCACGCCATCGTGGCCGAGCCTGAAGAAGGCGCGATCTACACCGGCACCGTGGTCAAGATCGTGGACTTCGGCGCCTTCGTGAACTTCTTTGGCAAGCGCGACGGCCTGGTGCACGTGTCCCAGATCGAAAACCGCCGCCTGAACCATCCTTCGGACGTCCTGAAGGAAGGCCAGGAGGTCAAGGTCAAGCTCCTGGGCTTCGACGACCGCGGCAAGGTCCGCCTGTCGATGAAAGTCGTCGATCAGGAAACCGGCGAAGAAGTGAAGAAAGAGGAACCGGCCGCGGAGTAATCCACCGCCAGTCCCGCAAAACAGGCCCCGGCAGCGATGCCGGGGCCTTCTTGTTTCAGGCACCCGTTTGTGGTCTCACGACCCCGACCCAAGAACACCAAGGCACCCTATGCCCAGCCTCACCGACATCCAGATCGTCACCGTCGCCTACAACAGCACCGGCGTGATCGGCGACATGCTCGCCTCTGTCCCCGAAGGCGTACAGGTGGTGATCGTGGACAACGCCAGCACCGACGCGGACGCATTGGCCTCACTGGCCACACAACACAGCGCCACCGTCGTAACCAACCCGGAAAACAAAGGCTTCGGCGCTGCCTGCAACATCGGCGCAGCGCATTGCGACCGCCCGTGGCTGATGTTCCTCAACCCCGACGCAAGGCTCGAACCCGGCTGCCTCGAAACGCTCTGCGCGGCGGCAGAGGCACACCCAACGGCCTGTGCCTTCACCCCCCGCGTCCTCGACGGCAAAGGCAAACAAGCCTTCCGCCGCCGCTCCCGCCTTCTGCCCAAAACCAAACACTGGACCGGATCGGCACCAGAACAGGACACCGACGTCCCGCTCCTCAACGGCGCAGCAATCTTCGTAAAAGCCTCAAACTTCAACGACGTCACCGGCTTCGACGACAGCATCTTCCTCTATCACGAAGACGACGACCTCAGCCTGCGCCTCAGCGCCGCCCACGGCCCCATCCGCTTCGTCCACGACGCGGAGGTTACCCATGCCGAAGGGCGCAGCACGGCCCGCACCCCCGCCACGGCAGCGTTCAAGGCCAAACACATGGCCCAATCCGCGATCTACACGATGGAAAAACACGGACAATCCGGTGCCCGCCCCCGCATCATCGCCCACGGCCTGATGCAACTGATCTCACCCATCAACCTGCTCTCAGCCCGCAAACGGGCCAAGGCACTGGGCTTTCTCAAAGGGGCGCTCTCCAAAGGGATCGCGCCCCCAAGCTAGCGCTTACTCCGGCGCCTTCGTCTTGCGCAGGTACGGCAGCACGGTCTCGAACTCGCCAAACTTCGCCTTGGCATCCTCATTCGACACGGTCGGCGGAATGATCACATCCTCACCCGGCACCCAGTTCGCGGGCGTCGCCACACCCTTGGCCGACATCTGCAGACCATCAAGCGCCCGCACCACCTCGGCAAAGTTCCGGCCCACGGTCATCGGATAGGTCATCGACAGCTTCAACTGCTTGTCGGGGCCAATGATAAACACCGACCGCACGGTCGCGCTGTCCGCAGGCGTCCGGCCATCGGGCAGATAAGCTTCGGCAGGCAGCATATCGAACGCCTTCGACACAGCCAAACCATCATCGGCAATGATCGGAAAGCCAGCCTTGGCCCCGGCGACCTTCTCAATATCGCCCTTCCACTTCTTGTGGTCCTCGACGCCGTCCACGGACACACCAATCACCTTGGTCCCGCGCTTCTCCCACTCATCCGCCAACTGCGCCACGGCGCCAAACTCGGTCGTACAGACGGGCGTAAAATCCTTGGGATGCGAAAACAGAATGGCCCAGCTGTCGCCAATCCACTCATGCAGCGAAAACGTGCCGTGGTCGGTTTCGACCGTCAAATCGGGAATGGTGTCGTTGATGCGCAAACCCATGATGTCCTCCATCGGGATAGTAATGTCACCGCCAACCTAGGCCATTGCCCCCGCCTTTTCATCCCCCGTCTTGTGGCGGGACCGGGCAGGTGCCACATTCCAACCAAACCAAGGGAGGATCAAGATGCTCGAAAAACGCGATTTCTACATCAACGGCCAATGGGTCGCCCCGCAGGACGGCACCGACCACCACGTGATCGACCCTTCGACCGAGGAACCGACAGCAGTCATTTCCCTCGGCGGGAGCAAAGACGCCGAAGCCGCCATCTCCGCCGCAAAAGCCGCCTTCCCCGCCTGGATGGCCACCCCGGTGGAACAGCGCATCGCGCTTGTCGAAAAACTGATCGACATCTACCAAACCCGCGGCGAAGACCTCGCCCAAGCCATGTCCGCGGAAATGGGCGCGCCCCTCGACATGGCGCGCAGCCAACAGGTCGGCGCAGGCACCTACCACCTGAAAAACTTCATCCGCGCCGCCAAGTCCTTCGACTTTATCAAACCGCTGGGCGACCACGCCCCGAATGACCGCATCATCCATGAACCCGTCGGCGTCGCCGCTCTGATCACCCCGTGGAACTGGCCCATGAACCAGGTCACGCTCAAGGTCGGCGCGGCGGCCATCGCAGGCTGCACCATGGTCCTCAAACCAAGCGAAGAATCTCCCCTCAACGCCATGATCTTTGCCGAGATGATGGACGAGGCGGGCTTTCCCCCCGGCGTCTTCAACCTCGTCAACGGCGACGGCCCCGGCGTCGGCACAGTCCTGTCGGGGCACGCGGACGTGGACATGGTCAGCTTCACCGGCTCATCCCGCGCAGGGCGGCTCATCTCCAAAAATGCCGCCGAAACGCTCAAGCGCGTCCACCTCGAACTGGGCGGCAAAGGGGCCAATGTCATCTTTGACGACGCGGACGAAAAGGCCGTCAAACGCGGCGTACTGCACATGATGAACAACACCGGCCAATCCTGTAACGCCCCCTCCCGTATGCTGGTCCAACGCAGCAAATACGACGCCGCCGTCGAAGAAGCCGCAGCCGTCGCAAACAAGGTCACCGTCGGCCCCGCCAGCGAAGAAGGCCGCCATATCGGCCCTGTCGTGAACGAAGTCCAATGGACCAAGATTCAGGACCTCATCCAGAAAGGTATCGACGAAGGGGCCAAGCTCGTCGCCGGGGGCACAGGCCGCCCCGACGGCTTTAACAAAGGCTACTACGTGCGCCCCACCGTCTTCGCAGACGTGACCAACGACATGACCATCGCCCGCGAGGAAATCTTCGGCCCCGTCCTGTCAATCATCCCGTTCGAAACGGAAGAAGAAGCGGTTCAAATCGCCAACGACACCCCCTACGGCCTCACCAACTACGTCCAGACGCAGGACGGTACTCGACTGAACCGTATGGCCCAGGCGCTCCGCTCCGGCATGGTCGAAATGAACGGCACCTCCCGCGCCGCAGGATCCCCCTTCGGCGGCATGAAACAGTCCGGCAACGGACGCGAGGGCGGCGTCTGGGGCCTCGAAGACTTCCTCGAAGTCAAAGCCGTCTCCGGCTGGGCAGCAGAGTAGGCCCACCCTTTCTTCTGGCTAAAAATATCTCGGGGGGAGGCCACGGGCCGGGGGGCTGGCCCCCCTCCTATGCCCACCTCCCAAAAACAAAAAACGGCATAGTGCCGTAGGGCGGGGTTTCACCCCGCCACACCCCCCAAAATCAACCAATTCTCAACACATCTTAACGCGGACGAAGACGTAAACGCTTCCCTAACGGCTGCCGTGAAATCCCGCGCCCAAAACACGCACTTTCCCCGACAGACTTCGCAGTTTCGCGAAAACGCCCCGAAACAGCGTCTTTCAGACCCTCAAAAACACGCAGTTTCCGCCCGAAAGTTCGCAGTTTCACCCACCACGAACCACCGCACGCCGCATTAACCCCACCGCACGGTGCCCCGAAATTCAAAAAGGTGCCGCCGACCGAAACCGCATCATCTTGCCCGAATCCGGATGCTTGATCCGCAACTCCTCCGAATGCAGCATCAACCGCTCAAACGCCCGCGCAGGCCCCTCCGCATAGAACGGATCACCCAGGATCGGATGCCCTAATTCCATCATATGGACCCGCAACTGATGGCTCCGCCCGGTCTGCGGCATCAACCGCACCCTGCTCTCTGTTTCGGTGTCGCGCAGCACCCGCCAATCGGTCACCGCGGACTTGCCATTCTCATGGTCCACATGCTGCTTGGGTCGGTTCGGCCAGTCCACGATCAGGGGCAGATCTACCCGCCCCGTCTTGGGCGTCATCCGCCCCCAAACCCTTGCCACATATGTTTTTTTCGCCGCCCGCAGCTCAAACTGCTTCGACAGAAACCGCTGCGCATGGGGCGTCAAACCAAACACCATCACCCCGCTCGTGTCCCGGTCCAGCCGGTGCACCAAAAGCGCCTGCGGCCACACGGCCTGCACCCGCGCAATCAGGCAATCCGACAGGTGTTCCCCCTTGCCCGGAACGCTCAACAGGCCCGACGGTTTGCCCACTACCAGCACCTCCGCATCATCATGCAGAATGTCCAAAGGTTCGTTCGGCGGGGCATAGACATCATCCATCCCGCCCGCCTGACAAATGCGCAGCCCAATGACAACCCCTGTCACGTTTAAGAGAGGCACGAACACAGCGATTGTCTGAATCGCTGATCCGTGATCTCCCAACAATATGAAATACTTAGCTGCCCTCCTACTCGCCCTCCCCGCCCTTGCCTTTGCCCAATGCGGTCCCGACGCCGCCTGCGAAATCAACGGTGGCACCTACCACATGATTGACGGCAGAAACGGCACCGACCCAGCGCCAGTTCTCGTGTTTTTTCATGGACATAACGCCACCGGACAGATGATTTTTCGCGGCGGCATCAAGTCCGAATTCGCCGACGCAGGCTACGTCGTTATCGCCCCGAATGGCCAACAAATCCCCGGTCGGCAAACCCGCTTCTGGCCCGGCCGCGACGGCAGCGCACGCGACGACATATCCTTTGTCATGGACGTCGTCAAAGACGCCAAAACCAAGGCCAACGTCGACCCGAACCGCATCTATGTCGCAGGCTTTTCCGCAGGCGGATCAATGGCTTGGCTCATGGCCTGCAAAGAGGCGGACGCCTTCGCCGCCTACGTTTCAATCGCCGGAGCCCTGCGCGAACCCAACGACACCACAGACTGCCCAAACGCCCCCGTCCGCTTCCTTCAAATTCACGGTTTCGCCGACAACCAAGTCCCGTTCGAAGGCCGCACGATCCGCGACTGGCACCAAGGCAGCTTGTGGGACAGCCTCGCCCTCGCCCGCTCCGCCAACCAGTGCCGCACACACCCCGATACCATCGAGATCGGCAACCAATTCCGCTGCCGCGACTGGAACGCAAGCTGTTCAAATGGCGCCATAAAATTCTGCGAACACGATGGCGGGCACGGCATGCCGCGCGGCTGGACCGCGCTTGCCAAAGAGTGGTTCGAAGGGTCCTAAGCCGTCGCCCGCATCTGCCGCACCATCGACACGGAATAGATCACCAGCGCCGTCCAGATCATCGGAAACGCAATCATCCGCGCCTGACCAAATGGCTCCTTGAACACCACGACAGCACACAGGAAAATCATCGTCGGAGCGATGTATTGAAGGATCGCGATGGTCGTGAGCTGCAGCCCTTTGGCCCCGTTTGCATATAAGATCAACGGGATAGCGGTCACCGCACCGCAGCCCAGCAGCAGCCAGTCGGTGCTAGCATCACCCACCAGAAACTGCCCCTGCCCCGTGCTTGCGAGCCATCCGACATAGGCTAACGCCGGGATCAGCAGGATCAGAACCTCAAGCAAAAACCCTTGGTTCGGCCCAATGGGAAGCTGTTTCTTTGCCAAAGCATAAAGCCCCCACGTCACCGTCAGCCCCAGCGCAGCCCACGGCACCACGCCTGCCGAAACGGTCAGAACCACCACGGCACAGGCCGCCAAACCGATGGCCACCAGCTGCGCACCGGTCAACCGCTCGCGCAGTAAAACCGCGCCCAAAGCCACTGAAAACAAGGGGTTGATATAGTACCCAAGCGCTGCATCGAACGCATGACCACTCATGATGGCCCACACGTAGATACCCCAGTTCAAGGTGATCAGCGCGGCGGTGACACATCCCATCGCCAACATGCGCGGGTTGCGCAGCGCAGCCATCAGGTCGCCCGTGCGCCGCAACATGATCAGCAAAACCGCTGCAATCGGGACCGACCAAATGATCCGATGCGCGACCACTTCCGCCGGACCCAAATGGTCCAACAGCTTCATGTAGAGCGGCAGGAAACCCCAAAGAAAATAGGCAGATACGGCAAAGCCGAGCCCTTGGGGCGTGTCACCGGATGGTTGTGTCATGGGGGTGGTCCTTTCCGGTCCACCCCTAGCATCGCTTCAGACCCGCGTCACGCCTTCACGCGCTCGGATTTCGCATCATACATCGGCTTCAGAGACACCTCTGCCAAGACCCGTGTGCCTGCGACGTCGATCTCGAAGGTGGACTCGAGAACCTCAGCCGCCGTCTCGCCCTTGCACGGCACATAACCGAGACCCATCGCAGCACCCAGATGGTGACCATACGCACCCGAACTCAGATAGCCCACGATGTCACCATTCCGCACAATCGGTTCGTTGTGATAGAGCAACGGCTCGGGATCGGTCAGCTTAAATTGAAGCAGGCGGTTCTCCAGCCCCTCGTCCCGCTTGCGCAGCACCGCGTCACGCCCGATGAAGGACGGCTTGTCCTTCTTGACCGCAAAGCCAAGGCCCGCCTCCAGCACGTGATCTTCGCAGGTGATGTCGTGCCCGAAATGGCGGAAGCCCTTTTCGATCCGGCAAGTGTCCATCATGTGCATTCCGCAAAGCGACATGCCCAGATCCTGACCGGCCTCGTACAGCGTTTCAAACACGTGACCGGCCATGTCTGAGGAGACGTAGACCTCCCACCCAAGCTCACCCACGTAAGTGACGCGGTGCACACGGGCGAGGCCCATACCGATCTCGATCTCTTGCGCGGTACCAAACGGATTCACGTCGTTCGAGAAGTTCGCCGGGCTGACCATTTGCAAGAGTTTACGGGCATTTGGCCCCATCACAGCCAACACGCCTTCGCCTGCGGTGACGTCGGTAATGACAACGTTGAAGTCACCGACATGGCGCTGCATCCAGGTCTGGTCAGCAAGGCGCGTCGCCGCTGGGGTCACGACCAGATAGGCGGTTTCTGACAGGCGTGTGACGGTCACGTCCGCCTCGATCCCGCCGCGGTTGTTCAGGAACTGGGTATAGACGATCTTGCCCACCGGCACCGTATAGTTGCCGCCGCCCACATAGTTCATGAACGCCTCGGCATCGCGCCCCTCGACCCGGATCTTGCCGAAGGAGGACATGTCGTACATGCCCACGTTCTCGCGGATGGCCTTGTGTTCGTCGGCAACGTTGCCGAAGAAGTTCTGCCGCTTCCACGAGTATTCATAGGCCGGTTCCTGACCGTTCCGCGCAATCCAGTTGGCGCGTTCCCAGCCTGCGAACTCGCCCATCACGGCACCATGTTGGATCAGGTGATTGTGGAACGGGCTACGGCGCACACCACGGGCCGTCGCCTTTTGGCGGTAGGGGAAGTGGTCAGCGTAGAGCAGGCCCAGCGTCTCGGTCGAGCGTTCGGCCAGGTAGGTTTTATTGCCCTGGAACGGCTGCATCCGGCTGATGTCCACGTCGCCCAGATCGAACGGCTTATCGCCGTCTTCCATCCACTGCGCCAGCGCCATGCCCGCGCCGCCCGCCGACTGGATGCCGATGGAGTTGAAGCCGCATGCGACCCAGACATTGTCCATCTCAGGCGCGAGACCGAGGTGGTAGGCGTCGTCGGGCGTAAAGGATTCCGGTCCGTTGAAGAAGGTGTGGATCCCCGCCTCGGCCAGCATCGGCATCCGGTTCACCGCCGCTTCGAGGATCGGTTCGAAGTGGTCGAAATCCTCGGGCAGTTGGTCGAATTCAAAGTCTTTTGGGATGCCGTTCAACGCCCATGGCTTGGCGTTCGGCTCGAAGGCACCCAGCAGCATTTTGCCCGCGTCTTCCTTGTAGTACGCGCACTCGTCCGGGATGCGCAGCACGGGCAGTTGTTGCAGGCCCTGAATGGCCTCGGTCACGATGTAGAAGTGCTCGCAAGCCTGCAGCGGCACGTTCACGCCCGCCATCTTGCCGACTTCGCGGCCCCACATGCCTGCGCAGTTCACGATCATGTCGCAGGCGATATGACCGTTGGTGCCATCCTCGCCCTGCCAGTCGACGCCAGTGACTTTGCGGCCCTCGCGCACGATATTGCTGACAGCGACACGTTCCTGCACCTTGGCGCCACGCTGCCGCGCACCCTTGGCCAAGGCCAGTGCGATGTTGGCCGGGTCGCCTTGTCCGTCGAGGGGCAGGTACACGCCGCCGGTCACATCTTCGATGTTCAGATGTTCGTAGCGGGCCTTGACCTCGGTCGGTGAAATCTCTTCCACCTCTACACCAAAGGCGCGCGCCATGCCTGCCTGGCGGCGCAGTTCTTCGAGGCGCTCTTCGGTCAGCGCAGCCGTGATAGAGCCCACGCGCTTGAAGCCTGTAGCGACCCCGGTTTCCGCTTCCAGATCGCCGTAGAGCTCTTGGCTATACCGCGCCAGTTTGGTCATGTTGGCGGTTGCCCGAAGCTGAGCGATCAGGCCAGCGGCGTGCCAAGTCGTGCCGCAGGTCAGTTGCTTGCGCTCCAGCAAGACCACATCTTTCCACCCCAGCTTGGTCAGGTGGTAGGCAACGGAACATCCAATGACACCGCCGCCAATGATGACGACGCTGGCGTGGGAGGGAAGGTCAGGCATGGCGTATCCTCAGATGATGGTGTGACCCGCAGCCTTCAGACGGCGGGCGATTTCGGCAATATGTGCGGGGCTGACTTCGCAACAGCCGCCGACGATGGTGGCGCCAGAGGCGACCCATTCCATAACTTGGTCGGCGTAGAGTTCAGGCGTGAAGTCGCGGCGCAAGGTCAGGCTGTCGACCGTGGGTTTGTCGTCAAGGAAGCCTTCGGTGATCTGTTCGAAGCCGTTGGCATAGGCGCCGATGGGCAGCTTGGTTCCCTTCAGTGCATCCAACGCAGGCTGGATCGCTTCGGGTGTAGAGCAGTTGATCAAAATAGCGCTGGCACCACCGTCTTCGGCAATCGGGACGGCGTCGGCGACGGGCTCTCCCGAGCGCAGTTTTGAGCCATCGGCATCGTCCACGGTCATGGCCAGCCATACGGGCAAGCCCATCGGCACGCTGGCCGCCAGAATATCCTGCGCATGATCGAGGGATGCGACGGTTTCACAGATCAAGAGATCGCAGGCGGGTGCAAGCAACTCTGCCACCTCGGCAAAGAGCGCCACCGCCTCTTCGGACGCTGGGTGCAGGTCTGGTCGGTAGCTGGCGCGCAGCGGCCCGATGGCCCCGGCGATTTGGCCGGACCCATGCTCTCGCCGCGCCGTCCGTGCTTCGTAAAGCGCGCTTTGATGGAGGGCCGAAAACGCCCCTTCGACCGGCGTTCCCGTCAGGCGGTCGTGGTGGATCGCATAACTGTTTGTCGTGGCAATCGTGGCACCGGCGGCAAAGAAATCCTTGTGCACGGCCGTGACCAGGCCGGGGTGATCCAGCATGATCTGTGTTGACCACAGCGGCGTGGGTTTGTCCCCGGCGCGGTGCACCAGTTCCTGTCCCATACCACCGTCAAGGAGTGTGATCTCTGCCATCGCTCTTTCTCGAAAGGCACCGGAAACCGACGCGGTTTCCGGTCCGTTTTCTGGGTCAGAAAACGGCTACGCGCGCAGCCGTTCGTTCTCTGGATCCCACAGGGGCTGATCTGGTTGCACAGTCGCGGGATAGCGCTTGCCAAACATCTCGACCTCTAGTGTTGTGCCCGGCGACGACAGGTCGGTCCGCACGACACCCAACGCGACGGAGGCGTTGATACGGTGCCCCCATGCGCCCGAGGTTGTCTCGCCCACGACCTTATCTCCGCTCCAGATCGTCGACATGTAAGGCGCGTCCTGCTCGCCTGCGTCCACCAGCATGGTGACGAACCGTTTCTTCGATCCCTGCTGCTTTTCGTTCTGCAACGCGGCCTTGCCCGGGAAGTCCTGCGGCTTGTCCAGCTTGACGAACCGGTCGAGCCCACCTTCGAACATGGTGTAGTCGGTCGACAGGTCACCCTTCCAAGTCCGGTAGCCCTTTTCGACCCGCATGGAGTTCAGCGCGTACATGCCGAACGGCGTGGCACCGGCATCGCGGATGGCGTCATAGACTGTCGCCGCCTGATCGGTCGGTGCGTGCACCTCCCAACCCAACTCGCCCACGAAGGACACGCGGGCCATGACAACCGGCACGCCAGCCACTGTCGCGGATTGGTGTGTCAGCCAGCCAAGCGAAAGGTCCGCATCCGAGATACCGGCGAAAAGATCGCGCGACTTTGGTCCGGTCACCAGCATGGTGGTGACCTCTTTGGACAGATCCTTGACCTCGACCCCCTCAGGCGCGCGCGAGGCAAGCAATTCAAAGTCGTGCCACTGCGCGACAGCAGCCGTCATGATGGTGAAGTCGTCCTCGCCATGACGGATCACCGACACTTCAGTCAGGATACGGCCCCGGCTGTCGGCGAAGTAGGACAGGTTCATCCGCCCCGCCTTGGGCAGTGCACCCGTGATCTGGGTGCGCAGGAATTCTGCCGCGCCTTCGCCTTTCAGCGAGTAGCGCGAGAAGCCGCACATATCGATGACACCGACGCCATCACGGACGGCCTCAACCTCTTCCTTGATCCGGATTTCCCACGGGCCAGAGCGGTTCCAGGTCTGCGTCGATTCCTCAGAAACATCATCACCGTCCTTGGCGAACCAATTGGCCCGCTCCCAGCCGTTGTAGGCACCCATCTGCGCACCATCGGCCTTGAGCCGCGCGTCGTTGGGCGACAGTTTCTTGTCCCGCCCGGCAGGCCATTCGTGATGCGGGAAATGCATCGCATATTCATGGCCGTAGGTTTCGAGCGCTTTCTTGAGGCTGTAGTCGTGGTCGGCATAGTCGGTATAGCGGCGCGGATCGACGGCCCACATGTCCCACTCGGTCTCGCCGTGCATGATCCATTCGGACAGCACCTTGCCTGCACCACCGCCTTGGGCAATGCCGAAGGTAAAGGAATGCGCCTCGAACGCATTTTTGACACCGGGCATGGGGCCGATCATCGGCAACCCGTCGGGCGCGTATGGGATGGGGCCGTTGATGTTGCGGCCCACACCAGCGGTGCCGAGGGCGGGCACACGTTCCATCGCATCCTCGATGTAGAATTCGAGCCGCTCCAGATCGTCAGGGTAGAGTTGGAAGCTGAAGTCTTCGGGCATCGGATCATCGGGCGTGACCCAGTGCGCCTTGCAGTTCCGCTCGTATGGGCCGAGGTTCAGGCCGTTCTTATCCTGACGCAGGTAATAGCTGATATCCACGTCGCGGATCATCGGCATCTTGTGGCCCGTTTCCTTGGTCCATTCGGCCAGCTCGGGGATCTCTTCGGTCAGGAAGTATTGGTGCGACATGACCACCATGGGCACGGTCCGGCCACCGAAGGGTTTGAACATCTCGCCCACGCGCTGCGCGTAGTAGCCTGCGCAATTGGCGACGTACTCGGCGCGGATGTCGCCCTTTTCTGTCTTCACGATCCACTCGTCGCCGTCGCGGTCGATGCCGATCACGGGACAGAAGCGTTCGATGCGACCACCGGCATCCCGCGCCCCTTTGGCCATGGCTTGGGTCAGCTGGGCCGGGTCGATGTCACCATCAAGGGGGTCCCAAAGACCACCGGCCAGATCATGGGTTTCCATGAACGGGTTGAACTCTTTCAGCTCGGCAGGCGTGCACATCTGCATCTCAAGGCCCTGATAACGGCCCATGCCCGCGACCCGTTCGAACTCCTGCAGCCGCTCTTTGGAATGCGCCAGACGAAGCGCGCCCGTGACGTGGTAGTTCATGGGGTAGTCGACGTCATCGGCTAGGGTCCGGTACATCTCGAGCCCGTAGCGCTGCATATTCATGACCGCCCAGGAGGACGAGAAGTTGGGGCAGTTGCCGGCCGCGTGCCAGGTGGAGCCTGCCGTCAACTCGTTCTTTTCCAGCAGCACGCAATCTGTCCAGCCCGCCTTGGCCAGATGATACAGGGCCGAGGTGCCGACAGCGCCGCCACCGATGATGACCACGCGGGCCGTTGTTGGAAAGTCTGACATGTTCGTAGCTCCCTAGTGGTCGTATTGCGGACGCCCGTCCGCGATGTCGTAATAGTCGCCCTTGTCGGCGACAAAGATGTGCTTTTCGGTTTTTATTCCGGTCTTGCCGTCCAAGGTGCCGGACATGACCGACACCGCGCCACCGTCATCGTCGTGCCGCCAGAACAAGGACGACCCGCAGCGGCTGCAAAACCCGCGCTGTGCCTTGGGTGAAGATTGGTACCAGACCAGCGTTTCGTCGGATGTGATGTCGAGCTGATCCGGCCCAACCTGCGTCGCGGAGACATAGTGGCCGCTGGTCTTGCGGCACTGTTCACAATGGCAGGCCACCGAATTTCTCAACGCGCCCGTCAAGGTGTAGGTAACACCGCCGCACAGGCAGCTTCCTGACATCATCTCAGGCCCTCCCCGGCGTCGATGTCGCGCCCAGCAGCACGCCATAGATCACGAAGCAAACGGACATGACCCGCCGCACCCACACATTGAACACGGGGCCCAGCGCTGCGCGCCCGATCCCTGCGCCCAGCGCGGTGTATCCCGAGTAGCTGAGCGCGGTGATCGTTAGAGCCGTGGGCATGATCAGCCACATTTGATCCCAGACCGGCACATCCGGCTGCACGAATTGCGAAAAGGCAGCAAGATATCCGGCTACACTCTTGGGATTGATCGTCGCTATGGCAAAGGCCCGCAGATAGATTGACTGACCAGTTTGGGCAGACACCCTGGGCGGCACTCGCGCCATCAACCAACCGCGCACGCCCAAATAGATCAGAAATCCCGCGCCGATCAGCTGAGCCGCAAAGAACAAGGTGGGCGAGGCCGCAATCAGCGCCGTAATCCCCGCCGCTGACAAGATCAGGAACAGCGTCGCCTGCGTCAGGATCGCCAGAATGCCCGGCACCGACCGACGGAAACCCAAGGTCATACCGTTGGTGATACAGTTGACGGCGTTAGGACCGGGTGTGGTGACGAAAACCACCCAGAAAAGAGCGAATATGATCCACCCCTCAACCGACATCAGTAGACCGGCGGCGCAATGACCCAGATCGCCACTGCGGGTGCGTCATAGGGGTTTTTCCAGCGAAACGGCTCGCCCCGAATACGGAAGCTGTCGCCGGGCGCGATGGCAAAGGTCTGGCCTGCAATCTCCAACTCCAAACGGCCGGAAATGAGGTAGCCAACCTCCTGAGTGGGTCGGGTGACCGCTTCGACGATCTCGCTATGCGGCTCGAATGTCGAATGCACCATCTCGAAATCATCGGTCAGGTCAGGGGACAGCAATTCTTCGACCAGCCCGGCCGTACGCGAGCCGATGGGACGACGCGCACCACTGCGCACGACATACCCCTCTTCTCGGGCCGGTGCCGCGCCCCGGCGGAAAAGCGTGGATACAGCAATGTCCAGTTGAACCGCGATATGCCGCAAATCTGTGATGGACGGCTCGGACAGGTCGCGTTCCACCTGGCTGATCCAACCAACGGACCGGCCAAGCGCGTTTGCCATGTCCTGCAGCGTCAGACCGCGCGCTTTGCGCAGGGCGCGCAAGTCGGCACCAAGGCTGGGAGCAATGTTCGGATCAGATTGCAGCATGCGCGTGAAATTCCCTTTCCGAATTTCACGTAAGGGCAAGCTAGATGAAAAATCAAGCTAGATTTTCACGGACGCATGAAAACATCCCTGAGAATCTCGCTCAGCGCATCTGCATCGCCCCAAGAAAAGGCATCGGGCTGATCGCTGTCGATATCGAACACGGCGATCAGATCGCCCGCGGCATTTTTAACCGGCAGGACCAGTTCGGAGCGGGTAGAACTCGCGCAAGCGATATGTCCGGGAAAGGCATCGACATCCGCGACAAGCTGTACTTCGCCCGTGCGCGCCGCCGCACCGCAGACGCCGCGCGAAAACGGGATCTGCAAACAGCCATGTCCACCCTGATACGGGCCGATCTTCAGCATTTGCGGACCCGTCACACGATAGAAACCGGTCCAATCGAACCGGTCATCGCTGTGGTGAACCTCGCATGTGACCGTCGCCATCAAGGCGACAGGATCGTCCTCGCCTTCGGTCAGGCTTTGGATTGTTTTGGTAAGTGTGGCGTAGTCTGGCACCGGTCGTTCCTCAAGCATCCGTCTGGACTGGGGCTCTGCCCCAGACCCCGTGGTATTTCTGGTCAGAAGAAGCCCTAGGGCCGCTCAATCGCGATGGCGGTTCCTTCGCCGCCACCGATACAGATCGCGGCTATGCCCCGCTTCAGGTTCCGTTTCTCAAGCGCGTTCAGTAGCGTGACCATGATGCGCGCGCCAGAGGCGCCGATCGGATGGCCAAGTGCACAGGCGCCGCCATTGACGTTCACCACGTAATGGCTCAGCCCCATTTCTCGCATGAAGGCGAGCGGGACGACGGCGAACGCCTCATTCACTTCCCACAGGTCTACGTCGTCTTTTGACCAGCCAAGGCGGTCCAGCAGCTTCTGTGCGGCGGGCACGGGTGCCGTGGTAAAAAGACCGGGCGCCTGCGCGTGGCTGGCGTGACCCAGTATGCGCGCGCGAACGGTCAGGCTCTGCGCATTCGCAGCATCTTCCGAGGCAAGTACCAGGGCGGCCGCGCCATCCGAAATCGAAGATGAATTGGCCGCCGTCACCGTGCCGCCATCGCGAAAGGCGGGTTTCAGATGCGGGATTTTATCCGGGCGCGCTGTGCCTGGTTGTTCATCGGCGTCTACCATGGTGCTGCCCCGGCGGGTCTTGACCTCAACTGCGGTCACTTCGCCGTCAAAGGCACCGGTTTCAATAGCCGACTGCGCTCGGCTAAGAGACGTCAGTGCAAATGCGTCCTGCACATCGCGCGTGAACTGAAAGGTCTCGGCGCAATCTTCGGCAAAAGTGCCCATCAGTCGCCCCTTGTCATAGGCGTCTTCAAGGCCATCGAGGAACATGTGGTCGACCACCTGCCCGTGCCCCAGCCGCGCACCACCGCGCATCTTGGGCAGCATGTAAGGGGCGTTGGACATGCTCTCCATCCCGCCAGCCACCATGGTGTCGGCATGGCCAAGCGCAATCTGATCAAAGGCCATCATCGCCGCCTTCATTCCCGAACCACACATCTTGTTCAGGGTCGTGGCGGGCACATCCTCGCCCAGACCCGCGGCAAAACCCGCCTGGCGCGCAGGGGCCTGGCCCTGACCCGCCGGTAGGACGCACCCCATCAGCACCTCGTCCACGCTTGAGGTGCCCGCACCATCAAGTGCTGCCTTGATCGCGATCCCGCCCAGCGCTGAGGCGGACATGTCCGAAAGAGCACCCTGAAATCCGCCCATCGGTGTGCGCGCCGCTCCGGCAATCACGACTGGTTTCATGGCTCTGTCTCTCCGCTCAGATGGTGGCAACCGAATAGTAAGGATTGGCTCCTAGACAGACAATGTAACCAGAGAATTGCAAGAGGGCGTGCATGGATCTTCGAAGCCGATCGCAGGACAGCCTGCAAGTGGTGTCAGTACACGACAGCCGCATCGACGCAGCCGTTGCCATCGAGTTCAAAGAGGCGATGCGCACCGCAACGGACAATGAAAACGACACTGTTGTCCTGGACCTGAGCGAGGTGCAGTTCATCGACTCCAGCGGCCTTGGGGCCATCGTGGCAGCGATGAAGCAAATGGGCCAGTCGCGCAAACTGGCGCTCGCCGGGCTCACGCCGACAGTGGAAAAGGTGTTTCGCCTGACCCGTATGGACAGCGTGTTCCCGGTGTTCGCAACGCTCGACGGCGCGCTCACCGAGTTGAAGCACTGATCGTGTCGCTCCAGATGAAGGCGCATTCGATGACCCGTACAACTTTTTTGCCAGCCTTTCACATCTCTGTCGTCAGTGGGCGGCTTGCTGTTCGGCAAGCGTTGGCGGAACTGCTGGATGGGTTGAAACCCCTCGCGCTGGATGTGGAAGAGGCGGGAACGGTCGAATTGGTGATGGCAGAAGCGCTCAACAATATCGTCGAACATGCCTATCCTGAAACCGATGCAGCTGGCGCCATTGATATCACCTGCGCGCACCACGCCGATGGCCTGCATCTGACCGTCATTGATTCGGGGCGCGCCATGCCCGACGGTCAAACACCCGTTGGCACGGCGGCGGATATTGAGGTCGATCTTTGCGACATGCCCGAGGGCGGGTTTGGCTGGTTTCTGATCAAGGATCTGGCGAAGGACGTCACCTACAAACGGCACGATGCGCAAAACCGGTTGCGCCTGCGGCTTGCCGTGGCGCTGGCCTGACGCGGTGACTGTCACACCGCCGTCAATTCCGCAAAACGGACGCTGAACCACCACATTCCCGCCCGAATCTGACGGCATACACAAACCTGTAGCTGCATTAGCTTCCCTCGGTGCTGCGTGTAATTGCCCCCACCCAGTGCGCAGCACCGAGGAACTTCCTCTCCCAAATTCAAGTAGACACTGTCCCTCCACACTTTACCTTGCGGCGGACAAGATGACTTTTGGGGACCCATCATGCGAGATTTTCACCTGCCAGGCCGCTCACCGGTCCTCGCCACTTCGGGCATGTGCGCCACGTCGCATCCCCTGGCCGCGCAAACCGCAATCGACATCCTGAAATCCGGCGGCAATGCCATGGATGCCGCAATTGCGGGCGCCGTGCTTCTGGGCATTTGCGAGCCGCAGATGACTGGCATCGGCGGCGATTGCTTTGTGCTGTGGTCGACACCGGATGGCCAGATCCATGGCCTCAACGGGTCCGGTCGTGCTCCAGCTGCGCTGGATGCAGCCGATCTGCGTGCCGCCGGACACGCGACGGTTCCCACCTACAGCGCAGATGCGGTGACGATCCCCGGGGCAATCGACGCGTTTTGCACGCTTGCAGACCGCGTCGGCAGCCTTGGCATCGACCGCCTGCTTGCCCCCGCGATCCACTACGCAGATGCCGGAATACCCATTGCCCCACGCGTCGCCTTCGACTGGGCCAAGGACCAAACCGTTCTGAAAGGCGCTGCGCGCCACGCCTTCCTGATCAACGGTGCGGCGCCGACCAAAGGGCAGATCTTCAATGCCCCCGGCCAGGCGGAGGTTCTGCGTCGCGTTGCCAAGGACGGGCGCGACGGATTTTACACTGGCGAAGTGGCTGAAGACATGCAGGCCGCACTGGCTGCCGCCGGGGGCAAACATACGGCAGAGGATTTCGCCGCGACCGCCTGCACCGACACAACGCCGATCCGCAGCAGCTACAAGGACATCGACCTGGTCGAGCATCCGCCAAACGGCCACGGTGCAACAGCCAACCTGATGCTGAATATTCTCAAGCATTTCGACATCGCAGGCATGGACCCCTGGGGCACCGAGCGTACGCATATCGAAGCCGAAGCGGCCAAGCTGGCCTATGACGCCCGCAACCGGTTTCTGGCGGACGCCGACTATACCACAAGGCTGGACCACATGATGGCCCCCGAAACCGCCGCACAACTCGCCGCCCTGATCGACCCGAAACGGGCCATGCCCAATGCCACAACCATCAGCGAGCAAGTGCATAAGGATACGATCTACATCACCGTCGTCGACCGCGACGGCATGGCCGTTTCGCTGATCTATTCCATCTTCCACGGCTTTGGCTCCGGCATCGCCACCGACAAGTTCGGCATCCTGTTCCAAAACCGCGGCGCGGGTTTCACACTGGAAGAAGGGCACCCGAACGAGCTTAAGGGCGGCAAGCGGCCCATGCACACGATCATTCCGGGGATGCTGGCCAAGGACGGCAAGCCGTTTATGCCCTTCGGCGTTATGGGCGGCGCGTACCAACCCAATGGGCACGCGCGGTTCGTGTCGAACCTCACCGATTTCGGGCTCGATCCCCAAAGCGCCATAGACGCGCCACGCGCCTTCTCAGACGCCGGCGACATGAAGGTCGAGCGCGGGTACTCAGACCAGGTGCGCGCGGAATTGGCAGATATGGGTCACGCGGTCAGCATCCCCGACACGGCCATCGGCGGCGCGCAAGCCATCATGATCCGCGACGACGGCGTGCTGGAGGGGGCCAGCGACCCGCGCAAGGATGGCTGTGCCCTAGGATACTGACGACACGTGTAAGACGGAGGCATCCTCCGCCCCGCACGTCAGTTCAACTGAAAATGCAGGGGATAAGCGCCGTCTTCGAACGGGCCGAAAAGATCCGGAATGTCCGGGTGGTCCACGGGCTCACCAGAATAGTCAGCGACAAGGTTCTGCTCGGACACATAGGCCACGTAGTAGCTTTGGTCGTTTTCAGCCAACAGGTGATAGAACGGCTGCGCCTTTTTCGGGCGGCTGTCTTCGGGAATCGCCTCGTACCACTCTTCGGTATTGGCAAATTCGGGGTCGACATCAAAAATCACGCCGCGAAACGGATGCTTTTTGTGGCGGACCACTTGGCCCAAATGATATTTAGCGCGTGTTCTCAGCATAGCGTTGCGCCCCCTAACGTCCGTGACTACACGGTGCAAGGGATACTTGTCCAATAATTGAGCACAAAATCGCTGGAAACAGTCTGTGAACCTTGCCTTAACAGTCGTGCAGATCGTTGCCCCAGTGTTCATGTTGGCCGGTATTGGTTTTGCATGGGTGAAGGCAGGGTTCGAATACCGTATCCAGTTTGTCACGCAGCTGGCCATGACGCTGTCACTGCCCTGCCTGATCTTCGTGTCGCTAATGCAGACCGAAATCGACCCGGGCGCGCTGGCCGCGCTTTCCATGGCATCGGTGGTGGCCTATGGCGCGGTGACGCTGGTGATCCTCGCATTGGTGCGCCTTATGCGGCTCGATATGTCGACCTACGGGGCACCGCTGATCTTTGGCAACACGGGCAACCTTGGCCTGCCGCTGGCGCTTTTCGCGTTTGGCGACATCGGGCTTAGCTACGCCATCATCGTTTTTGCGATCATGGCGCTGTGGTCCTACACCTTCGGCATCTGGCTCGTCGCCGGAGCGGGCTCCTTCGGCAAGGTTTTGCGCGAACCCTTGGTCTGGGGCACGATTTTGGGCGCGCTGTTCTTATGGCAGGGCTGGGAAACGCCGACCTTCCTGACAAACGCGCTGGACCTCGTGGGCCAGATGGCGATCCCCATGATGTTGATCACCCTTGGCGTCGCCGTGGCGCGCCTTTCGGCCAAAGGGCTGCTGCACGCGGCCGCCCTTTCAGGGCTTAAATTGCTGCTGTGCACAGGGATTGCCTGGGGTGTCGGCCAATTTTTCACCCTCGATCCAGTTGCCTTTGGCGTGCTGGTTCTACAGGTCGCCACACCCGTCGCTGTCACATCCTACCTTCTAGCCGAGAAATACGGCGCGCAATCGGACAAGGTTGCGGGACTGGTCGTGGCTTCGACACTGATGTCGGTGGCGGCCCTGCCCCTGATCCTCGCCCTTGTGCTGTGACAAATCGTGATTTCCACAGGCGCCAAAATCCGCTAAACTGCGAAAAAACATAAAAAAGCGAGTGAGGCAGATGAGCAGACTCTTTCGCGCTTTGGCATTGGTTCTTTTGGCTGCCAGCTGTGGTGGCGGGTCGGGTACGGCCCCCAACCGGCTGGACAACGCCTGTTCCATTGTCAGCGAGCGCCCCCAATACCTTCGCGCCTTTCGGGCGGTTGAGCGCAAGTATGGCGTGCCTGTGCATGTCCAGATGGCGACGATCTATCAGGAAAGCAAATTCATTTCGGATGCGCGACCACCCTACCGCTATGCGGCGGGCGTGATCCCGACAGGCCGCATTTCCAGCGCCTTTGGCTACAGCCAGGCCCTGGATGGCACATGGGGCGAATACCTGGATCAGACCGGAAACCGCCGCGCCCGCAGGGATCGCATCCGCGACGCCACGGACTTTATGGGCTGGTATATGGCCGAAACGAACCGCCGTCTGGGCATTCCGCTGACCGACACGCGCAACCAATATCTGGCCTATCACGAGGGGCGCACGGGCTATTCCCGCGGGTCTTATCGCAACAAAGCTTGGTTGATGCGTGTCGCAGGCGAGGTGGACCAACGTTCGGCCATGTACGCGGCGCAGCTTCGGTCCTGCTAAGCGCTAGTCCCGCGAGCGTTTCGGTTGATCAAACAGGCGGTTTGAAAGCGTGCCGCCTGTTTGCAACTCACCCAAGACAACTGTCGTCTGACCACCACCGCTGTCATTCACAACCCACTGGCGCAACTGCACCGGGTTGCCAGTGAACTTCATCTGGATGTTGCCATATTCCGGGTGCTCCGGATCCTGCGCCGTCACGATGGTGGCCGTGCCGTCGAAGTCATGACCGACCACCATGTTCGCCTGACCCAAGTTCACGTTCCGTGCCAAGATCAGCGACAGCGGCGTACGACGCAATGGATAGGTCTCTGGCGCTTGGTTCGATTTTGAATCAACGATGAAGACCGCGTTGGCACTCGCTACGAGCAGCGACTCGTTCGGTGGATTGTATTCAAACCGCATCCGACCCGGTCGCTTGATGTAGATGTTGCCGGTGTCCACGCTGCCGTCATCATTAATTTGCGTGAACGTACCCTGTGCCGTCTGCAGGTCATTCAAATAGCTCGAAATCGTATTCAGCGGCAGCTTGTCCGCCCACGCGGCCTGTGCCGTCACAACTGCAATGGCCACAGCCGCCATCCGGGTCCAAAGGGTCATACCGCTCACCTTTCATGGTCTGGTCTTGACCCAGATATAGGCCGCGACCGTGTGTTATGCGATATCAACCCTTTGTGACGGCGGGCGGTTCCCGCCGATCACTGTTCGGGCACGAGGATCTCGCGCTTGCCCACGTGGTTGGCCGACGACACGACGCCCTCGTCCTCCATCTGCTCCACCAACCGCGCGGCTTTGTTGTAGCCAATGGCCAGTTTCCGCTGGATGTAGGATGTCGAACACTTGCGGTCCTTGATCACAATGGCCACCGCCTGATCATAAAGCGCATCTTCGCCATCTGTGTTGCCCCCGAGGCCCAGAACAGCATCGATGTTGCTTTCCTTGTCCTCATCCGGCCCATCAACAACGCCCGACACGTAATCCGGCGCGCCAAAGGCCTTGAGGTGGTTCACGATCTCTTCGACCTCTTCGTCGCTCACGAACGGGCCATGGCAACGGGTGATCTTCGCCCCGCCCGCCATGTACAGCATGTCACCCATGCCTAGGAGCTGTTCGGCCCCCATCTCACCCAGAATGGTGCGCGAGTCGATTTTCGAGGTCACCTGGAAGGAAATTCGCGTCGGGAAGTTCGCTTTGATCGTGCCGGTGATCACATCAACCGAGGGCCGCTGCGTCGCCATGATCAGGTGGATCCCCGACGCCCGCGCCATCTGCGCCAGACGCTGAATGCACGCCTCAATCTCCTTGCCCGCAACCATCATCAGGTCGGCCATCTCATCCACGATGACCACGATGTAGGGCATCGCCTCGGGCGCGAATTCCTCGGTCTCGAATACGGGTTCACCCGTCTCGTCATCAAATCCGGTCTGAACGGTGCGTGTGAACATCTCGTCTTTGGCCAGCGCCTCTTTCACCCGGCCATTGTAGCCGTCGATATTGCGCACGCCCATCTTGGACATCTTGCGATAGCGCTCTTCCATCTCGCCCACGACCCATTTCAAGGCGACAACCGCCTTCTTCGGATCGGTCACAACGGGGGAGAGCAGGTGCGGGATGCCGTCATAGACACTAAGTTCCAGCATCTTCGGGTCGATCATGATCAACCGACACTCCTCGGGCGTCAGCTTGTAAAGCAGCGACAGGATCATCGTGTTGATCGCCACCGACTTACCGGAACCGGTGGTCCCCGCGATCAGCAGGTGGGGCATCTTGGCCAGGTTCGCCACGACCGGGTCGCCCCCAATGTCCTTGCCCAAAGCCAGCGGCAGCTTCTGATTGCCATCGCCAAAATCCCGGCTGGCGAGGATCTCGCGCAGCACAACTTTTTCCCGGTTCTCATTCGGCAGTTCGATCCCGATCACCGACCGGCCTGGCACGGTTGACACACGTGCCGACAGGGCCGCCATGGACCGGGCAATATCATCGGCCAACCCAATGACACGGCTCGCTTTCAAACCAGGCGCAGGCTCCAATTCGTACATGGTGACGACAGGGCCCGGGCGGACCGAAACGATCTCGCCCTTCACACCGTAGTCATCCAGCACATTTTCCAGCATCCGCGCGTTCTCCTCCAACGCCTCATCGCTCAGATGATGGCGCTGCACCGCACTGGGGCTTTCCAGGAGGTTGAGAGGCGGCAGTTCGAAACCCGGATGCGTGTCCTCGAATTTCAGCTTCGGCTGCGCTTCAAGCTGGGCGCGGGTGCTGGGCTGCACGGCCTTGCGCGTAGGCTGTTGCACGATCTGGCGCGGCTCGGCCACGGGAATGACGGGTGCAGATGGCACCGGCTCGGACATCGGCACATCCAGCTGCTCGGGCGCCTCGTCAACGACGGGCATATAATCATCAACCGGCGCATGGGCCGCCGTCAAAGGCGGCTCAGCCCGCACAACCGCGGGCCCGGTCAGGGGCGGCTCAGGCGGTAAAGCATGTTGCGACGCAGTGTTCAGAACCAGCGGATCCGGTCCTCGGCCCCGTCCTTTGGTCAGTGGTGCCACGCTTTCGGCCTGCAGCGCGGGGTTCGACCGCACCCGCGCCTTGATCACATCCGCGATCTTCGACTTGATCCGTGCATCACCGGGCCCCTCGCCCACATCCACATCGCTATAGGTCTCGATCAACTCCTGCTCCGGCATCTCATCCGGCACCGGCTCTGACCTCTTGATCAACGTCGGCATCCGCGACAGCAGGCTCTGCCGCGCAGGCGCGTCGTACTCGTCGTTATAGTCATAGCCCTGCACATCCGGCACGGCCGCGGCATACGCCTCAGCTTCGGCCGCCTCCGCCTCGCGTGCGGCACGACGCAGCGCCTGACGCTCCTGCATGCTGCGCGCCGCCTGAACGGCCCCGCTCGCACTGCGCCCCAAGACGGTCATCAGCAGCGCATAGGCCATCACCAGCCCAACCAGCATGAACCGCGCCAGCCGCGCAATCTCAAACCGGGTAAAGCCCAGCACGAAGGCACCGAACACAACAATGCCAATACCCATCAGCAGCGACATCAACTTGACGGCAAAGCTCGACGCAAGAGGCAGCACAGTCAGGATAAAGGCCATAACAGTATCACCAAAGAGCCCGCCCAGACCGAACCCATGCGTCGACAGCCACACGTCGCCCGGCTGCAGCGTCGCGGCATAGATCGACCCAAACGCAATCGCGATGGGGGCAAAGATCAGACGACCCAGTGCCCGTTCGGTCCCAAGATGCAGGCCAAAGCGGACACCCCAGGCCATCAGCACAATGGCGATGCCAAACACACCCCAGCCCCCGATCATGAACAGCGGCGCGGCAATGGATGCACCGGTCCGACCCAGCCAGTTCTGCACCGGCGCGTCGGTCGAAGCCATCCAGTTCGGATCATCGGGGCTGTAGCTCAGCATCATCGCCGCCGCCATCAGGCCCGCGATCAACAGGCCGATGCCCACCAACTCGCGGCCACGCTTTTCAAGCGCCACCTGCATCCCCTGATCAAAAAGCGGATCCCGCCGTGTCTGATATGCCATGCTCGCCTCGTCTTTTCTTATGTGGCGTAAAGCACGTCGCGAATGGCCGTCAGACCCCGCTCCGTCTCTGCCTTTGGGGCCACCAGTGCGGCCCTGATAAACTCATGTCCGGGGTTCATCCCGTCGATCTCTCGCGCCAGATAGGCGCCCGGCAGCACCCGCACGCCGGTTTCTGTCCACAGCTTCAGCGCCGCAGCTTCGCCGTCACCTACCGGCAGCCACAAAAAGAACCCGGCCTCCGGCGACATATACCCCGGCACGTGGCCCAGAATACGGTCGGCCATCTCGTATTTCTCGTGATACTGCGCCCGGTTCTGGATGACGTGTTCCTCATCCGCCCAAACCGCCGCCGCCGCGTGCTGCAAGGGCGTGGGCAAGGGCGTGCCCGCATAGGTCCGCAACTGCTTGGCCTCGCGGATCGTCGCAGGACCACCGACAATGAACCCCGAGCGCAAGCCCGGAAGGTTCGACCGCTTCGACAGCGAGTGAAAGGCCACAACCCGTTCGGGATCCGCATCACCGATGCACTCCAACACACCCATGGGCGGCACATCGCGATAAATCTCGGAATAGCACTCATCGGCAAAGACCTGGAAATCATACCGCTCTGCCAGCGCGATCAAATCCTGCCAATAGTCCTTGCCCGCCACAGCCCCCTGCGGGTTCGCGGGTGAACACATGTAACAGGCCACCGTCCGGTTCAAAATCGCCGGATCGACCGACGCATAGTCAGGCAAATGCCCCGTCTCAGCCGTCGCGGGCACCAACACAGGCTCAGCTCCCGCCGAAATCGCGGCCAGCATGTAAACTTGGTAAAACGGGTTTGGCATCAGCACGATCGGCTGTTGCCCATTCTTCACCTCGGGGCAAAGCGCCATGCCGGCATTGTACAACCCCTCGCGTGTCCCGTTCAGCGGCATCACATTGTCATCAGCATCCATCGCCACGCCATAGCGGCGGCCCAGCCAGTCACAAAACGCCTGCCTCAGTTCCGGCAACCCTTCATTCGGCGGGTAGTTGTTGAACCCGGCGGCGTGCTCCGTGATCACATCCGTGACCCACGCTGGAAAGGCATGTTTCGGCTCACCAATGGTCATATGCACCACATCGCCGCCCGGCTCGAGATGGTCGAGCAACGCGCGCAGACGCGGAAACGCATAAGCCGGAAGGTTCGAAAACCGCTCGGGAAACTTCATCAAACTGCCTCAGGTTCGGGATCATTTGCGCCCCGTTTGGACCAAGGATACCCCAACCGCGACTCCCCCGTCCAGAGAAACCCGGCCAAACGACCAACTTGTGGCAATTCCGCCAATTAACTCTTCTTCTGACCGTAAATACCATGGGGAGATCGAGGGGCAGCGCCCCTCGTCAGCAAAAATAAATCGTGTCGCCGCCAGGCGTCCTTCGGATCAGCTCAACGCCTCTTCCGCCGCTGCGCCCAGGCGCAACAGCGCCTCTTCCCCGTCCCGAAATCCCATCAGCATAATTCCGCAACTCGGCACACCGGTGGGGAGGGTCAACGCACAAATCCCCATCAAATTGCCCACCCTTGTATTGCGCAGGGCCAGCAGGTTCTCGGTTTTGTAGTACTCACTGTCACTGTTCAACCGATCCAGGTTCGGCGGCAAAATCGGCGCGGATGGCGCCAGCACCGCGTCGTAGGGCGCCACGGCCATATCCCAGGCCTGCCGCACCGCGTCCAACTTGGCCCAAGCCGCATTGTAGTCCGGCGCGCTGAACTCCTTACCCAACCGGAACCGCTGCAAAATCTCGGCATACATCGCCTCCGGCTCCGCCTCGATCACGTCACGCCACAAGCCATAAACCTCACCCGGCATCAGCGGCCCGGCCTGCGCCATCGCCTCTTCAAGTTCCGGCACCTCCAACGGCTCCACCACCGCACCGGCGGCACACAGCCGCTCAACGGCGCTGTCAAAGGCCGCCCGCGGCGCATCCCGGATGTCATCCAGCACGACCGTTTTCAGCACCGCAAACCGCCGCCCCTTCAGCGACGCGCCGCGCAAATCACCGGAGACGCGCCCTTCCATCGCCGCCATCAGCAGCGCCGCATCCTCAACGGTCCGGGTCAAAGGCCCCACGGTATCAAACTTCAACGACAGCGGCACGCACCCTTCCAACGACAGCCGCCCATGGGTCGTTTTCAAGCCAACCAAATCGTTCCAGGCCGAAGGAATACGCACAGACCCACCAGTATCCGACCCGATGGCCGCAGGCGCCAATCCAAAGGCCACCGATGCCGCCGCGCCCGAAGAGGACCCACCCGGAACAGCATCCGCGTCATTCACACATGGCGGCGTTGCAGTCGACGGATTGTACCCCAGTCCCGAAAATGCCAGCTCACTCATATGGGTCTTGCCCAGGCACACCAGTCCCGCCGCCGTCGCATTCTGCACCACTACCGCATCCCGATCAGGCACACGACCGGTCAGCAGCTTTGACCCGGCCTCCGTGCCATCACCAGCCGTATCGAACAGATCCTTCCAACTAATCGGCACCCCATCCAGAACGGACAGGCGCCGCCCCGCCTTCGCCCGTTCAGACGCAGCGCGCGCCTCGGCCATCGCCCGATCCTTGGTCAACCGGGCATAGACGCGATCCCGCAACGCATGCCCTTCAATCCGCTCGAAAAACGCCTCGGCCAGATCAACCGGATTCACCTCACCCGCCCCAATGGCGCGGCCCAAATCCGCAGCGCTCTTGCCCAACCAGTCCTGCATACCTGACCTCCGACCTGTTGCCCGAAACGGTAGCGACGTCGCAGCGCATGGACAATCCCACGCGCCCGGCCATATTGCGCCACATGACCCATGACAGCGATATTCTGATTGTCGGCGGCGGGCTTTCCGGCCCGATCCTCGCCCTTGCCCTCGCCCAGACAGGGCACTCCGTCACGGTCATCGACGCGCTTAGCGAAAAAGTGCGCAAGAACGCCGCCTTCGACGGACGCAGCTACGCGGTCGCGCTGACCTCGCAACGCCTTCTCGAAGGGATCGGTGTCTGGAACGACATCGCCGACCACAGCCAGCCTATGCTGGAGATCAAGGTGTCGGACGGGCGTGCGGGCGAAGGGCCATCGCCCTTTTTCATGCACTTCGACCATGCCGAGATCGAGGAAGGGCCGATGGGCTACATGGTCCAAGACCGGCATATCCGCCGCGCCCTGCTCGACGCCATGGAAGCGACCAAAGGCATCACGCATCTCGCGGGCGAAACGGTCACGACCCAAGACATCACGCCGGGCGCGGTTACGATCACGCTCGGCACCGACAAGGGCCTCACAGGCAAACTGCTGATCGGCGCCGATGGACGCGGCAGCGGCACTGCAACCCGCGCCGGAATCAAGCGCACCGGCTGGGGCTACGGCCAGACCGCGCTGGTCTGCGCCATCGCGCATGAAAGGCCGCACCACAGCATCGCCCACCAGTTCTTCATGCCACCGGGTCCGCTGGCGATCCTGCCTCTGCCCGGCAATGTTTCTTCGATTGTCTGGAGCGAAACAGACGAGAACGCCAAACGGTTCAACGTGCTGTCCGACGACGATTACCTGACCATGCTCCGCCCGCGCTTCGGCGACTTTTTGGGCGATATCAGCCTCGCGGGCAAACGGTTCACCTACCCACTGTCGCTGTCCCTTGCCCAAACCATCGCCGCCAACCGTTTGGCATTGATCGGCGATGCAGCACACGGCGTCCACCCCATCGCTGGTCAGGGCCTGAACGCAGGCATGCGCGACATCGCGGCGTTGGCAGAGGTGATCACCGACGCCACCCGCCGGGGCGAAGACATTGGCAGCATCGCTGTGCTCAAGCGCTACGAGGAATGGCGCCGCTTCGACAACACCGCACTCGCGATGGCGACCGACGGCTTCAACCGTCTGTTTTCAAACGATAACTCTCTGATCCGTGGCATACGGGATGTCGGCATGGGCGTCGTCAACGCTCTACCAGGCCTGCGCCGCAGCTTCATCCGCGAGGCTGCCGGCCTCACCGGCGATCTGCCACGGCTGATGCAGGGCCAACGCCTCTGACGGACAATCGTAAGGCGGAGGGGACCTCCGCTCCACGCCATCAATCCAGCTTGCGCGCTTCGTCTTCCAGCATCACGGGGATGCCATTGCGGATGGGGTAAGCAAGGTTGGCCGCCTCCGACACAAGCTCTTGCTTGTCAGCGTCATAGCGCAAGGTTGTCTGGGTCAGTGGGCAAATCAGCGCCTCCAGCATGCGCCGATCAATTTCTACGCTCATTGCATCAATTCCCCTTCGCCACCACGCAACGCGAACTCGATCAAAGTGACCAAAGTCTCGCGACGGGTACTCAGCGACGGGGCTTCAAGCAAGGCCTGTTTGTCCTCGGGGTCAAAGTCCAGCATCATCGACAGCGAGTTGATCAGCAACTCGTCATCCGCTTCCTTCAACGTGTCCCAATCCGCCGACAGTGACTGCGCAGCGAAGTAGCGACCCAGCAGGTCGAGGAACAATGGACGATCAAAGGTCGGGTCCTCCTCGGTCCGGCCCTGATCGCGATCAAATCCGCCCCAGGACACTTCGCAGCGGCGGTAAGGCGTGAATCCATCCACCTCGGTTTGCACACGAAAGCGGGAAATGCCTGTAAGAGTGATCAGATACCGGTTGTCCTCGGTTTCCGAAAATTGCGTCACGCGCCCTGCGCAGCCGATGGTGTGCAGCCCGTTGCCCTTGCGACCCTCGACCTCGTTCGGTTGCACCATCCCGATCAGGCGACCGGGCGTTTTCAACGCATCGTCCAGCATCTGCAAATAGCGCGGCTCAAAGATGTGCAGCGGCAGCCGCGCACGCGGCAAAAGCAGCGCTCCCGGCAACGGAAAAACCGGGATCACTCCGGGAAGGTCAGCCACTTTGATCATGCAGTGTCAGCTAGCCCGCAAAGCGGCTCAGGCAAATATCATCGACGACAGTTTGCGCCGCCCGTTCAGCACCACCGGATCGTTCGGTTTCAGCGCGTCGAAAATGGTGAAAAGCTGCTCTTTCGCAGCCCCATCGTTCCATTCCCGGTCGCGGCGGAAAATCTCCAGCAACTCGTTCACAGCACTTTCGGCATCACCGCTTGCATGCAGCGCCTGCGCCAGATCAAACCGGGCTTGCAGGTTGCCATCATCCGCCTCAACCGCGGCACGCAACTCTGCTACGGGGCCTGCATCCGCGGCCTGCCGGGCGAGTTGCAATTGAGCATGCGCGGCTTCCAATTCCGCGCTCTCGGAAATCTCAGCCGGTGCACCGTTCAGGATCGCCTCCGCCTGATCCAGATCTTCCATCGCAATATGCGCGCGGACAAGTCCACCATACGCACCTGCATGGTTCGGATCTTCACCCAAGATCGCTGCAAAGGTCTGCGCCGCATCCACAGCAGCACCTTCAGCCAACATTTCTTCGGCCGCGGCCACGGCATCGTTCAGCGTGTCGCCGGGCGCTTCGCCGCCCGCCGCCTTGATCACCCGTTCGATGAACGCCGTCAGTTCAGAGCCCGGCAACGCACCCTGAAACCCGTCCACCGGTTGCCCCTTGAAAAACGCATAGACGGTCGGGATAGACTGGATCTGCAACTGGCCCGCGATCATCTGAGCCTCGTCCACGTTGATCTTGATCATCTTGACCGCGCCCTTCGCGGCCTTCACTGCATCTTCGAGCATCGGACCAAGTGTTTTACATGGGCCGCACCACGGCGCCCAGAAGTCGACAATGATGGGAACGGTCTGCGACGCTTCGATCACATCCTGCGTGAAGGTCGCTTCGGATCCGTCCTTGATCAGGTCGGCATCGGCGGGTCCGGCGGACAGTCCCAAATCCATCATATCGGCATTCCTTTGGTGGGGCGGCAGATGGCGCTTTATATGGACCTCAATCCGCCCGGTGCCAAGTCACTAAGGTCAATCTGCATCAGCGGCAGCATGCGCCCCGCGATGGCCTCGGACAGCACGCAGCCAATCTCGTGCGCACCCATGCGTTGATAAAAAGGCACGGCGCCCGGATCAGCCTCGATCTCTATCCGCATTGCGTCCTGGGCAAGTGCGGTTTCGATAGCCCATTGCACCAACGCACGGCCAACGCCCTTGCCCATGCCCTCGGGCGCGACAAAGAGCTTGTCGATCTCAGCAACCCCGCCATCCACGACCAGCTTGCAAAGACCTTGCGGCCCGTCCAAGTCAAAGACGACAAGCTGCCCGCTCTCGACATCTTCGGCGGACACTTGCAGCACCACACGCGCTGCGGCCATGAAATCCTCGTCATACCCCCACACCGCCTTCGACCGGTGCATCAGATCAGTGAGCAGACCAAGTTCATCAATCCGCGCGGATCGGATCACAGGTCAAAAGTCGCAAAGACAGGGGCATGATCGCTCGGCTTCTCCCAGCCCCGTGCATCCCTGAGGATACGGCTGGAATGCGCCGCGTTCGAGATGTCCGGCGTGGCCCACACATGATCGAGACGGCGGCCCTTGTCGGCAGCATCCCAATCCTTGGCCCTGTAGGACCACCAGCTGTAAAGCTGCCCCTCCGGAATATCGGCGCGGGTCACGTCAACCCAACCCCCCGCGTCCTGCGTCTCGGCCAGATGCTCAACCTCAATCGGTGTGTGGCTGACGACTTTCAGGAGTTGCTTGTGGGACCACACATCATCCTCACGCGGGGCAATGTTCAGGTCTCCAACGAGGACCGACTTCTCGGGCTTCTCCCCATGAAACCAGTCGCGCATGTCAGTGAGGTAGTCGAGCTTCTGCCCGAATTTCTCATTCTTCTCGCGGTCCGGCACATCGCCCCCCGCGGGGACGTAGAAGTTGTGGACGGTGACGCCGTTCTCAAGCTGCCCCGCGATGTGGCGCGCGTGGCCCAGACCCGCAAAATCCTGCGCGCCCGCTTCGACCATGGGGATCTTCGACAGGATCGCGACGCCGTTGTAGCCCTTGTCCCCGCGAGCGACCATGTGGGTGTATCCCAGCGCCTCGAACCCCTCGCGCGGGATCTTGTCAACGGGGCTTTTGCACTCTTGCAGGCAGAGGACGTCGGGCGCTTCTTCCTGCAAAAGCTTGAGGACGATGGGTTCGCGGAGGCGGACGGAATTGATATTCCACGTGGCGAGGGTGAAGGACATGCGGGGACGCTCCGGCTCGGAAATTTGGAGCAGAGTAGACGTGTCCCGGCGTGGTCTCCACCCGGAAAATGCGATTTGTCCCCGCGGGGACACGCTGTTCGGCGGGGTCACGAATTATCAATGGAACTCTGAGTTTTCCGAGACATCAGTCGCTTAGGCCAACGCGCGGTACGGTATGCAGATTTTAACCGGTGCGGGGACAGACTGACACGCGAAGGGAGGCGGTCGGTTTCCAAGGGCAGTTTTCGCGCCCGGTGAAACGCCTTCAGACCCTTAGCGTTCACCCCTACGGTACGGCACCATGAGCGCGTCCGGCACGCGGGCGCGACGGGCGACAAGTATCAGTGCCCCGATGGACAGAACGTAGGGCGCCATCAGGAACAGCTGATAGGGCACATCCTCCACCACGGTTTGAAGACGCAACTGATAGGCGTCGAAAAAGGCAAATAAAAGCGCGCCCAGCAGCGCCTTGCCAGGACGCCACGAGGCAAAGACCACGAGCGCGATACAGATCCACCCCCTGCCCTGCACCATCTCGGGAAAGAAGCTGTTGAAGGCCGCGGTGGTCAGGAACGTACCGCCCACGGCCATCAGCGCGGATCCCGCCACGACGGACCAGATGCGGATACGGATCGGGTTGAGCCCTTGCGCCTCGACCGCGTGGGGATTTTCGCCGGTCATGCGGATCGCCAGGCCCAGCGGCGTGCGCGCCAGCGTATAGGCCATGACGACGACGGCGAGCAGCGCCAGATAGGTCGGGAGGGTCTGTGAAAACAGGATCGGACCCAGAACCGGCACCTGTGAAAGGATCGGAATGCTGAGCGGGGCAAAAGGTTCGATGGTTGGCGGCAGATCTCCTACCACCACGATCAGGCGGTAGAGGTAGTAGGACAGCGCCGACGCAAAAAGCGTGATGCCCAGCCCCGACACATGCTGCGACAGGCCAAGCGGCACAGTGAGCATGGCGTGCAAGAGGCCCATCACGCTGCCGCTGAGTGCGGCAACCAATAGACCAGCCCACAGATCACCCCCCAGATAGACCGTCAGCCAGCCCGTCATGGCACCCATTGTCATGATCCCCTCGATCCCGAGGTTCAGAACACCCGACCGCTCGCACAGCAGCGCGCCAAGCACGCCGAAGATGAGCGGCGTGGCGATCCGCAAGACCGCCGCCCAGAGGCTGGTGTTCAGGAGCAGGTCCAGGGCTTCGGTCATCGGCGTACCCGGTATGTCGTGACCATAAGGGCCACCAGCATGGTCAGAAGGCACATCGCAACGATGACATCCGCAATAAAGCTGGGCACACCCGTCGCGCGGCTCATCGCGTCGGCACCGACAAAGACCGTGGCGACAAAGATCGCGGCGGCCACCACGCCCGCAGGATGCAGCGCCGCCAGCATGGCCACGACGATGCCTGCGTAACCAAAGCCGGGTGACATTGTGGTGGTGACGGCGGCGGTGACGCCCAGAACCTCGACCGCGCCTGCGAGCCCGGCAAGCGCACCGGACAGCAGCGCCACGCCCATCAAGGTACGCGGCAGTGAAATGCCGGCGAAGGTTGCGGCCTGTGCGTTCAGACCGGCAGCCCGCGTTTCCGCGCCGAAGACGGTGCGCGCGAGGATCACCCAGACAATCGTGGCAGCCGCCAGTGCAAACAAGAACCCGATGTGAAGCCGCGTGCGGGGCACAAGGTCCGGCAGTCGGAAATCGCCGTCGACCGGGACCGAGGACGGCCAGCCGAAGGCCATCGGATCGCGGAGCGGGCCCTCGACCATCATACCGACGAAGAGGATCACGATGAAGTTCAACAAAAGCGTCGTTACGACCTCATCCACGCTGAAGCGCAAGCGGAAATAGGCGGGCACGGCCAGCAACAGCGCTCCAGCGGCCATTCCTGCCGCCATCAGGATGGGGATGCCAATGGGCCCCGGCACGGCGAGCGCGTGCCCGATCCAGGCTGTGACCAGTGCGCCGATGAAAAACTGCCCCTCGCCGCCAATGTTCCACAGACGCGCGCGGAAGGCGACGGCGGCGGCGAGGCCCGTCAGGATCAGAGGCGTAGCGCGGGTCAGCATCTCGGTCACAGACCGGCGCGAGCCGAGCGCGCCTGTCAGCATCTCGACATAGGCGCTGAGCGGGTTGACGCCCGCCGCGGCGATCAGCCCCCCGGCGAGACACAGCGCAACCGCCACGGCGGCGAGCGGCGCGGTGAGGGCAAGGTGCAGCGGCACATGGGCGCGCCGTTCAAGCCGCATCGGCGTCCTCCTCCCAGACGCCAGCCATCATCAGGCCGAGCTTGCGCGCATCAGCGTCTTCGGCGGCCACGGGGTCTGACAACCGCCCCTTTACGATGGCCTGGATGCGGTCGGACAGGGCGACCGCCTCTTCCAGTTCTTCGGAAATCAGCAGGATGGCCGCCCCCTTGGCGCGGGCATCGAGCAGTTCGGCATGGACGGCGGCAATGGCGCCTTCGTCGAGGCCGCGTGTCGGTTGATTGGCGAGCACGAATTTTGGCCCGGTCGACAGGCAGCGGCCGAGGATCAGCTTTTGCATGTTGCCCCCGGACAGCAGGCGAGTGCGCGTGTCGGGTGTGGCCCCGCGGATGTCGAAGCGTTCGATCAGGTCAGCGGTGTAGGATTTGCACGTGGCTTTGCGCACAAAGCCGTGGCTGGAGAAGGCCGGGGTGCGCAGCCGTTCCAGCACGGCGTTTTCCCAGACGGCCAGTTCTCCAACCGCCCCTTCGGCGTGCCGATCCTCGGGCACGCGGGCTGCGCCTGCGCGGATCATACCGCGCGGGCCCAGCGGGGTGAGGTCCTGCCCGGCGAGCGTCAGGCTGCCGGATGTCGGCGTGACCAGTCCTGAGAGCAGCGCGCCGAGTGCCGCTTGTCCGTTGCCCGACACGCCGACGATGCCCAGCACCTCGCCCTCGCGCACGGTGAAGGATACTTCGTCGAGATGGGTTTCACCCTTGTCTTCGACCCGTACCTTGTTTGCGATCACGACGGGGCTGCCGATCTGGTGGTCCTGACGGGTGGGCCGCGCAACCTTGCGCCCGACCATCAGTTCGGCGAGTTCGTCTGGGGTTGTGCGAGATGTTTCGCGTTCCGCCACCAATTGCCCTGCCCGCAGGACCGCCACCCGGTCGGAGGCGGCCATGACCTCGTGCAGCTTGTGGCTGATGAAGATCAGCGACAGTCCTTCGCGCGTCATCTCACGCAGGGTTTCGAACAGACGCTGCGCTTCGGGTCGGGCGAGGACGGCGGTGGGCTCGTCGAGGATCAGGATGCGGGCATCGCGGTAGAGCGCCTTGAGGATTTCGACCCGCTGGCGTTCGCCAACAGAAAGCTGGTTGACCCGCGCGTCGGGCGATACGGGCAAGCCGAAGCGTTCCGCGATCTGCAGCAGTTTTTGCCGGGCAGCGGCGCGGGCCGAGCGCAGGGAGAGCAGGCTTTCGGAGCCGAGCATGACGTTGTCGAGCACCGTGAGGTTGCCTGCCAGTGTGAAATGCTGGTGGACCATTCCGACGCCAGCGTCGATGGCTGCGCGCGGTTGGCCTGGGGGCAGGTCCTGTCCAAAGACGCGCACGGTGCCCTGATCGGCGGCGTAGTGGCCGAAGAGGATGTTCATCAGCGTCGTCTTGCCCGCGCCGTTTTCACCCAGAAGGGCGAGGATTTCGCCCTGGGCGAGGGACAGGGTGACGTTGTCATTGGCGGTGAGAGCGCCGAAGCGCTTGGTGATGCCATTGAGTTCGAGTGCGGGGGTCATGTGGGCAGGCCCGCAATGGGATGGGGGTAGGCGAGCTTTGGGGCGCGTTGTTCGATCTGTGCTGCGAGATGGCAGAGCGTTCGGTCGCTTCCGCGTGGACCCAAGAGTTGCACGCCGACGGGGAGGTCGCCTTGCATCCCGAAGGGCAGGGCCAGTGCGGGCAGGCCTGCGACGTTGGCAAGGGCGGCGTTCGGGGCGAACGCCTCCATCTTGGCAAAGTGGGCGTCGGTGTCGGTGTGGCCCAGGTCAAAGGCGCCGACTGTTGGGGGCGTCGTGGACAGGACCGGGCAGAGCACGGCGTCAACGGTGGCGAAGAGAGTGGCAGCGTCGTTTGTTATCCGCGCCATGTTGCGGGTCACGCCGAAGAGGTCGGTGGCGGACATGGCGCGGCCTTCGGCTGCAACAGCGGCGATGAGGGGTGGGACTTCGTCGTCAGGTATTTTGAGTGCCGTGAGCCAGTCGGCGAGGGACACCGACAAGACGGTTCGTGCGATGGCGTGGGCTTGCGCGCCCATGTCGTCGGGGGCGGGGATCTCCTCAACCTCGTATCCGGCGTCGGTCAGGGCGGATGCGGCAGAGCGTGCGGCCGCGATCTGTGCGGCGTCGCAGCGGGCGGGAAGGGCCAGGGCGATGCGGTTGCGGGCCTTGTGCGCGAGGGTTGCCACAGGGCTTTGGACCGCGTCAAAGATCGCGACCACGTCTCGGACGGAGCGCGCGAGGACCAGTTCAGATACGATGCCCATCAGATGATTGTTGTATTCGGGGCCCGCGACGACCGCGCCCCGCGAAGGCTTCAGACCGACCAAGCCGCAACAGGCGGCTGGAACGCGGATCGACCCTGCGGCGTCGGTTGCATGTGCGAGGGCCACGATCCCGGCGGCGACGGCCGCTGCCGCGCCGCCAGAGGATCCGCCCGGTGACAGCGACGTGTTCCACGGGTTGCGTGCGGGCGGCAACCCTTCAGGCGCGCTATCGAGAGCCAAACCGAATGGCGGCACGGCAGTCAGGCCAAACGGCAGAAGGCCAGCGCCGCGAAACGCGGAGAACAGATTGCTGTCAGCCGCCGGTCGCACAGGGCGGGCCCGAAGGGCTGCAGCGCCTGCCGCGATGGGCCATCCCACGGCCTCTGACCCCAAGTCTTTGCCTAAAAATGGCACCCCGTGGAACGGGCCACGACGCGCTGTAAGCCCGGCGTCGACCTCAACTGCGCCCGCACGCCCGCCTTCTGCGTCCAGAAAAACCACAGCACCCAGGTCCGCGTGCGTTTCACATGCGGCCAGGCTCGCCTCCATCACGTCGCGGGCATTGGTGCGCCCGTCGGCGATGGCGGCCGCAAGTGCTGTGGCATCAGGCATGGATCACCCTTTGTCAGGCGGGTTCATCATTGTCGATGGGCACGTCCCACTCGCCTGCAGTGATGGCGGCTTGCTTGGCCTCCATCGCCGGGATGGCATCGGCGGGCACCTCATCGGCGACATAGATCAACTCATTCCCGCCGTAGGCCATGAACGAATACTCGGTGTAATCACGTCCGACTGGATTGCCTGCCTGAATATCGGCCACGATGGCTTCGATGGTCGGGCCATAGTTCCAAATCGCGTTGGCAAAGACGGTGCCCGGATAACGCGGCGTATAGTCGATGAGCGAGCCAATGGCCTTGATCCCGCGTTCCTGCGCGGCATCGGCGGTGCCGATCCGTTCCCCAAAAAGGATGTCGGCCCCGGCGTCGATCTGCGCCATGGCCGCCTCTTTCGCGCGGGCGGGGTCGAACCAGGCACCGATAAAGCCGTTGAGGAAGGTCGCGTCGGGGTTCACTTCGGTCACGCCCATGCGGAAGGCGTTGATGAGCAGGTTGACCTCGGGGATCGGATAGCCGCCGACAGAGCCAAAGACGTTACTTTCAGACATCTTGCCCGCCAGCATCCCGGCGAGATAAGCGGCCTCGTGGTTGCGGGTGCCGAAGACGCCGAAATTGTCGCCCTCCGGCCCGCCGGAAGAGCCCATCAGGAAGGCCGTGTCGGGAAAGTCTGCAGCCACTTCGCGCGCCTCCCGCTCCACCGCATAGGCTTCGCCCCAGACCAGTTGCGCACGGCCTTCGGCATATTCCGCTATGGCGCGGGGATAGTCAGTGGGCGCGACCCCTTCGGAGAACTCGTATTCGATCTGGCCGGCGGCGGCCGCCTCTTGCAAGGCCAGGTGAATCCGGCTGTTCCATGCGTTTTCGACGGGCGACATGTGGACGCCCGCGACGCGGGTGACGCCCTGCGCATGCGTACGGCGGATATAAGACGGCAGCGCCAGTGTGGCAGCGGCCCCGACAAGAAGCTGGCGACGGCTTGGTGTGAGTTTCATTGGAAAAATCCTCTCTCGTGCTGGCAGAAATTCAAATGTCTTTTTCGTCCATCGCCGGGGCGTAGTCGGCGGGGTCAATCGCGGTCGGGCGACCGGGCAGGTCAAGGGTAGCAACGCGCGGCGCGGTGCGCGCCAGAACCTTGCCGTGTTTGATCACTGCCAGCCGGGTTGCTTTTAGCCTGACGGCTTCGATTGGGTCACTCGCTTGCAGCACTACCATGTTGGCGGGCCCGCCCTCGCGCAGCGTAGGATCCGGTAGGCCCATTGCACGGGCGCCGTTTTGCGTGACCGAGGTAAAGGCCCATTCCATAGCCTCGCGTGACGTCATTGGCACGGCGTGCACGCCCATATGCGCAACCTCGAGCATGTCGGCAGACCCGAGCGAGTACCACGGGTCCATGGTGCAATCCTGCCCGAAGGCCACGTTGACGCCCGCCGCGCGCAATTCCGGCACACGGGTCAGACCACGGCGCCGCGGATAGGTGTCGGACCGGCCCTGCAGCGTGATGTTGATCAGCGGATTCGGGATAACGTTCATGCCGCTTTCGGCAATCAGCGGGATCAGCTTGCTGGCATAGTAATTGTCGTAGGAGTGCATCGCGGTGACGTGGCTGGCCGACACGCGCCCTCCGAGACCGAGGCGTGTTGTTTCGGCCGCAAGCGTTTCGACATGGCGCGACATTGGGTCATCGCTTTCGTCGCAATGCAGATCGAGCATCAGGTCACGATCAGCCGCAATCTCGCACAGGCGAGTGACGGACCGCGCGCCATCCGCCCTCGTACGTTCAAAATGCGGGATGCCACCTACAACATCCACGCCCATGTCCAGCGCCCGCAGCAGGTTCTGCTCCGCCGTAGCCGAGCGGTAGAGCCCGTCCTGTGGGAAGGCAACCAGCTGCAAGTCGATATAGGGTGCAACACGCTTGCGCACTTCGATCAGCGCCTCGACGGCCGTAAGTTTGTCGTCGCAAACATCCACATGCGTACGGATCGACAGCAACCCCTGCGCCACCGCCAGATCGCAGTAGCGCAAGGCGCGTTCCATGACCGCCTCGACCGTAAGCATCGGCTTCAACTCACCCCAGAGCGCGATGCCTTCGAGCAAGGTGCCCGACAAGTTCAGCCGGGGAAGGCCGAGGCTGAGCGTCGCATCCATATGGAAATGCGGATCGGTAAAGGGGGGCGCCACCAGCCGCCCGTCCGCATCAATGATGTCCTGCGCTTCGGCGTCGACCTGAGGGGCGATCGTCGCGATCTTGTCCCCTTTGATGCCGATATCGTGCTGCCCGCTGCGATCCGGCAAGCGGGCATTTTTTATGATTAAGTCCAGAATCCCCCGACTCCTTCTTTTGATCATACGGTAAATAAAATTGCCGCGAGCGCCTAAGGATTTCGAAGAAAACGCTCAGCAAATGCGCTGAGGACCAGTTTTTAGGCAGATCAGGCGCGGCCCCGGTCGGCGCCGCACGGACAGATGCAACTCTTGGTTGGTTTCCGAACGCTACTGAGCTTTTTCCGCCAGAAACTGCCTCAGATCCAATTCCTCGCGCCGTAGTGCAGACACATAGACAAAGGCCATGTTGATCCGTTCGGAGATCATATCGCCGGGAAACGGGAGGTAGCTGAGCTCTCGAGAGCCGAAGGAAGGGGACGCCGTGCCGACCTGCCATTCTGACGTGACGGAGACGTCCACGAGTTTCAGCGCCGGGCCACCCTCGGTGCAGGGGATTTCGAGGGGGATGTTTGCGATATTGAGGTAGGCGGCCTTGTCCTTGGCGTCACGGAAGCCGTCGATGAATTGGGTGCAAAGCACCTGCAGGTCAGCCGCCTCATCCTCGGGCTTGAGGTGCGAATGCAGGTGGTCTGCGGCGTAGTTGTGGCCGATATGGCCGTTGACGATGTCATGTGGCATGGCGTCAACCTTTCTTGTGCGGTGTGGACCAGCGGGCGCCGTCGCGGTCCGCATCGTAGTCGCCCATGGGCAGGCTCACCGGCTTGTCGATGTGCTTGCGATGGTCGCCCATCTTGCCTGAAGACACGAGCGAGCCCAGCACATCCACGATCACGCGGGTGCCCATCAGGGCGGTGATTTCGGACTGGTCATAGGGCGGCGACACCTCGACCAGTTCCATGCCGCAGATACCTTCGGCCGCGACTTTGGAGGCGAGCGCCAGCGCCTCGCGCGGCAGGAAGCCGCCCGGTTCGGGCCAGCCGGTGCCAGGGACAAAGCCGCAATCAATGCTGTCGATATCAAAGGACATATACACCATGTCCACCCCGTCCCAGGCCATCTCGAGTGCCATCTCGGCCGTCTTGTCGACGCCCATCTTTTCCATGTCGCCCATGGTGATGATGTTGGTTTCACGCTCGCGCGCGACCTTCACCGCCTCGCGCGGGACCTGCCAGCCGCCGATGCCAACCTGCACGAGGTTCTTGGCGGGCACGTTCGGAAGGTTGGTGGAGTGGAACCACGGGGTCGTGTGCATCCGTTCGTCCAGATCCTTTTCCTGAATGTCGGCGTGCCGGTCGAAGTGGACGATGCCGATTTTCTTGGACGTACATTCGGCGATGCCGCGCACGCAAGGAAAGCCGATGGAGTGGTCGCCGCCGATGATGATGGGCAGTGATCCGGACGAGAACACGTGGCTGACGGCGCGGCTGATCTGGTCGAACGTCTTTTCGATGTTGCCAGGGATGGTAAAGATGTCGCCCGCATCGCAGAGCGACATCTGTTCGCGCAGGTCGATCCCCATTTCGTAGTTGTAGGGCGTGTAGAGCGCGCTGATCTTGCGGACGCCTTGCGGCCCGAACCGCGTGCCGGGGCGGTAGGTTGTCCCGCCATCAAAGGGCGCGCCGAGGACGCAGGCGTCGTAGTTGCCGACCTCGGTCACATCCTCGGTGTAGGGCGCTTTGAGAAAGGTGTTGATGCCGGCGTAGTGGGGCAATTCCCCACGGGCGAAGGTGGGGATGGACCGGTCTTCTATACTGTCGGCGGCGGTCAAACCCATGCGCAGCGCCCATGCCTTTTCCTTGTCCCACTCGCCTTCGGGGATGTCAGCCTCGGCCTGCATCGACTTCCAGCCTTGCAGCTTGGTCAGGTCGGGGTGGTGCGCGCGGCGGTCAGGGATCTGGCGATCATCTGGCCGGTGCAAGCGGCTACGATCCTGCGGGGTCCAGAACATAGGTGTCCTCCTTGAGTATCTGATAGGGTATCCCGCCATCGCGGGCGTCAAAGTCGTAAGTGATGGTGGCGCCATAGGCGTCGGGGAACTGTGGGTCCCACCGCACCTTGTCGAAGGCGAGGACCCGGTCGCCCAGCTTGAACGCCTCGCTCAGGTCGTGGGTGACCATGAAGACGGTCATGTTTGTCTCGGCCCGCAGGTCCTGCAGAAAGTCGTGCATGCGTTCGCGCGTGCCGGGATCGAGCGCACCGAAAGGTTCATCCAAGAGCAGGATGCGGGGTTTAGCGGCAAGCGCCTGCGCGATGGCCAGCCGCTGCTGCATGCCGCCTGACAGGGTTGCGGGATACTGATCAGCAACGTGCGCCAGCCCTATACGTTCAAGCGCGGCGTTGGCGCGGGCGCGGGCAGATTGGCGCCGGGCGCGGGGCAGAATACCGAGCAGATTTGCGCCCAACCCCTCTGCGGCCACCAGATTGTCGCGCACGGTCATGTGCGGAAAGGTCGAATAGCGTTGAAAGACGATACCCCTGCTGCGGTTCGGCTCGCCCTGCAGAGGGATGCCGTCCACCCGGATTTCGCCGCGCGTCGGACGCTCCTGATCCAGAAGCAGGCGCAGGAAGGTGGATTTGCCACAGCCCGATGCACCGACGATGGAGATGAACGCGCCCTCGGCAACCTCAAGCGAGACGTTGTCGAGGATCGGGCGCTTCCCATATTTCTGAGACACGTGTTCGACGGTGACAAAGCCCATCATGCGGCCTCTGCCCAGGGAAAGAGGCGGCGAGACAGTCGCGCGAGGCACCAGTCGAGGACAAAGGCGATTAGGGTGATCCATGCGACGTAGGTCAGGATCACATCCATGGCGAGGTATCGGCGCACGAGGAAGATGCGATAGCCCAGCCCGTCCTCGCTTGCGATGGCTTCGGCGGCGATCAGGAACAGCCAGGCCGGACCAAGGGACAGCCGCACTGCCTGAATGAGGCGCGGCAGGATTTGCGGTAACGCAACCCGCAACGCGATGGCCAGAGACGACGCCCCCAGCGTCTGCGCCTTGATGATCTGTTCTGAGGGCAACTCGGCTGTGCGTGCGGACAGGTCGCGGATCAGGAAAGGCGTGATGCCGATGGTGATCAGGGCAACCTTGGACAGCTCGCCCAACCCAAACACAATGAACAGGATGGGCAGGATCGCCAGGGGCGGCACCATCGAGATCACGGCAACAAAACTGTTCAACCCGGCATGCGCCACGGGCAAAAGCCCGATCAACAACCCGAAGGCCAGCCCCAAGCTGGCCGCCAGGCCGACACCAATGGCCAGACGGCGCAGGCTGGAGGCGGTGTCTTTCCAAAACAGGATCTCGCCCGAGCGCCGGTCGGGTTCAGAGACAAGCCGTGCTGCCGTGTCGACCAATTGCGATGGCGGCGGCAATAGCTTGTCCGCCGGGTTCGCGGCGCGGCGCGCATCCGATCCCATGGCGTAGATGATCATCAGCAGCACAAAAGGCAGAACCGTCAGGAACAGCGCAAAGGGCCGTCCGGGGGTTTTATTGATCCAGCGCATCGGTCGCGTTCCGCACGATCAAGCCGCGCGGAAAGCCTGTGCTCAGAGCGCGCCGTCGGCGGCCATCTGCATGTAAGTCGTGTCATAGCGCATCATGACATTCCCCGCGTCGCCGGTGGTTGTGCCATCTGGGTATTCCACACCCACGAAATCTGCGCTTGGCGCGCCTTCGCCCAAGATGCCCTTGTCGAAGAGGAATTCGGCCACGTTGACCATTGTTGCTTTCAAAGCGTCAGCTTCGGTGAAGGCGACCGCATCGGCAGGGTCATAAAACATCTCGGTCGAGGCAAGCTGCGCTTTGTAGCCCGCAAGGTCGGTGCCCGATGCCTCTGCCATCGCGGTCAGCGCGCCTTCGTTCCCAGCAGCCATCAAGGCCATCAACTCGTACCATGCACCTGTCAGTGCCTTGCCGAAATTCGGGTTGGCGGCCAGCGTTTCGGTGTTCACCCACATGATGTCGATGATCTCTCCGGGGATGTCCGAGCTGTCGTAGACTTTCGTGGCGTCGGGCTGTTCGAGGATGGTCGACACGAGTGGATTCCAGGTCACGACCGCCTCGACATCCGGGATCGAATAGGCGGCAATCATGTCGGCGTCGGATGTGTTGATGACCGAGGCGAGATCCCGTTCCGCCAAGCCAACGCTGTCGAGCCCCCGCGCCAGCAGGTAATGCGAGACGGACAGCTCAACGAGGTTGACTGGTTTGCCCGCAAGATCGGCCAGACCGCCCTCGCCCTTGAGGATGATCGCGTCGTTGCCGTTGGAATAGTCGCCGACGATCAGTGCAGTCGTGTCCACGCCGCCCCCGGACGAGATGGACAGCGTGTCCATGTTGGTGGCTGTCACACCGTCAAATTCGCCCGCCGTGTATTGAATGATGGATTCGACGTAATCGTTAATTTGCACAATCTCGACGTCGATCTCGTACTTGTCAGCCCATTTGTCCATGATCCCGCTGTCTTCGAGATAGCCCCACGGCATCCAGCCTACGTAGATCGACCACGCCACCTTGAATTCGGTTTTTTCCTGCGCGGCGGCGCCGAATGTCGTGAGTGTCAGTGCCAGAGCGGCCAAAACAGTTGAACGGATCATATCATCCTCCAGGTCCAATCAAAACATACGACCGAAGGTTATAGTGAGAGACGCGGCCGAACCGTCGCAGTGCTCTCCCGGGATTTTGCCCCGCCGTGTACCGTCCGGAATTTGCCGGACCGGCGGCACCTCTCGGACCAGCCCTGTCGTGGATGACAAGCGGAACCCTAGGTACCCTGCGCGTGTGACGGTACGTGGTGGATTAGGTGCGCACCAAAATCGGATTGACCGGATCGGGTTTTGTCGGGAAATACGCACAGTTTTGCAGCGGTTTTTGGGCGATATGCGCGACTATTGGGCAGTCAGCAGTTGACCAAGTGCCTTTGAGGCTAGAACGCGAGCAAAAAAAACCCGGGCACTCAGGCCCGGGCAAGTCCAACAGGGAGGTGCATGTTTCGCCGCGAGGCGGCCCCGACATGCGCGGGCTTCGTGCAGTTAACATGCGTCTTAGCGAAAGGTTCCGCTTTGACCCACGTCAATGTCAGGCCATGAGACGATATCCGCCGCTTTCGGTCACAAGAAGGCGCGCATTTGACGGATCCGGTTCGATTTTCTGGCGCAAACGATAGATATGCGTTTCCAGCGTGTGGGTCGTGACACCTGCGTTGTAGCCCCAGACCTCGTGCAACAGCACGTCGCGGGCCACCACGCCTTCGGTCGAGCGGTAGAGGAATTTGAGGATGTTCGTCTCTTTCTCGGTCAGGCGAATCTTGCGGTCATCCTCGGTCACCAGCATCTTGACGCTCGGCTTGAAGGTGTAGGGCCCGAGGGTGAAAACGGCGTCCTCGGACTGTTCATGCTGGCGCAATTGGGCGCGAATGCGGGCCAGCAGAACCGGGAACTTGAACGGCTTGGACACGTAGTCGTTGGCACCAGCATCGAGGCCGAGGATCGTGTCGGCGTCCGTATCGTGGCCTGTGAGCATCACGATGGGCGACTTGACCCCCTGCTTGCGCATCACGCGGCACAGTTCACGCCCGTCGGTATCCGGCAGGCCCACGTCGAGGATCACGAGGTCGTAGATCGCCTCCTTGGCCTTGACCAGAGCGTCCTGGCCGTTGCCCGCCTCGAACACGTCGAAATCTTCGGTCATGACAAGCTGTTCGCTCAACGCTTCGCGCAGGTCCTCATCATCATCGACCAGAAGGATTTTCTTCAATTGTGCCATGGGTCTCGTCTCCCTTGATGTTGGAGGATAGATGCGGTCGCGCAGGGGTTTCAGCAAGTTGTGGGCCAAATGTTTCACGCCCATGTGTCAGCGAGCGGCCAAATGTTTCAATTCCGGCGCGATTTGCTTATGTCGAGCGGGACGAAGGCGAGGATTTGTTACATGGGTCTGGGCCCGGATATCGTGGAGATGCTGGCGCGGGCGCGCGCCGATCTGCGCATGGGCGTGCCCATTGTGGTTCTGGGCGAGGTGTCTGTGCTTGCCGTTGCGGTCGAGGCGATGTCGCCCGACAGGCTCGTGGCGTTTCGGGCTCTGGGCGCACCACTGGAAATGGCCCTGACCGGCTGGCGCGCTGAAACGCTAAAGGCGCGGGTCTATGATGGCGACGTGGCAAGAATTGCGGTCCCGGAGGCGGCCGCGTTGGGCTGGTTGCAATCGCTGGCAGACCCTGCAGACGATCTAGCGACCCCAATGAAAGGGCCCCTGCGGTCGCTTCGCGATGGCGATGCGGCCGCGCATCGAATTGCGATCCAGCTGTGCAAAGCCGCGCGCCTGCTGCCCGCCGCCCTGTGTGCGCAGGTTCAGGACGGTTTGAAATTCGCTGTGTCCCATAGCTTGACCGCGATTCCGCTAGCATTGGCGGAACCATTGATGGCCAAGTCCAGCCTGCTGCATCCCGTTGTGCAGGCGCGTCTACCGGTGGAAGCCTCGGAGGCGGGGCGGCTGCATGTCTTCCGCCCAGAGGATGGGGGCGAAGAGCATTACGCATTCGAGATCGGGCGCCCGGATCGCAGCAAACCCGTCCTGGCCCGTCTGCATTCTGCCTGCTTCACCGGCGATGTTATGGGCAGTCTGAAATGCGATTGCGGGCCGCAGCTGCGCGGTGCCCTTGCGCAGATGGGGACGGAAGGGGCGGGCGTGCTCCTTTATATGAACCAGGAAGGGCGCGGGATTGGCCTGGCCAACAAGATGCGCGCCTATGCCTTGCAGGACCAGGGATTTGACACCGTTGATGCCAATCACCGGCTTGGGTTCGAAGATGACGAGCGTGATTTTCGGCTGGGGTCGGATATTCTGAAATCCATGGGATTTTCGTCAGTGCGCCTTTTGACCAACAACCCTGCCAAAGTGGCGATGATGGAGACCAGCGGGATCGCAGTGACTGAGCGCGTGCCTCTGAAAGTGGGCGAAAACCGGTTCAACCGGGACTACCTGGCGACCAAGGCCGCGAAGTCAGGACATCTGCTGTGACACCGTTGGATATGGTGGTCACGCGGCGCGGGCTCCGTTTTGGTGGCCGCATCTTTCCCTGCACCGTTGGACGGGGCGGCATCACAAGTAGAAAGCGTGAGGGGGATGGGGCAACGCCCTGCGGCACGCATAGGCTGGTTGGGATGCTGTACCGGCCTGACCGCATGGCAGCACCAGCGGACTGGGCGGTGCCGATCCGGCCCGGCGATCTGTGGTCAGATGATGTGGAAGATGAAGACTACAATCATATGGCCCGCGCCCCATATGCCCCCAGCCACGAGGTGCTGCGGCGGGCGGATCCGCTATATGATCTGGTGATCTTGACGGACTGGAACTGGCCCTATGCCGTACCGGGACGGGGATCTGCCATTTTTATCCACCGCTGGCGGAGGCCCGGCTATTCGACAGAGGGCTGTATCGGGCTGCGCCCCGATCATCTCGCTTGGATCGCGCCACGCATTCGGTTCGAGACGCGGTTGATCGTCTTGGGCAACGCCAGCCGGAAAGATTAACGGCACAAGCCGTTTTGACGCTTGGCATCCTAGGTCTGTCCCAGCACTAACCCGTTACTCTGTCGCCAAAGATGGCTGAGCCCACGCGCACATGCGTGGCGCCAAGCGCAATGGCCCTTTCAAAATCACCGCTCATACCCATGGAGAGACCCGTCAGACCGTTGCGTTCGGCGATCTTGGCCAACAGGGCGAAGTGCAATGACGGCTCTTCATCCACCGGCGGGATGCACATGAGGCCCTGGACCGGCAGATCCAGGTCGCGACACTCGGCGACGAAAGCATCCGCCTCTGTTGGCAGCACGCCTGCCTTCTGCGGCTCCTCGCCGGTGTTGATCTGAAGAAAGATGTCAGGGCAGGTCCCAAGCTCTTGCGCAAGGCGGGCGATGGCGTTGGCCAGTTTGGGCCGGTCCACGGAATGGATCGCCTGAAACAGCTGCATGGCCTGCCGTGCCTTATTGCTTTGCAGGGGGCCGATCAGATGCACATCAACGGACCCGTATTGCTTGCGCAGGTCCGGCCATTTGCCATCCGCTTCCTGCACGCGGTTTTCACCAAAGAGGCGGTGCCCCTCGTCTAGTACAGCGGTGACACGATCCAGTGGCTGTAATTTGCTGACGGCGATCAAGTGAACGGACGCGGGATCACGACCGGCTGCCTGACACGCAGCGTCAATACGGGTGGTTATGTCTGAAAGGGACATGTTTGACCTCTGGTCTGATGCGCTTGGAAGCACAAACCATGGTCGCCGCTGAAATGCAAAGGGCAGAAATGAAAAGGGGCAGACCAATGGCCTGCCCCAAATCTTCAGATGTTGCTGGACTTAGAAGTCGAAGCGAACACCCAGGTCTGCTTGGGTCAGGTCGGCAGTTGTTTGGCCGATACCACCGCGCAGCACAACGCCGCCGCCCAGGTTGTGGCGGAAGCCGATACCGTAGGCTTCTTCTTGCGTGTCGATGCCGCCGTCTGCGTAGACGAAGCGGATGTCGGTTGCTGCGCCGATGTCGTACTTGGCAGTCAGCGAAAAGCCAACGTCGTCTTGGACGTCCGAGTCGTAAACCAGTGCGTTGAATGCGAACGCGCCGAGTTCACCGCCGAAGCCGATGACATAGAAGTCGTTGTCCGAACCAGGTGCAACGCCATCTTCGGAGCTGCCGTAGGCTGCGCCGATGGAGTAGTTGCCGAAGTTGTAGCCAACACCGATCTGGAACTCGTTACCGCCAGCTGCGTTGTTGGTTGCAACAACGTCGTCGGTGTACGAGATCGACGCTGTCAGGTCGCCTGCGGTGTAACGCAGCTTGACGGTCGGTGCGATGGTGTCGTCATCGCCGCTTGTGCCGAAGCCGGAAGCGGGGATGCCAGCTGCGCCGGTCGAGTTGCCGATGAAGTCTTCAACACCGATTTCGTAGCCGAAGAAGTCCAGAACGTCGCCGGAGTCAACAACGTCGGACACGTGACCGACGTCCAGACGCCATGCGCCGGTCGACACGGCAAAGCCAGCTGCCGAACGCTGGGCGACGTTGGATGCGCCTGCTGCGTTTTCGTCTGTTTGGAAACGGATACGGCCTTCGAACTCAACGCCGTTGTCTGTTGTCGTTGTACCGGTCACGGTGAAACGCAGACGCTGGATGACGCGGGTTTCGTCCGCGCCGGGTGTATTGTTTTCCAGGTAGCCCAGGCCGAAACGGCCGTAACCACCGATGCTAACTTCCTGCGCTTTGGCCATGTCGGCGCTGACGATCAGGCCGGCGGCACCAAGTGCGGTCGTCGCGAAGAGAAATTTTTTCATGATGTTCCCTCGGTTTTCAGTCACACGCCCTAACCGGGGAATCCGGCGAGGGGATGATCGGTGTGTCACTTATTTGACTTTACACCTCAAGCTGTCAGCGCGGCGGCGGTCAAATTCGCATCATGCATGGTGCAGCTTTGCCACAGTGCAATCAGTAGCCTGCGCCATCGGTCCATGCCGTTCGACCTTGCGACGCCACACCGACTTGGATATGAGTGCCAAAGGTTTGAACGGTCGAGCACAAGGCACTCCATGACGAAACCCTATTCCGTGTGGGCAGGCGTACTTCTGCTGTCGATGGCGCTCACGTCATGTGGAGCGACTTTTGTACCGCCAAACCCGGATTCAGACGTGTTTGATGACGGGGAAAGCCAGAAAGAGCGGAATGCTCGGACTGGGACCACGTTGGGTGATGCACTGCGCGCGCGGCGCAATCAGGAGTCCATCGTACGCGTCAACAAATACATCTGGTCGGCATCGCTGCAGGTCCTGGATTTCCTGCCCATTCAATCGGTTGACCCGTTCACGGGCGTGATCGTCACAGGATTTGGCGCGCCGCCCGGCGGCGGCCGCGCCTATCGTGCGACGGTGTTGATTGCCGATCCAGCCCTGGACGCCCGATCGTTGAACGTCGCCCTGCAGACTCGCAACGGCCCGGCCAGCGCCGCAACCGTGCGCGCCATCGAAGACGCGATCCTAACGCGCGCCCGTCAGCTACGGGTGGCCGACAACCGGCTATAGGCCCTTTCCGCGCATCACTTTCCGCTTTATCACACGCGCCGGGCACCACGCCCGGCGTTTGCACATTCAGGACCAGATCAAAGAACCTTACACCCCATACGAAATTGAAGCCTGCTGTCAAACCGCATCGGCGCGGGCCACTGTTTTTACAACCAAGCACAAGTATTGTGTGCTCGAAGTGTTCCCTTATCCTTCGGGCAGCATTCGCATTGCGTAATTACCTAACCAAGCGGTGAGCGACGTCATTGCCCGCTGCAAGATATCGACCGGCCACGACGCGCTGCATCAAAGGTCCTGGACGCCATTGGTGGACATCAGAGGACGTGAGACTTTACCCACATCGCTGCTGACATGCGCCGTGGGATGGAAGTCAGCTTCCACCGGACAGATGGCAGGGCACGGCCAACTGCTATTCGGCCCGCTCTGATGCGATGCGTGCTAAGCGGCTGTTGCCGTGGTCCCGGACCATTCGGTGGCGAAGGTGCCAGAACCAGCTCGCCTTGACCGTGCCGCTCTTTTCGACAAATGCCGCCGGGGCAACACCATTGAAATAACGATAGAGAAGAAGGCGAATACGCGCCTCCGCATAAAGCACTCGGTATTTGCGGACCGCAAGCAACCTCGTGTGGATCGGTAACTTGGCGTTGACGTCCACAGCAGTGACGCCCTCTTTGGCAGTCCGGCACATGACCAGCGGGACATATATTTTGCGCACAGATACAAATTGCCCGTTCAAAATGCGTTCATGTACCGGGCAATGATGCCAAAGTCGGCGAATGAGATACATGTTTCAGCCATGACAGAATCGGATGTTTGTATCGACCATTTCCCCGGCATCGTGACCAAAACGTGCGAGGAAGGTATCAACACCACCTTCTTCTGTTTCGAACAGCATGACATCGGCAAATTGCAAACCCATTAAAACCTGCGGGATTGGGCCTTGAGCAGTCGGCGATATTTGCGCTGCATTGCGATGTCACCTTTCACATTCCGGGCGACCCACTCGACTAACACCCAACCGGGCGCAAGGTGCCTTGCCGTTATTGCGGCAAACTGCGAAGTGCTAGACGGACACGTTCGTCGATTGGTCTTGGCGCTTTGCGCACTTTGTGGACCCGCGGCCAGCGGGACCGACACTGACATCATCCCTTCGGCTTCAACTTGGGTTCATCGAGTATCATGCTTCCACGCCCACTCCACAGCGGTCCCAGGCAAGCCAAGACGCCCAAATGCGGGCAGTGATGACGCTGATTCATCAACGCCCCTTGGCGCATTGCGGATAAGACGATGCTGTTGTTCGATACAGTAATCCTGCCCATCCAGATCAACAGCAAACGGCGCGACGAAATGACCTTGGCAGCCGATCTGTCCAAAGCCGAGGTTGAAAAACAGTCGCTGGCAAACGAAGCTGTGCAAAAGGCGCGGGATAGCGATGCACCCAGGAAGGTGTTCGCACGTCCGGGCCGAATCGTTAACGTGGTGGTCTTACACAACATGCGCCTCCTTGCGGCCCTCGCACTCGCACTCGCCGTCGCCGCCTGCGGCTTTGAACCGGTCTATGGCCCCGGTGGCACGGGCACCAAGCTGCAAAACCGGGTGCTGGTCGACCCGCCACGCGACCGCGAAGGCTTCCTGCTGGTGCGTCAGCTTGAAGAGCGGTTGGGACGTGCGGGCGATCCAACATACAAGCTGGCCATTGACCTGTCTGTTGCCGAAGAAGCGAGGGCCATCGACCCCGATGGCGACATCCGCCGCTATCACATGATCGGGTCCGCCGCCTTTACGCTATCGGACGCTGACACGGGGGCTGTCATCATGACGGACCTTGTGGATAACTTCGTGGGTTATTCCGCGACGGGCACAACCGTAGCGACTCTGTCGGCCCAGCGCGATGCGACGGAGCGGCTGATGACAATCCTCGCGGACGAGATTGTGCTGCAATTACAGGTCTCTGATCTGTGAAACTGAACACCGGCCAGGCGGCAGCGTATTTTTCCAAACCGGACCTGGATGCGGCGGGGCTGTTGATATACGGTGCCGACGGGATGCGGATCGCCCTGAAACGACAGCAAGTCGTCGCCGCCCTGATCGGGCCGCAGGGCGAAGAGGAAATGCGCCTGACACGCATCGCTGCGGGTGATCTGCGCAAGGAACCCGCGCTGCTGCTGGACGCGGCCAAGGCCATCGGTTTTTTCCCCGGCCCGCGCGTGGTACTGGTCGAGGATGCCAACGAGAACAGTGGCCCGACCATCACCGACGCGCTGTCGGACTGGGCGCCGGGCGACGCGCAGATCGTGGTCACCGCTGGCGCGCTCAAACCCACGTCTAAGCTGCGCAAAGCGTTCGAGGCACACACCAAAGCCTATGCCGTGGGGATCTACGATAACCCGCCCACACGGGACGAGATCGAACGCGACCTCGCGGCCGCGGGCCTCCCAAACCCGCCCCAAGAGGCGATGCACTTGCTGATGGACCTGGCCAAGCAACTAGAGCCGGGGGATTTTCGCCAGACGCTGGAAAAGGTCGGGCTGTATAAGCTGAACGATCCCACACCGCTGAGCGCCGACGATATCACCGCCTGCGCACCCGCTTCGATCGAGGCGGAGGTGGACGACGTGCTGCTGGTCGTCGGTGATGGCAACGCTGCGGCCATCGGGCCGGTGATGCAACGCCTGCAGGCGCAAGGGGTCAACGCCGTGGCCCTCTGCATCGGCGCCATGCGCCACTTCCGCTCGCTTCACCGTGCGGCAAGCGACACGTCGGGCCGTCCCCAGATCTGGGGGCCGAACCGCGACAAGATGCTGGCGCAAGCACGCAACTGGGGTGCCCCCAAGCTGGAACTGGCGTTGACTGAACTGACCGACACGGACCTAAAGCTCCGGTCGGCGGGCCAAAATGCACCGGCCCTTGCCCTCGTTGAGCGTTGCTTCATCCGGCTCGCGATGCTCGCGCGCAGATAGGGTCCAACACTCTTCTTCTCTTTGAAAATACGGTGGGGAGTTTGAGGGGCAGCGCCCCGCATTCATAAAAATGAATCGCGTCGCGCAGCGGCCTTTGGATCACGCCTGCTCCGGGGGAGGGGCGGCGAACATCGCTTCCATCTCGGCTTGGGTCATGACGTGCCGTCCTTCACCCGCAAAGGCATAGCCATCCGGCTTGCGGTCGATATAAATCTCACCGGTCAGCTTAATGCCGGACGGGTCGTCGAAACTGCCCATGCCCACGTGCATTTGTCCGTTCAGCGGACCGGGAGCTGTGACCCGGTAGAACAGGGACGAGCCGCAGGTCATGCAAAACACCCGCTCGGCCCAAGGGGATGAGGTGTAGATGCCCAGGTTCTCTTCGCCCTCGATTATCATGCCACCCTTAGGCACTTCGATGCCCAGAAACACACCACCGGACCATTTGCGGCACATGCCGCAGTGACATGCCCCTGTTTCGGTGACCGGTTCTGTGACGGTGAATTTGACCGCGCCGCAGACGCAGGACCCTGTATGTGCCATTGAAATCTCCTTGGGGATGAACGTTGGGGATACTCTAGCTGGACGCTGCGACAATTTCTGACAGTAGGGTTGTGGCCCTGCCCCTGTCCTGCAATCGTGCGCATCAAAGGGAGGGTCTGTCCATGTATCGCGTCATCGGAACCGTCAAAAGCCGCGCTTTCCGTGTGCTGTGGATGCTGGAAGAGTTGGGCCAGAGTTACGAGTTAGTCGAGGCTGGCCCGCGTTCGGATGTAGCGCGCAAATTCAATCCGCTGGGCAAGATCCCGGCGCTGGTGGATGGCGATGCGGTGTTGACCGACAGTGTGGCCATCATGACATACCTCGCCGACAAGCATGGTGGTCTGACCGCCCCCGCTGGCACGCCGGAACGCGCTAGGCAGGATGCCATGACCCTGTGGCTGATCGACGAGATGGACGCGCTTTTGTGGACCGCCAGCAAGCACGCCTTTGTCCTGCCTGAAAAGCTGCGCGTGCCGGAGGTCGTGCCGACGTTGCACAAGGAGTTTGCGCGGAACGCAGACGCCCTGGCCGGGATGTTGCAGCAATCCGGTGACTTTCTGATGGGCGACGCGATCACGCTGCCCGATCTGTTGGCCGTGCATTGCCTTGGCTGGGCCTTTGGCGCGGAGTTCCCGCCGCTGCCCGAGCCGGTCAAGGCCTATAGCAAGCACTTGCGCGCGCGCCCGGCCTTTCGCGCGGCCGCCGCCGCTTAACCGTTCAGGTAGCGCACCACGCCCTGCCCCGCCCATCGCCCGGTGGCGAGGCAAGCGGTGAGTAGGTAGCCGCCCGTGGGCGCCTCCCAATCCAGCATTTCGCCTGCGCAGAAGACGCCGGGTCTCGCCCGCAGCATGAGTGCGTCGTCCAGCGCCGTGGCGGCTACACCGCCAGCGGTCGAGATCGCCTCGTCCATGGGGCGTAGGCCGTCATGCGCCACGCGCAGTTTCTTGAGCCGTCGCGCGATGCGCAGGGCGTCGTCGGGCCAGGGGCGGCCCCATTCCTGTGCCAGCGCGATTTTCAGAGGGGTGAGTTTCAGCGTCTTGCGCAGATGGTTCGCAAAGCTCGCCTTGCCCCGTGGGCGGGCGAGCCGGTCTGCGACCTCGTCGACGCTGAGGTCGGGCAAGAGGTCGATATAGAGGTCATGCCCCTCGCGCACGCCGCGCGAGACGGAATAGATGCCGCCGCCCTCAAGCCCGCGTTTGGAGGCGACCGCTTCGCCGCGTGATCGGTGTGGGCCTGCGCGCCAGGCGACGCCCTTGATCGGGTGGCCCATGTGTTTGTCCATGTGCGGGGACCACGGCATGGAGATGGCGGCGTTGGAGGCGGCGAAGGGGGCGGTGTCGAGGCCGATCCAGTGTGTCCACGCGCCGTCGGAGCCGAGCCTTGCCCAGCTTGCGCCGCCGCAGGCGAGGAGTACTGCGTCTGCTTCGATGGATGCGGAAGTGCCATCGGGGTCAGTGATGCGTGGCGAACCATCGTCCCAGCCGGTCCAGCGGTGGCGGGTGCGGATTGTGACGCCCAATGCGTCCAGCCGGGCGAGCCATGCGCGCAGGAGGGGGGAGGCTTTCATGGCCTTTGGAAAGACGCGGCCGGTGGAGCCTGTGAAAATCTCTTGGCCCAAGCCTTCGGCCCAAGCCACGATTGCGTCGGCGTCCCAGGCGTTCAGGGCGGGGGCGAGCCAGGGGGCGGCTTCGGTGTAGAGGGGCAGCATCGCCTTCACGTCCTCGGCCTTGGTCAGGTTCAGGCCCGACTTGCCCGCCATCAGGAACTTGCGGGCGACCGTCGGCTTCGCCTCGTAGATCGTGACCGACAGACCGGCCTCGGCCATCACCTCTGCCGCCGCCAAACCGGCGGGGCCGCCGCCGATGACGGCGACGCGGGTCACTCGGACACAGTCCGCAACTCGCCCTTCATCTCGACCACGCGGTGCGGATAGGGGATTTCGATGTCGTGCTCTTTCAGCGCGTTCCAGATCGCGAAGAGGACGTGGCTCTTGTACTTGTTCTTGCCGTCGTCGATGCCGTTCACCCAGTATTCGACGGCAAAGTCGATGCCGCTGTCGCCGAAACCGACAAGCTCGCAATCCGGCCCCTCTGGAACGGCGAGGACAAAATCCAGTTTGGACACCGCCGCGTTGATGATGTCCGGCACGGCGTTGATGTCCGTGTTGTAGCTGACAGAAAACGGCGCCTCATAGCGGTTGGCGGAGCCGCTGTCGGAGTAGTTGACGACGCGGGTGGTGATGAAATCCTCGTTCGGGACAACGATCCAGCGGCCATCGTAGGTTTCGAGGATCGCGGCGCGGGCGGTCATCTTGACGATTGTGCCCGCCTCGCCCCCGTCCAACTCGACATAGTCGCCGACGGTCGCCTGCCCTTCGACCAGAAGTATCACGCCAGAAATGAAGTTCGACGCGATCTTTTGCAGGCCGAATCCGAGGCCGACGCCGATGGCACCGCCCAGCACGGCAAGCGCCGACAGGTTGATGCCCATGATGTTCATCAGCACAAGGAACGCGACGCCGAAGATCAGGAACTCCACCGACTTCGCCACCAGTTGGCGGAGGGAGGGGCGCATTTCCTCCTGCTTCTGGATGAAGGTGGTGGATTGGCTGTTGGACCACTGGCCAAGCCAGAAGATCACGCCGCCCACGGCGACGAATTGCAGAAGCCACAACAGGTTGAAGGACAGGTTGCCGAGCGGCACAACCGTCTCTTCGAGCCGGGTCGCGACCGGTCCTAGCAGGTTCAGCGCATAAAGCGCGGCAATGGGCACAAGCACGTAGCGGCCCAGCAACTTGAGGAACGGATCGGAGATGATGTCGCGCACCAGCGCGCGCACGGCAAGGAACAGGAAGACCCGCTTGCCAAAGGCGATCACCGCGCCGCTGTCAAAAATCGAACGCACGACGCCCTCGCCGATGCCGGTCAGGACATAGGCCATCAGCGGCAACAGCAGCGGCAGGAATTGCGCCACAAAGCGGCGCGATTTGGCGACGACGGTGTCGCTGTCGCCGGGATCAAGCAGGCGCGCCAGCATCGGGCGCAGGCGCCGCGTGATGACAACAGCAGCGAGGTAGGCGACGATCAGCAGCGCGAATTGCGACCACGCCGCCGGGCTGAGCAGCCATGTCAGCGCCAGATCCCACCCTTGCAGCGCATAGCCTGCGATGGTCTGCACAATCTCGGGCTGGCTTTCGAGATCAAACTCCCAAAGATTAGACTCCACGGGCGCACCTCTTGCCTCGTCCTCACACCGCGCCAATTGTCACGTACGTCCCCGCCAGTGCAAGGAAACATGGCCTTGTCAGACCCGATCTGCCCCTTATGTGGCCGTCCCATCCCACCTGATGTGCCGCAAAGCCTGCATCACCTGATCCCGAAGCTGAAAGGGGGTAAGGGCGGGCCGGTCGTGCTGCTGCACCATATCTGCCACCGGGAAATCCACGCGACGCTGACCGAGGCGGAGCTGGCCCGCGACTTCAATACGACAGAGGCGCTGCGGGTGCATCCGCGGCTGGCGAAGTTTTATAAATGGGTGGCAAAACGACCGCCCGGCTTTGCATCGAAAGTGCCGGGCGCGCGGCGCAAGCGCTAGCGTTTGCGGGATGACGGGTCCTTGACCTGCTTTTCCTCGATCCGCGCGCTGACTTTGGTGAGCACGTCTGTGACCAGGAGTTGCACACGATCCGACGTCGTAAGCACCCGCTCGGTCTTGGCGGGGCGGAGATCGCGTTTAGCGCGCTCTATCCGGTTGTCACGGGCCATTGGGCCAACCCTACATTATGTAATGTAAAGTTGACAACTGTTGCATTGAAATACTTTACATCTGACCTAACAGAGCGCCTTGATCGCGCGCGCCGTTTCGGGTGTGGCAGCTGCGATGTCGGTGCACAGCGCGCGCGCCCGTTCGGTCACATCGCCACCTTCCACCAGTTCATCGACAAGGCCGAAGGACAGCGCCTGATCCGCCGTGATCTTTTGTCCGGCGAGAAAGATCATCTTGGTCCGTGCGGGGCCGATCAGGGCGGCCATGCGCACCGGATCGCTGGGCTGCGGCAGGTAGCCGAGTTTCATGACCGGGTAGAAGAACTTGGCCGACGGAACCGCGAGGCGCAGATCGCAGGCAAGCACCATGCCAGTGGCCCCACCCGCGACGGTGCCGTTCAGCGCGGCGATGGTCAGGCCGGGCAGGTCGGCAATGGCGCCTGACAGCTTTTCCCATAGTGGCGAGGTGGCAAGGCCCGCGCGCGCGGCATCGAGGTCGGCGCCAGCGCTGAAGACCTTACCCGTGCCGGTCAGGATCAGGGCCGCTGCGTCTTGAGCATCCCGCACTGCGTCGCGCAGGTCGGTCAGCATTTGTTCGGTCAGCGCGCCTGCCTTGTCGGGGCGGTTGATGGTCAGCGTCCAGATCGGGCCTGTACGGTCGACGTCGATCATGTCAGGCCCACCCGTGTGCGGATGTCGGGGTCGCGTAGGGAAATCTCCTGCCCGATCCAATCGTCGGCGCCGGGGGAGCACATCCAAAGGAGCGCCTTGGCTGGCCAGTCCGCCGGGATGTGCTCGGACCAGTCCAGTTGGCTGACGGGGTTGATGCCGCTTGCCTTGATCTCGCGCTGCATTTGGGTCGCGACGGTGCCGGGCGCCAGCCCCATGGCGCGGATGCCTGCGGGGCCGTTTTCCTTGTCCACGCAGCGGGTGAGCATGGCGGCCCCCGCCTTGGATGCGCAGTAGTGCGACCATGCCTCGACCGGACCGTGTGCGGCACCCGAACTGATGGTCAGGATGGTCCCTGCGCCCGCCTTGAGCATCACGGGCAAGGCCGCGCGCATGCCGTAAAAGACGCCCTTGAGGTTGATGTCGATGACATGGCCCCAATCGTCCGGGTCTGCGGTGGCAAGGTGCGAGATGGGTTCGATGGCGCCTGCATTGCCGATCAGCACGTCGAGGCTGCCGAACTTGGCAGCAGTCTGATTAACCGCATCGCTCATAGCCGAAAAGTCACTGACGTCGCAGGGCAGCGCGATGGCCTGAGACCCGATTTCATCTGCAAGTGAACTGATGGCATCCGCCCCGCGCGCAACAAGAGCCACGTTGGCGCCCGCTTGGGCAAAAACGCGGGCCGTATCGGCCCCAATGCCCCGGCTGGCCCCGGTAATCAGAACCGTTTTTCCGCTCATATCGTGCATTACACCCTCCGCCGTGTCGTGTTGGTCTTGTGGTACGGTGATGCGCCGCATAGGTCCACCCTGTGGCCTTGACGCATTCCGCGCCGTCCCGGACGATATGGCCAACTGATCATTCTAAGGATTCCATCATGTTTCGTATTTCGCATCTTGTTTCCAGCACCGCAGTGGCATTGTGCCTGCCTGCGTCAGCCGCTCTGGCCGACCTGACGGCGGACCAGGTCTGGTCTGACCTGCAATCCTACATGGAAAGCTCGGGCTACACCGTCACCGCGTCCGAGGCCGCCCGGTCCGGGGCGGTCGATATCTCAGACATGACGCTGAGCATGGAGATGGACGAAGACGCCGGTGGAGGCGCCTTCAAGGTTGAGCTTGAAAGCATCAACTTTGTCGAACAGGGCGACGGCACCGTCGCAATCGAGCTGCCCGACCTCACGAAAATGAACATGACGTTCCAGCCCGAAACGGGTGAGAACGTGACCGTCGCCATCGACTTTACCCAGACCGCCCAGACCATGGTGGCGGCGGGTGATCCGGGCGATCTGACTTATACCTATGCGGCCGATGCTGCGGCCATGGCCCTGCAAAGCGTGACCATCGACGGTGTGTCCGTGGGCCCCGAGATCGCGAAGGTCGATATCCGCATGACGGACCTCGCGCAGACGGTGCAAACCTCGGTCGCGGAGTTGCGCAAGATGACGCAAGACATGACCGTGGCGAAAGTTGACTACGACATGGCCTTCAATGAGCCGGGCGGCGATGACACGTTCAAGCTGAAGGGCACGATGAACGGACTGACGCTGACCGGCACGGGTGACCTGCCCCTGAACACGGACGTTCAGGACATGAACGCCATGTTGAATGACGGGTTCAAAGCAGTTGCCGCATTCACCACGACAGGCGGCAATTACGACCTGTCCTTCAGCAGCGAAACCGACGGCAGCGGCACGGCCAATGCCACATCAACGGGCGCCGCGTTTGACGTATCTTTTGGGCCCGAGGGACTGCTTTACGATATCGCGCAGACCGGTGTTGAGATGAACATGCTGCTCACCGAATTGCCTTTGCCCCTGTCTTTTTCCGCTGCCGAGATCGGCACGCGGTTCCTGATGCCCCTGCAAAAGTCCAATGAAGAGCAGGATTTCGGCGTTGCCGTCACGTTGAATGAGTTTTCGATGTCGGAAATGATCTGGAGCCTGTTTGACCCGACCTCGCAATTGCCGCGCGATCCGGCGACGCTGCAAGTTGACCTGAGCGGCAAGGCCAAGGTGCTGTTCGACTTCCTTGACCCGACCCAGGCGGCAGTACTGGAAGAGGCAGACACAGTGCCCGGTGAACTCAACGCCCTGACGATCAACAAGATCGAACTGGACGCGGTGGGCGCCAAGCTGACAGGCGCGGGCGACTTCGTGTTCGACAACAACGACCTGCAAACATTTGACGGGATGCCCCGGCCCGAAGGCGCGGTGGATCTGACGCTGGTGGGCGGCAACGGGCTGCTCGACAAGCTGGTTGAAATGGGTCTGCTGCCCGAGGATCAGGCAATGGGTGCTCGCATGATGATGGGCCTGTTCGCCGTTCCGGGAGAGGGTGAAGACACCCTGAACTCCAAGATCGAAGTGAACGATCAGGGCCACGTTCTGGCCAACGGTCAGCGCATCCGCTGATGTCGTGACAACGGGGCGGCGCAGGTCGCCGCCCTTGCACACCACCCCCTGCCCCGCTACCTGATGGCGCATCCAAGCGGAGCAGACCCATGACCCCATCCGACCTGTCACACCTGACCGAACAGCTGCTTGCCGCTGCTAGGTCCGCAGGCGCGGACGCCGCCGACACCATCGCGGTGCAGGGCACATCGGTCTCGGTTGATGTGCGTGCTGGCGCGCTGGAACAGGCGGAACGGTCGGAATCCATCGACATCGGCCTGCGCGTATTTGTCGGTCAGAAGCAGGCAAACGTCTCGGCCTCTGACATCAGCGACCGGACCATTGAGGAAATGGCGATGCGCGCCGTGGCCATGGCGGGCGAAGCACCCGAAGACCCCAATGCGGGTCTTGCCGACCCTGATCAGCTGACGAATGGCTGGGACATCGACACGCTTGAACTGAACGACCCGACACCGGAACCCGCCGCTGACGTCTTGCAGGCAGATGCGCTGGCGGCCGAAGCGGCGGCGATGGCGGTCAAGGGCGTGAGCCAGGTCCAGCAAGCCTCGGCCGGGTATGGGGCCCGCGACGTCTGGCTTGGGGCGAGCAACGGCTTTTCCGGCGGCTACCGCCGCACCGACCGCGCGCTGAGCTGCGTCGCCATTGCAGGCACCGGCAAAGGGATGGAGCGGGACTACAGCGGGGACAGCCGCATTTTCCAATCCGACCTGCGCAGCGCCGAAGAGATCGGGACCGAGGCGGGCCATCGCACCGTCGAACGGCTGGACACGCGCAAACCGCCCACCGGCGCTTTCCCGGTGCTGTTTGACGAGCGTATTTCATCGACCCTGATCGGGCACCTGTTGGCAGCCGCCAACGGGTCGAGCGTGGCGCGCGGATCCTCTTGGCTGCGCGAGAAGTTGGGGCAGCAGGTGCTGCCCGATGGCCTGAACCTGGTCGAAGACCCGCACCGCCCGCGCACCTCGGGCTCACGCCCCTTTGATGCCGAGGGCCTCGCCACCAAGCGCCGTGTGATTGTCGAGGATGGCGTGTTGACGGGCTGGACGTTGGATCTGGCCACGGCGCGCAAATTGGGCATGTCCTCTACCGGCAACGCGGCGCGTGGCACATCCGCCCCGCCCAGCCCATCGAACTGGAACGTCACGCTGGATGCGGGGACTGCCACGCGCGATGACTTGATCCGCGACATGGGCACCGGGCTGCTGGTGACGTCGATGATCGGGTCGACCATCAACCCGAACACCGGCGACTATTCCCGTGGGGCCGCAGGCATGTGGGTCGAGAATGGCGAGATCACCTATCCCGTCAACGAATGCACCATCGCTGGCAATCTGATCGACATGCTGCGCGCAATCGTGCCCGCCAATGATGCGCGCGCGCATCTGAGCCGTGTGGTGCCGTCGCTGTTGGTTTCCGGAATGACCCTTGCCGGCAACTGATCTGCCCTTGCTGATTGATGCGGCCCGTGTTGCGGGCCGTGTGGCGACCAGCTTTGCTGGCCCCACCGCCGCGCGCTGGGACAAGCCCGGCGATGCGGGGCCCGTGACCGAGGCCGATCTGGCCGTGAACGAGGTGCTGGAACGGACCCTGCGTCTGGCCCGGCCCGACTATGGCTGGCTGTCCGAAGAGACCGAGGATGACGCCGCCCGGCTGAGCGCCGATACCGTGTTCATCATCGACCCGATCGACGGCACCCGCAGCTTTGTCGAAGGCGGGCGGACCTGGGCCATTTCCATCGGTGTGGCGCATCAGGGCATCGTGACGGCGGCGGCGATCTACCTGCCACTGCGCGACAAGCTTTATGCCGCGGGCACGGGCCTGGGCGCGACGCTGAACGGCGCGACGCTGCTGGCAACCCAGGGCGCGATGACGCCGGGCAGCAAGGTGCTGGCCGCGCGCCCGACATTCGACAGCAAGCATTGGCGCGACACCGCGCCATCGGTCGAACGGCACTACCGCCCCTCGCTGGCGTACCGGTTGTCGCTGGTGGGCGAGGGCAAGTTCGACGGCATGCTGACCCTGCGCCCCACATGGGAGTGGGACATTGCCGCCGGATCCCTGATCGTGGCCGAAGCGGGCGGTACCATTACGGACCGCACGGGCGCGCCGCTACGCTTTAACAATGCGCATCCGGCCCTGAACGGTGTGGTGGCGGGTGGGCCCGGTCTGCACCGTGCGCTTGTGGGGGAATTGGGCTCGGATCAAGGCACCTGATCGCCTTGACCCCAGGGGGCATATGCGCAAACTGCCGAGAGGCATGCCCAAGCCCACTATCGAAGGAAAATACGATGACACAGCGCCTGCACCTCGTCTTTGGCGGCGAACTGGTCGACCCGTCGAAAAACGTGTTCAAGGATGTGAACGACCTGCATATCGTTGGGATATTCCCCAACTATCAGGCCGCCTACGACGCCTGGAAATCCGAAGCGCAGCGCACCGTAGACAACGCCCATATGCGCTACTACATCGCGCACCTGCACCGTCTGAGGGACGAGGAAAACGCGGCCGCGACGACCGAAGAGCTGGGCTGACCTACACGTGCGCGGCTCGCTGGGGCTTACGGCTTATCGCACGCTGTCGGGGCGGCGCAAACCGCCCGACTTTGCACCGGCCCGGGACCGGCCTGAGGGCGAGCTTGTGTGGATCCACGCTGCAGAGCCCGGCAACAACCGCGCCCTGAACGACCTGGCCCACCGGCTTGTCTTTATGCGCCCTGGCTGCCACGTGATGCTGACCGCTGCCCATGATGATTTTGGCGACCGAGGGGTCGATGAAGTCTGGCAGGACCTGACACCGCCCGACCACCCCGATGTCACAGACGCCTTTGTTGCACATTGGGCGCCAGACGTGCTGATCTGGACATGGGGCGATCTTCTGCCCAACCTGATCCTGTCCACTGCGGAAAGCGGCGCGCACATGATGCTTGTCGATGCCGATGTCGACGGGTTCGACGGGCGCCGCGACCGGTGGTTGCCCGAGGTCCCGCGCGCCCTGCTTGCACAATTCAACCACGTCACAGCGCGAAATCAGCACACCCATTCCAAGCTGGCCCAGATGGGCCGCCCCGTCGGCGCCATGGAACTGGCCGAGCCCCTGCACCCTTTTGGCAAGATGCTGACCGTCATCGACAGTGATCTTGCTGACCTGACCGCCGCGCTTGCCGGGCGGCCCTCATGGTTGTCGGCGCGCACCTCGCCAAAGGAGTGCGGAACAATCCTGGCGGCGCACAAGCTGGCGCTGAAGTCTTCGCACCGGCTGCTGCTGATCTTGCACTTTTCCGACCCGGACGAAGCGCTTCAGGCCGAAGAGGCCGCGCGCGCGCAGTCGCTGCTGGTCGCCAACTGGAGCGATGGCGCCTTTCCAGAAGACAACACCCAGGTGCTCATTGCCGACGACGATGCAGAGCTGGGCCTGTGGTTGCGCGTGGCGACAGTGACATTCCTGGGTGGCTCTATGCAAGCCGGAGTAGACATCTGTGATCCTTATTCAGTCGCCGCGCACGGGTCGGCCATCGTATATGGCCCGAATGTCGGCGAGCATGTTGATGCGTTCACCCGCCTCATGAATGCCGGTGCAGCACGGATCGTGAACGACACGCCGTCGCTTGGCCGCGCGATCAGCCAGATGATCGCGCCCGATCACGCGGCCCATATGGCCACGGCGGGCTGGGACGTGGTCACGCGCGGGGCCGACAGCCTTGACCGGATCATCTCACTGACCCAGACCCGCCTCGATTCCCGCAGATCGGAGAAGCGGTGATGCGTGCACCGGGCTTCTGGTCACGGCCCAAACCCGACTGGCGCGCCCGCCTCCTGTCCCCGCTGGGTGCCCTTTATGCCAAAGGCACGGCCCGGCGCCTGGCGCGTGGCACGCCTCAAAAGATGCCAGTGCCGGTCATTTGCGTCGGCAACATCAACGCGGGCGGAACGGGAAAAACCCCGACTGTCATCGCCGTGGCTGAGCGACTCCGTGATGCCTTCCATGCACCGCACATCGTCAGCCGAGGCTATGGCGGCACCGAGACGGGGCCGCTTGAGGTCAACCCGACCAGCCACAGTGCCGCCCGCGTCGGCGACGAACCCCTGCTGCTGAGCGCCTTTGCAAGAATGTGGGTCGCGCGCGACCGGGCCGCCGGTGCAAGGGCGGCGATTGAAGCCGGAGCGACGGCAATCATTCTGGACGATGGGTTTCAGAACCCAAGCCTGGCCTATGATCTGTCCATCGTCGTGGTGGATGCGGAAACAGGGTTCGGGAACGGCTTGTGCCTGCCCGCCGGTCCCTTGCGCGAACCGGCCGCCGTGGGTCTTGCCCGTGCCGATCTGTTGCTGAGCATTGGTGATGACGCCGCGCAGGCACGGTTCAATGATACGCCACTGCCAAACAGGTTGACCCACCTGCGCGCACGGCTTGAGCCGCTACAGACCGGGATGCCCTGGGCCGGAATGAACGTCATTGCCTTCGCCGGGATCGGACGGCCTGAGAAGTTCTTCGACACGTTGCGAGGGCTTGGTGTGAACCTGATGCGGACCGAAGCTTTGGGTGATCATGAAAAGCTAAGCACCGCCTTCCTGACCCGGCTGGAACGTGACGCGCGCGCCATGGGTGCTCAGCTTGTCACCACGGAAAAGGACGCCGCGCGGCTGCCTGCCGCGTTCAGGTCAAAGGTGACCACGCTGCCCGTGCGGCTGCAGTTTGAGGACGCGACAGCGCTCGACACGGCGCTTGCCGCATTGCCTGACACCAAGCAAGCGACCTGACACCCGAAAACAAAAACGCCCGACCAATGGCCGGGCGTTGCATGCTGTATCGGACGTGGCTTAGCTGCCAGCCGCTTCGTCGATCAGACCCGCCATCTCGGAATAGGCCATGTTGTTGTACGTGGTCCCGTTGATGACAAAGCTGGGGGTCGAGTTGATCCCGTCCTCTGCTGCGTTCTGCTGATACCACGCGACCAGCGTGCGCAGGTTGTCAGCATCGGTCAGGCATCCCTCAAGCATATCGCCGTCCAGCCCGGCCAAACGACCGATCTTGCGCAACTCGTCCGCGATCTGGGCCGGGTCGCCTCCGCCTGCACGCGCCCATTCAGCCTGACCGGCATAGAGCATTTCGGTGATGCCAAAGAATGTCTCAGGCGTACCGGCACAGCGGGCAATGGCCGAGGCCCAGAGACCGAAACGGTCAAAGTAAACCTCGCGGTAGATGAAGTTGATCTTGCCCGTGTCGATGTAATCGGCCTTGAGCTGCTTGTACGGACCCGTGTGGAAGGTCGCGCAATGCGGGCAGGTGTAGCTGGCATATTCGATGACAGTCACGGGGGCATCGGGATTGCCCAGCTGCATTTCGACCACGGTCGAGGTGTCGATATCGCTTGAGGCTTCCTGCGCATTGGCCGCGCCCAGTAACCGTTCGGCTTGCGCCTGTTCCTGGGCGGACGGGCCGCTCGATTGCATCGAGCTATACAGGAAATAGCCACCGACGCCGACGATCACGGCGATAAGGGCAACGATACGGTTCATGTGCGTGTTCCTTGTTTTTGTTTTGTCAGGATATGCGCGCCCAGTTTCTCGAGGGCATCGCGCAATGTGTCGTCCTGGACCGGCGCCACCATCTGGCTGGACGCAGCGGTCATTTCAGGAGCCGGGGCTTTGGGCTCGTCTTCCTTGCGGCGGTGTTCAAAGGCAACCTGGCCATCCTCGAACCCGGTCGCGGCGGTCTGTGTGATGCGAATGCGCGCGATGGCGTTGTAGCCGTAGACAGCATTGACCCGCTCGCGCAGCTGATCCTTCTGCATCTCAAGCATGGGCGCCTGCGCACCGGTTGTCAGCAGGGTCAGCGTCGCACCCATGCCACCCCGGCCATAGCTGACCTCGACCGGCCGGGCGATGGCGGCCACGTCGGCGCCCGCAACCTCGGCCCAGTCCGTCAGCAGACGACTTTGCGCGAACCCACGGCTTTCGCTGGCCTTCCGAATCCGCCCGGTCAGCAGCGATGCTGTCCGCTTGAACCCTTTTGTACTGGCACGGCGCGCGACCATGGCTATGTTCCCTCTCACTCGGGCGTGATCATAGCGGATGAAAGCGTGATCACCAGACATCTCAAGTGGGAAAGCATAAATCTTGCGTGACCTCAGCCGTGAGCTTCTGGACTGGTACGACATACATGCGCGCGCGATGCCGTGGCGTGTGGGGCCCGCGGACAAGCTGGCGGGGGTGCGTCCGGACCCCTATGCCGTGTGGATGTCCGAGATCATGTTGCAGCAGACAACAGTCGCGGCGGTCACCGAATACTTCAAACGGTTCATTGCGCGTTGGCCCACCGTTGCTGATCTGGCAGCGGCGGAAGATGCCGAGGTCATGGGCGAATGGGCGGGCCTTGGCTATTACGCCCGCGCCCGCAACCTGTTGAAATGCGCCCGCGCGGTGGTGGCCGACCATGGCGGTGCGTTCCCGGCGGATCATGCAGCTTTGCTGAAGCTGCCGGGCATCGGGCCCTATACGGCGGCGGCCATCGCCTCGATCGCGTTTGATTTGCGCCATGTGGTGGTGGACGGGAATGTCGAGCGGGTCATGGCCCGCATGTTCGATGAACACACGCCCTTGCCTGCGGCGAAGCCCATCCTGACCGAACATGCTGACCGGCTGACGCCCAGCGCGCGGCCTGGCGATCATGCACAAGCGGTCATGGATCTGGGTGCCACGATCTGCACACCGAAATCCCCTGCATGCGGCATTTGCCCATGGCGCGACCCATGCAAGGCGCGGGCTGAGGGGACAGCGCCTGAGTTGCCCAAGAAGACCCCCAAGAAAGCCAAACCGATCCGTCACGGCACCGTCTACCTCGCCCAGCGCAGTGATGGCGCGTGGCTGGTGGAGACACGGCCCGACAAGGGCCTGCTCGGCGGCATGATGGGCTGGCCCGGCAGCGATTGGGTGGATGTGTCAGAGCCGCGCCCCGTCGCCGTGCCCATGATTGCGGAATGGACAAAATTGAACGGAGAAGTGCGGCACACGTTTACGCATTTCCACCTCATTCTCGACGTTATGGTCGCGCAGGTTGCGGGCACTGAACCGGATCGAGGATACTTTCTGCCCCGAGACCAATTCCGCCCATCGGACCTGCCCACGGTGATGCGCAAAGCCTTCGATCTGGCGCAGTCGTGACCAACGCGGCGTAGCGTCACGCTTGGCAGGTCCACGCACCTGTGCCTAGACTTTGGCGCGCGCAACCAAAGGATCGCATACGCATGACCTTGCCCCCGGAAACCGTCGCCAAAGTGCAGAACGCCCTGCCTTTTGCCATGTCTTTCCTTCTGATACCATTGGCGATCATCACCGCGATCTACGGTGGCTGGACCGTGGTCCTTTTGCCGGTTGTCACGTGGTACATGTTCTCGATCCTCGACCTCGCCGTCGGGTTGAACACGGACAATGCGGACCTGGAGGCCACAGAGGATGATCTCTTCTGGTACCGCGCCATCACCACCGCCTGGGTGCCTGCGCAATTCCTGCTGCTCTTCGGCATGATCGCCTATGTTGCGCCCGCCGATCACCTGAACACCTTGGAAAAGCTGGCGATCTTCTTCGGCGTCGGCGTGATCACCGGCACCGTGGGGATCAACTACAGCCACGAACTCATGCACCAGAAAAACAAGCTGGAGCGCTGGCTGGCTGATGCTCTGCTTGCCATGGTGCTCTATTCCCACTTCCGGTCCGAACACCTGCTGGTGCACCACCGCTATGTCGCCACCCCGCGCGACCCAGTCACGGCGCGCATGGGCGAAAGCTTTTACCGCTTCTATCCGCGCGTGCTGAAACAGTGCTTCCTGTCCGCCTGGAACGCGGAAAAGGCGATGCTGGCGCGCAAGAACCTGCCCGCGACGGACAGCTCAAACCCGTTCTGGAAATACGCCTACCTGCAACTGATCTGCTTTCTGCTGGCCTTTGCCCTTGGCGGCTGGGCAGGCGTCGGCCTGTTCCTCCTGCAAGCGGGCGTTGCGATCTGGCAGCTCGAATTAGTGAACTACATTGAACATTACGGGCTGACCCGGAAACATCTGGGCGACGGCAAGTACGAACACGTCCAGCCGCGCCATTCCTGGAACGCGGCGCACAAGGCATCAAACTGGCTGCTGATCAACCTGCAACGGCACTCCGACCACCACTACAAACCCGACCGGCGTTTTCCCGTCCTGCAAAACTACACCGAGGCGGACGCCCCCCAACTGCCCTATGGCTACCCGGTGATGACCATCGCCGCGATGATGCCCAAGGTCTGGAAACGGGTGATGAACCCGCGCGTGCAGAAGTGGCGGGACATGTACTATCCCGAGATCACGGACTGGACAGCCTACAACAAAGCCGCCAACCCGCTTCCGCGCTAGTCCAGCACCCAAACAGCCAACGGTTCGGCCACACCGCGTACCACCTGATCCGGGGCGCGGCGGAAGCCCTCCGGTGAACCTGCTGCGGCCATGGTCGCATCACTGACAAGCGCACGCACACCCACGGTGCGGGTCATAGCCTCAAGCCGGTTGGCGACATTGACCGTGTCGCCAAGCACCGCGAATTCCAACCGGTTTGCACCGATGTCACCCAGAACGACAGGGCCGAAATGCAAACCAAAACGAGCGTCGATCTCGGGCAGCCCATCGGCCCTCCGGTCCGCGTTCAAGGCGTCCATCCGGTCCGCCATGCTAAGCACGCAGGCCACGGCGCGCGCTGCATCATCCTCCAGCGGCAAGGGCGTGCCAAAGGTCGCCATCAGCCCGTCGCCCAGATACTTGTCGAGCGTGCCGCCATGGGCAAACACCTCGCTCTCCATCCGGGCATGAAAGGCGCGCAAGGTCTGGATCACCTCTTGCGGAGGACGCCCATCGGCATAAGCGGTAAAGCCTGCAATATCGACAAACAGCACGGCGGCATCGTGGCTGCGGATCTGGCCCAGCGGCTCGTCCTTGGTCGACAATTCCTCGACCATCGACGGCGAGAAGTAACGCGCCAGATTTGTTCGCTCGCGCGCCATCTCAGCACTGTCGAGGACAAGCATCTGATAGCGGCGCACGGCCACAGCCAGGATCAGGGCCACGACCAGAAACACCACAACCTGCTGAAACCGCAAATCCCAATTGACGTCATTGGGATCAAACACCTTGGCCAGATCGGGATAGTTCGGGAACATCGCATTGGCGGCTTCGGTCAATTCCGGATACGTCCGACCAAACCACCACACGCACGACGTCCCCGTCAGCCACATCGCCATGGTCCAATTGCCTATGGCAATGATCGTACGCCAGGAATAGGTCAGCACGCCCGCTGCAAGGATGATAAAGAAGTACTGAAAAACCTCGAAACTGTAGATCAACGCCGTGGGCATCGGCGCATCCTGCAAAGGATTTGGCACGAGCAGGGCCGTGGTCATCAGCAAAAGATCCGCAAACAGCAGTGCCAACTCGGCCCGCGACTGCCCGACACGGCCCACGCGGCGCTGCGCAAGACCCACCAAAACCAGGCAAAACAGCAGAAACAGATACCAGATCACATCCCAATTCGGGTTCAAAAACACCAGCATGACCGCTGTCACCGACAGCGCGCCGATACGGGCCTTTACTGCCAGGTCCATCCCCTCGCGCTTGTTGCGAGCCAGCGCCTCTTGCGCGTGCCGATGTGCGGGAATGACCTCGTCCCGATCTCTGCGTCGCGAGACCGGCAACGCGCTGCTTGCATCCACCATGCTCTTTGCCCTTTTGGCTTCTCCCTCCCAATGTAAACACTCTTAACAAAAAAGCCCCGCCAAAAAGGCGGGGCATAGGTGCAGTGCCACTTATGGGCCTTGGGTAAGGCCGCAGGCACCTGGCGGTGTCTCGTGAAATCAGTCGTGCATTTCCGAACGGATTTGCTGGCGCAGAACGTCGATAGGCACTGTCTGCCCGTCGCGCTTGAAGCACCAATAGGTCCAGCCGTTGCAACTGGGTGCGCCTTCCAGATGGGCGCCGACCTGATGGATCGATCCCTTGATATCGTCACCGATCAGCGTGCCATCGGCGCGGACCTTGGCCTTGTGACGGCGGTTCATCGAATACAGCTCTTCTCCCGGGCGCAGCATCCCACGCTCGACCAATTGGCCGAAGGGTACACGCGGTTGCGCCCGTTTGGAGGCGGAAACGGTCAACGCTTCCTTGTCGAACTTGCGGACCTTGGCGATGCGCTTCTCGGCCACCTTGCGATAGGCTTCCTCGCGCTCGATCCCGATAAACTCACGGCCCAGCATCTTGGCCACAGCGCCCGTTGTGCCGGTGCCAAAGAACGGATCCAGAACCACATCGCCGGGGTTGGTCGATCCGACCAGCACACGGTGCAACAGACTCTCGGGCTTTTGCGTCGGGTGCGCCTTGTCACCCGCCTCGTCCTTCAGCCGCTCGTGGCCGGTGCAGATTGGCAAAACCCAATCGCTGCGCATCTGGATACCTTCGTTCAGCGCCTTCAGCGCTTCGTAGTTAAAGGTGTACTTCGAACTTTCCGACTTGCCCGCCCAGATCATCGTCTCATGGGCGTTGGTAAACCGCTTGCCCCGAAAGTTGGGCATCGGGTTCGACTTGCGCCACACCACGTCGTTCAGGATCCAGTATCCCTCATTCTGCAGGGCCGACCCCACGCGGAAAATGTTGTGATAGCTGCCAATGACCCAGATCGCGCCATTAGGCTTCAACAGCCGACGCGCGGCCTTCAGCCAGGCCGTGGTGAATTCATCATAAGCAAGGAAGGAGTTAAACTGATCCCAGTGGTCATCAACCGCGTCAACCTTGGAATTGTCAGGGCGATGCAGTTCGCCCTTCAATTGCAGGTTATAGGGCGGATCGGCAAAGATCAGATCAACGCTGCCCGCGGGCAGGCTGTTCATAATATCAATGCAGTCTCCCGCAAGGATTTGGTTCAAGGGAAGCGCCTCGGCGCCCTTTACATGTTTCGTCATCGTCTGCCTCTGTCCCCGGCGCATTTTGCGCTCGTTGGTTGCAGGTAAGATGAGTCATACCCGATTCGTGGTCAATTTATATTTTGAATCAACAACTTAAGAAAATCTCTTGTCACAACATCTTGTGGACGGGTTTGAAGGTTCGTCTATGGTGTGGGGTCACCCCAAGATTTTCCAACGCCAACCTGTGGCTTTTTGACGGATATCCCATGTTCGTCTCCCAGCCATATCCGGGATGCTGTTGCGCCAAATCCACCATGATCCGATCGCGACATATTTTGGCCACAATTGAGGCCGCCGCGATGCTCAACGACCGCGCATCGCCGCGCACAACAGGGGTTGCAGGCAGGGTCAGATCACGCGGCAACATCGTCCCATCAATCAACGCATGATCGGGACGCATGCGCAGCCCATCGAGCGCACGGATCATCGCCAGATGCGAGGCACGCAAAATGTTCAGTTCCTCGATCTCACGCACCGATGCATGGGCAACGGACACATCCGCAGTCTCAAGGATCGCGCCCCACACCGCCTCGCGCTTGCGGGCGGTCAATTTCTTCGAATCGTCCAGTCCCTCGGGAATGGCGTCCGGGTCCAACACAACCGCCGCCGCCGTCACCGGCCCCGCGAGCGGCCCGCGCCCCACTTCATCAACGCCAGCCACACGGCCCCCAATCCGCGCTTCGATCTCAAAGTCAGGCACAAACCGTCCTCTTCCCTGTTTCCAAAAAATCCCCGCCGGAGGCACAAAACGCACTTTCCAGCGGAAAGTGCAAACATCACGTGTCGCCGCCCCGGCGACGCAATGAAAAAGGGGCGGTGCCCGAACACCACCCCTGCCAAGGTGGGCCGCGCAACCGCGGCCCATCCGCCCGCTCTTACCGACGGGCCAACTGGTATCCATGACGATCCAAGCAGCGCGCACCGTATCCACGACGCCAGCCACGATCCGTGTAGAACTCGCGATGGCACGCCGCTGGCAGGCTGTGAACATACTTGTAGTTGTTGTGCAGACACCGCTGGCCAAAGACGCGCCGGTGTCCACGATCCGTGTTGAAGCTGCGCAGGCACTGCTGCGGCAAAAGCTTGCGGTTCACCCGCTTGGGCAGCGGCTTGGGATGCACGGGCGTGTGCACCGTATGGCGCTTTTTCTTGTCCTTGTTCCGGTCGTGAATGACAGCGCCGACAATCGCCAACCCCAACAGCGCGGCGAGGGCCGCACCAACCTCATCATCCCCCGCACGGGCCGGGGCAGCAGAGAAACCGGTGATGGCAATGGCAGCAGCAGCAACTGCGCCGATGAACTGGCGGTGAATACGAAGTGTCATGAGGCGTCCTTTCCAGAGGGTACAGATACGAGGCAGACCAGGCGTATGCCGGTGCTGTCCTCAACCTCGGGTACGCCCAGCAAGACAGGCAATAACGCCCCCCTGTTATCGAATAACGCGGGCCCCACGCCCCTGTCGTTATTGAATATCCCGCCCACCCGGCGCAGGTTGGGACCATGAAACAGATCGCCGTCTCCCTCCTCCTGTCGCTGGCGCTTGCCGGGACCGCACATGCCCAGTGCTACGCGGACTATAAGGCCAAACAGGACAACCCCCTGCGCCTGCACTATGGTGTCGCGCAGGTGTCCGGCGCCTGCTCGGCAGGCAATGCAACCGCACAACTCCGATCACGGCTTGCGGCGCAAGGCTGGACTTTGCTGCAGGTTCAGTCCGTGTTTGGTCCCGAAGGCCTCGATCAAAGGAAAGACAGTGCAGGACAATTCTACCTCCGCTTCTGAAATGCGGCGCACCGGCGGGCGGCTCGTGATCCTCGGGATCGCAGGCATCGTGCTGCTCCTGATCCTGGCCGCCGCCCTCCTCTTTTTCACCCTCCCCGATGCAGGCGCTTTTGATGCCCGCGTCGAGCGGATGTTCATCGAGAACGCCGACCTCACCAGCCAGGCCGAGATCAAGCTTCTGGAAATCCTCGCCCAATCCGGCACCGCCTTTGCCGACACGCTGGCGAGCTATCGCTTGGTGATCTTCGTCCTGCTGGTCTTCGCGACGGGCATGATGATCGCCGCCCTCGTCTTTCTCGTCCTACTCGTGGGCTTCAACCGCCGCATGGCGCAGATCGAACGGGCAGGCATACAGGTGAACTCCCTGCTCATCAGCCGCGAGGAAAACACGGTCTACCTCAACAACCTCGGCTTCAAACTCACCGACGCCGCCATGGAAACCATGTCCATCCTGGCCGAAGCGCGCATGGACGACGACGTTCTGTCCGGCTCCGAAATCGAAGGGATGATCTCCGGCCGCTCCGCCGCCGACTGCGAAGAGGCCGCAGGCGCCACCCGCATCAAACGCCTGCGCGACACGCTCGGCAACCAGATCGTCAGCGAGCTTTTAGTCAAAAACATCGCCAGACGCGGCTACATGCTGGCCGTGGAAAAGGATGTCATCAAAGTCCTCTGACCGCATCTTCTTCTGACTGAAAATACGACCGCCGGAGGCAAAACTCATCTGCTGGAAGCAGATGTCTAAAATCGCGTGGCGCGCACGCGCCTCATTTCGGCAGTAGCCACCGGCGCAACCACGGGTCTAGGGTGCGACCAGACAAAGGAGACCGCCCATGCCCGCCCCCACCAACCCGTTCAAGGCCGCCATCAAAAACGGCGAGACCGTCATCGGCTGCTGGCTGTCACTCGGCGACCCGCTCGCGACGGAAATCGCGGGCACGGCAGGGTTCGATTGGCTGCTGATCGATGGCGAACACACGCCCTACGACATCTCACGCGTGCGGATGCAGCTCATGGCGCTGGAAGCCTCCGACAGCCATGCCGCCGTGCGGGTGCCGGTGGGCGAGACATGGATCATCAAACAGGTGCTCGACGCGGGCGCGCAAACGGTGCTGGTGCCGATGGTCGAAACGGCGGAACAGGCGCAGCAACTGGTCCATGACGTCCGCTACCCGCCCATCGGAGGGCGCGGCGTCGGCTATTCCGGCGCACGGTGCAGCCGGTTCGGCGCCATTACCGACTACGGCCCCACGGCAGACGACCAGATCTGCCTGCTCATCCAGGTCGAAAACCGCGCAGGCATCGCCAATCTCGACGACATCCTCGCCGTGGAAGGCATCGACGGCGTCTTCATCGGCCCGGCGGACCTCTCCGCAGACATGGGTTACATGGGCCAACTCACGCACCCAGAGGTACAGGCCACGATCAAGGGCGCCATAGCCCGCATCGAAGCCGCAGGCAAAGCGCCCGGCATCCTCGCCACAACGCCCGAGTTCACCCAAGACGCGCTCGACTGGGGCGCCCGCTTCGTGGCGACCGGGCTGGACCTGCTGATCCTCGCCAAAAGCCTGCGCGAACTGGCGCAGAGGTGGGTGAAATAGGCGGAGGACACCTCCGCCTTACGGGCCCGCGCGCTATCCGGACTTCAGCCCAACAGAGGCCTGCGTATACCCACCCGCAGCACCATCAATGAAATGCACATGCGTGTCGTCCATGATCGACGGCACAATACAGGTCATCATTGCCTCATCCTGCGTGTGCATGCCATAGCGGGCCACACCCTCGGCGCGCGCCTTGTCGAGCACGGCCCGGAGGCGCGACACCGTGCCTGCATCGCAATCCACCGTCATCTTCAACCCGTCATCGAATTTCCGAAAATCAGCATTGTCGCCAACCGTCTTGCGGTAATGCGTGGGATCAAACCCGCCCAGCTTGATCCCGGTCTTGATCAGCACCCACGCGATCAACGTCTCGAACAGCACCTGCCGTTTACGGGCCTTCACCCCTTTGCCGCCATGGCTGGCATGCGCCTCCAGCGTTGCACCCACCGGGGGCCAGCCCGTACCCGGCCCCTCCGGTGGTGCAGGGTGTCCACCCCGCTCCAAATGCGCTACCTCGGCCAGCACCGCTTCGACCACCGCACCAAAACGTGCAGTATCAGCACCCTCCTCCGGCGATAGCAACAACGACAAGATCGTCCCGTTCCGCGCCTTCATATGGCTCCAGCGACAACTTAGCCCCGTCAGGTCCGGCTGTGTCCCCGCGGGGACAGGCGGCACCGTCTCGGCCCCGGCCTTCATCTGCGCCTCAGCCCAGCTGACGCCACCGCCCGCGAACATGGCATAGTCCACGCCGTCCGACACAGCGTAGCGCGCAACGGCCACCTCCGGCCCGGCGGCACGAATGTCAGCGACAGAGTAAAGGCCCACACGCAGGCCCATATCAAACTCTTCCTGCGCCCAAGCCTGCACAGCCCCAAGCGCCTGCGCAGCCTCTGCCGCAAATTCCGGCGGATGGGCAAAGGCGGCCCCGTCACCGCCAAACACATAGGGAAAGGCCCGCCCCGCAGCCGCATTGATCTGGGCCGAGATCACCGCTGCCCCGATCATGTTCACCGTCTTGTATTTGCCCGCCGCGACCGCATCGGTGGACCCCACGATGTCGGACACACCAACCACCCAATCATCCGGCAAAGGCGTGTAACGGCTCAAATCTGCCACATCCCCAAAGGCCGTCAATCGCGGCAGGTCGTCATAAAACATCTTGTACCTCTTCATCCCGACCCTAGCACGGGCCCGCCCCATCACAATGCGCCTTGCACCTCCCCAGCGCTCATGCCACGCAAGCGACAGGAGTGAGGACCCCATGCAAATCGGATTGATCCTGCTGGCGCTGGCCTACGTGCTAAGCCAGTTCTTTCGTGCCTTCCTGGCCGTTCTGACCGGCCCGCTTGAGGCGGAACTGGGCGTCACACCCGACGTGCTCGCCACAGCCTCCGGCTACTGGTTCCTTGCCTTCGCGTTGATGCAACTGCCCGTGGGCAAGGCGCTCGACACGCTCGGCCCCCGCCGCACGGGCGGCTGGCTGTTCCTCATCGGAGGCGCCGGGGGTGCAGCCCTCTTCGCCGTGGCCCAAGGCCCCATCTACATCCACGCCGCCATGGCCCTGATCGGCATCGGCTGCTCGCCCGTCCTGATGGCCAGCTTCTACATCTTCGCGCGCGAGTTTGACCCGGCACGCTTTGCCACGCTGGCGGCGCTGATGATCGGTATCGGCACCATCGGCAACCTGATCTCCAGCTACCCCACCGCCTTCGCCGTCGACACCATCGGCTGGCGCAACACAATGTGGGCGCTCTCGGCAGTCTCAGCCACCGTCGCCCTAGGCGTCCTGCTCTCCGTCCGGGACCCGGCCAAGGCGGAGAAGGCGGGCAAAGGCTCCCTCTTCGACCTCCTGCGCATGCCGGTCCTGTGGTTTATCATCCCGATCATGTTCGTGAACTACGCCCCGGTCGCAGCGGTACGCGGCCTCTGGATCGGGCCATACTTGCGCGACGTCTTCGACCAGACCACCGCCCAGATCGGCATCGCCACGCTGGTGATGAGCCTCGCCATGATCCTCGGCACAATCGCCTATGGCCCGCTCGACCGGATCTTCGGCACCCGCAAATGGGTCGTGTTCACCGGTAACGCACTCACCATCGCCATGCTGACCCTCGTCATCTTCTGGATCGACGCAGGCCCCTGGACCTCTATCGCGCTTTTCGCCGCCATCGGCGCACTCGGCGCATCCTTCCCGGTCATCATCGCCCACGCGCGCAGCTTCTTTCCCCCGCACCTCACCGGGCGGGGCGTGACGCTGATGAATCTCTTTGGAATCGGCGGCGTGGGGGTCATGCAAACCATCTCGGGCCGCATCCACACTGCGACCGCAGGCGGCGATCCGACAGCCCCATACATCGCGATCTTCAGCTTTTTCTCCATTGCCCTCGCAATAGGTGTGGCCATCTATGCACTTAGCCGTGATGCCACCGACTGACGCCCTTTCCCCCAGCAGACATTGGGTGTAAGGGCCACGCACCTACCCGAAAAGGAGTCTATTATGGGGTATCGTGTCGTCGTCGCAGGCGCCACCGGCAATGTGGGCCGCGAAATGCTGAACATCCTGGCCGAGCGCCAGTTTCCCGTGGACGAGCTGGCCGTTCTGGCAAGCCGCCGTTCCTTGGGCACGGAAGTGTCCTTTGGGGATCAGACACTGACGACAAAGGACCTCGACACATTCGACTTCACGGGCTGGGACATGGCGCTGTTCGCCATCGGCTCCGATGCCACCAAGAAATACGCGCCAAAGGCGGCCGCCGCAGGCTGCGTGGTCATCGACAACTCGTCGCTCTACCGCTACGACCCCGATGTGCCGCTGATCGTGCCCGAAGTGAACGCCGACGCGATCGAAGGGTATGCGAAGAAGAACATCATCGCCAACCCCAACTGCTCGACCGCGCAAATGGTCGTGGCGCTGAAGCCGCTGCACGACCGGGCCAAGATCAAGCGCGTGGTCGTCTCGACCTACCAATCCGTGTCCGGCGCGGGCAAGGAGGGGATGGACGAGCTCTGGGACCAGACCAAGGCGGTCTACAACCCCACATCCGAGGTTGAGCCCAAGAAGTTCCAGAAGCAGATCGCCTTCAACGTGATCCCGCATATCGACGTCTTCATGGACGATGGCTCGACCAAGGAAGAGTGGAAGATGGTCGCTGAGACGAAGAAAATCGTCGATCCGTCGATCAAGGTCACGGCCACATGCGTGCGCGTGCCGGTCTTCGTCGGCCACTCGGAATCGATCAATATCGAGACCGAAGACTTCCTGGACGAAGACGAAGCCCGCGACATCCTGCGCGAAGCGCCGGGCATCATGGTGATCGACAAGCGCGAAGACGGCGGCTACGTCACGCCGATCGAATGCGTGGGCGACTTTGCCACGTTCATCAGCCGCATCCGGCAGGACAGCACGATCGACAACGGCCTGAACTTCTGGTGCGTGTCGGACAACCTGCGCAAAGGCGCCGCCCTGAACGCCGTGCAGATTGCCGAAGTTCTGGGCCAGCGCGTGCTGAAAAAGGGCTAGAAGGACTCGATCACACCAAAATCGTCGGGTTCGGCCTTTGTGGTCGGGCCCGCAAGCAGGTGGGCCATCCGATACGGGTAGTCCGGCATTGCAGCGTCAAAAAGCTTGACCAAATATCATAGATAAAACGTGGTCCGAAGCCGTTAAGCAATCATTACGCCCAACAGCATCCCAGTTTGCGGAGAGCAAAGAGCCACCAGAGCAAACCATAAAATGCAGCTTAATTAGAATTGTAAGCACTTGGACATACAGCATATCTCTCTGAAATCTTGAGAAAAAATACAGATCCGATGTATTCGTTAAACCTAGCCGCTTCAACGCAAGACATTGGTAACATGATCCTGTCATACCCGAAGCTACCGGTCGGATCTCACAGCACACGCTGATCCGACCAACAGGACGCCACGACAGTGCACGCGTCCAACATACGGCAGAATGCCAACTTCCATCTAGCGACGCAGCGCGCCCCGACCATGGGGTGGTTTGATCAGGTGCGCCTGAAAAAAACGCAGATGGAACATCGGCATCACGCCAGACATATCCGCGCGCAGAAGGAACCAGTGAATGGGGTGAGTGGCGTGCGGATCAGTGGGGTAACGAGTGGTCAGGGCGGCGCATCCGGTGGGAGGCGTCGCCCATTTCCTGTCAGAACCTTTCGGCCCGCAGCACCTCGCAATCGCTCACGGTGACAATCCCGATATGCCGCTCGACCACGGCAAAGGCGGCGTCCAGCAGCCCATCCAACCGCTCGGGCCGGATCACGCACAGCACCTGCACCATGCCGGTGCCCCGGCTGACCTGACCCTCACGGCTCCAGGTCCCCGAATCGCCGGATCCGCCCAGCACAGGCAAGACAGTCCACCCGGTCACGCCGGCCTTCTCCATCGCGTCGGTCAACCGGCTCTGCATCACCTGTTCGATGATGATGGCGACACGTTTGGCCTTGTGTGTTTGCATCCGCTTATCCCCCGGTCAGCGCGCTGGCGACGGCGACATAGATTGGAATGCCGAGCGTCAGATTGAATGGAAAAGTCACCCCGAGCGACAAGGTCAGATAGATCGACGGGTTGGCCTCAGGCAACGCAACCCGCATGGCCGCAGGCACCGCAATATAGCTGGCCGAGGCCGACAGCACCATGAACAAAGCCACACCGCCCGTGCTGACGCCCAAGAGCAGGCCAGCGACACAGCCAAACATGGCCCCGACCAGCGGCATCACGACACCAAAGGTCAGCACACCGGGTTTCAACACACCCGATCCACCGCGCAGGCCCCGGCCCGCCACCAGCCCCATATCCAGCAGGAACAGGCACAAAACACCCTGAAACGGCGACACGATAAAGGCTTCGATCTTGGCCAGCCCCTCGTTCCCCGTGATCCAACCGATGAAAAAGCTGCCCACCAGCAACACGATGGAGCCGTTCAGCATGATTTCTCTCAGCAATTCGGGATCCATCCTCCGGCTGTCCCCGCCCCGCGAAATCAACCAAAGCGCCGACAGAATCGCAGGTGCCTCCATCGCGGCAGCAACGGCCACCATATAACCCTCGGACGCGATGCCACTGCTGCTCAGAACTGATGTCGCAGCCACAAAGGTCACGATGGAAATCGACCCGTAGTGCGCCGCCACCGCCGCTGCATCCAACCGGCTCAGGTTCCCCATCACCTGCAAGAGGCCAAAGGCCACGATAGGCAAGGCGGCAGACAACACGATCCCGGCCAGAAGGGATGCCGCAAGCGTCCCGTCAATGCCATGATCCGCCACGCTCACCCCGCCTTTGAAACCAATGGCGAACAGAAGGTAAATCGACATGCCCTTGGCCACAGCCTCGGGAATGTTCAGGTCGGACCGGGCCAGCGACGCAGCCACACCAAGGGCAAAACTCAGGATGATGGGCGACAGCAGGTTTGTCGCCGCAAGGCTCAGGATTTGATCCAACTCTGTCCCCTTTGATGCCCGGTCTTACACCGGTTGCAAATCAAGTGTTTCGCGCGCGAAACGTGTCATCGGGCCGGACGACGAGAGCACAGGCAAGCGCTTGCGTCGGTCCGGGCCCAATAGGACTGCCCCGCACATATTGAGGGCGGTGGTTATCCCGATTTCGCGACAAATTCGAGCGAAAAGACAGGTCCGGCATAACGATTTGGGAAGGCTCTTTGACCTATGCATGTCGCAGCCGTGGGGGCGGACGACTTTTGGGTGAGAAGAGGTGACGTTTTGTCAACAGTAACACAAATTCAACTGCACGAATCCGTGCAGGTCAATCATGACCGCTTGCACGCGCTTTACGGCGAGATGGACCCGGCAAACGCCGAGGATGTCGTGTGCCGCGCGATGGAGGAACTAGCCCTGCGCATGGCCCATTGCGACCGGCTTTATCGCAAGGGCGAGCTGGAAGAATTGCGTCGTTCGGCCAAATCGCTGATCGCCATTGCCGACCAGATCGGAATGGATGTGCTGGCCAGTGTGGCCAAGGATGTAGTGACCTGTACCGAGGCGCGCGACCAGGTTGCGCTTGCTGCCACGCTCGGCCGCCTGCTGCGCACGGGCGAAGGGTCGCTCACGGCGATCTGGGACCTGCAAGACATTCAAATCTAGGGCACTCTTGCGACGCAGCCCAAACAGGCTAGGGTTTGCTTCGATTAGACTTGCAGGACCCGCACCGCCATGACGCTCAGCTTTGCCACGCCGGATGACACCACCCGGTCTGTTCACCTTTTGGCAGAAAGCGCCGTACCGGATTGGCGAGCCACGCAATCAGATGCGGTGCAGGAGTGGATCGACGCGCACGGCTTTACCGGTGCCATTGGGCAGGCTCTGTTGCTGCCCGGTGGCACACAGGCGGTGATCGGCTACGGCAACGAAAGCTCTCGTGCGCGCGGCCGTTTCCACGTTGCAGCGGCCGCGGCCCAGCTGCCGAAAGGAACCTACCAGCTTGTCACCGACTTGCCGACGGATCAGCTACGGACAGAAGCGCTGGGTTGGCTGCTCGCCAGCTACCGGTTTGACCGGTACAAGGATCAATCCTCGTTTCCGGCCCGGTTGGTCGCACCGGACGGTATCGACGCCGCGCGGACCGAAGCAATTGCCGCGGGCGAGGCGCTGACACGCACGCTGATCAACACACCCGCCGCTGATATGGGCCCACCCGATCTGGAACAGGCCGCCCGCGATCTGGCCGAAACCCATGGCGCAGCCATCACGGTCATCACGGGCGACGACCTGCTGGCGCAGAACTTCCCGATGATCCACACAGTGGGCCGCGCCGCCGACCGCGCGCCCCGGCTGATCGACATGACATGGGGCGAAACGGGTCCGAAACTCACGCTGGTGGGCAAGGGGGTCTGCTTTGACACCGGTGGCCTCAACCTCAAACCCGGCGCCTCCATGGGCCTGATGAAAAAGGACATGGGCGGATCCGCCGCTGTCCTCGGCCTCGCCCACATGATCATGGCAACCGGACTGCCCGTCCAACTGCGCGTTCTGATCCCGGCGGTCGAAAACAGCGTCTCGGGCAACGCCTTCCGGCCTCAGGACATCCTGACCAGCCGCAAGGGGCTGACGGTCGAGATTAACAACACCGACGCCGAAGGGCGTCTGGTGCTGGCCGACGCACTGGCCCTCGCGGACGAGGACGCGCCGGACCTCATCATCTCCATGGCCACGCTCACCGGGGCGGCCCGTGTGGCCGTCGGCCCCGACCTCGCCCCCTACTACACTGATGAGATGCCGCTTTCAGCGGCACTCGAAGAGGCAGCGACCACAACCGCCGACCCGGTCTGGCGCATGCCCTTCCACGCGCCCTACGAATCCATGATCGAACCCGGCATCGCTGACCTCGACAACGCGCCCAAGGGCGGCTTCGCGGGCTCCATCACCGCCGCCCTTTTCCTGCGCCGCTTCGTGGGCAGCGCCCCCTACATTCATTTCGACATCTACGGCTGGCAACCCAGCAGCGCCCCCGCGCGGCCCAAGGGCGGCGTCGGCCAGGGCACCCGCGCCCTGCTCGACGCACTGCCAAAGATACTCAAGCTGTGACAGACCGCCGAACCACCCCCGACCCGCATCTGGTCGACGGCACAGCCCCCGGCCAGATCACTGTCCCCTTCGTTGACCTGCTCCGCGCCCCAAACGGCCCCCGCGACAGGCAACTCATCGCAGGGGCGCGTGTGACAGTACTCGGCCAAACCGACGGCCACGCCTATATCCGCGCCGACCTCGACGGCTATATCGGTTTTGTCCCGTCCAACGCCATCGGCCCGGTGACGGAACCGACCCACATGGTCACAACCCCGGCCGCACATAGCTACGACCACGCGACTTTTAAATCACCGGACACAGCGACCCTCACCTTCGGCACCAAACTGACCGCCCTGTCTGAGACAGCGGACTACATCCAAACCCATTTCGGCCACGTGCCCAAGCCCAACCTGTCGCCCCTCCCCTACAGCGCAAACCCGATCGACACAGCCCGCCTCTTCCTCGGCACGCCCTACCTCTGGGGCGGCAACACACGCGCCGGCATCGACTGTTCCGGCCTCGCCCAAATCGCGCTCACGACGGCGGGCTTCTCCTGCCCCGGCGACAGCGACCAACAGGAAGCCGCGTTCAGCGACGCCACCGGCCCGTACCAACCGGGCGACCTCCTCTTCTGGAAGGGACACGTCGCCCTCGTCACCAGCCCCACCCACATGATCCACGCCAACGCCACCCACATGGCCGTGGTCGAAGAACCCATCGCCCCCGCCACAAAACGGATCAAGGCCAATGGCGACGGCGAGATCACCAGCCACAAACGGCCATAAACGCCTTCTTCTCTTTCCAAATACGGTCGGGGGAGCTCGAGGGGGCAGACAGCCCCCTCGTCAGAAAAAATAGATCGCGCCCGCGTCAGCGGACAATTCACTCAACGGCCCGGATCAGCTTCCGCTCAAGCACCCGCAGCACGGTCTTCAGATCCTGCCCCCGGCGCAGCACCTGCCCGTCCATGCCAATGACAGCATACATCCCCTGCTTACCGCGCAGCTTGGGCCGCTTTTCAATGCGGTACATCGGGTTCTCCGCCGTCCGCCGAAACACCGAAAACACCGCCACATCACGCAAACAGGAAATCCCGTAATCCCGCCATTCCCCTGCCGCGACCATGCGCCCATAAAGCGACAGGATCACGGACAGCTCGGTTCTGTGAAAAGCCACCTGCGGGCTCGGCATTTCGCGAAGATTGGACGGGGGTGGCGTCTGAAGCGTCATGGCACCACACTTGCGCGGCCCGCTCACAAATTCAAGAGCCGTGCCAACATGCTTGAAAGCGTTACAAAATGACGGCAAAGTTGGACAAGTCTGAAACGCATAGGGGAGGATGCCGGATGACACCCGAAGAGCGCGCCCAGCGCTGCGCGGACGCCATGTGGGCCACGGACGATGCCAGCCAGGCCCTCGGCATGCGGATCGAAAACGTCGGCCCCGGCACGGCGACCCTGACGATGCAGGTACGCAAACACATGCTCAACGGCCACGGCATCTGTCACGGCGGCATGATCTTTACCCTGGCAGACAGCGCCTTTGCCTTCGCCTGCAACAGCTACAACCGGCTCACCGTCGCGCAATCGAACCAGATCACCTACCTTGCCCCCGGCCAGTTGGACGAGGTGCTGACCGCCACCGCGACGGAGGTCGCACGCGAGGGCCGCTCCGGCACCTATGACGTCACCGTCACCGGCGCAGACACCCGCCAGATCGCCCTCTTCCGCGGCCTCTCCCGCGAAATCTCCGGCACGCATTTCGAGGAGAACACGGAATGAAAGACCTTACCCCCGCCAAAGACACCCTCGATCCCATCGAAATCGCCAGCCGGGACGAGATCGCGGCGCTGCAACTCGACCGTCTGAAATGGTCACTGAACCACGCCTACCAGAACGTGCCGCACTACAAGGCCGCCTTCGACGCCGCTGGCATCCACCCTGATGACCTCACCGCGCTTAGCGACCTCTCCAAATTCCCCTTCACCACCAAACAGGACCTGCGCGCCAACTACCCGTTCGGCATGTTTGCGGTTCCCCGTACGGACGTGAAACGCATCCACGCCTCCTCCGGCACCACCGGGCAACCCACGGTCGTCGGCTACACCGAAAACGACCTCAAGAACTGGGGCAACGTGGTCGCACGCTCCCTGCGCGCCGCGGGCCTGCAACCGGGTGACCTTTTGCACAACGCCTATGGCTACGGCCTCTTCACCGGCGGGCTCGGCATCCACCTCGGCGCCGACGCGCTTGGGCTCACCACGATCCCCATCTCCGGCGGCATGACCCCCCGCCAGGTCCGCCTGATCGAAGACTTCAAACCCAAGGGGATCACGGTCACGCCGTCCTACGCCCTCTCGGTCCTCGACGAATTCAACGAGCAGGGCCTCGACCCCCGCGCCTCCTCGCTCGAAGTTGGCATCTTCGGCGCCGAACCCTGGACCAACGCCATGCGCACGGAAATCGAACAGGCCTTCGACATGCACGCCGTTGACATCTACGGCCTGTCGGAAGTCATCGGCCCCGGCGTCTCAATGGAATGCGTGGAAACCAAAGACGGCCTGCACATCTGGGAAGACCACTTCTTCCCCGAAATCATCGACCCGAACACGGGGCAACCCGTCGAAGACGGCGAAATGGGCGAACTTGTCTTCACCTCGCTGACCAAGGAAGCGTTCCCGATCATCCGCTACCGCACCCGCGACCTCACCCGGCTTTTGCCCGGCACCGCCCGCTCCATGCGGCGCATGGAAAAGGTCACCGGACGCAGCGACGACATGATCATCCTGCGCGGCGTCAACGTCTTCCCCACCCAGATCGAGGAATGCCTGATGGCCACCCCCGGCCTCGCCCCGCATTTCCAGATCGAACTGACCAAACCCGACCGCATGGACCAGATGCGCGTGCTGTGCGAGGCGACCAATGGGGGCGACAGCACCGACGCCGCCCGCGCACTGGCGTCACGGATCAAGCAAACCATCGGGATCAGCGTCAAAGTCGACGTGTCCGATCCTGGCAGCATAGAGCGGTCACAGGGCAAGGCGGTCAGGATCGTGGACAAGCGGTAGGGCGCACAGCCACCCCAACGGTCACGACAACCGATCCAACAGCGCCACCTTCAACGCCTCGTATTCGCGCTCCGGAATGCCGTCCATCGCAGCGTCACGATCCGTCAGCGCATCCTGATAGGGATCAGGCGCAGCAAAACGCGCACCCGGCCGGACAAACTGACTGTCGGTCAGATCACAACGCTGACCATCAATACGGTTGTAGTAATGCCAGACGCCCGCACACGGCGTCCGCAAAACCTGCCCACCAAACAAATCATGGATCACGGCGCTGGTGACATTGCATTGCCCATTGGCCGGGTTCTCCTTGGACCATTGCTGCGCCGTGTCCAGCGACCATGCGGTCTCAAGCGCGGCGCGCACCCGGTCCTCATCAAACGCCATATGCGCATCCCTCCCAAACCGATCATGGATGTGTCGGCATACCTGCCCTCCGCACCCGGTCCAAGAACCAACCGCTGATGCAAAGGCCCAGCGCCCTCTGCCAGAGCCACAACTGCCCTTGAAACACCCCCATGCTTTCGGCAAGTAACAGCCGACGCAGCATGTCGCCCGCTTTCCAACAGAATTTCCTTCGACCACAGTACCTTGGTCACACGCACCCGTGATCGCAGTCCAACAAAAAAGAGCCAAACCCTTGTCCACATCCACACATACCGTCGGCAGTCCCATCGGGATCGGTCAAATGTCCTCTCTTTGGAAGGTCACATTTGTGATCTGCGGCACGCTGTTCCTCGCGCTGTCCTCCTATATCGAGGTGCCGATGGTGCCCGTCCCGGTGACGATGCAAACCTTTGCGGTAACGCTGGTCGGCGCGCTCTACGGATGGCGGCTGGGCGGTGCGACCATCATCGCCTGGCTTGGTCAGGGGGCCCTTGGCCTTCCCGTCCTCGCAGGCGGCGCTGCCGGGGCGCATCACTTCATCGGCCCGACCGGCGGCTACCTCTTCGCCTTCATCCTCGCGGGTGCGCTGACCGGCTGGCTCGTGGAACGCGGCTGGAACGGCCACCGCCTTGGCCTCGCCTTTGCCGCGATGCTGGCGGGCAATGCGCTCTGCCTCGTCGTGGGTGCCGCATGGCTGGCAGTTCTGATCGGTGTCGAAGCTGCAATCACAGGCGGCGTGCTGCCCTTCATCGTCGGGGGCGTGCTGAAATCGGCACTTGGCGCAATGATCCTGCTCGGTCTGGCCAAACGGGCCAAGCGCGCGCCCGGTTCGTGACGGTCCGCTTGCGCGCACACCATCTGCTGTGCGTGCTGACCTACGTGGGCAAAGGCTACACCCCGGCCTTTGTCGCCAACCTCGATAGGATGGCCGCCCGTCTCAGCGACGGCGAAGACATGCTGATCGTCGAGGGACCCGATGATATCTGCGCACCCCTTCTGGAAGGGGGCGACGGACACTGCCACACGGCCAGTGTCAGGCGGCGCGACCAGATCGCGCTGGCAGAGGTCGCATCCTCCCTTCAACGTGATCTTGTGGCTGGCGACAGGCTGACGCTTGGCGCCGCACAGCTCGCCAACCTGCGCGGCTCATATGCCGCCGAACAGGTGCACGGCGCGTGTGGTGGCTGTCAATGGAAACCGCTCTGCGGGTCCGTAGCGGCCAGCGGCTACCGCGACACCCGGCTACAGGCCAGATCGTCGCCGCACCCACAAAGCCAAGAAGCGTAGCGCGTCCTTGATCGCCGCCACCTGCCAAAAGGACCGTTTTGTCTGGTCTGTAAGCGGGCAAAGCCCGCCCGAAATTCACCGGATATTTACCAAGGTTAACGCGATATCGCACCTTACCGAATGGTTAACCGGTGCCCTGTGATCGTCAGGGACTAAAACACGCAGTTTGACGCGGAAAATGTGCAGTTTCCGCAAAACGGCCCGATTTCGCCCCTGTTTGGCCTGCCCAAATATCGCAGTTTTCATTCGAAACTTCGCAGTTTCGCGCGCTCGGCCCCACCGCACGCTGCGTTAACCCCACCGTACGGTCAGGCAAAGGATCCGTGACAAAACCACCCCGCCGACATCGCGCCGCCATGGGCATAGAACAGCCACAGCCGCTGCCCGTCCGTCGTGTCCGTCACCCAATAATCCCGCGTGCCCGACCGCCAGTTCGGATCGTCCAGCCACCATTCCGGCGCGATCCGCTCGGGGCCGATGGCGCGGTGCCGGGTCAGGTCCATGCCCCGCCAGCGGAAAACCTTCGGCATCTTGGGGGTCGCCGGGGCGTGCACAGGCTCGGGGTGCCACAGCAACAAGGGGCGCGGATTTGTAGGTTTGGGCCACGGCCCTTGATGCGGTTCCGACCACGCAGCAGACATGACCTTGTGAGATTTTTCAGGGATATGGCTGTCCGCCGGTTCAAAGCGCCGGATGGAATCCAGCCCCACCCGCGCGCCCAGCCGCCCGATCAGATCGTCCATCGCGTTGGCGCTGTTCAGCCGTGCCTGCACGGCGGCCCCTGCCTCGCGGTGACCCACGGGCATCACGTCGTGAACCGGCTCAACCTGCGTAGCCAACACGCGGATCATGTCGATGCCAAAGCCTGCGTCGATCTCCTCGATCTTCATCTCCAACAGCGGTCGGATGCGGTGCGGATCATGCGTGGGACGGGCCAACCCCACCTCGACCACCTCAATGGCATGATCGCTGCGATGGGCTTGCAGCATCACCCGCCGCGCGCCTTTTCCCTTGTCTTCCAGCATCTTGCAGAGCCGGGGCAGAGTCCGGTCAATGGCAGCCATCACATCCTCGGCCAGCCCGATTGGGTCGGGCAAGGTCATGCGGACGGCAAAGTGATCAGGCGGCTTTGCGGGAGACACAGGCTCGGGCGCGCTGCCCATCGCCTGGTCCAGCCGCATGACCAACCCGCGCCCGAACCGACGCGCCAATCCGGCCCGTGGCTGGCCCAGTAGATCCCCCACCCGGCGCAGCCCCAGGCGGCCCAGCTGCGCCGTCATATCCGCGTCCAGGCGCAGGGCGGCAATGGGCAGGGGCGACAGCGCACCATAGGTCTGGCCGGGCGGCGCAATCCGTTTGATATCGGAGACCTGCATGGTGACACCGGGGGCCGCACCCCCCTTGGTCCAATGCCGCCGCTTGCCCGCGCGGGACCGCGTGGCGCGCGCCTCTTGATCAATGGAATCGCCCGACCGATCCGACCCCGCCGCGCGTCCCGCATACCGGGCCAGGGCCCAAGCCGCCCCGCGCGTGTCGGCCAGCCCCATCAAAACGCTTAGGCCCAAATCGGTGCAGTCATCCTGCACCACCTGCATCAACTGCGCCTCGCCTCCGAACAGATGCGCACAGCCCGTCAGATCAACGACCAGCGCGTCCCCATCCTCGGGCGCGACCCAGGGCGAAAACTTGCCCGCCCAACGCTGCAACGCCTCAAGAAACCGCTGTTCTCCTTGCGGGCTGCGCGGAAAGGTCAAAAGCCCCGGACACATCGCATGGGCATCGCGCACGGGCTGTCCCACCTGCAGACCCGCCGCCTGCGCCACCCCGTTCAGGGCGGTGATCACCTGCATGTTCTGTTGTTCGCACGCGACAGCTACAGGCTGATCCGCCAGTACGGGCTGACGCCTGATCAGGCGCTCAACCCCAAGCCTGGGAAACCAGATGGACAGGATACGACGGTTGGGCATGCACAAATGTTCTTAATTTGTTCTCATGCCAAACTAGGCTGAGTCGGGTCCTTGAGTCGAGTCAGCCCACCTGCGACATCACGCGCCGTAGCGGGCCAGGAACGTCTTGACGGCGCTGTCGACGACGCGGTCGATGTCTTCTTCGGTGACGCTGTCGATCACCCCGAACATCAGGCGCGGCCAGATATCCGCCTTGCACAGCTCACCAAACTGGTCCGCTGCCAGCGTGTAATCGTCAATCTTCAGGTCCCCGCGCGCCACGGCGGCCTCGAAATACTCGCCCATCTCGGCACGCATACGTTCGGGCCCGGACTTGTAAAAGGCGCGCCCGATCTCGGGGAAGCGATCCGATTCCGCCACGCAGATACGAAACACCTGTTGTCCGAACTTCGACGTGATGAACCTCAGGAAATGTTTGCCGGCCTGGCACAGCACCTCGCGCGGCGCGGCATTCATGTCGATATTGTCGATGGCATCCTGACTTTGGCGGGCGCATTCCGAGTTGGCCACCTCCATGAACAGCAGGCGCTTGTCCGGGAAGTAGCTATAGAGCGTCGCCTTGCTGACCCCCGCGGCGCGGGCAATGTCATCCACACTCGCCCCCTCAAAGCCGTCGGCCATGAACACATCACGCGCCCCGTCCAGAACCTGGTCAAATTTCCGGCCCTTACGGACAATTGGCATTGCGTCGTTCATCTGGCGTCCTGTGCAGCGGGATGATCCTCAATATAAACCGTTTCGTTCAGTTTCTACACGAAAAACCAACGGCCCACACCGCTTGCCCCACATCAAAAGTCACCGCATAACACCGCAGCACCCCCTGAGATAGCGCTTTTCGCGGCGCGCAGGATCATCGGCAGTGGATAGCCAAGACAACACGCGCTATCCCTGATGCATGCTGCCCATCCTGCTGAAGACCCTGCCCTTTTTCGCGCTGATCGGCCTTGGCTATTGGGCGGGCCGCACCCGCTTTTTCACCGAAGAGGCGACGGCCTATCTGACGAAATTCGTATTTTATTTCGCCCTGTCCGCGATGATCTTTCGCTTTGCCGCAAACCTCGAACTGGCCGAGGTTTGGGATGGACGTCTTGTTGCAGCGTACCTCTGGGGCACCGCTTTCGTCTACGGAATCGCGACCATGGTCGGTTTCCTGCGCGGCCTTGATGTGCAGACCAACGCGGTCGAAGCGCAATGCGCGGTGATCGGCAACGCGGGCTTTCTGGGGTTGCCCATGCTAGCGCTCCTCTTCGGTCCAGAAGCCATTGGCCCCGTGATGCTGGTCCTCGCCACGGACCTCATCGTGTTTTCCAGCCTGATCGTTATCCTGATCACCATCGGGCGCGATGGGCGCATGTCACCGGCGATCATCAAGACCATCGGGATGGGCCTGCTAAAAAACCCGATGATCGTCGCGATGGCCCTAGGCCTTCTGTGGTCGGGCCTCAAAATACCCATCCCTGACCCGATGAACGACTTTCTGACGATCCTCGGCGGTGCCGCGACACCGGGTGCCCTGTTCGCCATCGGTGCCTCCCTCGCCTCCAAATCAGCCGAGCGTATTGAAATCGCGGGTTGGCTCAGCTTATGCAAACTGGTGCTGCACCCGGCCTTTGTCGCGTTCTCAGCGCTCTTCCTTTTCAGCGTCGAGCCCTTTGGCGCGGCCATGATCATTGCCTGCGCTGCCATGCCCGTGGCAGGCAACATCTACATGCTGGCACAGCACTATGGCGTTGCCCCACAAAGGGTCTCTGCCGCCATCCTCGTCTCGACCACACTCAGCGTCGCAACCCTCACAGCGGTGATCGCGTGGGTGAGCTGATCCTTCTTCATTTCGCCAAATAAACCGCCGCCGGAGGCTCCCGCAACTTGCCGCACGCGCCAACCCCCGGTAGCGATGGGAAAACGAAAGGAACATGCCTATGGATACTGTCTCTGAAAACACCTGCTTCGGCGGCACCCAAGGGGTCTATACACACGCCTCGACCGCCTGTTCCTGCGACATGACCTTTGGCCTGTTCCTGCCCGCCGAGGCCAAGGATGGACCCGTCCCCCTGCTCTGGTATCTGTCAGGCCTGACCTGCACCCACGAAAACGCCATGACAAAGGCGGGCGCGCAGGCGTGGGCGGCTGAGCACGGCATCGCGTTGTGCTTCCCCGACACGTCCCCCCGCGGCGATGAGGTAGCAGATGACGATGGTTATGATCTTGGGAAAGGCGCCGGATTTTACGTGAACGCCACCGAAGAGCCGTGGGCCTCCCATTACCGCATGTGGGACTATGTGATGGACGAGTTGCCGGTTCTGCTGGAACGGAACTTCGACATAGACATGGACCGCCAGTCGATCACGGGGCACTCCATGGGCGGGCACGGTGCGCTGACCATGGCGATGTCCCCGCGGGGACAGTTCCGGTCAGTGTCGGCCTTTTCACCGATCACAAACCCCACGGCCAGCGACTGGGGGCGCAAACAGTTGTCTGCATATTTGGGGAACAATGAAGAGATCTGGTCGCCCCACGATGCCACGCTGTGCATGCGTGACCGAGGCTTTGACGGGCCGATGCTGATCGACACCGGCACGAACGACCAGTTCATCGACCTGCTGAAACCCGAAGCACTCGCCGAAGCCGCAGCAGCGCGGCGTCAGCAGATCCAGTTCCGGATGCAGCCGGGATACGACCATTCCTACTTCTTCGTCTCGACCTTCATGGAAGATCACGTGGCCTTCCACGCCGAACATCTTTGGGCATGACGACGCTTTATATCGACGCTGATGCCTGCCCCGTAAAGGCCGAGGCAGAACGTGTTGCCACACGGCACAAGGTCCCGATGAAAGTCGTGTCCAACGGTGGTCTCCGTCCCTCGCAAAACCCATTGGTAGAGACTGTTATCGTGCCCGAAGGGCCCGACATCGCCGACATTTGGATCGCTGACCGCGCAGGCCCGGGTGATGTGGTGATCACCGGCGACATCCCCCTGGCCGCAAAATGTGTCGAAGCGGGCGCGCGTGTACTGAAGCATAATGGCGAGGCACTGACCCAAGCCAACATCGGCAATGTCCTTGCCACCCGCGACCTGATGGCCGACCTGCGCGCGGCTGATCCATTCCGGCAAGGCGGCGGCAAGGGCTTTACCAAGGCTGACAGATCGCGTTTTCTGGACGCATTGGAAAGAGAATTGAGAGCAGCAAAAAGATGACCATTCAAGCCGTCGTATTTGATATCGGCAATGTCTTGATCGAGTGGCAGCCCGAGCGGTTCTACGACAGTGTGATCGGGGAAGAGCGGCGGCGCACCTTGTTCAACGAGGTCGATCTGGACGGCATGAACCTCGAGGTGGATAGGGGCGCCCCCTTTGCCCGGTCGGTTCACGATCTTGCGGCCAAGCACCCGCAATGGGTCACCGAAATTCGCATGTGGCACGACCGTTGGATCGAAATGGCGTCGCCCCAGATTGACCGGTCCGTCCGCATCATGGGCGCGCTGCAGGCCAAGGGCGTCCCCGTGTTCAGCCTGACGAATTTCGGCGTCGACACCTATGACCGCGCCGCGAATGACTACCCGTTCATGCGACAGTTTGATCGCGACTTCATCTCGGGCCACATGAAGGTGATCAAACCCGACCCGACGATCTACAAGATGCTGGAAGACGAAAGCGGGCTGAGCGGCGAAAGCCTGATTTTCACCGATGACCGCAGTGAGAATATTGCCGCCGCACAGATGCGCGGATGGCGGACGCACCACTTCAAAGGGCCCGAAGGGTGGGCCAAACGCCTCGTGACCGAAGGGCTGCTCACGGAAAGCGAGGCAGCGTGACCTCGGTCCCGTTCATCCCCTTTGCCGAAGGCGAGGCGTTGCTGGACTGGATTGGCCTGACCGATGCGCTGGCTGAGGGGCACGCACTGCCCCAAGCAGAGATCGGCGATACATTCCTTTATCGCGATCACGATACGTTGCTCAGCCGCGCGGCGTGGATCGACGGGATGGGCATGGCGGTCAAAACGGCCACTGTCTTTCCGGACAATCCGGGCAGGGGCGCACCAATGATCAACGGGGGTGTGAACCTTTACTCCGATGCCAATGGCACGCTGCAAGCCATCATTGATTTTCACCTGGTCACCAAGTGGAAGACGGCGGGCGACAGCCTGCTGGCCGCGCGCAAGCTGGCCCGTCCAGACAGCCGCAACATCCTGATTGTTGGCGCAGGGACGGTGGGGCGTGCGCTGCACGATGCCTATTCCGCGATCTTTCCCGATGCAAATTTTCAGGTCTGGAACCGCACACGGACCAATGCCCTAAACATGGCAGCCGAGCGTCCGACGCTGACCGTTGCGAGTGATCTCGAGCAAGCGGTCCGCGGCGCCGACATCATCACCAGCGCGACAATGTCGACCGAACCGCTGATCCATGGCGACTGGCTGCAACCAGGCCAGCACATCGACCTTATCGGCGCCTACCGGCCCGACATGCGCGAGGTGGACGATGATGCCCTGCTGAAATCGCGCGTTTTCGTTGACAGTTTCGACACCACTGTCGGGCATATCGGAGAGGTGAAGATCCCTCTGGAGGCAGGCACGATCACCCGCGACCATCTTATTGCCGATTACTACGATCTAGGCGCATTCACCCGCAGCCCGGACGACATTACGCTGTTCAAGAACGGTGGCGGCGCGCATCTGGACCTGATGACCAGCCGGTACATCCTGGATCGGTGGATCGCCTCTTGATGTGGGTATTGCTGATTGCCCTCGGTCTTGCGGCGGTGCCCTTCACGATCGAGTGGAGTCGCAAGGGCATGACCGATGCGGAGCGCGCCAAAGCGCCGGGCCAGTTCGCCCTTCTGTCACAGGGCACCACTCATTTCGAGTGGTTGGGACCGGAACGTGGTCCGGTGGCTGTGTGCGTGCATGGGCTGACCACGCCCTCCTTCGTCTGGTACGGCATGGCCAGGGGACTGGCGCTTCTTGGCTTTCGGGTTCTTGTCTACGACCTGTATGGGCGTGGGTTTTCCGACAGGGTACGCGAGGCCCAGACGGCAGACTTCTTTGAACGCCAGCTGGTCGACCTGCTGGCGCATGAACGGGTGACGGAGCCGCTGACCCTGTTTGGCTATTCGATGGGCGGCGCCATTGCCGCGCATTTCGCAGCCCGGCATCCCAACGGTGTCAAACAGTTGATCCTTCTGGCGCCGGCAGGAATGGTCGAACTGGGGGGCGGCAAACTTGCCCTTGCGCGCGACGTGCCGGTGTTGGGCGACTGGCTGTTTCTGGCGGCCTATCCCTGGACCCTGCGGCGGGGCGTTTCTTCCGAGGTGGACCAACCGTCGTCCGTGGATGATATTCACGACCTGCAACATGGTGAAACGGAACGCCGCGGGTTCTTTCCCGCGGTCCTGTCCAGTTTGCGCGGTGTGCTGCGCGGCACATGTGAAGACCAACACGTGGCGATTGCGGCAGCAGGTGTACCGGTGCTCGCTATCTGGGGCGAAGGGGACGATGTGATCCCGCTGACCTCAAGGGATACGCTGGCAGACTGGAACCCGGCGGTGCGACAATCGGTGATCACCGGTGCAGGCCACGGTCTGCCCTACACGCACACAGATGCGGTGCTTGAGGTGATACGCGCCTCGCGCGGCTAGGCGGCAGCCGTTTGGGCCAAGGGACGCTCGCGAATGGGCAAATGTACGACCGCGCTGAAGGCACCCACGGCAACGCCAATCCACCACACCTGTTCATACGAGCCATAAAGGTCGTACATCCGGCCGCCCAGCCAGACCCCGAGAAACGACCCCAGCTGATGGCTGAAAAACACGATCCCATAAAGCGTGCCCATATACCGCAACCCATAGATATGAGCGACAAGCCCGCTCGTCAGGGGCACCGTTGCCAGCCACAATGATCCCATGGCGATGGAAAAGACGATCACGGTCATGGGTGTCATCGGGAAGATAATGAACAGCGCCGCCACCAGCGTACGGGCCGTATAAATACCCGCCAGCAGGTACTTCTTGGAAAACCGCTTGCCCGCCCAGCCGGCGGCCAGCGTTCCGGCAATATTGGCAAGACCGATCAGGGAAATGGCCCAGGCCCCCAGCGCGGACGTCGTCGTGATGCCCAGGTTGTGCAACATGCTGCCGGGCACGATGGGGCCGCAGACCTCGGTCACGAAGGCCGGGAAGTGGGCCGTGACAAAGGCAAGCTGGTAGCCGCAGGAAAAGAAGCCCAGAAAGATCAGGGTGTAGGACGGATCCTTGAACGCCTTGATCAGGATCTGCCCCATGCTCTCTTCCAACTCGGCCTTGGAGGCCATCGCAGGGGCGCGCATGAGGGGCAGGCACAGGATGAGGGTCAGGATGGCGGCAGCAAAGATCACGAACACGCTTTGCCACGTCATCACGGTCAGCATCCATTCGGCCAGCGGCGCACCAAAGACTTGACCGGCCGAACCTGCAGCGGTTGCGATGGCAAGGCTCATCGACCGGTTGTCATCGCTGGACGCCCGGCCCACGACGGCCAGGATCACGCCAAAACCGGTGCCTGCCACGCCAAATCCCACAAGCCACGCGTATAGCTGGTGCTCAAGCGGCGTCGTCGACCACGCCGAAAGCACCATGCCAGCAGCATATGTCAACGCACCCATGATGATTGCCTTGCGGTCCCCGATCTTTTCCGCAATCGCGCCGAAAATCGGCTGTCCGATGCCCCAGGCCAGGTTCTGGATCGCGATGGCGAGCGAGAACTCGGTGCGCAGCCATCCAAACTCCTCCGCAATCGGGATCTGGAACACGCCAAAGGATGCGCGTACGGCAAAGCTGACCATGATGATCACACAGCCGACGATCAGGACGGGGGTGAAGATGGGGGAGCGGTCGGTCATGGCGGTCATCTCTGGTTGGCTTGCCGACTGTATGGAACCGCGTGATTGCGTCAAATCAGGATTTCTTGCCATCGCAATCACCATTCCTGATCTGACCGCGCTTCCCATGGCCCGATGCGCACGCTACGACGGTGGGCGATGACTGACCTTTTGACCGAATACCAAGCGCTTGTGGACAAGGGCGACTTGCGGCCCGACCCTGCGCAACTGGCCGTCCTGCCCGAGTTTGAACGCATCCGTGCAGCCCTTGCCGCGCCTGTGAAAAAAGGGCTGTTCCGCAAGGCGCCCGAACCGCCCAAGGGGCTGTATCTGTGGGGCGGTGTGGGGCGCGGAAAGTCGATGCTCATGGACTTTTTCGCATCACGCCTCGACGTGCCGGCGCGTCGGGTTCACTTCCATGCCTTCATGCAGGAAATTCATGCGGCCATGCACGCCGCCCGCCAACGCGGCGTGGATGATGCCATCGCGCCTGTGGCGGCCGACGTCGCCGCTTCGGTCCGCCTGTTGGCCTTTGACGAGATGCAGATCACGGACATCACCGACGCGATGATCGTCGGACGGTTGTTCGAGGCTCTTTTTGCCGCCGGTGTTGTGGTCGTGACGACATCCAATCGCGTGCCGGATGACCTGTACAAGGACGGGCTGAACCGTCAACTGTTTGTCCCATTCATCGACCTTTTGAAAGACAAGATGGTCGTCTGGGAATTGGCCTCGCCCACCGACTACCGGCAGGACCGACTGTCTGGCAGCCCGGTCTACTTCTCCCCGCTCGGCGCAACGGCACGGGCCGAGATGGACGCGATCTGGGCCGATCTGTCGGGAGGGCAGGCTGAGGCGCTTGACCTGGCGATCAAGGGGCGCACCGTGACCATCCCGCAATTCCGCAACGGCATCGGGCGCAGCAGCTTTTTCGATCTATGCGCCAAACCGCTGGGGCCCGGCGACTACCTTGCCATCGCCGAGGCTTGCAGAGTGCTGATGATCGACGACATACCGTGCTTGGGCCGCAGCAATTTCAACGAGGCCAAGCGCTTCGTCACCCTGATCGACGCGCTTTACGAGGCCCATGTTCGGTTGATCTGTTCTGCCGCCGACACACCCGAAATGCTGTATCTTGAGGGCGAAGGCACGTTCGAATTCGAACGCACCGCCTCGCGCCTGCGCGAAATGCAAAGTGCGGAGTGGGCGAGCTAGCTTTGAGATTGCCGGACCAGGGCCACCAACAGCGCATCTGTGTCCAGCCGACCTGCCGCAGTTGTCAACTGGTGCGGCAATGGGAACTCACCGCGCGCGGCAGCCGTGTTCAAAAGCGCGTCGATATAGGCGTTTGATTGCCCTTCGGTCAGGGCCTGCACCAACAGGGCCTGTAAACGATCGCCCGGCTGCGGCGTGTATCCAAATCCGATCAACACCGCCGAGGTCAGGCTGCGCAAATCGGTATGCCGCGCATCGGTGTCGGTCAGCCGAATGGGCTGGCGCAACTGACGGCTGACCGCCTCGGAAGCCGTCACGGACTGGAGATCCAAAAGAGACGCGTCGGCGCGCGTCACCGCCACTTCGGCGTCGGATACAACCTCCGCACCTTGCGCGGTAGCGACGGGTTCTGTCGGCGGCGTCATGGATCCCGGCTGCAGCAGGATCAAGACAATCGTGACCACGAGAAACGCTGACGCCACCAAAAGCAGCTTGATGTTGGATGATGCGTCCGCTGCGTGCGACGCCACATCCGCCGCCTCTTTCCGCCTGAACATACTGCTTCCCCAAAAGCGCGCCCGTCATGGTTGATCCACGTTCAGGCCAAAATACGTTCTAGATGTAGCAAATTGGCCGCAAACTGGTCAACATGATGTGGCTGATCCCATGTTGAGGCCCCAACGGCTGTGCTCACCCGTTTTCGCGCAGAATGGCCCCAGCGAGGTAAAGTGAGCCACAGATCAAGACCCGCGCATGTGGTTCTCTGGCCAGAATTGCGGCCAGCGCGGCCTGTGCATCCTTTGCTTCAAATGCCGTCATGCCAACATCCCGCGCCGCCTGCGCCGTTTCATCGGCGGGCAATGTGTTCTTCTCGCCCGGAATAGACAGCGCGGTCAGGCTGTCCACATGCACCGAAAGCGGGCGTAAGTACCCGCGCGCGTCCTTTGTGTTCAACATGCCGCAGATCAGATGTGTCGGCCGCTTCGGCAGGCTACGCAAAACGCTTGCAAGGGCGGCACCCGCAGCAGGATTGTGCCCGCCGTCCAGCCACAGCTCAGCGTCGCCCGCCTGATCCACCAGCGGCCCAGTGCGCAACCGCTGCATCCGCGCGGGCCATTGCGCTTGAGTGACAGCCGCTTCACAGGCCGTCTCATCGCAGCCCAAGTGGCGCAGCGCGGCAAGGGCGATGCCCGCGTTCTGGATCTGGTGATCGCCGGGCAGAACCGGGCGGGGCAGGTCCAGCAAACCGGCCTCATCCTGATAGACCATGCCGTCCCGTTCGGGACCCGCATGCCAATGTTGACCGTAGGCCAGAATGGGCGCGCCAAGCTGCGTCGCCCTAGCCTCGATCACGTCAAGCCCGTCATCCTCCTGCGGCCCGACAATGACCGGCACACCCCGCTTGATGATCCCCGCTTTTTCGCCCGCGATCTTGGCCAGCGTGTTGCCCAGGAAGGCTTCGTGATCCATGGACACCGGCGTAATGATGGTCAGCTCGGGCCGGTCGATCACGTTGGTCGCATCAAGCCTGCCGCCCAGACCGACCTCAAGCAGCGTGTAGTCTGCGGGCGTCCGGGCAAACGCCAGGAGCGCCGCACAGGTCGTGATCTCGAAATAGGTGATGTCAGCGCCGTCGTTGGCGGCGTAGCATTCGTCCAGATAGGCCGTCAGATCGGGTTCAGAGATTAACTCCCCTGCCAGCAGGATTCGCTCGTGAAACCGCGCCAGATGGGGCGAGGTATAGGCGTGCACTCGGTGGCCAGCCGCCTCCAGCCCAGCGCGGATCATCGCTTGCGTCGACCCTTTGCCATTGGTGCCCGCAATGTGGATCACCGGCGGCAGGTCATTCTGCGGATTGCCCAGCGCCTCAAGCAGCCGCCACACCCGGTCCAGCGTCAGGTCGATGATCTTGGGGTGCAGCGCCATCATCCGCTCGAGGATGGCGTCGGAACCGGTGCTCATTCCTTGGGGGCGTCCTCGGTCACGGGCTCTTCGGTCGGGATGGGCGCAGGGGCGGGCAGGTCGCCTTTGACCGCAGGGGGTTCGCCCATCAGCATCCGCGTGATGGTGATCAACTCATCCCGCATCTCGGTCCGTTTGGTCACACGGTCGAGCATCCCGTGATCCAGCAGATATTCGGCCCGCTGGAACCCTTCGGGCAGCTTTTCGCGAATGGTCTGTTCGATCACACGCGGCCCGGCAAAGCAGATCAGCGCATTGGGTTCGGCGATGTGCACGTCACCCAGCATGGCATAGGACGCGGTCACCCCGCCCGTCGTCGGGTGGGTCAGGACGACGATGTAGGGCAGACCCGCCTCTTTCAGCATCTGCACGGCAACGGTGGTCCGTGGCATCTGCATCAGGCTCAGGATACCCTCCTGCATCCGCGCGCCACCGGCGGCAGAGAACAGGATCAGCGGGCGCTTCAGCTTCACCGCTTCTTCGGCGGCGGCGATGATGGCGTTGCCGACATACATGCCCATGGACCCGCCCATGAAGGAAAAATCCTGCGCGCAGGCAACAACTGGTGTGCGGCCCATCTCACCCCGCGCGACGAGCATCGCCTCGGTCTCACCCGTGGCCTTCTGGGCGGCCTTCATCCGGTCGGGATACTTCTTCTGGTCGCGGAAATTCAGCGGATCGGCCAAGGGTGCTGGCACCTCGACCTCGGTAAAGATGCCGCCGTCGAACAACGACGTGAACCGGTCGCGGGGCGTGATCGCCATGTGGTGGCCGCAATTGGTGCAGACGTTCAGATTGTCCGCCAATTCGCGGTGAAACAGCATGGTGCCGCACTCATCACACTTGGTCCACAGATTGTCCGGGGTCTCGCGCCGCGAAAAGATCGAGTTGATCCGGGGCCGGACGTAGTTGGTGATCCAGTTCATAAGGGCTTCCTGCTGCCGTTCTGTGTTTCAGTTAATCCGGGGCCGCGGCAAATGCAATCAAGCGCGGATGGCAAGGCGTGCGGCGAGCCAGCTGACCAGCATGAACCCAAAGTCGACAGGCAGCCACGCTGCCATCGCCGCTTCGTCCGCCATACCGAAGGGCAGGACATAGAGCGCAAGGCCCGACATCTCGTCCGGCGTGGCGGTCAGCACCATGACTGAGATGTTGTTGGCAAAGTGCACGGCCATCGCCGGGCCAAGCGTACCAGACCGCGCGGTCAGGTCTGCCATCAGGATGCCAAACATAGTGGCCCACAGCGCGATGGTCAGCGCGTTGCTGCCCGCGCTGTCAGGCAGGTAGTGCCCTGCCCCAAACAGCGCCGCAGGGGCAATCATCCAGATCAGCGGCGACCGGAAGCGCGCCGCCAATTGCTGCTGCAGATACCCGCGAAAGACGATCTCTTCCGCCCCGATCTGCACCAGAACCGCCACCACCGCGATCGGCAGAAGCAGAAGCCAGCGGCCCGGCGACATGTTCAGGGTCAGCGTCCCCTCGCCTATATCGTAGGGGGGCAGCAGCCACAGCGCGATGGTCAGCAGCACCAACATGAACAGCACTGCGCCGAACTGGCGCACGGCCAACCCGATGGGTCCGATCAGGGTCGCCGGACCGCGCTTGTGCACCATGACGACAACCATAGACGCGGCCACAGCCAGAAGGCCAAGCTGAAACAGCAGCAACAACATGCCACCTGCGGTCCGGCCTGTCTGGGCGTCCCGTACGATTGTACTGGCCGTCTGAGGCTCAAGCACGCCAAGGATCGTGCCAATGACCAGATTGCTGAGCACCAGAAAGAAACCGGCGACCAGCACGATACCCAAAGCCAAACGCCACAACTGCGCCCGATCCCGTGCAGGCTCTATGAAGTGCGCGTGCGGGCGGTAGTCAAAGCTTAGAACACCCATCAGCGATCCAACGGCGGCGGTGGCGGCCCCTCGTCCTCGGGGATCTGGACATTGGCCTGCCGCAGCAACTCGGCTACCCCGGTCAGGTGACCGGCCACCGTGTTCAACAGGCTGCGCAAGACGGTTGCATCCTCCTCAAGCACGGCCCGGAATTCGGTGGCACCGATCCGCAGAAAGGTCACGTCGGTCAGCGCGGTCAGATGCAGCTGCCGGGGTTCGTTCAGAATGATGGCCAGATCGCCAATCAGTCGGCCTGGTTCCACCACGGACACGTGCCGGTCCTCCCCGTTTTCCCCATCGTAGGTCAGCACCGCGCTACCCTTGACGCACAGATAGGCAGCATCCGGCTTTTCATCCATGGAAAAAATGCGCTGCCCCGGCTCGGCGGTGTACCATTGCGCGGCAAAGGCCAATAGGCGCTGGTTGCGGCTGGTCACGCCCGAAAACAGCTCGGCCCGAGAGATCACGCGTAACTTGCGGCTCAGATCGTCGGCTTCCTCTTCATCCTCGTCATGCGCCTGAACGCCATCAATCCGCCCGTCCTTGATCTCGACAAACATGTCGTAGGCGTCGGGGTTGTTGAAATTCTCTTCCAGGAAAATCAGCGTGGACTCGGGCAGAAGTTCGCGCAGCGCCTCTCGGGTCTTGCGCCTCTGCTCGTTCCCGTGGCTGGCCAAAGCACGGTCCAGGACAAGGATATCCGGACGTTTGATCCCGGCACGCGAGAACGCGGCACGCTCGTGGAAGATCGTCGGAAGGTTCGTGCCGCCCAGACCCGTGCGTATGTCAAACACAGTCTCGGCCACCTGCCTGCGCAAGTCATGACTGTTCAGCACATCGGCAACCAGATCCTCGATCACCTCTTCCTTGGCCCCGGCGAACATGGAAATCCGACCATAGAGCAGGTTTTCGACCAACGTCAGGCGCGGCAGATACGTGTCAGGCGCAATAGGGATAAAGAACCCCTGCGTCTGCTCGCGCAGCGCTGCACCGCTTGTCTTGCGGATCTGCACGATCTCATTCTTGAAACTTTCGGGGAACGCCGGGCCGATCTGTTCAGCGGTAAAGGCAAATGGCACCGTCAACAGCAGCGCAAACTCATCATCGGTCAGCGCGATATCACCACGGTCGCGTCGGCGCGAGGAGATGTCGACCAGCTGCTCATACATCTCTTCGTCAATGTTGAGGGCGGTGAACAGCGGATGGCTGGTGCCATCGCGGCCAAAGGTCTGGTGCAATGTCTCGATCAAGGTTTGTGAGATGGCGATGCCCTGTTCGGCCAGCCCATGCTCAAAGACAAGGTTGATGAACCGCTCGTCGCGCGCCAGCCCCTGTTGCGAGATGTCGCGTAACGGCGCGGCAAACAGAAGGTTACCGCCCAGCGGTACGGCCGGATTGAATTCCTCCGGGTCAAAGCGATAGACGGCGTCTTCCAGCCCCTCTTCCCGCAGGCGTTCCGCTACTGTGGGTCGCAAGTCCACGATGGATTTTGCGAGATCGGGGTGCTGATTGGGGTCCATGCGACTGACCAGCATCCGCCGGAACATGAACTCATCAATGCCCATCGCCTCGACCAGCGCGAACCACCACGCCCGCACCTCATCTTCGGTCCCCAGACCGGCTAGGGCAGGATCCACCCATTCATCGTCGATCCGGTCAAGGCTGTTGCCCGACCGCAGCGCCTCTGTGATGAACCGGTCCTTGCGGCCCTGACCCCATGGCACCGTGTTGGGCCGGGTCATCAGCGGCATCAGCAGGTTGGTCCCCAGTGTGCCGTCAAAAAGGTATGGGCGTGACTGAGCATAGCCGATGCGGGCCGACACGACCTCTTGGTGCAGCTCTGACAGGTCGTGCCCGGCCACCGTGATGGCCCCGCGCGTGGGCAAAACTTCACGCACCAGCAACTCCGCCAGCGCGGTGCGCTCGGTCTGGTTCTTGGCCTGAATGGCGACACGCGCACCCGCAGGAATAGTCAGGTTGATGCGTTCCAGAACAGGCGTGTTTTCGGCGTTGCGCACGGTCACGTCATCCAGAACGATATCGCCCTGCAGATGCGGGATCACCTCCGGCTCGCCCTCGAACAGGGTCTCGTCGATCATGTCGCGTGGGGCAAAGCGTTCGGTCACAATCTCCCATCGCAGCGACATATCCTGCGTCTGGTTGTAGTAGGTCAGCAACTCCTTCCAGGGGCTCGAAAGATCCTTGTACGCCGCAATGGCCGCCACGAGCGCGCCGACCGTGATCTCACCCCGAATGGCCAGCACACCCCCAACTGAATAGAAAAAGAACGGCGTGAGCTGCGTGATGAAGTTGTTGAGAAACTTCATAAAGAACTTTTTCTGGTAGATCTGAAACCGCACCTCAAACAGTCGGCTTAGCCGGTTCGTGAACTGCGCCAAACGGTAGCGCAGCCCCCCATTGGTGCGCAGGTCGGAAATGCCGGCTGCACTTTCGCCAATCTCGGATGAAAAGGCGCGGATCTCGCGGATGCGCTCCTTGTTCAGCAGGTTGATCTGGCGCTGCAGCATTGGAATGATCCACGCCTGCAGAGGGATCAGCGCGATACCTGCCAACCCAAACCACACCGATTGCAGGAACAAGAACACCACGATGATCAGCATCTGGCCCGCCTGAAACACGGGCTGGGCCACCATATCACCCATCAGCCCGCCCATCGGCTCGGCTTCGGATGTCACCATGCTGACCAGCTCACCTTGGCTGGTCGAGCGGAAATAGCTGCGCGGGAACCGCAGCATGCGACTGATCAACTGGAAGCGGAAGCGGCGCAAGAGCCGCTCGGCCGTAACGCCCTTCATCGTGTTCAGGCGCATCTTCAGCAGGCCATGGGCCAGCACAGCGCCCAGATAACCAAAGCACAACGCCAGCAGGAACTGGATCTGGCTCAGATCGAAACCGAGCACGTTGACCACGTTGTCCGTCGCCCCGATGGCGTCGTTGATGATCCGCTTGGGCAGCTCCAAGGTCGCAAACAGGAAGGGGAACGTGACAATCGTCAGCCCCAGCAACAACAACTGATCACGCTTGGAATGCTTCCAGATGAAAGCAAAGATGGTGGAATCCATGGCACGTCCTGATGGATGGCACCCCATCAAAAACGGTCGACAAAACAACCCGGTGCAATCCGTCCGCAAAACCTAGTGCCCGGCCTGTCCTATTACAACCGCGAGCGCTTGCAGCGGCCCGGACCAAAAGCTATTGCAGTCCAGACGCTTTTTCGGGGGAGACGCCAGATGCTCAAAGGCAAGTTCGACAAGTCCAAGCTACCCAGCCGCCATGTGACCGAAGGGCCCGCGCGCGCGCCGCACCGGTCCTACTATTACGCCATGGGCATGACGGAGGAGGAAATTCACCAGCCCCTCGTCGGTGTTGCCACCTGCTGGAACGAAGCGGCACCCTGCAACATCGCCCTGAACCGCCAGGCGCAGTCCGTGAAGATGGGCGTAAAGGCCGCCAGCGGCACCCCGCGCGAATTCACCACGATCACCGTGACCGACGGCATCGCCATGGGACACGAGGGGATGCGCTCGTCTCTGGCCAGCCGCGAAGCCATCGCCGACACGGTCGAACTGACCATGCGCGGCCATTGCTATGACGCCATCGTGGGTCTGGCCGGTTGCGATAAATCCCTGCCGGGCATGATGATGGCGATGATCCGTCTAAACGTGCCGTCCGTCTTCCTTTATGGCGGGTCGATCCTTCCGGGTCGCGCGCCCGTCGGCGCCAAGGTGCCCGAAGCCTACGCCAACCGCGACCTGACCGTGCAGGACATGTTCGAAGCCGTCGGCCAGCAGCAAAGCGGTGCAATGTCCGAGGCGGAACTCGACATCCTTGAACGCGTCGCCTGCCCTTCCGCCGGTGCATGCGGTGGCCAGTTCACCGCCAACACCATGGCCTGCGTGTCCGAGGCCATCGGCCTCGCGCTTCCCAACTCCGCCGGTGCCCCAGCCCCCTACGAGAGCCGCGACCAATACGCCGAAGCGTCTGGCTCTGCGGTCATGAACCTGATCGAAAAGAACATCCGCGCCCGCGACATCTGCACCCGCGAAGCGTTCGAAAACGCCGCGCGCGTCGTCGCCTGCACCGGTGGATCCACCAACGCGGGCCTGCACCTGCCCGCCATGGCCCATGAGGCTGGCATCGACTTCTACCTCGATGACGTGTGCGAAATCTTCCGCGACACGCCATACTTCGTCGACCTGAAACCGGGCGGCCAATACGTCGCCAAGGACATGTACGAAGCGGGCGGCACTTACGTCGTGATGAAGGAGTTGCGCAAAGCGGGCCTTATCCACGAGGACTGCATCACCGCCACCGGCAACACCATCGGCGAAGAGCTGGACAAGATCACGCTCGAAGCCGACGGGCGCGTCATCTACCCCATCGAAACGCCCATCACCAAGACCGGCGGTGTCGTGGGTCTGAAGGGCAATGTCGCCCCCGAAGGTGCCATCGTGAAGGTCGCGGGCATGGACGCCCAGCACCAGATCTTCACTGGCCCCGCGCGCGTGTTCGAATGCGAGCAGGATGCTTTTGAGTCTGTCCAGAACCGCACCTACGAAGAAGGCGACGTGTTCGTCATCCGCAACGAAGGGCCCTCGGGCGGCCCCGGTATGCGTGAAATGCTGGCGACCACGGCGGCCCTGTCCGGTCAGGGCATGGGCAAGAAGGTGGCGCTGATCACCGATGGCCGCTTCTCGGGCGCGACACGCGGCTTCTGCATCGGCCATGTCGGCCCCGAGGCGGCCCATGGCGGCCCCATTGCTCTGCTGAAAGATGGCGACGTGATCACGATCAACGCCATCGAGGGCACGATCAACGTCGACCTGACCGACGAGGAACTGGCAGAGCGCAAAGCCAACTGGTCCGGCCCGCGCGAAAACATCTACGCCTCGGGCGCGCTTTGGAAGTATGCGCAGCTTGTGGGCGAGACATACAAAGGTGCGGTCACACATCCCGGGGCAAAAGCAGAGCGACATGAGTACTGGGACCTCTAAAGGGGTCCTGCTCGGCACGCTTTTGCTGACCCTCTCGGCGTGCGAGGATTTCGCGGGCCTCAATCTGGCCGGGACAGGAGAAGGCTTTGCGCTGAGCGGGGCAAACCTTGCTGGCGGCACGGTCAAACTGATGCCGCCGCCGGGCTTTTGCGTGGACAAACGCAGCGTGCGGGACAGTTTTGCGATCATGGCGCGCTGCGACACGCTGGGCGGCCAACATACAGCAGATGCTCCGCTCGCGATCATCACGGCGACGACGGTTGCAGTGGACGGCGCGGCGCAAATCGACACGTCGGCCTTCGAAGGCACGTCGGAAACCGTGTTGCAACGGACCGAAGACGGCGCGCTGGCCGTTGTCCAGGTGACAGGTGCCCCACCCAGCCCCGATATGCGCGGCACCTACTGGCGCGGTGCAGCCCAGGTGGGCAATCAGGTGCTGGGCCTTGCTGCCTACGAAGATGCAAACAGCACGGCGCTGGATCAGCTGGGCCAAAGCCTTTTGACGCAGACGGTCGAGCGAACGCAGGAACAATCGGTTGTCGCAGCAGTCGTACCCCCGGACAATTCTGCAACGTCGCCCCCCAAACCGTCGGGCAACGGGTTCTTCGCAGGTTTATTTGAGTGAAACCTTTGGCATACATAGTGCACCGCGACACGCATCGGCGCAGGGCATATGGCAGGCAACCACATCTCATTCATTGACCGTATCGCGCACAAGCGGATGATGCGCCGTTGGGCGCGCGCCGCCCGCAATGCAAAGAGTACAGAACTGGCAGAACTGCGCGGTTTGCGATCCGCCGCCCGGCTGCTGCGGACGCATCTCGACAGGTTGATCCATCGGGCTGACGAACGGCTTGCACTGCCGGCCATTGGCTCCAGCGCGTTTCCGCATCCCCACAATACGGAATGGTCGTGGCGGCCAGAACTGTGGCGCGGATCGCTTGGCATGCCTGGCATGTCCTCGGTTCAGACCAAATCGATGCTGGGCAGCGAAGTGACCTTGTTTCACGATTGCGAATTCAGCGAGATGACGTTGCGCCAACTGCGCAACCTGCGCGAGGAAGACCTGGCACCCTACGGCGTCCGTCTCGATGTCTTCAAATTCGACGGCTCATTCCTGTCACTTGTCGTCGATCTGCCCACCGAGGCGGTCAACGGTCTGACCAAAAACCACCTTCTGGGCATGAACACCATTGTCGAGATGGAAAAACCGATTGAAATCTTTGCGCGGCTGAACGTGCGCCACGGCCCGAACACCGAACAGATCGTGCGCGAGCTGCCCCTGCACGAAGCGGACGTGACGGTCGAGTTCGACCTCGCCTATTCCAAGCTGAACGAAAAGCGCGTGGAAGGGGCCTGGGTCGACCTGATCTTTGAAGGGCCGGAAATGAACCAGGTCACGCTGCGCGATCTGACCTTCTCGCGCCGACCGCGCGCAGCCCTGTGACGAAAGGGAAAGCATGAGCACACTGACCCTCACGCCGATCAAGATGCGGCATGGCGTCTGGCAGGCCCTGATCCAGCAAAACGGCACCGGCGTGCCACAGATCAAGGTGACGCACCAGGACAGCAACGTGCCCGATGTGAAGGTCACGGAACAAGGTGAAGATGGCGGATGGCTGCTTCAGGTACCCATCCCGGCCGAGGCCATTGCCGACGGTGTTCAGGTCTTTGTCATCACAGATGGCACCGACGACGAAAAGCTGGGCGATTTTACGATCATCGCGGGCGAGGCGCTTGGCGATGACATCCGCGGCGAAGTGGCTCTCCTGCGCCAAGAGCTGGACATGCTCAAGCGCGCCTTCCGCCGCCACTGCGTCGAGACGTCCTAGCGCAACAGCGCCGAAGACCACGCCTCCAGGAACAACGCCCGCTTGAGCCGGTCCAGATAGACCAGCAAACCGGGATCCAGACTGACCACGTTCAGCACTTGCGCATCCGCCCCTCGGATCGACGGCAACGGGTACCCCGGCCGATCCTGCGCCGCCCAAGCCCCCGATGTCAGATACGCCACAAGGGCTTGCGCCGTGTCGCCGTGATCCGTCGTGTCCAACACCAATGCGGTCCGCATCATCGTCGTCGCAAAATCCTCTGGCGTGATGACGGCCACCTTATCTAGTGTCTCTGGCCGGGTCTGCGTGTAGCTGCCAAGCACGTTGTAGGCCACATACAACTCACCCGACACCAGATCGTCGATCATATCGCCCGAGCAGCAGTACAGTTGCGCGTCAAGGTTCCCAAACACCTCCATCAGCCGCCAGAACGTCTCGGACGTGCGGGCATCCTGCGTGGCAAAAAGATACCCCAACCCCGACAACCGCACATCATAGGTGCCCAGCCGCCCCCGAAAATGCTCCGGCTCCGCCCGGAGCGCTTCGATCAACGCCTGTCGCGTCGTGGGAAGCGGGCGCCCCTCGAATGCGGCGCGGTTCAACACCACAGTCGCAGGCTCCAGCGTGAAGCCAAACAGGGTCTGCCGCCAATCCGTGTCGCCGGGCTGTGCCAGCCCCGGCAAGCGCCGCGCCAGGCCGTCATTCGCCAGTTTCAGCTGCAGGTCCATCGCACTTGAGATCACCACATCAAAGCAATCGGGGCACTCCGTAATCAATGTCACAATGTCAGCCGATCCCGCGACGGCATAGTCAATCGACACGGTGGGATTCCGCGCAATGAACGCCTCCAGAATAGGGGCAAAGATGTCGGTGTCCGTACTGGACAAGACACGCAGGGTGACACCGCCTGCACCGTCAAACGTCCTGCGATCCTCCAGCGCGGCCGCGTTTGCCAAAGCGCCCCACAGGCAGGCAACTACAAGTACAAGGTTGCGCATGCCCCACTCCCTTCCACATTCAACAAGGCCAGGCGCCCGCCGTGCGCTTCGGCCACGTCGCTCGCGATGGTCAGGCCCAGACCCGAACCCACTGTCTCGCCCACGTTCGCCCCGCGCCGAAATCTCTCCGACAGTTCCGCCATCTGTTCGGTCGGAAACCCCGCGCCTTCATCTGTAACCATGATTCGCGGGGGATCTGACTGCACCTCAATTCGCACGGCACCTTCCGGCGGGGAATATTTCAGCGCATTGTCGATCAGATTGCGCACCGCATTCTGGATCAGGATCGGATCGGCCTGCACAACGACAGGCCCATCCGCCTGCAAAACCAGTTCCAGATCCTTCATCTCCGCCACCGGGGTCAGCCGATCCACCAACTCGCGGCAAATCCCGACCAGATCGACCGCGCTCCGCTCCATCTGATCACCACGAAAGCTGACCATGGCATGGTCCAAAAGCTGTCCCGCCGCGCGGCTGCTTTCGTCTATGGCCCGGATCATGGACCGCAAGGCTGCGCGGTTCTCGTCCCGATCCACCCGCATCAGCGTCGCCTCGGCATGCGTCCGCACGGTGGCCAGCGGCGTCCGCACGCGATGCGCAGCCTCGGCAATAAAGGTCTCGGACTGGGTCAGCGACGCACTCAACCGCGTCATCAGTGAATTCAGCGACGTGACCAAAGGCGACAATTCGGTCGGCACCGCCCGCACCACAGGTCGCAGATCGCGCGGCCCCCGCCGCGCCACCGCTTCGGCCATCTGGCTCAGGGGGCGCATAGTGGATCGCGACGTCCACAGCGCCATGCCCGCCGCCAACACAAAAAACGCCCCGCCAAACAGCGCCGCATTGACCGAAATGGCCCAGAGCGTCCCAGCCAGACTGTCCCGCGTCTGCGCCACGCTCACAGTCAGCATCACCGGCGCGGGACTGGCAGGCAGCACCCGCGTCAGGCGCGCCAGACGCAGATCAGTCCCGGCAAAGCCAACCGTATCAAACGCAGGTCCGGCCATCGCAGCAAACGGCCCCTCGACCAACCCGTCATACCCAGTCAGCAATTCCGCACCCTGATGGATGGCATAGAACACACGGTCATCGGCCGCCGTGTCCAGCATGGCAAAGGCGGCATAGGGCACGTCCACCTCCACCTGCCCCTCGCGCACCACGGCAGCATCCATAAGAGATGTCAGCGACGCCTCAAGTATCCGGTCCTGCCCCTGCTGCGCGATCTGCTGTGCGTAGGTGCGCACCACCAGATAGAACAGCACGGCCAGCACCGCCGCCCCACCAATCAGGGTCCAGGTCAACCGACGGCGCAGGGATGTCGCCCTACCCCTCATCCAAGCGGTACCCCAGACCCCGATGAGTCGAAATGGTCAGGCTCGACGGCTCCAGATGCTTGCGCAGCCGTCCCACATAAACCTCGATCGCGTTCTCGGTCACCGTGCCATCATAGGAAAACAACCGATCCACCAGCTTGTCCTTGGAAAAGATCTGGCCCGGCGCGTTCATGAACAGCTCGAGCAGGCGCAGCTCGCGATTGCGCAAGGTCACCTCGGCCTCGCCAATGGTCAGAACAGACGCCACCGGATTCAAGGCCGCATCGCCCCGCCGAATGACCGTCTGTGCCGATCCGGTCCTGCGGCGCAGCACCGCCCGGCACCGCGCCTGCAACTCCGCATGATCAAATGGCTTGGTCAGATAATCATCCGCCCCCAGATCCAGCATGCTCACCCGGTCCGACACCTCCGACCGCGCCGTCAGGACAATGACCGGCGTGTCCCCCTCCTGCGCCCGATGACGCTCAAGAAACGCACGCCCGTCGCCATCGGGCAGCATGATGTCCAGCAGGATCAGATCGTACTCCCCCACGCTCAGAAAGTCCGATCCTTCAGACAATGTACAGGCATGGTCGATCACGTGCCCATCCAGACGCATCCGGGTACACAGCGCTCCCGCAAGTTCTGCATTGTCCTCGATCAGCAGGTATTTCATCCGATCCGCCCCTGTTGCGGTTCCATGACAGGTCTGTGTCAGGTTCGCATGTTTTCAGGGCAGCATTCGCGTGAAAGCGCGCGAAGTCAAATGGGAGGACACCAATGAAATCATTGGCAATGGGCCGCAGGGCCCTGCTTGGCGCAGCTATGGCATTTGGCCTGGGTGGCGCAGCATTCGCAGACGGCCACCAGGTCGTCGACAGCATCCACTTCCTTATCCCCGGCGGCGCCGGTGGCGGTTGGGACGGCACCGCACGCGGCACCGGTGAGGCGCTGACAGGTGCGGGCCTCGTGGGCAACGCATCGTTCGAAAACATGTCGGGCGGCGGCGGCGGCAAGGCCATCGGCTACCTGATCGAAAACGCCGACAGCAACCACGGCACGCTGATGGTCAACTCGACCCCCATCGTGATCCGCTCGCTGACAGGCGTGTTCCCGCATAACTTCCGCGATCTGACGCTGGTCGCCGGCACCATCGGTGACTACGCCGCCATGGTGGTGGGCAAGGACAGCCCCATCAACTCGATGGAAGACCTGCTGGCCGCCTATGATGCGGACCCCAACAGCACCGCCATCGGCGGTGGTTCGGTTCCCGGCGGCATGGACCACCTCGTGGCGGCCATGGTGATGGAAGCTGCAGGCAAGGACGCGCTGGGCGTGAAATACATCCCCTATGACGCGGGCGGCAAAGCCATGGCGGCGCTCCTGTCGGGTGAAATCGCAGCACTCTCCACCGGCTTCTCCGAAGCGGTTGATCTGGCCAACGCAGGCGAAGTGAAGATCATCGGCGTGACAGCACCCGAGCGCGTGGACGCAGCCCCCGACGCCATGACCATGAAAGAGCAAGGGATCGACACCGAGTTCGTGAACTGGCGTGGGTTCTTCGGTGCCCCCGGTCTGCCCGAGGACAAGCTGGCGATGTACCAGGACGCGCTGACCAAGATGTACGACACCCCCGAATGGGAAGACGTGCGTGCGCGCAACGGTTGGGTCAACATCCACAACAACGGGGACGAGTTCAAAGCCTTCCTCGAAGATCAGGAACAGGTCATCGGCGACCTGATGAAGAAGCTCGGCTTCCTCTGATCTGATCGCTCTTGGGTGTGGGGCTGGCATGGTCCCACACCTGCCTAAACGGGCAAAATCCGTTAAGATTAAGTTAAGTTAACCCTTTTCTTCAATGAAATCAGGGGTGTCCCCGCGGGGACAGATCAATCGGGGGGACATCATGGCACTCGATCGCTGGATCGGACTGATCCTTTTGGGCATCTTTGCCGCCTACGGCTACGCCGCGTGGTTCACGATGGACGGCAGCCTCGCCCCTTTCATGCGGCGCAATCCCATCTGGCCCTCGACTTTCCCCAAGGTGCTGAGCGTGCTGGGCATCATCTGCGGGCTGATCATCGTTCTGGGGCTGGAGAAGTCCGACAAACCGCGCGAGGAAAACCCCTCGGTCATCGTCTACCGCCAGCTCAAGGAATTCAAACTCGGCCAGGCTGGTCTGCTCCTCGGCCTCATGGTCGCCTACGCCCTCCTGCTCCGCCCCGCCGGGTTCATCATTGCCACTGTCGGCTTCCTTGTCATGGGCTCCGTCATCCTCGGCGAACGCCGCTGGATCACGATGATCCTCGTTGCAGGCATCGCCACAGGCGTCGTTTGGTATCTCGTGCAGGTCGTCCTTGGCATCTTCCTGCGCCCGTTGCCTGCATTCATGGGGGTCTGATAACATGCTCGAAGGAATTATGATCGGCCTGCAAACGGCCTTCTCCCTCCAGAACCTGCTGATGGTCATTGGCGGCTGTCTGATCGGCACATTCATCGGCATGCTGCCGGGCCTCGGCCCGATGTCGATCATCGCCATCATGATCCCCGTCGCCATCTCGCTCGGCGACCCCTCCGCCGCACTCATCCTGCTCGCGGGCGTTTACTACGGCGCAATCTTCGGCGGCTCGACCTCGTCTATTCTGCTGAACGCGCCGGGGGTCGCAGGCACGGTGGCGACCAGCTTCGATGGCTACCCGATGGCCCGAGACGGCAAGGCGGGAAAGGCGCTGACCATCGCCGCCATCGCGTCGTTCTGCGGCGGTTCCATCGGTGCAATCCTTCTGATGATCTTCGCACCGATGCTGTCGTCGGTCGCGCTGCTGTTCCACTCCGCCGAATACTTCGCGCTGATGGTCGTGGGCCTGTCGGCCATCGCGGCCTTCGCAGGCACCGGTCAGGTCGCAAAGGCCATCATGATGACCCTCCTCGGCCTCATCATGGCGACGGTGGGCGAAGGCGCGCTCTTCAACATGCCGCGCTTCACCATGGGCCTGATGGATCTGCAGTCGGGCTTTGCCTTCATCACCCTCGCCATGGCGATGTTCGCCCTGCCCGAAGCGCTGTATCTGGTCATGGACCCAAGCCGCTCAAAGACCGGTCAGTCCAGCGACATCAAAGACCTGCGGATCACAAAGGACGAGGCGAAATCCATCGCCCCTGTCGTGGGTCGCCAATCCCTGCAGGGTTTCTTCATCGGCGTCCTTCCAGGCGCGGGTGCCACCATCGCCTCCTTCCTCGGCTACGCCGTCGAGCGCAACATCGCGCCCGAGAAGGAAAAGCAGGAGTTCGGCAAAGGCTCCATCAAGGGCCTCGCCGCGCCCGAGACGGCAAACAACGCCGCCTGCACCGGATCGTTTGTTCCACTGCTGACGCTCGGCATACCCGGCTCCGGCACCACCGCGATTCTACTCGGAGCGCTCATTGCGCTGAACGTCACGCCCGGGCCGCGGCTGATGGTCGACGATCCACAGATCTTCTGGGCGGTCATCATCTCGATGTATATCGGCAACCTGATCCTCCTGATCCTGAACCTGCCGCTGATCCCCTACATTGCCAAGGTGCTGGCGGTGCCGCGCAACTTCCTGATCCCCTTCATCCTCTTCTTCACGCTGATGGGAGCCTATATCGGGCAGAACAACGCAACCGAGCTGCTGCTGCTCGTCGGCTTCGGCATCTGCGCCACGATCCTGCGCTTTGCGGACTACCCGCTCGCACCGTTGCTGATCGGCTTCATCCTTGGCGGCATGCTCGAAGACAACTTCAGCCGGTCCATGCAGCTCTACGACGGCATCAGCTTCATCTGGGAACGCCCAATGACGCTGGGCCTGTTGGTCATCGCTTGCCTTCTGGTGATCCTACCCAGCTACCGCGCGCGTCGCGCCCGGGCGCGGGCAGCCGGGGTGGCGGATGGGGATTGATCCCCACGGGGACGGCGGGGCGAAACCCCGCCCTACCCCTTTGAGTGGAGTCCGCGTTCTTGATCTGACCAACGTCCTGGCAGGGCCGTTTTGCTGCCACCAACTGGCCCATATGGGCGCCGACGTGATCAAGGTCGAAGCGCCGGGGCGCGGTGATCTGGCCCGCCAATTGGGCGCCGATCCCGCGTTGAATTCAAAGGGGATGGGCGTGTCCTTCCTTGCGCAGAATGCCGGGAAAAAATCGGTCACGGTGAATTTCAAACATCCCGAAGGAAAGGCGCTGTTTCTAAGGCTGGTCGAGACGGCAGATGTCGTGGTCGAGAACTTTCGCCCGGGTGTGATGACGCGGTTGGGCCTTGGGTATGAGGTTCTGAAAGGGCACAAACCCGATCTGATCTATTGCGCCATCTCTGGCTTTGGGCAGGACGGGCCGTGGGTGGACCGCCCCGCATATGACCAGATCGTGCAAGGCGTGTCAGGGGTCATGTCAATCACCGGGGACACCGACAGCGCGCCCTTGCGCGTGGGCTATCCGGTGGCCGACACGGTGGGCGGAATGACGGCGGCCTTTGCTGTGGCATCGGCCCTGAACGCGCGTCCCCGTGGGGCGTTTATCGACTGCTCCATGCTGGAAAGCGTGTTGGCGACAATGGGGTGGGTTGTCTCTAACCACCTGATTGCGGGTGTTGAGCCGGGCGCCAATGGGAACGAGAATCCGACCTCTGCCCCCTCTGGCACGTTTCGGACAGGTGACGGGCTGATCAATATCGCGGCGAACAAGGATGAGCAGTGGGTTTTGCTGACAGACTTCCTTGGGTTGGCGGCGCTGAGAGATCGCCCGGACTACCGCACGCGAGAAGACAGAAAACGGAACCGTATGGCGCTGCGTTCGGAGATTGAAGATGCGCTGGCGGATCGCTCGGCGCGGGACTTGGCACAGGCGTTGAACGCCATCGGCGTACCCGCCGGAGCCGTGATGTCGGTGCCAGAGGTGCTGGCGCATCCGCAGGTGGCGGAGCGCGGTTTGATGACGCGCTACGCCGATGTGCCCGGTGTGGGACGGGATATTGAGGTTGTGAACACCGGGGTGAAATTGGATGGGGCGCCACTGACCGTTGCGACCCCGCCGCCACAGCTTGGGGAGCATGCGGGCGAAGTTTGGAGAAGTTTGGGGCTGAGCGTTGAGGACATCGCCGCGCTGGCGGATAGGGGGGCGATATGAGTGACGTTTCCGATTGGTGGTCAACCGACATCATCGATATGGTACCCGGGCAAATCCGGATGCGCGGGCATCCGATCGAGGGTCTGATCGGCAATGTCAGCTTTCCGCAGATGATCTGGCTTATGGTGCGAGGGGACATGCCATCCGAGGCTCAGGCCAAGCTGTTCGAGGCGGCGCTGGTTGCAGCGGTCGATCATGGGCCGCAAGCGCCGTCAATTGCTGCGGCGCGGATGGCGGTGACGTGCGGGTTGCCGTTGAACGGCGCCATCGCATCGGCGGTGAACATGCTTGATGACGTGCATGGCGGGGCTGGAGAGCAAGCGGTGGAGTTGTACCATCTGGTTGAGGCGTCGGATGCGCCGCTGACCGAGGTGCTGGACGCTTGGCGGGCGGAGCACGGTCCGTTTCTTCCGGGCTTTGGCCATCGGTTTCACAAGCCGGTTGATCCGCGCGCGCCGCGGCTTTTGGCGCTTGTTGATGAGGCTACAACATACGGTATCGTATCTGGAAATTGTGCTGCGGTGGCGCGCAGCATTGAATCTGCGCTTGCCGAAGAAAAAGGCAGGCCTGTGCCGATGAACATTGACGGGGCGACGGCTGTGATTTTTGCTGAGTTGGGCTTTGCCGCGCCACTGGCGCGCGGGCTGTTCTGTCTGTCCCGCAGCGTCGGTATTCTGTCCCATGCGTGGGAACAGCAACAGCAAGGGGGCCGAAACAAGGGGCCGACCCCGCCGGGCTATCGCTGGACTTATACCGGCCCCAATCCGATCAAGGGTTAGCGCCCCATCCAACCGCCATCGACCAGCATGACGTGGCCGTGCATATAGGCCGAGGCGTCGGAGGCGAGGAAGACGGCCGGACCCTTGAAGTCTTCCGGCTTGCCCCACCTACCCGCGGGGATACGCTCCAGTATTGATTTGGACCGTACCGGGTCGTTGCGCAACGCTTCGGTGTTGTCGGTGTCGATGTAGCCAGGCGCGATGGCGTTCACGTTCACGCCCTTGCCCGCCCATTCGTTGGCAAAAGCCATGGTGAGCTGGCCGATCCCGCCCTTTGAGGCAGCATAGCCCGGCACGGTGATCCCACCCTGGAAAGTGAGCAGAGAGGCGGTGAAGATGATCTTGCCCGTGCCTCGCTCGACCATGGTTTTGCCGACCTCGCGGGTGAGGATAAACTGCGCGTTCAGGTTCACCTCGATCACCGTGTCCCACATGTCGTCGGGGTGGTCGGCGGCGGGGGTGCGCAGGATCGTACCTGCATTGTTGATCAGGATGTCGATCTGCGGGTGGTCTTGCAGGACTTGGGCGGCGAAGGTTTTGACGGCGCTGCGGTCCGAGAAGTCGCAGGCGTATGGCGTGAAGGTGCGGCCCATGGCTTCGACGGCTTGCTGTACCTCTGAGCCGGGTTCTAGTGTGGCGCTGACGCCGATGATGTCGGCGCCTGCCTCGGCGAGGGCTTCCGCCATGCCGCGCCCGATGCCGCGCTTGGCGCCGGTGACGAGGGCGGTTTTGCCGGTCAGGTCGAATGTATCGAGAACTGGCATCTACAGGCCCTCCGTCACACGGATCATGGATTTCATGGCGTTGGGGTTTTCGGTGAGGGTTTTGAAGGCGCCCTCGATGTCGTTCAAACCCTGGATGTCAGTGATGAAGGCGTCACAATCGACGACGCCCTTGGCGAGGAGGTCCATGGCCTTGTCGTAGTCCTCGGGACGGTAGACGCGCGCGCCGATCAGGTCAAGCTCGCGCCAGAAGAATTGGAACATGTCGATCTGGGGTTTGCTGGCGTGGATGGCAACCATGACGATACGGCCCCGTGTTGCTGCGGCAGCGGTCATCAGATCGACACCGGGTTGGCTGCCGGAGACTTCAAAGACAACATCGGCGCCCTTGCCGCCTGTAGCCTCGTGCATGGCCTTGGCGACATCGGTGTTTTTGGGGTCCATGGTCGTGAAGCCGACCTTCTCAGCGAAAGCGAGGCGGTTGTCGTTGATCTCGGCCACCGTAACGTTCGCGCCTGCGTCGCGCGCGGCCATAGCCACGAGCATCCCGATGGGGCCGCCACCGATGACAAGGACGTCTTCGCCCGGCTGGACCTTGCCCCGGTCGACGTCGTGGACAGCCACGGCGAGCGGTTCGATCAGGGCGGCGTGGGCGAGGTTGAGGTCTTTGGGAAGGATATGGACGGTGTGGGCGGGCACGTTCCACTTCTGCTGGAAGGCCCCGTCGCTGTCGATGCCGATGAATTTGAGATTGTGGCAGATGTGCTCGTGCCCGGCCTTGCACGCCGGGCATACGCCGCAGTGATCGAGGGGGCGGACGACGATGGGCTGGCCTGCCGTGAAACCTTCGACACCTTCACCGACGGCCGAGATGACACCTGACATCTCGTGCCCGATGGTCCGCTCAAAGCCGACGCGCCCATCCATGTGACCGAGGTAGATGTGCAGGTCGGTGCCACAGATCCCGCAATAGGCGACGTCGATCTGCACCTGGCCGGGGCCGGGCGGCGGTGTTTCGACCGTCTCGACCGTGAAGTGTTTACCGCCGCGGTAGAACGCTGCCTGGTGCATCATGGGTGCTGTCCTCTCTCCCTGTTGGCGCGACTGTGGACCGGAGGGAAAGGGGCGATCAAGGGGCGGGGTGAATTTCGTGAAACCGGAATCTCAAGACTTGATGCAGAGCGTTCTCGCGGCGTCCACGATGCCGTCTGTGGAGGGAAGTGTGGCGGCATAGGCGGGGCCGGTGGCGATGAAGCAATCCTCGGCAGTAGTGCGGGCGATGTTTCGGATACCTGCCTCGGAGAAGAGTGTCATGAGCGCCTCGGACTGGCTGCCGGTGCGGCGGCATTCGTCGACGATCAGAGTGGCTTCACAGGTGCGCGCCTGTTCGATCAGGGCGGCTTCGGGCAAGGGTGCGAGCCAGCGCATGTCGATGATGCGCGCGTTGATGCCCTCGCCGCGCAGGCGCTTGGCGGCTTGTTCCGACAGGTACCGTCCGTTTCCGTATGTTACGATGGCGACATCCGTTCCATCTCCGCTGACCCCGACTTCGCCCAGCGCGATCCGTTCATCGGGGGCAGGGTAGATCGACATCCATGCCTTGTCGCCCTCGTCGTGCAGGTCACGCATGGGGTAGAGGGCGATGGGTTCGATGAAGACGACGACGCGCTGCTCTTCGCGGGCCAGCCGCACCGCTTCGCGCAGCATCCTGGCTGCGTCATCGCCGCGCGAGGGGCAGGCGATGATGAGACCGGGAATGTCACGCAGGACGGCAAGAGAGTTGTCGTTGTGGAAGTGGCCGCCGAAGCCACGCTGGTACCCGAGGCCCGCGATGCGCAGGACCATCGGGTTGGCGTATTGGCCGTTGGAAAAGAAGGGAAGCGTGGCCGCCTCGCCTCTCAATTGATCCTCAGCGTTGTGGAGATAGGCAAGGAACTGGATTTCGGGGATCGGGACAAAGCCGTTGTGGGCCATGCCGATGGCGAGGCCGAGAATGGATTGTTCGTCGAGCAGCGTGTCGATGACGCGGTGGGGGCCGAAGCGGGATTGGAGTTTCTGGGTGGCACCGTAGACACCGCCTTTCTTCCCGATGTCCTCGCCCGCCATGACGATTTCGGCATGTTCGAGCATGAGGTCGGTGAGCGCCCAAGAGATCAGCTTACTCATCACCTGTGGTTCTTCGCTGCTGCGCAGGTCGGTGCCGAAGATTTTGCTGCGTTGCGCGGTGGACGGGCCGTTTGTGGGCGCGCATGTGCGCTTTGGCGGGATCAGGCTGGCACTGACATCTGCGGCAGTTTGCAGACGGGGACGTTTGATGGCTTTGGCGGCGAGCGCTTCGCACTCTTGGCCTATCTCTTCATAAAGGGCCAACGCTTCCTCAGGCGTGGACGCGCCGCTGTCGCGCAAAAGACGGACCGTGTGGAGCAGCGGGTCGTTGCCCTCATCCGCTTCGATCTGTGCCTTGGCACGGTAGGTCGCTTCGACGTCCGAGCCTGCGTGACCGTAGAGGCGCACGGTGCGGATATGCAGGAAGGCGGGGCGCTTGTGGCGACGGACAAAGGCTGCAGCCTCTGCCGCGATCCTGTGGGTTTCCGCGACGTTTAAGCCGTCGCAGGCGAAATAGGTAAGGCCGGGTTTGGCGGAGAAGTTGGCGGCGATCCAGCCGGAGGGTGTGGGGGTCGAGATGCCGATGCCGTTGTCCTCGCACACGAACAGCAGAGGCAGCGGCACGTTCTGGAAGCTGGTCCAGCAGGCGGTGTTGATCGCGCCCTGGGCCGTGGAGTGGTTGGCGGAGGCATCGCCGAAGCTGCACATAATGATCGCGTCATCGGGCAGGTGTGCGTGCTCCGGACGTTGCCGTTTGGACAATCCGATGGAATAGGCGGCACCCACCGCTTTTGGCAGATGGCTCGCGATGGTCGAGGTTTGGGGCGGGATGTTCAGCGCCTTGGACCCGAGCACCTTGTGGCGGCCACCCGACATAGGATCGTCAGCAGAAGCGGCGAAGCTGAGCAGAATGTCCCATGCGGGGTTCTGATCGGGCACTTGCCCCGCCCGCGCGATCTGAAACGCAGCATCGCGGTAGTGCAGGAACGCCATGTCGGTGGGGCGCAGGGCATGGGCAACGCCTGCCATCCCCTCGTGCCCGCTGGAGCCTATGGTGTAGTACCCCTGCCCCGCCTTTTGCATGGCGCGGCTGGTGCGGTCGAGTTGCCTGGACAGGCATTGTGCGCGGTAGAGAGACAGAAGCACGTCGGGCTCCATGTCGCCTGCGCCCTCGCCCGAAGGCAGGTCGTTGGCCTTGAGCCGCCGGTGGAAGTTGTCGTGAACAATTGCGGCGCGGTCCATGGCGGGGTCCGTATCAAGTGATTGATGTGGCGACATAGAACCGTGCCGGTGCGGAATGGTCCAGTGGGCGTATGAAAGCGTTACAGATTTTCAATCAATCAAGTATCTGTGTAACATTTATCATTGATCGGAATCGGCAGCTACCCTACTTTCCCGTCAGGAGGAGTTTCATGGACGCATGGATTTGTGATGCGCAGCGCACGCCCATTGGGCGATATGGCGGTGCTTTGTCAGGCGTTCGGGCCGATGATCTGGCGGCGGCACCGATTGCGGCGTTGATGGCGCGCAATCCGGATGTGGATTGGGCCAGCGTCGACGATGTGGTTCTGGGCTGTGCCAACCAGGCGGGCGAGGACAATCGCAACGTGGCCCGTATGGCTGGATTGCTGGCGGGTCTGCCGGTGGACGTGCCGGGGATCACAGTGAATCGCCTGTGCGCCTCTGGCATGGATGCCGTCGGCATTGCGGCGCGGGGCATCAAAGCCGGTGATATGGACATGGTCATCGCCGGTGGGATCGAAAGCATGAGCCGCGCACCTTTTGTGATGCCGAAGGCGGAGGCTGCGTTTTCGCGCGCCAATCAGGTCTATGACACGACCATAGGCTGGCGGTTCGTGAACCCGAAGATGAAGGCGGAGTATGGCATCGATTCGATGCCGGAGACCGCGGACAACGTCGCGGCCGACTGGCAGGTAGAGCGCGAAGCGCAGGATGCCTTTGCCGCACGGTCGCAGGCGCGTTGGGCTGCGGCACACGAGGCTGGCGCCTTTGCCGAGGAAATTGCGCCGGTGACGGTCCCGCAGCGCAAGGGGGAGTCGGTTGTGGTCGATACCGATGAGCATCCGCGCCCCGGTACAAGCGCCGAGAAGCTGGCGGGCTTGCGTGGGATCAACGGGCCAGAGTTGAGCGTGACGGCAGGCAATGCCTCCGGCGTGAATGACGGGGCGGCGGCGATGCTCATTGCCTCGACCGAAGCGGCAGAGGCGCAGGGCCTGACGCCCATGGCGCGGATCGTTGGCATGTGCGCCGCCGGGGTTGAACCGCGCGTGATGGGGATCGGGCCCGTGCCTGCGTCGGAAAAGGTGCTGAAGCGCGTAAGCCTCAGCATCGACCAGATGGATGTGATAGAGTTGAACGAGGCCTTTGCCTCGCAGGGGTTGGCGACGCTGCGCAGCCTTGGGGTCGCCGATGACGACCCACGAGTAAACGCGCAAGGCGGGGCCATCGCGATTGGGCATCCGCTGGGTATGTCGGGCGCGCGGTTGGTGATGACCGCCGCCTACCAATTGAAACGCACCGGCGGCCGCTATGCCCTCTGCACCATGTGTGTGGGTGTGGGGCAAGGGGTCGCCATGGTACTCGAAAGGGCTTGAGACGATGTATGCACAGATGATCAAATCCGAAGCGACGCAGGACGATCCCGAAAAGCTGGCAGCCTTTCAGGCACGCATTGATGCGGGTGAAAAGATCGAGCCGAAGGACTGGATGCCCGCAGGCTACCGCAAGACGCTGATCCGTCAGATCGGCCAGCACGCGCACTCCGAGATCGTGGGCCAACTGCCCGAGGGCAACTGGATCACCCGCGCGCCGACGCTGGAGCGCAAGGCGATCCTGCTGGCAAAGGTGCAGGACGAGGCGGGGCATGGTCTCTACCTGTACTGCGCGGCCGAGACTTTGGGCGTGAGCCGCGATGAACTGACGGAGATGCTTCTGGACGGTCGGATGAAGTACTCGTCCATCTTCGCCTATCCGACCCTGACATGGGCAGATATGGGCGCTGTGGGCTGGTTGGTCGATGGCGCGGCCATCATGAACCAGGTGCCGTTGCAGCGCACATCTTACGGCCCCTACGCCCGGTCGATGGTGCGGATCTGCAAGGAGGAGTCCTTCCACCAGCGCCAAGGCTTTGACATCATGATGAAGATGGCGAACGGAACCGAGGCGCAGAAGCGCATGGCGCAGGATGCGCTCAACCGGTTCTGGTATCCGTCGCTGATGATGTTCGGTCCGTCGGACAAGGAAAGCGTGCATTCCGAGCAGTCGATGGCATGGAAGATCAAGATGAATTCCAACGACGAGCTACGCCAGAAATTCGTGGATCAGACGGTGCCACAGGCGGAGTATCTGGGCCTCACCATCCCCGATGAGACGCTCGCATGGAACGATGAAAAGGGTGGGTATGACTTTGCCGAGCCGGACTGGTCCGAGTTCTTTGACGTGCTGAAAGGCAACGGGCCGTGCAGCGTGGAGCGGATCGAGGCGCGGCAAAAGGCGTGGGACGACGGCGCATGGGTGCGCGAGGCGCGGCTGGCGCATGCGGCCAAGAAACGGGCGGCCAAGGTGGCTGCGGAGTGAGCGATGCAAATTTCTTATAAAGAAATTTGTCCGGAAATTTTGAAAATTTCCGGCCTGCAGAAAGATAGGACATGAAACAGGAATGGCCCCTTTGGGAAGTGTTCATCCGTGGCCAGCACGGGCTAAGCCACCGGCACGTGGGCTCGCTTCATGCGGCTGATGCCGAACACGCAATCCAGAACGCACGAGACGTCTATACCCGCCGCAAGGAAGGGGTGAGCATCTGGGTGGTGCCTGCCGCCGATATCACTGCGTCGTCGCCCGACGACAAGGGATCTCTCTATGACCCCGCGGATGACAAGGTCTATCGCCACCCGACATTCTTTGACATCCCCGATGATGTAGGTGCGATGTGAGCGTCCAGGGTCTCATCCGCATGGGGGACAACACGCTGGTGCTGGGCCAGCGTGTCTCGGAATGGTGCGGCCATGCGCCGGCGCTGGAGGAAGACATCGCGCTCGCCAATACCGCGCTGGACCTGATCGGTCAGACGCAGCTTTGGCTTGGCCTTGCTGCTGAACGTGAGGGCCAGGGGCGGACTGCCGACACGCTCGCCTATCACCGCGATGCGTGGGACTTTCGCAACCTCTTGCTGGTCGAGCAGCCGAACCGGGATTTCGGAGCGACCATGATGCGGCAATTCCTGTTCGATGCGTGGCATCTGGAGGCATTGAAGGCCTTGACCGAGCATGAGGATGCCGAGATTGCCGCCATCGCCCAGAAGTCAGTAAAAGAGGTGACGTATCATCGCGAACGCTCTTCCGATACCGTCATCGCCTTGGGCGACGGGACCGAAGAGAGCCATGACCGGATGCAGGCTGCGCTGGATCGGCTCTGGCCTTATGTGGGCGAGATGTTCAGCACGGATAACGATGATCTGAAGGACATGTCGGCCCTGAAATCCGCGTTTGACCGCTATTTAGAGACTGTTTTAGCGGAGGCGACCTTGTCACGCCCCGACGGCGACTTTGCGCATATGGGCGGCAAGACCGGGGCACGGCATACCGAACATCTGGGCCATATGCTGGCGACGATGCAGGTGCTGCCCCGCAGCTATCCGGACGCGACATGGTGACAACGCGCGCCTCCGTGGATGAGGTCTGGACCTGGCTTGCAGCCATCCCGGACCCCGAAATCCCGGTCATCTCGCTGGTTGATCTGGGGATCATCCGCAACGTGCAGTGGCTGGACGACACACTGGAAGTGACCGTGACGCCTACCTATTCCGGCTGTCCGGCAACCAGCATCATCAACATGGAGATTGAGACGACGTTGCGCGCCAAGGGCATCCAAAACCTGTCTCTAAAAAGGCAAATAGCACCGCCTTGGACGACGGATTGGATGACGGACACCGGCAAGGCCAAACTGGAAAGCTATGGTATCGCACCGCCGCAACCTGCGGGCGGGCCGAAACGCTGCCCGCATTGCCAGTCAAGCCGCGTTGAGAAGATCAGCCAGTTCGGGTCGACCCCGTGCAAGGCGCAATGGCGCTGCACCGACTGCCTGGAACCCTTTGATTACTTCAAGTGCATTTAACGGAGGATTTGCCATGACCGATGTCACAGCATACGCACGCGCGGTTGTCGAAGCCTATATCGAAGGCACCCGCACCCGCGATATCGACCTATTGAAAACTGTGTTTCACGATGACGCCGTTATGACCGGCTGGCTGGGTTCCGACCTGCTGCATGGCGGGCCGGAGCCATTTTACGGCGCGCTTGAAGCGAATGAGGTCGGCGAGGACTACAGCGGTGAGATCACTGCGCTGAAGGTCGATGAGAAGATCGCGACAGCCTCGATCACCGAACGCAACTTGCTGGGCATGTCCTTCGACAACCATTTCCAGATCATTCAGCTGGATGACGGCACCTGGCGTATCTCAGCCAAGCTGTTCCGCCACTACTGACAGGCTGACCATGGCGCAATTCCACCCCCTGACCGTGACCGAAATCCACCGCACGATCCGCGATGCGGTGGTGCTGACGCTGCACCCGGATGAACCGGACACCTTTCGTTTCACACCCGGCCAGTACCTGACCTTCAAACAGGATTTCGACGGGACCGAGCTGCGCCGGAACTATTCCATCTGCGCCGGGCTGGATGACGGCAAGCTGCAGGTGGGGGTCAAGCGCGTGGATGGCGGCGCGTTCTCGACCTTTGCCAACACCGAGCTGCAGGTGGGCGACACGCTGCATGCCATGGCGCCGATGGGGCAGTTCGGCACTGAACTAGACCCTAACAAGGGCAAAACGTACCTTGGCTTTGCGGGTGGGTCCGGGATCACGCCTATTCTGTCGATCCTGAAAACCGTGCTCGCGCGCGAACCGAACAGCACCTTTACGCTCGTGTATGCCAACCGGGCGGTCCACACGATCATGTTCCGGGAGGAGCTTGAGGATCTGAAGAACCGGTATATGGGGCGTCTGACCCTGATCCACGTTCTTGAGACGGGGCAAGACATTGACCTGTTTTCGGGCCGTGTTGATCAGGAGAAATGCGCGCTGCTTTTCAAGTCGTGGATTGATGTGGGGGCGGTCGACACCGCCTTTATCTGCGGGCCGGAACCGATGATGCTCGCCATTTCCGAGGCGCTGGAGGCGCACGGGTTGACCAAGGATCAGATCAGGTTCGAGCTGTTTGGCGCAGGCCAGCAAGGGCGTCTGGCAAAGCAGGCCGTCAGCGCGCGCGCCGAAGGGGCGGCAGAAACGACGGTGCAGATCACGTTGGACGGCACGACCCATCAGATGGAGATGGCCAAAGATACCTCTGTGTTAGAGACTGCTTTGGCCAATTCCCTCGACGCGCCATTCGCCTGCAAGGCAGGGGTGTGTTCGACCTGCAAGGCCAAGGTGACGGGTGGCGAATACGAGATGCTGACCAACCATGCGCTTGAGGATTATGAGGTTGAGGCAGGCTTTGTCCTGACCTGCCAATGCTATCCGATCAGCGACACGCTGAGCATAGACTACGATCAACACTAGGGGGCCACCATGCGCCAGGTTCATTCATTTGCGGCGGGTGCCTGGGTGCCGCCGGGTTCAGGTGCGCGGTCGATTGCAAGCGCCATCACCGGTGACGTGATTGCCGAGGCCGGAAATGACGCGCTGGATGTGCAGGCGATGCGCGCCTATGCCCGCGATGTCGGTGGACCGGCGCTGCGCGCGATAACGTTTCATGAACGGGCCAAGATGCTCAAGGCGCTGGCGCTGCATCTGCGCGAGCATCGGAAGGTGCTCTACGACCTCAGCTTTGACACGGGCGCCACGCAGTCCGATCACCTGATCGACATTGACGGTGGGATCGGCACGATGCTGGTCTTCGCCTCCAAGGGGCGGCGCGAGATGCCGGATGCGCAGGTGTATCTGGATGGTCCGCCCGAGCAGTTGGGGCGTGGCGGTCAGTTTTTTGGCCAGCACATCTGCACACCGCTGCAAGGCGTTGCGCTGCATATCAATGCGTTCAATTTCCCGGTCTGGGGGATGCTGGAAAAGGTGGCTCCCACACTGCTGGCCGGTGTGCCCGCTATTGTGAAGCCTGCGACAGCGACGTCCTATGTCACCGAAGCCTGCGTGCGCCTGATGATTGACAGCGGGTATCTGCCCGAAGGCGCGTTGCAGCTTGTGTCGGGCGGCGTTGGCGATCTGCTGGATCATCTGGATTGCCAAGATGTGGTGACATTCACCGGGTCCGCCGATACGGCGCGCAAGCTGCGGAGCAACGCGAACTTGCTGGATAACGCGGTGCGCTTTACTGCGGAACAGGACAGTCTGAACGCGAGCGTTCTCGGGCCGGATGCCAAACCTGGAAGCGCTGAGTTCGATCTGTTCGTGAAGGAAGTGCAGCGGGAGATGACGGCGAAGGCCGGGCAGAAATGTACGGCCATTCGGCGGATTATGGTGCCAGAGGCGCAAGTGGATGCAGTGGTGGCAGCGATCCGCGCGCGACTTCAGCGCGTGACCATTAGCGACCCGCGTGACGAGGCCACGAAAATGGGTGCATTGGTCTCTAACACGCATAAAAACGACGTTTTGGAGAAGGCCGCAAAGATCGGATCAGAGGCGGAACGAGTATTTGGTGACCCGGACGATTTTGCCATGGCGGGCAGCAAGGGTGCCTTTCTCCCGCCGATGCTGTTTCACTGTGCCGACCCGGACGCGGCGCAAGCGGTGCATGATGTCGAAGCCTTTGGCCCGGTTTCGACAATCATGCCGTACCGTGATTTGGACCACGCGGCGCAGTTGCTGAACCGGGGCAAAGGATCTCTGGTCGCGTCTGTCATAACCCATGACGGCGACGTGGCGCGTGAGATCACCATGGCCTCTGCTGCGTTCCATGGACGGCTTTACTTCGACAATCGCGACAGCATGGCCGAGGCGACAGGGCATGGCGCACCCTTGCCGCATATGGTGCATGGCGGACCGGGCCGCGCGGGCGGCGGTGAGGAGCTGGGCGGTATTCGCGCAGTCAAACACTATATGCAGCGCACGGCCATTCAGGGCAGCCCCGACATCCTGACAGCCATTGGGCAACGCTGGGTGCCGGGCGGGACAGAGGCATCTGACAAACCTCACCCCTTCACGCGGGCCTTTGGCGATCTGGCTTTCGGCGACACGTTCAACAGCCCGTCGCGCACGGTGACGCTGGATGACATCGAGACATTCGCCCATTTCACCGGCGACACATTCTATGCCCACATGGACGATGCGGCCGCCAAGGCGAACCCGTTTTTCCCGGGTCGCGTGGCGCATGGGTATCTGCTGCTCAGTTTTGCCGCTGGTCTGTTCGTGCAACCCGATCCAGGGCCGGTGCTTGCGAATACGGGCCTCGACAACCTGCGCTTCATGAAGCCGGTGGAAGCAGGCGACAGCATCAGGGTGCGTCTAACGGTCAAGGCCAAGACGCCGCGGAACGATGACTATGGCGAGGTGCGTTGGCACGTGACATTGACGAACCAAGATGATGATGTGGTGGCAGAGTATGAACTGCTGACCATGAATGCCTACTGACGCCTATTCCCAAGCCCTTCAAAGCCTAAGCGACCTTGGCCCCTTGCGGGTTTGGTCCCTTTTAGTGACAGTTTTTGGCGATCTGGCGCCGGATCAGCCGCTGAATGGACCGACGCTGTCCGCCATCATGGGCGAGATCGGGATCAAGCCGGAGGCGTCGCGCGTGGCCCTGCACCGGCTGCGCAGCGACGGGTGGGTGAGTTCGGCGAAACAGGGGCGCAACAGCCTGCACAGCTTGACCGCCAAGGGACGGTCGGACAGCGATGCGGCACGCGGGCGCATCTATGGTGGCGGTCAGGCAACCGAGGCTGTGGCCATTCTGATGCAGGCAAACACGGAGCTTGATCCGACCAGGTTCGCACAGATCGCATCCCGCCTGTTTCTATGCAGTTCAACCGAACTGCTGCCATCGGACGCCATGCGCCTCGCACCCGAGAGCCTGCCCCCTTGGTTGGGATCACAGATCGAGACGGATGGGATGCGCGATGCCTACAAGTCGCTGCACGCCGTTCTGACAGACATCTCGGAAGAACTGGATCAGGACATGACGCCTGTTCAAACTGCGGCGTTGCGAGTGCTGATCGTGCATGCGTGGCGGCGGCTGACCCTGAAACACCCGGACTTGCCGCGCGCAGCGCATTCGCCCGATTGGCGGGGCCATGACTGCCGGGCGCTGGTGCAAACCTTGCTGGAGCGGTATCCGCGCCCCGCGCTGGATGCGATAAAACCCGCCTAAACCGCGCTTTCCCAAGGGCGAAACGCGCGCTATAGCGGGCGCATGACGAACCATTTGCATATTTCCGACCTGCCCGATGACCTTGATCTGGGACCGGTCGTCGCCATCGACTGCGAAACCATGGGCCTGAACCCGCACCGCGACCGGCTATGCGTTGTGCAGCTGTCGGGCGGTGACGGCAACGCACATATCGTGCAGATCAAGCTGGGCCAGACCGAAGCACCAAACCTGTGCCGCTTGCTGGAAGACCCCAACGTGCTCAAGCTCTTTCACTTCGGCCGCTTTGACATTGCCGCGATGCTGAACGCCTTTGGCGCGGTCACAGCACCCGTTTACTGCACCAAGATCGCAAGCCGCCTGATCCGCACTTACACGGACCGCCATGGGCTGAAGAACCTGTTGCAGGAAATGCTGGGCATCGACATCTCGAAGCAGCAGCAATCCAGCGACTGGGGTGCCGACACCCTGACCGATGCGCAGTTGGAATATGCAGCATCGGACGTTCTGTACCTGCACAAACTGCGCGAGGCACTGAACGAGCGTTTGGAGCGCGAGGGACGGATGGAGATCGCGCAGGCCTGTTTCGACTTCCTGCCCATGCGCGCGCGTCTGGACCTGGCGGGCTGGCCCGACACGGACATCTTCGCCCACTCATGAGCAGCAAGACGCCCTTTCTGGATACGGCGCGCCGGGTGATCCGGACAGAGGCCGATGCGCTGCGGGTGCTGGCCGACGGGTTGGATGACAGCTTTCGCACCGCTGTTGATATTCTGCTGAACGCATCGGGCCGTGTGATCGTCACGGGGATCGGCAAGTCCGGGCATATCGCGCGCAAGATCGCGGCGACACTGGCCAGCACCGGCACACCGGCGCAATTTGTACACCCGGCCGAGGCCAGCCACGGCGATCTGGGCATGGTCACACGGGCTGACGTTGTACTGGCCATTTCCAACTCGGGCGAGGCACCGGAACTGGCCAACATGATCTCGTTCTCGCGCCGGTTCGACATCCCGCTGATCGGCATCACCAAGGCACCGCAAAGCGCGCTTGGCATTGCGTGCGATGTTGTCCTGCAATTGCCGGATCTTGGCGAAGCCTGTGGCACGGGTATCGTGCCAACGACCTCCACCACGCTGACGCTTGCAATGGGCGACGCGCTGGCCGTGGCGCTGATGGAGCACCGCGAATTCACGGCCGAGCATTTCCGCGAGTTTCACCCAGGTGGCAAGCTGGGCGCGCAATTGGCCCGTGTCTCCGACCTCATGCACACGGGCACGGCCATGCCCCTTGTCAGCGAGGACACGACAATGGCCGATGCGTTGCTTGAAATCAGCGAAAAGGGCTTTGGCGTTGTAGGTGTCACGCAGACGGATGGCCGTTTGGTGGGCATCATCACCGACGGTGACCTGCGGCGCCACATGAGCGCTGGCTTGCTGGACTTGAAGGCGCATGACGTAATGACCATGTCTCCCAGAACGATAGGCCCGGATATTCTGGCGCAGGAAGCGGTCAGCATCATGAACGGGCGCGCAGGCGAAAGATCCGTGACGTGCTTGTTCGTGGCCGAGGATGACAACGGCAGTACGCCCAAGGGTCTCATTCACATCCACGACTGCCTGCGTGTGGGTCTGGGGTAAGGACATGGCATGGACAGGTATTCAAAGCTCGTCGCCTGGCTCAAGGTGCTGCTGCCGCTAGCGGCGCTTGCGCTGCTGTCCACGCTGTTCCTGCTGTCGCGCAATATTGACCCGGTGGCCTCTGTTCCCTTTGCCGAAACCGAGATCCAGGAACGATTACGGGGTCAGCAGGTGACGGCACCGTTCTTTTCCGGCACATCCAATAGCGGCGACCGCATTTCCGTTTCTGCCGGGACGATGGCAACGGCGGATGGCCAGAACAATGCGGCCACGGATCTGGCGGCGCATATTGATCTGGCGGGCGGCACACGCGTGGTGCTGTTTTCGGACCGCGGGGCCTTTGACCTGGCGCGGGGCGCGTCATCGCTGGAAGGGAACGTCGTGATCACGACATCGACGGGCTACAAGCTGAACTCCGAAGAACTGTTGACTGATTTCGAACGGATGACCGTCGAATCGCCGGGGCCCGTGAACGGCACTGGCCTTTTGGGAACGTTGGAAGCGGGCCAGATGCGCCTGGAAAAACCGAACGGCGGCGAGAATGCCCAATTGATTTTCACAAACGGCGTAAAGTTGGTATACCGCCCGCAAGAATTGGAAGAAGAATAGACCCGTGACTTTTTTGCGTGCCATAGCCTGCCTGATCCTGATGGGTCTGATCACTCCACTTTACGCGCAGGGCACGCAGGTGGCTTTTGGCGCGATCCGACAGGATACATCGGCTCCGGTAGAGGTCAGTGCTGATGAACTGAACGTAGATCAGGAGACGGGTGCCGCCGTGTTCACGGGGAACGTCGTGATCGGTCAGGGCGAGATGCGCCTGTCTGCACCGCGCGTGCTGGTGATCTATCGCGAGGATCAGGCGGGCATCGAACGGATGGAGGCGACGGGCGGTGTCACATTAGTGTCCGGTCCAGACGCCGCTGAGTCGCGCCGTGCCGACTACAGCATCGACACCGGCCTGATCATCATGACGGGTGACGTGCTGCTGACGCAGGGCCAAAGCGCCATTGCGTCCGAGCGGATGACCGTCAATCTGGAAGACGGGACCGCGCGGATGCAGGGCAGCGTCAAGACGATCCTTCAGACTGGCAACAACTGATGGCAGCCCCTGATCTGAAAGTGGCAGAAGGGTCGTCCGGATTGCGTATTTCGCACTTGCGGAAATCCTACCGCAAGAAGCTGGTGATCCGCGACTTTTCCATGGAATTGAACCGGGGTGAGGTTGTCGCCCTGTTGGGCCCGAACGGGTCGGGCAAGACCACCACGTTCTATGCCGTGGCCGGACTGGTCACGGCCGAAGGAGGCACTGTCACGCTGGACGGCACGGATGTGAGCAGCCTGCCTATGTACCGGCGCGCGCAGATGGGCATTGGCTATCTGCCCCAGGAAATGAGCATTTTCCGCGGCCTCAGCGTGCAGGACAACATCCTGGCCATTCTCGACATCACCGAACCCGACCGGCACAAACGGCGTGAGCGGCTGGAGGAATTGCTGAGCGAGTTCTCGATCGAGCATTTGCGCCGTGCCCCCGCGCTGGCACTGTCCGGGGGCGAACGGCGGCGGGTGGAAATCGCGCGTTCATTGGCTGCCAACCCCAAATATCTGCTGCTGGACGAACCGTTTGCCGGGGTTGATCCAATCTCGGTCGGAGACATTCGACATCTGGTGGCGGATCTGAAAAAGCGTGGCATTGGCGTGCTGATCACCGACCACAACGTGCGCGAAACGCTCGAGATCGTGGACCGGGCCTATATTCTGCACGACGGGCAGGTTCTTATGTCGGGAACACCCGAAGACGTCGTGCAGAACGAAAACGTGCGCCGCGTCTATCTGGGCGAGAACTTCCGGATCGGGTAACCCTGCCAGCCGCTTTTCATTGACTCCGGGTGCACTTTTGGCGTGCAATGCACGTATGGCTTTTGCACTGTCCACGATCTGCAATGTCCCCCCCCGTCCGACGGGCTTTGACATAGATCAGGGTCCAGCCAAGCCATTTCCGCAATTCTAGATACGTACGCGCCGTCAATGACTTGGTGGTCAATTCGTGCGTTGCGGACACATCAGAAGGAGCAAGAATGCAGTATCAAATCAGTGGCAAACAGATCGACATCGGCGAAGCGCTGCAAACCCATGTACGGGATGATTTGGGCGCAGTTGTGCAAAAATATGCCGAACGCCCGACGAACGCCCAAGTGGTCTTTTCCAAGTCGGCGCATGAATATGTCTGCGAAGCGACGGTGCACTTGTCTACCGGTCTGACAGCGCAGGCCAAGGCCCATGCCACTGAAATATATGCCGCTTTTGATGGCTGTTCCGATAAAATGGAAAAGCAGCTGCGGCGCTACAAGCGGCGTCTCAAGGACCATCACAAGGAACGTGCGCAGCCGGTTGAACTCTCCGGCGCGGCCTCTTATATCCTCGCTTCTGATGCAGGCGCAGACGACTCGGAGCCCGAGACGCTGCAACCGATGATCGTGGCCGAGATGGAAACCAAGATCCCATCCCTTTCGGTCGGTGAAGCGGTCATGCAAATGGAATTGGCGGGCGCCCCTGTGCTGGTGTTCCGAAACGAAGGGAAAGACGGGCTGAACGTGGTCTACCGTCGCGATGACGGGAATATTGGCTGGATCGACCCGTAAGGGATCGGTGCCACGGCGCACCGACAAGCGAGCAGAATGAATTTTGGGACCCTTTTGACACCCGAGGCGGTCAAGGTTGTGACCTCCGCCTCGTCCAAGAAACGGCTTTTTCATGAGATCGGCGATCTCATGCAGTCAGCCTATGACCTGAATGCAGCGCTGGTTGTGGAATCTCTGATCGCGCGTGAAGCGTTGGGGCCCACGGGCGTGGGCCACGGTGTGGCCCTCCCCCACGCACGGCTTGACGGGATTGAAAGCGTCATGGGTGCCTTCGTTCTGCTCGACAAACCCATCGACTTTGACGCAGTGGACCGCCAGCCGGTCGATATCGCTTTTGCCCTCTTTGCCCCAGAAGAGGCGGGTGTCGAACACCTGAAAGCCCTTGCATTGGTGTCACGGACGCTGCGCGATCCGGCGATCTGCACCAAGTTGCGCGCCAACCCGGATCCAAGCACGCTCTATGCGATCCTCAATGAGGCGAAACCGGCCCAAGCCGCTTAGGTCGGTCTCCAGTCCGTGAAACCAAACATGAGATAGTCGCGCGCATATGCGGCGCGGCACAACTCTTCGATCTGGGCGTCGTAGACGTCGATGAGTTGGTAAGGCACGTCTTGGGTCGCCGGGCCAAGTTCCGGTGCGGATACCAACCCAACCGTAGCACCCAGTTCAGCCAATTCATGCGCCATGGTCTCGCGCCTGATCAGCCTGTCCGGCAGCACAAATTCCGCAAACCCTTCGATGATTTTGGCCTGGCTCGCCCAATCGGGGTCCACGCGCACGGCGGTTTGCCCGTTCAGATTGGCCTTCAGAAACCGAAGAAACGCGGCAAACGCGTCGCGGTGTGCCACCTTATCATACGAGCTGTCGCTTGGATCGTCGGGCAACGCCATCTTGTACCGTTTGCCCAAAACCGTTCGGATGCCCGCATACCCTCCCTTGCCGGTGTTCAGGATACGATGACAGAACACCGCATGGGCGCGTTCCAGCGGATGCCGCAACACACTGAAACTGCGGTGGCCCGGATGCGACCGCATCCAATCCCGCATTTCGGTCTGCGAAAGCTTCGCCATCGGCTTGCCGCCATCAACCCGGTCAATCGCCTGCATCCAGCGCAGCGCCTGATCCTCAGGCCAGCCGCGGATGGGCAGGTACATGAGCGGTGCCGCCTGACTGGCGAAGTAAGTCGGCACGGCAGCACCGCGCCTTGGTTCGAAATTTGGGGTGCGGGTCAGGTTGAAACGATCCAGACCCGACAGGGCATCGGTCATCTGGTTGAAGTTGCTCACCTTGTCTGACAACGCGCTGGGGTTCTGGACCTTCAGGCTTTTGTCCAATGCCTCAAGGGTGCTGTCGACGCCCAGCCATTTCGCCAGGCCGTTCATCACGTCCAGGTTCTGCAAGTCTTCGTAAGCGAGGTAAAAGGCTGTCTGGCCGGACGCCTGCAGCCGGTTCAACAACGTGACCTGGAAATCCTGAAGGGCACCGAGATGCGCGGCAAATTCATCGGTGTCGAAAGTCGCCTTGCTGTCCTTGCGTGCCCGGGCGTCCGTCAGCTTCCATTGACCGGTGGCCTGCGCAATCTTCCACGACACGTAGCTGTCGACCGGGTTCCGGGTCAGGACAACCTTGGCGCATTTCGAATCCTCGACGATCTTGTCGAAAATCCGCGGGTCATGGTCGTGAAAATAGCGAAAGCCGCTCAGGTCCGGCGCTCTCCGGATCTCACGCAACAGGGTCTTTGGGTCAGTGTCCCGCGCAGACTGCGTAACACCCAGAATGTCATTATTTTTCGGGTAACCAATAAAGAAGGGGTTAAACGCCTCTCCGTGGCACGAGATACCGTCAAAGGCGTTCAGATTTGTTTCGAGAAAATTTGACCCTGTGCGCATCTCTGCGAACACAACGAAATAATCAAATTTGGCCATGTGAGGTTAACGCACCAAGTAAGGTTTGCGAGGCGGGTCCTGGGCCGCCTTTGGGCCAAGTGCCACGGGGAAATCACCCATGAGGTATGGGTGCATACCCTGATTTTTCAGGTTTTGCAGGAATTGACCAAATCCGGTCAGATTGGTGAGCTTGGGCACTTCGGACAGACGGCGGGCGCGTGTCAGGCCAATCTCGTCCAGGATACCTTGCAAAGGTTCCATCGGTGCTTCGATAAATTCGGCCATGGTCCAGGTGCGAATGCGCGCTTTGGCATAGGGGGAGCGCAGCACGTCCAGATGATCGCTTTCGATCTTTTGCAAGCGCGCCGCTTCTTTGCGAATGTCCATGAAGTTCAGATTTGACCGGAACAACGGAACAGACCACGCCCCCGAGATGACAGAAATCTGCGCGTTCGGGTCCTTCGCCACTTTCCAGACAATGTCCTGATTGTCGTCGGGGCCGAACTGAAAGCACTGACGCTCGCCCCGCGTGTTCCAGATCAGGTTGGTCAGAAACGCATTTGCATTGTAGTCGCGTGCCTCGGCGCTGTTGCTAAGCGCACCGTTCAGCGTGTTTTCCCCGTCGGCAAATTCGACGCGCTTCGGGTGGAACAGATGGCCATGCACCCGCGCACCCGTCGCCTTGGCCAGCCAGGGCTCAAAATTCTCGAATATCTCGGTAAAGCCCTGGAAGACGGAATAGGGTGCGGCTGTGACACCGTTTTCCCAATCTTCATTCGGAAACCGGCTTTGCATGTAAAGACCCGCGCGCCCACGTGTCCGACGCTCGACCGCCTTGGCGAAGATGCGGTCGATCTTGCCCGGGTTCGGCTCCGTCCGTTTCATGGCGCCTGCCGGATCCGTCAGAAACGCGTCATAGAGGCGATTGGCATGCGGCCAGATCTTGCGCGCGACAAAGCAGTCAGATCTGCGCAACAGCTGCAGGTGGTCGTCGTAGAAAATATGCGGTTTGCCCTGGAAATCGAACTTGGACAGCGTCAGGGATCGGCTTTCGATCTCGATCGAGTACTGCCGCGCCAGCGTCTGGTAGTAGCTTTCGTCGGGGATCCATACCTGCTTGAAATAGGCGTCGTATTCCTTTCGGTCCGGACCTTGCAGGATGGCCGACAGTGTTTGTCGGGTCAGGCACCACCACTGGCTGCCCATATGCGGGACGATGCCCTCGGGGATCTTACGTTTCATGCCCAGCTTGCGCTGCAGGTCGACGTATTTGTCGAACAGAAAACGGTTCCGCTTCCAGGAAAACGGGAAGCGCAGGGTAAAGCGTTCGTGGTCCAGCCCGCCGACCGTCCAGGGGACATCGGCCGTAGTAGCACTTTCGATAAAATCCGTCCTTGGACGGTCCGCGAGGTAGTCCACCAGTTCGTCTACGGGCCGCAGGGGCAAGCATGAGCCGGAAGCGAGGTACACATGCCGCACATCCGCAAACTCGGCCAGCATCAGCTCAGAGGCTGCCTGGCTCGCTGCGACGATGCCCCAGGTGCCCCATTCGCACCGGAACCGTTTGGAAAACTTGACGGTCGACACGTCGGACAACGCCTTGGCAAAGGTGTTGTAGGTCCGCTTTGGCACGTTCACGTCAACATGGATGACGACCGGACAACCACCCGTCGCCCAGAACCGCGCAGCCTGTTCGGCACGGTCCAGCGCGGTATGGACCAGCATGACAATGCCGACGCTCACGCCCAGTTCCCCTTGGACATGAGGCCCAAAATCTCAAGCTGGCGCCAATTGATGTATTTTTCTGACCATTTGCACCACAGGTCGGGATCGTCGCGCATGGTGGCGGCGTATGCCTTGTATTCAACTGACGCGGCGTAGTGCTGTTTGCGCGCCAGTTCTTCCGCCGCCTTCGCTGTGAACGTGTCGAGGAACTTGGCATGCAACAAAACGCCGGACGCCTTTTCCCCGCCCCACTCGTCAAAGACCTGGTTGAGCCCGCGCGGCAACAGCATGTGAGTCGAACTGGCATAGGCATAGCGCCTGTCCCATTTTACCAGCGGTATCTTGTTAAGTGCCGGCGCACGCGCCGGTTCGTCCGGGAAAAAGACGCGAGCCCGCGGGCCACCTTGGATCCACAGATTGCCCAGGGTGTGATTTTTGGAGATCGTGTAATTGCCGCTGTCGAACCAGCTTGCAATCTCCATCGGGTTCTGACCGGCGGAGTAGGGTTGCGCGTCAAGCCGACCCTTTGGATACATGTCCAGCAGCATGGCCGAGAACGACTTGATCGAAGAGGCGTCCAGCCAGTCCGTCAGCGCCCGCAGGGGCCGTGTGTCGCAGAACGGGTAGACAAGGAATTCATCGGGATCGACCACCAGCGTCCAATGGCCGTGCCCGTACTTCATCTGCAACCAGTTCAACCAGTCAACACCAAAGCGCGCGCGTTTATAGCTGCCCTTGGTCGACCAGACGGACACATCCGGCTGGTCAGCAAGATAATCGAGCGACCCATCCGTGCTGTCATTGTCCACGATCAGGAAATGGTTGATCCCCATCTCGCGGTAGAAGTTCAGGAAATACGGCAACCGGATCGCTTCGTTGCGCTGGGTTGAGAAACACAAAAGGTCCGAGGGTCGGATACGGTCAGTACGGTTCACAACGCGCGTCAATTCGCGTCGCTTCCGAAATGCCCGGATACGCCACCGCTTGCGCTGAAGCCTCAGCCTATATGACTGCCAAGCGCCCAAATTGCCCCGTCCTCTACCAGCCGAAGTGACCGGCCTTGTCCGCGCCTATCAGGTCAACCTTAACACAGTCTTGAAATGCGCGTCCCAACTCGGCAGTTCAAATTGGTGTTCCTGTTGCGTGCGATGCCCGGCCTTGGCCAGCGTATTGATTGTTTCAATCCACAGATAACGATCTGAAACGCTTGCGTAAATGGGTATGTCACCCAGGAACTCGGCATAGACATCAAGTGTGTTGACGACGACCGGAACACCCCGCGCAGCAGCTTCCACCGCAGGTAGTCCAAATCCTTCGGCATGAGACGGCAGCAACACGCCCGCTGCCCCGTTGATCAATGCAGCCAAAGCGCCGTCGCTCAACCCGGAAACCTCGCGCACTTTGCTGTCTGCGCCCAGCGCATCGAGGCGGGCAAATACGGCTTCGTTCTTCCACCCACGACTGCCTGCCAGGACCAGACCGGGCGCATCCGTACCCATCTCGTCCCACAGATCCAGAAGAAAGGCGTGATTTTTGCGCGGTTCGATGGTGCCGGGCGTGACAAAGTAGGGGGCGTTTGGCGGCAGGCCATCGGGCAGTTCCGTTGGTCGGGGCGCAGCAATGTCCGTTCCCAAATGCGCAACAATAGACGGCGGTACGCGCCGCACCATCTGCACCTCTGCCCGCGTTCGGGTGTCCGTTGAATTGTAGATGATCAGATCAGCATGCGCTGACACACGATCAATCATGGCGCGAAATGGGGCAACGGATCCGTCGCGCTGGTACTCTGGGAACTCCAGCGGAATGACGTCATGGATGAAGACCGTGATCGGAATGTCAGCACGTTTCATCGCGCGCAACACGCGGTCCGTGACGTTTGAGTGGCCCGTGTTCAGGTAAACGGTTCCGACAGGCAAACGGCGGCGCAACATGCGCGGCAAGGCAAAGGGCACACCGCGCGCGACCGCGGCGCGGCGTACGGTCCACCACACGCTGGCTGTATCGCCCGAGTCTGAACCACCGGAAAGAAGGGGTGCCACAGTCGCAACACCCTGTGGATCAAGCAGAATGTATCCCAGCTTTGACCGTATCAGCCCAAAGACAGGCTCGGGCGCATCCTGTAGCGCGCGCAGATAGGCCAGCTCGACGCGGTCCACCCCGGTCAGAACACGCCCAACACGGCGCATCAGCCGGGTCAGGTCCAGCAGGCGCGCAGTGGGGGGCTTATGCGTCGTAGTGCCCAGTTTGGTGCCATCTCCAGGCGTCTTTGATCATCGTTTCAAGCGTGGACCGTGTGGGCGTCCAGCCCAGTTCGGCCTCTGCCCGTGTCGATCCGGACACCAGTTTGGTGCAATCGCCCGGCCGCCGGGCGCCATCAACATATGGCACGCTCTGATTGGTGACGGCACGGGAATGATCAATCACTTCGCGCACCGAAAACCCGCTGCCCGTGCCCAGGTTGAACACCCGGCTGCCCTTGCCGTCCTGCAACCACTGCAGACCCAGAACGTGGGCATCCACCAGGTCACAGACGTGGACATAGTCACGAATACAGGTCCCGTCCGGTGTGTCATAATCGGTGCCGTAGACTGTCAGCGCGTCGCGCTTGCCTGCGATGGCATCCAGCATCAGGGGAATCAGATGTGTCTCGGGCTGGTGGAACTCTCCCACCTCACCGTCCGGGTCGGCGCCCGCCACGTTGAAGTAACGGAAAATGACGTGTCGCAGACCATAGGCGGCCTCGAAATCCCGCAGGATGTCTTCGATTGCGCGCTTGGACGCGCCATAGGCATTGATGGGATGCTGCGCGCTGTTTTCATCCAGAACGACATTGTCCTGATCGCCATAGGTGGCGCAGGTCGACGAAAACACGAAATCCAGACAACCGGCCGCGACGGCGGCTTCGATCAGGGTCAGAGACCCAATCACGTTGTTGCGCCAGTACCGGCCCGGATCCTGCATGCTCTCACCCACTTGGCTAAGAGCGGCAAAGTGCATCACGGCGACCGGTTTGTACTCGGCAAACGCCGCGTCCAGTGCCGCCCGATCCGTCAGGTCACCCTGCACGAACGGCCCGAACTTGACGGCGTCCTGCCAACCGGTCTCAAGATTGTCGAAGGTCACCGGGACAAGGCCAGCGTCCCGTAAGGCCTTGCAGGCATGGGAGCCGATGTATCCGGCCCCGCCCGTAACAAGCACATTCACCACGTTCCGCGTCCGCCCTATTCGGCTGCCTTGTCCATCTGTACGACATCCCGAATGTATCCAAGCAGATCGTCACGCAGTTCTTCGCGCGCGAGACCAAAGGCGACGGTCGCTTGCAGAAAGCCGGATTTTGATCCGCAATCGAACCGTTGGCCGCGGAAACGATAGCCGAATACGCCGTCTTCGCCGCCGATCTCGTTTGCAATGGCGTCGGTCAACTGGATCTCTCCGCCGGCGCCGGACTTCATCTGGTTGAGCGAGCGCAGAACCTTCGTGGTGAGGATGTACCGGCCAATGACAGCAAGGTTCGAAGGTGCCTCTCCGGGCGCGGGCTTTTCGACCATGCCTTTGGCCTCGACCAGCTGACCCATATCTTCCTTGATGTCGAGCACACCGTAGGACGAGGCACGCTCTGGCGGCACTTCCATGGCCGCGACCACGTTGCCGCCGGTCTCACTGTATGCTTCAACCATCTGCTGAAGGCACGGTGTATCCGCTGCGATCACATCGTCCGGGAGGATCACGGCAAAGGGTTCATTGCCGATCAGACGGCGGGCACACCATACCGCGTGACCCAGCCCAAGCGCCTTGTGCTGACGGATGTAGGCAATGGCGCCGCTGTCCATATTGGTGCCTTTCAGCACCTCCAAAAGCTCGTCTTTGCCCTTCTTGCGCAGCTCTTGTTCCAGCGTTGGCGAATGATCGAAGTAATCTTCGAGTGCGCCTTTGCCCCGCGACGTAACAAAGATGAACTCCTTGATGCCGGCAGCGCGGGCTTCATCAATGGCGTATTGAATCAACGGACGATCGACCAGCGTCATGATCTCCTTGGGCACCGACTTGGTCGCGGGTAGAAATCGCGTGCCCAAACCCGCAACCGGGAAGATCGCTTTTGTGACTTTCTTTCTCATAATCATCCTCTGAACAAAAATGCACTATCGGTTTGGAGGTGTCTTATCATTAAAACACGTTCGAAAAATGTCCAATTCGTGAACCATAGTTACCATCGGACAACTGTTGCCGGTTCACCCAAAACGCGTCAAATTATCAGCCTTTGTTTGCCGATGCGGCGCGTTTCCGCCGCCACACGCTCAGAAAAAGTAAACATTCTAAACAAGGAAGCTTCTCGCACAGAGCGGCCAAACAAGCCACCCCGTTGTTCCCAGTACCCGGCAGGATCAAAGCGGACGGTGTGATAGCGGACCGTCGGCGAAAACAAGAACAACGTAACGATGGCACCCCCGCGTGCGCGTTCTGCCGCTTCGGCGCGTAGCCGTCTGCGCTGCCAGGTGCGGCCAGCCAGAACAACCGACTCGCGCTTTTCGACGGGAAACGCCTTAAACGCGGACATCGGGCTGTTCGATATCTGGGCGCCGCCACGCTGGCGCATCAATCCCTGGCTGTAGCCCTGATCCAGACGGGTCATCAGATAGCGCACATCCCGCGGCAGAAGCCTGCCCGCGGTCATGTGTTCCAGGACGCGTTTGCGCTCGTGGTCGCGGATATGCCGCCAATGATCTCGGCGCGGCGCCTCCTCCATGTATTTGCGTTGGAAAACGGCCCAGCTGGACCCGATATCGAAAAGGTCGCGCGGGGCGCGGTCGCTACGACGGCGCGGACTTGCGGCAAAACCATGATGCACCTCGGCCAGGGGAACCAAAGCTGTGGCATAGCCCGCCCGCTTGAGGCGCAGGTTGAGGTCGGTTTCATCCAGATAGAATGCAAATCCGGGATCAAACCCTTCAAGGGCGACCAACACGTCACGACGCACCGCCATGTTTGTGCCTTCGGTTTTGATCGCGCGGCGCCCTTTCGGGGTCAGAACGGTGGCGCGGTGGGGGCTGACCTCCAGCGCTTCGGTTGCGCCGGTTTCATCGACTGTACGCGCCTGCCATTGCCATGAAATTCCATTGCGCCCCCGCACAAACCCACCCATCGCGGCCACGTCGGCCCGCGACGCCGGGGCAACAAGCTGGTGCAGCCAACTGGGTTCTGGCACCGCGTCATCGTCGATGAAGGCGACGATTTCGCCAGCCGCGTGGCAAACACCCAGATTGCGCGCTTCGGAGATGTTGGCGCGGTCAAAGCCAATCAGCTTGACCAGATCGGCAAATGGGCTTGCCTGGACCGCGGCACAACCCGGCGGATCGGCAATGACGATGACCTCGAAATCGGAATACTGAAGTTGCGACAGGCCCGTCAGGCACCAAATCAACGCGTCCGGCCGGTCGCGGCTCACCACCACAACACTGACCTTCGGGTGGGTCATGCCACACCCATCTCCGCCATCATGGCTTCGATCTTGGGCACGTCCGCGGGATTGTTCAGCTCCCAGAACTGGCGACCGCGCGCCTCGACCTCGACACAAAGAACCTGCCGCCCGTTTTCAAGGAAGCGAAGTTGTTCCAGCCCTTCAAGGGTCTCGAGCGGGCCAACCGTCCAACCCGGATAGGCCGCCAACGCATCGGGCCGATAGGCGTATACACCAACGTGATGAAACACAGGCGTGTCCGCGTCGTCGGCGTATGTCTCATTGGTGAACGGAATCACTTCCTTCGAAAAGTACAGCGCCTGACCGGACGCACCGAAGACGGCTGTCGTGCCACCGACGCGTCCCGCTTTGCGGTCCTCAAGGAAACCGCGCAGCGTGGCGCCGTCACAGCGCAGCACAGGCGTGGCAATTTCTGCCTCGGGTGCCGCGTTCAGCCCGTCCACCAGACCTTCGATAAACCAGGCGGGGGTCAGGGGCGCGTCGCCTTGCAGGTTGACGACCACATCGAATCCGCCACCCAACGCTGCATGGGCTTCGGCGCAGCGCTCCGTCCCGTTCTGACAATTTTCGGACGTCATGACGACTTCGGCCCCGAACGCCGTCGACGCGTCCGCGATCCGATTATCATCCGTCGCAACGACGACCCGGTCCACGCCACGCACCGCCATGGCGGCCCGCCAGCTCCGTTCGATCAGTGTTTGTGCAACGCCGGTGGCGCCCGTCAGCGGAACAAGCGGCTTGCCGGGATAGCGGGACGACGCATAGCGGGCAGGAATGGCGATCAGAACCGGCATCAGGCGGGTTTCAGATCCACCGCTGGCGCATATGCAATGAAGAACGGGTTCGCATAGCCGTCCTTGCCGTAGACAAGCGGCGTATGGTCGTCAAAGCGCACAACCTTGCCGCCCGCACCCGTCAGGACGGCATGACCCGCGGCAGTGTCCCATTCCATCGTGCGACCGACGCGGGGATAGATGTCAGCCTCGCCCGTCGCGACCAGGCAGAACTTCAGCGACGATCCTGCGCTCTTCATATCCTTGACGGCATATTTGTTGATATAGTCGTCCGTCGCCTGATCGCGGTGCGATTTAGAGGCAACGACCATCAAGGCGGCGTTGTCACTGTCAGCCACGGACAGCGGCGTCACATCGCCCACGCTATCCTTGTCCAAGGCGCCGGTTTCTTCGACCGTTTGACCGTCTGCCTGGGTGTAGAACATGCGGCCCTTGGCCGGGGCATAGACGACGCCGCGTGTCGGCACGCCATCTTCGACAAGGGCGATATTGACGGTAAAGTCGCCGCGCCGGTGCACGAATTCCTTGGTCCCATCTAGCGGATCAACGATCAGAAACGTTGTGCCGGTCGTGTCGTGAGTGGCCGACTGTTCTTCTGTCACCAGCATCACGTCTGGAAACGCAGCGCGCAGACCTTCCGAGATCAGCGCATCAGCGGCCTCATCCGCCTCTGTCACCGGACTGTCATCGGATTTGACTTTCACATCGAAGTCGTCCGCGTCATAGATCTCCATGATCTTGTCCCCGGCCTCGAGTGCAAGTTTCCGGATCACCGGAATCAAATCGTCATAGGTCATCAAAAGGTCTCCATTGTCGGGCATTTGTTGAAAACGGGCCGCGTGCTCCTTATGCTGGCGCGATAACGGAACGGCAAGATTTCCCTGCGACTTTCGCGCGGCACGAGGCAGAACCGCACATGTTTCAATCAACACGCAAACCGCAGACGGGCCTGGGCAGCGCCGTCGCAATGTTCGAGGTGATCTATCACTCGATCGTGCGGAGCGTGCGGAAAAGCCACAATAATGCGTTCATGGCCATCCTGATGAACATGCTTCAGGCGGCGATTTTCGTATTGGCGTTCTACGTTATGTTTTCGATACTCGGCTTGCGCGGCGCAGCGATACGCGGCGATTTCTTGCTGTACATCATGACGGGCATTTTCCTTTACATGACGCACACAAAGTCATTGGGGGCCGTCGTCGGGGCCGAAGGACCAGCAAGCCCCATGATGCAGCACGCACCTATGAACACGATCGTTTCGATTTGCTCGGCGGCGCTGGGCGCGCTCTACGTGCAGGTGCTGTCGCTTTTTGTGATCCTGTTCATCTATCACGTTGCTTTTACGCCCATTCACATCGAACAGCCCTTCCCGGCCTTCGGCATGCTGTTGATCGCGTGGTTCACCGGCTGCGCGTTGGGGGTTGTGCTGCTGGCCATCAAGCCCTGGTTTCCGACCTTCGTGTCGATTTTTACGCAGATCTACCAACGCGCCAATATGATCGCGTCGGGCAAGATGTTTGTCGCCAACACCTTGCCCAGCTTCATGCTGGCCATGTTCGATTGGAACCCCCTGTTCCACGCCATCGACCAGTCGCGGGGCTTCACCTTCATCAACTACAACCCGCGCTATTCCAGCTGGGAATACGCATGGTGGGTGGGCGTGATCCTGCTGATGGTCGGGTTGATGGGTGAGTTTTACACCCGACGCCACGCGTCGATCAGCTGGAACGCGCGGCGTTAGGACCCCACGTTCCAATCTGATTCCGATCAAAAGCTCCAACGCGCGCCAATGATGTAAGACGACGCATCCTGGTACTGCGCACCGGTGGTGTCAGAGTAAGAATAGTCGCGGTACCCGAAATACGCTTCGATGTTCTGACGGTCAAAGTCCTGCACGACGGCGATGCCGAACGAGTCAGCGTCGTCACCGTCTGATACCGCGTCGGACCCGGCAAAGTAGTCGAGCGACAAGGCGGTTGATCCTACATCAAGCCATTCGGCCTGATACCCGACCTTGGCATAGACGTAGTTGCCCGCGGTATTGCGATCACCTGCAGAGAAGGAAAAGTTGAACCCGCTTGGCAACTCAACGGCGATGGACCCGAACGTGTCTTCGCGATCATCGCTGCCCGGTCGCTCGCGCACCGAATAGCCGATCCCCGCCGAAAACTCGGTCGCGCCTATGTCGCCCTCGTAACTGAAGGCGATATCATAGAATTCGTCGTCGTTGTCGTCAGTCAGGATATTTTCACCCGCCGCCAGCGACAGGGTGAAGCCATTGAACTCGGGTGTGTCATAGCGGATGCGCCCCGCGCGTGTGCCATCAAACGTTGCGAAGGCATCGCCGATTTCGATCCCCGTCAGCGCACCTGCCGTATCGCGCAACTCAAAACCGCCAGCGATGTCGCCGATGGCAACAGAGGATGCTAGCCCGGTGCCAGAGGCATCAAACTGACCGATGCCGTCTGACGCCATGCTACCCTGACCCAAATAAAATGTCCCGAATTGGGCAGTCCGGTAGATCAGATCGACATGCCGCAGGTTGGTCTGATCCCAATCGAAGTCATCTGGATCCGAGGTCTGGCTGAAATCATCGCTGGAAGCAAAACCGAGTGATGTTTCGAACCGAAAGGTCAATTCATCTTCACCGAACGAGCGGCTCAGGCGAAAGCCCAGGCGTGATGTTGATGCGGCGTTGTCGGTGAATTGGCTGTTTTCATCCTGTCCGTCGTCAAAGGATGTGATGCCAAAGTTCAGGTGACCATAAGGCGCGAATGTCGCACCGCCGGGGGACTCGTAAACTATGTCAGCGGCAACAGGTGCTGCCATGAGGCCGGTCAGACCGGCAAAAACGGGGATAAGTCTGCGAGAGTGTGTCACGAGATGTGTCCAGTCATAAAGTGGCGCCACAGGCGAACGCTTTTGTTCACGCAAAACCGGTGCCGCGTGGATGGGAACGTCATGTCGTCAAAGCGCGGGGAAGTGAGGTTGCCGCGCGCACCCTCGACCTATGAACTGAACTGTACGGTTCAATAACGTGTTATCAAACTTTTACAAATCTGCGTGCACTACCCGGCAGGTCAGATTGATGCGCCCACCTTTCGGCAGCAGCGAAGACGACCCAAAACGGATGCGATCCACGCCGTGATAGGTCAATCGAGCCTCACCACCCATCACTACCACATCCCCACTTTTCAGCCACAGCGATTCTGTTTTGCCGCCGCGTGTCGTGTTCCCGATCCGGAACAGCCCCGCATCGCCAAGTGACACCGACAGGACTGGCCATTTGAAATCCGCCTCATCCTTGTCCTGGTGCATCCCCATCCGCGCGACTTCCCCATAGTAGTTGATCAGGCAGCAATCCGGCATCCGATCAAGACCGGTCAAATCCGTCCATAGCGTCAGGACAGCTTCCGGAATCGCTGGCCACGCAACACCACTCGGATGCTGCGGCGCATAGCGATACCCGGACCGATCAGCATACCAGCCCACGGACCCGGCGGACGTCATGCGCACCGACATCGGCTTGCCATAGGGCGTCTCGGGCGAAAACATCGGCGCCGCCTCGACCACCTGACGCACGTCCGACACAAGTGACGCTTGCGCGGCCGGGTCCAGATACCCTTTGTAAATCTCGAATCCCCGCACCGTGACCCGCATCGCGCTTGTCCCCCTCAATATGTAGACATTTTGGCCTTTCGCACCCTGTCAGAATGGTTGCAGCGCCTATATCCCCTCCTTATATACGCCGCAGCGCGCACGAAATCGTGCGCAAACCTATGCGGGGCGTCGATGCCGAAACGGGTCGCCGCCTCGTGTCATCGCCTTGAACTGATATGAGGGATCGAAAAACATGGCTAAAGTCATTGGTATTGACCTTGGAACCACCAACAGCTGCATCGCCATCATGGATGGCAGCCAGCCCCGCGTGATCGAAAACGCGGAAGGCGCGCGGACAACCCCGTCCATCGTCGCTTTCACCGAAAACGAACGTCTCGTCGGCCAGCCTGCCAAACGGCAAGCGGTCACGAACCCCGACAACACCATCTTCGGTGTCAAGCGCCTGATCGGCCGCCGCAACGACGACGCGGATCTGGCCAAGGACAAGAAAAACCTGCCCTTCAACGTGATTGACGGCGGCAACGGCGACGCATGGGTCGAAGCGCGTGGTGAGAAATACTCGCCCAGCCAGATCTCCGCCTTCATCCTGGGCAAGATGAAAGAGACCGCCGAATCGTATCTCGGCGAAGAGGTGACGCAGGCCGTCATCACCGTCCCCGCCTATTTCAACGACGCCCAGCGCCAGGCCACCAAAGACGCCGGTAAGATCGCGGGCCTCGAAGTGCTGCGGATCATCAACGAACCGACGGCCGCCGCACTGGCCTATGGCCTCGACAAAGAGAACAGCCAAACCATCGCTGTCTACGACCTTGGCGGTGGTACCTTCGACGTTACCATCCTCGAAATCGACGAGGGCCTGTTCGAAGTGAAATCCACCAACGGCGACACGTTCCTGGGTGGTGAAGACTTCGACATGCGCATCGTCAACTACCTCGCTGACGAGTTCAAAAAAGAACACTCGGTCGACCTGACAGCGGACAAGATGGCGCTGCAGCGCCTGAAGGAAGCCGCCGAAAAGGCCAAGATCGAGCTCTCCTCGGCCAACCAAACCGAAATCAACCAGCCGTTTATCTCGATGGGTTCGAACGGCCAGCCGCTGCACATGGTCATGAAGCTGACCCGTGCCAAGCTGGAGCAACTGGTCGGTGACCTGATCAAATCCTCGATGAAACCCTGCCAGGCCGCTCTGAAAGACGCCGGGCTCTCCGCCTCGGACATCGACGAAGTGGTTCTGGTCGGCGGTATGACCCGCATGCCCAAAGTGATCGAGGAAGTGACCAAGTTCTTCGGCAAAGAACCCCACAAGGGCGTGAACCCCGACGAAGTGGTTGCCATGGGTGCGGCTATCCAGGCCGGTGTTCTGCAAGGTGACGTGAAGGACGTTGTTCTGCTCGACGTGACCCCGCTGTCGCTGGGCATCGAGACGCTGGGTGGCGTGTTCACCCGCCTGATCGACCGCAACACCACGATCCCGACGAAGAAATCTCAGATCTTCTCGACCGCCGAGGACAACCAGAACGCCGTGACCATCCGGGTCTTCCAGGGTGAGCGCGAAATGGCGTCCGACAACAAACTGCTGGGTGCGTTCAACCTCGAAAACATCCCGCCCGCCCCACGCGGCATGCCCCAGATCGAAGTGACCTTCGACATCGACGCCAACGGCATCGTGTCGGTCGGCGCGATGGACAAGGGCACAGGCAAGGAACAGAAGATCACCATCCAAGCCTCCGGTGGCCTCTCGGACGAGGACATCGAACAAATGGTGAAGGACGCCGAGGAAAACGCCGAAGCCGACAAGGCCCGCAAGGAGCTGGTCGAAGCGACCAACCAGGCCGAAAGCCTAATCCACTCGACCGAAAAGTCGCTGGAAGAGCATTCGGACAAGGTCGACCCGACCACGGTCGAAGCGATCGAACTGGCCATCGCCGCGCTCAAGGACGAGCTGGAAAGCGAAAACGCCGACAAGATCAAGTCGGGCATCCAGAACGTGACCGAAGCGGCCATGAAACTGGGCGAAGCGATCTACAAGGCCGCGCAGGAAGACGGCGACGACGAGCCGCAGGCTGCGGACGAGCCCCGCGCCGACGATGACGACATCGTCGACGCAGAGTTCGAAGATCTCGACGATAACAAACGCGCCTGATTTTGGGCCTCAGAGGAACCAATCACGAGGCCGGCCCCAATTAGGCCGGCCTCAGACGTTCCAGCAAAGGACATGATCCATGGCAAAACGTGACTATTACGAGGTCCTTGGCGTCTCGAAAGGCGCCTCAGCCGACGAGATCAAGAAGGGCTACCGCCGCAAGGCCAAGGAACTGCACCCCGACCGCAACGCGGACAACCCCAACGCCGAAGCGCAGTTCAAGGAAGCCAACGAAGCCTACGAAGTTCTGAAGGACGCCGATAAGAAAGCAGCCTATGACCGCTTCGGCCACGCTGCGTTCGAGGGCGGCATGGGCGGCGGCGGTGGCCGACCCGGCGGTGGCTTTGGCGGTGGTCAGGGCGACTTCGGCTCCGCTTTCTCTGACGTCTTCGACGACCTCTTCGGCGACTTCATGGGCGGCCAACGTGGTGGCGGCGGCGGACGTCAACGCGCTGCACGCGGGTCCGACCTGCGCTACAACCTGCGCGTCTCGCTCGAAGACGCATTTGCGGGGATGCAGAAAACCATCAACGTACCGACCTCCGTCCAATGCGACGCGTGTAACGGAACCGGGGCCGAGGATGGGTCCGAACCAACCACCTGCCCCACATGTTCCGGCATGGGCAAGGTACGCGCGCAACAAGGCTTCTTCACCGTCGAACGCACCTGCCCTACCTGTTCGGGCCTCGGTCAGATCATCAAGGATCCATGCCGCGCCTGCGGCGGCGCAGGTCGGGTCGAGAAGGACCGCGCTCTCTCCGTGAACATCCCCGCAGGTGTCGAAACCGGCACCCGCATCCGCCTTGCTGGCGAGGGCGAGGCCGGGATGCGCGGCGGACCTTCCGGCGATCTCTACATCTTTATCGACGTGGCCGATCACAAGCTGTTCGAACGGGACGGCACGAACCTGTTCTGCCGCGTACCGGTCAGCATGGGAACAGCCGCGCTCGGTGGCAGCATCGAGGTGCCAACCATCGACGGTGGCCGTGGTCGCGTGCAGATCCCCGCGGGCTCGCAGTCGGGTCGGCAAATGCGCCTGCGCAGTAAGGGCATGCCCGCCCTGCGCGGCGGCGCGACAGGTGACATGTTCATCGAACTCGCGGTCGAAACACCGGTGAACCTGACAGCACGCCAAAAGGAACTGCTGCGCGAATTCGAGGACCTCTCGGAAGAGAACAACCCGGAATCCTCCAGCTTCTTCTCCAGCGTGAAATCCTTTTGGGATTCGATGAAGGGTTAAGCGCGCAACGCTTTGCAAAGTAACAGTTTTATGTCGCCCCAACCCTCTGGGCGGCATTCTTTTGAGGGTTTCGCCAGACCTTGGAGAAAGCCCGCTTATACCTTTGGTTTATTCGATCGAAGTAAACGCGGCGCATATGGCTCTCCCGCCCAGCAGCGACATTTGCGGAGTGCGACACACTGACGGTCGTGCTTTTTTGAGGAGTGGATATGCCTGTCTTTCGAGGAACGGATAACGACGACCTGCTTATCGGCGGACGCTTCGACGACACACTACGCGGCTTTGACGGGGACGACACCCTGAACGGGAACGCGGGGGATGACCTGCTTGATGGCGGGGATGACGACGACCTGCTGCGCGGAAATGACGGCAACGATCGGCTGGAAGCTGAAGATGGCAATGACACCGTATTCGGTGGCGCGGGCAATGATCGCATCTTTGGCGAAGACGGACATGATGACCTGTTTGGCGGATCAGGCGCGGACACGATCATAGGCGAAGACGGCAACGATGAGATCTTTGGTGCCGCCGGCGCAGATCGCATTAATGGCGGCGAGGGCAATGACGACATATTCGGCGGCAAAGGTGCTGACCGGATCACAGGTGGTGAAGGCAGAGATGACATCGAAGGAGGCGGCGGAAATGATACGCTATTTGGCGGCGATGGCGCCGACAGCCTGACCGGCGGTGGCGGACGGGATGAGCTGACAGGTGGAGATGGGAATGACACCTTTATCTTTGTTGGCGGTCGCGACGTCATTACCGACTTTGACGAGGATGACGACCGTGTCGATCTTTCCGCTGCCAATGGTGTCAATAACTTCGGGGACATTCTGGATGCAGCCACGCAATCCGGAAACAACCTTGTGCTTACCTTTGATGAGGGCGTCGTTGTTCTGCGTGGCATAGAAGAATCCGACCTCGATGCGGGTGATTTCATTTTCTGAGGGAACATGTCAAACACCTCCGCCCTTTCATGGTTTTTGATGGGCGGAGGTTCGTTGTTAACGCTTCCCTAACCAGTCTCGCGCACGTTTTTCGGCATGTCCCATTTCGCCGAACAGCCGCTGCCTTTCGACTTTGACGAAGCGACCCCTGTTTCGATACCGAAGGGACGCACGCCGTCTTACATGGCCGATCATCGCAAGCGTCTGCGCACCCGGTTCATGGACGGCGGGGCCGGCGCAATGCCAGACTACGAATTGCTTGAACTTGTCCTGTTCCGCGCGATCCCGCGTCAGGACGTCAAACCGCTTGCCCATGACCTGATGACCGAATTTGGCGACTTCAACCGCGTTGTGACCGCTCCCGTTGAGCGGCTGCGCGCGTTCAAGGGTGTCGGCGAGGCGGTGATCTGTGAATTGAAGATTGTCGAAGCGGCCGCCCATCGCATGGCACGCGCCAAAGTATTGAACACACACGTGATTTCAAGCTGGGATGCGCTGCTGGATTACTGCCATACGACCATGGCTCACCGGGAGACCGAACAGTTCAGGGTACTCTATCTCGACCGTAAGAACGTTCTTATTGCAGATGAGGAACAGGCCAAGGGCACCGTTGACCATGTGCCGGTCTATCCCCGGGAAGTGGCCAAAAGGGCGCTTGAACTCAACGCATCCGCCCTCATCCTTGTCCACAATCACCCATCGGGTGACCCGACGCCCAGCCAGTCAGACATCGACATGACGGCCAAGATGGAGATGGCTTGCGGTGCGCTTGGTATTACCGTCCACGACCACCTGATCGTCGGTAAGGATCGGGAGCTAAGCTTCAAGTCCGAAGGGTACCTTTAGCGGACCCAGACCTCGACCCGCCGGTTGGCCTGGCGCCCCCATGCGCTGTCATCACATGCCATCGGCAACGCCTCTCCGAACGCGTCAACACTCATCTGGAACCGCTCGAAATTTGCCGTTTGTGCGGCTGTTTCGACCGCGCGCTGCACAGCCTCCGCCCGACGTAGGGCGATGTCGCGATTGGCTGTTGCCGGACCATCACCGTCGCTGAAGCCCACAAGCAGGATCTGCCGCGCGTCGTACTTTCCCTGCTCAAGCGCCCGCGCCAATTGCTGGACATTTGACCGCGACTGCGCGTCCAAACGCACCGATCCCGCCTCGAACCGAAAGGACGTGGTCAGCCGGGCCATACCGTACAGCGTGCGCGTCATCCGCTGAAGTTCTTCCAGAGACACCTCGGGCCCGGCGGACGTCACTGCATTGGCAAAGCGATAGCCCTGTTCATTGATCGACACCTCTTCGGGTGCCTGATCGACGAAACCTGCCCGCCGGATGACAACCTGCGCCGACTGGCCGCGGGTAAAGGCCAGAAACTCGCGCCCGATCTTTGGCAACCGACGCGCCGGAAGATACAAAAACATCGGCGCAGTCAGGGGATAGTCTTCGGTCTTTATCGTTCCGCGCGCGGCCGAGAGGGAAAAGCCGCAAGGCCCTGTCAGGGTCAATGCCCGCGCATCGCCGGTGTCAGCATAGCTTGCAATACCAATCCCGAAAGGATCACGCAGCACCGCGTTCACAACGTCCATGCCGCGGTCATGGCGCTGGATGCCTTCGGCAAAGGTGGACCGGGCCGGCCCCATCACATCATCCTCGACCGATTGGCCAAGCCCTGTGCCTGCGGCCGGCAGATGCAGCGCAATAGGCGCGTCGGCACCGCCAAGTTCTGTCCAATTGGTGATACGACCGGCAAAAACAGAAGCGAGGTCTTGGGGCGAAATCGTATCGACCGGGTTCGACGGTGACACAATCGGCACCATCGCATCCAAGGCAAGCACACGACTGCGATTGGCTTCAGTCATATCGCCCATGCCAGCGTCGCGTGCGCGCTGGCGCTCGTCCGGCCGGATTTCGCGCAGCGCCATCACGATGTCAGCGTCATTCGCCAACAGATCCGCAAAGCCCTCATCCGTGGTCGAGACATGAAAATAAAAGCGCGCGACAGGCTTGCCGGTTTCCTCGTCTTTCAGCGTGTAGGTAAAGTTGCGGGCGTCGACGACATCCCGCACCGTTGAATAATTGTTACGCAGAGCGAACCCCTCAATCAGCGCAGGCATCAAGACGGCGCCCATTGTGGACGATCCGGACACGCTGATCTCGGCCACAAAGTCTTGCAAGTTGGGGCAAGCAGGCCCCTCGCACAGGACACCGGACCCGTCCACAGTTAACTCGCCATAGATCGTTTCGATGCGGTAGAACTCGCCATCAAAACCCAGAAGCGTCCCGCTCAACTCCACTTGCCCATCGGGCGATGTGAGCGTGACGTCCTGCGCAAAGGAGGCAATCCCCCAAAAGGAAAGTGCGGCGAAAATCGCCGCACGTATCAAAGCCATATCAAGCCTGTTGTCGCTGCGGTCAGTTGCTGGCGACTTTCAGGTCTGCGACCAAATTGTTCAACACCAGAAAACTCCCAACGGCCTCGCAACCGGGCACCGCAAGTGTCAAATCCTGCGATTTCATCCCTCCATCGGCCTGAATTTCCAGTGATTGAGCCTCAACTTCGATACCGCAGTTGTTCAACGTTACTTGGGCTTCGACGCTCAGGTCGATGGTGCCCGATTGGATCGAATGGCCAGAAGGATAGGTATAGACTTCGGCGATCAGCGGTTCGGCTAGGTCGGTATCCCCGAGCCGCATGATGTAACCATTTTTGCCGCTCATCATGCCTTCGATGTCTTGATCAACACCTGACCAGACGTGACCGTCTTGACCGTAATCTGCACCAAACTCCCGCGCGTGAAGCTCAAACCCCGCACGCCCACGCCATTGCAGCGTCGTCCGCTTGTACTGCGCGACATCGGGAACGGCGACTTGCGCCACGGCACCGTCACCATCAGAAAACGCCATGATAAACACAGCCTGTTCCGTGAGCGCCGGAACGATCAGGCTCAGATTACCATTCGCGTCCGTCGTCTCGGTGAACATCATGCCGTTATGATGAACGGTGAGCCGTTCGTTGCGCGCACATGGCGCAGCGAGAGACAGGCTGACCGTTGCTGCCAGACCCGCCTGGGCACCGGCGACAATTTCGCAACCCGCTGCACGGGGCAGAACATCACTTTTGTCAGGCATGTCGCTGTTCGCAGGTACAGACACACGCTGCACGGTTGCATCTGCCTGTGGTACAGGCACCGCCGCAGGGTCCGTGGCAGAGGTCAGTTCAATCTCTTGCACTTCTAGCAACACGTCCGCACTTTGCGCGCTGTTGACGGGCTGACTGTCAGAAGCGGCCATTTGCCTTGCCGCTTCGCCATATCTCGCTTGGGCTGCTTCGCCACTTTGCATGACAAAGCCTATCCCGACCGCAATTGCCAGCGTCGTTGCGCCGGTTGCGATCTCTTTTATATATCGCATCGTCCCATTCCCTTCCCACGGATTGGTTCCACCATCAAATGGCAGGTGAAACGGGCCGGGTTATGACAGGCGTTGGGAGTCTTTGCGGCAGGATTGCGGCGCTTGGTTCAAATGACGATTACACGAATGCGCCGTGGCAATGCTTGAACTTCTTGCCGGACCCACATGGGCACGGGTCATTCCGCCCAGGATTGCCCCATGTGCTCCTGTCATTTTCATCAAAGCCGTTTGCCAGAGCTTCGGCAGTCGGTGCCGGAAGGTCATTCGTCTTTGACGCCGCAGCAGCCTGCTCTTGCTGAGCAGCCATCTGGGCCAGCATCTGCTCGCGCTCTTCTTCGGTGAGGGGGCGAATACGCGACAGCTTGGTGGTCACTTCGCTGCGCAAACTTTCCAGCATGGCCTCGAACAGTTGGAACGCTTCGTTCTTGTATTCGTTCAGCGGATCACGTTGCGCATAACCCCGGAACCCGACGACAGAGCGCAAGTGTTCCAGCGTCAAAAGATGCTCGCGCCATTTGCCGTCGATCGCCTGCAGAATCAGCTGCTTTTCAATGCTGCGCATGTTGTCGTCGCCAAAGGCTTCGGATTTCTCGGCCATCAGCTTGTCGCTGGCTTCGATCAGGCGTTCACGGATCTGTTCATCGTCCACGCCCTCTTCGTCGCACCAGGCCATGACAGGCACGTCGATGCCGAGGTTTTCGATAACGGCGGCATAGAGCCCCTCGGTGTCCCATTGGTCCGCATAACTATTAGGCGGCATGTACTGGTCGATCAGGTCGTCAATCACCTCGTCCCGCATATCGGACGTGATTTCAGACAGGTCCTGCGCTTCCATGATCTCACGACGCTGGGAGAAGATGACGCGACGCTGATCGTTCATCACGTCGTCGAACTTCAGAAGCTGCTTGCGGATATCAAAGTTGCGGCCTTCGACCTTGGCCTGCGCACGTTCCAGGGATTTGTTGACCCATGGGTGCACGATGGCCTCGCCTTCTTCCAGTCCAAGCGTCTTGAGCACCTTGTCCAGACGGTCAGAGCCAAAGATGCGCATCAGGTCGTCTTCGAGGCTCAGATAGAAGGACGTGCGGCCCGGATCGCCCTGACGGCCCGAACGTCCCCGAAGTTGGTTATCGATCCGGCGGCTTTCGTGCCGTTCGGAGGCAAGAACAAACAGCCCGCCGGCGGCGAGAACTTTTTGCTTTTCGTCTTCGTGCTCCGCTTCGATGCGCTTGCGCACTTCATCCGGATCCGCTTCGGGATCGGCCGTGATCGCTTCCAGCACCTTCATCTCGACATTGCCGCCCAGCTGAATGTCGGTGCCCCGGCCCGCCATGTTCGTCGCGATGGTCACCGCGCCCAGCTTACCTGCATCCGCGATGATCTGCGCCTCTTGCTCGTGCTGGCGCGCGTTCAGAACGTTGTGCGCGATACCTTCGGATTTCAGCGCTTCGGCGAACATCTCGGACTTGTCGATGGACGTAGTGCCGACAAGGACCGGCTGACCTTTTTCGTGGGCCGCCTTGATCTCGTCGATCATGGCCTTGTACTTTTCCTGTCCGGTGCGAAACACCTGATCATCTTCATCCAGGCGGGCGATGGGTTTGTTTGTGGGCACTTCCACAACGCCCAGGCCGTAGATGGTTTGGAACTCCTCCGCCTCGGTCGCGGCGGTTCCGGTCATGCCAGCAAGTTTGGAATACAAACGGAAGTAGTTCTGGAAGGTCACAGACGCGAGCGTCTGGTTCTCAGGTTGGATCTGCACGCTTTCCTTGGCTTCAATTGCCTGGTGCAGACCGTCTGACAGACGGCGTCCGGTCATCATGCGACCCGTGAACTCGTCAATCAGGACAATCTCGCCATTGCGAACGATGTAATCCTTGTCCTTCTGAAACAGCTTGTGCGCCCGCAGACCCTGGTTCACGTGGTGCACGATTGTTGTGCTTTCGGGGTCATAAAGCGACGCGCCTTCCTCGATCAGGCCGCGCACACGCAACTGTTCCTCGACGAACTCGTTGCCTTCGTCGGTGAAGGTCACGTTTTTCTGCTTTTCATCGAGGGTGAAGTGATCGTCCTCAATCAACGGGATGATCCCATCGATGGTCACATACATCTCTGACCGGTCCTGCAGGGGACCAGAGATAACCAGCGGCGTCCGCGCCTCGTCGATCAGGATACTGTCAACCTCGTCCACGATGGCGAAGTTGTGGCCGCGCTGCACCATCTCTTCGATCGACGGCTTCATGTTGTCGCGCAGGTAGTCGAAGCCCAACTCGTTGTTGGTCGCATAGGTGATGTCGCAGGCATAAGCAGCGCGCTTGTTCTCTTCACCGATGCCGTTGATGGCGACGCCAGTGGTCAGACCCAGTGCGGCATAGACCTTGCCCATCCAGTCGGCGTCCCGCTGAACGAGGTATTCGTTCACGGTCACCACGTGCACGCCCTTGCCAGACAGCGCGTTCAGGTAGGCGGCAAAGGCTGCGGTCAGGGTCTTGCCCTCGCCCGTCTTCTGTTCGGCGATGTTGCCCTGATGCAGAAAGATCGCGCCAAGAAGTTGCGTATCGTAGGCACGCAGACCCAGCGTCCGTTTGGCGGCTTCACGGCAATTCGCGAATGCCTCGGGCAGCAGATCGTCAAGGCTTTCGCCGCCCATGGCCCGCTCGGCCATGGCTTGCGTCCGATCCTTCAGCCCATCGTCGCTCAGCGCCTCGAACTCTGGTTCAAGCGCGTTGATCTTTTCGACCAGAGGGCGCGTGCTCTTGATCTTGCGATCATTGGGCGTGCCAAACACCTTCTTGGTGAGTGTTCCGAAACCGAGCATACGTTCTCCAGCCGATCGTTTGTGTCCATACAGCAACTGCTTGCCGGGCGCGCGCCAAGCCCATAATAACGGTGGGCGAAAATCGGCCCAGGCCGCGTCCATAGGGCGATGTAAGGGTCACGTGAAACCGTGTCAATGCGCGCCCCCGGTGGGGCGCATGAGCCCAAGGACTGTTACATGAATAAACGTTTCTTCTCCCTGCCCGCGCTTGGTTTGATTGCAGCCATGGCCACCCCGGCAAATGCGCAGGACGCGGATACAGTCGTTGCCACGGTAAACGGAACCGACATCACCATCGGTCACATGATCGTGGCCCGCGCCTCGCTGCCACAGCAGTTTCAGCAACTGCCCAACGACGTGCTGTTCACCGGCATTCTGGAGCAGTTAATTAACCAGACCCTTTTGGCTCAGGCTTTTGACGGTGACCTGCCCAAGCGGACCAACCTGCAGATTGAAAACGAAACGCGGTCCCTGACCGCGGGCGAGGAATTGGAAACGCTGTTCCAGAAAACACTGACAGACGAGGCGCTGCAGGCCGCATATGACGCGAAATACGCGGGCGTCACACCCCAAGAAGAGTACAATGCCTCACACATCCTGGTCGAAACCGAGGAAGAGGCGAAAGCCATCAAGGCAGAGATTGACGGCGGCGCCGACTTTGCCGCCACGGCCCGCGAAAAATCGACAGGTCCCTCGGGCCCCAATGGCGGTCAGCTTGGATGGTTCGGTGCAGGCGCAATGGTTCCCAGCTTTGAAGCGGCAGTGATTTCCCTGGAAGTGGGCGAAGTGTCGGAGCCGGTGCAAACCCAGTTCGGATGGCACGTCATTGTCCTGAACGAAACCCGCACACCCGAAGCCCCCACTCTGGATGAGGTGCGCGAAGAACTGCTGCAGGACGTGCGCGACACGGCTGTCGAAGACTATGTCGCGTCCCTGACAGAGGCGGCGCAGATCGACCAGTCCGGCGCCGCAGACATCGACCCCGAGATTCTGTCCGACCTCGGCTTGGTGGAGTAGTCGATGGCCGGCGCATTGCCACGGTCGCCGCTGGCACCGGAGACATTTCCCGATCTTCCCCAGATTGATGGCGTCACCTTTGCCGCCGTTGAGGCGGGCGTACGGTATTCCGGTCGCCTGGATGTGATGCTGGCGCTCTGTGCCCCGGGCACCAGCGTGGCTGGTGTCTTTACCAAGTCCGCCACCCGTGCAGCACCCGTTCTGGATTGCCAGTCCAAACTGGGTGGCCCGCAGGATGCTGGCGCAGCCATTCTCGTAAATGCAGGCAATGCCAACGCGTTTACAGGTCGAAACGGAGTGGATGCTGTGGCAGCTGTGGTGTGTGCAACAGCAGATGCGACCGGCTTGCCCGCAGAACGGATTTTCACGGCATCGACCGGTGTGATTGGCGAACCCTTGCCGCATGACCGGATTACATCGCACCTTGCCGATCTGGTGGCCCAGCAATCGGCGAGCGGGATCGTGGATGCCGCCTCTGCGATCATGACGACGGATACATATGCCAAGGGCGCGACGCGCACCGTTGAGGTGAACGGACAGGCTGTCAAAATCGCGGGCATCGCCAAGGGCAGCGGTATGATTGCGCCCGACATGGCCACGATGCTTGTCTACATCTTCACCGATGCGCTCATCTCTCAAGCCGCGTTGCAGGACCTGGTGCGGGACACAACCGACACGACCTTTAACTGCATCACGGTCGACAGCGACACATCGACATCCGACAGCTTGATCGTCGCGGCAACCGGGGCAAGCGGTATCGAAGTGACAGGCAAATCCGCATTTGCAGACGCCCTGCACGCCGTCATGCTTGATCTGGCCCACCAGGTTGTCCGCGACGGCGAAGGTGCAACAAAATTCGTCGAAATTGAAATGACCGGCTGCACTGACACAGCGGCGGCAAAAACCCACGGTCTGTCCATCGCCAATTCCCCCTTGGTCAAAACAGCCATTGCCGGAGAGGACCCCAATTGGGGGCGCGTGGTCATGGCGATCGGGAAGTCGGGCGCACCCGCGGACCGGGACACGCTGTCCATCTGGTTTGGTGAAACACTCGTCGCCGAAAACGGATGGGTCAGCCCGACCTACCGCGAAGAGGACGCAGTTGCCCATATGAAGCAAGATCACATCCACATTCGCGTCGATTGTGGCATGGGTGATAAATCAGCCACGATTTGGACCTGTGATCTGACGCATGGCTATATCGACATCAATGCGGATTACCGGTCATGAAAGTTGTATTGGTTTCAGCCGTTGCCCTCGTCGACGTCGACGGCCGCGTATTGCTGGCACAACGGCCGGAAGGGAAATCAATGGCAGGCCTGTGGGAGTTTCCGGGCGGCAAGGTCGAACCCGGCGAATCCCCCGAAGCCGCCCTCATCCGAGAGTTGAACGAAGAACTGGGCATCGACACTTGGGCGTCTTGCCTGGCGCCGCTGACATTCGCCAGCCATAGCTATGATGACTTTCACCTGCTGATGCCGTTGTTTGCCTGCCGAAAATGGGAGGGTACTCCACAGTCCCGCGAAAATCAGGCGTTGAAATGGGTCAAGCCTCGGGATTTGCGCGACTATCCCATGCCCGCCGCAGATATCCCATTGATCCCAATTCTGCGGGATTGGTTGTAACGTTGCGTGAAACTCTTCACAAAACGACAAAAAAAACGACAGTTTTGTGACATTGTTGATGACTTGTTAAACAATACACTTATAGTTGAGGTATCACTTTTCTTTTTGGGGAGGAAAGTCATGCTACGCACAATTGCTTTGGGCAGCGCCGTTTTGATCCAGGGGTTTTACGTAAAAACCCTACCGGATGGCCGGATGACTGTTCGGGTTGACGGAGCCAACTATTCCGGAACACCCGTTTCGCAAACTGCATAACGCGACGATCTGACGAAAAAGGGGACGGTTCCACACCGTCCCCTTTCTCTTTTCTTATACGTGTCGCTTAGTCGAGCGTACGTGTCACTTCTTCCCGCTCGAAAATCTCGATGACATCCGAGGGACGAATATCGTCGTAGTTTTCGAACGCCATGCCGCATTCCTGACCCGACTGAACCTCGGCCACTTCATCCTTGAAGCGCTTGAGGGTTTTCAGCGTGCCCTCGTGGATCACTACGTTGTCCCGGAGCAGACGCACACCAGCCGAGCGGCGAGCCACCCCCTCGGTCACGAGGCAACCGGCAACCTTGCCGACACCCGTCACCTTGAACACTTCCTTGATCTCGGCATAACCGATGAAGTTCTCGCGGATTTCAGCACTCAGCAGACCCGAGGCAGCTGCCTTCACATCATCGACCAAGTCATAAATGACCGAGTAATACCGGATCTCCACACCCTTCTGGTTCGCTGTATTCCGAGCCGATGCATTCGCACGGACGTTGAAACCCATGACAGGCGCGCCTGAGGCCTCGGCAAGACCCACGTCGGTTTCGGTGATCGCACCCACGCCGGAGTGCAGCACGCGCACACGAACTTCATCGTTGCCGATTTTCTCCATCGCCTGAACAATAGCTTCGGCAGAGCCCTGCACGTCCGCTTTGACAAGGATAGGCAGTTCGCTGACATTCTCGTCCGCCTTGGCGTTCGCCATAAGCTGTTCGAGGGTCGTGGCCGCACCCGCTGCCGCGCGTTTGTCCTTGGCCGCTTTCTCGCGATATTCCGCGATCTCGCGCGCCTGCGCCTCGGTCTCGGTCACGTTCAGAACATCGCCCGCTTCGGGTGTGCCGTTCAGACCAAGCACCTCGACAGGAACAGATGGTCCAGCCTCCTTCACGCGCTCGCCCTTGTCATTGATGAGTGCACGAACCTTACCGTACTGCTCACCCACAACAAAGATGTCGCCCTGGCGCAGCGTCCCGGTCTGAACCAGAACGGTCGCGACAGGCCCACGGCCCACATCCAACTGCGCCTCGATCACAGCACCTTGGGCGGCGCGGTCAGGGTTGGCTTTCAGTTCCAGAATTTCGGCCTGAAGCGCGATGGCTTCGAGCAGTTCATCCAGACCTTTGCCTGTGATCGCAGACACTTCGACATCCTGCACTTCGCCGGACATCTTCTCAACAATCACCTCGTGCTGCAGCAGATCTGTACGGACCTTGTCCGGGTTCGCCTCGGGCTTGTCGCACTTGTTGATCGCCACGATCATTGGCACTTCGGCCGCCTTGGCGTGGTTGATGGCTTCAATCGTCTGCGGCATCACGGCGTCATCTGCCGCAACAACCAGCACCACGATGTCCGTAACCTGCGCACCGCGCGACCGCATCGACGTGAACGCCGCGTGGCCCGGAGTGTCGAGGAAGGACAGCACCGCGCCGCCATCGGTTTTCACCTGGTAGGCACCGATGTGCTGCGTGATACCGCCCGCTTCGCCTGCCACAACCTTTGCATCGCGAATCGCGTCAAGAAGCGATGTTTTACCGTGGTCGACGTGACCCATGATGGTGATGACCGGCGGACGACCCTGCAGATCTTCGGCCTTGTCCTCAACCTCCTTAATCACGTCCTCGACGTCGGCGTCGGACACGCGCTGCACGCGGTGGCCAAATTCCTCGACGATCAGTTCGGCAGTATCGGCGTCGATGGTCTGGTTCTGCGTGACCATCATGCCATTGTTCATCAGCGCCTTGACCACATCGCCGACCTTTTCGGTCATACGGTTGGCCAGCTCGCTCACCACGATGGCCTCGGGCACCTGCACGTCGCGGACAACCTTTTCACGCTCAACGGAACCGCCCATGGCTTTCTGCCGGGCACGTTCCTGCTTGCGCTTCATGGCCGCCATGGAACGCTGGCGTCCACCTTCACCACCGGATAGCGCCTGGTTCAGCGTCAGCTTGCCGGAACGGCGACCACCATCATCACGGCCCCGGTTGTTCGGACGCTGATCGCGGTCACGCTCGTTCTTGCGCGGCGTTGCAGCGGGTTGCGCCTGACGTTGCGCCGGTTGCGCCTTTTCAGCAGGGGCTGCAGCCGCAGCTTGTGCCGCCGCAGCAGCTTCAGCCGCCTTGCGCTTTTCTTCTTCTTCCTTGGCCTTCAAGGCTTCCTCGCGCTCACGCTCGGCTTGCTCTTTGGCCTCGGCTTCGGCACGGCGACGCTCGCGCTCTTCTTCGCGGGCCTTTTCCTCGGCCTCACGCTTGGCGGCTTCTTCGACTTCACGCGCCTTGGCCGCTTGAACGGCTTTCAGGCGGCGCTCCATCTCGGCATCGGAAATGCCCGCCGGACGACGGCTGGGGTCACCCCCGGCAGCACCACCGGCGCCCGCAGGCTTCGCGGCACCGGGCTTCGGCACCACAACGCGCTTGCGCTTGGTTTCGACGACGACATTCTTGGTCCGCCCGTGGCTGAAACTCTGTTTCACATTGCCCGGACGCGCGCCGCTACGCAGACCCAGTGTCTTTTTCCCGTCAGTATCGCTCATAAAGCTCGTCTATCCTTCCCGGCGGCCCTTGCCGCCGTCTTTTTCGCGCCCGGTGGCGCCAGCCACTGCACTTTCGCGGAATCCGCGTAAGCGGTTGGCTTCCTCTACAACACGTTGCGTGAGTCCACCAGAGGCGAGCGCCCCATGTATCACAGTTTGACGGCCAAAGGCCAAACCCAACTCATCTGCCGTCAGCCAGCCGATATACGTGCCGAAATGCGGCGTACTCAGCTTGGACTTGCCACGACCGGACCCATCGACCGCCTGGATCAGAACCTGCGCCTCTTCCATCTGGAGCATGTTCTTGACCTTTTCATAGCCCGCCACGGCCCGACCGCCCTTGCGCGACAGCGCGATCAGGTCAATCACCCGCCGCGCCAATTGCCGCTCAACCTCAGCCACCAGATCGTCCGGCACCTGCACGGGTTGCTTGGCCCCCCGCGCAAACAGCTTCTTCTGCACCGCCTTGTCCAAGGCAGCCCGATCCGCCGCGACATATATACCGCGCCCCGGCAGCTTGCCCGCGATGTCCGGCACGATCTGCGCATCGGGAGCCACGACAAAGCGGATCAACCCATGCTTGGGTTGCACCTCGCCCGTGGCAATGCACTTGCGCTCCGGTCCATCCGACCGATCCTTTGAGACGCCACCGCGACCCATCAGGCCCACCCGAGGCCTGAGATCAGGCCTCGGCCTCCTCGGTCAGCTCTTCGCCGTCTTCGGCCTCGGCTTCGGCTTCCAATTCAGCGGGATCAACCCAACCCAGCAGAACGCGGGCGGTCATGATCAGGTGCTGCGCCTCTTCCAGCGACACGTCGAAGGGTTCCAGAACACCATCGTCCTTGTGACGTTCGCCATCAACGGTCGTCCAGCCACCGGCCAGTTCCCAGTCTGCGCAAGTTGCAAAATCTTCGAGGGTTTTGACGTCGTCCTTGGCGAGCGCCTCTACCATTTGGGGTGTGAGACCGTCGAATTCAATAAGGCTGTCCTCGGCTCCCATCGACCGCGCATTGTCCAGCGCTGCCTTGGCCTGCGCTTCCAGCACGTCGCGGGCACGGGCCTGCAGTTCTTCTGCGGTCCCTTCGTCCACACCGTCGATGACCAGCAGTTCGTCCAGTTCGACGTACGCCACTTCTTCCAGGTTGGTGAACCCTTCGGACACCAGCAGCTGGGCAAAGAATTCATCAAGGTCCAGCGTGTCCATGAACAGCTTCGTACGCTCTTCGAATTCGGCCTGACGACGCGCCGATTCCTCGGCCTCGGTCATGATGTCGATATCGAGGTTGGTGAGCTGTGACGCCAGACGCACGTTCTGACCTCGGCGACCGATGGCAAGGCTCAGTTGCTCTTCCGGCACAACCACTTCGATCTTGCCCGCTTCCTCGTCCAGAACCACCTTGCTCACCTCGGCGGGCTGCAATGCGTTCACAAGGAAGGTCGGCTGGTCCTCATTCCACGGAATGATGTCGATCTTTTCGCCCTGAAGCTCGTTCACAACAGCCTGCACGCGAGAACCACGCATACCGACACAGGCACCCACAGGGTCGATGGAGTTGTCGTAGGAAATCACGGCAATCTTCGCACGCGAACCCGGGTCACGGGCAACAGCCTTGATCTCAATGATCCCGTCGTAAATTTCGGGCACTTCCATCTTGAAAAGCTCGGCCATGAACTCAGGCGCGGTGCGGCTCAGGAAGATCTGCGGCCCACGCTGCTCACGCCGCACATCCTTGATGTAGCAGCGGATGCGGTCATTCGGGCGATACGATTCGCGGCCAATCTTCTCATTTCGGCGCAGGATTGCTTCACCGGCACCGACATCCACGATGACGTTGCCGTATTCTTCGCGCTTGACCAGCGCATTGATAATGGTCCCGGCGCGGTCCTTGAATTCTTCGTACTGACGATCCCGCTCGGCTTCGCGGACCTTCTGCAGGATCACCTGCTTGGCAGATTGGGCAGCAATACGGCCCATCTCAACCGGCGGGACTTCCTCGACAAAGGTGTCACCGACGGCAGGGTTGTCCAGATACTGCTTGGCCTGCTCAACAGTGAACTCGGCCTGGTAGTTCTCCAGCTCTCCTTCCTCGACCACGGTGCGGACGCGGGTGAATGTCGCCTTGCCGGTCTTGCGGTCGATGGACACGCGAATGTCCATTTCGGCGCCGTAGCGGGACTTCGCCGCACGGGCGAGCGATTCTTCCATCGCCTCGACCACCAGCGCGGGGTCGATCATCTTTTCGCGGGCCACCGCCTCGGCGGTTTGCAGCAGCTCAAGCTGGTTTGCAGATGTAATGGCCATCAGCTGTCCTCCTCTGACCCTTCGGTCTGTACTTCGTCGAATTCCGTTTCGTTCAACACACCTGCGGCTTTGCGCTGGCGCAGCATCTCTTTGATCAGCTCATCCGTCAGGACCAGCTTGGCGTCGCTCAACCACTCGAACTTGAGGCCAATCGTGCCCTCGGCGACATTAATCAGCACTTCATCATCCTCGATCCCGGCCAGCACGCCTTTGAAACGGCGACGTCCGTCGATCAGTTCGTCAGTTTCCAGCTTGGCCTCGTACCCTTCGAACATGTCGAAATCCTTCAGCCGCGTCAGCGGGCGGTCGATGCCGGGTGAGGACACTTCAAGCGTATAGGCATCAAGTATCGGGTCCTCGACATCCAAGGTCGCACTCACGGCAGTCGAAATCGCAGCGCAATCATCCACCTCAATCCCGCCGTCAGGCTTGTCGGCCATGATCTGTAGGGTCGTTTCCTTGCCGCTCATCAGCCGCACGCGCACCAGCTCATAGCCCAGGTCCTCGATCACCGGAGTGATGATCTCGGCCAGGCGGCGGTCGATGGCAGCTTTGGCAATCAGGTCGTTGGTCATTTGATCCAAGCACAAAAAAACGGGCGCGCGGCCCGTCGATGTTTCCCGGTGGAGCGTCGGGTGTGGACCCCAGCGCGCCGCTGTTGGGTGGGATATACGTAAGCACGGGTGAGTCTGCAAGCCCTCTCAGGCCATCCACCACCGTTCCGCCATGCGCAGGTTGTCCAGAGGCCAGGACTTACCGACGGTCACGGGCACCGTCACCGACCGGCTTGCGATATGTGTGGGTGTATGTGTATTGGGCAACGTCTGAAAATCGCGAGGGTCGGCGTAGTCGTCCAGCGCAATGACATCCGCTACATCCACAAGACCATCGCGCAGGGCCTCTCCGCGCACGTGATCGGCACTGAACTGCACGAACTCGACTGTGTCGAACCAGCCTGCGCCCTGCTTCCAGTGATCCGCGACCCGCGTTCCGATGAAGTGGCGCCCTTCATCCAGCTTTTGCACTTCGTAAAGGCCAGTGCCTGTCGCCCCGCGAATTTCGAAACCCGGTTGGGCCAGCAGGTAAGGCAGGCTCGGATTTGGGGCATCCAGCGTGATCTGAACGGTCCGCGCATCAAGGGCCTGAACATCCCACATCAGATTGACGACAGCCGAGGCATCAAACGGGGTTCCGTCATGAAAGGTCACGCCCTCACGCAGTTTGAAACGCCACACACGCGCATCCCCGTCCGAGGACCACTCCGTCGCCAACTCACCGCGCAGGGTTCCGTCCGCAGCAATCTCAGTCAGGTTGTCATAGACCGTTGCGGCCACCGCACGCTCGAACAACTCAGGCGACAAAGCCGCCCGCAATCGCCCGCCCCGCTGGGGCAACGCCGATGCGCCCGTGGCCGCGAGCAAGGCTGCGGCAGCACCGGAAGCAAACAGCGCGCGGCGGTCGATGCGGGTCATTTTCCTGCGATCCTGTCCATGGTGCGCACCAGTTCAGCCGAAATCCCCGGCTCAGACAAGGCATGACCCGCATTGCGCACCATTTTCAGCTCACCCAGCGGCCACGCCTTGGACAAAGCATAGGCGCTATCGGGTGGACAGATCATATCGTAGCGACCCTGCACAATGGTGCCGGGGATGTGCTTGATCCGCCCGGCATGGGCGAGGATTTGGCCATCGAACTCCAGAAAACCAGCATTGGTGAAATAGTGATTCTCCAACCGCGCAAATGCACGCGCATAGTCTCCTGGCGCCTCGCCCCCCGAACCGGACGAATGGATCGAAGCCAGCGCGTTTTCCCAAGACGACCACGCACGCGCGAACCGGGTCTCCATCGCGACATCGCCGGAAAATAGACGCCTGTGATACGCGCCAATCAGATCGCCGCGCTCATCTTCGGGGATCAACCCTTCGAAGCGGGACCAAACCTCGGGCCAGAATTTGCCCGCGCCACCACCATAAAACCAGTCCAGTTCGGATTGCGTCATCAGGAACACGCCGCGCAGGACGAGATTACGCACGCGCGCCGGATGCGCTTCGGCGTAGATCAAAGCAAGGGTCGCGCCCCATGAGCCGCCAAAGACGATCCAAGCATCAATGCCCAACGTCTTGCGGATCAACTCGATGTCGTCGACCAGATGCCACGTCGTGTTGTTCATCACGGACGCATGCGGACGGGACCGCCCGCAGCCGCGCTGGTCGAACAGAATCACGCGGTAGTGTTCAGGATCAAAATAGCGGCGCATCGCGGGGCTGCACCCACCGCCTGGGCCGCCATGCAAAACGACCACGGGCATCCCATTGGGATTGCCGCATTGCTCCACGTAAATACGGTGGCCCTGCCCAACCTCAAGCATACGCTGGTCGTAGGGGTCCATGGGCGGGTACAGATATTGTACCGCGCGCTTTTGATCGCTGTGTTTGTCCATTACTGACCTACATAGGGCGTAAGACGCACATGAGCATACGGAGACGCAAATGCAAACGCATCAAACCACCGTTGACCCATCGGAAATCGCAAAATTCGAAGCGATGGCGGCGGAATGGTGGGATCCGAACGGGAAATTCAAGCCGCTGCACATGCTGAACCCCTGCCGGCTGGACTATATCACCAGCCAGATTGCAGCGGAGTTTGACCGGGATTTGACCGGGCCGGAGGCATTCAAAGGGCTGCGCATTCTCGATATCGGATGCGGGGGCGGTTTGCTATCTGAACCGATGGCGCGTTTGGGGGCCGAGGTCGTGGGCGCAGACGCGGCCGAGCGGAACATCCCTGTCGCCAAGGTTCACGCCGAGCAATCCGGCCTGACCATCGACTATCGACACACAACGGCTGAAGATATGGCCGCCGCGGGCGAACAGTTCGACGTGGTGCTGAACATGGAGGTGGTCGAGCATGTAGCCGACCCGCTCAGTTACCTGACCGCCTGCCGCCAACTTCTGAAGCCGGGTGGGCTGCACATCTGCTCGACGATCAACCGGAACCCGAAATCCTACATGATGGCGATCATCGGGGCAGAACACGTGATGCGCTGGCTGCCAAAAGGCACGCACGAGTGGAATAAGTTCATCACGCCGGACGAGTTGTTTGATCTGATGCGGAACGCTGGTCTGGACCCCGTGGACCGCAAGGGCTTCGTGTTCAACCCGCTGACTTGGGCTTGGAAACTGTCTGACACGGACCTGAGCGTGAACTATGTCACCGCCAGCCTTAATCCGGCTTAGGTTTGGTAGACAACTGATCGCGCAGCTGGCGCAGGATGGGCAGGGTCGATCGCACACGATCCTCGCCCAAGTTGTCGATCACTTCGCCCACCATCGGCGCAATAGAACTCAGCGCCTGATCCCGCGCACGCCGTCCAGCCGGGCTGATGGCCACCATCTTGCGCCGCGCGTCGTCCCAATCGGGGCGGATATGGATGTACCCCGCCCACTCCAACCGGTTGAGCGTGTTGGTCATGGCCCCGCGGGTGACATTGAACGTCTCTGCCAACTGCGCGGGGCTGCGCTCACCCTCATGCCAGGCGAGGTGGTTCAGGACTGAAAAATGCGAGATTTCCATGCCTTTGGGCAACACACGGCTCAGCCGGTTGCGGACCATCTGGTCCGCCGCCAACACCTCGCTGAACAGCGAAATGGCCAATGCGTTCTTGTCCGTGCTCATGCGCCATCAGGGGGCTTCGAACGGGCGCGCATTTTCCCTTGATGGGATACGGCGGCGCGCCTCGGCCACCTTTTCCAAATCCAGATCAAAGACATAAATGCCGGGCGCAGTCCCTGCGTCAAGTACCACCTCGCCCCATGGATCGACCGCCAGCGAGTGGCCATAGGTGGTCCGCGTCTTGTGCCGGGCGCTGGCATGCGTGCCTGTCTGGGCCGGAGCCAGAACCCAAGCCCCCGCCTCGATGGCGCGCGCACGCAGCAAGCTGTGCCAATGGGCCGCACCGGAGATTGGGGAAAAGGCGGACGGGTAGGTCAGGATCCGGGCGCCAGCCGTCACCAGCGCGTCTGCCAGCCGGGGAAAGCGCATGTCGTAGCAGACGGCCATACCGATGGGTGCAAAGTCAGCTTGCGCCAGCACCGCACGTTCACCCGGTCGGTAGCCAGCGGACTCGCGGTAAGTCTCGGTATTGCTGATCGCCACATCGAACATGTGGATCTTGTCATACCGCGCAAGGATGTCCCCGCGGGGACAGATCAAAAACGACCGGTTGGCAAAGCGGCCATCAGGGTCATCCGTCTTGAGCGCCAGCGACCCAATGAGAATGTGCACGCCCCTGTCTGACGCCACTTGCCGCAGGGCGGCCAAGGTTGGGTCATCCTCTTCATGGGATAGAACGGATTGCTGATGCGCGCGATTGGTCGAGACGCAATTGGTCACCTCGGGTGTGAGGATGAATTCCGCGCCCATATCGGCGGCTTGCGTGACCATCTCGACGGTCCGCGGCAGGTTGGCCGCCGGATCATCAGAAACATTCAGCTGCAGCAGCGCGGTCTTCATTCAGGAGGCAAGCAATGCATCAAGCTTACCCGCGCCGTCCAAGGCGTAGAGGTCGTCGCACCCGCCGACATGCGTGTCGCCGATAAAGATCTGCGGCACCGTCCGTCCACCATTGGCCCGCTGGATCATCTCGGCCTTGCGGCCGGGTTGGGCCAGGACATTCACTTCGGAGAATTCAACGCCCTTTTCCTTCAGCAGCCGTTTGGCGGCATGGCAAAAGCCGCACAGAGGTGAGGTGTAGATTTCGACGGCTTTCATGTCGCGGATCCTTTCGGCACATAACCAAGTTTGCCGGTTATCTAGGCGTCTTTCACCACGCGCGCCAGTACAGCCACGCACACGTCTGCCGCACCAGCCGCACGACACGCCTCGGCACAGGCGGCAAGGGTGGCGCCCGTGGTCAGCACGTCATCGACCAGCACGACGGATCGGCCTGCGATGCGGTGACGGCGACGATCGGCAACGCGAATGGCGCCGTCCAAAATGTCCGCGCGCTCTTCTTTCGTTTTACCATCAAGCGATGGCGTGCGCCTTGGGCGTTCGAGGACGTCAGGGCAAACGGCAAGGCCGGTCTTGTCCGCCAAATGCATCGCGATGAGGGCTGATTGATTATAGCGCCGCTTGGCCAGCCGCATCCAGTGCAACGGAACAGGGACGAGAAGTGCGTCGTGTTTGGCGATCTCCAACACGCCCTGACGCATCCATCCTGCCGCAGGTTTCGCGATCTCCTGCCGGTCGCCGTGTTTGAGCCGAAGGACCATCTTGCGTCCCATGCCGGTGTAAATCAGCGCGGCGCGCGCATGTGTCCAGGGTTTCGGCGACTTGAGACAAGTGTCGCAATGCACAATCTCATCCACGGCGGAACCCGGCAATGGAGTGCTGCAGGTGTCGCAAACCGTACCGCCGACAAAGGCTGTCTGCCCCCAACATGCGCCACACAGGCCAAAGTCACTGTCGACCATTTCTCCGCAGCCCAAACATCGTGGCGGGTAAATCGCCGAAAGCGCGGTTTGTAAAAGACCCATTGCTGTCCTACCTATGCCGCCATGACTCGGCCCACACCCTTGACCGACCTTTGCGCACTCGCCCGGCACCGCGCTCGCGCCGATATGTCAGCGCTGTTTCTGCAAGAGGCAGCGCGCGATGAAGTGCAGGATCGGCTGATGATGGTTAACAAATCCTTTTCATCGGTGGGGATCGTCGCCGCTTTTCCACAGCTTTGGCAGAGGCAGTTGGAAAACGCGCATATCGTGGCCGAGCAGGAGATGCTGGACCTGTCGCCAGTGGCACATGACCTGGTGGTCCACAGTCTCGGGTTGCACTGGGCCAGTGATCCGGTCGGCCAACTGATCCAGTGTCGCCGCGCGCTCAAGGCAGACGGGCTTTTGTTGGCTGTCGCACTTGGCGGTCAGACCCTGCACGAACTGCGCGCCTGTCTGGCCGAGGCCGAAGTGTCTGAAACCGGGGGGCTGTCACCGCGTGTCGCGCCCATGGCCGAAGTCCGCGATCTGGGCGCGCTGTTGCAACGGGCCGGTTTGGCGCTGCCCGTCGCCGACACGGTGCCCTTGCGGGTGCGGTACGATTCCATGTGGCACCTGATGCGCGACCTGCGCGCCATGGGAGAGACGAATGCGCTGAGCGCACGCAACAGAACCACGACGCGCCCTCGCATTATGAAACGAGCAGCCGACATTTATGCGGCAAATTACGCGAGCGAAGATGGCGGTATCCTTGCGACCTTTGAACTGATCGTGCTGACGGGGTGGGCGCCGGACGCCAGCCAGCAAAAGCCGTTGCGGCCGGGATCGGCGCAGGCACGTCTGGCGGATGCGTTGAAGACGGACGAAACGTCGCTGCCAGATTGACGTGCACGCAAATCCGTTTATCTCACGTGCATTGGCGACCAGGAAGACACCCAGATGCTCGACACAAGCAAAACAGCGACCCGTCCGGCCCATGCCGCAGACGACCATCCGGCCATCCCGCCGGCGCGCGTCGGCATCCTGCTGGCCAATCTGGGCACACCGGATGGGTACGACTACTGGTCGATGCGCCGCTATCTGAACGAGTTTTTGTCCGACAAGCGCGTGATCGACTACAGCGCTTGGATCTGGCAACCGCTCTTGCAGTTGATCATCCTGACGAAACGCCCGTTTTCATCGGGCGCGGCCTACAAGTCGATCTGGAACGAAGAGGCGGGCGAAAGCCCCCTGATGACAATCACAAAGGACCAGACGGCCAAGATCAAGGCCGCCATGCACGACAAATACGGCGATCAGGTGATGGTCGATTTCTGCATGCGCTACGGCAACCCGTCGACGAAGTCGAAAGTCCGCGAGATGGTCGAGGCGGGATGCCAGAAGATCCTGTTCTTCCCGCTCTACCCTCACTACGCCGGGGCGACGTCCGCGACGGCCAACGACCAGTTCTTTCGTGCGCTCATGGAAGAGAAGTGGCAGCCAACCACCCGGACGGTGCAGCCCTACTTCGAGCATCCGAAATACATCGAAGCGCTCGCGCAATCCATCGAACGCGCCTACGGCGCCATGGATACGCGCCCGGACATCCTCGTGTGCAGCTACCACGGCGTGCCCCTGCGCTACCTTATGGAGGGCGATCCGTACCATTGCCAATGCCAGAAGACGACGCGCCTGTTGAAAGAGCGCCTTGGCTGGCAAGACACTGAGATCAAAACGACATTCCAGTCAAAATTCGGCCCGGAAGAGTGGCTGAAACCCTACACGGTCGAGGAAGTGGCGCGCCTGGCGGAAGCCGGGAAAAAGAACATCGCCGTATGCGCGCCCGCCTTTTCGGCTGATTGCATCGAGACGCTCGAAGAGATCAACGAAGAAATCAAAGAAAGCTTTGAGGAAGCGGGCGGCGAAACCTTCACCTATATCCCATGCCTGAACGACGATGACGCGCACATCGAAGCCTTGAATACGGTCATCGAGGAAAATCTGCGCGGCTGGTTGGACTGACGGCGCCGTACACACCCGCACGTAAAAAAGGCGGCTCGCAATGAGCCGCCTTTTTCTTTTCATATTGTATAGGACTTAGTCCGCAACAACGGCTGCAACTGCGATCAGGATCAGCAGGGGCAGAACAATGCCACCCGAAGAGCTACGAGTCTCTTCGACGATCACGGGTGCTTCGATGATCGGCTCGGCAGGTGCGCCAGCGAATGCGGTCGAAGCAGCAGCAGTCAGTGCAGCAGCGAGAACGAGTTTTTTCATATTAACCTCCAGTTACGCGCCCCAACAATTAGCGTTGGAACGCACCCAAGACTTACCTCGTGAGTCTGTGTAAACAGCAATACCGCGCGAATGCAAACCGTGTTTCAGGGACTTAGCCGCCGATCCGCCGCAATGTCGTCAAATAAGCAACACTTGCGTACCGACGTTCGCCATCTCGTACAGCTCTTCGATATGCTCGTTGTACAGCCCGATGCAGCCGTTCGAGGACTTGCGGCCAATCTTGCGCGTATCGTGCGTGCCGTGGATCCGGTAATACGTCCAGCTCAGGTGCAGTGACCGCGTACCCAAAGGATTTTCCGGACCTGGGCCGATGTAGTCGGGCCATTCCGGGTTCCGCTTTTTCATGGACGGGGTGGGGCGCCAATCCGGCTCCGGATCTTTCAGAATCACACGGGTACGGCCGCGACGGGTCAGATCCTCGGTTAGCGGAACGCTGGACGGATACAGTTTGTAGATCGTTTCCGCCTCGTTCCAGTAGTGAACAGCACGGCTGTCGATATCAACGAGGATCGCACCGTTCTTGAGGTTGTCGAAATAGGGCTGCCATGCCAGCGACCGGAAGCTGGAGATGTTCCGGCGCACCGATTGGGACGGATCGCGCGACGCTTGGCCCGCAGGAATGTTTTGCGCAAGCGCGGGCGCGCCGATCAGCGCGGCTGAGCCTGCCAAAAACGCGCGGCGGCTAGGGCTGTTGAAAGGTGATTTGGACATTGAATGCCTCTCCGATGATGTTTTCCTGCCAGTTCCGTGAAAATTATTGCGTGAATGTCGCAATCGCAAATCAAACAGATGTCATCTATGCAGCATCACGCCGATGTGGGTTTGTAATGCAACGTCCAAGCGGCTATCGAGTTTCAAACAACAACAGCGATGTACTGCAAAGATGCGTTTTTTCCCGGTTCTTCTGGTCGCGATGCTGACCCTTGCTGCGTGTGGCGCCCCTCAGGCTCCGACCCTTGGCGAAGATGGTCGCCCCCTTCCGCAACTGTACCGTATCCGCGGCGGCGACACCGCCAAGCTGCAGTTCCGTATGCTCGATTCGGTCAATGCCCTGCGCAGCGCGCAAGGTGCAGCACCTGTCGAACTTGATCCACAACTGAACGCAGCAGCGGCAACACATGCGCGCGACATGTCGGTACAAAACCGGCCATGGCACTTTGGATCCGATGGATCATCGCCCATCGACCGGCTGCAACGTGTTGGCTATGGCGGCAAGCTGATCGGCGAAAACATTTCGGAATCATACGAGACCGAGTTGGAGACGCTCGCCGCATGGATGGAACAGCCTGACACGCGTCGCACAATCCTGTCGCCGCAGGCGCGCGATATGGGCTTTGCCTGGTTTCAAGAACAGAACGGCAAGATCTGGTGGACGATGGTGATGGGCAACCCCGACACGGCTCCGCTTGTCCCCGAGGCAAATCCGTCCGCGACGCGATTGGTACCGCCCGATCCTGTCGAAGGTGCCGCTGAAACAGCCAGCGATGACACCGATGAGGACGTCACGATCATCACGACACCTGCAACCTGATCAGGGATTGATCTGGATCGGGGTGCCATTTCGCACCATCGCATAGACATCTTCCATCTCGCGGTTGGTCACTGCAATACACCCCCAGGTCCAATCCTCGCGCTTGCGTTTGAACGGGCTGGATTCCCCATGAATGAAAATATCACCACCGGGCGGCTTGCCCAGCGCCGCCGCTTCCATCCGGTCGCGCGCGTTGGGATACGAGATGCCAAGCGATAGGTGGAAGCGGCTGTTCGGGTTGCGCCGGTCAATCAGGTAGGTGCCTTCGGGCGTGCGCCCGTCACCCTCGATGAACTTGTCACCGATAGGAGCAAACCCAAGGTCGATGTCGTAATCCTTGAGCACCTTGTCATCATGCAGCAGGTACATGCGCCGCGCATCCTTGTTCACGATGATATAGGTGACGTCAGGGCCGCGATATGTCTTGAACTTGCTGGAAGACGAACAGGCGCCCAAGCTCATGGCCGCCGCTCCGCCCATCATCAGATGTCTGCGTTTCATGAAAGTCCTGTCCCAATAGATCGTTTTTGTATTTGCTCGGAAAATACCACGACCGGCAGCGTCCGGCCTAGCGGCATTTTGCCCGGCCAGATCACCAGCGCGTGATCACTTGTCCCGCAGTTTCGCTTCGATCTGGTCCAGACGCTTGATCACCTCGTCGCGGTAGCTGTCAGTTGCCGCGTTCGATTCCTCTGCGTGTGCGTCCTGCATCGAATTCACGATCAAACCGACCAGCAGGTTCACCACGGCAAAGGTGGTTACCATGATAAAGGGCACGAAAAAGAGCCAGGCGTATGGGTACACCTCCATCACGGGACGGACGATGCCCATGGACCACGATTCGAGCGTCATGATCTGGAAGAGCGAATACGCGCTGCGCCCCAAATCCCCAAACCAATCGGGGAAGCTACTGGAAAAGAGTTTCGTCGCCATCACAGCGCCGATGTAAAAGATCAGCGCCATCAACAGGAACACGCTGCCCATGCCGGGCAAGGCGGTTACGAACCCTTCGACCACACGGCGTAGGCTGGGCGCCACTGACACAACGCGCAACACACGTAGAATGCGCAAAGCCCGCAGAACCGACAGCCCACCCTGACTTGGCACAAGCGCGATGGCCACGATGACAAAGTCAAAGATGTTCCACCCATTCCGGAAAAAGCTGCCACGATAGGCGATGAGCTTCAGGATGATCTCGACCGTGAAAATCCCAAGGCAGACACGGTCAATCGCGATGATCAGCCCACCAGCGACCGACATTGCCGCCTGCGAGGTCTCAAGCCCCAGTGTGATAGCGTTCAGAACAATGATCGCAATGATTGCATTCGTGACGCGCGGGCTTTCCAGCCATCGGGCGAGGGTGGTCCGGTCCATATGTCGTCTCCTTCACGCGGCGATATGGGCCAAACGGAAGGCACCGACAAGTTCCACATGGGCAGACCAGCGGAACTGATCCACCGGCTGCACCCAATCCAGCACATATCCGGCTTTGCACAAGGTTTCGGCATCCCGCGCAAAAGTTTGCGGGTTGCAGGAGACATGCGCGATCACGGGCACCTGGGCACGGGCCAATTCGGCCATCTGCGCAGCCGCACCTGCGCGCGGCGGGTCGATGACAACCGCATCAAACTTGGACAGTTCGTCGGGAAGAAGCGGGCGACGAAACAGATCGCGCGTTTCCGTTGTGACGCGCTTCAAGCCCGTGGCGCCACGCCACCCGGCATCCAGGGCGGCCATCATGTCGCGATCCCCTTCGACTGCATGCACCTCAGACGTCTCGGCCAAGGGCAGGGCGAAAGTGCCACAGCCTGCAAACAGGTCGGCCACCTTCTTTGCCGGGCCGACAACATCGCGAACGAAGTCCGTGAGCGTCTGTTGACCATGCGCGGTCGCCTGCAAAAACGCACCGGCAGGCGGCACGACGCGCGCAACCCCCACCGGTTGAGCGGGAGGCACGCGCATGCCAATCTGCTCATCCTCCCATGTCAGTCGCGCAATCCGGTGCTGTTCACACAATCCAGCCAAGGCCACCCGCAACGGGCCGTCCAACGGCTTCCCGCCAGACACCGCGATATCGAGCCCTTCGGCTGAGTCAGTCACCGTGATCGACAGCGCGGCCTTGCGGCTCGCACCGGCCACGGCAAGCTCTTCGCACAAAGGCAACGCCGCGCGTACGGTCGGTGTGACCAGAATACAATTCGGGACCGCAATGATGGTATCGGACTTGCGCCCGTGAAACCCGGCCATCGCACCCTTCTTTGTCCGTCGTGCGGCGAACGTGGCGCGGCGTCGGGAGTGGCTGGGGGACGTGACAGTGGGACGCGTATCAGTCTCTAAACTTGCGATTTTTAGCGCATTTGTGACAATGTCCCGCTTCCAATCCGACACCAGTGCATCAGACGCATGTTGCATCTGACAGCCTCCGCACGACCGGAAGTGCGTGCAAGGAGGTGCGACGCGATCAGGCGACGGCGTGTCAATCCGAACCTCTGTCAGAAGTGCACCGTCCAACACACCACTCACGACTTCGCCGGGCAAGGTCATCGGGGCAAAGATGGGGCCCGATGCAATTCCATCGCCTTGCTGCCCCAGTCGTTTAATCGTCACCGTTGTCATGCTGAACGGCCTACCCGGATCGGTCAGGGGGCAAAAGAGGTTATTCGGCGGCCTGCGTGCTGATGAACCCGCCAGACTGTCGTTGCCAATAGCGCGCGTATAGACCGCCCTTTGCCAGCAACGCATCATGCGCGCCTTCTTCGACAATGCGGCCGCGGTCCATGACGACGATGCGGTCCATCTCGGTCAGCGTGGACAGTCGGTGGGCAATGGCAAGTACAGTCTTGCCGTCCATCACACGCGACAGGGCGGATTGAATAGACGCCTCCACCTCGCTGTCGAGCGCGCTTGTCGCTTCGTCCAGAACCAAGATCGGCGCGTCCTTGAGTATGGCGCGGGCCAGGGCAATGCGCTGTCGCTGCCCGCCGGACAATTTCACACCGCGCTCGCCAAGATGCGCGTCATAGCCCTTGCGCCCTTTGTGGTCCTGCAGCTCAAGAATAAAATCATGCGCCTCCGCCTTTTGGGCGGCGGCAATCATGTCCGCTTCGGAGGCGTTTGGCCGACCATAGAGGATGTTCTCACGGGCCGAGCGATTGAACATCGCCGTTTCTTGCGTGACCATCCCGATGTTGTGGCGCAGGGTGTCCTGGGTCACGTGGTTGATGTCGTGCCCGTCAATCAGAACACGGCCACTTTCGCCTTCGTAGAGACGCAAAAGCAAGGACACCAGCGTGGATTTGCCAGCACCCGAGGCGCCCACGATCCCGACCTTTTCACCGGGAGCAATGCGCAGCGACACGCCATTGATCCCCCCAGTGTCGCGCCCATAACTGAAGCCCAGATCGTCAAACACCACTTCGCCCGCAACATCGCCAAGGGATATGGCATCCTCTGCGTCCTGCACGCGCGTCCGGGGCGTGAGCGTGCGCATGCCATCTTCGATCTCGCCTACATTGGAATAAATGGCCATCAGCGTGAAACTGACCCAACCTGTCATCTGTGCGATCCGGATCGCAATGGCGCCCGACGCAACGATGTCGCCCGGCGTGGCGATGCCCTGGCGCCACATCAGGATCGTCCCGCCCAAAAGCAGGACAGGCAGAATCCCCGCCAGCGTCATCAATGCAAACCGGAAGCCTGCCGATAGAATGCCGAAATCAACGGCCGTTTTGCGGAAACTGCGCATGGCAGTCAGTGCCGCCTGATCCTCGTGATCATCGTGGGCGAACAACTTGACGGTCTTGATGTTGGTGATCGTATCGACCACCTGGCCAGACACCATTGCACGAGCGGCAGCACGGGCTGCGGACCGTTTGCGGATGCGCGGGAGGTACCAGCGGATCAATGCAAAATACGCAACCAGCCAGACCGCAAACCCGATTGCGACGCGCCAGTCGATGGCCAGCAAAAGCACAATGGAACCCGCAAGCGAGGCCAGCGCAAAGGCAACCACGTTGATGAATTCCGACACCACATCGGTAACGGCACGCGCGGCCTGCATCTGCTTTTGAGCAATGCGCCCCGCAAAGTCGTCGTCAAAGAAAGTGACGGATTGGCCAAGCGTCCAACGGTGCAGCCGCGACAGGACCAGCGGGTTCACATTTGGCTGCACAATGATCGAGTTGGTTGCCGAACTCAGACCAAAGAGAAGTGGCCGCGCGATCAGAAAAAACGCCAGTGCGCCTGCGATAAGGCCAACGTTAGAGACGGAAAAGAACCCGTCGGGACCAAGCTGAACCGTCGCGTCAATCACCCTGCCAAGGATCAGCGCCGTACCGGCCTCAAGCGCGCCTGCTGCAGCAGAACAGAACGCAGCCAGCCAAAGTGCAGGCCATGCACCGGACAGGCACCACCGCATGAAAGGCCACAGCGCCTGCGGCGGCGGCCCCTCTGCCTTGCGAAAGGAATTGATCCAGTTGGAAATCTTCACTCTGCTGCCTCGGTCGCGATGAACCCGCCGGATTGACGCGCCCAGAACTCCGAATATAGACCGCCTTTGGCCAAAAGCGCGTCATGAGAGCCGTCCTCGGCGATTTTGCCGTCGTCGAGCACCAGAATACGGTCCATCTGCGCGATGGTGGACAGGCGGTGCGCAATGGCGATCACCGTCTTGCCCTCCATCATTTTATAGAGCGTATCCTGGATCGCCGCCTCAACCTCGCTATCAAGCGCGCTGGTGGCTTCGTCCAGAACCAGGATCGGCGCATTCTTCAGGATCACGCGGGCCAACGTAATCCGTTGTCGCTGACCACCGGACAGCTTCACACCACGCTCGCCAACCTGCGCGTCGTACCCCGTGCGCCCTTCCGGGTCGGCGAGATCCAGAATGAAGTCGTGCGCCTGCGCCTGACGGGAAGCGGCAAACATCTCTTCCTCGGTGGCCTCGGGGCGGCCATACAGGATGTTGTCACGCACCGACCGGTGCAAAAGCGAGCTGTCCTGTTGAACCATGCCGACGTTCAGCCGCAGACTGTCCTGCGTGACCTTGGCAATGTCCTGACCATCAATTTCGATCCGACCCCCCTCGGCATCGTAAAAGCGCAAGAGCAGCTTGACCAAAGTCGACTTGCCCGCACCGGACCGTCCAACAAGGCCGACCTTTTCGCCCGGATGGATGACCGTCGACACAGCTTCGAGCCCGCCACTGTCGCGTCCATAGTGGTGGGTCAGGTGGTGCAGTGCGATTTCACCCCGACCCATCTCAAGCGCCTTGGCATCCGGGTCATCGACAAGGATGACAGGTTGGGCAATCGTCTCCATCCCTTCGGAAATGATCCCGAGGTTCTGGACCAGCGATGTCATCGCCCACATGATCCAATAGGTCATGTTGTTCAGGCGCAGTGCGATTGTCAGCGCGGCGGCGACCATCCCTTCGGTCGTAAATCCACCCATCCAAAGCCAGATCGCCAGCACACCCATAGACACGATCATCGACGCGTTCAGGACCGTTAGGGCCACGTCCATGCGCACCACGATGCGCATCTCTTTCATGAAGGTCTGGCGCGCATTCTCGATTGCATCCTTGGCATAATCGATCTCGCGATCATGATGGGCGAACATCTTGACCGAATGGATATTGGTATAGCTGTCCACGACCCGCCCCGTGATCGCACTGCGCGCATCCGAACTGGCCTTGGCCGCGGGGCCGGCACGGCGGATGACCCAGCGCATCAACAGCAGATACCCGACGACCCAGAAGATCAAAGGCAATGCCAGCCACAAATCAAAGCTCATCAGCAGGATGACGGCACCAATGACCGACACCACAAAGAATGACCCGGCATCAAGCACCTGGAACATCGCCTCACCCGCGGCTGGCGGCGTTTGCATGATGCGGTTGGCGATGCGGCCCGCAAAGTCATCCTCGAACCAGCCGACCGACTGACGCAAGACGTGGCGGTGCGACCGCCAGCGGATCAACGTCCCAAGGTTTGGCAACAATGTGTTGTGGAGCAGGGCAACGTCGACAAATGCCAAAAGCGTCCGCAACATGAGTACCCAAAGTGCGACAAGGGCAAACTCAAGACCATACTCGGGGATGATGGCCTCTGGCGTGCCCTGGGCCAGCAGATCGACGATGCGGGCCACGTACCAGATCAGCAGAATTTCCCCGAACGCGACCACCGTGCTGAACACGAAGGTGATGGTCATCACCCACCGAAAGGGCTTCAGGTAGTTCCACAAGAACGGCCACAACTTGGTCGGTGGCGTGTCGGCTTCGGTATAGGGTTGGTAGGGATCGACAAGCGATTCAAAGAACTTGAACATGACGGGTCCGTAGAAAAATGTGCAAAAGGTACATGACGCGGGCCGGGGCCACGCGCGTCACGAAGGACAATCAGCGACGATCAGGCGTCGTTCCAGATCCTTGGTACCATTGCGCTCTCCATCAGGTTCACCTGAGACATAGTGTCAGAGGCGCCAAATGTCACGAGGCGAGCAGCACTTCCTTGGTCGTTGTCAGATCAGAGGCAAGCCAAAGCTGCTTCAACCGCTCAAGCTCAGCCCCAAGCGCAGGGCCGGACAGATGTGGCAAATCCTTGGCAGCAATCGGAAAAACAGCATTGGCACCCATGTCGATCTGGCGCACTACATCGTCGTCGATGGGTGCGCCCGCATAAGCAGCTTTCAGCAATACCGCGCCGCGCGCTGCTGCCGCACCGCCGAGGTAGCCCACCACTTTTGTACTGTACGCAGACACGGCAAGCGTGCGGATCGATTCGAGATGCCGCTGATCGCGACGCGACAGTCTGAGCCGGGCCTCGACCGTATCACCGCCCAGCGCCGCCAGTCGCGCCAACGGATCCGGCTGTGCGCCCGTCAGATCCTCCAGATGGATAAGAGGGCCAAGGAATATTGGTTCTGCGCCAGGTAAGAGGCGCGCAAGGACGCCGGTCTGGTCCATGACCGCAACGGCGGGTGACGGATCAGGCGCTGACAGCAGCTTCATAAACTCAGACCCAACACGTTCTGCAGACAGCGTTTCCAGCCCATCAAGGTTTTCGGAAATGCCGGCCAAGGCATCTGCATCCCAGCCGTTTGCCGGGTCGGCATATTGGGCAGAAAAACGAAAGAAACGCAGCGTGCGCAAGTAATCCTCGCGGATGCGCTGGCCCGCATCATCAATAAAGCGGACACGGCGCACATGGGCGTCATTCAGACCACCCACCGGGTCGATGATTGTGCCCTGCGCATCGGCGTAAAGTGCGTTCATTGTAAAATCGCGCCGCCTCGCGTCATCGGCAACATCGCTGGCAAAGGACACCACGGCGCGCCGACCGTCCGTTTCGACGTCCTTGCGAAAGGTTGTTACTTCAAACGGGTGATCCTGCACCACGACAGTGACAGTGCCGTGGTCGATACCGGTGGGAATGGTTCGAAACCCGGAATCCTTGCACAGGTACATGGTCTGATCGGGCGTTGCATCGGTCGCAATGTCGATGTCAGAGATCGGGACACCCATGATCGCGTTGCGCACGCAGCCGCCAACAAAATAGGCCCGAAATCCCGCGTCCGCAAAGGCTGTGCAAAGTGTTTGCGCCGCAGGATCGGTCAAAAAGGCCGTGTTAGGGTCTAGTCTTGGGGCAACAGGTCGGTCCATGCGCGCAATATACGCGCGGTTGCGCCCCAGATGTAATAGGGGCCGTAAGGCACGGTATAGTACAATCGTTTCTGCCCACGCCAATGACGCGCTTCGACGACAAAATTGTCAGGGCGCAGAACGTGAGACAGCGGAACGCGGAACACCTCTGACACTTCGCCTGCTTCGGGTATCGCATCGAAGTTGCCGTTCACGAACGCGACGACAGGTGTCACCGTGAACGCGGTGACGGTTTCATGGGGCGCGAATGATCCCAGCACTTCGACGTTATGGCTTTGCAGTCCGATCTCTTCATGCGCTTCCCGCAGCGCGGTGGCGACCAGATCAGGATCACCTTCATCCTGCTTGCCGCCGGGAAAGGCGATCTGACCCGGATGATGCTTGAGCGCCGACGACCGCTTGGTCAGGATGAGTTCATACCCGTTTCGACCTTCGATAATCGGCGCAAGAACAGCGGCGGGCCGCAACTTGCGCCCCTCCGGCAGCAAAACGCCCTTGTTCAGGTCGTAGTCGGACGAGGCCGCGCCAGATTGTTCCAGCGCGACCCGTGTTTGGTCGATAAGATCAGGCACTGTCTTGGGATTCCGCCTCAAATCCCACGGTGGCCGGGTCCAGATCGTAATGCGCCCCGCAGAATTGACAGTCTGCCGTAACCCGCCCGTCATCGGTCGTCATCTTTTCGATGTCTCGGGCAGAATAGATCGACAGGCTTTGGCGTACCCGCTCTTCGGAACAGGTGCAGCCAAAGCGGATCGGCTGGGTGTCAAAGACCCGCGGCGTTTCCTCATGAAACAGGCGCAAAAGCAGATCGTTCGGTGGCACTTGCGGCCCGATCAACTCCATCTCTTCGACTGTGTCTAAGAGAATATTTACGCGGTTCCAATTGTCGGACTCGTCACCCTCAAGCAGATCGTCCGACCGCAGCACATCGCCAGTGCCTTCGGATGTCGCGGCAAACGGAGAGGCTTTGGGCATATGCTGCAGCATCACGCCGCCAGCGCGCCAATGCTCGGGCCCGCCTGCTTCGGTGGATTTGCCAAAGCTGAGCTGGAAGCGCGTCGGCAGCTGCTCTGACTGTGCGAAATACGTCTCTGCGCAGGCGGCCAGCGATGTCCCGTCCAGCGGTGTAATGCCTTGATAGGGCGTCATACCGGTGCCTTGGTCGATCATGATGGCAAAGTACCCTTCACCCACCTGATCAAATGGCGCACCTTCTGTCAGACGGTCCCGGTCAAAGCTGGCATAGGCGCGGATACGTGCGATGTCACCTTCTGTCTCTGGCCCATAATAATCGGTCGCGATCATCCGCACGGGCCCCTTCGACTGCACCTGCAGCGACAGCTTCCACCGCAGCTTGATCGTCTGGCCGATCAAGGCGGTCAGCAGCGACATCTCGGCAATCAGCGCCTCGACCTGCGGGGGGTAATCATGTTGTTTCAGGATGCCATCCAACACTCCGTCCAGACGCGCAACGCGTCCGCGGATGTCGGAAGCATCAAGTTGGAAGGGCAGGACGGTATCGTCCCACGCGAGTTGCGAACCGAGTGTCATTGGGGTTTCCTTTGGTGCCAGTCATTGGCATATCGCGACTATATAGGATTGCGGGCAGAAACTGAAAGGGGGGCGCATGATCCGACGTTTCGGCGCACCGCCAGACCTCAATCGCAGGTACAAAATGCGACCGGGCGCCTACGCCATCCTGCATCGCGGACCATCGGTTCTGCTGACATTTCAAAGTCAGCCCGAACCGGAATTCCAGTTGCCCGGTGGCGGCATTGACCCCGGCGAAAGCCCGATTCAGACCCTGCACCGCGAAGTGTACGAAGAAACCGGATGGCATATCGGGTCGCCGCGCAAACTGGGCGCGTTTCGACGCTTCACTTACATGCCCGAATACGACCTGTGGGCGGAAAAGCTGTGCCACATATACCTTGCGCGCCCTGTCATGCGTTTGAGTGATCCGTTGGAGCCAGATCACAGCGTTGTCTGGATGTCTCCTGCGCTGGCAGCAGATGCTGTCTACAACGATGGTGACCGCATGTTTTTGCGCCGTTACTTGGCCTGATCCTCACCGCGGAATTCGAACAGAATACCGGACACATCATCGGGAAAGGTGGTTTCACCAGCAAACTCGGTGAGCCGCCAAATCAGCGCTTCGAAAAAAGCGGGACCGGAGACATCAACCAGATCGCGCATCAAATTGGCAAGTCCAGCCTCTTCAAGCATGTCGCCATCTGTACCGGGGCACTCCGTTACACCGTCGGACAACAGCAGAAGCCGATCACCCGGATTCAACTGCGTTTCGAACTGGGTGAAAGAGATGCCCGACATCAACCCGACAGGAAAACCACCCGGCCCGTCCTGCTCAATCGTGCCATCGTGGCGCTGTATGGCAGGATGCGGGTGACCTGCCTGTGCCATGCGCACATGCCCCGTTTTCAGATCGACATCAGCAAGCAGCAGGGTGAAATAATGCTCTGTCTCCATTTCGTCGAGGACCAAGTCATTCAGCGTCTCGATGACTTCTTCCGGTGGCAGAAATGCGTATGTTCCATCCGCACAACGCCCCAGCGCGACATTCTGATCCGGCGCCGCGGCCGACAGATATCCCGCCAACCGCGCGGTCATCAGCGCGGAACTGATCCCGTGGCCTGACACATCAATGGAAAACAGCCCCAGATGCCCGGCCTGGGCGGGGAAAAAGCCAACAAGATCGCCGCCCACATGGCCGCTGGATTTCAGCATCAAGCTAAGATCACCGCTCTCAAAACACTTGTGACGCTCGCGCACCAAAGACTGCTGCAACTTCTTCGCTTCAAGCAAATCGCTGTCGAGCGAATCGTAGAGCCGTTGCAGCTCGTCCAGAGTGTCGGTGATCAGGCGATTTTTTTCAGTCAATTCGCGTTGCATGTGCAGGATACGCTCACCTGCAGCGATACGCGCGCGCAATTCATGGGCATCGACCGGTTTGGTGACAAAGTCATCTGCGCCTGCCTCAAGCCCCATGGCGATCTCCGCCTTTTCGCTCTTTGAGGTCAGGAGAATGAAATAGCCATATTGATCCTGGCTCAATTCACGAAAGGCAGCACAGAATTCGAGGCCGGTCATCCCCGGCATCATCCAGTCGCTGAGCACCAGGTCGGGCAACACGTCTTCGCAGATTTTCAGCGCCTCTTCGCCAGATCCGGCCTCATACACCTCAAAACCCCAGCGCTTGACCGAGCTGGACAGGATTTTGCGTTGCAAACGGCTGTCGTCGACGATCAGCACACGATGCGTTGCATGCGTGTCGTCGGGGGCAGAAGCCTCCTCCTGCTGGATCAAAGTAACGTTCATGTGCCGCGTATTCCAACTGCTCTGCCGACGGATAGGTCCGGTCGCTTAACACGCGGTGAAGCTAGGCTTTTGATTAGCTAAACCTTTAACGGTCACCGTTCGTTAACGGACACTGTGCTGAAACAAGGCCACAGTGATTGGAGACGGAAATGATTGATTGGGAACGCGTCAACACCTTGCGGGCGGAAATCGGCGAAGAAGACTTTGAAGAGGTCGTACCGCTGTTCATCGAAGAGGTGACAGAAATCATCGACGCTTTACGCGAAGGGCCCGACCTTTCACGGTTGGAAGAAGACCTGCACGCGCTCAAAGGCAGCGCGCTGAACCTGGGCTTTACGGAGTTTTCTACCCTGTGTCACAAGGGAGAGGCGCTTTCCGCCAAGGGCAAGGCCGCCGAAGTGGACGTACCGCGTATCCTGAACAGTTTTGACGCCTCAAAGACCGCGTTCACGTCCGGTCTGGCCGACGGCCAAGCGGCCTAGATCACAAATTGCGCCAGCGTCTCATCATTGGTGATGTCGGTATAGGTAAACCCGCCGGCGTCCAACTCTGACAGGAAGCGGTCGAAGTTTTCCGGTCGCTTTGTCTCTATCCCGATCAGGACAGACCCAAAATTGCGGGCCGATTTCTTCAGGTATTCAAACCGCGCGATATCGTCGTCCGGTCCCAGAATGCTCAGAAAATCCTTGAGCGCTCCTGGGCGCTGCGGCATCCGCAGGATGAAATACTTCTTCACTCCAGAATAGCGCTGCGCCCGTTCCTTGACCTCCGGCAGACGTTCAAAATCAAAATTGCCGCCAGAGGTGACACATACAACTGTCTTGCCTTCGATCTGATCAGCAACATCGTTCAACGCTTCGACGGCCAGAGCGCCAGCAGGCTCCAGTACGATCCCCTCCACGTTCAGCATGTCGATGATCGTGGTGCAGATACGATCCTCCGGAATGTCTATAACATCTGTGGTGTTCGCAGATTTCAAACGCTCAAAGGTGCGCGCGCCGATTGTGGCGACCGCCGCGCCGTCCACGAACGTATTGATGGGTGATACATCCACAGGATGACCGGCTGCAATGGCCCGTGCCAGCGACGGCGCGCCGGACGGCTCCACAAAGGTATAGTTGACCTGATCTTCGAAATAGCTGCGGGTGCCCGCAGACAGTCCACCGCCACCGACGGGCAGAATGATGTGGTCGGGCGCGCGACCCAGTTGCGCCTCGATCTCGACGGCGACGGATGCCTGCCCTTCGATCACATCGTCATCGTCAAAAGGCGACAGAAAATGCCCGCCAGCCTCCGCGCAAAACGACTGGGCAGACGCCAGCGTATCATCGAAGTAGTCACCGATCAGCCGCACCTCGACATGATCACCGCCAAACATCTGGGTCTTCATGACCTTTTGCTGCGGCGTCGTGATCGGCATGAAGATGACGCCGTGCGCCCCGAAATGCTTGCACATGAACGCAACACCCTGCGCGTGATTGCCCGCACTTGCGCAGACGAACACCGCTCCATCCGTCATCACCTTGCGCATTGCATTGAACGCGCCGCGCAGCTTGTAGGAGCGTACCGGGCTCAGGTCTTCCCGCTTGAGCCAGATGTCGGCCTTGAAACGTTCGGACAAGACCTCGTTCCGCAGCAGGGGTGTGGGCGGAAAAACCGCGCGCATGGCCTGTTCCCCCGCGCGCGCATCATCCTGAAAGCTCATCTATTCACCCCTTCGCGGCAATCCCACTGACCTAGCGGCGCGACCATCACGGGTCAATCTTGCCCCTGTGCGCCAAAACAGCTATCGGCAGCCAACTCTTGCAAGGGAAGACTGACGATGAGCGCACCCAAGAAAGTTGTGCTGGCCTATTCCGGCGGCCTCGACACCTCGATCATCCTGAAATGGCTGCAGACCGAATACGGGTGCGAGGTTGTGACCTTCACCGCGGATCTGGGCCAGGGCGAGGAACTGGAACCGGCACGCGCCAAGGCGGAGATGATGGGTGCCACGTCCATCTATATCGAGGATCTGCGTGAAGAATTCGTGCGCGACTTTGTTTACCCGATGTTCCGCGCCAATGCGCTGTATGAGGGCCTGTACCTTCTGGGTACGTCCATCGCGCGCCCGCTGATTTCAAAACGCCTCGTCGAAATTGCAGCCGCCGAAGGCGCGGATGCCGTTGCTCACGGTGCTACAGGTAAGGGTAACGATCAGGTCCGCTTTGAACTGGCTGCCTATGCACTTAACCCCGATATCAAGGTGATCGCGCCTTGGCGGGAATGGGACCTGTCCAGCCGGACCAAGCTGATCGATTTTGCAGAGAAAAATCAGATTCCGATCGCCAAAGACAAGCGTGGTGAAGCGCCGTTCAGCGTAGACGCCAACCTGCTGCACACCTCATCCGAGGGCAAAGTGCTGGAAGATCCGGCCGAGGACGCGCCCGACTATGTGTATCAGCGCACGGTGAACCCCGAGGATGCGCCGAACACACCCGAGTACATCGAAGTCGGGTTCGAGAAGGGCGATGCAGTCTCTATCAACGGCGAAATGATGTCTCCAGCCACCGTTCTGACCAAATTGAACGAGCTCGGCGGAAAGCACGGCATTGGTCGTTTGGATCTGGTGGAAGGGCGGTTTGTCGGCATGAAATCCCGCGGCATCTACGAAACGCCCGGCGGTACCATCTTGCTGGAGGCGCATCGCGGGATCGAGCAGATCACGCTGGACCGCGGGGCCGCGCACCTCAAGGACGAACTGATGCCGCGCTATGCAGAGCTGATCTATAACGGGTTCTGGTTCTCGCCCGAACGCGAGATGTTGCAAGTCCTGATCGACAAAAGCCAGGAGCATGTGACCGGCACCGTCCGCCTGAAACTGTACAAGGGTCTGGCACGTACAGTCGGTCGCTGGTCAGATCACTCCCTCTACTCCGAAGCGCATGTGACGTTCGAAGATGACGCTGGTGCTTATGATCAGAAGGACGCAGCAGGGTTCATCCAACTGAACGCTCTGCGGCTCAAGCTGTTGGCCGCGCGGGACCGTGGGCTCAAGTGATCTTTTGTGTGGCGAGCGCCTCATAGTAGGGCATCGCCGCATCCACTAAATCTGCGTACTTACCCGCTAACTCCGGCAGAGGCTCCTCAGCCTCATCAAATCCGGTTGAGGCATGAACCGCGTTATACCAATGCGCAGCCCACATTCCGTCGTCGGGGTGCCCACCGGCAGGCCATGACAGCATCCTTTCGGTCCAAGAAATGCAGAGTGCGTTGCAAAGCGTCTGTAACATTCCTGCAGGATCAGCGCGGATGTCGCTCGAATCCACAACAATACCTCCGCCAAGCTGGTCAAATATCCGAGCTTGCTGGGCAAAACCCAAATCCTCGAAAAGCGGTGCTTCACGCTTGCGGGCATAACTGGCGACAACCCGTGCCGGGTGCCGGATCAGAAACACGTGCGTGACATGGTTCATCCACTCCGTACTCCATTCATCCAACATGTGGTGGGTCATATGTTTCTGGTAAAAAACAGGCTCTGACACAGGGGAAATAAGCGTTTTCGAAACGCGATCCGGGTCTTGGTCCTGCGTCCGCAACACATCTTCCCGCATCGGATGATCGACGCTCGTTTGCGCGAGATAGGCGGCGTAGAAAGGCTCATCCACCACCCGGCAATCTCCCCGTGCGGCAAAGCTGTACATCATGGCCGTCGACAGGTTGCGGGGGCCGGACCACATGGCAATGCGTTTCGTCATGGCGCGACGCTACGCGGGTTCACGCGGACGGTAAACAATCTCACGCTTGCGCGACCTCTCCGTCCTGTGAGTTGAGCGTCTTGTGCATCGCGTTAACCTTCGTGGGGACAGAGGAGGCATATTATGACATCCGTTCGCACACTCAAAACCGTCTCACTTGGCTTCATGATTGCGCTGGGGTTTCTCGCGCAGGCAAAAACCGGTCACGCGCAGCAACTTGAAACCATCACCGTCGCAGGTGGCTGTTTCTGGTGTGTCGAAGCTGACTTTGAAAAGGTGAATGGCGTGACAGAAGCCGTGTCAGGTTTTGCCGGTGGCACGGTTGCCAACCCAACCTACAAGCAAGTGGTGAAGGGTGGAACGGGTCACTACGAAGCGGTGCAGATCACATATGACCCGTCCAAGGTGTCCGCCGATACGCTTTACAACCTGTTTTTCCGTTCCGTTGATCCTACGGACGCTGGCGGCCAGTTCTGCGACCGGGGTGAAAGCTACCGGACGGCTATCTTCGCCAGCCCGGATCAAAAGGCTGCCGCAGAACAGGCAAAGTCGGACGCGCAGGCGGCACTTGGTCAGACCGTTGTGACGCCCATCCTGAACGCATCAGAATTCTACCCAGCAGACAGCTATCATCAGGACTACTACAAACAAACTGGCATCATCCTGACCCGCTTCGGCCCTAAATCGAAAGCAAACGCTTACAAAGCCTACCGCGACGCATGCGGTCGGGATGAACGAGTGCGCCAATTGTGGGGCGACGCGGCACCGTTTGCTGGGAGCTAACCCAGCTTTGCGTCCTCGATCTCTTTCAGATCGGGGATGACATCGGCAGTTCCCAACCGCGTGACCATAAGCGCTGCGGCCTGTGTCGCGAGATTCAGCGCCTGCTGCATGGGCATACCGCGATCCAAACCAGCTACGAGATAGCCCGTGAACGTATCCCCGGCACCGGTTGTATCGACTGGTGTGACGGGAATTGCCGGAACATGCGTTTCCTCACCTGATCCGTTCAGCCAAAGGCACCCGTTCGAACCCAACGTGACAACGACATCTTCGATGCCCAGCGCATGGACCGGTTTGCCAAGAGCGTCCTCAAGCTGTTCAGCCTCTACCTGGTTCAGCACCAACAAGTCGACGAAGGGCAAAACGTCTTGAACGGCATCCGGGTCGAAGGGTGCAGCAGCATACACCACGCGCAGACCCAACTGCTTGGCGATCTCTGCTGCCTCTCGCTGACCGTTGGTCTCATTCTGCATGATAAACGTGTCGTCCGGCGATGCTTCGGCGAGGGCTTGACCAACAGCAGACGACGAAATCACCCTGTTAGAGCCTGAAAACAGCACGATCTGGTTCTCGCCATCGTCAGCCACCGCGATGTTTGCGTGGCCCGTCGCATGATCGCTCATCACCTCAATGGGGCGCGTGTCCACGCCATATTCCATCAAGCGTTCAACCGTCCATTTCCCCTCAGATCCAACGGCACCGATGTGCGCAACACGGGCCGCCGCGCGGGCAATCGCCACGGACATGTTGGCCCCCTTGCCGCCCAGACCCTGGCTGAACTCCGTCGCGGCCAAAGTCTCACCCGCAGCGGGCAGGTGCGGCACGCGATACACATTGTCGATATTGATGGAGCCGAGGTTCCAGACCGCCATCAGCCCACCTTGCACGCGGCAAGGACCGCCATGTTGAGGATATCATTGGCCGTCGATACGGCCGAACAAATCTGGATCGACCCGCCAACACCGGCGAGGATAGGACCAATCACAGTGGCACCACCCATTTCTTGCATCAGTTTGACCGAGATGCTGGCCGAGTGCCGTGCTGGAACAACCAGGATGTTGGCCGGACCGGTCAAACGCGAGAATGGATAGGCCGCCTGCGCCTGCGCGTTCAGCGCGACATCTACGGTCATCTCACCTTCGTATTCGAAATCGACCCCGCGTTCGTCCAAAACCAACGGCGCTTTGTGCATCTTTTCGGCCCGCTCCGACACCGGGTAGCCAAAGGTCGAGAAGCTGACAAAGGCAACGCGCGGCTCCAGCCCCATGTTGCGTGCGACCGTTGCGGCCTGTTCAGCGATGTCTGCCAGATCCTCTTCATCCGGCCATTCATGCACCAGCGTATCCGCCATGAACACAATGCGCCCTTTCTGGATCAGCGCCGTGATCCCGGCGGTCTTGCTTTTGGGCTGAACGTCAAAGACATGGCCGATCCGGTCCAGGACGTGGGCAGACTTGCGCGTCGCCCCGGTGACGATCCCGTCGCCGTGTCCATGGGCCAGCATAAGGGCCGCAAAGACGTGTCGATCCCGCGCGGCAAGCCGGTGGATGTCCTGCCGATCAAACCCCCGGCGGTTCAAACGGTCATAGAGATGCGATTTGTAAGCATCCAGATGCGTGGTGTTGGCGGCGTTTACCACCTCCAGTTCGCGCACGGCATCGCCAAGGCCCGATTGTTCCAGCTTGGCTTTCACCTCGTCCTGCCGTCCCACGACCAGCGCTTTGCCGAAACCATTGCGTTGGTACGTGACAGCGGCGCGCAACACGCGCGGATCGTCACCTTCGGCAAAGATCATGCGCGCCTGGGCTGCGCGAGCGCGGGCGTTGATTCCGGTGAGGATACTGGCCGTCGGGTCCATGCGGGACTTCAAGCTCAGTTCGTACGCCTCCATGTCGATGATGGGGCGCCGCGCTGCACCTGTGTCCATCCCTGCCTTGGCCACAGCCGGGGGAATACGGTGGATCAGGCGCGGGTCAAACGGTGTCGGAATGATGTAATCGCGTCCAAAGGACAGCGACTTGCCATAGGCCAGCGCCACTTCGTCCGGCACATCCTCGCGGGCAAGCGCGGCAAGGGCGTGGGCGCAGGCGATCTTCATCTCGTCATTGATGGCGCGTGCGTTAATGTCCAGCGCGCCGCGAAACAGGTACGGGAACCCAAGCACGTTATTGACCTGGTTTGGATAGTCGCTGCGCCCGGTCGCGACGATGGCGTCCATTCGGACCTCATGCGCTTCTTCGGGCGTGATCTCGGGATCCGGGTTCGCCATGGCGAAAATCACCGGATTATCCCCCATGCTTTCGACCATCGCAGGCGTCACCGCGCCTTTGACCGACACACCCAGGAAGACATCCGCACCTTTCATGGCCTCTTCGAGTGATCGCAGCTCGGTCTTGACCGCATGGGCCGACTTCCACTGGTTCATACCTTCGGTCCGGCCCTGATAAATGACACCCTTGGTGTCACACACGATGCAATTCTCGTGCCGCGCGCCCATCGACTTGAGCAGCTCGATGCACGCGATACCCGCAGCCCCTGCCCCGTTCAGGACAATCTTTACGTCTTCGATCTTCTTGCCCGAGATATGCAGCGCGTTGATTAGTCCAGCGGCGCAGATTACGGCGGTCCCGTGCTGGTCGTCATGGAAGACCGGGATGTCCATCTCTTCCTTCAGGCGCTGCTCGATGATGAAGCATTCGGGCGCTTTGATATCTTCCAGGTTGATACCGCCAAAGGTGGGACCCATCAGCCTGACCGCCTGACAGAAGGCATCTGGGTCTTCCGTGTCCAATTCAATATCGATGGAGTTTACATCCGCAAACCGTTTGAACAGAACGGACTTGCCCTCCATCACTGGTTTCGACCCCAGCGCGCCCAGATTGCCCAAACCCAGCACGGCGGTGCCGTTAGAAATCACGGCCACAAGGTTGCCCTTGTTCGTGTAGTCATAGGCCGTTTCCGGATTTTCAGCGATCGCTTCACAAGGCACCGCAACGCCGGGGCTGTAAGCAAGGCTCAGATCCCGTTGCGTCGTCATCGGCACAGTGGCCTGGATCTCGAATTTGCCGGGTGTGGGTTCCATGTGGAACGCCAAGGCTTCCTCTGCCGTCACCTTTGTCTTGCTCATTTGCGGTTGTCCTCCCGTCGCACCAAGGCCTCTTAACGTGCCCGGTTCGGCGCCTCAATCGACTTTGGCTTTTACTCGGCTCAGAGCGTTTGTAATGTCGCGCGGCAAACGGGGGAATATCATGTCGGTCACGCCCATGATGGCGCAATATCTCGAGATCAAAGAAGCGCACCCCGGCGCGCTTCTGTTCTACCGCATGGGCGATTTCTACGAGATGTTCTTTGACGATGCCGTCGCCGCGGCCGAGGCTTTGGATATCGCGCTGACAAAACGCGGCAAGCATGACGGCGCAGACATCCCCATGTGCGGCGTCCCGGTCCATTCTGCCGAAGGATACCTGTTAACACTCATCCGCAAGGGCTTTCGCGTCGCGGTCTGTGAACAGATGGAAAGCCCGGCAGAGGCGAAGAAACGCGGATCGAAGTCGGTCGTGAAGCGCGATGTCGTGCGTTTGGTCACGCCCGGCACATTGACCGAAGACACGCTGCTCGAAGCGAGGCGGCACAATTTCCTTGCTGCCTTTGCCGATGTGCGGGGCGAAGGCGCATTGGCCTGGGTCGACATCTCAACCGGTGCATTGTCAGTAATGTCACTTGATTTAACTATGTTAGGGCCTGAATTAGCCCGCCTCGCACCCTCCGAACTGATCGTCACCGATGCGAAGGAGGCCGAGCTACGCCCCTTGGTCGAAGATTTCGGCATTTCGATCACGGCGCTTGGAGGCGCGGCGTTCGACAGCACTGCGGGTGCCAACCGCGTCGGGACGCTGTTCAATGTGCAAACACTCGACGCGTTCGGTACGTTTTCACGGGCCGAGGTTGGCGCTATGGGTGCGCTGGTCGAGTATCTTGAGATCACGCAAAAGGGCAAACTGCCCCTCCTCCGCCCACCCCGGCAAGAGGTTCAAGCGCGCACCGTCCAAATCGACGCCGCCACGCGCCGCAATCTTGAACTGACATCCGCGCTGTCAGGTGGGCGCAGCGGATCGCTTCTGTCAGTAATTGACCAGACTGTCACCGCAGCAGGTGCAAGGCTGCTGGAGCGACGGCTTTCCTCGCCTTCGCGCGTATTAGAGACGATTTCGGATCGTTTGAATGCCGTAGAGTACAGCACCGAGAACACTGAATTTGCACGCGGTACCCGAGAGGCACTCAAGCGTGTCCCGGACATGGATCGGGCATTGTCACGGCTGTCTCTCGATCGGGGCGGGCCGCGTGATCTGGCCGCTTTGCGCAACGGATTGGGTCAAGCACAGGCGCTATTTGATACACAGCCCGATGATTTGCCCGAACTGCTGGTGCGCGCTTACCGGGATCTCGCCGGGCATGCGGACCTCATCGAGCGTTTGGAAAATGATCTGGTTGCCGATCCACCACTTCTGGCCCGCGACGGCGGGTTCATCGCAACCGGATGCGATATCGACCTGGACGAAGCGCGGCAATTGCGAGACGAAGGGCGATCAGTCATCGCCAAGATGCAGCAGGACTATGCCGCCCAAGCCGGCGTTCAATCCTTGAAGATCAAGCACAACAATGTACTCGGCTACTTTATTGAAGTCACGGCGACCCATGCGGACAAGATGATGTCCTCGCCGCTGAACGAAACCTTCATTCACCGGCAAACGACGGCCAATCAGATACGGTTCACGACCGTGGAACTGTCAGACCTGGAAACACGCATCTTGAATGCTGGCGGTAGGGCTCTTGAGATCGAAAAGCGTCTCTATGAAAGCCTGAAAGCGATGGTTTTGGACAACGCGGCCCAAATCAGTCAAACGGCGAATGCATTGGCCGAGATTGATCTCGCCACCGGCTTGGCGACGCTGGCTACGGCCCGGAATTGGACCAAACCTAACCTCGATACGTCTCGCACATTTGAAATTACGGGCGGTCGGCATCCTGTTGTTGAGCACGCACTATCCCAGCAAGGTGGTTCACCCTTCATTGCCAATGATTGCGACCTGAACGCAGAAGATGGTGCTGCGGTTTGGCTTCTGACAGGGCCGAACATGTCGGGTAAGTCGACCTTTCTGCGTCAGAACGCGCTCATCACAATCCTGGCGCAAATGGGCAGTTTTGTTCCTGCACAGTCAGCGTATATCGGGCTCGTCAGCCAGATTTTCAGCCGCGTCGGTGCGTCGGATGATCTGGCACGCGGCCGGTCGACCTTTATGGTCGAGATGGTGGAAACGGCGGCCATTCTGAACCAGGCCGATGATCGCGCGCTGGTGATCCTCGACGAAATCGGGCGCGGCACGGCAACCTATGACGGGCTGTCCATCGCTTGGGCCACGCTTGAACACCTGCATGATGTAAACAAGTCCCGCGCGCTTTTTGCCACGCACTATCACGAGATGACGGCGCTGGCAGGAAAGCTGGACGGAGTGGAAAACGCCACTGTGTCGGTCAAGGAGTGGGATGGCGAGGTCATTTTCCTGCACGAGGTCAAACGCGGTGCCGCGGACAGATCCTATGGCGTGCAAGTGGCGCAATTGGCAGGCTTGCCACCCGCAGTTATTGCCCGCGCACGGGTCGTACTGGACGCATTGGAGTCAGGCGAGCGCGAAGGCGGCGCCACACAAAAGACGCTGATCGATGATTTGCCGCTATTCTCAGCCGCGCCACCGCCGCAACCGGTAAAAATCGAAAAGTCGCCCGTGTTAGAGATGGTCGAGGCAATACACCCCGACGAACTCACACCGCGCGAGGCGCTCGATCTGATTTACAGACTGAAAGACGCGGCCAAAGCCTGACCGCGTCTTCATTGTTCTTTAAATATGCAAAGCCCTAGCTTGCAGGTGTCGATGACACCCCAACCTGAGCGGGACGCAGCAAACGATCGTGCAGCATAAATCCTTCGGCAGAAACCTGGATAATCTCGCCCGCTTTTGTGCCGGGCACAGGGGCTTCGAACATCGCCTGATGATGTTGCGGATCGAAGGTATCGCCAACCGCAGGTGAAATACGCTCAATCCCGTGCTTCTTGAACACGTTCAAGAGCTCGCGCAACGTCAGCTCAACGCCTTCCAACAATGCAGCAGACACCTCGCGCTGTTCATCCGTTGCAGATTCCAGCGCGCGTTTCATGTTGTCGTAGACGGGCAACATGTCTCGGGCCAGCTTGGACCCACCATAGTTTTCGGCCTCGCGGCGATCTTTGTCCGACCGCTTGCGCGCATTTTCAGCGTCAGCCAGGGCACGCATGAACCGATCTTTCAGCTCATCACGTTCGGCCCGCAACTGGTCAAGTTCCAGTGCCTCGTCATCAATCTCTGCCATCTCATCGGCATAGACTTCTTCCTCGGCCATATCGATGTCATCAAGGAATTCGTCGTTCTTCGGCTCAGCCATGTGTCACCTTTCGTTGCGGTCCGTCAGCATCCGCCCGACCAGCTGGGCTGTGTAATCTACAATCGGAACGATCCGGCCGTAGTTCAGCCGCGTGGGACCAATAACCCCAACCGCTCCGATAATCTTTCGGTCCGCGTTCATATATGGGGAAACCACCAAAGAGGAACCCGAAAGTGAGAAAAGTTTGTTCTCTGAGCCAATAAAAATGCGCACACCATCGCCGTCCTGGGTCAGATCCAGAAATTCAGCGATGTCACGTTTACGCTCGAGATCATCAAAAAGGGAGCGGATGCGGTCCAGATCCTCCGCCTCTGTCGAATTGTCGAGCAGATTGGCGCGCCCACGCACGATCAGGCGTTCGGGGGTATCTCCTTCGCCTGTCCACGACGCAAGGCCGCTTTCGACGAGCGCATGCGCAAGCGAATCAATCTCTTGTCGCCGCTCGGCAATCTCGCGCTGCATGATGGTTTTCACCTCACTCAGCGTCCGCCCTTCGATCATCGCGTTCAGAAAGTTAGCCGCTTCGCGCATGGAGGACGGGGTTTGGCCAGGCGGTGGCTGAAACAGCCTGTTTTCGACATGCCCGTCGGCAAAGACCAGAACCACCAGCGCTTGTTCAGGTCCAAGTGGCACAAAATCGAGATGCTTGATCGCCGCTTCGCGCTTTGGTGTCAGCACCAATGATGCACCTTGTGTCACGCCAGACAGCGCGGAACCGACGCGGTCCAGCAAACCGGCCACGTCGCGTTCATTGGTACCAAGGGTCGCGTCGATCTTTTCGCGGTCGGACTCGTCCGGCACACCGACTTCCAGCAATCCGTCCACGAACATCCGCAGTCCAAGCTGCGTTGGGATACGCCCAGCGCTCACATGTGGACTGTCGAGCAGACCCATGAACTCAAGGTCCTGCATCACATTGCGAATGGTCGCCGCGCTGACCTTTTCACTGAAATCACGCGTCAGGGTGCGCGAGCCGACAGGGTCACCAGAATCCAGATACCCCTCGACCACGCGGCGAAACACCTCGCGCGAGCGGTCGTTCATCTCGTCCAGTAGTTTCTGAGTATCGGTCATCGTCAGGTATTAAAGACGTCGGAAATCAAAGGTCAATCGGGGTTGCCTCCGGGCGTGACGCAGGGCTATCCCCGTCGCACACACCAAAAAGGACATCACATGCGCCCCTCCGGTCGAGAACTGAGCGAAATGCGGTCTGTTTCCATTGAAACAGGCTTTACCAAACACGCCGAGGGGTCCGCCCTGATCAAGATGGGTGACACGCATGTTCTGTGTACTGCCACAATCGAGGATCGCGTACCCCCGTTCATCAAGGGGTCGGGTCTGGGTTGGGTGACGGCCGAATACGGCATGCTGCCCCGGGCCACGAACACGCGCATGCGACGCGAGGCTGCGTCGGGCAAGCAAGGCGGCCGGACTGTTGAGATTCAACGCCTGATCGGCCGGTCCCTTCGCGCGGGTGTCGACCGGGTTGCCTTGGGCGAGCGTCAGATCACCGTGGACTGCGACGTGTTGCAGGCCGATGGCGGTACGCGTTGTGCGTCCATCACGGGTGGCTGGGTCGCGTTGCGTCTGGCCGTGAACAAGCTGATGAACGCTGGTGACGTCATCACCGATCCGCTGATCTCGCCCGTGGCTGCGATCAGTTGCGGCATCTATGCTGGTCAACCCGTGTTGGACCTCGACTACCCCGAAGACAGCGATGCAGGCGTCGATGGCAACTTTATCATGACAGGTGACAAGCAATTGATCGAAGTGCAGATGAGCGCCGAAGGCGCAACATTCTCGCGCGATCAGATGAATGCATTGATGGATCTGGCCGAAAAAGGCGTCGGAGAGCTTGTGACGTTGCAACAGGACGCAACTGCATGACCAGACGGTTTGACGGCGACAGGATACTGGTCGCCACGCACAACGCGGGCAAGCTGGAGGAAATGGAACAGCTGTTCCAGCCCTTCGGTGTGTCCGTCGTTGGCGCCAAAGAGATGAACCTGCCAGAACCCGACGAGACGGAAACGACGTTTGTCGGAAACGCGCGGATCAAGGCAAAGGCGGCGGTTGAGGCAACGGGCCTCCCTGCCCTAGCAGATGATTCAGGCATCGAAGTGGATGGCCTGGACGGCGCGCCGGGTGTCTACACCGCGGATTGGGCTGAAACCCCAAACGGGCGCGACTTCATGATGGCGATGACGCGCACGCATTCCGAGTTAGTGGATCGCAACGCGGGAAAGCCCTGGACGGCACGGTTCTGCTCCACACTGGTGCTCGCCTGGCCAGATGGGCACGAGGAGGTTTTTGCGGGTACAGCGGAGGGCACCCTCGTTTGGCCGGTTCGCGGCGCGTTGGGTCATGGCTATGATCCGATGTTCCAGCCACTTGGCCACAACCGTACCTTTGCAGAGATGTCGGCCGATGAAAAAAACGCCATCAGCCATCGGGCGGATAGTTTCAAGAAACTGATCGCAGGTTGTTTTGGCTGAGGATTGGGAAGCTGGCGGTTTCGGGCTGTACGTCCACTGGCCCTTTTGCGCTGCCAAATGTCCCTACTGTGATTTCAACAGCCATGTGACCAATGTGGTCGATCATGACGCTTGGCGCGCTGCGCTTGTTACAGAGGTGGAGCGCGTCGGCGCTTTGACACAAGGCCGCGTCTTGCGGTCTGTTTTCTTTGGTGGTGGCACGCCAAGCCTCATGGAGCCATCCACGGTCGAAGCAATATTGTCCACGGCGGCCAAGACCTGGCCGATTGCCAATGACGTTGAAGTGACGCTCGAAGCAAATCCAACCTCGGTCGAGGCCGATAAGTTCGTCGCCTTTCGCGCGGCAGGCATCAATCGTGTGTCGATGGGGATCCAGGCGTTGAATGATGCGGATCTGCGCGCGCTTGGCCGCCTGCACAGCGCAGCCGAAGGGTTGGCTGCGTTTAACATCGCCAGATCAGTCTTTGATCGCGTGAGCTTCGATCTGATGTATGGACGTCAAAATCAGTCTCTAACGCAGTGGGAAGCTGAGCTTCAGCAAGCGTTGGCGCTCGACCTTGATCACGTCTCTTTGTACCAGCTGACAGTTGAGCCGGGAACAGCATTCGGCGACCGCTACAAACGTGGAAAACTGCGCGGCCTGCCTGATGATGATCTATCCGCTGACATGTATGCGCTCACCCAGGATGTTTGCGCTGCTCACAACATGCCGCGGTACGAAGTGTCGAACCATGCACGCGACGGAGCGGAATCGCGCCACAACCTCATCTATTGGCGATACGGGGATTATGCCGGTATCGGGCCGGGAGCGCATGGCAGGCTTACGCTGAGCGGTACTCGCATTGCGACCGAACAACAGCGCATGCCGAAAATATGGTTGCAGGGTGTCAATCGTGAAACATCCGAGAGGCTCTCTGACATGGATCAAGCCACGGAATATGTAATGATGGGCTTACGTCTGGCAGAGGGTATCGACGTGGACCGGTATACACGGCTTGCCGGGCGCACCTTTCATCCAGATAAACTGGATGAGTTGAGATCCATGGGCCTAATATCGGTGTCGAAAAACAGATTAGTCGTTACTTATCAAGGGTTTAGTCTCCTGAACGGGGTGCTTGGATCACTCCTGAATGACTAAGTTGCGCTCAAGCGGCGGCACAAGTCATCCAACTGGTCCAATGTCTCATACTGCAGCGTCAATATCCCGGCTTCGCCATTCGGCTTATGCGTCAAAGACACTTTCACGCCAGTGGCCGCAGACAGATCGTCTTCTAGAGCGCGCGTATCCGCATCTTTTTCGACCTTCGGTTTTGGTGCGCCGGTGAACACTTTGGTTCCCGGCTCTTCCATTCCCTTCTTGACGAGAGCTTCGGTCGCTCGCACAGAAAGGCCGCCAGCAATCACCTTTTTGGCAAGAGCGACCGGATCGTCTGCCGTGATCAACGCGCGCGCATGCCCTGCGCTCAGCGCGCCATCCGTGACAAAAGCCTGAACAGCTTCCGGCAGTTGCAGCAGCCGTAGCAGGTTGGCAATGTGGCTGCGCGACTTACCCAGCGCTTCCGCCATTTTTTCCTGTGTGTGACCAAACCGATCCATCAGCTGCTTGTATCCTGCTGCCTCTTCAATCGGGTTTAGATCCGCACGCTGGATGTTTTCGATAATCGCGACTTCCAGAACTTCGGTGTCAGTGAAGTCGCGCACGAGAACGGGAAGTTCATGCAATTGCGCCTGCTGCGCCGCACGCCACCGACGTTCGCCTGCGACGATTTCAAAGCTTTCGCCCAACGGGCGAACGATCAGCGGCTGGAGGACACCCTTTTCCTTGATCGACGCAACCAGATCTTCAAGTGGTGCAGCATCAAACTGGCGCCGTGGCTGATTGGGGTTTGGCTTGATTTTCTCGATCGGAATACGCTGCTCACCACCACTCGGTGACGTTGCTTGCGCTGCTGGTTCGTTTACATCCGCCATAAGAGCGGAAAGCCCGCGGCCCAAACCTCGCTTTTTGTCACTGTTCGCCATATCAGGCCCCTACTGCTGTGTTGTTGGCGACCAGCTCTTTGGCCAGATCGCGATAGGCAATCGCGCCTTTTGATGTGCTGTCATAGGCCAGAACCGGCACAGCAAAAGATGGCGCTTCACTCACCCTGACGTTCCGTGGAATCCGCGTCTTAAATACGATGTCACCAAGGTTATCACGCGCGTCCTGTTCAACCTGCTGAGACAAGTTGTTCCGCGCATCATGCATTGTCAGGACCACACCCTCGATCCGCAAATTTGGATTGCCGCTCTGCCGGACCTCTCGAATGGTCAACATCAACTGCGACAAACCTTCCAGTGCAAAGAATTCGCTTTGCAGCGGCACGAGAATGGAATGCGATGCGATCATCGCATTAACCGTCAAAAGGTTCAAAGACGGCGGACAATCAACGAGGATAAAGTCAAATTCATACGCGTCCATCTCTGTTTGACGCAGTGCATCATGAAGAAGGAAGCTGCGCTTTTCGTTTGAGATGAGTTCGATGTCCGCCGAACTCAAGTCCACAGTGGCAGGGACGATCGCCAAATCTTCGATATCAGTGGCAAGAATAACATCTTGCAATGAGATATCACCAAGCAGCAGATCATACGTGGTATGTTCGCGGTCATCCATCTCGATGCCCAAGCCCGTGGATGCGTTTCCTTGAGGATCAAGGTCCACGACAAGAACTCTGTGGCCCAACTCGACCAGCGCGGCTGCCAAATTGATGGTCGTTGTGGTCTTGCCCACCCCACCCTTTTGGTTCGCAACAGAAATAATCTTGGGCCCTGGCGGGCGCGTCGGATCAGACACGCTGGATATCCTTGATCTTTAGGACAACTGCTTCGCTGTTTGTTTTACTTGGCGTTGCTTCATAAGAAAACCGCCAGTTTTCCTCAGCATCAGCAACCTCTTTCTGCCACTGCGCGCCTTTTTGAAAAACGCATAGCCCGTCCTGCGCCAAGTGAAGTTCGGCGAAATGCAACAACGTATCTAAGGGCGCAAGTGCCCGGGCCGATATGGTTTGCGCATGAAGCGGAGAGGCCTCCTCAATGCGTTTAGCGATGACACTTATCGGAACATCCAGTTCGCGCGCGCACGTTCTGAGGAATGTCGCTTTTCTTTGGTCACTTTCGATAAGAGCGCACTCGGCGTTGGTATTGTTCGCTTGAACCAAAATCGCTACCACAACACCAGGCAAACCGCCTCCGCTGCCCAAATCGGCCCATATACCTTCTCTCGGTTCAAATACTTGCACACTGTCCCAAAGGTGCCTGACCTCCAGATCATCAAGCGTTGATTTGGCAACAAGATTGATCTTCGGTGTCCACTTACGGATCAGCTCCGCATATGCCTGTAACTTCTCAAATGTTTCACGTGAAACACTGCTCGAAGCCCACTCCGGAATAGCATTCATGCGGATTTCTTTTCCAGGAACCGGATCCTGCCCAGGATCAGGGCAAGCGCTGCGGGTGTCATACCATCAATACGCCCGGCCTGAGCCAGATCAGAGGGTCGAACCGCAGATAGCTTTGCCTGCAGTTCAGCCGAAAGACCGGAAATGTTTGAATAATCGAAGTCTTCTGGAATTTTAAGCCGCTCATCCTTTCGAAGCTTTTCGATGTCGTTCCGCTGACGCGCGATGTAGTTGGCGTATAGTGCGTCACGAGCCACCTGTTCTTTGATCTCAGGTGCAAAGTCGCCCGCTTCAGGAACCAAGCCCTCAACCTGATCAAAGGTGACATCAGGAAACGCCAAAACCTGAAATGGCGTCCGCTTTGTCCCGTCCTGATTGATCTGAATGCCCTGCTGTGCGATTTGTTTAGGTGTAAACTGGACGCTCTCAAGGCAAGCCCGAAGCCCGTCCAATTCACTGCGCTTTTGAACAAAGGAAGCGTAACGCCCATCAGATACGCACCCCAAGTTGCGACCAAACTCAGTCAACCGCTGGTCAGCGTTGTCAGCACGCAAAGACAAACGGAACTCAGCCCGTGACGTAAACATCCGGTAAGGCTCGGTCACACCTCGGGTCGTCAAGTCATCAATCATAACGCCGATGTAACTTTCGTCTCGCCGGAAATGGACAGGATCCTTGCCCGAAACAGCGCGGGCGGCGTTGATACCTGCGACAAGGCCTTGAGCGGCCGCCTCTTCATATCCTGTTGTGCCGTTGATCTGACCCGCGAGGTAAAGCCCTTTTACATCGCGCACTGCCAAATCTGCGTTCAAAGACCTGGGATCGACATAGTCGTACTCGATCGCGTACCCGGGCTGTAGGATTTCAACATCTTCCAAACCAACGATGGACCGCACGTATTCTGTTTGCACATCAACAGGTAGGGACGTCGAAATCCCGTTTGGATAAATCGTGTGGTCGTTCAACCCTTCTGGCTCAAGAAAGACCTGATGACTATCCTTATCTGCAAAGCGGACAATTTTATCCTCAATCGACGGACAATATCTTGGACCCACACCGTCGATATGTCCGCCATACATGGCGGACCGGCCAAGGTTATCACGAATGATATCGTGTGTTTTGGTGTTCGTATGCGTGATTCCGCATGCGACTTGCTTCAGCGGCGCGGTTGTCGACAGGAAGGAAAACAGGCTGGGTTCAGGATCGGCGTCTTGAACATCCAGAATATCCCACCGAATTGTGCGGCTGTCCAAACGGGGCGGTGTGCCCGTCTTGAGGCGTCCAGTCGGCAGCGAAAAACTGTCAATACGATCTGCGAGAGGAACCGAAGCATTGTCTCCCATGCGACCGCCAGAATACGACGTGTCGCCAATGTGAATGACGCCGCGCAAAAACGTACCTGTGGTCAAGATGACAGCGGAGGCCGAAATTTCACTTTCGTCCCGCAGAATAACGCCCGCCACTGCGTCATCTACCATGTAGAAGTCGATAACTTCACCTTCCACTATGGTCAGATTTTCGGTGTTATCCATGATGCGCAGCATCGTGCTCTGATACACAGCGCGGTCCGATTGCGTACGCGGACCTTGAACTGCGGGCCCTTTTCGCCGGTTTAGCAACCGGAATTGTATTCCTGACGCATCCGCAACACGGCCCATGACCCCGTCCATGGCATCGATTTCACGAACCAGATGCCCTTTGCCTAAGCCGCCGATTGCTGGGTTACACGACATAACACCGATGCCGGACCGTTTCATGGTCACCAGAGCAGTATCAGCACCCATACGCGCTGCGGCATGCGCGGCCTCTGTTCCGGCATGCCCCCCACCAACAACGACGACGTCAAAATGTTTCACGTGAAACACTCCATCACTTACCCAGACAAAAGCTGGAGAATATCTCATCCAGCAGGTTTTCAACATCCACGCGACCGACAACAGCTTCCAAGGATCGAATCGCAACGTGCATTTCGTCTGCTGCGATATCATACCGATCCGGGCCCGCTGCAACCAATGCGGACGCAGAAGATAAGTCCGTCAATGCGCGCTCCATCGCAGACCGATGACGTTCATGTGTTACCAGGCCTGCGGACTGGCTACGCGTAGATAGCTCAGTGGCTATATCATCAACCAGATGGTCAACACCCAACCCGGTCACACCCGAAACTGCAGGAACGTCATCAGCTCTCAGATCCGCTTTAGGCGCGCGCACGACATCCCCGTATTGTACAAGGACAGGCAACTCTTCATCCGGCTCAACGAGAAAAACGCATAAATCCGCGTTTTTCGCTCGCGCAATAGCCCGCGCAATACCTTCGGCCTCAATCTGATCACCCGCCTCACGCAGGCCCGCTGTATCCAGCAGGGTGACAGGCAAACCATTCATATCCATCCGCACCTCGATGACATCGCGGGTCGTACCGGCAATTTCTGAGGTAATAGCGGCCTCTCGCTGCGCCAAAGCGTTCAGAAGTGTTGATTTACCTGTATTGGGTGCACCTACAATCGCGACTTCAAATCCCGACCGGATGCGTTCCGCGGCAGAAAACCCTTTGAGCTGCTCCCGAATACCATCTGTGACCTGCGCCAGCAGGCTCTGAACTTCCGGAGTGACATCAACCGGGACGTCCTCGTCAGCGAAATCTATAGTCACCTCGATCAAGGCCGCTGCTCGGATCAAAAGGCTGCGCCAGGTTTCAATCTGCTCACCAAGCGCGCCGGATACCGTACGCAACGCCTGTTGCCGCTGGGCCTCTGTCTCAGCCTCAATCAAGTCACCCAGGCCTTCGACCTGGGCCAGGTCCATCTTGTTGTTTTCGAGGGCACGACGCGTGAATTCGCCAGGGTCGGCAAGCCGTGCCTCTGTCTTACCAAGCGTGCGCAAAACCGCAGAGACCACGGCAATGCTTCCGTGCAGGTGCAACTCGACCACATCTTCGCCCGTAAAGCTGCGCGGCGCGTCAAAAACCAGGATCAATGCGTGATCCAAGGCTTGCCCGTTTGTATCGCGCAAAACACGGGTCGCCATAGTCCGCGACTGCGGTAGACCGGTGCAAAGCGTTTGCGCTACCTGTTTTGCAGACGGGCCCGAAATACGGACAACCGCAACACCGGCACGCCCCTGCGCCGTGGCGAGGGCAAAGATTGTATCCATCCCTCTACCTCCGGCGACTGGATCAGGTGTTCATGGAGTCGAAGAATTCGCTGTTCGTTTTGGTCTGCTTCAACTTCGAGATCAGGAACTCAATGGCGTCGGTTGTTCCCATCGGGTTCAAGATGCGCCGCAAGACAAAGGTCTTGGCCAAGTCTGTCTTGTCGACAAGCAGATCCTCTTTACGCGTCCCGGATTTGAGAATGTCGATAGCCGGGAACACACGCTTGTCGGCGATTTTGCGATCCAAAACGATCTCGGAGTTACCGGTGCCTTTAAACTCTTCAAAGATCACCTCGTCCATCCGGCTGCCCGTTTCAATCAGACCGGTCGCGATGATGGTCAGCGATCCGCCTTCTTCGATGTTACGCGCAGCACCAAAGAACCTCTTGGGCCGTTGCAGGGCGTTTGCGTCAACACCACCAGTCAGCACCTTACCTGACGATGGCACCACGGTGTTGAATGCTCTACCAAGTCTTGTGATCGAGTCCAAAAGGATAACAACATCTCGCTTATGTTCGACCAGTCTCTTGGCTTTCTCGATGACCATTTCCGAAACGGCAACGTGACGCGTGGCCGGCTCGTCAAAGGTAGAGCTCACCACCTCGCCCTGAACAGACCGCTGCATGTCGGTCACCTCTTCGGGCCGCTCGTCGATCAGCAGGACAATCAGATAGCACTCGGGGTGATTTTCTTCGATGCTGGACGCGATGTTCTGCAGAAGGACCGTCTTACCGGTCCGCGGCGGCGCCATGATCAAAGACCGCTGCCCTTTGCCGATCGGAGCAACCAGGTCGATGATTCGCGCAGACCGGTCTTTGGTCGTCGGATCTTTCTTCTCAAGCGTCAAACGTTCGTCGGGATAAAGCGGCGTCAGGTTATCGAAAGCGATCTTATGCTTCGCACGCTCGGGCTCTTCAAAATTGATCTTGGTCGCGTTCGTCAGAGCAAAGTAACGCTCGTTGTCATCTGGCGCCTTAATCACCCCTTCGATGGTGTCCCCGGTGCGTAGCGAATATTGCCGGATCATCTCGGGCGAGACATAGATGTCGTCGGGACCAGGCAGATAGTTTGCCTCGGGCGAGCGCAGAAAGCCAAAGCCGTCCTGAAGCACTTCAAGCACGCCATCGCCCGAAATCTCCCATCCCTCATCCGCGCGTTCACGCAGGATCTGGAACATCATTTCGCCCTTACGCATGGTCGAGGCATTTTCGATCTCAAGCTCTTCTGCCATGGCAAGAAGGTCTTTAGGACTTTGTGCCTTGAGGTCAGCAAGGGCGAGGCGTTCTGCGGTCATGTGGGTATACTTGGCCCGCTGTGATCCAGCGGTGCGCGTCCAATCAAATGTGAAAGCTGTATGCGGTCCCCGGACGGGGTGCGAGCCAGCACATAGGCATTGTGTTGACCGGAGTCAATGAGATCAGAATTTCACGACGACCGACAACACGATCAGGACCATCAAAAGGGTCGGCACCTCATTCATCATCCGGTACTGTCGACCGGTCTTGACCGGGCCACCGGCGGCAAAGGCCTTGCGCTGTGTGCTCAGCCAGCCATGGAAGCCCGACATTGCAAGAATCCCAATCAGCTTGGTCCAAGGCCACACCGCGCCCCAATCAATCACGCCCGGAATTGCCGCAAGCACAAGGCCGAACACCCATGTGGCAATCATCGCCGGGTTCATGATGACCTTCAGCAGTTTATATTCCATGGTTTGAAACAGGGCATGTGTCTCCCCCTCAAGACCCACGCTTTCAGTGTGGTAGACATAGAGGCGTGGCAGGTAGAACAGCGCAGCCATCCAGGCAATCACAGACATGATGTGAAATGCCTTGATCCAGGGATAAAGGGAGATGATGAAGTCCATGTCTGAGCCTGTCCGTGACGTCCGGGGCCACCCTTATAAATAAATATAAGAAAGAAAAGAGATGATGATTTTGTAGGGATCTGGATTTCTGTGGATTATGCGTTTGTTCACGCAGTCTCCCACCGTGGGACAGGTTTCGTCGTTTTGTCCAAGGTAGTCGAAAGTTGGATATAAAATTTTTAAAAACAAATACTTATAACGAAATTGAATGTGTGGGTGTTGTGGACAAATCTGTGTTCAATGTCTGGCAGTGTGACTTATCCCCACGTCACAACTTGTCCTTACCCATGGGGTATGAATGCTTGGCAAAGCGTGCGTTCCGGACCGAAGATCGGCACCCTTGATTGAAGTGCCTTGCCTTCGCCGTATTGATCCCACACTTCGGTGGTCGCAACACACAGGGATATCCACATGACCACCCCCATTGTTCTCGCATCTGGGTCTTCTATCCGGGCACAGCTCTTGCGGAATGCGGGTGTGGCATTTGACGTCGCAGTGCCACGCGTGGACGAACATGCGATCAAGGAAGCATTGATCGCAGAGGAGGCATCGCCCCGCGATATTGCGGATGCGTTGGCCGAAATGAAAGCGCGCAAGATTGCAGACAAAGTGCCCGGTGCCATGGTGATCGGATGTGATCAGATTCTGGCTTTTGACGGGCGCATTCTTTCGAAGCCGGTTGATCAGGACGATGCCGCACATCAGTTGCGTGCCATGAGAGGAGAGCGGCACATGCTCTTGTCCGCGGCTGTCATCTATCACGAGGGAAAGCCGATCTGGCGGCATGTCGGTCAGGTGCGACTGCGCATGCGGCAGGTGTCAGACGACTACCTGAATGACTACATTGACAGAAATTGGGATGACATCCGCCACTCAGTTGGCGCATATCAACTTGAGGCCGAGGGGGTGCGCCTGTTTCACAGCGTTGAAGGGGACTATTTCAATGTCCTGGGAATGCCGCTGTTGGAACTTCTTGCCTTCCTGACGCTGCGTGGGGTGATCGACGGATAATCAAAGGCGGATAGGAATGAGCGACAAAATTCCTTTGGCGGGCGTCATCGGAACGCCCATAGCACATTCAAAGTCCCCGCAATTGCACCGCCACTGGCTGAAAACGCTTGGGCTGAAGGGTGACTACATCCCAATGGATGTTGCAGCGCAGGACCTGGAGGTCGTCTTGCGCACCTTGCCCAAGGCAGGATTTGTGGGCGTGAACATCACCATTCCCCATAAGGAAGCAGCGCTTGAGATTGCGGATCTTGTCACAGATCGGGCGATTCTGATCGGTGCCGCGAACACATTGATCTTTCGGAAGGACGGTCAAATCCACGCCGACAACACGGATGGGTACGGGTTCATCGAAAACCTGAAGGCCGGTGCACCTGATTGGAATCCAACAGCAGGGCCGGCGACCGTGTTGGGCGCAGGCGGTGCTGCGCGGGCGGTTCTTGCTTCGCTTTTGGATGCGGGTGTGCCGGAGATTCTACTGACCAACCGAACGCGGGTGCGCGCCGAAAAACTGGCAGATGATTTTGGGAAAAAGGTGTCAGTCGTAGATTGGGTTCAGGCTGGCAACGTTCTGGAGGATTCAGCGCTTGTCGTGAACACAACGTCTCTGGGTATGATTGGAAAGCCTGCCATGCGGGTGCCGCTGGATGGGCTGCGCGCGGGCACAATCGTGACTGATCTGGTCTATGCGCCGCTCAAGACTGATTTGCTGGCTGCCGCCGAAGCGGCAGGTTGCGTCGCTGTTGATGGTTTGGGGATGCTCTTGCATCAGGCGGTTCCGGCCTTTGAACGGTGGTTTGGTCATCGACCGGTCGTTGATAGCGCCACACGTGCCGCGGCACTGCGATGACATTCAAACTTGGCCTGACCGGCTCGATCGGGATGGGAAAATCAACGACAGCGGCATTGTTTACCCAAGAAGGTTGTGCGGTGTGGGATGCGGATGCGGCCGTCCACCGATTGTACGATGTCGGGGGTGCTGCCGTTGCAAAGATCCGGGCGTATTTCCCGGATGCTATAACAAACGGATCCGTATCCCGTGAGAAACTGCGCGGGATCATATCAAACGATCCAACGGCACTGAAAACCATAGAAGCGATTGTACACCCGCTCGTCGTGAAAGATCGAGAGGACTACTTGGCCGCCGTCGATGCCGAAATCGTGGTTTTTGACATTCCGCTTTTGTTTGAGACGGGTGGCGACCGCACCATGGATGCTGTTGCGGTCGTTCACGTGGATGCTGCAACCCAGCGCGCTCGGGTCCTCGCACGTGGTTCGATGACAGAGGCGCAGTTTGAAACCATCTTGGCAAAACAAATGCCAAGTGCGGAAAAATGCGCGCGCGCAGACTTTGTGATCAAGACGGACACGGTTGAACATGCGCGTGCACAAGTTCATTCTGCGGTCCAACAGATCAGGGGCAGGCTTAAAGATGCGTGAAATCGTTCTGGATACAGAGACCACGGGGTTTGATCCGCAAAGCGGTGACCGCATCGTTGAGATTGGTGCTATCGAACTGATCGGTCACGTCCCGACAACCAATGTTTTCCATGAATACATCGACCCTGAACGGGCCATGCCGCAAGAGGCGTTCGAGGTGCATGGCCTTGGCGATGACTTTCTGCGCGGCAAACCAAAGTTCGCCGAATTGGGTCAAAAATTCGTAGACTTCATCGGCGACGCAAAACTGGTGATCCACAACGCAGCCTTTGACATGAAGTTCCTGAATGCCGAGCTGAAGTGGATGGGTTTGCCTGAAATTCCGTTTGATCGGGCCATCGACACATTGGACATCGCACGCCGCCGGTTCCCGGGTTCCCCCGCATCACTCGACGCGCTGTGCCGTCGCTTTGGTATCGACAACTCGGCGCGTACCTTGCACGGGGCGCTGCTCGACAGTGAAATTCTGGCCGAAGTGTATCTGGAACTGATCGGGGGGCGGCAGCCTGATTTCGGTCTGTCCACCGTTGGCGGCGGCAACGTGGGTGCTGTTGAAGTCGAAGCGTGGATACCTCCAGCGCGCCCGCGCACCTTGCCCACACGTATTACAAGTGAAGAAGCGGCAGCCCACGCGGCCTTTGTTGACACGTTGGGGGACGACAGTCTGTGGCCCAAACAAAAAAGCCCGGTGTGAACCACCGGGCCTTTTTCATTACATTTGGCCGGATTAGTTGACGGGTTCGGAGGACGCAGCCTCTTTCTGCCGACGTGCAATCTCGTTCCGATAAAGCGAAACGAAGTCGATGTTTTCCAGGTTCAGGGGTGGGAAACCACCGTCGCGCGTGATGTCGCTGACAACGCGACGCAGGAACGGGAAAATCATGCGCGGGCACTCGATCAACAGGAACGGGTGCATCTGATCTTCTGGCACGTTTTCGATGTGGAACATGCCGACATAGTCGATCTCCAGAACAAACAGAACGGCATCACCTTCCTTTGCCTTGGAAGTCACGTTCAGCTTGATCGAGCATTCGTACTGGTTGTCCTGGGCGCGTTTCTTTGCATCCAGGTTCACCTGAACCTGAACGTCGGGCTGAACGTCCGCCGAGGCACCTTTTTGGGACACGATGTTTTCAAATGACATGTCGCGAATGTATTGGCCCAAAACGCGCATCTGCGGCGCAGCGGGCTGTGTGGCTTGTTCTTCGGCCATCTGGGTTCTCTCCGAGGTCAATAAAATGTCAAAGCTGTGGTAACAGCTTGGCCCGTTGGCCTCAATGCTTGGTCCAGCCGGAGGGGCCACGAACTTCGCGCTGCTCCGGGTCAACTTCGGTAAATTCACCGTCGACAGTGTTCGGATCGGCTTGGCGCGCGCCATGCGTCGTAAATGTCGCGACCTTGACGCGTGATCGGGCCCAATGGAAGACGGCGAGGCGCACGCCCGGCACCAAAAGCGCGAAGCCCACCGCGTCAGTAAAAAACCCTGGGGTTAGCAGCAAAGCACCGGAAAACAGGATCATTGCACCATGCGCCAGTGCCTCACTGGGGTCGCGCATTTGATTGAATGACGACTTCACCTGACCAAGCGCTTGCATGCCCTGCGCCCGGACCAGCATGGTGCCCAAAACGGCGGTGATGACGACAATCAGCAGGGTCCAGCCAAGACCAATCGCCCCTCCGATCTGAATGAACAGGGCAATCTCGATCAGCGGAACCAGAAGAAAGGCCAAAAACAGCCACATCCAAGCAATCCTTTCGTTTTCCACAGGGGGCCGTACAGTGGACTTGCACCCTTTACGCACCTACATAAGGGTCCGACGGCGCAATCGCCACCCGACCCCGAATGACGAGGATTTAATGAACTCTCCGCTTATCCAGTTGCTGGTGCTTGCAGGCATCGCCGTTTTCCTGATTTTGCGCCTGAAAAACGTGTTGGGGACACGCGAAGGGTTCGAGCAGCCTCCGGTGCCAAAACAGGCGAGCGACCGGTTGAACCGGCCCGACCTTGAGGTGATCGAGGGCGGTCCCGACCTGGACATCACCGACCACGTGGAAGAGGACAGTGCTGCCGCCAAAGCGCTGGCAGAGATGAAGCGGGTCGAACCATCCTTTCACGTCGCTGAGTTTCTGGGCGGCGCCCGTGGTGCGTATGAGATGATCGTGATGGGGTACGAACACGGCAATTTGGCCGATATCCAGCCGTTCCTGTCCGAAGAGATCTACGAATCCTTCGTCGATGGGGTTGCCGCGCGCGAAGACCAGGGCTTGACGATTGAGGCGGAGTTTGTCGGTGTGCGCGAGCTTAAACTGATGGACGCCACATTCGACCCCGACACCAATGAGGGCGAACTGACGATCCGCTTTGTCGCAGAATTGAAATCCGCTGTTCGCGATCAGGGTGGAGATATCGTAGAAGGTAGCCTGACTGAGGTGAAGCGGCAGAAAGACACATGGGCCTTCTCCCGAACGATGGGTGCGGACGATCCGAATTGGATATTGGTATCGACCGACGCATAATTCGGTTTTGGGTCTCGGCTGTCTGCGCAGCATTCTGGGCCATGACCGCCGCTGCCTCTGACATCAAATACACCGTTCTTGATTTTGCGTCCCTCGACGGTTGGGGGCAAGACGACCATGCGGCTGCACTCACGACCTTTCGCAACACGTGCCAGGATATGGATGATCCTGATTGGACGTCGCTGTGTGCCCTGGCCGGTGACGTTCCGGATGCGCGGGCGTTCTTTGAACTCTTCTTCCGGCCTGTTTTGATCGAAGATGGGCAGCCTGCCCTGTTCACTGGCTATTTTGAGCCGGAGTTAGACGGATCGCTGACACGCAGTGCGCGCTACCGCTATCCTGTTTATGCCATGCCGCCCGAAGCGCGTGCTATTCGCCCTTGGCTGACACGGCGGCAGATCCTGGAAGGGCCGTTCTTGCAGGGCCGCGGGCTGGAGATTGCGTGGGTTGATGACCCGGTTGAGCTGTTCTTTCTTCAGATCCAGGGGTCTGGACGAATCCGATTGCCAAGCGGGCAGATGATCCGTGTTGGGTATAGCGGTTTTAACGGGCACGAATATCGGTCGGTCGGTGCGGAGCTTGTGCGCCGTGGCACCTATGCCGCGCATCAGGTCAGCGCGCAGGTCATTCGCAACTACGTGCGGCGCAATCCCGATGTTGGAAAAGAGTTGCTGTATCACAACCCGTCCTATGTGTTCTTTCGCGAGGTGAGCGAGGTCCCCGCCGAACGTGGGCCATTGGGTGCTATGAACAGGTCGATTACAACCATGCGATCTATTGCCGTTGATCCAAAATTCGTGCCGCTGGGCGCGCCGGTCTGGATTGAAAAGGACGGGGCGGACCCGCTGCGGCGCTTGATGATTGCGCAGGATACCGGCTCGGCCATCAAGGGCGCCCAGCGCGCCGATGTGTTCTTTGGTACCGGTGATGAGGCCGGGCGTGCGGCCGGTCGTTTGCGCGATCCTGGGCGCATGATGGTGCTGATGCCGATACAGCGCGCCTATGCACTGCTGCCCGAGGGTGCGATATGACACGTCGCAAGTTGCGGCCAGAGGAAGAAGACCTGTGGCGAAAGGTGGCGGACAAAACGGATCGCCTGCATCCCGAAAAGCCGTTCCACCCGGATGATTTCGTAACGACACCGCCACCCGCGCCGCGATCCCGACCGATGTTCGAGGTTGCGCCAGCGAGGTCTACCGCACGCACGTCAGGGGCGAAAACATCGGTCAACCTCACGCCATCCATCGTGGATCAGGTCGCGGCGCAGCCAGTGCAGATGGACCGCAAAGCCTTTGCCCGGATGAAACGCGGGAAGTTGCAGCCCGAAGGCAAGCTGGACCTGCATGGCTTGACAACCGACCGTGCCCACCCGGCTTTGACCCGCTTTATCATGTCGGCACACGGTCAGGGAAAACGGCTGGTTCTGGTGGTGACGGGCAAGGGCAAGCATCGCGATGACGACGGACCGATCCCGGTGCGCTTTGGCGTGTTGCGGCATCAGGTGCCGCAATGGCTGTCGATGCCACCCTTGTCGTCTGTCGTTTTACAGGTGACCCAAGCCAATGTACGGCATGGCGGTGGTGGAGCCTATTACGTCTATCTACGCAGGCAGCGGTAAGCTGCGCCGGGCGCGCGAGATGCCAGTCCACATGCAGAATGACGCCAGAACAAAGTAAGCGGCAACGCCGATGTATTGCGTGTTCAAGGGGATCCCAAGGTCGATCAATACACCAGTGATCAGAGGCCCGATTGCAGAGCCCAAAACCATGACCGCCGCTGCCATCGCCTTGATGGACCCGATAAAGCGTGTGCCGTAGAATTCGGCCCAGAAGGCATTGGGAAAGGTTGAATTGGCCCCTGTGGTCATGGCGAAAAACACGAGGCCAACCGCCACCATCGCAAGCTGATCTGCCCAGGCAAAGCAGAGGAAGGCCGCGATGAGAGGCACCTGGTAGAACGGGATCAACCGTGCCGTACCGAAACGGTCAAGCGCGAAGCCGGACAGAACCATCGCACCGATGCCGACGCCGGTGTAGACTGGAAAAAGTGCGACCAGTGACAGATGCGTCCAGCCATTAACTTGCGCGTAATGCGCCTGCTGAAAGAAAAAAGCAGTACCGAGGGCCGAAAGGCCGAGCAGTGCGGGTACCATGAACCAGAATAACGGGTGGCTTAGCGCTTGGGTCCGCGTCCAGTGCCGGGCGTCCATTCCGGTGGCTTGATCCTGCGTGGTCATGGACTGCGGCGTGCGTTCTTCACGCAAAAGCCTTGAAAGCGCTGGAACACCCAGCAGGGCACTGCCGGCTGCAATCATCCAAAGCATGCGCCAATCCAGAACAGTCATCAGCGATACAAACACCACTGGCAAAATCGCCTCGCCCAGGGAAAATCCCAATGTGGCAACCGCCAAGGCGCGCCCGCGCGTGGCGACAAACCAGCGTGCCATCGCCACGATGGCGATGTGACTGGTCATGCCCTGCCCCATGAGTCGCAGTGCAAAAATCACAACGGGTAGGATCATCACGTAAGGATTGATGGCCATCGCAAGACAAGACATGACCAGCACGGCCACGCCCAATGTCCGGGCGCGGAACTGATCCGTCAGGCCACCCGCCCACACCATGACGAGGGCAGAGGCCGTCGTGCCCAGCGCATACATGGCGCCCCAACTGCCATGCGTCAGCCCGAACTCGTCCTGAATCTGGCCAGCGAAAATCGAAATGAAAAAGGTTTGCCCGAACGAGGATAGAAGGGTGAGCAGCGCGCCTGCCGCAAGCCATTGGCGGTTGTGCTTGAGGAATGTGCCAATGGGTTCCGGTCGGCGCAGCGTGTCTGTCACCGCGCCTCACTGGTCACGATGTCGGTTTGCGTTTGGCGCACCGGCGCTCTGACGCGGCGCGCACCGGGGATTGTCAGAACTGTGCCGGGACGCCCACGCAGGAATTCGCGATCCAGGTCCGATGATCTCCGTAGCAGCTGGATCAGCGCGGGCGATCCCCCGGCGACAAAGTGGTTGCCGGACTTTCGGTCGGTGAAGGCCGTGACATCCACCACCGTGATCGGCAAATCCGCGACCGCATCAGCGTTCTGAATATTGCCCAGTTGCGATTTTTCGCCCCTCAATCGCGATGACACGCGCAGGATCGCATCCTTGCGCGACACCATGACGACAAACGGGTCCGGCGCCTTTTCGATGCGGGAAAACTGGCTGCGAAAGACATCCACGTTGATGTCCGGTGACAACAGGATAACGGCATTGATGTTGCGCCCCGTCCAACCGGGTTCCGCGATTTCAAGTTGGCGCAGGGTTTCCATCACCAGTGCACTGCCCATGGAATGCGCCACAAGAATGATGTCAGGTTGTCCGGCAGATCGGATCAGGCGCAGAAGATCGGCAAGGCCATCGCGGGCAAACAGCGCGCTGTCCTGATCATATTCATAGCCCAAAGGGTTCCCACGGCTTGGCCAGGAATAGGTTACATGTGTTCCGGGTATCTCAAGATCTTCGGTCAATTGAGCCAGGCGAAAGGCCGAGTCTGAAAAGCTGTTGTTGAACCCGTGAACGAACAGTGTCACTTCGCGCTGATCGTGTGGCTGGGCCAATATGTCGGCCTCGAGCGATGCGCGGAAACTCTGATCCGATGGAAAATGGTCAAGCCCGGCAATGACAAAATCGCGATCCGGTTTCGGTCGGTCCTGCCCGTCCGACACAGAGCCCAGCGCGCGACCCGGAGGAATCGACACGGTCGCCTGCAAAAGGTTCAGGGTCTTTGATCGACCAATCCCGTATTCACCGGCGCCATTGATCCCCCGCGTTGTGCCGACAAATACGGTCCGGTTTGTGCCGATGTCCAACGCCGAGGGAATGATGGGCGCCGCCGTTCTGTCACTGCACGACGCAAGCGCAAGGATCAGGACCAACAGTAGTGCGCGCATTCCAAATCCTTATCCGCTCAATACCCCCGATGTACCCGAGCGAATGGAAAACGGCTAGAGCACGTATCGGCTGACATCCGTGGATCGCGCAAGTTCGCCGAGATGCGTTTCGACAAACTCCGCGTCAACTATGATGCTGTCCCCGGCCCGATCTGGCGCGGTGAATGACAGCTCTTCGAACACACGTTCCATCACCGTATAGAGCCGTCGTGCGCCAATGTTTTCGATGCTTTTGTTCACCTCGGCCGCGATGCGGGCCAAGGCGCGAATGCCTTCCGGCTCGAAGGTGACAGTAACCTCTTCAGTCTTCATCAGCGCGGTGTATTGGAGGGTCAGAGCGTTGTCCGTCTCTTCCAGGATGCGGACAAAGTCATCCTCGGTCAGGTCGCGCAATTCGACCCGGATGGGCAAGCGGCCTTGCAGCTCGGGCAACAGGTCGGAGGGCTTTGCGATGTGGAAGGCGCCCGAGGCAATGAACAGGATATGGTCGGTTTTGACCGGGCCATGTTTGGTGCTGACGGATGTGCCTTCGATCAGGGGCAGCAGGTCGCGCTGAACGCCTTCGCGGCTGACATCCGCACCGCGCGCGTCGGACCGTGCACAGACTTTGTCGATCTCGTCCAGAAAGACGATGCCATTCTCCTGGACCGCTTCAAGCGCTGTCTTGGTCACGGTTTCATCGTCCAGAAGCTTGTCCGCCTCTTCGCCGATCAAAACTTCGTAGCTTTGCGCGACGGTTAGCTTTTTGCGGACAGTGCGCCCGCCAAGTGCTTTGCCGAAAATATCGCCCAGGTTCATCATGCCCATGCCGCCGCCAGGCTGCCCGGGGATATCCATGGTGGGGAACGGATTGCTGGTATCGGCCACTTCCAGCTCGATCATCGTATTGTCAAGCTCACCCGCCTTCAGCTTTTTGCGGAACATTTCGCGCGTCCCTTCCCGCGCGTCCGTCCCGGCAATCGCTTCGATGACGCGATCCTCGGCGGCCTTATGAGCGTTTGCCTTGACGTCTTCGCGCATGTGGTCGCGGGTCTGGGCAATGGCCGCGTCGACAAGGTCGCGGATGATCTGTTCCACATCCCGGCCAACATAACCCACCTCGGTAAACTTGGTCGCCTCGACCTTGAGGAACGGTGCGCGCGCCAGCTTGGCCAGGCGGCGGCTGATCTCCGTCTTGCCCACGCCGGTGGGGCCAATCATCAGGATGTTTTTGGGATAAACCTCATCCCGCAGGTCGTCACCAAGCTGTTTGCGGCGCCAGCGGTTGCGCAGGGCCACGGCCACGGCGCGCTTGGCGTCTTTTTGTCCAATGATGAAACGATCAAGTTCCGAGACGATTTCGCGGGGAGTCAGGTCAGTCACAAGCGGCTCGTTTGTTACAAGTGTCCCGCCTTACCTATGCGAAAACAGCCGAAACGCAACGACTGTCGGTCACTTGCCGATCTTCTCGACTGTCAGATTGCCGTTGGTGTACACGCAGATGTCCGCTGCAATCTGCATCGCATCCCGCGCCACGGCTTCGGCATCGCGGTCGCTGTCCATCATGCCCCGCGCAGCGGCGAGCGCGTAGTTGCCGCCTGATCCGATGGCGGTCACATCATGTTCGGGCTCCAATACGTCGCCGGCCCCGGTGATGACGAACATGTCGGCACCGTCGGACACGATCAGCATCGCTTCGAGTTTTTGCAGGTACTTATCGGTGCGCCAGTCCTTGGCCAATTCGACACTGGCTCGAGCCAATTGGCCGGGTGTCGCTTCCAGTTTCGCCTCCAGCCGTTCGAGCAATGTGAAGGCGTCAGCCGTCGATCCGGCAAATCCGGCCACGACGTCATAGCCGCCGGGGCTGAGCCGCCGCACCTTGCGGGCCGTACCCTTGATCACGGTCTGGCCAAGCGAGACCTGCCCGTCCCCGGCAATCACAACCTCGCCCCCCTTCTTCACGCCGATGATCGTGGTCCCGTGCCATCCGGGAAACTCTGAGCTGGCCATGTCACACACTCCTTGATGTTGTGCCTTTTATGCGCGGTTCGCTTGGTGCCTTCAATCCGGTGCCGCGTTGTGATCATCTTTGGCCCATGGTATTTGATCGAAAAGATAGACGGGTCACGCAGGCTCTGGCGCGCTGGGCAGAGGTCGCGCCGACGCTTGGTTTTCAGCCGGGCGCATTTCGGCACAAGTTGATCTGGCAAAAGGACGAAAAGACGCGCAGCCACATTGTTCTAAGGCTGAAGGGCCCGCGCGCGCTGATCATCAAGCAGGTCACGCAGGGCGCCGCGGACAAGTCGCTTTCAGATACAGTCAATGCCTTGCGCGACGCGCATCAACGGCTTTTGAGCCATACAAAGGCACATGCACCCGAAGTTCTGTTTTCAACCGAGACCGGCGATTTCATCGTGATGACTGAGGCCACCGGACGCACTTTCGAAGAGCATGTGAACAAGGGGCGCACGCATGGTGCGATGTTGAAGCGGGTTGGCGCATGGCTGTCGGCTTTCCATGGCAGTGGCCCGCTGGAACGGCGGACATATCAGCCAAGTTTTATGGTTGGGCATATCGAAAGGATGCAAAAACTGGTCGAAGATGACCCCACGCTGGTCGCGGAACCCGATCACTTCATTGCTTGTTGCAAGGCTGTTCCAAAACTGGCGGAAGCCGCGGAAGGGCGGCAGACATATTCTGCTTCAAAGCATGGGGATTTTAACGTCAGAAACATCCTCTTGGGTCCGGATGGTGAAACCGGCCTTGATTTCAAGCCGCCGGGTTCCGCGCCTGTTGGTTTTGATATTGTCCGTTTCCTGATGGACTATGCCGAGCTTTTTCAACCACTCCCAAAGGGTCAGCTGCTGACGCAAGATACGCTTGATGCGTTTTTCAATGGCTACACCCTGGTTGATCCTGATGATCCGGCGGTGCGGTTTCTTCCCTATGTTCAGTTGCTGAACGACTGGAAGGCGATACCGTCTGATCCGCAAGAGCGTAGTTGGCGGCAACGGGCGCGCATGGCCAATATCTCTGCGCTTGCAACAACGGCTTTTGGCGCAGAATAAAAAACGGCCCCGATAGAGGGGCCGCTTTCCAAACTATAGTCCCGTTCAGGATCAGATGCTGTCTTCGATCCAGCTTTGCAGCGCTGCCTTGGGAGCCGCACCTGCGCGGTTCGAGATCACTTCGCCATTCTTGAAGATGAACAGAGCGGGAATGCCGCGCACCCCCATCTGCGCGGGCGAGTTGGGGTTCTCGTCCACATTGACCTTGGCGATCTTGATCTTGCCTTCCATCTCGGCGGACAGCTCTTCCAGAGCGGGGCCAATCTGTTTGCACGGGCCGCACCATTCGGCCCAGAAGTCCACCACGACGGGGACATCGGAATTTTTGACTTCGGCGTCAAAAGTCGCGTCAGTGACTGCCACGGTTGCCATGTGAGTTCTCCTGCCAGGCTCAAGCGTAGGGTCGCAACCTAGGTATCGCCCACAGCATCGTCAAGATATTGAGTGCGTGCGAGAGCCGCTGTCACGATATCGTGCGGAAGCGGCATCAATTCACCCGTATGGGTCCACAGTATGCTGAGTTGAATGTCGCGGTCCGGGTAAATCTGAGCGATTGCATAGGCATAAGCCCCCATTTGGCGCAACACACCTTCCGGGGTTTGATGCGGCTCTTTCGGTACAACGCGGTTCGTCTTGAAATCCACGATATGGATCGTGGTTGGAGTGATGTGTAGTCGGTCAATTGTGCCGTGCAGTCGGGCGTGGCCAAGCGGCGCGGTCACTGGCACTTCGGCCAGCACATCGTCAGCGAAAAGCCAGCCGAGATTGGCATCGGTCAGCACGCGCCGCGCCTGCTGTTCGGCCTCGACCTTCAGCGCGTCGCTCAACTCGGCTTCTGCCAACACATGTGCGGTGGCACCTGGCATCTCAAGCAAAGCGTGCACAACAGTGCCGAACCTCTTGGCCGTCTCTTCATCCAAACCATCACCGGGAAGGGCCTTGGCCCCTCCGAGATCTGAGGGTGACACCGTTTCACGCTCTTTCTGTGCCTTTGGCGCGGCATCCTTGAACAGTGTTGGCATCATTGGCGCTTCAGTGACTTGCGCCTCCATGTCCTGCTGCGGCGTCAGTGACCAGTTGCCATGCTCCACCCTCAATCCGGCGCCGACCGGTGTTTCAAGGGCGGCAGCGCCCATGTTCTCCATTCCCGCTTGCACCCGTTGGTGCCAATCACTTCCTTCCTTGCTCAACTCGCCCGCTGCACCGACGATCAGCCACTTTTCAGCCCGTGTGAGAGCCACATAAAGCAGTCTCAAGGATTCCTCGCGTTGGGCGGCTTTCATCTCTTCAAGACGGTCCGACATGCGTGCTGGCAGTTGGCCGGACGGCATTTTCCACACAGGCGTTTGGTTGATGTCGATGATTGCATCGCGAATTTGAACATCCCGTTTGCCGCATTCGGGCAGGATCACCACGGGCGCTTCCAGGCCTTTAGACCCGTGCACCGTCATCACGCGGATCTGGTTCGATGCGCTGTCGATCTGGCGTTTGACCTCAAGATCATCCGTTTCCATCCAGGTCAGGAAACCGGTCAGGCTGGGCACTTCGTTGCGTTCGTAGGACAGGGCCTGAGACAGCAGCGCGTTGATCCCATCCTCTGCCTCTGACCCAAGCCGCGCCAGCATATGCTGGCGCCCGCGATGGCGCGTCAGGACACGTTCGATCAGATCGTAGGGCCGCAGGAAATCCACGTTGTTGCGCAAATCGCGCAGGATAGAGATTGTTTGAGGATATGTGTCGGTTTTCGTCCGTAGCGCGCGCCACAGTTCATCCCCTGTCCGGTGATGCGCCAGCGTAAACAAATCCTGCTCTGACCAACCGAACAAGGGCGAGCGCAGGGCGGTGGCGAGGGACAGACTGTCCTCGGGCGTGGCAAGAAAGGCCAGCAGTGCCGCCAGATCGCGCACCGCCGTTTCCGCGCCAACCTTCAAACGGTCTGCACCTGCGATGGGCAGGTTCAATTCCTTGCAGGCGCGGATGATGTCGGGAAAGATACCTCCGCGCCGCTGCACGAGGATCAGAATATCGCGCGGTTGAATGGGCCGAGGACCGTCCTTGTGCGGGATCAAAACGGTGTCGTCCAGCATCTGTTTGATGTGCCCGGCCACCGCCATGGCGAGGGTGCGAAACTGGTGTTCCGGGCTCCGACGGTCCACTGGGTCGAACCAATCACGCTCCGGCGCCTTTTCCGGTTTCGGAACCAGCGGCCACAGATCAACCCGTCCGGGCAGGTCCGTGTTGAAGGCGATATGCGACCCGCCAGCAAAGCCTGCATCCGTTTCGTCCTGGAACACCTTGTCGACCAGATTCAGGATCGCGGGCGATGAGCGGAATGAGAAATCAAGGCTTCGATCCCACAGCTTTTGGCCGGATTCGCCCAATTTAGAGCCGAATTCAAGCTGCATTCGGTCGAATTCCCTCGGGTCGGCGCCCTGGAAGGAATAGATCGACTGTTTCTTGTCCCCGACCACGAAAATGGTCCGCGTGACGTCAACGCGCGCCCCCTCACCGCTTGAAAATTCTTCGGCCAGCCGTCGAATCACGTCCCATTGCAGTGGGCTTGTGTCTTGCGCCTCATCCACCAGGATGTGATCAATCCCGCCATCAAGCCGGTACAGCACCCAGGCCGCCACGCGATCATCGCTGAGCAACTGTTGCGCCTTCTGGATCAGGTCATCGAAATCCAGCCATCCGCGCCGTTTCTTTGCCTCAGAATAAAGGGCGGCAAAGCGATGTGCGAAACGATGCAGCGCCACAGTGTGTTCGGCCGCCTCCAGCGCGAGACGCGCGTCGCGTGCTGCCTCCACCCGTTCGATCAACGCCTCAAGCTGCGGCATGAGATGCGCGGCCTGTGTTTGCGTACCCTTTGTCGGAAAACGCTTTTTCCGTGTGCCCGCCTGAGTCAGGAATGCTGCTTCGGCCATCGTTACGCTCGATGGGTCAAGCGACACCATTTCTTTCAGGATGTCCCCAACCGCCCTATCCGTCACACCCTGTCCGGCGAGGATCGGCACCAACTCTTCCAACATCGGCCAATCGGTAGGTGCGAATGTCATGTCGACCAGACGCTCGCGCGTCAGATCACGGGGATGCCCAAGTAACTCTACGGCATCACTCAAATTGAGGTCGCGATAGCCCGTGCCACCCACGATCTCTCGGGTCAGGAACAGAAAGTCCTCACCCTTGTACTGCCGCGCAATACCGGCCAGCACATCGGCATCAGGACCGTCCGCCATCTGGTCCACAAGCTCGGCCCGCAACAGGTCGGCGGCGCGATCCTCAATCTCTGTAAACTGAGGACTTACGCCTGCTTCGAGCGGAAAGCGTCGTAATAGAGACGCACAAAACGAGTGGATCGTCTGAATTTTTAACCCGCCCGGCGTTTCAATCGCGCGGGCAAAGAGGGTGCGGGCCTGGCGCAACCCTTCTGCCGTCGGAGCGCGGGGCAAGCCAAGCTCGGCCAGTTCTTTCTGCAGTTCATGGTCATCCAGCATCGCCCAGGCGCCGAGGCGCTGGAACAGGCGGTTCTGCATCTCGGACGCCGCCGCCTTTGTATAGGTCAGGCACAGGATGTGCTGCGGTTGGACATCTTCAAGCAGCAGGCGGGCGACGCGGTCGGTCAGAACACGGGTCTTGCCCGATCCCGCATTTGCCGACAGCCATGTCGATTGCATTGGCTGCGCCGCTTCCTGCTGGCGCAGTGTTGCGTCATGGAAGGCGGCGGTCATATCAGCACCTCCGGCACAGCATCTTGCGTGACATCCCATTCACCGAACCGGGCAAGCTGGTCGTAATCCCGCGCCTCGCGATCTTCGTAAAGCGCCCGGCGCGAGGTGTAGCCTTTGTCGCCCTCCAGATACGCGCCAAGAAGGCCGACGAGATCTGCCAGAACCTGCCCAGGCGGTTCCTCCTCCAGCGGCGCGTCTTCGATCTTGGGGGTGCTGCCCATCCCGATGAATTGCGCTGCACGGATGGGTCGGGGGCCAAGGGCGGCAAAGCCCCCTTCCTCCACCATCGCCGCCTCGATCAGCAGCTGTTTGTCAAAGTGCCTTTGCTGATCCTTCGTGGGCGGTGAACCGGTCTTGTAATCATACAGGATCACGGCACCGCTCTCGTCTACGTCAATCCGGTCTGCGCGTCCTTCCAGTTCCGTGCGGATCGCCGTCAATGTCAGCTTTCCAACGGCTTCGTTCTCGAACAGGGTCGGCGTCGCGCGCATCTGGCGCACCTGTTCCGTCTCGACAATCCACGCCGCTGCGCGCTCGAAACGGGCGAGCCACAAAGCGCGTGCCGCGGGCCAGGGCACATCGCGCTTTAGAACGTGCCGGGCGTGCTGCATCAGCGCGTCGGTGGTCAGGTTTTCTGTGTTCGTCATCGTATCGCGCACAAACCGTTCCATCACGTCATGCGACAGGATTCCGCGCAGCAGGGCATCCGGTGTCTGAACCAGTGGCCGCAACGCTCGCAGCCTTAGCACGTGCTTGGCGTAGGTTGCGTATGGGTCACGGATCAGCGTCTGTATCTCGGTCACCGTCAGACGACGGGGCCGGGCCGCGACCGGTGGGCAAGGTGAGGGGCGGTGCGCCTTTAGCGCGGCGGGCGCTGCATCAAGCTGCCGTGCCAATCCAAGCCAGTGATCGCCACGCGCCCGCATGGTTGTCCAATGATCGGGATGCCCGGATGCGACGAGGCCTTGCAACAGGTTGCGCAACCGGTTCATCCATCGGGACGGGACCGTCTCTGCGTCGTCCGATCGGATTGAGCGGGTCAACCACACCTCTGGCGCAGCGATGGCTTGCTGAAAGTCGTGAGCCGACAGACCAATACGGCGTTCTGGCAGCAGCAGGCCCGCATCGAAACGCATTTTCCGGTTCAGCCACGGGTCGGGCGCTGGCGCTTCGGGCCATGTGCCGTCGTTAAGTCCGGCGAGGATCACAAGATCTGCACCTTGCACCCGCGCCTCAAGCGTGCCCCAGATCATGATGTTTGGGTGTGGGGTGTCGCGGTCGCGCACGTCGTCGCCTTGCCGTAGGGCGGTGGCGATCAGACTGCCATAGTCCCGCGCGGACAAGTCACCGCCATGGGGTGCGGCGTCCGAAAGACTGTCCATGACCTTGCGCGCGGCCTGACCCGCCTTTTTCTGCCACAGCTCGCCCGCGTCCGTTCCGCCTGGTCCCTGCGCCAGCGCCTCGGCCAAGGCGCGATGGCGTGTGACCCAGGTTTCGAGCGGTAGCAAGCCTGCCGTCTCGCACTCACACAGCAGGCTCGCGACCCAGTCGGCCCAGGGCGCAATCTCATCGACCGCGCGCGTTGACTTTTGCGCGCACAGTTTCAGGCTGTCGGCCTCGGGATAGGGCAGCCCATCCTTGCGCATCCGCAGTTCTAGACGCTGGGTGTTCAACTGGTGCAGGTTGCGGTTGGCACCCGAGTGGGTCAACGGATGCTTGAGCAACGTGAGCAGCGCTTCGGCGTCCAGCGTTGCCTGGAACAGCCCCGCAACATGCCGGAGGAAGCGGCCCGGCGGTGACAGATGAAGCGGGGTTCCTGCGCTGTCGTCTGGCACAAGGTCCCACCGGTCAAGGGCTGCCGTCACCTGGCGGGTCAACATACGATCCGGCGTGATCAAGGCGGCCTTTTGCCCGTCTTCAGCGGCCTGTCTCAAGCGCATGGCGATTGCGATGGCCTCTGCGCGTGGGGTGTCAGCCTCGATCAGTGTGACGGCGTCGGTTGCGGCATCCAGGTCCAGCAGCTTTGGCCCCTCGTCCCGCCACGCATCCGTCACCGGCGCTGGGCGCAGTGCCAGCGAAACAAGCGTGTTGCGTGGTTGGGATGCAGGCGGCAGGTCGGTCCATGGCGCGACATCGGATGGGTGCATATCCAGCGCGTCGCACAGGTGCTGAAACCGATATTGCGGGTGGTCTTCGGCTGTTTTGTCGTCGACCAGAGTATCCCAGACGTGGCGCGGCATGTGAGTGTCGAGACCGGGCAGGATCACGGCGCCTTGAGGCAGGCGTGCGACCGCTTCCATCAGGTGCAAGGTTGTGCCGCGCGAACCTGTCGAACCGACGATCAGGATCGGGTCACGCGGTGGGTTCTCGGCCCAGTGTGCCGCGAGGCGCAGCACCATCTCCCGCTGTCGGGCTTCTGGATCCGGCGCGCTTTGGCTGTCGTTAATGTAGCGCTGCGCAATGGCAATGAACTGCTGGGCGCGCGCCCAGTGCCCCGACTGGTCCGACACGTCCAGTCGCGCGATGTCATCCGCGCTGACGCCTTCGCCCTGCATTTCGTCTAACAGAGTCGCCAGACTGTCAGCCAGATCGAACGGCCCCGCGTCCGGGGCCAATTCTGGCTGATTTTCGATCAAAGTCTTGATCAGTTGCGCCAACTCGAGGCGACGGCGAAGGGGTGTAGCCGCTGGGGGCATGGGCGCGTGCGGGCACAGATCGTCAATCTGCGTGATCATCCGAATGCGTGGCAGCAAGCGTGCCGGGCCTGCGTCAAAAAGGGCGCGCAACCTGCGGGCCATGCGGGTCGTGTTGACCAGAAGCGTTATGCGCGCCCACGCCTCTGGTGGCGCTGTTTCCAGCCGCGTTTCTAGGCCCCGCACCACCGCTAGTGGAAAGTCGACGCCAGGCGCGCATCCAAAGAGTCGTGCGCTGTCGCTTAGGTCAAACATGGTGTTGCCGCAAAGTATCTTCGGCAATGCGGATGCCTTCGGGTCGGCCCACATCGCACCAATGGCCGGGGTAAACGATGCCATGCAACCGCGCGTCTTTTGCCATCTCATTCCACACGACGTTCAGGGAAAAAGTGGCTTGCGGAACGTCGTGTAGCCGCGCGGTTTTCATGATCTGAACCCCGCCATAGACCAGATCGCCACCTCTATGCAGCCGGTTGTCTTCATCAAGGTGAAAGTCACCATCGCCGTCCCTCCCATGCACGCGGATCTTTGGAACACAGAGCAGCATGGCGTCCATGCGCGTCGGATCCCACGCCCCGAGCGCGATCTTGAGCGGGTTCGGCCCAATCCAGACGACATCCGGGTTCAGCGTTAAAACCGGATCGCTTTGAAGCAATGGAAGCGCATTGCGCAGCCCGCCACCTGTTTCAAGGATATCCGGCTCTTCGCGCACCGTGATGACGGGTTTATCCTTCAGATGCGCCTCAAGCATGTCAGGCAGGTAGTGCAGGTTGACCACCGTGCGGGGCGACTGCACCTCGGCCACAAGTCCAAGTGCGCGGTCGATCAGTGGCAGCCCTGCGACCTGGATCATGGGCTTCGGCTGCGATTTCGTCAGGTGCGTCATCCGCGTTCCGAAACCGGCGGCAAAGATCATTATGGCAGGGGTATCGTTTTGCATTGAGGCTTCAGGCTGTTGAGGATGTCTTGGGTCGGCCGCGGCAGATGCCCCTTGATCAGGTGGCCCAGATGCGATGCGCTGGGATGCGCGAGATTGGTCTCGATATGGTCCCAGACCCGAGGGATAAGATCGACGTAGTGCGGTTTGCCATACGCCAGTGACAGGCGCGCAAAGACGCCAAGTATGCGCAGATTGCGCTGCACTCCGAGCAGTGCATAGGCGTCATTGAATGCGTCAGCTTTGACGCCTGAACCGGCGATGTATCTAGTTAACATGGCGTGCTGAACATCCGGCGACACATCGCGCCTTGCATCCTGCAGAATCGAAACAAGATCATATGCCGGATGGCCCAGCATCGCATCCTGATAGTCAAGCAGGCCAACGCGCTGCACGCCTGACCGATCCGGCAGCCAGATCAGGTTCTCCGCATGATAGTCGCGCTGGATCAGGACCGGTGATGTTGTGTCCAGCGGTGCCAACGCATGCGCCATTGCAGTGGCAAAACTGTCTCGCGCCAACATGTCCACCGCTCCGGTCGCCCCACGCTGATACCAGTCGAAGGCAAGGCAAGCGACGTCAGTCATGGTCTCGGCATCGTATCGCGGCAGATCGGGCGCCGCCGCGCCATGCAGATGCAAAAGGACATCAATCGCGGCTTCATAAAGAGGTGTTTCAAGCGACGGCGTTGCGTGTATCAGACGCGCAAACAGGTCGTCGCCGAAATCCTCGATCAGAAGAAATCCGTTTTCGATGTCTTGGGCATAGACTTTGGGTGCCGACAATCCGGTCTGCCGTAGGGCTTGCGTGACATGGACAAAGGGGCGTACGTCCTCTCCTTTTTCTGGCGGCGCGTCCATGAGGATGCGTGTGTGCTCATCACGTGACAGGCGCTCGTACTTGCGGTTCGACGCGTCGCCAGCAACCAGCATGCGTGGCGCGTCCTCCCAGCCGATTCCTGCCAGAAAGCGGATTTTCAGTTTTGCGCGATCAGTCACGATAGGCCACCTCGCCCAATCGCTTGTCCCAGCGTGCGTCGGTCCAGGACAATTCAGCCGACCGCGCATCACCTTGAGGTTGGATGCTGATGGTCAGAGCGTGTTTTGGTGCCATATTGCCCAGCCGATCCGGCCATTCGACCAGGCAAATGGCGGTATCGAAAGCGTCGAACAGGCCCAATTCGTCAATCTCGCTATCTGTCGAAATCCGGTACAGGTCCGTATGCCACAACGGCCCGTTTTTCGTCTCATAGATTTGTACAAGGGTAAATGTGGGTGATGGCACGTCTTCCGGTGCGTTCAAAAGAGACTGGATCAAAGAACGGGCGAAATGGGTTTTCCCGGCACCCACATCGCCGTCCAGCAACAGCACGTCTCCCGGGTACAGGCTAGCGCCGATGGCACGGGCGGCAGATGCGGTGTCTTCCTCGGTCGGCCAATGCAGGTTCAGGGGGGTGGTCGTCATTCTGTCAACCTACCGCCATTGCCTGCCGCTGCAAGTTGGAATGGTCAGGTCACTTGGGCAATCTGGTTGTCCGCGACATGCGCGAATTCCGTGAACCGGATCAGGGTCGCACCGGATGCAATCGGTGACACCTGCGCCCGGATCGGCCCCTTGTCATGGTGTTCCAAGTCCGCGTCCCAAGCGGCACGTTCACCACATTTCATGACATAGTCACGCATGTCGCCCCAGGCCGGATCGGGCGCACATTTTTCCTGCCATGCCTGCAGACTGTCCACAATTGTCACGTCCGCAAAGCTGTTATCGGGATCAAGTTTCCACATCTCGCGGTACGCCGCGTTGCAGAATGTCAGGACGCCAGCTGAAGAAAACACCACAAGTGCGTCGTCAAACGTGTCCATGAGGGATTGTCCCAACTCCAATTCGGCACGGAAATTCCGGGTAAGTGAGATTTCGGCCGTGATGTCCTCGATCAGGAAGGCGATGGCGCCGTCCGGATGCGGACGCCCGCTGACCCGGTAGGTATGCCCGGTGTCCAGGTTCCATGTCTCGTGATAGCTGCCATGTGACGCGGCATTGATCATTTCCGAGATTTCTTGCCGCCAGGATCCATAGTTCTTGGGTTCCGGCATCACGCGATTGTCGCGCAGGCGGTCAAAAAAGGACAACATGTCTGGCCGCCCACTCAGGAACTCGGCCGGCAGCGAGGTCAAATCGACCAAGGCCGGGTTGAACAGGGCCAACTGCCCGTTGCGGTCAAAAATCGCGAGGCCGATAGACAGTTGCGCAAAGGTCTTGGCCAGTGTCTGAACGAAATTGCGCTGGGCCACCTCGGCCTGGATGACGGCGTTGATGTCCACAGCGTGAAATACTGTGGACGTGCCCGCCTCGGTCGCGGTGACATTGTACCATTCGGTTGTTTCGCTCCGGTCCATCTTGACCGGTACCCGAACCGACGTTTTCCCGCTCACGTCGGTTGGCGTGAAGTGGAACACTTCGATCTGGGCGTCATCGTCGGTGCCGTGCATTGCCGCCTGAAGAGATCGGTATGCCGTGTTGCGCCAGCAAATCGTCTTGTCATCGTCGACGAGCCAGATGGGATAGGGCGCTTCGGTCGCGGCCAGTCGCAGGGTGTCCAGTTCGAATTGCAGCATGCTCAACTTGTGTTGGGCAGATGGGTCCGCGGGTGCCGTGTCTTCCAGCTCGACGCGCGTCATGTCGGCTTCGCGTTGCAGTCGCAGGACGGCGCCGTCGCCTTTGCTTGCGGCCGCAAGCGTCAGGGTTTCGAGTTCGGGCAGTTCAGCCGCGTCCGGCAAACCCGGAAACCTCGCACCCAGCCCCGCTTTCAAAGCCTGCCAATCGGTCTTGTTGGGCAGCCGGTGTAGGGTTGTCTCCGCCTCGGGAGTTGCGTGTTGCAAATCCACGCCCTCAAACAAAAGGCTCATACCATGGTTTTGCAATTCTGGAGTTGCACCGTCGGTTCGCGGGGATCGGCGCAAAAACACAAAGCCAGCCACCGCCGCACTCAGGGCAGAGACAAAAACAACAATCAGTTCCAGGATTGCCATCTCGCAACCTTTCGCCATCCCGACCGCACTATCGGGTAACGATGGTTAACGCGGGCTTAACGTGTGGCTTGCGTTGGGCGAAAACTACGTGCGGATTGGCTCATTTCGACCAATCGCCACGGCATTTTTGCCCTGACGCGCATCGACGGTTTCACGCGGCCATGTGACCTCGACGATTGCACCGATATGAATGTCGTTTGGCTGCCACGCGCCGTAAGGGTCCGCCCCGTTGGCGAACGTCAACTCGGCACCCGATCGCTCAAGCAATGTCTTTGCGATGAACAGTCCCAGGCCCATTCCCTCGTATTCCGGGCGCTGAGCCCGTTCTGACGATGATTTGCGACGGCGCACAAACGGATCACCGATGCGACCCAGAAGCTGAGGCGGGAAGCCGCGACCGTCATCCATGATCCGAATGGTAATCTGAGTGTCTGTCCAATGGGCTTCGATCCAGACGGTGGAGCGGGCGAAATCGACAGCGTTCTGGACGAGGTTGCGCAGGCCGTGAATGATCTCGGGTTGCCGCAGGATCGCGGGTTGGTCGATCTCGTCCCCTGCATCGGGATCGTGCGTGTATTCTACAGCCTTTCCGCGGTGCGTATGCGGTTCCGCTGCCTCCTGCACAACGGTCATCAAAGGGGCTTGCCTGAGGTGAAGGTCATCCTTCCCGGCGCGGCCCATGTCGCGCAGGATGTCCCGACACCGATCCGCCTGTTCGCGGATCAGCGCGGCGTCTTCCTTAAGTTCTGGCCGGTCATCCAGTTCTTCGATCAACTCGGCGCTGGTCAGCTTGATCGTGGCAAGTGGCGTGCCGAGTTCATGCGCGGCGGCAGCAACGACACCGCCAAGGTCGGTCAATTTCTGTTCCCGAGACAGGGCAAGCTGTGTGGCCGACAGCGCGTCCGACATCGAGTGAATTTCGGACGTCACGCGGCGGGAGTAGAGGCCGATAAAACAGATGGCGATCACGAGCGCGATCCAATTGCCAAACACGAACAAGTCCGGGATGCGCAGGATAAAGCCTTGCTGCGTGCGCAGCGGCAAATGGTACTCGGACAGGATTGTCACGATCACTATGGCGGTGGCACCGACCAGCAGGGTCGAGCGTGTGGTCAGGACGGCGGCCGATATCGTGACAGGCCCTAGCAACAACAGGGCGAACGGGTTGTGCAGACCACCTGTCAGGAACAGCAGGAAGCCAAGCTGCAGCACATCGAAGAGGACCATCATCATATTCTCGCCCTCGTTCAGGCGCTTGTTTTCGGGGAACACGAAAATGGCGATCAGGTTGCCGATGACTGACACACCGACGGCGAGGTAGCACAGGCCCAGTTCCAGCTGCAGGCCGTAGAGCCGTTGCGCCACCGTGAGGGCCACAAGCTGGCCGACGATGGCCACCCAGCGCAGCAGGATCATCGTGCGCAGGCGGATCCAGTTCGATCTTTGCTGGCCGGTCAGCAGGCCAAAGTCGGGTTGCGCCATTCTGTCACTTCTTCGTTTATTGAACGCTTTGTTTATTGAACCCGGGCAACGGATTGTTAGCTAGGGTACAACTCTAGCCCGGAGGCCGCATATGACCCGTATCATCGCACCCGTCGCCGCACTTGTCGCTGCCCTTTTTCTTGGTGGTATCTGGTGGTTTACACAGAGCGGGGGCGAGGATGGGCAGTTCGCTCAGTGCAATTCCACGCAAATCGCGGGTGATGGCAACGGAATTGGCGGACCGTTCGAACTGGTCAATGCCGAAGGGCAGACCGTGACAGATCAGGATGTGATCACCGAACCAAGCCTGATCTATTTCGGCTACACCTTCTGCCCGGATGTTTGTCCGCTGGACACAGCCCGCAACGCTGAGGCTGTCGATGTTCTGGCCGAGCGTGGCATGTCGGTCACGCCGATCTTTATCACGGTCGATCCGGAGCGCGATACGCCCGAGATTGTTGGCGATTTCGCCTACAACCTGCACGAAAAGATGATCGGCCTGACGGGATCGCTGGAACAGACGGATGCGGCAAGCAAGACCTATCGCACCTACTACAAAGCGCATGACAAGTCGGACGAGTTCTACCTCGTCGACCATTCGACCTTCACCTATCTCGTCATGCCAGAGCATGGATTCGTTGAGTTTTTCCGTCGCGATATCAATGCAGAAACGATGGCGGATCGTGTTGCATGCTTTGTAGAAAACGCCTGATATTGCCGGAAAAATTTGACCCCGCAGTCTGGGCGCGCCATATTCCGCTTCAGCCACAAAAATAAGCGGGAACTGGAGAATTCGATGGCCGAAGCGGCAATGCGCGACTTGGGCGCGGACAAATCGCTCTTGTTGGTTGACGACGACGAACCCTTTCTGCGGCGGCTGGCCAAGGCCATGGAAAAGCGCGGATTCGAGATTGAAACCGCCGACAGCGTCACCGCTGGCAAGGCCATCGCTACAGCCCGTCCCCCCGCTTACGCCGTGGTTGATTTGCGGCTGGAAGACGGCAATGGATTGGACGTAGTCGAGGTGCTACGCGACAAGCGGCCGGACGCGCGCGTGGTGGTTTTGACCGGCTATGGCGCCATCGCCACAGCCGTGGCGGCGGTCAAGATCGGGGCCACCGACTACCTGTCGAAGCCCGCGGATGCGACTGACATCACCAACGCGCTGCTGGCCACCGGTGACGACCTGCCCCCGCCCCCGGAGAACCCGATGAGCGCTGACCGCGTGCGGTGGGAACATATCCAACGCGTCTATGAACTGTGCGATCGCAACGTGTCGGAGACGGCGCGTCGGCTGAACATGCACCGCCGGACCTTGCAGCGCATTCTGGCGAAGCGCTCGCCCCGTTGACAGATCAGAGGGGGGCTGTCTGCCCCCCCGGCGCGACGCGCCTCCCCCCGAGGACTTTTTGGAAACAGAGAAGTGGACCAACGCCCGCTTTCTGATAGGGCGGAGCGTCAGTTTTTGAAAACTTCTAGGACATAGGCCGTGTGCACACTATGCGCACCAGGTATGCACAACCTGTACACCGCTGTGGTGCACATAGAGCTCAGAGGTCGTAACGCTTGAGGATCTTGTCCACGATCTGGCCATTTGCCATCTCGTACCCGTCGATCCGGCCATAGTCCTGAAAGCCGCGAGATTGATAGTAGATCAGCCCGCCCTCGTTGTCGGCGCGGATATTTGCGTTGATCCAGGCGTAGCCGATCTCCTTGGCTGCCCTGCGCGTCGCATCAAAGAGCTTTGACCCGATGCCAAGACCGGTCTGGCCCATTTGCACGAAGGTCGCGATCTCGGCTGCTTCGGGTGGGAGGTAGTCGGCGCTTTCGATCCATTGGAAACCCACTACCTGCTCCGCCTCGTTCACGGCAACGTGCCATGCAGCGCGCCCGTCATTGGCGGCCATCCAGTCGGCCAGATCGCTGCCGGAGACTTTGGTCGTCAGGGCCGTGGTGCCGCCCTGTTCGATGATGGCATTGAGGAGCGCGGCCATCGAAGGGGTATCGAGTGCGATGGCGGGGCGGACGTGAATCATGTGCAGTCCTCAAGCAGGCTGGCGTGGCGGGCGGTGAAGGCATTGCGGGTTTCGACCGGTGGGCGGAGCACGATCTGCAAGCCGTCGATCATGCTCGCGTCCGGTTTGCCGAAAAACTTACTTGCCTCAGCTTCCGTAAATCCGGCGATTTGTGTGGCTTCCATCCAGGCGCTGATCCGGTCCGCTTTCTTGATCTGCCGCTTGATGGTTTGCGGCACCTTGGCGGGCAGGCCGAAACGGATGTGCACTGCGGCTTCGAGCCGTTCATCGAGGACTTTGTAGTCGGGCCCGACGGCGGCCTTGACCGGCGAGATCATGTCGCCGATCACGTATTCCGGCGCGTCGTGCAGCAGCGCTGCCAAGCGCCATTTTGCGGGTGCGCTGGGCGTGATCCGGCCAAAAAGTGTCTCTACCAAGAGGGAATGCTCAGCCACGGAGTAGGCGTAGTCCCCCGCCGTCTGCCCGTTCCAGCGCGCGACGAAGGCGAGGCCGTGGGCTATGTCCTCGATCTCGATATCCATGGGCGTCGGGTCCAACAGGTCCAGCCTGCGGCCCGACAACATGCGCTGCCATGCACGGGGTTGTTTTGCCATGTCTGCCTCCGGTCGTCCCTTGTCCTAGCGCAGCCGCGCGGGGTGGGAAAGCGGTTGCTTGAATGTGCACGGTGGTCGCGACCGGATGGGGCTTGGGAACGCAATCCAGAGTTTGGCGTTGATCTGGCATGCGACACGTTTTGAAAGCCTTTGCTCTGGCCACCCTTGCACCGCTCGCGACGGCAACTGCCGCGCTTGCCGACCCTGTTTGTATGGACGCCGCCGAAATGGAGGCAGCGCTGATCGAGTGGTATGGCGAAACACCTGTTGCCGGGGCCTGGGCCGCGGATCAGCAATTGTGGGCGTCCGAGGCGACTGGCACATGGACGTTGATGGAGTTGCGCGTCGGCGATCGCGCTTGCGTCTTGAGCCAGGGCGAGGATTGGGCACCGAGCGATGATCCGATCGTAGCCTTTGAGCAGATGTTGCGCGACAAGGGTGACGCTGCCCCTGCCGAGGCCTTGGCCTTTCTTGACTTGCTAACATCTGGGGCTTCCTGACCCGCGACGCTGTGGCGATTGCCCCTGACCAGGGTGAATGCTATCTGCGCGACAGCCCGATTTGAAAGGACAAACGGATGTCGCAAGATTACATCGTCAAGGATATTGCGCTGGCCGGGTATGGCCGCAAGGAACTGGATATTGCCGAGACTGAAATGCCGGGCCTGATGGCCTGTCGCGCCGAATATGGCGAGAGCAAGCCGCTGGCCGGTGCCCGCATCGTCGGGTCGCTTCACATGACCATTCAGACTGCTGTGCTGATTGAAACGCTGGTTGAGCTGGGCGCCGATGTGCGCTGGGCGTCGTGCAACATCTTCTCGACCCAGGATCACGCGGCAGCCGTCATTGCCGAAGCGGGCGTGCCTGTGTTCGCCATCAAGGGCCAGTCGCTGGAAGAGCATTGGGATTATCTGGACAAGTCGTTCCAGTTTGCCGAAGGGCCCAACATGATCCTGGACGATGGTGGTGACGCCACGTTGTACATACTGTTGGGTGCGCGGGCCGAAGCGGGAGAAGACATCATCCCCGTTCCGACATCCGAGGAAGAGACGGTGATCAAGGCCCAGATTGCCAAGCGGATGGAGCAGAGCCCTGGCTGGTTCACCAAGATGCGTGACCAGATTAAGGGTGTGTCGGAAGAGACAACGACTGGCGTGCACCGTCTGTATGAGCTGGTGAAGAACGGGCAGCTGCCCTTCCCCGCCATCAACGTGAACGACTCGGTGACCAAGTCTAAGTTCGACAACAAGTATGGCTGTAAGGAATCGCTGGTCGACGGTATTCGCCGCGCGACGGACACGATGATGGCGGGCAAGGTTGCCGTCGTCATGGGCTACGGTGACGTGGGCAAAGGGTCTGCCGCCAGCCTGAGCGGTGCGGGCGCGCGTGTTAAGGTGACCGAGGTTGATCCGATCTGTGCGCTGCAAGCGGCCATGGACGGGTACGAGGTTGTGCTTCTGGAAGAGAACCTCGACGCCGACATCTTCATCACGACCACTGGCAACAAGGACGTGATCCGCATTGAGCATATGCGTGAGATGAAGGACATGGCGATCGTCGGCAACATCGGCCACTTCGATAATGAGATCCAGGTGGCGAGCCTGAAGAACCACAAGTGGACCAACATCAAGGAACAGGTGGACATGATCGAGATGCCCTCGGGCAACCGGATCATCCTGCTGTCCGAAGGTCGCTTGCTGAACCTGGGCAACGCCACAGGCCACCCGTCCTTCGTGATGTCGGCGTCCTTTACCAACCAGGTGCTGGCGCAGATTGAGCTGTGGACCCGTAACGAGCATTACCAGAACGACGTCTACATCCTGCCCAAGCATCTGGATGAGAAGGTGGCGCGCCTGCATCTGGACCGCATTGGTGTGAAGCTGACCCAGATGGACCCCGAGCAGGCGGCGTATATCGGCGTGGCGCCCGAAGGGCCGTTCAAGCCGGAACACTACCGCTACTGATCGAAAAAGGGCGGGGATGTCCCCGCCCTCACTGTCATATGAGAAGCCGCGCGTTTGCGCGGCTTTTTTTAATCAGTTGCCACCGTCAAGCGAGTTGCCCACGCCCACGACCGATCCGATCAGGCCAAAGATGGTGCGGACCGAGCTGATCGGGCTTTCCGTGGCAAGCACGAGGTCACCGGGGTTGATAAAGAACTTGCGCGCCGCAAAAAGCGAGTCTGCGGATGTCAGGTCGACAGCAAAGACAACTTGCGTCTTTTGCGGCCCGGACCCATCGGCACGCAGATCCTGCCGGGTATAATCGCGCAGGATCAACACGCCCTTGGGGTTACCACGTGAATCGTTCAGGCCGTCGACCAGTGCCAATGCTTCGACCGCGTTGATGCGTTCCTGGGTGAAGGGGACGATGGTTTCGGTCCCGGTGGCACCCAGCGCGACGAAATACCGTTCATCTTCTTCCGCGATGATCTGATCACCGCCGCGCAGGATGACGTTGGCAGAGGGGCGCTTGAAAAGGTCGTCAGCGCGGATGCCAAAGGTCTGATTGCCGCGGGTCACGCGCACCAGCGGGTTCTGCAATTCCGGAGAGATACCGCCCGCCGCAGAGATCAGGCTGAGGATGGAGTAGTTGCGGTTTGGCAGGGGAAAGTTTCCGGGTGCGGTGAAGCCACCAACAGCATCTACCGAGTTGTCAGGCCCGGATTGGACAGCAAGTTGAACCTGCGGATCAGGCACAACCGACCGCAACTGCTCTTCGATGCTGCGCCGTGCGGCGTCGGGGGTGGATCCGCTGACCCGCACCTCATCGATATAGGGCACAAAGATCGTGCCGCTGGGCGACACGACGATCCCCTCAAGCGCGACGTTCTGTTGCTGCAGGCCAGTGAGCAGCGAGTTTTCCTGGTTGTCCCAGATCACAAGGTTGATGCTGTCGCCGGGTTGGATGACGTTGGACTTGGGTCCGGGGTTGCGGGTGAACCAATGATATTGGCCTTCCCATCCGGTTGCAGGCCAGGTGGCCAGCTGCGCCACGTTCTCGCGCGTGATCGGAATGACCGAAAATGCCGCATCTTCATTGTTCTGATTGCGGATCACTTCGCCTTCGATGGCGGCGCCGCGTGGTAGGGTGCAGGCGGTCAGTGCGAAAAGAAATACGAGTGACGCAAGAAAGCGAAATGGATTTTGCACGATCTATCCCTCTGAGCCTGTGGAGGCGTCATGTTTGAAAATGGTCTATCCGGAAATGTCGGGGGCACACACAAATTTTTCGCACACGGGCGGTCAATCGCCCAAAACGTTGCTGAATGACAATAGGGAGTGCCGCTTAATTCAACTGCTTTTGACCGCTGGGTTTCCCATATCCTCGGCTTCGATCACGTCGGCGTCGTCAACGACCGTGACGTCGGTCCCGTCCTTGGTCTGCTCTGGTGCACCGACCAGAAGAGGCAGCATTTCACTGCCGCCGGGCAGAGCGATTTCAGCGCTTGGTGGGCGTTTCCATGTCAGAGTGTCGAAGGCGCCGCAATTGTTGCAGGTCGGTGCCCACGCGCCCATGATGTTCTGGCAATTGTCGCAGACCCATTGCGGGCCGCGTGATGCGGTCACGGCGCGCGCCAGCCAGCCCTGAACGACAGCGTCGCTTGCACCCTCGCCCCGTTCAATGGCTGCCATCAAGGTCAGCGAGCGGGTTGTCGGATCGCTTTCGGCCAGATCGCCAAGTGCCCGACGTGCGGCCGGAAAGTCTTCGGCTGCGATGTGCAGTTCGCTCATCAGCATCTTGGTTTCGGGATGGTCCGCCTTGGTCTTGGTCAGCGCAACAAAGCGCTTGAGCCGCTCTGCGGGCCCTTCATTTGGTTCAATTTCTGCAAAGGCCGCAGCGACATCGGGGTGCGGCTGAGCCTCCCATGCCTTTTTCAGAACACGCGTGGCATAGCGCTTTTGCCCTTTTTCGATATACCCATGCGCGGCCATCACGGCCGCGGGGATCAGGTCGGGCGACAGGCGGTTTGCTTCGATCGCCGCCTCGCGCGCCTCGATCGTTTCATCTTCTTCCAGGATTTTGCGCGCTTCGCTGAGTGCCAGCACAGCATCCCGGCGCTTGTGTACGTCGCGGGGCAGGCTGCCGTGCTTCAGCTTGGCGCTGAGCGTGGCCCGCGCGCCTTTCCAGTCCTCTTTGTCGGCCTGAAGTTTGAGCAGAATGTCCTGCGTCTCTTCATGTTTGGGTTTGATGGCGAACGCCTTTTCCGCCAGTTGCAGGGCGGTGTCAGTGTCTCCGTCCGCCAGCTTTTGCTTCATGATGCCGCGTACGCCGACAAAGCGAGTGGCATCGTTTGTCACCAGCTTGCGATAGGTTTCCTCCGCTTTTTTCCGGTCGCCCGCCATTTCCGCAGCCTGTGCTGTCAGCAGACTGGTCAGTTCGGGCCGGTCGAGGTAGCGGTCCGCCTTTTCGGCCTTGGCCAGTGCAGTGCGCGCCTCACCCGAGGCGAGCGCCATCATGCCTTCGGCCAGCGCGTCGAAGCCCTTGGAATATTTGCGCCGCGCGAAAAAGCGCGAGATGGCCGTGTCATCACCGTTCAGGAAGTGCCAGACTGCAAGCAGCAGGCCCAACAGCTTGAGCAGTACCCAAACCGCAAAGATCAGCGCAACAAGCGCGATGACCGACTGGAGCGGGCCAAGCGTGTATTCCCTGCCGGCAACGACAATCTGAATGCCGCCTTCACTTTCCAGCAGCCAACCGGCGCCAAGCGCCAGCGCCGCGACAGCGACGACGAAAAAGATGATTTTTACCAATGACCAGATCATAAAAAGGCCCCTTCAGAGTGCCGACAGGCGTTCTGCCAATGCGTTTGCGGCCGTGACCGCGTCGTGACGCAGTTGCGCCTGTTCCAACCAAGGCCCAAGGGCCGCTTTTGCCGCGTCCGGCAGTGCATCCGCTTCGGCCAATGCGTCGCCCAGTCGGCCGTCGCGCGTGGCTGCCTCGACCCGCGACAGAACGGCGTCGGGGTCCGACCCTTCCTGCGGCAGGATCGACCGGGTTCCCAGTTGTCGTTCAAAGAATGCGCCGAGGCCACCAGAACCATCGGCCTGTCGTGCCGCCGCAAGCGCGTCGCGTGCCGCGTCGGGCACAGTGGCTTGCAGGCCCGACAGGGGTTGAACGCCGTCTACTGAGGCGCTGCGCAGAATGTCCGGGATGTCCGAGACACCGGCTTCTTCCAGATCACCCAAGGCCGCGGCAAAAGGCGCGCCATTGTCGACGGCGGCCATCACCCGGTTCATGGCGGCGCGTGCAAGTGTGGCAGATGCCGCAGTGTCCGCATTTTCGCGCGCCAGCCGCGCATCGGCGAGCAGGCGGTCAATCTCTTCCTGCTGTGCGGTTGCAGTGGCGCGCAGATCGGCCAGTGCCGCATCAATTGCATCTTCGGGCACAACGGTTGTGGAAGCGGGGCGGTCCGCCAATCCGTCCATCCGCTCTGCCAGTTCTGCGATCTGCTGTTCCAGCGGGCCCAAGTCAGCCGGGACACCTGCCGGTTGATCCTGCACCTGCGTGCGGAGCAGCGCGAGGTCGGCGGTGGTTTCGTCGAGCTGTGCCGTCAGATCCGCCACCGTGTCATTCAACGCAGCAACCACTTCCGGGTCCGCTGACACGCGAGGTGGGAAGATCGGGTCGAGGATGTCGGTGCGCCCTGCGATAAACCCGGCCAGCGCCGTGATGACCCCAGCAAGGACAAGCGGCACGGCGCTGCGTTTTTCGGGTTGAGGTTGCGGTGGCGGAGCGACCACATTCTCAGGCTCAGGCTCAGGCTCAGGCTCAGGCTCAGGCTCAGGCTCAGGCTCAGGCTCAGGCTCAGGCTCAGGCTCAGGCTCAGG
>NZ_VCBA01000005.1:275918-336522 GCF_007995245.1 Tateyamaria sp. syn59
GGCTCAGGCTCAGGCTCAGGCTCAGGCTCAGGCTCAGGCTCAGGCTCAGGCTCAGGCTCAGGCTCAGGCTCAGGCTCAGGCTCAGGCTCAGGCTCAGGCTCAGGCTGGATTACGGGTTCGTCCTGTGTATCCGTCGCGTCCGCGCCATCCTTGGCGGCTTCGGCATCAACTTCTTCCGCTTCCAGGTCGATGATCTCGGTTGCGGCAACCTCAGCGGACACCTCGGTGCTGGGTGTTTCGGTCTCAATCTTTGGCTCAGCAGCGTCGTTCGATCCTGCTGCCGTGTCTTTCTGGGGCCCCTTTTCCGGACTTTTGCGTTTGGCCAAGGAACTCCCCTTCCGATTCTTCCGTGCGGTTTTACACCGCCTCAAAGTCTACAGCGCGCCCACGCGCCCCTCAACCCGAACTGATGGCCTGCCGGATTGCGTCATACATCGCGGCAGCATCCGGGCGTTCAGCCAATCCACGCACACCAAGTGGAGACGCCGCCTCTGCCACCGCCGCGCTGAGTGCGATCACATGAGCGCATGTGGCGCGCGGGGCCTGTTTGGCAAACTCTACCGCAGTGCGGGCAGAGAAAAGTGGGACAATCGTCGCGTCACCTGGGATCAGCGTGGCCTGTGCTGCATCGTTAAGCGATTGCAGCACCTGATCGTAGACAATTGCCTCGGTTGCGGCGCGACCGGCGGCGCGCAATCGTTCAGCGATATCGCCACGGGTGTGACGGCCGCGCACATGAACAAGCGGCAGGTCAGACGCGTTTTTCGTCAGGTGCAGCACCAGGCTATCTGCATCCGGTCCCGCCATCTGTGCAGACCATCCGCGTGCGTTTGCCTGCGACGTCGTCCGCGCGCCGACGCAAAAGGCCGTGCGGCCAGCACCCTCCGGCCCGTATTGCACCGCGTTTGCCGATGAAAAGATGGCCGCCACGTCCGGCGCGAGCAACGGGGCCTGTGCCACTGGTTCGATCCGCAACAGCGGGCTGAACACAGGGATCACGCGCGCCGCGATATCGTCCGGCATCTCCTGGACAAAGCGCTGCGCCGCCGCCAGCGGGCGGGTCATCAACAAGGTGACCGGGAGATGAGGTGCATTGTTCGCCACGGCTTATGCTGTTACCCCGCACGCGCCTTTGGTGCAACGGATGGACCATGACGCAAGCCGTGACAGTTCTGGGGATCGAGAGCAGCTGTGATGATACCGCAGCGGCCGTGGTGCGTGGCGTGCCCGGTGCCATGACGGTCCTTTCGTCGGTCGTGTTCGGTCAATCCGAGTTGCACGCTGATTTCGGCGGCGTGGTGCCCGAGATTGCCGCCCGCGCCCATGCAGAGCGGTTGGATGTCAGTATTGTCCGCGCATTGGACGAAGCGGGCGTGTACCTGAGTGGCATTGACGCCATCGCCGCTACCTGCGGTCCGGGTTTGATCGGAGGTGTGGTCGCAGGTGTGATGACGGCCAAGGGGTTGGCCGCCGCGACGGGCAAGCCGATGTATGGGATCAACCACCTCGCCGGGCATGCTCTGACGCCGCGCCTGTCGGATGGCATTCGGTTTCCGTACTTGATGCTTTTGGTGTCGGGCGGTCATTGCCAGTTCCTCTTGGCGCGTGGGGCCGACGACTTTACCCGCCTTGGTGGCACCATCGACGACGCGCCGGGCGAGGCGTTTGACAAGGTTGCGCGGCTGATTGGTCTCGGCCAACCAGGTGGTCCTGTTGTCGAAGCCGCTGCGAAAGACGGCAGCGCTGCCCGCTTTGCCTTTCCCCGGCCGCTGGCGGGCAAACCGGGCTGCGACCTCAGCTTTTCGGGTCTGAAAACGGCTGTCTTGCGCGCGCGGGATGATATTGTTGCTGCGCAATCCGGTTTGACGGTTCAGGATCAGGCGGACCTTGCCGCGTCGTTCCAGGCGGCTGTTTCTGACAGTCTGGCGGGCAAGACCCGGCGTGCTTTGACGGCGTACCTCACCCTTGAACCTGCGCAACCAACGCTATGCGTTGCGGGCGGCGTGGCTGCGAACATGGCCATTCGGTCCAAGTTAGAGACTGTTTGCGCCGATGCAGGTGTTGCGTTCAATGCGCCGCCGCTGTCGCTTTGCACCGACAATGCCGCGATGATTGCAGCGGCGGCGATCGAACAGATGCCCGGCCGCGATCCTGATGGCATGGACCTGTCAGCGCGTCCACGTATGCCGCTTGATACCAAGAGCACCGCAATGCTCGGGTCTGGGAAAAAGGGGGCCAAGGCGTGAGCATTGGCATCATCGGGGCCGGGGCATTTGGCACGGCGCTGGCCGTCGCATTGGCGGAAAAGGGGCCCGTGACCCTGTGGGCACGCAACCGCGATCAGGCCGAGGCAATGGCGGACACGCGTCAGAATGCGCAGCGTTTGCCCGGTGTTGATCTGCCAGACAACATAGCGATTTCCTGCGAGTTAGAGACTGTTTTAGCCTGCAACACCTTGTTGTTCGCTGTGCCGACGCAACGGTTGCGTCAGTTCCTGACCGGTTTGGATTTGTCCGATCACACGGCGGTTGCCTGTTGCAAGGGGATCGAGGTGACAACAGGCGAAGGTCCGGCATCCATCCTTTCCGGCGCGCGCCACAGGGCGGTACTGACGGGGCCAAGCTTTGCTGACGACATCGCGCGCGGATTGCCCACCGCGCTCACGCTCGCCTGTACCGACAGGACGGTGGCTGAAGCGCTGCAAAGTCAGCTTTCCACAGCCAAACTGCGGCTTTATCGCACTGCGGATGTTGCCGGGGCCGAGCTTGGAGGCGCGTTGAAGAACGTGGTTGCCATCGGGTGCGGCGCGGTCATGGGTGCCGGTCTGGGTGACAGCGCCCGCGCCGCTCTGCTGACCCGCGGTTTCGCAGAAATGCAGCGGGTTGCCGTTGCGCTGGGTGCACAGCCCGAGACCTTGATGGGTTTGAGCGGTCTGGGCGATCTTACGCTGACCTGCACATCGGACAAGTCTCGGAACTATCGCCTGGGTCTTGCCCTTGGCGCGGGAAGAGAATTTGATGCGGCCATCACGGTCGAGGGGGCTGGAACGGCCCGTGCACTGCGCGGTGTGGCAGCTAAGTACGGTCTGGACCTGCCCATTTGCGCCACGGTCGCGGATCTGGTGGATGACAAAGTCGATGTACCCGGTGCGATGGCCCGTCTGATGGCCCGCCCGCTGAAGGAGGAATGAGATGCTGTTTGCCCTGATGGCGTATGACAAAGAGGGCGCGCTGGACGTCCGAATGGAGAACCGGCCCGCGCATCTGGAGTATCTAGACAGCACTGGCGTGGTGAAACAGGCGGGGCCGTTTCTGGATGTCGATGGGAACCCCTGCGGATCGCTGATTGTGTTGGACGTCGCAGGTATGGATGCGGCGCAAGCCTGGGCTGACAATGACCCTTATGCCAAGGCGGGCCTGTTCCGCGATGTGCAGATCAAGGCGTGGAAACAGGTGGTCGGGGCATGAGATACTGGCTGTTCAAATCCGAGCCGTCGACCTGGAGCTGGGATCAGCAGGTCGGCAAGGGCGACGCGGGCGAAGAATGGGACGGTGTGCGCAACTACCAGGCCCGCAATTTCATGCGCGAGATGAAGGTCGGGGATCGCGGGTTCTTTTACCACTCGCAGACGGAAAAGGCGGTTGTCGGTATCGTTGAGGTGATTGCCGAGGCGCATCCCGACAGCACCACCGATGACGAGCGGTGGGAGTGCGTGGATATCAAGGCGATTGGCCCTGTGCAGACGCCGGTCACGCTTGAGATGGTTAAAGCCGATCCGCGGTTGGAAGAAATGGCCCTGATCCGCAACTCGCGCCTGTCGGTGCAGCCCGTGACCGATGCCGAATGGGCTGTGGTGTGCGAGATGGCGGGCGTTGATCCCTAAACACTTTGGATTTGTCCCATCGTCTGGCAACCTGCTGGCACAAATAGCCAATAATGGAGGGACAGATGGGATTTTTGGCGGTTTTGGCGGCAGGTATCGCCGGGTTCATGTTCGGCGCGATCTGGTACACGGTTTTGGCCAAGCCATGGATGGCGGTGTCGGGTGTGCCACTGAACGAGGCAGGCGACGCGCCGGCCAATCAGTCCAATCCGGTGCCGTACATCACCAGCGTTGTCGGCGCGATCCTGGTTGCGGGCATGATGCGCCACGTCTTTGTCCTGAGCGGGATAGACACGTTGGGCGAAGGGCTGGTGTCCGGTTTCGGGATCGGGCTGTTCCTGGTCACGCCGTGGATCGCGACGTTTTACGCCTTTGGTGCACGGCCGTTTCGTCTGGCCATGATTGACGGCGGGTACGCCACATTCGGGTGCACCGTTATCGGCGCGGTGCTGGCATTGTTCTGAAAAAAGGGTTCTGACCCTTGCCGGTCAGAACCCTCTTGTCACCCCGGTGCACACTCCCATGAGCCACCGTACGTCAACTGAATATCGGGTCTGACCTTCTGGCCGAATGCTGTATTGGTAGCATACCAGCGCTGAAATCTCAATTTTATAGTCCGTCTCATTGGACCCAAAATGGAAACACCCGCTTAATGCGGGTGTCCGGTTCGTTAACGCTGCAGTTGCAGAAATCAGGCGTAGACGCCTTCCTTGCCGAAATGCTTGGTCAGCATGTAGTATACGACCGCGCGATACTTGTTGCGCTCGGATTTGCCATAGGTCTCGATGACCGACGCAATTGCCTCGTCCAGCTTGGGACCGTCTGCGAGGCCCAGCTTCTTGATCAGGAAGTTGTTTTTGACGGTTTCCAACTCACCCGGCTGGCTGGACGCGACGGTCGATGCGTCCGCGTCGTAAATGGATGGGCCGCAGCCAATCGTCACTTTCGTCAGCAAATCCATGTCCGGCGTCATGCCGCACTTGTTCTTCAGATCATCTGCATACTGCGCGATCAGATCGTCACGTTTGCCCATATTCTCTCTCCCACCGTTTGGACTTTGGCCGCCCTTCGCGACCTTGGACGGGAGCGTAGTGCAGCAAAGGTGCCAAAACAAAGGAAAAAGTTGACGCGTTTTCCCCTTAGGCGGAAAATCAAAAAGGGGGCCGCGGCCCCCTTCTCTTTCAACGCTGGCAAGCGACTTAGAATTGCGCTTCGACCGGTGTGTCGTCCGGCAGGCTCTCGACGCCGGTTTCGTCGAACTCGGGCAGCGCCTCAAGCTCGGTTTCGGTGTATTGCGAAAGCTTCAACTGCTCGTCAGCTGTCATTTCGAACTCATTCACGTCGATCGCGACAGTGTACTCACCCAGACCCAGGAAACCGCCGATACCGATGACAGCGGCCTGACCGTCCAAGGAATTCACGACATAGTCGATTTCCCCGATGACTTCGTCGTTAGCAGACACGACGTTCATGCCCAGAAGGTCGGCAACGGTCATTTCAGTCGTGGCGTCTGCCATGCCTGTATCGGTGACCGGCGCGGTGGGCGCTTCGGTGTCTGCCGTGATCGCTGTGTCCTCGGCTTTTTCGGTGTAGGTCGCGTTGGCGCTGTCTTCGACCTTGGCACCGTGGTTGTCCGCATAAGCGGAACCGGCAGCCAGAATTGCGGCCAGAGCGGCCGACATCTTCAATGATTTCAGTGTCATAAGGTCCTCCAATGGTTGCTTCGGAGAGGTAACGAAGCCAAGCCAAAGGGGTTCCCGGTTAAGTTCAAAAAAAACTTAGCGCACCGTCAGAATCTCATCCAGCGGCTTCTTCATCTTCGCCACTGCGGGGACTGTGGCGTTCTCTGCCGCATGGCCGACAGCGATGATCATGGTCGCCTTTTCGCTTTCGGGTCGGTCCAGAAGGTCGCCCAGAAACTTCATGGGGTTCGGTGTGTGGGTCAGCGTGACCAACCCTGCCGTATGCAGTGCGGTCAGCAACATGCCGGTGGCAATGCCCACACTTTCAGGCACGTAGTAGTTTTTGTACCGTGTGCCGTCATCAAACAGTCCGTAGCGTTGGGCAAAGACCACGATCAGCCACGGCGCATCCTCAAGGTGCGGCTTGTCGGCATTGGTGCCAATGGGCTCCAACGCCTTTATCCATTCGTCGCTGGCGCCGCCGTCGTAGAACTTGCGCTCTTCCTCTTCCGCCGCCTCGCGGATCTGGCGTTTGATGGCCGGATCGCTGATCGCAACGAAATGCCAGGGCTGGTGGTTGGCACCGGACGGGGCCGTACCGGCGGCGGCGACGCAGGCCTCGATCACCTCTCGCGCGACGGGGCGCGTGGAGTAATCGCGCACGGTATGCCGTTGGGCCATGAAGTCGCGGAAGTCTTCGACCCGCTTCAGCATCTCGGCGTCGCTCAACTTTTGCCGATCCGGTAGGGGCAGTTGGCGGTATTCGAGTTTTTCTTTGGAAAACATGAATGGCTCTCGATCACGTCTAACATGATGCGCAAAGGGCGGCGCTGCCGCCGGGCGTGGGACTCAGAAATCCAGGTTCTCAACACTCAGCGCGTTCTGCTGGATGAATTCGCGGCGCGGTTCCACCACGTCGCCCATCAGCTTGGTGAACAGGTCGTCGGCCTCCGCCATATCCTCGACCCGCACCTGCAACAGCGTGCGGGCATCGGGGTCCAGCGTGGTTTCCCACAGCTGATCCGGGTTCATCTCGCCCAGACCCTTGTAGCGTTGCAGTGACAGGCCGCGCTCGCCTTCCTCAAGGATCGCGTCCAGCAGGTCCATCGGACCCATGATCGCCTGCACCCGGTCCTTGCGGATCAGGGTGGCGGGGGTGCCATAGACGTCTTGCAATGACTGGGTGAACGACCCGGTCTTGCGCGCCTCGCCGGACCGCAGCATGGGGCCATCCAGCGTGCGCACCTCTTCCACGCCGCGCAGGATACGGGCCAGCCGCACACCCTTGTCCTGGGTGATCCGGCCTTGCCAGCCGCGCTCCCATTCCAACGCGATCAGGTTCAGACGCTCGGCCACCTTGTCGGCGACGCCTTGCAGATTGGAATCCACGGCACCGGGGACAAACGCCCCCGCGATAGCCGCCTGTTCCAGAATGTGGCGCGGGTAATGCGTGGGGAACGCCTGCAACACACGCTTCAGTTGGCGCGCTTCCTCGACAACGCGGACAAGGTCATTGCCCACGATTTCCTCACCATTGCCCTGCCGCAGCATCGCACCGTCGGTGCCTTGCTCGACCAGGTAGTCGTCGAGGGCTGTCTGGTCCTTCAGATACACCTCGGACTTGCCGCGCGACACTTTGTAGAGCGGCGGTTGCGCAATGTAGAGGTAGCCGCCTTCGATCAGCTCCGGCATCTGCCGGTAGAAGAAGGTCAGCAGCAACGTCCGGATGTGCGCGCCGTCCACGTCCGCGTCCGTCATGATGACGATCTTGTGGTAGCGCAGCTTCGAGATGTCGAATTCGTCCCGGCCAATACCGGTGCCTAGCGCCATGACGAGGTTGCCGATCTCCTGAGAGGACAGCATCCGGTCAAACCGCGCCCGCTCCACGTTCAGGATTTTACCGCGCAGTGGCAGCACGGCTTGCGTGCGCCGGTCCCGGCCCGTTTGCGCCGAACCACCAGCGGAGTCACCCTCGACAAGAAATACTTCGGTCTTCGACGGATCCTTCTCCGAACAATCCTTCAGCTTACCGGCAAGGTAGTTCACATCCATCGCCGTCTTGCGCCGCGTGAGTTCGCGCGCCTTCCGTGCCGCTTCACGGGCCAGCGCCGCTTCGATGATCTTACCCACGATGATCTTGGCCTCGTTCGGGTTCTCCTCGAACCACTCGGCCAGCTTTTCGTTCATCAACCCTTCGACCGCCGGGCGCACTTCCGAGGACACCAGCTTGTCCTTGGTCTGGGACGAGAATTTCGGGTCCGGCACCTTCACCGACAAGACACAGGTCAGCCCCTCGCGCGCGTCATCGCCAGTGAAGTTCACCTTCTCCTTCTTCGCGATACCGCTGGACTGGGCGTAGTTGTTGATCGTCCGCGTCAGCGCGCCGCGAAAGCCCGCCATATGCGTGCCGCCATCGCGCTGCGGGATGTTGTTGGTAAAGGGCAGCACGTTCTCGTGATAGCTGTCGTTCCACCACATCGCGACCTCGACCCCGATGTCGTCCTTTTCACCGCTGACAAAGATCGGCTCAGCCATGACCGAGGATTTGGACCGGTCGAGATACTTCACAAACTCCCGCACCCCGCCTTCGTAGTAAAGCTCGGACCGCAGATGCTCCACGGGCCGCTCGTCCACCAGAATGATCCGCACACCCGAGTTCAGGAAGGCCAGCTCGCGCAGCCGTTTTTCTAGCGTGTCGAAGGAGTATTCGAGGTTCGAGAAGGTGTCGGTCGAGGCCAGAAACCTAACCTCGGTCCCCGTATGCCCATCGGCGTCGCCTACGACTTCCAGATGCTTGACGGTATCACCCCGCTCAAACCGGGCGATATGCTCCTTGCCATCGCGCCAGATGCGCAACTCAAGCCAGTCGGACAGCGCATTCACCACCGACACACCCACGCCGTGCAGACCGCCCGACACCTTGTAGGAGTTCGAGTCGAACTTTCCGCCCGCGTGCAGTTGGGTCATGATGACCTCTGCCGCCGAAACGCCTTCTTCCTCGTGAATACCCACCGGAATCCCGCGCCCATTGTCGCTGACCGATACGCTGGAATCGGCGTGAATCGTGACGGTCACAGCGTCCGCATGACCGGCCAAGGCCTCGTCAATTCCGTTGTCGACAACCTCATACACCATGTGGTGCAGACCGCTGCCATCATCGGTGTCACCGATATACATCCCCGGACGCTTGCGTACAGCTTCCAAGCCCTTGAGAACCTTGATGGAATCCGCGCCGTATTCTTCGGGATTTTGCTCGTTATCTGCCATAATCGGGCCCTTTGAGTGGTTCCGCAAAATATACCGTTTTCCACAGGGAATGTCACGCAACTGACACAAGATTTTGTGTGTCGGGACAGGAGGATGAGGCTAGCGCCGCGCCACCGCGCTGACCCCGTCATCTTCCGTCACTTCGACGTATTGCGCACGGTCGCCCAGACTGTCGAACAGCGCCGTTTCAGTGCCCGTCATCCAGGCTTGCGCGCCAAGTCCGCATATCTCGTCATAGAGCGCCGCGCGCCGGTCCGCATCCAGATGGGCCGCCACCTCATCCAGCAACAAGAGCGGTGGCGCACCGAAATCCCGCGCCAAGGCCCGCGCATTGGCGAGGATCAAAGAGACGAGCAACGCCTTCTGTTCTCCGGTCGAACAATCCTTGGCTGGAACACCCTTGGCCGCATAGACGCCATACAAATCCGCCCGATGCGGCCCGATCAGGGTGCGACCGGCGGCAAGGTCACGCGCGCGCCCCTCTGCGAGAGCCGTTCGCACGTCCTCCGCACTGTCCGGCATACCCAACTCACCCGGTTGCAGCGTCAGGTCCGCGGCAGGAAAGGCGGTCTGTGCCCCCGCTTGCGCCTCTGCCAACTCCGCCAACGCTTGCAATCGATTGGAGTGAATGGCTGCCCCCGTCTCGGCCATACGCTGTTCAAGGGCAGCATACCAATGTGCATCCCGCACCATATCTTTGAGCAGCCGGTTGCGCTCGCGCATCGCCTTTTCATAGTCCAGTGACACCTGCGCATGGTCCGGAATGAAGGACAACGTCATGCGATCCAGAAACCGCCGCCGCCCCTCTGCCCCTTCGATCCATAGCCGGTCCATCGACGGGATCAGCCACAACACGCGTGCGATGCGGCCCAGAGCCGTCTGAGGCGCCGCCTTGCCGTCGATTTTCACTTGCCGGGGGGAACCACCCTCGGACCAGGTTTCAACCTCATGGACCTGTTGCAAAGACTGCAACACACCCGACAGTTTCCAACCCAACGTCTCGGGCCGCCGCGTCATGTCCTCCGCCGATGACCGGCGCAGCCCCCGTCCCGGAGAAAACAGGGATACGGCTTCCAGGATGTTTGTCTTGCCCGCGCCATTGGAACCGTAAATCGCAACGGGCCGCGGATCGAGGTCCAGACGCGCCACCTTGTGCGACCGGAAATGGGAAACCGTTAGGCATGAAAGCGAAAGGCCAGCCATGGTGCCGTTTTCTTTCAAAGAAAACGGACCGGAATTTGTGTCAAATTCCGCCCGCTCACACGCGCATCGGCATGACGACATAAACCGCAGATTGGTCCGTACCTTCGCGCATCAGGGTCGGATCGCCCGAGGAGTTGAACATGAAGACTGCATTCTCGCGATCCACCTGGCTTGCGATCTCAAGCAGATACTTCGCATTGAACCCAATCTCCAACCGTTCATCGCCATAGGCGACGGCCAGTTCTTCCTCTGCCGCACCGCTGTCAGGGGCGTTCACGGACAGGACCAGCCGATCCTCGTCCAGTTGCAACTTCACGGCGCGCGACCGTTCAGACGACACGGTGGCGACCCGATCCACCGCCTTTGCAAAGTCGCTCGCATCCACTTCCAGCTTGCGGGTATTGCCAACCGGAATGACGCGCGTGTAGTCGGGGAATGTCCCGTCGATCACCTTCGATGTCAGCGTGATGTCGGGTGTGGCAAAGCGTACCTTGGTTTCCGACACCGACACGGCGATCTTCATGTCGTCGTCGTCCAGCAGCTTGCGCAGCTCACCCACGGTCTTGCGGGGCACGATCACACCAGGCATGTCGCTTGCCCCTTCGGGCAGTTCACTGTCGATCCGCGCCAGACGGTGGCCGTCGGTCGCAACACAGCGCAGCGCCTTGCCATCATCGCCATCGGCGATGTGCATGTAGACGCCATTCAGATAGTACCGTGTCTCTTCCGTCGAGATCGCGAATTTCGACTTGTCGAACAGGCGGCGCAGCTTCGGCGCCTCGACCGAGAAATTCGAGGCATATTCGGACGACGCCATAACCGGAAAATCTTCCTTGGGCAGCGTCGCGAGCGAGAAGTTCGAGCGCCCCGCCTCAACCGTCAAACGGCCAGCTGCGGTGTCGGCGGTCAGGGTGACAAGCGCGCCATCGGGCAGCTTGCGCACAATCTCATGCAGGGTCGTGGCGGCGACGGTGGTGGACCCGGCCCGTTCCACCTGAGCGCGGGCCTTGTCCACTACCTCGATGTCAAGGTCGGTGGCGCGGAAGGTTACGTCGGACCCTTCGGCCTCGATCAGCACGTTGGCGAGGATCGGAATGGTGTTGCGACGCTCGACCACGGATTGGGCCTGGCTCACGGCCTTCAGCAGCACACCGCGTTCGACACTGATCTTCATGGTCCGTCTCCCCACCTCTGTCTCGGGACGGGCAGACTAGCCCAACCGCCGCACTTCACAAGCATTTTATTGCTTGTCGGGCGGGCAGGCACCGACGTCAAGACGAGGCGCTGCGGAAAACGAAAAAGGGCGCCCTGTGGACGCCCCTCTGTGATTCTTTTGCGGCAGGTTTACGCCTCGAGCGCGCGGCGCAGCAGTTCCAGATCCTCGGCGATCTGGCCGTCGGACTGTTTCAACTCTTCGATCCGCTTCACACCGTGCATGACAGTGGTGTGGTCACGACCGCCAAAGCGGCGCCCAATCTCGGGCAGGCTCCGGGATGTCATGTGCTTGGCCAGATACATGGCGACTTGACGCGGGCGGGCATAGGCGCGCAGGCGCTTTGGGCCGATCATGTCGCTCAAGCGGATGTTATAGTGCTCGGACACCTTCCGCTGGATCTCTTCGACGGTGATCTTGCGTTCGGATGCGCGCAACACGTCGGCAAGACAATCCTGGGTCAGGTCCATGTCGATCTTGCGACCAACGAGCGACGCGAACGCGAACAGACGGGTCAAAGCACCCTCAAGCACACGAACATTGGTCGAAATGCGGTGGGCGAGGAATTCCAGCACACCATCCTCGACACGCAGGTCGGGATAGGTTTCGACCTGCTGTTCGACCTTGGATTGCAAGATGCCCAAACGCAATTCGTAGTCGGTCGGGTGCAGGTCCACGACCAGACCGCATTGCAGCCGCGACTTCACGCGCTCTTCCAGGTCCTTGATCTCGCCCGGCGCGCGGTCGGCGCTGATGATGATCTGCTTGTTCTGATCCACCAGCGCGTTGAAGGTGTGAAAAAACTCTTCCTGCGTGCTGTCTTTGCCTGCGATGAACTGGACGTCATCCACCATCAGCACGTCGACAGAGCGGAACATTTCCTTGAAATCCATCATCTTGCGATCACGCAGCGCCTGGACAAAGCGGTACATGAACTGCTCGGCCGACAGATACAGAACGTTCAGGTCGGGGCGGCGGGTCTGCAACTCCCATGCAATGGCGTGCATGAGGTGCGTCTTACCCAAGCCTACGCCACCGTACAGAAACAGCGGGTTGAAGGTGACGGGACCACCCTCGGCCACGCGCTTGGCGGCGGCATGGGCCAGTTCGTTCGGCTTGCCGACGACGAAGCTGTCAAAGGTGAATCGCTTGTCCAGCGGGGCTGCCGTCAACGCGGATTGGGCCGACTTGCCGGCGGTTGGCAGCGCCTTCGGGGCATCCACGGCAGACGGGCGCGCACCGGAATTTGCAGCCACGGCAAAGCTGAGGCGGCAGATGCTGTCATCCTCGGACTTCAGCTCGTGCAGGATCAGGTCAGAGAAATTCTGGCTCACGTAGTTGCCCATGAAATTCGTGGGCACATCAAAGGTGGCTATCCCGTCTTGCAATCCCCGAAACTTCAAGGGCTCGATCCATGTTGTGTAATTGTTTTGGCCTACTGTCTTGAGCAGCCGTTGTCTCAGCTGTCCCCATTTTTCTTGTGTCATGCGCGTCCAACCGTCCCTTCTACCATTTCAACACCGGCGATCTACGGCTCGCCAGTCCAGCCCGTACCGTGTCTCAGGGTGACCAAAACCAGTCCACTGCCTACGGCGTGGTTTTGATCCGTTCGGATATCTACAGATGTGGCGCGCGCCGATCCTGATGTTGTCAGGTTTTCAGCACGTGCCGTCCGCACACCAAATTATATGACAGGTCAGGCAGGCGTCGAAACGCATGCTCCAATTCGGATCAGACTACACAAGCCATCCCCTATCCAACCACCACGCGCATATCCTGCAAACGCTGTGGTTGGCCTGTCCCCCCAAGGCGATTCCCAACCGCAAAATAGAGGTAGCAAGTTCGTGAGCGGGCCGTCCAGACAAAGTAAAACTTGACTCATGAATCCGCCGAAAAGAATCTGCGCATGCCTTGTTTTCATAGGAAAAACAAAAAAAGCGCCGCAAAATTGCGACGCTTTCGGTGTTGCAGAGAGAGCGCGGTTTAACCCAGCGCTTTGACCCGTGCCGACAGGCGAGACATTTTCCGCGATGCAGTATTCTTGTGGTAGACGCCCTTGGTCACACCGCGCATCAGCTCGGGCTGTGCGGCTTTCAGTGCGGCCGATGCTGCGTCCTTGTCACCGGAGGCAATCGCCTCTTCGACTTTGCGCAGATAGGTGCGGATGCGCGAGCGACGCGCCTTGTTCACTTGGAAGCGTTTTTCGTTTTGACGGGCCCGCTTCTTGGCCTGAGGCGAATTTGCCATGTTATCTCGTCCCAATCTATTGGTGCGGTAGTTTCAGAAGCCGTGCAGTTAGGCGGTTTGCAGATCAGAGTCAACGGCCCCGCAACCAATCCTGCACAGTCCGACCGGGATGTGATATACTGCCCGCATTCAGCTGCCACCGGAGGACGACATGACTCAACCTATGGCCACTGTTCGGCACGCCCGCGCGCTCTACCGCGCGCATGGCGACAAGGCCGAAGCCCACGCCGCCCAGCACGCCCGCGCCGCCGCCGAAGCAGGCAACCGCACCGAGGCCGAAGATTGGCAACGCATTCGCGCCACGATTCGCCAATTGCGCGGCGCCAACCAGACCTGAGCGCTACTTATCCCGGAACTGCGCCTCGCGCTTTTCAAGGAAAGCAGCCATGCCTTCCTTCTGATCTTCGGTCGCGAACAGCGAATGGAATACGCGGCGTTCGAACAACAGGCCCTCGCGCAGTGGCGTCTCGAACGACCGGTTCACCGCCTCTTTGACCGCCATGACAGAGATCATCGACTTTTCTGCGATCTTCTCGGCGGCGCTCATCGCTTCGTCCATCAGCTTCTTGGCGGGCACCACGCGGCTCACCAGCCCGCACCGCTCCGCCTCTTGGGCGTCCATGAACCGGCCCGTCAGGTTCATATCCATCGCCTTGGCCTTGCCCACCGCACGGGTCAGGCGCTGTGTGCCGCCGATCCCGGCCATGACGCCCAGGTTGATCTCGGGCTGGCCGAATTTCGCGGTGTCTGACGCAATGATAAAGTCACACATCATTGCCAACTCGCAGCCCCCGCCCAGCGCATAACCGGACACAGCCGCAATCACCGGCTTGCGCACCCGCACAATGGCATCGGTCTCGGGACCAAACAGATCCTCTGAAAACACCTCTGTAAACGACTTGTCCTTCATCATCGCGATGTCGGCCCCGGCGGCGAACGCCTTTTCCGACCCGGTGATGACAATGCAGCGCACCTTGTCATTGGCCTGTGCCGCACCCATCGCGTCGGACAGTTCGGTCAGTAATTGATCGTTCAGGGCATTCAGCGCATCCGGCCGGTTTAGAGTGACCTTTGCAATATGGTCTTCCACGTCGACGATGATCGTCTCATAGGCCATGGGTTCGCTTTCATCAGTTGCGGTTCAAGGGGTCAGGGTTAACACCTGCGCGCCCCGTTTCAAGTCAAGATTGGCACGACCTGCAGTAGAAAGACGACCGCCCCGACTGCACGATCCGTGCCACGGTTTGCGAACACCCGGGCGTGCGACAAGGTTCCCCCTTGCGCCCGTACACATCGAACCGATGCTGAAAATATCCAAGTTCTCCATCGGCTTGGCGGAAATCGCGCAGGGACGAGCCGCCCGCCTCAATGGCCTCGGCCAGCACATCGCGGATGATCGGCACCAGCGCTGCCACCCGTGCTTTCGAAATCCGCCCGGCTTTGCGCATGGGCGAGATGCCCGCCCGAAAAAGCGCCTCGCAAACGTAAATATTGCCCAGTCCCGCGACGATTCTCTGATCCAGCAGCGCGGATTTGACGGGCGTGTTCTTGCCCTTGAAAGCGGCGATCAGATGATCCTCGTTGAATGCATTGCCCAGCGGCTCGGGTCCAAGCACGGCGAGCAGCTTATGTTGCTCCGCCGTTGCTGTGTCCATCAAATCCATCGCCCCAAAGCGCCGCGGATCGTTGAAGGTAATGCGCGCCCCATTGTCCATGTGCAGCACCACATGGTCATGTTTCTCGGGCGCGGGATGTTCATGCACAAACACCCCCAGCGGGTCGCCAGAAACCAGCATCCGCCCCGACATCCCGAGATGGATCAGCAGCGTCTCGCCCGAGGCCAGATCGGCCAAAATATACTTCGACCGCCGCCGCAGCCCCAAAACCTGCTGCCCGCTCAACCGCTCTGCCATCCCAGCCGGAAACGGCCACCGCAAATCCGGCCGGTTCACATCCGCCTGGGCAATCACAGCCCCTTCCATGGTGGGGGCAAGGCCGCGACGGACCGTCTCAACTTCGGGCAGTTCGGGCATGGAACGCGGACTCCTGCGGCGAAAGGGCCCCGTTGTGTATGCCCGCAGGCGGCCTATAACAAGGCCTGACAAAAGAGAAAGACGCCCCCGCCTATGACCGAAGACAAAACCACGCATTTCGGCTTCGAAACCGTGCCCGAGGACGAAAAGGCCGGTCGCGTGCAGGGTGTGTTTGGCTCGGTCGCCTCAAAGTACGACATCATGAACGACGTGATGAGCGTCGGTATCCACCGCATCTGGAAAGAGGCGATGATGGATTGGCTGGCCCCACGTGCGGGTCAAAAGCTGCTCGACGTGGCGGGCGGCACTGGTGACATCTCGTTCAAGTTCCTCAAACGCGCGGGCCACGGCCACGCTACCGTTCTGGACCTCACCGAACCCATGCTGGTCGAGGGGCGCAAACGGGCCGAGGCAGACAAGATGTCTGACAGCCTCGACTGGGTGGTCGGCGACGCGATGGCCCTGCCTTTCGACAACAATACGTTCGACGTCTACACGATCAGCTTTGGCATCCGGAACGTGACGCGGCCCCAAGAGGCGCTGAACGAAGCCTACCGCGTCCTGAAACCCGGCGGCCGCCTGATGGTGCTGGAGTTCAGCCAGTTGCCAAATGACGGCATGCAAAAGCTATATGACCTCTACAGTTTCAACGTGATCCCGCGCATGGGCCAGATCATCGCGAATGACCGCGACAGCTATCAGTACCTGGTCGAATCCATTCGCAAGTTCCCGGATCAGGAGACATTCCTGTCCATGGTCCGCGCCGCGGGGTTCGAGAATGCCAAGTACCGGAACCTGTCCATGGGCATCGCCTGCCTGCATTCCGGGTGGAAAATCTGATGATTTTTCAATATATTGTGGTTAAGAAAGCGTTAAGCGCAAGTGTCCCCGCGGGGAAACTCCAAAATCGCGCTTCTGTCCCCGCGGGGACAACCTGGTGAAAGGTCCCCACAACATCATCCGCCTGATCCGCACGGGCGCAACGCTGGAACGCGCAGGCGCGATGAACGTGGTCCTGGACGCATTCGAAGCGCCCCCCGCCCTGCGCATCGTCGCCAAGGCGCTCGCCAAACCCTTCCGCTGGCTCGGCTACAAGGGCGATCCAAACATGCCGCCCGCCATCCGCGCGATCACGGCGCTCGGTCCCGCCTACATCAAGTTCGGCCAGATCCTGTCGACCCGTCCCGACGTGGTCGGCGACGAACTCGCCGTTCAACTGCGCGTGCTGCAGGACCAACTCCCCCCCTTCCCCGCCACGGACGCCAAGGCAGAGGTTGAGCGGGAACTGGGTGTGCCCACCGACACCCTCTTCTCCGAATTCAGCGAACCCGTCGCTGCTGCGTCCATCGCGCAGGTGCACAAGGCGAAGCTGGCCGATGACGACAAGTATGTGGCTGTCAAAGTCCTCCGCCCCGGCATCGAAAAGGCGTTCCAGAAGGACATCGACGCCTTCTATTTCGCCGCCTCTATCGTCGAACTCTTCGCGCCCGGCGCGCGGCGCCTCAAACCTGTCGACGTGATCGCCCATTTCGACGGCGTCGTGCAGGGCGAACTGGACCTGCGCCTCGAATCCTCCGCCGCCGGTGAGTTCGCCGCCAACACGGAAAAGGACGAAGGGTTCCACCTGCCCAAAGTCCGCTGGGAATACTCGGGCCGCCGCGTGATGACCCTTGAATGGGCCGATGGCGTGCCGATGGGCGACAACGCCGCAATCGACGCCGCAGGCCACGACCGCGTCCAGCTGGGCGAACGGGTGCTCAAACTCTTCCTCATGCACGCCCTGCGCGATGGCTATTTCCACGCCGACATGCACCAGGGCAACCTCAAGGTCGCGGCCAACGGGGACATCATCGCCTATGATTTCGGGATCATGGGGCATATCGACGAGTACACCCGCCGCGTCTATGCCGAGATCCTGTTTGGCTTCATCCGCAAGGATTACAAGCGCGTGGCCGAGGTGCACTTCGAAGCGGGCTATGTCCCGGCGCACAAGGATGTCGATGAATTCGCCCGCGCCCTGCGGTCCGTGGGCGAGCCGATCTTCGGAATGGACGCATCCAAGATCTCCATGGGCCGCCTGCTCGCCTACCTCTTCGAAGTGACCGAGCGTTTCGGCATGGAAACCCGCACCGAACTGATCCTGCTGCAACGCACAATGGTGGTGGTCGAGGGCGTCGCGCGCTCGCTCAGCCCCAACATCAACATCTGGCAGGTCGCCTCGCCCGTGGTATCGGACTACATCCAGAAGTCCATCGGCCCCCGTGCCGTGGTCAGCGACCTCTACAAAACGGCCCGCGTCCTGACCCGCTTCGGCCCCCGCCTGCCGCGCCTTGTCGAACAGGCGCTGATCGCGCAATCCAACCCGCAACCGCCCAAACGCAATGGCTTCTGGCGTTGGATCACGCTGGCCGCCATCGCAGGCCTTCTGGCCGGGGGCGGCCTCACGCTCCTCATCGAAGCATTGGCCTAAGCCTCTTCCCTGTTTCAAAAAAATCCCGGGGTCTGGGGCAGAGCCCCAGTCCGACGCTGACCTCAAGCGATGCGTTCAATCGCCAAGGCGATCCCCTGACCACCACCGATACACATGGTGATCAGCGCCTTTGATCCCCCAATCCGCTCAAGTTCATACAGCGCTTTCACAGTAATGATCGCGCCAGTCGCCCCAACCGGGTGCCCCAGCGCAATTGCACCACCGTTTGGGTTCACGCGGGCATGGTCCAGGCCCAGATCATTCGACACAGCAAGGGCCTGCGCGGCAAATGCTTCGTTCGATTCGATCACGTCGAAGTCGCCTGCAGACAACCCTGTCCGGTCGAGCAGGTTGCGCACCGCAGGGATCGGGCCGATGCCCATGACCTCAGGCCGGACGCCTGCATGCGCATAGCCCAACACGCGCGCTTTCGGTTTCAGCCCCGCCTTCTCAGCGGCATCGGCGGTCGCCAGAACAACAGCCGCGGCGCCATCATTAATGCCCGACGCATTGCCTGCGGTGACGGAGCCATCTTTCTGGAACACAGCGCGAAGACCACCTAACGCCTCTAAACTCGTCGCCTTCGGGTGCTCATCAACCTCAAAGGCGACAGTGTCACGCTTCACCTTGACCTCGACCGGGGTGATCTGGCTGGCAAAGCGCCCATCCGCAATCGCGGCCGCCGCGCGTTCCTGACTTTGCAGTGCAAAGGCATCCTGCGCCTCGCGGGTGATCTGATGCTCGGCGGCAACATTCTCGGCCGTCACACCCATATGCCCGGTGCCAAAGGGGCAGTTCAGCGCGCCCAGCATCATGTCGAGCGTTTTGACGTCGCCCATTTTGGCGCCCCAGCGCTGGCTGGGAATGATAAAGGGCGAGCGGGACATGTTCTCGGCCCCACCGGCGAGGCCAAACTCGGAATCGCCCAGCATCAGAGACTGAATCACGCTCACAATTGCCTGTACGCCGGACCCACACAGCCGGTTCACGTTCATCGCCGGCGTCGTATCGGGCACACCCGCCTGCATCGACGCCACGCGAGACAGATACATGTCGCGCGGCTCGGTGTTGATGACGTGGCCAAAGGCGACATGGCCGATCTGCCCGCCCTCGACACCTGACCGCTCAAGTGCCGCCTTGGCCGCGACGGTGCCCAAGTCGATGGGCGTGGTGCCTGCGAGCGATCCGCCGAAGGTGCCGATGGCGGTGCGTGCGCCGTCCAGAATGACGATATCTTGGGTCATGGTGATCCTCCCTTTTGTCATTTGATATGACCCTGCGCCCGGCACATGTCAGCCCCCGGACTTGACTTTGACGTGGCGGCATTGGCATCACTCCGTCATGACGGAGAATACAGACGCTATATTGTCCCTTCTGCCCACACGGCTAAAGGATGCGCGGCGGGCGCAGGGCCTAAGCCTAGATGCGGTGGCAAAACTGTCGGGCGTGTCCCGGTCGATGGTCAGTCAGATCGAGCGGGGAGAGTCTTCGCCCACCATCGCGACGCTCTGGAACCTGACGCGGGCCTTGCAGGTGGATTTTGCGGGGCTCTTGGACGAGGGCACGGCAGAGCGGATCGAGGTGCTGCGCGCGGGCGATGTGCCCAGCATTGAGAACCGTGGTGCGGGTTGCACCATCCGTATCCTCAGCCCGCCAGAGGAGGCAGGGCAGCACGAGGTGTATGAGCTGCGCTTTGCCGGGGGCGGCGTGCTGGACAGTCAGCCCCATGCCCGTGGCGCGCGCGAACATCTGACCGTGATCGAAGGTAAGCTGAAGGTGACGAGCGGCGGCGCTTCCGAGAAGGTGGGGCAGGGCGATACGGCCCGCTATGCAGCTGACGTGCCGCACCGGATCGAAGCGGACCGGCCCGCGCGCGCCTTTCTGGTGGTGCAGAACGCCTGAGCGTAAATCCGCTGTAACGGATTTTTGTCCGTAATTATGAAATCCGCTCTACCGGAATCGTATCCGGGATGTTAGATGTTCTCGCAAAGGAGCACATCTATGACCCAAGCCTTTCTGACTCATGTGACCGACACTCTGGCCCAGATCGAAGCGGACGGGATGTTCAAACGCGAGCGCGAGATCACCTCGCCCCAAGGCGGGCGCATCGACGTTGGCGGACGCGAGGTTCTGAACCTGTGCGCCAACAATTATCTTGGGCTTGCCGACCATCCCGACCTGATTGCGGCGGCGAAAAATGCTATGGATGACAAGGGGTTCGGCATGGCCTCCGTCCGGTTCATCTGCGGTACGCAGGACTTGCATCGCGAGCTGGAACAGCAGCTGGCGCGGTTTCTGGGCAAGGACGATGCGATCCTGTTTGCTGCCTGTTTCGATGCCAATGGCGGGCTGTTCGAGCCGCTTTTGGGGCCGGAGGACGCGATCATTTCCGATGCGCTGAACCATGCGTCGATCATTGATGGCATTCGTCTGTGTAAGGCGAAACGCTATCGCTATGCCAACAGCGATATGGACAGCCTGGAAAAGCAATTGCGCGCGGCCAAGGCGGATGGTGCGCGCCATATCATGATTGCGACAGATGGCGTGTTTTCGATGGACGGATATCTGGCGAAGTTGCCGGAAATCACTGAACTTGCCCGGAATTTTGGCGCGCTGGTGATGGTGGACGATTGCCATGCCACCGGGTTCATGGGGCTGAAGGGTGAGGGGACACCGGCGCATTTCGGTGTGGATGTCGATGTGTTGACCGGAACCTTGGGCAAGGCGCTGGGCGGGTCGATTGGAGGCTATATCGCGGGGCCACAGCCGGTGATTGATCTGCTGCGCCAGCGGGCGCGGCCGTACCTGTTTTCGAATTCGTTGCCGCCGGCGATTGTGGCCGCGGCGATTGAGGCGATCCGGTTGGTTGAGGAGGGTGACGCGCTGCGGGCGCGGTTGTTCGACAATGCGGCGTACTGGCGTAAGAGCCTGGAAACGCTGGGTTTTGAGCTCCTGCCCGGTGAGCATCCGATCATCCCCGTCATGCTGGGCGAAGCGCAATTGGCGCAGGATATGGCGGCGCGGTTGTTTGATGAGGGGGTTTATGTCTCGGGCTTTTTCTTCCCAGTTGTGCCGCGTGGGCAGGCGCGGATCAGGACGCAGATGAATGCGGCGCTGACGCAGGATGATCTGGATCGAGGGCTACAAGCCTTTGAAACTGCTGGCAAAGCGGTGGGGGTGATTTGATGCGTAACACCATGATGGCTTTGGAAAAGACGCATCCGCAGGAAGGGTTGTGGCGGGTCGAGGCGCCGGTGCCGGAGATTGGGCCCGATGACGTGTTGATCCGGGTGAAGAAGACCGGGATTTGCGGGACTGATATTCATATCTGGAATTGGGATGAATGGGCCTCTGCCACCGTGCCGACGCCGCTGATCACGGGGCATGAGTTTGCCGGGGAGATCGTGGATTTAGGTCTTAACGTCAATGACTTGACGCTCGGGCAGCGATGCTCGGGCGAGGGACATCTGATCGGGAAAACCTCGCGCCAGAGTAGGGCGGGGAAGTTTCATCTGGACCCGGCGACGCGGGGGATCGGGGTGAATGAGCAGGGGGCGTTTGCCGAGTATCTGCGTCTGCCCGCGTTCAACGTGGTGCCGTTGCCGGATGGGATTTCGGACGATGTGGGGGCCATTCTGGATCCGCTTGGGAATGCGGTGCATACGGCGCTGTCCTTTGATCTGATCGGGGAGGATGTGCTGGTCACCGGTGCCGGACCTATCGGGATCATGGCGGCGGCTGTGGCGCGCCATGTGGGCGCGCGGCATGTGGTGATCACGGATGTGAACCCGGACCGGTTGGCGCTGGCTGAGCGTGTTGCCGACGTGGTGACGGTGAATGTGGCGGAGCGGGAACTGTCTGAGATCATTGAAGAATTGAGGATGACCCAGGGCTTTGATGTGGGTCTGGAAATGTCCGGCAATCAGCAAGCGCTCGATCAGATGGTTGAGGCGATGACGATGGGTGGGTGCATTGCGATGCTGGGGATTCCGCCGGGCAAGAGCCCCGTGGATTGGAGCCGGATCGTGTTCAAGGCGATCACGATCAAAGGGGTCTATGGGCGCGAGATTTTCGAGACCTGGTACAAGATGATCGCGATGCTGGAGAATGGGCTCGATGTGTCAAAGGTGATCACGCACCGGTTCCGGGCGGAGGAGTTCGAGGCTGGGTTTGCGGCGATGAAGGCGGGGTCTTCCGGCAAGGTTGTGCTGGACTGGACCTGAGATGTTAGCCCGGCTGAAGCCCAGCCTACGTGGTAAGAGGCTGGCGCCCTGAGGAGGTCAGAGTCCACGCGGCGTCACCTTCGAACACCGCGGCGGTGAGCGGCCTGCCGTAGCCTGCGCCGGTGTCGAGGTTGATGCGGTTGCCGTAATGCGTCGGCACCTCGACCGGGGTGTGGCCATGGACGATCAGCTTGGGGTGCGTTGCGTTGGAGTTGTGGAACTCTTGCCGGATCCAGAGCATGTCTTCTTCTGTCTGGTCCCTGATCGGGACGCCGGGACGAATGCCCGCGTGGACGAACATGATGCCGCTGGTGACGTGCATCAGGCGGAGGTCTTGCAAGAAGGTAAGATGAGATGTTGGCACGGCGGCGCGGGCGTCGGCCTGCACCTCCTTTTCCCGGCGGTGGCCGCTTGCGTCCACGCCGTAGGAGGCGAGTGTCGTGGCGCCGCCGAGCCGGTCGTGCAGCCAATAGAGTTCGACCATCAGGTGGGGATCGTGCCGAAGCGGGTCGGCCATGAACCATTCGAACATGCGGTCGTGGTTGCCCTTGAGAAATGTCCAGTTGCGGCCTGCGTCACGTCCGGCGATCAGGGTATCGAGGACGGCGCGGCTGTCGGGGCCACGGTCGGTATAGTCGCCGAGAAAGACAATCTGCGCGCCGGGGCCGCCGTCTGTTTCGATCAGGGATAACACGCGGTTCAGCTCGGCCATTTGGCCGTGGATGTCGCCGATGGCGTAGATGGGGTCTGTCATGGGGGGTCTTTCGGGCGGGGCGGAGGGTGCCTTTGCCTTACTGCGTTCGGGTCTATCGGTCGAGGGCGACGGTCACGCCGAGACCGACAAGGATCGAGCCGCCGAGTGCCTTGGCCCGAGCTGTGGCCCGGCCCGAACGTGCGAGCAGACGTGACATGCGGGAGGCCAGCGCCACGCAGACGAGGTCGGCGCTGGAGAACATGATGTTGACCATGGTGCCGAGGATCAGGAGTTGCGCCCAGATCGGGAGTGCTGCGCCCGGGTCGGAGAATTGCGGCAGGAAGGCCACGAAGAAAAGCGCTGTCTTTGGGTTCAGTATTTCGACCGTCATGCTTTGCCGGAAGGCGCGTGCCGGGTCGCGGCTGCCTTGAGGTGTGGCATTTACGCGGGCGTTGCGTGTGCGGATCATCTGGATCCCCAGCCAGATGAGGTAGGCGGCGCCGATCAGTTTCAGCGCGAGGTAGAGGGGCGGTACAAGTTCAAAGAGGATGGCGAGGCCGAAGGCGGCGGCCAGCACGTGCACGTAGCCGCCGATATGGATGCCGAGCGCGGCCATAAGCCCGGCGCGCGTGCCACGGGCGAGCGTTTGCGCTGTTGCGTAGAGCATCGCGGGGCCGGGGATGTAGGCGAAGATCGCGGTGGCGATGAGAAAAGCGAGGAGGGTGTCGAAGCCGGGCATTGGTTTACCGTACCGTCATTGGCGTGCGGTGCAAGGCGGATGACACCCGTGCCGTACTGTCATTTCGTGTCGGCTTTGAACCGGGCGATCCAGTCCGCGTTGATGTCGTCGGCGAGTTTGGCGACGGCGGGGGCTGACAATGTGACAGGCGGCAGGTCGAGGTGGTTTAGCACGCGCGCCAGTGTTGCATGTGGGTCGGCTGCGAGCCTGTCGTAATCCAGGCGGAAGGGCGTGATGCCCTCGCGTGTGAACCACGTTTCCCATTCGGTATCGTAGGTTTTGGCCGTCGCAAGTTCAGTTGCGATGGCGTCTTGGTCATATGTTGGCGTTTGCGGTGGGGCGGTGCGTTCCAGTTCCGACCCGTCGGCGTTGCGGTGCCAGAGGCCGCTTTGGCTGGCGCGCACCAGTGACACGGCTTGGGCCAGTTTGTCGGTGCGGTGCAGGTAGAGGTAGCGGGTGGGGCCGAATTGGGCGGTGACGGCTTGAGCGTCGGTTTGCGCTGCGGGGTGCATGTCGCGCAGTTGTTCAAAGAAGAAGGGTGCGCTTTGACGTTGCAGGCGCAGGCCGAAGATGTCGGTGTTTGCCCGCCCTTGCCGTGCGGCTTCTGCGAAGATGTCAGCGCGGGGTGTGTTTGGGTCGAGGTCCAAACCGCTGCGCCAGTCGGCGAGGGATGGGCGGTGGAAGTAGGATTTGGGATGTCCCGCGCCGCTGTCGCGCAGGAGCCCGCAGAGGAGTGTGCTGCCGCTGCGTGGGCTGGTGCACAGGATATAGGCTGCGGGGCGTGGCATGGGCGTCCTCGGTCTCGGGTCGCCCATGCGTTTAGTTCAGTTCGGTGACAATCGTAAGGCGGAGCTATCCTCCGCCCTGCTCCTCACGCGACGTCGAATTCGAGCGGTTTGACCTGCGTGAATTGCCCGGTCCCTTCGAGTGTTTTCAGCACGTCAGCGGGGATGGGTTCGTCGACATAGAGCAGCGCGATGGCTTCGCCGCCGATGGCAGCGCGTCCCAGGGTAAAGTTCGCGATGTTCACGCCGTTATGCCCCATTGTATTGCCCAAGAGGCCGATGACGCCTGGCACATCTTCGTTCGTGGTGTAGAGCATGTTGGCCCCGATCTCGGCGTCGATGTTGATGCCCTTGATCTGGATGAAGCGGGGTTTGCCGTCGGAGAAGACCGTGCCCGCGACCGAGCGTTCGCGTTTGTCGGTGACGACTGTGACCTTGATGTAGCCCTCGAACGCGCCGGACTGGTCCTGGTTCGTGGTCGAGATCTGGATACCGCGTTCCTTCGCAATGACGGGGGCGGAGACCATGTTCACGTCCGGGTTGGCCCGCTTCATGATGCCCGCGACCACGCCGCAGTTGAGCGCGTCGAGGTTCATTTCGGAAACGACACCGTCATAGAGGATGTTGATCGCCTTGATCGGTTCATCCGTCATCTGGCCTGTGAAGCTGCCCAAATGTCCGGCGAGCTTGACCCAGGGGCCCATGACCTTGGCCTCTTCCGCGGTGACGGAGGGCATGTTGAGCGCGTTTTCGACGGCGCCTGTGAGCAGGTAGTTGGCCATCTGCTCGGCCACTTGCAGGGCGACGTTTTCCTGCGCTTCGGTTGTGGCAGCACCGAGGTGGGGCGTGACGACGACGTTGGGCAGGTTGAAGAGGGCGTTTTCCTTGGCGGGTTCTTCGGCGAAGACGTCGAAGGCTGCGCCTGCGACGTGGCCGGATTTGAGCGCTTCGGCCAGCGCCTCTTCGTCCACGAGGCCGCCGCGGGCGCAGTTGATGATCCGCACGCCGGGTTTCATCATGGCGATTTTCTCGGCCGTGATCATGTTGGCGGTCTGCTCGGTCTTGGGGACGTGCAGGGTGATGAAGTCAGCGCGTTTGATCAGGTCGTCGAGTTCAACCTTTTCCACGCCCATTTTCGCGGCCTTTTCCTCGCCCAGGAAGGGGTCGTAGGCGAGGACTTTCATTTTCAGGCCACGCGCGCGGTCGCAGACAATGCCGCCGATGTTGCCCGCGCCGATGACGCCAAGGGTCTTGCCTGTCAGCTCGGTGCCCATGAATTTGGACTTTTCCCATTTGCCTGCGTGGGTGGATTCCGAGGCTTCGGGGATCTGGCGAGCGACGGCGAACATCATGGCGATGGCGTGCTCAGCGGTCGTGATCATATTGCCGAAGGGCGTGTTCATGACGATCACGCCCTTTTTGCTGGCGGCGTCCTTGTCGATGTTATCGGTGCCGATGCCTGCGCGGCCGATGACTTTGAGGTTGTCGGCGTGTTTCAGGATCGTCGGCGTGACCTTGGTCGCAGAGCGGATGGCGAGGCCGTCATATTGGCCGATGACCTCGGCCAGCTTGTCCTTGTCCTTGCCGAGATCGGGTTCGAAGTCGACCTCGATCCCGCGGTCGCGGAAGATCTGGACGGCGGCGTCGGAGAGTTTGTCGGAGATGAGAACTTTGGGCATTGTATTGTCCTTGGGCGGGTGGTGCGCAGTAAATGCGACCCTATGATTTGGTGAGTAGGGGAAGCGTTTTTGGGGCTTTGCCCCCGGCGCTGCGCGCCTCCCCCAGGATTTTTTGAAACAGGGAAAGGGTCAGGCCGCTTCTGTTTGGGCTGCGATTTCGGTCTCGAAGGCGTGGGCCAGCCAGGGCAGCATTGCTTCGATGTCTGATGTTTCGACTGTGCCGCCGCACCAGATGCGCAGGCCCGGAGGGGCGTCGCGGTAAGCGCCGATGTCGAGCGCCACGTTTTCATCCGCGAGCCGTTTGGCGATGGCCTTGGCGAAGGCGGCGCCGTCCGTGATCCGGTCGTCGGTGAACTTTAGGCAGACGGAAGTGGTCGAGCGCGTTGCAGGATCAACGGCGAGGTTGTCGATCCAGTCGTTTGCGTCGCAGAAGTCGAAAACTGCTTGGGCGTTGGCCTCGGCGCGGGCGATCAGCCCTTGCAGGCCGCCGACCTCACGCGCCCATTTCAGCGAGAACAGGTAGTCTTCGACCGCGAGCATGGAGGGGGTGTTGATGGTCGCGCCTTCGAAGATGCCGTCGATCAGCTTGCCGCCTTTGGTCAGGCGGAAGACTTTGGGGAGCGGCCATGGGGGCGTGTAGTTTTCCAGCCGTTCTACCGCGCGGGGGCTGAGGATCAGCATGCCGTGGGCTGCTTCGCCGCCCAGCACTTTTTGCCAGCTGAACGTGGTGACATCCAACTTGTCCCAGGGCAGGTCCATGGCGAAGGCCGCGGAGGTTGCGTCACAGAGGGTTAGCCCTGCGCGGTCTGCGGGGATCGCGTCACCATTTGCCATGCGGACGCCGGACGTGGTGCCGTTCCAGGTGAAGCAGACATCGTGGTCATAGTTCAGGGCGGCCATGTCCACGATCTGACCGTAGTCGGCGGTGTGGACGGTGTGTTCGATTTTCAGTTGCTTGGCCACATCGGTGACCCAGCCTGCGCCGAAGGATTCCCAGGCGACCATTTCAGCGTGGCGTTCGCCCAGCAGGGACCACATCGCCATCTCGTAGGCGCCGGTGTCGGAGGCGGGCACGATGCCGATCTTGTAGTCGGCGGGGACGCCGAGGATGTCGCGCGTTTCCTCGATCGCCTGCTTGAGCTTGGATTTGCCCTCGGCGGCACGGTGCGAGCGGCCAAGGGGCGCGTCGGAGAGTGCGGCAAGAGTATGGGTGGGGGGTTTGGCACAGGGGCCAGACGAAAAACGCGGATTTGCCGGCCGCGTGACCGGAGCAGTAGTAGCCATCTGATGTTATCCTTGCAGATATGCGCCCTTCGTTGGGGAAGGGTGTCCCACCGCTGCGTTTATGGAGGTCTGTGGGGTGGTGCAACCGGGAATCCGGAGCTATAGCGCCGTTTGACCATTTATTTGCGACATCTGCGTCGCGTATCGGAAACGGACCCTCATGTTTGTTTGTACCCTGTTGACGGATTCCTCCAAGCCGTCGCTCGACCCTGCCCTGATCGACAATCTGCGCAATGCGTGGGGGGGTGGTGATGCGCAGTGGTTGGCCGTGGACGAGGCGGCGTCATTTTCGCTTGAGGTGATGCCGGACAATCGGTGGGAGGTTTGGGCCGAGCTGCAAGGCTTGGGTGTTGATCTGGTCATCCTGCCCATGGAGGGCCGCCGGAAGAAGATGCTGCTGGCCGATATGGACAGCACCATGATCCAGCAGGAGTGCATTGATGAACTGGCCGATGTGGCCGGTGTGGGCGATCGGGTGAAGGACATCACGGCCCGCGCCATGAACGGTGAGCTGGATTTCGAGGAGGCGATCCGCGAGCGCGTTGGGTTGTTGAAGAACCTGCCCGAGGCGGTGATCGGGCAGGTGCTGGAGGAGCGGATTACCCTGATGCCCGGCGGGCCGGTCTTGTTGGCGACGATGAAGGCGCATGGGGCTTATGCGGCCTTGGTGTCCGGTGGCTTTACCGCCTTTACCTCTGCCGTGGCGGGCAAGCTTGGGTTTGATGAGAATCGGGCCAATACGCTTTTGGCTGAGGGTGGTGTGCTGACGGGTGAGGTTGGCATGCCGATCCTTGGGCAGCAGGCCAAGGTGGATGCCTTGGAAGAGATCACGGCGCGGTTGGGTATTGCCGAGGCGGATGTGCTGGCCGTAGGCGACGGGGCCAATGATTTGGGCATGTTGGGGCGCGCGGGAATGGGTGTCGCCTTGCACGCGAAACCGGCTGTTGCCGCGCAATGTGACGTGCGGGTGAATTTCGGGGATTTGACGGCACTGTTGTACCTGCAGGGCTATGCGCGGTCTGAATTTGTGAGCGTGTAAGGGGGGCTCTGCCCCCGGCGCTGTGCGCCTCCCCCGTCGTATTTTCAGTCAGAAGAAACGGGGGTGTTTCGCGTAAGGGGGATCTTGATCCGCGTTAGAGGAGTGCGGGGGCGGCGCGGAGGTGGCCTGTTTCGAGGCCGTCCCAGTTTTTGATGGGTGCGCTGGTGTAGGCCAGCGCCTCGGGGTGGTTGGGGTCGAGTGCGCCGAGCCGGACGAGGATTTGTGCGATGGCGCATTCGGCGGCGCGGGTGCCGCCATCGGTGATCTTGAGTGCCACACCCATGCGCTGTTCGGGCAGGATGGCGATGAAGAACGCTTCGGCCCCTGTTTTGATCGCGACCTTGCCGTTCATGGCGCGCATGAGGCGGGTGCAGGCGCGCCCCTCGCCTGCGACGAGATCGGGGTGGGCCGTCATTGCGTTGCGCAGTTGGTCTTCGGCGCTGTCGGGGGCGGCGGCGGCGAAGTGGGCCATGGCGCGGGCCATGCCGTGTAGGGTGCAGGCGAAATTGGGGGCGGAGCAGCCGTCGATGCCGTAGCCGGGGGAGGTTTCATTTGTCACCCGTTCGAAGGCTTCGAGACAGGCGTTTTGCACCGGGTGATCGGGGTCTACGTAATCGGGGCCCGCGCCGAGGTGTTTGGCGAGCGTCAGGAAGCCGGTGTGCTTGCCGGAGCAGTTGTTGTGGATGCGGCAGGGGCTTTCGTCCCCCTTGATCATTGCCGTGCGCAGGTCGGGGTCGCGGGATTCCTGCGGGCCGCATTTGAAGTCGTGGTCTTCTTTGCCGATGGCGGAGAGCCATGCGCCGACCTTGTTTACATGGACGGGTGCGCCCTGGTGCGAGGCGCAGGCGAGGGCGAGGTGTTCGGGTGTAAGGTTGTGGGCAGCGGCTGCGCCGCTTGTCAGGAGGGGCAGGGCCTGGATCATTTTGGAGGACGACCGGGGCAGGACGACGGTGCCGGGTTCGCCCCACGCTTCGACGATCTGGCCGGTGTCGTCGCAGATGACCGCGTGGCCCTGATGTGCGCTTTCCAGGAAGGGGCCGCGCCAGATTTCGGCCAGGGTGACTGCGCCATGTGCCGGATGTGTCATCTTTTCCCTCACAACTTGGCGATTTCCCGCCAATTCATCTTTCCTGCGTCGCGCCTTTCGCGCTAATGTGCGACTTGTCGAGAAGAAAGACCGCTCTTGCAAGAGAATGCGCCGAAAATGGTGCACCCGGGGACGGTTCAGGTATTGAGGTTTCGAACAGCTTGGAGGCTGTGGCTATGGCATTTACGAAGACGATCATTGGAGCGGTCGGCGCGCTTTCGCTTATGGCGGGTGCTGCTCTTGCGCAAGATCAAAGCACGAACCGGGTGGCGGCCAAGACCGACTGGAGCGTGTTCGTCGAGGATAATCCAACGGAATGCTGGGGTGTTGCGACGCCCAAGGAGGTGGTGAACACCCGCGAAGGGCGCGTCGTAGCGGCGACTCGTGGTCAGATCCTGCTGATGGTGTTTTATCGCCCAAGTGCAGAAGCCAAGGGACAAGTTGCCTTTACCGGTGGCTATCCCTTCCGGTCGGGATCGACGGTCAACGTGAATATTGGCGGCACCGAGTTTGAGTTGTTCACCGAGGGTGAATGGGCTTGGCCTGCGACACCTGCGGACGACGCCAAGATCGTCACCGCCATGAAGCGCGGCGCCAATGCCGTGGTCACAGGTGTTTCGAGCCGTGGGACGACGACGACGGACACGTTCTCGCTGCTGGGCTTTACGGCGGCGGTCGAGGATGCCGAGGCGCGCTGCGGCGGGTAACGCTGCCGTCATTGCAAGTCACAAACGTGAGAAGGACTGTGCAGGTATGCACGGCCCTTTGGTGCATTTGCGCAGTTTGGAACCTTTTGGTCCATTACTAGGTGGTGTGGGGTCACAAACCCGAAAAAGGAATTCGTTATGGTCACCACCACTGTTCATACTGTCGATACCGCCCCTGAGTCCTCGAAACCACTGCTTGAGAATGTGATTAAGGCCTTTGGCTGGTTGCCCAGCCTGCATGGCGTCATGGCGGAAAGCCCCGGTCTGCTGGAGGGCTATCAGCACCTGCACCGGCTGGCGATCGAGGGAACAGCCTTTACCCCCGAAGAGCGGACGGTGGTTTGGATGACGGTGAATGTCGCCAACCAGTGTCACTATTGTGTGCCCGCCCATACCGGCCTCGCGAAGATGGAGAAGATTGACGACGCCGTTGTGAATGCGTTGCGGGACGAGACGCCCTTGCCCGCGAAACTGGAAGCACTGCGGACCTTTACCCTTGCCATCCGTGACAGTCATGGGCGTCCTGGAGCGGACGCCATCGCGGCCTTTGAGGCGGCGGGATATGACGAGCGCGCGATCCTCGACACCGTTCTGATCTATGCACAGAAGGTGATTTCGAACTTTACCAATGCGTTGTTCGAGACGCCGACCGAAGCGGCCTTTGCCCCGTTCGCGTGGGAGCCAAAGGGCAAGGTAGCGGCGGAGTGATCCAGATGTGCGCCTGACGGCGCGCGCGATTCATTTTTGCTGATGAGGGGCTGTCTGCCCCTCAAACTCCCCGAAGGTATTTTTAGCCAGAAGAAGGGCAGTGGTTTTGGCCGCTGCTCTTTTCGTTTTGGGCGAATCCTTTTGATTGTTGGTTGGTTTCCTATATAGGGGCGCATCACCCTATTTATGGATACCGCTATGGCTGATGCGCCGATCACGCAGGATGTTTTGACGATCCCCCGGAAACTGCCGGAGGGGCCTGTGAACCTTGTGGGTCTGACCCGCCCGCAGTTGCGGGAGGTTTTGGTGGCCCACGGCACGCCGGAGAAGCAGGCGAAGATGCGGGTGGGGCAGATCTGGCAGTGGATTTACCAATGGGGTGTGCGTGACTTTGATGCGATGACGAACCTGTCGAAAGTGTATCGCGCCGAGTTGGCCGAGAAGTTTGTCATCGAGATCCCCGAGGTGGTGTCGAAGCAGGTGAGTGTCGATGGCACCCGCAAGTGGTTGGTGCGCATTGCTGGGGGGCACGAGGTTGAGGTTGTTTATATCCCCGAGGAGGATCGGGGGACGTTGTGTGTGTCGTCTCAGGTCGGGTGCACGCTGACTTGTTCGTTCTGTCATACCGGCACACAGAAGCTGGTGCGCAACCTGACTGCGGCGGAGATTGTTGGTCAGGTGATGATGGCGCGCGATGATCTGGACGAGTGGCCCGTGCCCGGTGCGCCGAAGGATGAGACGCGGCTGCTTTCCAACATCGTGCTGATGGGGATGGGCGAGCCGCTTTATAATTTCGAGAACGTGCGCGATGCGATGAAGATCTGCATGGATGAGGAGGGCATTCAGCTCAGCCGTCGGCGGATCACGTTGAGCACTTCGGGCGTTGTGCCGGAGATTGAGCGGACGGCGAATGAGATTGGCTGTCAGCTTGCTGTGTCTTTCCACGCCACGACCGACGACGTCCGCAACACGTTGGTGCCGATCAACAAGCGGTGGAACATCGAGGCGCTGTTGGAGGCGTTGAAAGCCTATCCGCGCGGTCGTAATTCGGAGCGGATCACCTTTGAATATGTGATGCTGGATGGGGTGAATGATACCGACGCCGATGCGCACCGGTTGGTGGAATTGCTGGAGGGCATTCCGGCCAAGGTGAACCTGATCCCGTTCAACGAGTGGCCCGGTGCGCCCTACAAGCGGTCGTCGAACAACCGGATCCGCGCCTTTGCCAACATCATCTATCAGGCGGGCTATGCCTCACCCATCCGGACGCCACGGGGTGAGGATATTCTGGCCGCCTGCGGGCAGTTGAAGTCGGCGACTGAGCGCGCGCGCAAGAGCCGCAAGGAGATTGCGGCGGAGGCTGGGCTGAACTGAGCCGCCATACTGCTTTTTGCAAAAAGGCTTTGCCCTGACGGTCGGAGCCTGTAGCTTTCTCGTATTGTGTTACGACATTCTTGGAAGCTGATATGATGACTTTTTTCAAACGTATTGCCATTGCATTTATTCTGATCTTGCCGACGACCGTGGCGGCACAAGAGTTCAAGTGGATCCAGACCGAGGCGGAGTTCAGGACCCTCGTTGTGGGTAAGAAGATGTGGTTCAACAGCGACAATTTTACCATCAAGTCCAACGGTTCATTGACTGGCAATTTTGGCGGCAAGCGTTTGCAAGGCGCGTGGGCCTGGCGTGACCAGTATTGGTGCCGGACCTTGACCACGCATTCGAAGAATACGGACTGCCAGAAGTGGGAAACGGATGGCACGACCTTTCGCGTTACGCGGAGCCGTGGCACTGGAAAGTCCTTTGACTATTCACTGAAACGGTAGGATTGTTTCTACCTACCCGTGCAACTGTTCGCGAAATCGTCACAATCTTTTCCTGTTTGCGCACCAATAGCGCCACGGTGCCCTGACATGACAGGCTCAGGGAAAAGGAAATGGAGTGATGATTATGTCCGTGTTTTTTGGAAATGACCCGTTTGTCGAAGCGCAGGTGCTGGACCTGGTGAGCCGTGAACGCAGCCAGGCGCTGTCGCGCCGCGAGTGGAAGCACCGCTTGGCCGGGTACGGCTATTCTATCCGCGAGACGGCGACAGGCGATGTGGTTGAGACGCTGCCGCACCGAGTGGCTGTGTGCACATTGCCGGCCGAGATGGCCGCCTGACTACCCGTTGCTTCCGGGTTTGGCTGCGTGACGTGCCGCCATGCCTTGCTGCAGTCCGTCTAAGAAGGCGAGCATGACTGGCGTCATTGCGGACGCAGAAGGTGAGGCTTGCGCCGTTGCAACAGCGGGTGGTGTTGGAGCCTTGCCAGCGCGCGACAGGCCGACAAAGACCAGTCCGATCCCGGAAAAACCGCCGCCGATGATCAGGCAGGCCGTGATCGGATCGGTTTGCGTCAGCAGATACATGAAAAGGGCCGCGGTCAGGAAGCCGACCCCGGCCAGAAGGCAGACGCCCCCCAGACCCCCGAGCGCGGCGCGTTGGGCGGTCTGAGCGACGTTATGCTTGATCTGCGCCAGCATTATGCGCGGCGCGTCGCCAGAAGACCGATCAGGAAGCCAACGCTTGCTGCGATCCCCACGGCCATGGCGGGCTGCTGGCGAATAGCATCTTCCGTTTTGGCATACCCATCTTCGGCCGCCGTGCGCACCGATGCGCCCATTTCCTGCGCGCGCAGTTGCGCGAGCGTTGCCTGATCAGCGGCGGTCTGTTTGACCTTGTCGGCCATGCCTGCTGCGTTCGCCTTGGCCCCTTCGGCCTTTTGCGAGGCGACGTCGCCCATCAGGGCCGTCAGCGCTGCGATGTCGGATTTGATCACTTCGATCTGCGCTGCCACGTCGGATGTGTCAGCCTTGCCGTTTTTTCCCTGTGCCATTGTTCCCTCCGGTTCAGTTGCTGTTCGGGGGGACAACGGGTAAGGGCGGCAAGGGTTCCGAAATTTATCTGCCGGGTACCTCGCCGCGTTTGCCAGTAGGCCCCCAGGTGTTGATCACTTCGATGGCTTCCTGTGCCGTGTCGACGAAGCGGAAGAGGTCGAGATCGTCGGCGGAGATAGTGCCCGCGTCCGACAGCGCATCCCAGTTGATGATCTTGTCCCAGAAGGCGCGGCCGAAGAGGAGAAAGGGCACACGCTCCATCCGGCCCGTCTGGATCAGGGTGAGGGATTCGAAAAGCTCGTCCAGCGTGCCGAAGCCGCCGGGGAAGACGCAGATGGCGCGGGCGCGCATCAGGAAGTGCATCTTGCGGATGGCGAAGTAGTGGAAGTTGAAGCAGAGGTCAGGCGTGACATAGGCGTTGGGCGCCTGTTCGAACGGCAGCACGATGTTGAGCCCGATGGAGCGGCCACCGGCATCGACGGCGCCACGGTTGCCCGCCTCCATCACACCGGGGCCGCCGCCGGTGACGATGACGTTTTCGGTGCCGCCCGTCTCCATGGACGTGAGTGTCATGAGCCGCGCGAATTCGCGTGCTTCGTCGTAGAAGGACGACAGGTCAGCGAGGGTTTGGGTGCGCGCCTCACCCTTGTTTTCCGGGTCGGGGATGCGGGCGCCGCCGAAGAGGACAATCGTGCTTTCGACGCCCTGTTCGTTCATCATCATCTCGGGCTTGAGCAATTCGAGCTGCAGCCGCACGGGGCGCAGTTCGTCCCGGCACAGGAATTCGTCATCGGCAAAGGCCAGACCGTAGGCGGGCGAGCGTGTCTGTGGTGTATCGGGCGCGCCTTCGACGGCCTTGCGGTCGGTATAGGCATCGCGGAACGGGCTGCGGTGGTCGTCTTTCATCACATACTCTCCTGTCGGACCCTACAGGCCTAACGTGCCGGGCGCGCCTTGCCCAGATATGATTGCAAGGCCCTGCGGATTGTTGTCTAAGCGCCGCGATCAATGAGGGGAGACCGCCATGTCCAACGCACAGCTTGAAACCGCCATCGAAGCCGCGTGGGACGCGCGGGATACCATCACGCCCGCCACCACCGGTGAGACCCGTGAGGCGATCGAGGACACGCTCAACGCGCTGGACAGCGGCAGTCTGCGCGTGGCGGAGAAGCAGGGCGATGGCAGCTGGCATGTGAACCAGTGGGCGAAGAAAGCCGTGCTGCTGGGGTTCCGTATCAAGGACATGGAACAGCAGGATGGCGGCCCGCAAGGCGGCGGCTGGTGGGACAAGGTCGACAGCAAGTTCAAGGGTTGGGGTGATAACCAGTGGCAGGCTGCCGGTTTCCGTGCCGTGCCGAATTGTGTCGTGCGCAAGTCCGCGTTTATTGCGCCGGGCGTGGTGTTGATGCCGTCTTTTGTGAACCTTGGCGCTTACGTGGACGAAGGCACCATGGTGGATACATGGGCGACCGTCGGGTCCTGCGCGCAGATCGGCAAGAATGTGCACCTGTCGGGTGGCGTGGGCATTGGCGGCGTACTTGAGCCCATGCAGGCTGGGCCGACCATTATCGAGGACAACTGCTTTATCGGGGCGCGGTCCGAGGTGGTTGAGGGCTGTATCGTCCGCGAAGGGTCTGTCCTGGGCATGGGGGTGTTCATCGGCCAGTCAACCAAGATCGTGGATCGTGAGACGGGCGAGGTCATGTATGGCGAAGTGCCGAGCGGCTCGGTTGTCGTGGCAGGGTCGATGCCGTCGAAGAACGGTGTGAACCTGTATTGCGCTGTGATCGTGAAGCGCGTCGATGAAAAGACCCGGTCCAAGACGTCGATCAACGAGTTGTTGCGCGACTGATTGGAACGAACAGTCCCGGTCATATGTTGTCTGTGCAGGTTGGCACATGGGAGATGACCTATGACTGGACTGGGTTGGTTTGCGGCGATCATCGTGGGCGCTTTGGCTGGCTGGATCGCCGAAAAGATCATGAAGACGGATCACTCGCTGCTGTTGAACATCGTGCTGGGGATCCTTGGCGCTGTGGTGTTCAACGCGATTTTGACCTTTGTGTTCGGGTCCACGCTGGGCGGTTGGATTGGGCAACTGGTAGCTGGGATCGTGGGGGCGTGTATCCTGATCTCCCTTGGGCGCGCGGTGCGCAGCGCCTAACGCTTTCGCCTTGATGTGAATTGGGCTAGGGCTGTCGCAATCAAATTGCGGCGGCCCTATTCATGTCCGAGACCAAGAAATCCAAACCGAAGCCCGCGTCGCGGCAGCAAGTGTTTACCCTGCTTGTGCAGATCGGGCGCAAGGCCGGGGATGGGTTGCCGGATGGGGCGACCGGTGCCGCGCTGATGTGCTTTGCGTCCGGCGTGGACGAGGCGGAGGCGGTGCGTGAGACCGTTGCGCTGTTGAAACAGGCCGATACCGCACCGCTGGATGTGACTGGCTATGGCACCCTGGATGAGCGGTTGGCCGAGGGGCATGAGATTGATGGCGAGGAGCGGGCGCTGATGCAGCGTGCGCTGGATGAAAACGCGGTGATCGTGGCGCAGGTGACGCCGTTTTTCGACAAGGACTAAGCGCGTCGGAAGGCGACGAGGAGGGCAGTGTCCTTGGCATGATCACCTGTGGCTGAGGGGCCGTAGATGGCGACTTCGGTCGTGGTGAGGTCGTCGATATCAGTCTCTAACTGGGTCAATTCGCCCTCGAACCCCAAGGCGGCGTAGTGCTTTGCATTCACCGATATCACGATGCGGCCACCCGGCCTGACCGCTGCCAATACCGGTTTGATCCCGTCCGGTCCAACATGCCCGTTGGTGAAGGTGCCGGAGCTAACGGCCCCTTGATACAGGCCATGGGGCGTCGCCAACCCGTCAAAGAGGTTTTCGACACGGGTTGTGCGGTAGATGTCCTTGGTCTTCGCGACCTCCAGCATGTCGGCGGAGATGTCGGTGCCGTCGATGTCCTCGATCCCGCGGGCGCGCAGGGCGCCGCCGCACAGACCTGTGCCTGCGCCGACATCCAATACCGGGCCGAAACCGCCGATATTCACGAAGTGACGGGCCACTGCTTCGGGCAGGATATAGTCACTGTTGCGGGCGAAATCGCTGTCGTAGCTGTCGGCCCATGCGGCGTAGAGCTGTTTTGAATCCTCGGGCGTTTCGAGGGCATAGGCGGCGTCGAGGGAGGGGTCTTTGGCCATGTTGCGATTAGGCGATGCCGTGCCAAGCTTGGCAAGGGGCTTGTGCATGGTCCTTAGGCGCGCCACCTATGCAGGATGACGAAGACACTTCTTTCCTTTGGTCACGGTTATTCCGCCAAGGCGCTGACCAAGCTGTTGCTTCCACAGGGTTGGAACGTGATTGGCACGACCCGCACGGCGGAGAAGGCCGAGGCGTTGAAAGCCACAGGTGTGGAGCCGCTGATCTTTCCCGGTGATGACATGGGCGCTGCGATTGATGCGGCGACGCATGTGCTGATCTCGGCGGGACCAGATGCGGAGGGTGATCCGGTTTTGCGCGAAGTCGGTGATCAGATCGCGGCGCGCGCTGGGCAGTTTGAGTGGGTTGGATACCTGTCCACCACCGGGGTTTATGGTGATCATGGTGGCGATTGGGTGGATGAGGACACGCCGCTTGTCCCGTCCACGCGACGCGGGCAGTGGCGGAAGGATGCGGAGGCCGCATGGGCCGTCATTCCGGGTCTGCCGCTGCATATCTTTCGGTTGGCGGGCATCTATGGGCCGGGGCGAGGTCCCTTTGCCAAAGTGCGCAATGGTACCGCGCGGCGGATCATCAAGCCGAACCAAGTGTTTTCGCGCATTCATGTAGAGGACATTGCGCAGATCGTGGCCGCCTCCATCGTGGAGCCTGCGCCTGGCACGGCCTACAATGTGTGTGATGACTATGCCGCGCCGCCGGAGGACGTGATTGAACATGCCGCGCATCTGCTGGGCCTGCCTATTCCACCCGCCGAGGATTTCGAGACGGCCGATATGACGCCTATGGCGCGCAGTTTTTATGCCGAGAGCAAGCGGGTCCGGAACGATCGCATCAAGGATGCGTTGGGTGTGGAGTTGATCTATCCCACCTACAAGGAAGGGCTGGCGGCCTTGCTGCAGCACCCGGAATGACGCCCGACGACAAGCGCACGCTGAACCACCTGCTGGATGCGCTGGACGGGGCCGGAGAGGGCGAGAACGTGTCCGTGCAGGACATTCTCGATAAGATTGGCGAGCGGTCGATCATGCCCGCCGTGCTGGTTGTGTCGATCCTGCTGGTTTCGCCGCTGTCGGGCATTCCGGGTATGCCGACCTTGTCCGCCATCATACTGTGGCTGCTGGTCGGGCAGGCGCTGGCCGGGCGCAAGCATCTGTGGCTGCCCGGTTTTCTGAGCCGCCGGCGCGTGGGGCGGGGAAAGCTGCAGGCTGCGGTCCGTTGGCTGCGCCGCCCGGCCGGGTGGTTTGACCGGCATTCGCATCCGCGCCTGCGCATTCTGGCGTTGAACCCGCTGCGGCAGGTGGCGCTTCTGATGTGCATGGTGATCCCGGTCAGCTGGCCGTTTCTGGAACTGGTGCCGTTCTTTACGTCCTTTGGTGCGGGTGCCGTGGCGCTGCTGGCGTTCGGTCTGGTGACGCGCGACGGGTACTTTCTGATCGCCGGGTATTTGGTGTCGCTAGGGATGCTTTATGCTGTTCTGACGCTGGTTCAGGCGGCGACCTGACGGGGCCAGAGGCGGTAGAGCACGGCGCCGATCACGCCGAAGGCCGCGAGCAGGCCCAGCGCTGTGGCCCCGTTGATGCCGTAGAACATGGCGCGGTCGGCCCATTCCATCGAGTTGAGGAAGGGGTAAGGCAGGCCGCTTGTCACGTCACCGACGGGTTTGGTGTTGAACCGTTGGACGAAGAGTTCGGCCCAGGCCACGTAAGCGGCGATGATGGCGATCAGGGGCAGGGCCGCGCGCCAGACGCGGCGGAAGACCTTGCCGATGAAGAGCGCGTCGATGATCTGGAGCGCGGGGCCGAGCGCGTGCAGGTAGTATTCGAGCCACCAGACGATGGGACCGCCGCCATTCACCAGAGACGGGTCGGTGAAGTAGAGCCGCCAGTAGAGAAACACGACCATCACGTTCAGCACGGCAGCGCACATCGCTGTCACCTCGTGCTGCCGCGTGATCCGGTGTTCGCTGAGCGCGAGCATCCGACTGGCGGCGAAGAAGGACAGAAACAGCGCCCAGATGGTGAGATAGCGGAAGGGGCCGCCCGGTCCGGTCCATTGCCCGCCGATCATCTGGTAGAGGCAGTAGCCCGCCGCCAGAAGGAACACGATCCAGCGGTAGATCAGGATGGGGCGGCTGTGAATGTCCATGTTTCGGGCTCTTCGAAATGTGACCCTAACACTGGCCGATGTGGCGCGGATGGCGCAAGGATTACGCGCGTGCTTCGCCGATTGACGTAACGCCAAGGACGTTCAGCACCTTGGCCTCGATCTGTTCGGCGTTCATGCCTGCGACGGCGTACATGTCGGCGGGGCTGGCCTGGTCGATGAAGATGTCGGGCAGGACCATGGAACGGTACTTGAACCCGGCGTCGAACACGCCTTCCTCGGCCAGAAGCTGGGCGACGTGGCTGCCAAAGCCCCCCACTGCGCCCTCTTCAACGGTGATCAGCGCCTCGTGATCCGCAGCCAGTTGCAGGATCAGGTCGCGGTCGAGCGGTTTGGCAAAGCGGGCGTCGGCGATGGTGGGGGTGATCCCCTTGGCGGCGAGGTTTTCGGCGGCTTTCTGTACCTCTTCCAGACGTGTGCCGAAGGAGAGGAGGGCGACGCCCTTACCTTCTTGGATCATGCGCCCCTTGCCGATCTCAAGCGGTTCTCCGCGTTCCGGCATGTCGACGCCGGTGCCTTCGCCCCGTGGGAAGCGGAAGGCGATGGGGCCTTCATTATGTGCGGCGGCGGTGGCGACCATGTGGGCCAGTTCCGCCTCGTCCGCCGCGGCCATGACGGTGAAGCCGGGCAGGTTCGACAGGTAGGCGACGTCGAAGGCACCGGCGTGTGTGGCGCCGTCGGCGCCCACGAGGCCCGCGCGGTCGATGGCGAAGCGGACGGGCAGGCGTTGGATAGCGACGTCGTGGACGACCTGGTCGTAGCCGCGCTGCAAGAAGGTGGAGTACATCGCGCAGAACGGCTTCATCCCGCCAGCCGCAAGGGCGGCGGAGAAGGTGACGCCGTGTTGTTCGGCGATGCCCACGTCAAAGCAGCGGCTCGGGTAGCGTTCGGCAAAGAGGTTCAGGCCGGTGCCGTCCGGCATGGCGGCGGTGACGGCACAGATCTTGTCGTCCGCCTCGGCCTGCTTGATCAGGTGTTGGGCGAAGACCGAGGTGTAGCTGGGCGCGTTGCTGGGTGCCTTTTTCTGTTTGCCGGTGACGACGTCGAACTTGGCGGTGGCGTGGCCCTTGTCGCGGGCGGTTTCTGCGGGTGCGTAGCCTTTGCCCTTTTTCGTCAGAACATGGATCAGGATCGGCCCGGTGGCGCGGTCGTGGACGGTGCGCAGGACCGGCAGAAGCTGATCCAGGTCGTGCCCGTCGATCGGGCCGACATAGCTGAACCCGAGTTCCTCGAAGAGCGTGCCGCCGACGGCCATGCCCTTGAGCATGTCCTTGGCCCGCTTGGCCCCTTCGCGGAAGGGTTCGGGGAGCAGGCTGACGGCGCCCTTGGCGGCTGCCTTGAGGTCCTGGAACGGGTTCTGGGCGTAGAGCCGCGAGAGGTAGGACGACATCGCACCCACGGGCGGAGCGATGGACATTTCGTTGTCGTTGAGGATGACGAAGAGCCGTTTGCCGAGGTGGCCCGCGTTGTTCATCGCCTCGTAGGCCATGCCTGCGCTCATCGACCCGTCGCCGATCACCGCGATGGCGTCGCCGGAGCCCTCGGGGGGCTGGCCACCAAGATCGCGCGCCACGGCGAAGCCGAGGGCGGCGCTGATCGAGGTGGAGGAGTGGGCCGCGCCGAAGGGGTCGTAGGGTGATTCAGAGCGTTTGGTGAAGCCGCTCAGCCCGTCCTTCATCCGCAGGGTGCGGATGCGGTCGCGGCGTTCTGTGAGGATCTTGTGGGGGTAGCATTGGTGGCCCACGTCCCACACCAGCTTGTCGCGGGGCGTGTCGAAGATGGCGTGGATCGCTACGGTCAACTCGACCACGCCAAGACCTGCGCCGAGATGACCGCCGGTTACGGACACCGCCGACACCGTTTCGGCCCGCAATTCGTCAGCCAATTGGCGTAGCTGTGCGTCGGAGAACCGTTTGAGGTCGGCGGGCCGTTGAACGGTGTCCAGAAGCGGGGTGTTTGGCTGGTCTGACATCTGTCTGTCTCTAGCTGTTGCGGGTCACGACGAAGCGGGCTGCGTCCCGCAGCGCGTCAGCGTCCGCTTGATATACATGTAAGGCGTCACACGCTTCGGTCACGAGTTCGTTCGCGCGGCGTTTCGCCTCGTCCAGTCCGAGGAGCGAGACGAAGGTGGCCTTGCCTGCATCCGCATCCTTGCCCGTGGCCTTGCCCATAGTCGCCGCATCGCTGGTCACATCCAGCACATCGTCGGCAATCTGGAAGGCGAGGCCGAGGGCGCGAGCGTAGGTTTGCAACGGAGTGATGTCAGCCTGTGCCATGCGCGCGCCTGCGGTGGCGGACCATTCGATCAGGGCGCCCGTTTTGCCCCTTTGTAGAGCCGTTATTTCGTCGAGGGTCAGGGGCGCGTCTGCCGTTTCCGCGGCGATGTCGAGGGCCTGGCCCAGCACCATGCCTTGGGCACCAGACGCCTTTGCCAGCGACATGGCGAGGTCGGCGCGCACGTCGCCATTACCGGCGTCGGGATGGGCGCAGAGTTCGAAGGCAAGGGTTTGCAGGGCGTCACCGGCCAGCACCGCGGTTGCCTCGTCCCATTTGATGTGAACGGTTGGCTCACCCCGCCGCAGATCGTCGTCATCCATGCAGGGCAGGTCGTCGTGGACGAGGGAATAGGCGTGCAGGGCTTCGATGCCGGTGGCGGGCCAAATGGCCTTGTTAGGGTCTATTCCATGCAGCCGGGCGCTTTCGAGCACGAGGAAGCCACGCAGCCTTTTGCCGCCATTGGTCGCGTGGGCCATCGCCTGCACCACGGGCACCGGATCGAGTGCACCAAGCACGGTATCGAACTGCGCCTGAATGGCGGCAGCCGCGTCACTCAGCCTTTGGCGGAACATGGATCAGAGGCCTTCGACCGGTTTCAGCCCCGTGGGGTTGCCGTCGGAATCAGTGGTGATGGCGGCGACCTTTTCCTCGGCCTCGCGCAGCTTAGTCTCGCACCGTTTCTTGAGCAGCGCGCCGCGTTCGTAGAGTTTGATCGAGTCGTCCAGCGCCACGTCGCCCCGTTCCAACTGGCCCAGCACCTGTTCCAGTTCGGCCATCGCTTCTTCGAAGCTCATTTCGTCTACGGGGCGGTCGGTCATTGGGAGGCCTTCATCAGCGATTGGACGTGGGCGCGGGCGCAGGCCGCCAGCGCGTCCAGATCATAGCCCCCTTCCAGCACCGACACCACCCGGCCTTTGCACAGGGTTTGTGCAGCTTGCGTGAGCATGTCGGTGAGGCGGGTGTAGGTGTCTGCCGTCCAGTTGAGTTGCGCGAGCGGGTCGTCCTGATGCGCGTCGAAACCGGCGGAGATCAGGATGAGTTCGGGCTGGTGGTTGATCAAAGCCGGGATCACCTGGCGTTCATATTGGGCGATGGCGTGGTTGCCGTCGGTGTGAGGTGCCAGCGGGATGTTCAGAACGGTGCCGTGGGGACCGCGATCAGACGCCTCGCCCGTGCCGGGCCAAAGCGGCATTTGCTGCGAGGTGACGACGAGCGCGCGGGGGTCGTCTTGCAGCAGCGCTTGGGTACCGTTGCCGTGGTGGACGTCGAAATCAACGATTGCCACCCGTTCAAGCCCATGCACTTCGAGCGCATGTTTGGCGGCGATGGCGACGTTGCCGAAGATGCAAAAGCCCATGGGTAGAGACTGTTCTGCATGGTGCCCGGGCGGGCGCATGGCGACGAAGGCGTTTTGCACTTCTTCGTCCAGCACCATGTCGACCGCTTTGACCGCGCCACCCGCTGCGCGCCAGACGGCGTTGTAGGAGGTGGGCGAAAGGAAGGTTTCGGCGTCGGTTTCTCGGTCGAGACCGGCGAACCCATCGGTGGGCACCTTGGACCGGACAAAGTCGATGTAGTCCTGTGGATGGCAGAGCGCGATGGAGGCATCATCGGCGAGCGGCGGATCGACGCGGATCAGGTCGAGATCGGCCAGCGCCCGTTGGATATAGTCGAGCCGCGCCACTTGTTCGGGCATGCCGGGGGGTGTGACGTGCAAGAGGCCGTCCGCGTGGGTCAGCAGGGCTGTTGCCATCGTGATGCTCCGTCTTGAGGTGTCGGGTTGGGCGGATTGGAATCCGCCTTACGATTAGTCCGGCGCCAGCATGTAGCCCGCGCCGCGCACGGTTTGCAGGTAGCGGGGCTGTTTCGGGTTGCTCTCGATCTTGCGCCGCAGCCGCGTGATCTGCACGTCCACGGCCCGTTCCTGCGCTTGGCCCCTGTCGCGGCCGAGGTCTTCGACCAGTTTGGCGCGGCTGATGGCCTCGCCGGGTTTGGCGGAGAAGATCTTCATCAGCTGCATTTCGGTGGCGGTCAGGCGCACGAGGTCTTCGCCCTGCCACATCTCGCCCCGTTCCATGTCGTAGCGGATGGGGCCGAGGGTGAGGATTTTGGGCGCGGCCTCCTCGGGTGCCACGTCGGGCACACGGCGCAGGATGGCGTTGATGCGCAGCAGAAGTTCCTTGGGCTCGAACGGTTTGGGCAGGTAGTCGTCCGCGCCTGCTTCCAGCCCTTCGATCCGGTTGCCGGTCTCGCCCTTGGCGGTGAGCAGCAAGATGGGAGTGGCGTGCGTTTCACGCAAGCTACGACAGAGGCTCAGCCCGTCTTCGCCTGGCATCATCACGTCCAGCACGATCAGGTCGAAATCGAGGCCCGCCAACACCCGCCGCGCATGGGCGGCATCGCGGGCGGCGGTCACAAGGAACCCGTTCCGCATCAGGAATTTCTGTAAAAGGCTCCGAATTCGTTCATCGTCGTCGACGATCAGCAAGTGGGCGTCAAAGTCACTCATGCACCGCTCTCCTTCAGTCTTTGATAGGTGCGATGCATTTCTGTGTCCATCATTGCCTCAAGCACGGTGCGGAAGCCCGCCACTGCTTCGGGCCCTGCGTCGCGGAATGCCGTACGCATCCGTGCGCGCTGGGCGTCGGACAGACGGGTTTCCAATGCGTGGCCGTCTTCGGTCAGAAACAGGTGACGTTCCCGTTTGTCCGAAGTGCCGACGCGACTTTCGACAAGGCCGTCCTCGATCAACGTGCGCAGGACGCGGTTGAGCGACTGTTTGGTCACGCCCAGGATGTTCAGGAGATTGTTGACGGTTGTGCCCGGCGCGCGGTTGATGAAGTGGATGGCGCGGTGGTGCGCCCGGCCATAGGCCATGTCGGACAGGATGCGGTCCGGATCAGCGGTAAAGCCGCGATAGGCAAAGAACATCGCCTCGATCCCCTGCCGCAACTGTTCGTCAGTCAGGAAAAGAAGGTTCTCTCCACCTCTGGTCGTGGTTGCCCGTCCGTCGTCCATAACCGCCCTCGCTCACGCGCCGTCTTTTGTTGCAGTTTAAGTCAGCCTTGTTGACATTCCAAGGGCGAAGCGATATCGAATCGCAGGTTTTGCGCAACTTTATGACCACATCGGTCCTACTTGCGCAATAAATGTAAATCGGGAGGATGCCATGGCTGGCTACGATGATCGCGACGGACAAATCTGGATGGACGGCCAAATGGTCGACTGGCGTCAGGCGAATGTCCACATTCTGAGCCACGCCATGCACTATGCCTCCTCCGTATTCGAGGGTGAACGGGCGTATAATGGCAAGATCTTCCTCAGCCGTGAGCATTCGGAGCGGTTGCATTTTTCCGCCGGTGAGCTGGATTTCCAGATCCCCTACACCGTGGACGAGATTGAAGCGGCCAAACAGCAGGTCCTGACCGCCAACGGTCTGACCGACGCCTATGTCCGTGCGGTGGCGTGGCGTGGTGCGGGTGAGGACATGGGTGTCTCTTCCGCCCGCAACCCGGTCCACCTGGCCATCGCGGCGTGGGAATGGGGCAGCTACTATGGCGACGCCAAGTACAAGGGAGCGAAGATCGACATTTCCAAATGGAAGCGCCCGTCGCCCGAGACGATCCCTGTGCACGCCAAGGCGGCCGGTCTTTACATGATCTGCACCACGTCCAAGCATGCGGCAGAGGCCAAGGGCTGTTCCGACGCGCTGTTCATGGACTATCGCGGTTATGTGGCCGAGTGCACTGGGGCCAACATCTTCTTCGTCAAGGATGGCGAGGTGCACACGCCGAAGGCGGATGTGTTCCTGAACGGTTTGACGCGCCAGACAGTGATTGGTCGGCTGCAGGACAAACAGATCAAAGTGCACGAGCGGGTGATCATGCCGGACGAGCTGGAGAGCTTTGAACAGTGCTGGCTGACCGGTACCGCAGCTGAGGTCACGCCGGTGGGTCAAATAGGCGACTACAACTTCGAGGTCGGTGCCCTGTGCCGCGACGTGGCTGAGGATTACGAGCAACTGGTGCGCGCCTAGCATGGACTACGACGCCTTCGCCATCGAGTGGGAGGCGGCGTGGAATTCCCACGATCTGGACCGCATCCTCGCGCATTATGCCGAGGATGTTGTGTTCCGTTCGCAAAAGGCGATGCGGCTTGTCGGGCATGGCGAATTGCGCGGCAAAGCGGCGTTGCGTGACTACTGGGCGCGCGCTTTGGAGGCGCAGCCGGATCTGTCTTTTGTCGTGGTCGATGTGCTGCACGGCCACGGCATGATGGTCATCACCTATCGCAATCACCGGGATGTGCTGGCGGCGGAGACGTTGCGCTTTGGGCCGGATGGTTTGGTGGTCGAAGCGTCGGCTTGCCATAAGCCCTAGCCTTTGGGGTCAGTCACTGCGCGTGCACGGCTTCTGCCGCCGCCCAATTGCCGTTCGCGCCAGATGATGATCACGCCGCCCAGCACGACCAGCGTGGCGCCGAACACTGTTTCGGTCGTCGGCAGTTCTGCAAAGATGACGTACCCGATCAAAGCGGCGAAGATCAGGGACGTGTAGTCGAACGGCGCCAGCATGGAGGCTGCGCCAAAGCGGTAGCTTGCGGTGACCAGGATTTGCGCGATCCCTCCGATCAGGCCTGCGCTGACCAGGAGGATGATGTCTGTGGTCGTGGGCACGATCCAGCCGAAAGGCAGGCTGAGAAGGCTAAGCACCGTCGCCGTTACCGAGAAGTAGAAAACGATGGCCGCCGTGTGCTCGGTCTTGACCAGCGTTCGGATGTGTATCTGTACCAGCGCCCGCAAAATGGATGCCCCGAGCACCATGAGCGCACCTATCGTGCCCGCCGTTCCGACCGTTGCCACATCCACCGACAGGCGCGGCCACATCACGATCATCACGCCCACAAGGCCAAGCGCCACGGCACTGATCCGGAACAACCGCACCTTTTCCCCCAGCATGATTGCAGCCAGGATGACCGTGAACATGGGCGTCGCGTAGCCAATGGCTGTTACCTCAGGCAGTGGCAACAATGCGAGGCCCGCAAAGGTGAGCGCCATGGCCGACGTCCCGAACAGGCCGCGCCAGATGTGACCTGTCAGGTTGTTGGGTGTGAGTGCCTCGCGCATTTCTCCGGCGCGCCAGATCCAGCCGATGATGATCGGCAGGGCAAAGAAGGACCGGAAGAAAACCGCCTGTCCCGAGGGGACGTTTTGTGTCGCTGCCTTGATCATGGCCGCCATGACCATGAACAGGAACACCGCCACAAGCTTGAGGCCGATGGCGGTGCCGGGTTTGTTCTGGGTTGTGGGGGCTTTCATTTCCCCCAATCCTTGTCGGGTCGGGGGAGGAATGGCAAGCCGATCAGTTCAGTTTGGCGACGCCGAGCGGAACACTGAACTTTTCGCACCAGATATAGACTTCGTTGAAGTCGGAGACGTCGACACCGGCAGGGATGACGAAGGATTGTGCACCGGTCAGGCTGCCCAGAAGGCCGGAGTCCGTATCACCGTTGTACTTGCCGTCTTTGCCGAGGCCCACGCGTGGGTCGGGCGCGCCGTCGAGGCTGAAGTCGGCTCCCAGCACGATCGTGTGGCTGCCGTCGGCGTTCTTGATCACATCTACGGCGCCGGTGGTGATGTGGTCGGATGCGCCGGTGAACGTGCCGCTTGCAACAGTGTCAGCAGACGCGGGGCCGGTTGCAAAGCCGATGACAATGGCGAGGGTCAGAGCGATGGATTTGATGAGGTTGAGCATTGGGGTCTCCGTTGTAAACTAATTGGTTCCTAATTCGGAGATAGCAAAAGGGACCGACTGGTACAAAACACGAAGCCGTGAGTTCTGGACTATATGGTTCCAAACGCTATATTAAGGGTGAGAGCTGAGGACATCACATGGCCAGACCACGATCATTCGACACGGACGACGCGCTTGAAAAGGCGATGCACGTCTTTTGGCAACACGGGTACGAGGGGGCGTCGCTGCCGGACCTGCTGGACGGTATGGGCCTGACGCGCGGCAGTCTCTACAAAGCGTTCACCGACAAGAAGACGCTTTTTATGCAGGTCTTGCAGCGTTACGAGAAACAAGCTGTGCAGGCCGGTGTGGCGATGCTGAACGACCCGTCTGTTCCAAATGGTGCCGAGCGGATCATGGCGATGTTCCAAGGCTCGTATCAGAATGTGGTTAACGGCGACGACCGTGGCTGCCTGCTATGTACCGCTGCGGCGGGCCCGAGTTCCTATGATGACGAGATTGCCAAGGCCGTGTCTGACGGTTTGGGCGCGCTGCGTGATGGGATCTACACGGCGCTGGGCGCATCACCCAAGCACGCCACGCTGAACCCGGCAGAGCGCGGCGCCCTCGCCGATATGATCATCGCCCAGTATGTCGGGTTGCGCACCATGGCGCGGGCGCGGATCGACCACGAGACTTTGCACAACATCGTGCGCTCTGTGGGCGTGATGCTGGCCTAGCCAATCTTGCCCCGGACGCCGCCGGTCTGGCCGCGGTCGAGCAGCAGGTGATCGAGGATCACGCAGGCCATCATCGCCTCGCCCACGGGCACGGCGCGGATGCCGACGCAGGGGTCGTGGCGGCCCTTGGTGATGATCTCGGTCTCTTCGCCCGATTTGGTGATCGTCTTGCGGGTTTGCAGGATGGATGAGGTTGGCTTGACCGCAAAGCGGACAACGATGTCCTGTCCCGTCGAGATGCCGCCGAGGATTCCGCCTGCGTGGTTCGAGGAGTATTCCGGCCCGTCAGGCCTCATTGTGATCTCGTCAGCGTTGAGTTCCCCGGTCAGCATCGCGGCTGACATGCCCTCGCCAATCTCGACCCCTTTAACCGCGTTGATGGACATCATGCCGGCAGCCAGATCAGTGTCTAACTTGCCATAAACCGGCGCGCCGAGGCCCGCAGGCACGTTTCGCGCTACGACCTCAATCACAGCGCCGACGCTGGAGCCGGATTTGCGCAAACCGTCGAGGTAATCCGCCCACATCTCGGCTGCTTGGGCGTCAGGCACCCAGAACGGGTTCTGGTCAATCTGGCCCCAGTCGAACTGGTCGCGATCAATCTCGTGCGCGCCCATGCGGGTCATGTAGCCTTTGATTTCGATCCCCGGCACCAGCTTGTCTAACGCCGCGCGTGCCAAGCCACCCGCCGCAACCCGTGCTGCCGTTTCGCGGGCCGAGGACCGGCCACCGCCGCGATAGTCGCGGATGCCGTATTTCTGCCAATAGGTGATGTCGGCGTGGCCGGGACGGAATTTCTCGGCAATGTCGCCATAATCCTTGGACCGCTGGTCGGTGTTCCCGATCATCAGTTGGACAGGGGTGCCGGTCGTCTGCCCCTCGAACACACCCGACAGTATCTTCACCTCATCGGGTTCGCGCCGCTGCGTCGTGTATTTGTTCTGACCGGGTTTGCGCTTGTCGAGCCATTGCTGCAGCATTGCCTCGTCCACTTCGATCCCTGGAGGGCACCCGTCAACGGTGGCCCCAAGCCCGGGGCCGTGGCTTTCGCCCCATGTGGTCACACGGAAAAGATGGCCAAAACTGTTGATCGACATGTGTGCGCTCCTTTGCCGGACCCGTCTAGCGGCGGGCCTTACATGGCTCAAGCCGTTTTCCGCTTGCAGGCTTATCGCCCTCGGCCTAGCTATGGACGCACCTCGGGGTGCCTGGCGACAGGCTGAGATGCATATCGCGAACCCGTTGAACCTGAACCGGTTAACACCGGCGGAGGGAAGGTTTGGTTCACCCCAAGACCGATATCCCGCCGCCTCTCTGATTGGAGGATGCGATGAAATATGCTTTGACACTGGCCGCCGCGCTGGGCGCGACGACGGCGCTGGCCGACACACCCGTTCTGACGGTCTATGCCGGGGACTACTTTACGTCCGAGTGGGGGCCCGGGCCGACGCTTGAGACTGAGTTTGAAAAGATCTGTGGCTGCGATCTGGAGTGGTCCACTGGCGATCTGGTGACGCGCCTGCTGCTGGAAGGGGAGCGGACGAAGGCGGATGTGGTCATTGGCCTGACCTCTGACGTGACGGCCAAGGCGCGCGCGACGGACCTGTTTGCGCCGCATGGGCAGGACAACAGCGCGTTGACGCTGCCGATTGAGTGGACGGATGACACGTTCTTGCCCTTCAACTACGGGCATACGGCGTTCATCTACAACGAGACGACGATGGACGCGCCGCCCGCGAGCTTTGAGGATCTGTTGGCGCTGCCTGATGACGTGAAGATCGTCATTCAGGATCCGCGCACGTCCATTTCCGGTCTGGCATTGGTGCTGTGGGTGCAGGCCGTCTATGGCGACCGGTCGGCAGAGGTTTGGGAGGCGCTGTCTGACAACATCCTGACCGTGACCAAGGATTGGTCGGCCTCCTACGGCCTCTTCACCGATGGTGAGGCGGACATGGTGCTGAGCTACACGACCTCGCCCGCGTACCACATGTTTGCGGAGGAGGACTTTACCAAGAAGGCGGCGATCTTCCCCGAAGGCCACTATTTCATGGTTGAAACCGTGGGCAAGATTGCGGGGACGGATCAGCCGGAACTGGCGGATCAGTTTTTGGAGTTTGTGATGTCGCGCGAGTTCCAGACGATTATTCCCACAGCGAACTGGTCGCTGCCTTCGGCGCTGCCGCAAGCGGATTGGCCCGAAGGTTGGTCGGAACTGCCGCTGCCCGAAAAGGTCCTGTTCTATTCCGAGACTGAAGCGGCGGAACTGCAAGCGGACGCGATCGAGACATGGCGCGCCGCGCTCAGCCAGTAAGCCTATGGCTTGGCATCATCGCGGCGGGTTTCGTCGTCGCGGCGGTGATTGCCGCCTTTGTCGGTATTGGCCAGCGGATCGAGACGACCACTGGCCTGCGCGCCGCCGAATGGCAAGCGGTGCGCTTTACCGTTTGGCAGGCGTTTTTCTCAGCCTTGATTTCGGTGGTTCTGGCCGTGCCTGTGGCGCGGGCGCTCGCCCGGCGGCGGTTGCCGGGGCACACGCTGCTGGTCACGCTGTTGGGCGCGCCATTTATCTTGCCGGTGATTGTCGCGGTTCTCGGTCTGCTCGCGATCTTTGGGCGGAACGGGTGGCTGAACACGGCACTCGGCCTGTTCGGGCTGCCCGAGGTGTCGATCTACGGTGCGCATGGCGTTGTTTTGGCACATGTTTTCTTCAACATGCCGCTGGCGACGCGGTTGATCCTGCAAGGCTGGCAGGCGGTCCCGGCCGAGCAGTTTCGCATGGTGGGGCAGTTGGGCCTGACCCCGCGCATGGTGTTTCGCATCATCGAATGGCCCATTCTGCGGCAGGTGGTGCCGGGGGCCTTTGTTCTGATCTTTGTCATCTGCCTGACGAGTTTTGCGGTTGCGCTGACCCTTGGTGGTGGACCGCGGGCGACGACCATTGAGTTGGCGATTTATCAGGCATTTAGGTTTGATTTTGACCTTGGGCGCGCGGCGGTGCTGAGCGTGCTGCAATTGGCTGTGGCGGGGGCTGCGGCGGTGCTGGCGCTTTGGATATTGCCGCCCATTGCGCTGCAAACAGGGCGTGACCGGGCGGTGCGCCGCTGGGATGCGCCGAGCGTTTGGGGGGATGCGTTCTGGATCACCTTGGCGGCTGGCTTTCTGTTGCTGCCGCTATTGTCCATTGCGCTATCGGGTCTTGTGGGCTTGTTTTATATGCCTTTTTCGGTGCTGACGGCGACTTGGACGACCATTTGGGTGGCCTGTGTCAGCACTGTGGTTCTACTGGTTCTGGCCCTGCCCATGGCGGCATGGTTGGCGCAGGCCAGGTGGGGCGGGGCGGAGGCGTTGACTTTGTTGGGCCTCGTTGCGTCGCCTCTGATGATCGGGACGGGATGGTTCATTCTGATCTATCCCTACGTATCGCCCACGGCCTTTGCCTTGCCCGTGACTGCCCTGATCAACGCTATGATGGCGCTGCCGTTTGCGGTGCGCATCCTGCTGCCGTCGATGCGGCAAGTGTTCAATGATTACGGGCGGTTGAGTATGGGGTTGGGGTTGCGCAGCCTCGCGCTCTGGCGGTTTGTGCTGGTGCCGAGGTTGCGCCCGCAGATTGGGTTTGCAGCCGGGCTGACGGCGGCGTTGAGTGTTGGCGATCTGGGGGTTGTGGCGCTGTTTGCGGACCCGGATGTCGCGACGTTGCCGTTGCAGATGTACCGGCTGATGGGCGCCTACCGGACCGAGGCGGCTGCGGGGGCGGCGTTGGTGCTGGTGGCGCTCGCGTTCGGGATGTTCTGGATCTGTGATGCGTGGGGGCGGCGGTATGCTGCGGGTTGAGGGGCTGAAGATCGCGCACGGGGAATTTGAGCTCTCCGCTGATTTTGCCGTTGAGCGCGGGCGGCGGGTTGCCGTGATCGGGCCGTCGGGGGCGGGAAAGTCTACGCTTCTCAATGCGTTGGGGGGGTATATCGACATTGCCACTGGTCGGATTGAGGTGGACGGTCTGGACGTGACCGACGCGCGGCCAGACAAGCGCGGGATTGCGATGCTGTTTCAGGACGGGAACCTGTTTCCGCATCTGACGCTGGCGCAGAATGTCGGGCTGGGGATACGGCCTGCGTTGCGGTTGAGTGAGGCGGAGACGGCGCAAGTGCTTGATGCGCTGGGCCGGGTTGGGCTGGCGGAATTTGCGGATCGCAAGCCGGGGGATGTGTCCGGTGGACAGCAGAGCCGGGCGGCATTGGCACGGGTGCTGGTGCAGGCCAAGCCATTGCTTTTGCTGGACGAACCCTTTGCTGCGCTGGGGCCCGCATTGCGGGTTGAGATGCTGGATTTGACGTCGCAAGTGGCGCGGGATGCGGGGGCGACTGTGTTGATGATCACCCACGCGCCCGAGGATGCGGAGCGCGCGGATGATCTGATTTTTGTTGAGGCGGGGGCGGTCGCTCCTCCTGCGCCTGTGGGCGCAGTCCTCGCTGATCCGCCGCCCGCCTTGCGGGCCTATCTAGGCCGCTGAGCGCAGGTCTGCCCGCGTGGCTGTGATGCCGAGGGCGGCCTGGGCTGCTTCGCGTCCCTTGAGCACGAAATGGTCGGCGTAGATGTTCATGTGGTGCTCGGTTTCCTGGAAGTGGTGGGGCGTGAGCGAAACCGATAGGATGGGTACGCCGGTTTTGAGGCCGACTTGCATCAATCCGTCGACCACGGCGGAAGCCACGAAGTCGTGGCGGTAGATGCCGCCGTCGACTACGAGAGCAGCGCAGGCTATCGCGTTGTACCGGCCCGTCTCGGCGAGCGTTTGGGCCATGAGAGGCATCTCGAACGCGCCGGGTACGTCGAAGACATCTACTTGATTTGATGCGATAATTTCGGTTAAGCCTTACAAAGCCTGATCGACTATGGCGGCGTGCCATTGGGCTTTGACAAAGGCGAAGCGGGTGTGTGTCATATCAATCTCCTTTGGTTCAGACACGTCACCCAAGGCGATTGCGCACGTGACAAGACGCACCCGTATGGATGCTGTCACCTGCGTTCTCTTTCATCCGGACTGTGACCGTCGGCTCAGGCCTCTCACCTGATCTGCTGGACCCTCGGAAACCGAGGCGCTCGTGGGCTCTTGCCGAAGCAAATACCACCGGTGGGGAATTTCACCCCGCCCTGAGAACAGGCTCAGGTTGCCAAGCCGCGGCGGCAGAGGCAAGAGGAACGCGACGTATCACGGAGCGGACCCATGCACCCCAATCCCGTTTTTCACACCGAGACCGCAGAGCGGAACATCGCGTTTGCCCGCGAGCGTGCGTTTGGTGTGCTGGCCGTGAATGGCGCGGATGGGCCGATGATGTCGCATATCCCCTTTCTGATTGATGAACAGGGCGCGCAGCTTGATCTGCATCTGGTGCGGTCGAACCCGATTGCGCGGGCTTTGAAGGCGCCGATGACGGCCAAGATCGCGGTGAGCGGGGCGGATGGCTACATCTCGCCCGACTGGTACGAGGTGCCGGATCAGGTGCCGACCTGGAACTATGTGGCGGTGCACATCACGGGCACTTTGGAGATGCTGCCGCAGGAGCAGATGCGCGATATGCTGGACCGGCAGTCGAAGCATTTCGAGGATCAGTTGCTGCCCAAGACGCCGTGGAAAACGGACAAGATGACGCCCGAGGTGCTGGACAAGATGATGCGCCAGATTGTGCCGTGTCGGATGACGATTGAGGCGGTCGATGGCACCTGGAAGCTGAACCAGAACAAGCCCGACGCGGTTCGGTTGCGGGCGTCGGATTATGTCGATGCCTACGGGCTGGGGCAGGAGACGCGCATCCTTGCTGCGCTGATGCGCGGGGCCTAGGCTGCGCCCGAACCCAAGGGGAGAATCACGATGAAGCTGTTAATGGCGGGGCCGAGCCCCTTTGTGCGCAAGGTGCTGGTTTTGCTGCATGAAACGGGGCAAGCAGATGATGTCGAGATGGTCACCGTGACTGCGGCACCCGGCGGCACCGATGCGACGCTTAAGGCGGCGAACCCGGTCGGCAAAATCCCGGCGCTGGTGCGGGACGAGGGGCCGACGCTGTATGATAGCAAGGTGATCTGCCGCTACCTGGATGCGCGGGCCGAGGCCGGTCTGTACCCCGAGAAGGGCTGGGAGACACTCGTCCTGGAAGCCACAGCGGATGCGCTGATGGAGGCCGCTGTGCTGATGGTTTACGAAAAGCGGTTCCGCCCGGAGGAGATCTGGTCAAACGACTGGATCGAGGCGCAGTGGGGCAAGGTCGAGGGGGCTCTGGATGCGCTGAATGCCCGCTGGATGGGCCATTTGGCCGGGAAGATGGACATCGGGCACATCGGTGTGGCCTGTGCCCTGGGGTATCTGGATTTCCGTCATGGGGACAGAGACTGGCGCAAGGGGCGTGATGCGCTGGCTGGGTGGTATGAGGCCTTTGCGGCCCGTCCGTCGATGCAGGCGACCGAACCCAAAGGCTAGCGTCGCGCAACGTTCGGTGGGTGCGATCCGCCAAACGGGCGCGAATCGGGGTTAACGCCAGCAAAACAACGGGGATGGGCTGTACTCCGGGCGTGCACACCCTGTGCACAGTCCGTACACCGGCTATGCACCAACCTCGTGATTAACAGACCGTGCGCTCTTGAGTCTTATCAAGGGGTTAATCAAGCACCCTGCGACCACGTGTGTCAGTTTGCGCGCTGGACGTGGGCGGGGGACCCCGCTAGATAGCCCGATGAAACGGCTGTGCCTGCGCGCGGCCCGTCGTCTTATTTGGCCCCTTTTGGGGCATTGGAAACTGGAGAAGTCCCCCGTGTCCCACGTAGAAGAAGACCACGAAGGCACCCGGCGCGATTTTCTGTACTACGCCACGGCTGGCGCAGGTGCGGTGACGGCCGGTGCGGCGATCTGGCCGTTGGTGAACCAAATGAACCCGTCGGCTGACGTTGTCGCGGCAAGCCAGATGCGCGTTGACGTGTCGAGCCTGTCGCCCGGCACGCAGCTGACTGTTTTGTTCCTGGGCAAGCCGGTGTTCATTCGCCGCCGGACCGAGGAAGAGATCAGCGCGGCGCGTGAAGTGCCTGTGGATGATCTTCCTGATCCGGATGCGCGCAATGGAAATTTGCCGAGCGGTACGCCGGGTGATGATGGAAACCGTTCGCTGCCGCCGTTTGGTGGCGCGGACAACACCGGCGAGTGGCTGGTGATGCAAGGCGTGTGTACGCACCTGGGCTGTGTGCCCTTGGGCGATGCAGGGGACTTTGGCGGCTGGTTCTGCCCCTGCCACGGCTCGCACTATGATACTTCGGGCCGGATCCGTCGTGGACCCGCGCCGGAAAACCTGCCGGTTCCTGTTGCTGAATTCGTGGACGAGACCACGATCCTGTTAGGGTAAGGGAGAGAGACCATGGCTGGAATTCCTCACGACCATTATGAACCGAAGGCGGCCTGGGAAAAGGGCCTGGCCAAGCGGTTGCCGATCGTTGGCCTGATGTACGACACGCTGATGATCCCGACGCCGAAGAACCTGAACTGGATGTGGATCTGGGGCATCGTTCTGACCTTCTGTCTGGCGCTGCAGATCATCACCGGTATCGTGCTGGCGATGCACTACACCCCGCATGTGGATCAGGCGTTTGCGTCGATTGAACACATCATGCGCAACGTGAACGGTGGCGCGATGCTGCGTTACCTGCACATGAACGGCGCTTCGCTGTTCTTTGTTGCTGTTTATGCCCACATCTTCCGCGGTCTCTACTACGGTTCCTACAAGGCGCCGCGTGAGATCACGTGGATCATCGGGATGCTCATCTACCTGCTGATGATGGGTACGGCGTTCATGGGCTATGTGCTGCCCTGGGGTCAGATGTCCTTCTGGGGTGCGACCGTGATCACCGGCCTGTTCGGTGCGATCCCGTTCATCGGTGAGGCGCTGCAAAGCTGGCTTCTGGGCGGGCCTGCCGTGGACAACTCCACGCTGAACCGCTTCTTCAGCCTGCACTATCTGCTGCCCTTCGTGATTGCCGGTCTGGTGATCGTGCATATCTGGGCCTTCCACACCACGGGGAACAACAACCCGACCGGTGTTGAAGTGCGCCGCACGTCGAAGGAAGAAGCAGAGAAAGACACGCTGCCCTTCTGGCCCTATTTCGTGATCAAGGACCTGTTCGCGCTGGCGATCATCCTGGTGGTGTTCTTTGCCATCGTGGGCTTTATGCCGAACTATCTGGGCCACCCCGACAACTATATCGAGGCGAACCCGCTGGCGACGCCTGCGCATATCGTGCCGGAATGGTACTTCCTGCCGTTCTACGCGATCCTGCGTGCCTTTACCCCCGATGTGTGGATCGTGCAGTTCGCGACCTTCATCAGCGGTGGCATCATCCAAGCCGACTTCTTCGGTGTTCTGGCGATGTTTGGGGCGATCGCGGTGATGGCGCTGGCGCCATGGCTGGACACATCCAGCGTGCGTTCGGGTCGTTACCGTCCGATGTTCAAGTGGTGGTTTGGCCTGTTGGTGGTCGACTTCTTCGTGCTGATGTGGGTGGGTGCTCGCCCGGCGGAAGAGCCGTACAACACCATTGCGTTGCTCGCATCGACATACTGGTTCGTCTACTTCCTGGTCATCCTGCCCCTGTTGGGCGTGATCGAGAAGCCGAACGCGCAACCGGCGACCATTGAAGAAGACTTTGCCGCGAACGTGGGCAAGGGGGACAGCGGTACTGCTGCGCCTTCGGCCCAGCCTGCGGAATAAGGAGAAGACTGCAGATGTTTAAGAAACTTGCAGTGAGCATGGTGGCGGCGTTCGCGCTGGCCACCGGGGCTTTCGCCGCGGGCGAGGCCAAGAATGTGCCCAATGTGAACTTCAGCTTTGATGGTCCGTTTGGGTCCTTCGACCAGAACCAGCTGCAGCGCGGCCTGCAAATCTACACCGAGATCTGCGCGGCCTGCCACGGTCTGCAGTATGTGCCGATCCGGACGCTGGAAGACGAAAGCGGTCCGGGCATGCCTGCGGATCAGGTGCGCGCCTATGCCGAGTTCTATGAAGTGTTCGACCCGGCCATTGACGATTTCCGTCCGGCCATCCCGAACGACCACTTCCCAGGCTCGAACCTGGAAAATGCGCCCGACCTGAGCCTGATGGCGAAGGCGCGCGCAGGTTTCCACGGTCCCTATGGTCTGGGCGTCAACCAGCTGTTCAACGGTATGGGTGGAGCGGAGTACATCACTGCGCTGCTCACAGGCTATACCGGCGAAGAGAAGGAAGAGGCCGGTGCGGTTCTCTATGAGAACAAGTGGTTCCCCGGCGGGTGGATCGCAATGGCGCCCCCCTTGTACGGTGATGACACCGAGTTTGCGGATGGCGCGGCCACTGATCTTCAGAGCCTGTCCGAGGATGTCTCTGCCTTCCTGATGTGGACGGCTGAGCCCAAGATGATGGCGCGCAAGCAGGCTGGATTTGTCGGCGTGATCTTCCTCACCATCCTGTCTGTGCTGCTGTACCTGACCAACAAGCGCCTGTGGGCGCCGGTCAAGGCCCGTTACAAGAAGAAGTAAGTTATTCGCATAGCGACTTCGTAAGCCCTGCCTTTTGGCGGGGCTTTTTCTTTGGCGCAGGACACCTGCGCCTTACGCGCGGCCTTTAAGGGAAATGACGTGCCATATGGCCGCTCAGGAGGCGCCGCCGCCCCCGCGGCTGCCGCCGCCCCCCGCCGTACTTCTAAAGAGAAGAAGACGCGATTAGAGCGCTGTCGGATTGGCCGGTGATCCGTGCGGTGACGATATGGCCTTCGGGTTGGGGTGTGTCGAACTGCACTTCGGTGAACTGCTCGGTGCGGCCCATATGAGGGTTTTCCATCAGAATGTGATGGACCTTGCCCTGTTGCGTGGCGAGGTGTTTTGACACCTGTACTTCGCCCGCGCTGCGCAGGCGAGCGGCACGGTCCTTGATCGCCTTGCCGTTGACTTGCGGCATTCGCGCGGCAGGTGTGCCGGGGCGGCGTGAGTAGGGGAAGACGTGCAGCCAGGTGAGGTCGCACTCCTCGACGAGGCGCAGGGAGTTTTCGAACATCGCCTCGGTTTCCGTGGGAAAGCCGGCGATGATGTCGGCGCCAAAGGTCATTTCGGGACGCAGCGCGCGTGCTTCTTGCGCAAAGCGGATGGCATCGTCGCGCAGGTGGCGGCGTTTCATCCGTTTCAGGATCAGGTCGTCACCATGTTGCAGCGACAGGTGCAAGTGCGGCATGAGGCGGGGCTCCGTCGCGATGGCCTGCATCAGGGCCTCATCCACCTCGATCGAGTCGATGGAGCTGATCCTAAGGCGGGGCAGGTCCGGCACCAGCTTGAGGATGCGCATGACGAGATCGCCCAGCCGCGGTTCCCCAGGCAGGTCCGCGCCCCATGAGGTAAGGTCGACGCCCGTCAGGACGACTTCGTTGAAGCCGCGGTCGACCAGTCGCTTGATCTGGTCCACCACCACGCCTGCCGGCACCGAGCGGGAATTGCCGCGGCCGTAGGGGATGATGCAGAAGGTGCATCGGTGGTCACAGCCATTCTGGACCTGTACATAGGCGCGGCTGCGGGTGCCAAAGCCGTCGATGAGGTGCCCAGCGGTTTCGGTAACGGACATGATGTCGTCCACCTGCACCGGTTCGGTCCTGAAGTCGCCCGCGAGGCCCGCCCATGTGCTGGCCTGCATCTTTTCAGTGTTGCCAATGACCGCGTCCACCTCGTCCATATTTGCGAATGTGTCCGGCTCGGTCTGGGCCGCGCAGCCGGTGACGATCAGTTTGGCGTCGGGATAGGTGCGGCGGAGTTTGCGGATGTCTTGCCGCGCCTTGCGGACGGCTTCGGCGGTCACAGCGCAAGTGTTTACGACGATGGCGTTTTCGACGCCTGCCTGCGCTGCCAGTTCTTCCATTGCCTTGGTTTCATAGGCGTTGAGGCGGCAGCCGTGGTTTGAGAAAACTGGTGCGCTCATAGGCTGGCCAGGAACTCATGTGTCAGTGTGCCGTCAAAGACGTGGGCGGTAGGGCCTGACATCCAGACGCCATCCTCTCGCCAGTCGATATGAAGGGTGCCGCCGTCGAGGTCGATTTGCACCTTGCGTCCGGTCAGGCCGCGGCGCACTGCGGCGACAGCGGTCGCGCAGGAGGACGAGCCGGAGGCCAGCGTGATCCCTGTGCCCCGCTCCCAGACACGCATGCGGATATGGTCCGGGCCGATCACTTGGGCAAATTGCACGTTGGTGCGTTCAGGGAACAGCGGGTGGTGTTCGATTTCCGGGCCGATGGTGCCGAGGTCTACGCCGTCTATGTCATCCACAAAAAAGGTGCAGTGCGGGTTGCCCATGCCCGTGGCGACCGGGCTGCGGTCGAGAGGCAGCGACAGGGTGTCGACATCCTGCGAGAGCGGGATGTTCTGCCAGTCCATCTGAGGCTGGCCCATGTTCACAGCGATGCTGCCATCGGTGTTGCGCAAGGCCTGAAGCGTGCCGCGGCCGGTGACTTCGATGCTGAGTGTGTTGCTGCCGTTCCGGGTCATCTCGCGCGCGGCGATGCAGCGTGTGGCATTGCCGCAGGCCGCCGACTGCGAACCGTCGGCGTTGTAATAGGTGACGGTGAGGTCGTCGCCGTCTGTGATCAGGGCCAATTGGTCAAAGCCCACACCGCGATGGCGGTCCGACAAGGCCCTTACCAGCGGCTCTGTCAGGCTCACGGGTGCCGTGCGACCGTCGATCACGACAAAGTCGTTGCCCGCCCCGTGCATCTTCATGAAGGGCCAATGAGAGGTCGCAGTTTCCGCCATGGCGGGCATATAGCGCCGGGGTTTCAGGGAATCCAGTATGTCGCAGGAAAAGGTACCAGAATCGGCTTGACCCTGTGGCTTACCCTTTCTAGATAGGCCGCCTAGTGGGCCGTTAGCTCAGTTGGTAGAGCAACTGACTTTTAATCAGTGGGTCGCAGGTTCGAACCCTGCACGGCTCACCACTGTATCAATCTGTTGTCATTTACTCATAAGAGTGCGGATTTACGCATAAGTGTGTAGATTTGGCACCGTGGCCACTATCCCTGAAGATAGCGTTGTGACCGGACATCGCCGATGTTGCGGCGTGGTCATGACCGGCTATCCTACGAAAAAATCAGGGAAACCCGGATAGAAACCATGGCTCACTGGTATACTGCTGATACGCATTTCGGTCATGAGAACGTTATGAAGTTCTGTGATCGCCCCTTTTCTTCCGTGGAGGAGATGGATGCCGTCTTGATCGCAAACATGTGCGAGAGGGTTCATGAGGACGATGATCTCTGGATCATTGGTGACTTCGCTTTCGGCCCAAGGTCAAAGGATGCTGCTTACCTTAAAGGGATATTCGACCAGCTGCCGGGCGCTCGAAAGCACTTGATCGTTGGGAACCACGATTGCGAACCGACTTTAATGCTGCCGTGGGATACTGTGTCTCCACTTGTTGAGCTCCGTGACGGCCCGCTCAAGCAGTCCAACACGCTTTGCCACTATCCAATGATTACATGGAACCATGCCCGACGCAGCGCTATTCAAATGTTCGGTCACGTTCACAACAACTGGCTTGGCTCAAGAAATTCTGTGAACCTCGGGGTCGATGTTTGGGATTTTTCGCCTGTGCAATTCGATGACGTTGCTG
>NZ_VCBA01000006.1 GCF_007995245.1 Tateyamaria sp. syn59
GCAGGGCTGTGCGCGCAAACTCAGCAGGTATCTGTTCAATTTCTTCCAAAGTGAGCCGACGACATGCGACGGATCCAACCTGCAAATCGCTTGGCCCCCGGGGGACGCTGATCGGAGGGTGGGCCATTGCACCAGCATGGCCAAGCTGCAACCACAGATGAGCGTTGCACTTGCCCCCAGCTTCGGCGAGGAACCGAAACTGGGTAGCGTTCACGTTATCACGCAAGACTAGATTGCCTGGCTTTTCCGCGCCGATCGGATCACCCTGAACTTCGCCAATGATCGACAAACCGAGACCGCCTTCGGCCCAGATACCGTACAGATCGATCTGCTGTTGGCTGGGATTGCCCGCGCCATCCCCGAGAGAATCTGACATCGCTGGCTTTGCGATCCGGTTCTTGAGAACCGCTCCGCATGGTAGCTCAAGCGCATGGGACAGCTCTGTATGTTTTGATGTCGTCATAGGGCCGATCAAACTGCTCGTGGATTGGTCATTCCCGGAAACCATCGCGATTTCGCTTAGTTCGCAAGGCTTCAATCAGAAAGCTTAGGGTTGAATCGGACAAGACTGCGCACTCTGAGTTTATCGCAGACCGGCCCAAACCTGCCTTTGGCGACTGGGTGTCTATGCTGCGATGCAGCCCGTCAGAGGAGACATTCGCTACGAGCGCGAAGACAAGAGCTAGTCGAACTCACGGTGTGCGGGAATTCCCGACGTTGGGTTTGTCCATGTTGTTGTCGCAACAACCTTTCGCAGCTACGGCAGAGCATGGACCGCGCGGCAACAGGTACCGGCAAACCTGTCATTGATGGGCTCATGATCTTCCCAGCTTGAGATCGTGCAATCACCATATCCGGATGGCGCAAAATAGACCCTAAAGAAGGCCATCGTTTAGCTTGACACCCATCATGTCGGCTTAGACGATTGGGGTTACAAACAAAACTATAGGTTGAACTGTACCAAAAAAGGTTGCACGCTTACACTATCTGAGTCTCATCAGAGCTAACTTACACTTATTTTTTGATAAAAATTTGGGCTCTTAATTGGATAGTCAAAATTTCATTTCGATGTATCTAAGGGCGGTTGCCTCAAAGTTAGCGGAAGCACTACTTTTTTGTGCTTTTAATCTCACCATTCTCTTGGCGAGTCCTAGTTTCGCTGAAACTGCTCTCGATCGGAGCTACAACTTGTCACAAGCAGGCCGCCTGGTTGAAGCGGAACAAATACTGCGAAGTGAACTCGCTCGATTAGGAACCAACCAAGTAGACAGCGAATACAGCCTAAAGCTGCTCAATAATCTTGGGGCTATTTTGAGCAATCAGGGGAGGCTTGAAGAAGCACTCATAGTCTTTGAAGATACCTATCATCGGAGTGCTAGAGCGCTCGACTTCAACCATAACGACACGCTCATAGCACTCGGAAACTATGTTTCGACTCTTGTAGATCTTGATCTCGTTGAACGAGCACTTCGCGAACTCGAGGACTTCAAGCAACGCAGCAAAACGAAAGACGAAGATCCGACAAACGCGACAATTTGGGCCACAGACTATCAACGTGAATTAGCAGCACGTTTCGGTGACTTCGAGCAGGCGCTAAACCTGTGCAAGGAATGGAAGGCGTATTCAGTCAAATTGGGGGCTGAACCTTCTTCAGTAGTTGCACTGGAGTACACTTTATACTGTTCAGCGTATATGTATTCGACCGGACAGGCTTCGGCGGCAGAAAGCGAAATCGTATCGGCGATAGAACTCGTACCTGTCGTCAACGCAGAGAATTCGTCGATCGTCATGTCCTTATACCATGACTTGTCCCAATTACGCCGAGCTCAGGGACGTATTGCTGAAGCGGCACGAACCCTTGAAGATAGCATCATAGCCGCAGATCGCGCAGGACTGCTTCATTCGACCAATACCGGGATCGGAAGCCTGCTAACGCTATCCGAGATCTACTTCGACATGGAAGATTTTAGATCTGGGCGCAACACCTCCGAGAAGGCGATCGAAGTATTACAAAGTTTATCAGGCGGAGTGGGATTTCCACAAGACGACCCAGACTATCTTCATGCGTATGCAGCATTCGGTTTTTCACAAGTCATTTTCGAGGACCCAACGTTAGCTCTTGTACCCTTGCAATATGCCTACAACGAAATGTTCAGCGTAAGCATGAACGCGCTAAGTCAGTTTGAGATAGCTTTTCTCTACGGGAAAGCGCTTAAAACGCATGAATATTTCGAAGACGCGATCATTCTACTGGAAGACTTATTGCAAGCACAGATGCAGTACTTTGGGGCCTATTCCACTAACCTTTTTCGTACACAAGTTGAAATCTGTAGCGCGAAACTTGCAGTGGGTTTTCAGATCTCTGACGCGCAGGAATGTGAGCTAGCAATGGGGTCTCCTGCACGGGAAGACCCATTCCACATTCATTCCGAAATTGAGCTTCTGAGATCCATATTAAAGTCGCAAAGTGTGGTAGATGCTGTCGATTTAGTGTCAGACATTCATGACCGAATGAACGCCGTGTTTAGTGATGAAGATGAACACTTGCTTTCTCATAAGCTGCAAACCCTAGGTGCAGCGCTACTAGAAAGACTCGGGAGGGAACAAAGGCTCAATGCAGATCTTCATGCGAGCCTCTCGGTTAAGCTATTGAGAATATTGAATTGGATCGACGAAGCGGGTAGCCCAAGAGGCCTTGGAGTTGGATCTGCTGCACCCGAGTTAGTTGAGAAACAGGCCTTACTATACCGTGTAAGACAGAGACTGTTGGCTTTGAGTTTGTCCTCAACTGAATACCAGACAAAGCGAGAGGAGATCACAAGACGGCACATCGCGTTGGGAGAAGTATACGATGAACTGTCTACTTTGGATCAGACTTCTTCGGTCTTCGAAAACTCGGAGACAGAGGAGTCCGAGCCATCGAACGATGACATTGCTGGGTCGATCGAACATGCTGGCACACTGGTTCTCTACCGCCTCCTCGCGGGGAAATACTATGCCGTAGTCCTAACCACTTATGAAACAACAGTTTTTCCTTTGGAAATTGAACTGAAGGAGCTAAACAGTCTGGTTCGATCGGTAAGGCCTGGTGGTGCAAGTTCATATTTCGAAGTTGGCAAGTCGGCCTCTGAAGAACTTTCGGTGAGTGCGCATTTTCTTCATGAAGCCATATGGCAGCCGATTGCCTCACAAATTCATACTGAAGATGTGACTATACTTCCTGATGGGGTCCTATCTCAGTTTCCATTTTACCTTTTGAAGCGATCCCAGGATCATTTGGAGCCAGATTGGCTTTTGTTCGACGATATTGTCATTACCTATGTCCCGCGAGTCAGTGACGTCTTTTCACATGTTGGTCGAGGTTCAAAGCTTGAACGAAACAGAACTCTGTTCGCTGTAGGTGATCCGAAACTCGGCAAGTGCAATCAAGAACTTGTTCAGTCGGATGTAGGTTTCTCAGATGACGCAGTCTTTGTGCTTCCTAATTTCCTTAACTGCTTCTTTCGCAGTCTGCCAGAAGCCCAGCAGGAGGTTGAAGACATATCTAAGCTATTTGAGCATGATAGTGTAGATTTGCTGATTGGGTCTGAAGCATCCGAAGCTGAGCTGAGGAGACATATCCGCATAGGTTCACTCGAGCAAGCATCAATACTTGTGTTTGCTACTCATGGTGTCTCGGCTGGTGAGTTAAGCTATGTGATCGATCCACAGAGGTTGTTTGACAAAGAAGGGTTTGGAGTTGGGACCATTGGCCCATCGGCTGTCGACATTGCACGTCAAACAACTGATATGTCCGAAGATGACTTGAGCAAGTTAGAAGGAGCGTTAGTCTTTAATTATTTTGACAGAAATGTTCCTGATAAATACAACCTTTCCGCAGCGGGACTTCTACTTTCAACTTATCATGCAGGCCCAGAGGTCGATACTTTCAATGACGGTTTCCTCGCAAGTTGGGAGATCGCGAGTATCCCTCTTACCGCTGATATAGTCATATTGTCCGCTTGCAATACTGCTCCTTCCAGTCAGTTTGTTGATGACAGGCAATTCATCGGTTTAGTCTCGCCCTTCTTAGATGCTGGTGCAAGATCCGTCCTAGCAACGCACTGGGCAGTTGAATCTAACGCGTCATCCAGTGTTTCTAGGAGCTTCTTGCAACAAACTCTAAATGACGGCACAGAGCCGGCCGTTGCTTTGCGAAACGCGCTTCGTGAGCTACATGCAAGAGTAGACAATCCCTATCTATGGGCACCATTCTTTTTCGTCGTGGGCGGTCGGTAATTCACAACCTAAAAACAACTGTTGAGGAACAACATGAAACGTCGTGAGATTCTTTTTGCATTACCTGCTATTACGTATGCTTGTGCTTTCCCAAAGAGAGTACTGGCGCAGGGAGACGAAGAAATTGTAATTGAGTGGAGATTATTGCCCGATCAATTGGAACTTGTCCCGGACGACGCCCCCCTTGAGGAAGGCGAACCAGCAGATACTAGGAACCCCCTCCTCGTTGGTGCCATCGTTTTAGTGGGTGCTTGGGCAGCTCCAAAGATCGCTCAGGCTGTTCTTGATGTGTATCATCGATACCAAGGCGGTGGTGTGATTATCGATTTGAGATCGCTACCACTCGTTGTCGAGACTAGTCCGCGGATACCGCCCGGATTTGCTTTGATAATTTCGGATGACGGGGCGGAGACGCTAAGCTTAGGTGGCGTTGACCCACTCAAACCAGATGATCTTGCAGAGTTTATCGCCAATGCAGCCAAGGGCGGATAGTAGAGCGTTAGCTAACCTAGGCGGAACGGCATGCATCAGACTTTTTCCCATTACTATGTAGAGGTTGAGTTGGAAAGTTCGTCCGACATGGTATTGCCCTGACATTCTGAACAAAAATAAGACGCGCTCACTGTGTCCACGCATATGAGTTACTCTCGAAGTATCCTCTGTGTCGCGAACAAGTAGCAAGCCTCGCCGCCGCCGTGTCCCGAGCGAAAGGCCACTCCTCACGCCGCAAGGCGATACGGAAACGATGCAGGCGCGGCGATTTTAGTGCTACCAGCACGAGCAACATGTTCAGATGTCTTCCGCTATGGGGCTGGTTCCGGACCTAGGAGCAAGCGCAGCATCTGTCTGAGTGGGGTCGGATACCTGGGCGGGGACGGCCCAAATCTGACCTTGGCCGTGACTGCCTGCGCTGCATCGCAGCTTCCTCAAAGCAGACATTCCCCGAAGTTGGAACAGGGGCGGCCTGACCGCCCCTTTCTCTAACATCAGGCCCAGCCTAGTTGGGCCAACGCATGACTGTCATTCCAGATCTTGGTCATGTGCGCGATTTTGCCGCCAGCAAATTCCATAACATATACGTAGTCTGACGCGACCTTGGCGTGGGTAGGATCGACCGGGCCGCCTGGTCCGGATTGTGTGCCGTGAAACACAGCAAAGGCCAGCACGATGCTGCGATCTTCGTCGGATGCGAACCCTTTCAGCTCGTAGTTGCCATCCGGGATCGGCGTCAGCAGGCCCTTCATCCACTCTGTATATGCTTCCAACGTGTGTGTGTCCGCCAGCGCGCCGGACTGGCAAGCAAAACTCGCATGTGCGCTGCAATATGCGGCGCACTCATCCCAGCCTTTACCGGTTTCGCAGGCTTCAAAAAAGGCTCTTGCTGTCTCTGTCATGCTCATCGCGTTTCTCCTTGTGTGCGACCTTGGGACAATCCCCTGGTGTCATGCAAAGAAGTTACGAAGCCGCGGAGAACGGCGATATCCTTCAAATGAACCAATTGATGCAGGAGGGATGTAGGGTATGGTCCTCCAACATTTTACCGAGGAAATTATGTCGGACACGGCACAATCGATTGAACCACTATCAAAACGGGAAGCTGAAGTGGCCGCCGCCTATGCGGACGGTGCCAGCTACAAGGTCATTGCCCGTGACCTTGGTATATCTCCGACCACTGTTAGATCTCATTTGCGCACGGTCTATGGCAAGCTGAATGTCACATCGAAAATCGCTTTGGCGCAGGTATTGGCAGATCCGGAGGTTAAATCGGCTGGACACCAGGATGCAGCCGCGCTGACCGCCGATCTTGCGCTGGAACTGGACGAAGCCATGCGGCGCGAGCGGACGATGGCGCGCGTTCTGCGGATCATCAACGAGAGCAGTGGCAACCTTGATGACGTTATCGACGAGGTGCTGGAGCAAGCGCTTGAGATCTGCGAGGCGGAGTTCGGCATTCTGATGGCGCATCACGGTGATTTCACCTTCACAGAGATGCGCTCCAGCCACATAAGCGCGCCTTTTGCCGCGTGGTTGTCGGAACAAGGAGTGTTCAACCCAGGACCAGAGACCGCCGTCGGGCGCGCTGCGCGGTCACTGAAGCCAGTCAGCATCGCGGATGTGAATGCCGAAGACGTTGCATACGAAGACAATCCGCTGCGCTTTGCGACCGTCAAGTTTGGTCAGGCGCGGTCGCTGGCGGCGATCCCTATGACAGCAGGCGGACGGTTGATTGGGGTCTTCAGCGTGTACCGGACCCGTGTGCACCCGTTCAATGACCGCGCGCTGGAACTGGCGCAGACTTTTGCCGATCAGGCGGCTATCGCAATTGAAAACTCCGCGCACATCACAGAAATGGAAGCCCGGCTGGAGCGGTCGTCTGCGTCCCGCGAAATTTTGGACGCGATCAGTACGTCGAGCGATGACGAAGGCCCAGTGTTTGACGCCATCCTACGCAATGCTGCCAAGCTTTGCGATGCGCCGATGGCCCGCTTGGAATTGGCCGACGCTGCGCGGCGGACGCATTATTGCGCGGCAGCGTGGGGCGATGAAATGCGGTCGTTCAAAGTTGGCGAGGCGCTGCCGCTTGATCAACCTAACGACCTACCGACCGCCATTCGCGAAGGTGTGGTGCGCCATATCCATGACCTGTCGAAATCGGAGCTATATCTAAGCGGCAACCCGACACGTGTGAGGATGGTGGAGGAAGAGGGTTACCGCACCTATTTGTGTGTCCCTTTGGTAGCCGAGGGTATTGGTATCGGGGCAATCGTTCTAAGCCGCCGCGAGGTTGCACCATTTTCGGACGAGAGCATCGCGCTGGTCCAGAACCTTGCCATTCAAGCTGTGATCGCGATTGAGAATGTCCGCCGATTTCGCGCCTTGCGGGATCGACTGGAAAGAGCAGCTGCCACGCGTGAAGTCCTGGAAGCGATCAGTGCTGCAAGCGACGACGAGAGGCCCGTCTTTGACGCCATTCTGGGTAATGCGCGCAAATTGTGCGAAGCGCCCTTTGCGGCCCTCATATTGGGATGTGAAGGTGACGACCACCAGACCATGGTCGCGCACCACGGCGCGCTTCAAAGCACCGAAGACTTTTACAGTCAGGGTCGTGTGCCGATGGATCCGGACAAGTCCTTCGCCGCGCGCGCGATTGTCGAAAAGCGCCCCGTGCATCTGCATAACATGATGGACACCGATCAGTACCGTGCGGGTGTACCGAACGTTGTCGAACTCTGTGACGTGCAAGGCATTCGCACCAACCTATTTGTTCCGCTCATTCGGGATGGGGTTGGCGTCGGCTGTTTCATCATCTTTCGCCACGAAGTGCGGCCCTACACTGATGAACAAATCGCGCTGCTCGAGACCTTTGCGACCCAAGCCGTCATCGCGTTGGACAATGTCCGGCAGTTCCGGGATCTCCGGAAGCGTTTGGACAGAGAGGCCGCGACGCGGGAAATCCTGCAAGTCATCAATCAAAACCGCGATGATGCGCAGCCTGTGTTTGACACAATTCTGAGGAACGCCATTGACCTGTGCGGCGCGAGCGCTGGTGCACTGACGCTGGGGGCCAAGGGCGATACGCACCAACGCATGGCCGTCTCGCGGGGCGTGAGCCAGGCAACGCTTGACGTCTACGCGCGCGGTGAGGTGTCGATGGATCCCCATATCTCAATGGCGGCCAAGGCGATCCTTTCCGGCGAGGTCGTCCATGTGGCGGATATGGCGGACACGGACGGGTATCGCAGTGGCGTGTCGCACTATACCTCCGTTGTCGACGACACCGGTATCCGCACCAATCTGTTTGTGCCCTTGATGACACCCGAAGGGGGCGAAGGTGTCCTGGTGCTGTTCCGCAAAGAGGTGAAGCCCTACACGCCAGACGAAATTGCGCTGGTCGAAACCTTTGCGGCACAGGCCGCGATTGCGCTGGAGAATGTGCGCCAATTCAGGAACTTACAGGCAAGGACATCCGAGGTTCAGAATCTGAACGCATCGCTGGAAGCCAAGGTAGACGCGCAGGTTGTTGAACTCGAGCGGATGGGGCGATTGAAACGTTTCCTTCCCGCCGCCGTAGCGGACACTGTTGTGTCCTCGGGCTCTGAGAAGATGCTGCAAAGCCACCGTGCATTATTGGGTGTCCTGTTTTGCGACATTCGCGGCTTCACCGCGTTCTGCGAAACGGCTGAACCCGAAGAGACGATTGAGGTCTTGCAGACCTACCATGAGGAGATGGGAAAACTGATCAATGAGCATGGCGCGGGTGTTGATCTACGCATGGGGGACGGCGTCATGGTGCTATTCAACGACCCGGTCCCTTGTGATGATCCTGCCGGAGACGCTGTGCGTCTTGCCATTGCGATGCGTGCGCGGATGGCTGAGCTGTGTAGGGGGTGGAAGCGGCTTGGTCACCGCCTTGGTTTTGGTGTTGGCGTCTCGCTCGGCTACGCCACTGTTGGCCTTGTCGGGTTTGAAGGGCGGTTTGATTACACTGCGTCCGGCACCGCAATCAATCTTGCATCGCGGCTGTGCGACGAAGCGATCGACGGTGAAATCCTGCTCAGCACACGAGCCGGAATTGCTGTCGAGGATATTTTTCCCGTCGAGACCCGTGGGGAACTTACTCTGAAAGGGATCCGCGAACCTGTCGAGGTTTTTAGGCTGTCGGGAGAGATTTGACTGACCTCTGCACATGATGTGACGATGAGTTAGACGCGCCGCGCCATTGCGTACGGCCCAAACCGGACTCTCGATACTCTTGATAGATGCTGCGTTTGCAGCCCGCATTGCCGCCATTCGCTGCACGCGCAAGATATCCGGATCGATGTGCCTGATGACACGGTCATCCCCAGAGCCCGGACGAACCGTCAGTCTGATATGGGCTTTGGCAGATCGGCCATTTCAGGTGGAAGATGGACGACAAGACCTGCTTTCTTCCATCCGTCAAATGCCTTTCGTACCAATGGACCGGTGAAGTAGTTGAACACCATTTCCTTTGGGATATCAGCTTCAAAGTTGGGAAGGATCTGAAGGAGTGCAATCCGCGCCTGTTCGGCGGCCTCGCGGTTTCCCAACTCCGCGTGAAACCAGACCTGATGCGCGTAGTACCAGGGGAAACCGGGCATCGGGACTTTCTCGATTTCCAGCAGGGCCGCCTGCCAGAAATCACCAAGCGCGAACCGCCAGGCGTGGGCGTAGTGATACCAGCCGGGGTGAATAGGGCTGAGGTCAATAGCCTTGTCCAGAAGCGGTATCGCATGATCGAACTCGCCCAGAAACGCGTGACAATGGCCGACCTCGGCCAGAATATCGGCATGGCCCGGGTTGAGCTGCAGCGCAACGTTCGCCGTCTCCCTGAACCCGGGAAGGTCACCCGTGTGGAATTGACACAGCGCGAGCGCCATGCGGGCAAATCCGCTTCGTGGATCGCACTCTACGCCCCGCCGCGCTGCATCCAATCCAAGTTGTGGCGCATTCACGCCGGGACGCTCGTTCAGATGATATCGCTTCTCCTCCAGAAGAATAAGGGCATAAGCTGCCCACCCATCCGAGGCGTCAGGGTCGGCCTCCAGCAGGACAGGCAACCGCTCTCGCAACTCAAAATGGAGCCTGGGGTCGTAGGTCTTGTAGAACTCGTAGAATTGCGCGACCGCGGCGTAGACATCCCAGGTTTGGGTCTGACCACTTGCCGCGCGCCGTCGGACGCGCGTCCCGACATCGCCGTGCTGCGAGGCGATGCGCCCGGCGGTCAAGAGACCAATCTCGTTCTGTACCTCGAAGATCTCTTGAAGGTCCCCGGAGCGGTCGAATTGTTCCATCAACGCGATCTCACCGGTGGAAACCTCACTGACCTGCACCGTGACGCGCAGGCGTTCGGGTGAGCGGCGCAAACTGCCTTCTATGACAAAGTCAACGCCGTATGTCTGAGCGATCTCGGCTTGGTCCATGTCATTAGCCTGAATGTGCATGGCCGTCATGTGAGACAAGACGCGGAGGTTGCGAAAGCGCGTGAGGCGCGACGTGATCTCTTCGCTGAAACCGCCTGCGATCCAGCTATCGTCCACCGTACTGAGGCTACGGAAAGGCAGAACCAGAATGACTGGGGGTTTCCTTTGTGGGCCTGCGACGCTCTTGCCGTGCTCAACGGCAACCGCCAAACGAAACCCGACGCCATGGACCGTTTCAATGATGCGCTGCTCTGATCCTGTATCGCCCACCGCGCGACGGGCTTCTTTCAGGGCCGTCGAAAGGGTTGCATCCGTTATGATCCGTCCATCCCAGACATCTGCGATCAGATCGTCTTTTGTGACCACATCTCCATCGGCTGAAACCAGTGCTTGCAGGATGCCTGCCGTCTGACGCGTCAACCGTCTGGTCGAGTCACCTTGAACGGCGGTCATCCGGTCGAAATCGACAGCGATATCGGACAGCACAATCTGCATAGCCCCAAGGCTACCTTCTTACGGCTTTCGGTGAAAGCTCGGCAAAATCTCAAACTCTTCTCAGACCATCCTCAAGCTTGGCATCCCGTCCTCGCATAGGTCCTCTTCCAACAGAAAGGACAGACCATGAAATACCGCAACGCACTACCGCAGATGGCAGGACAGAAGATGATCACGGATGGCGGGTTGGAGACGACCCTGATCTTCCACGACGGGATCGATCTACCGTTTTTTGCCGCGTTCAAGGCGCTCGAAACCGATGCGGGGATCGCCGCGATGGACGCCTATATGGAGCGTTTCGCCCAGATCGCCGTTGGGGCCAAGCGCGGTTTCATCATGGATACGCCCACATGGCGGGCCAGCGCCCGGTGGGCTGCGGACCTTGGTATGTCACAGGATTCTCTGCGTGCCGTCCATCGCGAGGCTATTTGCACACTCAACCGTCTGCGAGATCGTTTCGAAGCCAGTGAAAGCCCTTTCGTCATAAACGGTGTGATAGGCCCGCAGGATGACGGCTATGCGCCCGCACGGGTTCCGAAGGCCGTGGCGGCTGAGGCCTATCACACCGCACAGGTTGGTTGGTTCGATGAGTTTGGCGCGGACATGGTGTCGGCAATCACAATGACCTACGCGGATGAGGCCATCGGTATTGCCAGCGCTGCAAAGACATTTGGGCTTCCGGTAGCCATTGCCTTCACGGTCGAGACCGACGGGCGCTTGCCTTCTGGCGAAACTCTTGGCGACGCGATCCGCGCGGTGGATGAAGCGACGGAAACCTATCCAGCCTACTTCATGATCAACTGCGCGCATCCAGATCATTTTGCCCATGTCCTGCATGGCGACTGGACGCAGCGGATCATGGGCCTGCGCGCCAATGCCTCGCGCATGAGCCATGCCGAACTTGACGCCTCGGACACGCTTGATGACGGCGACCCCGTTGAACTCGGACAGCTCTATGCGGGCCTCTCGCTCCTATTGCCGAACCTCACCGTGATGGGTGGCTGCTGCGGTACCGACCACCGCCACGTCGCAGCGATCTGCGAGGCGACCAAAACTTGAACACCCGAAATGCCGGGCGCTCCTGCGTCCGCATCCCAACAGCCGCCTGCAGAACCTCCTGCATGCGTTCTGTGACTTTGACTGAACGAAGCTGAACACCTGAAAGGAAAAGACATGTTCAAACCAACTCTATCCACACTGGCCTTTGTGGCCTCCACCGGTTTTGCGATGGCGGAGGGCGCGCCGATGTCCTTCGACGTCGCCGAAGACCTCACGCGCTTTGTTTTCGCGGCTGAACCGGTCTTCGACGACGGGATGCCCGCCTACGGCAATGCTTTCGTGACCCAGGGCTACATCTACGAAGACGGCACGCTCGATGGCGGCGCTGAGGGCACCCTTGCCGATGGCAGTCCGGCCTTTCCTGATAAGGTCATCGGTCGCTGGACCTGTGACGGGTTCTTCGTTGGAGACGGTGCGCGCACCCTGACCGGTGCCTGGGTCATCTCGCGCCAGGTCTTTGAGTTCGACAGCGGCGAAATCCTGATCAACCAGGGTGCTGAACTGGCGGATGTCGATGTGGCAGGGCCCCGCGCCATCACCGGGGGAACCGGCGCATACGCCCATGTTGGCGCTGAGATGACGCAAACCTTGCTGGGGATGACCGACGGCTTCGGTGTGCGCCTGTCCATCGAGATTCCGGGCGAAGAGCACGCTTCGATCTCGCCGGAGCACGAGGCTCAAGGCTGGCATAGCAGCTACTTCGGGCACATCGACGAAGCCGACCACACCGAATGGGATTCGGGTGTGCCGGTGGGGCCGATGGATCAGGTCACGTTGCCTACCTCCTGATGGAAATCGAGAATCCCCTGTCCGCCGATCGGGCGGATGGGGGCAGAAGAAAAAAGAGAGAGACCATGAAAGACACTACCGACCATGCACTGCGCCCAGCGAGACACGAGGATGGTGAAGACCTCGCTCGCCTGATCGACATCGCCGGTGAAGGCATTCCTTCTTGGTTGTGGGCACAGAGTGCCGACGGCGACCAAACCCCGCTGGATGTTGGTACTGTGCGTGCGCGCCGCGAACAGGGTGGATTCTCTTACAAGAATGCCATCGTAGCTGAACGCGAAAACCACGTGCTGGGAATGGTTCTTAGCTACCCGATTGCTTCTGCAGATGAGAGCGCGTCGGTCGATCTGCCAGCACCCATTGTGCCGTTCGTTGCGCTGGAAGCGAATTCGGTTGGCACTTGGTACGTCAATGCGCTTGCGGTGCGCGCCGGGTCGCGGGGATATGGGATTGGTACGACATTGATGGCCAATGCCGAGAAACAAGCCCGCGATGCAGGCTTCGATACTGTCAGCATTCAGGTCTACGCGCAGAACACTGCCGCGGTCCGGCTCTATCGGCGGCTTGGATACGAACTTGTCGCAAGCGCACCGGTCCTGAGCCATCCCTGCCAACCCTACTACACAGGCGATGTCTTGCTCCTGCTCAAAGCTATCGCGCCTCACAAACAGTCTTGACCAGTTCCAAGGAAAGCTCAGACCATGCTCGCCCATAAACTCCTCCTGCCGTTCGCATTTCTCGCGATTGCGGGCGTGACGACGATCGCGACGTCACAAGCCGATCTACCAATTCTGCCCGCGCCATTGTCCGATGACAGCTTTCTCTACGATGGAACACCTAGCGACCCGCTTGTCGAACTCGGGCGCAATCTCTTCTTCGACCCGATCCTTTCGGGCAACCGCAACATCTCTTGTGGGACCTGCCACGATCCAAGATTGGGATCGGGCGACGGTTTGGCACTTGGTATCGGCGAGGGTGGTGTGGGTTCCGGTCCCGACCGCCGAACCGAAACCGCCGTGACCGGCCGCGTACCACGAAATGCGCAACCGCTCTGGAACATCGGTGCGCGCGAGTATGTATCGCTATTTCATGACGGCCGAGTGGAATGGATTGAAGACGGCATGCGCATCCGGAACCCCGCAGGCGACGACTTGCCGGAAGGCGTATCGGACGTTTTGGTCGCACAGGCGTTTTTCCCGGTAACCTCCCCCATCGAAATGGCGGGGCAGTTTGGCGAAAACCCGGTCGCAGAGGCTGCCTTTGCAGAAGATCGCCCACAGGTCTGGCGTATCCTCGCGGCACGTGTCGCTTCCGTGCCCGCCTATCTGGACATGCTCAAAGAGGCCTATCCCGAAATTACGATGCCTCACGACGTGACGTACACCCACTTGGCTGAAGCCCTTACCGCATTTCAAACAGTGGCGTTCCGGTCCGACGAAAGCCCGTTCGACGAAATTCTGCGCACCGGCGACGTTTCGACCCTGTCTGTCGATGCGAGAGCGGGATTATCGTTGTTTTACGGGAGAGCGAATTGCGTGTCGTGTCACAGCGGGCCTTTACTGACCGACCACGACTATCATGCCATTGCTATGCCGCAGATCGGCCCCGGCAAGGGTCACGGCGGGGATTTCAGCTACATTGCCGAGACAGGCCTTGCTGGCCGAACCGAGGATGAGGGACGGTATCGCGTTAGCCGAGACACTGATGACCTGTTTGCTTTCCGGACACCCTCACTACGGAATGTCACTCTTACGGGCCCCTGGGGTCATAGCGGTGCCTTCGATGAACTAGAAGAGATGGTGCGCCACCATTTGAACCCAATCGAAAGTCTCGAGGGCTTCGATGCGTCCGCCGTCGTTTTGCCACCCTTGGACCAAGTCATGCGCCTTTCTGGCCGCGGCTCGGAATTCGGATACGGACCGCTGGACCCTAGCCAGGAAGCGGCCTTTGATCTCAGGGACACTTGGGTGATTCAATCACCGGTACTCAGAGAACGCATCGCGGCCGAGAACGACCTTCGCGCATTCCATTTGGCCGACGAGGAAATAAGACAACTCATCGCTTTTCTCGAATCCCTGACAGACCCCTCTGCCATCAACAGGTCCGATCTCGTTCCCACGGAGGTTCCGTCGGGACTGGCACCGCAACCGACCAGGTAGTTTCGATCACTGCTCTGAACACATATGGATAAATACAAATCGCTATTTGCGGCGCAGTCTTGTTGGGAACGAAAACAAACCGGACGGTTGTGGTATCAATCCGCGTCAACGTCAGGTTGTCGTTGTGGAGGGCATGGCGGATCGGAGGATGAGTCATGGAAACACCAAACTTACCTGCCATTCGGGCGCTTCGCCCTGCCTGGAACAAGGGCCGCATCGTTGGATAAAAACGCCCGCTGAAGCCAAAGCATGTCTGGGCGATCCAAGTTCGGCTCGAACTGGCAGAAAACCATCGCGATCTCGCCCTGTTCAATATGGCGATCGACAGCAAACTTCGAGGCTGTGACCTGGTGAAGATGAAAGTCGTCGATGTGATGGCATCAGGTCAGATCAAGGAACGCGCATCTGTCCTGCAAAGCAAAACGCAGAAACCTGTGCGCTTTGAGATTTCCGAAGGCACTCGGGCCTCGGTCGAAAAGTGGATGGAAGACGAGCTCATGGTCGGCTCCGAGTACCTTTGGCCTGGTCGCTTCCACGAACGCCTCCATATCTCGACACGCCAGTATGCGCGGATCGTCCGCGACTGGGTCACATAAATTGGTCTGGAGGCGAGCGCGTATGGTACGCACTCGATGCGGCGAACAAAGGTGACGCAGATCTACAAGAAGACCGGAAACTTGCGGGCGGTTCAGCTTTTGCTTGGACACACCAAGATGGACAGCACGGTGCGGTACCTAGGCGTCGAACTTGAGGACGCGCTGGCAATCGCTGCGGCTATTGAAATCTAGCAATTTCTGGGTCGCCTTCACAGGCGGCCCATTCCGGACATTGAGCGATGATTGTGGTCGCTGCGGTGCGGCCCGCCGAAGCGGACATTCCCTTTGCCTACAAATGCCGTTCAACATCCATGCTCTGATGGAGAATCCTGATGATGGCGATCACTTCGCCACGGGCTTGGAAATAGATCGCATGCCTGCCTACCAGCGCCTTGAGATATCCCGCTCGGATCAAAACCGGGCGGCCGTCTCGTTCTTCCGCGGCAATATCTTCGAAAACGTTGATGATGTCGTTGGTGTAGGCCTCAGCCTGCTCGACTGACCATTCTCGCGCCGTATAGGTCCAGATATCCTCCAGATCCCCTTCCGCCATCGGCGAAAGCACGTATTGCAGCGGCATCAGGTGCTGGACTTCTGACGCATGCGCGCTTGAAACGCCTCACGGTCAAAGGTGCGCGGCTCACCCGAGTTCTCGCCAGCAATCAAAGCATCCCTAAGAGCTTGAACTTTGGTTTCATGCTCCTCGAGAAGCCTTAGGCCTGCCCGGACGACGTCACTGGCTGAACCGTAGCGCCCATTGCTAACCTGGGATTCGATAAAGCCCGCGAAGTGGTCCCCGAGGGACATCGATGTGTTCTTTGCCATATGCTGTCTCCTGCTAACCACCTATACCAATATTCGGTAATTTTCAATACTCGCGTGAAGTGGTATGATCTCATGTCAGCGAACTGACGATGGGGTGGCATGTGGTGGATCGGAGGATCAACCATGGAACCTACCCCAAACCTACCTGCCATTCGCGCCTTGCGCCCGGCCTGGAACAAGGGCCGCATAGTCGGCCAGAAGCGACCACTCAAACCTAAGCATGTGTGGGCCATACGTGTCAGGCTTGAACTCGCCGAGAATCACCGAGATCTAGCGCTCTTCAATATGGCCATCGACAGCAAGCTTCGGGGCTGTGACCTTGTGAAAATGAAGGTGGTCGATGTCATGGCATCGGGTCAGATCAAAGAACGCGCATCCGTTCTGCAAAGCAAAACCCAGAAACCTGTACGATTTGAGATATCGGAAGGCACACGCGCCTCGGTTGAAAAATGGATGGAAGACGAGCTGATGATCGGGTCTGAGTATCTTTGGCCAGGCCGTTTTCACGAGCGGCTCCACATCTCGACCCGCCAGTATGCGCGGATTGTCCGGGATTGGGTGACGTCGATCGGTCTTGAGGCCAGCGCCTACGGAACCCATTCGATGCGGCGGACCAAAGTCACGCAGATCTACAAGAAGACCGGAAATCTACGCGCTGTTCAATTGCTGCTTGGGCATACCAAAATGGACAGTACAGTCCGATACTTGGGCGTTGAACTTGAGGACGCTCTTGCAATCGCCGAGGCCATTGAAATCTAAAAACTTCGGGCCGTCATCGCTGACGGCCCACAGCTGCCATTAACGAAAGCCATCAGTTGCTATTCGTGCAGCCCACATTGCCGACATTCGCTGCAACACGACTAAGAACCAGAGGAATAGCATGTGGAAGCTCCGCATGAGCTACACTAGGAATGAAACCGAGGTTGCAGATTTCGCGAAAAACGCCGGAATGTGACACCAAGAGGATGTTTCTCTCGATTGGTAACGTGCTAAGCGCTTCAGTGACGCGACGCCGGAAGTCATCCTCCGTCTCACCAAATTTAGGGTCTTTCTCGACACCTCGTTGCGATTTGGGGACACCTTCATAAACGCCCCAAGCTCGTTCAGCCAATTTGGGCTCTAAGACGAAATCATGATCGCCAGTTGCGCGAAACGGCGCAATTGTCATTAGGCATCTAGTCAGCGGGCTGCATACGATCATGTCAATCGGATACTCTTGCAAGGCAGTCGCCGCCAGGTCCGCTTCCGTTTTTCCGATATCAGAAAGCGGAATGTCCGACTGCCCCATCGTCAGCCCAGCACTGTTCCAAGGCGTCCTGGCGTGTCTGAGGAAAACCAGCGATATCGGCATCTTCAACGCAGAGCTTTGATCCATGCTCTCAGCTTAAAGCAGGAGCGCTTTGACGACATCGTGCTCTGCTCCAAGCTCATCCATCAACATGTCGAGCAGATCCTTTTTGAACTCGCGGGCCTCGTCGGACAGGTCCTGATAAGCGGCGGTTTGCAAACCCTGTTCGCCTGGTAGCTTGAGCTGCGTACGGATGTCCGCGTCATCGAGTTGGGCAAGAAACCGGCCGTATCGCCCAAGCGGCTTTTCCATTGCCGGGCCAAAAATTGCCTGCAAACGCGCGATCGTCGACATTGCAAAGAGCTCTTCAAGCCTCTGACGCTTCTCAGCGACTCCAAGTCCTTTCGTCTGGCTGACAGCTGCGACCCCACCCAGGTAAAGAAGCATGCGGGAAAACCGCAGCTTAATGAGCCGGATCGCTCTCGGCTTATCCGCGGTCGCCGTCTTATGCTCGAAGTCCACACAGATCGTACGCCAGTACCTGATCACGTCATTCAGCAAAAAGAGGCTTAACTTGTGATCGCCTAAGTCGTCTGCGACGTAGCGCTCTATCAACCGGGAGCGCGTCTGCTCAAACAGCTGTTGATTGAAGGTCCACTCACCTTCGAGCAGAAACAACATGCGACGTGTGATGAATTCGTTGGTGTCCTCGTCTCCCCCAATGGTCCTAAGGAGATTGTTGATCTTCAACGGGTTCTCAAAAACGCCCCCATGAGCGGGCATGACAAGCCCAATATCCTTCAGCCTTGACCGATAGGCGTCCTGCGCCTTGCGCGCGTCGGAAATCGTGATCTTGCCATTGATCAAGAAAAAAAGGTCTACATCTGAACCACTTGTGCACTCCCGCCGGGCGACACTTCCGTTTACGCCGATAAGATAGTTCGGGTGGTCCCCAAACATGTCCGTGGCGATTTTCCGCATTTGTTCCAGTTGGCGCTCGGACTCGGTTTTGCATGCCGCCAAGATCGGCGACGTATCACCACTCTTCATCGCACTATCCCTGAATGAGGTCTTCGAGCTTCACGGAATAGCGAGAGCGGGTCTGCTTGTATCGTGCGTCGATTTGATGGGGGCCAGCAAGTTCAACGCTTTCGTCCACGAAGAACTTACGATCATTAATTTTGACATCAACGGTCAGCCAAGATTTCGGCAACCGAGAGCGTAAATCGTCCTCGTCGTCGAGAACGATATTCAAATAGGAAAAGAGTTCCGCATGCGAAGCCCTAAAGCTTCTCTCGGTCTTCAGAAAATCCTCTGGACCAAATTTGTCGATGTTGGCCGCCATGTAGGACTGAGCGACCGTATCAAGCAGTCTGCCAAGCGGAGCATTGATCACCAGATTATAGACACTGTTCTTTAATGACCAAAAATCATCGAAGTCATTCTGGGGCAGTCGACCTGATGTGGCCCAACGCCTGACTGCAGCGCTTGCACTTCCAAAGGCGGACCTCGGACCAACGAATGCCCGACATCGCGTGATGCCTTCCAGCGTGTCGATATTGATCGGCGCAGAGAACAAGAACGCGTACTTTCCATCATCTTGCCCTTCAATCAAAGCAAGCACGTCATCGGGCTCAACATCGAATTCCTTCAGGATATCGAGAATCTGCGACCCAAATCGGGTTGAACCTTTGACGATGTCTCGGGTGGTCCGGTGATGGTTTATCCCAAATCGTTCTTCAAAAACGGGTTCTAACGTATGAGACAGCGGGCCGTGTCCGATATCGTGAAGCAACGCGGCGCAGACAAGCGTCTTGCGGTCTCTTTCTTCTATCTCAACCTCAAGGGCATAGGTTTCAGCCAGCTTCGCCACACCAATCGAATGTTCTCTGCGGTTGTGGCGACGCCGATGGGGCTGTCTACCCGACCCTTTTTTTGCGTAGTCGATCGCACCCAAAAACCCAATGCCCTCCAACCGTCTTAGAGGCACAGTGTGTAACAGCGCGTTCGCAACGCGATCTCTAAGACGAAGGTCTTCATCGGAGCGCAAAGTCGGTGTTGCATCAACCATATGCATCAAAGTCGGTGCGCAAACCCGCCTTGGGATGCACTCACCGTCTTGCTGATGGTTGCACTGGATCTGCACCGAGTATCCGCTCCTTAGTCTCTCTTTCCACCAACATAGGATGAAAATTCCGCTGATACGATGCCCTTATTGGGATTCCCTAGCGTTCTAAGCCGAAATCGTGCTCTGACGCCCCACATTTCAAGCAAAACTCAACGCCCCAGTTCTCATTGTAGGTCCAACCACCTGCCCAACCGCAGGACGGACAGAACTCATACGCCTCCACATCACCCCAGTTCCAGGGGCTTACCAACTCCGGAACAGCATCACTATCATAGGACACAATTTCGAAGGGATCCTGCCCCACCGTGATGTAACTTTGGGGCACATGCCGCTTTCGCACCTCAATGACAACCTGGGGCTCAATGAAAAACCACTCACCAAGCTCGGAGCGGCATGCTGAGAACTCCTGATGAAGGCTCTTTTCGAGGGCGCGCCCTTCGCGAGGGTCATCCCCCTTGATCTCTCCCATCAGCGCAAGCCTCTTGGGGTTGCCGGTTTGCAACTGGCCAACACGGCGTCGCACATCCAACGAGAAGCCGATCTTTATGAGCATTGGTCGGCTTTCGTCCGGCGCCTCTTCAGTTACAAAGTAAACGGTCACTCCCACTCCGCTACACATGAAGGAACAAGGTCGTCAAAAGAGGCCCGGCTCTACGACGAGAACTTTGAAAACAGCAGGCGTTGAGGCGGTCGGACCAGGGTGTCCGACACTTCGATCATCGTGCTCGGTTTTTTTCGTCCGCCGCCTTTTTTCTCTATTTCCAACTCACCATCAGCAGCAAGCTTCTGCAAAACACGGAAAATCATTTCATTTTGGGCGGCTGTCAGATTTCCGACCTGTGACAACAAAGCTTCAACCATCAAGACACGATTGGTCATGTTATCCATCACCCGGCTGGGTAATTCATTCTCCAACTCCTTGAGGAGTTTTGCCTCGTCATCATCACGGAATGAGAACAATGCGTCTTTGCTTTCAGCCAGCCGATGATCAAAACCAAGCTCAAAAAGGCTGCCCTTTCCGATATGCCGAAAATGGTTCTGTTGATCCCAATGGACCGAGAGCATCTTATCGCGTGCCGCCTGGTGTTTCGACAAGTGTGCAAGCAGCATCCAGCGTTTGTCCGTTTTGGAATACATCATGAACGGGGTGAAAAAATGCGCTCCACTTTTTCTGGCAAGCGTCTCCATGATCGCGCGCTGTGCCGTTGCGCGCCCGAAGTTCTCGTCATCCTTCAGCTCATGCCAGGTTTTGACAAAGCTGTCGCTCACACCAAACTGCCGCAACCCGTCCAGTCCGCTCCCATCCGTGCGCAGATAGTTCAACAGCGCATCGATTGAGAACGTAAGAATGGCTTCGGGCTTGTCTAATGTGGAGAAGATTTGCTGAAGGCAATGCACTGGGACATCTACATAGCCCCACTGATCGAGGACGAAGAAACTACGACCTTGGCGCTGCCGTTTCTTAATATCGGCTAGTACCCTCGGTAGCAGCTCTTCGAAGACACCAGTCTGGAGGATGATCGTGTCATCCAAGCGCTTTGCAAACTCACTTTTGAGGAGCTCGTCGCGCAAGGCTGCCATGTGCAGTTTGTTAGCATCGCTGAAATAAAATTGCGCTGCGATCTCCAGCGGCTTATGGCGATCCGCATTCACACGGACCCTGGCTTTCTCTACCGCATTGAGAAGCGCAAAGGGGCTTCCGTGGCGGATTTCGTTGCCTTTTTGATAAAGTCCGCCACCGCAAAACCCGTCCACAATTGTGATCCGCAGAGTATCCATGCGCCGGCTGGCTGTGACCGTATCAAAATAAACGTCGAGGTATTGCTCGATGACCTCAAGTTTTCGTTCTGTATGCGCTTCGATCCCGGGAAGAGGTTCGCCTATTTTCCATTTGAAGTTCTGCTTCTTCGCCATCTTACCCAATCAACTAAATGAGTTTGCACTAAACTGAACAGTCCTGGTACAAACACAAGATGCGAGCAGCCTTAAAGCTGAATTTCTGCCGGCATTTCATCCCAAGTCTGGCCGCGATAGCTCCGTCCATTCATCTTCTTTGAGCGTCGTTTGTTATCTTTCCCCCAGGTTCCCCATTGCTTGAAAAAGAATGCGGTTCCATGCTGCCGACAGACATCATGAATATCGTCGATCCATTCCTCTTTGATCGGACGGGCAGATCGACCGCTTTCGCCACCGACAATCGCCCAATCGATATCTGTCAAATCAATTTTGCCAACACTGTCGATCAGCGGCTCAAAAGAGATGAAACGAATCCGAGCTGGGACTTGTCGCAGCTCATCGATACGGTGGACAACGTCCTGCCCTTCAACGCTGGTTCCCAACCACACATTGCGCAAAGGATCAGCGCAAATATCACGTAACATCTCTGCCATTCGATCCGGTCTTTTGGTCAAAACCTGATAGTGGTGGCGTGGCGTGTCTGACATCACTTGCCAAACGTCCGCAACAAACGAACCCGAAACGTCAGGGTGGAATAGATCGCTCATGGAATTTACGAAGATCTTGCGTGGTTTCTTCCACTTTCTTGGGATTTCGAGGGACCTGCGATCTTCGTGCACGACACCATTCCAGATCGTGCGCCTACCAGATTTCCGGGTGAGCCCCTTATATTTTTCCACACCCATGGCTTCCAAGCGCCTGGCCATATTCATCGCATAGCAGTTTGTGCATCCAGCAGACATAATCGTGCATCCGGCTACCGGATTCCATGTTGCATCTGTCCATTCGATTTGCGTTTCAGCCATTTAGCTTCTTTCGTCATCGAGATAACCTCGTGCAGACGCTATCTCTGACAGAACATTTAGGCAACAAATATGAGGACGTGACCGTTCTTACCGTCCTTTGCTGCCATTGGCCGAAGGTTTGCTACGCTCCGGCGCAGCCCGCCAACATCGCTATTCGCTGAACATGCCTGATCTGACGAAGTGCGTAGGTCGGGCTCCGCAATGCAAAAGGACTCCTTGGGTTTAGCTGTCGATTGGACGGCATGACCACGTCGACTAACGCGTCAAGGACGCAAAACCTTGGCTCGCTGGATCCTAGTATTGGCGGGCTCCGAGTTGTCTCTTTACGCCCGTCTTACCGATCCTCCATGTGGCCAGCTGTCGGCTCACGCCGTAGTGATTAGCTACACCTTGAGCATCCAAGCCAGCGCCACAGTGATATAACAAGCCGTCGCGGGGTAGGAGCATACATCCCGCAAGCCAGTCGGCCTCTTCTTCAAATTCCTTCGGGTAGTCACTCAAGAGAAGCAGTCCACCGTCAGAGCGGTCTGCGCGGTTGGGCTTATGCCTTAACTCGATGTGTGACCATTCGTGCATCAAGGTGTTTGCCTGCCTCCCAACCGGGTGGCTAGAGTTGACGATTATCAGCGTCTTCTCGTCGACTTTAATTGTAACGCCAGACCAGCTGTCAGGATCCACGACGGTAAGCTGGTGAAGATGTCCCAAATCGATGTCGGGGACATCGGCAGGTTCCCACACCAGGATTCCAATCCTCTGCAAAAAATTTCTTGGCTCCAGGCGATCACGCGGGCCGAGGCCAGCCGCTGCCCTATGCTTCAGCGCGAGTTTTTCAGCTTGAGTCTTGAACCCGCGCCGCATCCTTACAGGTTCTCTCTGTCACGGAGGGCTTCTTGCGCTTTCAGGATCATGCCGCCAAGCGCCGTCGCGGTATCGATGTGCGTGGCATCTTTTTTACGGAATTGTACGGATGCGGTTTCTGCCGGCTTTCGTGTAGGCTGCATCCCAAGGAACCGATTAGGGTCTTCACCTAGCCAATCACAAATTTTCGCGAAGGTGGCCAGGTCGGGAACGTTCCCGTTCTCGACACGGGAGAGCGTCGCAGGACTGATCCCAATCTCTTTAGCCGCTGCTCGCACTCCAAGTGTTCCGCGGTGTTCGATGATCATTTTCCCGAGATTCTCGATACTTAGAGTCATAGTGCTTTTAACGCACAAGATTCCTCTTGACGGGTCATGTCTGTGCTCCTAAGTGTTTCTTTAATGAGACGTTAATCGTCTCTTTAGTGTAACGCGTTTCTTTCGTGAGACACTTGAATCACTGAATATGCTTGCCGTCAAGCTTTTTGAAACGCGGCGTGGGGCAGTAAAACAAGGAGCTACGGCATGTCAGAAGCCGCTCAAGAAGTCGAATATGACCTGACAATCGACGATCAGAATTTTCGGACGTACGACCCTGTCATCACCGGTCGCGACATTCTCGCGATTGCGTCTCACAGCCCGGCATCGGGATACACTGTAGTCTCGATCATCGATCGAGGCACACAGTCCATCGGCCTCGATGAACAGGTCGATTTGCGCGGAACCGTTTCGCAGCGCTTCCGATTGTTCGAAGGCGACAGGCTCTTCCGCGCCATGCTAAACGAAAGGGAAATCGTTTGAGGAGAAGGGCAGATTTCCGCACTGGAACTTCGCTTGATCGGTGACATCCCAGATGATGAGGATCTGTATTTTGACTCCAAAGGTGATCGCGTGATCGAGGATGACGACATCCTTTCATTGAAGCCGAAGGGTGTTGAGAGGTTCCGGTCGGGCGATCCGAAGGATCAGACCGTCGATGTGGTCCTGAATGGCGAAGTCATCACGGTTGAGAAAGGGCGCCTTTCCTTCTCGGACCTGGCAAAACTCGCATTTCCGAAACTCTTCGGAGGGGCTCTGATCTGCTTCACGGTCTCATTTTCGAGGGGGCCGAAGCGACGTAGCGAAGGCGTCCTCCTCGAAGGAGGCAAAGTTCGCGTTGTCGAAGGGATGGTCTTCAATGTCTCAGCAACTGATAAATCGTAGCGCCGATCTTCAGCGCCTTGTCTCGGAAGGCTATGCGGTCAGCGTTTCCGAGGGTCACCTGTTGGTCGAGGAGATCCCCTACCTCGATCGACATGGGGCCGTTCGCCGTGGCGTCTTCGGTTGTGCGCTCGATGCTACTTCGGAACGTACCGTTGCACCTAGGGATCACGTCATGTCGTTCTCGGGCGACGAACCGCACGACAAAAACGGTAACCCACTTTCTGCGCTCGGGAGGACGAGTCCGAGATGCACAATGGTTGGATCGATTGCGTTCCAGCACGGCTTCTCGAACAAGCTACGCGATACCAGTGGAGGACACAGGGGCTATGCGGACTTCTACGAAAAAGTGCGCACTTACGAGGACATAATCCTCAGCGAAGTCCACGCATTGGATCCGACGGCGACAGCAAGGGTTGGGGCGATGCCGCCAACTGCCTCGGAGCGTGACCCGTTCGTCTTCCCCGACAGCGCATCAGCCCGAGCAGGTACAACGAAGTTGGCGAGCGTTTTCAAGCGAGAAGTCATTGCCCACATCGGCTTGGGTGGCACCGGCGCTTACATCCTGGACCACGCGACGAAGACACCGGTGCTCAAGAACCATTTGATCGATGGTGACCGACAGTATCCTCACAATGCGTATCGATCGCCCGGCACCCCGTCGCTCGAGGAAATGCAACCACCACCATTCAAAGTGCATTACCACGCTGCACGTTACGGACGGATGAAGCGGAACATCGTGCCGCATCCCACGAAGCTTACTGCTGCAAATCTGGAACTTCTCGAGGGGGTCACATTCGCTTTCCTGGCAATCGACGCGTGTCCGGAGAAGGCCAACATCGTTTCTGAGCTCGAGCGCAGAGGCCTGCCCTTTGTCGATGTCGGAATGGGTTTGCACCTCAGCAGCAATGGTATCGGCGGAACCCTTCGGGCCGTCTTGAGCACAAAGGAGAACAGGGGCTCGGTCAGGCCCCATATTCCCCTAGATCCCGGCGGTCGAGAAAACATTTACGAGAACAACATCCAGATCTCGGAATTGAACTCTCTGAATGCCGACATGGCGGTTCAGCTTTGGAAGGGTTTTCGAGGCTTCTACGCCAATTTCGCCGAACCGATTTGGCACTATCAGATCGAGACGCGTCAAATGATAAGAAGTGCAGCATGACCCCAGTCGAGATGGAAATCACGCCGAGGTTTGTCGAGTTCATCCCAAAAGACTTGGAGGAAGGCGTACTCTATATCTCAGGCGAATACGCGACGACCGCGCATCCGTGCGCCTGTGGATGCGGAGAGAAGGTCGTGCTCCCGCTCCATCCGACGGATTGGAGACTGAAATTCGACGGGAAGGCCATCACAATACGGCCATCCGTGGGGAACTGGGGCTTCCCATGCCGATCTCACTATCTGATCACGGATAACCGCATCGAATGGGCGGTCGATTGGACTGACGATCAAATCGCCGCAGGTCGTCGGCGCGACACGCGCCGGAAGTCTTCTTGGCATGCGAAGGCGCTGCCATCGCCAGCGGAACACACCAAGCGGGCCGTCCCTCAAGGCAATTGGCTGCTGCGACTATTTCAACGAATGAAGAATTGGTCCCGAAAATAGATGCTTCGACGTCGGAACGGGCCATCAAAGGAACTCACTCTCACCGACAAACACGAGGAACTCGAGCAATGCCGAAAAGAACGCGATCAGAATCCACCGGCAAACGCGCCGCATCTGCCGCAAGCAAGACGCTCAGAAGCCGTACCGCTAGCAAAGCCGCAAAATCGGCGGCGGGGTCTGCTCTGACGCAGGTGCGAAGCAAGGAAGTAACCAGTAAGAAGGCTGCAAGCGCGGCCTCAAAAACACTCCGGAACCCAAGGGCGTTTAAAGCCGCCAAGTCAGCGGCAGGGTCCGCCTTGACGCAGCGTCCAGGGCGAAAAAAGTAGAAAGTCCACTGACGGAAAGTGCTTCGAAAACCCAAAGCTGCTCTGGAAAACAACGAAGCATCTGAGATCTGGGTGACTTAGGTCCGCTTTCGCGGCCCGTTCAGACCCTTTCCGCGTTGCGGCTAAAGTCTGGTTCCTGCCCCCAACGCTAGATGAAAACCCGCTGAAACAGGACCCAAAAAGCGCTCTTTTGTTTTCAACCAGTTGGACAAAGTGTGTGCAGATAGAGGACACTTTGGTGGTTCCTGGGACAAAGTCCCTGCAACTCTACAGTCATTGAGAATCTGGTCGGAGTGAGAGGATTCGAACCTCCGGCCCCTGCCTCCCGAAGACAGTGCTCTACCAGGCTGAGCTACACTCCGACCGTGCGAGGCGCATTACTCCGGCGTGCGTTCCTTGGCAAGAGGCTTGTCGCGGAATCGCCCGGTGGTCATCATGCTGCTCACCCGGAATGTGCCGGGTGTCCCGATGCGACTGCGGGTGCGTAGAACGGGCGTGTTGTCGGAGTTGCCGGATGTGCTTTCGCGGAACACGATGAACAGACCGGATGCAATGATGATCGCGGCGCCAATGCCGGTGTAGATGTCCGGTGTCTCGTCAAAAAAGATCAAGCCGTATGCGGTCGCCCACAAGATCTGCGAATATTGCATGGGCGCTACGATGGCCGCTTCGCCTGTCTGGTAGGCCGCAATGATGAACCGCCCGGCAATCCACGCCATGACCGAAATGATGGCCAGCATGGCCAGATGCTCACCCGGCATTGGCTGATAGACGAAAAACAGTGCAACCCCCATGACCAGGAAGTTCCCAACCATGGGATAGAGCAGCAAGACGACTGTACGTTCCTCCGCTCCGATCTTGCGGACCACGATTGAGGCAAACGCACCGGAAAAAGCGGCAAGGATTGCCGCCGCGTGGCCAAGCGTCAGATCCGTCGTGCCGGGTCGGAGCACCACCATGACGCCCAACAGCCCGACAATCACTGCGAGCCAGCGCGGCAGCCGCACCTTTTCGCCCAGGATCGGAATAGAAAGAACCGTGATCAACAAGGGCGTTGCAAAGAGGATCGCATAGGTCTGCGTCAGCGGCAGCGTCGAAAAGGCATAGAACGCCGACACTCCGGTGATCACTGCGCCAACGGTTCGAACAGCCATCCACCAGGGATGCACCGGCACGAGAGTGCCAGGCTTGGCATCGCGCATCAGCATGATGGTGGCCAGCGGAAAGCTGAGCAGCACGCTGAAGAACACGATCTGGATCGGTGAGTAGGTCGCACCCAGCGTTTTGATGAACACGTCGTGTGTTGAAAACAGCCCGAAGGCGATCAGAGCCAGCACGGCCCCTTTGGCATTGGCGGACATTGCGATAGGTTCTTTGGTGGTGTCTCTGGTTCAATAGCGACACCAGTGGGATTGTCTACACACCTGTACATGACGCTGAGAAAGAAACCGCGCGTTGCTCAAAATTCAGCCCGGTTCCCGAGGGCCACCCGGTGGGTTGAGCCAGGACGGCGCATGGAACCTACCGCGCGCCGCGCCAAAAGTTACAGGCTTGCGTCCAGTGCTGCGAGGATCGCATCACCCATTTCAGCCGTGGACAGGGGCGTGCCACCCTCCGGACCCATCAGATCGCCGGTGCGTGCGCCATCGGCCAGCACCTTCTCAATAGCACCTTCCAGGCGTGCGGCTTCTTCCCCGTGATCGAAGGAATAGCGCAGCGCCATGGCAAAGCTGAGCATACAGGCGATGGGGTTCGCCTTGCCCTGACCTGCGATGTCGGGAGCCGAACCGTGGACGGGTTCATACATTGCTTTGGGACGACCGTTTGCCATAGGTGCGCCAAGGCTGGCCGAGGGCAGCATGCCGAGCGAGCCGGTCAGCATCGCGGCACAGTCAGACAGGATGTCGCCGAATAGGTTGTCGGTCACGATCACATCGAACTGTTTCGGGGCGCGGACAAGCTGCATCGCGCCGTTGTCGGCATACATGTGGCTGAGTTCCACCTCGGGGTAGTCTTCGCCCACCTTGGTTACGACCTCGCGCCACAGGATGCCGCTTTCCATCACATTGGCCTTCTCCATCGAGCAGACCTTTTTGTTGCGGCGCATGGCAAGCTCGAAAGCCGAGCGGGCGGCGCGTTCGATCTCGGATTCGGTGTAGCGCTGGGTGTTGATGCCAACGCGCTCGTTGCCTTCTTCGATGATCCCGCGCGGCTCACCAAAATAGACGCCCGAGGTCAGCTCGCGCACGATCATGATGTCGAGGCCAGCAACCACATCCTTCTTCAACGAGGAGAAGTCGGCCAGAGCGTCAAAGCACTGCGCGGGGCGCAGGTTGGAATAGAGGTCCATCTCTTTGCGCAAGCGCAACAGGCCACGCTCGGGCTTCACTGAGAAGTCCAGATCGTCGTATTTCGGGCCGCCCACAGCGCCCAGCAGGACGGCGTCGACCTCTTGCGCCTTCGCCATCGTGTCGTCATGCAACGGCACGCCGTGCGCGTCATAGGCGGCCCCGCCCACAAGGTCGGTCGAGACGTCAAATGCGAGGTCGCGCTTCGCGCCGTACCAGTCGATGACGCGGACCACCTGGTCCATCACTTCCGGGCCGATGCCGTCGCCCGGCAGGATCAAGATCGACGGATTGGACATGGGCGAAACTCCTTTGATTGCTTGGGGTTTCGCCTACTCACCACCGCCCGCAGGGTCAAGGGTAAGGTCCGCCCAAACCAGCCTGTGACGGCTCGCGGCTGTAACCGTTTCGGTGAACGGGTCATCTGGCGCCGGCCACATCACACCGCTGTCCACAACGCGCCAATGTGTCGAGGGCAAAATGTAGCTGACCCGCAAGTCGCCGGGCACTGGATCGGTCCAATCGACGGTGTCGGTGCCTGCGTGTCCTCGCGGGGACAGATCTGTCAGGCGCCGATCGGCCAGCAGGTTGCGGATCGCACGCTTGAGCCCGCTGCCATCGGCCGGGTCGAGGTTGGCATCGCCTGCAATGATGAAAGGGCCCGTGGGCGCAGTGCCAACAGTGCCGTCCAGAACGTGCTGCCAGAGGCGGATTTCGTCGTGGTTCCGCTTGCCGTTGCGATCCTCAGGCCCGTCGAAGACGGGTGGGCTGGCGTGGAAGGTCATCAGTTGGAAGGGGCCGTTTGTCGTCTGGATGGGCACGATCCAGTGCCCGGTGGTTGAGAGGCGCTGGGCAGCTTGTGCATCGGCAGACGGGAATGGCGCGCCGTTTAATTGCGGCAGCAGAGCATCCGGCAGGTCGGTCCATAGCAGGGCCGATAGGTCCTGTACCCCACTGGGATCAAAGGGAAAGCGGGACAGTATCGCCATGCCACCTTGCCCAGAGAAACGACCATAGCCCTGCGCGTCGCGCGGGCCGCCAAGTCGTCCGTCGCCATCCATATCGAGGCCGGTCGGCAGGCCCGTGTTGGGACGGAGGGCGAAGTGGTGGGGGTATCCGGCAGCCTTGGCAAAACGGCTGAGGGCTTCGCCTGTCAAATCATAGTCGATGCTTTGCAGGGCCAGAACGTCGGCATCTGCATGTGCAATGACGGCCAAGATTGCAGCGATCTGATCGTCCTCACCGCGCGCCAGATCCCGCAGAAACAGGCCCGGTCCATCGCGTTGCAACTCGGTGTTGTAGGTGGCGATGCGGATCGTCTCCGCCTGCGCCATGGCCCCGCACGGCAGGGCCATGAGGGCTGCCATCAGGCCAGCAGCATATCCGCGTCGGCGTTGGCGTAGGCCCGCTTGCGCTGGTCCTTGATCATCTCGGCGATCCGCTGCATCGCGATGCCGCGCATGATCATGCTGGCAGGAAGGAAGGCCCATGCGCTCATTGTCCAGATCAGGGTTTGCGGGTTCTCAAGCGTGATCGGGTTTAGCAGGTCCGCCGCCATCTTGACCACCGCCGGAATGAGGAAGGGCAAGAGGAACCCAAGCGCGATATTGATCCGTGCGTCGCGGTTCAGCCGGTAAAGCACGTCACCGCCCGCTGTGGGGTCAAAGAGGGGCAGGTTGACCCACACGTTGAAGGAACCGTTGCGCGCGGGCCATCCCAGGACGCGGACAAGGAACAGGAACATCGCCATGGCGGTCAGGGAAATGAGGTAGGACAGGCCAGCGGCGGTGCGGACGGACTGCACGATGCTTTCGTGCGAGTCGGGCGGCAGCATGAGCACGACGAGGCGAACAGGACTGTAAGGAAAGTCGATGCTGTTGCCGATGATGGTGCCGACGGAGGTCAGCGCATTGGTCAGGAGGGTCGGGTCCGTCTTGCCCCGGCAGATCATGCTGAGCAGGAATACGGTCGAAAAGAGCGCCAGGAACCGAAGACGGTTGAACGGGGCGGCGTCGCGAAACTCAACGATGCTGGGGCTGCGCGCATTATATTCGATAAAGGTCATGATTGCGGCAAGAAGTGCAATCAAAACAGTAGCTTGTGATGCTTCCATAGACACGCCGGGCACAACAAGCCCCGGTATGGCGATCATCAAAGCCACCAGCAATCCGCGCACCACGGCGCCTGACATTCGTGCAATCACGTCTTTCGATCCCTTCAAACTGGCCAGCCGCGATGCGTTGCCGCGTGCTTGTTCCAACTTGAACCCACCGGGTTAGGCGGGTGCCTCATTCTCGACACATTTGTGCCTTGATTGCCCCGGTGTCTCAAGCTCAGGGTTAATCAAACGTTAACGATCTGGCTTTTTGAGGGTCCGTGTGGTGCGTTTGTGCATCATTTCTGAGGCGGGATTTTGGCGGGGCGCAAGATATTGTGTTTGCGCCCCGAGAGGGGCATATCCGCGGCCCCTTTTATAGCATTAAGAGGTTAACGCGAGCTCATACCCAAGGGCGCGCCTGAGCGGCTTGTGCCTCGAACGTGTCGATGCTCGCGGCTTTCTCCATGGTCAGACCGATGTCGTCGAGCCCTTCGAGTAGGCAGTGCTTTTTGAAGGCGTCCACTTCGAAGCTGAAGCTCTCGCCATCGGAGGTCGTCACGGTCTGGTTTTCGAGATCAACCGTCATGCGGGCGTTGGCGCCCTTCTCGGCATCCTTCATCAGAACGTCCACTGCCTCTTGCGGCAGGGCGATGGGCAGGATGCCGTTTTTGAAGCAGTTGTTGTAGAAAATGTCGGCAAATGAGGTGGATATGACGCAGCGGATGCCGAAATCCTTGATCGCCCAGGGCGCGTGTTCGCGCGAGGAGCCGCAGCCGAAATTATCGCCGGCTACCAGAATCTCGGCCTTGCGATAGGCGTCCTGGTTCAGCACGAAGTCAGGGATCTCGTTGCCCTGACGGTCAAAGCGCATCTCGTCAAAGAGGTTGGCGCCAAGGCCCGAGCGTTTGATCGTCTTCAGGAATTGCTTGGGGATGATCATATCGGTGTCGATATTCACCAGCGGCATGGGCGCCGCGATCCCTGTGAGTGTTTCGAATTTGTCCATTTTTGTTAACCTTTCGAGGGCTGGTGGTGGGGTGGAACCCCACCCTACATCTTGTGGTGCGGCGTGGCGGAGGGTCTGTGCACCATGTGTGCACAACCCGTGCAGGCCGTACACCGGTGAAGGGCGGAACCCGACGCGGGCCCCTGACGTTTGAGTGCCACTGTTATGAAAAACGGAGTTGGTCATGTCATTCAGCGAAGGCACGCAGGTGGAATGGGACTGGGGCAATGGCACCGGCACGGGGAAGGTCGTGAAAGTCTACACCAAAAAGACGACGCTCAAGATCAAGGGCAGCGACGTGGCCCGCGACGCGAGCGAGGACGCACCGGCCTACAAGATTGAGCAGGACGACGGAGACGAGGTGCTGAAGTCCGACAGCGAGGTGCGCAAGGCGTCTTAACCGGGTTATCGAAGCAGTCATTCTGACGTCTCCATCGGTGTTTTCTGCCACGCCAGCACGGCGTTGACCGCATCGTCGAACGCTTGCGTCGTGATCAGCGCATCCACGGCGTTGTCCATCACCGTGAAGTCGGAGGTTGTGTAGCCGTCTAGCGGAACCGGCGTGTCGAGTACGGGGTCCAGCCGGATGACATTGTTGCCCATCAGGCCCGCTGCCAATGTGCTGATGTTATCCGCGGACAGGGCCAGCGACATGTTGAGCAGTGCGGTGGATGGTATCGCGCTGCTGGCTTCGCGCGGGCGCATCCATGCCAGGGCACCCCAATCAAGCGCCGAGGGCACGTCGGCTGCGGGAATGCCGGTCTGGTCAATCCCGGTGCCGATGGAGATGGCGCCGACCTGGGCGATGTCTTTGATCAGGTTGGCGCGTCTCGCGACCTCGATCCCGTTCAGGAGCGGGTTGTTGGCGAATGTGCCGCCATCGGCGAAGTAGCCCAAACCGTCGATCAGATGCGGCGGGAAGTAGGTTGGCGCCGCTGACGTGGCCAGCGCGGCGTCGATCAGTTTCACCGTCCATGGTGTTTCGATGCCACGGTTGTTCAGGGTTCTGGGCTGCCAACGCGGGTGCGGCAGCGCCGTGTCCTGCAGCTGGGCGGTGTTCACGCACAACAGCTTGTCACCGAATATCTCGCCGAAGGTTTTGTCCTGCGTATGGGGGTGCATGACGTCATAGAGACCGGTCGCCACGTATTGGCACTCGAAGATGCCGGGGCCGCCTTCCAATGAATCGTCGAAAATGCTGTTGGGGGTAAAGATCGTACCTGCCTGATCTCGGTAGATTTGCCGCAGGGTTTCTGGCGTCACACCCACGGCGAGGCCAACCGATACGAGGCCCCCGGTTGACGTTCCGAACAGGCCATCCACCTCGGACAGCAGTTTGCCCGAGGTTTTCGAATTCAGTGCTTCGATGATGCGGGCGGTCATGTATCCGCGGATACCGCCGCCGTCGCAGGACAATACGTTAAAGGCCATTGGTGAACTCCGTGATGATGCGCAATTGGTCAAGTCAATTGTGCATCACCGTAGGGGACGGGCGGGGCCGTATGCAACTTTTGCGCGAAGCGCATCGCAGGCTGCCCGCCCTGACATCACATCAGTTCGCGGACATCCGTCAGCTTGCCGGTGATCGCCGCAGCCGCCGCCATGCCGGGGGAGACGAGATGCGTGCGCCCTTTGTAGCCCTGACGCCCTTCGAAGTTACGGTTGGAGGTCGATGCGCAGCGCTCGTCCTCGGCCAGTTGGTCAGGGTTCATGGCCAGGCACATGGAACAGCCCGCTAGGCGCCATTCGAAACCGGCTTCCTTGAAGATGTCGGCAAGGCCCTCTTCCTCGGCCTGCGCGCGGACGAGGCCGGAGCCGGGGACGACCATGGCGCGTTTGACCTTGATCTTCTTGCCCTTGAGGATCTCGGCGGCGGCGCGCAAATCCTCGATCCGGCCATTGGTGCAGGACCCGATAAAGACGGTGTCGATTTCGATGTCCGACAGCGGCGTGCCTGGGGTCAGGCCCATATAGTCGAGTGAGCGCTGGGCTGCGCCGACCTTGCCGCCTTCGAAGTCGTCGGCAGATGGCACGGTGGCAGTGATCGGCAGCACGTCTTCGGGCGAGGTGCCCCATGTGACAACTGGTGCGATGTCTTCGCCCTTGATCGTGATGACCTTGTCCCAATGGGCGTCGTCATCGGAGAAGAGTGTTTTCCACCACGCGAGGGCGGCTTCGAACTGCGCGCCCTTGGGCGCGTGGGGACGGCCTTTGACGTATTCAAAGGTCTTTTCGTCGGGGGCAATGAGCCCCGCCCGCGCCCCGCCTTCGATCGCCATGTTGCAGACGGTCATGCGCCCTTCCATCGACAGGTCGCGGATGGCTTCGCCGCAATATTCGATAACGTAGCCGGTGCCGCCCGCGGTGCCGGTTTCGCCGATGACCGAAAGCGTGATGTCCTTGGCCGTAACGCCGGGGCGCAGTTTGCCCGTAATCTCGACCTTCATGTTCTTGGATTTCTTCTGGATCAGCGTCTGGGTGGCCAGAACGTGTTCCACTTCGCTGGTCCCGATGCCGTGAGCCAGCGCACCGAAGGCACCGTGGGTCGCCGTGTGGCTGTCACCGCAGACCACGGTCATGCCGGGCAGGGTCCAGCCCTGTTCGGGGCCGACGATATGCACGATACCCTGACGCACGTCGGATACCGGGTAATAGTGAATGCCAAAGTCCTTGGCGTTCTTGTCGAGGGCGGCGACCTGAATGGCGCTGTCCTCAGTCATGTTCTTGGGGTCTTCGCGCCCCGCCGTTGTCGGCACGTTGTGGTCCGGCACGGCGATGGTTTTTTCTGGAGCGCGCACCTTGCGGCCCGCGATGCGCAGCCCTTCGAAGGCTTGCGGGCTGGTCACTTCGTGGACCAGGTGGCGGTCGATATAAAGCAGGCAGGTGCCATCGTCGGCCTCGTGCGCGACGTGGGCATCCCAGATTTTATCATAGAGCGTCTTGGGGGACATTTTGGTCCTCTCCCTTGGATTGGCTGTGTTTGAAATGGATGACGGGTGTGCGCGGCCTTATAGGCGCGCGAGCACCGTGTGCGTGGCCCCGTAGAAGCGTTCGCGCAGCCGCGCGCGGTCATCCATGTCAAAGAGGCGTGTCATGTCTGCCAGATAACGGGATTCCGTGCGCCGATCAAGCAAGCGCAATTGATCGTGTGCGATTGGCATTGCATGCTGCGCCAGAGCGGAGGGCAGGATGAGCAACCACACCGAAGGCGCAGGCAACGGCATTGCAGATGCGCTGAATTCGGCGGCAGAGGCGGCGACGCTGGGCGAGACCCAGGATGGCGAGACGCTGGTTGAGGTCATCACGTCCCTGGGCGCGCTCTTGCTGGGTCACTTTGAGGTTCTGATTTCGTCCCTGCTGCGTCCGTGGGTGGCGTATCAGCTCGGCATCGCTTTGGTGGTCTTCCTGGTGGCCCACCTGCTGCGCCGCGTGCTGGGCCCGCGTATCCGGGAGTGGATGGGCACCCGCGAGGGATGGCCCAAATGGCGGATGCGGGTGCTGGTCGTCGTGCACCAGCGGTTGCGGGCGATTTTCTTTGTCGTGCTGGTCTGGCTGGTGGTCTGGTTCATGCGGGAGGTCACCTGGCCCTCCCGATCCTATGTGTTGGGCATCATTGCGGCGTTGGCTACTGCGTGGCTGCTTGTCGTTTTTGCGACGCGCCTGATCCGTTCGTTGTTCCTGCGCCGTTTGGTGCGGTATGGCGCGTCGATTTACGTCACGCTGTATATTCTTGGTGTTGTGGACGAGGCCGCAGAGCTGCTCGACGCCGCCGCCATCAGCTTTGGCGAGATGCGGATTTCGGCCCTGCTGATCGTGCAGGGTGTTGTCATCATCGGCTGCCTGCTCGCGCTCGCGCGATTTGTCACCGTCACCACCTCCAGCCGTGTGCAGTCGAACGAGGACATTTCGCCCTCGATGCGGGTGCTGATCGTCAAGGTCGTGCAGATCGTGTTCTACGCTATCGCTTTTTACGCAGGTGTGCGGGCGCTGGGCATTGATCTGACGGGCCTTGCGGTGCTGTCCGGTGCCATTGGTGTGGGTCTGGGCTTTGGTCTGCAGAAGGTGGTGTCAAACCTTGTCTCGGGCGTCATCATCCTGCTCGACAAGTCGATCAAGCCGGGGGATGTGATTTCTCTGGGCGACACGTTCGGGTGGATCCAGACGCTGGGTGCGCGCTATGCCTCGGTCGTCACGCGGGACGGGCGCGAGTACCTGATCCCGAACGAGGATCTGATCACCGGGCAGGTCGTCAACTGGTCGCACTCCGATCAGTTCGTGCGGCTCGATATATATTTTGGCACGTCCTATGGCTGCGACCCGCATCAGGTCCGCAAGCTGGCCATCGAAGCAGCCAAGGGCGTGGAGCGGGTGCTGTCGTCCCGCCCGCCTGTCTGTCATATCGTGGGCTTTGGCGACAGTTCGGTGGACTATATCCTGCGCTTTTGGATTACAGACCCGACGGGCGGTCTGACCAATATTCGAGGCAATGTGTATCTGGCGCTTTGGGACATTTTTAAAGAGAACAATATTTCGATCCCCTTCCCGCAGCGGGAAGTGCGGCTGTTGGGTGAGGATGACGGATTATGATCCAGATTGGTGAGGCGGCGTGGCAGATCCCGGTGATGCCACGGCAGTCAGTAAATTGTTACCTGCTGGGCGACGTGCTTGTGGACGCCGGGGTGAAAATGTCGGGCCGCAAGTTGCTGGCGGCGCTGCAGGGCAAGGCCGTGTCCGCCCATGTTCTGACCCACGCCCATCCTGATCATCAGGGGGCAACGGCCGAGATGTGCCGCGCGCTGAATCTGCCGCTGATGTGCCATGGGGCCGAGCGCGAGGCGGCGGAGACGGGATATGTGCTTGGCTCCTTTCCCAATCCCACATCGGTCATGGCGCGGTTGCAGCAAAGGTTTTTTGCGGGTGAAGGATACCCTGTTGCTCGGACGCTGATCGAAGGGGATAAGGTCGGCGGGTTCGAGGTGGTCGAGACGCCCGGCCACACGGCGGGTCATATTTCGTTCTGGCGAGCATCTGACGGGGTGCTGATCGCGGGCGATGCGGCGGTAGGCATGAACCTGTTGACCACCGCGCCGCGGCTTGGCCTGCCGTTGGAGATCGCCACTTGGGATATGGACGCGGCGAAAGCGTCCATTCGCAAGCTTGCTGACCTGCGCCCGCGCCGCGTTGCCTTTGGACACGGACCGGCGGTCGAGGGTGCTGCCTTTGTCGCGTTTGCCCAGACGCTAGGCTGATTGCGGAACAGGACGCAGGGCCGGGCGTTGTGTGTCCAAAGGAGACACGCAATGCCACATACACTGACACTGCGCGAAGTCGCGCCGCTGACACATGACACGAACCGTTACGTCTTTGGCCGTCCGGCCAATTTCGACTTTGAGCCGGGACAGGCTGCTGAACTGACGATCTGCCGTGACGGGTGGAAGGATGCGGGTCGCCCGTTCACCTTCACCTCGCTGCCCGAGGAGGACCAGCTTGAATTTGTGGTCAAGGTGTATCCAGAGAAAAAGGGCGTGACCGAAGAGATGGACGACATCAAACCCGGTGCCGTTTTTGAACTCGACGGTCCGTTTGGTGCCATCGAGGACAAGGGGCCAGGCGTTTTTCTGGCAGCTGGTGCTGGTGTGACGCCCTTTATCGCGATTCTGCGCAACCGCGCGCGGAACGGGACCCTGGAGGGCTGCCACCTGATCTTTTCCAACACCCATGCCAAGGACATCATCCTGCGCGATGAATGGGACGAGATGGATGGTTTAACTGTCGATCATGTCTTGGCGGAGGAACATGTCGACGGTTTGCATCATGGGCATGTCGATGCCGCATTCCTGCAGGACCACGTGAAGGATATCGACCGCATGTTCTATATCTGCGGGCCGCAAGGGTATGTAGACGCGATGCGGGATGCGCTGGGCGAGATTGGGGTCAAGCACGGTAACATAGTCACCGAAGACGGATGGTGAAACAGCAAAGGGGTGCCACTGGCGCCCCTTTTTTGTTGTGAGGCCTAACCGGCGACGTCCCTGGGCACCGCTTCGAGCAGATCGCCGGGCTGGCATTCGAGCGCCTCGCACAGCTTGGCGAGTGTCTCGAAGCGGATACCCTTGACCTTGCCGGATTTGAGCAGGCTGAGGTTCTGTTCTGTGATCCCGATCTGGGCGGCTAGATCGCGGCCCTTCATCTTGTGCAGGGCCATCATCACGTCGAGGCGGACGATGATGTCCATCAGACGAATTCCCGATTCTCGGTCATGAGCCGTGCCGCTTCGGTCTGGATGTACCCGAAGAGCGTGAGCAAGGCAGCGGCCAGGAGCAGGAACAGGCTTGTGCCGTCTATGCCAATCGAAAGCGTCCTTTCGCCCGCGGCATTGTTCCAGGTCACGGCCAGGATGACGATGGTGTAGCTGGCGACCTCGACCACGGCGAGGGCCAGCAGCCCCTGACCGATGCGCATTATGCGGCGCGCCGTGTCTATCTGAAACGTGTCGCCATCGGCGCAGGCGGCAAGCCAGCCGCGCACGCACCAGAGCACCCACAGCAGCAGCATGTAAGACGCGATTTCAATGACCCGCCATAAGGTCACAGCCCAGACCGTCGGCGTTTCAGGGAAGTTGGCGATGTCGTATTCGTCGCGCAGATCCGCGACTGACAGACCGCCGTCGGCGATGGCGATGGAGGCGGCAACCACCAGAAGTATCAGCAGGCCGATCGTGGCCCATTCGAACTGACGTGCGCGTTTTGTGATCAAGCTGTCTTGCATCTGGATTTCCTATGGAGATACTAAAATTTAATGTAAAACAATAAAAAATGATTCGAAAGGATAAATTCTGATGAAAGAGATTGTTCTCTCTGTTCTCCTTTTGGTGGCCATGGGTGTGGGGGCATGTTCGACCGTTGTGCCCAGCACATTGTACCAGATGCGCGGACTCGATCCCTTGTCCGCTGATCCTGCCGACATTGCGTTGCGCGTGGATCTGCCCGAGGGGTTTGGGCTGTTGCCGGGATCAGGTCGGTTGGAATTGCGCGCCACCGATACGGATGGGGTGGAGTTTTTTGGCAGCTATCCGATCACGATGGTCGGTGACGTGTTGCAGGTGGCGCCTGCCTCCCATGCGGACCTGCGGGCGTTGCAGGCCGAGATTGGGGCGCGGAAGGAGGCTGATCCCGATGGTATTAGCGGCAGTCTGGGCGTCGATTTCGAACCGTGCAGCGATCTGGCTGACATCCCTGAAACGGCCCGTGTTTCGGTGGATATTCGGCTTGCTGCGGATGCGGCTTTCCTGCCCTTGCTGCGTGACGCGCCGCTGGTTGATGCGCTTGAAATGGCGGCACTCGAAGAGCTGACGCTGTGTCCGTGAGCCGCATTCATTGAAATGTCATGTCAGCGTTGCTACCATTCCCATACCCCGGCGCTGCGGGTTTTGGCGGCGCGCTGACCAAGGAGGACAATGTCCTGTCATTCTCTGCTGACGCGGTTCAGACCGCTGATGGAGCCGCGGCTGTGATGGCCGCCCCCAAAACGCAGGCCACAAGCGAGGCGATCCTTGAGGCCGTGCTATCTTCCCTCAACGACGACAAGGCCGAAGATGTTGTGCAGATTGATCTGCGCGGCAAGACCGCCATGGGTGACTACATGGTGATCTGCTCGGGCCGGTCGTCCCGCCAGGTGGCGGCGATCTCGGAAAAGCTGGTGGAGCGGCTGAAGGCGACCTTCGGCATCGCGACCCGGACCGAGGGCAAGGACACCGGCGACTGGGTGCTGATCGACACGGGCGACGTGATCGTCCACGTGTTCCGCCCCGAAGTGCGCGAGTTCTACCAGTTGGAGAAGATGTGGCAGCCCGGCGCTGCCGCGGCCAACTGATCTGACCCGGCACTGATGCGTGTGCATATCTGCGCGGTGGGCCGCCTGCGGGGCGGTCCAGAGAGCGATTTGGTGTCCGACTACGTCACCCGCTTTGACCGCACGGGCAGGGCCCTGGGCCTTGGCCCGCTGACCGTTACCGAAGTCGAGGACCGCAAGGGCGGCGGCATGGGTGCCGAGGCTGATTTGCTGCGTCGTGCGTTGCCAAAGGGCGCGCTGCTTTGCTGTCTGGACGAGCGCGGGAAGGTCGAGGCGTCACCCGCCTTTGCCAAGCGCTTGGCCGGGTGGCGGGATGCGGGGCGGGGTGACGTCGCCTTTGTCATCGGCGGCGCGGACGGGATTGATCCGGGGCTGCGGAGCGAGGCGGATCATTTGCTGTCCTTCGGCGCGATGGTCTGGCCGCACATGCTGGTGCGCGTGATGCTGGCCGAGCAGCTGTACCGTGCCGCATCGATCCTGGCCGGGTCGCCCTATCATCGGGTGTAATCCAAAGGCCGCTGCGCGACGCGATTTGTTTTTGTGATTGGGGCTCTGCCCCAAACCCCGTGGTATTTTCAGTCAGAAGAAGGTCCTAGTCCGTGGGTAGGGCGACCACTGTTGTGCCTTCGTTCCAGCCAGCGGGCAGGTCGCGCGCCTGGACTTGGACTTGCGTGGTGCCTGCGGGGATGGTCACGCCGCTCAGGGAGCGGGTGAAGGGCTGTTCGTCCACATGGGGGTGGTGCAGCACGCGCATGCCCAGCTCGTTGCCGTCCATGTCCAGCACGCGCCAGCCGTCGGCATAGTGGTCCCAGCCGGTGTCCGGGTGGCTGATGGTGACGGAGAAGCGGTAGGTGTCCGTGCCTGTCTTGGCGATGTCGACATTCTCGATCACCGGCTCTTCGGCAAGGACAGGGGTGGCGAGCAGCAGGAGGGGAATCAGGTGTTTCATGTGGGCACGTTACGGTCCGTTTGTGATGGTGTCATGTCACGTGTCCGTGCCCAGCAGGATGGTGCGTGAGTTCGAAGCGAATTCCCGCCGCCAGATGACCGCGAGGGTGAACATCGTTGCCGCAATCAGCGTGATGGGTCCGGCGAGCCATGCGATGCAGGCCAGCGCGAAGTAAACGGAACGCAGGCCCCGATTGAAGGACCGGGCGGCGGTGATGTTGATCTCGGCCGCCTGTGCGGCGCGGGGGCTGCAGATCGGGTCCGACGTGTCATTCGGGACAGCCGCCATCACGACGGCGGCATAACCGAAGAGACGGTTGGCCCAGACGAATTTCAGGAAAGCGTTGGTCAGGAACAAGACCACGATCAGCATCTTGATTTCCCACACGAAGGCAGGTGTCTCCGTCAGGATCAGGTCGTTGGCGATGCCCGTCAGCCGCTCCGCATTGCCGATCAGGGCCAGCGTGCCGCCGATGGCGATGACGGAGGTCGAGGCAAAGAACGCCGTGCCTTGCCGCAGGCTCGCCACGATCTGCGCGTCGAAAATGCGCGGCTCGCGCGTGATCATCTGCTGCATCCACTCGCGCCGGAAGTCGGCCATGATCTGCGAGGTCGAGGGGTGCTTGGCGCGCGGGTGTTCGATGCGCCAGCCGATGACCTGCCAGCCCAATACCAGAAGCCCGAGCGCTGCAAAGTCGAGCGGTGTGAAAAGGGCGATGCGGTCCAGCCAGGTCATGGCTGCGGTCTTACACCGCAGCGATTCAGATTGCATCCCGGTCAAATTGGTCATATTATTTTACCAATCGACGGAGGATGTCTCATGGAAATGCCGCTGCCTGATTCTGACGTGTTGGCCCGCAAGGCGCGTGTGGTCGAGCGTTTGCGCAATGTGTTGCCCGTCGATGCCGTCATCGATGACCCGGCAGAAACGCGGGCCTACGAATGTGATGCGCTGACGGCCTATCGCTGTCCGCCGATGGTGGCGGTGCTGCCCGCGACCACGGCCGAAGTGTCGGATGTGCTGCGCATTTGCCATGAAGAGGGTGTGCCGGTGGTGCCGCGCGGCTCGGGCACTTCGCTGGCCGGGGGCGCCTTGCCCACCGCCGATTGCGTCATCCTTGGCGTGGCCCGCATGAACGACGTGATCGAGACGGACTACGACAACCGCTTTATCCGGGTGCAGACCGGGCGGACCAACCTGAGTGTGACCGGTGCGGTTGAGGCGGATGGCTTCTTCTATGCTCCCGATCCGTCGAGCCAGTTGGCCTGTGCCATCGCGGGCAACATCGCGATGAACTCGGGCGGGGCGCACTGCCTGAAATACGGGGTGACCACCAACAACCTGCTGGGCGTGACCATGGTGCAGATGGACGGCACGGTGGTCGAGATTGGCGGGGCGCATCTGGATTCCGGGGGACTTGATCTGCTCGGTGTGATTTGCGGGTCAGAAGGGCAGCTGGGTGTCGTGACCGAAGCCACCTTGCGCATCCTGCACAAGCCCGAGGGCGCGCGGCCCGTGCTGATGGGCTTTGACAGTGTTGAGGTGGCGGGCGCCTGTGTCGCCGACATCATCAAGGCGGGGGTGTTGCCTGTGGCCATCGAGTTCATGGACAAGATGCTGATCGAGGTCTGCGAAGACTTCGCCAAGGCGGATTACCCGAAATGCGGTGCCCTGCTGATTGTCGAGGTGGAAGGTTCTGACGCCGAGATTGATGCGCAGCTTGCGCTGATCACCGACATTGCCAAGCGCCACAACCCGGTCGCCCTGCGCGAAAGCGCGTCTGCCGACGAAAGCGCGCGCATCTGGGCCGGGCGCAAGGCCGCGTTCTCGGCCATCGGGCGCATCAGTGACTACATGTGTCTGGATGGGACAATCCCCGTGTCGGAACTGCCTTACGTCCTGCGCCGCATCGGCGAGATGTCGGAGAAATACGGCCTGCCCGTCGGCAACGTGTTCCATGCAGGCGACGGCAATATGCATCCGCTGATTTGCTATGACGCGAATAAGCCCGGTGATCTGGAGCTGTGCGAGGAGTTCGGGGCCGAGGTGCTGAAGCTGTGCGTCGAGGTGGGCGGCTGCCTGACCGGTGAACATGGTGTTGGCATCGAAAAGCGCGATCTGATGACGCATCAATACGCGCCCGCCGATCTGGAAGCACAGATGGCCGTGAAGGACGTGTTTGACGCTAAGTGGCTGTTAAACCCTGCCAAGGTATTCCCCTTGGCGGTGTCTGAGCCGCGGCGTGGTGCGGCATTGGCAGCGGAGTAAGGGGGCCAGCCCCCTCGGCCTTGCGGCCTCACCCCCGGGATTTTTTGGAAACAGGGAAGATGGACATGCTGCGAACAGAAGAGGCGGTTGCGCAGGCGGTGGCAGGGGCCAAGGGGCCTTTGGTCATTCGTGGCGGTGGGACCCGCACGGTGGGTCGCCCTGTTTTGGGTGAGGTGTTGGATGTATCCGGTCTTTCTGGCGTTACGCTTTACGAACCCGGTGCCCTGACGCTGGTGGCGCAGGCGGGCACGCCGGTGGCGGAGATTGAGGCGGCCTTGGCAGCGGAAAACCAGCGACTTGCTTTTGAACCCTATGATTTGACGGGTGTGTTGGGCACTGCGGGCGCGTCGACCATTGGTGGGGTGATTGCCACCAATGCCAGCGGCCCGCGCCGCATCATGGCCGGGGCGGCGCGGGATTTTGCGCTGGGCGTGCGTTTTGTCGATGGCACCGGGCAGGTGATCAAGAACGGTGGGCGCGTGATGAAGAACGTCACGGGTTACGATCTGGTGAAGTTGATGAGCGGGTCGTGGGGCACTTTGGGTGTGCTGACCGAGGTGAGCCTGAAGGTGCTGCCATCGGTCGAGGCCGAGACAACGCTTGTGATTGACGGGCTGGACGCCGCGCAAGCGGTGCAGGCGATGAGCCGCGCGCTGGGCTCGCCTTTTGAGGTGTCGGGTGCCGCTTGGGTCGGTGGTCAGGTCTGGCTGCGGCTTGAAGGGTTCGAAGGCTCCGTGGCCTATCGCGCGTCACAGTTGAAGACCCTGCTTGCCGCGTTTGGGGACATCGCCGAGACGCAGGCCGACTGGCGCACCGTGCGCGATGCAGTGCCGTTGCATGGGGCGGATGCGGTCTGGCGTATCTCGGTCAAGCCGAGCGATGGACCTGCGGTGATCGAAGCCTTGCCCGAGGGGGCTGACACGCTGATGGACTGGGGCGGCGGTCTGGTCTGGGCCGGGCTGTCCGGTGGTGACATTGCAGCCACCCATGCGCGGGTGCAGGCTGCTGTCGCGGGGATGGGTGGCCATGCCACGCTGATCAAGGGGCCGGAGCCGGTGCGCGCCGCGGTGCCCGTGTTCCAACCCGAGGCGCCGGGCGTCGCCGCACTCACCGCATCCCTGCGCCACCGGTTCGATCCCAACGGCATCCTGAACCCCGGGTTGATGGCCGCCTGATGGTCGTGATCCTCTTTATCATGGCCTTTGTGATCGGGCCCGGCCTGTTCTTTCTGCTGGACCGGGTGGCCGGACGGCGCTGGCCGCTCGCCTTTGTCGCGTCGCTTTTTGTGCTGGCCAGCTTCCTGTTGCGCAGCGACGCCTACCTGACCTTCCCCGTTGACGCGACGCGCGTGTTTCTGAGCATCACTTTCATCTGGCTGGGCTGGGTGGTGGTGATGGTGCTGGCCGCCCGCGCCCTGCGCGAAGCATTTCCGACACCGCGCGGGCATCGCCTTGTGCGGGCCGCGGGTGCGATGGGCACAACCGTTCCGTGGTTCGGCTTTGCCGCAGCCCAAATGATGGCGAGATAAGATGCAAACCACCTTTACCCCCGAACAGCTCAAGGACCCGCAGATCGAGCGGTCGAACGAGATCCTGCGCAACTGCGTGCATTGCGGGTTCTGCACGGCCACATGCCCGACCTATCAGGTGCTTGGCGATGAGCTGGACAGTCCGCGGGGGCGTATTTACCTGATCAAGGATATGCTGGAGAATGACCGCGACCCGGACGAGAAAGTGGTCAAGCATATCGACCGCTGCCTGTCGTGCCTGGCTTGCATGACGACCTGCCCCTCGGGCGTGCACTACATGCACCTTGTCGATCATGCGCGGGAGTATATCGAAAACCGCTACAAGCGCCCCTTTACCGACCGCGCCCTGCGCTGGGTGCTGGCGCGGATTCTGCCCTACCCGATGCGGTTCCGTGTTGCTTTGCTCGGGGCCAAGATCGGACGGCCCTTTGCCCGCCTGATGCCCGACGCGCGTCTGCGTGCGATGCTTGAGATGGCGCCGGATCATATCCCGCCCGTCAGCCGCAATGACGATCCGCAAAGTTTTGCGCCAAAAGCGCCCCGGAAGATGCGCGTCGCGCTGATGACGGGCTGCGCGCAACGGGCGCTCAACACCGACATCAACGACGCCACCATCCGCCTGCTCACCCGGCTGGGCTGCGAGGTGGTGGTGGCCGAGGGTGCGGGCTGTTGCGGCGCGCTGACCCACCACATGGGCAAGGCGGATGAAAGCCACGCGACAGCGGCCAAGAATATCCGCGCCTGGGCCAAGGAGATGGATGGCGACGGCCTCGATGCCATCGTCATCAACACCTCGGGCTGCGGCACGACTGTCAAGGATTACGGCCACATGTTCCGCAATGATCCGCTGGCCGAGGATGCGGCCCGGGTCGCAGGCATCGCCATGGACGTGAGCGAAGTGCTGATGAAGCTCGACCTGCCCGAAGGCACGCAGCAGGACATGACCATTGCCTATCACGCGGCCTGTTCCCTGCAACATGGCCAACAGATCAAAACCTTCCCCAAGGATCTGCTCAAACGGGCAGGCTACAAGGTGGTCGAACCCGCCGACAGCCACCTGTGCTGCGGATCGGCAGGGACCTACAACCTCATGCAGCCCGAGATTTCGCAGCAGTTGAAAAAGCGCAAGGTGCGCACTCTGGAGGCCAAGAACCCGGACATCATTGCCGCTGGTAACATTGGCTGCATGATGCAGATCGGATCGGCGGCCGGGGTGCCGGTCGTGCACACGGTCGAATTGCTCGACTGGGCAACCGGCGGACCGCGCCCGCCCGCGTTGGACCGCCACCCAAGCGACGTGCCGATTTTGCGATAAATTGCATCCATGCCCTAATTTTGCCGCCATTCGCACCTAAACCCGACCCAACCGCGGGATCGGAGAGTGACGAGTATGCGCCGATGGATGGCCCTGTTTGTACTGGCCTTGGCCATCACGACCACCGCAGTGGCCGAGGATGGGCGGCTGCGCAGCCTCAATTCCGGCGCGGATGCGGCGGGTTGGGAGGCCGTTGGGCGCCTGAATATCGGTGGCACCGGCTTTTGCACCGGAGCGCTGATTGCACCCAACCTGGTGCTGACAGCAGGGCATTGCCTGTTCGATAAAAAAACGGGCGACCGGATCGACCACACACAGGTTGAATTTCTGGCCGGATGGCGCAATGGGCGTGCATCGGCCTACCGCAACGTGCGCCGGGCGGTCGTGCACCCCGACTACACCTATGTTGGTCACGTGAAATCCGACGGCGTGCGCAATGACCTTGCGCTGCTTGAGCTTGAACACCCGATCCGCGATGGTAAGATCCTGCCCTTTGCCACAGCTGCCCGCCCGCCGCGTGGCGCGACCGTTGGCGTTGTCAGTTACGCGACAGGCCGGTCCGAGGCGCCTTCACTGCAGGAGTTGTGCCGCGTGCTGGCGCAGCAGGACGGTCTGCTCGTGACGTCCTGCACTGTTGAATTTGGAAGTTCCGGTGCCCCGATCTTTGTCATCGACCAGGGGCGCGCACAGATTGTTTCGGTTGTGTCGGCCAAGGCCGAGGTCGAGGGCGAAGCTGTGTCGCTGGGCACCTCGCTTGGCGCGCCACTTGCCCGGTTGCAGGCGGAACTTGTCGCGCAGCGTGATGACATCAGCCCGCGTATCTCGGGCGGGATGCGCCGCGACACGGGCGCAAAGTTCATCAAACCATGAGGGCGCTGGCAGTCCTCCTGGCCCTTATGATGGCCTCTGTCGCGTATGCGCAAACCTCGCAATTGCGCGCGCTTGATACGGAATACTCGGCCGCAAGCTGGAAGGCCGTGGGACGCATCGAATTTGGCGGCGGTCGCGGGTTTTGCTCTGGCACGCTCATCGCGCGTGATCTGGTGCTGACGGCGGCGCATTGTCTATACAAGCCGGGCACTGATCAACTGTGGCCCACAGACACGATCCGTTTTAGGGCCGGTTTTCGCAATGGCGAGGCGGCTGCCACCCGCCGCGCGGCGGACGCCTCTGCGCATGAACGGTTTGACGCGGTTGGTCCTCTGACAGCAGAAAACGCCAGTTTCGACGTTGCCCTGATCCGGCTGGCCGAACCCGTTTCGACCTTTGATGTGCCGCCGTTTTATGTTCACGAGGGCGCTGTGCCGCGTGGTCCGGTCAGCGTCGTCAGCTATGGGCGCGGTCGGGAAAACGCGCAATCCCGGCAGAAGGAATGCCAACTGCTTGACCAGTTGCGTGATGCGATGCTGTTTGACTGTGACGTGACATATGGGTCGTCCGGCGCGCCCGTGTTCACGCATAAGAACGGGCGCGGGCAGATTATCTCGGTCGTGTCGGGCATGGTGGAGATCGACGGTCAGAAGCGCGCGCTTGGCATGGTGCTGCCACAGCGCGTCACAGAGGTGAAGCGCCAGCTCAGGATGCAGGTGGCGCCGCCCGTGGCCAAGGTGCGCCGCATCACGGTAGGTGGCGGTAGCCGCTCCGATACGGGTGCAAAGTTCGTACGCCCCTAGGGTCTTGAACGGCTAAAAATCCTCACCACATTTGTTTCATCGGATGCCCAAACGGGGTCCGACCATAGCAACCATGCGGGTCTGTCCAGGAACGGAAGGCTCGCCGTTAATCGCTCAAAAGATGAGGATGACATGCGTACATACGACTTTGCACCGCTTTACCGCGCAACAGTTGGCTTTGATCAGATTGCCGACCTGATGGACCGGGTCCTTGCAACGGACAACAATGCGGGCACGTACCCCCCTTACAACATCGAAAAAACGGACGATGATGCCTATCGCATCTCCATCGCCGTTGCGGGCTTTTCGGACGCCGACCTGGGCGTTGAGGTTAAGGAAAAGTCGCTGATCGTTTCGGCCAGGAAGGCTGATGAACAGGACAAGACCTACCTGCATCGTGGCATCGCCACCCGTGCGTTTGAACGCAAGTTCCACCTGGCCGACCACGTGGTTGTGATTGGCGCGTCCCATGTGGACGGCATGCTGCACATCGACCTGGTCAAAGAGGTGCCCGAAGCCCTCAAACCCCGCCGTATCGAGATTGCTAGCCAGAAGGCGATCGAAACGGATGTGGTTGACGCCAAAGCTGTGAACTAAGCCGACCCAAGTCCGACCTCCACCTCCACGTCGGCCGGTCCCGGAGTGCTCGCGCGCTCCGGGATTTTTTTGCGCGCGACTGATCTGGCGCAAGGCGGAGGTCCAAACGATGCGCATGATCTCCGCCCGAAAGGGGACCGCAAAATGCCAGCAGCACAGAACAAGACCGACCTCGAGGCCATCTTGCACAAGGAATTCGGCAAGCTGAACATCTTGCTGGATCAGGTTCCTGCAAGTGTCGCTATGCAAAAACTGGACGATGACACCTCGATCAAGGATGTCATCGCGCACCGCGCCCATTGGATCGACTTGTTCTTTGGCTGGTACGCGGACGGGCAGGCGGGCAGACCCGTTCATATCCCCGCCGAAGGGTACAAGTGGAATGACCTTAAACGCTACAACGCGGACCTGAGGGCTGCGCAGGCTGACCTCGACTGGCCCGAAGCGGTTGCCATGTTGCGAGACGGGCACGCGCGGTTGCTCGAGTTTATAGAAACCCGTTCCGATGCAGAGCTTTATGGCGGACCGCTCAAGGGCGCGAAAAACACCTGGCGCCTTGGCCGTTGGGTCGAGGCAACAGGGCCCAGCCATTACCGGTCAGCGTCAAAGTTCTTGCGCAAGGTGATGCGTGACCGCGCGTTGAGCCGATCGGCTCAGCTGTGATCGACACGGGCTGACAGAAGATCGCGTATGGCCGCGTTGACCGCCGCCGGCGCGTCAAGGTTTGCGATATGCCCGGCGCCCGGAACGACTAAGTGGCGGCAGTCGGGGATCGCGTCGGCCATGGCGGTGGCCCGCGCGTGGATCCGCAGGTTTTTTTCGCCCACCATCACCGCGCATGGCATGGCCAGCGCACCCAAATGCCGCCGTCCGTCATAGTCGGTGGCCAGGTTTAGAAGCGCATGGTTCTGCGCAGCGCTTGAACGCGGCAGCACTTCCTTCAAATAGGTTGCTGCTTCGGGAGTTTCTGCCCCCAGATGTCGCCCAGGCAACCGGGCCATCCAACGGGGTGGAATACATAGCATCGGCAACAGGCACGCCTTGATGCCCCAACGTGCCGCACTGCTGGTGGTCACGCTCGGTACTGCTTCGATCATCGCCAGATGCGACACCTCATCGCCCCAGCGCCCTGCGATTTCCAACGCAACCATGCCGCCCAGCGACAGACCGATAAGCGCATAGCGGCGCAGCCCTAGTGCGCATAAAAGCACCCGCACATATTCCGCCATCCGCTCGACACTGCTCACCGCAGGCACTCCGCCATGGCCGGGCAGGTTCGGGATCACAACGCGGTGCGTCTTGCGAAAGTAGGCACGCTGCGGCGCCCACAGGGCGTTGTCCACACCCGCCCCATGCAGGAACACAATGGGGTCGCCGTCCCCGTCGTCGATCAGATCCGTCATGGGCACGGCCATAGCATCCCCGGGGACGCCGGCCCATCACAAGCACACTCGTACAGCCAGCTTTCGCCTATGGTGCGTCGCGCGCGCCTGCCGCCAGCGCCAGCCCGTCAGCCACGGCGGTAAACACCTCTGAAAACGAATGCCGCGCGGAGGGAAAACAGGCCCTCATCGTGTCGGTCACCATCGCCATCAGGCTTGATCCGCCTACGTAAATCACCTGATCAATCTGTGCCGCGCTGACCTGCGCCATCTCTAGTGTCTCGCCCACCCCCCGTCGCAGGGCCGCTGCATGGGGATCGAGAATGCTCCTCAGCGCGTTCGCAGGCAAAGCCGCCTCCAACCCTCGCGCAACCTCCTCAAGTGAAATCACTGCGTCGTCGCGCCCCGAATTGGCGTCGATCTTGCCCTGTTCGACGGCAAAGGCCACGTCATGCCCCAGTTCATTCTCCAGCACCGTGCCCAAGCGCGCCATCTTCTCCCGTTCATCGGCCATCTGCACCATGTCAGCGACCATGCGCCGGGTCTGCGCGGTATAGAGAAACGGGATCTTCTCCCATGTCGCGAGATCATTGAAAATCGCCTTGGGCGCAGGCAGGGTGCCCGGCCCTATGGCGTTCCTTACCAGCGTCCCAGCCCCAAATAGCGGCATCACCCGGTCAATGCTGATCGAGCGGTCAAAGTCGGTCCCACCAATCCGCACCCCATGGTTCGACAGGATAGAGATCCCCTCGCCACCGGTGCGAAAAATAGAAAAGTCCGAAGTGCCCCCGCCAATATCCACGATCAGACCGGTGGCTCCGGGATGATCCAGCGCGCCCGCCGCAATCGCCGCCGCCTCGGGCTCTGGCAGGAACGACACATCCTCAAACCCTGCCGCCAGATAACACTCCCGCAAATCCGCCTCGGCCTGCGCCTCACGCGGATCGCCCGCGCCATGAAACACCACCGGACGCCCCGACAGCGCATGATCAAACACATGCCCGGCCTCCGCCTCGGCCCGCCGCTTCACCTGCGTCAAAAACCGCGCGATGATGTCGACAAAGGTGATCCGCGCGTTCAGCAACTGCCGCTTCTCATGCATAACGCTCGTGCCCAGCACACGCTTCAACGCCCGCATGAACCGCCCCTCAACCCCCTCCAGCAGCGCGTCATTCGCCTGATGCCCCATCAGCATCTCGCGCGCATCATAATCAAAGAAAACGGTGGTCGGCAGCGTGCTCTGCCCCGGCGCCATCCTCACCAGATGCGGCTTGCCTCCGCGCACATAGCCCGCTGCAGAATTTGACGTTCCAAAATCAATGCCCAGAGTTGCCATGACGCGCCGTCTTGATCCTTCATTTCGCCAAATAAACCGCCCCCGGAGGGTCGCTCAGCCAACAAAAAACGCCGCCCGATCTCTCAGGCGGCGCCAGCAATGTAAACAGGCAAAAAGGTCAGTCCACGGAGCCGATGGAAAAGAACATTGTCTCGCCCGAATGGTCATCGACACCGTCATTGTCGGTCGAAATCCATGCCGTGCCATCGGCCAGGATCGCCAGCCCCTCGACCTTGTCGAGTACATAGCCACCGGTCGAGGTCAGGTCAGGGATCAGATCACGCACCTCTTCCTTGCTGACCACTGGCAACTCACCACCCAGCGGCGCAGGTTTCATCTCCGCCAGCGGCACACGGTAGACCTTCTTGGTCACGGCTTCGATGCCATGCTGGTTGTCACGCTCCACGATATAGACGTGATCGCCATGGGCCACGATCTCAGACAGGCCAACCCAACCCTTGGTCGGTTCCGCCTTGGGATAGTGGACTGCGCCCCATTCCTCGGTCTCAAGGTTGTAGGCCACCAGTTTCACATGATTGGCCGGATCATCCTTCCACTCGCGCTGCACGGCCATCCACAGGGTATCGCCGACCTTGGTGATCCCCTCAAAACCGAACCGACGCTCGACCGCCATCAATTCCGCGGGCAAGCCGATCTCTTCCTCGATGCTGCCGTCAGCCGCCACCTTGTAGATCGCGTGCGGAATGACCCGGTCGGTCCGGCCTTCGCTGGCGATCCAGAACGCATCACCATCCAGCGTGATGCCCTCCATATCCAGCTTCTGCGCAGGCCGCCCTGCGCGGGTGACGAGGGTGGCCTCGACAATCCGCGCCGGGGTCTGCGAGGGGTCAATCTTGAAGATGCGCGGCTGGAAGCCATAAAAGCTGTCGGACACGGCATAGATCATACTATCGGCGTCCGCGACCATGCCCGAGATAGCACCCCACCCGGTCAATTCGTCCATCCCTTCGGATGTCAGATGCGGGTACACAGCCGGACCTTCGGCATATTCAAACAGCATCACATGCGCCCGGGCGGCACCATCTTCCAGCCCGTCCACCTCGTTGGCCGACACCAGCAGGTTCCGCTCCGGGATCACCACATAACCTTCCGGCCCGATGCCCGAGGGCAGCATCTGCGTCAGCACGGGGGCCTCAAGACTGGTGACGTCATAGACCCCGACGATGGACCCGCGCTCGGACCCCACAAACACAAACGGCGTGCCGCCAAAGCTGGCAAAGGTCACGCTTTCGGGCTCCACACCCTTCGCGTCCGACCGCTTGTCCGGGTAGTGCCCGATCTGCACCATCGCGTGCTCAAAGCTCACGCCGCTTTCATAGACAATCCGCCCGTCCTTGCGGAAAATCGTCCAGCCGCGCGACCCGCCTTCGTAGTCGCCCTCGTTGGCGGTGGCAAAGTGTTCATCATCAATCCACGTCACCGCATCGGGCTCGCGCAGACGACCCATCTGGCGCTCGGTAAAGATCAGCGCCCCACGCTCGTCGGTGGCATCAATGCCTTCGAGGTCCACGGCCCCGGCCGAGAAATGGCTGACAATCGAACCATCACGCGCCACCACAACCATGTGGTTGTTCTCTTGCAGTGTGACGACCGTCTCACCCAAGGCATTGATCGAAACATATTCCGGCTCAGGGTCCGTAGGTGCCACATCGGCCAACCCGGTCAGATCGGCGGTCAGGATGCTGTCGCAATCCAGCGACCCGTCCACCACGTCAATCATCTGCAACGACCCGGCGGGCAGTTGCGGGATCACCCCGTCGTTCAAATCCTCGTCCCGCTCATTCTCAATCGCGACGGAGACGAAAGACCCGTCAGGTGCCTTCGCCACACTGTCCGGCTGCCCGGCCAGATCGCAGGACGCGATGACCGCGCCATCCGCCACGTTGATCGCCAGCATCTTGCCCGACGGGTTGGTAAAGCTTTCCGACGTGTTGATCCCGACAAAGGCCGTCGTGCCGATCACGGCCACGGATGTCGGCTCACCCTCCAGCGCGATATTGCCCAGGGGCTGCGGGTTCGCAGGGTCGGTGATGTCCACCCGGCCCAACGCCTCAAGCGGGCTATCGGTATAGACCAGCGTCATCCCGTCGGCGGTCACGTCGATGATCTCGGGCGAGCTTTCGCGGCTGGTGTCCTCACCTTCGGCCATGTTGGTCACGACCGGGAACGACGCGATGCGGTTGAAATGCTTGGCCGCATGGCCGTCAGCCACAGCCGCGCCTGCCATCAGGGCCAGCGCAGAGGTCATGCAGAAAAAGGGTTTGGTCATCAGACACTCCTTCGGGATCAAATCCCGGATGCAGTGGCCGTGTTCGTTGACGCTGACGTAACAGTCAGATGTCAGTTTTGTAAAATCAGACCTGCGGCGTATGGCCCTCCAGCACCGTCCGGAACCACCCCGTATCGATGTTGCCGCCGCACAGAATGACGCCGACCTTCTTGCCTGCCATCTGAGCCCGCTCCTGCATCAACCCGGCCAGCGGCGCGGCCCCCGCGCCCTCGGCCACATTATGCGCCGCGGTGAAATAGAGCCGAATGGCCTCCGCCACCTCATCATCGCTCACTGCAATGATCCGCTCCGCCCCCTTCGAATAGACGTCAAACGCCTCCTTCACAGGTACCCGCACCGCCATCCCATCGGCGAATGTCGCGGCCGAGTTCGTCTCGATCAGCCGCCCGGCTTCGACCGACAGTTTCGCTGTCTGCGCCTGATCCGACACGACGCCCACGACCTTGGTTGCCAGCCCCAAAGCATCCCGCGCCATGATCGTACCGCAAATCCCAGACCCGCAGCCAATGGGGACATAGACGGTGTCCAGATCCGGCTGCGCACTGAACAGCTCATAGGCATAGGTTGCCACACCTCGCACCAGCTCCGGGTGATAGGGCGGCACGATGAACAGCCCCTCGGCGGCAGCCACGCGGTAGGCTTCCTCCCGCGCGGTATCAAAATCGTCACCAAATTCCATCAGCTCCGCGCCGAACGCTTTCATCGCAGCATTCTTCTCCACCGAATTGCCACGCGGCACATAGACCTTGGCGGTCAACCCGGCCCCCGTCGCGGCCCAGGCCTGCCCCTGCCCATGATTGCCACGTGTCGCGGTGCAAATGCCCGGAACCTCCGGATGCGTCCGCACCAGCCAATCCATGAAGGTCAGCGCGCCCCGCACCTTGAAGGCGCCCGTGGGCGTGTGGTTTTCATGCTTCACCCACACATCAGCCCCCGTGGCGGCACTCAGCAGCGGCCAATGGTGCTGCGGGGTGGGGGCCATGCGGGCGTGAACGAAATTGGCGGCGGTCTCAAGATCGGAACGGGTCAACATGCGGCGCATCTGACCCCGATCAGCCCTCGGGGTCCAGCCCCTTGCCCTCAAACCAGTCCATCACGCGCACGGCCCAGCCCTGCGGCGCCCCATGCCCGCCCGGATGCAACATCAACCGAATGTCGCCAGCGGCACAATCAGTCCAATGACGAAACCACAGATCGCCCTCAAAACTGTTCCGCTCCGGCTGCCGGGCATCACACCCATTGGTCTCACGCAGGATCTTCAGTGACGCCCACACATCCCCTTGCACAACGGCCCCACCGCCAAAGGACCGCCCCTCAAGCGGCACCACCCGGTCGTTCCAGCCATGGGTATGAAACAGACGCACCGGCGCATCACAGCCCGCAGGCAGGTCATCCCAGAACGCCCCGGCAAGCGGCGCATAGGCATCGGCAAAGCCCGGCATCTGACACGCCATATCCCAGACAAAGGACCCCCCGCGCGAAAACCCGGCGAGCAGCACCGAGCCACCCTCCACACCCGTCCGCGCACGCACATCGGCCATCACATCCGGCAGAAACTCAAAATCCTGCCGGTCATACTCCAGCCCCTTGCCACGCACGGACCAATCCCGCTTGAACCGGCGGGTGGGCTGCTCGCCATTGGGGGCGACAAAAACATAGCCCCGCGCCAACGCCTCCCGCGCGAGGCCGGAGGTCAACAAGCCCTGACCGCGCGCGCCGCCGCCATGCAGGTGCATGACAATGCCCTTCGGCACCGCAGCCTCCGGCAGGGCCATGTGGTAACTGCCGCCCGGCACCGCACAGGCATCATCGCGGGCACCGCAGGCCAGGGCGGGTAGGGACAGAAAAGCAAACAGGACGGCAAGGATACGGGTCATCAAAACGCTCCGGCTGAAATCTGCACCCACCTGAGCGCAATCGTTGCGGGCGCGCAACTCACGTCGATGTCAGTGTCGTCACGCCGTTGCAGCCACGCGCCGATGCCGTGATAAGTGAAGCGAGTGGCGGGCAAGCCCGTCAGACAAGCGCCTTGGGGGACGACTATGACACGGACAGGACTGATGCTGGCAGCGGCGGCTCTCGCGCTGGCCGCATGTGACGAGACCACGCAATCGGGCGGTGTGGGCGGGCCGTTCCTGTCGCCCTTGCCGGACAACATCCTCGCCATGGCCGACCCGAAACAGGACCTCAACGCGGTCAAGGTCGACCCGGTGGACGGCTGCCTCGTCTACCGCCACGTGGGCCCGGTCGAAACCACTTTCCTGCCCCTGCGCAACAAGCAAGGGCGGCCCATCTGCACCCGCGCCCCGGCAGAAACGACGCCCGCGACCTAACGCGAGACCTCGCAAAAGCGGTGTCGAACCCGCTTGCCACGTCGGAGTGACGTGCGCACAGAACACATCCGTTGTCTGTCTCTGACCTTGGCGGAGGAATGACCGCTGAACAGACTTGGCAAACGTTGCTTCAAAGCGCTGGCAGGACCGGAGTCAAGCCGAAGGCGCCGGTCCAACACAAGCCCGTGGGCTGGTGTTTTGGTTGCTGCGCCGAGCGGAAATTCTGTGGAGTGTGTTTGGCTGCCACAAAGCGCTGTCGAAGGGATGGTGCGACACCAGCCCACGGGCTTGTGTTGGAGCGGCTTAGCGTCGATTAGCGCAGGAAGCGGACTTTGCGAAGTCTGACCAAATTTCTGCTTTGAGCCCAAAGTGTCAGATGCTGCACAATTCACAAATGACCGCTTATCCAGACAGCGCCTTATATTGGGCAAACCACTCAAGAGCGGCTCTTGACCACTCAAAGCTGCGAATTTCTCCTGTCGCAGCTGCGTCGATCTTCGCAATGTGCTGTTGTTCCAGCCGAGGATGAACGAGAAGAGTGTACCGCACTAAGTGCAGAGGTAGTATCGGCCGGCCACCACCTGGGCCCTTGTCCGAAAGAAAAACTGGCGTCCAGAGCCTCCTGCGTATGAGCCGCAATAACCCTTTCCAACGTCCGATTTTAAGCAGTATGACCCTGTCCGCGCGAGCAGCGACCGCTTCAAGTGCCGCTCCGTGGTTTCCCTCAATGATCCAACTTTCACCACTGGCAAGCCTAGCAGCCTCATTCGCCCCGGCCTCGCGATTACGTGGTGCTCCGCCAGGGTAGAAGAAGACGTTATCAAGATGATGGACGGGCAAGTCGACCCTTTTGGCAAGCGCTAAAGAAAGGGTCGTTTTTCCGGATCCGGGTGCTCAGTAAATGAATACTCGCATGGCATGATCCTTCCACCACAGCCGGGTGTTCAGCAAAAAAGGGCGCCGATTTAATGCTCATACGTTAGCAGAGGCCGCCCCGGAAGCAGACATCCGGAAGTTGTTGGCTTATGTCGGCTCCTCCGCCCAGCCGTCATCTGAGCATCTTTAACCAATGACCGCTTCGTACTGAAAGCGGGCTTCCCCGCCTACCAACAGACAAGACGACCTCACCGAAACCCGTCAAAAAGGGAAAGGGCACTGCACAGGTAGCATACCCCGCGCGGTGCCAAGTGCTGATTCACTTTTAGCTCGCTGCGGTCAGCCCATCCTCCGACGGGTACAGGAACGCCGTCGAACCCGGCGTCACATTCGGATACAGCTGGTTGATATGCGCCATGATCATGCGCACGCAGCCCGAGCTTGCGCGCCCGCCGATGGACCGGGGGTAGGGGGTGCCGTGAATGCGCAGATACGTGTCGCGGTTGCCCACGAACAGGTACAGCGCCCGCGATCCCAGCGGGTTGCGCGGTCCGCCGTTCATGCCGTCCGCGTGCTGTTCAAACAGTTGCGGATCACGCTCGATCATCGCCTTCGTGGGCGTCCATGTGGGCCACTTGGCCTTGCGCTTGATGTTGTAGGTGCCGGGTTCATACAGGTTGCCCCGCGCGATCGCCGCACCGTAGCGCATGGCCGTGCCGTCACCCTGGATGTGGTACAGATACCGGGCCACTGCATCGACGTGGATGTCGCCAGGTTTCAACCCGTCATTGGCCTGCACCCGCTGCGGCAGAAACCGGCGATGCACGCCCCAGGGGTTCGACGTAGCAAGGTCAAAATTGGCCGGTGTGACCTGTGCGTCCCAGGCGGACCATTTCGACTGGTCGGAAATGGGCCGCGCCAAAGCGGGCCCTGCGATCGGGGCCGAGAAAAGGGCGGTGGTCGTCAGAATAAAATGGCGTCTGGTCAACATGAATCGAAAATCCTCGCACTAATTACCATCTGTGTACGTCATCGTTCGCATGTGGTGCAAATCACCTCGCGTTCGGTCACGCCGATGTGACCGAACTTCGCCAATGACTTACACGCTCATGCAAACGTATTTCATCTCCAAAAACTCTTCGATCCCGTGATGCGATCCTTCGCGTCCGAGGCCAGATTGCTTGACCCCGCCGAAGGGCGCCACCTCGGTCGAGATAATGCCGGTGTTCACGCCCACCATGCCGTATTCCAGCGCTTCGGATACCTTGTGGACGCGGGACAGATCGTTGGCATAGAAATACGCCGCCAGTCCAAAAATCGTATCGTTTGCCATCGCGATCACGTCGTCCTCGTCCTCGAATTTGAACAGCGGGGCGAGGGGGCCAAACGTTTCCTCATGGGCCACCTTCATGTCCTGAGTGACCCCGGTCACCACGGTGGGCTGCAGGAAGGTGCCGCCCAAATCATGCGGTTGACCCCCGGTCAGAATGGCCCCCCCATGCTCCACCACATCCGCCAGATGATCCTGCACTTTCTCAACGGCCTTGTCCGTAATCAACGGCCCGGTGGTCACGCCATCCTCAAGTCCGTCGCCCACCTTCAAACCCTCAACCGCCACCTTCAGCTTGGCGGCAAAAGCATCATAAACCCCGGCCTGCACATAGATCCGGTTGGCACAGACACAGGTCTGCCCCGCATTCCGAAACTTACAGATCATCGCGCCCTCAACGGCAGCATCCAGATCGGCATCATCAAAGACGATGAAAGGGGCATTACCGCCCAGCTCCATCGAACATTTCATCACCTGATCAGCCGCCTGTCGCAGCAGGATACGCCCCACCTGCGTGGAGCCGGTGAAGGTCAGCTTGCGCACAGCAGGGTTCTCGCAGAACTCCTTACCCGTCTCGGAGGCGTTGGAGGTCGTCACCACCTGAAACACCCCCGCCGGAATGCCCGCGCGTTCGGCCAGCACCCCCATAGCGATGGCCGACAGCGGCGTCAGTTCCGCGGGACGCGCAACAAAGGCGCAACCGGCGGCGAGCGCGGGTGCGGCCTTGCGTGTGATCATGGCGTTGGGAAAGTTCCAGGGCGTAATCGACGCCGCCACCCCGATGGGCTGCTTGATCACCGTGATCCGCTTGTCACGCTGATGGCCTGGAATGGTCTCGCCATAGATGCGCTTGGCTTCTTCAGCAAAGAACTCCACGAACGAGGCGCCGTAGCCAATCTCGCCCTTGGCCTCCGCGAGTGGTTTGCCCTGTTCGGCGGTCAGGATGACACCCAGATCATCCTGGTTTTCCATCATTAGATCGAACCACTTGCGCAGCACCGCGCCACGCTCTTTGCCGGTCCACGTGGCCCAGTCCTTTCGCGCGTCGCGCGCGCCAGCAATTGCGTCTGCCACCTGTGCACGGCTCAGGTCCTGCACGTTGGCGATCACATCTCCGCGCGCGGGGTTGGTTACTTCGAACGTCCCCTCGTCACCCTCCACCCAAGCGCCATTCACATAGGCGCGCGTTTCCAGCAGCGTGGGGTCGTTGAGCATAGATTTCAGGTCGGTGGTGTGGTCAAGCATGGTGCGTCCTTTTCGGGTCTTTTGCATGTCAAACAACACGAGCTACGCTTGTCCAGTTCCAAAGTAAGGGGGAACGTGATGCCAGACATGGACGATGCCTATGCCAACGGGGCCTATATCGATGGGGCCGCCGATTACCCACCGCGCTGGGCAGAACAGGCGGAGGCGTTCCGCAAAGCGCTCGGGCCAAGGGCGCGGCTGGGGCTGAGCTATGGCCCGTCCGAACGGATGGCGCTTGATCACTTCCTGCCCGAAGGCGAGGCCAAGGGCACGCTGATCTTTGTCCATGGCGGTTACTGGCTGAAATTCGACCGGTCCTACTGGTCGCATCTGGCCGCAGGTGCGCTGGCGCAGGGCTGGAGCGTGACAATGCCCTCCTATGATCTGTGCCCAAACGTTCGCATCGCCGGGATCACGCAGCAGATCGCACAGGCGGTGATGGCTGTGGCCGACGGCAGCATGGGTCCGATCAGCCTCGCCGGGCATTCTGCAGGCGGGCACCTCGTGTCCCGGATGCTGGCGCCGGGGATGCTGCCCGCTTCTGTGATATCACGGCTCACCCATGTGATGTCCATCTCGCCTGTGTCCGACCTTGAACCGCTGTTGGAAACAGTGATGAACGCGGAGTTCGGCATGGACACCGCCATGGCGCGGGCCGAAAGCCCCGTGCACCAACCCAAACCGGATGTGCGCGTCACAGTCTGGGTCGGAGCCGATGAACGGCCCGTGTTCCTGGATCAAGCGCGGTGGCTGGCCGAGGCTTGGGGCGCCGAACACGTGATCACCAAGGGCGAACACCACTTCAACGTCATCGACGCGCTGGCCGATCCGGATAGCGACATGATCCGGCGCTTGACGACGGCACGCTGACGCGCAAGATGATGATGGCTGCGGGCGATGGCGTCGCCCGCATACGCAGCCCAAACCGTCCTGCACGCCGGGACCTTTCTGCAAAGGAGGGTCAGGCATGACCGCTCGCCCCGATTTCTACCGCTTCCACAACGGCGAAAAGGCCACTCTGCCATTCGACGCCGCTGAATACGACGCCCGCCTGACCGAGTTGCGCGACCGGATGGAAGCGCAGGGCGCCACCGCTGCCGTGCTCACCTCCATGCACAATGTCGCCTACTACTCGGGCTTCCTCTACTGCGCCTTTGGCCGCCCCTATGCCTGCGTCGTGACCGAAGACGCCTGCGTCACCATCAGCGCGGGCATCGACGCGGGCCAACCCTGGCGGCGCAGCCACGGCGACAACATCACCTACACGGACTGGCAGCGCGACAACTTCTGGCGCGCTGTGCGCGAGGTGACGGGCGAGGGGGCCGTGATCGGGGTTGAATCCGACCACCTGACCTTGCTGCAACAGGGCAAGATGGAGGATTTCCTGAAACCCGTCGCCACCGTCGACCTGTACGAGACAACCATGCGTCAGCGCATGAACAAATCCGAGGCCGAGATCGCCCTGATCCGCCACGGGGCGCAAGTGGCTGACGTGGGCGGCTACGCCATCCGCGACGCGATCAAGGCGGGTGTGCGCGAGATCGACGTGGCCATGGCAGGCCGCGACGCGATGGAGATGGAGATCGCCAAACGCTTCCCCGATGCCGAATACCGCGACACCTGGGTCTGGTTCCAATCCGGCATCAACACCGATGGCGCGCATAACCCTGTCACGGGCCGGATGCTGGAGCGGGGCGATATCCTGTCGCTCAACACCTTCCCAATGATCTCCGGCTACTACACCGCGCTGGAACGCACACTGTTCGTCGAAACCGTGGATCACGCCAGCCTCAAGCTCTGGAACCACAACGTCGCCGCGCACGAACTGGGCATGTCGCTGTTGAAGCCCGGCGCGACTTGCGCCGAGGTGACGGAAGGCGTGAACGCCTATTTCCGCGAATACGATCTGCTGCAATATCGCAGCTTTGGCTACGGCCACTCCTTTGGCGTGCTGTCGCACTACTACGGGCGCGAGGCGGGGCTAGAACTGCGCGAAGACATCGACACCGTGCTTGAACCTGGCATGGTCATCTCGATGGAGCCGATGCTGACGATCCCCGAGGGGCAACCGGGCGCCGGCGGCTACCGTGAGCACGACATTCTGGTGATCACGGAGGACGGGAACGAAAACATCACCGGCTTCCCCTACGGCCCCGATCACAACGTGATCGGCTGATTAAACTATGACATACAGGGTTGAATTTGTTTCACTCTTTGCAACCTGAGTTTGCGCCGCAACTGAGAATCGCGTACTCTCGGAAACGAACGGTGCGCGTTCAACAATTAGGTCCCCACATGCTGGCTGATCGCCATCCTTTTCAGGACGAACGCCTTGACGCGCTACGTTCATATGACGTGCTCGACACCGCGTACGAAGCCGAGTTCGACAGTATTGTCGATGTTGTGGCCGACATCTGCGAGGTGCCGATTGCCCTGATCAGTCTGGTGGATGGCCACCGGCAATGGTTCAAGGCGGTCAAGGGGCTGGACGTGCCCGAAACGCCGCTTGAATCCTCGATCTGCTCGCACGCCATACTCGAAGGCGATCTGGTGGAAATCGAAGACACCCATGCCGACCCGCGTATGGACGGCAATCCGCTGTGTGTGGATGATGCGGGCCTGCGGTTCTATGCGGGCGCGGTGCTGAGGTCGCCCGATGGCCTGCCGCTGGGCACGCTGTGCGTGCTGGATCGGTGCCCCCGCACGCTTACCGACCCGCAGCGCAAGATGCTCAAGGTGCTGGCGGGGCAGGTCATGGCGCAGTTCGAACTGCGCCGCACGCTTAAGCAACAGGCCATCCTGCACAGCGAGGCGGATCACCGGATCAAGAACTCGCTCCAGATGCTGTCCTCGCTCACCCGGTTCCAAAGCCGCGTGTCGGAACTCGACGAAACGCGCGAAGCGCTGGATGCCGTCGGCCAGCGGATCGAAACGATGGGGCGGCTGCACGAGGTTTTGCAGGCGGGCAACGTTCAAACCCATGTCGATCTGGATGACTACCTGATCCGCATCGTGGATTTCCTGACCGAACAGTCGCCGGAACACGTGATGATCGACACCGCGCTGTCGCACATCCGCATGACCCCATCCCGGGCCGCGTCTATCGGGATCGTGCTGAACGAATGGGTCACAAACGCCTACAAACACGCATTCCCGTCAGACCGTCCCGGCACGATCCGGGTCACGGTGACGGATATGGGATCAGGGACGGCTCAACTTGAAGTGGCCGATGACGGCTGCGGCACGACGGTCGAGACGCCCACCCGCCGTTCCGGCCTTGGCACCCAGATCACTGACGCGGTCGCGCAGGCGCTTGACGGCACGCTGACGGCAGATGCCAATGCCTTCGGCACCCGCCACCGGCTGCTTTTCGCCGTCTGACCACCTTTCCTTGTCGCAACCTTTTTGCAACTATTCCCTCGAATATCGGCCTGTGCCGATGTAAATGCGTGTTACATTGCCTATATGTAACGCAACACATTGAACGTAGGGGACATTTTATGGCCGATTTCGCAAGCCAGGTGGCAGAATCTCAATCCCAGGTGGCCGAGGCGCAACAAAAAATCTCGGAACTCACCAGCCGGATCGAGGCGGCGCGGTCCAAGATGAAGTCGGGCGATGACATCTCGATGGACATCGAAAACGCGACGCTCGAAGACGTCCATGCCCACACCGACGTGATGAACGCCAACATCGCCGAGCTGATCATGGGTCTGGATGATGTCACCGCCGCATTCTCGAAGGATTTTGAAGAGATGCGGTCCAAGACGGGCTGGGAAAGCTTCGTCGGCATCTTTGCCAAGGCCAAGTCGGAGAGCATGCGGCAGGAACGTGTGCGATCCGCGTCGATTGACGACAAGCTGCAGGACCTGATCTCGAAATCTGACGTGATCGTGCAGTTGCTGCAGGGTCAGCTGACCATGCTGGAAGACCAGAAATCCAAGGTCGAAGCCAACCTGACCGAAACGCTGGACGAACGCGAATTCACGGTGCAGGAACTGTCAGCCCTGCAAGCCGACATTCAGGCGATGGACCCGCAGATCATCACCCTGGAAAACAAGATCGCGTCCGAAACCGACGCCGCCAAGCGCACGGCGCTCGAGACGGAACTGGCCGACCTCAACTCGAAATACAACGAGATGGTGCAGGAAGAGCAGGTCAAGGTGGCCAAGTCCCAGACGCTTGAGCGCTATATCGAGAAGGGCAAGACCTGGGTGGACAGCCTGCAAAACCAGGCTGCGACCCAGATGGTGCTGATCAACAAGCTGCAAACGGACACCAAGCAGCGGGTTGTGCTGTATGATGCGCTGACAAAGTCGTTGAAGACAGCCCAGCAACAAGACGTCGCGCACCGCATCAACGAGATCGGCGTGAAGACGGACCAGGAGGCGCAAACCGCCATGGCCGGTATCGGTGCGGCAACGAATGCCCGCATGGCCGACATGCTGGAAGCGCACGAAGACCAGATGGTCTTTGCCCGCGACGTGCTGGAGCAGAAGGCCAAGGCGGATGAGCGGTTTGCACGTCGGTTCGCGCAGATCGTGGAGAAGCACGACAGCAATGCGTATGGTGGGTGAGGTTTGAATAACCGCTCCAATACAGAGCCGTTTTCAGTGCGTCGTCATCGGTTCTTCAAATCAGGTCGCTTCAAGTTTTCTCTTCTTGGTATAGGTCTGATTTGGTTGTTGGCTGCAAACTGGATTGATCTCACATGGTGGTGGTATCTGCCGGGTTTTGTAATGCTGTCTGTCGGTTTGTTACTGCTGGGAGCATTTAATATGGATGCCGATAGATCCGGCTTTGGGGCTGACGGTAGATGATACAAAAGCGCCTCTACTTGTTTCGGCGGGGTGGCGTCGCTCCGCAGACAGTTACCACCGTTCCCGGCGAGGAGACCACGACCCTTGGTGTGCTGGGCTACGCGCTTGAGGGCACATCTCAATGACTCCGGGGACTATGTTAGTCTTTTTAAAGTTTGGATGCCTGTTGGCGCTTCTGACTTTGATGAACCAATGCAGCGCTGTCTTTCAGACGGAAGCGTTTTCAAGTTTAGCGAAGGATGAAGCGTTCAAGTCTCACATTTTAACACCAACAGCCATGGCGTTTTTTGCTGGGGGCGTCTTTGGCCTTGTATCTCGGCTTTGCGTGAGCGTAGTCCTTCCAGCAATCGTTGCGGTTCGACGCCGGGCAGGCATCAAAACAGATGTAAACGCGTTTGCTTTGAAACACATTTTCGAACTGGACGAGCACGCCAAGCCGATCAAGCGGGGCCCGCTTGGCGTTTGGAGATCGGGGCGATGACCAAACCCGAAACCTCCGGCCTCACCGACCTATTCGCCTCGCGCCGCTATTTCAAGAAATTCGAGACGATCACCGGGCACCTCGCCCGTGTCGCAGGCGTGATGGAGGCCGAGGGCGATCTGAACCGGGATGAGGTGAAGATCCTCACCCGCTACATCGCCGAGTTGACCTTCACCTTCCGCGCGCTCTCCCAGAAATACCTGCTGGTGGGCCGCGACACCGGGCGCGTCTTCGGCTCGCTTGCCATCGACAAGCGCTACAGCGGCTTCCCCGCGGCCGAAGAACTGCTCACCATGGCCTCGGACGCGATCCAGGCGGGTGTCCATCTCGACCGGATCGACCCGGCGGATGAGCTGAAAAAGCAGATGGTCGAGGTCATCATCGGCGACCGCCAGGTGCCCACGAAACTGCAATTCGCGCTGTCACAGCGGCTCTACTACCAAGACCTGCAACGCGGCCAACTCTTCTGGCCCCGCAACGACCCGCAGATCGTTTGGACCGGCAACCTGAGCGATGACCGCCGCAGCTTCCGCATCCACTGGGCGGTCTGCGATACCGAACTGAACCTGCCCGTCATCTACATGATGGAGGTCGAGGACACGGGCCGCACCGCTCTGCCCAAGGACCCACGCCGCTGGCCCGAAGCCCAAGCGCACCTGATGGCGCAATCGCTCGGCAAGCTGAAGCTCGTCACCATCGCCAAGGGCTTCGACGAGGATTTCGACAACATCCACCCCAAACGCCTGCGCCGCTTCTACGCGGGCCCCATGTACTCCTCAGCCTTCACCGCGCAATCGGGCCCCATCCTCGACGTCCTCAAAGCCGCCCGCGCGCCCGAAGGGCAGGACTGGGCGCTGGTTTGGACCGAAGAAGACCTGCGCTCAGAACGGGTGATCGAGGAACGCTCGGGCTGGTTCTCGTCCGTCGAACGCGAAGTCTTCGCCCTCGACCCCTTCTCAGGACGCGGCGCGGACCTTGGGGCCACGCGGATGGAACGCAGCATCGTCCTGCCCCAACGCGCCTTCCAGGCGCTCGAAGAAATGAACCCGCCCGGTTTTGGCTCTGTCCGCAAATTTGTGGTCAGCCCGTCGGGGCGCGTCCTGAGGTACTGAGAGGAAGCGGATGTCAATTTGGTCCTCCAGGTGGAACCTTTTGGAAGCAGACAAGGGGGACGGTCGTCTCTCGTTTGTGCAATGGATCGTCAAGCACCGCAGAAATCACTTCGTCGCGCTAACCGCCTTGTGGTTGTTCGGGATGTACTTTTGCTTCGTTTCTCCAGGCTGGGAAAACACTAACTCAGGTGAAAGAACTCTTGGTGTGACGCTCGCCTGTCCAATCCTATTTTTTTTGGAGCTGAGGGTCAGATATCGTGCCTTTAAGCTCCATAACCCTGTTGGTAAGGCTAAGGAGCCGACGACATGACCCAAACCGCCGACCAAATGGAACTGCGCGAGGCCGAGATTACGGCGCATTACCCCATGGCGCTGTCTATGTTGCAGGGCTTCGACCACGCCCCCCGCATCGGTAAGGGCAAGGAGGCGCCGCAGCAGGAACGCTCAAGCGGTGTGGGCACCCGCCGCCGCTTCCGCACCACCACGCCGGGCCTTGTCACCCGCCGCACCGTGCCCACCGGGGCTGTGCAACTGATGGCGACCATCGAAGGGGCCGATGACGATGATGCGCTGATGTCGCCCGTGCAGGCCACCACGCTCAACGCCCTGCGCCGCGCCATCTCCATCGCGCTGGCTGTGGCGGAGAACTACGCCTCTGTCTCGGGTCTCGGCGATCTGAAGCGCACCAACCTCGAAGGGGCGCTGCCCGCCGCGCGCAAGACCGAGTTTGCCGAACTGCTATCGGCCGAAGCGCTCATCACCCTCTACGTCTTCGGCAACGCCACCGCCTACCTGCTCTCGGCGCACCAGACGGAAGTCACGGCAGAGGTGGGCGAGGTTGAGGAAATTCTGACCGACAATGGCCAGACCTCCCTGCACGGCTGCCTATGGGAACTCGATCAGGACATCGCCACCCACGCCCCCGACGACGCCCACCTTGTCGCCACCATCACCGCCTTTGCCGAGGCGCTGATGGAAAAGGTCTCCTTGCGCGCCCAGAACGCCCCGCGCCTTGCACCCTTCACCGGGGCCAGCTGGCATGTGGAGGCCGACGATTTCACCGTGCAGGGCTTCACCCCCGCGACCAAGGCCAAGACCCAGACCCTCACCATGACCTTCAAGAAACCGCACGAGGTCGTGGGCAACCATATCGCCAAATACCAGGCCATGAAGCTCGCCAAGATGCTGATGGCCTACGACTTCGACCGGAGGCTCAACCCCTTTGCCGAACTGGGAGGCTTCATCTTCACCTTCATGGGCGACGGCAAGCCGGGGACGGGCAAGACGACCCTGATCCAGATGATGGCCGGGCTGATCAATGACTATTGCCAGGTCGCCGGATATGCCTTCCGCTACCAGAACCTGAGCACCGACAACATCGACAGCTACCAGGGCAAATCCGGTCAGAATGCCAAGGCGTTCATCTCCAACGTGCTCGATCCGGGCGTGATCGGCTTCGGCACCATCGACGACATCGACCAGCTCGCTGGCAAGCGCGGCGACCGCCAATCCTCTGCCGGGCAGCTTGAAATCACCGCCGTGCTGATGGAGAGTTTTGCTGGCGCCAACACCGTCGTGCGCGGGAACTGCACCTTCGGAATGTTTTCGAACTACCCCGAGAACGTGGACGACGCCCTGCGCCAGCGGGCCGGCGCGCGGTTCCTCGTGGACGGACCGCAAACGCGCGAGGATTACATCGACATCCTCGCCCTGCTGATGGGCAAGAACCACGACATCCCCATGGGCGCACACGAGTTGTTCTCGGCGCAAGAGATCAAGAAGGCGGTGGCGGCGTCCTTCGACAGCCACAATCGCCCGCATGAGGCGGGGCTGATGGAGGTGTTCGACCGGGTGCATTCCGACGTGGGCGAGTTGGATACGATTGCCAAGCTGGGCACGTATCTGAAGGCGATCCAGCAGGCCGATGAACGCTTCACCGGCCGCGCGATCAAGAACATCACGGACGCGGTCAAGGTCCGCGCCATGGATTTCGAACTGCCCGACGAGTGGATGGAAAACCCCGAACTGTTCCTGTTCAAAACCTACGACGAGAAGAAGGCGATGATCGAAGACCTGCGCGTGCCGATCACGGTCGACATGGTGGTGCAGGAGATCAACCGGTACGCCGACAGCGAGTTCCGTTACGCGGACAAGTCGGATGAAGTGGCGATCGAGGCGATGGTGCGGGACTTCGGGCGGCAGGAAGAGGCGAAGAAGCGGTATTTGGGAGGGTAATGACTAATACATGCAGGAGATCGACAATTGGCTTTTTCTTATTCTAGGCCTGCTAGGCGGACTAGTTACGTCTTATGTCTTCTGGTGGGTGCTAAACCATCGGTACGTACCAAACATCGTGTTTTCGCCAGAAGTGGCAAGGTCGGAGGTGGAATTTCACCCGTCTGGGTTCCGCTACCAAGTAGCCGTTAAAAACATAGGAAAACGAGAAGCCTTTAATGTCAGGTTTCGTCTAAGAATGAGAATAAAGGATGTGCGCCATACTGGAGGTACAATCTTTGATTACATAAATCTTGAGCTTGTAAATAACGAGTTCTTTATGTTTGCTGCCGGCTCAATGTTTCGTATTACGCCGCTACCCCACAAAACTGCGCGATTTTCAACAGATGTATTTCCGGAAGGAATTCAAAAAAAGTACCGCGATGGAGTTCTAGGTATGGATGACTTGTTTAACGAATGGGCAGGTGCAGAAATGTTTCTAGAAGTGATTGCCACAGATAGATTTTCTGGCGGTATGAAGTTCTTTCGATCGCCGTTGTACACCAAGAAGGACATTCGCCGAGGCGTTTTTAAAGGCAAGATACACGATTGTATCCACAAGCAAACCAGAACTATCGGAACTAAGCCGTGATAGGCGTACTCTATTATACGCAGACATTTGGGAATCTACTCAGGATTCCCCATTTGTGTGACATTTTCAAACGCCGTTGGGATCAGTGAAAAGGTAATTGAAAAGTCGATGCTTCTGATCATCATAACCCTCACCGCCCTCATCCTCGGCACCCTTCTCCCCCTCCGCTGGGGCGTCTTCGGCTTCCTCGCCGCCACAGCCTTCCTGTTCCTCACCCAAGCCGCCATCCACACCGCCATGGGCTTCGAAGGCACGCCGCTCTCTGAAACCATGCTGCTCTTCAACAACTCCTGGCCCGCCTATATCGGCTACAACCTCCAGATCACCTTCCGCAGCTTCGCCCTGCCGCTCCTTGTCCTCGCCACCCCGCTGATCTTCCGTTTGGGGAGGCGCACATGATCCTGACCGGTATCATCGCCATGGGCCTGATCGTGGTCGCCGCTTGGCTTCTGCCGCCCTACATAAAAAGCGCGCTGCCATTGCCGGAATTCCTGTTCGGCATGGTCTGCACCAGCTCCATCATCGGGATCGCTGCAGTGACGGTCCTCCTCATCCAAGCCATGGGGTTACCGCTGCCAATCATTGGCCCCAGCGGGGACGCAGGCTTTGGCAACGCGCTCCTGTCACTCTCCATGCCCAGCGTCGGCGTGCTGGTCATCCGGCTCGCGCAACTCAGGGGGACGCGCCCATGATCCGCCTCATCCAACGCGGCCTGATGTTCGGCAACCTCTTCCACGTGGCCTCGCCCGCGCTGGTGGAACGCTACAACCGCGCGCTCGAACACCTTACGGGCAAGCGCACCGCCCTCACCGATTTCTACATCGACATCTCCGGCTACTCGCCCGAGGTGGGCAACGAATTGAGCGACCCGCTCTACCTCAACCACAACGGGGTCAACCGGCAGTTCATCCTGCTCTCGACCGAGCAACGCAAATGCCCGCTGCTCGATGCGGAATTCTCCACGTCCCAAGGCATCCTCAAACGGTTCATCGCCGAAAACGAGGCGGCACTCTTCGCCCTCACCGCCCGCGACGCGGTGGCGGGGGAGCTTGTGAACTCCGTCTACGACATCTCCAGCCCCGCGCGGCTGTTCGATCTGCGCGCCATCACGGTCGAGGCGGACACGACCCGCGGCACGGTCCGCAACGCGGCCAGGCTGGCGGAGAAGGTGGACACGTTCCTGCAAGAAGACGACGCCTGGTTCGACGATGTCCTGATCGGCGAGATGATCCAGCTTGCGGGCCAGACCGGCGATGTCTCCCGCAACCCGGTGAACCTCAAGCCCATGCGCGTGGAAAAGGGCAACTTCTGGACGTCGCATTTCGGCGGGCTCTACATCTTCCAGACGCTCGACCACCCGGCCACGATTGCCGCGACGGAGAAGCCCGAGGATGTGCCGACCAAATACACCTTCGACCTGACCCAACGAAACCGCATCGCTAAGTTCCTCGAGTACAACGACCTTGTCGAACCCATCGTCAAGGCACGCGGCATCGACGGCGCGGCGATCCTTAAGCAGAAGATGGACTTCATCCTCGTCTCCGCTGTGACCGAAGCAGGCGTAGACCTCGCCGGCACCACCCGGCGCGACATGCGCAGGCTGGCCCGCGACCACGGACACCTGCTGCCCGAGGAATTCCACGGCCTCGCCCAACTGGTCGACTGGGCCGAACATGGGGGCAAATGGCCCCGCATCAGTTCCGAACACCCGGCCTATTTCTACACCCTTCGCGCCGCCGATACGCTGGACGCGGACCTCGTCAACATGCTGCTGTCCGAACTCAGCCCGCGCGACGTGCGGCAACTCTTTATCTGCCACAAACAGGCGTTCTATGCGGCCTACGCCACTTGGGCGGACGCGAAAAAGGAATATGTCGCACAGTATCTGGAAGATGAGTACAAGGCCGACAAGGCGGGCGCGCGCGAGGCGCTCTTTGGGCACGACGCCCCCATGGAACCCGACCCGAAGCCCCGCGATATGATCGCGCGAGTGGGGCCCTGGGGCGCAGTGAGGAGGTAAGGACATGGCCGTAGCAAGACTGTTTCTGATCGCCTTCGTGGTGCTGACGGTGATCTACATCTCGCTGTCTTTCTATTCGCGCGCACGGGCGCGCGACAGGCTTGAGGCAGAATGGGACGAGGGCGACAAACCTGGCCCGCGCGAGGCTTACATCAAGCACGGGCTTGCTGACTATGACGGATCACTGCGGCGCAAGCTGATCCTGGGGGTCTACATCGTGCCCATGGCGCTCATCTGCCTTATCATCTATCTCGTGAACTTCGCCTAAAGGACCCCTCAATGCGTTACATCGGCTGGACCCTTCTGATCACCTTCTGGGTCGCGATTGGCGCGGCGCTGCACTACACCCTGCCGCAACGCGACGTGGTGCGGATCGTGCGGGTGTTCGAGGAACGGCAGGACCTGAATGACTGGACGCGTGTGTTCTGGTCACGGCCGGACGAACAATCCGAAACCTTCGTCAGCCGCGACGTGCAGTTCATCCAGACGGTGCGGGCCAACGGACGGCCCATGGTTTATCGGAACGAGGACACCGGCTGGAGCTGGCCGCCATATTTCAAGTTCGACACATCGAACCTGTTTACCGAAGCCGCCGACGCGACATCGACCCGCGCGGCGCCCGAATGGTACGTGATCACGCATTACGGTTGGCGGAACGAGTTCCTGACGATCTTCCCCAACGCCATCTCGATCCGCCAGGTTGATGGCCCGAATGCGTCAAAGGGCATCCCGTGGGTAAACATTCTTATCCTGACGACGATTGCCGCGATCTTTTACGCCATCTGGGTCCGCTGGCGGCGTTTCCGCCGGGCGCGGATCGACCCTAAGCTCGAGGAAATGCAGGACAGTTGGGAAGCCGCTGGCGACGCCGTGTCGGAAAAGCGGGGCCGCTTCCGCCGCTGGATCAATACATGGAAAGCGAAATAGGGCGGAGGACACTCCCGCCTTACGATTGGGTCCGGTCGTAAAGCGGATCTCGATCCGCCTCAGCCACGTCAGGGCAGGGGATCCGTGCGCCACAACTTCACGCGCAAACCACCATGGGCGATGCTTGGACCTTCGGGCAGAAACGGCAGTCCCGTGGCCTTGGCCAGTGACGCCTCGCTGGTGACGATGCCCACACGCCAGCCCGTAAACCGCTCGGCAAGGACCTGTCCCAACCGGCCATAAACCGGATAAAGCGCCTTCTTGTTCCCGATCCGCGCGCCATAGGGCGGGTTCACGATCACCAGGCCCGGTGGCCCGTCAGGCGGCGCGATCTCCCCGACATTTCCGGTTTCAAATGACACAAGGTCCGCGACTCCAGCCCGCTCCGCATTGGCCCTTGCCATGGCGATCACGCCCTGATCCCGGTCTGATCCCGTAAGGTGCACTCGTGGTGCGCCCCGCCGGTCAAACGTCCGCAACGCAGCGACCGCATCGGCGTCGAACCCGGCAAACTGCTCAAAGGCAAAGCCGCGCGCGCGTCCCGCTTGTAACCCGGCCGCCATCTCGGCCGCTTCGATGACAAAGGTGCCGGACCCGCACATCGGGTCAAATACCGGCTGCGACCCGTCAAACCCGCACTGACGCAGAAACAGCGCGGCGAGCGTCTCGCGCATCGGCGCCTTGCCCACGGCCTCCTTGTGCCCGCGCTTGTGCAACGGCTCGCCAGAGGTATCGACACTGATCGTCACGCGGTTGTCGTCAATGCGCACCTTAAGCGTGACAGGCGCATCTTCGGCCACGCTCATCTCGGCACTCTCGACCAAAGCCTTCTCAATCCGCTTGGTGGCCGCACCCGCGTGGTAGATCTTGGATTTGCGCGAGGTCGCAACCTCCACCCGCACCGGCACGTCCGACCGCAGCACATCGGCCCACGGAAACTTCCGCGCCCGCTTGTCGAGCTGCGCCAGATGAAAGGCCATAAAGGATCCCATGCGCCACAGCACACGTGTGGCCCCGCGCAACTCCAGATTGGCGCGCCAGACCTCCGGCCAACCGCCGCGCAGGCTGACCCCGCCCGGCACCACATCGGCCACGTCAAAGCCATGTTCCCGCGCCTCATCGGCGAGGGTCTGTTCCATCCCCGGCAGGGTGATGGCAAAGATCGGGGCAGGTGTTTCGTCGGACATGAGGCCGTCTATATGGGCCCGCGCTGCGATCCGCAAAGGTGCGGATCAGTCGGCAAACAGATAGTCCACCGCTGCAATCTCGCGCGCCTTTTCCGGCGCCACGCTCAGGAAGCCGGACAGGGCGTCGGCGTTGTCGTCAAGGTCAGCGGTCTCATCCATCCGGTACAGATGCTCAAACTCGGCATCCCGTATGCCGTCGGATTCGTACATCATATCGTGGCGGATGGTCGGCAGCAGCCTGTCCAGCGTGTCGGTGCTGGTCTGTTCTCCGGCCAAACCGACGCGCATCGCGTGCCCGATCAGGTACTCATCGGAAAACGTGCACTGGATCTCAAGAATCCGCGTGATCGACCGGTCGCCCGCAAAATCCTGCAAAAGATCAAGATTGCCGGGGTCCATGCACACGATCAGCCGGTCGGTTTCGAAATAGTCAAACAGCATTCGCATGAGGGCCCGGCGATGGCGGGTCCGCTTCTCAAGCGTCTTCTGGATACCGCCCAAGTCGGGCAGGGGCGTGTGCTCTTCGTTGAACAGGTATTCGATGGCGGGCACGTTGGTCATGACCCGGACACGCTCAAGCAAGCGCTTGGCGACGTGCCATTTCTTGCACACGATGATCAGCAGTTCGCGGTTGCGGCCCAGCGTACTTTCGGTTTCCCAGAACCGCATGGCAAAGCGGCGCCCGATCCGGCCCCGGCCTGTGAGGAACTTGAACAGGCTGGCCCCCTCGTTCGAGATCTGGAACTGCACGTTCTCAGCCGCATACAGCAGACCAAGGCGGCGCTTGAGATCCTTGGCCTCGGGGCTGATCTTGCGGGCAAACAGAAAGTCCTGGCTCAGCAGCAGATCATAGTGATCATCGTAGAATGTCACCGGTATGCCGTAATCGGTAAACATCAGGAAGGTCAGAGTACGGCTTCTGATCTCTTCTTCGGGGACGACGTGGCGCACAATGGTCTGAAAGAACGTCTCGTCCGGGATCCAGGTCGTGCGAAAAAAGCGCATCACGTCGCGGCGGGACCTGGTGAATTCCAGCACCCATTCGATGGTGCGGCGGCGCAGGCACCACCATTGGCTGCCGATCTGTACCTGGATGTCGGCGGGAATGTCCCGCTTGAGCCCAAAGCGTTGCTGCAGGTGATAACTGGTGTAGAAACGCCACTTCTGCGTCCGCTCGTTAAAGAAGTGGCGGTAGATCAACCGCTCTTCCTTCATGCCGGTCTTGATCCAGTCGCTCTCGAAATAATCGAAGCTTTCGATAAAATCCGCGTCGTTGTCGTCCAGAAACTGGTGCGTGTACTGCGCTGACTTGATCGCCATGCAGTCGCCCGACAACATGTAGAAGTGGGTTGCACGCGGGAACGCCTCGACCGCGCTTTCCACGGCATACAGCGTGGCCTGCACCAGGCTCCACTCGCCCCAGCCGCATCGGATGCGGCGATGGGCAAAGGCGACATTGCTGTTGTCTGCCAGCGCCTTGCGAATCTTTGCAAAATGCGCGGGATTGGCGCGCGCGTCGAAATGGATGGACATGTAGTCGCCAGCCGCAGTCAAACGCTCCGCCTGCTTGATGATGGCATCCGGATCCTTGTGACACAGCAGAATGTAGGCAATTTTTGCCATTCAGGAAACTTTACCACCGAGTAACATGCGATTGTTTAAGGTGATAAAGCTAAGCAGAGATTGAATAAACAGGATTTCTTTGCTTTTTTACGCGACAAGCCAGTGGCGTGTAACACTGCAAGTAAAAAGGGCGAGTGGTATGGGGTTCCCGGGGACATGGATGACCGAAAGCGAAAGCGTGGTGTACCGCGTCGTCCCAAAATGTGCGTGCTCCACCATCGGCCAGATCATGTTCTACTCGGACCATGGCGAGTTCTTTGACGGTGATATCCACGACGCTCAGGGTGGCATGCACAAGTGGGCGATCGACGCCAGTCAGCCGATCATCACCGACAATGTCCAGTCTCACGGCTCCTACGCGTTCACCTGCGTGCGCAACCCCTACACCCGCATCCTGTCGTCCTTCTTTGACAAGATCTGCGGTATCCAGCGCAACGGCAAACGCTACCGCGGCAACCTTGTCCCACTCCTGATCCAGAAATACGGCATCGAAGTGGGTGGCGATGACGGCAAACAGGAGTTCGACCAGATCAAGTCGTTCCGCCGCTTCCTGCTCTTTGCGCGCGACACCATCCGCTGGCGCCGCCCGATGGAGCCGGACATTCACTGGTCCGCCATGTCAGGGCACGTGTCCACCTTCATCGTGAACGGTGGCCGCTATGATAAGATCATATGGACCGAAAAGTTCAACGACGGCATGGAAGAGGTGATGCAGGCGATTGAGACGCCCCACGCCGTCAACATCGCCGACATCCCCCGCTTCAACGAAAGCGAGGGGCACGGGCCCAAACGCGCCCACCCGGTCGAGGATTACTTCGACGACCTGTCCATGCACCTCGTCTACGAGATCTACAAACGCGACTTCGACCTATTCAAATACGATTTCGAGGATCCCTCGAACAAGATGCCCGTGGGCGAGATTGACCTCGACGAGGTGCACAAGAAATTGGGCGACTGACCCCTAGTTCAACAGCACAGGCTCTGTCCGGCCCATGCGGCACAGGTCGCAGACGCGCACGGCCTCCGTGATCCCCATCTTGGCCAGATCGCGGAACTCCGGCAGGTCAAACGGGTCCGCCGCCGCGTAGTCTACGGCATAGCCAAGGTCCTCGAACGACCCCAGCGTCAGACGGCTCAGCGGGCGCACCTCGCCCGACAGAAACCCGGTCATCAGCTCATTGCCAAACACCAGCTCGCGCCAATGCCCCTCGCGTGTGCCGGGGCCACCGGTGTTTGCCACCGGCACGGCCTGTCCGCCATCGGGGTCCAGATCGGCAAACTCGCGCGTCGCAGACGGCCCGACAAAGCGCGGGTCCATCGTGCCTGTCCCCGCAATCAGCCCCTTGCGCGCCCACAGCGTGCCAAAGCCCAGCACATGCGCCATCTCGTGCAGCACCACGTCCTCGAACCGGTTCTCGGCCTCCAGCGTTTCCACATCGGCCTGGTCAAACTCCATGATGCCCACGACCGGCAGTTCGGTGTCGGGGCGCAACACGGTGGGGCCAGCCTGCCCCAAAACCCCGTTCGCCCCGTCGAGGGGGCGGACCGACACGTCGATGCGGACGCCGCTCAGGGTCTCTCCCTCAAAGGTGATGGGCTCAAACTCCGTCTGCATCACCGCGTCCCAGCGTTCGGCGGCGCGGTCAAACACGGCGCGGCGGGCGGTGGATAAATCTCCATCAAATCTCAGCGTGATCATGATCCTGCTCCGATTTTGTCAGTGGTCCGTCCAATGTTGGAACCGATGGGCCGTGCGCCAATGGCAGGCGGTAAACCGGCACCCCGCAGCCGAAATGCGGGCGCAGCACTGGCCAAATCCTGCCGGAGGTCAGGAAATTGAACCGCTTAGGCGTCCTCTTCCTCCGCGTCTTCGTCCCAGTATTCCCACGCCACCACCCACGTGACAGCAAAGAACAGGGCGAACCAGGCAAAGTCGGAAAACCCGTTGTAAAGCACCCACACCCGGTCGGTCGCGTTGCGCCACACCAGTTCATTGGCACCGGCACGCAGCAGCGTGATGCCGATCCAGGCGTAATTCAGCAGCAGCCACCCTTCATCGATCAGCTTGATCTTGTAGCCCAACGTCCGTTCCACCAGGCTGGGCTTGAAAAACAGCCCCACGCCCAGGATCACGGCAAAGACCAGCGACCCCACAGTCGCGCTGATCTTGACGAAGGTGGTGTCGTTGAAAAAGAACCCCGCCGTGACCATGACCGCCGTGAGGAAAAAAATCGAGATGGCGAGCCATGGCAGACTCTGATCCCACCGCCAGCGTAGGACAATAGCGATCAGTGTTGCGACAGCGGCAAAGGCCGACCCGACCCAGATGCCCCCCAGCGTGTCTCCAAGGACAAAGGCGATGCCTGGCGCAAATTCGACGATCAGACGTTTGTCCATAAATTCCTGCTCTCAAATCGCTCAAAGATAGTGACACCGGCCAGTGACGCGCCTGATGACGACACAGGCGGCCAGTGAAAGACCGAAATTCGTTGTGTTATCTAAGAACGCACCGCCTGCATGGAACACGCACCCGTCCAAAATTTCCGGATGCTGGAGTGTGAACCACGGGCAGCGTACAGCACGACTACCTGATGATGGCAGCAATCCGCGCGGCTATCGCCGCGCTGCCTTTGGCTGAGGGATGAATGCGGTCGATGTCGTGAAAACTCAAATCGCCATGCGGCACCAGATCAGCCACCGACACGAACGTTACCCCGGCATCGCGCGCCGCCATCCGTGCCAGCCGCGTCTCGAACCTGTCACCCCATGTGCGGCAGTGATCAATGATCGAACCGCGCCCCGGCGTGCGCAGATACCCGACATAGGCCACCCGCGCGCCATCGGCCCGCGCCCGCTTCACCGCAGTGACAACCGTTCCGGATGATCCATCTTCGGCGATCAGCCGGTTAAGCTGCGCCTCGCATTTGCTGCACCCGCAGCCCAGCCACAGATCGTTGCCGCCCCCGTTCATGACAACCCAGTCCCAGGGACCAGACCTATACTGGCTGCCAATGCGCAGACCCAGACTGCCGCTGACCGGCAAAACGTAATGATACCTGGCACCGACCACGGACCGGTCGATCACCTGCGTGCCCAGTCGCCGCTCTAACTCCGACGCCACCGATTTCTTGGATGCGGCATTCCAGGCCAGCATGCTGTCGCCCGTCGCGATGATCCGCGCGGCACCCGATGACGGCACCGGCTCGCCGCACGCCAACAGCATGACACAGGCCATCAAGGCCACCCAAAGCCGCATGTCGTTCGCTCCAATCCGTCCCGTATGGGCACCCTACACATGCGAATCCCAACATTCCATGAATGTCGCCCCCCTTGCTTGCATGCGCCCGACCGCCTACATGCGCATGCCATGGCGCAAGGAAAATCAGACCCAAACTACAAGGTGGCCGCCGAAAACCGGCGCGCGCGCTTTGACTACGCGATCGAGGATGACCTCGAATGCGGCATCGTGCTCGAAGGGTCCGAGGTCAAATCCCTGCGTGCAGGCGGCGCCAACATTGCCGAAAGCTATGCCCATGTGGACAATGGCGAGCTGTGGTTGGTGAACAGTTACATTGCCCCCTACGATCAGGCGAAATCCTTCAAACACGAGGAACGGCGGCCGCGCAAACTGCTGGTCTCGCGCAAGGAATTGTCAAACCTCTGGAACGCCACCCAGCGCAAGGGCATGACGCTGGTGCCCATCGTGCTCTATTTCAACCACAAGGGCATGGCTAAGCTGAAGATCGGCATCGCCAAGGGCAAGAAGCTGCACGACAAGCGCGACACCTCCGCAAAACGCGACTGGAACCGCCAGAAACAGCGGCTTCTCAAGGAACGCGGCTGACGTCCCCTTCCCTGTTTCTAAAAAATCCCGGGGTGAGCGCGCAGCGCGAGGGGCAGAGCCCCTTGAACGGCGGCCGCCACAGCGGTACGCAAGGGCGTTTTTTGTCGCCCGAAAGGACTCACCCATGTCCGATGATCCACGCACCTTGGTGTCCACGGATTGGCTCGCCGCGCATCTGAAAGATCCAGACCTGCGCGTGCTCGACGCCTCGTGGTATCTGCCCGACGCGGGCCGCGATGCCCGCGCAGAATACGAAGCGGCCCATATCCCAGGCGCGCGGTTCTTCGACATTGACGAAATCAGCGACGCCCGCTCGGACCTGCCTCACATGGCACCTCCGCCCGAAAAGTTCATGTCCCGCATGCGCGCCATGGGCGTCGGCGACGGGCATCAGGTCGTTGTCTACGACGGCGCCGGTCTGCTCTCGGCCGCCCGCGTCTGGTGGCTCTTCCGCCTGATGGGCCACCGCGACGTCGCCGTGCTCGACGGTGGCTTACCCAAATGGCAGGCGGAAGGGCGCGCCATCGAAGACATGGCTCCGGTGATCAAGGACCGGCACCTGACCGCGCGCTTCCAAAACCACCTCGTCCGCGACGTCACCCAAGTCAGCCAGGCGGCGAAACTCGGCTCGACGCAAGTGATCGATGCCCGCGCCGCCGCCCGCTTCAAGGGCGAAGCACCCGAGCCGCGCGAAGGCATGCGCCCCGGCCACATCCCCGGCTCGCGCAACGTGCCCTACGATACGCTCCTGAACGACGACAAAACGATGAAATCCCCCGCCGACACGCGCGCCATTTTCGAAGCGGCCGGCGTCGATCTGCAAAAACCCATCATCACCAGCTGCGGCTCGGGTATCACCGCCGCAATTCTCGCCCTCGCGCTCGAACGCATGGGGCATGACAGCTGGTCGCTATATGACGGCAGTTGGGCCGAATGGGGCATGTCGCCCATGGTCCCCGTCGCAACCGGAGAGGCCTGATGTTCGAAGATCTCAAAGCCCAGAAACCCGACGGCATCCTGATGCTGATGCAAATGTACCGCGAGGACTCGCGCGAGGCGAAAGTGGACCTCGGCGTGGGCGTCTACAAGGACGCCTCGGGCAACACGCCGGTCATGCGCGCGATCAAGGCGGCAGAGCAAAAGGTCTGGGAAACGCAAGATAGCAAAAGCTACGTGGGCCTCGCAGGCGCGCCAGATTTTAACGACGCCATGGTCAAGCTGGTGCTGGGCGACGCGCTGCCCCGCGACGCCGTGAACTCGGTCGCAACACCGGGCGGCACGGGTGCGGTGCGGCAGGCGTTCGAACTCTTCAAGATGGCCAGCCCCGGCGGTCGCGTCTTCGTGTCGAACCCCACATGGCCCAACCACCTGTCGATCCTCGACTATCTTGGCCTCGAAACCGTGCTCTACCGCTATTTCGACGACGACACGCGCGGCGTCGATTTCGATGGCCTGATCGAAGATCTGAAAAAGGCGAAGAAGGGCGATCTGATCCTCCTGCACGGCTGCTGCCACAACCCCACAGGCGCCAACCTGACCGGCCCGCAATGGGACGAGGTGATCAAGGTTCTGCACGACACCGGCGCCACGCCCATGATCGACATCGCCTACCAGGGCTTCGGCGATAGCCTCGAAGAGGACGCAGCAGGCACGCGCAAGGTGGCGTCAGCCGTGCCCGAATGCCTGATCGCGGCCAGCTGCTCGAAAAACTTCGGCATCTACCGCGAACGGACCGGCATCCTTATGCTGGTTGCGAACGGCACGGAAAAGGGCATCGCCCAGGGCACGCTCAACTTCCTCAACCGCCAGAACTACTCCTTCCCGCCCGACCACGGCGCGCGGCTAGTGACGACGATCCTGAACGATGACGTCCTGCGCGCCGACTGGATGGCCGAACTGGAAGAGATGCGCACCGGCATGCTGGGCTTGCGTGAACAACTGGCAAAGGAGCTGGAAACCCGCTCCGGCTCCAACCGCTTCGGCTTCATCGCGGAACATCGCGGCATGTTCTCACGCCTCGGTGCATCGCCCGAACTGGTGGTCAAGATGCGGGAAGAAAGCGGCATCTACATGGTCGGCGACAGCCGCCTCAACATCGCAGGGCTCAACGCACAAACAGTGCCGGTGCTCGCCGAAGCCATTGTCAAGGCTGGCGTCTGATCCATGGCCCGGATCGTTCTATCCAGCGACCACGCGGCGATTGATCTGCGTCAGGCCGTGGCATCTTATGCCACCGCCAAGGGGCATGATGTGATCGACATCGGCCCCACCACGCCCGAAAGCACGCATTACCCGGTTCATGGCAAAGCGGCAGCAGACAAGGTTGCGTCGGGTGATTGCGATCTGGGCATTGTTCTCTGCGGCACCGGTCAGGGCATCATGATGGCCGCAAACAAGGTGCCGGGCATTCGCTGCGGCGTGTGTACCGATACGTTTTCAGCGGCCATGATCCGGGCCCACAACGATGCCAACATGCTGGCCATCGGCGCCCGCGTGGTGGGCGAGGGTCTGGCGCTTGAGATCGTCGACGCGTTCCTTGGCGCCGAGTTTGAAGGCGGCCGCCACGCCACCCGCGTCGCCATGATCGAGGGTGAGACGGCTTAAGCGCCCCCAATCGTCTTCGCTTTGCCAGAAAAATTCCCCCCGGAAGGCCGGTCTGCCACTCCTCTGTCCGTTTCCTTTCGCTCGCAGACACAAAAAAAGACCGGGCGCGAACGCCCGGTCAGTCGGTTCTCCAGCTGAGAGGAAGGAGCCTCAGCCTTTTGAGAATTCCGGATAGGCTTCCATGCCCATTTCAGACATGTCGAGCCCTGCGATCTCTTCCTCTTCGCCGACACGGATGCCCATGACCGCCTTGAGGATGAACCACACGACCAGTGATGCGACGAAGGTGAACACACCGTAGGCGATGATGCCCGTGATCTGTGTGCCCAGCGACGCGTCGCCGTTGTAGAATACAACCGCGATGGTGCCCCAGATGCCCGCAAACAGGTGAACCGGGATAGCACCAACCACGTCGTCGATCTTCAGCTTGTCGAGCAGCGGCACAGCAAACACCACGATCACACCGCCGATGGCACCGATCCACAGCGCACCGAACAGAGTGGGCGCCAGAGGCTCAGCCGTGATCGAAACGAGGCCGGCCAGCGCGCCGTTCAGCACCATCGTCAGGTCAGGCTTCTTGTAGAGAACCTGCGTCAGGATCAGCGCTGTGACAGCACCTGCAGCCGCCGCCATGTTGGTGTTGGCAAAGATGCGCGACACGTCGGACACGTCGCCCACGGTGCCCATCGCCAACTGCGAACCACCGTTGAAGCCGAACCAACCCAACCAAAGGATGAACGTACCCAGAGTGGCGAGGGCGAGGTTCGAGCCGGGCATCGGGTTGACCTTACCGTCCTTGTACTTGCCCAGACGCGGACCTAGCACGATGGCACCGGCCAGAGCGGCCCAGCCACCCACAGAGTGCACAACGGTTGAACCAGCAAAGTCGGAGAAGCCTGCTTCGGACAGCCAGCCGCCGCCCCACTGCCAGGAACCCGAGATCGGGTACATAAAGCCAGTCAGGACAACCACGAAGATCAGGAAGGGCCACAGCTTGATCCGCTCAGCCAAAGCACCCGATACGATGGACGCGGTTGCAGCCACAAACACCAGCTGGAAGAAGAAGTCGGACCCGACAGACGCATAGTCCAGCGCCGCGTCAGCGGCAGCAACGCCAACCGGATCCAGCACCGTCTGGCCGCCGATGGCAAAGTAGCCGTTGAAGTCGCCCGGATACATCGTGTTGAAGCCGACCAGCCAGTACATGATCGCCGCGATTGAGAAGAGACCGATGTTCTTGGTCATCTGCATGGTCACGTTCTTCGAACGCACCAGACCACCTTCGAGCATGGCAAAGCCTGCGGCCATGAAGAACACCAGGAAACCTGCCATACAGAACAGCAGGGTTGTCATGATATAGGGGCCGATTTCATCAAAGCCCGGCGCGTCCTGCGCCAGTGCAAAGGTCGGCAAAACGGCCAGGGCCGCGCCAACGAGCAAAGAGTTCTTGAGTTTCATTGTTCCGATTTTCCCTGTGCTTCCGCCGCTCAGATGGCGTCTTCGTTGGTTTCGCCGGTGCGTACGCGCACGGCTTGCTGAACGTCGAGAACAAAGATCTTGCCGTCCCCGATCTTGCCCGTCTGGGCGGTTTTGGTAATGGTCTCAACGATCTGATCGGCCATAGAGGCGGCAACCACGATCTCGATTTTGACCTTTGGCACAAAGTTCACCGCGTATTCCGCACCGCGGTAGATTTCCGTGTGGCCCGATTGCGAGCCGAAGCCCTTGATTTCTGTGACCATCATGCCGCGCACACCGGCCTCGGTCAGCGCTTCGCGAACCTCCTCCAGCTTGAACGGCTTGATCGTTGCAATGATGAGTTTCACCACATGTCCCCTTACATTGGCAGGTCGCCCTGCGATATGCGGGGAACAGAAAGCATAGGGTGGGCAGGGCAAACATTTGCGCGGGGATTCCTGCCTACGATGCAGCGGCGTGTGCATAAAAAATGCGCAAATTGGCGTATTTGCCTAACTTATAGGCATTTGAGAATCGCCACCCACGCATGCACGGGGCGTGGCAAATGCCGCCAAACAGGATAAGCTGTGCCAAACATAAGGCCGGGCAGGGGTCGTGAATGCGTGATTCAAGAAAGGGCAAACGCCCCTTGGTGGCGGACCGCCGCTATCCAAAAAAGAAGACGGCCAAACCGCCGTCCCGCAAGGCACCTGCCAAGCGGCGCAAGGCGCCCGCACGGAAGCCGTCCCGCAACATCTTTATCCGCCTTTTCAAATGGGTACTCCGCCTTGTCTGGTGGGTGACGTGGCGTGTGGGCCTGACCGTAACGGCGGCGATCGCGCTGGCGGTGGGCTACTTCTGGACCACCCTGCCGGATGTGAACGAACTTCTGGATGGCCGCGCGCGCGGCTCGGTCACGCTGCTTGATCGTGATGGCAATCGCTTTGCCTGGCGCGGCGATCAGTTCGGTGGCGCTGTCATGGCCAGTTCTGTGTCCCCCGGCCTCAAGAACGCGGTCATCGCGACCGAAGACAAACGCTTCTACCGCCATTTCGGCGTCAGTCCGCGCGGTGTCGCCAGCGCCGTGCGCATCAACCTGCGCGAAGGACGCGGGCCGCTGCAGGGGCACGGCGGTTCGACCATCACGCAGCAGACCGCGAAGCTTCTGTGCCTTGGTGTCGTGTACGACCCCGCCGAGTGGGAATCCGAGGCCGCTTATGTGTCGGACTGCCGCCGCGGCTCGATCCAGCGCAAGGCCAAGGAAGCCATCTACGCCATGGCGATGGAGGTGAAGTACTCCAAGGAAGAGATCCTGTCGATCTACCTCAACCGCGCCTATATGGGCGCCGGCGCTTATGGGGTCGAAGCGGCAGCACAGCGTTACTTCGGCAAACCCGCCGCCATGGTGACCCCGGCCGAGGGGGCAATGATTGCAGGCCTTCTTACAGCGCCCTCACGCCTTGCACCCACGTCCGATCTGCAACGCTCCCGCGATCGCGCGGCCACCGTCCTGCGTCTGATGGGCGAGCAAGGGTATCTGTCCGATGCCGAAGTTGCGGAGTGGCAGAACAACCCCGCAAACCTGTCCTCCGCCGCGCGGCGCAAGGCAGGCGGCTATTTTGCAGACTGGGTGATGTCCACGGGCCCTGAATTCTTCACCCGCAACACGTCTGAAGACGTGATCATACGCACGACGCTCGATCAGCGCCTGCAACGCGCGGCAGAGGACGCGTTGAAAGAGATTTTCGACACAAAGGTGCGCGAAGGCTCCAAGGCGCAGGCCGCCATCGTGGTGATGGGCGCAGATGGCGCCGTGCGCGCCATGGTCGGCGGGCGTGAAACTCGCGTGGCGGGCGTGTTCAATCGCGCCATTCAGGCGCAGCGACAAACCGGCTCGTCCTTCAAACCGTTTGTCTATGCGGCAGCACTGGAACTTGGCTATTCGCCGCTCGACTTTGTCGATGACGACCCGCTGACCCTCGACATTCCGGGGTCGGGCAAGTGGTCACCGCGCAACTACACGAACACTTATTCCGGGCGTGTCACGCTGACCAAGGCGCTGGCACAGTCCCTGAATATTCCGGCTGTCAAAGTGTCGGAAAGCATGGGCCGCGATCTGGTCCGCCGCATCGCCACCGACTTCGGGATCACCGGCGACATGGCCGATGGCCCGGCCCTGGCTCTGGGCGCGTCTGAAAGCACGCTGCTAGAGATGACGGGCGCCTATGCAGGGATCCTCAACGGTGGGTCGTCCGTGGCACCTTTTGGCCTGGTTGACCTGCGTCTGCGCGGGGATGACGCGCCGTTGATGGGTGCGGGCGGCGGGATCGGCGAACGGGTGATTCAGGAAAGCGCTGCGCGTGAACTCATCTGGATGATGGAAAAGGTGGTGAGCGAGGGCACCGGCCAGCGGGCGCAGTTCGGCGGCTGGCAAATCGCGGGCAAGACCGGGACGACTCAAGCGGCGCGGGATGCGTGGTTCATCGGCTTCACTGCCGATTATGTCGCGGGTGTCTGGATGGGCTATGACGACAACACACCGCTCACCGGTGTGACCGGCGGCGGGTTGCCCAGCGAAATCTGGCGCGAAACCATGATCCGCGTCCACGAAGCGCTGTCGCCGCGGCCCCTGCCGCTGCAAGTTCCGGAACGGGCCGTACGTCAGGTGCAACAACCTGCCCCTGCACCGCAACAGCGCCAGCCCGAGGTGCCGCGCACCACCGAAGGTATCATTGAGACACTGATCCGCGACATACTGGGCGGCGGTCGCAACCGGTAAGGGGCGGTGATGCCGCCCCCTATACTTGCGCTGAGTTTAATGGCGGGTGTACGACGCACCCGCTGGCCTTTGCCAAACCTGATCGGGCCGTCTTCTTAGCCCAGGTTGCGCAAGTCGGCGATCATGGCGTCGATGTTGCCGCCATTGCGGTCGATCAGGGCGCCGATCTCCGTCCGTTCCGTCAGCAAAAGGTTCACCCCTTCGATGAACATGTTGAAGAACAGATCGCGGCCCGACCGGTTCGACACGTGGAAAGTGACCGCAAAAGGCGACTGGCCGCGCAGGAACGCGGTGGTTTCAACCTCGAACCAGTTGTTGACGGCACGCACGCCTTTTACCTCAAGCTGCCCGCCGATGAATTCGCGGAACCGGCGGCCATATTTCCGGGCGATGTAGCCCTGGAACGCATTCGAAAACGCGCGCTTCTGGGCGTTGCTGGCGCGGCGTCCATCCACGCCCATGGCGTAGGCAGAGATGTAGGACGTGTCGCTGTAACGGGCGAAGATACGCTCGAAATCGCGGAACATCGCGCTTTCGCTGCGGCCCGACCCGATGACGCCGTTGATGTCACCCACCAGCGCGTTGATCAATTGCTTGGCCCCGGCCTCGTTCAAGGCAAAGGCGGGCAGGGCGGGTAAAACCGCGGCAAAGCTGGTGCCGGCGGCCAGGAAATAACGTCTGTTCATATCAAAACCCCTCGGTGTCCAAGGCAAACGGATCAATCTCTGCAGCCGCTCCGGCATCACCCAACTCAAAGCGCCGGTTCTGCAACCAGATCAAACGCGCCTGCGCATAGCTGTCAGCGCTTTCATATAGAATGGAATCAACTGTATCTGAAAACCGTCCGCGCCGGGACAGGCCAGAAGCCGCCGCTGCGACGGTGCCATAGTACTGCTCGGGGCTTTCGACGGTATAGCTCAGCGGGTTGGTGAACAGATCAACGACCTTGCCCGTGGCGTTGCGGGCCGTCGATGGGCCAAGCACAGGCAGTTCCAGATAGGCACCCTCGCCAACGCCCCAGACGTACAGTGTTTCGCCAAAATCGGTGTCATGGGCCGGCAGCTGGAACTCGGATGCAACGTCAAAGAACCCAAAGATACCGAGGACAGAATTGGTCAGAAACCGCACCGTCGATATCCCGGCGCCCTCAAAGTCACCCTGAAGCAGGCTGTTCACAACCACCGAAGGCTCACCGAGGTTGCTCGCGAACTGGCTGACGCTGTCCTCGATCTCGTCCGGCAGGATCGACGAATAGCCGATAGCTGCGGGGCGCACCACGGCCCTGTCGAGGCCGCGGTTAAACGCGTGAACCTTGCGATTCTGCCGCTCATAGGGATCATTGATCCCATCCGGCTGCGCGGCGCGCTGGTCAGACGCGGCACACGCGGCCAGCAATCCTACAGCAAGTAACAAAATAATAGCGCGACCCGCGCGACAAATAAGAGACAATGCAAATCTCCGTTGGATATTTTCTACAGGTAACTAATAGTGTCGGTCTAAATGCCCATACCGCCATTGATGGAAGATTGTACATGTGGCACTTGCGCGACACGCAGGATAAGTGATCGTGTGAAGAAAACAAATTTGAGCACCACACAAGCGAATTGATGCCGATGCAAACCGATGTGACAAATCGTGGACGAGCCGAACTGAGGGCAGCGCGCAGCAAAAGCCGGGGGCTGTACTGGGCCGTGGGTTTGTTCAGCCTGTTCGCCAACCTCCTGATGCTGACCGGGCCCATGTATATGCTGCAGGTCTATGACCGCGTTCTGGGCAGCCGCAGCGAGGAAACGCTGATCGCCCTGTCGCTGCTGGTCGTCTTCCTCTACGGCATCATGGGCATTCTGGACTTCACCCGTGGCCGCATCATGGCGCGGGTGGGGGCGCGGTTTCAGAACGATCTGGACAGGCGCGTGTTCGACGCGGTTGTCCGCAAATCGGCTGTCGCGCCGGATCAGCGCACGCAAACCGGTCTGGCAGACCTCGAATCGGTACAGCGTTTCATGACATCGCCGGTTCTGATGGCGTTCTTCGACCTGCCATGGACACCGATCTTCATCGCGGCGATTTTCATGTTCCATCCCTGGCTCGGCTTTCTCGCGCTGGCCGGTGGCACCCTGCTGATCGTCATTGCTCTGATCAACCAGCTCTTGTCGCGCCGTCCGCAGCAGAAGGCGGGTCAGGCGGGTCATGCCGCATCCGCAATGTCCGACCAGCTGCGGATCGAGGCCGAGATGGTGCAAGCCATGGGCATGCGCGACGCGGCGTTTGACCGTTGGCAAAAGGCGCGTGGCCTTGCGCTCGATGAACAGATCAAGGCCACAGATGTCGGCGGCGGTTTCACCTCGCTGACCAAAACACTGCGCCTATTCCTGCAAAGCGCGATGCTGGGGCTGGGTGCGTATCTCGTGCTGCGGAACGAAATGACACCGGGGGCCATGATCGCCGGTTCGATCCTGCTGGGCCGGGCCCTGGCGCCAATCGAGTTGATGCTGACCCAGTGGCCCGTGGTGCAACGCGCCATCAAGGGCTGGAACGCCATGGCCGAACTCTTGGGCACAGTGTCCAAAGAGCCGACGCGCACCGCCCTGCCCAAGCCCAAGGCCCGGTTGGTCGCCAAAAGCCTGACCGTCGTGCCGCCGGGTGAACAAAGTGCCGCCTTGCGTGGTCTCAACTTCGACCTGCCGCCGGGCCATGCGATGGGCGTCATCGGCCCGTCGGGCGCGGGCAAGTCCACGCTGGCGCGCTGTCTGACCGGCGTGTGGCGGCCTGCGGGTGGTTCAATCCGCCTCGATGCGGCTGCGCTGGATCAATATGCGCCCGAGGTCCTCGGCATGCATATCGGCTACCTGCCTCAACGCGTGCAGCTTTTTGACGGCACTATCGCCGAAAACATCGCGCGCCTTGCCGCGCAACCGGATGATCAAAAGGTGGTCGCTGCCGCGCAAAAGGCGGATGCGCACAAGATGATCCTGGAACTGCCCGAAGGCTATGACACGCGGATCAATGCAGGCCAGCAACGGCTGTCCGGCGGCCAGATCCAGCGCATCGGCCTGGCCCGCGCGCTCTATGATGACCCGGTGATCCTTGTGCTCGACGAACCGAACTCGAACCTCGACAACGAAGGGACGATGGCGCTCAACCAGGCGATCCGGGGTGCAAAGGCCGACGGCCGCTCGGTCATCATCATGGCCCACCGTCCTGCCGCGATCCAGGAATGTGATCTGCTGCTGGTGATCGACGGCGGTGTCCGCACGGCCTTTGGTCCCAAGGATGAGGTGCTGAAATCCATGGTCAAAAACCACGAACAGATCACGCGCGCACCTGCCAGCGCGGGGAGCGTCACATGAGTGAAAAACGCTGGTCGGCGGTCACGCCGCTTGTTGTCGGATTCTTTGGCCTCTTCGGCCTTCTTGGCGGCCTCGCCGCCTGGGCCACCCTGACCGAAATCGCCGGGGCTGTGATCGCTTCTGGCCGTATCGAAGTCGATCAAAACCGCCAGATCGTGCAGCACTCGACCGGCGGCATCGTGTCCGAGATCGCGGTGAAGGAAGGCGACAGCGTCGAGGCTGGCGATCTGCTGATCCAGCTTGATGTCAAGCAGATGCAGTCCAGCCTCGCCATCGTGGAAAGCCAGCTGTACGAATTCATGGCGCGCCGCGGCAGGCTCGAGGCCGAACGGGACGAAGAAGACGCCATCGTGTTCGAAGACGAGCTTTTGGCCGTTGCCACAACATCCGAGGATGTGCAGGAGCTGATCACCGGGCAGGAAAACCTGTTCAATGCCCGCCGCGAGTCGACCGCCAAACAGACCGAGCAGTTGTCCGAACGGGCTGCCCAGACCCGCAACCAGATCAAGGGGATCGAGGCGCAGGAAGTGTCGCTGGGCCGCCAGCTTGAACTGATCGAACAGGAACTGGCAGCACAGGAAAGCCTTCTGGAGCGCGGGCTGACCCAGGCCTCGGGCGTGCTGGCGCTGCAACGGCAACAGGCCTCGCTCGATGGGCAAATCGGTGAGTTGGCCGCGTCCAAGGCGCAGTCAGAACAGCGCATCACTGAGATTGAGATCGAAGTGCTGCGCCTCAACTCCACCCGCCGCGAGGAAGCGATCAGCCGCTTGCGTGACCTGCGCGCCCGTGAGCTTGAACTGATCGAACAGCGACAGGCCCTCTTGACCGATATCGAACGGATGGAGATCCGGGCGCCTGTGTCTGGCATCGTCTACAACATGCGGGTCCAGACCCTGAGGTCTGTTGTGCGCGGCGCGGATCCGGTGCTGTTTCTTATCCCGCAAGACCGACCGCTTGTGATCGCTGCCCGCGTTGATCCGATCCATATCGACCAGATCGTGACCGGACAGACCGTCAACCTGCGCTTTTCCGCTCTGGATCAGCGCACGACGCCGGAACTGATCGGCGAGGTCGCCTTGGTGTCCGCCGACGCGTTCGAGGATGAAGCCGTGGGTGTCAGCTATTACCGGGCTGAGATCGTTCTCAATCCGGGTGAGATCGACAGGCTCAACGAAAACCAGATCCTCGTGCCGGGCATGCCGGTCGAGGCGTTCATCCGCACTGCGGACCGCACACCGCTGGCCTACCTGATCAAGCCGGTCGCCGACTACTTCAACCGCGCGTTTCGCGAATCCTGACATCGGCCCTTTTCAGTCCAGCGCGGGCGGTCTAGCGTCCGCGCAACAGACAAAAAGGAGCCCGCCCATGTCCATCGAATCCCGCCTCGCCGAACTGGGCGTGACCCTGCCCGACGCGCCTGCACCGGCCGCCAACTATGTGCCTTTCGTGCAGGTCGGCGACATCGTCTATGTCTCTGGCCAGATCTCCAACGGCCCGGATGGGCTGATCACCGGCAAGCTCGGCGACGACATGGAAGTCGAGGCAGGTGCCGCCGCGGCCAAAACCTGTGCCATCAGCTTGCTCGCCCAGGTCAAAGCCGCATGCGGTGGCGACCTCGACCGCCTCGTCCGCGTGGTCAAACTGACCGGCTTCGTCAACTCCACTGCCGACTTCACCAACCAGCCGCAGGTCATCAACGGCGCCTCCGACTTCCTGGTCGAAGCGCTGGGCGATGCAGGCCGCCACAGCCGCTCTGCTGTGTCCGCAGCGGCGCTGCCCTTGGGTGTTGCGGTCGAGATCGAAGGCATCTTCCAGATCAAATGACCCCCCGACTGCCCGACGCCTTCCTCGGTGCTCCGCTCGCGCACCGGGCGCTGCATGATGTCACCGATGGCCGTCCGGAAAACAGCCGCGCCGCCATCCGTGCGGCCATCGCGCATGGCTACGGTATCGAAATCGACCTGCAACTCAGCGCCGACAATCAGGCGATGGTGTTCCATGACTATGCCCTCGACCGACTGGCCGAGGGCACCGGCCCCATCCGCATTGTCCCCGCGGGGACACTCACGAAGACGCCGCTGAAAGGCGGCGATGAGGGCATCCCGACCTTGCCGGAAGTGTTGGAACTGGTGGCGGGCCAAGTGCCACTGCTGATCGAGATCAAGGATCAGGACGGCGCCATGGGCGACGCCATTGGCCCGCTGGAACAGGCCACGGCAAACGCGCTGGCAGGCTACACAGGCCCCGTCGCCCTCATGTCCTTCAACCCGCACAGCGTCGCGCGCATGGCGGACCTCTGCCCCGACATCCCCCGCGGCATCGTCACAAGCGCTTATGCAGAAGGGGACTGGCCCCTCAACCAAACCACCCGCGACCACCTGCGCGCTATCCCGGACTATGACCGCGTGGGAGCCTCTTTCATCAGCCACGAGGTCGCAGACCTTACCCGCCCCCGCGTGGCGGAGTTGAAAGCCCAAGGCGCAAACATTCTCTGCTGGACGGTCAGATCGCCCGCTCAAGAGGCGCAGGCACGTCAGGTCGCGCAAAATATCACCTTCGAAGGTTACCTCGCCCCCCATCCCGGTTGAAGCGCGGCCCGCGCGGTACACATCTCAACCTGTTGAGCAGGGAAGGCCGTTTGTGTCCGAACAAGAAATAGAAATCTGTGTGGTGCCCAGCCTGTCCGAAATCCCGGAGGCGGAGTGGGACGCGTGCGCCTGCCCCGAGGCGGTAAATGGTGGCAGGCCCAATGACCCCTTCACCACGCACCGCTTCCTCAAGGCACTGGAAGACAGCAATTCCGTGGGCCCCGGCACCGGTTGGCAGCCGCAATACCTGCAGGCGGTCGTGGACGGGCAGACGGTGGGCTTCGCGCCCATGTATGCAAAAAACCATAGCCAGGGCGAATACATCTTCGACCACAATTGGGCGCACGCTTACGAGCGAGCAGGCGGGCGCTACTATCCCAAACTCCAGATTGCCGTACCGCACACACCGGCCACCGGGCGACGGTTCCTGACGCATCCAGATTTCCCGGAACTTGGGATGCTCGGCCTGATCTCGGGTGCCGTGCAATTGGGCGAAAACAACAAACTCAGCTCGATGCACGTCACGTTCTGCACGGAAGCCGAACGCGACTTCGGCGCGGACCTGGGCCTCATGCCGCGCACGACCCAGCAATTCCACTGGTTGAACGACGGCTACGACACATTCGACGACTTCCTCGCCACGCTCTCCAGCCGCAAGCGCAAGAACATCCGCAAGGAACGCGCGCGGGCGCAGGACTTTGGCGGCACCATCCACGTGCTGACCGGTGACGACCTGCGACCCGAGCACTGGGATGCCTTCTGGCGCTTCTACCAGGATACGGGTGCGCGCAAATGGGGCACGCCGTACCTCACCCGGCGCTTCTTTGACATCGCGCACGAGACGCTGGCCGACGATATGGCGCTGGTGCTGGCCGAACGCGACGGGCATTTTGTTGCGGGTGCGCTGAACTTTATCGGCGCTCAGACGTTATATGGCCGCTACTGGGGCTGCACGGAACACCATCCCTGCCTACATTTCGAATTGTGCTACTACCAAGCCATCGACATCGCGATCCAGCACGGGTTGCAGCGGGTCGAGGCCGGGGCACAGGGCGAACACAAGCTGGCGCGGGGATACCTGCCGACACAGACCCACAGCCTGCACTGGGTGGGCGATCCCGGCTTTGCCGACGCCATCGCCCGCTACCTCCAAGCCGAACGTGAGGCGGTGGAAGAGGAGATCGAAATTCTCACGGATTACGGACCTTTCAAGAAGGTCCAGATCGAGGAACAGGAATAATGGAAAAACTCAGCGACGAGACGCGGGCTACCCTGCTGGATCCGCTGCTGGCCACAGGTTGGGCTTTGACCGACGGACGGGATGCCATCCACAAGACGTTCGAATTCAACGACTTCGTGGATGCCTTCGCCTGGATGACCCGCGCAGCCATCTGGGCAGAGAAATGGGATCACCACCCCGAGTGGTTCAATGTCTACAAACGTGTCGAGGTGACGCTCACCACCCACGATGTCGGAGGTCTGAGCACACTTGATGTGAAACTTGCCCGCAAACTGGACAGTCTGGCGGGGTAAGACCATGGACATGATCAATAACCTGCTTGCCACAGAAGTGTGGCAAGGCAAGACGCTTGGTGACTACCTGTCGCTGGAATTCCTCGCCTCCATTGTCGGTTCTGTGCTGGCCGCGATCACCATCCTCGTCATCGGCTGGATTGTTGCCGCCTGGTTGGGCCGCCGGATCACGCGCATCGGTACCCGTCACAGGCATCTGGACGACACGCTCTTCAACTTCCTTGGCTCGATCGTCCGCTATATCGTGCTGGGCTTCACGTTCCTGATCGTGCTGAATACCTTTGGCGTCCAGACAACGTCCGTGGTGGCGGCTGTCGGTGCTGCCGGTCTTGCCATTGGTCTGGCGTTGCAGGGCACACTGTCAAACGTGGCGGCCGGCGTGATGCTGATCCTCTTCCGACCGCTCAAGATCGGCGACTTCGTCGAGGTGGCGGATAAGATGGGCACGGTCAAGGACGTGACGCTGAACTTTACCGAACTGGCCAGCCTCGGGAATGTGCAGATCATCATCCCCAACTCTGAAGTTTGGGGCAACGTGATCGAAAACTACTCAATCTACCCGACCCGCCGGGCGGAATGGACATTCGGCGTGGGCTATGGCGTGAATCTCAAGCAAGCCGAACGGGTGATCCACGACACGATCATGGCGGACGAGCGGTCCAAGACTGACCCAGAGCCGTTCATTCAGGTCAACAACCTCGGCGACAGCTCGGTCGATTTTCTGGTCCGGGTCTGGTGCGACAGCGGCGACTACTTCCAGTACCAGGCGGATATGAAACGCAAGGTGAAGGAAGCGCTAGACGACGCAGGTCTCGACATCCCGTTCCCCACCCGCACCATCGTCCAGGCGGCCGAATAGACCAAAACGTGATCCAAATGAAAAAGGCCCCCTCGGGGGCCTTTTGCGTCATCATGATCTGGCGCGCAGGATCACATCGCCTCAAGCAGCGCCTCACCGCCTGACACGTCGCACATGCCGGGATTTTCTTCTTCCTGCAGCACGGTCACGGTGCCGTCCTCAACCACCATCGCGTAGCGCTTGGAGCGGTTGATCAGACCGGCAGGCGGCGCCGTGAAATCGCGCCCCATCGCCTTGGTAAACGCAGCCTCCGCATCGCCAAGGAACGTGATGCCACCGGCCTCTGCGCCCGTGCTTTCGCCCCAGGCTTTCAGGACAAAGGGATCGTTGACGCTGATACAGATGATCTCGTCCACGCCCTTGGCGTCGAACTGATCCTTGGTGCGGACAAAACTGGGCACATGGGCCGTGCTGCACACGCCGGTATAGGCGCCGGGCAGGGCAAAGATCACGACCTTGCGGCCCTTGGTCTTCTCGCTCAGTTGCACCTGCGCGGGGCCTTCATCCCCCAGATAGACAAGCGATGCGTCGGGCAGCGTGTCGCCTACGGAAATTGCCATGATTTGCCCCTTTCTTGGAATTGCGTCTGGCTTCCCCTGCGATATAGGCTCCGCCTTGGCAAAGGGCGAGGGCAAAGGTGCAAGACATGAGCCAAGACAAAAGCCATGTGATCGTGATCGGGGCAGGGCAAGCGGGGTCGTCCTGCGTGGCTAAGCTGCGCAATGGCGGGTTCGAGGGGGCGATTACGCTCATCGGGTCCGAACCCGCGCTGCCCTACCAGCGCCCGCCGCTGTCCAAGGCCTATCTGCTGGGCGACATGCCGCTTGAACGGATGTTTCTGCGCCCCGACAGCTTCTATGCCGACCACAACATCACCGTTCGCACGGGTGAGACGGTTACCGCCATCGACACGGACGCCCAAACCGTCACCGTAGGCGAGGATACGCTAGACTACACCGATCTGGTCCTGACCACCGGCTCCGCCCCCCGCCGCCTTCCCGCGTCCATCGGCGGTGATCTGGAGGGGGTCTTCACCGTCCGCGACCTCGCAGATGTCGACAAGATGGCACCTTGGTGCCAATCGGGCAAAACCGCGCTGATCGTCGGGGGTGGCTACATCGGCCTCGAAGCGGCGGCGGTCTGTTGCAAGCTGGGCCTCAACGTCGTGCTGGTCGAAATGGCTGACCGCATCCTGCAACGGGTCGCAGCGTCGGAAACGAGCGATTACTTCCGCGCCCTGCACACATCTCACGGCGTCGATGTGCGCGAAGGCGCCGGGCTGACCCGCCTCACCGGCGACGTCACTGTGTCGGGTGCGGAACTCACCGACGGCACCACCCTGGACGTTGACCTCGTGATCGTCGGCGTCGGCATCGCCCCCGAGACCGATCTTGCCGATGCAGCAGGGATCACACTCGACAACGGGATTGCCACCGACGCACAAGGACAGACCTCGGCGCCTCACGTCTGGGCCGCAGGCGACTGCGCCTCCTTCCCCTACAAAGGCGACCGCATCCGACTCGAATCCGTGCCCAACGCCATTGATCAGGCCGAATGCGTGGCTGAAAACATCATGGGCGCGGGCAAAGACTATATCGTCCGCCCATGGTTCTGGTCCGACCAGTTCGACGTCAAACTCCAAATCGCGGGCCTCAACACCGGCTACGACCGCGTCGTCACCCGCGACGGCGGGGCCGCCAAATCCTTCTGGTACTACGCGGGCGACACCCTGCTCGCCGTAGACGCCGCCAACGACCCGCGCGCCTACATGATCGGCAAGCGCCTGATCGAAGCGGGCAAAAGCGCTGACCCAGCTGTTGTAGCCGACCCCGAAGGCGACCTGAAAGCCCTGCTCAAGTGAGGATCATCGCAGGCCAGTGGCGCGGCGTGCCCCTTGCCACCGTGGGCAAGGGCGATCCGGGCGCACATCTGCGTCCCACACCCGACCGTGTGCGGGAAAGCCTGTTCTCCATGCTCACCCATCGCGGCGTGATCGAAGGCGCACATGTGCTCGACCTTTTCGCAGGCACCGGTGCGCTGGGGCTTGAGGCGCTATCGCGCGGAGCCGCAAGCGCGGTGTTCGTTGAAAACGGGCGCACGGGCCAAAAGCTGATTGCCGAAAACCTCAAAAAGCTGAAGGCACAGGATCAGGCCAAACTCCTGCGCACCGACGCCACCCGCGCCTTTGCATGGGACGGCCCAGCCTTCGACCTCATCTTCTTAGATCCACCCTACGGCAAGGGCATGGGCGACAAGGCCCTGAAGTCCATCCGCAACAACTGCTCTGAGGGTGCCCTCATCGTCTGGGAAGAAAACGCACCGCAAGTCCCACCCGAAGGCTATGCGTTAATCGATCAGCGCCGCTTCGGCAGTACCCATGTCACGCTTTTGGAAACCGTCTTAGGCGCATCAGGACACGCCTTACAGTAAGGCGGATGCGTCATCTGCCCCACCCACTAATATGTCGGATGAAATGTCCCGGTAGGCGACAGGGTGAAAATCTCGCACCCGTCCTCGGTCACACCCACCGAATGCTCGAACTGCGCCGACAACGACTTGTCGCGGGTGACAGCTGTCCAGTCATCGGCCAGCGTCTTGGTCTCGGGACGACCCAGGTTCACCATCGGCTCGATGGTAAAGAACATGCCCGGCTCCAGCACGGCGCCCGTGCCAGGTCGGCCATAGTGCAGCACATTGGGCGGCGCGTGGAACACGCGGCCCAGACCATGACCACAGAAGTCGCGGACAACAGACATGCGCTGGCTTTCGACAAAACTCTGGATCGCGTGGCCAATGTCACCAAAGGTGTTGCCGGGCTTCACCGCCTCAATCCCGCGCATCAGGCTGTCATGGGTCACTTCGATCAGCCGTTCCGCCTTGCGCGGCAGCTTGCCCGCCACGAACATTCGGGACGTGTCGCCAAACCAGCCATCGACGATTACGGTCACGTCGATGTTCAGGATGTCGCCATCCTTCAGCACCTTGTCACCGGGAATCCCGTGGCAGACCACGTGGTTCACGCTGATACAGCTGGCGTGCTGATAGCCCTTGTAGCCGATGGTGGCCGAGGTTGCCCCTGCCTCCTCGACCATGTCCGTGATGATCTTGTCGATGGCACCCGTCGTCTGACCCGGAAAGACATGGGCCGACATCGCGTCCAGGATCTCGGCCGCAAGCCGCCCTGCCGCGTGCATACCGGCAAAGTCCGAAGGGTCATAGATGCGTATGCCGTCCTTGGTCAGACGGCCACGGGTGTCACGGTCCAAAGCGCGCTCCATCAGCGTTCACCTGTCAAACATACTGCACTGCGGCAAAAAGGGCCAGTGGGTCATAGGGCCACGGCTATGGGCGCGCCGACGAGCACGCCCTTTGGAGTTATATGGGTGCCCAGGCACAGCGTTTCTACCCCCGCCGCAGTCGCAACCGCATAGGCGGCGGCGTAGGCCGGGTCGATGTCGGCAGCGAGGGTGAAATGATCACAATCCGTGCGCTGCACCAGATACAGCATGACCGCCCGGTGCCCCGCCTCTGCCATGCGGGCCAATTCGCTAAGATGCTTAGCGCCGCGGGCTGTTACAGAGTCCGGAAACTCAGCAAGCCTGGGTTGTCTCGCCAACGTCACCGACTTCACCTCGACATAAGCGTCTGGAACGCCATCCCCCTGCAGCAGGAAATCGATACGGCTGCCTTCGCCATATTTCTGTTCGGGCCGCACAGTCGCATACCGTTCAAACCCAGGCACCTCACCTGCCTCGAACGCCGCCCGCAGCGCCTTGTTCGGGACCGACGTATCCACACCGGTGAAATGCCCGCCCTCATGCTCCACCAGCCGCCAGCCAAACTTCAGCTTCTTCTTCGGATCGTCATTGGGTTCCAACCAGATGCGCATCCCCGGCTCCGCGAGCCCCATCATCGACCCAGGGTTCGCACAATGGGCCACCACCTCACGCCCATCCTCCAGCGTGCAGTCGGCCAGAAACCGTTTGTAGCGTCGGATCAGCGTGGCGGGGACAAGTTCGGTTTGAAAGCGCATGGGCGCAGCCCTATACCGTCACTGGCCGCAATCGCAAGGAGGCCACAATGCCCAACCCCACCGCCGCTATGCTGGTGATCGGAGACGAGATCCTCTCGGGCCGCACCCGCGATGCCAACATGCACTATCTGGCGGGCCAATTGACCGACCACGGCATCGACCTCAAGGAAGTGCGTGTGGTCAGCGACGACAGCGATGCCATCGTGGCAGCGACCCAAGCGCTCAGTTCGACATACGACAGCGTCTTTACGTCCGGCGGCATCGGCCCCACGCATGATGACATTACGGCGGATTGCATCGCCGCAGCCTTCGATGCCCACATAGACATCCGCGACGATGCCCGCGCGATCCTGGCCGAACACTACGCCAAATCCGGCACCGAGCTGAATGCCGCGCGGTTGCGCATGGCCCGCGTCCCAGACGGAGCCGCGCTGATCGAAAACCCGGTCTCCGCCGCCCCCGGCTTCACAATCAAGAACGTCCACGTCATGGCAGGCGTCCCTTCCGTGTTCCAGGCCATGGTCGCCTCCATCCTGCCCACGCTCACCGGTGGCGCGCCCCTGATCTCAAAGACGATGCGCATCGAACGGGGCGAGGGGGACATCGCAGGCCCCCTCGGTGACATCGCCACAGCCCACCCAGACCTCAGCATCGGCTCCTACCCGTTCCAAAAAGACGGGCGCTATGGTGCCAATGTCGTCATCCGTGGCATCGACGGGGCAGAGGTTGACGCCGCCCTCACCAAACTCGCCGAACACTTCCCCGCATGATCACACCCGCCGCCTTTTACGCGGCCATCGATGGCACCTGGCCCGCCGCCGCCGTCACCTGCGCAGGCCCCTGGACCATCCGTGACGGCCAAGGCGGCGGCAAGCGCGTGTCGGCGGCGACTGCGGATGAGCCCACCACCGACTTCGGCCAAGCCGAACAAGCCATGCGCGCTGCGGACCAAACGCCCCTTTTCATGGTCCGGCAAGGCGAAGACGCCCTCGACCACCTGCTGGACCACGCAGGCTACACCATCGTCGATCCCACAAACGGCTACATCGCGCCAGTCGACACACTCACCGACATCCCCATCCCCCGCGTCACCGCTTTCGCCATCTGGGAGCCGCTGGCGATCCAGAACGACATCTGGGCCGCGGGCGGTATCGGCCCCGCGCGCGTGGCGATCATGCACCGGGCGCAGACGAAAACCAGCATCCTCGCCCGGCACCGCGATAAACCTGCGGGTACCGCCTTTGCCGCCATCCATAACGGCATCGCGATGGTCCACGCGGTCGAGGTGCTGCCGCATCAACGCCGCCACGGCGTCGCCCAATGGATCATGCGGCAGGCGGCCTTCTGGGCAGCTGACAACGGCGCGACCCATATCGCGGTCCTGACCACTGCGGCCAACGGCCCCGCCAATGCACTCTATCAGGGGTTGGGCTTCCAGCAGGTCTGTGGCTATCATTACCGCACCGCGACCCAGACCATGTAAGCGACGACATGACAGATCAGCCCACCGCCCTCGACCTGCCTATGGTCGACCCGCTGCCCGACGCCACGCAGAAATACTTCGACATCTGCGAGGACAAGCTGGGCATGATCCCCAACGTCCTCAAAGCGCACGCCTTCGACATCGATAAACTCAACGCCTTCACTGCGCTCTACAACGACCTGATGCTAGGCGACAGCGCCCTGACCAAGCTGGAACGCGAGATGATCGCCGTCGTCGTCTCGGCCACGAACCGCTGCTTCTATTGCCTTACGGCCCACGGCGCCGCGGTCCGCCAACTCTCCGGCAACCCTGCCCTTGGCGAGCAATTGGTGATGAACTGGCGCGTGGCCGAGGTCACGCCGCGCCAGCGCGCCATGCTGGCCTTCGCGGAAAAGGTCACGCTCGCCTCCGCCCAGATCGAGGAGGCTGACCGCCAAACCCTGCGCGACCACGACCTGACAGACCGCGACATCTGGGACGTAATCAACGTCGCGGCCTTCTTCAACATGTCCAACCGGGTCGCGAGTGGGACGGCGATGCAACCCAACCCCGACTACCACGCACAGGCACGGTGATGCGTCACGGCTGGCTCACTCTTCTGGCCTGCGCGCTGGCAGGGCCAGCACTTGCCCTGCAACTGGAATTGCCCTCGAACGCCCGCCAAACCGCTGCGCGCGACAGCGCGCTCGACCGGGTCGAGATTGCAACGGCCCCCTTTCAGAACGGCGCCGTGCGCGCGGACACCATGGACGGGCCCGTCCAACGGCGCAGCTACCGGATCACCTCGCCAGGCCTGACACCGCTGCAAATCCTCGCGCCCCTGCGCACGCAATTGATCGACGCAGGGTACGAGCCGCTGCTGGATTGCCAGGACAGGGCCTGCGGCGGTTTCGACTTCCGCTTTGCCATCGACGTGCTGCCTGCACCCAACATGTATGTGAATGTGCGGGCCTTCCATTTTCTCAGCGCCCGGCACCCGGACAATGGCAACGCTGTGTGGCTGCTTGCCAGCACGGCGCCGGACGCTGGCTATCTGCAGGTGGTGCAGGTTGGCACGCAAGAGGCGGCGACAGCCACCGCCGAACCGGCAGGCACCACGGCGCCAGACGCGCCCACCCGCGATCTCGGCCAGCGTCTGCTCGCCGATGGCTCCGTCATCCTGCGCAGCCTTGATTTCGCCGTCGGCACCACCCGTCTGGGCGAAGGCCCGGCACCCGAGCTTGAGCAGATCGCCGAGCTGATGGTCAACCGCCCGGGGCTGCGTATCGCCGTGGTGGGGCATACGGACACCATTGGCGGGCTTGAGGCGAACCTCACCGTCTCCCGCGCGCGTGCCCGCGCCGTGCGTGAGCGGCTGATCAACCGCTACGACGTGCCCCCGAACCGGATCGAGGCGGAGGGCATGGGCTACCTCGCACCGGTCGCCAGCAACCTGACGGCAGAGGGACGCGAAGCCAACCGCCGGGTCGAAGTGATTGTGGTGGGCGAGGAGGGGTAGGACTGCCTTGCGGGACAAAGCGGCCCTTCGGTCCTCATTCGAGTATTCTTGGTTGAGACAAAATGGTATCGCCGACGTATGAAGCTCGAAACTCTATACGAACTGGTGCAAAGCCTTTGGCCCAAAAGCATAGCGATTGATGATGCGGTCGTATTCGATGAGAGTTCTGGCCGGTTTCCCCAACTTGTCAAAGCCTGGGATCAAGCAGAGATACTTGTAGAAGATAGCTATATTTACAATGATTTAAATGTCTTGGCGGTCTGGTCATTCTATCAAGAGATTCACAATTTAGCTCTGCAGTCACATCGGTTGGGCTGTTCGCGTGTAAGTTCAACGGATGTTACGGTTGCGATGCTTGATGCTCGAATTCGTTCAAACTTAGAGATCGAAGGTTGGGAAGAGATGAAAGCGTTGTACAAACGCTCAAACACAACCAACGACATGTAGTCCCAAGGTGTATTTGGGCCTACAGACGTGAAATTTTGCGAAAATCTGCAAAGTCCTATTCCTGCACATCGCTGGCATCGGTGCACCGCGCAGCATCAATAACTCTGGGCTCACTGCTGACATTCGCACAAACCACTGCATCTGCTGCCAAGCGCGTCGTTGCCACGCCATCGACAAAAAGACCCCAGCGCTTGCGCGCCGGGGTCAGGTGTTTAACCGAGGGGAGGTTGGTTAACTCTTACCAGTCCGACGGGCCCTTTTCGGCAAAGGCGTGGACCAGGAAATCAATGAAGGCGCGGACCTTGGGCTGCGTGAACCGCCCCGGCGGGTAGACGGCGTAGATGCCCTGGGTCTCCATCGGCAGATCGGGGATCGCATCCTCGACCAGCCCTTGTTCCAGCGCGTCGGCATAAAGGAAGCTGGGCAGGTAGGCGATGCCAAGGCCCGAGATGGCGGCATTCAGCAGCGACTGCCCGTCATTCACGCTCAACCAACCTGCCGTGCGCACCTGACGCTTCTCGCCCGAGGGCGCGGTCAGCTTCCACACGTTGCCAGAGGACTGGTTGGAATAGTGCAGCAGCTTGTGCGCGTTCAGATCGTCAATCTTCTGCGGGCGGCCGTATTCCTCGAAATATTTCGGGCTCGCGATCATCCGCTTCGTCGTCTCGGTCAGCTTGCGGGCGCGCAGTGTGCTGTCCTCCAGCTCTCCGATGCGCACGGCCATGTCGAACCCTTCGGAAATCAGCTCAACATAGCGGTTGTTCAGCACCATGTTCACGGTGATGTCCGGGAAATCGGCCAGAAACTCCGAAAGGCGTGGCGACAGGTGGTTCACGCCAAAGTCGGTGGCAACAGAGATGCGCAGCAACCCCGAAGGCGCCGACTGCATGGAGGTGACGAGCGAATCCGCCTCGCCCGCGTCGTTCAGCACACGGCGGGCGCGGTCGTAGTAGGCCAAGCCGATCTCGGTCGGGCTCACACGGCGGGTGGTGCGGTTGAGCAGGCGGGCGCCCAGACGGGCCTCCAGGGACGACACGTGCTTCGAGACGGCGGACTTTGAAATCCCCATCTTCTTGGCCGCGTCGGTAAAGCCACCCTGGTCCACGACCGTGGCGAAGGCTTCCATTTCTGTAAGGCGATCCATGCCTGCTACCTCAAATCACTCTGTGTTGAGGGCTGGTATGCGGGTGAATAAGGGCAGGATCTGGGCGCGGATGGGATAATATCTGGAAGTTTGCCGGGATCGTCCATCGCCCGGAAACGGTGCGCACCGGCTCAGATAGCGATATCGGCGCTCCAGGATTGGAAGGTTTCGGCCTCTTCGGCCAGCGGTGCGGCATCGGTCCCGCCAATCAGCAAAAAGCCGTAGCCGGGCGTGTTCCAGCGCGCCAGATCCAGCCCCTCTGCCGCACCCATGCTGACAGGTGCAGCGTCCGGCCCTGCAGCAATGATGCACAAGGCAACGGGCGTCCCGTCGTCACGCGCGAACGAAATCTGCACCAACGGCTTGTCATTGAACCCAAGCACCTGCGCCCGCTTGAAGGTCAGGCCCTGCGCCTCCGGCAGACCCGTCACATCAATCCCTATCGCCTCCGACACGGCGGCCAGCTGCACCGCCGCCTCTTGGGGGGTGGGGTCGGCGAAGGCCAGCGTCTCGGGGGTATAGAGCAACTGATAGGACGCCACGAAAGACACCCAGCCGCGCGGTGCGGGCTCCGGCGTGCCAAAGCCGGTGAACATGGCAACGGCCAGACCGGCGGCCAGCCCGGTGGCAAAGGTGCCTGCACCCCACGCCCACCGCCCGCGCGCAGGTGCCACGGCTGGCACGACAGTGGTCGGCGCTTCGGGCAAATCCGGCATCGGCGGCGCCTCCCGCAACAGCGCCTCATAGGCCTCGGCGATGGGCGCCATGGGAACATCCAGCGCCGCCAACTGCTCGACCACCTCTGGATCCGCCTCCAGCGCGGCATCAATCTCGGCGTGCAAGGCGTCGTCCGCCTCCCCATCCAGGTAGGCGGTCAGCTCCTCATCTGAAAATGCACGCACGTCTGTCATTGAACCTGTGCCTTGTCCCCGGCCATCTCGGCGTTCAGCCGTTTCCGCGCCGCCGCCAGCCTACTCATCACCGTACCAATCGGGATCTCCATGATCTCAGCCGCTTCCTTGTAAGCGTACCCCTCTACATAGACCAGAACCACGGCCTGTCGCTGGGCCTCGGGAAGTCCATTCACCCTGTTCAACACGTCACGCGCCAGAATATTCGTTTCCGCGCCAGGAGTTTTGTCGGGCAGGTCAATCTCCTCAACCGGCACCAGCCCGCCGCCCACGCGCACCTTGCGCGAGCGCAGCTCGTTCAGCCAGATGCGTTGGGCCATCCGGAACATCCAGCGGTCCAGATGCGTGCCGGGCTCGAACTGGTCGGATTTGTCGAGCGCGCGCAGGCAGGTCGTCTGCACCAGATCGTCGGCCCAGTCGCGGCGCCCGGTCAACGATACGGCATAGCGCCACAGGCGCGGATGCACCTCTGCCATGCCATCGCGCACCGCGCGGTAAGAAATTTCTGCAGTGGTTGGAATAAAATCTGCCCCTAAGTGTTATCCTTGGATGAACATCAACATGTCCGGGAGGAAATGAAAAATGAAAAGCTTTGTCAAAGCCGTGACAATTGCAACAGTGATGGCCATGCCCGCACTGGCGCAGGACACGCCAGCACCCGAAGATGCGCGGGTCTATTTTGTGAACCTGTCAGATGGGGACACGGTTTCGTCGCCGGTCACCGTGATCTTCGGGCTTGAAGGGATGGGGGTCGCCCCCGCCGGGACCGAGGCGGACAACACCGGCCACCACCACATCCTTCTGAACCGCCCGCCACTGGGCGAAGGGCCGGAAGGCGAGGATGAACTTAAGTTCGGCCTGCCCGCCGATGAAAACCACATCCACTTCGGCGGCGGTCAGACCCAGGTGACGCTAGATCTGCCTGCGGGCGAGCATACCATGCAGCTTGTGCTCGGCGACCTCAATCACATCCCCCATGCCGACCCTGTGGTCAGCGACGTGATCACGATCACCGTCGAATAAATCCCCGCCTGCGCCGGGTCAGATCCATTTGAGCCGGCGCAGCACCCACACCGCGCCCACGGTCATCACGACCAGCGAAACGCACAGTGCGGCAAAGGCCCAGGGCGTCTCGATCCCCGGCATACCAGCCACATTCACTCCAAACAGTCCGGTCACAAACCCAAGCGGGAGAAACACGGCGGCGACAATGGACAGCACATAGCCATTGTGCCCCTGCATCAACGCCGCCTGCGCGGTGTGGTGGTCCTGCACGGCGGTCATCCGGGCGATCAGCCCCTCCAGTTCCTCGACATTCAGCTTGGCGAGGTTTGCCTGTTCGCGCAGCAGGTCACGGGTGCCCTGCGTCATCAATGGACTGTCTGTGCCCACCAGTGCCACCAGCGCGTCGCGTTGTGGGGCGAGATACCGGCGCAGGCGGATCGCCATGCGCCGTTCCTCGGCCAGTTCCGTCGGCAGGGGCTGGTCGTCATCCTGCACGCTGTCCTCCATCGCATCGACCCTGCCCGAAAGATCGAAAACGGTATCCTGCACCCGCCCCATCAGCCGCGTGGCCAGAGCCGACACAAACTGCATCGGCGTGCCGGGCCCCTGGCCGCTGTCCGCCTCGGCCCGCATGGCGTCCAGAGCAAAGATCTTGCGCACCCGAACCGTCACAACCAACTGAGCCGTCACCCACATGCGCACGGCGACCATCTGGTCAGCCGGGCCATCCTCGTTCAGGTTCACGCCCCGCAGGTTCAGGATCAGCCCGTCACCATAGCGGTCGGCGCGGGGCCGCGTCTCTGGTGCGGTCAGTGCGGCGGCAGGGATGGCAGGGACATTGGCGTGCAGAAAGCCGGGCAGGTCGGCGTCGGTCAGGTCGAAATGCACCCAGCGGTAGCCTTCATCCGGTGGGGTCGCCCCAGTAGCCGCGGTTGCGCCCTGACGCGTGAAATCAAAAGAACAGATCGTCATGGCGGCACGCTATATCCACGTCTTGCGTGCGGCAACCGCCGGGCCGGGCGGACGACACGTCCGCCTTACGGTAAGGCGGACTCCGATCCGCCCTAGAGCGTCGCCGCCAGCCGCGTGCCCTGATCAATGGCGCGCTTGGCATCCAGCTCCGCCGCGACATCCGCGCCACCAATCACATGGCACGCAATACCTTCAGCCTCCAGTGCGTCCGCAAGCGACCGTTCGGGCACCTGACCGGCACAGAGGATGATGTCATCCGCCTCGATCACCGTCGGGTTCTCGCGCGCCTCGCCAAAGGACACATGCAGCCCGTGTGCGTCGATGCGCTCGTAGTTCACGCCGCCCACGAATTCCACGTCCTTCATCTTGAGCGCCGCGCGATGAATCCAGCCGGTTGTCTTGCCGAGCCGCTTGCCGTGTTTCTCGGCCTTGCGCTGCAAGAGCGTCACCGCCCGCGCGGGCGCTTCGGGTTGTGGCCCTTTGGGGTCCAACCCACCGCGATGTTCCTCGGTGTCCGCGACACCCCATTCGGTCATCCACTCCGGCAGGTTCTCGGTCGGGCTCTCGCCTTCGTGGACAAGGTATTCCGACACATCGAATCCGATGCCGCCCGCGCCGATCACGGCGACCTTCTTGCCGGTCTCCGCCTTGTGACGCAGGACGTCGATGTAGGAATGAACGTTGTCGCCGTCCTGACCGGGGATCTCCGGATCACGGGGAAGGACGCCGGTGGCGATGATCACTTCGTCAAAGCCTTTGAGTGTGTCGACCGTTGCTTCGGTGTTCAGATGCACCGTGATGCCCGCGTCGGCGACCATGGTGCGGTACCAGTCGACAAAGCCCCAGAACTCCTCCTTGCCGGGGATTTGCTTGGCCATATTCAGCTGCCCACCAATCTCGTCCGCGCGGTCAAAAATTGTGACCTGATGACCGCGTTCGGCTGCCGTCAAAGCGGTCGAAAGCCCTGCCGGACCGGCGCCTACGATGGCGATGGATTTCTGTGTCTCCGCGGGGACAACCTGCAACTCGGTCTCGTAACACGCGCGCGGGTTGACGAGGCAGGAACTGATCTTGCCTGAGAATGTGTGGTCCAGACATGCCTGATTGCAGGCGATGCAGGGCGCGATGTGGGCGGCCTTGTCCTCCATCGCTTTCTTCACGAAATGCGGATCGGCCAGCATGGGCCGGGCCATCGACACCATGTCGGCACAGCCTGTGCTCAACACCTCTTCGGCCACTTCCGGGGTGTTGATGCGGTTGGAGGTGATGACGGGGATGCTCACCTTGCCCATCAGCTTCTTCGTCACCCATGCGAACGCCGCGCGCGGGACGGAGGTCGCGATGGTGGGGATGCGCGCCTCGTGCCAGCCGATGCCGGTGTTGATGATCGTCGCACCTGCTTTTTCGATCTCCCGGGCGAGTTGCACAACCTCGTCATAGGTCGAGCCGTTGGGTACGAGGTCGATCATCGACAGGCGGTAGATGATGATAAAGTCGGTGCCGACGGCCTCGCGCGTGCGGCGCACCACCTCGATCGGCAGGCGCATGCGGTTTTCGTAGGACCCGCCCCAGCGGTCCTCGCGCTTGTTGGTGTGGGTGACGAGGAACTGGTTGAGGAAGTAGCCCTCGGACCCCATGATCTCGACCCCATCGTATCCAGCTTCCTTGGCCCGACCCGCGGTGGCGACGATGTCGCTGATCTGTTTTTCGATGCCGTCCTCGTCCAACTCGGCAGGCGGGAAGGGCGAGATGGGGGACTTCACCGGCGAGGGGGCGACGCACATCGGGCCATAGGCGTAGCGGCCCGCGTGCAGGATCTGCATCGCGATCTTGCCGCCGTTTTCATGCACGCGGTCCGTGACGATCTTGTGGTTGGCGACCTCTTCGGCGTTGGACAGCATCGCGGCACCGGGCAGCACGGACCCTTCGAGGTTGGGGCCGATGCCGCCGGTGACCATCAGGCCGACCTCACCGCGCGCGCGTTCGGCGTAGAATTCGGCGACGCGGTTCCAGTCTTTTGTTTCCTCAAGCCCGGTGTGCATGGACCCCATGAGCACGCGGTTTTTCAACGTGGTGAAGCCAAGATCTAGCGGCGCAAGCATGTGCGGATAGGCTGTCATGGTGTCCTCCCGAGCCAATGTTTCCTTGGTGTCAGACATAGGCGGCGGGATGTCACGTGCAACGCGGCGTCACCCGGTGGGGACGGGGTGTCCCCGCGGGGACAGGTTTGTGTGGTTTTTTACGCTTGTCACATGGGGTAGCGGTGGGGCGCAGATGTGGGAACGGTTTTGGTGCCGTTCCTTACCATGGGCCTAACGGAGCGGACGGCAGAGCGATGGGTGAGGCAACGGAATTGGTGCTGCGCGAGATGATCGCGGGTGAGGCGGATGCGCTGGGCCGGGTCATGTTTCGGGCCATCCGGGAGGGGCCGAGTGCATATACCGAAGCGCAGCGGGCCGCGTGGTGTGCCGCACCTCATGCCGGGGAGGCTTGGGCGCGCAAGCTGGCGGCACAGGATGTGGTCGTGGCCGAGGCGCAGGGTGCGCCTGTGGGGTTTGTGACGCGAGTGGGGGCCTATGTCGATCTGGCCTTTGTCCTGCCGGAGTGGCAGGGGCGGGGCGTGTTTTCGGCGTTGTGTGCGCGGACCGAGCACGACGCGCGGGCGGCGGGGCTGCATCGGTTGCGGGTCCATGCGTCGCTGATGGCGCAGCCTGCGTTTGCGGCGCGGGGTTTTCGGCTGATCAGGCACGAAACCGTAGAGCGGCACGGGCAAACATCGGACCGGGCCGAGATGGAGAAGGTTTGGGTTGTGTCTGCTGAGCGGTGATCGGGGCCGATCAGTCTCGCAACCGGTCTTGTGGTCTGGGCCCGCTGAGGCGGTGTGTATGGTCGTCGTCGTGAAGGACGACCGAAACAGGGCATTGCCGATCGCTCAGAGCGCTGATGGGACCGGAATCAAGCCGAAGGCGCCGGCCCAACCCGTGGGCCTTCCAGGCGGGCTTCTGTTGCATCGGCTCGGATGGCGGGTTTGCGGACCAACCGGACATTGTGCCCTTGTCTTGTTTGGTTTTGGCAATCACCTAAGGGTTGAGGTGCTGTCATCCGGCGCGCTATTGCTTCAAGCACAAGCACCAACCAGCAATTCGACCGATGCTCAATTCAGCTTAGAGTCTTTTGAACACACTAGGCGTTTCAACGAGAGCTATTTCACTTAGTTGCAAAAAGCCTTGCTTCATGTTTTCCCAGTCTGTTCCGGAAGGTTCGCTCACTTCAAAGTTCCAACCTAAACACCTCCAGCAGTCTTGGCTGTGCGCAATTCCACGCTTAACCGCATCGAAACTTCCTATTGGACTACGCGAAGCGAACTTCAGATTTTCGGAAAATGAGGAAGTTAGGGCGGTGGTTAGAAGCATCCGAAAGACTGAACAGGGATGCGAGTCTCGTGATGGATCCTCACTAAATGCCAGGTTCGAGAGCAAGTATTGTGTTCCGATCCCAAAACCAGCAAGAAACAGTTGTCGCAAACGAGTTTCATCTGTAGTTACCCGGCAGATCAGGTCGATGAGCTCCAAAATAGCCCATAAATCTGCAGCAAATTCGAAAGAATGTGGGCTCCGCCTGTATTCGTCATCATCAAAATGACCTGCAATAATGTGCGCGAGCTCATGATTGACGATGAAGGAAATGGTGTAGGTTATTATCTGTTCCAAATCAGAATGATGGTTCAGCCACCCACCTACTTGAAACTCCTGCACATCAGAAAAAAAGCTGCGCCAAGCCCCGTCAACCAAGACGTTAACGCCCAGTTGCTTCTCAGATCGATAGCTCGGTCGGGCGCTCTCATCTAAAGCTCCTTTGACTAAAGCCATCTTGCCTAAGACGTCAACAAGCTGAGTTACAATCAATGCGTCCAGACCCAGAGCGTAGCTAGTTGGGATAACACCTTTCGCAACAGTCGCAGATGCCCTTGCCTGGGGAACAAATCCGACTGAGAACCGGCTCTTGTAAGGTTCCTTGGGCCAGTGGTTGGGAATTGATGACAATACGCCCTTCTCCAACCTATTCAATAACAAATTGTGGAGAGCAAGTTGCGGCTCTAAGTTCTTTGGCATCTGAGGCATAGGCGGAAACGGCCAGAAACGCTCGTTATCTTTCACGCGTCTCTTCCCGTCCAGTATGTTTTGCAGAACGACGTTAAACCTTCGCTGACAATCAAAATCGCCAGTTTAACAGCGGTTTTAGGGATTACAAATTCAAGTAGTATCCTTGCAATTTCAGCACAGGTTTTCTTGAAATCTCCCTTTACAAGCAGGTGAAGACCTTCGTGAGTACAAACAATACCTTGTACTCGCTCTCGGTGCGCTTCCCACCAACTAATCCCCCAATCAAGCATTAATAAAGTCTGTCCAGGATCAAACTCCTTGAATTTTTCCTCAGAGATCTCTTCGTAGATTGGGTTTAGATTAGAAAAATCAGAAGTTAATCCCTCTAGTCGGTCAATTTCCTGTTCAATTTCCGTTCTCGTACTCACTTGAAATCCTCGTGCCATTCATTGGTTGGGAGCCGCTTTCAGTGCGCGGTTCAACCATCAAGCATCGACGGTCGCACATTTTTGGTAATATGTGAAGTTCCGCCGACTCACAGACATAACCTTGTTCTTGGGCAATTATGCTGAGCCTCAGGAATTCAATGGTTTAACCGGCGCGGAAATCGGGTGTATGAACGGCGGAGCGGTCGTTCGCCGCATCGCATCCGATTGATATAGTGGGCTCAGAGCCGCCATTCATGCGCGCTTTGCACGCCCCGTTTCCGGCGCTTCATGCTTTTCATCGAAGCTCAGCATTGCGCTGCCGCCTGTGGCATCTCAACCCACGTTGCCAACCTCATTCTCACCACTCAAACCAAACACCCTCTTCACACCGCACGAGGAATAGTGTTTTCCGGCTCAAGAACCGCCTGGAGCCACCCAAGATGACACCCGAAGAGATCGAGAAACTGCCCTATCGCAAGAATGTGGGCGTGATGGTGATGAATGGGGACGGCCTTGTCTGGGTGGGTCAGCGCAAGGACCGGTACCGGGATGCCTGGCAGATGCCGCAGGGTGGTGTCGACAAGGGGGAGGATGCGCGGACGGCGGCTTTGCGGGAGTTGGAGGAGGAGACCTCTATCTCGCCCGCGTTGGTGGATGTGGTGGCAGAGACCGCCGATTGGTTGCCCTATGAGCTGCCGCTTGACCTGATTCCGCAGCTTTGGAAGGGCAAGTATCGGGGGCAGAAGCAGAAGTGGTTTCTGTTGCGCTTCAACGGGTCCGACGACCAGATTGATCTGGAAACGGCGCATCCGGAGTTTTCGGCGTGGAAATGGATGGAACCGGCGGACTTGCCGGAGGCCATCGTGCCCTTCAAGCGCGACGTCTATGTGCGGGTTCTGGCGGAATTTGCGCCGCATTTTTGAGCGCTATTGCATAGCGGGGACGTGCGTTCTTAGCTGACGGCCGAGCGTTTCGACGAAAGGTGTGCCTTATGTTGCGTGTCCTGAGCCTGTTGGCTGTGTTTGCGCCGGTGCAGGCGGTGGCCCTGTCTTGCGTCCCCTATGGAGTTTCGGACGCCTTTCAAGCGGCCAAGGCCGCCGAGGCCGGATACGTGCCTGTGGTGGGCATGTTGGACTTTGATACCGATCTTTTGCCCGATACGGACCTGTCCGTGCAGGTCATTCCCGGCGATCCCATCACGCTGATCCCCGCCACCTTTACCGGCGACGCCCTGACGGTGCGGGGTGTGGACCGGCCGTTTGAAACGGACGTGGTGCTGGAGGTGGAGTGCATTGGTCCCTGGTGTCCGCAGGTGCAGCCGGGCAGGATCCTCGGGTTTTTGCGTCAGACCGGGCACAGCTACGTGCTGCACACCGATGCGTGTGGCGGGTTTCTGTTCGGTCGTCCCAGTGACGCACAGGTGGAACAGGTGCGTGATTGTCTGGCGGGGCGGGAATGCACGCCGTTGGGGCTGCGCTAGCGCGCGTTCTCTCAGGGGTCGATGATGGGCACGTGGGGCGCGAGGTCGCGCGGGTAGTCATGGGCGATGCGCGGGTCATCGGCGATCTCGATCCGCTGGCGGATAGGCGTGAATCCTGACCGCCGGTAGAAGCCAAGCGCCTGCTGGCTGTCGATGGTGCAGGTGTGCAGGTGGAAGCGGGTGATGTCGCGGGCGAAGGCGAACTCGATGGCCCGGTCCATCAGGTAGGCGCCCGCGCCGGTGCCGATGAGGGCAGGGGTCAGGCCGAAATAGTCCAGCTCGCAGGCGCCTTCGACGCTGAAATCGAGTTCGAGCAGGGCCTCGGGCCGTCCATCCTTTTCAAGCGTGTAGAGGCCGGTATCGGCGTCGTTGAGGATGTCGGCAAGCTCTGCCTCCGGCATGATCGTCCGCCCGTACCAGAGCCACGGGCCGCCCACACGGCGGAAGAGCTCGAGGTAGGGCCCTACCTCGAGCGCCATGGGTTTCAAGGTGATGCCGTCGGGGCAGGACACGCCGCGGTATTGCGGCGTGGTCATTTCGAGGTCGGTGACGACCATCGCCACTTTGCCGGGCGGTATGTCGTGATATCCATCGGCGAGCATTTTAGGCTCCTGTTGGGGGCCAGCCCCCAAACCCCCGCCGTATTTGGAAAGAGAAGAAGCAAGGGGGGGGTGGGCGCGAGGACAAGCGGGGTTAGAGCAGGCCCGCGCTGGCGAATTGCTGTTTCATGTCGATCTGGGGCCGGGGGCCGATATGGCTGATCACTTCGGCTGCGCACAGGTTGCCCATGCGCCCGCAGGTGGCAAGGTCTGCGCCCGTTGCCAGCCCATAGATGAACCCGGCGGCGAATTGGTCGCCTGCGCCGGTCGCATCCACGGGAGTGACCGTTTCCACAGGGATGTCGTGGCGTTCGCCGTTTCCGATGATTGTGACGCCGTCGCCGGATTTGGTGCAGACCAGCAAGTCGATCATGTCGGCGGTCTTGTTTAGCGCCATTTCCAGATCGTCGGTTTCAAAGAGCGACGTGATTTCGTGCTGGTTGCCGATCACGAAGTCCAGCTCGTTGCCGATCATGTCGAGGAAGTCGGGGCGGTGGCGGTCGACACAAAACGGGTCGGAGATGGCGATGCCCGCCTTGCCACCTGCGCTGCGTGTGAGGCGGGAGGCCTGGCGGAAGGCTTCTTTGCCCTTGTCCTTGTCGAAGAGGTAGCCTTCTAGGAACATGAATTGCGCGCCGGAGGCCACGTCATCCGGCACGTCGTCGGGACCGAGTTCGGTCGAGATACCCAAGTATGTGTTCATCGACCGCTCGCCGTCGGGGGAGACGAAGATCATGGATCGGGACGTCGGCAGTTCGCCGTCTGGGATCGGCGCGTTGACGAAATCGGTGCCGCTGTCGGCCATGGATTGCGCATAAAAGCGCCCGAGCGCGTCGTCGTGGACCCGACCGATGAAGGCGGTGGGCAGACCGAGGGCGCCGACGCCCGCGATGGTGTTGGCCACGGCCCCACCCGGCGTTTGCAACCGGTCTGTCATGGAGGCGTAAAGCACCTCGCCCCGGTCTTGTTCGATGAGCTGCATGATCCCCTTTTCGATCCCCATGAGGTCGAGAAAGCTGTCATCGGCATGGGTGATCACATCGACAACGGCGTTGCCGATGCCAGCGAGCGTATATTTGGTCATTCGGTTTTGTCCTCAAACGGGCAGAGATCATTGATAATGCAGGTGGGGCAAAGCGGTTTGCGCGCTTTGCAGTGGTAGCGCCCGTGCAGGATCATCCAGTGGTGGGCGTGCAGCTGGAAATCAGCCGGTATGTTGTCTTCGATGGCGCGTTCGACGGCGTCCACAGTCTTGCCCGGTGCGATGCCTGTGCGGTTGCCGAGGCGGAAGATGTGGGTGTCGACGGCCTGGGCAGGGTGGCTCCACCACATGTTGAGAACCACGTTGGCCGTCTTGCGCCCGACGCCGGGCAGCGATTGCAGGGCGGCGCGGCTGTTGGGCACTTCGCCGCCGTACTCGTCCACGAGGATCTGGCTGAGCTTCATCACGTTCTTGGCCTTCTGGCGGTAGAGGCCGATGGTCTTGATGTGGTCGGTGAGCCCTTCGAGGCCGAGATCGAGCATTTTCTGGGGCGTGTCGGCGATCTGGAAGAGCGCCCTTGTCGCCTTGTTTACGCCTGCGTCCGTGGCCTGGGCCGAGAGCGCGACGGCCACGACGAGGGTGTAGACATTCACGTGCTCCAACTCGCCCTCGGGGGCGGGGTCTGCCGCGTGGAAGCGGGTGAAGATCTGGCGGATCGTGTGGTAATCGAGCTGCTTGGCCATGGCGCGGGGTTATGGGGGAAGATGGGGCAGCGGGCAAGTGGTCGTCCAATCGGTACCGATAAGGGTCGTTTCAAGGGGTGGACCGTACTTGACCCTGCGACAACTTGTCCGATTCGTGTCAAAGTTGAGATGTCAACATTGATTGACAGGTTTGTGATGACGACCTCGAACAAAAGTGGCGGGTGGCCATTGGTCTGGGAGGGACGATGTGCAGGGCGCAGGACATCACGATACGCAATTTGACATCGATTTATATGCCAGATCACAGGTCAATCTAAGGCGCTTGAAATCCCGGTTGCCGACCGGTTCGGTGGAGGATCTGGCGCGCGAGGTTCTGGTGCGCCTGAACCGGCCCGACGCGCAGAAACTTGCGGAAAAACCCACGCCCGATCAGATCGACGCGTTCTGCCGTGCGCTGTTGTCCGATGACGACCAGGCAGGCGCCATGTTCATTCAAGAGGTGCGCCGGGCAGGCGCGTCGGTTGAGGTTATTTACCTCAAATACCTCGCCGACGCGGCCTGCCAACTTGGCCGGTGGTGGGATGAGAACCGCGTGAGCTTTGCAGAGGTGACGCGCGGCACAAGCAGGCTTTATGCCATCATGCATGTCATTCGGCGCCAGGTGCCGATTACGGCACCAGCGACATCCAAGAGCGCGCATTTCGTGTCCGTGCCCGGAGAGACCCACACCCTGGGCGTACGAATGGCGGCGGACCTGTTCCGGCGCGATGGCTGGGATGTCACGCTGCTGATTGGCAAATCCCATGAGGAACTGGTGGCGGAGATCGGGCAATCACAGTCGATCATCATCGGCATATCCGCCGGTGGAGGCCATGCGCTGGATGCGCTGTCGCGGTTGGTTGTTGCCTTGCGGTTGGAAAAGCCGGACGCCGCGTTGTTCGTGAGCGGTCCGATCCTTGAGACGGATGCAGAGACCGTGTCGCTGCTGGATATTGATGGCATGGCCCAGGATTTCGAAACGGCGCAGGCCTTGATCGAGTGCCATTGGGACAAGGTGTCGACGCGCCGGAATTCATTGCTGTAGCGGCGGCGTGGACGGTGCGTGTGCCGCTGGTTTGCGCGGTCGTGCCTGCTTTGGTGTCGGATTGGTTGGTTTTCCGGATGTTCGGTCGACGGGAAACCGCCGAAGGATGCCTGTCGTGCGATGTGTGCTTGGCGAATCGCGCGCAGGTTGAATTTGATGGGGCAGTGCTGTCCGCTTGGCTTGTGGGGATGCCATGGCTTCGTTCACGTTCAATCTGCCGATCTACGCCTTTGATCAATGGTCGGAGGATGCGGAGACCGGGTCGTCCACCAGCTACCAGATCGGCACCAGTTTCACCCTCGACCCGGATGCAGAGCTGACCATCATCGAGATTGAGGATGATGACGGCAATCCGGTCGGGTCGGACGACAACCTGTTCAGCGACGGCTTTATCGACACGCCCGGAGACGGATCGAACCCGTCGACCGGCAACAATGATCAGGAACTGACCGAAGAGATCGAGATCAACGACGAGGATTTTGACGAAGGGTCGCAGGTCGAGCTTGAGTTCGCCTTTACCACCACCACCGGAGAGACGTTCTGGGTCATCCGTATTGATGGCGAGAATGTCGGCATCAGCGGTCCGACCCTGCCGGTGCCTGGCACGACCTATGAGGTGGCCAGCAACAGCGACGGGCAGGAAACGCCGGTCAATGACATTCCATGTTTCACAGACGGTGCCATGGTTGAGACACCTACAGGCCCCGTGCCGATTGAACACCTTGTGGCGGGCGATCTGGTTATGACGGTGGATCATGGGCCGCAGCCGATCCTGTGGGTGGGCGCGCGGACCGTGAGCGATCTGGAGGTCATGTTTTTCCCTGAGCTGCGCCCGATTGAATTTGCGGTGGGCGCCTTTGGGCCTGGCAAGCCCGCGCAGCCCCTGACGCTGTCACCCAATCATCGGGTCGTTTTCAATGGCGTCGCGGCGCAGCTGTATTTTGGCGAAACGGAGGTGCTGGTGGCGGCAAAGTATCTGCAAAACGGCACCACGATTGTGCCGGTGGAGCAGATGAGGCCGGTGTGCTATCGGCACATCCTGCTCGAGCGCCACGAGATCCTGATCGTCAACGGCCTGCCCTGTGAAAGCCTGTGCCCGCGCATCGGGACGTCCGATGTCGAGCAGCGGCTGGATTTCGAATTGTTTGGGAACGCCGGTGTGGATGTCGACACTTTTGCTCGCCCTGTGCTGCGCAAGTTCGAGGCGGCGCTGTTGGGGTGACCTGTGCGCGCCTTAGCTGGTGCGCACCGACACGTGCCACCATTTCGGTTTGCCGCCGGTATAGGAGTGGGCTGTCGGCACGAGGTCTGGCGTCGCGCTATTGTCGAACGTGCCGATAAGAAGTGCGATCACGGGCTCGTCGTCGATGGCTCCCAGCGTACTGCCGCAGGTCGGACAGAAGGCGCGGCTGGACCCGTCGGACGACCGGTACGTAGCGGGTGCGCCGCCGGGGCCGGTCCAGGCCACGGCGTCCGTGGGAAACTCGACCCACACTGTTGTCAGCGCGCCGCTGTGGCGTTGGCACATCTTGCAGGAACAGGTGTGGGGTTTCAGCGCGGGGCCGGTCGCCGTGAACCGGATCGCGCCGCAAAGGCAGCCGCCGGTATGGGTGATAGGGTTTGGCATACTGTCCCTCGGCTGTGTCGTGCTGATAGGTCCGTGTCATTATGTGGGCAGATGATGTCGTGGCGCCAAGTGGGCCATCCTTGGAAATGCACAGGAAACGGGTCGCGTGTGCCGTATGGCTCGCCTAGTTTGACTGTCATGGAACAGAGCACACATACCGCCACTGAGACCGGATACCACTACGGCGTGATGCGCCGCGCCATCGACTTGATCGACGGTGCCGAGGCGCCGCTGAGCCTTGATGCGCTGGCCGCCGAGATGGACATGAGCCCCGCGCATTTTCAGCGCATCTTTTCCCGTTGGGTCGGCGTCTCGCCCAAGCGCTATCAGCAATATCTCGCGCTGGGCCATGCCAAGGCCCTGCTGAACGAACGCTTCACGACGCTTGAGACCGCCCATGCCACGGGCCTCAGCGGGTCCGGGCGGCTGCATGACCTGTTCCTGCGCTGGGAGTCGATGAGCCCCGGTGATTACGCCAAGGGCGGTGCCGGGCTGACCATCTATTGGGGCTGGTTCGACAGTCCTTTTGGCCTCGCACTTGTCATGGGTACGGACAAGGGGATTTGCGGTCTGGGCTTTGCCGCTGAGATGGGCGAGGACTGCGCGATGGAGGACCTGGTGCGCCGCTGGCCCAAGGCCACGTATGTCGAGGACCCCATGCGGCTGCGCCCCTGGGTGTTGGCGGCCTTTGGGGCTGAGGATGCGAAGCTGAACAAGGCGCCTCTTTTTCTGATCGGCGCGCCGTTCCAGATCAAGGTGTGGGAGGCGCTGCTGCAGATCCCGTCCGGCCACGTGACCACCTATTCCGAGATTGCCGAGAGCATCGGAAACCCGCGTGCGGTGCGCGCGGTGGGCACCGCTGTGGGCCGCAACCCGGTCAGCTGGTTGATCCCATGCCACCGGGCGCTGCGCAAGTCCGGGGGACTGGGTGGGTATCACTGGGGATTGCCGGTCAAACGGGCGCTTTTGGCCTACGAATCTGCCCGCGCGGAGGCCTGACACGTGCCTTCACGATACTGCGCGGGATGTTGCTGATCGCATTTTCCCCCTGTTTTCGGGAACTTTTGCTGCCTATCTTGCGTCCACGATAAGGAGACGTGCCCGAACACGTCCCCGTTTTGGAAGGCAGTAGGATAAGAGACATGCTTAAATCCCCCGTCGTTTTCGCCATTGGCGCCATTGCCGCGCTGAGCGCCTGTACAGATCCCAACGCGTTGGGCACCACTGGACCAAGCGGTGAACGCATCAATGAAAATCGCAACCGTGGTGCGGCCATCGGTGCCGCGTCGGGCGCGGTCATCGGCGCCATTGCGGGCAATCGCAACACCGCCGTAGCGGGCGCCGTCGTGGGCGGCCTTGTCGGTGGCGCCATCGGCTATGACCTCGACCAGCAGGAAGCCGAGTTGCGCCGCGAGTTGGCCAGCGGCGTGACCATCACCAACACCGGCGACCGTCTGATCGTGTCCTTCCCCGAGGCGATCCTGTTCGACGTCAACAGCTTTACCGTGCGTCCGGGCCTGACCGCCGATATGGCAGCACTTTCGCGCAGCCTTGATCGCTATCCGGCGTCGACGGTCCAGATCATCGGCCATACCGACAGTGATGGCGATGCCGCGTTCAACCAACAACTGTCCGAGCGTCGCGCCAATGCTGTGGCCGATGTGCTGATCGGGCAGGGCGTGCCGTTCAACCGGATCCAGGCCTTTGGCCGTGGCGAGAGCCAGCCGATTGCCACCAACGCAACAGCGGCGGGCAAGCAGCAGAACCGCCGGGTCGAGATCGTGATCCTGCCGAACCCGGCATAAGGTCAAAAACAGACCAAACGGATATCAGAGGCCCCGGTGCATCGCCGGGGCCTCTTGCTTTGTGGGGGGAACGCGCCATTCTGAGTGGCGGTTAAGAATGAAGGACGGATTATGGCGACGCCAATTTTGCTGGGGATTTCTGGGTCACTTCGTAAGGACGCGACGAACACCAAACTCATACGCGAGGCGGCCCGGCTGTTTGGCGACTGCACCTTCAACGAGGCGGATTTGCGGATGCCACTCTACGACGGTGATCTGGAGGCGTCGGATGGTGTGCCGGAGCCTGCGCAAGTGATGGCCAAGCAAATTGCGGAGGCTGATGCCGTCATTATTTCGACGCCCGAATACAACAAGGCGCCCCCCGGTGTGCTGAAGAACGCGCTGGATTGGGTGAGCCGTGTGGAAGGAAAACCGTGGACGGACAAGCCCGTGGCCGTGATGTCGGCAGCGGCTGGTCGCGCCGGTGGTGAGCGGGCGCAGATGATCCTGCGCGCCTGCATGGTGCCGTTCCGGCCGCGGATATTGCAGGGGCCAGAGATCCATCTGGCCGGGTCCAGCAAGGAATTCGATGCGGACGGGCGGTTGACGGGCGAGATCTATGTCCGAGAGTTGACGGCGCTGATGGAAGCGCTGCGGGCTGAGATTGGCCGCTAGGCCCGTGTGCTGATCTCGATCAGGTTGCCGTCCGGGTCGCGGATGTAGAGCGACAGGATCGAGAACTGCGCGCCTGAGCGTGGCACTGGGCCGTCTTCGATGGGTGTGCCTGTGCTTTTGAAGTGCGCCTGCCAGTCGGGGATCGGTGTGTCTGTCAGAAAGCAGAGATCGGCGCTGCCCTTGGTCGGTTGTGCGGCTTTGGGGTCGAAGGTGTTGTCGGCATGGTGCAGGTTGATCTTTTGCGGACCGAAAGCGAGCGCGTGCCGTGTGGAGCCGTCGGCCACCTGGAAGGGCATATGCGTCATGCCAAGGACGGTTGTGTAGAAAGCTATCGTCGTTTCGATGTCCTGCACCGTCAGGACGAGGTGATCGAGTGATGTGAGCGTGGGCTGTTCCAATTTGCATCCTCCTGCCCCATGGTCCGGTGCATGGACCATGACCCTGAACTTGAGCTTCGTCAAAGCGATGTGATGGACCCTGCGCGGGCCTGCGCAATACAGGTGGCGCTCGGGGGTGAAGCGACATTGCAGGCGGGCGATGCGTTGCCGCCATTTTTTCACCAGTTGTATTTCTGGTCACCCGCACCGCCCGAGGGTCTGGGCCGGGACGGGCATCCCAAGGTGGGGGGCGTGATCCCGGACATGGGCCTGCCCCGCCGGATGTGGGCCGGGGGGCGGTTGCGCTTTCATGTGCCTTTACGGCTTGGCGCGGAGGCCGAGCGGGTGACTGTGTGTGAGAACGCCGTGCGCAAGGCGGGGCGGACGGGGCCGCTGGCGTTTGTCACCCTGCGCCATGAGATCTGGCAGGGTGGGACGCTTTGCGTGTCCGAATGGCAGGATCTGGTTTATCGCGAGGACCCGGATCCGGGTGCGCCGCGTTCGGTGCCGCCGGTGGCGGCAACGGATGAGGAGCAGGCGTTGCAGCTGTCCTTTGATGCGACGCTGCTCTTTCGGTACTCAGCGCTGACGTTCAATGGGCACCGTATTCACTATGACCAGCCCTATGCCCGCGCGGTTGAGGGCTATGACGGGTTGGTGGTGCATGGGCCGCTGTTGGCGCAACATTTGATGCTGATGGCAGAGGCGGCTTTGGGGCCCTTGGAGCGCTTCCGGTTTCGGGCGACGTCGCCGTTGATGCACCATGAGGTGGGCACGTTTTGCCGGAAGGGGCGGAGCCTGTGGGTGCGCGGGCCGGATGGACGGCTGTGCATGGAGGCAGAGGCCTAGAGGGAGGCGTCCACCTCGAACCCTTGTGGGATTGTGTCGCGACCGTCGAGGATCAGGTCGGCCATTGTGTGCGCGACTTTCGGGGCCATGCCGAAGCCGATCTTGAACCCGCCGTTTGCGATGTAGTGACCCGGCCTGTCGGGCCATAGGCCGAGCATGGGTGCGCGGCTGCGGGAGCGGGGGCGGAGGCCCGCCCACCTGGCGATGACTTTGGCATCTTTGAGAGCAGGTACGACGGCGCGGGCGCGGGCGATGATGTCGTCCAGTTGCGCGTCTGTGCTGGTGGGGTCGGCATATTCCCGTTCGGTTGTGGAGCCGATGGCCGTGGTGCCGTCGGTATGCGGGATGATGTGGAGCGTGTCTGCGAAGAGTTGCGGCGCATCGGGGGCGGCAAAGTCAAGCAGGGCGGCTTGGCCTTTGATCCCCGCACCGACCATGCGGGGGTTTTGGGCGTTGAGCGCGTCGAGGCCGGCGACACCAGTGGCGTGGATGGTGATGTCGGTGTCCGGGCCTTGGGTCTGGATGTCTACGCCTTGGGTTTTGAGGGCTGCGGCGAGGGCCTGACAGGCTTGGCGCGGGTGGGTGCGGGCGCTGAGTGTGTCGAAGATTTCCATGCCGGTGGGGCTGTTTGCGGACCATTGAGGGTCCGCGATGGGGCGGACCGTCCATGTGGCGGCGTCGCCCCATAGTGGCTTGGCCGTCTCGCTGCGCTGTTGGGCGAGAGCCAATGCCGTGTCGTCGGCGATGGGCTGGCAGCGGCCTGTGCGCGCGTAGCCGGGGGATTTGCCGCCTGTCGCCTCGACCTCGGCCCAGAAGGGTTCGGCCATGAGCAGGCTTTCCAGTTGGAACTGCTTTTTCGGGTTCCAGTTTTCCGGGACGTGGGGGGCCAGCGCGCCGACAATGCCGCCTGACGCCCCTGCGCTGAGGCCGTTTGGGTCGATCACCTGCACCTTCGCACCACGGCGCGCGAGCACCCATGCGATGGACAGGCCAAAGATGCCTGCGCCGCGGACGGTGATGTCTGCCGTTGCCATTCCAGATGCCTTTCGCCAAGGTCGCCGCGACATCCTTTACAGGGGCGGATGATGCAGGACCAGCGGGCAGAGCTTGAGTGGCGCGAGGGGCGCGTTCCGGTGTCGGTGCGCTTTGACGATCCGTATTTTTCGCTTGAGGACGGGTTGGCCGAGACGCGGCATGTGTTTTTGGCGGGCAATGACCTGCCTGCGCGGTTTGCGCATGGGTTTCATATTGCGGAGCTGGGGTTTGGGACGGGTTTGAACTTTCTGACCGCTTGGGCGGCGTGGCGGGATGCTGGGGTGCCGGGGCGGTTCAGGTTCACCAGTTTCGAGGCGTTTCCGATGGAGGTGTCGGAGATGGAGAAGGCCTTGGCGGCGTTTCCCGAGGTGGCGGAGTTGGCCGGGCATTTGGTCGCTGCGGGCGGTGGGTCGGCGAAGTTCGACGATGCCACGCTGACCGTGATCGAGGGCGACGCGCGGGATACATTGGCGGCTTGGGACGGCAAGGCGGATGCGTGGTTTCTGGATGGGTTTTCGCCTGCGAAGAACCCCGAATTATGGGGCGCGGACCTGGTGGCGGAGGTTGCCGCGCATACGAAGCCCGGTGGCACGGCGGCGACCTATACCGCGGCGGGTTTTGTCCGGCGGGGACTTGAAGACGCGGGGTTCACCGTCACCCGCGTGCCCGGCTTTGGCCGCAAGCGGCACATGACGCGCGCGGTGCTGGGGTGAGCCAGGGCAACAATACGCGGTTGGGCATTGCGCTGATGGTTGCCGTGTCGGTGGTGTTTGCGAGCCAGGACGGGATCTCGCGCCATTTGGCGGCGGAATACAACGTCTTCATGGTGGTGATGATCCGGTACTGGTTCTTCGCTGCCTTTGTCATCAGCGTGGCCGCGCGCAAGGCCGGGGGTCTGCGGGCGGCCGCACGGACGCGGCAACCGGTGGTGCAGGGCCTGCGCGGGCTGCTGTTGGCCGCCGAGATTTGCGTGATGGTTACCGCCTTTACCATTCTGGGATTGGTAGAGAGTCATGCGGTGTTTGCCGCATATCCGCTGATCGTGGCGGCCCTGTCAGGGCCGATATTGGGAGAGCGTGTCGGCTGGCGGCGATGGGCCGCGATCGGGGTCGGCTTTGTGGGCGTGCTGATCATTTTGCAGCCCGGTATGGGGGTGTTCGACCCCGCCGTGGTGATCCCGTTGGCGTCGGCGATCATGTTTGCCATCTACGGCGTGCTGACGCGTTACGTGGCACGCGACGACAGCACGGCGACGAGCTTTTTCTGGACCGGGACGGTAGGGGCCGTGGGCATGACCTGCGTCGGCGTCTGGTTCTGGGAGCCGATGAGCGCTGCCGATTGGTGCTGGATGGGGGCGCTGTGCCTGACGGGGGCGTTGGGGCATTGGCTGCTTATTCGCACCTATGAGGTGGCTGAGGCGAGCGCGGTGCAACCTTTTGCTTACTTCCAGATGGTCTTTGCCGCGTTGGTCGGCATCACCGTCTTTGGTGAGGTGCTGGAAGTGAATGTGATGATCGGTGCGGCCATTATCGTGGCGGCGGGGCTGTTCACGCTATGGCGCGAACGACTGCAGGGTTGAGCCGGTCAGCTCTTCGGAAAACGGGATCGGCAGGGGGTCACCGCCGAGGCGTGCGCGATAGATGGGCAGGCTTTCGGTGACGCGCATAACGTAGTTGCGGGTTTCCCGAAAGGGAATGTGTTCGATCCAGTCGATGACGTCGAAATCCTCGGTCCCACGGCGCGGATCTCCATAGCGCAGCATCCACTGGTCGGGGCGGGAGGGGCCTGCGTTGTAGCCTGCCGACATCAGGATCACGTTGCCGTCAAAACGACCGGCCAGCTGGCTGAGATATGTGGCGCCGAGGCGCGCGTTGTAGACCGGGTCGGTGATGAGACGTGCGGTTGTGTGGTCTGCAGACAGGCCCAGATCGGCGGCGACGTCGCGGCCTGTGCCGGGCATGATCTGCATCAGCCCGCGCGCGCCGACACCCGACTGCACCACGGGATCAAATTCGCTTTCGCGCCGCGCGATGGCGAGGTTCATTTCCGGTGCCATGGGCAGGTCGGCATCTGCGAGGGGATGCAGAGGGTAGTAGGGCCCATGGATCGTGATGCCCCGCCGTGCCACCTGCTTGCCGATCATCACGGCAAGGTGGGGCTGGCCTGCGGCGATGGCCACCTGGCCCAGCCGCCCGGCCGCGTCGCGGTCGAGGGTTTCGGCGAGGTGGGTCCAGAAGCGTTCGGCGAGGGAAAGTTCGCCGGAGGCCTGCAGGAGCAGGCCTGCCTCGAAGAGGTCGCTGTCTGCGAGGGGATTGTCTGGAGTGCTTGCGAAGGTTTCGGAGCCATCGAAGAGCGGATCGGTGGGGAGGTTTGCGCGTTCGGCGGCAAGGAGGCCGTAGAAGGAGGTCTGGTATTGCGCGCCTTCGGTGTAGGCGGCGCGCGCCTCTTCTTCGTTGCCCATCGCCTCGTGCGCGCGTCCGATCCAGTAGCCCGCGCGTCCGCGCGAGATTGGGGAGCGGGTGGCGTTGCGGTGATTCTGGAAGTGACCGAGTGCCACCTCGGGGTCCTGTAGCTGACGCAGGGCGATGTAGCCTGCGAGCCATTCGAGATCGGCATAGGCCGACCCTTCGGTCAGGAAGTGGCGGGCGGCCAGTTGGTATGCCAGCGCAGCGTCGCCGTCGCGCATTTCATCGCGGGCGAGTGCGCGGCGGCGGTTGGACCATTCCTCTGGCTGGCCCAGGGCGTCGGCGGAGCGGGACGTGTCCATGAGCAGCGCCTTGGCGTCATCCCAGCGGCCCTTGCGCACGCGCCATTCAAATCGGGCGTGGGCGAGGCCGGGGTCGTTTTGCTGTGCTTCCGGCACTGCGTCGATCAGGGCGTCGACGTTGTTTGCAAGCGCCCCAAGCCCGATGCGCGCCTGGGCGAGGGCCAGTTGCCCCTTGTCCACGAGGTCGAACATGCGGCGCGCGCTGGGGAGGTCGTTTGACCATAGAAGCGCGTCGAGGCGGGCGGCATGATGGGATTTCAGCAGATCACCATGCGCGTTGAGATAGCGTGCATGTGTTGTGTCCGACATGGGCAGCGTGCGCCACGCGAGGACGAGGTTTGCCTCGGCCTCTCCATCCCGACCGGCGCGGGTGAGGGCTGCGGCGTGGGCCAGAACACCTTCGGGTGTTTGCGCGGCCATCTCTTCGAAGAAAGCGAGAATCGCGGCGTCGGAGGCGTCCGCGACTGCCTCTTCGGAGCGTGCGCGCAGCAGTGCTTCGCCGGGCCAGTCGGGGCGGCGGTCGAGGAAGTCGACCACATCTTGATAGGTGCCGCGACCGGCGCGCAGGCGCTGCCATTCGATGATGTCGGCGGCCACTTCACCGTCGCGGGCGGCAAGGGCTGCGGCAGTGTCCCAGCTGCCGCCGCGCAGCGCCTCCATCGCCCAGCCGAGGGGGCGGGGCCGTTCTGCTGCTGCGGCCACAACGGATGCAAAAAGCAGGGCAAAGGCGAGGGCAATCCGGCTCATCTCTTGCAATTCCCTGCGTCGCGTGGCTAGAGCCTCTGAGAATATGTGCGGACGGTGACAGTTCAACTCACGTTTCCGGGCATATCGCAAATTCACACCAGGCCCTCTGCCTGCCACACGTAAAAAAGGAGCGTGAGAATGTTCAAAGGTTCTATGCCTGCCCTCGTCACGCCGTTTCGTAACGGCGCTTTGGATCTGGAAACGCTCAAGAAACTTGTTGAGTGGCATGTGGGCGAAGGTTCGCACGGGCTAGTGCCTGTGGGCACCACTGGCGAAAGCCCGACCCTGACCCATGAGGAGCACGAGACTGTCATCGAAACGGTTGTGAAAGCCGCCGCGGGCCGCATTCCCGTCATTGCGGGGGCCGGGTCGAACAACACGGTCGAGGCCATTCGGTTCGTCGAGTGCGCTGCGAAGGTGGGTGCGGATGCGGCGTTGGTCGTGACGCCCTACTACAACAAGCCGACACAGCGCGGTCTGATCGCGCATTTCACCGCGCTGCATGATTGTGCCGACATTCCGATCATCATTTACAACATCCCCGGCCGGTCGGTGATCGACATGACGCCTGACACGATGGCGGAGCTTGCCAAACTGCCGCGTATTGTGGGTGTGAAGGATGCGACCGGTGATCTGGCCCGCGTATGCGATCAGCGCTTGGCCTGCGGTCCGGATTTCATCCAGTTGTCGGGTGAGGATGCGACGGCGCATGGGTTCAACGCCCAGGGCGGTATGGGTTGTATTTCCGTCACGGCCAACGCGGCGCCGAAGCTGCTGAGCCAGATGCAGGAGGCGTGTCTCGCCGGTGACTATGCCAAGGCGCTGGAGATCCAGGACAAGGTGATGCCGCTGCATAAGGCGATCTTTACCGAGCCGGGGCTTGTTGGTGCGAAATATGCCATGTCGCGGTTGGGGCTGTGTTCGGACGAGGTGCGCTTGCCGCTGACCGGGCTTGCAGATGAGACCAAGGCCAAGGTTGATGCGGCGTTGGAGTTTGCCGGGCTGATGTAAAAGAGGTGGGCAGATTGCCCACCCTATATGCCGCGTAACCGCAGGTTGGGCAATCTGCCCACCGTTATCACCGTTTGCCGTAGTAGAGGCCGACCACGTGTTCGGCCTCCGCAAAGAACAGCCAGCGCGAGGCCAGAGTGCCTGCGACGTAGCTGACCACGGCCACAAGCGCGATCCAGTGCGAGAAGGGCAGCGCCAGCAGCAAGACCGGCAGCACAACCATCAGCACGAATGAGATCGTCCGCAGCTTCATGCTGTGCTTGCGGCCCACGACGTACGCAAATTCCTTGAGCAGATAGTTGGTGCCTGTATGCGGCGGCTCGAACGCGCGGACGCTGCCGTTTGTGCCGAGGCCCGTTGCGGTTGCGAGCGTCGTGCCCGAACCTTTGAGCGCGCCATCGCCTTGCATCCATAGCACCACCTGGATGACGCCCGATATGGCGATGAGGGCCATGGCCCACGTGACCTGGCCAGCGAGCAACGCGCCGCCTGCAAGCGAAAAGCTGAGGAACATGGCGGGGGTGAGGGGTGAGTTCCAGCGCGGGATGGTTTTGAGCTGGGCGTAGATCATGGACGTCGTGAAGACGGTCATGAGTGAGAAGAACGACCCGATGACACCAAGAAGACCCCAGCGCTGGCCGAAGAACACCAGCCCTGCGCCATAGAGCGCCATGAGGATCAGGGCGACGACCGCACAGATGCCCTCGCGGCTGAGCCAGGACGATTGCCACTGGGTGAACGCTTTGAATGCGCGTTCCGGGTGGCCCAAGTGGAAGGTGGAGGAGATCAGCCCGCCGACCGCGCAGAGATAGCCGATGACGAAGAACGCGAAGGCAGACCAACCGGTGACCGCCGGGTAGCCGAGGCCGAGGAAGGTCAGGAGGCCAAAGCCGATGCCGGAAAAGACCGTGAAGAAAATAACGGAGGGTGCGGGATGCATCAGAGTTTCTCCAACGTCTTGTCGAGCCAGCCGAGGAAGCCAGTGGCTTCTTGTGCGACGGGTTCGAGGTAGGGGGCAAGGATGTCGATGTCGCCCGCGCCCTCGGACAGCGTGTCCTTGGGACGGGGCGGCAGGTACTTGTTCACGGGCTTGGTGCCCTGTTCGGGCATCAGGTCCATGCCGCCGCGTTCGGCGGTGAGTTTCGACACATTACTTTCGGGGTCCGCGAAGTCACCGAAGTGGCGCGCACCTGCGGGGCAGGTCCGCACGCAGGCGGGTTCGCGGTCTTCCTCGGGCAGGTTTTCGTTATAGATGCGGTCCACGCAGAGGGTGCATTTTTTCATCACCTTTTCCACCGCGTCCATTTCCCGCGCGCCATAGGGGCAGGCCCAGGCGCAGAGGCCACAGCCGATGCAGTCCGACTCATTCACCAGTACGATGCCGTCTTCGGTGCGCTTGTAGCTGGCGCCCGTCGGGCAGACCGTGACGCAGGGCGCGTCCTCGCAATGCAGGCAGGATTTGGGGAAGTGGATGAGTTGTGCTTCGCCTTGGCTTGGTTGCACCTCGTAGCTGTGGACGCGGTTGAGGAACGTGCCGGAAGGGTCGCTGCCATACGCATCCGTGTCTGCCAGCGGTGCGCCGTAGTTTTCGGTGTTCCAGCCTTTGCACGAGATCACGCAGGCGTGGCAGCCGACACAAGTATCCAGGTCGATGACGAGGCCGAGTTTGCGTTCGGTGGATTGGGGTAGGGTGGTCATGCGGTGGTCCTCACTGAGAGGGCAGGACTGGGGCTCTGCCCCAGACCCCGGGATTTTTTCGAAACAGGGAAGGCTGGACGGTCGTGCTTCATGCCGATGGGTTCGGCTTTTGACGCGTCCCAGTTGGCGATGAAGTAGATGAACGTACCCACGGCGATGATAACGAAAGCCGCGATGGCGAGGAGGGTGCGCTGGATGGGGGTCATTTGCCGACCTTCCATGCCAGCTGCATTGGCCCTTTGCCCACCGGGGATTTGATCGGCCCCATCGCGGGTTGGCTTTCGCTGGGTGCGTCGGCCTTTTCGATGCGGACCTTGAGGTCGAACCACGCCGCCTGCCCCGTGATCGGGTCGGAGTTGGCCCAGCGGAGCCCGTCGCCCTTTGGTGGGAGCAGCTCGTGGATCAGGTGGTTCAGCAGGAAGCCCTTGGTCGCTTCTGGCGCGTTTTCGTCGAGCGCCCAGGCGCCTTTGCGCTTGCCGATCGCGTTCCAGGTCCAGACCGTGTTTTCATTGAGTGCGGCCATTTCGAGAACCGGCACGGTGATTTCGCCGTGGGGCGATGTGACTTTGGCCCAGTCGCCGTCGCTGAGGCTGTTTTCCCGCATCAGCTTGGTCGGCAGGTAGAGCGGGTTGTGGCCGTGGAGTTGCCGCAGCCATGCGTTCTGGCTGCCCCAGGAGTGGTACATCGCCATGGGGCGCTGGGTGAGTGCTGTGATCGGGTAGTCGTCGCAGTGGTTGTCGGGTGACGGGTCGTACCAGATCGGCAGCGGATCCATCGTTGCCTTGATCCGCTCGCGCAGGTGATCCGGGGGCTGGCGGTCGCCATGCCCTTCGGCTGCGAGTTGGAAGCGGCGCATGGGTTCCACGTAGAGCGTGAAGAGATAGGGTTGTGGGCTGTCGAAGAGGCCCATGCCCACGGCCCAGTCCTGGTACGCACTGTTCCAAGGTTTGTAGTAAAGCGCTTCGTCCGGGATATGCCCGACCCAGAAGCCGCCATTTTCGATGTAGTTGTCGAGTTGGCTTTCGTTGATGCCGCCACGCCCGTTTACCAGGCCATCCTCGCCCATGCGCCAACCGGCGAGGGGGCCGATGCCCGGTTTGCGTTCGTGGTTGACGATGTAGTCGCCGTAGTCGGCATATTTCTGGCTGCCGTCGTCATTGGTGAAGCCGGGCAGGCCGAGTTTGGCGCCGAGCTCGCAGAGCACCGATTGGAAGCCGCGCACGTCGCGGTCGGGTTCGATCACTGGCCAGCGGATGGCGTCGGCGGCAGCGTCGGCCTCGCAAATGGGGCGGTCGAGCAGTGAGATGCAGTCGTGCCGTTCGAGGTAGGTTGTGTCGGGCAGGATCAGGTCGGCATAGGCGACCATTTCTGAGCTATACGCATCCGAATAGATGATGCGCGGAATAACGTAGTCGCCGTTGTCGTCCTTGTCGGTCAGCATGTCGATCACACCGCGCGTGTTCATGGACGAGTTCCACGACATGTTCGCCATGTACATGAACAGCGTGTCGATCTTGTAAGGATCGCCCGCATAGGCGTTCGAGATCACCATGTGCATCAGCCCGTGGGCGGACATGGGATTTTCCCAGCTGAACGCCTTGTCGATGCGGGCCGGGGTGCCGTCTTCCTTCAGGGCCAGATCATCAGGGCCGTGGACAAAGCCCAGGTGCGGGCCATCAAGAGGTTTGTCGGGCGTGGTGCCGCAGTGCGGTTTCGGGTGCGCCGTGGCGGGTTTCGGGTAGGGCGGTTTGAAGCGGAACCCGCCGGGAACTTCGACCGTGCCCAGCAGGATTTGTAGCACGTGAAGCGCGCGGCAGGTCTGGAAGCCGTTGGCGTGGGCCGAAATCCCGCGCATGGAGTGGAAGGAGACGGGGCGGCCTTGCATTGTCTTGTGCGTTTCGCCGCGGAAGTCGGTCCATTCCTGTTGCAGCTCGAACGCTCCGTCGAAGGCGACGCGGGCGATTTCGGCGGCCAGCGTGCGGATGCGTTTGGCGGAGATGCCGACGCGGTCTGCGACGGCCTCGGGCGCGTACTCGTCCGACAGGTAGCGTTCGGCCATATGCTGCATGACCGTGCGGTGGCTAATGCCTGCGTGGCGGTGGGTGGCGGTGAGGTCGGGTTTGACGCCTTTCTGGTCGAAGGGGGTCAGCTTGCCTGTGGCGCGGTCGATCACCAGTTCCTTGCCGTTGTCGTCGCGCAGGAGGAGGCCGAACTCCGGCGACTTCTCGTCGCCGTTGATCAGGCAGGGCGCGTTGGTGAATTGCGCCAGGTAGTTCACGTCGATCTTGCCCGCTTTCATCAGGCAGTGGACGAGGGACAGGATGAACAAGCCATCAGTGCCGGGGGTGATGCCGACCCAGTCATCGGCCACCGCGTTGTAGCCTGTGCGGATCGGGTTCACGCCGATAACGCGCGCGCCGCGTGCCTTGATCTTGCCGATGCCCATCTTGATCGGGTTGCTGTCGTGGTCTTCGGCCACGCCGAACAGCATGAAGAGCTTGGTGTGATCCCAATCGGGCTGGCCGAATTCCCAGAACGCTCCCCCCATCGTGTAGATGCCAGCGGCGGCCATGTTGACAGAGCAGAAACCGCCATGGGCCGCATAGTTGGGGGTGCCGAAATTCTGGGCAAAGAAGCTGGTGAAGCTTTGCGACTGGTCGCGGCCTGTGAAGAAGGCCAGCTTCGAGGGGTCGTCCTTGCGGATCGGGGCCAGCCAGTCGGTTGCGATCTGTAGCGCCTCGTCCCACTCGATTTCCTGGAATTCGCCAGAGCCGCGTTCGCCCACGCGCTTGAGCGGCTTGCGCAGGCGCGAGGGGGCGTTGACCTGCATGATGCCTGCCGATCCTTTGGCGCAGAGCACGCCCTGGTTCACCGGGTGGTCGCGGTTGCCCTCGATATAGGCGACCTTGCCGTCCTTCATATGCACGTTGATCCCGCAACGGCAGGCGCACATGTAGCAGGTGGTTTTGCGCACCTCGTCCGAGACATGGGGCGAGGTATTGATCTTAGGTTGCTGGAACGTCATCTGGCCTCCCGTTTGCCTGTTTGTCAGGCTAAATAGTAAATCCCCGCAAGTATCAGCGCTGCGATGAACAGGGTTTCGGTGACAAGCAGCGCAATTGCGGCCCCTCCGACCGCGAGCACCCGCTTGAGGTTTGTTTTCATGCCGACCGCCGCGATCGCGATCAGGAGCATCCAGCGCGAGGCCTGGCTCATCAGATCGGTGACCGGGGTCGGGATCAGATTGAACGAATTGAGTGTCGCGAGCGCCAGGAAGCCGATCACGAAGAGCGGCAGGAGCGGCGGACGTGCGCCGTCCTCGGGCGCTTCGGCGAAGGAGCGGATGAGGAGCGCGGCGATCAGGACCACAGGGGCCAGCATCGACACGCGGATCAGCTTGACCAGGGTCGCGGTGTCGCCTGCTTCCTCCGAGATGGAGAAGCCCGCGCCGACCACTTGAGCGACGTCATGGATGGTGGCGCCGAGGAAGATACCGCCCGACATGTCGTCCATGCCGAGTTGGGTGACGAGGATCGGGTAAGCGACCATGGCGATGGTCGACAGGACGGTGACGCCCAGCACGGTGAAGATCAGCCGCTGTTCGGAGCGTTCGTCCTTGGGCAGGATGGCACTGATCGCAAGCGCGGCCGATGCGCCGCAGATGGCGACCGAGCCTGCGGTGAGGAAGGCGAACCGCCAGCCGTGGCCGAAGAAGCGCGCGATGAGCAGGCCGAAGCCGATGGTGGCGGCAACCCCGCCGATGACGAGCGCGACCAATTCGAGGCCCAGCCCCGCCATCAGTTCGAATGAGATACGCACGCCCAGAAACGCGATGCCAAGGCGCAGGATGGTACGGGCGGCAAAGGCGATGCCCTCCACCGTCTTGCCCTCGTCCCCGAGGAACGCGACGGCAATGCCCAGCAACAGCGCCATAAGCATCGCGGGTGTATCGTAGTGATCCGCCAGGAACTGCGCTGTTATCGCGACGATGATCGCGACCAGAACGCCGGGGAAGAGCACGCGGACGCGGTCGGGCAGGTCCTGAAAGAACGAGTTGGGGTTGCCGGTCGCCGTCATTGTGCGGCACCCGTCATCAATGCGCGCGCGTCTGTTGCGATTTGGCGTTCTTCGTCGGCTTTGACCACGTGTACAGGCACGTCGCCGAAAAGGTGCAGGTGCTCCATGATGCGGGTGCGGATAGGCACTGCGTTCTCACCGATGCCGCCGGTGAAGGCCACGGCGTCGAGACCGCCCATCGCGACGATGGCCGAGCCTGCATGACGGGCGGCCCAGTAGCAGAAATGCTCGACTGCCAATTTCGCGCGGTCCGTATCGGCGCCGAGCAGCAGGCGCATGTCATTGCTGCCGCCAAGTCCTTTGAGCCCGCTTTCGTGGTTGAGCATGTGGGCCGCTTCGTCCGCGCCGTAAATCTCGGCCAGCCGCAAAACAGCCATGCCGTCGATCGCGCCGGAGCGGGTGCCCATGGTCAGCCCATCAAGCGGGGAGTATCCCATGGAGGTGGCAACTGAGACGCCTTTTTGGATCGCGCAGAGTGACGCGCCGGAGCCGAGATGGAAGGCGAGCAGGCGGTTGGGCAGGTCAGAGCCGAATTGCGTGACGATCCATGCGTAGCTGAGGCCGTGGAAGCCATAGCGGCGAATGCCCATGGAGCGTGGCTCTTTCGGGAGGGCATAGGTCGTCGCGACCTCGGGCTGGTTCGCATGGAATGCCGTGCCGAAGCTGGCATATTGCGGCAGTTCGGGCGCGAGCGTTTGCAGCGCGCGGATGCCTGCGAGGTTGTTGGGGTTGTGCAGGGGCGCCAGAGGCGTGGCCGCTTCGATCCCTGCAATCACCGTGTCGTCCACCGCCACCGGGTCGACCAGTGATGTGCCACCATGCACCACGCGGTGCGCTGCCGCCGTCAGTTGATCCGGGGTGATCCCCTGCCGCGTGAGGCTGTCGAGGATTGTCGTCAGCGCCGCGTCATGGTCGGGTGCTGTGACGTTCTGATCTTCTTCGCCCAGTTTCAGATGAGCCAATGCGCCGCCAATGCCGCTCACTTGCCCTGCCATCACTTCTGTCAGATCGGGCTGAAACAGCGCGACCTTGATGGAGGAGGAGCCTGCGTTGACGACCAGGATCATGCGGCGGCCATGATGGCCCCAAGGGCCACGGACGACAGGCGCGCCGCAGGTGGGTCGGCGCGCGAGGTCAGAAGGATCGGGACCTTGGCCCCCATGACGATGCCGCCTGCGCAGCCACCGGCCAAGTAGACAAAGGATTTGAAGAGTGCGTTGCCGGACACGATGTCGGGCACGATGATCGCGTCGGCTTTGCCCGCGACCGGGTCGTCGGTCATCTTCTTGGTCGCCACGGATTTAGGCGACATGATCAGGTCAAAGGCGAGGGGGCCGGAGAAATCGGCATCGGCGATGTTTTCGATGGCCCAATCGCGCAGAGCGCGTCCATCCATGGACGAGGGCACGCTTTCAATGGCGGATTCGGTTGCTGACAGGAAGGCGACCTTGGGCCGGGCATTGCCCAGCTTGTGCAGCAATTTGACCACCTCGGCCGTCGCGTCCTGGCGCGTGGCCATGTCGGGGGTCACGTTCACGGCAGCGTCCGAGATGGTGATCGAGCCGGTGCCGTCCGGCGTGGTGATGTGGAAGATGTGGACAAAGCGGCGGCCCGTGCGCAGGCCCGCATCGCGGGACACGGCAGCGCGCATGAACGCATCCGTATGGAGTTGGCCCTTCATCAGCACATCGGCGCGGCCCTCACCGCAGGCCAGTGCGGCGGCGGCGCCCGAGGCTGCTTCGCCCTCGGCTTCGATCAATTCGAAGCCTGAGATGTCCCAGTTCAGCTTCTCTGCTTCTGCCTCGATCATATGACGCTCACCGGTGAAGACCGGGATCATCATGTTGGCTTCGGTTGCTTCCTTGGCTGCCAGCATCGGCAGGGGCGCACCGGCGCGGGCAATCGCCACGCGGGGGCTGGCCGCTTTTTGCGCCATCTCGATGATGTGCGGGGGCGCGATGGCCTCGGCGTCGGACAGGAAGGATTGTGGCAAGAGGCCGCCTTTCAGAAATGAAAAAGAGGGGACGGGCGTGTGCCCATCCCCTCGGGTCTTGTGAGGTTACGCAGCGGTCTGCGGAACCATGTCGTCTTTGGAGATGCCAGCCACCTGGACTGGCTTCTTCATCGCGTCGCGGCGGAATGGATCGCCCAGTTCCTGGTTGATCATCGCTTCGATCAGGGTCGTAATGCCGTTTTCCATCTGATCCTTGATCGCCTGGTTCAGCGCGGCGGTCAGTTCCTCTTGGGTCCGGGCAACGACACCTTTCAGGCCACATGCGTTGGCGATGCCTGCATAGGACACCTGCTCGTCCAGCTCGGTGCCAACGAAGTTGTCGTCGAACCACAGGGTCGAGTTCCGCTTTTCCGCACCCCACTGATAGTTGCGGAAGACGATCTGCGTGATGGCAGGCCATTCGCCGCGACCGATGGCGGTCAACTCGTTCACCGCGATGCCAAATGCGCCATCACCGGCGAAACCGACAACCGGCACGTCGGGTTGACCGATCTTCGCACCCACGATGGCGGGCAGGCCGTAGCCGCAGGGGCCGAACAGGCCGGGTGCCAGATATTTCCGGCCTTCCTCGAAGGAGGGATAGGCGTTGCCGATGGCGCAGTTGTTGCCGATGTCGGAGGAGATGATCGCCTCGACCGGCAGCGCCGCTTGGATGGCGCGCCATGCCATGCGGGGCGACATCCAGTCTGGTTTCGCGGCACGTGCACGCTCGTTCCAGTTGGTGCCGGGATCGTCCTGCTCTTCGTTCATGGACGTCAGTTCTTGAGCCCATGCCGATTTGGTCTGAGCGATCTTGTCTTTGCGTGCCTCGCGGCCTGCGTCGCCAGCGTCATCGGACAGTTGAGCGATGATGCCGTTGGCCACTTTGGCGGCGTCGCCCACGATGCCCACGGTGACTTTCTTGGTCAGACCGATGCGGTCGGGGTTGATGTCGACCTGGATGATTTTCGCGTCTGTTGGCCAGTAGTCGATGCCGTAGCCGGGAAGGGTCGAGAACGGGTTGAGGCGCGTGCCGAGGCACAGAACCACGTCCGCTTCGGAGATCAGCTGCATGCCTGCTTTGGAGCCGTTATAGCCCAGCGGGCCAGCAAACAGCGGGTGGTTGCCGGGGAAGGCGTCGTTGTGTTGGTAGCCCACGCAAACCGGCGCTGTCAGGCGCTCGGCCAGTTCCTGCGATGCGGCCAGACCACCTTGGGACAGGACCACGCCTGCGCCGTTCAGGATGACGGGGTTTTTGGCTTCCGACAGGATTTTCGCTGCTTCGGCCACCGAGTTCTGGCCGCCAGGGGAGGCTTCGAATTCGATCGGCTCGGGGATTTCGATGTCGATAACTTGCGTCCAGAAGTCACGCGGGATGTTCAGTTGGGCCGGGCCCGACAGGCGTTTGGCCTGGCTGATGACGCGGGTCAAAACCTCGGCCACGCGGGACGGGTCGCGGACCTCTTCCTGATAGGCGACCATGTCTTCGAACAGCTTCATCTGCTCGACTTCTTGGAAGCCACCTTGACCAATCGTTTTGTTGGCGGCCTGCGGGGTAACCAAAAGCAAAGGAGTGTGGTTCCAGTACGCCGTCTTGACCGCAGTCACGAAGTTGGTGATGCCGGGGCCGTTTTGCGCGATCATCATCGACATTTTGCCGGTGGCACGCGTGAAGCCGTCGGCCATCATGCCGGCGGAACCTTCATGGGCGCAGTCCCAGAACTGGATACCGGCATCAGGGAAGATGTCGGAAATCGGCATCATGGCCGAGCCGATAATGCCAAATGCGTGCTCAATGCCATGCCGCTGCAGGCATTTCACAAAGGCTTCTTCGGTGGTCATTTTCATGGGGCAGTCTCCAATAGAGGCAGGGGCGTCGAATCGCCCCGGAATGTTGTGCACGACGATAGTGGCGTGTCGGGTGGTCCGTTAGGGCCAGTTTATATATCCATTTAAGTCCAGGCTAGTGATTCAGGTGCTGCGCGATAAGGCCAATGCCGTCGTGGATGCGGTCAGCATGGATTGAGGAGTATCCAAGGCGGTAAAACCCGCGGGGCTGGTCATCGCCGGAAAAGAAGGCGTGGCCGGGCTCGATCAAGACGCCAACCCCTTGCAATTGTTGGGCCATTGCCCGCGTGTCCACCCCTTGCGGCGCGCGCATCCAGTAAGAGGAGCCGCCGAAGGCGCCCTGGCCTGCGATGTCGAGGCCGTGGGTTTCTATGGCGTCCTGCATGGCGTCGCGCCGAGTGTGCAGCGCGGCACTCATTTTTCGGATTTGCGCATCATAATGCCCCATCGACAGGAAATAGGCTGCTGTTCGTTGGATGTGGCCCGGTGGATGGCGCAGAACCGAAGTACGCAGGGCGCGGGCTTCGCGCACAAACGGCTCTGACCCGACAAGGTAGCCAAGCCGGAGGCCGGGAAAGAGCGACTTGGAGAAGCTGCCCACATAGATCACCCGCCCATCCGTATCCATCGACTTGAGCGCAGGGGAGGGCGGGTTGAGGAAGGACATCTCGAACTCGTAGTCATCCTCGACAATCAGCGCGTCCAACTCGCGTGCGCGGTCCAGCAGGGCCTGTCTGCGGGGCATGGGCATGGTGGACGTGGTCGGGCATTGGTGGCTAGGGGTTGAGAAAATCACGTCGGTGTCCGGCGGGATGCCGTCAGGCGGCAGGCCGTCCCTGTCCACGCGCACGGGGGCCATATGGCAGCGGGATTGGGTCAGAACCTCCCGCAGGGCGGGGTAGCACGGATCCTCGAATGCCGCGGTGCGCCGTTGGGTCAGGAGGATTTGGGCCGCGAGCCAGAGAGCGTTTTGCGCGCCGAGTGTGATCAGGATCTGATCCGCATTTGCCGAGATGCCGCGCCGGGGAAGGGTGTTGCGCTGGATGAACTCGATAAGCTGTGGGTCATCCTGATCGAAATAGTCCGAGGTCAGCGCCGCGAAGTCCCGCTGGCCCAGTGCCTGCAGCGCGCACTGGCGCCAGTTGGCGTGGTCAAAGAGCTGCGGATCGGTCTGGCCGTAGATAAACGGGTATTTGAAACGCGCCCAATCCTGCGGTTTCGAGAGGGTATGACCGCCCGAAAAACGCTGGCCGATGGCGCGGGTCCAGTCCACCGCGTCGCCCGAGGCCGGTTGAGGCTGATAGCTGGGCGGGACGGGCGCGTTGGCCGACACATAGTAGCCGGAGCGCCCCCGCGCAGTGAGGTAGTCGGAGGCGACAAGCTCGGTATAGGCGAGCGTGACGGTGATCCGGCTGATGCCCAGATGGCCCGCCAGTTTGCGGGTTGAGGGCAGCTTTTCCCCGGAGCCGAAGCGCCCGGACAGGATGCCGTGGGCGATCATCTGCTGCACCTGGCTTTGCAGAGTGCCCTGATGGCCGGGCTGCAGGAAGAATGTTTCGACAGGGAGTGCCATGGCCTGAGCGTATTCTGGACTTACCTAGAAATCAATCTGGCATTACGCACTTACGAAACTGTCCGAAATAAGCAGATCTCGGTGCTTCTATGGTGTCCATTAATGAGATTATTCGTATCATTAATAGTAGTGTTGTGCAAGGCAAATCGGAAAGACCGCGCGGCACATCCCGTGCATAAACTATGCACAACCTGTACACCGTTCGGTCATATCATGCGATGTTTACCCGACCTGGGGAGGATTATGTCTTATCTGTGAAAGGGCATGACCATGCCCACCCCAAGCGAAAGCGCAGCCCACACCCAGGCGATTTACGAACTGGAAGCGCTGCAGACAGACCTGTTCATTCAATGGCGGGACAAGAGCCTGCCGGAACGGGTTTGATCTGGACGTCCGGTGGAACCGCACAAGACGCGGATCACCCTGCGGATGGACAGTGACATGGTGGCCTGGTTTCGCAAGTTGGGGCCGGGATACCAGAAGCGGATCAACCGGGTGGTGCGCGTATACTGGCTGTCGCTGCTCTGTGGCTATACCCAGGGCTATCCGTCGGACAATACGCTGCCGCGTCTGGAAGCCGACGCGCGCGATATCATGCGCCAAATCCGCGATAACATGTCGAGCACGACCTGATCCGCCGTATGGTGGGTCGCAAACAAACCTTGCCTGCAGCGCACCCTGTTGCGCAGGATGCGGGAATGACCAAGCATTTGTCCTTCTGGTTGGGCGTCTTTGCCGCCGCCCTTTTGACCGTGCCGATTGCGGCGAGCATCATGGGCGCGGCGGAGCAGGAGCTGCGCCGTATTGCGGTGACCGTCTTTGTCGCCGTCGCCGCGTTGGTCGTGGTGCTGGTGATCGCGCTGTTTTTCCGCGACTGGATCCTGCGCAGGCTTTTTGGTCGGGCCGAGGCGACGTTGGATGATGTGAGCGCGTCGCTCATCGCGGGCGTCTCGGCGGCGACGGCCGGGGACCGGGCGGCGGCCACGCAGCACGCGCAGGAGGTCGTGCAGCGCGGGATGGGCTGGTACGCTTGGACCGGGTTTTACCGCTGGGTGATCGCGACGGCGGTGGCGCTGCTGCTGGCCTTTGGTGCGTTCATGGGGACTGTGCTGCTGTTTGAGCAGAACCGGAAGCTGGGCGAGCAGACCGAGGTGCTGCGGGTGCAGACCGAGCGGCTGGCCGAGCAGACCGGGTTTATGGCGGCGCAGACAGAGTTGATGCAGGCGCAGACCGAGCGGTTGCGGGAGCAGACCGAAGCGGCGGCGATGCAGAATGAGATCCTGACGCTGAATTTAGTGAATGAGATCCGCGACCTCATGTTGGCCACCGTTGAGACCCGTACGCTTGGTGAATGGTTGGAGGTACTGGGACGGCAGGGTACGTCTGACCCGCTGGCAAGTTATGCTTCAGACGATGCCACCTGCAGTCTGTATTTCAATTTCCAGCACGTTTTGCATACACCGCCGAGCGCAGCGACGTTGGGCGCAGTTGCCACATTGGCCCAAGGTGAAAGCATGGGACCTCGCGTACGCGATGCGCTCGCCTTGCTGACTTTGGATCGAAATGGCGGTGTCGCCTTGGGTGCGCTGTTGGTATTGGACATGATCGGCACGCCGAAAACGGATAATGAGGTCACGCTGCGCAATCTGTTTGTGGAAGAGCGTGTCGAGCTGCAGAGTGACGCGCATGTCTTGCGCATAGAGGCCTCTTATCTGGGCAACTTCGCCTGTCCCGATTGTGATGTTTATCTGAGTGGATCCTACTACTTGCAACTATATGATGGGCACTTGAACGGTCGGCACAACATCTTCGACGGACGGGATCCGAACAAGTTCATGTTCAACGGTTTGACCTTGCGAGACAGGGAGCGGCCGCAAACACCCACCGCGTTGAACGCACCGCTTGTCACTGGGCCTTTCTTTGATGCGAGCAAACAGGTGTGGTTGGTGCGGCTGTCGGGCGATGAGATGTCGGTTTGTGACTCGTTTCAGCGGATTGCACTGCGCAGCCCTATCTTGCAGGCGACAGCTCCAGCACTTGACTGATGTGGCGGACCGTACCAGCCCCGTTCCGGTTGTTGGTTTAGCACGGGCCTGCGCACGAAAAAGGCGGGGGACACCCCCGCCTTACGATTGATGTGTTGCGCCCAGTAAGGCGCATCCTGATGCGCCTCAGCCGAACACGCGGGTCAGCGCGCCGTCCACGGCGCCGCAGATCTGGTCGATGTCGTCCTTGGTCGCGATCAGGGCAGGCGAGAAGCAGAGCGTGTTGTTCTTGCCCGGCAGGGACCGGTTGGTCGCGCCGATGACAACGGCTTGCGCCATGCAGTCCTTGACCACGGCTTGCACCATGGCTTCGTCTGCTGGGTCGCGGCTGTCGCGGTCCTTGACCAGTTCGGCGCCGAGGAACAGCCCTTTGCCCCGGACGTCGCCGATCACTTCGTGCTTGTCCTTCAGCTCGGACAGCTTGTCGAGCATGTAGTCGCCCATCTGGGTCGTGTTTTCGAGCAGGTTCTCATCCTCAATGATCCGCATGTTTTCGAGCGCTGCCGCAGGGCCTGCCGTGCAGCCGCCGAAGGTGGAGATGTCGCGGAAGTAGTTGAGGTGGTCCGACGTGTCGTCCTTGAACATGTCGAAGACTTCGTTGGTTGTGGCAAGGCACGAAATGGCGGCGTAGCCCGAGGCGACCCCTTTGGCCATCGTCACAATGTCAGGTTTGATCCCGTAGTGCTGGTAGCCGAACCATGTGCCGGTGCGGCCCACGCCGCAGACGACCTCGTCAATATGCAGGAGGATGTCGTACTTCTTGCAAATCTCCTGCACCCGTTCCCAGTAGCCTTCCGGGGGCACGATCACCCCGCCGCCTGCGGTGACGGGTTCGAGGCAGAGGGCACCCACGGTGTCGGGGCCTTCGCGCAGGATGACGTCCTCGATCTGGTTGGCGGCCCATTCGCCGTAGCCCACGTCAGGCGCGCCGTCCTGTTCGTGCTTGCGGTATTCGAGGCAGTGGGGCACGCGTACGAAGCCGGGGGTGTAGGGGCCGTATTGCGCGTTGCGCTCGTCCTGGCCACCGGCGCTCAGGCACGCGATGGTGGTGCCGTGGTAGTCGCGGTCGCGGTAGAGGATCTTGTGTTTTTTGCCGCCATAGCGCTTGTGCGCGATCTGGCGGACCATCTTGAAAGCTTTCTCATTCGCCTCGGACCCGGAGTTGGCGTAGTAGACGCGGTCAAGGCCGGGCATCTTGGTCAGCAGCTTTTCGGCAAAGAGCGCGCCGGGGATGGAGCCGACGGTGCCGCCGAAGAAGTTCATTTTCACGATGGCATCGCGCACGGCGTCGCCCATGCTCTCGCGGCCGTAGCCCACGTTCACCGTCCACACACCACCCGAGACGGCATCGATATGTTCGATGCCTTTCTGGTCCCAGACGCGCAGGCCCTTGCCCTCGATGATGATCTTGGGATCAGCGCCGGTGAAAAACGGCTGGTGTTGGATGAGATGGTGCCAAACATTTGCGCGATCCGCTTCGATCACGCGGCTCATATCGTTTTCGTTGAACGTACCGTCCATGGGAGGAACCTTTCGAAAAATGGGGGCGGCCCATGAAACAAAGGGCCAATCAGGCGTGCTGAGGCGCACAATCGCTGAGAATCTGGTCACAACAGTAGGGCCAGTTTGCCTGCACAAGTAAAGCCAGTTGCGCGTGGCCGGATGCGGGTGGCCCTTGTGGGCTTTACGAAAACCCCTTGTTTTCATGGCCCTGTGGGAAATTTGGGAATCTCAAAGACTGAATTCACCTGCACAAATTTGCGCCATGTGCCCCGATTTTACGTTGATCCGGGCCGGATTATCGTTTCGGATCACGCCAGCGCCGCGATCACTCGCGTGCGACAGAGGCGGACCACCGCCCGAAACGATCCAGACGCGGGCTCCACTGTCCGCGAAAAACACGGGAGTAAAGACATGACATTCAAGACCAAGCTGATGGGTGCCGTTGCGGCCTCTGCCATGCTGGTGGGCGCGCAGAGCGCTGTCGCCGAGGAAATCACCGTGGCGTACTTCCTGGAGTGGCCGATGCCGTTCCAGTTCGCCAAGGAAACCGGCATGTATGAAGCGGCTATGGAAGGCACGACTATCAACTGGGTGAGCTTCGACACCGGCACCGCCATGAGCGCGGCCATGGCGTCGGGCGACGTGCAGATCAGCGTGTCCCAGGGCGTGCCGCCCTTCGTGGTGGCCGCCTCTGCCGGGCAGGACATTCAGATCGTCGACGTCGCGGTCAGCTATTCCGACAACGACAACTGCGTCGTTGCCTCCTCTTTGGAGATAGACAAGGAGTCCGCCGGTGAACTGGCAGGCAAGAAAGTGGCCGTGCCGCTGGGCACTGCGGCCCACTACGGCTTCCTGAGCCAGATGAGCCACTTTGGCGTGGATCTGGCATCGCTTGACGTGGTTGACATGGCGCCTGCCGAGGGCGCGGCTGCCCTTGCACAGGGTTCGGTCGACATGGCTTGTGGTTGGGGTGGTGCCCTGCGCCGCATGAAGGAAAGCGGCAACGTGCTACTGACCGGTGACGAAAAGCAGGCACTGGGCATCCTGGTGTTTGACGCCACAACCGCGCCCGCCAGCTTTATCGCCGAAGAAGGCGAGCTGCTGAGCCAGTTCCTGGCTGTCACCGCCGAAGCCAACGCCATGTGGAACAGCGGCGAGAACACAGCCGAAATGCTGCCCGTCATCGCCAAGGATGCGGGTATGGATGAGGACGCAACCGCCGAGACACTGGCCGGTTTCGTGTTCCCGTCGGTCGAAGAGCAGCTGAGCGAAGCATGGCTCGGTGGCACCGCCGCCAGCTTCATGAAGGGCGTGGCGGACGTGTTCGTCGACTCCGGGTCGATCGACGCGGCGCTGGACAGCTATGACGGCACAGTCAACACCGGCCCACTGGCCGCCACACAATAAGCCGACAGGCCCGCGCGACATTCGCGCGGGCCTTTTCAAATCGAGGCAGGCCGGAACCTGCCCGAGCCCGCGCGCACAGACGCGCAAGCCACAGGTGGGAAAATTATGTCCGGATTATCCATCCAAAATCTGTCCATGCGCTTTGACCTGCCAAACGGTGGGCATGTGCAGGCGCTGCAAGACGTATCGCTTGATCTGAAGGCGGGCGAGTTGATGTCTGTCCTTGGTCCATCGGGCTGCGGCAAGACCACGCTGTTGAATATCGTGGCGGGGTTCCTCGCGCCGACTTCGGGCGTGCTGGAGCTAAATGGCCACCGTGTGACCGGCCCCGATGCAGAACGCGGCATGGTGTTTCAGCAGGGCGCGCTGTTCGAATGGATGAGCGTGCGCGAGAATGTGGGCTTTGGCCCGTCGATGAAGGGCACGCCAAAGAAGGACAAGGATGACACGGTCAATCACCTGCTCGACGTGGTCGGTTTGCAGGACTTCAAGGAAAAGGCGGTGTACGAACTGTCGGGCGGGATGCAGCAGCGCGTGGCTTTGGCCCGCTGCCTGGCCAATGACCCTGATGTCATTCTGATGGACGAACCGCTGGGCGCGCTCGACGCGCTGACCCGCGAGAAGATGCAGTCGCTGGTCCTGAAGCTGTGGAAAGAGACGGGCAAGACCATCATCCTGATCACCCACTCGGTGGAAGAGGCGCTTCTCTTGGGCGAGCGCTTGCTGGTTATGGCCCCCCGTCCGGGTCGCATTCACACGGAATACCGCTTGCCCTTTGCCGAACTGGGTGTCGGGCAGGACCTGCGCGAAGTGAAGAAACACCCCGAATTCGCCGTCAAGCGCGAGGAGATCCTAGGTATGATCTGGGACATGGAAGAAGAGATTATGGGTCGCACCGAAGGAGAAGACGCATGATCCCGTTTCTGATTTACGTAGGCATCTTTGTGGTCGCGTTCTTTGTCGTCAAGGCGATCGCCCAGCGGACCGCCATTGCGGACTACGGCTCGCTCAAGACCGTGACGTTTGGTGACGAAAGTGCTGTTACGCCGAACCGGGCGGCCAGCATCATTTCGGTTCTGACCATTTTCCTTTTGTGGGGGATGTTCACGGGCTCTGCCCTGCTGCCGAAGTTCCTGCATGCGCCCGGCCCTTTTATGGGTACGGGCACGTTTGAATACACGGCCTCGAACGGGGATGAGACCGACACCGCCACGGTCACCGTCCTTGTGCACCCGATTGATGTCGAGACCGAAGCGCCTGAAGTGGCCGCAGGCGACGGCTGGGCCAAGGATGACAGCGTGGCCATTGGCGTGTGGCGCTCTGGCCTGTTGCGTGTGGACCGCAATGACGAGTTGGGCCGCGACGAAGGTGTGGCCGTGACCGAGATCAACGGAACAGCCGTTTCGCCCGGCGACAGTGTCGATGTGGGCTTTGGCACCGTGACCATTTCGGACAAGGGCACGCCCAACATCATCCCCGCCAAGGGCTGGCAGATGGAACCCATCTGGCTGCCTGCGCCTGAGGCTGTGGTCCAGCGCATTGGTGAGATTGCCAGCGCGGGTTTCCGCGGCTCAACGCTTTGGGAGCATTTGGGCTATTCGTTGTTTCGTGTTGTCGTCGGCTTCTTCTTTGGCGCATTGGTCGGCATTCCGCTGGGCTACGCCATGGGGCTGTCGAACTGGTTCCGGGGCTGGTTTGATCCCATCGTGGAATTCATGCGCCCGGTGCCGCCTTTGGCCCTGATCCCTCTGGTGATCATCTGGGCGGGTATTGGCGAGACCGGGAAGATCATTCTGCTGTTCCTGGCTGCGCTATGGATCATGGCCATTGCGGCCCGATCCGGGGTGAGCGGCGTGAAGATTTCCAAGGTGCATGCGGCCTACAGTCTGGGCGCGTCCAAGGCGCAGATCATGCGTCATGTCATCGTGCCCAACTCGTTACCCGAGATATTCACCGGCGCGCGCGTGGCGATGGGGGTCTGTTGGGGCACCGTTGTGGCGGCCGAGCTTGTGGCGGCCGAGCAGGGGGCCGGCATGATGATCATGGTGGCGTCGAAGTTCCAGAACACTGACATCGTGATCATGGGTATCATCCTGATCGGTGTGATCGGGTTCGGGATTGATATGCTGATGCGCTATGCCGAGAAGCTGCTGGTGCCGTGGAAGGGCAAGGGCTAATCCGCGCCTCCAGGCGCGGCAAACGCTCCGGTGGAGCGTTTGTAGCCCTTGTGGGCGGAACCCCGGGGGTAGAACGGTTTGGTTCAGATGCGATGTAAGAAGGACGGCGCCTCTAGGGCGCCGTTCTTTTGTTTGAGCGGATGCTCTGTGGGCCGGTCAGGCGGTGGCCATCGGGGCTGAGGGCGTTGTGAAGCATTTCACCAGGCCAATGAGGGATCTGACGGTGAACCAGAGCTGTCCGGCCAGCGCGATCAACAGGCCCACTGCAAAGAGTGTAGACATGCCTGATCCGGCCGGGCTGGTGTCTGTCACCACGCCTACGACCATGACGGCAAACGCGATGAGCCATATGAGGCCGCACCGCCAGAACACCTTGATCTGTGTGTCGTATTGCATGCGCGCCGGAGCTTCCGCTTTGCCGCGCCAAATGTAGGCTAGTGCGACGGCGATGAACGGTGTGAGGATGGCCGCGATGCCGGCTGAATAAAGGGCCCAAACGAGGGTCGGTTTGTTGTCTTTCATGGTCTGCTCCAACGGGGATTGTAAAATGGGTATGGGCAGACCCTGTCCGGCCATTACGGCAGCAATAGGGTCAGAGCAGGGGGATAAATGGACAGGGGTGTTGGGCTTGGTGCAGCGGTAAGGCCGATGGGTACGTCAGCGCGCGAGTAGAATGCGAGTGCCGGTCGGTATGTAAATACTGAGAGAGGGATGGTGGAGCATAGCGGGATCGAACCGCTGACCTCCTGCATGCCATGCAGGCGCTCTCCCAGCTGAGCTAATGCCCCATCCTTGGTGGCCATCTCTGGCCGTGCGCCGCTGATTAGGCGCTTTGCCGGGCGGGATCAAGCGAAAAAGACCCCGCCAGACAGGCGTTTTACGACTCGTCTTCTTCTGCGGCGACGTCGGCCAATTCGTCGAGCGAGACGTTGTCCTCGTCGTCGTCGTCATCGTCCAGAAGATCGTCATCCAGCTCGACATCGACGTCGTCATCGTCGAGCACCTGATCCTCGTCATCCGCCGATGCCTTGGCCTTGTTTTTGGCTGTGACGGCGTCTTCGGCGTCGGCGGCGATCATGCGTGTTTTGGAGCTGTCCACTTCGACCACGTCACCGGTATACGGGCTGACGATGGGTGTGCGGTTCATGTCGTAGAACCGTTTGCCGGTCGTCGGACACAGCCGTTTCGTGCCCCATTCTTCCTTTGGCATGTGATATCCTCTTGTCTGCGCGTGGCCCGGAACCATTGCGACGTGCGCATGCGCGGGCGTGCCTCGTGTTGCGGCGATTCTGGGCAAGTGCCATAAGGTCGGGACGGAGTCAAAGCCTTATGGTCTGGCGGTGGCCCGGGATGGGGAGATGGGATGGCCGAACGCGTCCTTCAAGGGCAGCCGGATATTGTTTTGACGTTGCGCCGGTCGGCCCGCGCGCGGCGTATCACGTTGCGCATTTCGTCGTTGGATGGGCGTGTGACCCTGACCCTGCCCACCCATGTGGCCGAGCGCGAGGCGCTGGCATTTGCGCGCCAGAAGGAGCCGTGGATCCGCAAGCATCTGGCGGCACGGGTCGAGGATGTGCGTGTGGGCTACGGTGTTGCCCTGCCGGTAGAGGGGCGGGACCGGACGGTGGTTGCGGGATCTGGGCGCGCGGTGTGTCTGGGGGACGAGGCCTTGGCCGTGCCTGGACAGCCCGATGCGGTGGCGCGCCGCTTGCAAGGGTTTCTGAAGGCCCGCGCGCGGGACGTGCTGGCTGCGGCCTGTGATGAATATGCGGATCGGCTGGGCCGCGCCTACTCCGGCCTGAGCCTGCGCGACACGCGCTCACGCTGGGGGTCGTGTTCGTCTGCGGGGCGGTTGATGTTCTCTTGGCGCCTGATCCTCGCCCCGCCTGAGGTGCTGCGCTATGTCGCCGCGCATGAGGTGGCGCATCTGGCGCAGATGAACCACTCACCCGCCTTCTGGGCCGAGGTGACCCGGCTTCACGGCCCCTACGACACGCAGCGCCGTTGGCTGCGTACCGAAGGCAATGCCCTGCATCGCTTTCGCTTTGGTGATTGACCGCCCGCCTGACGTGTGATCACAAAAGGGCATGAGCCAGGCTCCCCGCATCCGTGACACCGCCTCTGCCGCGCATGACCGCGTGTATCGCCGGTTGCGCACCCGCATCATGCATGGCGACATATCTCCGGGGCAGGCGCTGACGCTGCGGGGGATTGGCAAGCAATACGATGTGTCCATGACCCCAGCGCGCGAGGCCGTGCGGCGGCTGGTGGCCGAGGGCGCGCTAACGCTGTCGCAATCAGGTCGCGTATCCACGCCGGAGCTGTCGAACGAGCGGATCGAGGAGCTCGCCGCATTGCGGGCCCTCATCGAGGTCGAGCTTGCCACGCGCGCGCTGCCGCGCGCCCACCTTGCCCTGATCGAGCGGCTGCAATCCATCAACAGCGCCGTTGCCGAGGCTGTCGCGCATCGCGATGCGGTCAGCTATATCCGGACGAACCTTGAGTTTCACCGCACGCTGTACCTGCGCGCGCAGGCCCCGGCAATGCTGGCGATGGCCGAAACGGTCTGGCTGCAGATGGGGCCCACTATGCGCGCGCTTTATGGCCGCCTGCGCCGGACCGAGCCGCCGCGCTATCACCGCCTGATCATCGCCGCACTGCGCGCCGGAGACGAGCCGAGCCTGCGGCTGGCAGTGCGGTCGGACGTGACGCAGGGTCTGCGCATGTTGGCCAGCTGAGGTTAAGCGTTTTGTAGCGCCTGCGTGCTAGTCAGCATTGATACGCAACGGATGCAGGGCGCGAACGGCTTGGATTATTCGATCTACGATATGGTGGACACGCCCGTTTTCGTGCTGGTCGGTGACCAGCGTGATCGGCCTGTTTTTGACTTCCTGAACAGATCCGGCCGCACGCTGTTGGGGTTGTCCTTGCCTGACGTCGTTGGAAAGGCGGTGCATGAGATCCTCGACGGACGGGCCGCCTATGCCGTGTATCGTCAGCATCTGAAAGCGTGGCGGGCTGGCGAGACGGTTGAGTTCGAGACGGCCCTGCCAATGGGCGAAAGCGTCATGTGGTTTCGCACGTCTCTGGTGGCGTCCCACGATGACAACGGCACGCTGCTGCGTATGGTCGGCACCTCTTATGACATTTCGGCCGAATATGCCCTGTTGCATCAGGATGCGATGACCGCGGCAGCCACGCGCGAGGTGGAAGATTTGGTGTGTCTGTGCGCGCATGACTTGCGCAGTCCGATCAGCGACCTGAAATCGCTGGCGCATCTGATGCGGCATGACTTCGTGGATCACGGGGACGGCAAGCTTGAGTTGATCGACGTGATCGACGATCTGGCCGACAGGTCACTGTCCATCATTTCCGAAACGATGTCACAGGTCATGGCGCGGGCGGAGCAGACGTCGCTCAGGCAGATCGACCTTGGTGCGATATGCGACGACATCGTTGTGCTGCTGGATCCTTCGCGCCAGCATTCCGTGACCTATCCGCGGTGTGTGGTCGAAGCGGACCTGACCGCTGTGCAAATCATCCTGCGCAATCTGATCGAACACGCCTTGAAGCATTCCGGCGCTGACGCAACGCGCGTTGATGTGGGTGCCGAGCAGGTGAATGCGCGCCGCTTGGCACTGACCGTCCGCGATCATGGCGGCGGATTTGACGCTTGGGCAGAGGGACGTGCGGAGGGGCCGCCGTTTGACGATGTTTTCGCGCTGCAGGTCGTTATGCGACTTGTGCGGGCGCGTGGTGGTGCGTTCTTTGTCGACGCGCCGACTGAGGGTTCTGGGACGGAAATCCGGGTCGAACTGCCGGGCCGAATCCTTCACGATGCAGAGGAACACCTGCGCGCCGGATAATCAGGCGGCGAGACCCTGGTTGCCCAGGCCGAGGAATTTGCGCCGGCGGTCCGTGATCAGGTCATCGCGCGTCTTGCCGTCCAGCTCGGCCAGCATGGCCGTGATGGCGTTGCCGACAGACATGATTGTCGCTTCGCGGTGCCGGTGTGCGCCGCCCACCATTTCGGGAATGATCCGGTCCGTCACACCTAGCTGCTTGAGGTCCTGCGCCGTCAGCCGCAGGGCCTCGGCCGCCTCACGCATCTTTTCTGCGTCCTTCCAGAGGATGGAGGCGCAGCCTTCGGGGCTGATCACCGAATAGACCGCGTGTTCCAGCATTGCGAGCTTGTTCGCGGTGGCAAAGGCGACGGCGCCGCCGGACCCACCCTCGCCGATGACGACGGATACCAGCGGCACGCCGATCTGCAGGCATTTTTCGGTGGACCGGGCGATGGCCTCGGACTGGCCGCGTTCTTCGGCGCCTTTGCCAGGATAGGCGCCCGGCGTGTCGACGAGGGTGATGACCGGCAGGTTGAAGCGGTCGGCCATGTCCATCAGCCGGATCGCCTTGCGGTATCCTTCGGGCCGCGCCATGCCGAAATTGCGTTCGATCCGCGACTTGGTGTCGTTGCCCTTTTCGTGACCGATAATGACCACGGGCTTGTCATTGAACCGCGCGAGCCCGCCCATGACAGCGTGGTCGTCGGCGAAGTTCCGGTCCCCGGCTAGCGGCGTGTATTCGGTGAAGAGCGCGTCGATATAGTCGACGCAGTGCGGCCGGTCCGGGTGCCGCGCCACCTGGCATTTGCGCCATGGGGTGAGGTCGGCATAGAGATCTTCGAGCAACTGGGTTGCCTTGGCGTCGAGGGCGGACGCCTCTTCGGTGATGTCCATCTCTTCGCTTTGGCGCGCGAGGGCGCGCAGTTCTTCTGCCTTGCCCTCGATGTCGGCCAAGGGTTTTTCGAATTCCAGATATTGCGTCACGCCTGCGTCCTCGGTCCCGGTTTTGCGGCTATATGGCGGCAGGATGCACCTTTTGCAATGTCAGGGAAAGAGCACGGGGTAGAGGGAGGCGACGAGAAGAGAGGCCATGGTCCAGTTGAATGCCGTCAGCCGTGCCCGGTTGGTCAGGATGCGGGCCATTTGCTGGCCAAGCAGTGTCCACGAACTGACAGACGGCAGGTTGATGGCGCCGAAGACGATGGCCACGACCGCAATCGCCCAGAGCGTGGTGTCGGGCGTGTAGACCGTGACGGCAGTCAGCGCCATCGTCCACGCCTTGGGGTTGACCCACTGGAATGCGGCCGCTTGCAGGAATGTCATGGGCGTGCCGGTGCCTGCGCCGTCGCGGATCGGCGCGGCGGTGGCCATTTTGTAGGCGAGATAGAGCAGGTAGGCGACCGAGGCGACTTTGAGGATCGTGTGGCTGATCGGGTAGGCGTCGAACACCTGCACCAGCCCCGCGCCGACCAGCAGCACCATAAAGACAAAGCCGAGGCCCACTCCCAGCATATGCGGGATGGTGCGTCGGAATCCGAAGTTTGCGCCGGACGCCATGAGCATCAAATTGTTTGGCCCCGGCGTGATCGAGCTGACAAAGGCAAAAGCGGCGAGGGCGGTGATAAGGTCGAGCGTCATGCGCAATGAATGACGTGTTTGATTACGCCAAGGGTTGTGAATTGCGTTGATCTGGATAAAATAGTGCAATGAATGACTAAGCTAGATGACTTAAACGAACGGATATTGCGTGAGCTTGGCCGGGACGGACGGATCAGCAATATCGAATTGGCAGACCGGGTGGGGCTGTCACCGTCCGCCTGTTTGCGGCGGGTGCAAGAGCTTGAGCGGTCGGGGGTCATCACCGGCTACCGCGCGGTTCTGGATCGCACACGGCTGGGTGTTGGGTTTGTCGCCTATATCGGCGTGGGTTTGAACAATCATTCAAAGGCCAGCCAGGAAGCGTTCGAGAGAGCCATTTCGCGCGCGCCAGAGGTGCGGGAGTGTCACAATACGACAGGAACCATTGAGTATCTGCTGCGCGTCGAATGTGCTGACCTCGCCAGCTACAAGGTGTTTCACACCGATATGCTGGGCGCCTTGCCGCAGGTGAACGGCATCACGTCCTATGTGGTGATCGGCTCACCGAAGGATGAGCGCGCCTAGCCTTGTTTGACCGCCCGCCGCATATGCGCGTCGGTCTCGTCGAACAGCCGTTGGTAGGTGGTGCGGCAAAGCCCTTTGGGCATGGACGCGTCGTTGGGTTGCCGCGTTTTTTTCCTTGTGGTCCTGCGCTTGGCCGCCGGGGTCCGCGCGGCGGTCGCGCGCTGAATATCCTTGGCGGTTTCATCGGGGGCGTGAGGATGGCGTAGCGCGAAGCTTTCCATGAGCACGGCAAGGGGGACCTCAATGCTGTCATCGATGACGAGCGGTGTTTCGGATGCACAGCGGCGGAGTGTCCGGCGCAACGGGCGCAGGTCGCGCATCTCGGTCTCTGTCACGGGGATCAGGATCCGGTCCCGGCTGTCGATCCCCAAGGGTCGTTGATCGCCGACTGTCGCGCCAAAGCGCAGGCGCAACACACCAAGCGCCTGTGCCACGCTTTGATCGCCCCATGTCCGTCTGAGCCAGCTTGATGTTTTCAGCGTGACGGCGATGACCCCGCCAAGGCGGTGGTCGTCCTGCGAGGCGTGAAAATGCGCGACCTCTTGTGCGAACGCGGGTGTCGGTAGCAGTCGTGTGACCGGATCGAGCCTGGCAGATGCGGACAGGAACGCTGTCCGCTCGACAAGGTTCACTTCGCGCAGGAGCAGCCAGCCTATGGTGGGCACACTGCACATGTTCAGAAAGAAGACGGTAGGTGCAGCGGCCGTAAAATACCAGTGCATGATGTCCGATGGAGCGACAAAGGCCGACAGCATGTGAAGGTTGGTAATGAGCCCCAGAACACCCAGTTTTCCGACATCATTCAGCGGAAGCCTATGGCGCAAGCTGCCCCAGACATATCCGGAAACACCCGCAAGCAGCATTCCGAGGACACCGGCGGGCATGCCGATCCCGCCGATGGCCAAACGCATGGAGACCGCAATGCACAGGCATACCGCAAGGCCCCGGAACCCCAGAAAGGCACCGGCCAGGACGATGGGGACTTGGCGCATGTCAACGATGACACCGTCGGCCGGGCTGAGTGTCATGGACATTTGCAACCCGACGACCAACGCGAAAAACGCGCCCAGCGTCGGAGCGACATACCATCCGCTGCGCAGGGCAGGGGCCAGCGCACTGAAGCTGAGCACCAACAGGCCGAGCACCGCAAGCGAACTTACAAAATCCAAGAGGACCGTCGCATCAACCACTGCCATACAATTTCCCTTCAACCACTGCGCCTTTTAGCGTCCAAGTGTTGAAGAAAGCGCCAAGCCGGCTGTCTGGATCCAACCGAAATATTTAGAATTTATGGATTATTTGACGGCTTTGGTCGCGATACTGGCAAAGATCGCGTCCAGTTCGTCGGCCAGCGCGGCGAGGTCGTCACCGGCCTCCGGCACATAGGGCGCAAAGACTGTCGAGGGCAACTTGTAGCTGAGCGTAGCGGTGCCGTCCGCGTTTTCGGTCACGTAGACGCGGATCGGTGCTTCGATCATCGCCGCGGTCGACAGGTTCAGGACATTCACGGCGTAGGCATTGTTGAAAAGTCCAATCACCCGGTTGCCGGGGATGGTGATGCCGCGCGCCTTGGCGGCCCCGGTCGGTCCGGCTTGCGTGACGACGCCCATCTTGTTGGCTTTGGCTGCCGTTTTCACATCAGCGATCAACTGGTCATAGGTCTTGGATGTGGGTGTGACGGACCAGCCATCCCGCGGGGCCATGTCGGCCTGTGCCGTCGCGGTGGTCAGGATCAGAGCAAGCGTGGCGAGGGGCAGGCGCATGGGTGGTCTCCGACATTGAATACCGGCACAGGGAAGCATGTGGGCGGAGCCTTGCCCAATCACGTCTGTGTGCGTGGATTTTGCCCGGACGGACGGGTAGGGAAAGCCCATGAAACGCTTGCTTGTGATTGTCATGCTGGTCGCAGTGGCGGCCTGCGCATCGCCCGAACCCGAGGCGCCGCCCGTGTCGGCCGTGCCGCTTTATCCCAACGAGACACCCGAGTTGCGCGCCCAGATCGAGGCGGCGGCTGTCGAGAACGACATACCCGTGGCCTTGGTGCAGAGGGTGGTTATTCGCGAAAGCACCCACCGCCCGTGGGCGCGGAACGGGCCCTATTACGGGTTGATGCAGATTCTGCCCGCGACCGCCCGTAGCATGGGGTTTCGTGGGCAACCCACTGATTTGCTGGATGCGGAGACCAACTTGAAATACGCGACACGCTATTTGCGGGGGGCGTGGCTTGTGTCCGGTGGGGATATGGATGAGGCAGTCATGTGGTATGCGCGTGGCTACTACTTCGAGGCCAAGCGGTTGGGTCTGATCGAGGAAACCGGCGTGGATGGGCGCAAGGTCTGGCCGGATTGAAGCCGGTGCGTGACGCTCTTTGCCCGCGGCAAAGACGCCCCACCCACCGTCCCTGATTTGGTTTAGGTGCTGGCGATCATCTCGGACTGCCGCACGATCACTTCGGCCTGCTTGATCGAGGCGATGTCGACGAGGCGGCCCTTGTAGACGGTTGCCCCTTCGCCTTTGGCCTTGGCTTCTTCCATGGCGGCGAGGATTTCGCGGGCTTCGGTGATGGCTTCCTCGGACGGGGTGAAGACGTCGTTGGCGAGTGCCACCTGCTTGGGGTGGATCGCCCATTTGCCGACCATGCCGAGCGTGGCCGAGCGCAGGGCCTGTGCGCGGAATCCTTCGTCATCGGAGAAGTCGCCGAAGGGGCCGTCGACGGGCAGGACGCCGTGGGTGCGGCAGGCCGCCACGATGGCGGCTTGTGCCCAGTGCCACGGGTCGGACCAGTGTTTTTGCCCTTCGTGCAGCATGTAGTAGTTCGCCTGCGTGCCGCCGATGCCGGTGGTGGCCATGCCCATGGAGGCGGCGAAGTCGGCAGCGCCCAGCGACATGGCGGCAAGGCGGGGGGAGGCGGCGGCGATCTCTTCGACATGGGCGATGCCGGCGGCGGATTCGATGATCACTTCGAAGGTGATCTTCTTGCTGCGTCCTTTGGCGGCCTCGATAGCAGTGACCAGCGCGTCAACGGCGTAGATGTCGGCGGCGCAGCCCACCTTGGGGATCATGATCTGGTCGAGACGGTCGCTGGCTTGCTCAAGCAGGTCCACCACGTCGCGGTACCAGTAGGGGGTGTCGAGGCCGTTGATCCGGACGCTGAGTGTCTTGGTGCCCCAGTCGATATTGCCGATGGCTTCGATCACGTTGGCGCGGGCGCTGTCCTTGTCGGAGGGGGCCACGCTGTCTTCGAGGTCGAGGTTGATGACGTCGGCGGCCGAGCCTGCCATCTTTTCAAAGATCGCGGGGCGCGAGCCCGGACCGAAGAGCTGGCAGCGGTTTGGGCGGGCAGGGGGCGTCGGTTGAAGGCGGAATGACATGGCGCGACCTTTGGTAAGATAATTTCGTTTTGGCTGTCTTGGCTGGTATTAAATTGCGCTAGCGGCTGCAAGGGCCATTTTGCAGGTGCAGCATCGGGCGAAGATTCTGTGGTGGTGTCATTCTCGTGTGCGAGAAAATTCGACAAATACTGAATTGGCGCACAAATCTTCGAAGATGGGGTGAATTCGGAAGTGTTTCGCGATGTGCTTGCGCCGCACTTGCGTAGACTGCCCGGCAAGGACCAAGGGGATGTCAGATGATTCAAACACCGTATCTTTTGTTTTTGGGTGACGCGCCGGACCAACTGGCGGCCAAGGTGGCGCAGGGGATCAAGGATTGGCGTCCCGAGAATGCCGTGGGCCAGATCCGGCTGGAGGGCTGTGGCGCGGATATGGGCCTGACCGATATGACTCTAGAGGAAGGCTTGGCTGCCGGGGCCAAGACACTGGTGATCGGTGTTGCGAACCGAGGTGGCGTGATCTCGGACGCCTGGAAGGTGGTTTTGGTCGAGGCCTTGAAGCTGGGCTACGATCTGGCGGCCGGGCTGCACAACCTGCTGCGCGACGAGGACGAATTGCAGGCGGCGGCCAAGGTGAACGGGCGGACGCTGCATGATGTGCGGGTGCCGACGATTGCCTATCCCATCGCCAACGGCAAGAAGCGCAGCGGCAAGCGGGTGTTGGCCATTGGCACCGATTGTTCCTGCGGCAAGATGTACACCGCCATGTCGATGGATGCGGAGATGCGCGCGCGGGGGATGAACTCGGACTTCCGGGCGACCGGACAGACCGGCATTCTGATCACCGGCAAGGGCGTGCCGCTGGATGCCGTCATCGCCGATTTCATGGCGGGTGCTGTCGAGTATCTGACCCCGGACAATGATGACGATCACTGGGATCATATCGAGGGACAGGGCAGCCTGTACCATGTGTCCTATTCCGGTGTGACCATGGCGCTGATCCACGGCGGCCAGCCGGATGCGCTGGTGCTGTGTCACGAGCCTACCCGGACACACATGCGCGGGCTGCCGCATTACGGGTTGCCGACGCTGGAGCAGTTGCGCGACACGGCTCTGCCGATCGCGCAGGTGGCGAACCCGGGCTGCTTTGTGGCAGGTGTGTCGGTCAACACCAAGGCGTTGGGCGAAGATGCCGCGCGGGCGTGTTTGGCGGAGATCGAGGACCGTATGGGGCTGCCCACCACCGACCCGTTCCGTTTTGGGGCTGGCAAGCTGGTGGATGCTTTGACATCCTGACCTTCGGCCCCGTGGCTGGTCGACCCTTCGGGGAGGATTTTTTGAAACAGGGAAGGGTGGACCCATGCGCATTGAAGTGACGCGGGACGTGTTTCGGCTGGCCCAGGCCTTTACCATTTCGCGGGGGTCGCGGACCGAGGCGCATGTGTTGACGGTGCGCGTGTCCGATGGCGTGCATATCGGGTGGGGGGAATGTGTGCCCTATGCCTGGTATGATGAGACGTTGGACTCTGTGACGGCAGAGATCGAAGCGCTGTCTGGGGAGCTGACGCGCGAGGGGCTGTACGACTTGCTGCCTGCTGGTGCGGCGCGCAATGCCGTCGATTGTGCGTTGTGGGATCTGGAAGCGAAGCAAGCGGGCAAGCGCGCTTGGGAGTTGGCTGGTTTGGCGGTACCCGGGCCGGAGATCACGGCCTATACCCTGTCGTTGGACACGCCCGAGGCCATGCAGGCGCAGGCGGCGGAGCATGCGCATCGGCCCCTGCTGAAGATCAAGCTGGGCACGCCGGATGATATGCCACGGCTGGAGGCGGTGCGGGCGGGTGCGCCCAAGTCGCGTATCATTGTTGATGCCAATGAGGGGTGGTCTGCCGAAGTTTATGCCGATCTGGCGCCGCATCTGGTGCGTCTGGGTGTGCAGATGGTGGAGCAGCCGCTGCCTGCGGGCGATGACGAGGCCCTGATTGGGCTGGAGCGGCCCGTGCCCGTGTGTGCCGACGAGTCTTGCCATGACCGGTCTGACCTACCTGCGCTGAAGGGCAAGTATGACATGTTGAATATCAAGGTCGACAAGACCGGAGGGTTGACCGAAGCGCTTGCCCTGCGTGATGCGGCGCGGGCCGAAGGCTATGACATCATGGTGGGTTGCATGGTTGGCTCGTCCCTTGCCATGGCACCTGCGACGCTGGTGGCGCAGGGCGTGGCTGTGACAGATCTGGATGGGCCTTTGCTGCTGGCGGAGGATCGGCAGGCGCCGCTGGTCTTTGATGAGGCCGGGGTGCATCCGCCCGAGGCGGCCTTGTGGGGATGAGGCTGCTTGGGTGCGACAGTGCGCCTGCGCCCCTTGCGCCCATTGAAATCGTAACATAACGCCACGCGCAAAGACCTGCCCGAAGGAGCGAAGCCCATGACCCGGACCGTATATGTAAACGGAGAGTACCTGCCCGAGACCGAGGCCAAGGTGTCGATTTTTGACCGGGGGTTCCTGATGGCCGATGGGGTTTATGAGGTGACATCGGTGCTGGACGGCAAGCTGATTGACTTTGACGGCCATGCTGTGCGCTTGCAGCGGTCGCTGGATGAGTTGGAGATGCAGTCGCCGATCTCGAAGGATGACCTGCTGGAGGTGCATCGCGAGTTGGTGCGTTTGAACGGGATCGAAGAGGGGATGATATATCTTCAGATCACGCGGGGCGCGCCGGATGATCGTGACTTTGTCTTCCCTGATCCCGAGACGACCGAACCTACCATCGTGCTGTTTACCCAGAACAAGCCTGGTCTGGCCGACAATCCGGCGGCCAAGAAGGGGATGAAGGTCATCAGCATCGACGACATCCGCTGGGGGCGTCGCGATATTAAGACGGTGCAGCTGCTCTATCCGTCCATGGGCAAGATGATGGCCAAGAAGGCGGGGGCCGATGATGCCTGGATGATCCAGGACGGGTTCGTGACTGAGGGTACGTCGAACAACGCCTATATCGTGAAGGGCAACAAGATCATCACGCGCGCCCGGTCGAACGACATTCTGCACGGGATCACCCGTGCGGCTGTGCTGCGGTTCGCCAAGGAAGCGCAGATGGAGGTTGAAGAGCGCAATTTCACCATCGAAGAGGCGCGTGAGGCGGATGAGGCGTTCATCACCTCGGCCTCGACTTTCGTGATGCCGGTCGTGGAGATTGACGGCGAGAAACTGGGTGAAGGTGTGCCCGGTCGCGTGGCCCCGCGCCTGCGCGAAATCTATCTGGACGAGAGCCGCAAGGCCGCCATCTAACCCCCCGATTTCAGGCCCGCTTTTCGATTATCCCTTGAAAAGCGGGCTTTTTATTCCCATTTGGGAATGTGAACTATATTAACATCGAGGGATAAATTAAATGAATGAAGAGATCATCCTGAGCCTTTTGAGCGAGAATCTGATCCTGATTCTGGCTGCCCTTTTCCTGCTGGTCTGTCTGTTTCTGGGCGTGCGCATCGTGCCGCAGGCTGACAAGTTCGTGGTCGAACGCTTTGGCCGCCTGCATTCGGTGCTTGGGCCAGGCATCAACTTCATCGTGCCGTTTCTGGACGTGGTGCGCCACAAGGTGTCGGTGCTGGAGCGCCAGTTGCCCAATGCGAACCAGGACGCGATTACGTCGGACAACGTGCTGGTGCAGGTGGAAACCAGCATCTTTTACCGCGTGACCGAGCCTGAGCGGACGGTGTATCGTATCCGTGACGTGGATGGTGCTGTGCAGACCACCGTTGCAGGTATCGTGCGGGCCGAGATCGGTAAGATGGAGCTGGACGAGGTGCAGTCGAACCGGTCGCAGTTGATCGACCAGATCAAGCATCTGGTGGAAGAGGCCGTAAACGACTGGGGTATTGAGGTGACGCGGGCCGAGATCCTGGACGTGAACCTCGACAAGGCGACGCGCGATGCGATGTTGCAGCAGTTGAATGCCGAGCGCGCCCGTCGTGCGGCAGTGACCGAGGCCGAGGGCAACAAGCGGGCCATGGAACTGAACGCGGATGCGGAGTTGTATGCCGCTGAGCAAGCGGCCAAGGCGCGCCGGGTTGAGGCGGAGGCCGAAGCCTATGCGACGCAGGTGGTGGCAGAGGCGATTGCGTCCCACGGGATCGAGGCCGCGCAGTATCAGGTGGCGCTCAAGCAGGTTGATGCCGTGTCGACCATTGCTTCGGGTGCCGGACAGCAGACCATTGTATTGCCGTCGAGTGCGATGGATGCGTTTGGTGAAGCCTTTGGCATGTTGAAAGGGAGGAAAGTGTGATGACGGCTTTGTGGAGTATCTGGTGGGCGTGGATCGTGGCCGCCCTGATCTTTGCCTTCATTGAAGTGTTCGTGCCTGCCTTTGTCTTTCTGGGCATGGCTGTGGGCGCGGTTGTCGTGGGCGTCGCGCTGGGGTTTGGCGCGCTGGGCTGGATCGGGGCTGGGTTGCCTGCGCTTCTGTTGCTCTTTGCGGTGTCATCCGTGGCCGCGGCTGTTGGACTGCGCAGCGTGATCGGCGTGCGCCGGGGGCAGGTGCGGATTGTCGAGCGTGACATCAATGACTAAGGGGTAAGGCGGAGGACACCTCCGCCTTACGAGTTCATGCGCCGTTGCCTGCGTGGCTGAGCAGTTCGTCCCCGTTGTGCACCAGCCGCGTGGTCCACGGAATCGGATTGCGCAGGGCGAAATGAGCCATGCAGGCGCCCTCGGCCTCGGCCAGCAGCGCCTCGATCCGGTCGCGCGGTTCGGGGCTTTCGATCAGCACATGGGTTTCAACCAGTTCAGTTTTGCCATCCGTGGTGTGGCCGAAGTCGCGCATGTGCCCGAGGTTGGTGGCAAAGCGCACCCGTTGTTCCAGCCTCAGCGACGTGATCTCGATCTTGCGGGCGGTGTAGATGTCGGTGAGGTGGGTCATCAGGCAGAAGCCGATGCCCGCGCAGAAATAGGCGAGCGGCGGTGGGGCCTGATCCTCACCCACGGGCGGCTGTTCATCGCAATAGAGTGTGAGCGGCGAGAAACCGGGGATGTTGACCGAGACGGAGCCGGTCTTGTGCTGTTTGGTGCTTGCTTCGGCGACGAGGTTGACCTCGAATTGCAGCGGGTCCGGGGCCTTGGCCCGTTTGAACGGCTCGGGGGTGAATGCCGTTGGGGTTGGGGCGTCTGTCGCGCGGGCGCCGACGCGGTAGCTCATCCCTTGTCTCCGACATTTTGTGCGAATGCGTCCTTGAACTCGGCCTTTTGCGCGTCGGAGGCTTCGGTCTGGTAGTTGGCTTTCCACTCGGCCATGGTCATGCCGTAGAATGTTTCGCGGGCGGCGTCCTTGGATATCTCAATACCCCTTTCGGCTGCAGCTTCCTGATACCAGCGCGACAGGCAGTTCCGGCAGAAGCCCGTCAGGTTCATCATGTCGATGTTTTGGACGTCTGTGCGGTCTTCCATCAGGTGCTGGCGCAGGCGGCGGAAGGCGGCGGCTTCCAGTTCGATGCGGGTTTGATCATCCATATGTGTGGTCCTTTTTGCTGGGGTTGGACCGGGGCGCTGCCCCGGACCCCGTCGTATTTCGGGTCAGAAGAAACTTGGATTAGAGATTGGCTTGTGCGCGCGCCGCTTCAAGGTGATGTGCCAGAAGGGTTGCCCAATGGCGTTGGCCCTCGGGGTGCGCGATGAGGTCCTGGCGGATTTCGAGGAGGACGTTGGGGCGGCCCGGGATATGGGCGTGCTGGCTCATCGCGTCACCGGGGAAAAAGCCCGCGTAAGGGGCGTTGTCACCCACGGGTGAGGTGAGTGCGGCAGAGAGGCTCGCAATAAGCGGGTCGGCAATGCGCCTGTCGCGGGCCGACAGCACGCCAATTTCCCACGGGCGAGGCGGGCGACCGATGAGTTGCGGCGTGAAGCTGTGCACGGCGAGAAAGGTGACGTCGCGCGTGTTTGCGGTGCGCGCAATCGCGTCGTGGTAGGGATCGTAAAGCAGATCAATGCGCCGCTGGCGTTCTGCCCCGGTTAGGGTGCGGTTGCCGGGGATGATCGTGCCGTCATAGAGCTGGGGCACCAGTGTCGGATCGTCGGCACCCCGGTTGGGGTCAATAACGAGCCGCGAGAAGTTGGCGCTGACCACCGGAGCATTCAACGCGGCACCGAGCGCGTTGGCAACGCCAAGGGCGCCAATGTCGATGGCGATGTGGCGCTGCATCTGAATATCGGGCAGGCCGAGGGTACCGCCGTTGACGTGCTGCGGCACGATATTTGTCGCGTGATCGCAGGTGATCACCCAAGCGCCCTTGCGCTCTGCCCCGATCACCGAAAACGGTGCCTGTGTCATTCGATCGTCACGCATTGCATTGCAGGTTTAGGTCAGTTGCCTCGGGATGTGAATTGGGCAATAAGAGCGCTGTTAGCGGTATCAAAAAAGGGGCAAGAGCATGCGACGCCTGCGCAATGTAAAGATCGTGGCCACTTTAGGCCCTGCCTCGGACACGTATGAGACGATCCGGGCATTGCACGAGGCGGGTGCGGATGTGTTCCGCCTGAACATGTCGCATGGCAGCCATGAAGAGATTGCCGAAAAGCACAGCATTATCCGCAAGGTTGAGGAAGACACCGGATCGGCGATTGCCATTCTCGCCGATTTGCAGGGCCCGAAACTGCGTGTGGGTGTCTTTGCTGGTGACAGCGAGATGCTGGATGAGGGTGCCAAATTCCGTCTGGATCTGGACGAGAAAGAGGGTAACAGCAGCCGGGTGTGTCTGCCGCATCCCGAGATCTTTCAGGCTCTGGAGGTGGGCAAGACACTTTTGGTGAATGACGGCAAGATCCGTTTGAAGGTGGAAGCCTGCGGCCCTGACTTTGCCGATTGCGTTGTTGTCGCCGGTGGTTTGATTTCCAACCGTAAGGGTGTGAACGTGCCTGACGTCGAGCTGCCGCTCGCCGCCCTGTCGGACAAGGACCGGTCTGACCTGAAATTTGTAGCCGAGCTGGGGGTCGACTGGATCGCGCTGAGCTTTGTACAGCGTGCGGCTGACGTGGAAGAGGCCAAGGACCTGATCCGGGGTCGCGCGGCTGTTCTGTCCAAGATCGAAAAGCCGAATGCCGTTGATCGGTTCGACCACATCCTGCAGGTCAGTGATGGCATTATGGTCGCCCGTGGCGATCTGGGCGTCGAGCTGCCTGTGCAAAACGTGCCGCCCATCCAAAAGCGTCTGGTCCGGAAGTGCCGCCATGCGGGTAAGCCAGTCATCGTGGCAACACAGATGCTGGAAAGCATGATCGAAAGCCCGATGCCCACGCGTGCCGAGGTGAGTGATGTCGCCACAGCGATTTACGAGGGGGCCGACGCAGTGATGCTGAGCGCGGAAAGTGCCGCGGGCAGCTATCCGATCGAGGCGGTGACGACCATGGATCGCGTCGCGGCTGAGGTTGAGCAGGACCCAACCTACACCCAGATCATCGAATCCAGCCGCAGTGCGAGCCGGGCGTCGGTGGCCGATGGGATCGTGGCCGCCGCGCGCGAGATTGCGGAGACGACCGATATCAAGGCGATCTGCTGTTTTACGCAAAGCGGGACAACGGCCCTGCTGGTCGCGCGCGAACGCCCGCGTGTGCCAATCCTGGCGCTTACACCGCTGGCCCGAACGGCCCGACGTATGGCCCTGAGCTGGGGCTGCAACTGCTACATCACACCGACGATGGAGCGGTTCAAGGAAGCCGTTGTTGGCGCAGCTCGTGCCGCGCGCGAGGGCGGTTTTGCCGATACCGAGGATCAGATCGTGGTCACTGCCGGTGTGCCCTTCAACGTCACGGGCACGACAAACATCCTCCGTGTGGCACCCTGTGATGAACGTTTGATTTACGCGACCGATCCGGAGTAGCGTCGCAAACATAACATAAGAACACGACACGAGCCCTGAATGAGCCCTGACTTCTACCTGGTTCTTGGCATCCTTATTGCCGCATTTTCGATCCCGTCCATCCTGTCAGCAATATCCGACCGGCGGGCGCCGCGCGCTTCGGCCATTACCGTGTTGATTGCTGGCGGCTTGATCGTGCTGGCACTTCAGACGAAGCCCGGTGGTTACACCTTGAACGAAATCCCGGACGTTTTCGTTCGGGTCATCGCCTCGTTTATCTGATCGCGGGCCTACACTGTTTCGGGGCGGAATCCCCCTTGCCATGTGCAGCAACTGCTCGTATACGCCAGCTTCGTTCCGCGCGTCCGGCCAAAGTGGCATGCCGAGTCGTGCGTCTACCGCAATCAAACGATGGAGACGGAAATGCCCAAGATGAAGACGAAATCGAGCGCCAAGAAGCGCTTTAAGGTGACCGCCACCGGTAAGGTGATGGCAGGTCAGGCCGGCAAACGCCACGGCATGATCAAACGCACCCGCAAATTCATTCGTGACGCCCGTGGCACCACGACCCTGTCCGCCCCCGACGCGAAAATCGTCAAGGGCTTCATGCCCTACGACCGCTAAGAAGAAGGAGCAGAGACATGTCCCGCACCAAAGGTGGAACCGTCACCCACGCCCGTCACAAGAAGGTCATCAAGGCCGCCAAAGGTTACTACGGTCGCCGCAAGAGCACCTTCAAGGTCGCACGCCAAGCCGTAGACAAGGCCAACCAGTACGCGACGCGTGACCGTCATAACCGCAAGCGCAACTTCCGCGCCCTGTGGATCCAGCGCATCAACGCCGCTGTCCGCGCCCATGACGAAGCGCTGACCTACAGCCGCTTCATCAACGGCCTGAACCTGGCCGGCATCGAAGTGGACCGCAAGGTTCTGGCCGACCTGGCCGTGAACGAGCCCGATGCGTTTGCTGCGATCGTGGACCAGGCCAAGGCACAGCTGAACGCCTGATCCCAACCACAAGTTGATGAAAAAGCCGCCCCATACGGAGGCGGCTTTTTTATTTGGTTTTGCAGCCTTTTGAGCCCGTGATTTCGCTTGATCCTGTAGGTTCAGCAGTTCACGATACTAGATGTAGGATTAAAGAGGTGGCGTAATGAATCTCACTCGGCTGGTGTACTATTCCCAACGAAACCCATCGGAGAGCCTGGACGCGCAGGAATTAATCGATACGTGCCAGCGCAATAACAAGCGTATGAACCTGACCGGGATGCTGCATTACAATGGCGACCACTTCCTGCAGGTGATCGAAGGCGGACGGGTTGAAGTGTCGGCGCTGTACCACCGGATTTCGCGTGACCCACGGCACAGCAACATCATCCTGCTGTCTTGCATGGACGCACGTGAGCGTATCTTTCCCACTTGGTCGATGGGCCTGCATCAGGGCATGGATGACCGCGCGCAAGGTATCTATCTGCGCTACTTCTCGACGGATGAGATCAATCCTGAAACAGTGAACGTAGACAGTCTGCTGGACGTGTTGCAGGATCTGTCAGTGGAATTATCACCGCGCTTTTCCGTAGACAGAGTGTAAATATCAGCGCCGGGCTTTCCGGCGCTCGCGGACCAGCGCATTCTCGGCACTGCGGGCGCGGTCTTCAGCCATGTTCGCCCTGCGCCGCCACTTTGCCGTTTCACCGGACAGCATTGCGATGTGTGCTGCACTTTCGTTGCGATATTTCTGCCGCGACAGCAGGTAGCCTATCGCGGCAGATACCGCCATGAATACAAGCGCGATGCCGAACTGAAGCGCAATCGTCGCCATCACCGTGTCCCCCCTTTCAACACCCGCAATTCCACGCGGCGGTTGACGCCATTATCGGCGTCGCTGCCCTGTTCAAGCGGCGCGCGGGACCCAAAGCCGACCGTTTCGAATTGCCGCGTGTCGATGCCGAGCGCTGACAGAGCCTCGACCGTGTTTTCGGCGCGGCTCCAGCTGAGTTGAAGGTTGGCAAGGTCCGAGCCTGAACTGTCCGAGTGCCCAGCCACCAAAACGCGTGCTTCGGGGCAAGCGTTCACCTGCGTCCCGATTTGCCAAAGCTTGTCGTAACTGCCCGGTGGAACCAGCGCACTGCCCGCATCGAATTGCATCCGTACCCCCGATACATCGGCGGCGAGGGCGACGACGCAGTCTTCTGTGACCTTGACTGACGCGGATGGCTCGACCTGTTGAGTGTCAGTTTCGGAACCACTTTCGAGCGCCACATGCCACGGCAACTCGGCGGGTTCATCCGCAGGTGACGTCGCCAAGGCAGGTGCGGTTGCTGTTGCCACCGGTGTCGTGGTCACTGCTGCGGTTGCCACATCATTGCTGATTTCTGGCGTTGCCGGGTCTGGATCTAAAGCGGCGTGTTGGCCCGCTTCTGCCGGTTCGCTGGCGGGCATGTTCAAGCTCAGCACACTGACGCCAGCAAGGACGATGATCCCCAAACCTCCAAACACCGACAGGGCCAGCGTCGAACTGCCCTTTGTCTGTGTCAGTCGCTCTGCACCGGCCAATGTCAGTCCGGCCGCCCGTAACGCGCGCATTTCGCGCTGCTTTGCCTTGCCCCGCATGTCGTCTCCCCCAGGTGACGTTTACTTGTAAAAAGTGACAGACAGTCCCGCTTCGTTGCGTTCAAAATGCACCTGCAACCCCAAAAGCTGCGCCGTCTCCCGGATCATCGGCTCGTTCTCGGCCAGGTCGAGGTCGGTGCGCCCGTCGTCGAGAACGAGGGTCAACCCCAGTTCACGCACAGTGTGCTGCAGCACCGATTTCAAACGATGCGAATACATGATTGGTTTCATTTGTCGCGACCGTCACTTCTTATCTACTCGATTCTTCATCAGTACCATATACTGTGCAATACGCTATTGAATACGCCAAGTGTTGTGATCTGGCGTAGATAAATGGATCATTCTCGGACGGCGAGATTTTTGCCACCTCCGATTGCAGCAGGCGCGTCCACAATCTGTCACGTCTGCACCTGAATTTTGGCACAGTCGTACCATCTAAACGACGCAGCCCGACGTAAGACAGAACAGGACGGTCATCGCAGTGCCTCGGATCAGTGAACTCCACTACTCAAACGCCTACGCCCGAAACTCGGGCGTGTCCGAGTTTTTGGAAGTGGCACTTGGTCCTTCGGACGACCCGGCAGATTTTGTGGTTGGCTTTTATCAGGCAGACGGCAGTCTTGGCATTGAAGTGCGTCTCGATGACCCGCGTGTGGTCCGATCCGTTGATCCTGACAATGGCGAAGTGATCTTTGTTCTGTCGGCGGACAATCTGCCGATCTTACTGACCGATCCGGATGGCGGCGGGGCGGACAACTACGAAGCTTACGCGCTGACCAACACCGCGACGGGCGATGTGCTGGATTTCTACGACATTGGGGGTGGAACGCAGAACATCACGGCGCAAGGCGGGGCAGCGTCCGGTGCCGTGTCAGAGAACCTGGCTGTTGTCGTTGGTCCCAACGCCACAACAACCTCGATCCAGTTTAATCAGCCGAATCCTGACCAGATCTCATACGGGACAACAAGTGCGGGCGACACGGGCATCGCCTGTTTCGCTGCAGGCACCATGATCGACACACCTGATGGACAGCGTGACGTGGCTGCATTGAACGCAGGCGATACGGTGCTGACACTTGATCATGGTCCCATGCCGCTGCTCTGGTGCGGGCAGCGTACGGTCGCGGGAACCGGGCGGTTTGCGCCCGTCGAATTTGCACCCGGCGCGCTAGGGGCGACGTGCAGGCTGCGCGTCTCGCCACAGCATCGGGTCTTGATCCGGGGATGGCAGTCGGAGTTGTACTTTGGCGCCGACGAAATCCTGGTCCCGGCCAAGGCGCTGGTCAATGGGTCAACCGTGGTGCAGCGTGAGGTATCGCAGGTCACTTATGTACATTTGTTGTTCGAGTGCCATCAGATTGTGCGCAGCAACGGGCTGTGGAGCGAAAGCTATTTGCCGTCATGCCCAGACGCGTGCCCATGGAATCGCGAAGCGGAGGCGGAGTTGCTGGCGCTTTTCCCTGAGCTGCAGTCGCTTGCAGGCTTTGTTACGGCGCGCCCTTCCTATCCTGTCCGTCTGGGATCGCTCCTCAACGTCGCCTGATCTTGCCATCCTGCCGCGTTGTGGTAGCAGGGCAGCGAATGAAGGAGCACGTCATGGACGATCTCAAATCCAAGTACCTGACCCAGATCGCCGATGCCGCCGATGAAGCGGTGCTGGAAGACATCCGTATCGCCGCTGTGGGCAAGAAGGGCGAAGTCGCGTTGAAGATGCGCGAGCTGGGCAAGATGACCGCCGAAGAGCGTCAGGTGGCGGGCCCCGCGCTCAACGCGCTCAAGTCCGAGATCAACAGCGCGCTTGCCGCGAAGAAAGCGGCGCTCGCAGATGCGGCGCTTGATGAGCGGCTGCGGTCCGAATGGCTGGACGTCACCTTGCCGACCCGCACGCAACGTCGCGGTACGATCCACCCGATCAGCCAGGTCAGCGAAGAAGTCACGGCCATCTTCGCCGAAATGGGCTTTTCCGTCGCCGAAGGGCCGCGTATCGACACCGACTGGTACAACTTCGACGCCCTGAACATCCCCGGCCACCACCCCGCACGAGCCGAGATGGACACGTTCTACATGCACCGGGCCGAGGGCGACAATCGCCCGCCCCACGTGCTGCGCACTCACACCTCGCCGGTGCAGATCCGGTCGATGGAGGCCACTGGCGCTCCCACCCGGATCATCTGCCCCGGTGGTGTCTACCGCGCCGACTACGACCAGACGCATACGCCGATGTTCCATCAGGTCGAGGGCCTCGCCATCGACAAGGACATCTCGATGGCGAACCTGAAATGGGTGCTGGAAGAGTTCGTGAAATCCTATTTCGAAGTGGATGGCGTCGACCTGCGCTTCCGAGCCTCGCACTTCCCTTTCACCGAACCCTCGGCCGAGGTCGACATCCGCTGCTCCTGGGAAGGCGGCACGCTGAAAGTGGGCGAGGGCGACGACTGGCTCGAAATCCTCGGCTCCGGTATGGTGCACCCCAAGGTGCTGGAAGCGGGCGGGATCGACCCCACCGAATGGCAGGGCTTTGCCTTCGGCATGGGCATCGACCGGATCGCGATGCTGAAATACGGCGTGCCTGACCTGCGCGCCTTCTTCGACAGCGACCTGCGCTGGCTGCGGCACTACGGCTTTGCAGCGCTGGACGTGCCGACGCTGCATGGCGGGTTGAGCCGGTAAACCCGGCCCAATCCTTCCCTGTTTTGAAAAAATCCCCCCCGGAGGGCCGCTCGGCCAACAACGCCGACCGCTTGCCCTATTGTGTGGTCCGACTATCTCTGCCGCATGCGCAAATGGCTCGTTCTCACCCTCGTCACTCTGATCGTGATCGCCCACATTTTCCTGTGGCGCTCGGATATGCCGACGCATCTCAAATTGACCTTCACCATCATCAACGCGACAGGCTGGACCATCGTGCTGGCCCCTATCCTGCTGATCGACCGCTGGCTGGAGGCGATCCAGCGGCGCAATGGCGACGACCACGACAATGTGACGTGACATGCGGATCTGAATGGCTAGCGTGCGTCGGATGATAAGTCGACTTGCTATTGCCGCGCTGCTCAGCGTACTGCCAGCCCTCACCACCGCCCAGACCCAACGCGAGACCTGCCATATCGGCGTCCCCTGCGCGTTGGGCGACCGGTCCTACCATGTGCGTGAGCCCGACGGCTGGGACGGCACCAGCCCGATGCCGCTCCTCATCCACTTCCACGGCTGGCAGCGCACCGGCGCGTTACCGGTCCAGCACCAACGCATTTCTGACGCCACCCAAAGACGCGGGGTGCTGTTGATCGCCCCGAACGGCCTGCGCAAGACATGGAACATGTGGTCGGCAGAGACCGAGGATGTACAATTCGCAGCGGACGTCCTCGCCGATGTCGCCGCGCGATATCCCGTCGACCCCGACAACATCTTTCTGTCGGGCTATTCCTATGGCTCCATCATGGCCTGGCGGGTGGCCTGTGATCGAGGCGCCGACCTGAATATCCGTGCGCTTCTGGGCATCTCCGGCACGATCAATCTGTCGGAAGACTGCGCTCAGGCGCCGGGCGAGGCGCGACATGTGCATGGGCTCAAGGACAACGTGCTCGACTATCCCTACGGCCCTGATGGCGACACGACCTACCCCGTGTCGCTCTGGCGCGACCGGTTGGATTGCTCCGACACGCAAACCGACCTTGGCGACTGGTCACAGGTCGATTTCCTGACCCTCACGCGCACCGAATGGCAGGACTGCGCGGGCGGCATCAAGGTCACGCTCGACACCCATCCGGGCGGGCATTTCATCCCCCATGGCTGGATCGCCCGGCAGTTGGATGAGCTTCTGGGCCGTGCGCCCGCCTATCCCTGACCGAACAGGGCGGACGACACGTCCGCCTTACGCGCGACACCTCGTAAGGCGGAGGTGCCCTCCGCCCCTCCCACGCTTGCACCTTGGGCCGAACTTTGCCATTGCAGGTCCGGTACTGGACTGCAGGGGATGCTCCCATGAAATTCACGCTCAGCTGGCTCAAGCAGCACCTCGACACCATGGCTTCGGTGGACGAGATCACCTATGCGCTGACCGACCTTGGCCTTGAGGTCGAAGGGGTTGAGGACCGTGGGGCGAAGCTGGCCGACTTTACCATCGGCAAGGTGCTGAGCGCGGAAAAACACCCCGACGCGGACCGCCTGCGCGTGTGCCAGGTGGCCACGGACGAGGGCAAGAAGCAGATCATCTGCGGCGCCCCCAACGCCCGCGAGGGCATCACCGTCGTCGTGGCAAAGCCCGGCGTCTACGTCCCCGGCATCGACACCACCATCGGCGTGGGCAAAATCCGCGGGATAGAAAGCTTCGGCATGATGGCCTCGGAACGCGAGATGGAGCTGTCGGACGAACATGACGGCATCATCGAACTGCCCTCGGGCGAAGTCGGCGATCGTTTCGTCGACTGGCTGGCCGAGAACGACCCGGCCAAGGTCGACCCGGTGATCGAGATCGCCATCACCCCCAACCGCCCAGATGCGTTGGGCGTGCGTGGCATCGCGCGCGATCTGGCGGCGCGGGGTCTGGGCAAGATGCGCCCAAACCCGGTGCCGGAGGTCGAGGGGGCCTTTGTCTCCGACATCACGGTCAGCATTGATGACGACACGCGCGATGGCTGCCCCGTCTTCTTCGGCCGCCTGATCCGGGGGGTGCAGAACGGCCCAGGCCCGGCGTGGCTGCAGGACCGCCTGCGCGCCATCGGCCTGCGCCCGATTTCCTTCCTTGTCGATGTGACCAACTACTTCACCTACGATCTGAACCGCCCGCTACACGTCTTTGATGCCGACAAGGTCGCGGGCAACCTGCGCGTGCACCGTGCCAAGGGCGGCGAGGAAATCGCGGCGCTGGACGAGAAAACCTACACCTTCCAGCCCGGTCAGATGATCATCTCTGACGACAATGGCCCGGAAAGCATTGCCGGTGTGATGGGTGGGGCCGAAACCGGCTGTACCGAAGAGACGGTGAACGTCTTTGTCGAAAGTGCCTACTGGGATCCGATCCAGATCGCCTATACGGGCCGCGCGCTCAAGATCAACTCGGACGCGCGCTACCGCTTTGAACGGGGCGTCGATCCGGCCTTCACGCCCGTGGGGCTGGACCATGCCTGCGCGATGATCCTCGACCATGCAGGCGGGACTGCCTCCAGCATGATTAGCGCGGGTGCCATCCCCGACACCAGCCGCGCCTACCGACTGAACGCGGCGCGGGTGCAAAGCCTTGTTGGCATGGAGATCCATGAAAGCGAACAGCGCCAGACGTTGACCGCGTTGGGCTTCAAGCTCGAAGGGGATATGGCCCACGTGCCAAGCTGGCGCCCCGATGTGATGGGAGAGGCCGATCTGGTCGAGGAAGTGGCGCGTGTCGCCTCCCTGACCAGGCTGAAGGGCAAACCCTTGCCCCGCCTGACGGCGGGCGTGCCGAAGCCCGTCATGACTGTCAAGCAACGCCGCGAACAGATCGCGCGCCGGACAGCGGCAGCGCTCGGGTACAACGAATGCGTGACCTACAGCTTCATTGATCAGGCCTCGGCCAAGTTGTTCGGCGGTGGTGACGATGCCACGATGCTGGAGAACCCGATCTCCAGCGACATGAGCCACATGCGCCCAGCGCTGTTGCCCGGTCTGTTGCAGGCCGCGGCGCGCAATCAGGCGCGCGGCTTTGCTGATCTGGCGCTGTTCGAGGTTGGCCCGGCTTTCGATGGCGGAGAACCGGGGGAACAGCACCTGCTCGTCTCTGGCCTGCTCGTGGGTCGCACCGGACCCAAGGACGTGCACGGCGCGTCCCGTCCCGTCGATGTCTATGACGTTAAGGCAGATGCTGAGGCGATCCTCTCTGCCATCGGCGCACCCGCCAAGGTACAGATCATGCGCGGTGCGGACGCGTGGTGGCACCCTGGTCGCCACGGCAAGATTTGCCTCGGCCCGAAGAAAGTGCTGGGCATCTTTGGCGAATTGCACCCCCGCGTGCTTGAGGCGATGGATGTCAAAGGGCCGGCCATGGCGTTCACCCTCTGGCCTGCCGAAGTGCCACTGCCGCGCAAGGCCGGTGCCAACAAGGGCGCGCTGGAGATCAGCGACCTGCAGGCGGTCGAGCGTGACTTTGCCTTTGTCGTCGATGCCGAGGTCGAGGCGCTGACCCTCGTGAACGCGGCCATGGGCGCTGACAAGGCGCTGATCGAAGATGTGCGCATCTTTGACGAGTTCATCGGCGGCTCTTTGGGCGAAGGCAAGAAGTCCCTCGCTCTGACCGTGCGCTTGCAGCCGAAGGATGCGACGCTCAAGGACGCGGATATCGAGGCCGTCGCGCAGAAGGTGGTCGAGAAGGTCACCAAGGCCACGGGCGGCACGCTGCGCGGGTAATATCGGCCCCCGGGGGGGGGCAGCCCCCCGGACCTCCCGGAGTTTATCTGGCAAGATGAAGGGCTGGATCAGCTCTCTGCCAACATGTCTGCAAGCAGGTCAAACACCAGCCTGATGCGTTTGCTGGTGTGTAGGTCGCGATGCGTGACGAGCCAGACGGGGAAGGTCAGGTCGGTCTCGCCATCCAGTAGCCGCACGGCATCGTCGAATTGCGCCGCGATGTGGTCTGACATCGGAAACAGGCCAAATCCCTTGCGCATCATCTCCCATGTGGTGATCCCGCTGGTGGAGCCTGTGCGCAGGTTTTCCCGCGTGACCGGGATGCCCCGGTCTGCCATGGCCGCGATGAACCGATCATCGTCTGCCATGCTGATGAAGTCATGGTCTTTCAGCGCGTTAACGGTCGCAGGCATACCGCGCCGCGCAACATAGTCCTTTGACGCATAGAGATGTGCCGATGCGTCGTTGATCTTGCGCGCGATCAAGTCAGGCTCGGTCGGGCGCACATGGCGGATGGCAATATCCGCTTCGCGCTTGAGGATGTCGCGGATGTCATTGGCCGCGATAACATCGACCCGCAGGCGTGGCGCGAGACCGCGCAGTTTCAGCAGGGTATCCGGCAGCACATAGGCACTCATCATGTCGGATGCCGTGACACGGATTGTGCCGTCGAGCCCCTGTGTGCGACCCTGCGCGATGACGCCGATGCGCTGGGCCGCGTCCCCCATCTTGCGCGCCTCGACCAGCAGGTCGCGCCCGGCATCCGTCAGGGTCATGGACCGGGCGGTGCGTTCGAACAGCGCGAGGCGCAATTCCTCCTCCAGCGCCGCGACCTGTCGTCCGATCGTGGGTTGCGTCAGCCCCAGTCGCCGCGCGGCAGCGGAGAGCGATCCGCTTTCCGCCGTGGCGAGGAATGCGCGCAGATGTGTCCAGTCGAAACCTTTGTCCATGCAAATTTGTATATATGCCCTGCGCATAAGGTCAATTTTACGACGGTATCACTTGCCGTATATGCATGTGCGAAGGAGATAGACATGCAGACCAAAGCGCAATTCTGGGACCGGATCGCGGTCAAATACGCCGCGCAGCCGATAAGTGACCCCGACGCCTACGCCCAGACACTCGAACGGGTGTCGTCATACCTGAAGCCGACAGACCGCGTTCTGGAACTCGGATGCGGCACCGGCAGCACGGCCCTGACGCTCGCGGAACATGCCGGGTCGATCCTCGCCACGGACTATTCCGAAGGCATGATCGCGCAGGCCACAGCGAAGATGGGAGTGGACAATGTCCGGTTCCTGCAAGCCGACGTTTTCAGCCCGGATTTGCAGGACGGCTCATATGACGTTGTGATGGCCTTCAACCTGTTTCACTTGGTGGTGGATGTCGACGCGGCGATGGCGCGGGTTCATGACCTGCTGGCACCCGGCGGGCTCTTCATCATCAAATCGCCCTGCATTGGCGAGCGGTCGCTCGGGTTCAAGTTCGGCCTGTTGAAGCGGCTCATTCCGCTGATGCAGCTGGTGGGCAAGGCACCCTACGTGCGCTTTGACACCATCGCCGATGTGGATGCGCGGATCACTCGAGCAGGCTTTGAAATCAATGAAACGGGCAACTACCCCATGCGCCCGCCCAATCATTTCGTGGTGGCGCGTCGGAGCTGAGCCTTGTTTTCGCGCGCTCAAAGCGCAGGTTAGGTGGAACGAAGGCAAGAGGGAAAGACGCGATGCTCAATGTGTATTTGTCCGGTGAAATTCACACCGATTGGCGCGAACAGATCATCGCGGGCGCGCAGGGGCTCGACGTCACCTTTTCCGCGCCAGTGACCGACCATGCCGCCAGCGACGATTGTGGTGTGGCGATCCTTGGATCTGAGGACCAAAAGTACTGGCACGACCACAAGGGTGCTATGGTGAACGCGATCCGCACCCGCAAGGGGATTGCGGATGCTGATGTGGTCGTCGTGCGCTTTGGTGAGCAGTACAAGCAGTGGAATGCCGCCTTTGACGCAGGCTATGCTGCGGCGCTCGGCAAGTCGCTGATCATTCTGCACGGGCCGGATCATGCCCACGCGCTGAAGGAAGTCGATGCCGCGGCACTGGCTGTCGCCGAAGAGCCTGGGCAGGTGGTTGAGATCTTGCGTTATGTGCTGACCGGATCCTTGCCCGAATAGGTCGGTCGTGTGGTACTGTTCCGGGCCTGTGGCCCGAAATGCGCCCACCCGCCGACCCAGGGTCACGCTTGTGGCGTGCCCGGTGCGCGCCTAGCCTCCCGAGAAAGGGGAGGCGCATATGAAATTCGATTACGTCATTGTGGGCGGAGGATCGGCGGGCTGCGTGATGGCTTCACGGTTCAGCGAAGATGCCTCTGTGTCCGTCTGCCTGATCGAAGCGGGCGGGGCTGGGCGCGATATATTCGTGCGTGCGCCGGCACTGGTGGCCGGCATGATCTCGGGTCGACCCAAGATCAACAACTGGGCCTTTCACACCGAACCACAGTCCGAGCTGAACGGGCGGTGCGGGTTCCAGCCGCGCGGGCGGACGCTGGGTGGCTCCAGCGCGATCAACGCCATGCTCTACGTCCGGGGCCACCGGAAGGATTATGACGAATGGGCTGATCTGGGGGCCGAGGGGTGGGACTGGGACAGCGTGCTGCCTTACTTCAAGCTGTCAGAGGGTAATGCGCGTGGAGCGGATGACCTGCATGGGGCGGAGGGACCCTTGCAGGTGGCCGAACAATCTGAACCGCGCCCGATTGCCCATGCTTTTGTCGAGGCTGCGGCCCAGCAGCAGGTGCGCGTGACGGACGATTTCAACGGGCCGCGACAGGAAGGTGTCGGGCTGTATCAGGTGACACAGCATCATACTGGCCCGGCCCGTGGCGAACGGTGTTCTGCGGCTGCGGCATACCTGCCCGCCCCAGTGCAGGCGCGCAGCAACCTGACCATCCTGACCCGTGCCATGGCGCAGAAGGTCGAGATGGATGGAACCCGGGCCACCGGCGTGCGGATCAAGCATCAGGGCAAGGTCAAACTGGTACAGGCGACGCGCGAGGTTATCCTGTCCGGTGGTGCGTTCGGGTCGCCGCAGTTGCTGATGTTGTCGGGCATTGGTGCGCGGGATGAATTGGCGCAGCACGGTATCGACGTGGTCCATGATCTGCCCGGTGTTGGTCAGAACTTGCAAGATCATCTGGACTACATCTTCAGCTATCACTCGAAACGGGACGATGTGGTGGGGTTGAACCCCTCCGGCCTGATGGCGCTGGCCAAGGCCGGGTTGCAGTGGCGCAAGGATGGGACGGGGCTGTTCGCCTCGCCCTTTGCCGAAGGCGGTGCGTTCCTGCGCTCTGATCCGTCCGTGGATCGGCCCGATCTGCAATTGCATTTCGTCGTCGGGATCGTCGACCAGCACATGCGCAAGATCCATACGAAGTTCGGCTATTCCTGCCATGTTTGCGTGCTGCGCCCGCACAGCCGGGGGCATGTCGGCTTGCAGTCCCCCGATCCCGCAGCCCCTCCCCGCATTGATCCCGGGTATCTCACCGACAGGCGTGACCTGGAGTTGATGATGAAAGGCGCGCGGCAGATGGAGGCGATCCTGACCGCGCCGCCGCTCGATCCGTGGCGGGGCAAACAGCTTTATGCCCATGACGGCAGCGATGCGGCGCTTGAGGCGGATATCCGGGCGCGGGCGGATACGATCTATCACCCAGTTGGCACTTGCCGGATGGGGCAGGACGACATGGCTGTGGCAGACCCGGCGGGTCGCGTGCATGGGACCGAGGGCCTGCGGGTGGTGGATGCGTCGCTGATGCCGCGGCTTTTGGGTGGGAACACGAATGCCCCCACCATCATGATGGCTGAAAAGATCAGCGCCGGGATGCGCGCCGCCTGATCCGAAGGACGCCTGCGGCGACGATACTGTTTGATTGGGGCTCTGCCCCAAACCCCGAGGTATTTGGCCAGAAGAAGGGATCAGGGGCGGGGTGGGATGTTCTTGGCCTTGTCCACCGCGGGGCGGGCGTAGAAGCGGTCGAGATAGGCGATCAGGTTTTTGTGATTGTCCCAGCCGACCAGGTCCCGTGTGCCATAGAAGTTCAGGGCGTTCAGCCATGGGGCGATGGCGATGTCTGCAATGGAATACTGGCCGGTGATCCAGTCCTTGCCGTCAAGTTCCTTTTCCAGAACGGCGAGTAGGCGCTTGCCCTCGTCCACGTAGCGTTGCTGTGGGCGTTTGTCCTCCCACTGGCTGCCTGCGAATTTCACGAAGAAGCCCAGTTGCCCCAGCATGGGACCAAGGCCCCCCATCTGGAACATCAGCCATTGGATCACCTTGGCCTTGTCCGTTGCTGTGTCGCCCATCAGCTTGCCGGACTTTTCGGCCAGATAGATCAGGATCGCGCCGCTTTCGAACAGGCCCACGGGGGTGCCGTCGGGGCCGTTCGGGTCGATGATCGCGGGGATCTTGTTGTTGGGGTTCAGTGACAGGAATTCGGGGCTTTTGACGTCCGCATCTGCCAGCGTGACCAGATGCGCCTCATAAGGTATCTGCATCTCTTCCAGCGCGATGGACACCTTCACCCCATTGGGCGTCGGAAAGGAAAAGAGTTGCAGAACGGACGGGTCCTTGGGTCTCCATTTCTGCGTGATCGGAAAAGCGCTGAGGTCAGCCATGGGTCATCTCCTTGAAGCAATGGATCGGACATAGGCGAAATTCCCCCTCAAAATAGTCTTTGCCCTGTGAGGAGATGTGTTAACCAATGTTCGCGCACGCACCAAAGAACAACATAAAGCGTGCGAGAGCCAACAAGGGACTAGATATGCTAAACGAGTTCAAAGACTTCATCGCCAAGGGCAATGTCATGGACATGGCCGTCGGGATCATCATCGGCGCGGCCTTTACCGCCATCGTCACATCGTTGGTGGGTGATCTGATCAACCCGATCATCGGCCTCTTCACCGGTGGTCTGGATTTCACCAACAACTATGCCGTTCTGGCGGGTGACGTGGCCGCAGGTGCGTCGCTGGAAGCCGCACGCGAAGCCGGGGCGGCTGTCTTTGCCTATGGTGCGTTCCTTATGGCGGTCATCAACTTCCTGATCATCGCCTTCGTGGTGTTCATGCTGGTGCGCTATGTGAACAAGGTCAAAGCGATGGCTGAGCAGCCGAAAGAGGAAGCGCCCGCCGAAGAACCGGGTCCAAGCGAGTTGGACATCCTGATCGAGATCCGCGATCAGCTTGCCAAGTAGGCCTAGGCCAGCCCTATGAAAGCACCGCCGCCCATACGCCATGGGCGGCGGTTTTGCAGTTACTGTTTCAGCGCAAGGCTGGGTGCGATCACGTCGATCCCCAGCGCCTTGCCCACCGCGAAATAGGTCAGCTTGCCCGCATGCACGTTGAGGCCCGCCATCAAATGCGGGTCATCGGCACAGGCCTCCCGCCATCCCTTGTCGGCCAGTGCCAGCATAAACGGCATCGTGGCGTTGCCCAACGCGATGGTCGATGTGCGCGCTACGGCGCCCGGCATGTTGGCCACGCAGTAGTGCATGATCCCATCCACGTCGTAGATCGGATCGTCATGGGTCGTCGCGCGGGACGTTTCAAAGCAGCCGCCCTGGTCGATGGCCACGTCGACAATGGCCGCGCCGGGCTTCATGGTCGACAGTTGCGCGCGGGTCACCAGCTTGGGTGCTGCGGCACCGGGGATCAGCACCGCGCCAACCACCATGTCCGCCTCGGCCACCAGCTCGGCCGTGTTGCCTGCGCTGGCAAAGCTGGTCTTGAACACGCCGGAGAACGTGTCGTCCAGATAGCGCATCCGGGGCAGGGACCGGTCCAGCACCGTCACATCCGCGCCCATGCCAGCGGCCACCCGTGCCGCATGGGTGCCCACAACGCCGCCGCCAATAACGACCACGCGAGCCGGGCTCACACCGGGTACACCGCCCATTAACACGCCGCGCCCGCCATTGGCCTTTTGCAGCGTCCACGCGCCTACTTGGGGCGCCAGACGGCCCGCCACTTCGGACATGGGCGCAAGCAGCGGCAAACCACCCGACGAATCCGTCACCGTCTCATAGGCGATGGCCGTGCAGCCGGATGCCAGCAGGTCATGCGTCTGCTCCGGGTCCGGTGCCAGATGCAGGTAGGTGAACAGCAACTGCCCCTCGCGCAACATCTTGCGCTCAACCGCCTGCGGCTCCTTCACCTTCACGATCATGTCGGCGGTGGCAAAGACCTCCTCTGCTGTGTCCACGACCACGGCACCGGCCTCGACGTAGTCATGGTCGGTAAAACCTGCGCCCTGACCGGCACCGGCCTGCAGCGTCACGCGGTGACCATGCGCTACCGCTTCGCGTGCTGCGTTGGGCGTCAACCCGACCCGGTATTCCTGTGGTTTGATCTCTGTTGGGCATCCGATGTGCATGGCTGATCCTCCTTTGCATGATCGCATCGTGGCGCATTTCGCTTGCAATCGGACACCGGAAATGGCTCGTCTAGGGGCATGTTGATCGAAGAACTTTGCGTGTATGTTCCTCTTAGGCGAAGGAATCTGCGTACATGACCCTTGATTCAACAGATCGGCGTATCCTGTCGGCCCTGCAGAAGCAGGGCCGCATGTCCAATGCCGATCTCAGTGAGCGCGTACATCTGTCGCCGTCGGCCTGTCACCGCCGCGTGCAACGGCTCGAACAGACGGGGTACATTCGGGACTATGTTGCCCTGCTGGACGCGCGCAAGATGGGCGTGCCGACTACTGTTTTTGTTGAGATCACGCTGCAAGGGCAGGCGGACGAAGTGCTAGACGCGTTTGAAAAAGCCGTGGCACGCATTCCCGATGTCCTTGAATGCCACCTGATGGCCGGAACAGCCGATTACATCCTCAAGGTCGTGGCCGAAGACACCGAAGATTTTGCCCGCATCCATCGGCAATACCTTGCGCGTTTGCCCGGCGTGGCACAGATGCAATCAAGCTTCGCGCTTAGAACAGTCTTTAAAACAACGGCCCTTCCTGTGTGACGGACCGGCCAATTTCCGCTCACTGAAATCAAATTCGTCACATGACAGTGATGTTCGTGGTGCACTCACACGCGGGGCGTGAATCGCCTCCATCCAAATACTAGGGAGTTCACGATGAAAGACGCAGATATTCAGGATCTGTCCTTTGACGACTGGGACGAGCTGAAATTTCCACGCAAAACGACGCAGGACTTTGACGAAGTAGTCGAGCGCGCCATCTCGCGCCGGGGTTTTCTGGGCAGCGTGCTGGCCTTTGGCTCGGGTGCTGCGGTGATGGGCACCGGCATGCTCAAGGGCACGACCGCCGTGGCGGGTCAGACGTCCCGCTTTGCCTTTGAACAGCTTCCTCCGCAAACCGATGGCACAGTTCACGTGCCCGACGGGTACAACTGGAACACGCTGGTCCGCTGGGGCGATCCGCTCTTTTCCGACGCGCCCGAATTCGACGCCGCCACAGGCATCCCAACCGAAGGGTCCGACCGTGTCTTCGGCGAAAACACCGACGGGATGGAGCTGTTCCATATCGGCGGCACCGAACTGCTTGTTGTGAACAGCGAATACCCCAACCCCAAGATCAACCTGGCCGTGGAACAGGAAGGCGCGTCCATGTCCGCCGACGACGTGGTGCGCTTGCAGAACTTCCAGGGCGTCAGCGTCATGGAAGTCACCGAAGGTGAAAACGGCTGGGAAGTCGTGGTCGACAGCCCCTACAACCGCCGCATCCACCACCGCACGCCCATGGTCATCGACGGCCCCGCCGCAGGCCACGACCTGCTGAAAACCGACGATGATCCAACCGGCACCGCCTCGCTTGGCACGTTCAACAACTGTGGCTCGGGCCGCACGCCGTGGGGCACCTACCTGACCTGCGAAGAGAACTTCAACGGTTATTTCGGCACCACCGAAGAGCTGTCTCTGGACGAGGTACACGCAGCCAGCTTCAAACGCTACGGCGTGAACACGGATGTCGAACCGGGCCGCTACAACTATCACAGCTTTGATCCGCGCTTCGACATCTCGAAAAACCCGAACGAGCCGCACCGCGCGGGCTACATCGTGGAAATCGACCCGTGGAACCCGGACAGCACGCCTGTCAAGCACACCGCTCTGGGCCGCTTCAAGCACGAAAATGCCGCCTATGCGCTGGCGCCCGATGGCCGTGTAGTCGTCTATATGGGCGACGATGAACGTGGCGAATACATGTACAAATGGGTCAGCCGCGACGTCTATGTCCCTGGCGGTGACACCTCGACCCTGCTGAGCGAGGGGCAATTGCATGTGGCCAAGTTCAACGACGATGGTACTGGCATCTGGCTTGCCCTGACGCCGGAAGACACCGGCATGACCGAGGCGGAAATCTCCGTCTTTACCCGGATGGCGGGCACAGCGGTGAGCGCGACCACCATGGACCGCCCCGAATGGATCGCGGTCAACCCGACGGCGGTCGAAGCCTATTGTTGCCTGACCAACAACTCGCGCCGCGGTGCGCTGGACGACGATGGCAACATCCGCACCAACGCGGCGGGCGAACCCATGGTCCCAAACGCCCCGAACCCGCGCGAGGTGAACCGCTACGGCCAGATCGTGCGGTGGCGTCCGCACAATGACGACCACGGCGCCTCGACATTCGATTGGGATCTGTACGTCATGGCGGGCAACCCCACCGTGCACACAGACGGGCCCTATGCAGGGTCGGCCAACATCAACGCGGGCAACCTCTTCAACTCGCCCGACGGGATGCAGATCGACACCACCGGTCTCATCTGGATCCAGACCGACGGTGATGATGACAACGAAGGGGAATTTGCCGGCATGGGCAATAACCAGATGCTGGCGGGTGACCCGGTCACGGGTGAGATTCGCCGCTTCCTGACGGGGCCGAATGGCTGCGAGGTGACGGGCCTGACATGGTCGGCTGACCGCCGGACGATGTTTGTTGGCATCCAGCACCCCGGCTCTCCGTTTCCGGACGGCGAAGGGTCGCTGCCTCGGTCGTCGATCATCGTGGTCAAGCGCGACGACAACGCTTTGGTCGGCTGACGCGAATATCAAAATCGGCGGGCGCGGAAGCGCGCCTGCCTGGGATGGCGCGCTTTTGTAAAGGCGCGCCATCGTCTTTTAGGCAATTGTTCAGAGGTTTCGGCATAAAAGGCGCTCATCTAATTTGGACGATGGGCGATGCGTGTATTTCTGATCATGGCCGTGTTGGGATGTGCGGCCCCGCTGGCAAGTCTAGCTTTTCAACCTGCGCAGCAATCTGATCTGCGGCTGGTCTTTCTGGCGCCTTGGCAGGATGCCGAAACGCTTGCGCGCTCCGCCGGGGGAAGGCTGGTTGGTCCGCAACGCGCAGTTTTAGCTGTCCTTGTTCACACAGACGACCCGGCCCACTTCGATCAGCAGGCGCGGGACCTTGGCGCATTCGGCGTTCTTGATGGCGCGGCCATTGCCGCTTTGTGCGGAGTTGACGTGTGATGGTCGACATTCAGAAATCGCTCGAAAAGTCGCGTCGCACGGCGGCCTATTGGATTCTTGTGGGCTGCGGTGTGATAGGCATACTGATCGGCTTCGCTGGACTGTTGCTGCCGATTGGGTCCATCTGGCCGGGTATGATTTGCCTTGGCTCGGTCGCCTTTGGCTATTGGACGTTTAAGCGACGGCACAGGCACTATTGCATCATCGTTGGCCAAACAGCCGTCGCGCAAGCCATTGGTTTGGTGACGGCGCTCAGTGGTACTGGGTGGCAGGTGGACGGGCATATGCTATTTTTCGCCACGCTTGCAACCCTTGTAGGCCTCGTGCATGTGCCGACCATCATGCTGGCAGCTGCGACGACGGTGCTGCACCACCTGTCGCTGGGCCTTTTTGTGCCGCATCTTGTGTTCCCAAGCGTGAGTTTGATCGAAAATGTCGAGCGTGCCCTCTTTCACGGCACCATTGTTGGGATTGAGGTGCTGGTGCTGACGCTGATCGTCCAGAAAAGGCTGGCAATGACGCGTGAGGTCCACGTGGCGTTTGACGAGGCTGAGTGTGCCTTTGCCGCGGCCGAAGAAGCCAAACAGGCCGCCGAAGCTGCCCAGCATCGTGCAGAGTCAGAGGCGCAAAGGGCGCACGCCGCCCAATCGGAGGCCGAAGCACTTGTCCGCGCGCTTGAGACCGAAAAGGCAGCCCGCGAGCAGGCGATCGCCGCGAGCGCCGCAGCGGACCTGCGGACTGCTGAAGCGCAAAAGATCATGTATGATGCGCAGTCCGTGGTTGTTACGTCTCTCCGCGACGGGCTTGAATACGTTGCGCAGGGCGATCTGTCCTACCGGATTGATGAAGCGTTCCCAGAGGAATACGAACCGCTTCGTCGCGACTTTAACCGGGCCGTCGGCACCCTTGGTGACGTTATTGCCGACGTTATGCACGGCACGACCGATCTGATGCAGCTTGTGGCCACGGTAGAGCGATCCGCGCACGATCTTGCACGCCGCACCGAGGCACAGGTGGCGTCGCTCGAAGTCACCAGTCACGCGGTTGACACGCTGCACGGCGCGGTGCGTGCTTCTACCGAAAACGCACAGGCCACGGCCTCTACCGCGGACAAGGTGCGCAACGACGCTGTGGCTGGTGGTGACATCGTCCGCCGCGCTGTAAGCGCCATGGGCGGGATTGAAACCTCATCCCGTGAAATCGCCAAGATCAACGCGGTTATGGACGGCATCGCATTTCAAACCAATCTGCTCGCGCTCAACGCCGGGGTCGAAGCCGCGAGGGCCGGAGAGGCGGGCCGCGGCTTTTCCGTTGTCGCCTCCGAAGTGCGTGCCTTGTCGCAACGCGCCACCGAAGCGGCGCGCGGAATTTCCGATCTCACGGAAAAAAGCAACGATCAGGTACAGGCAGGCGTGGCACTGGTCACGCAAGCGGGTGACGCACTGCAGGACATTGTCCAATCCGTATCGGGTATGACCAACTCTGTCCAGAAGATCGCGAATGCAACGCGGGCGCAATCCGATCAGTTGAGCGAAGTGAACGTTTCGGTGTCCGAGATTGACCAGGTGGCCCAGGGGAACGCCACCATGTTCGAAAGCACGAACGCCGCTTGCGAAGCGCTGACCAAGGGTATGGAAAAGATGATGGCCAGCCTCGCGCAATTCACCCTATCGCCAATAGCGACACAGGACGAATACGCATCTGCACATATCATACATGCGGCAGAGTAGACGGAAGATTCAGCATAGCTTGTGTTACACAAACAAAAACCCCGCAGCCGGGCGGCTACGGGGTTCTTGAATTCGTCAGCCCAAGCCGAAGTGCTTACAGCAGCCCTTCGCGTTGAGCCTTTTTGCGAGCCAACTTACGGGCCCGCCGGATCGCTTCAGCTTTCTCGCGCGCTTTTTTCTCGGACGGCTTCTCGAAATGTTGCTTCAGCTTCATTTCACGGAACACGCCTTCGCGCTGCAGCTTCTTCTTCAGGGCACGAAGCGCCTGATCGACATTGTTGTCGCGAACACTAACCTGCATGTGGTTGTCACCACCTTTCTAGATAAGAGTTGCAAGGATTTGCAGGAGTTGGCCGTATAACAAGGCCCCTCCGCTTTGTCCAGTGCCGCGCCGGTCCGAGCGCTACGGCCTTAGAACAGGAAGTCTCCGGCCCCGAAGTCGTCAATATCTATGTCGATCAGAACCATTTTGTTGCCATTGAAATCATCAATCACCGCATGGGTTCCAAGCTGTTTCAAATGACCGTCGGATACGAGGTCCCGGAACGAAGTGATGGTCTTCACTTCGCTCAGATCAATGATTTCGCCTGCTTCGCGCCTGTCAAAGTCACGCACGATGTCCCGACCTTCAGAGAAGACAAAGGTATCGCCACCTTCCCCGCCGGTCAGCGTGTCGTCCCCGACACCACCATCTAACTGGTCACGACCACCGCCGCCGTTCAACCGGTCCGCGCCGTCTCCGCCGCTCAGGATGTCGCGCCCGATACCTGCATCCAGCGTATCGCGACCTGCTCCGCCAAACAGCCGGTCGTCTCCGTTGCTGCCCTTTACGAAATCCTGGCCGCTGCCGCCGTACAGATCATCGTCTCCGACACCTCCATAGATGCTGTCATTTGCGTCACCACCATTGATCCGATCATCGCCGCCGTTGCCGCTGATCCGGTCGTTTCCGGACCCGCCAAGCATAACGTCCTTTTGCTGGCCGCCAGACATCCGATCATCGCCCGCTCCGCCATCCACGGTGTCCCGGCCCATGCCGCCAAACAGAATATCGTCGCCGCCGCGCCCGCTGATTGCGTCATTCCCGGCCATGCCGTCCAAACGGTCACTGCCTGTGCTTCCGATCAGGATATCATTGCCGTCGGTGGGCTCCTGCACGGGGGGCGATTGGGGGGCGGACGTGGTGTCCAGTTGAACCGGCGCAGATGTCGCCGCAAATTTTTGCGTAACGTAAACGGCGTCAAACCCGCGGTTGTCGCCGGTTTCGATCCCGATCCCGATCACTTCGAAATCCGGGTTCAGGATATTGGCACGGTGCCCGGCGCTGTTCATCAGTGATGTGTGCAGGTCCGCAACGTCATCGGCAATTCCGGGTGCGCCGCGCTCGGATTGGTATGCGATGTTTTCGCCCCAGGTCCAGTTGCCGGAAAAGACAAAACCGGCATCCTCCATGCGATCACCGGCGCTCGATCCTCCAATGCCGGTGTGACTGAAGGCGCCGGTGTTCTCCATCCAGGCGCTGTGGTCTTCGCTAGCCTCGTTCAGGCGCAGTTCGAGCGTGAGCGGATCAAGGCCCCGCGATGTGCGCTCTTCGTTGATCAGGTCGAGCATCAGTCGTTCAAATTCGCTTGCAACAGACATCTCGTTTCTCTCTCTGGTTGGTCATTATGTGCCACTTCTGTCCGGTGATCTGAGCAGGTCGGCAAGCCGCTTGTTCTTGCGCGGTTAATCGAGCGAAATGGCGCAGAAAACCCGGCCTTTTTGAGGCGGCAAACCGCTGTGCGACCGGTGCAAGAAATGTGTCGGCTGCTAATCGCCAGCGGACACCAAGGCTTCGGGCAAGCTGATGCCTGCAGGCGCGGCCAAGGGACGCGAATTCGAGACGTGACCTTGTCCGACGGGCGGTGCCGCTCTACCGTTCGTGTATGGAAAATACACCCGATGACGTAAAAGCCAGACTGTTGGACGCTGCTTTGCTGCACGTCCCATTCGACGGATGGTCTGAGACCACGCTTAAGGCTGCTGCTGCGGATGCAGATGTAGATATGGCCATGGTCCGAGCGGTTTGTCCGCGCGGTGCCGTGGATCTGGCGCGTGCCTATCACGCGCGCGGCGATGACATCATGGTTGCCCTCTTGAGTTCAGATGATCTGCCCGATCGCTTCCGCGACAAGATCGCTGCGGCCATACGCTTTCGCATTGAGGCAGTTACGGACAAGGAAGCGGTGCGCCGCGGCACAACACTTTTTGCGCTGCCGATGTATGCTGGCGACGGGGCCAAAGCCATCTGGGGCACGGCTGACAGGATCTGGACAGCGCTTGGTGATACGTCCGACGATGTGAACTGGTACACGAAACGCGCTACCCTTTCCGGTGTCTATTCCGCAACTGTGCTTTACTGGCTGGGCGATGACAGCACGGACAATCAGGCGACTTGGGCTTTCCTTGATCGTCGGATTGATGACGTCATGCAGATCGAAAAGGCCAAGGCGCAGGTGAGGGACAGCAAGCTCTTGTCGACCCTCTTCGCCGGTCCCAACTGGGTACTGGATCAGGTTAAGGCACCATCGTCTGCGCCGCGCACGGATATGCCAGGTTCTTGGTCAACCCCGCGCAACTGACCACGCCACAATCGCAGCGATCTGGAGGCCGACAACTGCTAGATTTGTGAGCACCACGGGGCTTGCGACGCCAATGGCGATGACCGTGGCCAGTTTGTAGGTGATCTGCACTGAAAACAGGGCGAAAGTCATTGGCACAGCCCATTTGTGTCCACTTAGATGCAGCGCGATCAAACCCATGCTCACTGCGGCTATGCTAATATACACGCAGGTCAAAATACGACGAGCGGTAGTGTCCTGACCAAAGACGGCGTCTGCCTCGCCCGTCAGTAATCCAAACACCACCGGGACGAGGATCGCGATGTTCAAATACAGCGCTGTAATCAGCATGTGGGTTCCTTTCCGCATGATGACCAAGGTACGGTGCGCAAAAGGAGAGGGATCAGAATGGGTCAGGACATGCGCGCCGTCGAAATCAACGCCCCGGGCGGGCCGGAGGTCTTGCAGCCGGTCACCCGCCCGCGCCCGCGGGCGGGTCACGGACAGGTGGTGATCGAAGTGGCTTGGTCGGGCGTGAACCGCCCCGACGCGCTGCAACGTGCCGGGCTCTACAACCCGCCGCCGGGGGCAAGCGACCTGCCGGGGCTTGAGGCGTCGGGCACCGTGGTCGAGGTCGGCCCGGGGGTCAGCGATCTGACGGTGGGCGATCAGGTCTGCGCCCTTCTGCCCGGTGGCGGTTACGCCGAATACGTCGCAGCACCTGCCGCACATTGCCTGCCCGTGCCTGATGGCATGGGGCTCAAGGAAGCAGCCTGCCTCCCTGAGACATTCTTTACGGTCTGGTCCAACGTGTTCATGCGCGGTGGGCTGAAAGGGGGGGAGCGTTTCCTGGTCCACGGCGGCTCCTCCGGCATTGGCACGACAGCCATCCAGCTTGCCCATCACTTCGGTGCACGGGTCTTTGCCACCGCCGGATCGGATGAAAAATGCGCAGCGTGTCGCGATCTCGGGGCAGAGGTCGCCACCAACTACCGCGACGCTGATTTTGTCGAAGTGCTGAAAGAGCAGGGCGGCGCCAACCTCATCCTATGTATGGTCGGCGGCCCTTACATCCGCCGCAACCTGTCGGCTTTGGCCGATGACGGGCGACTCGTCCAAATCGCCTTCCTGCAGGGACCAAAGGCCGAGGTGAACTTCGCCCCGCTGATGATGCGCCGCTTGACGATGACCGGCAGCACCCTGCGCCCGCAAAGCGATCTGGCCAAGGCGCAGATTGCCCGCGACTTGCGCGAGGCGGTCTGGCCGCTCTTGTCCGCAGGGCGCATCGGACCGGTCATGGATTCGGAGTTTCCTCTGAATGACGCAGCAGCGGCCCATGCCCGCATGGAAACCTCAGGCCATATCGGCAAGATCGTTCTGGAGGTCGCGGGTGGCTAGGCCGTGATCCCAAGGCCGCTTACGCAACGACATGATTAGGGGGCGCTGCCCCCCGTCCTTCGGACTCCCCCGTCGTATTTTCAGTCAGAAGAAACGGAATATTAAGGTTAACGTGCTCTTCTGAGGATACGGTACAGGCTGTCGAGCCGATGGCCGTGTCAGGAGAAGCGTTTGCTTCTCTTCTTCGCCCGCGGTGCTCACGTTGGATGAGTGGCGCGGGCGTTTTTGTTTCTTCTGACTGAAAATACGACCGCCGGAGGCTCCGACGTTGGCAAACAGCCCGCCATCCGATGGTCGTGCGCGCCCTTCCCAACTCGTGCACTTGAATCCTTAAGCGAGTCGAGACATATATGTCTCATGCGAGACACAAGTGTATCAACCGAAGCTCATATCCTCGAAGCCGCCTTTGCCGTGTTCAGCCAGAACCCCGGCGCTTCTCTGGCCGACGTGGCCAAGCACGCAGGCGTCGGCAGGGCGACATTGCATCGCCACTTCTCGGGCCGCGATGACCTGATCGTGGCGCTGACCCTGACGGCAGCGCGCGAACTGGATGAAGCTGTCGAAGAAGCAACAAAAGACTGCCAGACCTACACGCATGCGCTGGAGGTCGCCCTCGGCGTCATCCTCCCCCTCGCGGCCAGGCACATGTTCCTCGCCACCGAACCCGCCCCAAACGATCCGCGCGTGGCCGAAGTCTACGCCAACCAAACCCGCGACCTGGCCCACGACATCGATATGGCCAAGGCCGAGGGCGCCTTTGACCCGCACATCCCAACCGAATGGATCGTGCAGGCCTACGACAACCTGATCTACGCCGGCTGGGCCATGGTGGCCGCGGGCAACGCGACCCCCAAACAGGCCGCTGCACTGGCCTGGCGCACTCTCACACAAGGAACCGGAAAATGACGCCCCAAGCGCTCGAAACCCTTGGCACCCGCATCGACGAAGTCTTCCTCCTGATCGGGGCTGCCATCCTGCTCATCGAACTGGCCGAAGTGCTGTTCAAGGGCAGTCACAAGGGCCGCACGATTGCCGAAATGCTGGTCAGCGCCAGCACGCAGATCCCGTCTATCGCGGTGCAGGTCTTCATCCTGACCGGCGCCTACATTATCTACTACATCCTCGCCGAAGTGGCGCAGCCCTGGCAGATCCCGCTCACATGGTGGGGCATTGCGCTCGCCGTCATCGCCGCCGATTTCACGTATTACTGGGAACACCGCATCGCCCATCAGGTGCGCCTGCTCTGGACGCAACACGCCGTCCACCACTCCTCGCGCGATTACAACATCATCACCGGCATCCGCTTCGGCCCGCTCGAAGGGGTGTGGAACCTGATCATGCACATCCCTTTGGTCTTCCTTGGTTTTTCGCCAGAGATGATCTTTTTCGGTATCATCGTCGTGCTGGCCTACCAGACCTGGATCCATACCGAGGTGATCGGCAAGCTGGGCTGGTTCGACAAGGTCATGAACAGCCCGGCCAACCACCGTGTCCACCACGGCTGTGACGACAAGTATATCGACATGAACTACGGCGGGATCACCGTGATCTGGGACCAACTCTTCGGCACCTATCAGGCCGAAGAAGAGACCCCTCGTTACGGTCTGAAGCGCGATTTCGACAGTCGCAACCCGATCAAGGTCTGGTTCTCCGAACTCCCCGACCTGTGGCACGATGTGACGCGCGCCCGGTCCTGGGGTGAAGCATGGCGCTACATGATGCGCCCGCCGGGCTGGAAGCCGTCAGCGGATCGGGGTGAATAGCGCATCCTTCGCAGTGCAGTCCCGCACCACGTCCTGCCCGCAAGGCACCGGGTCGAGGTCGCGGGACAGGCATATCCGGGCCTCCTGGATATGCCCCTGGCGGCAGGTGATGGTCACACCGTCGGGCTCCATGCCCGGATTGGCCTGCAAGAACGCCTCTTCCACCACGGACGCGGGCAGCTTCACCGTCTTGTCCAGTTTGCGAAACACCTCCGGTCGGACCACGCGGCCATAGGCTTCCCGCGAAAGCGCGTAGTAGGCGGTCGCGGACAGGCCGGAACAAACCCCGTGTTTCTTCCACTGATGCCACGCCAGACCGGATGTTCCCATGATATCCGCCATATCGCGGGTCATGGCTCGGCTAGGCGGACGCTCAGCCGTCTGGCAATACTCCGGCCATCCCCGATGATATTGCGGCCACAGCCCATGCAGGATCCAGCCGTGATCGTGCCGCGCATCGCACTGGTCCGATCCGCGCGCGTCACCTTCATAGGCGCACCAGTTCGGCGACCAGCTCAGGGACAGCACGTAGTAGTCGAATTCGCTGGACCGATCCTGTGCCCAGGCCCCCGTCACCATCACCAGCCACATCAAAACAACACGCATCAGGCTTTCCTTTTCCGTTCCGCCCGACTATATCGACCCGAAGTTCCCCGACAACGGAAACCCGCTCTGACCTCCAGGGCAGCCTATTTCAGGCGACGGGACAGTTATGCATAGGAGCATGTGACAATGGCAAAACCGATCATGGCCAAGGCCACCGCCGTCTGGCTGGTGGACAACACGACGATCAGCTTCAAGCAGATCGCGGACTTTGTTGGCATGCACGAGCTGGAAGTGCAGGGCATCGCCGATGGTGACGTCGCTGCAGGGGTCAAGGGCTTTGATCCCATTGCAAACAACCAACTCACGCAGGAAGAGATCGACAGCGCCGAAGCGAGCCCGCTGCACAAGCTGAAGCTCAAGTTCAACGCCGCTGCTGTGGGTGAAGAAAAGCGTCGCGGCCCCCGCTACACGCCCCTGTCCAAGCGTCAAGACCGTCCCGCAGCGATCTACTGGCTGGTGAAATTCCATCCCGAACTGACCGATGGTCAGATCTCGAAACTCGTGGGCACGACGAAGCCGACGATCCAGTCGATTCGCGAGCGCACGCACTGGAACATTGCCAACATCCAGCCGGTGGACCCGGTGGCACTGGGCCTGACCAAGCAGTCCGAGCTTGACGCCGCCGTGCAAAAGGCAGCTTCGAAGAAAGCCGCTGAAGGCTCTGTCATGTCCGACGACGAGCGCCGCAAGCTTGTGAGCACCGAACAGTCGCTGGGCATGGAAGCCGAGCCCAAGATCCCCACTGCCATCGAAGGGCTCGAGACCTTCTCGCTCGCTGATGATGACGAGGATGACAAGGAAGACGAAAGCACCCTCGTGGATGCCGACAGCTTCTTCAACCTGCCCAAGGGCGGTGGCGAAGACGAAGACGAACAGCCATAAAGTCGGGAACCTTTTCCCCTCTTGCCGCGTTGCAGCGTTATGGACGCTACAAACATGAACATCCCCGAATTGCCGCCTTGCACAAAGGCGGCAATTTTTTTGGACTTCGACGGCACGCTGGTGGACATCGCACCGACGCCCGACGGCATCCATATCCCCGACACGCTGCCCGCGCTGCTCAACGACCTGCGGGATCAGGCAGGCGGCGCGCTGGTCGTCATCTCGGGCCGCGCGGCGGGGGATCTGGCCCAATGGCTACCCGACTACACGGGCCTCATCGTCGGGGGACACGGGGCAGAGTGGCGGCGCGACGGCAAGGTCACGCCCCGCGTGGACCTGGCGCAAGACAGCCTTGACATGCTGCGCGATGCCGCCAGCGCTTTCGCAGGCACCTATCCTCCCGTCCTGCTCGAAGAAAAGCCAACCGGCCTCGTCCTGCACTACCGCGCCCAGCCCGACCTGCAACAGACTGTCGAAACCTTCACTGCCCATCTCGCCCAGACCCACACCGACTTCGAAGCGCAACCCGCCAAGATGGCGGTCGAGATGCGGCCGCAAGGCGTGGGCAAGGACCTCGCCATCGCCGACATCATGGGCTTCGACCTCTTCTCCGGTCGCATCCCTGTGATGATCGGCGACGACACCACCGATGAACCCGCCATGGAATGGGCCCAAAAACAAGGCGGGCTCGGGATCAAGGTCGGCCCGGGTGAGACGAAAGCCCACCATCGCTTGCCTGACACGCAAGCCGTGCATACCTTGCTGAGACATTGGGCCTGAGGCCCAAGGAGATCCCGAAGTGACTGCCCGCCTCATCGTCGTATCCAACCGCATCCCGACCGAGGCGGAGCCATCAGGCGGGTTGGTCGTCGCCCTTCACGACTGTCTCACGGCGCAGGGCGGCGTGTGGATCGGCACCAGCGGCGCCCCCGTGAAGCAACCCGAACCGGAACTGCGCCAGATCGCCCAAGGCGCCTACACCCGCATGGTCTTCGACATTTCCGAAGACGAGCACGAAGGCTACTACCTCGGCTACGCGAATTCCGTCCTCTGGCCGCTCTTCCACCGGCGCGCCGACCTCATGCACGTGCAGCCCGAATACGCGGACCACTACATGGCCGTGAACACGCGCCTCGCCGACATGCTGGCTGACTTCGCGCAGCCCGATGACCTCCTCTGGATCCACGACTACCACTTCCTGCCGCTCGCCGCCCTGCTACGAGAGCGTGGCGTGACCTGCCGCATCGGCTTCTTCCTGCACATCCCATTCCCCGTGGTCTCCGACATCCTCGCCCTGCCGCAAGCCAACGAGCTCAAGGACTGGGTGGCCGCCTACGACGTCTTCGGCGTCCAGACCGAAGGCGACGTCGGACGGGTCATGGCCCATTACCGCGACGACCCCGACGCAGTCTTCGACACGCAGGGGCGCATGGTGTCGCTGGATGACGGGGCCACACCCCGCCACTTCCCAATCGGCATTGACGCCCGCGACTTCGCAGCACTGGCGCAGGCCCAAGCCGACGCCGTCCCGCTCGCCATGACGCTGGGCCAAAAGCTGGTTCTTGGTGTCGACCGGCTCGACTACTCCAAGGGGCTCGTGCACCGCTTCGACGGCTTCGCCGCCTATCTTGAGGCGCGCACGCCCGACACACCCAAGGCGACGCTGCTGCAAATCGCACCCCCCTCGCGCGAGGATGTAGATGCCTACAAGGACATCCGGACCGAACTTGAACAGACCGCCGGCATGATCAATGGCGCCCACGCCGAACTCGACTGGACCCCGATCCGCTACATCCGCCGCAATGTTGAGCGTGACACGCTCGCCAGCGTCTACCGCCGGGCAGACGTGGCCATGGTCACGCCGCTCGCGGACGGCATGAACCTGGTGGCCAAGGAATTCGTGGCGGCACAGGACCCCGACGACCCCGGTGTCCTGATCCTGTCCCACTTCGCGGGTGCCGCCGAACAACTCACCGACGCGCTCATGGTGAACCCCTATGACGCGGCAGAGGTGGGAGAGGCCGTGCAGACTGCCCTCACCATGCCGCTGGCCGAACGCAAGGCGCGGCACGCGCGCCTGCTCGAAAACGTGATGACCGAAGACATCGCATGGTGGACCCGCAGCTATCTGGGTGCGCTGCGCGGCACGGGCTGAAGACGGCCTTCCCCTCGGCCCACGCCAGCCGTAGGGTGGCCGTGATCCAAGCTGAGGGCCCGTCCGATGAACCAATACGCTGCCATGTCCACCACCCCGACCGCACCCATCATCTGCGACCTGCGCAGCGATACGGTCACACGGCCCGATGCCGCCATGCGCAAAGCCATGGCCGACGCCGAAGTGGGCGATGACGTCTTTGGCGATGATCCCACTGTCCACCGGCTTGAAGCGACGCTCGCCGAACGGCTGGGCAAGGACGCGGGCGTCTTTCTCGCCTCCGGCACGCAAAGCAATTTCGTGGGCCTTCTGGCGCATTGCAGCCGGGGGGAGGAGATCGTCACCGGCCGCCCTTACCACATCCACAGATACGAGGCCAAAGGCGCCTCCGTCCTCGGCGGTATCGCCTTCGAACCGCTTGATCCGGTCGCCGACGGCGCGCTTGAGGCCGACGCGATCGCGGCAGCGGTCAAGGAGGACGACCCCCACATGCCCGTGACCCGCCTTCTGGGCCTCGAAAACACCCACAACGGCATCGCGATTCCGCTCACCCGCTTGGGCGAAGCAGTGCAGGCGGGCCGCGATACTGGTCTCGCCGTCCACCTCGACGGCGCGCGCTATTTCAACGCCATCGCGGCCTTGAACTGCCCCGAACAGGCGCTCGCCGACATGTTCGACAGCGTCTCGATCTGCCTGTCCAAAGGGCTCGGCGCACCCATCGGCTCCGTCCTCCTCGGCCCTGCGGACCTCGTCGCCCGCGCCCGGCGCTGGCGCAAGATGCTAGGCGGCGGGATGCGGCAGGCGGGGGTACTGGCCGCCGCAGGCCTGCATGCGCTTGACCACAACACCGCCCGCCTGACCGAAGACCACGCCCGCGCCGCGACCCTTGCCGATGCCCTGCGCCCCTTCGGCGACGTGCAGCACGCCACCAACATGATCTTCTTCACCCCGCCCGGCGGCGTGACCGAGGCGCTGCCGCAGCACATGGCCACCCATGGCGTGCAACTGACCGGGTCCACCGGCACCACGCGCCTTGTGCTGCACAAGGATGTAACGGACGAGGGGCTGCAAGCCGCCATCACCGGATTCCGCAGCTTTTTCGGGGGTTAGGGGCGCGAACTTTTCCCAAGAGTTAAGGCTACCGCACAAACCTTAACGCCGGACATTCGTTAACGGAGTGTGACTGGCGTTGGGCCAAGCAAAACACGTAGTTTCAGGGTCAAAATGTGCAGTTTGTGCAAAACCCCCGGATTTCGGCTTGTTCTGGCCGGGTCAAAACACGCAATTTCCCCCCGAAACTATGCAGTTTGCAAAAGTTAAGCCACCGCACGGCGCCTTAACACATCACAGAGCCTTCCGGGCCCGCAGGGCCGCTGTGATCGTGCCGTCGTCGAGATAATCCAGCTCGCCCCCAATCGGCACCCCTTGAGCAAGCGAGGTCAGCTTGACCTGTCCCTCAAGCTGATCCGCGATGTAATGCGCCGTCGTCTGCCCGTCGATCGTGGCGTTCAGGGCCAGGATCACCTCGCTGATATTCTCGGTCTGCACCCGGTCGATCAGGCGCGGAATCCGCAGCTCCTCCGGCCCAATGGCGTCCAGTGCCGACAGCGTCCCACCCAGCACATGATAGCGCCCCTTGAACACGCCAGCCCGCTCCATCGCCCACAGGTCCGCCACGTCCTCAACCACACAAAGCTCTGAATTCGCACGCTTTTCCGAGGTGCAGATATCGCAAATATCGCTGGTGCCCACGTTCCCGCAATTCAGGCATTCCCGCGCGGTCACGGCCACAGTCTGCATCAGATCGGCCAGCGGTGTTAGCAGAAGCGCGCGCTTGCGGATCAGGTGCAGCACCGCGCGCCGGGCCGAGCGTGGCCCAAGCCCCGGCAGCTTTGCCATCATCTCGATCAGGTTGTCTATGTCGCGGGTGCTGCTCATCGTGTTGATCCTATTGCGCATTTTGCAGAACAAAAAGGGTCTGTTTCGGTTCACCACTTTTCAACCATACGGGGGCTAGGGTGCCGCAAATCAGTGATCAAACGCAGGTGGGCGATGCGCGTTATGAGGTGGAGTATCCCGTTGTTTCTATGCGCTTTTCTGCTGCCGGATTTTGCGCGCGCCTGCATCTATCCCAGCAGCTTGCGCAGCATCAATGCGACACTCCTGGCCGTTTTGAACAGCGGAGGCACCGTGTCGATCCATCACCGCGATGCGTTGCGGCGCAGCTTGAGCCAACTGGAAACACCGATCCTGCTGCGCACATTGCAAGAGGACGTGGGGCGCCGTGACGCGCGCTCTGCGCGCAGCATTCTTTCCGTGGCAGAGGCGCTCGCAGATGGACGGGGCCTCCGCGTTGAGGAGGGTTTGCGCAATGATGTCAGTCGCCTTGCCGGTGCCGCAGACGAGGCCTGTTCAGGAACAGTGGATGCTGCCACGTCAGGTGACAGTGCGGCAGGTGCAGAGCAGGGCAAAGAGCGCAGCACGGGTCAGGGTGGCCGCCCACTGACCTTCCGCGAGGGTGTGGTTAGGCTCAGCATGACTTTTACCGTTTACTTGGTTTTCCTGGCCTTCCTGCTTGGCCTGCGGCGCCAAATCCGCGAGCGTCGGGCGCAGATCACGCAGGAAGAGGGAAAGACGCAAGCGGTCCAGCCCTTTGATCAATCACCGATCTGAGCGTCTTCAGAAGGGCAGCTTCATCCCCGGCGGCAGGCCCAGTCCTTCGGTCAGCTTGCTCATTTCTTCCTGAGCGCGCTCCTGTGCTTTGGCCTGCGCGTCCTTGATCGCGGCCAAGATTAAGTCCTCGACCACTTCCTTGTCATCGCTGGAAAAGATCGATGGATCAATATCAAGCGCAGTCAGCTCGCCCTTGGCCGTCGCCGTTGCCTTGACCAGACCAGCCCCGCTTTCGCCGGTAACCATGACGCTATGCAACTCATCCTGCATCTCAGCCATTTTGGTCTGCATTTCCTGGGCCTTTTTCATCATGCCGGCCATATCGCCGAGCCCGCCAAGTCCTTTGAGCATCTAACTCTCCGATCCATCTGCGCCGCCCGTTCGCGGCTTGGTATAAAGTACAATCCCCACACATATCGCAGCGACGGCCACGATGAACAAGGTCGGCGCGCCCACACACCCCTCTGCCATCGCTTGGGGGCGTAGGCCCGTGGGATCCGCCATCGTGACAACGGTGATGAAGACCGTCCACAATATAACTGCGGCCAGGCCGATCCATTGCTGCCGAAACCGCAGCGCGATCAGAGACAGTAGCAACAGCGCAACGCCCGCAGGTGACAGAAACAGACTGACGGCTTCGCCAAGCATGCCAACCGGTTCTCCATCCCAATCCGGTCGCGCCGCACGACATGCATCAGCCAGTGCAGTGCCAGGCCACAGGGTGAAAAGTAGAAAAGCCAGTGGATGTTCACCGAAGAGACGGCGTTGCGTCATACATTCTCTCCGGGCAAGCGGGCGACGATTTTCAGCTCGACAATGACGCCGTCCGTCGCAAATCCAGCCACCTCGATCGCGGTCCAGGCCGGGTAGGGCTGTTGGACATACCCCGCGCGGATCGTCTTGAAATCCTCCAGATGATCCCTGAGGCCCACATGGAAACTGGTCATGTCCACGACGTTGCTCCAGTCGAGGTCACCTGCCGCCAAAACCGCGGTCACGGTGTCAAAGGCCACACGCATCTGCGCAACCGGATCGCTGGGCGGCGGGCCATCGACGGGGCAGCCGTTGAACCCGGTCAGAAAGACATGATCGCCGGACACACGCGCCGGTGACATGCGCCAATCGCGCACAAGATCCTGCATGCCTTCAGGCACGATGACACCGCGCTCAGTCTTCTTCAAAGGGATCCCATTCGTCGTCCACTTCCGGCAACGCTTCGATATGCGCTTCCTGCGCGATCTCTTCGGGCGTGCGGATCGCGGTAATTTTCGCCTTCGGAAACTGCGCCATCACGGCCTGCACCAAAGGATGAGCCTCGGCCTTTTGCTTGAGTTCCAGGTCGGCAGCGTCGCGCACTTCCGCGATGGTTTTGGCTCCACCCTCGCTGACCACCGACACGCCCCAGCGGTTGCCGGTCCAGGCTTGCAGGCGCGCACCAAGACGCTGCGCCAGATCGCGCGGCGCGTTCTCAGTCGGTTCAAACTCGATCCGGCCGGGCTGGTAGGCGGCCAGACGCAAGGTCGTCTCGACCTCAACGAGCAGTTTCACATCGCGGTTCGCGCGGATCAGTTCAATGACGTGATCAAAGGTGGGGTATCGCGCCAGCGCCACCTCCGGATCATGCGCAAGGGCGGTCGTTTGCCCGGCGGCATTCGGATTGGACACCATGCGCGCCTGCGCCTGATGGACGGCCTGCGCGCCCGTGCTGCCGCCAGCAGGGGCGGATGGCGCAGGCGCTGTCGGTGGCGGCGTCGCGTTCTGCAGTTTCTTGACCAGATCCTCGGGGCTGGGCAGGTCAGCCACGTGCGTCAACCGGATCACGGCCATTTCGGCCGCCATCATCGCATTGGGTGCGCTCGCCACCTCATCCAGCGCCTTGAGCAGCATCTGCCACAATCGGGTCAGTACCCGCATCGGCAATGCCTCGGCCATCTGCAGGCCGCGGCTGCGCTCGTCGGGCGAAATGGTGGGATCGTCGGCGGCCTCTGGCGTGATCTTCACCACAGATGTCCAATGCGTGATCTCTGCCAGATCGCGCAACACGGCCATCGGGTCTGCTCCGTCGGCATATTGGGCGCCCAATTCGGTCAGCGCACCTGCGGCATCGCCTTTCAGGATCATATCGAACAGGTCCAGCACGCGGCCCCTATCCGCCAGCCCCAGCATCGCACGCACTTGGTCTGCGGTGGTCTCGCCCGCACCATGGGAAATTGCCTGATCCAGCAGCGACGTTGCATCCCGCGCCGACCCTTCGGCGGCCCGCGTGATCAAAGCCAGCGCATCATCAGCAATCTCGGCTCCTTCGGCGGTGGCAATCTTGCGTAGAAGTGCAATCATCACTTCGGGTTCGATCCGGCGCAGGTCAAAGCGCTGACACCGGGACAGGACCGTGACCGGCACCTTCCGGATCTCGGTCGTGGCAAAGATAAATTTGACGTGGGCCGGCGGCTCTTCCAGCGTCTTGAGCAGCGCGTTGAAGGCGCTGTTCGACAGCATGTGCACTTCGTCGATGATGTAGATCTTGTACCGGGCGGAGGCCGCGCGATAGTGCACGCTGTCGATGATCTCGCGGATGTCGTTGACCGACGTGTTCGAGGCGGCGTCCATCTCAAGCACGTCGACATGCCGCCCTTCCATGATGGCCCGGCAATGCTCGCACACGCCACATGGTTCTGTCGTGGGGCCACCGTTCCCGTCCGGGCCGATACAGTTCATGCCCTTGGCGATAATGCGCGCCGTGGTCGTCTTGCCCGTGCCGCGAATGCCTGTCATCACAAAGGCTTGCGCGATCCGATCCGCTTCGAAAGCGTTCTTGAGCGTGCGCACCATGGCGTCCTGACCGACAAGATCGGCAAAGGTTTCGGGCCGGTATTTGCGGGCCAATACCTGATAATTCTGGGTCTCGTCTGACATGGGCCTCGGCTGGAATCGGAGTGACTTGGCGACACTACGGGGCAGGGCGCGCGGCGTCCACCGCTGCCTTTACAACCGGTCCGTCATCTGCCGGATCACGTCCGAATTTCGCCGCGCGCGTGCGAGGGTCCAGCCCCCCTGTATCAACATGAACAGGTGTTCGGACTTGGCCTGCGCATCGTCGGCCGACAACCCCAGCCGTTCAGCGTGGTCATGCACTTCGGTGATCCACCCTTCATAGATGTGGTTGGCGTGCGCACGGAAGTCCTCGTTATCCGGCCCTTCGAACAGGGTGGCAGCGATGGGGCAGGTGTCCCAGCCTGTGATGTCGAAAAGTTTGGCCAACTTGTAGCAGAGTGTTGTGGCGCCATCCTCAAATGTGTCTGCCCCGTCAAAACTGGCCGCAATCAGGCGCAGCATCTCATCCGACGCCCATGTTGCCGCTGCCATGGCAAGGTCGGACTTTCCATTGGGAAAGTGGTGATACAGCGAACCTTTGGGCGCCTTTGCATCCGCCAACAGGTCGGCCAGACCCACGCCATGATAGCCCCGCGTACGAAACAGCGTCGCAGCGGACAGGATCAGGCGGTCTTTGGTGGGCAAGGGGCGGTTGGTCATTCTTTGACCTTGACAGGAATAGACCGATTGGTCCAGCGTGTGAACTAGACCAAATGGTCTAGTGGTGATGGAGGACGATCGGATGTTTGACGCAAGCCCTGTGAGACGCGGCGTGACGGACCGCGCACTCGCCTTCAAAACCGAAGACGGCGCAGAACTGGTGGGCCGCCTTTACCGACCCGACCAGCGCCCCTTTGCGGCCGTTGTGCTGAACAGCGCGACGGGTGTGCCGCAAACATTCTACACCCATTTCGCCCGCTGGTTGGCGGCAGAACGCGGCATGGCGGTCCTGACCTATGACTATCGCGGCACGGGACGCTCGGCCTCTGGCCCAATGCGACAGGTGAAGGCCGATATGACGGATTGGGGCATCCGCGATCAGGTCGCCGCCCGCCGCGCGATCCGGCGCGAGGTTCCGGGCACGCAGCTGTGGATCATCGGGCATTCGCTGGGCGCGATGCTGCTTCCGAACCAGCCAGAGCTGGACGATGTGGTCCGCGTGATCGGCGTGGCGTCGGGCATTGTGCACCACAACGACCACCCTTGGCCCTACCGTGCGGTTGCCTTGAATTTCTGGTTCACGCTGGGTCCCCTCGCCACGCTGCTATGTGGGTACCTGCCCGGCAGAGTGTTGCGCATGGGAGAAGATCTGCCTGCAGGCGTGTTCTGGCAATGGCGCAAATGGTGCACGTCGCGGGACTTTTACGATGCTGATCTTGGGCCGCGTCTGCCCGCACCGGACTGGAACAGTCCGGCCACGGTCCGGCTTCATGCATTTACAGACGATGATTTGATCCCACCGGCGCAAACCGCGCGGTTGGCGCGGGTGTACGGGGTGGAACCGGTGGTGATTGATCCCAAGGCTCACGGTCTGAGCGCTGTTGGGCATGTCGGTGCGTTTTCGCGGCGGAACAGGGCGCTGTGGCCGGTGTTATTGGAGGTATGACCTTGACCCTCTCGCGCATCTGCGATGCGCTGCCGGGTTCCGCCATAACAATTGTTTTGGCTCTAGGTGAGAGATTGACAACGACCCAAGCGGGGCTCGTTACGGCTGCTTCCTTCCGGACCTGACCGGGTTGGCGAGGCGCCTGCCCGCGCCAACCTCTCGCCAGTAGATATAAATAGCGCAGCGTGCAGGTGCAAGAGGTGGTGCGTTACACGGTCACCTCGACCTGCAGGAACCCGTTGTCGTCCAGTCCCAGCGCGCTTGGTTCGAACGCAGCAATGTCAGACAGATGGTTCGCGGCGGCGGGTGCAGTCTGAATGATGCGCCGTTTTTGCGCGGTGCCAGCGAACCGCCAGCACGCAGTGTTGCTGCCTGCTTGCAATGGATCGGCACAGGACACCACCGCCCGCAGCGCATCCCTCAGCTCCACATCGGTGCGAACTGTGCGCGTGTCGGGACCGATGCCCGGAAAATTGCCGCCCCCCGCACCCCGGTAGCTGGTCATGGCCAACACGAAACGCGCACGTGGATCCACGTCGCAGCCCTTGTGGCTCAGGCGGCGCACCCGCGTCGCATTGCGGCGCACCCGGTGCCCCGTGACGTCGAAGGCCGAGGGGGCATAGGGGTCCACCTCCGCTTCGATCCCGTACAGCATGTCGAAGTTGAACGCAGGGGCATCCGGATTGACCAGGGTCGTGCTGTTGTCGGGGTCATCTCCAAAAAACACGAGGCTCCGGTCGATCCAGTCCCAAATCTCCGCGCCGGTCAGGACTGCCGCCCAGACAGTGTTGGGATAGGGGCACAGCATCGACACATGGCGTTCGCGGAATGGACCGGGCGGAATGTCGACAAAATTTCCAACGCCGGCACGACCACCCAGCGCAGCGGGCGCGACACTGGCCAAAAGCGGCAGGTTGGCCAGATCCGTGCCTGCGACCGCCTGTTTGATCGTGGACCTCAAGGCGCGCGCCGCCAACGCCTCCGCGCCCGATGGGCGCAACATGGAAAACCAGCTGTGCAGATGTTGCGAGACATGCGCGATCGGCTTGTTCAGATGCGCCTGTGTTGCTGCAACGATCGGTGCGGTGATCTCGGCCACCCGTACATCCGTAGCCGTTGTCCGGTCGATCCCGCGGCGGCGCACGTGCTGAGACGTCACGCGCCAGCCATCGTCATACACAAGCCCAAGGTCAATCACCCCAAGCTCGGCGCCCGCATGCGCAGGCATCACCGCTGGCACTCCGCTGAGCGTTCCCTTTTTCGTATCGACGGTGGCAAAGCCCGCATGATCAGGTCCGGGAAAGCGCAGATGTGTGTGCCCCAGGATCATCGCGTCGACGCCGGGCACATCCGATGCAATTGCGGCTGCAAAGTTTTCACCGGTCGAATCCATGCCATCCGTCAATCCGCTATGGCACAATACGACAACCAGATCTGCACCGGCATCCCGCAAGTGCCGAACGGCTTTCGATGCCGAGTGCACGCCCCCTTCGAACCGCACGGTTCCATCGAGGCAGCGCCGATTCCACACGCCGGTCTGGGGCGGGAGGACGGATGTAACGCCGATGCGCACGGGTCTGATCTGTCCATCAGAACAGTGCAATTGGCGGTCCAGCACCACATGCGCGGCGGGGCTTGTCATCTGGGCAGAAGACGCATTCGCGCAGAGGACTGGGCATGTGACCTGGCCCATAACAGCATCCATGAAGGGCAGCCCAAAGTCGAAGTCATGATTGCCCAAGCCCACGGCGTCATAGTCCAGTGCATTTAGCACTGCGGGCCACGGATGCCCCTCGCTTCGGTCTGCACAGATGTCACCCAGCGGCGTGCCCTGAAGGGCGTCACCATTGTCGAGCAGCAGCCAACCACCCGGCGCGTTGGCGCGCTCATCGCGGATGACAGTGGCCAGCCGATCCATGCCGCGCCCTTGCACCGGGGCATCGCGCAGCGCATCCCACCCGGTCAGGTGCATGTGAACATCCGATGTTGCCGCAATACGCAGCTGGGCACTGGCAAACGTCATGCCATCATTGCATCTTAAGGTTGTGCGAAGTGCAAGAGAAAAGATTTATGCGGGAATTCGGCATCGCTGGACCATACGCCCGCCCATTGCGTCACCGCGCCCCGCGTGCCAAGCACAGCGCCACGACCAAGACCAAGAGGGGCGGGTATGAAACACGCGGAAACGGTGACTTTCGGGGGATCGCACCTCGACCGGGCGGCGGAACTGCGCAGCGATCCCAGCGCGATTGCCCGTGCCAAGGCCGATCCCGCCGCGCGCGCCATCTTGATGTGGCGCGGCAAACCGTTGATCCACCGCACGCGGCCCGCCGTATTGATGCGACTGCCCCTGGATCACCCGGCGTGCGCCGACGCTACCCCCGACACCGCCATCTTTCTGGGGCGCGAGGACGGTGCCCCGCGCTTCGCCCTGGATCTGTCAGCATGGGAACCCGAAGACCTTGACCCATCCCGGCTGGGCGGTTTCCTCGACCCGACCGAACAGCACCACCCGGCTTGCGGCGAGGATGAGGTGTTTGCCGAATTGCGCCGCGTCATGACCTGGCTCACACCGCGCGATGCAGAACTGGCAGCCACAGCGCGGGCTGTGTTCAGCTGGCACGACACGCACGGGTTTTGCGCCAAATGCGGGGCAGCCTCCGATATGACGCAGGCCGGATGGCAACGGACGTGCCCCGCCTGCGGCGCACATCATTTCCCGCGAACCGATCCCGTCGTCATCATGCTGATCACCCATGGCAACTCTGTTCTGATGGGCCGCTCACCCGGTTGGCCACAGGGGATGTACTCTCTTCTTGCCGGGTTTGTTGAGCCTGGCGAAACGCTTGAGGCCGCCGTGCGCCGGGAAGTGTTTGAGGAAGCGGGTGTGCAGGTCGGCGCCGTCGAATATCTGTCGAGCCAACCGTGGCCGTTCCCGGCGTCACTCATGTTCGGCTGCCGCGGGTCCGCCCTGACGGCAGACATCACCATAGACCCGAATGAAATCGAAGATGCGATCTGGACCACGCGGGAAGAGATGCTTGCGATTTTCGCGGGCGAACACGAAACAATTCTGCCCGCCCGCAAAGGCGCAATTGCGCATTTTTTGCTGGAGAACTGGCTTGCGGACGCGCTCGATTGACGTGACACTGCGCCCGAGACACATCACAGCAGGCATCCGGCATGAAATTCTCGGCCCGAGAAGACGTGGCAGCACCGATTGACGCCGTGTTCGACGCGCTCAACGACTTTGAAAGCTTTGAACGGCAAGCCATGCGACGCGGAGCACAGGTCAGGCGGATTGACCCGCTGACGCAGCCCGGCGTGGGCATGCAGTGGGATGTGCGCTTCAAGATGCGTGGGCGCCCGCGGGAATTGACCGTGAAGATGGCCCGCTACGATGAGCCGAACGAGATGATCTTCGATGTGAACTCTGCTGGCGTGACAGGCACCTTTTCCATCGAGCTTCTGGCGCTCTCGCGCAACCGCACCCGTATGGCGCTCGCGCTTGAGCTGACACCGCTGACGCTGTCGGCCCGCCTGTTTGTCCAGTCGCTCAAACTGGCCAAGACATCGCTGAGCAAGCGTTTCAAGCTGCGCGTAGCTGAATACGCCAAAGGGCTCGAAGACCGGCTACAGCGCAGCGCCTGACGGCTCAGACCCGACCCGCTGCGGCAGGGTATACCCCAAGAATATCCAAGCGGTTTGTGAAGTAGTCCAGTTCTTCCAACGCGCGCGCAACACCCGGATCATCGGGGTGTCCTTCCACATCGGCGTAAAACTGCGTGGCGGTGAACGCGCCGCCGACCATGTAGCTCTCCAGCTTGGTCATGTTGACACCGTTCGTGGCAAAACCGCCCATCGCTTTGTAAAGCGCGGCGGGGATGTTGCGCACTTCGAACACGAATGTCGTGATCATCGTTTCGCCGCGGCGCGTCAGATCCATCTCTGGCGCCATCAGCAGGAAGCGGGTGGTGTTGTGCCCCTGATCCTCGATGTCGTTGGCCAGCACGTTTAGCCCGTAGATATCGGCGGCAACGGATGATGCCAGCGCACCGACGCCCCGTTCTTCGGCCCTTGCGATGGCTGCGGCCGCACCTGCGCTGTCCGGTGCGGCCTCGGCATGAATGCCGTGCGTATCCAGATAGGCCCGCGCCTGCGGGATCAGCACCGGGTGCGCGCGCACCAGCGAAATATCATCCAGCGTTTGACCCGGCATTGCCATCAGCGCGATGCGCACCCGAACAAAGGCTTCATCGACGATGTGCAAACCACTTTGCGGCAACAGGCGGTGGATGTCAGCGACGCGGCCATAGGTGGTGTTTTCAACTGGCGGCATGGCCATGTCAGCTGCGCCACTGCGCACGGCAGCGATCACGTCTTCGAATGCGTGGCAGGGCACAGGCGTGGCATCTGGTCTTGCTTTCAGAACGGCCTCGTGGCCGTAGGCGCCCAAATCCCCTTGGAACGCAATCCGTACTGACATCGTTGGTCCTTTGTTGCCGAGCCACTACCTGAAACCCGGCAGGGCGATTGGTCGCGGTTTCTATACCTTGCTTGTCCTCAGGGGAAGCCGTAGATACCCGCCGGAACGAAACGAAAGCCACGGAATCGGAAGCCAAATGTTCGACACCATGACCTTTACCAAGATCGCGGCCAGCCTGTGCGGTGCGCTGCTGGTGCTTTTGCTGGGCAAATGGGCTGCAGAAGAGCTTTACCACGTGGATGGTCATGGCGATCAGGCCTACGTTATTGATACCGGCTCTGACGACACCGCCGAAGAGACGGTTGAAGTGGCGTTTGCTGACGTGTTCGCAGCCGCCGACGCGAGTGCAGGGCAACGGATTTTCCGTCAGTGCAGCGCCTGCCACAAACTCGAAGACGGCGAAAACGCGGTTGGCCCGCACCTTTACGCCGTTGTCGGCCGCGAGGTTGGCTCGACCGGTTACGGCTCTTACTCGGGCGCTCTGAATGAAGTGGCCGACGTGTGGACGCCCGAAAACCTAAACAGCTTCCTTGAAAACCCACGCGGCTGGGCGCCCGGCACGTCGATGGGCTACAACGGCCTCCGCGATATCGAAGACCGCGCCAACCTGATCGCCTATCTCGACAGCATCGGCGGCTGATTTTAGCCGGAAAAACGTGTTTCAAAGGCCGCGTGTATCGTGCACGCGGCCTTTTCGTGTCGATTGTTACAGCACCTCACATGCGAGGCATCACGATCACGTATTCTCAAGTTGCATATTGGCGCGGCGCGCATTTAGCTTACTTCCCATAACAAGACGGCCCTGAATGCCACCTGTACGGAGGACCCCTATGCGACAGACACCAAGGCGACAGACCCCGCAGGCGCGCGTTAAGGCGGCGCGAAACAAACACATCTTGTGGGGCGGGCTTGGTGTTCTTGGGCTTCTGATCACTTTGGCTGCATCCGGCATGGCCCGCGCAGATGATGAAAACATCATCTCCTCACATGGATATTCGTTCTACGGCGATCTGACCTATCCGGAAGACTACCCACATTTCGACTACGTAAATCCCGACGCGCCAAAGGGCGGCGAATTGGCCATTCCGTTTGTCGGTACTTTGGATTCGATGAACCCATATGCGCGTCAGGGCAGGGCGCACCTGTTCTCCGTGATGATGTATGAAAGCCTGCTGGGCGAGGCGCCGGGCGGCGGGGCCGCGCCAGCGGACGTCTATGCGGAATATTACTGCCTTCTGTGCGAACGCCTAGAATACCCCGAGGACAAGTCCTGGGTCATCTTCTACATGAGGCCCGAGGCACGGTTTTCCGATGGTACACCTGTAACGGCCCACGACATCGCCTTCAGCCACAACCTGCTGCTGGATCAGGGTTTCAAATCCTACGCCGATGCGGTGCGTGCGCGCATCCCCAAAGTCGAAGTGATCGACGATCTTACCATCAAATTCTACTTCACCGATGGCATCTCGCGCCGCTCGCTGATCGAACAGGTCGGCACTGTGCCCGCCTGGTCCAAGGCGTGGTACGAGGAAACGGGCGCCAAGCTGAACGAAAGCCGCCTCAACATCTCGCCCGGTTCTGGCGCCTACATGGTCGAAGACGTCGACATTTCCCGCCGCATCGCGCTCAAGCGCAATCCGGATTACTGGGGCAATGACCTGCCGTTCAACGTGGGGCGCAACAACTTTGACCGCCTGCGGGTCGAGATGTTTGGCGACAGCGCGGCTGCGTTTGAGGCTTTCAAGGCCGGCGAATACACGTTCCGCGCCGAAGGCGACAGCCGCCTCTGGGCCACGCAATACAACTTCCCCAAAGTGCAGTCGGGCGCGGTTGTGACAAAGGAACTCTTCAACGGTTCACCGCCTGCACCCACGGGCATCATCTTCAACCTCGCCTCCGAACCGCTCAAGGACCGCCGCGTGCGCGAGGCCGTGGCCCTGGGCTACAATTTCGAATGGACGAACGCGAGCTTGCAATACGGCCTCTTCCAGCAACGCTCGTCCTTCAGCCAGGACACACCGGTGATGGCGACGGACGCGCCAGTGGGGCTTGAGCTGGAGTTGCTGCAATCCCTCGGCGATCTCGTGCCCGAAGAGGTGCTGACAGAGCCCGCCCGGATGCCACACACGTCAAACCCGGATACCCTGCGCGACCGGCGTAACCTGCGCACGGCGATGCGCTTGCTCGACGATGCAGGTTGGGAAGTTGGGGACGATGGGGTGCGCCGGAATGCAGATGGCGAGACACTCAAGCTGAACTTCCTGTTCAGCAGCGCCTCCTCGCCCACGCTGACAGGCGTGATGGAAAATTTCGTGGCAAACGTCTCCTCCATGGGCATCGACATCACGCTGGAACGGGTCGACTCGTCCCAGTTCACATCGCGCGAGCGTGACCGCGACTACGACCTGATCTATGACCAATACGCCGCCTTCATCGGCACCGGCACAGGGCTGCGCCAACGCTTCGGCTCCCAGGATGCTGCATTTTCGCTGTTCAACCCGGCCGGTCTGGCAAGCCCCCTGATCGACGAGCTGATCAATATCTCCCTGCGCGCCGAAACCCGCGAAGAGGAAGAAGCAGCCATGCGCGCGCTGGACCGGGCGCTGCGGCACGAATTCTTCATGGTGCCGCTCTGGTACAACCCCGATCACTGGGTCGCTTACTACGACATGTACGAACACCCAGAAGAAATCCCGCCCTACAATCTAGGCTACCTCGATTTCTGGTGGGTGAACGAGGACAAAGCCGCCGAACTCCGAGCCTCCGGCGCTCTGAGGTAACGCAATGGGCCCCTATGTCCTGCGCAGACTGCTGTTGGTCATCCCGACTTTGCTTGGCATCCTGCTCGTCAACTTCACCCTCACGCAATTCGTGCCGGGTGGCCCAGTGGAACAGGCCATCGCCCGTGCGCAAGGGGGCGGGGACGTCTTTGGCGGGTTTGCCGGGGGCAACAATGATGCGGGCGCGGACGAGCTGGATACAGCCTCCGACAGCACCTATGTGGGCGCGCGGGGACTGCCGCCGGAATTCATAGCAGAACTGGAACGCGAATTTGGCTTCGACAAACCGCCGGTCGAGCGTTTCCTCAACATGGTCTGGAACTACGCGCGGTTCGACTTTGGCGACAGCTACTTCCGATCTATCAGCGTGGTGGACCTGATCATCGAAAAACTGCCGGTGTCGATCACGCTCGGCCTATGGTCCACCCTGATCGCTTACCTTGTGTCGATCCCCTTGGGCATCCGAAAGGCGGTCAAGGACGGCACACCCTTTGACACCTGGACCTCTGGCCTCATCATCGCAGGCTACGCGATCCCCGGCTTTCTCTTTGCCATCCTCTTGCTCGTCCTTTTCGCAGGTGGCAGCTATTTCCAGATCTTCCCACTGCGGGGTCTGACTTCGGACAACTGGGACGACCTCAGCACCATCGGGAAGGTGCTGGACTACTTCTGGCACATCACGCTGCCGGTCCTCGCGGGCACCATCGGCGCCTTTGCAACGCTGACGCTTCTGACCAAAAACAGCTTCCTGGACGAGATCAAGAAACTCTACGTCATGACCGCCCGCGCCAAGGGGCTGTCTGAACGCAGCGTGCTTTACGGCCACGTGTTCCGCAACGCGATGCTGATCGTGATCGCGGGCTTCCCGGCGGTGTTTATCGGCGTGTTTTTCGGCGGCTCACTGATCATCGAAACCATCTTCTCGCTCGATGGTCTGGGACGTCTCGGGTTCGAGGCTGCCGTGGCGCGCGACTACCCAATCGTGTTCGGCACCCTCTACATCTTCGGCCTCATCGGCCTGCTTGTTGGTATCCTTTCGGACCTGATGTATGTGCTGGTCGACCCCCGGATCGACTTTGAGCGGAGGGAAGGCTGATGGCATTGCAAGAGCCGATCACCGAACCGCCCGCACAGCCGGAACCGACGCCCGTTGCGGTCCCGGCACCAAAGCGCCCGTTCTTTTCCCTATCACCGCTCAACCAGCGCCGCTGGCGGAATTTCAAGAAAAACCGCCGCGCCTATTGGTCACTGTGGATCTTCTCGATCCTCTTCGGCCTGTCGCTGATCGCGGAATTCATCGCCTACGACAAACCGATCCTCGTGCGCTACCAGGGCGAATTCTACACACCGATCTGGAACTTCTACCCCGAAACCGCCTTTGGCGGCGACTTCAGAACCGAAGCCAGTTACCGCGACCCGGAGGTCGAATGCCTGATCGTGTCCGGCGGGCTTGAGGCCTGCTTCGACGACCCAGAAGGCGTGATCGAAGACGCGCAAGACGGTGAAGTGGATGGCGAGGCCATCACCAAGGGTTGGACCATCTGGCCGCTCATTCCCTACAGCTACGACACCGCCGTGGACCGCCCCGGCGCAGCCCCGCTGCCGCCAAATGGTGAAAACCTGCTCGGCACCGACGGCACCAAACGCGACGTGATGGCGCGCGTCATCCACGGGTTCCGCCTGTCCGTCCTCTTCACGCTCATCGTTACCGGCGCATCAGCCATCGTCGGCATCATCGCAGGCGCTGTGCAGGGCTATTTCGGCGGACGCACCGATCTGATCTTCCAACGGATCATCGAGATCTGGTCCTCTACGCCCAGCCTCTATGTCATCATCATCATGTTCGCGATCCTGGGGCGAAGTTTCTGGCTTCTTGTGTTCCTCCTGATCCTCTTCGGCTGGACTGGCCTCGTTGGCGTGGTACGCGCGGAATTCCTGCGGGCGCGCAACCTGGAATACGTCCGCGCCGCCCGCGCGCTCGGCGTCAGCAACCTGACCATCATGTTCCGGCACATGCTGCCCAACGCCATGGTCGCGACGCTGACTATGCTGCCCTTCATCATCACAGGGACAATCTCGTCCCTCGCGGTCCTCGACTTCCTCGGCTTTGGCCTGCCGTCCTCCGCCCCCAGCTTGGGCGAGTTGACGCTGCAGGCCAAACAGAACCTGCAGGCCCCCTGGCTTGCCTTCACCGCCTTTACCGTGTTCGCCGTAATGCTCAGCCTGCTGATCTTCATCTTCGAAGGCATCCGCGACGCGTTCGACCCACGAAAGACCTTCACCTGATGGCACTTCTGCAAGTGAAAGACCTGCATGTCGGCTTCCGGCAGGACGGGCAATTGACCGAAGCGGTCAAGGGCGTTTCGTTCCACGTCGATCGGGGCGAGACGGTGGCGCTGGTGGGCGAAAGCGGCTCGGGCAAGTCGGTGTCGGCCCTGTCCACCGTGTCCCTCCTTGGCGACAGCGCCGAGGTGTCGGGGTCCGTGACCTACGACGAACAGCAGATGATCGGCGCAGACGAAGCGCTGTTGCGCAAGGTGCGCGGCAACGACATCTCGTTCATCTTTCAGGAGCCGATGACATCGCTCAATCCGCTCCACACCATCGCCAAACAGCTGGGCGAAAGCCTGGCGTTGCACCAGGGCATCGCCGGCGACGACGCGCGCGCGCGCATCCTTGAGCTGCTGGACAAGGTCGGCATCCGCGACGCGGAAACCCGCCTGACCGCCTATCCGCACGAGTTGTCAGGCGGCCAGCGCCAGCGCGTGATGATCGCCATGGCGCTGGCCAACAAACCCGACATCCTGATCGCGGACGAGCCGACCACCGCTTTGGACGTGACGATCCAGGCGCAAATCCTCGAACTGCTGGCTGAACTCAAGCAATCCGAGCGTATGGGCCTGCTGTTCATCACCCACGATCTCGGCGTCGTGCGCCGCATCGCCGACCGCGTCTGCGTCATGCAGAACGGTGAGATCGTGGAAACGGGCCCTACCAAAGACATCTTCGACAACCCCCAGCACCCCTACACCCAAAAACTGCTCAGCGCCGAGCCCAAGGGACAGCCCGCGCCCGTCCCGCAGGATGCCGAACTGGTGGCCGAGACGGAACATCTCAAGGTCTGGTTCCCAATCACGGCGGGCTTGCTGCGCCGCACGGTTGGTCACGTCAAGGCCGTCAACGACGCCACGATCAAGGTGCATGCAGGCGAAACCGTCGGCATCGTGGGCGAAAGCGGCTCCGGCAAGACCACGCTGGCATTGGCGATCATGCGCCTGATCTCGTCCGAGGGGCGGATTGTCTACATGGGTCAGGACATCCGCGCCTGGTCGGTGCGCGAGTTGCGGCGGTTGCGCAAGGACATGCAGATCGTGTTCCAGGACCCGTTCGGGTCGCTGTCCCCCCGCATGACCGCCATGCAGATCATTGCCGAGGGGCTTGGCGTGCATGGCATCAGCGATGGCCGCCAGCCGCGCGAGGTGGTGGCGGAGGTGATGGCCGAAGTCGGCCTCGACCCGATGACGATGGACCGCTACCCACACGAGTTCTCCGGCGGACAGCGCCAGCGCATAGCGATTGCGCGGGCCATGGTGTTGCGCCCGAAGCTGGTGGTGCTGGATGAACCGACCTCGGCCCTCGACATGACGGTGCAGGTGCAGATCGTGGAATTGCTGCGCGGGCTGCAGCAGAAATACGGGCTTGCGTTCCTCTTCATCTCCCACGACCTCAAGGTCGTGCGTGCCATGAGCCACAAGATGCTGGTGATGAAACAGGGCGACGTGGTCGAGCAGGGCAATGCAGACGACCTGTTCGAACGGCCCCAGACGGACTACACGCGCCTTCTGCTGCAAGCGACGCATTGATGACGGGCGACGTGCGTTGACCCGTCCGGGCCAACGACACCCCGCCCGCCATCCCTTCAGGCCAGCGCCAGACCGACGACCATGGCGCTCAGCGCCACAACGTGGATGGTCGTCATCGCCATGTCATTCCAGCGCAAGCCGACGATCAGCCAGCCGAACATGCCAATCAGAAACAGGTACATGTTCAGCGGCGCGAGGCCAAAGGCCGTTGCCGCATATCCGAATACCTGAATGATCGACGCGCCCCACTTGATCGTGTTTGTGTCAGTGGAGCGTCGGACAATCGCGTTCACAGCCGGGCCAGATCAATGCACTTGGTCCGCTTGCCCTGCCACCAGCGGGTCCGGGGCAGGGTCACGCGCACGCAAGGTTGTTGACGGGTCGCAGTCATGAAAGTCTGAGCATAAATATCAAGCATGGTTTACCTCTTGGGGAGAGAGTGATCGTGTTTATATGGTGGGGTATGAGCGCTGCAGATGCGACTCAATTGGATTTGCAATGTGTAAGCTGAGATGACATATGGACTGGCGTGATCTTCCCCCCTTGGCGGCCCTGCGCGCCTTTGCCGCCTTTGTCGACACGGGCAGTGTCGTCGCGGCGGGGCAGGCACTGTCTGTCAGCCATGCCGCCGTCAGCCAGCAACTGCGCGCGCTCGAGGCGCATCTGGGCGTCAGCCTGTTTGACCGCTCTGGCCGCGCCATAAAGCTCACCGAGCATGGCGAGATACTGGCTCAGGGCAGCGCGGACGGGTTCAGCAGCATCGCCCGCGCGGTCGCTCTGGTGACGGGGGCCGAGGCGGCGCGCCCCCTGCACATCTCGCCCACACCCAGCTTTGCGGCGGCCTGGCTCATGCCCCGCCTGTCCGAGTTCCGGACAAAACACCCCGAGATCAACCTGGTGCTGAACCCGACCTCCGACATCGTGAAGCTGACGCCCGGCGGTGTTGACCTGTCGATCCGCTACGGCGTCGGCGGCTGGGACGGGCTCGACAGTGAATTGTTGGTGCCCACGTCGATGGTCGTCGTCGCCGCACCACACCTCGTGGACGGACGTGACGTGTCGAATCCCGCCAACCTGGGCGCGCTGCCGTGGCTGGAAGAGATCGGGACAACCGAAAGCTCGCGCTGGCTGACGCAACGGGGGGCCGCCAACATGGCCAGAGGGCCAGTGACCCAGGTGCCTGGCAACCTCATGCTGGACGGGGCGCGGGACGGGCAGGGCGTCGCCGTGACGGTCCGCAATTTCGTCAATGCGGACATCGCCGCTGGTCGCCTGATCGTCTTGCATGAGGATGCAACCGAAGGTGCCGGCTACCACATCGTCACGCGCCCCGGCATCCAGCGCCCGGCGCTGCGCAATTTCATACGTTGGATCAGAAAGGCCGCCCGCGCATGACCGTGTTCCTTGCCCTGATCGGTCTGTTCGGCGCGGCGCTGATATGGCGGGCCTGGCGCAAGCGGCAATGGCAGCAAGAGGTGCTCGCCTCGCGCCTCACGGATGCCGAATGGCAGATCATGCTGCGCGAGGTTCCCCTGGTCCGCAAACTGCCGCCCACCTTGAAAGCCCCGTTCGAAGGCAAAGTTGCCCTGTTCCTCAACCAGGTGGATCTCGTGGGCTGCAACGGGCTCGACGTCAGCGATGAAATGGCGCTCAGCATTGCGGGGCAGGCCGCTCTGCTCGTGGTGGGGACCGATGCCTGGTACACGCATCTGACAACGGTCCTGATCTATCCCGGCGCGTTCAAATCCCGGCAAACCCGCCAGGACGGTTATGTCGTGACCGAGGAAGAGGTGGTGCGCCTCGGCGAAAGCTGGTCACGCGGCCCGGTGGTGCTGTCCTGGCAGGACGCCCGGCAGGGCGGCTTCAATGACGAGGACGGGTTGAACGTCGTTCTGCACGAATTTGCCCATCAACTTGATGACCTGTCCGGCCAGACGGACGGCGCCCCGCCGATGGCACCGGGGCAAAGCCTTGCGGCCTGGGCCGAGGTCATCATCGACGCCTATGATCGGCACGTGGCAAATGTCGACGCAGGACGCCGCACGGTCATCGACCCCTATGGCGCCATGAACCACGAAGAGTTCTTTGCCGTCACGGTCGAGCTGTTCTTTGAACGTCCCGATGCACTGCAACGCGCAGAACCCGAGGTCTACCGCCAGCTCTCGATCTTGCTGAATGTCGATCCGGTCAACTGGTCCTAGGACTGGGGCCCGACCATGAAACAGGTGACATTGCGCGATTGCAGACGACGGCACGCCAGATCGGCGCCGTCGCGGGTCATGCCCATGAAATTGGCATCGAACCCGGTGGGGCGCCGCACGACCTTGCGCAGCGAGCCGTCGAGCGACGACATCTCGGCCAGCGCCGTCTGCAGCAGCACCTTCTCGGCGTGATACCGGCTGGGATAGCGCCCGATATTCACACCCCAATGGCGCCCGCCCGAGGTCGAGACACGGGTGACAACCTCCGGCTCCTGTTGCAGTGCCACTTGCGTGGGACGCGCTTCGGGTCGCACGGTGGGCACAAGGGCTGCCGCCACCGCTGCGGCAGCGACGGCTGCCGTTGTTTCATTGGTTTGCGCGGCGGCAAGGGCCATTTGAATGTCATCCGGCTGGACGGTCGAGGCCACCACCGGCGCTTCGGCTTCGGCCACCAAAACGGGGGCTTCGGTGCCGGGGCGCATTTTCGGGCGATAGCTGGTCTTCACAGCGCCGCTGAGGCGAATGATTTTCCCCGCGCTTCTGGGCGCATCCTGATTGCCCGCAATAACGACGTCCTCGTCACCGGGCACATAGCTGGGTTTTACAGGCTTGCGCACCGGCGCGCGGCTAGGGGCCCGACGGAAGCCAAGGTCCAGCAATTCGGCCACCTTCGCGTTGCGCGAGGCCGTCGATTTGCCACCAAAGACGGTGGCGATGATGCGCTCGTTTCCACGCTGCGCCGAGGAGACCAGGTTAAAGCCTGCCGCACGGGTGTAGCCCGTCTTGATCCCGTCTGCGCCCTGATATGCCGCCAGCAAACGCCGGTTCGTGTTGCGCACATCGGCAATGCCCGCATGGGTCGAGGTGCGCGAGAACAGGTTGTAGTACTGCGGGAAGTCGTAAAACAGGTGCCGCCCGAGGATGGTCATGTCGCGCGCGGTCGAAAGGTGCCCGCTTTCGGTCAGGCCATGCGCGTTCTTGAACGTTGTGCGGGTCATGCCCAGCGACTTGGCGGTGCGGTTCATCCGCCGGGCAAAGGCCGCTTCGGACCCCGAGATGCCTTCCGCGATGGCGGTGGCCGCATCATTGGCCGACTTCACCGCGGATGCACGCACGAGGTAGCGCAGCTTGATGCTCGACCCGGCTTTCAGGCCCAGCTTTGACGGAACTTCCGCTGCGGCTTTGCGCGACACCTTGATCTTGGTGTCCATGGTGATCTCGCCCCGTTCAACCGCCTGGAACACGACGTAGAGCGTCATCATCTTGGTCAGGGACGCGGGGTGCAGCCGCGTGTCGGCGTTGCGCGAATGCAAAACCTCGCCCGTCCGCGCGTCCATCACCATGGCCGCATAGGGCGCCGCCCTGACCGAGGCGGGGACGATGATCACCATCCACAAAATCGCAAATAGAATGAGCCCTAGCCGGGCCGGCTGTGTGCGCCGAACCTTCACGGTAAACCTGCCTATGTCTGCCTCCGGCCGCCGACTATTCGGCTGACCTTTTTGTAATTGCCGACAAGCTAACACAGGTCGCAAAAGCGATAAAGTGTTGATGCACCACACGTTTCCGTTTTTCCGCCGATGCCGCGCTCAACATCTTGGGTGTGCGGATCATTGCGGCCCCAATAGGGCGATTGTGGCAGGAATGTGGCGGCTGTTACCGTGTGGTGCGCAGAAAGTCGGGGAAAGCACCGAGGTCGGGCAGGGCCGCATAGCGCGCATGGGTATCCGGCGCCTCTGCAGCCTCCAGATCCCAGGCCAGATCGTGGGGCACAAACACCCCAAAGCCGCCCGCGTCGATCATCGGGCGGACATCGGATTTCATCGAATTGCCGATCATCATGCCACGGTCGGCCCCGCCATGGGCGGCAAAAATCCGGGCGTAGACCGAAGGCGTCTTGTCCGAAACGATCTCGACCCCGTCAAAGAGGTCGCCCAGACCCGATTGCGCCAGTTTCCGCTCCTGATCCAACAGATCGCCCTTGGTGATCAGCAGCACAGGCCCATGCTCCTTCGCCACGGCCACCGCGTCCTCCGCATGAGGCAACAGGTCGATAGGGTAGGCCAGCATCTCTTGCCCCGCAGCAATCAAATCGCTGATCACTGCACCGGGCACCCGGTTCTCGGTCACCTCCAGCGCTGTCTCGATCATCGACAACACGAAGCCTTTGACGCCAAAGCCATAATGCCCGATGTTGCGCCGCTCGGCGGCCAGCAACTGCGCATCCAGATCCGGTACATCCACATGGGGCGCCAGCAGCTCAGCAAACCGCTCCTGCGTCAGCTTGAACACACGCTCGTTGCGCCACAGCGTGTCATCTGCATCGAACCCGATACAGGCCGGTTCAAACCCCATCCCATTCACCACGGCGCGACAATCCGCACCGCCCTCTTTCCTAAATGCGTGGTGGCGTTATATAGGGTGATCCAAGTTCACCAAAAGATTCCCGGCTCCAAGAGGACGCGCATGCTCCAAGACATGCACATTTTGGCTCACAAATCCGCAGGTCCCGCGGATGATGACGGCGACACCGCCGTCGTCACCGACGTCAAGCCCAAGACCAAGCGCCCGCCGCTCTACAAGGTGCTGCTCCTGAACGACGACTACACGCCGATGGAATTCGTGGTGCACGTGTTGGAACGCTTCTTCGGCCTCAACCACGCTCAGGCGTTCGAGATCATGTTGACCGTCCACAAGAAAGGTCTCGCCGTCGTCGGGGTCTTCAGTCACGAGATCGCGGAAACCAAGGTGACGCAGGTGATGGACTTTGCCCGCCGCCACCAGCACCCGCTGCAATGCACCATGGAAAAAGAGGAATAGGCTGCCTACGTGCTAGGTGATCGCCTGCCCCTGGCGCTCGAAGCGATGGACGCTTTGGGCGATGGCCCCGTGGCCGTCCTGCATCCGCCCGAGGATGCGGACCTATCGGCCCTGACCAAAGAGAACGTTCATATCGTGTCGCCTCTGGTTACGGTCTGCCAACGCTTCGAACAAATGGGCTACACCGTCTCTCCCGAACTGGCCAAGGATACCCGCTTTGCCGCCAGCATCACCTGCCTGACCCGCGCCCGGGCCGAAGCGCAGGCGCTTGTCGCCGCCGCAACGGCCCAGACGGACGGCCCGGTGATCGTCGATGGTCAAAAGACGGACGGCGCTGATTCCATGCTTAAGGCCCTGCGCCAACGCACCGACACCAGCGCGCCCATCTCAAAAGCGCATGGCAAGATCTACTGGCTCGCCGGTGGAACCGACCTTTCCGATTGGGCGCGCGGCCCCGAACTGCACCCCGGCGGCTTCTGGACCGCGCCCGGCGTTTTCTCTGCCGACGGCGTCGATCCGGCCTCTGCTCTCTTGGTCGAAGCCTTGCCTGAAACCATGGTCGGCAGCGTTGCGGACCTCGGCGCAGGCTGGGGATACCTTTCGGCGCACCTCCTGACCCGCGACGTCCAGACCGTGCATCTGGTCGAAGCCCACGACATGGCCCTGCAATGCGCCCGCCACAACGTCACCGACGACCGCGCGCAATTCCACTGGGCCGACGCCACCACCTGGACGCCGCCCGAAAAGGTGGACGCCGTTGTCATGAACCCGCCCTTCCACAAAACGCGCAGCGCCGATCCCTCCATCGGCCGCAGCTTCATCACCAACGCGGCGCGCATCCTGCGCCCCCACGGCGCGCTCTGGATGGTCGCAAACCGGCACCTGCCCTACGAGGATACCCTCGCGTCCAACTTCGCCAAAGTGGTTGAACTGGACGGCGATGCGCGGTTCAAACTGGTGCGGGCCGAGCGGCCCAAGCAGAGAAAAAGGTAACACATGTCCTTTTCCATCAACGGCAAGACAGCGATCGTGACAGGTGCCGCCAACGGCATCGGCCTCGCTATCGCACGGCACTTTGCAGATCGCGGCGCCAATGTGATGTGCGCCGACATGGACGAAAAGCGGTTGCACGCCGAGCTTGGCGACGTCGCGGAAGAGGGGAACGTCCGCTACTTCGCGGGCGATCTGCGCCAGCGCCTGACCATCGCCAACCTCGTGTCGGCCACCATCGACGCCTTTGATCAGGTGGATATCCTCGTTAACGCCTCGCGGCAGGTGATGCCCACCGATGCGCTTGATCCCGAAGATACCTCGGTTGAAACCCTGATCGAACAGAACCTGATGACGGCCCTGCGCCTGACGCAGCAGGTTGCGCGCCGGATGATCAAGCAGGCCAAGGACGACACCGAGTCGGCCTGCGTCGGGTCCATCATCAACCTCAGCTCCATCGCCGCGCACCAGACGCGGCCCGAACTTCTGGGTTATTCCATCGCATCCGCAGGGCTGGAGCAGATGACACGCTCCATGGCTCTCGCGCTGGCCCCACAGCGCATCCGCGTCAACGCCGTCGCTTTCGGCTCGGTCATGTCGGCCTCGCTCAAATCCGCCATCGGTGAAAACCCCGAATGGCGGGACGAGATCGAAACACGCACGCCCCTGCACCGCATAGCCAGCCCCACCGAAATGGTGGACGCCGTGCAATTCCTCGCCTCCGACGGCTCCGGCTTTGTCACTGGCGACGTGATGACCGTGGATGGCGGGCGCAGCCTGCTCGACCCGGTCGAGGCCCCGGCGCACTGACGTTTTGCGCTTTGCCCCCGCGCCTCGGGTGCGCTAGAAAACTGTCAACCAAACAGGACAGTGCGCAATGACCGAACACTTCGACACCCAGAAAACCCGCGCCGCCGCGTGGTTCCGACAGTTGCGCGACGACATCGTCGCCGCCTTCGAAGGGCTGGAGGACAGCCATGCCGAGGGCCCGATGTCCGATGGCACCCCCGGACGGTTCGAAGTGACGGAAACCAAGCGCACGTCGGATGACGGATCGGACGCGGGCGGCGGGCTGATGAGCGTCATGCGCGGCGGTCGTGTCTTTGAAAAGGTCGGCGTGAACGTCTCGACCGTTTACGGCACGTTGGGCGAACGCGCACAGATGGCCATGGCCGCCCGCAAAGGCATTCCGGGGATGAAGGATGACCCACGGTTCTGGGCCTCGGGCATCAGCCTCGTCGCCCACATGCAGAACCCCCATTGCCCGGCGGTCCACATGAACACCCGCATGTTCTGGACGCCCCACGCATGGTGGTTCGGCGGCGGGTCCGACCTGAACCCCTGCCTCGAATATGACGAGGATACAGCCCATTTCCACGCCCAGCAAAGGGCGCATCTCGACCCCCATGGCGACGCGCACTACCCGCGGCTCAAGGAATGGGCGGACGAATACTTCTACATCCCCCACCGCAACCGCGCCCGCGGTGTTGGCGGCATTTTCATGGACGACCACAACACCGGCGATTGGGAGGCGGACTTCGCCCTGACCCAGGACATCGGCCGCGCCTTCCTGCCAGCCTTCACGCCGCTGGTCGAAAAGCGTCGGGTGCAGGATTGGGACGAGGCTGACAAGGACGCACAACTCGTGCATCGCGGGCTCTATGCCGAATACAACCTGGTCTATGACCGGGGCACCAAATTCGGGCTCGAAACCGGTCACGATGCGAATGCCGTTCTGATGTCTCTGCCGCCTCTGGCCAAGTGGGTGTGATAGGATACGAACGCTGAATTTACGTTTTGTATAAGTAACTTAACGGTCGTTAACTGTTACCCCTGGGTAACCTCAAAACGCGGCAAGGATACCCGCGACATCGACCCCGTGCAGCGATCCCGCAATGCGGCCCGGCGTGGCGTGCAGCCGCGTGGCGACAAACCCGTCCGCCACCGCGTGGGGCGCCGTTCGGATCAGCACCGACCCCGCAAGCAACAGCGCCGCCCGTTCGGCAAACGCCCGCGCCTCGCCCTCCGCGGGCAGCCCAGGCCACCGCGCGCGATGATCCTTCAGCGCCTGATCGTATTGCGCATCATTGCCCCGCGCCGCATCCAGTTGAGCGGCCATGGCCTCGGCCGCATCCGGCTCCCGCGCCAGCGTCCGCAGGATGTCGAGGCAGATCACATTCCCAGACCCTTCCCAAATCGAATTGAGCGGCGCCTCGCGGTAGTACATCGGCATGGAGGTGTCCTCCACATATCCCATGCCACCCAGTGCCTCCATCGCCTCAAGCGTGACACGCGGGCAAAGCTTGTTGTTCAGGAACTTTGCCAAAGCCACGCTGATCCGGGCAAAGGCGCGCGCGCCGGGGTCGTCAAAGGCCGCAGCCACATGTAGCCCCAACCGCGTCGCCGCCTGCCAGTCCAGGATCAAATCCGCCAAAACGGCCTGCATCAACGGCTGATCAATCAGCGTCTTCTGAAACGCGCGCCGGTGCCGCACCCAGTGCATGGCATGCGTGAGCGCTCCGCGCATCAGCCCAGCAGGCGCCATCGCGGTGTCGAGCCGCGTGTGATGCACCATCTCGATGATGGTCTGAACACCGCGGCCTTCCTCTCCCAACTGGTGGGCAAGCGCCCCGTGAAATTCGATCTCGGATGAAGCGCTGGCCTTGTTGCCCAGCTTGTCCTTCAGTCGCATCAGGTGAATGGCGTTGCGTTCACCGTCCAGCCAGCGCGGCACAAGAAAGCATGTCAGTCCATGATCGGTTTGCGCAAGGGTCAGGAACCCGTCCGACATGGGCGCCGAACAGAACCACTTGTGCCCCGTCAGATGCCAGTGGTCACCATCGCGCATCGCGCGTGTGGTATTGGCCCGCACGTCCGATCCGCCCTGCTTTTCCGTCATGGCCATCCCAAGCGTGGCCGAGGTTTTCTGACGGATCGGCAAAACACGTGGATCGTAAGACCGCGCCGTCAGCTTCTGCACCCACACCTCCGCGAGCTCCGCGTTCACCCTAAGGGCAGGCACACCGGCATGGGTCATGGTCAACGGACAGCAATGCCCTGGCTCGACCTGGCTCGCCATATAGACCATCGCGGCGTGCTCGACATGGCGGCCGCCATCCCAGGCCGTCGCGGCATACCCTGCAGCTTGGCTGAGCGTCATCATGTCGTGATAGGCGGGATGAAAGGCAACTTCGTCCAGCCGCCGCCCGCCCGCATCGAATTGGATCAACTCCGGACCGTGGCGGTTCGCAGCGCGGCCCTTTTCCCGGGTTTCGGACAGACCAAGCACTGCGCCGTAGTCCGACAGATGCTCCGACCGCAATGTCGCGAGGATCGGGTCATCGGCAAAGAGATTGATGTCGCCCATCGGGCCCGGTTGATTCTCAACCTCATGCGTCGGCAGGCGGGTGCGCGGATCGGACATGGAATAAGCCTGTGCTTCACTGACCACGCGCGTCAAGGGCGCGTGCATTGAAGTGAGCGCGCCGGTCCCATCTTCCCTGTTTCAAAAAAATCCTCCCCGAAGGGTCGGGTGGCCACCGGGCCCGACAAATGGGGCTCTGCCCCAGCGCGATGCGCCTCCCAGGAGTTTCTTTGGCAAAGTGAAGGGATCAGTGCCAGTCGAAGAAGCCGGGGCCTGCCGCTTTCAGCAAGTGCTGACCAAGCTCGGTGCCCATGGCCGCACCATCGCTGACCGGCCCTTGGCGCGTGCCACTGATCGCGTCCGATCCGTCGGGCCGCAGCACTTCGCCGGTCAGGGTCAGTGTGTCACCGTCAATCGTTGCGAGCCCGGCGATCGGTGTTTCGCAGGAGCCATCGAGCGTGAACAGAAGCTGCCGTTCGGTGGCCACGCGGTGCCCGGTGGCTGCGTCATGGATCGCTGCCAGCAACTCGGCGGTATTGGTGTCGTCAATCCGCCGCTCGATGCCGATGGCGCCTTGGGCGATGGCGGGCAGCATGTCGGTGGGTTCAATCGGGGTGGCGGGCACCTCGGTCATGTCGAGGCGGTTCAGGCCCGCATGGGCCAGAAAGGTGCAGTCAGCTAAGCCATCGGCCAGCTTCTGCAGGCGTGTCTGCACGTTGCCGCGAAACTCGACGACGTTCAGGTCGGGCCTTTTGAACAAGAGCTGCGCGCGGCGGCGGAGGGAGGACGTCCCAACTGTGGCGCCCTCGGGCAGGTCGGCGATGCGGCTTAGACTGTGCGAGATGAAGGCGTCGCGCACATCCTCGCGCGGCAGAAAGGTGTCTAGGATCAAGCCCTCGGGCTGGACCGTTGGCATGTCCTTGGTTGAATGCACCGCGATGTCGATCTTGCCGGCGAGCAGGTCTTCCTCGATCTCGCGGGTGAAGAGGCCCTTGTTCCCGATCTCTTTCAGCGGGCGGTCCGCGTCGATCATCGACCGGTTGTCGCCGGTGACCTTGATCACCACAATCTCGAACGCTTCTTCCGGCAGATCGAAGGCAGTGCCAAGACGCTGACGCGTCTCATGGGCTTGGGCAAGGGCGAGGGGGGAACCGCGGGTTCCGATCTTGAGCGGAGCGGCGGGAGAGGGTAGGCGCACAGTCATGGCTTTATCTTTTAGGTGTGTCAACTTATGTTGACAACTGGAAACGATCAGACAGGGGCATGTGTGATGAAAGACGGCGGCACCGGCAAGACGATTTTGCGGGCTTTGGCGGGTGAGGTGTTGCCGACGCCGCCCATCTGGATGATGCGCCAGGCGGGACGGTATCTGCCCGAGTATCGCGCGACGCGGGCCGAGGCCGGGGACTTCCTGTCGCTGTGTTACAACCCTGAGCTGGCGGCTGAGGTCACGTTGCAGCCGATCCGGCGCTACGGATTTGATGCGGCGATCCTGTTTGCGGACATCCTGCTGGTGCCGCAGGCGCTTGGGGCTGATCTGTGGTTTGTCACGGGTGAAGGACCGCGCCTATCTACCATCACCGATCAGGCGGGCGTCGATGCGCTGAAGCCTGTGGATGACATTCACGAGACGTTGAACCCGATCTATGAAACGGTCCGCATCTTGCGGCGAGAGTTGCCGGAAGAGACCACGTTGATCGGCTTTGCCGGGGCGCCATGGACGGTGGCCACCTACATGATTGCTGGGCGTGGCACGCCGGATCAGGGCCCGGCCCATGCGTTGCGCGAGAGCAATCCGGCGGCCTTTGATGCACTGATGGCGCGGATCACGGCGGCCACGATTGAGTATCTGGCCGCACAGATCGACGCCGGGGCGGAGGTCGTGAAGATCTTTGACAGCTGGGCCGGGTCGCTGAAGGGCGAGGCGTTCCAGAAATACGCGGTCGCCCCCTGTGCCGAGATCACGGCGGCGCTCAAGGCGCGGTATCCGCATATTCCGGTCATTGGATTCCCGCGCGAGGCAGGGGATGGCTATATCGGCTTCCACAAGGCCACCGGCGTGGATTGTGTGGCGCTGGACAATTCTGTGTCTCCGGATTGGGCAGCGGCCAACGTTCAGACCAGCGGGTGCGTGCAGGGCAACCTCGCCTCGTCCCATATGGTGACGGGCGGGCAGGCGCTGGTGGAGGAGACGCAGGCCATTGTGCGGGCGTTTTCGAAGGGGCCGCATATCTTCAACCTGGGCCACGGGATCACGCCCGATGCGGACCCCGAGAATGTGGCGCTGATGATCGAGACGGTTCGCTCCACAAAGTCCTGATTTCTGGCTTGACGACTCTGAGGCGCTGGCATAGGTCACGCCTCCATGGCGCGGTAGCTCAGCTGGTTAGAGCGCTCGACTCATAATCGAGAGGTCGGGAGTTCAAGTCTCCCCCACGCCACCATACTTTCCCTGCTTTTGAATTGCGCGTCCCAGCGTGGGACGCGACTCCGAACACTTGAATTCAATGCCTTACAGGGGCGGATTCATGGGTTGTTAGGATTTAGACGCCTCTTTCTGGAGGTCTTTTAGCACCTCAACAGCGCGCTCAGCATCGGTTTCGCCGACAAAGATGTGGTCGTGATGATAGGCGGCGACGACGTTGCAGCTGATGCCTGCGCTTGCTAGCGCGGTGGAGACGGCGGCGGTCAGGCCGATGCCTTCGAGGTCTGAGAAGACCTCGAGCGTGATGAGCGACATGACGACGGATACGTTCTGACCTTCGGCCTTTGCTACCTCAAAGGGCAGGATCAGGGTGATCCCTTCGGCCTCGCGGATCAGGGCGAAGGCGTCGGCCAGCCCGACGGGCTCGGCCATTGTGCAGAAGACCCAGCGGCCCGGTTGCAGGGCCGGGGTCATGCCGGAGATCATGGCTTGGGTGTCTGTGACGGGCATGGGACCTTAGGGGTAGCGGATGTCGAAGGCCGCGCGGATCGCGGTGTCTGTGGCGTCTTCAATATAGGTTGGGTGATGGGTGGCAAGGATCGTGTCCACCTTTTGCGCGGCACGGTCCCATGCGGTCAGCGCGCCGCCGTCTTCCCATGTCTTGGGCGTCTCGCGGTCAGCGAGGGTGGGGTAGACGTAATCGCGCTCCATGGCTGCGATGGTGGCAGGGCCGCCGAGAAAGTGGCCGTCGCCCAGAACCGCCGCATGGATGCCTGGAAGGTCAAGCGTGTCGTCCGACACCTCCACTCCGCGCAGAATGCGGTAGGTTGCGGCGTGCATCTCATCATCCAGCACGAAAGCCTCGAAACTGGCGCCGAGCAGGGCCGCTGTCATGCCGGAGCTTTCGTAGATCAGGTTGCCGCCTGCGAGGGCTGCGGCAAGTGAGGTAAGCCCCTTTTCCACGCCATATTGCGCGTCCAAAGCCTTGGCATCGGTCATGGAAGCGGCGACGCCGGACACAAGGCCCAGATGGTTTATGATCTGGGCCGAGGCGGCGTTCATCACGGCGATCTCTCCGCCCCCGCCAGCGAATGCGCCGGTGCGCAGGTCGATGACCAAAGGCCAGTTTGAAAATACCATGGGGTGGCCGGGCTTGATGGCGTGGACCATGACGAGGCTCGCCAGCGTTTCGGCCAGTGATTGGGCGAGGAACCCCGCGAGCGTTGCGGGGGCAGTGGCCCCGGCCTGCGCGGCGGTGATGCAGGACAGGGGTATGTTGTGGTCGATACAGGCATAGACCGTGTCGACCGCATCCGCGCCGAAGCGCATGGGCGAGATGACCGGGCTGATATGCGCCTTGACGAACGGGCGTTTGGCAAAGGCCCCGTCGCCCCCGGCCACCATGTCGAACATGTGGATGATGGGGGCGACGTGCTCCGCGAGTGTGAAGGCCGTGGCGACCGGTTTGGTCGTGTTGCGCATCAGCGCGTAGGCGGTGTTGATGTCCAGCAGCCATTCATCGGGCATGTCGCCCGCGATGCAGCAGCGGGTGAACCAACTGACGTTGGTGAGCGTGTCTTGCAGCCGGGTGAAGTCGTGCAGGTCTTGGAGGGTTGAGGGGCGGTAGAGCCGGGTTTGCCGGTCGAGTGTCTGGACCGCCGCGCCGCCGGTGCCGAAGTGGACGGCGCTACCGCCGACTTCGATCGTGCGGGTGGGGTCGCGGCCGTGGAGCGGTAAGGTTTTGGGCGTTTGATCTATGGCCTCTTCCACCAGTGTGGCGGGGATCGAGACGCGGCCGTTTGGGAGGGTTTGCGCGCCCGCTGTTTCGAGTGTCGTGCGCAGGCGGTCGGGGACTTCGCCCATGCCGAGGTCAGCCAGAAGGGACAAGGCGGCGGTGTAGATGTGGTGAATGTCCGTGTCTGAGAGAGGACGATATTGGCCGCCCGGCTGACCCGGCGGTGCGGGGTTCAGCGGGGGCCCAGCGGCGCGGGCTTTCTTGCGGGCGTTGCGCCCTTTGCGCATGGGTTTCGGGTCGGACATGGAACCAGAGTTGGCAGGTTATGGGCGCGTGCAAGCGTGGTGCTGTGAGTTCAGCGACAGCAAATGCATATTTTCAGAACAATGAAGACAGGGCCGTGTGATTGACCGGCAGGCCGTGCCCTTCATTGTTCCGGCAAATATGCAAATCCGGAGTGCCGCCATGAAGACCCAGACCCGTTGTGTTGTGATCGGTGGCGGCATTGCCGGCTGTTCGACCCTGTATCACCTGACCCAAGAGGGCTGGACCGACGTGGTGCTGGTCGAGCGGGATGAGTTGACCAGCGGCACGACCTGGCATTCGGCGGCGCAGGTGACGAATTTCGGCATGAACCAGACGATGGTGGGGCTGAAGACGCATTCGATCAATCTGTATAAAGAGTTGGCCGAGGACCCGGACTATCCGATCAACTATCACCATGCGGATGGCGGTATTCGGCTGGCCAATACGCAGGCGCAGATGGATGGATATCGCCACTTTGCGTCCATGGCGCGGGGCATGGATGTGCATTTCGAGGTGATTGATGCCGCCGAATGTGCGCGCCGCCATCCGCTGATTTCGACGGACAATCTGGTGGGCGGCCTGTGGGATCCGCTCGATGGCGATATTGATCCGGCGCAGCTGTGTCAGGCGCTGGCGCGGCGGGCGCGGAAGGCGGGGGCGGAGGTGTATCGCCATACGCCTGTGACTGGTCTGACGCAGCATAAGGATCACAGTTGGACGGTGCACACGTCCAAGGGCGATATTGATTGCGAAGTGGTCGTGAATGCCTGCGGCTACCGCGTGAACGAAGTGGGCGCGATGATGGGGGTGCATCATCCGGTCGCCTCAATGGAGCATCAGTATTTTCTGACAGAAGAGATCCCGGCCATTCGCGATGCGGGACATCGGATGCCGCTGCTGCGCTGTCCGATCAGTGATTATTACTGTCGGCAGGAGAAGAATGGCTTGCTGCTGGGGTTCTATGAGCAGGATTGCAAGACCTGGGGAATGGACGGGATTTCGCCGGATTTTTCCAATGATCTGTGTCCGGATGATCTGGACCGTGTGACGGATGTTCTGGAGGGGGCCTTTGCCCGTATGCCCGCGCTGATGGAGGTTGGGGTGCATACGGTGGTGAATGGTCCGATCACCTATACCATCGACGGGGCGCCCTTGGTCGGGCCCATTCCGGGCAAGCGGAATGCGTTTTGTATCATAGGCTTGCGGGCTGGTTTGGGTGAGGGCGGGGGCCATGGGTGGTTGCTGGCCCAGCAAATTGTGCATGGGGAGGCGTGTTATGACACCTGGGTTTTGGATCCACGTCGGTTCACCGGGCATGGCAATGTCGAGCTGACGGCGCTGAAGGCGATCGAGGATTATCAGAACGAGTTTCGGTTTCATTTTCCGAACGAGCATCGCCCGGCGGGGCGGCCGATCAAGACAACGCCTTTGACCCCTGTTTTGGCCGCCGAGGGGGCGGAGTTTACTGTGGTGAACGGGTGGGAGCGGGCGGAGTTTTTCAAGCCCGCGCCGGGGTTTGCGGTGACGCATGGGTTTCACTTTGACGAAGCGTTCGACGTCGTGGCCGAAGAGGTGAAGGCGGTGCAGACCGGGGTGGGGCTGGCTGAGGTCAACGGTTTCAACCGGATCGAGATTGCGGGCCCGGATGCGCATCGGTTTCTGGATCATGTGATCTGTGGCCGGGTGCCGCGGACTGAGGGGAAGGTGGGGCTTGGGTATCTCTTGAACCACCATGGGTGTGTGAAGGCGGAGGCGACGGTTGCCAACCTGCCGGGTGGGCCGGTCTGGTACGGGTCTGCTGCTGCGTCCGAGTGGCATGACATGGATTGGTTGCGTGCGCACGCTGATGGCTTTGATGTATCGTTTCAGTCACTTACGACTGACTGGACCATCCTTGTGCTGGCGGGGCCGAAGGCGCGGGAGGTGCTGTCGGAGGTGTCGCGCGGGGATTGGTCGGCGCAGGCGTTTCCGTGGCTGTCGGTGCGTCGCGCCTTTGTCGGGGTCGCGCCTGCGGTTGTGATGTCGGTGAGTTTTTCGGGGGAGTTGGCCTATGAGATCCATGTACCGAATGCACAGCTTTATGCGGCCTATCTGGCGTTGCGAGCGGCGGGAGAGGCGCATGGGCTGCGGTTGTTTGGGGCGCGGGCCGTCGAGGCGATGCGGATGGAGAAGGGGTATTTGCATTGGAAGGCCGATTTGATCACTGAGTTCGATCCGTTTGAGACAGGGCTGGGGCGGTTTGTGAAGATGGACAAGGACTTCGTGGGCAGGGTGGCGCTTGAGGAACGGCAGGCCAAGGGGCCGTCGCGGCGGTTGGTGAGCTTGTGCGTCGACAGCACCACGTCGCCCGCGCATCCGGGCGCGTCGGTCATGCGGGACGGTGCGGTTTTGGGCACTGTCACGTCGGGTGACTGGGGGCACCGGGTTGGGATGAATCTGGCCTATGCATTTGTCGATCCGGCCTTTGCCGCGCAAGGCACTGAATTTGCAGTGGATATGCTAGGTGAGATGATCCCGGCGCGGGTGATCGCGCCATCGCCCTATGATCCGGACATGACCCTGCTGCGCGGCTGAGCGGGGGTATGACAAAGCGGCGATATAGTTACAAAGGCGGGTGACAGATTTAGTTGCGTTGCATAACAATCCTCTCGGAAGAGCGAGTCAGGCCGTTGGAGCGCTGACCGGATATGGGAGGAAATTCATGTCACTCACACGTAAATCATTCCTGAACCTGGCGGGTGCCGCGGCGCTGGCCATCGGGTCGGGGACCGCTGCGCTGGCGCAAGAGGTCACGCTGAACCTGCACCAGTTCCTGCCCGCGCAGGCCAATGTGCCCAAGCTGGTGCTGGATGTCTGGGCGGACAATGTCGAGGAGGCGAGCGGCGGTCGGATCAAGGTGGACCGCTTTCCGTCGATGCAGCTTGGCGGTCGTCCGCCAGAGCTGATTGACCAGGCGGTTGACGGTGTGGCCGATGTCGTCTGGACCGTGGTCGGCTACACGCCGGGCCGCTTCCCGCGGACAGAAGTCTTTGAACTGCCGTTCATGATGACAGACGCGCGTGCGATGTCATCAGCCTACTGGCAAATGTTTGAAAAGCATATGAAAGATACCGAGTTCAAGGATGTGCATATCCTGGGCACATGGGTCCATGGGCCGGGCATGATCCACGTGAACAAAGAGGTGAAGACGCCTGCTGATATGGCGGGTCTGAAGATCCGGGGCGGGTCACGCACAGTGAACAACCTGCTGGAAAAGATGGGTTCGACCCCTGTGGGGATGCCTGTGCCTGCAGTGCCCGAGGGCCTGAGCAAAGGTGTGATCGACGGCACCACGATCCCGTGGGAAGTGACGGCGGCGCTGAAGATCCCGGAGCTGGTGGGTAATCACACCGAGTTCGAGGGCAATGCGCTTTATACCCTGACCTTTGTGCTGGCCATGAACAAGGATCGCTACGAGTCGCTGCCTGCCGATCTGCAGAAGGTGATCGACGACAATTCCGGGCTGGAGTTCAGCATCTTTGCCGGTGGCACGCAGGCGGATTCCGATGGGCCCGCGCGCGAGGCGGCGGTGGCCAATGGCAACACCATTGTCACCGTGTCGGGCGATGATCTGGCCGCCTGGCAGGAAGCGGCGCAGCCGATCTATGACGAGTGGGTGGCCGACATGGAAAGCAAGGGCATCGACGGTCAGGCGCTGATCGACGAGGCGCGTGCGCTGATGGATGCCTACGAAGGCTAAGCCGTTTACAGATTCGAAAGTCGGGCCGTGGCAGGAATGCTGCGGCCCGATTTGTCCAATGAAAAGAGGCAAGTATGTATAGGCTCGTGAAATGGTTGTCACGGTTTTCGGCGGTGATCGGGGGTATCGTTTTGGTGGCCCTCGTTCTACTGACGACGCTGTCGATCGTGGGGCGCGAGCTGTCGAAGCTGGGCCACGCGCTGGGCGAGGGGTGGTTCGGGCAGATGCTGCTGGCGAGTGGTGTGGACGAGATCAAAGGCACTTATGAGCTGACCGAAGCCGGTGTCGCATTTGCCATTTTTGCGTTTTTTCCGGTGTGCCAGTTCTATGGTCAGCACGCGACGGTGGATGTCTTTACATCGACCTTGCCGCGTCGGGGCCTTGGCTGGTTGCGCGCGTTCTGGGAAGTCGTTCTGGCCGCTGTGATCGTGTTCATCGGCCTGCGTCTGTACGAAGGTATGCTGCGCTATCTGGGCAATGGGGAGACGACGCTGTTTCTGCAATTTCCGGTCTGGTGGGCCTATGCCGCGAGTGTTGGGGCGGCGGCGATTGCTGGGCTGACGGCGGTCTATTGCGCCTGGGTTCGGGTGGTCGAAGCGGCCACCGGGCGCCAAATCTTGCCAGAGGGTTAACAGGCGATGGATTGGATTCGCGATATTGTCCAGTTTCTGGGCCTGACCCGGTTGGAACTGGGGTTCTGGTCCTTCCCGATCCTGCTTGGGCTGATTTTCTTGCGCGCGCCCATCGGGCTTGCGATGTTCCTGATGGGGCTGCTGGGGTGGATATTCGCGATGAACGGCAATGCCACGCCGATCCTCGCCAAGCTGAAATCCGAGACTTACACCACATTCTCTAACTACTCGTTAACCATCATCCCGATGTTTCTGCTGATGGGGCAGTTTGCGACCTTGTCGGGCATGTCCACGTCGCTGTTCAAGGCGGCGGAGAGCTTTCTGGGCCACCGGAAGGGCGGTGTTGCCATGGCGTCGGTTGGCGCCTGCGCGGGGTTCGGTGCGATCTGTGGGTCGTCGCTGGCGACCGCGGCCACGATGGGCCGTGTGGCCCTGCCGGAGCTGAAAAGATATGGGTATTCAGGGGGTTTTTCGACCGCGACCCTGGCTGCCGGTGGGACGCTGGGCATCCTGATCCCGCCATCGGTGATCCTGGTGATCTATGCGATCATCACGGAGCAGAACATTGCCAAGCTGTTTCTGGCGGCCTTTGTCCCGGGCATTCTTGCCGCGATTGGCTATGTGCTGACCATCTCGGTCTATGTGCGCCTGTTTCCGGGCAGTGCGGGCACGCGCGAGGCTGTGCCTTGGCCGGAGCGCTGGAAGGCGCTGGGAGAGACGTGGCCGGTGCTGGCGATTTTTGCGCTGGTGGTGGGCGGTATTTACGCCGGATGGTTTACGCCGACCGAGGGCGCTGCCGTGGGTGCGGCGGGCACGGGGCTGGTGGCTTGGCTGGGCGGCAACCTGAGCTGGCGTGTGCTGGGCGAGGCGCTCATTGGGACGGGCAAGACGACCGCCATGATCTTTTTCATCGTGTTCGGGGCTGCGCAGTATAACGGGTTTCTGGCCCTGTCCGGTGCGCCGCAGTGGCTGGCGGATTTCGTTCTGTCCCAAGGGTTTACGCCCATTCTGGTGCTGAGCGTGATCCTGCTGTTCTATCTGGTGTTCGGCTGTGTGATGGACAGCCTGTCGATGATCCTGCTGACGGTGCCGATCTTTTTCCCTGTGATCTCCGGCCTCGATTTCGGGATGAGCCCGGAGCACGTGGCGATCTGGTTTGGCATTCTGGTGCTGATCGTGGTGGAGGTTGGGCTGATCACGCCCCCTGTGGGAATGAACCTGTTTATTATCAATGCGATGGACCGAGAGACGCCGATCACAGAGACGTACAAGGCGGTGCTGTTCTTTGTCGGGTCGGACATTTTCCGGGTGATTCTGCTGGTGGCTTTTCCGGCGATCACTCTGTTTTTGATCCCGTGACGCGCAACGTTCGTTGGCCTGTATGTCGTCAGTGGTGCGGAATACCCGTTAACGCCAGCAAAGCACGTGCTTCTGGCGATACACATGCCGTACACAACCTGTGCACCACCCGTACACCGGTGATGCACCGATGGCCCGGTTAACGGCCCGCTCGGGGCGTTAATCTTAATGGGTGGTTAAGGCGGGTGGTGAGCCTGCGTGCCGGCGTGGTCTGTATGCAATAAAGTGCCACTTATGCCCCTATCGCTTGGTAAGCTGCGGCAGCGCCGCGCACTATAGCGCAGCGACCTTGAGTCTTTGGGAGGAGGCACATGGCAAACGCGGCATCTTATTTCGTGGACCGGCATGTTGCCGAAGGGCGGGGCGATAAGGTGGCCTTTCGCGAGGTTGGCGCGGGGCGCAGCCTGACCTATGGCGCGCTGGCCGAGGCGTCAGGCCGCGCGGCGGCTGCATTTCTGGCGGCGGATGTGCGGCCCGAGGAGCGGGTGGCGATGCTGGTGCTGGACCAGATCGAGTTTCCGATCCTGTTCTGGGGCGCGCTGAAGGCTGGCGTCATCCCGGTGCCGCTGAACACGCTGCTGGCGACGCCTGTTTACGATGCGATTTTGCGGGATAGCCGGGCGACGATGTTGATCGTATCTGAGCTGTTGTGGGACGTGGTGGCACCTGTGTTGGAGGGTAATCCGTTTCTGCGCCGTGTTGTTGTGATTGGTGCGGCGCGGGAGGGAGTTGAAACCTATGATGGCTTCATGGCTCGCGCCGAAGGGCCTGTCGCTCCGTTTGAGGCCAAAGATGATGAGACGGCGTTCTGGCTCTATTCCTCTGGCTCGACCGGGCAGCCCAAGGGGGTGCATCACATCCATTCGGCACTGAAGGCGACGGCGGACACCTATGGCGCGCAGGTCTTGCAGGTGCGCGAGGACGATGTGGTGTTTTCGGCTGCCAAGTTCTTTTTCGCCTATGGCTTGGGCAATGCGATGACCTTTCCGATGTCGGTAGGGGCAACCGTAGTGATCTTTGGTGGGCGGCCGACGCCGGACCAGATGGTGCAGGTAATTGCGGATGAACAGCCGACCGTCTTCTGCGGGGTGCCGACGCTCTACGCCGCGATGGTGGCGCATATGGAGGCTGAGGGCGCGCCGGAAACGCCATTGCGCACGTGTATTTCGGCGGGCGAGGCGCTGCCCGAGGATGTGGGGCTGCGGTGGGAGGCGCTGACGGGTGTGCCGATCCTCGATGGTGTGGGGTCGACCGAGATGCTGCATATCTTTCTGTCGAACGCGCCGGGGGATGTTGTTTATGGCACCTCGGGCGTGCCGGTGCCGGGATATGAGGTGCGGCTTGTGGACGAGGCCGGGGCCGAGGTTGGTACGGGCGAGGTCGGTGAGTTGCTGGTCAATGGGGCGTCCGCTGCTGGCGGATACTGGAACCGGCGGGACAAGACGCGGGATACGTTCGAGGGCGTATGGACGCGCACTGGCGACAAGTATGAGCGGCGTGAGGACGGGCGCTTTGTCTACTGCGGGCGGACGGATGACATGTTCAAGGTGTCTGGCATCTGGGTGAGCCCGTTTGAGGTGGAGCAGGCGATTACCTCCCATGCCTCGGTTTTGGAATGTGCCGTGGTGGCTGCGCGGGATGAGGATGGGTTGGAGAAGCCAAAGGCCTTTGTCGTGCCACATGGGGAGCGGCCCGAGGGGTTGGAAGAGCTGTTGAAGGATCATGTGAAGGACCGCGTGGGCAAGTGGAAATACCCGCGCTGGGTGGAATGCGTGGAGAGCCTGCCCAAGACGGCGACGGGAAAGATCCAGCGCTTCAAGTTGCGGGAGGGCGCGTGATGGAGTGGGGCAAGGGCACGGTTTCGGTTGCCGGGCATGATTTGGAGTATGCGTGCTGGGGGCCTGCGCCGGGGGACGCGCCGACGTTGGTGATGTTGCATGAAGGGTTGGGATCGGTGGGCCTGTGGCGTGACTGGCCTGCCGCCTTGGCTGAGGCGACGGGGATGGGCGTGCTGGCCTACTCTCGGGCTGGCTATGGCCGGTCGTCGTCGGTGCCCGTGCCCCGCCCGCTGGATTACATGACGCGGGAAGCGGAGGATGTGCTGGGGCCGTTGATGGATGCGGCGGGCGTGCGGGCGGCGGTGTTGCTGGGTCATTCGGATGGGGCGACGATCGCGGCGATTTATGCCGGGTCGGTGTCGGATATGCGGGTGCGGAGCCTCGTGCTGATCGCGCCGCATTTCTTTGCCGAGGCTGAGGGGCTGGAGGCCATTCGGGCGGCGAAGACGCTCTATGAGGACGGGGATTTGCGGGAGCGGTTGGCGCGGCATCACGATCACCCGGATGTGGCATTTTACGGCTGGCACGATGCCTGGACCAATCCGCGCTTTGCCGACTGGAACGTGGCCGATGCAATTGATCACTGGCGCATTCCGGCGATGGTCGTGCAGGGGGCCGAGGATGCCTATGGCACGTTGGCGCAGGTTCGGGAGGTTGAGGAGCGCGCTTATTCCCCGGTCGAGGCGTTGATTGTGGACAGTGCCGGACATGCGCCGCACGAGGACGTGCCTGAGGTGGTGACGCCTGCTGTGGCTGCGTTCTGTGCGACGTTGCTAGCGTTGGAGGATGCGCACTCTGACGCGCAGTAAAATGCATTAAATCGCGGTATGCGGCGGCATATTGTGCATTTCGGGGGCCGTGTAGTGTAGCATAGTGCCACTTTCGACCACTTAAGCGCGACGTGATTCATGACCCAGATCATCGATTTCCGGACTGATCCCAGCCGCTACAAGCATTGGCGTGCGGACTATGACGGGCCGGTGGCGACCCTGTGGATGGACGTGGATGAGGATGGTGGCCTGTTTGACGGCTACCAGTTGAAGCTGAATTCCTATGACCTCGGCGTGGACATTGAGCTGAACGATGTGGTCCAGCGGATGCGGTTTGAACATCCGGAGGTGAAGGTGGTCGTCATGCGCTCGGCCAAGGATCGGGTGTTTTGCGCGGGTGCCAATATTCGGATGCTTGGAGGGGCGGCGCATTCGCACAAGGTCAACTTCTGCAAGTTCACAAATGAGACGCGCAATGCCTATGAGGCGGCAGAGGCGGAGAGCGGGCAAAAGTACGTTGCTGCCGTGCAGGGCGCCTGCGCTGGCGGTGGGTATGAGCTGGCGCTGGCGTGCAATCATATCATGTTGACGGATGACTCGACGTCTTCGGTCGCTTTGCCGGAGGTGCCCTTGCTGGCCGTGCTGCCGGGGACGGGTGGCCTGACCCGTGTGACCGACAAGCGGATGGTGCGGCGGGATCGGGCGGATGTGTTTTGTTCGACCGAAGAGGGCGTGAAGGGCAAGCGCGCCGTGCAGTGGAAACTGGTGGACGAGGCTGTGCCGAATGCCCGGTTTGATGACGTCGTGGCGGAGCGGGCGGCGGAGTTTGCGGCGGCCTCGGCCAAGGTGGATGTCGCGCAGGGGATCACACTGGGGCCGATTGAGCGGACGGTGTCGGACGATGGGTCGGTTTCTTATGGGCTGGTCGAGGTCACCGTGGATCGCGCGGCGCGGCGGGCGGAGATTTTGATCAAGGGGCCGGAGGGCGATGCGCCCGCCGATGTGACGGCGTTGGTGGCGGAGGGCGATCAGTCCTACATCCTGCGGCTGGCGCGGGAGTTGGAAGATGCGGTTTTGCATCTGCGTCTCAATGAGATGGAAGCCGGGCTTTGGGTGATCCGGAGCCAGGGCGATCCGCAGGCGATCTTGGCCCACGAGGCGTTGATTTTGGACAACCCCGACCACTGGCTGTGCAATGAGATCCGGCACTATTGGAAGCGGGTGTTGAAGCGGGTGGATGTGACTTCGCGCTCGCTGGTGGCTCTGGTGGAGCATGGGAGTTGCTTTGCCGGGGTCTTGGCCGAGCTGCTTTGGGCGGTGGACCGGTCCTATATGATGGAGGACGAGTTTGAGGGTGACAATCGGCCCCTTGCCGCCATCACCTTGAGTGAGGGGAATTTCGGGGCCTATCCGATGGGGAATGACCTGACGCGGTTGCAGACGCGGTTCTACGGGGCGGACGATGCCGACGGGTTGCGGGAGCATATTGGCGCGGCGTTGGAGGCTGAGGAAGCTGACGAGGCTGGGCTGGTGACCGAGATCCTCGACGATATCGACTGGGAGGATGAGATCCGCATTTTCCTGGAAGAACGCGCCTCGTTCAGCCCCGACGCGATGACGGGGATGGAGGCAAATCTGCGCTTTGCCGGGCCGGAGACGATGGAGACGCGCATCTTTGGCCGTCTCACCGCTTGGCAGAACTGGATTTTCAACCGGCCCAATGCGGTTGGAGAGGATGGCGCGTTGCAGCGGTATGGGACCGGTGTGCGAGGGGATTTCAACATGGAGCGGGTGTGACCCAGTTTGAGATGGAGCCGTTTTCCGACACGGAAAACGGAACGGAAACCGTGTCGGTTTCCGGCAACAGGAGGAGATGAAGACATGACTGTGATGAACGTCAGCTATGACACCCAAATCCCCAACAATGTGGGGCTGAGCCAGGACCGCAAGGTGTTGAAGGCGCTGGAGAAGTGGCATCCCGGCTACATCAACTGGTGGAATGACCTGATCCCGCAGAATTTTCAGGAGTCGATGGTCTATCTGCGCACGGCCGTGAGCGTGGACCCCAAGGGGTGGGCCAAGTTCGACTATGTGAAGATGCCGGAATATCGGTGGGGGGTGCTGCTGGCCCCCGCGGTGGAGGATCGGCGCATTCCTATGGGCGAGCATTATGGCGAGCCGGCGTGGCAGGAGGTGCCGGGCGAGTATCGCAATATGCTCAAGCGGTTGATTGTGATCCAGGGCGATACGGAGCCAGGCTCGGTTGAGCAGCAGCGGTTCCTTGGGCTGACGGCGCCCTCGCTTTACGACATGCGCAACCTGTTCCAGGTGAATGTGGAAGAAGGCCGGCACCTGTGGGCGATGGTGTATTTGTTGCAGAAATACTTTGGCAAGGACGGGCGCGAGGAAGCTGATGATATGCTGGTGCGGTCTTCGGGCAACGAGGATGCACCCCGCATGCTGGGGGCGTTCAACGAGGAAACGCCGGACTGGCTGTCGTTCTTCATGTTCACCTATTTCACAGACCGTGACGGGAAGATGCAGTTGGAGAGCCTTGCGCAGTCGGGCTTTGACCCGCTGTCGCGCACCTGCCGCTTCATGCTGACCGAGGAAGCGCACCATATGTTCGTGGGTGAGACGGGCGTGACGCGGACCATTCAGGCGACCTTGGCCGCGATGCAGGAGCACGGGATTGATGATCCCTATGACATTGAGAAGATCCGCGACTTGGGCGTCATTGATCTCCCGACGATCCAGAAGAAGTTGAACCTGCACTATACGCTCAGCCTTGATTTGTTTGGGCAGGAAGTGTCGACCAATGCTGCCAATGCGTTCAACGCAGGGATCAAGGGGCGGTACATGGAGCAGCGGATTGATGACGATCACAAGCTGACGAATGACACCTATGCCGTCGCCAGCATCGTGGACGGCAAGATCGTGACGCAGGATGTGCCTGCGCTGACCGCTATCAACATGCGGCTGCGGGATGATTACATCCGCGATGCGTCCGGTGGGCTGCGCCGGTGGAACAAGCAGATCCAGCGGACGGGCATCGACTTTGAGCTGAAGCTGCCGCACGAAGGGTTCCACCGGAAGATCGGGGTGTTTGCCAACCAGCCGATCACGCCGGAGGGTGCATTCATCAATTCCGCCGATTGGGAGGCGCGTCAGCACGAATGGTTGCCCACGAAGGAAGATGGTGCTTTTATTCAGTCATTGATGAAGCCGTGCTATGAGCCCGGCAAATATGCCAGTTGGATCGCCCCGCCCAAGGTTGGGATCGACAACAAGCCAGGTGACTTCGAATACGTAAAACTTCACATGGCGTGAGGATGAACGCGATGCAGGTTCAAAGGACTGTTGTTGAAACACCCCCGCCCCAGCGTGCCTTTTGCGCGCTGGAATGCAAGGGCTGCACAGGCATGTGCTTTGCGCTTTACATGATGCTCACCCGCGAAGAGCAGGACGCCATGTCAGAGCGCTACATGTCCGGCAACAGTGCCGAAACCTGTCATTGAGAACGGGTCACTGACGGAAGGGTACATCAATGAAAGTGGGTATTTATTACGGCTCGGAGACGGGCAATTCCGAAATGCTGTGCGAAGATATTGAGGCGGAACTGGGTGACGGGTTCGACTGCGATATCCAGAGCCTTGCCGACGTGGACCCGGCGGCGATGGAGAAAGACACGTTCTACATCATCGTGACGTCAACCTATGGGAATGGTGATTTGCCGTCCACGGCGCTGCCATTTGAGGAGGCGTTGGTGGAGGGCAAGCCGGATTTGAACGGCATTCGCTTTGCGATCTTTGGGTTGGGCGACATGGTCTTTGCTGATACCTTTGCACATGGCTCCATGAAGCTGGCCAAGATGATGAACGCCCAAGGCGCCACGCAGGTGGGTGAGCGCGGTATTCACGATGCGTCGGGCTTTGACATGCCCGAGGACATCGCCTTGCCTTGGGTGCAGGGGATCATGGGATTGATCGACGCGGACCAGGCTGCTTGAGCCAGCCATTTCGGCACGAGATTCGGGTCACATGGGGCGATTGCGACCCGGCAAGGATTGCCTACACGGCCCGCCTGCCGTGGTTCGCCCTCGATGCGATCAACGCATGGTGGGAGGCCCATCTGGGCGGGGACGGCTGGTATCAGCTTGAGCTGGACCATAATGTCGGCACGCCCTTTGTGCATATGTGCATGGATTTTCGATCGCCTGTCACGCCGCGACATAGGTTGATCTGTGAAGTGTGGCCGAGCCGGCTGGGCGAAAAGTCGGTGACCTTTCGGGTGGATGGGTGGCAGGGCGGGAGCTTGTGCTTTGAGGGGACGTTCACCTGCGTCTTTGTCATTGCGGACAGATTTGAAAGCCAACCTGCCCCGCCTGCGCTGCGGGAGGTGCTGATCCCCCATATTCGCGCCACGTGATCCGTTGAATTGAACCGGTTGCGCCCTACAACTTTTTGTTACGAACAGGTTAAGTGCGCATGACATCACCGAAACCCATACCCGATGGCGCAATCCCTATGATTGCACGCCTTGCCACCCGCGTCCGCGCGGCGCGTGACGCGCTGGGCCTGCCGCGCCGCGAATTGTCGGAACGCTCGGGCGTGTCACCGCGCTACCTTGCCCAGCTGGAGGCGGGGGAGGGCAATATCTCCATTGTTCTGCTGGAACGGGTGGCGACGGCGCTGAACATGCGGATTGAAGATCTGCTTTCGGAGGCGCCGCCCATGGACGGGGATGTCGCACGCGTCGCGCGTCTGTATCAGGCGGCACCTGCGCAGGTGCAGGGCCGGGTGCGCGCGCTCTTGGCGCCGCAGAACCCGCTGGCGTTGCGGGCGCAGCGGATCTGTCTGGTCGGTCTGCGGGGCGCGGGCAAGTCCACGCTGGGCCGTATGGCGGCGGACAAGTTGAAGGTGCCCTTTGTTGAGTTGAACGAAGAGATCGAGGCCGAGGCAGGCATGCCGCTGTCGGAGGTCATGGCCCTCTACGGTCAGGACGGGTACCGCGCGCTGGAAGCGGAAGCGGTGGCGCGGGTTGTGAGCCGCCATGACAAGCTGATCCTTGCCGTCGCTGGCGGGATTGTCAGTGACACCGCAGTCTATGACACGGTTCTGGAGCGGTTCCACACGATATGGGTCCGCACCAGTCCGGGCGAGCATATGGCCCGCGTACGTGCGCAGGGTGACCTGCGCCCGATGGCCGGGAACCCGGCGGCCATGGACCAGCTGAAGGCGCTTTTGACCCATCGCACGCCGTCCTATGAACGGGCGATGGCGCAGGTGGACACGGCAGCCAAGCCGGTATCCACATCCCTGAACGAATTGCTGGCGATCATTGCCAAGCATCGGTTCTTTGAGGGTCTTGGGCCGTGACGACCGTCATCGCCCCGTTGCAGAACGCGTTCTGGCAGGCTTGCGAGACCTTGCTCTACCGTCACACGACCCCGTGGGAACTGGACGAGGCGCTAGTGGAGTGGGGATATGGCTTGGGACCGTGCGAGGCGCAGGATCTGGTCGGTTTGAACAAGGTTCTGGCGGCGCGCGACGGCGCGGATGTCACGCCGGTGCTGCCCCGTATGGTGGCTGAGGGGCGGTTGGGCAAACGCTTTGGCTGGGGGTTCTACCGCTATCCTGGAGGCGGCGGCGCAGTGATTGATCCTTTGATCGAGGATCTGATCTGCGAAGAAGCGTGGTTTGCAAAGGTGGAGCGCAGCGAGCTGTCGGGCGCAGAGCTTGTGGCGCGATTGCATGCGGATGTCGGTGATGTGCTACGCGCCAATCCGGATGCAGCGGTAACGCAATTGCACTTTCCGGCCGACAGGTTCGCGACTATCTGAGCCGTCGGGCGGTCGCTGTTTGGCTGCGCCAAAGACGCCCCGCCCTCCGTCCCGTCAAAGCGCCAGCAAGATCATCGTGCCCAGTCCCCAGAGCGTCATCTGGTAGTGCGTGTTCTGCGCCCCCTCGTGGCAGAACCAGTAACAGAAGTGGTTGCCGATGATCAGGAAGCCCGCCCAGATCGCAGTGAACAGCATGGCCCCCGCCATCGCCACAGCGCGGCCTGTGTCGGCATTGCCGGTCCCCACCAGCCCCATGATCAGACCTATGACCCCGGCCCAAAGCACAAGTGTGGCCGCCAGTTCCGCCACGACGACGAGGTGAAAGGCCATCCTTTGCAGCCTGCGGTTCGTGATGGCGCGGTGGGCGACATGGGCGAACGCCTCCGGGTAGTCGATCCGCATCCGCGTCATGCTCAGCACTTCGGCCGTATAGGTTTCATTCACCGACGGGTGAAGGATGTTGTCGCGGACGCCAAGAGTGAGCCATCCGGCAAGAAGGCTGGTCGAAAGAGCCTGTGCAGCGATCAGCATATGGTCCATCTGTTGCCTCCCGTTTCCTGGCTCCCCATGAAAAAGGGCCGCGCGATGGCGGCCCTTTTCCGAATTCACACTCCGCGCGTGGATCAGGTCCAGGCGACCTGGGCCGGGCGGAATTCGTAGGTGATGTGGTGTTCGCCCCCCACCAGACCTTCCTTGGTGTGGTTGGTCAGCGACCGCCAGTAGGGCTGGATCGTGACGCCTGCGTCCTGGATCATCTTCTGGCCGATGGCCATCAGCTTGCGACGCTCTTCGACGTCCGCTGTGGCGAGGGCCTTGGTCAGGTTGGCGTCGAACTCGGGGCTGGACCAGCCAAACTCGTTCCATGCCTCGCCCGAACGGTAGGCCAACGCCCAGATCTGGACGCCCAGCGGGCGGTGGTTCCAGTTGGTGGAGCTGAACGGGTATTTCGCCCAGTCGTTCCAGAAGGTCGAGCCGGGCAGGACCGTCCGTTTGACGTTGATGCCCGCGTCACGCAACTGGGCTGCGACCGCGTCGGTGGTGTCCTTGCGGTAGCCATCGTCGATCGAGATCAGCTCGTGTTCGAAATCGCCCATGCCGGCCTCGTCCATCAGGGCCTTGGCGCCTGCGGGATCAACCTCCATGGGTGGCATTTCGGCATATTCGGGGTGGAACGGTGCGACGTGGTGGTTTTCGGCCACTTCGCCACGGCCACCGATGCCAAGTTCGAGCAGGATGGTGTTGTCGACGGCCATGGTGATGGCGCGGCGCACACGCTCGTCCTCGTAGGGGCGTTTGCCGTCGACTTCGGCCAGTTGGTTGGGCCGGATCACGATGGTGGCCGCCGTCACGATGTCGTTCTGGACCATGCCATCAATGGCGGCAATCAGGTCAACAAAGTCACCGTCGACGGAGTAGGTCATGTCAACCTCGTCCGCTTCGACCGCAGCCATCCATGCGGCGGGGTCGGTGCCGTAGTCGATGTATTCGATCCGGTCGAGGTATGGGCCGCCATACACTTCGGTGCCCCACCAGGTGTGGTCGGCGTTCTTGACCAGCACGCCCTTCACGCCCACTTCGAGCGATTCCGGCAGGTAGGGGCCAGTGCCGATCGGATTGCTGAGCGCGGTGTCCGCAGTGTAGCTGCTGTGCACGATGGCCGCAGGGTAGTCCGCCATGCCTGCGATCAGCGAGATGTCAGAAGCGGGCAGGTTCAGGCGCACGGTGTGCGTGTCCACCACTTCGATCCCACCTTCGATGGCCTTGTTGGTGTCGGCGTCGATCAGCGTGTTGAAACGACCCGCCATCGAGTTGCCTTCGAGGTCCTTGTCGCACCAGCCAGCGATGTTGCGGGCCACGTCCTCAGCAGTGAAGTCGTCGCCGTTGTTCCATTTGACGCCCTGACGCAGGTTCAGGGTGTAGACTGTGGCGTCGTCGTTGATTTCCCAGCTTTCCAGCAGCGCGGGCTGGAAGGTGCCGTCGTTTTCGTAGGTGACGAGGTACTCCAGCCAGCCGCGTGAGAAGTTGGCGATCTGCGACCAGTCATAGGTGCGCGGATCCTTGAGCGCGCGGACCTCGGTCTGGTAGCGCAGTGTGCCGCCGTCGGCGTGGCCTGCGGCCTTGGCGGCGGGGGCGGTCATGCCCAGCATGCCGTAGGCAACGGCAGCGGTGGCGCCGAAGCTGCTGGCTGTCGCCAGGAACTCGCGGCGGTTGATGGGATCGGTGCCGACCTTGGCCGCTGAATCCACGATGGATTGCGGCAGCGGTTTGCCGGTACGGGTTGTGAATGTCATGTTCTTCCTCTCTGTTGGCGTCGCAAACATGTGTTTGCGCCCTGTCGGTCAGGGTGAGTGCCCAACCGTTTCGGTGTTGCAGTTGACCTGCGTTTTTGTCGCCATCCCGTGGCGGGAGACGCCCGAAGTTCAAACGATCAGGCGCATGGCGTCAACCCCGTGGTCCGGAGTTGCAGGGATTTGAATACTGCATACGCGCCAGCATTTTTTGCGGGTTTGCGTCGTCTACTGGTTGAAATGCGCCCTTTGGATCAGGCCAGGTCCTCTGACGCCGGGCGCAGAGGGGCCCGCCCCGATACGAGGTCCGCCGTGTGCGTCACATTACAGGTCAACAGGTCGGTGAGTGCCGCACCATCAACCGTGCCGGGCGGTGCACCCAGCGCCGTTGCCGCATCCGTGGTGATGGCAGGCAGCCAGTCTGCCAGTGGCGAGTCGAGATGCGCGGTCACGCAGGCCAGCGCGAGCGCCGCGCGCGGATCGTGGGCGCCGAGGGGGCAAAACGCGTCTGCCACGTTGTCCGATCCAATGACCACCGGCACGCCAGCGGCGCGCAATTCGCGCAGCCGGGTGATCCCGCGCCGGTCCGGTGTGCCATCAGTGCGCCCTTGCAGGTAGAGATTTGTCACGGGCAGGGCGCACACCGTGATGCCCGCCCGCGCCAGCTTGTCCGCGATGCGGGTGACATCGTCTGGGCTGCGGTCCATCAGGCTGACGCAATGTCCGCACAGGATCGGGCGGTCGAAGCCGGTATCCAATGCGATGTCGGCGATCATTTCTAGCCCGTTCAGGTCGCCAAGCCCCTCGTCCACGTGAAAGTCAAGCATCAGGTCATGCGACTGAGCGGTCGCGAAGATGGCCTTTAGCCCGGCATGCGTGCGCGGGTCGTCATACACGAAGGCGCCTGCGACACCATCGGTCAGGCGCAGCACGTCACCGACTGTTTGTGCAAATTCCGGGTAGCTCCACAGCTCGATCCCCGTCAAAGCGGCGAGCTGCAGCCCCGAGTGATCCTCGGCCAGTTCGACCAGAACGGACCACGCAAGCGGCGGAGCCGGTTCGTTGCCCCAGTCCACATGGCTGCGGATCAGGATGCATCCATTGCTGTGTGCTTCCGCCAGCCCCTTGGCGGCGCGGTGGCGCAAGTCGTCTTCGTCCCAGTGGTTCTTGTCCGCGTGCTGCCGCGCGATGGCCTCATGCAGGTTGCCGCCGACCTGACCAAGTCGGTGGATCGTATGACATTTATCGAGGTGGCAATGCGGCTCGACAAGCCGGGGCAGGACCATGCGTTCGGGCGCGCCCGTCGGTGGCGCCAGTCCTATCAGTCGGCCGTTCTCGATGACAGCGCTGCCATGCAGGCAGTCATCATGTACTGTGCCGCCAAAGGATGCAGGTGCCGCGACAAGAGTTTGCGGGACAAGGACGTTCATTTACTCTGCCGTGTCCGTGCGTTGTTGCAGACACGTGTGGCTATATCTGGATCCGCGTAATCGCGCAGGTGCAAGAGCCGCATGTCCATAAGCCTCCCCTCCCTCTGGCATGGAAGTGGATGTCAGCCGCCCTTGAGACAAAAATCCGCACCAGCACTATGGAAGGAGGGTTTCAAATTTCATGTGCACACGCAAGAGTGGAGGGTATGCAGTCTCTCGCGCCACCCTCCATCGCACCGCCCTTCGCCCGTTACTCACATGGGGTCGAAGTGCCCGCTGGATGGCGGATGGTGCGCACGTCCGGGCAGTTGGGGTTGGCCGGTGATGGCACTGTCCCCGCGGGGACACGCGCGCAGGCCGACATCTGTTTTGCAAACATCGCCGCCATTCTGGCCGAGGCGGGCATGGGCGCGCAGGATGTGTGTCATGTCAGCGCCTATGTCACCGACCGCAGCCATATGGCTGGATACATGGAGGCGCGGGATGCGTTTCTGGCGGGGCGCGAGGTGTTGCCCAGTTCGACGCTGATGATCGTGTCGGGCTTTACCCGCCCCGAGTTCACCGTCGAGGTCGAGGTGTGGGCCGCCGCCCCCTAGCCGTGATCGCGGCGGAGCAGTTTCCAGATTGTCCACGCGAACGTGCCGCCGAAGAAGATCGCGGCGAGGCCGATGGCTTCCCATCCGGCCGGTCCCTGCGGCATGCCGCGGAAGATCAGCGCCCCGGTCAGCATGGCGAGGCCAGCGACTGAGAACCAGAAGCGGAACATCAGGTCGCTGCGGGTAGGCCCGAATTTGTTGGGCGTTTGTTTGTTGGACATGTTGGTGCGCCTTGTACCTGTTGGACTGGGGCTCTGCCCCAGACCCTGGGATTTTCTGGAAACAGGGAAGACGTTAGCGTTTGTACGGGTTTTTCAAGGCGGGGCGTATGGTTCCGGCGCAGGTGCCAAATCCGATGCGGTAGCGGTCGCCCTTTGCGTGGCCAGCAAGCGTGAGCGTGTCGCCGTCTTCGAGGAAGGTGCGTGTTTCGCCTGTGTCGAGCGTGATGGGGTCCTTGCCGCCCCAACTGAGTTCCAGAAGGCTGCCGCGTTCTGGCCTTGTTGCGCCGGAGATGGTGCCGGAGCCCAGAAGATCGCCGACGTTCATCGGGCAGCCCGAGGTGCTGTGGTGCGCCAGTTGCTGGGCGGCAGAGTAGTACATCTCGCGGTAGTTGGTGCGGGTGATTGTGGTGGCGTCCTTGCCTGCCGGTGCAAGGGTGGCCGTCAGGTCGATGTCGTAGAGCATCGGGCCGGTGTCCTTGAGGTGGTCGAGCAGTTCGACCTCGCGTTTTGGCGTTGAGGTGCGGAAAGGCTCAAGCGCGGCCTTGGTCACGATCCACGGGCTGACCGAGGTGGCGGTGGCTTTGGCCTGGAACGGGCCGAGCGGCTGGTATTCCCACGCTTGAATGTCGCGCGCGGACCAGTCGTTGAGGAGGACGTAGCCGAAGATCGCGGCGTCGGCCTGATCTACCGTCAGGGGGCCGTCTGACGCCATGCCGACGATGGCGCCCATCTCAAGCTCCATGTCGAAGCGGCGGGAGGGCAAGAAGGCGGGTATGTCGTGATCGGGTGATTTGAGTTGGCCCCATGGGCGGCGGATGTCGGTGCCGGAGACCACGACGGACGAGGCGCGGCCGTTGTAGCCGATGGGCATGTGCAACCAGTTGGGCGGCAGCGCGTTTTCGGGGCCGCGGAACATGGTGCCGACATTGGTGGCGTGGTGGCGGCCTGCGTAGAAGTCGGTGAATTCGGAGACGACGAACGGCATGTGCATCGTGGCGTCGGCCATAGGGACGAGAAGCGGTTCTATGAGCGCCTGATCCTTGGAGCCTTTCTTCAGCAGGGCGGTCAGGCGGTTGCGCAGGGCGGTCCAGACGGCGGGGCCTTGCTCCATTAGGTCGTTCCAGAAGGGCAGTTCGAACAGCGGTTCGTCGGTGAGGTCGATGATGCCCTGCGCCTCTGCGGTGGTGACGTCGAGGATCATGTCGCCGATAGCGACTCCGCAGCGCGGACCGAGCGTGTCGGTGGAAAACACGCCGTAGGGCAGGTTGTTGAGGGGGAAGTCGGTGTCGGGGCTGTTGGCGCTGTCGAGCCAGGCGGGCGTGAGGGGCATTTGGTCTTTCTTCGGTCTTCAAAACCACCCATTGCCGTGGGTGGGCGGGTCTTCTCCCGGCTGTATCTTGCGGTTGTCCGCGGGATGGTTACGCCACTGGCGGATGATGGTGGGCAGTTGCCAAACTGTGAATACACTCAGGGCAATTAATAGCCAGCCGACCCATGAAATGGAGGAGATGAACTCCGTCACGTCTTGTCTGTGCGGTGCCACTGCCCGCGCTCGGCCCCGCGTAGGTCGTGGCCTGGCCCCTTGCCGTAGCGGTCGGGGCGGTTTTGGACGAATTTCTGCCACCAACCCCAGAGGATGAAGCCCAGCACAAAGACGATAAACGCGCCCATGAGGTATCCGAGATATTCCATCATTTCTTGCCCGGGCTCCCGTCGAATTTCTTTTCGATGTCTGTCCAGCAGTCGATGTAATCGTCCTGCAGCGGCGCTTCCTGAGCCGCGAATTGTGTCAGGTGCTGCGGGAAACGGGTTTCGAACATGAACGACATGGTGTTGTCGAGTTTCTGCGGGTGTAGGTCAGCGTTCGAGGCCCCCTCGAATGCGGTTTTGTCCGGCCCGTGCGGCAGCATCATGTTGTGCAAGCTCATCCCGCCCGGCACGAAGCCTTTGGGCTTCGCGTCGTACTGGCCGTAAATATTGCCCATCAGCTCTGACATGATGTTCTTGTGATACCATGGCGGGCGGAACGTGTCTTCGGCCACCATCCAGCGTTCGCGGAACAGCACGAAGTCGATATTGGCCACGCCCGGCTGGCCCGAGGGGGCTGTGAGCACTGTAAATATGGATGGATCGGGGTGGTCGAAGAGGATCGCACCCACCGGGCAGTAGGTCTTCAGGTCGTATTTCAGCGGCGCATAGTTGCCGTGCCATGCCACCACATCCAGCGGGGAATGGCCGATTTCGGTCTCGTGGAACTGGCCGCACCATTTGATGGTGAGGGTTGAGGGCGCCTCGCGGTCCTCAAAGGCGGCGACGGGGGCTTTGAAATCGCGCGGATTCGCCATGCAGTTGGCGCCGATGGGGCCGCGCCCGGGCAGTTCGAACTTGGCGCCATAGTTTTCGCAGACAAAGCCGCGGCAGGGGCCTTCGAGCACCTCGACGCGGTAGACGAGGCCGCGGGGCAGGATTGCGATCTCTTGCGGTTCCACGTCGATGATGCCGAGCTCTGTGCAGAAGCGCAGCCGTCCCTCCTGCGGGACCACCAGCATCTCGCTGTCGGCGGAGTAGAAATAGGCATCCTGCATGGAGGTGGTGACGAGGTAGATATGGCTGGCCATGCCCACCTGGGTGTTCACGTCCCCTGCTGTGGTCATGGTGCGCATACCCGTCAGCCAGGTCAGGTCCTGATCGGTGTGGGGCACTGGATCCCAGCGATATTGGCCCAGGCTTGTGACGCCCTGCGGGATGTGCGGCGCGGAGTGCCAATAGGGCAGGTCGATGCGGGCGTAGCGCCCCGAATGCTTCACCGAGGGGCGGATGCGGTAGCACCATGTGCGTTCGGGCCGCACATCGGTGAAGGCCGTACCGCTCAGTTGCTCGCCATAAAGGCCATAGTTGCACTTCTGTGGCGAGTTCATGCCCTCGGGCACCGCGCCCGGCAGCGCCTCGGTCTCAAAATCGTTGCCGAAGCCGGGCATGTACCCTTCGGTGATGCCTGCACCTGATGGCGCCTGGATCATGGAGTGCGGAGCGGACTGGCGGTTCATGGACACCTCCCTTGCGGAATTGGTCACACATGTAATAGTTGGAATTGTAACTAACAAGCGGATGCCAATGGTTAAGAGCGATGATTTCGATGTGCGGCAGTTCCTGCCCTATTTGCTGAACCAGGCGGCGGAGGCGTCGAGCCTGGAGTTTCAGAAAGTCTACAAGGACAAGTACGGGATGCTGCGCAACGAGTGGCGCGTTCTGTTCCATCTCGGCATTTACGGGCAGATGACGGCCAGCGGCATCGGCGCGCGGTCGCAGATGCACAAGACCAAGATCAGCCGCGCCGTGCAGCGGCTGGCGGAGCGGCGCTATCTGACGCGCACACGGGCCGAGGTGGACCGGCGTGTCGAATACCTGACGCTGACCTCTGCAGGGCAGCGCGTGTATCAGGATCTCAAGGCGACAGCCGCAGAATACGACACAGCCCTGACCGACGGCATGTCACGGCAAGAGGCTGCGTTGCTGCGCACGATGTTGGAGCGGCTGGCTGCTAGGCCGTGACCGACCGGACCAGCGCGAAACTGTCGGCTTCGACCCGTTCGGGACGCTGCTGTGCAATCGTATCGGCAAGCTCGGGCTGGCGAGGATGGTGCAGGAAGCTGTCAAAAGCCGTCTGATCCCGCCATTGCGCGTAGTTGATGACGTGCAAGCCACTTCCGGACACGTGGAAATTCGACGACAGGAAGCCATCACACCCGCTGATCCAGCCATCGAGATGTTCGAAGATGGCCTGCATCAGTGGTTCAGCCCGTCCTTCTGTCACGCGAAAGCGTATGATCTGGATGAACGGATCAGGGGAGAGTTCTGGCATGGTCAGTTCCGGCAATGAATTCTAAGCAATGCCGGTAGTTTAACGTGCCTGTCCTAGAAGTCGACCTCGACCTCGGGGAGATTGAGCGCCTTGATCAAATCCCGCAGTTCCTGCCGTGCGGCCACGTTCGAGATGTTGAGTTGCTTGACCCCGATATCCTTGAGATCCAGCAGGGTCAGGCCGCGCGGGAACAGTTCGCGAAAGATCACGCGCTCGGAAAACCCAGGTGCGATGCGGAAACCGATGCGCTGGGCAAGCATCTTGATCGCGCGCTCCATCTTTTCCTTGTTGACCATGCGTTGTGCGCCCATGCGGTTGCGCAGCACGATCCAGTCGATAGGTTTCAGACCGGCCTGCGCGCGCAGTTGGCGGGCATTCCAGACCATTTCCGAATAGACGGACGGCCCGAGGATCTTTTCGCCCGAGGCGTCGATCCGCGCCAGCAGGTCGAAGTCGACAAAGCTGTCGTTGAGCGGCGTGATCAGGGTGTCGGCCAGCGAGTGTGCCACCTGGCTGAGCCGGGTGTGCGAGCCGGGGCAGTCGATCAGGATGAAGTCGTTGTCGGGCTCTAGCGTTGCGACCGCTGCCGACAGCCGGTGGTCATAGATGTTTTCACCCGGTTTGAGGTCGGCTGCGTCAATCTCAGGCAGGTCATGCACGTCCGGCGACGGCAGATCGAGTTCGGTCGAGGCAAGGAATGATGCCCGATTCTCGACATACCGTCCGAAAGTGCGTTGCCGCAGGTCCAGATCCAGCGCGCTGACCTTTTTTCCGGCCCGCGCAAGGGCCGTGGCCACGTGCATCGAGACGGTCGATTTGCCGGCCCCGCCCTTTTCGTTGCCGACCACGATGATATGCGCCATGACTGCCCCCTAACCGCACATCCGCTTTGCGAATTTTGCGCTACTATATGTAGTGGCGAGAGGCTTTGAAAGCGGGCGACGCAACTTTCCTGCGGCGACGTGGCGCGGATGTCGCGTTGCCTTTCTGTTAGCGCTATCATACACGGTGATCGAACGCGGGCACTCGCCGCGCCTATATGTCTATGGAACGAAGTGAGGAACGAGGAGAGCGATATGCCCTTGCACCCGACTTTGCAGCGCGTGACCGAGCGCGTGATCGACCGCAGCGCCCCGACACGGCGGCGCTATCTGGACCGCATGGCGGCGGCCAAATCTCAGGGACCGGCGCGTGCGCACCTGTCCTGCAGCGGGCAGGCACACGCCTTTGCCGCCGCGGGCCCCGACCAGTCGCGGCTGGCCGAGGCGAGCGTGGGCAACCTTGGCATCGTGACAGCGTATAACGACATGCTTTCGGCGCACCAGCCGTTCGAGACCTATCCGACCTTGATCCGCGACGCGATCCGCGCGGCTGGGGGCACGGCGCAGGTGGCGGGTGGCGTGCCAGCAATGTGTGACGGTGTGACCCAAGGCGAAGCGGGTATGGAGTTGAGCCTGTTTTCCCGCGACGTGATTGCTCTGGCGACCGGCGTCGCGCTGTCGCACAACGTATTTGACGCGGCTGTGTTTCTGGGTGTGTGCGACAAGATCGTGCCGGGACTGATCATCGCAGCGCAGTCGTTTGGACATATGCCAGCCGTTTTCCTACCTGCCGGTCCGATGACCAGCGGTCTGTCGAACGACGAAAAGGCCAAGGTGCGCCAGAAGTTCGCCGCTGGTGAAGCGACACGGGAGGAACTGCTTGCCTCTGAGATGGCGGCCTATCACGGCCCCGGCACCTGCACGTTCTACGGCACGGCGAACACCAACCAGATGCTGATGGAGTTCATGGGGCTGCACCTGCCCGGCGCATCCTTTGTGAATCCGGGCACGCCTTTGCGCGATGCCTTGACTGTTGAAGGGGCCAAGCGGGCGTTGTCGTTGTCCGCCCTCGGGAACAATTACACGCCCGTGTGCAACATCCTTGATGAAAAGGCGTTCGTGAACGGGATTGTCGGTCTGAATGCCACAGGCGGGTCCACCAACCTGCTGATCCACCTGATCGCCATGGCCCGTGCGGGCGGCATCGTGCTGGATTGGGAGGATTTCTGCGATCTTTCCGAAGTCACCCCGCTGATCGCGCGCGTGTATCCCAACGGTCTGGCCGATGTGAACCATTTCCATGCCGCGGGTGGTCTGGGCTTCATGATCGGTGAATTGCTGAAAGCGGGCCTGCTCCACGACGATACACAAACCGTGGCTGGCGAAGGGCTTGAGAACTACACCCACGAACCCAAGCTCATCGACGGTGAACTGACCTGGCAACCGGGCGCAGGCACCAGCCTGAACGACAAGATCGTGCGCCCGGCGGCTGATCCGTTCCAGGAGACGGGTGGCCTCAGCCGGTTGGTCGGCAACCTCGGCACCGGCGTGATGAAAGTGTCTGCCGTCGCACCCGAACATCGCGTGGTCGAAGCGCCAGCCCGTGTGTTCCATGACCAGGATCAGGTCAAGGCGGCGTTCAAGACAGGCGAGTTCAACGAGGGAGATTTTGTTATCGTTGTCCGCTTCCAAGGGCCAAAGGCCAACGGCATGCCTGAGCTGCACAGCCTGACACCGATCCTCGGCATCATGCAGGGACGCGGGCAGAAAGTGGCGCTGGTTACCGACGGGCGCATGTCAGGCGCGTCGGGCAAGGTGCCCTCGGCCATCCATGTCTGCCCCGAAGCGCTGGATGGCGGTGTCATTGCGCAGGTGCAAGACGGAGATGTGATCCGCGTCGATGCCGTGTCGGGCCAGCTGGAGGTGCTGACCGACGGGGTGCTTGACCGCCCCCACGTGACCGCAGATCTTTCGCAAAATCATTGGGGTGTGGGGCGCGACATGTTCCACGCCTTCCGCAATACTGTTGGGTCCGCCAATACAGGCGCGACCGTTTTTGGAGACTTTTGAATGCTGACCGCCAAAGCCGCTGCCGTGCGCGCCCGTGAAATCTGTGAATTGGCGCCGATCGTGCCTGTGCTGGTGGTGGATGATGTGGCCCATGCAGTGCCCTTGGCCGAGGCTTTGGTTGCTGGCGGCTTGCCCGCGTTGGAAGTGACCTTGCGCACGGACGCCGCGCTCGACGTCATCGCGGCGATGTCCAAGGTTGAGGGCGGCGTTGTGGGCGCCGGCACTCTGGTGACGCCAGACGATGTAAAGGCCGCGAAAGAGGCGGGCGCGCAGTTCGGCGTGTCGCCCGGTGCGACCGAAGCACTGATCGCGGCTTGCGAGGCCGAGGAACTGCCGCTTCTGCCCGGCGCTGCCACGGCGTCCGAGGCGATGAGCCTTTATGAGCGCGGTTACGACATGCTCAAGTTCTTCCCGGCGGAAGCGTCGGGCGGTGCGCCTGCGCTCAAAGCCATCGGCGCGCCTCTGCCTCAGATCTCTTTCTGTCCAACAGGTGGGGTCAACATGGCCAATGCGGAAAGCTACCTCAGCTTGCCGAACGTGGTGTGTGCTGGTGGGTCGTGGGTGGCCCCGAAGGACAAAGTTCTGGCAGGCGATTGGGCCGGGATCGAGGCCCTGGCATGCGAAGCGGCGGCGTTGCCTCGGTAACAGCGCGTTGCGGAAACGCGCTGTATTCAGCCCTTTTGATCCATGTCAATGAAGTTGGCGGCTCGACTGTCAACTTTAGTTTACATGGAGGGCTGACATGCGCATTCTGTTTGTACATCCGAATTATCGTTCTGGCGGGGCTGAGATTGCGGGCACATGGCCGCCGGCTTGGGTCGCTTATCTGACGGGGCACCTGCGACAGGCGGGCTTTGACGATATCCACTTCATCGACGCGATGACGGATGAGTTGACCGATGCCGATCTGGCGCAGCGGATGGAGGCCATCAAGCCCGATGTGGTCGGCGTCACGGCGATCACGCCGTCGATCTACCGGGCCGAGGACGTGCTGAAAATCGCGCGAGACGTGGTGCCAGACGCCGTGCGCGTCATGGGTGGGGTGCACGCGACCTTCATGTACAAGCAGGTCCTGTCCGAAGCCCCCTGGATCGACGTGATTGTGCGGGGCGAGGGTGAGGAGATCTGCACCGAACTCATGCTGGCCATCGAAGACGGCCGCTTTCCCGCTGAGCGGAAGAAGATACGCGGCCTTGCCTTCATGGATGGCGACAAGATCTTTGCCACGCAAGCCGCCAGCACGGTCAAGGATCTGAGCAAGATCAAACCGGATTGGTCGGTTCTGGACTGGTCGAAATACATCTACATCCCCCTGAACACGCGCGTCGCCATTCCGAACCTGGCGCGCGGGTGCCCGTTCACCTGTTCGTTCTGCAGCCAGTGGAAGTTCTGGCGAGACTACCGGGTGCGCGATCCGAAGGACGTGGTGGACGAGATCGAAGACCTTGTGGAAAATCATGGCGTTGGGTTCTTTATCCTCGCTGACGAGGAACCCACGATCAACAAGAAGAAGTTCGTGGCCTTCTGTCAGGAGCTGATCGACCGGGGCCTGCCGGATCGCGTGAAATGGGGCATCAACACCCGCGTCACGGACATCTATCGCGACAAGGATTTGCTGAAATTCTACCGCAAGGCTGGCCTCGTCCATGTGTCGCTGGGCACAGAGGCCGCGGCGCAGATGAAGCTGGACGTGTTCAACAAGGAAACCAAGGTCGAAGAGAACAAGACCGCCATCAAGCTGTTGCGCAAGGCGGACATTCTGGTCGAGGCGCAGTTTATCGTGGGTCTCGACAACGAAACGCCCGAGACGCTGGAAGAAACCTACAAAATGGCGTGGGACTGGCAGCCCGATCTGGCGAACTGGTCGATGTATACCCCTTGGCCCTTCACCCCGCTGTTTCAGGAGTTGAAGGATCAGGTCGAGATTTACGACTTCTCAAAATACAACTTCGTGACGCCCATCATGAAACCCGCCGCGATGGAGCGGGGTGAGCTGCTGGACGGCGTGATGAACAATTATCGCCGGTTTTACAGTCGCAAGGCGCTGTTCCATTACCCGTGGCGCGGCACCGGGTTCCGGCGGCGGTATCTGCTGGGCTGCCTTTATGCCTTCCTCAAGGCTGGGTTCCAGCGCACGTTCTATGATCTGGGCAAGGCGGGGTATTGGGGGCCTCAAACCAAGAAGACGGTTGATTTCCACTTTGATGAGACCCGGCAAGTGGCCGAGGCGCAGTTGGAGGATTGGGAGGCCAGCGCCGACCGCGCCGCGCGTGCCAAGGAACGGCGCGAGGCGGTGAAGGCGCAGACCATCGCGCGCAAGCAGGATCTGAAGATGCCCAACGGGGCGCAGGTCAAAGCCTGCAGTGGCGGCGATCAGCAGATGGAGGATGTCTGAGGATGCCCAGCGTCCTGCGGGGCTGATCGGGCCGAACGCGATCCTTCAACTTTTGCCGTTGCTGGACCGGATTGGTGGGCCTGAGCGGCGCAACCGGATGCTTGCTGCGGCTGGTATTTTCGATGTGCCGGATGGGTCCTGTATGATCCCCGAAGGCGACGCCGCGCGATTGCACCAACAGTTGCGCAAGGAAGAGCCGGATTTGGCCCCCTGCCTGTCATCCGTCGCGGGATACGAGACGGCGAATTACATCCTGAGCCACCGTATTCCGCGCCCTGCGCAATGGGTGCTGCACACGTTGCCACCGGCGCCGTCGGCGCGGCTGTTGTCGCGGGCTATTAAAAAACATGCTTGGACGTTTGTCGGATCGGGGCGGCTGCGTGTGCCCAATGCGTGGACCTTCGAGATTGAGGATAATCCGCTGATCCGGGGAGAGAGGAGCGAGACTTGTCTGTGTCACTGGCATGCAGCTGTGTTTGCGCGGCTCTATCAGGCATTGGTGTCGCCAAGCTGCACCTGTGAGGAGTGCCGGTGCGGTGCGCAAAACGGTGGTGGCCCATGCCGGTTCGAGGTGAGGTGTGCGGCGTTGCATGTCGGGTGATGTCGGGGTGTGCGAGCGATGTCGGATTTGAACCTGGCATGCTTGACGCCGGGTAGTGAGTAATCGGTCGCTGTCTTGCGTTGCCTCAATTGGTCCGCCCGCAAGGTGGCATATTGACGTCCAAACGTGAGTGAGATTTCAAACAGGAGTAATTTGCGTGCGCATGACCCAGCCGCGCCCAGGACTTCTTGGATCATGGGACCGTTTCGTGGGCCCAGGTATGAGCAGAGGCGAGACCGTATTGCTGCTCGGCTCGACCTTTGCTGGTGGTGCGCTGGTCGCCGTTCATCTTCATACATTGGGATTGAGTTGGCCGCTGATCGTGCTGGGGGCGCTGATCGCGGCCGATATCATCGGCGGAGCAGTCTGCAACATGACGGAAACGACCAAGAGGTGGTATCACCGCCCTGAACAGCGCCATCGCGACCATTTGGGTTTTGTCGCACTGCATCTCTGTCACATTGTCATCGTTGCATGGGCGTTTCGAGGGCCGGGCTTCGACAGCGTTTACGCCTTGAGCATGGGCGGCTGGTTGCTGTTGTCCACCATCATCGTTCTTTGCGCGCCGAACGTGCTTCGCAGTCCGCTTGCGACGTTATTCTTTGCCGTCGCTTTGGGTCTTTCGCTCTATGCTTTGGGACCGACGCCGGGCTTTGAATGGTTCGTGCCGCTGTTGTTCATCAAGTTGCTGATCGGACATGCTGTCCCCGTTAAGGGCTAGCCAAACTGCGGTGGCTTATGTTTTTCGGGCTGAGATAGGGCTTGGGCGGGCGTCCGGCGACAGGACATGAGGGCCCGCGTCCCTCCGTATGCGCCACCCATCGCAAAGAAAAAGGCCGCTCCGGTTGGAGCGGCCTTTGGCAATTCTGTGATTTGGCGTGCTTTAGAAGCCCAGACCTGCGTACTTGTTCTTGAACTTCGACACGCGGCCGCCGGTGTCCATCAGGCGCGATGTACCGCCGGTCCATGCGGGGTGCACGGAGGGGTCGATGTCGAGCGCCAGTTGGTCGCCTTCCTTGCCCCATGTCGATTTCATTTGCACCACGGTGCCGTCCGTCATCTTGACGTCGATGATGTGGTAGTCGGGATGCGTGTCGGCTTTCATGCTTCCGCTCCTTCGGACTTCTTGGGTTTGTAGTTGGTGACTTCCGCGATCCGGGCCGATTTGCCGCGGCGCGAGCGGAGGTAGTACAGTTTGGCGCGACGCACGCGACCGCGGCGGACCACGGTGATGCTGTCGATGTTGGTCGAGTAGAGGGGGAACACCCGCTCCACGCCTTCGCCAAAGGAAATCTTGCGAACGGTGAACGAGCCAGCGATGCCTTGGCCGTTGTTGCGGGCGATGCAGACGCCTTCGTAGTTCTGCACACGGGTGCGGGTGCCTTCGGTCACCTTGTAGCCGACGCGGATGGTGTCACCGGCTTTGAAGTCGGGGATGTCTTTCCCCAGGGCGGCAATCTGTTCCGCCTCCAGCTGTGCGATCAGGTCCATGGGCCTGGTCTCCTATCTCATGCTCGTGGTTTGCCCACGAAGGTTTGTCGCGCCTGAGAGCTCTCGTGTCTTCACCGGGTCCACCGCAGTGCCCGCCGGAGGTCAGGTCATCATTCCTTGTTCGTCCTATTGGCGCGTGTGAATTTCACCGAAGAAGGTGCCACGCGCCAAGGTGTCCGGTCGGGTAGAACCCGAGTCGGAATGGGCGGTGTATAGGCGGGGTGGCCGTGTGGATCAAGCGGTTCGGGCGCGAAGTTACTGTGATTTCGCCTGGTGTTCCGCCCAGAGGTCGGGACGCCGGGCCCGTGTGAGTTTCTCGGACTGCGCTTGCCGCCATTCCGCGACCTTGCCGTGGTTGCCGGACATAAGCACATCGGGGATGTCGCGTCCCTCCCATGTCGCGGGGCGGGTGTATTGGGGGTGTTCGAGCAGGCCGTTTGAATGGCTTTCGTCGACGGCGCTTTCTGCATTGCCGAGCACGCCGGGCAGGAGGCGCACAGTGGCATCGAGCATGGCTTGCGCCGCGATCTCGCCGCCGGTCATCACAAAGTCGCCCAAGGATACCTCGATGATGTTCCAGTGCTCGAGCACGCGCTCGTCCACGCCCTCGAATCGGCCACAAAGCATCGTGACCCCGTCGCAGCGCGCCAGATCGCGCGCCATGCTCTGATCAAACCGTTGTCCCCGCGGGGACAAATAGAGAATGGGCCAGCGTCCGCGGGCGTGGGATTGCGCCTCGGCAATGGCGTTGCTGACCACATCGGCACGCAGGACCATGCCCGCGCCACCACCTGCAGGCGTATCATCGACGTTGCGGTGTTTGCCGATCCCGTAGGCGCGCAGGTCGTGGGTGTGAAGCTGCCATTTGCCGTCCTGCAACGCCTTGCCTGTGAGCGATGCGCCGAGGACGCCGGGAAATGTCTCCGGGAAAAGCGTGACGATGCGCGCCTGCCAAACGCCGACCAGATCGGGCGCTTCGTCCATCAGTGACGAGGGTTTGAGCGTCGGGCGGATGGCTTTGCGCCCGTGGGATTTTGGGGGCTGTGTCATGGCCCTAGAACAAGCCTTCGGGCGGGTCGGCCACTATGCGGCGAGCGGACAGATCGACGGTCGGCACTGCGGCTTTCGTGAAGGGCAAAAGCACCGTGGTCGTGCCGCCGGGCGCGTGGATTTCCAGAAGATCGCTGGCACCGTGGTTCTGCACCGACTTGACCCGGCCCAGAGATGTGCCGCCGGTGTCGAACACCTCAAGGCCGACGAGGTCGGTGTAGTAGAACTCATCATCGGGCAGGTGCGGAAGCTGGTCGCGGCAGGCGAAAAGCTGGGTGCCTTTCAACGCGTCAGCATCCTCTTTGGTGGCCACTTCAGCGATGCGGGCGACGAAGCCGTTTTTCATGGGCCGGATAATGGCCAGCGAGAAGAACCGCGCGCCGTCCTCGGTGGTGAGGGGGCTGTACGCTTCGATGTCCTCCGGATCTGCGCAGAAGGATTTGACACGTACCTCGCCCCGCACCCCGTATGCGCCGCTGATCGCGCCCACGCAGATCAAATCGTCACTCATTCCAGCACACTCCGTCGCGCATGACGCCGCCTTGCGACACGCAAGCCTCACCCGCCTGGCTGCGTTCGAACAGCAGACCGGCCACGAAGGCGATCAGGATCAGGATGGCAGTGCGGATCAGTCCGAACATCGGGTGCGCCCCTTGTGGTGGTTGGTGCATTTGCGACACGTTGCAGGGCCTTGTCCAGTGTATGCTGGCCGTGGTGTCTGTTTGCACCATCCTGCCGCCGTTCTATCGCGTCTCGATCACCAGATCGTGCCGGTGTTCCCATCCCGCGCGTTCCAGTTCGGGTGTATCTGCGTGCTCTTCGGGCCAGCCGACGCACATATAGGCGACGAGTGACCAGCCCTTGGGTACGTTGAGGTCGCGGCACAGTTGTTCCGGATCGAGGATGGAGACCCAACCCATGCCGAGGCCTTCGGCACGCGCGGCGAGCCACATGAGCGTGATGGCACCGACCACCGAGTAGCGGCGCATTTCGGGCATAGTCGCGGCACCGAGGCCGCGTCCTTGTGTCGTGCAGTCATCGCAGAAAATCGCAAGATGTTCAGGGGCTTCAGCCATGCCGGACAGCTTGAGTTGGCTGTAGTTTGTAGCTTCGTCGCCATCGTAGCCTGCAAGGGCCTGCGCGTTGGCGGCTTTGTAGTTTTCGAGCGCTGCGGCACGAGCCGTGTCGCTTTGGACGCGGAGGATCCGCCAAGGTTCGGACAGGCCCACGGAAGGGGCCAGCCGAAATGTGTCGAGGCAGCGCATCAGCACTGCCTCGGGCACTGGGTCGGTGCGAAAGCGGCGCACATCGCGCCGCCACGCCATGAGGTTCAGAAGCTGGCTGCGAAACTCATCCGGAAATGTGTCCACGCGCCAAGCCCTTGATTACTCTGCGGTTTCTTCTGCCGCTGCTTCTTCAGCCGGGGCTTCAGACGCTTCAGCAGCCTTGGCCGCTTTCTCTTCTGCGCGGTCCTTGGCTTTCTGGCCGGGCTCACCCTTTTGGGGGTTGTTGCGGTCTTTCTTCTCCACAACGCCAGCGGCTTCCAGCATGCGGCTGATGCGGTCGGTGGGCTGTGCGCCCTGACCCAGCCAGTATTGCACGCGCTCCATGTTCATTTTCACGCGCTCTTCGCTGTCTTTGGGCAGGAGCGGGTTATAGGTGCCCAGCTTTTCGATGTAGCGACCGTCGCGCGGCATGCGGCTGTCGGCAGCCACGATGCGGTAGAAGGGACGCTTTTTCGAGCCACCACGGGCAAGACGGATTTTCATGGCCATTGTTTGTTTCTCCTTTAATGGCGGTGACGGGCAAACACCCGTTATTCTTGGTGTTTCTTGTGGTGCTGAATGACTTCAGCGATGATGAAGTTCAGGAACTTCTTGGCGAATTCGGGGTCCAGATCGGCCCGGTTTGCCAAATCTTCAAGCCGAGCGATCTGCGCGGCTTCGCGCGTGGGATCGGAGGGCGGAAGGTCGTGTGTGGCCTTGAGTTTCCCCACGGCCTGCGTGTGTTTGAACCGCTCGCCCAGGGTATAGACGAGGATTGCATCGAGCCGGTCGATGCTGGCGCGGTGGTCCGCCAGCACTTCGGCGGCGCGGGTGATGGCGTCGGTCATGGGCGTCCCTTTCCTGGGCCGAAAGGGCTGGCAAACAGAGTGTCACCTCCTGTGCACCATCCGTACACCCCTCGTGCACCCCCATCGTGCAAGTGGGGTAAGGTTTCGTTAATCAAGTGCCCATCCTTTCGGTTTGAACATCGGGTCGGCGTAGTGGCCGATTTCCATCTCGATCCCGTGCGCCAGTTGCGTGCCATCGAGAGCTTCGGGGGACGGGTGGCGGTAGACGGCGTCGGAGCCGTCGATGGTTTGCGCCGCCTTGTCCTTGAACGCACCCAGCCGCTCGGCCAGCCGGATGCTGTCGAGGTTCATCGGGTCGAGATAGCTGACGGCCCCGTCCCATCCATTCGCGTAGTAATGCGCGCGCACGGCGTGAGTCGCTTCGAGGGCGTAGCCCTTGCCCGCCTTGTCTGGCCAGATGATCCAGGCGATTTCGCGTTCCGGCCAGCCTGCGGGCTGCCAGCCACCGGCCATGCCGTAGGTGTCGTCCGTGTCCTTGTCGTGGATCATCCACATGCCGAAGCCGCGGATGTCCCAATGCCCGATTTCGGCGGCGTAGAGCATCCACGCCTCATAAGGGTTCAGCGGGCCGCCCATGAAGCGGGAACGGTAGGAGGCGAAGGTTGCTTTGAAATTCGGGTAGTCCTCGGGCTCTGGCCCGCGCAGGACAAGGCGCTGCGTTTCGATGACGGGAATGGCGGCGTGGGACATCACATCATCTCCCGGACGTAGCGGTAGATGAGGGCGGTGTCGCCGTCTTGCGCGATCTCGCCATCGGGCAGGCCGCCGAGGCGTTGCGCCAGCTTGATGGAGCGGGCGTTTGCCGGGTCGATATAGGAGACGAGCGTGGACCAGCCGAGGGTCTGGAAGGCGTGGGTGAGGGCGGCTTGTGCGGCCTCTTGCGCGATCCCCATCCCTTCAGCCTGTTCGGTCAGCATGAAGCCCAGTTCGGGTTCGGGGTCACCGGGCTCAAAGCCCAGCAAGACGAAGCCCGCGATGTCGCCCGCGTGCCCGATGGTCCAGAGACCGTGGCCGTGGAGGAGCCAGGTTGAGGTCATCTGGCTGAAGTCGAGCCAGGCGTCTTCGCGCGTCATTGGTCCGCCCAGATGCTTGCCGCGGTCGGTGCAGGCGATTTGGGCGTAGGTGTCGAAATCGGTCACGCGCGGGGCGCGCAGCAGCAGCCGGTCGGTTGCGAGGGTCGGCAGGTGGCCTTGGAGCGCGATGGCGAAGAGGGAGGCCGCGCCGGTGCGGGGCGTTTCGCAAGGGAAGGTCATGGGCGCGCGCCTTTCCAAAAGGACGCGCTGCCGCGCGACGTCATATTGGCGGCGGTTGAAACGTGAGCCCGTTTGGTCGGGTGTGCAGCCTGTGGCTGATCGGCCCTTCGGGGAGGATTTTTTTGAAACAGGGAAGGGGTCATGTCAGTGCCTCCGGTCCGGGGTGGCGCCAGAGTTGCATGGGGCCGAAGCGTTCATGCGTGAAGTCGCTGTCGTAGGTCGCGCCGAGGCGTTCGGCGACGCGGCGCGAGCCATCGTTGCCTATGGCGATCAGGCTGGTGAGGGTGGTCCAGCCGAGGGTGTCATAGGCATAGTGGCGCGCTGCGATGGCGGCTTCGGTGGCGTAGCCCTTGCCTGTCGCACCGTCGAAAAGGTCCCAGCCGAGTTCGTTTTCGGGGAAGCCTTCGGGGTGCCAGAGGCCGACGATGCCGACCGGGTTTTGCGTGGTCTTTTCGACGAGCGTCCAGCGGCCGAAACCGCGCAGGACCCAGTGGCCTGCTTCCAGTGCCAGGTTGCGCCAGCTGAGTTCGCGGCTTTGCGGGCCGCCGACGAATTCCGCACGGGGGGAGGCGTAGAAGTCGGCCAGCACATCGAAATCCGTGAGCGCGGGCGCGCGCAGGATCAGGCGCTCGGTCTCAAGCGTGGGGGTAGAGAAGGTGACTGTCATGCCGTGGGCCTCGGGTGGCGATAGACATAGGCTGTGCCGGGGGTTTCGGCATCTTCATCGCGGACCGCACCCAGCCGTTCGGCCAATGCGATTGAGCGGGTGTTCGGGTAGGCAATGTAGCTGACGATGGTAGCCCATTTGAGTGTGGTCCACGTGTAGTCGATGACGGCTTTTGCCGCCTCGAATGCGATGCCTTTGCCTTCGATAGCGGGTTCGAAAATCACCCAGCCGACTTCCTGTTCGGGCCAGGTTTTCGGGTTCCAGTGGCCGACGATGCCGAGTGGTGTGTCGTCGCCCTGATAGGTCACGACAAACATGCCGTAGCCGCGCATGACCCAGTGGCCGATTTCGGTGCAGAAGAATTCCCACCCGCGTTTGTCGTCCTTAGGTCCGCCGACATATTGGGCGCGGTCGGTTTTGTAGAACTCGATGAAGGTGGGCGCGTCCTGCGGTTGCGGCGCCCGCAGGGTGAGGCGTTCGGTCGTGAGCGTCGGTGTGTTGGTGAGGGTGATCATGCGGACACCTCTGCAGTGAGGCGGTAGACCACGGCGCCTTCGTACCATGCCGGGGGTGTATCATCGGTCCGGGTTGCTCCGATCCGTTCGGCGATGCCGATGGAGCCTGAATTGTCGGGTAGGATGTGCACGATCATCTCGGGCCATCGGAGGTCGCCGAGGAGGTGATCGCGCACATGTGCTGCCGCTTCGGTGGCGAGCCCTTGCCCTTCATACCTGCTGTCCCACAGAGTCCAGGTGAATTCAGGTGGCTGCCTGTGGTCACGCTGCATCGGCCCGACGTGACCGATGGGCGCGCCGTCCTGTTGCATGATGTAGCGCCCGAAGCCGCGCAGCGCCCAGTGGCCGGCAAAGGCCGCGAATTTGTCGAATGCCTGGGCCGCGTCGAAGGGTCCGCCGACGAATTGTGTGCGGGGGCTTGCGCAATAGTCAGTGTAGGGGGGGAGGTCGCTGGCCTGAGGTTGGCGCAGGGTCAGGCGGTCTGTCGTTAGGGTTGTCGCTGCGGTCATGCGGCCCTCCGGTGGCGGTAGACTGCCGTTTCGTTGGCCGTTTCGCCGTCGGGTAGGGGGGCGTCCGGGTCGTGTGTGGCGCCCAGGCGGGTGGCAAGCGCTTCGGACCGCGTGTTGCCGGGTGTGATGTAGCTGACCAAGGATTTATCGCCATGGTTCGCGGTGAACCAGTCGCGAGCAGCTACGGCGGCCTCGTATGCGATGCCCTTGCCTTCGGACTCTTCCATCAGGGTCCAGCCCAGTTCCGGTTCGGGGAAGTGGGCGGGGTGTTGGAGGAGGATTTCACCGCAATAAGTGCCGGTGGCCCGGTCCTCGATCGACCAAGCGCCGAAGCCCATGAGCGACCAGCTTCCGATAGCGGCTGCAAATTCGGCCCATGCCCGGTCGGCGCCGATCTGGCCCCAGCTGAATGTCGCGCGGGGGGACGCGCAATAGGCGGCGAAGGCCGGGAAGTCGGCCCGGCTTGGTGCGCGCAGCACCAGACGCTCGGTTTCGAGCGTGGGGATATGATCGGTGATCCCGGTCACTTTTTCTTGCCGAACCCAGAGAGGCCGGGGGGCAGTGGCATGCCGCCGCCCAGGCCGGGGAGACCGCCGGGCATTTTGCCGCCGAGTTGTTTGGCTGCCGCTTCGAGCTGGGCCTGGTCCATGTTGCCCATGTCGGGCATGCCGCCGCCCTTGCCCATCATCGCCTGCATGGCTTTCTTCATCATGCCGCCTTTGCCCTTGCCGAGCTTTTTCATCATGTCGGACATCTGGCGGTGCATTTTCAGCAGCTTGTTGAGGTCGCTGACCTGCATGCCGGAGCCTGCAGCGATGCGTTTCTTGCGGCTGGCCTGCAGGATCTGGGGGGCGGCGCGCTCTTTCTTGGTCATGGACTGGATCATGGCGATCTGCTGCTTGAGGATCTTGTCGTCGAAGCCCGCGTCCTGCACCTGTTTGGCCATTTTGCCCATGCCGGGCATCATGCCCATCATGCCTTCCATGCCGCCCATCTTGATCATCTGTTCCAGCTGCATGCGCAGGTCGTTCATGTTGAACTGACCCTTGGCCATGCGCTTCATCATCTTTTCGGCCTGTTCGGCCTCGATGGTTTCCTGCGCTTTTTCGACCAGGCTGACGATGTCGCCCATGCCGAGGATGCGGCCTGCGATGCGCTCGGGCTCGAAGGTTTCGAGCGCGTCCATCTTTTCGCCCAGGCCCACGAACTTGATCGGCTTGCCGGTGACGGCGCGCATGGAGAGTGCCGCACCGCCGCGCCCGTCGCCGTCCATCCGGGTCAGGGCCACGCCCGTGATGCCGATGCGGTCGTCGAAGTTTTGCGCTGTGTTCACGGCGTCCTGACCGGTCAGGCCGTCAACGACGAGGATGGTCTCGCGCGGGTTGGCGATGTCGCGGACTTGCTCCACTTGCGTCATCAACTCTTCGTCGATCGAGAGGCGGCCTGCGGTGTCGAGGATGTAGACGTCATAGCCGCCCATACTGGCCTGGGTCTTGGCCCGTTTGGCGATCTGGACCGGGTTCTCGCCCTTGACGATGGGCAGGGTATCGACGCCGACTTGCGCGCCGAGGATAGCGAGTTGTTCCATCGCAGCGGGGCGGGTCACGTCGAGCGAGGCCATCAGCACGCGCTTGCCGTCACGCTCGGTCAGGCGTTTGCCGAGTTTGGCGGACATGGTGGTCTTACCGCCACCTTGCAGGCCGACCATCAGGATCGGGGCGGGGGGGCTGTCGATTTTGAGCGCGCCGGGTTCGCCTTCGCCCGTGAGGGTCGCGACGAGGGCATCGTGCACGATCTTGACCACCTGCTGGCCGGGGGTGATCGACTTGGTGACGGCTTGACCTGTGGCCTCTTCCTGCACGCGCTTGATGAAGTCGCGGGCGACGGGGAGGGAGACGTCGGCCTCAAGAAGCGCCACGCGAACCTCGCGCAGGGCGGTTTTGACGTCGTCCTCGCTCAGCGCGCCTTGCTTGGTCAGCCGGTCGAAGACACCGGAGAGGCGTTCGGAGAGATTTTCAAACATGGGCCTTCATCCTTTCGACCGTTGACGTTTGCCTGACACGTAAGTGCAAGCGGTGCAGACCCCAAGAAACAGACCGAAACGAGAAGCACCCCCGTGGGCGCAACGCGCTGACGGAGGGCGATCCCGGGCATATACCAAGGGACTGGAAGTTTACGGACTTCCGGGTATTGCGCGGGGCGTATGCCAGCGTTGGCTGTGAGTCAAGAGCGGTGGCTGCAAGCCTTGGCGCATCCGCTGCGCTGGCGCTTTGGGGCGGGCGCGATTCTTATGCCGATTGTGCCGATACGCGCGGCGGGTTGGAGGGGGTCTCCCACCCTTGGCGGTGATAGGCGCTATGCCAGAACATCCACTCGTGCCAGGACGATTGGGCAAAGGCGGTTTTCATCGCGTTTTGGGTGTTTTGGTCCGCTTGGGCGCCGAGCCGGTCGGTCAGGGCGATCATCGCATGTACGGATGAGGCGAATGCCTCACCCGCATAGGTGTCGATCCAGGCGCGATATGGGTTTTCGGGCGCGGCATGGGCATGGATGGACGTGCCGACCCGGTAGTAGATCCAGAAACAGGGCAGCAATGCGGTCACGGCAACGGGGAACGGATCGACTGCGGCGGACCGAAGCAGAAACGCGGTATAATGATCACAGGCCTGCGATGGCGGGGTGGCCATGAACGTCTCTGGTGTCACAACGAAGCGCGCCATGTAGTCGCCATGCAACTGTCGCTCGACCGCGATTGCACCTGCGGCTGATCCGGCAAGCTGCGCGATGGCGTCTGCCCCAGGCGCGCGGGACGCCGAGAGCGCGAGGGCGCGGGCGAAGCCTTCGAGATAGTGCGCATCCTGGATGATATAGCCTTGAAACGTGTCTGACGGCAGCGTGCCCGCCGCGAGTTCCGTGTTGAACGGCATTGTCAGGATCGTCTCCTGAAGCTCGGCCGTTTCGGACCATAGCATTTCGGTAAAGCTCATGTCCTGGTCTCCGTGGTTTGATATGGGGGTAGGGGCGCGGAGGTGGTGCGGTTGGGTGGTCGCATGGCATCCGCGCGCGGCGCTTGCGCCGCACGTGAGGTGCCGAAAAGCTGTTTCGCGATCATCACCTGCCTCCTCGCGTTATCATAGGGAGGCGCAGGGCAGACCTCGGAGGGACTGCACGCAACTTCCTCCGCCGGTCTGAACCGGTTCAGGTTCCAAGGGTGCTTCTCAACCCGGCACGATGCCGGATGCCCCTGTTGCTGTGGTCGAGAGTACGTTGCCACGGGCGGGTGTCAAACGCATTGTGGCGCCAGGAGCAAACCCGCGCTGATGTGGAGGTGGCGCTTGTTATCCTAAGTGACGGAGCGGCGCAGAGACCGCCTCATTCCTGGATGCTTTCCAGATAGGCCATCAGGTCCACGATGGGTTTGCTGGTTAGGATCGGCTGGCCGGTTTCGGCTTTCAGCGCAGTATCCTCGCCTTCGAAATACCAGCCATAGACCGGCATGGGCGAGCCATGGCTGACCAGCGGGTCACGCCCGTCGATCCGCGATACCACGCGGCTGATCGGGAATGTGCCGTCGTTGCGCGTGGCAAGATCGGTCAAGCTGGGCGGTTGGAGCAGCAGCGCCGGACGCATGGGTCCGTTGCCGTCCGCGTTGACACCGTGACAGGTGGCGCAATGCCGTTGATAGAGCGTTGCCCCGATTGATACATCCTGAGCCAAGGCGGTCACGGGCATGCTGCCAAGCAAAGCTAAGGTGGCGATGATCTGTTTCACGGGACGTCTCCTATCTGATACGGATGGGAGCGTAAGGAGCGGTGCGCCGCCCCGACCTGATCTTGATCAAATGCCCTGTGCTTTTTCGCGCAGCAGCCCGAGAGGGACGACCCCCATGACGCCACTCTTTGCGCCGCAAGCCTACAACAATGCGTGGTCCAATTATCGGTTGCATCGCGCCTGTGGCGGGTTGACCGCCAAGGAGCTGACCCAAGCGCGCCCGTCCTTTTTCGGGTCGATCATTGCCACGCTCAACCACATCCTGATCGTCGACTGGTTTTACGTGTCGGCGCTGGAGGGGGCCTGCATCGGCGCCGCCGCCTTTGAGTCCGAGGTGCCGCATCCCGAGCTGCCCGCCTTGCGTGCCGCGCAACGCGAGGTGGACCGCCGTTTGATCGCTGTGACCGAGGATGCCACGCTGTCTGACCCGGTGCGCATCGTGCGGATGCTGCGCGCCAGCGAGGTGCAGGAGGAGCGGTTTGACCGGACGTTTCTGCACCTCATCCAGCATCAGATCCACCACCGGGGGCAGGTTCACGCGCTGCTGAGCATGACCAGCGTTGCACCGCCGCAGCTGGACGAGTTTTACATGGCCTGGGACACCGAAGCGCGCCTGCGGGCGCCGGACTTGGCTGAAATGGGCATAACCGAGGATGACGTCTGGCGCGGGCGTTAACCGGCCCGGCGGTAGGCGCGCAGCCAGTCGTTGATCGCATCAGCGCACTGGCGCGGGCCGTTGCCAGATGTGAAGGCTTCGACCAGTGGGTACGGGGCTGCGTCGTCAAAAATGAGGATAGGGCGGGCGGTGTCAGAGAAGGTCTCGACCTCGGCCCGGCGGAGATGGGTCAGCGCATGCACGGCGTTTCGGTAGCGCAGAAGCGTTCGGCGCTGCACTGTGACTGTGCCCGTGCTGGCATCGAAAATCACCTGATCGCGTTTGATCGCGAGTGCAAAGATGCCCAGCGGAACGCCTGCGCCCAGGCCGACGGTCCAAAGACCACTAGTTTCGCCCGCCGCTAAAAGCGCGAGACCGGCGGCGGCACAGGCCACGATGCAGACAATGAGCCCGCCGCCCAGTACCCAAGGGGCGTGCGCGAGGATCAATTGCATGGGCAGGTTGCGGATGACGGTCATGGTGCGACGCTAGCGGCAACAGGTGATCGCGGACAAGTCCGGGAACCGGGCGCTGGGGGGCGGCGTTAACCATTCAGTAACGTTTTGAACGTTGCGCAGATGATTAAGAAAGATGAAGGATACCCTTTGAAGTTTATTGTTGTGACTTTTACTGCACTGACCCTTGCCTCACCGATGTTTGCGTCGGTTCATGTGCCACAGTCCCTGTCCGCATCAGGACCCCAAGCGATTTATCACGGCGGCGGATGTCGAAAATCCTCGCCTCCCGGGCAGTGCTGCCACGCAGGCTCACAACCGTATCACTGCCACTGAAATGCCAAAGCCCCGGCCAGATAGTCGGGGGCTTTGCGCTTTCTTGGGGTTGTGATTAGGCCGCGAGCTTCTCGATCTCGGCCTTGGCGTCCGCGATGGCTGCCTCGCCTTGGGCCATGACGCTGTCTGCGGCGATAACCTCGACATCGTGGATGCCGATAAAGCCCAACACATGCTTGAGGTAGCCGGTAGCGAAGTCGATGTCGCTGCCTACGGGGGTGCCGCCGGTTGCGACGGCGATGATGGCCCGTTTGCCGTCGAGCAGGCCGACGGGGCCAGTCTCGCTGTATTTGAAGGTCAGGCCTGCGCGGGCCACCAGGTCAATCCAGGCCTTGAGCGCGGCCGGAATGCCAAAATTATAGACCGGTGCGCCAATCACGATGGTGTCCGCCGCCTTCAACTCCGCGACCAGCGTGTCGGACAGGGCAAGCGTGTCGCGCTGGGCCGGGTCGCGGTCATCGGCGGGGGTGAAGTTGGCGTTGACCCAGGTCTCATTAATCTGGGGTAGGGCTTCGGCTAGGTCGCGGCGGATCACGTCGCCGCCAAGCTTGGCAACGATCTGGGCGCTCAGGTCGCGGGTCACGGAGCCTTCGGTGCGGGCGGAGCTGTCGATATGCAATATGGTCATGGTCGGGTCCTCTCTGGGATGGCGATGTCGTCTGTCCCCAGATTTGTACCTTGCAAATTTGAACGCAATTCCTGAAACTCAACATCATCTGTTAACATTTGCACAAAGAGCCTTTGACCGATGGACAACTGGGACGAGATCAAGACCGCCTATCAGGTGGCGCGCATGGGCACGGTCAGCGGCGCGGCAGACGTGCTGGGTGTTCACCACGCCACGGTCATCCGCCACATTGATGCGCTGGAGGGGCGGTTGGGTGTGAAGCTGTTCCAGCGTCATGCCCGTGGCTATACCCCGACCGAGGCGGGCGACGATCTGTTTCGGGTTGCGCAAGCCACCGATGATCAGTTCAGCCAGCTTGTGGGCCGCATCAAGGGGCGCGGAACGGAAGTGTCGGGCGAGTTGGTGGTGACGTCCCTCGTCAATATGGCGCCGCGCATGGCCCCGGTTCTGACCGAATTCCAGCAGCAGCATCCCGATGTGATTGTGCGCTATCTGACAGGCGAGCGGCTGTTTCGCCTGGAATATGGCGAGGCACATGTGGCAATCCGGGCTGGCAATGCGCCGGATCAGCCGGATAATGTCGTCCAGCCTTTCGTGCGTCAGTCCATGGGGCTTTATGCAACCAAGGCCTATGTCGAAGCCCGCGGGCATCCTGAAGACATTGCAACTGCGAAAGGCCACCGTTTTGTTAGCCATGACGCTGCCGACAATCGCGCGCCGTTTCACAAGTGGCTGCGCAGTCAGGTGAAGGAAGACGACATCACCTTCCGATCAACCGACGTCCGCGCGTTGGAACAGGCGGTTCTGGCCGGTGCCGGGATCGGCTTTCTGTCGGTGCTGGAGGCGCGCGCCAATCCCAATCTGGTTGAGATCACGACCCCGCGCGAGGACTGGTCGGCGCCATTGTGGCTGGTGACCCATGTGGATCTGCATCGCACCAATAAGGTGCAGGCTTTTCTGACCTTCCTCAAAGAAAAGTCCAAGGACTGGCACGTTCTGTGACGCCAGCCTTGCGCGGCCATGCGGCGATGCTGTTGTTCTCTGCCCTCGTGGCCGGGTCGTTTTCGCTTGGGTCCATGGCCGCGAACGAGATTGCGCCCGCCGCGCTGAACGCGGCGCGCTTCTGGATTGCTGCGGCGGTGATCGGGATCGCGGTTGTTGCGCGCGGTGGTGTGCCTGCGCAGGCGCTGAATGCTCCGTGGCGGTATGCCGTGCTCGGCGGTCTCTTTGCCGTCTACTTTGTGCTGATGTTCGAGGGCCTGAAGACCGCGGCCCCTGTCAGTGCGGCGGCGGTCTTTACCCTGACCCCTGTCATGTCCGGGGTGTTCGGTTATGTCCTGCTACGCCAGATTACGACCCCACGCATGGCGCTGGCCCTCGCCGTGGGTGCCACGGGCGCCTTGTGGGTGATCTTTCGCGCGGACCTGTCCGCTTTTCTTGCGTTCGAGGTGGGGCGCGGCGAAGTCATTTATTTCTTCGGCTGCGTGAGCCATGCGATCTACACCCCGATGGTACGCAAGCTGAACCGGGGTGAGCCCGCGGTGGTCTTTACCTTCGGCATGCTGGTTGCGGGCGCGGTGTTGCTGAGCCTGTGGGGCTGGCGCGATCTGCTAGCAACGCCTTGGGCTGATCTGCCGGGTATCGTGTGGGTGACGCTGATTTATGTGGCGCTTTTTGCCTCTGCCGCGACCTTTGTACTGTTGCAGTTTGCCACCCTGCGCCTGCCGTCGGCCAAGGTCATGGCCTATACCTATCTGACCCCAAGCTGGGTGATCCTGTGGGAGGTGGCGCTAGGCAACGGCGTGCCGCCCGGCATTGTCTGGGTCGGCGTTGGCCTGACGGTGGTCGCGCTATCGCTGCTGTTGCGGGATGAGGGTTAGATGACATGATCCTGTTACACTCATCGGCGCAGATAGTTTCATGAATATCGAAATGAAAGTGTCGGTCACGGTAGACCGGTCCGAGACGTTGCTGGCACCCGTGGGATTGAGCACACCTGCGGCCACCTGTCTGGGCGTGGAGGTTGACGGGGCCGATGTCGCCCGTGTGACTTGCGCCGCCTTACGGCAGGACGCTCTGATCCTTACCCCGCGGGCGGAACGCGTCATGTTGCACTACGGTTTCGACACGGGCCACACGCCGTATCCTGACGCGATGTTTGCGCCGCATGACAGCCGTTTCACCCGTGCGCATCCCGACCTTGCCGCAGAGGCGCAGAAGATCGTGTCGGACGGCGGGGTGGAGGCGATGGTCGCGCATGTCACGTCGATGTTCGACTACGGCCACACCGATGATCGGTTCTATGACACCGCAGATGCCATGCCGCAGTTGTGCGACATGACCACGGGCTCTTGCGTCGACATCAATGCCTATCTGGTGGCGGGCCTGCGCGCGGTGGGGGTCGAGGCGGGTTATGTCGCGGGATACTTCATTCCAGAAGGGCGCCGGGATCACACAACCGACATGCACTGCTGGGTCGCCACGCGAGAGGGCGAGCGGGTGCGTCATTGGGACATCGCACACCACCTGAAGATGGGACGGCGTGACATTCGGGCTGTGTTGAACCCCAAGCTTGGTGTGCGTGTGGCGATGTCGCATTCGATGGGATGGACGCTGCCTGGTGTGCCGTTCGCGGACTTCAAACTGCTGTGCGAACCGGTTTGGTTCAACGATGCGGTCTGGGATCAGGCCGACTGTACATTCACGCTTGCAGGCTATGACGCGCTGGATGCGGCGCAAAATGCGCTTGCTCACGCCTGACGGTCGGGCAGTTCTTTTTCGAGGAACCGCTCGAACGCGTCTAGGTTCACAGGCTCGAACTGACCAAACCCCTGCATCCAGACAGAGGCGCCGCGCATCGCGTCGGGGTCCAACTTGCACCACTTCACGCGGCCCCGCTTTTCCTGCTGGATCAGTCCGGCGCGGGTGAGGATGGTCAGGTGCTTTGAGATCGCGGCCAGCGACATCTCGAACGGTTCCGCCACGTCGGTGACAGCCATGTCATCCTCAAGCAGCATCGTCAGGATCGCCCGCCGGGTCGGATCGGCGAGGGCGGAGAAGATGGTGTCGAGCGGATCGGCCATGGCCCGTCATAGCGAGCGGGCGGTCCGAGGGGAAGCGATCAGAGGTAAGGGTGCCTGTTCTCTGCTGACGGCCAGCGGTGTTTCATTTGTGCGCGTTGAGATGGGGTGAGGCCGATGTCACGCGCAATGTGGTCGGTCATAGGGGGCAGGGTGGTGCCCTTGGATGTCTTTGTTTTTCTGTTGGCGCGCAGGAATTTTGCACAAGTAGAGAGGGCGCGCAAAAGCGCGTTGGAGCGTGCCATTTGCATGAGTTGCCTCATTTTGCAGGGGTATGAGGGGAATATGGGCGTGTTAGCCTGAAGGGACAAACAGAGTTCCTTGACATGACTTGTGCGTTTTCTGCACGATTGGCCCATGTCGCGCACCTTGCCACCCCTCAATGCCCTGCGCGCTTTCGAAGCGGCGGCCCGGCATGAGAGCTTTACCCGGGCCGCTGAAGAGTTGGGTGTGAGCCACTCCGCCATCAGCCGTCACGTACGCGGGCTTGAGGCGCGGCTGGGTGTGCAGCTTTTTCGCGATGCGTCGCGCGGTGTGGCGCTTTCGGCTGAGGGCAGCCACTACCTTCAGCGGATCGCACCTGCCTTTGATGTCATCAGCGACGCGACCGAGGGGTTGGCCGATACGCCAGCAGGCCGGGTTGTGGTCAACAGTGAACCCCTTTTTGCGAACAAGGTGATCGCGCCCTTGCTGCGCAAGTTCCAGCAGGAGCTACCCGAGATTGAGTTGCGCCTGATTGCCTCTGATCAACTCGCCAATCTGGATCGGTTCGAGGCCGATATGGCCATCCGTTTTGCGCATAAAGGCACGCTTGATGTGCCGTCTGACCTTATGAGCGATGCCAAATTGTATCCCTTTGCGGCGCCGGGCCTTGTTCCGGGTGATTGCATACGTCCCGAGCATCTTGGCCAGTTCCACCTGTTTCGGGACAGGCACGAGCTTGTCTGGTCGAAATGGTGCACGCTCGCAGGCTTTGATCCAGCGCTGGCCAATGAGGGGGAGTGGCGCGCCCGCTTGCCGCTGGCGTTCGAGGCGGCTGTGTACGGCGCCGGGCTGTACATGGGGTCGGCCGATTGTGTGCGGGTTGAGGTTGATGCGGGGCGACTTGTTCGGTTGTCCGATGTCGGGTTCCGCATGGGGTCCTTTCATTTGCTGACCGGTGGGCAAACCGCGCGGCGTAAGGCGGTCCGGACGGTGCGCACCTGGTTGCTGGATCACACGCGCTGCTTCCGCAGTAGAGAAAATCAACCAGATGGTTGAACATGCCTTCTGGGTGCGATTGGTCTCAAGCGGACGGTGCGACGCAATGGCACTTGCCTTCATTGTTCCAAAAAATATTTATAAAAACAAATGGTTGAGGTCACTACGCGTCGTAGTATGTGCGCGTTGACTCATACCCCGCCCCGACATATCCAACCTTCGAACCAAATGACGGGATGAAAGGCGCGTGACCGACCCCGAAGACGCAGATCGACTGAAGGCCCTGAGCGCCAAGATCGACGCGGTCAAGGAAGAGCACGCCCCGAAACCCCGCACACCGGATCCTCACTCTCAGGCGCAACTGGCCTGGCGCATGGTGGTCGAACTGGTGGCCGGTATAGGGATCGGCTTTGGCATGGGATACGGGCTGGACGCGCTGTTCGGCACCACGCCGTTTCTCATGATCATATTTGTGTTTCTGGGCCTCGCGGCCGGCATCCAGACGATGATGCGCAGCGCGAAAGAGGTTCAGAGCATGCGGGAGGCCGAAGAGGCCGATGAAGGCGACGCCCCGCGGGGCTAGGACGGAGAGAGCCGAATGGCAGACGAAGCAACAAGTGGTGGTGGGCTGTCCTTCAAGCCTATGGATCAGTTCGAGGTCAAAGCGCTGTTCGGCGGTGATATCGGGATGTTCACAATCACCAATGTGACGCTTTGGTTGGCGCTGGCCGTCCTGGCGGTCATTGGTCTGCTGGTCCTGACCACATCCAAGCGCGAGACGGTGCCGGGCCGTGGCCAGTCCATTGCGGAGCTGATGTACGGCTTTGTTTACAAGATGGTCGAGGATGTGACCGGCAAGGACGGGATCAAATACTTCCCCTACATCATGACGCTGTTCATGTTCATCCTCTGCGCCAACTTCCTCGGTCTGATCCCGATGTCGTTCACCACGACCTCGCACATCGCGGTCACCGCTGTTCTGGGCTTTGGTGTGTTCATCGCCGTGACAGTCCTCGGCTTCGTCAAGAACGGCGCCTCTTTCCTGAGCCTGTTTTGGGTGTCGAGCGCGCCGTTGCCGCTCCGCCCGATCTTGGCAATCATCGAGGTGATTTCGTATTTCGTCCGCCCCGTCAGCCATTCCATTCGTCTGGCAGGCAACATGATGGCGGGGCACGCCGTTTTGAAAGTGTTCGCTGGCTTTGCCCAGGTGGCGGTGATCGCCCCGGTGGCCATCGTTGGCGTCATGGCGATCTACGGGCTCGAAGTGCTGGTGTCGGCCATCCAGGCCTACGTCTTCACGATCCTCACATGCGTGTACCTCAAGGACGCGCTGCATCCGCATCACTAATGTTTGGTGGGCAGACTGCCCACCCTACGCAAACTTCCAATCGTAAGGAGAATTCTCATGGAAGGTGAACTCGCACACATCGGCGCAGGCCTGGCAGCAATCGGTTCCGGCGCAGCCGCAATCGGTGTGGGCCACGTGGCTGGCAACTTCCTCGCCGGCGCCCTGCGCAACCCTTCGGCCGCTGCTGGCCAAACTGCTACCCTGTTCATCGGCATCGCCTTTGCAGAAGCCCTGGGGATCTTCTCGTTCCTCGTCGCTCTGCTGCTGATGTTCGCCGTCTAAGCTTCTCTGGCGATATTCCTTACGGTCGGGCGGCGTGATACGGTCACGCTGCCCGATGTAACGGCTCGCACTTCGGCCCTGTGCGCAGGGCGAACTCAAGGGAACGACCGACATGGCAGAAAACACAAACGCTGCAGGCGAAGTGGCAGCAGGCGCGCCTCCGGGGATGCCGCAGCTGAACCCTGATTACTTTGCCAACCAGATCTTCTGGCTGATCGTCACGCTGCTGGTGATCTATTTCGTGCTGTCGCGCGTGGCCCTGCCGCGGATCGCAGCCATCCTTGCCGAACGGCAAGGCACAATCACAAATGACATCGCCGCGGCCGAGGACCTCAAGGCCAAGGCGGAGGCGGCGGAAGCGGCCTATGAGAAGGCGCTGGCCGATGCCCGCGCTGAAGCGCAACGCATTGCCGGTGAGACCAAGGCAGCCATTCAGGCCGACCTCGACGTCGCCATCGAAAAGGCGGATGCCGAGATTGCGGCCAAGGCTGCCGAGAGCGAAAAGGCCATCGCCGAAATTCGCGCCGGTGCCCAGGATGCCGTCAAAGAGGTGGCGAAGGACGCCGCGCATGACATCGTCGCTCTGATGGGTGGCAAGGCTGACGAAAAGGCGATAACTGCTGCCGTCAACGACCGGATGAAAGGATAAGTCATGCGTTTTCTGACCCTTACGCCCCTGTCCGTTCTGGTAGCCGGCCCCGCGCTTGCTGCATCGAAGAACCCGTTTTCGGCGGAGTTCTGGAAGCTGAGCAACACGGATCTGATCGTTCTGATCGCGTTCATTCTGTTCATCGGAGTCCTGTTCTACTTCAGGGTGCCTGGCATGATCGGGAAGATGCTGGACGACCGCGCGAGCGGCATCCAGTCCGAGATCGACGAAGCCCGCGCCCTGCGGGAAGAAGCCCAAACCCTGTTGGCCTCTTACGAGCGCAAGCAGAAGGAAGTTCAGGCGCAGGCGGACAAGATCGTCGAACAGGCCAAGAAGGACGCGGAAGCCGCTGCCGATCAGGCCCGTGCCGATCTGAAGAGATCGATCGAGCGTCGCATGGCTGCCGCCACCGACCAGATCGCGTCGGCTGAAGCGAGCGCTGTGAAAGAGGTGCGCGACACCGCCGCAGTGGTTGCTGTGCAAGCTGCGCGCGATGTGATTGCCAAGCAGATGACGGCCACCGACAGCAACAAGCTGATCGATGACGCCATCGCCGAGGTGGACGCGCGGCTGCACTAAGCCTTTGTCCCCACTCGGAAATTATTGAACCCCGGCCACCGCGCCGGGGTTCTTCGTATGTGAACCTTTTGTGAAGTTTTGCGTGGGCTTGCCATGGATCAAATGAGGTGACCGCGGCAGTCGCTAGGCGTTGGGAAAGGCACTGTTTCCCAGCCCAGCGAGGTTCTCAATGTTCGACGCCCAGACGACCAAAGACACGCCCGCCTTTGCCCATCGCCGCAACAGCCCACCCATCATGACGGTGCGCAATCTGTCGCTGCACTACGGTGAAAAGCAGGCTTTGGACGATGTCAGTTTTGATCTTTATGCCAACGAAATCCTCGCCTTCATTGGCCCGTCCGGCTGCGGGAAATCCACCGCCCTGAAATGCCTGAACCGCATGCATGATGACACGCGGGATGTGCGGATCAGCGGAACGATCCTGATGGAGGGCGAGGATATCAATGGCCCGGATGTCGACCCGCCACTTCATCGCCGTCGCTTTGGCTGGGTCGCGCAGAAGCCCAACCCGTTTCCCACGTCGATCTACGAAAACGTGGCCTACGCGGCGCGGCTGCATGGTCTGACGCCAAACGGAAAGGCGCTGAAAGAGCATGTGGAACAATGCCTTACCCGTGCTGGGCTGTGGGAAGAGGTGAGAGAGCACCTGTACAGGAAACCGGGGACCGACCTGTCGGGTGGGCAGCAGCAACGGCTGTGTATTGCCCGCGCGCTGGCGACGCAGCCTGATGTGCTTTTGATGGACGAGCCAACGGGATCCATCGACCCGATTGCTACCGCCCGCATCGAAGACCTGCTGCTGGAACTGAAGCAGGATCAGGCCATTGTCATCATCACGCATTCCATGGCGCAAGCGCGGCGGATTGCGGATCGGGTCGCCTATTTCCACCTTGGCAAATTGCTGGAAGTGCAGCCGACTGAAGCAATGTTCACCGCGCCTGCAACAAGCGAAGCCCGTGCCTTTATCGAAGGCAAGATGGGGTGATCAGGCCGATGTTTCGTGGTCGAGGCGCTGGCGGGCGATCTCTTCATTGTGCTCGGCCTTTTGCTGGTCGCGCAGGGCCCGTTCGACATAGTCGAGATGGGCGTGGACGGCAGCGCGGGCTGTGTCGGGGTCGCGGACTTGCAGGGCCTCGTTGATCTGCCGGTGTTGGTCCAGAAGGGCCTGCCGGGTGGTGCGCTGTTTGAACATGACCTGCCGATTGTAGAACACACCATCTCGGAGCAGTTGATACATCGACCGCATCATGTGGAGCATGATGACGTTGTGGCTGGCCTCGATGATCGCCATGTGGAACTGCGCGTCGAGCTGGGCTTCTTCCTCGCCATTGCGCTTGGGGTGGGCGGCTTCCATCTTTTCGAAGACCTTTTGCACGACGGCCAGATCGGTGTCTGAGGCGAGGCGCGCGGCGCGTTCGGCGGCGAGCCCCTCCATGTCGCGTCGGAAGCTGAGATAGTCAAACACAGCCTCGTCATGGCGGGCGAAAAGTTCAGTCAAAGCAGGAGCAAAGGCGGAGCCGAGGACGTCGGCCACGTAGACCCCGGCGCCCGGTTTGGCGACCAACAGCCCGGTCTCTTGCAGGGTGCCGATGGCGTCGCGGAGGGAGGGCCGGGAGACGCCCATGCGCTCGGCGAGGTCGCGTTCGGGGGGCAGCCGTTCGCCGGGGCGTAGGATGCCGCGCAGGATCAATTGTTCGATCTGGCGGATCACGGCGGCGGACAGTTTGTCGGGCTGGACGGGGCGAAAGGGCATGGTCTCTCCGGTCGAATTGGTAAAATCATATGACCAGTTGAGCGGTGGTGCAATCGGAGAGCGGGTGCGGTGAGTCGGCGCGTGCGTTTACCTTGTTTTCATGGAGATTGACGTCGAAAACAGGGTGTCACCCCCCTGTGCACCCGTCGTGCACCCCCTGTACACCCCCAACGGACGCCGAGGCGGAGGTTAACGCAACGCGCGGTGGGGTCTGTTCATTAGTTGTTAACCAAGCGTGGGCTTTGCTGCTGACATGCGCTTTGTTCTCTTTGCCTGCCTTGCTCTTGCCGCCTGCAACACCGCGGGCCCGCATTTTCGCGGTTTGCCAGCCACCACGGTCACGGTTGACGGATCGACATTTGACGTGCGCGTCAACGGACGACTGGCGGAGGCGCTGCGGACGAACATGCAGTACGCACCGCGATTTGGTCCGATCAAGGCGCGTGCGGCCAAAGCTATGGAGATCGTCAGCGGATGCAAGGTGAAGGAGGTGCGTGGGGATCAGGCGCTGGCGACCGGTATTCTGGATTGTGGCAAGGGTGGTCCGCCCATCGACCGGCAGGTGCCGCAAGGGGAATACAGTTGTTACACGCTCGACAGCTATGTCAGCCCGGCCACGGATGAGCTGGTGCTGGCCGTGGATTGCGATGTGATCTGAGAGCGCTGCCCGCAATATCTTGTGGATAAACCCGCCCAAATCGCAGTTTGTGGGGGCGTGGCGTTGACAGCTTTGCCCATGGCCGTCCACCATGCCAGCCCAACCAGACTCACTTTGGGGGCCGCGTGCGCTTTTCCAAACTTCGACTGACCGGCTTCAAATCCTTTGTCGATCCGACCGACCTGATCATCGCGGACGGTCTGACCGGCGTGGTCGGCCCGAATGGTTGCGGCAAGTCGAACCTCCTGGAAGCGCTGCGCTGGGTGATGGGTGAGAACCGCCCCACGGCGATGCGCGGCGGGGGTATGGAGGATGTGATCTTTGCCGGCGCATCCACCCGGCCCGCGCGCAACTTTGCCGAGGTCAGCCTGCATATCGACAACTCGGAGCGGCTGGCGCCTGCAGGGTTCAACGATCAGGACGCGCTGGAGATCGTGCGACGCATTACGCGGGATGTGGGCAGCGCCTACAAGACCAATGGCAAGGATGTGCGGGCGCGCGATGTGCAGATGCTGTTTGCCGATGCGTCCACGGGCGCGCATTCGCCTGCGCTGGTGCGGCAGGGGCAGATTGCGGAGTTGATCAACGCCAAGCCGAAGAACCGTCGCCGGATTCTTGAGGAAGCGGCGGGGATTTCCGGCCTGTATCAGCGGCGGCACGAGGCCGAGTTGAAGCTGAAGGGGGCCGAGCAGAACCTGGCGCGCGTCGATGATGTGATTGAGCAGTTGGCGGCGCAGTTGAACCAGTTGGCCCGGCAGGCCCGGCAGGCGGCGCGCTATCGCGAGATTGGCGACGCCCTGCGCAAGGCTGAGGGGCAGTTGCTGTATCGACGCTGGCGCGAGGCGGATGATGCGCGGGCTGCGGCGGATGAGGAGCTGCGTGCGCGGACCACTGCGGCGGCGCAGGCAGAAGGCGCTGTGCAGGTGTCGGCGAAGGCACGAGTGACGGCCGAGGATGCCTTGCCCCCGTTGCGCGAGGAGGATGCGATTGCCGCTGCCGTCTTGCAGCGTTTGGCGGTGCAGCGTGATACCCTGGCCGATCAGGAGGCGCAGGCGGAGCAGGCCATTGAGCGGTTGACCGGTCGGATTGCGCAGTTGGCGCGGGACATCGAGCGCGAGGGTGGGCTGAACAAGGACGCGGGTGAGACGATCGAGCGTCTGGAATGGGAAGCCGCCGAGATTGCCAAGGCCAGTGAAGGCCATGAGGGGCTGCTGGCTGAGGCGGCAGAGGCGGCGCGCGAGGCGGGCCAGGTTTTGCAAGCGCGCGAGGGCGATCAATCGGACAAGACCGAGGATGTGGCGCGTCTGGCGGCGCGGCATGGGTCGGCGCAGCGTTTGCTGGAGGACAGCCGGAAGGTTGAGGCGAAGTCGGAGGCTGAGGCAGAGAAGGCGCGGGCGGCTGTGGCGACGAGCCGCGCGGCGCTCGACAAGGCGGGGGTGGATTTTGAAGCGGCTGAGGCGGCGTCGGCTGAGGCTGAGGCGACGGCCAAACGGGCCGATGCGGCGCTGATCGCGGCGGAGGATGCGCGGGCCGAGACGCAGTCGCGTGAGGCCGATGCCCGCGCCGAACGCTCGGAGGCTGAGGGCGAGATGAATGCTCTGCGTGCCGAGGCCGGAGCGCTGGCCAAGCTGGTGGAGCGGGATACGGCGGAGGGCGGTCAGATCCTCGACCGGTTGCAGGTGCAGCAGGGGTTTGAGAAGGCGCTTGGGGCGGCTTTGGCCGATGACTTGCGGGCGCCGCAGGTTGAGGCGGATGGTCCATCGGGCTGGGCGGTTTTGCCTGCCTACGATGTGGATCAGCCGTTGCCCGAGGGTGTGACGGCGCTGACCCAGCACGTGTCGATGCCGGAAGTGTTGCAGCGCCGGATGTCGCAGATTGGCCTCGTCGATGCAGATGACGCGGCGCGGTTGCAGCCGCTGTTGAAGCCCGGTCAGCGGTTAGTGTCGCAGGAAGGCGATGTGTGGCGTTGGGACGGGTTTCGCGCGTGGGCGGAGGATGCGCCGAGTGCGGCGGCCTTGCGTTTGCAGCAGTTGAACCGGTTGGAGGAGTTGAAACAGTCGCTGGAGCGGGCCACGTCCCGTGCGGATGGTGCGCGGCAGGCGCATGAGGCGTTGACTGCTCGCATGGCTGAGTTGACCGAGGCTGATAAGATGGCGCGCCATGCGCGGCGTGAGGCAGACCGGATGGTCGCGGATGCAGGGCGAGCGCTGAGCCGGGCGGAGGCGGATCGCAATCTGGCTGAGGGGCGGTTGGAGTCCCTTGGTTTGGCCGTGACCCGGCACGAAGAGGATGCGATGGCGGCGCGGGTGCGGGTGTCGGAGGCCGAGACGGCCTTGGCCGATTTGCCCGATCTGGAGGCCGCGCGGGCGGAGGTTGAGGACCTGCGCATGACCGTTGAGGCGGCGCGCATTACCATGATGTCGCGTCGGTCGGCCCATGACGATCTGCGCCGCACGGGTGAGGCCCGCGTGAAGCGCGCGCAGGAAATCACCAAAGAGGTAAGCGGCTGGAAGCACCGGCTTGAGACGGCGGAGCGCCGGACGGCCGAGCTGATTGATCGCAAGGTGACGTCAGAGGCCGAGTTGAAGGAAGCGCAGGCGGCGCCGGGTGAGTTGGCGGCCAAGCGCGAGGCCTTGAGTGACGAGATTGCGCGGGCTGAGAGCCGTAAGGCCGAAGCCGCTAATGCGTTGTCCGAGGGCGAGGGCAAGTTGCGCGATGCGACGCTCGCCGAGCGTGAGGCGGAGCGCCTGGCCTCCGAGGCGCGTGAGGCGCGGGCCCGATCCGAGGCGCGGTCGGAGGCGGCGCGCGAGACGGTTGCCTATGCCGCAGAGCGGATTGCCGAAGAGCAGCAGATGACGCCGAACCAGTTGCTGACGGCTCTGGATGTTGTGCCGGATCAGATGCCGGGGGCGGAGGCGTTGGAGACCGAAGTGGGGCGGTTGAAGCGGCAGCGCGATGCTTTGGGGGCCGTCAACCTGCGGGCTGAGGAAGACGCCAAGGAGGTGCAGGAGGAGCATGACACGCTGGTGGGCGAAAAGGCCGATCTGGAAGAGGCGATCAAGACCCTGCGCAGCGGCATTGCAAGCCTGAACCGCGAGGGGCGGGAGCGGTTGTTGACGGCGTTTGAACAGGTGAACTCGAACTTCTCGCTGCTCTTTACCCATCTGTTTGGCGGGGGTGAGGCGAACTTGGTCATGGTCGAAAGTGAGGATCCACTTGAGGCGGGGCTGGAGATCATGTGTCAGCCGCCGGGCAAGAAGCTGTCGACGCTGAGCCTGCTGTCGGGGGGTGAGCAGACCTTGACCGCGATGGCGCTGATCTTTGCTGTGTTTCTAGCGAACCCGGCGCCCATTTGTGTGCTGGACGAGGTGGACGCGCCGCTGGATGATGCCAACGTGACCCGGTTCTGTGATCTGCTGGACGAGATGTGCCGCCGCACAGATACGCGATTTTTGATAATTACCCACCATGCGGTGACGATGGCGCGGATGGATCGGTTGTTCGGCGTGACAATGGCCGAGCAGGGGGTGAGCCAGTTGGTGTCGGTGGACCTGAAGAAAGCAGAGACGATGGTGGCTTGAGACTGGTCACCATGACGTGACGGGACCGTATGTTCCAGGCATGCTACAGATACATCATGCGATTTTCTCTGATTTTCCTCCTGCTTACTGGTACCGCCTTTGCCCAAGATTGGGCAGTGCGCAGCACTGATGCGCCTCTTGATCGTCCTGCCGTGATGGCGCTGGTCGAAGGGAACACTCTGACATTCTTTGATGATGGGCAGTCCAAGTTTTCGGCGGGCGGGGCTTATTCCTACACCTACGCCAATGGTGGCGGGACTGCCTTTGGTCAATACGAGATCGCAGCGGACGGCACGGTCTGCATCGCCTTTCGCAACGGGTTCGGGCGCTGTGATCGCTATGTCGAAAGCGATGGTCGCGTTGTCATGCTGACCGAAAAGGGTGAGCGGTTTCCGATCCGGCCTTAACGCGCAGTTTTAACCAAATCTTCTTCACTTTCTCAGCATCTTGCCTGCGCGGCCCAACCCGGGCCGTGAAAGGGGGTGATTGAACTGTCGGAGAGAAACTTCCGAAGATGGATGGTCGCGATCGCAGTCATGACATTGTGTGTCGCGCTTATCCGACTCTTGATCGGGCTGTAGCCTGAAAAAGAGTGACCCGGCAGAGATGCTCCTCTGCCGAGCCTTTTGTTCGGTGATTGAACTGAACAAAACTTCCGATGCGTTAAATATAGTCCAATTCTTACCAAAACTCAAACGCGCGCTGTCAAAGTTGGTTAAGCAACGCTGGTGTCGGCCAGGCATCGGCCGGCAGACCGAGCCGCTTCTGTTCTGTTTGAACGGCGGCGCGTGTCCCGGCGCCGAGAATGCCGTCGATCTTGCCTACGTCGTGGCCTCGCGCCTGCAGTTTGGTCTGTAACAGCTTCATCTCATCGGGACCCAGCCCTGCGTCTGGGCTCCCTGCATCGTAAACCTGCGCGCCACCCAGACGGGTCGCGAAATAGGCGGCGGTGAGAACGTAGGTGAAGGACTGGTTCCACTCGAAATAGACGTCGAAATTCGGATAGGCGAGGAAGGCGGGGCCTTTGTGCCCTTGCGGCAGGATCAGGGAGGCAGGCAGGTTCGCAAGCTGGCCATTGCGCGCCTCGACGCCCATGGCTTGCCAGTCGGCAACGTTGCGTGGTTTGCCGACACCGCTCAGGCTCCAGTCCATCTGCGCGGGCACTGTGACCTCTTGCAGCCAGGGCTCGCCCGCGCGCCAGCCGAAATGCCGAAGCATCTTGCCGCCGGACATCAGCGCATCGGGGGCAGAGGTTTTGAGGCGGACCGCCCCGTCGCCATCGCCGTCCACGCCGTTTTCGATGATGTCGCCGGGCAGCATCTGGACCATGCCGATCTCACCTGCCCATGCCCCGGTTGTGACGGCGGGGTCGAAATCTCCGGCGGCGAAGAGTTGCATGGCGGCAAAGACCTGTGGACGGAACAGATCGGGGCGGCGGCAGTCGTGGGCCAGTGTGACGAGGGCGTTGGCGGTATTGAAGTCACCTTGGAACGATCCGTAATCCGTCTCGAACGCCCAGAAGGCCAGGAGCACGTTGCGGTCTACGCCGTAGGCCTGTTCGACCCGTTCAAACACGCCGTCCCATTGCCGGGCCTTCGACCGGCCGGTGTCGATCCGATTTTGCGAGATCAAGCGGCGGGAGAAGTCGACGAAGGGGCGCTGGAACACGCCCTGTGCGCGATCGGCGCGCAAAACCTTGGGGTCCTGTCGTACGGAGGCGAGGAAACGCTCTGCGGTTGCGGGTGCAATGCCGCGCGATGCGGCTTCCGATTCTAGGCCGTCTTTGAAGGCCGAGAAGTCGCCCCCGCATTGCGCCAGCGCGAGGCTCGGCAGACATGTCATGACCGCCGCGCAGGCGAGTTTTCTCAGAATATCCAAATCAAAACTCCAACAAAAATAATAGCGGCCAGGGCAAGACCCCAGCTTTTCCACACGATCCTGACGGCGGCGTCAATGTCGGCCGGGCCAAGGGTCCGACGTCCATCGGGGTTGACCCAGGCTAGATCTTCCATCCGACCATGATAACTACGCGGTCCGGCCAGGGCGATGTTCAGGGCACGGGCCATGGCGGCTTCGGGCCAGCCGGCGTTGGGCGAGCGGTGCAGCGCAGCGTCGGCGCGGATTGCTGCCCAATGTGCTGTTGCCTCGCCCGCAAGCGCGATCAGCCCCCCCGTCAGCCGGGCGGGCACCCAATTCAGAAGGTCATCAAGCCGTGCTGCCGCCCAGCCGAATTCCGCGTGGCGCGGGGTTAGGTAGCCGATCATGCTGTCAGCGGTGTTGACCACCTTGTAGATCAGGATGCCGGGCAGCCCGCCGATCAGGAACCAGAAGGCGGGCGCGATCACGCCGTCGCTGAAGTTCTCCGACAGGCTTTCGATCCCCGCGCGGGCGACCTGATCCGGGGTGGCGGTGCTGACGTCGCGGCCCACGATCATGGCGACGGCGCGTCGCCCTTCGCCCGTGGATTGGCGCAGGCCGTGGGCGACGGCGGCGACATGGTCGACAAGCGAGCGATGCGCCAGCAGGATGGCGGCACCGATGACTTCGACCAGCCAGCCAAGCTGGGCTAGGGCGAGACCGGTGACGCCCGCGGCGACGACGAGAACCGTGATGGCGGCAACGCCTTTGGCCCGCGTGGCGGGCGCGGTGTTGAGCCGGGTGTCGAGAGCGCTGACGGCGCGGCCCATCAAAACGGCCGGATGCGGCAGACGCGACCACAGCCACTTCGGTTCTCCAGCCATGGCATCGAGGGCCATGGCAAGCGCAAGCGTCAACGCGGTTGTCACAGCGCGGCCTCAAGCCGGTCCCACGCCCCCGTCGGTGGAAGACCAAGGCGCAGCCAACTGCTGCTGTAGGGAAAGACGCGGCTCCAGATATGTGCCTCTGCGAGTCGGGTATGCCAGGCGCCCGCGTTGCCTACGTCGTAGAGCCGAAAGAGCGTCGTGCCGCCCACCAGCTCAGCGCCTTTGGCCTGCATCAAAGTGTCGAGACGTTTGGCGTCCCGTTTCAAAGTATTACGCGTGTCTTGCGCCCATGTCTGATCTTCGAGCGCTGTTGCCCCGATGGTCAACGCGATGCCGGACACGGGCCAGGGGCCGAGCATATCGGTGAGTTGCGCGATCAGGGTTGGATCGCCAATGACAAAGCCAAGGCGCACGCCGGCGAGACCCCAGAACTTACCGAAACTTTTCAGGATCAGCGTGCCGGGCCGGTCGGCATGCGCGATCAGGCTGGCATCTGGGATGACGTCGCAAAAGCTTTCGTCGATGACCTTCAGGGGGGCTGTCAGATCGGCAGCGCTCCATTGTCGTCCGTCCGGATTGTTGGGGTGTACGACAACGTGGGCATCTGCAGGCCGCGGGCTTCCTGTTACGGCCCAGCCTGCATTGGCAAAGCTTGCGGCGTGTTCGTTGTAGGTAGGTGCGGGGATATGGACCACGCCTGTGGGCGCGAGCCGGGGGATCTGTGCGATGGCTGCCGAAGCGCCGGGCGTGGCAAGGATGGCTGCGCCATCCGGTACATTCCAGGCCGTGCGCGCGGCGGTAATCAAACGGTCTGCGGCGGCTTTGTCCGGCAGGGCAGTCCAGTCCATGTGCGAGAACGTTGGTAACGGATAGGGCGTGGGGTTAATGCCTGTGGACAGGTCGATCCAGCCGGAGCGCTGCCCGCCATATTGCGCAATGGCTGCATCCAGACCGCCGCCGTGATCTCGTGTTTGCGCCAAAATGCAAGGCTCCTGTGCATCACGTGCCGGTTTCGGCGTCTTCTGGCCCGGACAAAGCGGAAACTTGCCCAGTTTTCAAGTCTGAGTGATCGCGTTAACGGACTACATGATCCGTTAATTGTTTGTTAACACAATATTGCCCAGAAGAATGAGCGTGCCCTAAGGGCCGCTCGGAGTGACCATGAATGTATTGATCGTTGAAAGCCGACAGGAGTTGGGTGTGCTGTGGCAGCGGCACCTCGCACGGCAGGGTGCGGACGTGGCCCTTGTTCACGGTCAGGACGAGGCTGTGGCGCATCTGTCTGAATACGAGGCCGATATCATTGTCATGGATCTGGTTCTCGACGAAGGCAGCGCGCTTGCTGTTGCGGATTTTGCCAGCTATCGCCATCCCAATGCGCGAGTGATCTTTGTCACCGACACGACCTTCTTCTCGGACGGGTCGATTTTCAATCATGCCAGCAACGCCTGCGCCTTTGTGACTGCTGGCACGCCGCCCGAGGATTTGGCCGCGATGGTGGAGCATTACGGCGTCAGCTGAGCGCTTCGCGCCTGTGAGGTTCATCGAAATCCAGAACGGGATTGATCGGAAGGATCCGGTGCGGATTGATGCTTTCGTGGCTGTAATGATAGTGCCGCACGATGTGGTCCATGTTCACCGTCTTGGCCACGCCGGGCATCTGGTATAGTTCGCGGGTATAGGCCCAGAGGTTGGGGTAATCGACCAGCCGCTTGCGGTTGCATTTGAAGTGCAGGTGATAGACGGCGTCGAAACGCACCAGCGTGGTCCAGAGCCGCCAGTCGGCTTCGGTCAGCCGGTCGCCTATCAGATAGCGTGAGCGCGACAGCCGATCCTCCAGCCAATCGAGGGTGTCAAAGAGTGGATGCACCGCCTCATCATAGGCCTCTTGCGTGGTGGCGAAGCCGGATTTGTACACGCCGTTGTTGAGCGTGTCGTAGATGCGGTGGTTTACCGGTGCGATGGCGTCGCGCAACGCTTCGGGCCAGTAATCGTCGGTGTTTCCGGTGATACCGTCAAAGGCGGAGTTGAACATGCGGATGATCTCGGAGCTTTCGTTGCTCACGATGGTTTCGCGCTCTTTGTCCCAGAGGATCGGCACGGTCACGCGGCCTGAGAACGTCGGATCAGCCTTTAGGTATATGTCCCTTGCGTAAGGCAGGTCGTAGAGCGTATCACCAGTCGCTCCCGTATTGTCTGTCTCAAATGTCCAGCCGTCGGACAGCATATCCGGGTGCACGGCGGAGATGCTGATGTGATCGGTCAATCCTTTGAGCGTGCGGAAGACCAGTGCGCGATGCGCCCAGGGGCAGGCGTAAGAGACATAGAGGTGATACCGCCCGCTGGCAGCTGCAAATCCGCCCTTACCAGACGGGACCGCATGGTCATCTGCGGTGATCCAGTTGCGGAACTTGGCTTGGCTGCGCTGAAATTTTCCACCGCTCGATTTCGTATCGTACCAGCGGTCATGCCAGACGCCGTCCACCAAAAGTCCCATGTGACTTCTCCTGCTTGAGTTGCGGCAGATGTAGGGGCGGCGGATTTGCGCGCAAAGTGACTGTGGCGCGCATCACGCCTGCGTCTTTGCACATCTGCATGTAATAGATGAGAGTCACAGGAAAGACACAGGCCGAAAGACTCGTGCCATGTTGTTGGAATTTCAGTGAAACGACTCGTTTTACGCGGCATGTTTGGCGTGGGTGGGGAAAAGGAAAGTCTGCCATGTCGACATTCGTACCCAAAGAAGTGCAAGCGGGCTTGGACAGCGCGCGCCTAGTGTCTTTAAAGGAGGCATCGCGCTTGCGGCTTGCCGTTGATGGCGACACCTATCCTGTGCTGCGCATGTGGAAGACTGGGTTTTCCATGCAGGCCGATACGGCACCGTATCTTCGCGGCTATGTTGATTTGTACGATGGTGCGATCCACCTGTTCCAATGCCTGATTGTCGCCGCCGATGAAGAAGCGGGCGAGATGCGATACGAGTTCAAGCGCCTGACTGCCGTAGCTGAAAAGCCCGCGCTGGATTTCGTGCGGGCCGAGAATGCACCGGTGGCATTGTTGACGCGGGACGCCGAGTGACGTTGGGCGCCTGAACACCGCCTGCTGGTCAGGTGCTGTCGGCTTCGTCCGAGATCAGAAAGAACAGATCCTCTGTGCTGCACCCGAGGTGGCGGGCGAGTTTCAGTGCCAGCAGCGTCGAGGGGATGAAAACGCGGTTTTCAATCGTATTGATCGTTTTGCGCGACACGTTGATGGCATGTGCAAGTTCTGCCTGTGTCAGACCAGCGGCCTTGCGCCGTGATTTGAGCGCATTGCCCAAGCGTTCATCCACTGGCTCTGCCATCGCACCACTCGCGCCATGTATAGTTCAGTGTCCACAGCAACATTGAGATCATAGCCAACCCTATTGCGACGTGGGCCGCGTCGAGCGGGACGTCGACATAGGTCATCGCAAGACCGCCGAGCAACGCGATTTGGAACGTGCCTGTGAACGCCCATCGATAGGCCCGCGCCATATTGGTCTGCTGTCGTTCGTCCAGCAAAGAAGGATCGGCCCGCGCGGCCCGCATTTCGATCCAGAGAAACGGAGCTGTTACAAGGCTCAGGAGGAAGGCGAGGCCAAGCACGATCCAGATAAAGACCGGGACCGACAGCGGGTCAGGGGCGGTTGTGAACCAGAAGAGCAGCGGCATCCAAATGACGAAACTGAGGGTTGAAATGAGGAGGAGCGGCAGCGAACGCCTTTCAATCTTCAGTTTCTGCGCCGGATCAGGTCGCTTGCGCGGTTTCAGTCCGAACAAAAGCGCGACGCCAGCAGCACCAAACGCCCCGCCGATGGCTGGCCCCCGCAGTATTTCGGGATCCAGGTTGGGACTTAAACTTGCCAGCGGGCCTGCGAAGAGGGCGACCAAAAAGCACAGTCCAGACAAGATGAGGCCGGAACGTTTGGCGCGGTTCCAACCTTGTTCCTGATCAAACATAGAGACCACCATTTTGTAACCTAAAGGTTACATTTTAGATCTCAATCGGTCACGTCAAGGTTACATCTTTGGATGACCTGTCGGTAAGCGCCGACCTGCGCGTTTCCATTCCTGCGCAACCAAATGATGCCGCTAGAGCTGGCATGGGCGCCGCAGCGAACCGCGGCGCTGGTACATTCAAAATAATTCGAAATCCGAGCCGAATGGGACCTGCGGAATGCGTCCCTCAAGATCGGAGAACGTAGAGTCGTCCGGTATCATTTGAAAGTTAAAGGCGCCATCCGCACTGTATGTGTAGACGTCCGTTATCCCGGTATACGGGTCGTAGACGGAGTAGGTCGCCGAGTCTGTGTCCGGGTCGTAGTTAATCTCGGCGTCTTTGGGCGGATCTTTGATTATGAACTCGTCCCAAGGATCACTAGGCGTGCCCGCAGCATCATCCATTGCGGCTGAGACGAAGTCGCCAACCGTGTAGCCAGGCAATTGCAACGTTTGGCCAATGCCAAAGCCAACGCTTGAGAAGAAGCCGGACCCACCGGACCCGGCAAAGCCTGCGGGACCGGCTGAGATGATCGACAGGAAACCACCTCCGCCACCGCCGTCTATTGAGATTTCTGATTTAATGATGTCGCCGCCAATCGGCATAGTATCCTCCATGTAAAATTTTGGAAATGTGCCTGCGACACACTGCGCCGCAGCCGATAGCGCCGTTGAGCGTCATTAAGCTCTGGGATGAACGCAACTGACCGTTTTGTGTGGTCCCCGCGCAGGCAAAAACCCGCTATGCTGGGCGGAGACTTGCCGATCCTGCGCTTCTGGAATGAGCAGGAGAGTACGCCCGACCTGCATATGCGTGCACGCCGTTGGCGGATTTGTGTTGCGTCAGGCTGCGGCCTACGCGGCTATTGCAGATCGCCGAATGCCTTGGCCAGACGTTCCACCGCTTCCTGCACCCGCGCACGTGGCGTGGCGATGTTGAACCGCAGCCAACTGTCGCCGCCCTTGCCGAAGGTTGGGCCGTGGTTGACCGCGATGCAGGCGTCCTGTTCGACGCGCTTGGTGAACTCTTCGCGCGTCATGCCGGTGCCGTCGAAATCGACCCATGAGAGATACGTGGCTTCCAAGGGCATCGAGTAGAGACCGGGAATGGCGTTGACCGCCTCATCGAAGAGTTTGCGGTTGCCGTCGAGATAGCTGACCAGTTCGTCGGTCCATGCCGCACCTTCGGGTGAGTAGGCGGCGGTCGCCATGAAGAGGCCGAAGGAGTTGGGCGAGAGGCCGAGGCCTGCCATGCGCTGGGCGAATTTGGCCCGCAGGTCAGGGTCTGCGATGATCACGTTGCCGGAGTGGGAGCCCGCGATGTTGAACGTCTTGGTCGTGGCCGTCATCATGATCAGCCGGTCCTCGACCCCCGGAATGTGTGACATGGGGATGTGAGTGTGGCCCGGCATGACGAGGTCGTGGTGAATCTCATCCGAGACGAGGATCAGGTTGTGCCGTTTGGCGAAGGCGGCGACGCCGAGCAGCTCGTCGCGCGTCCAGACACGCCCGCCGGGGTTTTGGGGCGAGCAGAGGATGAGCATGGTTTCGGAGCCGTCGAGCTGTTCGTCCCAGGTGTCGAAGTCCATCTCGTACCGCCCGTCGGACATGGGCATTTCGCATTCGACCACGCGCCGGTTGTTGGCTTTGATGACCTTGGCAAAAGCGTGGTAGACGGGGGTGAACAGCACGATGCCGTCGCCCGGTTCGGTGAAGGTATCCACGCACATGGCGGTGCCGTTGACGAGGCCATGGGTGGTAAAGATGTGGTCGGCCTGCACCGTCCAGTTGTGCCGTTCCTTCATCCACCACTGGATCGCTTCCCGGTACTTCGTGTCGTCCCCGAAATAGCCGATGATCCCGTGGTCCAGCTGCGTCTGCACCGCGTCCAGCACGCATTGCGGCGGGCGGAAATCCATGTCGGCCACCCACATGGCGAGCCCCTTGTCGCCGTCGACGCCATAGATCGCCTCCATCATGTCCCATTTTACGCAATGGCTGCCGCGTCGGTCGATGATGGTGTCGAAACTCATGAGGATACTCCGCTTGTCTTGGGGCAGGCTAGCGTGCATCGGAGCAGGTGCAAGGGGACATTGCGGTGGCCGGGGCGTTGGCTTACATGAACGCCATGAAACGCCCCATTCTTCTGCACCCTGACCCGCGTCTGAAAAAGACGGCTGAGGCCGTGCCCGACCTGACGGACGAGTTGCGCGCGCTGGCCGATGATATGCTTGAGACGATGTACGACGCGCCGGGTATTGGGTTGGCGGCCCCACAGGTGGGGGTATTGACCCGTCTGGTGGTGTTGGACTGCGTGAAGGAGGATGGCGACGCGCCCCGTCCGCTGATCATGTTCAATCCGGAGATTGTGGCGTCGTCCGACACGCTGAACACCTATGAAGAAGGGTGCCTGTCGATCCCCGAGCAGTTTGCCGATGTGACCCGCCCGGCAGAGGTCGAGGTGCGGTGGATTGACAGTGATGGCAATGAGCAGACGGAGGCCATGGATGGGTTGTGGGCCACTTGTGTGCAGCACGAGATTGATCACCTCGATGGCAAGCTGTTCATCGACTACCTCAAGCCCCTGAAGCGCCAGTTGATCACTCGCAAGATGCAGAAGCTGAAACGGGAACGCGCCCGCGCATGAGTGTGCGGGAGATCCTGATCTGGCCGCATCCACGGCTCGAGGCTGTCTGCGCCCCGGTTGATGTGATTACGCCTGAGGTGCGTGCGTTGGCCGAAGATATGCTCGAGACGATGTACGCCGCTCCCGGCCGGGGCCTCGCGGCGCCGCAGGTGGGTGCGTTGGTGCGTCTGTTTGTGATGGATACTACGTGGAAAGAGGGCACGCGCCGCCCGGTGGTCTGCATCAACCCTGACGTGATTGAGCGGTCCGATGATCGGGCCACGGCTGAGGAGGGGTGCCTGTCGATCCCGGGCGTCACAGCCAGCGTCGCGAGACCCACATCGGTGCGCATGGTCTGGACCGATCTGGATGGCATTGTCCATGAGGCATGGCTCACCGGCTTTGCCGCATTGTGTGCGCAGCACGAATTGGATCATCTGGACGGGATCCTCACCCTAGACCGTGTGGATGATATGCAGCGCGATGAAATCCTTGCAGTATATGAGGGGGATGCATGACCATTCGTCCCTTCATCCCATGGCCTGACAAGCGCCTGCGTACGCCTGCCGAGGATGTGCCCGACATCACTGACGAGATACGCGCGCTGTGGGCCGATATGGTTGAGACGATGGATGCGATGCCCGGTGTGGGGTTGGCCGCGCCGCAGATTGGTGTGATGCTGCGCGTGGCTGTGGTCGATGCGACGACGGACCGGTCGCGCCGTATCCTGCTGGCGAACCCGGAGGTGCTTGAGGCGTCCTCGGAAATCGAAAAGGGGACGGAAGGAAGCCCGAACCTGCCCGGTGTGTCGGCTGAAGTGCCGCGCCCGAAGGCTGTTACTGTGCGGTTTCTGAATGAGCAGGGCATGATAGACCGTCGCGATTTCGAAGGGCTGGAGGCGCGGAGCGTGCAGCACCAGATCGACCATCTGGCCGGGCGGATGTACTTCGACAATCTGGGTCGGGTGAAGCGGGACATGCTACTGCGTAAGGCGAAGAAGGGGCGGTGAGATGCGTGTGATTTTCATGGGCACCCCGGTGTTTTCCGTTGCGGCGCTGGATGGGTTGCACGCGGCGGGGCACGACATCGTTTGCGTCTATACCCAGCCGCCGCGGCCTGCGGGGCGGGGCAAGAAGGATCGGCCCAGTCCGGTGCAGGCGCGGGCGGAGGCACTCGGGCTGGAGGTGCGCCATCCGGTGTCGCTGCGCAATGAGGCGGCGCAGGCGGATTTTGCGGCGCTGAACGCGGATGTGGCCGTCGTTGTGGCCTACGGTTTGATCCTGCCGCAGCCGATTTTGGATGCGCCTGTGCATGGGTGTCTGAATATTCATGCGAGCCTGTTGCCGCGGTGGCGTGGGGCGGCGCCGATCCATCGTGCGATCATGGCGGGGGATGCAGAGACGGGTGTGTGTATCATGCAGATGGAGGCGGGGCTGGATACTGGCCCTGTGCTATTGCGGGGGAGCACGCCGATTGGGGCGACGGAGACCACGGCGGACCTGCATGACCGGTTGGCCTGGATGGGCGCGGAGTTGATTGTCGAAGCGCTGGCGGGGTTGGATGATCTGGTGGCCGAACCGCAGCCTGAGGCGGGCGTGACCTATGCCGAGAAGATCGACAAGGCGGAGGCGGCGATTGACTGGGGTCGCGATGCGGTCGAGGTCGATCGGCTGATCCGGGGGCTGTCGCCCTTTCCAGGGGCGTGGTTCGAGCTTGAGGGGACGCGGATCAAGGTGCTGGGGTCGGTGCTGGCCGACGGTGCGGGGGCTGCTGGTGCGGTCCTTGACGATGCGCTGACCGTCGCCTGTGGCACGGGAGCTGTGCGCCTGACCCGCTTGCAACGGGCGGGCAAAGGGGCGCAGGATGCGGAGGTGTTCTTGCGCGGTCTGGCGCTGTCCAAGGGCACGCAATTGTAGGAGAGCAGGCATGTTTCCCACCCTGATCGGCACCGTCGTGATTGCGGGTATCGTTGGTTATCTGTCTGAAAAGAAGCGCTTTACCCATAATGGGATCGTGCAGTCGATCATCATCTGTATCGGGGGCGCGTTCCTGTTCTACTTTGTCCGGCTGATGTTTGGCTTTGGCTTTTCCAGCCCGGGGCTGAACGCCATTGTGTCGTCCATCGGGGCTTTGATCATCGTGCCGACGCATTGGCGGAAGTAGCGGCGTCAGTCGCGGTCTTTGATTTCTGGTGTCTTCACGTTTGGGCTGAGGTGGCTTGAGGGTTTCGCCTCCCGAAATCCGGGGCCGAGATGGACGGAGGGTTTGGCAGCGCGGACCCCGCTGGTGAGCGGGGTTGGTTTGGAGACAAGCCGCTGTGTTGGGTCGGTTTGGTTGACCAGAGGCGGCATTTCCGGCGATTGGGCTGTGACACTGGAGGCGAGTGCCCCTGCGATCACGGCAGTGCAGAGCAGATTTCGTGCCATTTCTTCTGCTCCTGTTGCCGGTGCCCGCCATACCCATATGGCAGGCCGCCGGTGCGATTTTGAGGATGTGATCAGAAGAATTTCTTGATCAGCACCTGCCTTTTGAACTGCGTTCTGGGCGAGACGTAATTCTTTTTCACGCTGCGGTGCTTGGGGCCGTGAAACTTGTGGCCATGATGTCTGTGGCCATGCAACCTGTGGCTGCGATGTTTGTGCGGGTGGAATTTGTGGCCGTGATGGGATTTGAAGCCGTGATGTTTCCTGACCTTGATTTTGAAATTCGCGTCGATCACTTGCGCGTTTTCGCTATTGGCTGTGGCGCTGGCCCAATGGGATTGCGCGCTGACCGGTGACAGGCTGGTGATGGTCACAGCGGTGGCGATGGCGGCGATCAGAAGCGGGGTCTTGGTGGCTTGCAGGTTCATGTCTGTTCTCCTTTTCGGTGGCGGTCGGGGCCGTGTGTCTTGGGAGAAAGATAGCGCTTAGGGCCTGTAACAATAAGGGACCGATCGGTCACAGACTATCATGGGAATGGCAGTGAGATGTGACTGGCTTAGCGTGAATAAAAGAATTTTTCTTTCAAGGTTAGGTAGTTGCACTGATTGAGACGTGTAACAAACCGCGTGATGTGCGCCGCTGGGCACGGGTTTGCGCGTGCTATTTGTCCTTGAATGGGGCCATGCCCGCCCGCGCGAGTTCATCTGCGCGTTCGTTTTCGGGGTGACCCGCGTGCCCCTTGACCCATTCCCATGTCACCTGGTGCCGGGCTTGGGCTGCGTCCAGCCGCTGCCAGAGGTCGGCATTGGCGACCGGCTTTTTCGAGGCGTTTTTCCAGCCGTTCCGCTTCCAGCCGTGGATCCAGCTTGTGATCCCGTTCTTGACGTAGTTGCTGTCGGTCACGACGGTGATGGTGCTGGCGCGGTCGAGTGCTTCGAGCGCCGAGATGGCGGCCATGAGCTCCATCTTGTTGTTTGTGGTCTGCGCCTCGCCGCCCTTTAGCTCGCGCTCTTTGACGACCGTTTCGCCGTCCATCGCGCGCAGCAGCGCACCCCAGCCGCCCGGGCCGGGATTGCCGGAGCAGGCGCCGTCGGTATAGGCGAAGAGCTTAGCCACGGTTGGCCTGCAGCACGATAAAGGGAGCGATTTCGCCCGAGAGCCCAGCCTCTTCGCCGGTGCGGGTGTAGGTGAGGGCGAAGCCGGTTTGCGTGAGCAGGTCGGTCAGCGCATCCTCGGTCATGTAGGAATAGAGCCGTCCTATGCTGTCGCGTGCCTGTCCCGCGCCGAGCTTGGTGCCGAAGTGGAGGAGGCCGCCGGGTTTGAGCGCCTGGTTTATGGCGGCGAAGTGGTCGGGCCACGTGTCGAGAGGCGTATGCAGCATGGAGAAGTTGGACCAGATGCCGTCGTAGGCGGCGGTGTCTGTGAGGTCCGCGTAGGTCGCCTGACGCGCGGTGACGCCTGGGTGGGATTTGGCGAGCGCCAGCATCTCGGGCACCGGGTCCCAGGCGTGGGCGGTGAGACCGGCTTGCGCCATAGCCGCTGCGGCAAAGCCGGGGCCGCAGCCGATGTCGAGGACGGTCCCGCCTTTTGGGACATTTGCGATAAACTTCTGCACCATGGGGTCGGCGCCTGCGTTCTGGACGAGGTCGGCGTACTCGCCTGCCTTGTCGGCGTAGATTTGAAGCGTTTCGCGGTCGCTCATCAGATCACCGTGACGGCGAGGCAGGCGACGACGATGGCCGTCAGCAGGACGCGCAGTTGCATCCACCAGCGCGGGGTCAGGCCCCAGCGGGAGAAGGCGAAGTCCAGCATCAGCAGGCCGATGAAGCCGAAGATGAGGTTTGTTGCGGCACTTGTTGGCCCGCCGCCCGTCATGAAGAAGGCCCAGAGCGCGGGGATGACCGAGAGGACGTAGCCGGTGGCGGCCTGGGCGCCGCTGGCCTTGGTTGCGAAGCCCCAAAGCACGCCGGACATGAAGGACAGGATCACCGAGCCGTAGAAGAGTTGCACATAGGGTCCGATAAAGCGCGGGCCGATATTATCGAGACCCCATGCGGCAAGTGCGGGGCTGAGCACGGTGAAGGCCCCCCAGATGAAGGGGATCAGGCCGGCGAGGCCGAGGATCAGGGGCGCGCGGGGGATGGAGGTCATAGCTCGGAGATCAGTTTGGCGATGCGTTTGAACCGGGTGTCGGCCCTTTTGGCCGTGTTGACAAGGTGCAATTTGGCGCGCTGCTGGCCGGGGGTCAAACTGGCCCAGTCGGCGCTGCGTCCCGCGCTGCGGATCGCGGCCATCACATCCTCCGGCACCTCGACGAGGGTGGGGTCGACGGGGCGTATGCGCGCATCGAACGGCTGGCCGACCTCAAGCCCGCTGTCCCGCAGGAAGGTCTTGCCCGTGTAGACGAAGGTGCCGTCGAGGACGGGGGCCTTGGTCAGGGCGAGGTTGATGGGGAAGTCGCCGAACTCGCCCTCGATCCGCTTGGTTTTGGGGAACAGGGCGGCTGTGACCTCATCCGGCAGGCGCAGGATGGTGTAGGTGTTCTTGCCCCATTCGAGAGGTCCGATGACCCCTTCGAACCAGATCCAATCGTCACTCATGCACGTTCAAGGGCGAGGCGGCCTGCGAGGGCGGCGAAGATCGCGGCGAAGCTGCGGGATAGCCAGCGCATGACCACTTCGGAGCCGAGGATCCATTGGCGGGCGGCGGCGGCGAAGGTGCCGTAGAGGACGAAGACGGCGAAGGTCATGGCCATGAAGACGAGGCCGAGGGTTGTCATTTCGAGCGTGGCGGTCGCTGCGTTGCCGGACAGGAAGGGCGGCAGGAGGGCGAGGAAGAAGATCGACAGTTTGGGGTTCAGGATGTTGATCAGGGCTCCGCGTCGGGCGATCCGCCAGCCAGCATCAGCGCTGCGTTGGGACGAGATGTTGAGGGCGCCATCCGAGCGTAGGCTGCCCCAAGCGAGCCAGAGGAGGTAGGCAACGCCTGCGAATTTCACGATGTTGAAGAGGAGCGCGGAGGTGTGGAGGATTGCCGCCAGCCCCAGCGTGGCTGCGGCAAGGTGAGGCACGATGCCGAAGGTGCATCCGAGGGCGGCCCAGAGGGCGGCGCGACGTCCTTGGCCGAGGCCGAGCGCGAGGGTGTAGATCACGCCGGTGCCGGGTGCGATGACCACGACCAGTGCCGTGAGCAGGAATTGTAGGGAGAGCATTGCAGGACCTCGCGACTTTGTTCGGCGAGGGTAGGCGGTTGGTGGATATGCGTAAAGAGCGCAGAGGATGCCTTGAGCGTGTCCGTCCGCGTGATTTCCATGCTGGCGGTATCCAAAGAGGCTTTGCGCGCGGCCAACATGCGCTGTGTGATGCTGCAATGATTGGGCGGGGCCGGTCCTCGGGGGGCAGGACCGGCCCCATGGTCCGGCGCTTAGTTGGTCGCGCCGAACAGGGTTTGGTGCATGAGTGTATAGACGTCGGTGGAGTCCATCAGCGGCGCGATCATGTCGCTGTTCAGGCCCGCGCCACGCACCAGGATGCCCCCGGCGACGTCGCTGTAGCCGGTCCAGGCAATGCCGAAGAAATGCGTATTGCCGTTCACGTCCGGTGCCGTTTCGAACGCATCGCCGAATGTGCCCTGGACACCATGCAGAATGCCACCGCCGGATGTTGTGGCTTCGACCGGGCCTTCCTCCTGATGGTAGACCTGCATACCTGCGGCGTCGGAATCTGCGGCCATGACCAGCAATGTATCGTCGCGGTCCTCAAGGAATTCTACGATTGACCCGACGGCTGCATCAGCCCGCCTGAGCGCCTCCAGCGTACCCGCAGCGTTCATGTTGTTGGCGATGTTGTCTGTGCCTTCCTCTTCGATGACGGCGAAAAAGCCGTCTTCGTTGCGGCTGACGACTGCCAGGGCAACCTCGGTCATTTCGGCGATGGATGGTGCGTTTTCATTATATGTGGGTTTGCCGTCGATCAGGTTTCGTTCGCGCTCCTGGTCGTTGAAGGTGTGGTTGTGGGCGAAGATGCCCAACAGCTTGTCGGTGCTGTCCGGGTCAAGCGCCATCAACTCCTCACGGGTGTAGACGATGGTGTAGCCCAGCTCTTGGGCCATTTCGATCAGGTTCATGCCGTCTTCACGTTCGCCAGGGCCGTGCTGGCCCTCGGTTCCCACGGGCAGCAGGTCGCGTTCACCGCCTGCCATGATGACCTGAGCGCCGGATTCGATCACCTGTTGCGCGATTTCTGCTGCATTGCTGCGGCTTTCGTTGGAGGCCACGAAGACGGCTGTGCCGGGTTCCGAGATGTGGCCCGACTGGACCAGCGCCACAGCCTTGCCTGCCTCCATCGCCTCTTGCGCGATGGACATATCCTGCCCCGACGCGGCGGTCAGCGGTTCGGTTCCGTTCATGCCGAAGCTGTCGGCCAGCACTTTGACCCCGTAGGCGTGTACGGTCGCACCGCCGTGGGAGGTGCCGCTTACGCGGTCGGCCATGTGGCCGGTATAGACGCCGAGTGCGGGCAGCTTGTCCCAGTTCAATTCGCCATCGGGGCCGACGGTGTGCATGCGGGCAGCCAGCCAGTGGTTCACCCCGGTGCCATCGGGATGGAAGAAAATAACGTTTCCGTTGTCCTGGGCGAGGGATGTCCCCGCGGTTGCGGACAGAAAGAGTCCAGCAGTCAAAGCAAGTCGAAAAGGCGTTGGCATGTCATGCTCCGGTCAGAGGGTGCGAGTGAGACGGGTGGCGGCGGCTTCCCACAACCGCAGGTAAGTGCCGCACATGACAAAACGATGTGATCCGCGATAACGGATTTGTGAGTATGCGTGGATGGGCAGGATGCCGCCGGTAGATCGACGCGGTTGTCCGCCGCTTTGCTCAGGCCGGTTCGCGCAGGACGCGGGGCACCTTGAATTCCACGTTTTCGACCGCTGTTTCAACCATTTCCACCGTCACATCATAGCGGTCGCGGAAGGCGTCGATCACCTCGTTGATCAGCACTTCGGGTGCGGAGGCACCGGCGGTGATGCCCATGGAGGTGATCCCGTCGAGCGCGCGCCAGTCGATGTCCGTCGCCCGTTGGACAAGCTGGGCATAGTTGCAGCCCGCCCGTGCGCCGACTTCGACCAGCCGTTTGGAGTTGGAGGAGTTGGGCGCGCCGACAACCAGCATGGCATCGCATTTCGGGGCCATCGCCTTGACCGCTTCCTGGCGATTGGTGGTGGCGTAGCAGATGTCTTCCTTGTGCGGGCCGACGATGGCGGGGAAACGGGATTGGAGCGCCGCCACGATGTCGGCCGTGTCATCGACCGACAGGGTGGTCTGGGTGACGAAAGCGAGTTTGTCGGGGTCGCGCACATCGACCGTTGCCACGTCTTCGACTGTTTCAACGAGCAGCACTTCGCCCTCGGGCAGCTGACCCATGGTGCCCACCGTCTCGGGGTGGCCCGCATGGCCGATCATGATCATTTGCAGGCCGTTGTCGGCGTGGCGTTGCGCTTCAATATGGACCTTGGAGACCAGCGGGCAGGTGGCGTCCACATAGATCATCTCGCGTGCCTTGGCCGCGTTGGGGACAGATTTGGGCACGCCGTGGGCCGAGAAGATGACAGGCCGGTCATCGGGGCATTCATCGAGTTCCTCGACAAAGATGGCGCCCTTGTCGCGCAGGCCGTCCACGACGAACTTGTTGTGCACGATCTCGTGCCGCACAAAGACGGGTGCCCCCCATTTGTCGAGCGCCATTTCCACGATCTTGATCGCGCGATCGACACCGGCACAGAACCCGCGGGGCGCGGCGAGATAGAGGGTCAGTGCGGGCTGTGGCATGGCGGCTCCTGTTGTTGTCCCAGACCTAAGCGCTTGGGCGCATCGGGTAAAGGGTGCGCGCTAGTCTGGGCTGGCTTGGCCAAAGACCAGCCGTGCGGCTTCGGCCCGATTGTGGATGCCGAGTTTGCGGTATGCCGTCTTGGCGTATTCGCTGACGGTATTGAGGCTGATGCCACAGACCCGCGCCGCTTCCTTGCGGCTGAGGCCGCGGGCCAGCATGTAGATCACTTCGGCCTCGCGCGGGCTGAGCGCGTCTAGGGAGGCGGGCATTTTCGGGGCGATGAGGGCCGGGGCATGATCGGTCTGAGTGCCTGCCAGCTCTTCGAGCCTGCGGTGGATCAGCAGACAGAAAAGGCGGAATTGCTCGGCTTGGGGCCACATGGTCCGCAGGAAGGTGTCGCGGTCGAGCGCCGTGCCGAGATTGAAACCGCCATAGCGCTCAGCTCCGCGTAGGCGGGTGGGTATGCCGAAACCGGTCAGGAAGCCTTCGGCGCGTGCGGTTGTAATGAAGGCCTTAGCATCGTCGGGAAGGTAGTCGTGATCGGCAAGGAACTCTGGCCCTGTGCGGGTGATGTCGTAGCTGTTGCAGCAATGGCTGAGAAACGGGTCCGCATCCGGGGTCGCCTCTGCATAGAGCCTTGGGCAGGTCGTCAGAATTCGGCTGTCACGTGCGGGTGTGCCGGTGGCGGTGATGTAGATTACGTGTGCTATGCCACGCGCGCGCAACGTTTGCACCACACCATCCCATAACGCGCTTACGCTTGTGAGACTTTCAAGCTGTTCAGCATCACGAAACATGCTGTGATCCCCCCAATCGGGGGGATATTTACACAGGTCTTTTTGTTTTAGAACAGCGAGGTGTGCTGGAAGCTTGGCACGCCGTATTTGATAACGAACACATTTTCATATGACGGGCAGCGACATTGCAGTGTCACTGCCCGTTGATGAGTCGGTACGTCAGCTTTGTGCTTGCAACCGCTGTTCACGCTCGGGCATCGGTTCGCGTGGAGGGCGGCCAATGACATCCTTCAGTTCATCAAGCTCAATGAAGTTGTCGGCTTGGCGTCTGAGATCGTCAGAGATCATCGGCGGCTGACTGCGAATCGTCGATACGACCGACACACGCACCCCTTGGCGCTGTAGGCTTTCCACCAGCGGGCGGAAGTCCCCGTCGCCCGAAAACAGCACGATATGATCCACGCGCGGCGCAAGCTCCATTGCATCGACAGCCAGCTCGATATCCATGTTCCCCTTGACCTTACGGCGCCCCATGGAATCCGTGTATTCCTTCGCCGGTTTGGTCACCATGGTGAAACCGTTGTAATTCAACCAATCCACGAGTGGACGGATCGGTGAATACTCGTCGTTTTCAAGCAAGGCTGTGTAGTAGAATGCGCGGAGCAATTTGCCTCTTCGCATGAACTCTTGCCGCAGCAGTTTGTAGTCAATGTCGAACCCAAGCGCTTTGGCTGCGGCGTAAAGGTTCGAGCCATCGATGAACAGTGCTAACCGTTCGTCCTTGTAAAACATAAAATGTCCTTCCGAAAATTCGGGATACCGCCTGTGATTTCCGTGAGTGAGTGCGTTAAAACGCGAGGCGGCGGTGGTCGAAAAATAGGTGTTTTTTATTATGTCGCAAGTCAAAGACGGCGTCAAAGCGAGCGAAACCCTGCCGCAGAGCGGCAATGATCTGGTGATTGCGCTGGGATCAAACAAGTCTTCTGACGTAGGGTCACCCGCCGAAATCCTTAAAAAAGCCATATCGCAAATGGAAGATTCCGGAGCGATCCTGCGGGCTCAAAGCCGCTTTTTCCAGACCCCAGCTGTGCCCTCGGGAAGTGGCCCGGACTTTGTAAATGCTGCTGTTTTATTGTCATGCGGGTGGTCCGCGCCTGAGGCGATCACCCGGTTGCATGAGATCGAGGCGGACCTGGGGCGCCGCCGCAAGGTCAGGTGGGAGCAGCGAGTCGTGGACCTTGACTTGTTGGCCTATGGGGATGCCGTGCGCCCGAATGTTGCGACGTTGCGTCAATGGATGGATTTACCCCCCGACCAGCAGCAGAAAACAGCCCCCGGCCAGCTGTTGTTGCCCCACCCACGGTTGCACGAGCGTGCTTTTGTCCTGGTTCCGATGGCAGAGGTGGTGCCGAATTGGGTACATCCGATCACTCGCCGGACCGTGATCGAGATGCGGGATTCGCTGCCGCAAGCGGATTTGGCAGCCATCACACCCCTGGAATAGCGACTTGTCATTCTCATAAATCGGGCCTAGATACCGGCCTTCTATCTTTTCTTGCCTGAGCTGGAGCATTCCCATGGCCCGCGTGACCGTTGAAGACTGCGTTGACAAGGTTCCGAACCGTTTCGAACTGGTGATGCTTGCTGCACACCGTGCACGCGAGATTTCCAGCGGCGCGCCGATCACCGTGGACCGCGACAACGACAAGAACCCCGTCGTGTCCCTGCGTGAGATTGCCGAGGAAACCCAGTCTTCGGAAGAGCTGCGCGAGCGTTTGATCGAATCGAACCAGAGCCAGATCGAAGTGGACGAGGCCGAAGAGGACGCAATGGCGCTTCTCATGGGGGCCGAGCAGGACAAGCCAGAAGAAGACAGCATGTCCGAAGAAATGCTTCTGCGTCAGCTTATGGCCGCGCAAGGCCAGGGCTGACCCCACCCGGGATGCGGAGCGCATGATATCTGCCGATGACTTGATCGCGCTGGTCCGCAACTATAACCCCAAAACGAACGAAGATTTGATCCGCCGCGCCTATGCGTTCGGCGGTGAAATGCATGAGGGGCAGTTCCGCCATTCGGGCGAGCCCTATTTCACACACCCCGTTGCAGTTGCCGCCATCCTGACCGAGCAACAGCTGGACGACGCAACAATCGTTACCGCCCTGCTGCACGATACGATCGAGGACACCAAGGCGAGCTATGCCATGGTGGCCGAACAGTTCGGGGACGAGATTGCCAAGCTGGTCGATGGCGTCACCAAGCTGACCAACCTGCAACTCAGCAGCGTCGAGACCAAGCAGGCCGAGAACTTCCGCAAGTTGTTCATGGCCATGTCAAAAGACATGCGCGTGATCCTTGTGAAGCTGAGCGACCGTCTGCACAACATGCGCACTATCAAGTCCATGCGCGCCGAAAAGCAGGTGCAGAAGGCGCGCGAGACGATGGACATTTTTGCCCCGCTTGCAGGCCGCATGGGGATGCAGTGGATGCGGGAGGAGTTGGAGGATCTGGCCTTCAAGACCCTGAACCCCGATGCGCGGTCGTCCATCATTCGGCGTTTCATCACCATGCAGCGTGAAACCGGTGATGTGATCCAGCGGATTACGGGCGACATGCGGCATGAGTTGGAGAAGGTCGAGATTGAGGCCGAGGTGTTTGGCCGGGCGAAGAAGCCCCATTCCATCTGGCGCAAAATGCAGGAAAAGGACCAGTCCTTTAGCCGCTTGTCCGACATCTACGGCTTCCGTGTCATCACGGACAGTGAAGAAGATTGCTACCGCGCGCTGGGCGCCATTCACCAGCGCTGGCGGGCCGTTCCCGGTCGCTTCAAGGATTACATTAGCCAGCCCAAGACCAACGGGTATCGGTCTATTCACACCACAGTCTCGGGCCGGGATGGCAAGCGGGTCGAGGTGCAGATTCGCACTCGACAGATGCATGACGTGGCAGAAACCGGCGTGGCAGCCCATTGGTCCTATCGCGACGGGGTCCGGTCGCAGAACCCCTTTGCCGTGGACCCGGCCAAGTGGATCAGCCAACTGACCGAGCAGTTCGACAGCGAGGAGGATCACGAGGACTTCCTCGAGGCTGTGAAGCTCGAGATGTATTCGGACCAGGTGTTCTGCTTTACGCCCAAGGGGGAGGTGGTGAAGTTGCCGAAAGGCGCGACGCCCATTGATTTTGCCTATGCTATCCACACGCGGATCGGGAATGCCTGTGTGGGGGCCAAGATCGACGGCATGCGCGTGCCCTTGTGGACGCGCGTTAAGAACGGCCAATCGGTCGAGATCATCACGGCTGAGGGGCAGACGCCGCAGGCGACGTGGCTTGATATCGCGACAACAGGCAAGGCGAAGACGGCCATCCGCCGCAGCTTGCGCGAGGCGGATCGTGATCGCTTCATTACTCTGGGCCGGGAATTGGCCCGTTCGGCCTTCGGCCATGTGCGGAAGAAGGCGACTGAAAAGGCGCTGGAAGCCGCAGCCAAGCATTTGCGTCTGAAAGATGCGGATGAGGTCCTCGCGCGCCTTGGGTCGGCCGAGTTGACGGGCCGCGAGGTGGTGCAAGCCATCTATCCGGACCTCACGCCGAAACCGGGCAAGGAGGTGGACGCGCGCCGAGCTGTGATCGGCCTATTGCCCGGCCAGTCGTTCCAGCGGGCGACCTGTTGTGAGCCTCTGCCGGGCGAGCGCATCGTTGGCATCACCTTTCGCGGTGAGGGCGTTGTCGTACATGCGATTGATTGCGCACGGCTGGTGGAATACGAAAACCAGCCCGACCGGTGGCTGGACCTGCACTGGCATGACGGCAGCCACCCGGCCGTCTATGGCGTGACCCTGGATGTCACCATAGGCAATGACGCCGGCGTGTTGGGGCGGATTTGCACATTGATCGGTGAGAGCAAGGCGAATATCTCGAACCTTGAGTTTGTGGATCGCAAGCCTGACTTTTTCCGGTTGCTGGTCTACGTAGAGCTTCGGGATGCTCCGCATTTGCACACGTTGATGGGCGCCCTTGAAGCAGAGAGTGATGTGGCCGCCATCGACCGCTTTCGCCGTCCTGCCCCGTCTGCGGGCCAAGCGGTGGTCGCGGGTTAGGCGCAAGAAGGGGCGACAAGACATTGGTGTTCAAGCGCCGCGACCCCAAACCGTTTCTGCGCGCGGTGCTCGAGATCCTCTGGCCGCGTGGAGGCTGGGCACGCGCCTTTCAATACGTCAAACACCGCGTGCGCCGCTTGCCCGACCGCCCGGAACGGATTGCACGCGGCATCTGGGCCGGTGTTTTCACGACGTTTACCCCGTTCTATGGATTACATTTTCTGGTCGCCGCCATCATTGCCACGGCGATGCGCGGCAATATCGTAGCCTCTTTGATGGCCACCTTCTTTGGCAACCCGCTGACCTATGTGCCCATCGGCCTTGTGTCGTTGCAGACCGGTCACTGGCTGCTCGGGACCGAGATGAAGGAAGAGACCGAGCGGTCCTTTGGCGGGAAATTCGTGGATGCAGGTGCGGACCTTTGGCTCAACCTCAAACATGTGTGGCTGGGGGAGCCGCGCGACTGGACCAACCTGAGCATTTTCTATGACGAGGTGTTCTTTCCCTACCTCATCGGTGGCATCGTTCCGGGCATTCTGTCCGCAACGGTCTGTTATTACCTGTCCGTGCCGGTGATCCGTGCCTATCAGAAGCGCCGCAAGGGGGCCATCAAGGCCAAGTTCGAGGCGCTAAAGGCCAAGGCGGCGAGCAAGGCAGCGAGTGCCAAGCAGAACGTCGACTGATCGCTTGGTACAATTTTGCGGCTTTGTCTGCATTTCCGGTGGGTTGCATACGCACTAGGTTGCGGTTGAGCGACATGGGTTGGAAGGACAAGACCGATGACATCTGCTTTGAGCAAGCTGCGCCTTGGTGTGAATATCGACCACGTGGCGACCGTGCGGAATGCGCGCGGCGGTGATACACCAGATCCCTTGCGCGCGGCGAAGATGGCCGAGGCAGCGGGCGCCGACGGCATCACCGCGCACTTGCGCGAGGACCGCCGCCATATCTCGGACGCCGATATCGAAGGGTTGATGGACGTGCTGTCCGTGCCCCTGAATTTCGAGATGGCCGCCACGGACGAGATGCAAGGCATCGCGCTCCGTCATAAACCCCACGCCGTATGCATCGTGCCGGAAAAGCGCGAGGAGAAAACGACCGAAGGCGGCCTGGAAGTAGCGCGCGAGGAGAACCGGCTGGCCCATTTTATTGCTCCACTGCGCGATGCCGGCTGTCGCGTGTCCATCTTCATCGCCGCTGACAAGCGTCAGATCGAAGCCGCTCACCGGATTGGGGCCCAAGTGATCGAACTGCACTCCGGCGCCTACTGCGATGCCCATCACGAAGGACGGTTTGAGGACCGCGACCGTGAATTGGAAGCGATGCGCGAGATGTCGACATTTGCCCATGATCTGGGGCTTGAGGTGCATGTCGGCCATGGGTTGACCTATGAGACCGTGGCCCCAGTCGCGGCCTTTCCCGAGGTGATGGAGTTGAACATCGGGCATTTCCTGATCGGCGAGGCGATCTTTCTGGGTCTGGACCCCGCCATTCGCGAGATGCGCCGGCTGATGGACGGCGCGCGGGCGTGATCGGCATGTTCCCGACGATTTGCAGCCGGCGTCTTGTGCTTTCGTTGGAACGCTCCATTCTTGAGTGAATGTTGAATACGCCGTCGCTCTGGTCATCGCCAATCGACGTGCAATGGATGGGAGCCAAACATGATCCGTCATTGCGTTTTCCTGCGTCTTGCCCCCAAGGCGGACAGTGCCGAGTTGGACAAGGTGATGCTGGGTCTGGGTGATGTGGTACGGCGCATTCCCGGCTGTTCTGGCTTTCGTGCTGGCCCCAATCGGGACTACGAGAGCAAGAGCCCGGACTATCCCTATGGATTTACGCTGGATGCGTCAGACGCCGAAGCTCTGGCCACGTATGCGGTTGATCCAGAGCACAAGGAATTGGGCGCCCGTCTGGTGGCCTTGTGCGAGGGTGGTGCTGACGGCATCCTCGTTTTTGACATCGACGCGGTTTAGCGGCCAGTGCGTGGCTGGCTTGTGACGTTGGCGGCTGTGCTGGTTGCAGCATGGGCCTTGACGGTTCTCGAAGGCGCACGCGCGGGCCTGACCATCGAAGATCGCCGGGTCGGAGATACCCCGGTGACCGTCTATTACAGTGCGGCAGGCGGGCCACCGGTCGTCGTAGCGCATGGGTTTGCCGGTTCACGCCAGATGATGCAGGGCTATTCGACGGTTCTGGCGCAGGCCGGTTATACCGTTCATGCCTTTGATTTTGAGGGGCACGGTCTGCACCCGACGCCGATGGGTGGGGACGTGAACGCCATCGACGGCACCACGCAGCGCCTGGTGAACCAGACCCGCGCGGTGCTGGACAGCGTGGCGGGTGATGTGCCAGTGGCGCTGCTGGGACATTCAATGGCCACAGATGTACTAGTCCGCGTGGCGCAGGATGATCCGCGCATAGGACCGATTGTGCTGTTGTCGGCCTTTTCCCGCGCGATTGATGCGGTCCATCCCGCGCACATGTTGCTGGTGACCGGCGCGTGGGAGCCGGGCTTGACCGATTTCGCGTTGGAGGCCGCACGTATGGTCGATCCGGCGGCGGTGGTGGGTGAAACGGTTGTCTCTGGCGAGGTCAGCCGCCGTGCCATTCTGGCGCCTTATGCGGAGCATGTCGCGATCCTTCACTCTCGGGCCGGGCGGGCGGATGCATTGAGCTGGGTGAACGGGTATTATGACCGATCAGGTGTCGCAACCGTGCCGCCCACGGGATGGGCGCTCATCGCGTTGCTCTTCGCGGTGACGGCGCTGGCGGCGCCATTGGCGGGTCTTTTCCCGCTGAAAGCCGCTGAGGCTAAGCCGATGCCCCTCAGGACTTTTGCCTTGGTTGCGTTTGTGCCTGCGCTTATTGCGCCGTTGCTGGCGGCCCCGCTTGATACACGGCTGTTGCCGGTTCTGGTTGCCGATTACCTGGCCTTGCACCTGTTCATCTATGGCCTGCTCCAGCTGGGCCTTCTGTTCTGGAGTGGTCGAAGGCTGACTGCACCCGCGCCGCTGGCGGCAGCCTTGCTGGTGCTATGGGGATTGGGTGTGTTTGGTTTGGCACTCGACCGCTATGGGGCGAATTTTTGGCCGACGGATGGGCGGTTGCCGATCCTGGTGGCGCTTGCGCTGGGTGCGGTGCCATTCATGCTGGCGGATGCGCGCGCGGCCTTTGGCGCGCCTGTGTGGCAGCGCGTGGTGTTGCGGCTGGCGCTTCTGGTGTCACTGGGCATCGCGGTTGCGCTGGATTTCGAGGGGCTGTTTTTTCTGATCATGATTGCGCCCGTGATCCTGTTGTTTTTCCTGACGTTTGGCGTGATGGGCCGTGCCTTTGCCAAGCGCACTGGGCCGGGGACGGCAGGGCTTGCTCTGGGGCTTGTTCTGGCTTGGGCGTTGGGCGTATCCTTTCCGCTCTTTTCCGCGTGAGGCGATAGATGATCCTGGGTATCGGCACCGATCTGGCGAATATCGAGCGTATCCAGGGCACGCTGGACCGCTTTGGCGACCGGTTCCGCAACCGCGTCTTCACCGACATCGAACAGGCCAAGGCCGAGCGCCGCGCCGACACGGCGGGCACCTATGCCAAGCGCTGGGCGGCGAAGGAGGCCTGTTCAAAGGCGCTGGGCACCGGTTTGCGCATGGGGATCGCGTGGAAAGACATGGCCGTGACCAACCTGAAGACGGGCCAGCCGGTCATGCATGTGACGGGTTGGGCGGCCGAACGGCTGGACGCGATGACACCTGCGGGACACGAGGCGATCATCCACGTGACCCTGACCGACGACCACCCTTGGGCGCAGGCCTTTGTCGTGATTGAAGCGCGCCCGATACAATCGCCCCCGGTGGCTTGACACCCTCGCACGTCGCCCGCATGTAGCGCTGACCCGACCCCTCAAGGAGCGCGCAATGGCCGCCAAGGAAAAATCCCAGAATGGCGTGATCGAGACGATCAAGACCATCGTCTATGCGCTGCTGATTGCGGGTGTGTTTCGGACCTTGTTCTTTCAGCCGTTTTGGATTCCGTCCGGGTCGATGAAAGAGACGCTGCTGATCGGGGATTTCCTGTTCGTGAACAAGATGGCTTACGGCTATTCCTATGCGTCTTGCCCCTCGATCCCGGCCATTGGCCTGGATGCGCAGGCACTATGTGGCTTTATGGGCGACGAACGTGTCTGGGCGGGCCAGCCCGAGCGCGGCGATGTGGTCGTGTTCCGCCATCCGGTGTCGGGGGCCGATTTCATCAAGCGTGTCGTCGGCCTGCCGGGCGATACCGTACAGGTGCGCGATGGTCAGATCATTCTGAACGGGACACCGGTGCCGCAGGAGCCTGCGGGCACATTCGTCGAGGTGTTCGATCGCCAGGGACCGCAGGGCCTGTTGCCGCGTTGCGAGAGCGGCGCGGTCGGGCAGGGTGCCGCCTGCAGCAAGTCGCGCTTTGTCGAGACGTTCCCGAATGGCGAAGAGCATGTCGTTTTGAATGTGGCTGTCCAGCAATCCGACAACACGCCGATCTACCGTGTACCGGAAGGGCACTACTTCTTCATGGGTGACAACCGGGACAACTCGTCTGACAGTCGTTTGGCGCAGGTGGCGGGTGGTGTCGGCTACGTGCCGTTTGAAAACCTGATCGGCCGTGCGGACCGCATCATGTTCTCGTCTGCGGGCCGGTCTATGCTGTTCTTCTGGACCTGGCGGAGCGACCGCTACTTCAAGAGGATCGAGTGAAGCTGGGCGCCGACCTCTCCGCCTTTGAAGGCCGGATCGGGCATCGCTTTGCGGCGCCTGAGTTGCTGATCGAAGCGGTCACCCATGCGTCCATGTCCTCACCCACGCGGTCCGATAACCAGCGGCTGGAGTTTCTCGGCGACCGTGTTCTGGGCCTCGTCATGGCGCAGGCGCTGTTAGAAGCCGATACCAGCGCTGCCGAAGGCGCGCTCGCCCCGCGGTTCAATGCGCTGGTGCGGAAGGAGACGTGTGCAGACGTGGCGCGTGACATTGCGTTGGGAGATGTCTTGCGATTGGGGCGCTCCGAGATGCTTTCGGGCGGGCGTCGCAAGCAGGCACTTTTGGGTGATGCCGTCGAGGCGGTGATTGCCGCGGTGTACCTTGATGCCGGTTTCGATGCGGCCAAGGCGCTGATCCTGCGCTTGTGGGCAGACCGGATTGCCCGCGTAGATGCGGATGCGCGTGATGCCAAGACGGCCCTGCAGGAATGGGCGCAGGCGCGTGGCCTCACACCGCCACAATATGTGGAAACGGGCCGTTCGGGGCCAGATCACCAGCCGGTCTTTACCATCGCAGCGCGTCTGTCCACGGGGGATGAGGCCACGGCCACGGCCGGGTCAAAGCGCGAGGCGCAGCAGGCCGCGGCGCAAGCTCTGCTTGCCGAATTGGAGGCGCCGAAATGATCACACGCGCAGGCTTCATCGCCTTGATCGGAGAGCCCAATGCGGGCAAGTCCACGCTCTTGAACACGATGGTTGGAGCCAAGGTCAGCATCGTGACCCACAAGGTCCAGACCACCCGTGCCCGCATTCGCGGCGTCGCCATGGAGGGGGACAGCCAGTTGGTGTTTGTCGACACCCCGGGCCTATTTCAGCCACGTCGCCGTCTGGACCGCGCAATGGTTGCGGCCGCCTGGGGCGGGGCGGCGGATGCAGATGTCATCGTGCTGATGATCGAGGCGCATCGCGGTGTGACCGCAGGCGTCGAACGTATCCTCAGCCAGCTCGCCGAGATTGGAGAGGGTCGCACGGTTGCCCTTGCCATCAACAAGATTGACCGCGTAGAGGCACCGGTTCTGCTGGGGCTGACGAAAGACCTGAATGAGCGGTTTGAGTTCGTCGAAACCTTCATGATTTCGGCTGAGAAAGGACATGGTGTCGAAACCCTGCGCCAGTGGTTGGCGGAGCACGTGCCGGAGGGGCCATGGCTCTATCCCGAGGACCAAATCGCAGACCTACCCATGCGCATGATCGCCGCCGAGATGACGCGCGAGAAGCTGACCCTGCGCTTGCATCAGGAGCTGCCTTATCAGCTGACCGTTGAGACGGAAGCCTGGGAAGAGCGCAAGGACGGATCGGCCAAAGTGGACCAAATCATCTATGTGTCGCGGGATGGTCACAAAGGCATTGTGCTGGGTCATCGCGGTGAGACGATTAAGGCCGTCAGTAAGGCGGCGCGCGAAGAACTGGCCGAGTTTCTGGGCCGCAAGGTGCACCTGTTTTTGCAAGTGAAGGTGCGTGAGAAGTGGCTGGAAGAAGCCGAGCGCTATGATCAGATGGGGCTGGACTTCAAAGATGGAAATGCCTGAGACATTGGCTGATCGACCCTCCGGCGGGGATTTTTTTGAAACAGAGAAGCGGGGGACTTGGTGCCTCGTTTGACCTCTCGGTTTTGGGTGGATGCGTATTTGGCGCGGTTGCGCTTCGCCGACATCCCGGGCTTTGTCGTGGCCCACGGGGATGACACCGGGGGCGCAGTTTTGGTCAAGCTGAACACGCTGGATGGGCGAGCGGTGCTCTATCAGCGGTCTTTTGATCTGATGACAGACACGCGGGTTTGGGCCGAGTTGGCGTCTGGTCCGGAGCCGGATGTGGATGCCGCAGTGACCCGGCAGCGCGGCTTTGATCCGGATCTTTGGGTGATCGAGGTAGAGGACCGAGCGGGGCGGCACCTGCTGGATCAGGAGGGGCTCGCCTGAGATGGAGTGGCGCGGCACGGGCATATTGCTGAGTGTGCAGCGGCATGGGGAGAGCAGCGCGATTATCGATGTCTTTACCGAGGAAAAGGGGCGTCATGCCGGGGTCGTCCGGGGTGGAACCAGCCGCAAGATCGCACCGATTTTGCAGCCAGGGGCGCAGTTGGATGTGGCTTGGCGCGCGCGGCTTGAGGAACATATCGGGAGTTTTGCTGTCGAGCCCGTCCGCAGTCGCGCGGCACTGGTCATGGGCAATCGGCTGGCGCTGGCGGGATTGAATGCTGTGACCGGGCTGTTGGGATTTTGTCTGCCCGAGCGTGAAGCGTATGGACCTCTGTACCGGCGGACCGAGGCGCTGCTGGATCTGCTTGGGCAGGACGATGTGTGGCCGTTGGCTTATCTGCAATGGGAACTGGCGCTGCTGGAGGAGATGGGTTTTGGCCTCGACCTGAAGACCTGTGCAGCCACCGGTGCGACGGATGGATTGGCTTATGTGTCGCCTAAAACTGGGCGGGCTGTGTCCAAGGCGGGTGCGGGAATCTGGGCCAATCGGCTTTTGCCGTTACCGCCGGTTCTGCGCCGCGAGGGGGATGCGCCCGATGCGGAGATTGCATTGGGGCTGGAGACGACCGGGTATTTCCTCAAGCATCACCTGGCCCCGGATCTGGGGTCGAAACCATTGCCTGAAGCGCGTGATCGTTTTGTCGATGCCTTCAGTCGGACGTTGTGAACACCATTTCATCCCCGTCATCATTGCGCAGGAACAATGTGCCTTCGCGCACTTCTGACTGGGTCATGCGCGCCAGCGCCTCAAAATATGCTGCTTCCGCATCAAGATCGGCACAGGCCGCGCGCGTGGCGACTATTGGGGAAAGTTGAAACCAGGGATACGGCACCGTGTTGGTTGCGCTGAAGCTGTTACAGGGCGCTTGCCCCGAAACCGGGCCGCCCGGCTGAAATTCGAGCGTGGCTGGCCCAGGCAATGCGGCACCGTTCAGGGTTTGCAGCTCCCACAGACGCTCAGCGGCGCCGTAGCGCGCGACGGTCTCGTCTGCCTGGCAGGCGGGGATGGACGCCATGAGCGTCAGCGCCGCAGCCCGGATCATTGACGGATCATTTCAGGGCCATCACCAGATCCACGAGCGCCGCGAAGGCAACCAGCGCCTCGCCATCGTCTGTGTGCATCTGCTTAAGCCCGATAAGCGAGCCGTAGGCGGAGCGTGCGAAATCCTCGTTCGTGACGCCGATGCTGTTCATCAATTCTGTCAGGCGTTTGAGGCGGGCGGTATCGACCTCGGCCAGCGCTTTGGCGACGGCCTCGTCCTGCTGTGCCCATGCGCGCAGTGCGGGGCCTGGGCTGTCTTCCTGCACGCTTTGTCCGAAGCGGATCATCTTGTCCGTGGCGGTGCCGTCCTGTGCGCTGTCTTCGGCCAGCGTGGCGAGCGCACGGCTTTTCCATTCGGCTAGAAGGGCCTTCTGGAATGCCGGTACGTCCTTGAAATGCCAGTAAAAAGACCCTTTCGAGGTCTTCAAGTGTCTTGAGAGTGGTTCTGCCCTGAGCGCAAGGGGCCCTTGGGCGGTGAGTTGTTCAAGCCCGGCGTCAATCCAGGCAGCGGGGGAAAGGGGTGCTTTGGCCATGTTCGTGCGATACGCCCGGGTATGCAGGGGCGCAAGCGAAAGCGACTTCAACTTCCGGTATGAGCGTGTTGCCGCACATGGTGCGAAAAAATTTGCTTATCTTGCATGCAGTTCGGTCGGCGGGCGGGCTGTTTTAGATCCCGGATGCGACCGCCAGCGCGACCACCAAAAGCATGGAGGCGGCCATGGCATAATTGATCCTCCGCTGCCGATGCGGGGCGAGGTCGAGCGCCTTGAGTTGCACGCCAAACCAGACCCATAGGATGTGGATGGGGATCCAGATCACGTTGATGATCAGGACCTTCCAGATGGCTTCGGCCACCAGCGCGTCGGGCATGAGCGCAAAGCCGGAAAAGAGGGCAGTGTTGACCGCGTAACCCTTTGGATTGATGGGCTGAAGCAGGATGCCGTTGATCACGCCAGGCTCAGTTTCCGCGGCGGCGAAAGCTAGCTTTGAACCGGCAAAGGCTATGCGGGATGCGAGGTAGAGCAGGTAGGCCGTGGAGAGGACGAATAGGAAGGTGCGTAGGGCGGGGCTGGCGAGGATCAGGGCGGCGAGGCCACTGATCACCGCGAGGATGACGAGGTTGTTGCCGATGAAGAGGCCGAGCACGTATCGCAGGCCTGACCGCATGCCGAAGGCGGCGCCGACACCGGCGGCCGAGAGGACGCCGGGGCCAGGGGTGATGATCAGGAAAAAGACTGCGGCGGCGAAGGTGAGCATGAGCGGCAGAATGGCGGAGCGGGCGGCAAGGTCAATGCCGCACTGGGCACCGTACGCGCAACGGTTAACGCGGATATTGCGCGGGAGGGGCAGATGTGCGGGTTAACGCCTTTGTTCGTTGGGAAAACGGCGATGCAACAGCCGTGCACAATGCGTGCACCACACGTACACCGGTTGTGCACCGAAGCGCGGGTTAACGCGGCGTGCGGTGGTGAAGGTTAAGGGTGGGTCAACGGGGTTTTCGGGGGGGCAGATATGAAAAGGCCGGGCTGAAGCCCGGCCTTCGGTTTTGCTGAACTTAGGGAGGCGTGGCGGGGTGAAACCCCGCCCTACCAGTTTGGGGTCAGCCGAGGATGCGGCGGGCGATGACTTGCGCCTGAATTTCGGCGGCACCTTCGAAGATGTTGAGGATGCGGGCGTCGCAGAGGACGCGGGAAATTTTGTACTCCAGCGCGAAACCGTTGCCGCCGTGGATCTGCAACCCGTTGTCAGCAGCCGCCCACGCCACGCGGGCGCCCAGCAGTTTGGCCATGCCTGCCTCGACATCGCAGCGACGGCCCTCATCCTTCTCGAACGCCGAGAAGTAGGTCAGTTGGCGCGCCACCATAATCTCGACCGCCATCATCGCCAGCTTGTTGGCGACGCGGGGGAAGTTGATCAGCGCCTTGCCGAACTGTTTGCGGTCCAGAGCGTATTGCATCGAGATGTCGAGCGCGGACTGCGCCACGCCGATGGCGCGGGCCGCTGTCTGGATGCGGGCCGATTCGAAGGTTTCCATCAGCTGTTTGAAGCCTTTGCCCTCTTCCCCGCCGAGCAGGTTCTCGCCCTGCACATGGAAGTTGTCGAAGCCCAGTTCGTATTCCTTCATGCCGCGGTAGCCGAGCACTTCGATCTCGCCGCCGGTCATGCCGTCGGTGGGGAAGGGATTTTCCTCGGTGCCGGGTGTCTTTTCAGCCAGGAACATCGACAGACCCTTGTAGTCGGTCGTGTTCGGATCAGTGCGCGCGAGCAGCGTCATCACTTGCGTGCGCGTAGCGTGGGTGATCCAGGTCTTGTTGCCCGTGATCTTGTAGTCGCCGTTGTCATCCTTGACCGCGCGGGTGCGCAGGGAGCCGAGGTCAGAGCCGGTGTTTGGCTCCGTGAAGACGGCCGTGGGCATCGTTTCGGCGCTGGCCAGTTGCGGCAGCCACTTTTGTTTCTGTTCTTCGGTGCCGCCCGCTATGATCAGCTCGGCCGCAATCTCGGAGCGGGTGCCGAGGGAGCCGACGCCGATGTAACCGCGCGACAATTCTTCGGACACGACACACATGGACGCTTTGGAAAGGCCAAAGCCTCCATATTCTTCGGGGATGGTCAGGCCAAAGACACCCATCTCGGCCAGTTCCTCGATCACCTCCATCGGGATAAGTTCATCCTTGAGGTGCCAGTCATGGGCAAAAGGCTCGACCTTTTCGATGGCGTAGCGGCGGAACTGTTCGCGGATCATTTCCAGCTCTTCGTCGAGGCCGGAGGCGCCCACGGTGATTTCCGCGCTGCGTTCCTGCATCAGCTCGACAAGCCGGATGCGGGCGGCTTGCGTGTTGCCGCCCTGGGTGAGCGTCATCACCGCGGGGTCCATCATGCCGCGCATGTCGTCTTGGCTGAGCCCAAGATCCTGAAGGCGCAGCACTTCGCCCTGGTTCATCTGGATGCCGCCGTAGATCTGCCAAAGGTATTCACCAAAGGCGATCTGGTGAATCAGCGCCTCAACCTCGCCAAACTTGGACTGCGCTTCCAGTGCGTCGGCCCATTTCTGCATCTGGCGCAGCGATTCGGAGTATGTGGCGAGCCACGCCAGACCGTGGGCTGCGGTCTGATTCTCTTCCACAAGCTCGCCGGATACGCGGCCATCGACGCTCAGTTGGTCGCGCAGGCGCGTGCGCGCAAGTTCCGTGATCTTTTCGACGGGTTTCAGCGCCGCACGTGTCAGACCAAGCAGGTCATCCAGCAAAATGGGCGTGACCGCCCCCATATCCTGTCCGTCATGTGCCATGCCTTGGCTCCTCGTTTTAAGCTTCGTCACGGCTTACCTAGTTCGCAGGTGCAGCGCAACAAATATTCATTTTGGTGCGGCTGTTTGTTCGTTTCTTGCGTGGCAATATACTGCAGTGCAGCATCGACGTCGCGCACTTTAAGTATGCCACAAAATAAAACCGCGCCCAAGTTGGGCGCGGTGTCACTCGTACAACTACTATCCTTTGGAACCCTCGGTGCCGCCGGAGGTCATGCACCGTAAGGGTTTTCTTGCATCATGACGCGAGTCAGGACGCCTTGCGCGCGACGGTCAGGCCCGACACGTCCTCGATGAACGTCACGATTCGCGACTTGATTCTCTCGTCCTCGATCGTGGCGAGCGCGTTCACAATATCGAGACCGCGATCGTTGCGGTTGGCGGGTTCCGGCTCGGCCAGCCCCTCAAAGAAATAGGACGTGGGCACGTCGAGGATGCGCGACAGTTCGAAAAGGCGGCTGGCCGCGATGCGGTTCGACCCGATTTCGTACTTCTGGATCTGCTGGAAAGACAGGTCCAAACGCTTTGCTACATCGGTTTGCGACATCCGCCGCAGCGTGCGGATTTGCTTCAGGCGTTTGCCGACGTGAACATCTACTGGGTGTGACATACTAATTACCTCCGGTTGATCTACACAGAGTAGTCGCCGAGTACACGCACAGGTTCAATTGGCTAGTTTTGCACCCCAGACCACACGTAAATGTTGCATTAATGTATGATTCATTTAACATTGACGTATTGCTGATCATACATTGGGTTTGCCTGTGAATGCCCCGACGCGCAACTTGACTGACGTGAACCAACCGCTCCTGTTCGAGATGATACGCTCGTTCACGACGCTGGCGCAGACGTTGAATCTGTCCCATGCGGTGACAGAGTTGAACAGCACGCGTCAGACGGTGCGGCGTCATATCTCGCAGCTGGAGGAATTGCGCGGAGAAGAGCTGTTTCAGACACGCGACCGCCGGTACGAGCTGACCGAGGCGGGCGAAGCGGCGCTGCCCGAGGCGCGTGAACTTCTGATGCATGCCCGCGCGTGGTCGAAGGGGCAGACAGGTGTACGCAGCGCGCTCCAATACCTTCAGGCCCAGGCGGGCGACTGGGTCTTTTACCAGCAGCAGCAACCCATGGGCGACATCTGGTATGACGAGTCGATCCTGCTGCGCGAGACCTATCGCGCATGGGTCATGGGCGCGGGCGAGATTGAAAATCCGGCACTGGCGCATGTTCGGCCCTACCTGATGGTGTATCGGAATTCTGATTCGGGCTGGATCTGTGTCGAATTCGGCCAGCGCTCGGCATACGTGAATTGGTTTGGACAGGATTACGCACGCTCAAGTATCGGTCGCCCTATTGCGCGCCTACCTGCCGGTGAGGAATTCGGTCGGATGCTGGATCAGTCATTTTTGGATATTCAAACCACGCAGATGGCGCGGCTGGATCACGTGTTCACGCGGATGCCCGGCCGGAACGACGCAGGGCCGGTCACAATGGCCTACCAACGCCTTATGATGGCAGGATTTTTTCCCGATCGTTCCCCCTCCGTCATGACGCTGGTTGTGCCCACCGTAAACGTCAAGATCGCAGCGCTGGACGAGGCGCAGCGGGCCGATCTTGCAGAAATCGAACCACCGGATTTTGATCCGGCAGACGCCACATTCGAAAATCTCTCAAAACCGCCGCCTTAACTAACTTACACTTATTCGGCGAGTTTTACGGGTATTTTCCTCAAATCTGTCTTAACTTTGACGTAATGCGTCAGAGGAGAGATAGTTATGACCATTCAGTTCCCCGGCAATGCGGCGCCATTTATCGCGACCAGCCGCAATATTTTGGTATCTCAGGGGATTACTCTGACCATCGGCACGGACTTTGAAGAGTATCGCGATATCGTTGCCGAAGAACGCCCCATGCAGAAGCTGGGCGCACCCTTTGATCCCGACATGCACGGCCTGAACAAGTCCAATGCGTTCTGGCTGATCGGCCGCAGTGAGGATGGCGAGTTGATCCACACGCAGGCCGCCAAACGCGTGCGTTTGTCGGCGCGCCCCCTGAGCGGCTACCTGCTGCGGCAGTTTCGGGCGTTTCCGCCGCCGCTGAAAGGCGTTGATCTGGTCCGTTCACGCTTTCGCGCGACGCCTGGCACCCACAAGATCAATGGCATGGCCGCGTATCACGGCGAGTTCTGGGTCGCGCCGGAGCGCGGGAAGTATCGCGGCGTGGGACTGGCGCCCGTACTCGGGCGTACGGGTATGCTCGAGATGATGCAACGCTGGGATCCAGACTGGATCTACGGGTTTATTCTCAACGTGGTGGCGTACAAGGGGTTCGCAGCCCGGATCGGATACCTGCACCTGGAGCCGAGTGTGCTGAAATGGGTGGTCGAGGGGCGCGATGCCCCGATCGACACGTTCCTTGCGTATAACAGCCGTGAGGATCTGGAGTATCTTCTGGATATTCCGCTGTCGGATGTGGTGCCCGAGGCCGCATAAGGCCCCGGGATCGTCCTTAGCTGATCGCAGCGGCTTTTACGTCGTCGTCGATGTAGGGCAAATATTGCTCGAAATTGTTCGAGAACATCTCGACCAGCTTGGCGGCCTGCGCGTCATATGCGGCGGCATCGTCCCATGTGCGCCGCGGATCGAGCAGGATATCGGCGACGCCCGGCACGGAGACAGGCACATCAAAGCCAAAGTTGGGATCCTTGCGGAATTCACCCTTGGCCAGTGTTCCGTCCAGACCCGCGGTTAACAGCGCGCGCGTCGCGCGAATCGGCATGCGGCTGCCTGTGCCATATGCGCCGCCGGTCCAGCCGGTGTTCACCAGCCAGCAGGTCGCGCCGTGCTTGGCGATCTTTTCCTGCAGGAGCTTGCCGTACGTCTCGGGCCGACGCGGCATGAACGGTGCGCCGAAGCAGGTCGAGAATGTGGGCTCAGGCTCGGTCACGCCACGCTCTGTTCCGGCCACCTTAGACGTGAAGCCGGAAAGGAAGTGGTACATGGCCTGCGCAGGTGTGAGCCGAGCGATGGGGGGCAGGACACCAAAGGCGTCGCAGGTCAGCATGATGATGTTCTTGGGGTGCCCGCCAAGCGCCGAGGACGACGCGTTTGAGATATAGTGCAGCGGGTAAGCGCAGCGCATGTTGGCCGTCAGGCTGTCATCTTCGAAGTCGAGCTCTTTGGTTTCGGGATCGAACACCATATTCTCGATCACCGTGCCGAATTTTTCGGTTGTGGCGTAGATTTCCGGCTCGGCCTCTTCGCTCAGGTTGATTGTTTTGGCATAGCAGCCGCCTTCGAAGTTGAAGGTGCCGCGGCCGGACCAGCCATGCTCGTCATCGCCGATCAATACGCGGCCGGGATCTGCGGAAAGCGTTGTCTTGCCTGTGCCCGACAGGCCGAAGAAGATCGCGGTGTCGACCGGGTTGCCCTGCGCATGGTTGGCCGAGCAATGCATCGGCATCACGCCTTTTTCGGGCAAGAGATAGTTGAGCAGGGTGAATACAGATTTCTTGTTCTCACCTGCGTATTCCGTACCGCCGATCAGGATCAGCTTGCGGTCGAAGTTCATGGCGATGACAGTTTCGGAGCGGCAGTTGTGGCGTTCCGGGTTTGCCTGGAAGGACGGGCAGTTAACCACGGTGAAATCCGCGATGAAGTCCTGCAGGTCGTCCGCATCCGGGCGGCGCAGCATGTGGCGGATAAAGAGGCCATGCCAAGCCAGTTCGGTCACCATGCGGACATTGATGGAATAGCTGGGATCGGCGCCGCCGGTCAGGTCCTGAACGAAGTATTCGCGGCCCTTCATATGCTCCAGCATGTCTTCGTAAAGCGCGTCGAAACCTTCCGGCGACATGGCGGCGTTATTGTCCCACCAGATTGTGTCGGCGACGCTGTTGGTTTTGACCACGTGCTTGTCCTTGGGCGAACGCCCGGTGAACTTGCCGGTGGTGACAAGAAAGGTGCCGCCTTTGCCGAGCGTGCCTTCCTTGCGTTCGAGCGCGCGCTCGATCAAGGCGGGTTCGATCAGGTTGTAATAGACATCGCCCAGCCCAGTGATCCCTTGATCTTCGAGGCGGAACTGCGGGTTTACCCGTCCAAATGTCATATGAACTCTCCTGATGCCGACATGCGGCGTTGTTGGTCAGAGGATGGCCCAAAGGCCATTAAGCGACGTCACATCGCTGTATTCCGGCGTCATAACACGCGGATTCACAAGGTGAATAGGGCCGCGAACAAGGTTAGCGCCATCATGGCGACCGGTTGCGCAAACAGTGTTTCAGTGGTGTGCACTCAAAGCGGGAATGTGAGGTAATTTAGCCATTCCTAACCACTTTCTGGCCACTCTACCGCGGGTTTCATCCCCTGATTCGCACTTATTGATTGATTCGAAAGGCCAAAACCGAGACAATGCCTGAAAAATCAAGAAAAACGAGCAGTATAAGGAAACAGGCAATGTCTAAAATTGCATTGGTGGACGACGACAGGAATATCCTGACGTCCGTGTCCATGACGCTCGAGGCTGAAGGGTTCGAGGTCGAAACATATAACGACGGTCAGGCTGCGCTGGACGCTTTTAACAAGCGTCTGCCGGACATGGCCGTGCTGGATATCAAGATGCCACGCATGGACGGCATGGATCTGCTGCAGCGCCTGCGGCAGAAGACGACGATGCCCGTGATCTTCCTCACCTCCAAGGATGATGAGATTGACGAGGTGCTGGGCCTGCGCATGGGCGCGGATGACTACGTCAAAAAGCCGTTTTCCCAGCGCCTGTTGGTCGAACGCATCCGCGCCTTGCTGCGCCGTCAGGATGCGGTCGCTGGTGACGTGGTCGGCGATACCGAAGAAACCAAGGTGATGGAACGTGGTGATCTGCGGATGGATCCGCTGCGTCATGCCGTCAGTTGGAAGGGCAAGGACGTGTCGCTGACGGTGACGGAATTCCTGCTGTTGCAGGCCTTGGCGCAACGCCCCGGTTTCGTGAAGTCCCGCGATCAGTTGATGGACGTTGCCTATGACGATCAGGTCTATGTCGACGACCGCACCATCGACAGTCATATCAAGCGTTTGCGCAAGAAGATGCGCAGCGCCGACAATGAATTCTCGGCGATTGAGACGCTGTATGGCATCGGCTATCGTTATAACGAAGAATAACAAGGCGTAGCGCGCCCAGAACGGGCGCAGGCCGAGAGGACAGCAGTGCGAGACACAAGCACACCTCCTTCCCGCGACGGTGATATCGTTCTTGGGGAAGACTGGGTCGCACCGGAGACATCCGCCGCGACGGAGTTGCGCGACGGGCGTGCGCGGCGCGGCCTGATGTCGTTGCGCGCCTCACCGCTGGCGCGCAAGATTATCACGTTCAACCTGATCGCGTTGAACGTGCTGGTCGCTGGTATCCTGTACCTGAACTCGACCCGCGAGAGCCTCGCGGTGCAGCGCCTGTCTGCGCTGGTTGCGCAGGCCGAGTTGGTCGCCGACGTGATTGAGGCGCAATTGCCATCCGGCGTGCCGGTGAGCCTTGCCACCGGTGACGGTGCGAATGTGCCGGAAACCCTTGCAGCGCTTGACCTTCGTGCGGGTCACGAGGTGTATGTCTTTGACCCGGCCGAGGTGCTTGTCGCGCAAAGCGAAGGCATGCTGGCGCCACTGCCACATCAGGTCAATGAAACGGAGAACATGGCCGTTCTGACCGATGGACTTGGGTGGCTGTGGCATCAGATCTCCCGTCCGTTTTCGGGTGCGGAGGTGGAACTCCCCGCACCCATCGAAGAGCAATTGCGGCCACTTGTGGCGCGCAGCCTTGCCGGAGACACTCAGATCAGCGAGAGCCTCGCCGTTGCAGGTGGCGCGATGTTCAGTGTCGTGACGCCGATCCAGCATGACGGCGCGGCCGTGGGCGTGATCGCGTTGACCAGCGCCTCAGGCGAAATTGATGCACTCGTGCGCGGAGAGCGTGAACGAGTGCTGCAGATGTTTGTTATCGCGACCCTTGTGTCTATCGGTCTGAGCCTGGTTCTGGCATCCACGATTGCAAACCCGCTGGCCGACCTTGCTGCGGCGGCAGAGCTTGGCCGGGACAAGAATGCGCGCAAGGTGAACCCGGGGCGCATCCGGATCCCCGACCTGACAGCTCGCCCGGATGAGATTGGCCGCCTGTCGGGCGCTTTGCGGGGGATGATCGCGGCCCTCTACAATCGGATCGATGGGAACGAGCAGTTCGCGGCTGACGTGGCCCATGAGATTAAGAACCCGCTCGCCTCTTTACGGTCTGCCGTGGGCACGTTGCGGATGATCAAGCGGGAAGATCAACGCGAGAAACTGCTCGACGTGATCGACCACGATGTGCGGCGCCTTGACCGTTTGGTCAGCGATATCTCGAATGCGTCCCGCCTGGACAGCGAGCTGGTCAAGGAAGAGGAAGAGCCATTCAACCTGTTGCAAATGCTCGGAAATCTGAGCCAGTACCTGGGTGAAGATGCGCGCGGCAAGGGGATCGAATTCATCACAGATCTGCCGGCGCACCCGATTGAAGTGCAAGGCTTGGAGGCACGGCTGGCGCAGGTGTTCGTCAACCTGATCACCAATGCCATCTCGTTCTGCGAAGACGGCGACGCGATCCGGGTCTGGGCCCGCAAGCGCGAAAATCGTGTGCTGGTGGTGGTGGAGGATACCGGGCCAGGCATCCCCGATCAGGCGCTGACCAAGATCTTCAAACGCTTTTATTCGCAGCGCCCAGAAGAGCATTTCGGTAACAATTCCGGCCTCGGCCTCGCCATTTCCAAGCAGATCGTCGAGGCACATGGCGGTGTGATCTGGGCCGAGAACATCCGCCCCACGGATGCTGACATCACGTCGGAACCCTTGGGTGCACGCTTTGTCGTTGGTTTGCCGGTCTAACACCCGATGACGGAGACCTTGCGCCTGCACGCAAGCGCCGTGGCCGTGGACGGGCGCGGTGTCCTGATCCGCGGTGCGTCGGGCAGCGGAAAGTCGAGCCTTGCGCTCCAGCTAATCGGACTGGGCGCCACGCTGATCGCCGATGATCAGACCGAGTTGAACCTCGGAGCCAGCGGCATTTTGCTGTCCGCGCCCGCAACGATCCGAGGGCAGATCGAAGCACGGGGCGTCGGCATTCTGCGTGCCGAGACTGTGACAGCCCCGCTGCACCTTGTGGTGGACCTTGATGTGGTCGAGACGAAGCGCTTGCCCGAGCTTCATCAAACGCTCATTCTCGGCCAATCATGTCCGTGTATTCACAAAGTGGACACTCCGGCTTGGCCCTTCGCCGTGTTGCAATACGTGAAAGGCGGACGCAGCGACCAGGATTGAGAGCCCAGATGACCGCCGCCCGCCGCCTTGTACTTGTCACCGGCCCATCAGGCGCGGGGCGTTCCAGTGCGATCCGGGTGCTGGAGGATCTGGGATACGAGGCGATCGACAATATGCCGATGCGTCTGATCCGTGCGCTCCTGGATGCGCCACATCGCGAGGCACCGGTGGCCTTGGGCCTAGACCCGCGCAACCGGGATTTTTCGGCAACGGCCATCAATGATGCCTTGGGCCAAATTGCAGCGGTGCCGGGTGTGATGCCTGAACTTCTATATCTCGACTGCCGGACCGATATATTGCTCAATCGGTTTTCCGAAACGCGGCGCCGCCACCCGTTGGCGGAAGCGGACCGGGTCGAGGCGGGGATCCTGCGGGAAAAAGACCTGCTGGCGCCAGTGCGGGCGCGTGCCGACGTCCTGATTGATACGAGTGATCTGAACGTGCATCAGCTTCGGGCCGAGGTGGAACACTGGTTTTCCCCAGGCGAGCAAAGCCAGCTGGCCGTGTCGGTGCAAAGTTTCAGCTACAAGCGCGGGCTGCCGCGATCTGTCGACATGGTTTTGGATTGCCGCTTTCTTAAAAATCCGTATTGGGAGCCGGGTCTGCGCCAAAAGACCGGGCTGGATGAGGCGGTCAAAACCCACATCTATTCCGATCCGCGTGCGCAAGAGTTCGAAACACGTTTGCGTGATTTGCTGCTGTGGCAGTTGCCTGCGGTGCTGGACGAGGGGAAATCTCACCTGTCGGTTGCATTCGGTTGCACTGGCGGCCAACACAGGTCGGTTGCCATGGCGGAAACCGTCGCGGCAGCCCTTGCAGAGGCTGGCTGGCAAGTGTCTATTCGGCATCGGGAACTGGATCGCCGCAAACGCGAAGAGGCATCAGCTTGATCGGGATCGTGATTGTCGCACATGGCGGGCTCGCGGGGGAATACCTACGCGCCATTGAGCATGTCGTGGGGGCACAGCCGGGTGTCCGTGCCATCGCCATCGAAGCGGATCACGACCGCAAGGCCAAGGAGACAGAGATTTGCGCCGCCGCTGACGACGTGGACACAGGCGAAGGCGTGGTGGTGGTGACCGACCTTTTCGGCGGTTCCCCGTCCAACCTCAGCCTCTTGGCTTGCAAGCCCCAGAACCGGCGGATACTTTACGGCGCTAACCTGCCCATGCTGATCAAGTTGGCCAAGAGCCGTAAGCTGCATGTGTCGGACGCGGTGCAGGCCGCACTGAGCGCAGGCAAGAAATATATCGATAGCCAGAATGTAGGCGCAGATACCTGACTATGTCCCAACGCAGACTTGAAATCGTGAACATCAAGGGATTGCACGCGCGTGCGTCCGCCAAACTGGTCGAAGTGGTCGAGGCCTTCGATGCCCGCGCGACCGTCAGCCAAGATGGTATGTCTGCATCAGGCGACAGTATTATGGGACTTTTAATGTTGGCAGCACCAATCGGAAGTTTTATTGACGTTGAAACTTCGGGCCCTGATGCCGAGCCCTTGGCAGATGCGCTCAGCGCGTTGGTGGCCGACAAGTTCGGGGAAGAGGCCTGAGCCAATCGGGCCAGTATGGTCCACTCGTCGATAGAAGGTGACGATCGCTTGGTCGATAGCACACATAACATGACGAAGGTCGCAAAGCCCGAGCCGGAGAAGGTGTCGTTCAACACCTATGATCGGCGCAGCTTGTCCTATGCGTCCACCTTTGACGACCCGTGGAAGGCTTCGTTCATCCGCGTGATGGAAGCATTCACCGGCAAGCTGACCATCCTGCGCCTGATCCGCAAGTTCGAGCGGCAGGGCGCGCCGAGTGGGCAGGCGTTCTGGCGCGCGTGTCTGGACGTGATGGGCATTGATCTGACCACGCCGCAGGCGCAGTTGAACCGCATTCCCAGGCAAGGGCCGGTGATCGTTGTGGCGAACCATCCGCACGGGATGGTGGACGGTATGATCTTTGCCGATCTGATTGGCCGGGTTCGGCCCGACTATCGCATTCTGACCCGGTCGCTTTTGACGGCCATCGACGAGGTGGCGGGCAGCTACATGATCCCCGTGCCCTTTCCTCACGATCCCGATGCGCAACGCAAAGGGGTCGAGATGCGCGCCAAAGCGATGGCGCATCTGAAGGAGGGTGGCGTTGTGGCGCTGTTCCCGTCAGGCGTCGTCGCTACGTCTCAGACATGGTGGGGCCCTGCGATCGAGGCCGAGTGGAACGTATTTACCGCGCAGCTGATCCGCCGTTCTGGCGCAACGGTTGTCCCGATGCGCTTCCCCGGCTCAAACAGCCGCGCCTATCACATCGCTGACAAGGTGTCGCCGATGTTGCGGCAGGGCTTGCTGCTGCACGAGATTGTGCGGTCCTGCAACAAGCCGCAAGGACCGATCGTCGGCCATCCGCTTGATCCGGAAATCGTGACAGGGTTCAAGGATGACCCGCGTGGTTTCATGGCATGGTTGCGGGATCATACGATGGCTCTCAAGGACTGAGCCGCGCGGAATTTTGCAAAAATTCCGGTCCGTTTTCTGGGTCAGAAAACGCTACCGCGTCGGTACGGGCGTTTCGCCTCGGTAATCGTAGAACCCGCGTTGTGACTTGCGCCCCAGCCACCCGGCTTCGACATACTTGGTGAGCAGCGGACATGGGCGGTACTTGGTGTCAGCCAACCCGTCATGCAGCACGTTCATGATGGCAAGGCAGGTGTCGAGCCCAATGAAGTCGGCGAGTTCTAGCGGGCCCATCGGATGGTTGGCGCCCAGCCGCATGGACGAGTCGATGGATTTAACCGACCCGACCCCTTCGTAGAGCGTGTAGACAGCCTCGTTGATCATCGGCATCAGGATGCGGTTCACGATAAAGGCTGGGAAGTCTTCGGCCGTGGCAGCCGTCTTGCCCAGCTTTTCGACGACGGTTGCGCAGGCTTCAAAGGTTTCAGTATCGGTTGCGATGCCGCGGATCAGCTCGACCAGCTGCATCACCGGCACGGGGTTCATGAAGTGGAAGCCCATGAATTTTTCGGGCCGGTCCGTGCGGCTGGCCAGGCGCGTGATCGAGATGGACGACGTGTTCGATGTCAGGATCGTGTGCGGCTGCAAATGCGGCACAAGATCTTCGAATATCGCCTGCTTGATTGTTTCCCGCTCTGTCGCGGCTTCGATCACCAGGTCTGTCTGGCCCAGATCGGGAAGAGTTTGCGTTGTCTGGATGCGGGACAGGGCCGCGGATTTGTCACCGGCGCTGATCTTGTCGCGGCTGACCTGGCGTTCGAGATTGCGGTCAATTGTAGCTATTGCACCGGCCAAGGCGTCACCGGAAATGTCATTCAGCATGACATCGTAGCCCGCCAGTGACATCACATGTGCGATGCCATTGCCCATTTGCCCCGCACCCACAATCCCGACCGTCTTGATGTCCATCGCCGCCCTCGTGTCCAGTCGCTGCACCATAGGGTCAGCCGCGTACCGGGGGCAAGGGGATGCAATGCCTCAATAACGCCCAAATTCATTAGGGCTTCGTCAACCTGCCGCTGCGATGATGATGTCGGGAAAAATAGTGAGAGTGGGTCTCATGAGTATTGAATCGTTAGGTCCCGGGGGGCTTGACTACTTGCCGTGTCGTTACGGGAACTCCAAGGTCTTGTTTCGTGGACCGCGCAGGTCTCTGGATGCGCCATTTGTTGCGTTCTTTGGTGGGTCCACCACCTATGGCAAATTTGTTGCCTCTCCGTTTCCGGATCTGGTCGAGCAGGCAACTGGCATCACTTGCGTGAATTTCGGGTCGTTGAACGGCGGCGTCGACGTGTTTGCAACCGACCCGTATTTGCGCGAGGTCTCTGGCAAGGCCCAATTGACCGTGATCCAGATCACCAGCCCGCGCAATATGTCGAACCGGTTTTACCGCGTGCACCCGCGCCGCAATGACCGCTTTGTCGAAGCGTCTTCGCTGCTGCGCGCAATTTACCGCGAGGTGGACTTTGCCGAGTTTAACTTCACCAATCACATGCTGGCGCGGTTGGAGCTGATCTCTCCCGAACGGTTCGAGACGGTTGTGGAAGAATTGCAAACGGCGTGGGTTGCGCGGATGCGCCTGGTGCTGAGCCAGATCAAGGGACGGACTGTGCTGCTTTGGGCGTCTCGCCAGACACCCGAGGCGTCGGCGCAGGATCCGGAGACTGACCTTGCCTTCGTCTCGCGCGAGATGATTGACAAGGTGTCCGAACTGGCCACCGAATATGTTGAGACGGTCATTTCAGAGGATGCGATCGCGGTAGGCACGGAAGGCATGGTGTTCAATGAGATGGACGCGCCAGCGGCCCGCCAGATGCTTGGCCCGGCGGCCCACAAGGAAATCGCGCAGTCGCTTGCGCCGGTCGTAAACTAAAAAGCCCGCCGGAAGACCGGCGGGCTTTCCGAGTGCATTGAACGCAAAGCTGATTACAGCTTTTCGATCATCTCCGGGACAGCATCGAACAGGTCGGCGACCAGTCCGTAGTCCGCAACCTGGAAGATCGGGGCTTCCTCGTCCTTGTTGATCGCGACGATGACCTTGGAGTCTTTCATGCCCGCCAAGTGCTGGATTGCGCCCGAGATACCGACAGCGACGTAGAGGTCGGGTGCCACAACCTTGCCGGTCTGGCCGACTTGCCAGTCGTTCGGAGCATAACCGGAGTCGACCGCTGCACGGGACGCGCCAACGGCGGCGCCCAGCTTGTCGGCCAGCTTCTCGATCAGCGCAAAGTCGTCTTCGGAGCCGACACCGCGACCCCCGGACACAACCACACCAGCCGAGGTCAGCTCGGGACGGTCGCTTTCGGCAACTTTGTCCTCGACCCAGCTCGACAGGGCAGGGTCAGCCGCTGCGCCAATGGTTTCGACCGAAGCGGAACCACCCGTGCCCGCCGCGTCAAAGGTGGACGTCCGGAAGGTGATGACCTTCTTGCCGTCACCTGTCTTCACGGTCTGGATCGCGTTACCGGCATAGATCGGACGCTCGAACGTGTTGCCATCGACAACGGCGGTCGCATCCGAGATCACCATCGCGTCCAGCAGGGCTGCGACGCGGGGCATGATGTTCTTGGCGTCGGTGGTGGCGGGCGCAACGATGTGCTCGTAATCGCCAGCCAGCGACACGATCAGGTCCGCGACCGGTTCAGCCAGACGCTTGCCGTAAAGCGCATCCTCGGCGCACAGCACTTTTGCCACCCCGTCGATGGTGGCAGCCGTCGCGGCAGCATCGGCGCAGGTTGCGCCGGTGGCCAGAATGGTGACGTCACCCAGCGCTTTGGCAGCTGTCACGGCCTTGGCCGTGGCGTCCATGCTCAGTTCGCCATCATTGATTTCTGCGAGAAGAAGAACAGCCATTACACAGCCCCCGCTTCTTTGAGTTTCTCCATAAGCTCTTCGACCGAGCCCACCTTGATGCCCGCCGCGCGTGCCTCGGGCTCTGCCGTGCTCACGATTTCCAGACGCGGTGCGGTTTCGACGCCGTAATCAGCGGCTGTCTTTTCGTCCAGCGGCTTTTTCTTGGCTTTCATGATGTTGGGCAGCGAGGCATAGCGCGGCTCGTTCAGGCGCAGGTCGACCGAGATGACGGTCGGCATGTTCACCTCGATGGTCTGCAGACCACCGTCAACTTCGCGCGTGACCTTGGCCTTGTCGCCCGCGACTTCGACTTCGGACGCGAACGTGGCCTGGCTCCAGCCCAGCAGGGCCGACAGCATCTGGCCGGTGGCGTTCATGTCGTTGTCGATGGCCTGCTTGCCGCAGAGCACGAGGCCGGGCTGCTCTTCCTCGACCACTTTGGCGAGGATCTTGGCAACGGTCAGCGGCTCGATATCGGTATGCACGTCATCGGCGGCAATCACCAGGATCGCGCGGTCGGCGCCCATCGCCAAAGCAGTGCGCAGGGTTTCCTGCGACTGTTTCACACCGATAGAGACAGCAATGACTTCCTCGGCCTGGCCTGCTTCCTTCAGGCGGATGGCCTGTTCGACGGCAATCTCGTCAAACGGGTTCATCGACATTTTCACGTTGGCGAGATCAACCCCGGAACCGTCCGCTTTCACGCGCACCTTCACGTTGTAGTCGATCACGCGTTTAACAGGCACAAGCACCTTCATGAGCGTTCCTCTCCTCAAAATAACGACTCAGCTTCCCAGCCGAATTAGTTTATCCCGCACGGTTTACCCAAGACGCCGTTACGGAAACAGGACAAAATCGTCGCGTCACGGCCTTTGAACGCCGCGTTTTCAATGCGATGCGGCTGAAGGGAAACTTTGATACACTGTTGGAAAGCATTGGGGGGGCGCGATGGAACGCGTGACAGGATTCGGCGGTTTCTTTTTTCGGTCAGAGAATCCTGAACGCCTCGCCACTTGGTATCGTGATGTGCTGGGCATCAATCTTGTACCGACGGCCAAGGACCAGACGCCCTGGATGGCAGAGGGTGGCGCGACGGTGTTCGCGCCCTTTGCCGCCGATACGGATTACTTCGCAGCCGACAAGGCGTTCATGCTGAATTTTCGGGTCGGGAACCTCGACAAGATGGCTGCGCAACTCGAGGGCGCAGGCGTTGAGGTCAAGATGGTGGGTGATATGCCCGGGATCGGCCGCTTTGCGCATCTGACCGATCCTGAAGGCACGCCGATAGAGTTGTGGGAACCGGAGCAGAGCTAGTCTCGAGCGAGGAACCCCGGGGCTCCGCCCTTCCAGGTGCCAAACGCTCCCCCGGAGCGTTTGCCGCTAGTCGCGGTTCGCACCTGGAACCCAAAGCACGTCATCATTACCGCCGTTGTTGGCGATGCGCGCGGCCACAAAGAACCAGTCGCTGAGCCGGTTGAGATATTTCACCGCCGCGGGGTTCACGGCTTCCATCGTCGCGAGTTCCACGGACAACCGCTCGGCCCGGCGTGCCACGGTCCGGCACACATGCAGATGCGCCGACATTGCTGAGCCGCCGGGCAAGATGAAGCTGCGCAGTGGTTCCAGATCGCCGTTCATTGCGTCGATCTCAGCCTCAAGCCGCGATACTTGCGCATCCGTCATGCGCAGGGGCGGGTATTCGGATTCCGAGTCTTTTTCCATATCCGGACGGCATAGATCAGCGCCCAGATCGAACAGGTCATTTTGAATGCGGCTTAGCGACACGTCCATATCGCCTGTCGCTTCCAGCCGCGCGACGCCGACGAACGCGTTCAACTCGTCCGCGGTACCATAGGCCGTCACGCGCATCGCGTGCTTTGCCACCCGTGCGCCATTGCCTAGGGCCGTTTCGCCCGCATCACCTGTTTTCGTGTAGATCTTGTTCAGTACAACCATGCTCAGTTCCCCGTTCCGCGCAGTGCCACATAGGCCAGGATCAAAAGGACGGCCACAAATTGTGCGCCGATCCGGTAACGCATCAGTTTGTTCGAGTTGGCCTTGGCCCAACCCGAGCCCTTGGCAAAGCCGCCCAGGCCAAGCATCAGCACGACAACAACGGCCAGACAGGCCAGAACGATCAAGATGAATAACGCGTCAGAACCCATGGTCCCCTGTCCCTTTGTCTTCTCTTCGCACGATGTAGGCGGCGCATGTCCAAAAGCGAACGCGGCGTCGGGTCACCCGCGTGAAAGCACCCAATCCAGTGCGCGTACCGGCAAGATACGGCGCAGCACTGCCATAAGGTATGTCGGCGTCGTCACCATGTAGACCGGGCGTGGCTTCGATGCCTCGAGTGCATGGCGCAGTTTTCTGACGACCGCGTCGGCGGGCAGTTCGAAGGTATCCGGTCCGTTGTCCTCGTACAAACGCTTGCGCAACTTCTTGCGATATTGATCGACACGCACCGATCCTTCCCAATCAATCCAACGTTCGAAATGCGGAATTGAATTGACCCTGATCTTGCTGGTGATCGGCCCCGGCTGGACCGAAATCACATGGATTGGCGTATCGCGCATCTCGACGCGCAAGGTCTGTGTCAGCCCCTCCAGCGCATACTTGGTCGAGTTGTACGCACCGCGCCACGGCATCGTGACAAAACCCAGCACGGATGAGCACTGCACAATCCGCCCATGCCCTTGCGCCCGCATCACCGGTATCACGGCGCGCGTCAACGTGTGCCAACCAAAGAAGTTGGTCTCGAAAATGTCGCGCAACGCGTCCGTCGGCATATCTTCGACCGCACCGGGAATACCGAAAGCGCCGTTGTTGAACACGGCGTCAAGCGTGCCGCCTGTCGCGTGCAGCACCTCGGCCAGACCGGCGTGGATCGTGTCGGGATCGGCGTAGTCGATCCTCGGGCTGTCAAACCCCTCGGCCTTCAGACGGGCACAGTCTTCGGCCTTGCGGCAGCCTGCAAAGACGCGCCAACCTGCTGCGCGCAAGCCATGGGCGGCGGCATAGCCTATCCCCGAGGAACACCCGGTGATGAGTACTGATTTCGGTGCCATTGTTTGTCCAGCTCTTGTGCGAGCGGGACCATAGCGCGCAGCACGCCCGTTGCAATCAGCCTTCGCTGAGCAAGAAGTCCGCCATCCAACCCACGGTACCGCCACCGACCGGGCGCAGCTTGACCCAGCCATTGCCAGGGTCCTGCAAGATCTCGACCGCATCGCCACGGGTCAGACGGTTGACGACCGAAAAATCGGTGCCTGGACCGCCGCGCACGTTCACGCTGCGGGCAGTCACCTCGCGCACGTTTTGCACGGTGTCCTCTGCCGCTCTCGGTGCGTTGAAATCGACCGGTGTGATGACGGCGGTGTCCACGATCAAGCTGGGCAGGATGACCGTTGGCTCCTCTTCGGACAGCGCCACGTCGGCCACTTCAGGCTCTTCCGCAGCGGGCAACTGGCGTGCGGGTGTCGTGGGAACGTTGCGCTGTGGGCGCAGCACATCGTTGACGCTGTTGAGGTTCAGGGACACGCGCGTAACGCTCTCGGGCAGTGGGGGTTGCAACTCTGTTTCGGCCTCTACCACGCGCTCGAGTTTTTCAGGCTCCACCGCGACCGGCATCTCGATCCGGGCCATGCGCGTGGCTTCAGGGTCGAAATCGGCACCACCGCTCATCTCGTAAAAGGCGAACGCCAGAAACCCAAATGTCACAATGATGAAACGCCACATACGCTATGTGTCCCCCAAAACAAACCTGACGTGTTACAAAAGCAGCCTGGCAACACATCTCGACAATACCAGACCGAGTGATTCCGGACAGTGGTAAAAGTCGGTCAGTTTTCCCCGAAGCTCACTGTTGTGGTGCGATGGCAACGCGTGGTGCGCCCAATTCGTTCCCCGACGGCAGATCATCCACCTGACCGCTTGTTCCCGACCAAGGGGGCCGCTACACACCATCTATGGCCGATCAGACCGACAACCCCAACATGGACCTCAGCGAACCGCTGCGCCGCGCGCTGGGGGAGCGGTATCTGACCTATGCGCTGTCGACGATCATGCACCGCGCGCTGCCGGATGCGCGTGATGGTCTGAAACCTGTGCACCGGCGCATCCTGTTCGCCATGCGGGAACTGCGCCTCTCGTCCACGGGTGGTTTCCGCAAGTCTGCCAAAATCTCCGGCGATGTGATGGGCAACTATCACCCGCACGGCGATGCCGCGATCTATGACGCGATGGCGCGTCTCGCGCAGGATTTCAACGTCCGGTATCCGCTGGTCGATGGGCAAGGCAACTTCGGCAACATCGACGGCGATAATCCGGCGGCCTCGCGATATACCGAAGCACGGATGACCGCCGTTGCCGAAGCACTGCTTGAAGGCCTCAACGAAAACGCGGTGGATTTTCGCGAAAACTATGACGGCACGCTGACCGAACCGGTCGTGCTGCCCGCGCAGTTCCCCAACCTTCTTGCTAACGGCTCCTCCGGCATCGCCGTGGGCATGGCGACCAACATTCCGCCCCACAACATTGCCGAGCTGTGCGACGCCTGCCTGCATCTGATCAAGACGCCCGATGCGCGCGACGACACGTTGCTGAACTACGTGCCCGGCCCCGACTTCCCGACCGGAGGCATCATTGTCGAGCCGCCCGAGGCCATCGCTCAAGCCTACCGGACCGGCAAGGGCGGCTTCCGCCTGCGCTGCCGCTACGAGGTGGAGGACCTTGGCCGCGGCCAGTGGCAGATTGTTGTCACCGAGATCCCCTATCAGGTCCAGAAATCCAAGCTGATCGAAAAGCTGGCCGAGGTGATCCAAACCAAGAAAGTGCCGATTCTGGGCGATGTCCGGGATGAGAGCGCCGACGACATCCGCCTGATCCTCGAACCCCGGTCGAAGAATGTGGACCCTGACGTGCTGATGGGCATGCTCTATCGCAATTCGGACCTGGAAGTGCGGTTCTCGCTCAACATGAACGTGCTGATCGACGGAGTCACGCCTAAGGTCTGCTCGATGAAGGAAGTGCTCCGCGCCTTCCTCGATTTCCGGCGCGAGGTGCTGATCCGCCGCAGCCAGCACCGCATGGAAAAGATCGACCACCGGCTCGAGGTGCTCGAGGGGCTGATCGTCGCCTTCCTCAACCTCGACCGCGTAATCGACATCATCCGCTACGACGATGATCCCAAGGCCGCCCTGATGCGCGAGGATTGGGGCAAGGATCACCCGCGTGCGATGACCGAGGCGGATTATGTGTCGCCTCCGCCGGGCGATGGCGAGTTGAGCGAGGTGCAGGTCGAAGCGATCCTGAACATGCGCCTGCGCTCTCTGCGCCGTCTTGAAGAGATGGAGCTGCTGCGCGAGCAATCCGGACTGATGGAAGAACGCGCAGCCCTCGAGGACCTGCTCGACAGCGAGGACCTGCAATGGCAGGCCATCGCCGACCAGATGCGCGAGACGAAAAAGAAGTTCGGCAAGGACTACGAAGGCGGCGCACGCCGCACGGCATTTGCCGAGGCGGGCGAGGTCGAGGATGTGCCGCTCGAGGCCATGATCGACCGCGAACCGATCACCGTGGTGTGCAGCCAAATGGGCTGGATCCGCGCGATGACCGGCCATATCGATCTGACCCGCGAGTTGAAGTTCAAGGACGGCGATGGCCCTCGTTTCATCTTCCACGCCGAAACCACGGATCGGCTGATTGTCGTGGGCTCAAACGGGCGGTTCTATACTGTCTCCGCATCGAACCTGCCCGGCGGGCGCGGTATGGGCGAACCCTTGCGCCTGATGATCGACCTGCCGAACGAGGTGCAGATCCACTCGCTGCTGACCCATAAACCCGGTCGTAAGCTTTTGGTCGCATCGTCGGCGGGCGACGGCTTCATCGTGCCGGAGGACGAGGTGATCGCGCAGACCCGTACGGGCAAGCAGGTGCTGAACGTGCGCGGCGACGTTAAAGTGGCGGTGTGCAAACCGGTATCGGGTGACTGCATCTCCGTTGTGGGCGAAAATCGCAAGATGTTGGTTTTTGGATTGGAAGAGCTGCCCGAGATGGCGCGGGGCAAGGGTGTGCGTCTGCAAAAGTACAAGGACGGGGGCCTGAGCGATGCAACCACCTTCACCCTGGCAGACGGGCTCAGCTGGCTCGACCCAGCCGGACGGACAAGAACAGAAACCGACCTTGCCGAGTGGCGCGGAAAGCGCGCAGGCGCAGGGCGGATGGCCCCCCGCGGCTTCCCAAGGGACAATAAATTCACCTGACGGTGCGCTGCCGGTCGGCTTTGTGGGCCGCCGGGGTGCCGTGTTCTGGCTGGCGCTGAAAACAGGCTTTTGGTCGATCCTGACGCTGGGCTTTTACCGTTTCTGGATGAAAACCCGCCTGCGCCGCTACTTCTGGTCGTCGATCCGTCCGGGCGGCCATCCTATGGAGTATGTGGGCGACCCTTGGGAGAAGCTGCTCGGGTTCTTCATCGCGGTGGTGATCCTGACCTTCTACATCGGGGTCGTGAACCTGATCCTGATGTTCATCAGCTTCTCGGTCTTCGATGGCAACGTCGCGGGCTACTTCCTTAGCTTCTTGGGCGTCATCCCGCTGTGGTTCTATGCCCGCTACCGCGCCCGGCGCTACGTGCTGGGCCGCACCCGCTGGCGCGGCGTGCGCTTCGGGCTGGAACCGGGGGCCTGGGGCTATGCTTGGCGGGCCTGTATACATTGGCTGATCACGATCTGCTCGGCGGGTATTCTCTGGCCGCGTATGACGTTCTATCTGGAGAAGTACCGCACTGACCGGACGTTCTTTGGCTCGGCCAAGCTGACACAGGGCGGGCACTGGACAATGCTTTACCGTCCCATGGGACCGCTTTTCCTGGCGGTTGTGGCCTGCGGTCTCTGGACGCTTTGGGTGATGGTCCTGCAACCCATCGGCCCCGTCTTCGACCTGTTTGTGCGTGGGTTTCTCGCGGGTGCCCTCGGCACAGAGATCGACGTGGAGGGACTGTCAGACGGCCCATCGCAGGCGGTCTGGCGCTTGTGGCTGCTGCTGCCTCTGGTCCTCGCCGTCTATGTAGGCGTTGTTCACTACATCTTCGGCGCACGGCGCATGATGGCCAACCACAAGTCGGCTCCTGGCATCACGTTTGCCTCCAAACTGCGCACAGGGCGGGTGGCATGGATCTATGCAGGCGGTACGATCCTTGCCTATCTCGTTCTGATCTTGGGGCTGTTGCTGCTGCTGATCACCCTCGTGCCCGTTATCGGTCTGAACGTTCTGAACAACGTTGGTGGCATCGACACCGGCGCCATAGGGGACGCCCCCCGATGGCTGACCATCTCGGCATCCGTAATCCTGTATTTCGGCGTCTTCCTGATGTGGTCGGTGGTCTACAACACCTTCGTGACCTTCCCGCTGATGCGCCACATGGCGGGCACCCTGTCGCTGCCCGCGCATGACGGATTCCAGGACATCAGCCAGGTCGCCCGCGATGAGTTTGCCGAGGCAGAAGGCTTTGCCGAGGCATTAGATCTGGGGGCCGCGATATGACCAAGGCGACATATTTCGACGGCGACATGCCAACGCCGGTGCCGGTCTACATCACGTCGTCTTCGGATCGGACCCATCTCGTTCTCGCGCGCGCCGGTGCTGCGGACATCTTCTGGCCGATTGCGGATGTGCGCGCGGTCGAGGATCATCCTGCCGGGAACGACACCGTCCTGCGGCTCATCACCGATCCGGTAGCGCGGCTTTACGTGCCGGACGCGGGCACATTGCCGCCGCTGCCCAACCTCTATCGCGCCGCCCCACCGCAAGGACGCGGGCGGCTTGCCCTTTGGGCCGCGGGCGCCGTGGCCGCTGTCGCACTTCAGATCGGCCTCCTGATCCCGCTGATGGCCGACCAACTCGCCAATTTCATCCCGCCCCGCGCGGAACGCGCGCTGGGTGAAGCGACGTTCAACCAGATCCGCGACGCGCTGGGCAATAACGCCCTTGGGCCCCTACGCGTCTGCGAAGCACCCGAGGGCCGCGCGGCACTCGACGCCATGGCGGCCACGTTCGACCCCGCTATGCCCGAGGGCACAGAAATGTCGGTCTTCGTCCTCAATCACCCGATGATCAACGCCTTCGCTCTACCCGGTGGCTATGTCGTGTTCTTCCGCGGCCTGATCGACGCCGCCGAAACGCCCGAAGAAGTTGCAGCCGTCTATGCCCACGAGTTGGGCCACGTGGTCAGCCGCGATCCCACGCGCCATGCCCTGCGGTCAGCGGGCAGCATCGGCGTTCTGGGTCTGCTCTTTGGCGACTTCGCGGGCGGCGCGGTGGTCCTGTTCCTGGCCGAACGGCTGATCGACGCGAATTATTCCCAGGGGGCCGAGGAAGCTGCTGATGCCTTCGCGCACGAAGCACTGGAGCAGGCCGACATCTCGCCCTCCGCACTTGGGGACATGTTCCAACGGCTGCGCGACAAGTATGGAGACAATGACGGCGTCCTGTCGCACTTCATGTCGCACCCGTCGCTGTCAGACCGGATCGACCGTGCACAGGCTGCTGCGCCTGCGGGCGACGACTGGACCCCTGTCCTATCCGATGCCCAATGGACCGCGCTGCAAGCGATTTGCGAAGAAGACTAGGCAGGCTCCGCCGTCAGCCACACGCCGCCCTCGGGGCGCAGGGTCAGGATCATCACCGGCTCCGGCTCCTTGCCCGGCACCGGCGTGAACCGGAACCGGCTGATCACCGTTGCCAGGATGATAACCGCTTCCTGCAGCGCAAAGGACGCACCAATGCAGATGCGCGGCCCGTCCCCGAAGGGCATATAGGCATAGCGGTCCACCGACTTCCGGTCGGCAAAGCGATCCGGCTCAAAGGCATCCGGATTGTCCCACAACAGCTTCGACCGATGCAAAGCATAGATCGGAATGATACAGGTATCGCCCTTCCGGATCTCACGCCCGCAGAGCACATCATCTTCCAGCGCGGTGCGGGACACCATCCCGGCAGGCGGGTAAAGCCGCAGCGCCTCATCAATAATGCAGCGAATGAACGGCAAGTGTTCGACATGTTCACCCGTCGCGGCGCAGCCTTGCAGAACGGCCTGCGCCTCGGCCCGCGCACGTTCCTGAATAGTCGGGTCGAAGGCCAACAGATACATGGACCACGCCAGCGTCAGTGCGGTCGTCTCATGCCCTGCAACGATGAAGGTCAGCAGGTTGTCGCGCAGCTCGGCGGTGGTCATCTTGCGCCCGGACTTCGGATCTTCACCCGCCAGTAGAAGGTCCAGCAGATCAGGCACGCCGTCGTGACCCCGCGCCGCGCGGTCCTCGATGGCGCGGTCGGCCACGGCTTTGGTCTCTCGCATCGCCTGACCGGAGACGACCCGGCCCGGCCGCGGCACCCAATCCGGCGCCCCCAGAATATCAAAAAGGGAAATCTTGCCCGCTTCCGAGATGTAATCCTCGATGGCGCGGTGCACGCCAGAGCGGTCAAACGCCTCACCCCCCGAAAAGGTCACATCGGCAATGACGTCAAAGGTCGTGTTTACCATCTCGTCCAGCAGGTTGACGGCCCGTGGTCCTGCGGCGGCGATCCGATCCGCACAGCGCTCGGCTGCACCTGTCATGATGGGCGCGAGGTTCATCATGTTGCGATGGGTGAACACAGGCGCTGCCGTGCGCCGTTGCCAGCGCCAATCGGCACCCTCGGCAATAAAGATCGACTCGCCAATGGCAGGCTTCAGCAGGTTCTTGGTGACAACCGATTTCGGATAGATGTCCAGATTGTCCAGCACCATGCGCTTGATGCCTGCCGGATCGGTGATCATATGCCAGCGTTTGCCTGTCCTGCCCGACACGATGGGCAGGCGGGTCGACAGCTCGGGAATGATCCGCAGCACGTTGCTGCGCGCCATCTGCAGGCTTTTCCAGATCCCCCATTCCTCGTTGACCAGCGGCACGCGCACAGGCAGCGATCGGGGCAGGGCGGTATCGGGCATGTCTCTCTCCGTTCCTTACGTCATATAGGGATGCGTCCGCACCCGGCAATTGCGCCAACGCCGCACCTGGGCTATCCGGGGGCAACAAGAACGGGGAGAGTGCAGGAATGATGCGTTGGGTCTTGGGCCTTGTGATGATGGTTGCGGTGTCGGCATGTGCCAGCAATCGCGATTTGGATGAGGCACCCGTGCCGTTGGGTGACTTCCAACTTGTGCACAATATCGTGGTGGCAGAAAACGCGCAGCGCGGTCCGCTCAGCCGCCCGGCGACCGAGGATGAACTGACCACCGCGGTCAAATCGGCCATGGCCGAACGGTTCGGGCGCTATGCTGGGGCCAGCCGCTACCATTTCGGTATCTCGGTCGAAGGGTATGTTCTGGCCCAACCCGGCATTCCGCTGGTGCTGGCGCCGAAATCGGCGCTGATCCTAAACGTGACGGTCTGGGACGACGCGGCGGGCGGCAAGCTGAACGATGAACCCGAACAGATCACCGTGCTCGAAACCTTTGGCACTGCACCCATCATCGGCACCGGCTACACCATGACGGCCGAGGAACAGCTCAAGGAACTCAGCCAGAATGCCGCAAAGGCGGTTGAACGGTTCCTCGTGCGTCAAAGCCGGGAAGAGGGCTGGTTCACGCCGGATCCCGCAGCCTTGGCTACGCCGACCGACAGCGACGCCGATGCCAGCGCCGAAGAGCCTGCCGCGCTCTAGCCCTTGCGCAACTTGGTGGCGGTGTTTCGAACCGCCTCCTGCCGGGCGCGGGCATCAACCGAACCGCGCTTGATTTTCCCTGCCAATGGCAATACATGCCGCCCGCAGTGAACCACGGGGTGCGTCCCCAATTGAACAAAGGGCGTCTGACAAG
>NZ_VCBA01000007.1 GCF_007995245.1 Tateyamaria sp. syn59
CCTTTGAATGAGAAAGTGTTTGTACTAAAGGATGACCAATGGCCAGAGGCGAACGGCCTTCTTGCAGTGTGCGACGCTTCAGGCTGGAGGTACAAACCGACCAGTTCGTGATCTCGTATTTTGCGGGGCCCCAACTGCTCAAACACGCCAGCTAACGTCCTGGAAGAGCGAGACGAGGCACTAGAGGCTTCGCGCAACAAAGACACGTTCGGGCGTCACATTCCATCCAGACGCACTCAATGTCAGAAAGCTACTGCATGTCCTCGGTTCTTTCGTCGGCACAGACGCCTAGAGCGCACTACTCTAGTCTTTTTCCAGACATCTATCGGCTATTCCGCCGCGATTTTTTCGGGTGGTCTTTGCTTTTTGTCGGAACCGTCTCCGAACGTTCTTACTGCGGTTGCGCTACGAGGCTCGTCGCCTGCCGTCTTCTGCTCCGCGTGTCGCTCCTTCCGTAGATACGTATGGTAAAGGGCCGGAACGCCGATCAACGTCAGGACAGACGCAAAGCCCAGGCCAGCCATGATTGACACGGCCATGGAGGCAAAGAAGGCGTCACCCAAAAGCGGCACCATGCCAAGGATCGTCGTCGCAGCGGCAAGAACCACGGGGCGCAAACGGCTGACCGACGCGGTGACGACGGCCTCAGACTGGCCCATGCCTTCCTCGTCCTTCTGCGTGTCGATTTCTTCGACCAGAACGATGGCGTTCTTGATCAGCATCCCGGACAGGCTGAGCAGGCCAAGAAGTGCGGTAAAGCTGAAGGGCAGGTTGGTAAACAACAGCCCCAAGCCAACGCCGGTGACGGCCATGGGCACCACGGTCCAGATCACGGCTGTTTGACGCAGTTTCCCAAAGAGCAGGATCGTGATCAGCAGCATGGTCCCGAAGGCCAGAGGCATTTGCCGCCCTAGGCTTTGTTGCGCCGTGCTGGCACTTTCGAACTCGCCGCCCCATTCCATGCGGTATCCTGGGGGAAGCGGGATGGCTTCGATGGCTGACCTTACCTCTGCAAAGGCTTGCGGCGGCAAAACACCCGGCACCGTGAATGCCTGCACGCTAACGGTCGGGCTGCGGTCGCGGCGCTGGATCAGGGTGTCGCGCGTGACCACCTCGAACCCGTCAATGACTTGGCCCAGTTGGGTGAACATACCGGCCGAGGGCGCATAGATTGGCTGATCCAGAAGGTAGTCAGCTGTGTCCTGTTCCGCCCGCGGTGTCCGGACCAGAACAGGCACCTGCCGGTCAAACTCCCGGAACGTACCGACCCGCAAACCATCGGTCGCAAGGGCGATGGCCTGGGACACATCCTGGCGGCTGATGCCAAGGGCCTGCGCACGGTCAGTCGCAAAGATGGGTTGCGTGGTCAGTTGCGGTTCACGCCAATCGGTGCGCTCCGTCACTAAAAGATCTGTCTCGCGAGCGAAAATCTGTCGCGCATCCTCGGCCAAGCCACGCAGGACTTGGGGGTCGGGACCGGACAATCGCACCTCAACATCTGCACCCACGGGCGGGCCATAGATGATTTGCTGGACCCGGGTCTCCGCCCAAGGCACAGCTTGCGAGGCGAAGTCTGTCAACTCGTTCCGCAACGCTGGGATTTGCGCGTGATCTGCCACCCGGATGACCAGTTGACCGTATGACGGCGAAGGGTCATCGGGTGTGTATGTCAGCAGGAACCGGGTCATGCTGCCGCCAATCGTGGTGGTGACAGCCTCAACCGATGGATGATTGAGCAACCAATCCTCAAGGATTCCCAGATCATCGCTTGCGGCGGCGATCGACGTGCCTTCGGCCCCCTTGTAATTCAAGTAAACCAGCGGGGTCGTCGCAGGAGGAAAGAACTGTTGTTTGACCATCCCCATGGAGGCAACGCCCGCGACAGTGGCGCCGACAAGGCCGATGATTACCAGCCAGCGCAGGCGCAACGCCACCCGCACGATGGTGCCGTAACCTCGGAAGAACATCGTGTCATACGGATCCTTCGGCGCGCCACTTGTGTCCGTGCGGAAGAAGTAGCTGCCAAGGAGGGGTGTGACCGTCACGGCAAGCACCCAGGACAGGAGCAGAGAGATACCGATCACGGCAAAAAGCGAAAACAGAAATTCGCCTGAACTGTCCGGGCTAAGCCCAATCCCTGCAAAGGCCATGATCCCGATCACCGTGGCCCCCAACAGTGGGACCTGCGTGCGGCGCGCAACTTCTGCTGCCGCCTCGACTGCCTTGCGCCCCCGGCGCATCTGGACCTGCATTCCTTCTGCAACCACGATGGCGTTGTCGACCAGCATGCCCATGGCGATGATCAGTGCGCCCAGGCTGATCCGCTCGACCTTGATATCGAAGAGGTACATGAAAAAGAACGTGAAGCTGACGGTGAGCAGGAGGGAGCCACCCACGACGATGGCTGCCCGCCATCCCATAAACAGTGCCAGAACGCCGATAACGGTGCCGACCGACATCGCGAGGTTCAGCAGAAAGTCCTGGTTTGCCGTATCAACGACACGGTGCTGTTCGTAGATTGGTTCCAGCGTCACGCCTGCGGGCAAAAGCGGTGTGATCTCGGCCACGCGCTGTTCGATCCTTGCACCAACATTGACAATGTTTTCCGATGTCAGCCCGGCGATGCCGATGGTAAATGCCTCGGTCCCGTTGTGCCGGATGATCTGGCGTGGCGTGTCCACCCGACCGCGGTAGACGTCTGCCACGTCTGTCAGGTTCAGCACTTCGCCCTGAAAACCGAAGGTGAGCGCGCTGATCTCGCCCACGCTGTCGTCGGGTTGCGGCGCGTTTATCCGGACGTCGCTGCGCCCGTTGTCTGCGGTTCCGGTTGCTACCACGGTGTCGGCGGATGACACCGCGCCGATCACCACATCGGGCGGCACGCCAAGTGCGGTCAGCACGTCACTTGCCGGTTCGACAAAGATCGCCTCTTCCGGCAGGCCCAGCACTTCAGCATTCGCCACGCCGTCCACGATCAACAGCTCGCGCCGCAGGAAGGTCGCGATGTCCCAGATCGTTGCATCGTCGTAGCCGGGTGCGCTGACGGCATAAAGCAGCCCGTACACATCCCCAAAGCTGTCATTGACGACGGGGGGCAAGGCACCTGCGGGCAGGTCGCCCGTTGCGTCCGCGATCCTGTCGCGCATGTCGTCCCAGACCTGTGGCAACTCCGTGCCATCGTAGGTGTCTTGGATCGTGACCTCGATCACCGACAGGCCGGGCGTGTTGTTCGAGGTGATGAAGTCCACCTCGTCCATTTGCTGGATTTCAGCCTCGAGGACTTCAGACACTTCGATGGCAACTTCGGCGGCTGTCGCACCGGGGTAGGCTGTGATGACCAGCGCGGATTTGAGCGTGAAGACCGGATCCTCAAGCTTGCCCACGCTGATGTAACCGGCGGCACCGCCGAACAGGCAGAACAGGATCAGCAGCCAAGTATAGAGCGGTTTCTGGATGGCAAGGCGGGCGATCTGCATCATTTACGACCCTTCCACCGTCAGGCCGGTGAACCGTTTCAGAGGTTGACCATCTTCGATCAGATGCGCGCCAATCTCGACGATTTCGGTTCCGGCCGTCACGCCTTGCACTGCGAATTGCGTCCCGTTGCGCGATGACACGGTCACGTCGATGTACCTCGCCGTCAGCCCGGTTTCGCTTTGGTCCACGGCGACGACAACATTTCCGCCACCCGGTCGCGTCGCGATCGCAGTGGAGGGCAAAACAATGCCACCTAGGTCGCGCTCAACCTCTGCCTTGACCGTGATCGCACGTCCGGGCAGCAGAACGTCCCCTTGCGGCAGGTCAGCCGCCAGGGACACCGTGTAGCTTTGGCCGACGCGCCCAGTTTCCGCGCGAAATTCGCGGAAAATGAGTGGGACGGGATCGCTTTGACCAGCAATTTGACCGGTGAAGGTTACGTGAGTGGGGTCTTTGATCGTTCCGAACAGCCGCTCCGGGATGTCAAATTCGACCCGGATTTCTGACATGTTGTGCAGCCGCAGAAGCGGAACGCCTGGCTCGATTGTCGTAAAGGGCGTTCCCAACCGGTCGGCAATGAGTGCGTCAAAGGGCGCCGTGATCCGTGCATCTGACAGGGCATCGCGCGCCTCACGCAGCGCCACGTCGGCCAGGTCACGCGCCGTCTCCGCATTTTCCGCGCGGACGGCAGAGGCGACGTTGCGTGCGGCGAGCGTTTGCGCCCTGTCCAAGTCACGCTCGGCCTGTTGCAGGTTCAACTCGGCGCGTTCCACGGCGCGTTCAAACGGTGCACGAGCAAGTTCCGCCAACACAGCGCCGCGTGGAACTGTTGCGCCTTCTCGGGCGTTCAGGATTTGAAGATAGCCACCCACCTCGAAGGAGATGTCAACCGTCTCCAGCGCCGCGATCCGGCCAAAGAATGTGCGTGATACAGACTGATTTGCGGATGGCACTATGGCGGTCTGGACAAAGATTGGCTCAGCTTCACTGACCGGTTCGGCCGCAAGCGCCGCGGGCAAGATAAGCGCGAATGCCATGACTTTCAGGCTGGTTTGGACTTGCGACATCACATTACATTCCTAACTGTGCACTGCTTGGGCGGGCATCAACCGACCGTTCGGTAGGCATTTAGGGGGCAGAGTGACAGGGTCAATGAACCAACTGGAAAAAACTCAACTGGACACGCGCACGCGGATCATCGAAACGGCTACCGACATGTTTCTGCTTCGCGGGTTCTCCGGCACCTCGATGAGTGCCATTGCGCAGTCCTGCAACATGACGAAAGCGAGCCTTTACCACCATTTTCAGGGCAAAGAGGACCTCTTTATTGCCTGCGTCACCTACGGATACGCGGACGCCCTAGAGGCATTGGCCGCGATTGCCGCCGACGGATCGTTGTCCGCGGAGCAGAAGCTGCGTGCAGCGGTCGATGCTCTTTACACCACGATGATCATATCGCCCGTCGGGCGGATGTCCCCCTTGATCGCAGAAGTGTCGCGCGCGTTTCCCAGTGTCGCGCGGTCCTTTCACACCGAATACGTTGAGCCGCAGCGCGCAACCCTATGGGGTATCGTGGAAGAGGGGCAGCACAGCGGCGCCTTTCGAAACTTCGACAAGAACCAGTTCTTCCACCTGGCCTTTGGACCAATGGTCACCCTGTCGCTGTCGCGAGAGATGTTTGCCACTTTCGATGATCTGGATGACCATTTTCCTGTCGATGACCTGCGCGACGGGCACGCTGCTGTTCTGCTGAAAATTCTGGCGCCGGAGTGAAGGCACGCCGCGCCGCGCCATGTGTCGCCTAACCGACAGGCCACTACTGAAAAATGCGTGTGCCTAATGTGGACTTCGCCCCGCTGCTGGGCATTATCGCTAGACGGAGAGGGATGATGCAGAGCAAAGACAACAAGCACGCAGGGCACCATGGCGCCAAATTGGATTTCGCGGGCGATATGTCTTACGGCGACTACTTGGGACTTGATGCGCTCCTTGCCGCGCAACACCCTTTATCCGATGCGCATGACGAAATGCTGTTCATCATCCAGCACCAGACGTCCGAGTTGTGGATGCGGCTGGCCATACACGAACTGAATTCGGCACGTGATGCGATTGCGTCCGCCAACCTGGCCCCGGCCTTCAAGATGTTGACCCGCGTGGCACGCATCTTTGAACAGTTGAACGGCGCGTGGGATGTCCTGCGGACCATGACGCCAAGCGAGTACACGACCTTTCGCCCCAGCCTTGGCAACTCGTCGGGTTTCCAGTCGCACCAGTACCGTCAGATCGAGTATATCCTGGGCAATCGGCAACTTGCGGTGTCAAAGGTGCACGAACACAAGCCCGAGGCGTTTCAAATCCTGTCGGATGAGTTGGAGAGGCCAAGCTTGTATCAGGTTTCACTGACGCAGCTGGACGCCGTGTTTGGGACCAACACTGCAGAACCCAGCCGTCACACTGGGGCGTGGGCGCACTGCGACGCGGTGCAGGATCTTTGGCAAAAGGTTTACGAAGATCCCGCAATGCATTGGGAACTCTATGAACTTGCCGAAAAGCTGGTGGACCTCGAAGACTACTTTCGCCGCTGGCGCTTCAACCACGTCACGACAGTTGAACGGATCATCGGGTTCAAGCGTGGTACAGGCGGGACCGCAGGGGTCAGCTATTTGCGCAAGATGCTGGACGTCGTGTTGTTTCCCGAGCTTTGGAACGTGAGAGGAGCCCTGTAGATGCCTCTGAAGAAAGAGCTTTTCAATTTGCCGGATGGGGTGATCTATCTGGACGGCAATTCCCTGGGTCCACTGCCGAAGGCTGCGAAGAACCGGGTTGCAAGCATGATGCAGGACGAATGGGGCACCCAACTGATCAAGGGGTGGAACAGCGCAGGCTGGATGGCGCAACCCAGCCGCGTGGGCGATGCTGTGGGTCGTTTGATCGGTGCACCGTCCGGCACGACTGTTATGGGCGATACGCTGTCCGTCAAAGTGTTTCAGGCGCTTGCCGCTGCGCTCAAGATGCGGCCTGACCGCAAGGTAATCCTGAGCGATTCCGGGAACTTCCCGACCGATCTTTACATGGCGCAGGGCCTGATCCAGATGCTCGGCAGCGGTTATGAGTTGCGGGTGGTTGCGCCCGAAGCGGTCGCCGATACCATCGATGACAGCATAGCCGCGGTGATGCTGACGCAGGTCGATTATCGCACCGGGCGGATGCACGACATGAAAACGCTCACTGAGCTAGCGCACAGCGGAGGCGCCGTAATGATCTGGGATCTGGCCCACTCGGCCGGGGCTGTGCCGGTGGACGTTGCCGGATGCGGCTGCGAATTTGCCGTTGGCTGTACATACAAATACCTTAATGGTGGTCCGGGTGCGCCCGCCTTTATCTATGCAAGGCAAGACCTTGCAGACAGTGTTGAACCTGCTTTGGCCGGCTGGCTCGGCCATGACGCGCCATTTGCCTTTGACCTCGATTACCGGCCTGCACCCGGCATCGAGAGGATGCGCGTCGGCACGCCGCCGGTAATCCAGTTGACGGCCTTGGAAGCTGCGCTGGAGGTTTGGGAGGCTGTGGATATGTCAGAAATACGCGCGGCTTCAGTGGCTTTACAGGAAGCCTTCATTCACGAAGTCGAAGCGCGCGTGCCCGCCCTGACACTCGCCAGCCCACGCAACAGTGCAGAACGCGGCAGCCAGGTGTCCTTCCGGTTCGAGCATGGCTATGCCGCCATGCAGGCCCTCATTGCACGCGGTGTGATCGGAGACTTCCGTGCACCCGATATCATGCGCTTTGGTTTTACGCCCCTCTACATTGACAAAGGCGATGTGCTTGCGGCCGTCGATCACATCGAAACGGTCATGCGTGACCGTTTGTGGGACGATCCGGCCTTTATGACGCGCCAGCGCGTGACCTAGGGCTTGACAGAGCCGGGGTGGATAGGCGCCAGATAAGACCAACAGGCGGGCCGCAAGAGCCTGACGTAAAAGGGAGAGACTTCAATGGATTTCAAACAGCTTCTGGCTGCGACCTGCGTCGCGGCGCTCGGTGCGGGCGCGCAGGCCGAGGGGGTCAAGGTCGGTATGATCACGACGCTGTCGGGCGGCGGCGCGGGCCTTGGCATTGACGTGCGCGATGGCTTCTTGTTGGCGGTGAAGGGCAATGACGACATCGAGGTGGTGATCGAGGATGATCAGCGCAAACCCGATATCGCGGTGCAGTTGGCCGACAAGATGATCCAGTCCGAAAAGGTCGATGTGATGACCGGGATCATCTGGTCGAACCTCGCCATGGCGGTCGTGCCGGCGGCAACAGCGCAGGGCAAATTCTATCTGTCGCCCAATGCCGGACCATCGGCGCTGGCCGGCAAAGGTTGTCACCAGAACTATTTCAACGTCAGCTGGCAAAACGATGCGTTTTCCGAGGCTGCGGGCACGGCGCTCAGCAATGAGGCGGGGAAGGTCTTTTTGATGGCGCCGAATTATCCCGCGGGCCAGGACATCATGGCAGGCTTCAAGCGCACCTATCAGGGCGAGATCGCGGCCGAAGTTTATACCAAACTCGGCCAAACAGACTATGCCGCTGAAATTGCACAAATGCGCGCAAGCGATGCCGACCAGATTTACTTCTTCCTGCCGGGCGGCATGGGCATTTCCTTTATGAAGCAATACGCCGGATCGGGTGTGGACAAGCCCGTGTCCGGCCCTGCTTTCAGCTTTGATCAAGGTATTCTGGGTGCCATCGGTGACGCCGCTATCGGGGCCAAGAACACGGCACACTGGTCCAAGGATCTGGATGTTCCAGGCAACGCCGAATTCGTCGCAGCCTTTCAGGAAGAGTTCGGACGCCTGCCGTCGATCTATGCCGCACAAGGCTATGACACCGGGCTTTTGCTGGCCTCCGCCGCGGCCAAGGCCGATGTGGACGACGCCGACGCTTTCCGCGCCGCCTTAAAAGAGGCAGACTTTCAGTCGGTACGCGGCAAGTTCTCTTTTGCGTCGAACCATCACCCGCTGCAGAACATCTACCTGCGTGAAGTGATCAAGGAAGGTGACCTGGTCACCAACCGGATCGTGGGCACCGCTGCGACGGATCACAGCGATCCCTACGGCGCGGACTGCAACCTGTAAGCACGTTGGCCCCGGTGTCCTTCCGGGGTCCTTTTCCAATCAAATGGGGCCTGCGTGGCGGACGTCGCCATGCGGGGCGGGGCGAATGACGACGCTTCTGTTGATAGAGCAGGTGCTGAACGGTCTGCAAGCCGGGATCATGCTGTTCCTGATGGCGGCTGGCCTGACGCTGATCTTCGGCGTTATGGGCCTGATCAATCTGGCGCATGGGTCGCTCTACATGATCGGCGCATTCGCCGCTGCTGCGGTGGCCGCTGCCACCGGTTCGTTCCTGCTGGCGCTGTTTGCAAGCCTCGTGGCGGCTGCGGCAGCAGGGGTCGTCATCGAGTTGGCCGTGATCCGCAGGCTGTATGACCGGGATCACCTCGATCAGGTGCTGGCCACCTTCGCCTTGATCCTGATCCTGTCCGAAGGCACGCGATGGCTTTTCGGCTCGTTCCCGCTCTATCTCGATGTGCCGACTATCCTTTCCGGCCCCGTCATACTGCCCGGCGGTATCGCCTATCCGGCCTACCGACTGGTGATCATCCTTGTGGGCCTTGCCGTCGCGGCTGGCCTTTTCCTTCTGATTGGTCGCACCCGCATCGGCATCCAGATTCGCGCGGGCGAGGCGGATCGCGAGATGATTGCCGCGCTGGGCGTGAATATCTCCGCGCTTTACACGATGGTCTTCGCACTTGGTGCTGCACTTGCCGGTCTCGCAGGGGCGTTGGTGGGGGCCATCCAGTCGGTACAGGTTGGCATGGGCGAGCCTGTCCTGATCCTCGCCTTCGTGGTGATCGTGATCGGCGGGATCGGATCCATCAAGGGCGCACTTGTGGGCGCGTTGCTGGTCGGGTTGACCGACACGCTCGGGGGCGTCCTGTTGCCTCTGGCACTGGGTGGCCTCATGGACGCATCCTCTGCCACGAGCATCGGTTCGGCGGTTGCGTCGATGCTGATCTACGTCCTGATGGCCGTCGTGTTGATCTTTCGGCCCACTGGCCTTTATGGAACCGCATGATGCTGCCTGAACGCACGCTCAACATCATCCTGTTTCTCGCACTGCCTCTCGTTGCCGTCATTGCTCTGGCCCTGGACGAGCCTTTCATCATTACGTTGGCCACCCGCGCTGCCATTCTTGCCCTTGCCGCGGTCGGGCTGAACCTCGCGCTGGGATTGGGCGGGCTTGTGAGCCTCGGTCACGCCGTATTCTTCGGACTTGGGGGCTATGCGATGGGGATTCTCGCCAGCCACGCACAAAGCTTTACGCCGCTCGACCTGGGGCTTTTCACGCTGGACGGAACCAAGTCGATGCCCATCATCTGGCTGGTAGCCGTCACCGTCAGCGCTTTCGCCGCGTTGCTGATCGGCCTGCTCGCCCTGCGCACGGCGGGTGTCTACTTCATCATGATCACGCTCGCCTTCGGGCAGATGTTCTACTACTTCACCATCTCCTGGCCTGCCTACGGGGGCGAGGACGGTCTCAGCATCTATGTGCGCAACAGCTTTCCGGGCCTCAACACGCTCGACCCCATTCAGTTCTTTGCGCTCGTTTTTGGCGTTCTGGCGGCGGTCCTGTGGCTGATGGGGCGGATCGAAAGGTCTTCTTTCGGCCTTGCGCTTGGGTCCGCCCGGCAAAATGCGGTCAGGGTTGAGACTGTCGGGCTCAGCCCGTTTCGTTTGCGGTTGGTGGCCTTTGTCATCTCCGGCGCTGTCACTGGATTGGCCGGTGCGCTCTTTGCCGACCTGAACCGCTTCGTATCGCCCACCATGTTCAGCTGGCAGATGTCGGGCGAGTTTATCGTTTTTATCGTTCTGGGCGGGATCGGGCGCCTCTACGGTCCGGTCGTGGGCGCCTGCCTGTTTGTGCTTTTGGAGCATATGCTGAGCGGGGTCAGCGACTTCTGGTTGATCTACCTTGGTGCGGTCCTTTTGTTGGTCGTGCTCTTTGCGCGCGGCGGCGTGATCGGTGCGCTTGCAAACGGGAGGGGCGTACATGACTGAGCCGCTTCTCGACATCCGGCGGCTGACCAAGTCTTTCGGCGCCTTGCACGCCACCGACGACGTATCGCTGACCCTGCTGCCAAGCGAAATCCACGCGTTGATCGGTCCAAACGGGGCGGGCAAGTCCACGTTGATCCAGCAGATCGCAGGCGGTCTGGCCCCGGACGCCGGGCGCGTCATGCTGAACGGTCGGGACGTGACAGACCTGAGCACGGCAGAACGGGTGAAATGCGGGCTGGGGCGCACCTTCCAGATCAGCGCGCTGGCCATGGAAAACACGGTCCTGCAAAATGCGATGCTAGGCACGGTCGGGGCGACGCGCAGTGTTTGGCGGTTCCTGACACCAATCATGCAGGACGGGCAGCTGCGCGTCCAAGCGGAAGCGGCCATCGAACGGGTTGGCCTGGAGGACGTCGCGCATGCCCGCGTCAGCACTCTCAGTCACGGCCAGCGTCGCCTTCTCGAAGTGGCCATCGCCCTGACGTTGAGCCCCAAGCTGTTCCTGATGGATGAGCCGATGGCGGGGCTTGGCGCCGAAGGCACGGCGCGCATGACAGCTTTCCTGAGCGAGTTACGGCGCGAGGCGCCGATCCTGCTGGTTGAACACGACATGGACGCCGTGTTCGCGCTTGCTGACCGTATCTCTGTCCTCGTCGCAGGCAAGGTCATCGCAACCGGCACCCCGGATGAGATCCGCGGCAACAGCGATGTGCGCGCCGCGTATCTCGGTGACGAGGTGCCGCTGTGACTCTGTTGCACCTTGAAAGGGTCGAGGCCGCCTACGGTGCGGCGCAGGCGCTTTTTGGTGTCGATTTGACCGTCGAAGAGGGCGAAGTGCTTGCCCTGATGGGTCGCAACGGGATGGGCAAGTCGACAACGATCCGCGTGATTTGCCGCTTGATGAAGCACTCGGCCGGCAGGGTACAGTTCGCCGGTCGTGATCTGTCGCAGGTGCCGCCCCACGTCGCGGCGCGGGCGGGCTTGGGGCTGGTCCCCGAAGGACGGCGCGTTTTTGGCCCCTTGACGGTGCGAGAGAACCTGATCGCGGCGGCGCGGCAGGGTCCATGGGACTTTGCCAAGGTCACTGCGCTGTTCCCCAGGTTGGCTGAGCGTGAGGGCCAGGTGGCCCGCCACCTCTCTGGCGGCGAGCAGCAGATGCTGGCCATCGGTCGCGCCCTGATGACGAACCCGCGCTTGATGCTGCTGGACGAGGCGACCGAAGGACTGGCGCCGGTGGTGCGGCAGGAAATTTGGGACGCGCTGGACGCCGTGCGGCGCGAGACAGGGCTGGCGCTGGTCGTGGTGGACAAATCGCTGGCTGAGTTAGGACGCATCGCCGACCGCGCCACCGTGCTTGAACGTGGCCGATCCGTGTGGACCGGGCCGATGTGTGATGTGGCCGGAGATGTTGCAAACGCCTATCTCGGTGTCTGACAGCAAAAAGACTTGCTACGCTGCCCGCAACCCGCGCAATTCCCCCAGCAGTTTCGGGATCTTGTCCTTGAACCGAAAGAACCCATGCGTGGCATGTGGCCAGGCCGCGCTGTCATAGCTGCGGCGGACCCGGCGCAGCGGTGGGGCACTTTCATGATTGCCGAAACCGGCCAGCACGTCGGCGGCAGGCCCGACAGGCGCATAGGGTGTGATGACCTGATCAATGCCCGCTTCCTCCGCCCAGGCCGCCAATGCATCGACCGTCGGGGCAATAGTAGACACCGTGCCCAGACGCTCGCCAAAGCGCTCAACCGTGTCCTGCGCGGCGGTCTCTGTAAAGGTGGCCACATGCGGCGCCACGCTCAGCGGGGACATCGCTGACCGCGTCGTGATCACAGCCGTTGCGACAGGTGCGATTCCGGTGTCCAGAATGAAACCGGGGCTCAAGTCGTCATCATGAAGGATCAAACCTGTTCGGGCACTCGGGATCGGCAGATCGGCCTCTGGCAGCGGCATAGCGTCCGGCTTTGGCGGACCGGACAGGGCAGGCGCCTCTCCCGCCAACTGCCATTTCGGCGCAAACCGCCCCTCGGTGTATTTCGAGATGTTCGAGGTGCGCGCCAGATAGGTCTTTCCCGGTGTCTGGATCCCCGCCACCCAGCGCCAACTCAGCGTGTTCGATGCCGGATCTCCGTCGAGCAGATGCCGCAAGAAAAAGTCGGCGCCCAACTCCCACGGCAGGCGCAGCGTGAAAATCCAGATCGACGCAAACCACATGCGCGCGTGATTGTGCAAATATCCCGTCTCGGCCAACTCACGCGCCCAGGCATTGAAGCAGTCGATCTCCGTCTCGCCCTTGCAGGCCTGTTCCCACTGGTCGCGCAGGCCGGACTGTGTCTGCACGTTGTCCATCGCACCCTTGAGCGACGTTTTGTACTGCCCCCACACTGCGGGTCGCATCTCCAGCCAGCCTTTCCAGTAGGTCCGCCAGTACACCTCCTGAATGAACTTCTCTGCGGCACTGGCGCTGTGCCGGGCGAGGGTCGCTTCCAACACCTCCGCTTCGGTCAGCAGGCGTGCACGGATGTACGGGGACAAGGTCGACACCCCATCGTGGCCGTCGCGGCCCAGGTCGTAGTTGCGCCGCGCGGCATAGTCGCGCCCGGCATGGGGAATAAAGCGGTTGAGCCGCTCAAGAGCTACAGTGCGGGTCGGAGGAAATCGGGTCAAAGCGTCAGTCATGCAGGTCCAGCTAGACGAGCTTGCGCCGTCTTCAAGCGTAGGGATGCCCTTGCAGCCCCCGAGAGCCAATACTAAGACTCGGGTAACACCTCTGCGGGTATGGTCTCGCAGACGTCTCACGAGGCAGGACTTATGCGCGATCCCATTGATCAATATGCACACATCAACAACAATCTCGTGCCCATGGTGGTCGAACAGACCAGCCGTGGCGAACGGGCCTATGACATCTTTTCCCGCCTGCTGAAGGAGCGGATCGTTTTCATCAACGGCCCGATCCACTCCGGCATGAGCCACCTTGTGGTGGCGCAGCTTCTGCACCTTGAGGCGGAAAACCCGTCCAAGGAAATCAGCATGTATGTCAACTCGCCCGGTGGCGAGGTGACGGCGGGCATGTCGATCTACGACACGATGCAGTATATCAAACCAAAGGTTTCGACCTTGATCTGTGGCATGGCAGCGTCGATGGGATCGGTCATTGCGATCGGCGGTGAGCCGGGGATGCGCTTTGCCCTTCCCAACTCCGAAATCATGGTTCACCAGCCCTCAGGCGGATCGCAAGGGACAGCCGCAGACATTCTGATCTCTGCCCGGCATATCGAGAAAACGCGCGAGCGCCTTTATCAGCTGTATGTCAAGCATGCCGGTCAGGACTATGAGACGGTGAAACAGGCGCTGGACCGTGACACGTGGCTCACGCCGGAAGAGGCGAAGGAATGGGGCCACATTGACGAGATCGTGGAACAGCGGACCAAGTCCGATGATGACGAAAAATAAGGCATTCGCGCTGGACGTCACGGCCAGTGTGATCTGACCGCGAGGTCAGGCAAAAAGACGATTGTGGACCCCGCGGGCCTGTCCTAAGCTAACGGGCAACGCGGGGCGGACCGGAAACTCACCGGCGCCTAGGATGGCGGGATAGGCCGGGAAGGACGCGATATGGCGACGAATTCGAGCGGCGACAGCAAGAATACCCTCTACTGCAGCTTCTGCGGCAAGAGCCAGCACGAGGTCCGCAAACTGATTGCGGGCCCAACCGTGTTCATCTGCGATGAATGCGTCGAGTTGTGCATGGACATCATCCGCGAAGAGACGAAGGCATCGGGTCTGAAGTCGACCGACGGTGTGCCGACGCCCAAGGACATTTGCGAGGTGCTAGACGACTACGTCATCGGCCAGGCCATGGCCAAGCGCGTGTTGTCGGTCGCCGTGCACAACCACTACAAGCGCCTGAACCACGCCCAGAAGGGCGGAGACATCGAACTGGCGAAGTCCAACATCCTGCTGATCGGTCCCACGGGTTGCGGTAAAACGCTGCTGGCCCAGACACTAGCGCGCATCCTTGATGTGCCGTTCACCATGGCGGATGCGACAACGCTGACAGAGGCCGGATACGTCGGTGAGGACGTTGAAAATATCATCCTCAAATTGCTGCAGGCGTCGGAATACAACGTCGAACGCGCGCAGCGTGGCATCGTCTATATCGATGAGGTCGATAAGATCACGCGCAAGTCTGAAAACCCCTCGATCACCCGCGACGTGTCGGGCGAGGGCGTGCAGCAAGCGCTGTTGAAACTGATGGAAGGGACCGTGGCTTCGGTTCCGCCGCAGGGCGGGCGAAAGCATCCGCAGCAGGAATTCCTGCAAGTGGACACCACCAACATTCTGTTCATCTGCGGCGGTGCCTTTGCCGGTCTCGACAAGATCATCGCGCAGCGCGGCAAGGGCTCGGCCATGGGCTTTGGCGCTGACGTGCGTGACAACGATGAACGCGGCGTGGGCGAGATCTTCACCGATCTGGAACCAGAGGATCTGCTGAAATTCGGCCTCATCCCCGAATTCGTCGGCCGTCTGCCCGTGCTGGCAACACTCGAAGATCTCGATGAAGATGCGCTTGTCACCATCCTGACCCAGCCCAAGAACGCGCTGGTCAAGCAGTACCAGCGTCTGTTCGAGCTGGAAGACACAACGCTGACCTTCACCGAAGACGCGCTGAGTGCCATCGCCAAACGCGCCATCGAGCGCAAAACCGGTGCCCGCGGCCTGCGGTCCATCCTCGAGGACATCCTGCTCGACACCATGTTCGAGCTTCCGGGTCTCGAATCCGTGACAGAAGTGGTCGTGAACGAAGAAGCGGTGACGTCTGACGCAGCACCGTTGATGATCCACGCCGAAGCAGAAAAAGAACCGGCTTCAGCAGGCTGATCCTATCACCAAATGCAAATGAAAGGCGGGTGTCACACCCGCCTTTTTCATTTTTCCATAGTCGCAATCGTAAGGCGCACTTATGTGTGCGCCCAAACTCAAAGGAGGCGCCATGTCCATCCAACGCATCCACTCCGGTGGCGAATTCGAACCCAAGGTCGGCTATTGCCGGGCCGTGGCGGCAGGCGACTGGATCCACGTCGCAGGCACGGTCGGTCACGGCACCACTGCGGTCGAACAATGCCGCTCTGCACTGGAGATCATCGGCAACGCCCTCAAGGAATGCGGGGCCGACTTCAACCACGTGGTCCGCGTAACTTATATGCTGCCCGACCGCACTGAATTCCCGCCGTGCTGGCCCATGCTGCGCGAGGCCTTTGGTGACAACCCACCGGCGGCCACGATGATCGAATGCGGCCTGATCACTCCCGAGGACCGGATCGAAATCGAAGTGACGGCTTACAAGGGGGCATGATCACCTTCATGCCGGAACGCGCCTGTGCGTCCGTGTCCACTGGACGACGCTGGCATGATGCGGCATAGACAGTCCAAAGCGCTGGAGGCGAAACATGGGCATTCTCAACACGCTGCTGCGGGCGGTCACTTGGTGGAACGGCCAAACTCTGAACACGCAGCTTTTCACGGCTCGCAAGGGCGTGAAGGTAGGCGAAGACAGCCAGGGCAACGTCTTCTACAAGACGCAGGACGACAGCAAACGCTGGGTCATTTACAACGGTGAGGCCGAGGCGAGTCGCGTAGACCCGGAATGGCACGGCTGGCTGCACCGCACCTGGGACGAGCCGCCCACAGACAAGCCGCTGAAGCGTAAGGACTGGGAAAAGCCGCACCAGCCGAACCTGACCGGTACGGCACTGGCCTATGCGCCGGCTGGGTCGATCCGCCGGGAAAAACCGGCCGACCGATCCGACTACGAAGCCTGGACGCCGGAATAACATGGCCGAGAACACGACCGAGGTTCTTGTAGGCGGCGTTGTGCTTGCTGCGGCGATCGGGTTTGCGGTCTACGGCGCGCAAGTCGCAGGTCTGGGCAACAGCGGCGGGGCATCCTACCCGCTCACGGCCAGCTTCCGCAGCCTTGAAGGGGTGAATGTCGGCACTGATGTCCGCCTTGCGGGCGTTAAGATCGGCACAGTTACGGATGTCGCCCTGAACCCTGAAACCTTCCGCGCCGACACTGTCGTGTCCGTGCGGTCGAACACGCAGATTCCGGACGACAGTGCTATCGTCATCAGCTCCGAAGGGCTGCTGGGCGGCAATTTCGTCGAGATCGTTCCCGGCGGGTCCCCTTTCTACTTCGAGGAGGGCGACGAAATCACCGACACCCAAGGGTCGGTCAGCCTGATCTCGCTTCTCTTGAAATTCGTCTCCGGGGGCGAAGGCGAATGATGCGCCGCGCCGCACGCATTGCGGCACTGGCGGTTTGCATCGCCACGGGCGCCATGGCCGAAGATCCCACGGAAAGCGCACCAGGCGCTGTCCTGCGCGGTCTTGATAAATTCAGTGGACAAGTCGTCGACATCGAAATGCTCGCGGGTCGAACAGTGCGTTTCGAACGGCTCAACATCACGCTCACCGAATGCCGCTATCCGTCTGGTAACCCGTCCGGCAACGCCTATGCCGGGCTGCAAATCTCAGAAGTGGGTCGAGAGGGGGTTGTGTTCTCCGGCTGGATGATCGCCTCTGCCCCGGCTTTGAACGCCATGGAACACGCGCGCTATGACGTGTGGGTCATGCGCTGCACCACATCCTGAAAACTGCCAACGGGTGCAGCGGTAAAATCCGCTGAATGCACACTCAGCGCATGGCTCAACCGCGCGTGATATGTTGCGCGTGACACTTCCTGAGCGCCCAACGTGGCCAGGTGCGGCGTCAGGAACTGCGTATCGAACAGGGTAAATCCGGTGCGCCGCAAGTGATCGACAGCCGCGGCAAGCGCCATCTTCGATGCATTTGTTCGGCGCGAGAACATGCTTTCACCGAAAAACGCGCCTTTCAAAACGACACCATAGACGCCACCGACCAGCGCATTGCCGTCCCAAACCTCAATGGACCGCGCCTGACCGCGCCTGTGCAAATCGAGATAAAGACGGCGGATTTCAGAGTTGATCCATGTGTCCACACGGTCCGCACAGCCGTCCACCACGCCAGCAAAATCCGCATCCATCCGCAAAATCCAATCGGTCCTCCGCATGGCGCGCGCCAGCGAGCGCGAGATGTGGAACCTGTCCAGTGGCAACACCCCCCTCATGCGAGGATCGACCCAGAACACCTCGGGGTCATCGCGCCCCTCGGCCATCGGAAAGATGCCTGCGGCGTATCCCTGCAGCAGCAGGTCAGGGGTCAGTCTGATGTCGTCCTTCATATGCGGATCCCGCGGTGATGCGCGTAGACTACAGTGCCCGCGCCCCACAAAAAAGGGACCGCCGTGGCGATCCCTGATCTTGTGTTCGGGCTTTGCTCAGTCTGCTTGCGCCTCAAGCCACTTTTCCAGCCAGTGGATGTTGTATGCACCGGTGTGAATGTCTTTCTCGGCAAGAAGCGCATGAAACAGCGGCACCGTTGTGTCGATGCCGTCGATGATCAACTCACCCAGGGCGCGATTCAGACGGGCCAGTGCCTCGGCCCGGTCGCGGCCATGTACGATCAGTTTTCCGATCAAGCTGTCGTAATACGGCGGAATAGAGTATCCGTCATACAGCGCGGAATCCATGCGCACGCCCAGGCCACCCGGCGCGTGGTATTGTGTGATCCGCCCCGGCGAGGGCGAGAAGTCGGGCAGTTTTTCCGCGTTCAGGCGCACTTCGATCGAGTGGCCGTTGATCTCCAGATCATTCTGATTGAACGACATGTCCATGCCGGATGCCACGCGGATCTGTTCGCGCACCAGATCGACACCAAAGATGGCCTCGGTCACGGGATGTTCCACCTGAAGCCGCGTGTTCATCTCGATGAAATAGAACTCGCCTTTCTCATAAAGGAATTCGATGGTGCCCGCGCCGATATAGTTGATCTTGGCCACCGCATCCGCACAGATGCGCCCGATCTCGGCCCGTTCTTCAGGACTGATCGCGGGGCCGGGGGCCTCTTCGAACACCTTCTGGTGACGGCGTTGTAGCGAACAATCCCGCTCGCCCAGATGCACGGCACGCCCCTTCCCATCGCCAAAGACCTGAATCTCGATATGGCGCGGGGTGGTCAGGTACTTTTCAATATAGACCTCGTCGTTGCCAAAGGCGGCCTTGCCCTCGGCCCTCGCGGTCATGAATGCGCTTTCCATATCAGCTGCGGTCTGCGCCACCTTCATGCCACGTCCGCCACCGCCAGCGGTGGCCTTGATGATCACCGGATAGCCGAACTCTTCGCCGATGGCCTTGGCTTCTTCCAACGTCGCGACGCCACCGTCCGAACCGGGCACGCAGGGCACGCCAAGTGCCTTCATCGTGTCCTTGGCAGTGATTTTGTCGCCCATGACGCGGATGTGCTCAGCCGTGGGGCCAATGAATGTCAGCCCGTGATCTTCGACGATCTGCACAAATTGCGCGTTCTCCGACAGGAAACCATAGCCGGGGTGGATGGCCTCGGCCCCGGTGATCTCGCACGCCGAAATGATCGCGGGAAAGCTCAGATAGGACTGTGGCGACGCGGGCGGGCCGATACACACGCTTTCGTCTGCCATACGGACATGCATGGCGTCCGCATCAGCGGTCGAGTGTACGGCGACAGTGGCAATGCCCATCTCGCGGGCCGCACGGATGACGCGCAGCGCGATCTCTCCGCGGTTGGCAATCAGGATTTTGTTGAACATGGGTCCGGATCCTTATTCGAGGATCACGAGCGGGGCGCCAAACTCCACGGCAGAACCGTCATCGACGAGGATGCGCTTGACCGTGCCTGCGCGCGGGGCAGGGATGTGGTTCATGGTTTTCATGGCTTCGACAATCAGCAACGTATCACCTTCGCTGACTTGCTGACCGACCTTGACAAAGGACGGCGCACCCGGTTCAGCCTGCATGTAGACAGTGCCGACCATGGGCGAGGTAACCGCGCCGGGGTCGTTCGCGGGGTCCGCGGGTGCTTCTGCTGCCGGCTCCGCCGCGGGCGCGGCGGTCTGTGCCGGGCTGGCGGCGACCTGAGGTTGCGGTGCGGCCACCTGGGTCACGACCTGTTGGGCCTGATGGCGCGACACACGCACGTTCAGACTGTCATCTTCACCATATTCGCGTTTGACCTGCAGTTCGGTCAGATCGTTTTCCCGAAGCAGTTCGGCCAGGGCCTGGATAAAGGCCACGTCCGCGTCATGATTGCTTTTTGTCATTTTTGTCCTCAACCGGTGGGCGGCGGCACCCCCCGAACCGGGCAAGGCGCATGCTCAGCGCCGCTTATAGCCGGGCTTTTTCGCGGTGGGAAGCGCAGTTGCTGACGTAAGGACAGTGGCGGATGGGCGCCCGGCATGGTGCGTGCGCCCATCACGATAGGTAAGGCCCCGATCAGAGACCGAAATCGTCGGCGGTCAGACTGTTTTCGACGATGTTCAGCAGGGTGATCGAGTTGATCTGCCCGTTGCTCAGATCGGCAAGATCGACCGACGCATAGAGGCCATCCAGATCAATGACCGCATTGCCGTTGGCATAGGTGATGAACAGTTCGATGTCGTCAAACCCGATGACTGGCGCGAATGCACCAGGCTCTGCCCCCGCGCGCGTTTCCTGCGGCAGCCGGATCACGTCATCATCGGTGAAATCAACGATTACGTCTTCACCGCTGCCAAGACTGAAAAGGAACGTGTCCGCTCCGGACCCGCCTTCTAACGTATCGTCACCGCGCCCGCCCAAAAGCCTGTCGCGCCCGCTTTTGCCCATCAACGTGTCATCGTCTTGCCCGCCGAAAAGCAAGTCGCTGCCACGGCCGCCGATCAGAACATCATCACCTTCGCCCCCGCGCAGCGTATCCTTGCTGGCGTTGCCGACCAGCAAATCATCACCGTCATTGCCTTCCAGCTCGTCACGGCCCTGACCACCAAAGAACTCTTCGTTACCTTCGCTCCCGCGCATCGTATCGTGGCCCCTACCACCCAGGACACGACCGCTGGCGCCGAGCTGACCATCGCCGGGCAGTGCAAGATACAGGTCGTTCCCGCTGCCCAGGTTTACGTCGCCAATCGTTCCGGTATTGATCACAACATCATCACCGGAGCCGGTATGCAGGCGTCCTGCAATTTTGCCGTCGAATACGTCCAGCCCCAGATCGAAACTCGCGACGAGAACGATGTCGTCTCCGCCACCGGTGTTAACATTCCCATCAATCAGTCCGGCCGTGTAGACGAAATCGTCGCCCAGCCCCAGCTGGACGTCTCCGATAACGTCTCCTTCGTTCAGGATGGCGCGTTGTCCCGTTCCGGTCAGCGAAATGGATGTGTCGGCGCGCCCGCTGCTTCCGATAACGCCGGTGTTGCTGATCACCACATCGGACGATCCGTCGCCCTCGACGAAATCGCGCACGAAACCGTCATTCAGGAACAGTGCCTCATCATCTTCGAGAAACAGAAAATTGCGCGCCTGTGCGTCGGTCTGTTCAATCTCCGCAATCGGATCGAAGTCGAACACGAAGCCGGCAGGCAGCAAGACGTTATTGTACAGGAAAGAGGCGCGGTCAAAGAGACCGCGTGCGTCAGTTGTCATTGGTAAAACCCCCAGGTTAGCAAATGGGGTATGCCGCATTTCTGCCATAGTTTCTACAGACGCGCGCGTAGGTTTCTGAAATAGATACAGTGTCTCAAACGGTTGGAAATTAATGAAAAAAAGGGGCCGTGAGCCCCTTTTTCAACCTGAGATTGGTAATTGCGATCTAAATCGCCAGGTATTCGGACCGTAATTCTTCGTTTTCAAGGACTTCCGCAGCGGTTCCATCAAAAACAATTCCGCCCGTATCCAGAATGACGGCTCGATCAGCAAGCTGAAGCGCCCGAACGGCATTCTGTTCGACGATGACGGTGGTGATTCCCTGTTCCTTGATCACGGTCAGGGTCTTCTCGATCTCGTCCACGATCACCGGGGCCAATCCCTCATAAGGTTCATCGAGCAGCAGCACCTTGATGTCACGGGCCAGCGCGCGGGCGATGGCCAGCATCTGTTGTTCGCCGCCCGACAGGGTGGTGCCCTCTTGTGTGCGGCGCTCGCCCAGACGCGGGAACAGGTCGTATAGCCGTTCGATGGACCAGCCGATGGGCGGGGCGATCTGCGCCAGCTTCAGGTTCTCTTCGACGGTCAGGCCGGGGATGATCCGGCGGTCTTCAGGGACGAGGCCCAGACCAACCTGACTGGCCTCGTGGCTCGACATCTTGTGCAGGGGCTGGTGGTCCAGCCAGATCTCGCCATGGGTGACTTCCGGGTCGCCGATCCGCGCAATCGACCGTAGGGTCGATGTCTTGCCCGCGCCGTTGCGGCCCAGCAGCGCCAGGATTTCGCCTTCGTGGACGTTAAAGCTGATGCCCTGCACGATATAGCTTTCGCCGTAATAGGCGTGCATGTCCCAGACGCTCAGGAATGCGGGGGCCGTGGCGGCGTGGTTCACGCCTTTGGAAAAGTCGGGTTTGACGTTCATCGGTCAGGCTCCTTAAGCGGCATCTTGGGTTTCGCCCAGATACGCTTCGCGCACCTTGGGGTGGCCCTTGATATTGTCTGGCGTGTCTTCGACCAGCGGGGTGCCCTGTGCCAGAACGGTGATCCGCTCGGCCAGGGAGAACACCACGTGCATGTCGTGTTCGATGATCGAGATTGTGATGTCCCGCTCGTCCTTGATCTGCTTGAGCAGGTCGATGGTGTTGTTGGTGTCAGCGCGCGCCATGCCCGCCGTCGGCTCGTCCAGCAGCAGCAGGCGCGGTTCCTGCGCTAGACACATGCCGATCTCCAGCCGCCGCTTGTTGCCGCGCGACATGGTGGCCGCGTTGTCGTTGCGCGCGTCTGCCATGTTCATCTCTTCCAGCATCTGTTCGGCCCGCTCGACAATCTCGCGGTCCTTGAACATGTCGCGGAAGGCGTTGGGCGTGAACGCCCCGTCGCGCTTGGCAAAGCAGGGGATCATCATGTTTTCCATGACGCTCAGCTCGCCAAAGATCTCAGGCGTCTGGAACACCCGGGAAATGCCCATCTGGTTGATTTCAAATGGCTTGCGCCCCAGCACGGACTGGCCGTCGAACATGACCGACCCGGTGTCGGGGATCAGCTTGCCCACGAGGCAGTTCAGCAGCGTGGACTTGCCCGCCCCGTTGGGGCCGATGATGGCATGGACCGAGTTCTCTGCCACGCTGAGGTTCACGTCCCCCAGCGCTTGCAGACCGCCGAACCGTTTGCCCACGTTTTTGACTTCAAGGATACCCATTGGTTTCTCTCCTTATTCCGCAGGCGTGGTTTTGCCGTCCGGCCCGTCTTCGGCCGGTTTCTTGCGCTTGAACAGGCGGGCCACACGTTGGCCCCCTTCGACAAGCCCACCGGGCAGGAAGATCACGACCAGCATGAAGATGATGCCCAGCGTCAGGTGCCAGCCCTTGCCGATGAAGGGGTAGACAAGCGACACGAGGATGTCCTCGATCCCGTCAGGCATGAAGGCGAACCACTGGTGCAGGATCTCTTTGTTGATCTTGGACAGGATATTTTCCATGTACTTGATCGCACCCGCGCCCAGCACCGGCCCGATCAGCGTGCCGACACCGCCAAGGATGGACATCAGCACCACTTCACCCGAGGCCGTCCAGAACATGCGTTCCGCACCCACTTGTGTGTCCATCGCGACCATCAGACCACCGGCCAGCCCGGCATACATGCCCGAGATGACAAAGGCCGCGAGGGTGTAGGGCTTGGCGTTCAGCCCGGTGTAGTTCAGCCGCTGCTGGTTCGACTTCACGGCCCGCAGCATCATGCCAAACGGTGAGCGGAAGATGCGGATCGACATGTAGAAGGCCAGCAGCATCACGACCGCCGCAAGGTAGTAGCCCGCGTTGAAGGTGAAGAGCCAACCGCCCACGCTCCATTCAAAGCTCGACCCCATTTCCAACCCGAACAGGTTGGCTTTCGGTGTCGCGCCTTCGGCCAGTGCGCCGTCGAGGATGCGCGGGTCAAAGATCTTGGGCTGCAGGCCCGTTTCGCCACCCGTGATCGGCGTCAGCACCGAGTAGGCGAGCGAGTAAGACATCTGTGCAAAGGCCAGCGTCAGGATCGAGAAGTAGATGCCTGAGCGGCGCAGACTGATCCAGCCGACTGCGAGCGAGAAGATGCCCGCCACGATCACCGACACGATAATGGCCGGGATCACATTCATGGTCAGCAGTTTCATCATCCAGATCGCGGCGTAGGAACCGACACCCAGGAAGGCTGCGTGGCCGAAGGACAGATAGCCCGTGAGCCCGAAGAGGATGTTGAACCCGATGGCGAAGATGCCAAAGATCACAAAGCGCTGCATCAGGTCGGGATAGCCCGCATTGAACTGCGCCATGGCGGAGCCCTCGGGGAAGGGGTTCAGCAGGAAGGGGGCCAGCGCCACCAGTATGGCCACCAGGATGAGGAGGCGGGTGTCTTTTTTGTCGAGACCAAACATGGATTACTCCTCCATCACGCCCTTGCGGCCCATAAGGCCCCGAGGACGGGTCAACAGAATGATGATGGCGACCAGATAGATGATGATCTGGTTGAGGCCCGGCAGCACGGCGAGGACTTCGCGCATGGATGCAAAGCTTTCGAGGATGCCAAGCAGGAAGCCTGCGGCGACAGCACCGGGCAGGGAGCCCATGCCGCCCACAACGACCACCACAAAAGACAGCACGAGGAAGTCCATGCCCATGTGGTAGTTGGGCGAGTTGATCGGCGTGTACATGACGCCCGCAAGCCCTGCGACGGCGGCCGCGATGCCAAACATCAGGGTAAAGCGGCGGTCGATATTGATGCCCAGAAGCTGCACCGTCTCGCGGTCGGCCATGCCGGCCCGCACAACCATCCCGAAGGTGGTGAACTGGAGGAAGGCGAACACGGCGCCGATGATGACGGCGGCAAAGGCGAAGTAGATGATGCGCCAGTAGGGATAGATGATCGTGTTGGGATCAAAGCCCAGCATGGCGCCGAAGTCGAACGAACCCACAAAGGCCGCAGGGGCAGGGGTCGGGATCGGGTTGGCGCCGTAGTAGTACTTGATGATCTCTTGCAGCACGATAGCGAGGCCGAAGGTTACGAGGATCTGGTCGGCGTGTGGGCGCTTGTAGAAGTGCTTGATCAAGCCCCGCTCCATGATCACGCCTATGGCGATCATCACCGGGATGGCAAAAAGAATGGCGAGCGGCACGTTCCAATCAATGATTGCAGCCCCCACGCTCTCGCCGAATATGTCATAGACATACGGGATCTCGACCTGAAGCGGGTTGCCCAGAAAGTCGGTTTGCGTGTCGTCCACGACTGTGCGGCTGAGGGTCAGAAGACGGCCTAGCGTGACCGCGCAGAACGCGCCGATCATGAACAACGCGCCGTGGGCGAAGTTGACCACGCCCAGAGTGCCGAAAATCAGCGTGAGACCCAGCGCAATCAGCGCATAGGCCGAGCCCTTGTCGAGCCCGTTTAGAATTTGAAGGATGATCGCTTCCATCGGCCGAACCTCTGGGTTGGGGGCATCTGTCCCCGCGGGGACACATTATGTTAAATTTTTTGGATGCCTGGGATCTGGTGCCAGGGAAGGGTGGGCCAAGCGCGGCCCACCCAGTATTTTCAATGGCTTACGCGCCCGGGTTGCAGGTGCCCAGCTCGCCACCGAAGATCGACGCGTCGTAGGTCACTTGCTCGACCGGCGTGACTTCCACGATTTCCAGAAGGTCGAACTCGGATGTCGGGTTCTCTTTCCCTTTCACGACCAGCACGTCTTTGAAGCACTGGTGGTCTTCGCCGCGATAGAGCGTGGGGCCGTTGCCCATGCCGTCGAATTCGAAGTCCTTGAGCGCTTCGCCAACCGCACAGGGGTTGAACGAGCCTGCGCGTTCCACGGCATCTGCATAGAGCAGGGCCTGGACGTAGCAGGTGTGCGCGGCCTGCGACGGCGGGAAGCCGTACTTGGTGCCGAAGGATTTGACGAACGCTTTGGAGCCTTCGTCCTGCAGCGACCAGTGCCAGTTGGTGGAACCGAAGATGCCCTTCACGTTGGCGCCCGCACCCTTCGCCATCAGGCGGGAGTAGAGCGGAACAACGATCTCGAAGTTCTTGTTGTTCACCAGCTTGTCACGCAGGCCGAACTGAACCGCGTTGGTCAGCGAGTTCACCATGTTGCCGCCATAGTGGTTCAGAACCAGCACGTCTGCGCCCGATTGCAGAACCGGCGCGATGTAGGACGAGAAGTCGGTTTGCGTCAGCGGCGTTTTCACGGCGGCGACGGTTTCCCAACCCATGGCTTCGGTCGAGGTGCGCACGGCTTCTTCGGTCGTGTAGCCCCAGTTGTAGTCCGCCGTCAGGTGATAGGCCTTGCGGTCCGTGCCGTAGTTGTTGGCCAGGATCGGCGCCAGCGCCGCACCGGACATGTAGGAGTTGAAGAAGTGGCGGAAGCCATTGGCCTTCTTGTCCTTGCCGGTGGTGTCGTTGGAGTGGGTCAGGCCCGCCATGAAGATCACGCCTGCCTCTTGGCAGAGTGCCTGCACGGCCACGGCCACGCCGGAGGACGAACCACCCGTGATCATCACAGCGCCGTCTTTTTCGATCATCGAGCGGGCCGATGCGCGGGCGGCGTCAGACTTGGTCTGCGTGTCGCCGGTGACGTATTCGACTTTCTTGCCCAGGATACCGTTGCCTTGCAGGGCCTTGGACGAGAAGGTGTTCATCAGGCCGCCGTCGCCACCACCGTTCAGGTGTTCGACCGCCAGTTCGTAGGCGCGCAGTTCGTCCGCACCTTCGTCAGCGTAGGGGCCGGTCTGCGGCACGTTGAAGCCCAGCGTCACGGAAGAGCCGGTGGGCTCGTTCGTGAAAGCAGCGGCCGACTGCGCCGTAAAGATCGTTGGTGCCGCAAAGCCGGCACCAGCAACGGCACCTGTCTGGAGCACGCCACGGCGCGTCAGATTCATTTTGGACATGAATATCCTCCCATTTGTTGAAATGCGCGGACCTGCTCCTCAACCGGACCGCGCGCGCACTTTGTGCAAAGCCACTATCGCGTATGGTTGGAAAATTGCGCAATAAACCCTTTGTTTTGCAGAATTATTTTGTAAACAATTGCACAACACCACGGTATACTTTGTAAACTTCCTTATGTCGCAGCGCAGAAACGCGTTGAAATGACTGACAAACGCAGGGGAATGGAAGATGGCGCGCGACGCATTGACAGGCACCCGGATCCGCGAAAGGCGTGCGATGGGTGGCCTAAAGCAGTTTGACCTGGCCAGGCAGATCGGGATTTCGGCGTCCTACCTCAACTTAATCGAGCATAATCGGCGCAGAATCGGGGGCAAGCTGCTCCTCGATATTGCCGCCGTGCTGGATGTCGAACCGACTGTTCTCAGCGAGGGGGCGGAGGCCGCGTTGATTGCGTCCCTGCAGGAGGCCGCCCAACGCGCCCGTCTGGCCGAGGAGGAAAGCGTGCGGGCCGAGGAATTTGCGGGCCGCTTTCCGGGCTGGGCCGAGGCGCTGGCCGCAGCTCATCGTAAAATTGCCGATTTGCAGCGCACGGTCGAAACCCTGAGCGACCGCTTGGCCCATGACCCCGAATTGGCCGCATCGGTTCACGAGGTGTTGTCGACAGCAGCCTCCATCCGGTCCACGGCATCTATTCTGGCAGAGGACAAGACCATCACGCCGGAATGGCGCGACCGCTTTCATGCCAATATTGATGCCGACAGCCGCCGCCTGGCCGACAGTTCCAAGGCGTTGGTGGGCTTTCTGGACGCCGAAACCGGCGAAGCTGCACCGTCCGGGTCCCCGCAGGAGGAGGTCGCGACGTTTCTGGGTGCGCATGCGCAGGCTTTAGAGGCGGTGGAGCAGGGAGCGGAGGGTGTGGAGCGCCTGGTGGCCGACGCCCCCGAGCTGGCGTCGGAACAGTCGCGCCATCTTGCCCGCACAATCTTGGATCGCATGATGCAGGACAGCGCGCAGGTTGGTCTGGCTGATCTGAGGGGGGCGTTGTCGTCGCTGGGGCCGGATGTCGTCGCCCTTGCAGCGCATTTCGAGGTGTCAGTGCCCCATATCATGCGCCGCTTGGCAGCTGTGCCGGAGCTTGAGGCCGGGCTGGTGGTGGCAGACCGGGCTGGTAGCCTGCTGTTTCGCAAGGATACTGAGGGGTTCGCCATCCCGCGCCATGGTGCGGCGTGCCCGCTCTGGCCGCTATTTCAGGTAATGGGCCAGCCGGGTCAGGTCATCCGCGCGCAGGTTCAGATGCCCACACGCGACACGGCTATCTTCGATTGCTACGCCGCCGCCGAGCCGGTCGGTCCTGTCGTCTTGAACGCGCCGCCGCTTCTGGAGGCAACCATGCTGATCCTGCCTGCGCCTGAGCGGCCAGGCATGTCTGATATGCCCATGGAAGAGGTGGGGCCCGCATGCCATATCTGCCCGCGCGCCGGTTGCAGGGGTCGTAGAGAACCCTCGATCCTGAGCGAGGGGTTCAGTGGTTTTTGACAGGTCCGCCAATTCCGCACATAGTTGACCTGCGCGGATCAGGCGGAGACACATCCACCGGCCCGCGCATTTTGGGGAGGAGACGCAGACATGGGCAAGCATGTCCTGCTCGTCGAAGACGAGATTAACATTATAGAGGCGATGCAGTTTCTGCTGAGCCGGGAAGGCTGGGATGTCGATACGCATTCCGACGGAGCCACTGCAGTGGACAAGGTGCGCGCCATGAAACCCGACCTCGTGGTTCTCGACTACATGCTGCCCGGCAAGAACGGCATCGACATCCTGTCAGAACTGCGTGCTGATCCTGAGTTCGCCCGGCTGCCGATCCTCATGCTCACCGCCCGTGGTCAGGGCCGCGACCGTGAACAAGCCGAAAAGGCTGGTGTCAGCCGGTTCATGACCAAGCCCTTTTCCAACACCGAGGTGATGACGGCCGTACGCGACCTTGTGCAGCTCGCACAATGAGCGACTCCGCCCCCAATGCGACACTGTTTCTGGAAAAGCGCAGCTATCGCCGCCGTCGGCTGAAAGATGCGCTGCGCCTGTTGCCGGTCGTTGGGGTGCTGTTGTGGATGGTGCCGGTGCTGTGGCCCAGCGGCGCCAGCCATCCGGCTGATCCGACACCCGTCGCCATGTCGAGTGCCATCACCTACGTCTTTGTCGTCTGGGTGCTGTTGATCCTGGCCGCCGCGGCGTTGTGGTGGGTAATCGGAGAGCGTGGCAGCGCGGAGACCGACCCATGATATCGGTCAACCAGCTTCTGGGCGTCAGTCTCGCTTACGTCGCCTTTCTTTTCGCCATCGCCTTTTTCGCCGAGCGTGCGTCGATCCGCGGGAAAGGCAGCTGGCTGCGCTCGCCGATGGTCTACACCCTATCTTTGTCAATCTACTGCACGGCCTGGACGTTTTACGGTGCCGTGGGATACGCCGCCCGGTCCGGGATGGAGTTTGTGACCATTTACCTCGGCCCCAGCCTCGTGATGATCGGCTGGTGGTGGGTGTTGCGCAAGCTGGTGCGTATTGGACGGGCGCAGCGGGCCACGTCGGTCGCGGACCTGATTTCGGCCCGGTATGGCAAGTCGAACCTGTTGGCCATCGTGGTGACAGTCATGGCGGTGATCGGCGTGACCCCTTACATCGCGCTGCAATTGCAATCGGTGACCCTGTCCCTGTCGATCTTTTCCGAGCCGGGCCAGCCCGACAGTCTGAGCCAGGCGGCCGCTGCGTTCTGGGTGGCCGTGGGTCTGGTGCTGTTCACCGTGCTGTTCGGCACGCGCAACCTGAACGCAAACGAGCGCCATGACGGCGTCGTCATCGCCATCGCGGTAGAGGCCGTCGTCAAGCTGGTGGCGTTGCTGGCCGTCGGCGTTTTCGTGGTCTGGGGCGTGGCGGGCGGCATCGGCCCGATGATGGAGCGGATCGACAACTCGACCATCGGCGAGTGGAGCATGGACCGCAGCCGCTGGGCCGCGCTGACGGTTTTGTCTGCAGCGGCGTTTCTGGCGCTGCCCCGGATGTTTCAGGTCATGGTCGTCGAGAACGAGGACGAGCGCCACCTGCAGATCGCAAGCTGGGCGTTCCCGCTCTACCTGATGCTGATGAGCCTGTTCGTGGTGCCGATTGCCGTTATCGGCCTCGACATCCTGCCTGCCGGATCGAACCCGGACCTGTTCGTGCTTACCGTGCCGTTGGCCGAGGGGCAGGGCGGGCTGGCGACGCTGTCTTTTCTGGGCGGTTTTTCCTCGGCCACGTCGATGGTCATCGTGGCGACGCTGGCCTTGTCCACTATGGTGTCGAACCACGTGGTGATGCCAGTCTGGTTAAGCACGCAGGGCACCGGGGCGCAGGTGTCGGGCGATGTGCGCAATGTCGTCATCTTGGCACGCCGCGCATCGATTCTGATGATCATCTTTTTTGGCTATGTATATTACCGTCTGTCGGGCGGCGGCGCGGCCCTCGCCGCGATCGGGTTGATCTCTTTCGTTGGTGTGGCCCAGTTCCTGCCGGCGATGCTGGGCGGTATCTTTTGGCGCGGTGCAACGCGGTGGGGCGCATTGGCGGGCTTGATCGTCGGCTTTGCGGTGTGGGTGTTCTGCTCGCTCCTGCCCAGCTTTGGGCCAGACGCCGTTCTGAGTGCTGCGGTGTTCGAACAGGGGATCGGCGGTGTAAGCTGGTTGCGTCCGCAGGCGCTGTTCGGGATCGAAGGGATTGATCCAACGGTGCATGCGATGGTCTGGTCGCTTTCCCTGAACCTGGCCGTGTTCGTTGCGGTGTCCCTGGCCACATTCCCCACGCCACTGGAGCGGCTTCAGGGCGCCCAATTCGTCAATATCTTTGACCACTCAACGCAGGCGCGGGGCTGGGACGCGGCCCTTGCCACGTCCGAGGACCTGATGATTATGGCGCAACGCATCCTTGGCCCGGCGGATGCGCTGTCGCTCTTTCGGGCCGAGGCCAAGCGGCAGGGGCTGACAGGGCATCTGCCAGAGCCGACCCAAGGCTTTCTTCAGACCCTTGAGCGCGAGTTGTCGGGATCTGTCGGTTCGGCGACGGCCCACGCCATGATCAGTCAGCTTGTTGGAGGTACGTCGGTGTCGGTCGAAGACCTGATGGCGGTGGCCGACGAGTCTGCGCAAATCCTGGAATACTCCAACCGGCTTGAGGCGAAGTCCGCTGAGTTGAGCCGCACCGCCCGCCAATTGCGCGAGGCCAACCAGAAGCTGACGGCGCTGTCCGTTCAAAAGGACGCCTTCCTGGGCCAGATCAGTCACGAGCTGCGCACGCCCATGACCTCGATCCGCAGCTTTTCCGAGATCTTGCGGGACACCGACACGCTGGATCAGGCCGAAAAGACGAAATACGCATCGATCATTCATGGCGAGACGATCCGCCTGACGCGCCTTCTTGATGATCTTTTGGATTTGAGTGTGTTGGAAAATGGTCAGGTGAGCCTGAACCTCGAAAACGGAAACCTGAATGACGTGATTGCGCAGGCGGTTCTGTCGGCGGGTGGCGCTCACACCACCCGGCTGCGTATCCATCACATGCAGTCGGATCAAGACGTTCCGCTCAGCACCGATCTTGACCGGTTGCGGCAGGTGTTCATCAACCTAATCACAAACGCGCAGAAGTATTGTGTTGCCGCCACCCCGGAATTGACCGTCGAAATTCTGCAGCAAGGCGGGGGACTTCAGGTCGTTTTCCACGACAATGGCGTGCCGATCCCCTCCGAGGCACGTGCGTTGATTTTTGAAAAGTTTTCGCGGATCAATGACAAGGACGGGTCGGGTGCTGGCCTGGGTCTGGCGATCTGCCGCGAAATCATGACGCGTCTGGGCGGTGACATCACGTATGAGCCGCGCGCGGATGGCAACGCGTTTATCGTACATTTGCCAGGGCGCGTCGCTCTCGCCGCCCAATAGGCCAAAACCTTGGACCGCATAAAGCGGTTGGTAACCTATCGCCCTTAGACCGGAACGGCATGTGCAGGCCGTAGAAACGGCGGAGTTTATGGGCGAAACCGAAAAAACAAGTGTTCTGGGACGCATCGCTGCTGCGGGGCGCGACGTGCGTCAGGCGCGTGCTATGACGTTGCCCAAGGCCATTCGCCTGACCTTGGCAAAGGTCGCGGATGCGCTGATGGATCTGCCGATGGCAGTGATTGGTGCGGTTGTCGACACGGCATCTGGCGATGAGATTGAGGCGCAATTCAAGGACGACGCGTTGCTGATGCTGCTGGATGGGCCGGATGGCCATGTCGGTGCTGCCGCCTTTGACCCCGTGCTGGTGGGTGGGCTGATCCAGCAACAGACGATGGGTAACGTGCAGCCGGACACAGGCATCCAACGGGCCATGACCCGAACCGACGCCGCGATCTGTGCGCCGCTGATCGACATGATGTTTGACCGCCTCCTTCCCGTCCTCGATCAACCGGAGGACAGGTCGCTTGTCGACGGGTTTCGTTTCGGTGCCAAGGCGGACGATGCCCGAACCCTTGCCATGGCGCTGGATGCGCAGGACTACAGTGTGATCCGCCTGACAGTGGATGTGGCACGCGGTGCCCGGCAGGGTGATATTCTGATTGTGCTGCCCTTGCCGGATCTACAGGACCAGTCGCATGATGATGAGGGCGAAGAGGCGGCGCCTGACGCGCCGAACATGACTGACACCGTGATGGCACTGAACGCCGACTTGAAGATGGTTTTGTGCAGTCTGCATTTGCCCCTCGGGACTTTGCAGAACCTGTCGCCCGGTGACGAATTGCCCCTGACACCGGGCGCGTTTCCGAACGTCCAGATTGTGACCAATACCGGCCGCATCGTTGGGCGCGGTATTGTCGGACATGTGAAGGGTGTGCGCGCGGTCAAACCTCAGCGCAAGCCAAGCCACGCAACGCAACCCCTGCGGCGCGTATCGGATGAGCCAATGGTCGAAATGCCACGGGTCGAAGAGATTGAAGGGCCCGCACGGCGCACGGGTGAGGCAAAGGCAGCACCCTTGGAAGCGGCGCCCGGTCCCGCGTCGGTGGCATCCGACGCGGTAACGATTGGCGATCCGGCGCAGCCGGGGGTGGATATTGCGGCGGCGGTTGACGCCGATCCGGCGGCAAACCTGCCCGCGCTGACGGAATTGCCCGATCTTGACGCGCTGCCTGACCTCGCCGACCTGCCTGACCTGGAGGATTTGCCTGATTTGGCCGACTTGCCTGATTTGGCTTCGACTGGCGGCTAGGCGTTCTTTTGTGCGGCCATTGCTTCGAGCGTGGGCCGAAGCGTATCCAGATCATAGCCGCCCGTACGCGCCGCCTGCAGAATGTCATCGCAGGACATGCGCCCAGCTTGACCAAGGCACCACACAACCGTCGATCGGGTGCCAGAGGCGCAGTAGGCCAGCGCAGGCAATTCGGCCTCTTCCGCATACGCCATCTGTTGCGCCACGTTGTCTGGCGTCATGGTCTGGTGGGTGAGGGGCAGCCGGTAAAAGGTCAGCCCTGCAGCTTGAGCAGCCGCCTCAAGCGCATCTGCCTGAAAGGCGGGCGGCACCTCGGCATCGGGGCGATTGCAGATCACCGTTTTTATCCCTGCGGCCGCGATGGCCGGCATGTCCGCAGGATCGAGTTGCGGCGCAACAAAATAGCTGGGTGTGATCTGTCTGATATCCATGCGCTTGGTTTATGCTGCGCGCCTGTCGCTGTCCAGCAGACGGCGCAGTGGCGGCACCGCCCACATCCCCGTGAGCATCGCCGCCAGAAACAGCGCGCCTTGCCAACCCCCGTAACTTATCGACGCGAGCGCGGGGCCGGGGCAAAGCCCCACAAGACCCCAGCCTATGCCGAAGAGGATCGAACCCAGCATCAGTGGGCGCGTGATCTCGGACCTTGGCGGCGCAGGAAAGGCTGTGCCTGCGACCGGTGTGCGGCCATGGGTCAGCCGCCAGGCGATGAACATGGGCAGCAGGGCGCCGCCCATCACGAAGGCCAGTGTCGGATCCCACGCGCCGCCGATGTCGAGAAACCCGCGCACCTTGGTCGTGTCGGTCATGCCCGAAACGTGCAAGCCAGCGCCAAAGAGCGCGCCACTGACGAGTGCGATCAGCGCGCGCATCACAGGCCCAACCCCACGCGCAACGCGGTTACGGTCGCGATGCCAGCGCCGATATAAGCGGCGGTCGCCGCAAAGCCGCGCACGGACAGCCGCGACATGCCGCACACTCCATGCCCCGATGTGCAGCCGTTTGCGAACCGCGTGCCGACACCCACGCAGAGGCCCCCCAGGACGAGGAGCCAAGGCAGGGAGGTCGCATGTGTGCTGACCTGCCATCCGGCCATGCTCATCACCGCGGGCGTGCCAATGAGGCCAAGAAGGAAAGCGCCCGTTGTCGCTTTGTCGGCACCTGTGCGGTCAACAAGGCCGCCCACCATGCCGCTGGCGCCCATGATCCGCCCGGTGCCCAGAAGTAAAACAGCCCCGGCGGTGCCGATCATCAGCCCGCCGACGAGTCCCCAGATCCAGTCGATTGGCATGTGACTGCCCTCCTACGCCAGAAAGATGCCCACAATGACGAGCATGAGACCCAGGACTGATACGAAAAGCGCCCCGAGGTTCAGCGGCAGAACCCGCGCCATGACGGCGCGCATCTCTGCATCCTCCAGCCCTGCGCCGCGCGCGAGCCACACCTTCAGAATGCACCAAACCAGTCCGATAAGACCCAGAACCGACAGCGCGGCCCCGCCCCAGATGATGCCGTCGAAAACGGTAAAACCACTATCCTGTTCCATGCCCTCGGGCTATCCGAGCGCCGTTCGGAAGACAAGGGATCAAGCCTCTTGCGACACTCTGCCTGCACAGCTATCCAGCAGGCTCACTGAAGCCAAGGAGCGCGCCATGACCGACACCGCCACCAACGCAGAAAGCTACCGTGTCACGGCGGACGAATTGCGTCAGTTCATCGAACGCTTCGAACGGCTTGAGGCCGAAAAGAAGGACATCGCAGAGCAGCAAAAGGAAGTGATGGCCGAGGCGAAGGCGCGGGGCTATGACACCAAGGTGATGCGCAAGGTGATCGCCCTGCGCAAGCGCGACAGCGATGACATCGCCGAAGAAGAAGCGGTACTGGAGTTGTACAAGGAAGCGCTTGGAATGAGTTGAGTGCCGCGGGCGCTTTCCGGCGACTAGTGATCCTTGACCCTGTAGGTCAGCCGCGACAGAGGCAGAGCGTCCTTGGTCTGAACGATGCCGATTTCGACTGGAGCGCCAGACTGCGTGTCTGTCAAAGCGAGGGCGGACGCTCCATCCTTGATGTGTTTGTCGCCCCATTTCATCAGCGCCAAAATGACCGGAGCGAGGTCGCGGCCCTTTTGCGTCAGAACATATGCGTGCCGCGTCCGCGCTGATCCGTCACGATAGGGCTTTTTCTTGGCGAGGCCGTTGTTCACAAGTTCCGACAGACGCACCGAAAGCACAGACTTGGGAATACCGATGTCTGCCTGGAAATCGGCAAACCGGCTTACCCCGTAGAGCATTTCGCGCAGGATCAGCCATGTCCACCGATCCGGGATCTGGTTGATCGCCAAAGCCGCGCCGCATTCGTTGAGGGGGACGGGCGCCTTGCGTATGAGCGGCCTATCTGGGTTTGACATTCGAACTCTGCTCTGCCACCGTCATTTGTATCGTGCCAAGCGTAGCGGGAGACGGCGGTGCAGGCCACAGAAACACAGACGGGCGGCTGTTATTGCAGTGCGGTCCGTTTTGCCATCACCGCGGCACCGCTGGTGAAAGGACAGTGCCACTGCCGCGCCTGTCAGCATATGGCGGGTGGCGCGCCGCAATACTTCCTGCTTGTGCCGCCGACCGGGTTCGCGTGGACGCAGGGGCAACCCCGCACATACACAAGACAGGACATCGAAAATGCCGTGACCCGATATTTTTGCCCCGATTGCGGGACGCAGTTGGTCACAGTGCGGCAGGACAATCCGGCTTTCGTTGTAAAAGTTGGTGTGCTTGACGATCCAAGCGAGTTCAAGCCGCGTGTGGCCATCTGCCATGCGCAGGCACAATCATTTCATCACGTGCCAGATGGCATCCCTGTCTTTGATGATCTGCCGACCGGCTAGGGCGCGATGAAGGTGACGCCGGGAATGGCCGCCACGCGCGCCATGTCTTCCTCGTACAGCTGGGTCATCCTGTCGATGGTCTCTTCGGTCCAGCCGGGGGCATTCAGTTCTTCCTCGATCTCTTCCTCGATCGCAAACTTGTCGAGAAAGGCGATGATCACGCGGCGCTTTTGCGCCTCAGTCATGGTCGGGTGGGACTTGAGGTAGGATCGGAAGCGCTGCATGCCCTCCTTGGACATGATCTCGGCCAAAAGGTCGAAGCCGCCGATGATCTTCTCGCCTGTTGGCAGCCCTGCCAGATCGCGGACGATCTGCGCCCACAGGATGGGCATGTCTTCGAAGCACCATGTGGTGATCGTGACGTCGGGCGCGGCTGAGCGTATCGCTCCGATCGTATCGGACCAACGGACGGCATAAGGATCGGCACCGCGCAGAAACGCGTCCATGTCATCCTGGGGTGCCTGGTTGAAAAGCGCAGGCAGGAACGTTGCCGGGTTGCGCATGGCGAGGAACACCTGCACCTGGTCATGTTCGAACAGCGCCGACAATTGCGAGATCCGTTCGGGTGCGGCTTCGTAAATAAAGCCATTGCGGACGCATGATCGCGGTGCGCCGAACAGGAACATGTGGCTCAGAACCATGCGTTCTGCGCTTTCGTCATCAAGGATGAGGTCCAACAGGACGTCGCGCGCATCGGGGGCAGGGGGTGCATCCTGCAGGGCGGCCATGGTCTGTTTCAACAGGCTCCGGTACTTGCCCGGCCCGGGTACCGCGATCCCGCGCTTCGAAAAATCCTCCTTGTTGCGCAGGAGGCAGCGGACAAGTCGGTCCTCTTCGGTAAAGTGGGCACCTGCGTGAAGGACAATTTGCATGCGGATCGACCTGCCAGGAACTGTGAGCGACTGGCGGTAGATAAACGAAAAACGCGTTGGGATAAAACCTCTGACCTGTTTGGAAAAACGATCTTGCCACCGCCAAGCGCACAGAGTAGACGATGCGTCCAAGGCCCCTATAGCTCAGCTGGTAGAGCAACTGATTTGTAATCAGTAGGTCCGCGGTTCGAGTCCGTGTGGGGGCACCATTTTCCAGAATCAGTAGCTCGATGCGCCCGTGCTAACGCATGCAGAGGTGCTGATTTCGTATGCCAAGAACCCCCTCGAATTGACATTTGTCAAGTGCCGGGCACTGCCGAAAACACGGTCGGTATAAACCCCGTGTAAACCCGCGATGTAAGGTGGGTTTCCGCACCCACGCCGCGGTTTGCAACTGGCAGATTTCTTCTTGGTGCCAGGCGCTGTGCGGCCTCGGCGTGGTTTTGAAAAAGTATATAAAATTCAATATTCTAACTATCATTCTATCAGCCGAAAGACCCATAAACCAAAGGTATAGGGGCGAACCAAGCCAGTTCGTAAACCGCCAAGCTATCGACCCCGTCACAGCTCTGCACAATCTGTTGATCAACGAACGGCGCATCACGTCGCTGTGACCAAGAAAGGTTGATCGCAAATGCAACTGCACATGAACACCATTGCCTACGCTGCGCGTCCATCACTCACGGACCTGTTTCTGACCTTGAGCGCGCGGTACACCGGGGTCCCGGATTGCGGACCCCGGGCCTTTACGACCGAGAGCGGTCTTGCGCGTCACGATCAGCAAAAGGCGGTCGCGTGATGTGCAACACCCTTCATCCCGTTCCCGATTGCCCGCGTGCCGCCCTATGCGGATCGAAGTGCCAGCGCCTGCTTCAGGTATTGGAACAGCCCGGTGCACGCCCTGCATCCCCCTCATTTTCACAGCACGCACCGCGGTGGTCCGTGCACAGCACCAAGGAGAAAGACATGAAATACTTCAAGCGGATCCGGAGCGACGTTGACGTCACACCGTTCCTGAACGAGATCGCCAGCGTCGATGATGCCTGGGCACAGGCAACCGGCCGCCAGGACAAGATTGCCGTGCAGCGCGAGGCACTGGCTGTTCCCCTGCGCGGGCTGCGCAAGTCGATGCTTCTGGGCCGCAAGCGCCGGGACGTTCATGAAAGCCGCTGGACCACCGGTTCCATCCGGTTTCCCATCGCTCGGGCCTTTATCGAGGATGTGGCCACCGAACTCGACGCGGATATGAGCCGTGCCAAGATCGTGTGCCTGCCTGCGGGTCGCCGTGTCTATCCGCATATCGACCGTGGTGAATACTACCGGTTCCGCGGCCGCTACCACTTTGTTCTCAAGTCCTCTGCCGGGTCGTTCATGAAGGCGGGCGACGAAGAGGTCCGGATGAAAGAGGGTGAGCTGTGGTGGTTTGACAACGACCAGATGCACGAAGCGTTCAACGATGGCGACGAGGATCGTATCCACATCATCTTCGACCTCTTGCCCGCTGACATGCGTGCCAAGGCCGCTGCCGCGACCGAACGCGCGCGTGCCAAGCTCGAAAAGGCGGCCTGAGCGATGTCACGTATTCACTTTCGACATGGTATTCCGGGCGCTGTTCCAAGCGCCTGGGTTATTCAGCCCGACGCGGGTGACAAGGGCCGGCCCCCCGTGGTCGCGGTCCACGGTCTGAACCGCGAGACGGAAGTTATGGCAAACCTGCTTGCACCGCGGGCGGACGCAACCGGGCGCACCATTGTCCTGCCGATCTTCGACCTCACGTCCTGGCGCCGGTATCAGCGCGCGGCGTGCAAGCAACGGTCGGACTGGGCGCTGCTGTCCCTGCTGCGCGTGCTGCGGGATGACGGTGCAATCGGCGAAGGCCGTCCGGATATGTCGGGCTTTTCCGGCGGCGCCCAATTCGCGCACCGCTTTGCCTGGCTCCATCCTGATCACGTCGCGGGGCTATGCCTTGTGGCGCCGGGCTGGTGGACCTTTCCCGATGCGCGCGGCTCCTTTCCCCTGGCCATCGGTGATGGATGCAATGCGCACGAGTTTCGTTTTCGTGCCAACCTCAAACGCTTCCTGGATCGCGATATCCGCGTTTCCGTGGGGTCCCTTGATGTCCAACAGGACAGGAACCTGCGCCAGACTCCGGAGCTCAACGCGCTGCAAGGCGCGAACCGGGTGGCGCGTGCGCGTCGCTGGAGCGCAGCGGTCATCCGTGCCGCACGGCGGGTCGGTGTGCAGCCGCGCGTGGTCTTTGAACTGATGCCTAACTGCGTTCACAGCTTTTCAGACTGTGTCGCGAATGCGCGGCTGGATCGCGCATTCGTCCCTGATTTCACTCCCCAACCCCAAACCCTGCCCTTTCGCGGGCAGGCCCAACTTAAAAAGGTGGCATGATGCATCTTCTTGATATGAATACTGACGCGGGCCCGCAGATCGCGGGCGCCAAATGGAGCTTTGTCACACGTCGCGTGCGCCGTGGGGCCGTGCAAAAACTGGATGGAGACCTGAGTGCCGTACGGTCCGGCGACCTTGTATTGGCCGAGGTTCAGGACATCGGCAGCCACAAGCGGCTGCAGCTGAGCGACGGGCGCTATTCCGCACTGTATCCCAAGGATCGCATCGTGCTGGCCTGTGGCGACCGCTTTGCCGAGGATCAGTTCGAGGGCATTGCAGAACTCTCACTGGAAAGTGCCGATCTGCTCGCTGGTGGCGGCGTTATCGGCACGATGCTGTCGCGCAATGGCCGGGTCAAATGCCCGACGAGCCTGTCTGTGATCGGACGTCTGGCGGATGCAGATGGCAAAGTGCTGAACCTTGATCAGTTTGCCCTCGCCCCCAGCCATGGGCCTGCGCCTGCACGGGTGATTGGCGTACTTGGCACCGGCATGAACGCAGGCAAGACGGCTGCCGCAGCCGGTTTGGTGAACGGGTTCACCCGCTACGGCGACAAGGTGGCTGCGATCAAGGCCACGGGCACGGGTTCGTTCGGTGATGTGCATCAATACGAAGCGGCGGGCGCTGCACGCACGCTCGACTTCACGGATGCAGGCTTTGCCTCGACGTTCCGTCAGCCGGTGGACAAGATCGAGACACTGACCCGCACCCTGCTGTCTGCGGCATCGGATTGCGACATCGCAATCGTTGAGCTTGCTGATGGCGTCACCCAGGTCGAAACGGCAGAGCTGCTGAGCCGTCCCAACTACTGTGCCCTGTTTGACGCGTTTGTTCTGGCTGCACCCGGCGCGCTGGCATCGCGCGGCGCGCTGGCCTGGCTCGCGGAACACGACATCACGCCGATTGCGCAGACCGGCCTGATGACGCAGGCGCCGCTGGCCGCACGAGAGGCGGAAACGCTTGGTCTGCCCGTCCTGTCGCGGGAGGATCTGTCCGACCCGGCAACGGCCGGTTCGCTGCACAACCTGCTGTCAGAAGCCTGCCAGGAGCATGTGGCATGAGCCGCAGACCGGCCATAACAGCCGATCGCCGGTGGATGGGGCTGTGCGCCCTGGTCTTCCTGGCGATCGGACAGGCGGTCACCATGGTTGTAACCGCCTTTGCGACCCGCGACGTGATCGGTGCGTTGCGGGACGGGAGCGGTGTTGTTCCCATGCAGGCCCTTGTGGCCATGGTCGTGGCGGGATTTGCGATTTTCGCGCTCCGTTCAGCCGAAGGCGCAATTGGAGAGCGCACCGGCCAAAGCTATGCGGCCGCGATCCGTCGCACCCTGTTTCTTCACATGACCAAGATGCCTGCCAGCGCCATGGCGCGCCGCCGTGCGGGCGCGACAGCCTTGCGCTATGTCGGCGACCTGACGGCCTTCAAGGGCTGGGTTGCGCGCGGTCTTGTCCGTTTCATTTCGGCCGGGGCGACGATTCCCGCGGCCTTTCTCATCCTCTACTGGCTCGAGCCGCGTCTCGCGCTCGCCGCCGCCGTTCCGATCGGCATCGTCATGGTCGCTATCTTCTGGCTTGGCCGCCCCCTGGCCGCTGCCCATGCCACGCTCCGTTCCAAGCGGGCCCGCATGGCCGCAGATATGGCCGAACGCCTGCCGCAAGGGATTGCCCTGCGCCGCTCGGGCCGGGTCAAGACAGAATTGCGTGCGCTTGACGCCAAATCGGGCAAGATCGCGCGCGCCGCGGTCTGGCGTGCCTGGCTTGCCGAAACTGTGCGCGCCATGCCCGATGCGGCGGCAGGTATTGCAGGGGCGTTGTGCCTGTGGGTCTGTCTGGACCTCGGCCTCGGCGTTGCCGATGCGGTTGCGGCGCTCACCTCCCTTGCGCTGGTTGTCTGGCCGCTGCGCCACCTCGCGGATGCGCGCGACCGGCAGAAAGCGTTTGGTGTCGCGCGTGCGAAACTGGATGCGGTGCTGGCCACCCCTCGGATGCCTACCGTCAAAAGGAAGAAGGCTGACCCCAAGGCACCGGCCATTGAAATGGACGGCGTGCAATGGCCCGGTACTGCGCCCGTTGATCTTCACCTGCCGCGCGGCGCGATGCGGCGTCTGTGTGGCCCCGCAAGCTCTGGCAAGAGCCGTTTGCTCCTGACCTTGGCCGGGTTCGAAGCGCCTCCAAGTGACGGCACGCTCACGGTGCTGGGCAGTACGCCCGAAGCGCTGCGTGGTGGTCGCATCCTTTACCTCGGGGCGCATGCGCCGACTTTGAAGGGATCGTTGCGCCGCGAGCTGACGCTCGGTACAGGCCGCACCCCCAAAGATGACGTGTTGCAAGATGTGATCCGCCGCGCGGGCCTTTGCGCCACCGCAGATCGTCTTGGCGGGCTGGACGGCAAGGTCGCCGAAGGACGGCGCAACCTGACTGCGACTGAACGCGGGCGCCTGTTTGCGGCGCGCGGCTTGATCGCCCGTCCCGATCTTGCGTTGGTTGACGCGGATGAGATCGGATTGGAGGGTGCAGCGCTAGCCGATCTGATTGCGCATTTCGACAATCTGGGCGCTGGCCTTCTGATCGTGACGTCCGACAAGAAGGCTCAGCTGAAACTGGGCGCACCGCTGCACCTGGAACTGAAGTCCGATGGGACTGCCGCGGCAGCGTGATGCGAATGACAAAACTCACATTTCCTTGGAGCCGATACGTTTGACCCAAACGGCATTCACTTGGGCAGGCGTATCCGGCGCACATTGCAGATTGGCAAAAAGCCAGAAGCGCTGATTTTTTATGCGAACGAGAATTGAGAGCGCAAAAATAGTGCAAAAATGACCATTTTGGCTCATTTATTGTGCGATAGCGCGTGAGAATACAGGTGAGAACGATACCACTTGCGGCGGGCGGCAACGCTCAAAGATTGTGCGATGGCGTCGGCCTAGGAAACCGTGGAACACCATCGCACTCCGCATCAGATGCGTAGGGGGGCATATGGATGTTTGGAATTCCGAATGCAACGCCCTGCGCGACACGCAAGGGGACACAGATGTCTAAAAGACTATTCACCACAACCGCTGCCTTGGCCGTCATGGCAGCACTGCCTGCCGTTGCACAAGACTGCCCGATCAAGGTCGGCGTTCTGCACTCGCTGTCCGGGACGATGGCGATTTCGGAAACGACGCTCAAAGACACAATGGAAATGCTGATCGAGCAGCAAAACGCCGCCGGTGGCGTGTTGGGTTGCCAGCTTGAAGCCGTGGTGGTCGATCCGGCCTCTGACTGGCCGCTCTTTGCTGAAAAGGCGCGCGAGCTGCTGACCGTGCACGAGGTCGACGTGATCTTCGGCAACTGGACATCCGTGTCGCGCAAATCCGTGCTGCCCGTGATCGAAGAACTGAACGGCTTGCTGTTCTACCCCGTCCAGTACGAGGGCGAGGAAAGCTCGAAAAACGTCTTCTACACCGGTGCCGCACCGAACCAGCAGGCAATCCCGGCGACCGACTACTTCCTCGAAGAACTGGAAGTTGAGAAATTCGCGCTGCTCGGTACCGACTACGTGTATCCGCGGACCACGAACAACATTCTTGAATCCTACCTCCAGCAAAAGGGCATCCCGGCCGAAGACATCTTCGTCAACTACACGCCCTTCGGTCACTCCGACTGGTCCAAGATCGTGGCTGACGTAGTGGCGCTGGGCGCTGACGGCAAAAAGGTTGGCGTGATCTCGACCATCAACGGCGATGCGAACGTTGGCTTCTACAAAGAGCTGGCCGCTGCCGGCATCTCGGCTGATGACATCCCGGTCGTGGCCTTCTCCGTCGGTGAAGAAGAGTTGTCCGGGCTCGATACGTCGAACCTGGTCGGTCACCTCGCGGCCTGGAACTACTTCCAGTCCGCTGACACCGAAGCCAACGAGGGTTGGGTTGAAGCATGGAAGGCCCGCATGGGCGAAGACCGTGTGACCAACGACCCAATGGAAGCGCACTACATCGGCTTCAACATGTGGGTTAACGCGGCAACCGAGGCGGGCACCACCGATGTGGACGCTGTGCGCACAGCCATGTACGGCCAGGAATTCCCGAACCTGACAGGCGGCACGGCTGTCATGCTGCCGAACCACCACCTCGCCAAACCGGTCCTGATCGGTGAGATCCTCGAGGATGGCCAGTTCGACATCATCAGCCAGACCGAAGAAGTGCCCGGCGATGCCTGGACCGACTTCCTGCCAGAATCGGCCGTTCTGGTGTCGGATTGGAAAGAGCTGGGCTGCGGGATGTACAACACCGAGACATCCAGCTGCGTGCAGATCAAGTCGAACTACTGACCTGACACCTTTCGGGGGCGGATCGCCGCCCCCGATCACCATCTAGGATTGGATGCCAATGTCGGTTTTCCGCCATCTCTTTGTTGCGGCCTTGTCTCTTGCGGCGACCTTGGCCGCTCTGTCCGTCTCTGCTCAGCAGGTGGACGCCCCTATACAACGGCTGTTGCAAGACCATGGTGAGGTGATCGCCAAAAGCTCGCGCCGCACCATCGGCCCCGCCATTGATGCGCTCGCCGCCAGTGGTCTCGACGAGGCGCAGACCGTGCTGGAACGCTGGCGCGACAAGGAAATGTGGCTGAACGAGGAAACCGGACTGTTCGTCTACGCGGAAGAGATCGACCGCCGCACGATCCGCACCTTCGATTTTGCAACCGGTGAGGCGCTGGGCGAATTCGAAGACAAAGCCTACAAGCAACTCAAACCCAACAGCGGCATTCGTGGGCTGATCAACGCGGCGCTTGTGCGGTTCCAGTTGACCGATCCAAATCCGGCGGCGCGCAGGGCGGCCTTGAACGCCATTGAACGGGATGCTGACGAAACTCACCTCGCCGCGCTGCGCGCTGTGGTCGAGGCCGAGGATAACCCAAACATAGCAGCAAGAATGGCGCGCCTCGAACGGCTTCTGACCATCCAGTTCGACAAGGACGAAGCCCAACGCATCGCCGCGATCGAGAGCTTTTCGGGTGACCTGAGCGTGGAAGTGCGCGCGGCGCTGAACCCCCTGGTCGTCACGAAGCTGGACGTTGACACGACCGTTCCCGAAGACGCTGACGTCGTGCGCACCCTGACCCCAGGCTCCGAGGCGCTGAGCGTCGATGCCGCTTACGGCCTGCTCGTGTCCAGAGAACTGGCCGTTGAGCGCATTTCGCGCGACGCACAGAAGGCAGCGCTGATCGCCAATATCGACGGGGACCGCGTGGGCGGCATCCAGGTGGCGTCACTCGACACCGAAGCCAGCCGTGACCTCGCTTATGCGGAATTGGTACGGCTGGGCGCCGTGGAACCCGCCGCGACAGACGCCGAAGTGAGCGAAGTGCTGGAGCAATTCGTTTTCTTTGAACGCTACAGCGCTGTGCCGCCTGAGATCGCACTCGCCGCTCAAGCCGTCCTGACCGGCATCGAAAACAAGGTCGCTGTGAACCAGACCATCGACCTCGGCTTAGACGCCCTGTCACTTGCGTCGATCTACTTTCTCGCGGCCATTGGCCTGGCCATTACTTTTGGTGTGATGGGCGTCATCAACATGGCCCACGGTGAGTTTATTATGATGGGCGCCTACACCGGCTACGTCGTGCAGCTTTTCGTGCCCGACTACACGCTCAGCATCCTCCTCGCCATACCGCTCGCCTTCATTGTCACCTTCGGCGCAGGCGTCGCGATGGAGCGGCTGGTGATCCGTTGGCTTTACCACCGCCCGCTGGAAACGCTGCTTGCAACCTTCGGTATCTCGATCGCCTTGCAGCAACTCGCCAAAAACATCTTCGGCACGCAAGCCCGCCCACTCACGGCCCCAGGCTGGCTCGACGGCTCGCTGGTCTTCAACGACATCGTGTCGATCAGCTACATTCGTATTGCAATCTTCGTCCTCGCGCTCCTGTTCCTTGCCCTGTTCCTGATCGTGATGAACCGCACCCGGCTCGGGCTCGAGGTGCGGGCGGTCACCCAGAACCCGCGCATGGCTGCGTCTATGGGCATCAACCCCGACCGCATTAACATGCTGACCTTCGGCTTTGGCTCGGGCATCGCCGGCATCGCGGGTGTTGCCATTGGGCTTTACGCCAAGGTCACATCCGAGATGGGCAGCGACTACATCGTGCAATCCTTCATGACCGTGGTCGTGGGCGGGGTCGGCAACATCTGGGGCACGCTCTTGGGCGCCACGATGGTGGGCACATTGCAAAAGGGGATCGAGTGGCTGAACCCGTCCAACACTTTGGCCGCACAAACCTATATGATCCTCTTCATCATCCTGTTCATCCAGTTCCGGCCCAAGGGCATCATCGCCCTCAAGGGCCGCGCGGCGGAGGCGTAAGCGATGACAGACACAACGCTCGCCCCCGCACGCCAGCCCATCGTCAAACGCTACCCGGTCGTGCTGGTGTTTCTGGGCTGCCTCGCGCTCTTCACACTTGGCATCACCGTCTTGTCCGAAGGGTTTGGGATCGGCGTCATTTCGACCAGCTTCATCAAGACGCTGGGCAAGACGCTGTGCCTGTGCCTCGTGGCGCTCGCCATGGACCTTGTCTGGGGGTATTGCGGTATCCTCAGCCTCGGGCACATGGCATTCTTCGGCATCGGCGGCTACGCTATCGGAATGTGGCTGATGTATGCCCGCACCGAAATTATCGTGGTGCAAAGCCTGGCTGCCGCACCCTTACCACCCACCGCGCAGGAAATCTCGGACGGCATTGCGACACAGATTTTCGGTGTGGTCGGTGCCTCCGAATTCCCGCCGATCTGGGCATTCGCGCACTCTCTGCCGCTGCAACTGGCCGCAGTCGTTCTGGTACCGGGCCTGTTGGCACTGGTCTTTGGCTGGCTCGCCTTTCGCAGCCGGGTCACGGGCGTGTACCTCTCGATTCTGACCCAAGCCATGACGCTCGCGCTGGCGCTGTATCTCTTCCAGAATGACAGCGGCTTGCGCGGCAACAACGGATTGTCGGGCCTGCAGAACCTGCCGGGCCTCGGTCACGTGCCGCAGTCGACTGTATCGATCTGGTTCTTCTGGGCCTCTGCACTGGCGCTGGGCCTCGGCTTTGTTCTGTGTACGTGGGTCGTTTCAGGCAAGTTCGGGTCGGTCATCCGCGCCATCCGCGACGACGAAAGCCGCGTTCGGTTCCTCGGCTACCCGGTAGAGGCGTACAAGCTTTTCGTGTTCACGCTGACAGCGGTGATCGCCGCAATCGCCGGCGCGCTCTATTATCCGCAGGCCGGCATCATCAACCCGGCAGAGATTGCGCCCATCGCTTCGATTTACCTCGCCGTCTGGGTCGCCATCGGGGGCAGGGGGCGGCTCTACGGGGCGGTCATCGGCGCCGCTTTCGTGTCGCTGCTGTCTACCTATTTCACCGGGGGACAGGCGCCGGACATCAACTTGGGCTTCTATACGATCCAGTGGGTCAATTGGTGGACCGTTCTGTTGGGATTGTCCTTCGTGGTCGTGACACTCTTTGCACCCAAGGGGCTGGGCGGGCTGTTTGACCTGATCGCGGCGCGCACCTCGCCCAATCGTCACGGCGCGGACCTTGGGCCCGACGTCGGTGCCCTGCGCGAGAAGGAGGCAGAGAAATGAGTACTCTTCTCGAAGTCTCGGGCGTGTCCGTGTCCTTTGACGGGTTCAAAGCCATCAACAACCTGACGTTCCAGATCGGCGAGGCCGAAATGCGCGCCGTGATCGGACCCAACGGTGCCGGAAAGACGACCTTCATGGACATCGTGACAGGCAAGACCCGGCCGGATGAGGGACACGTGCTTTGGGGCGAGAAGTCGCAATCGCTGCTGTCCATGTCCGAAAGCCAGATCGCGCAGGCAGGGGTGGGGCGCAAGTTCCAGCGCCCAACCGTGTTCGAGGATCAGACCGTCGCTGAAAACCTGATGTTGGCGCTGAAGAAAAAACGGGGGCCTCTGGCCGTGCTGGGCTTCCGAGCGTCTGGCGCAGATCAAAAGCGCGTCGTCGAACTGGCCGAAGAGATTGGTCTGTCGGCCGCCCTCGACCGTAAATCGGGGGAGCTGAGCCACGGCCAGAAGCAGTGGCTTGAGATCGGGATGTTGCTCGCACAGGAGCCCAAACTGTTGCTGGTTGATGAACCCGCGGCAGGCATGACCCCGGCGGAACGTGAACACACGACTGAAATTCTGGTGGAAGCGGCCAAGACGCGGGCCGTCGTTGTGGTGGAGCATGACATGGAATTCGTGCGCCGCCTGAATTGCAAAGTGACGGTCCTGCACGAAGGGTCGGTGCTTGCCGAAGGGTCCATCGACCATGTCACATCGGACGAAGCGGTGATCGAGGTGTATCTTGGCCGGTAACCTGTTGGAAATTGAAGGGCTGACGCTGCATTATGGCGGCAGCGAAATCCTGCGCGGCGTGGATCTGTCGGCGCAGACGGGCGAAGTGACCTGCGTCATGGGCACCAACGGGGTCGGGAAAACCAGTCTGCTCAAGGCGATCTCGGGCACCCATGCGCGCAGCAGCGGGCACTACCGTCTGGGTGGGCAGGACATCGGAAAGCTCAGCGCGCACGCGCTGGCCCAGAGGGGCGTCGCATACGTCCCGCAGGGGCGCGAGATCTTTCCCTTTCTCACCGTTCAGGAAAACCTAGAAACCGGCTTTGCCTGCCTGCCGCGCGCAGAACGGCGCGTGCCGTCCGAGATTTTCGAGCTGTTCCCCATTCTAAAGGAGTTTCTCCACCGGCGCGGTGGCGACCTGTCGGGCGGGCAACAGCAGCAGCTTGCCATCGCAAGGGCGTTGGTGACGAAGCCCAAACTCTTGTTGCTGGACGAACCCACCGAGGGCATTCAGCCCAACATCATCAAACAAATCGGTAACGTCATCTCTACCCTGCGCGAACGGGGTGAGATGGCAATTGTTCTGGTCGAGCAGTATTTCGATTTCGCCTTTGACTTGGGTGACAGGTTCACAGTGCTCGAACGCGGGGCCGTCAAACTGGCAGGACCCAAGTCGGGTATCGAACGCGCCGCGCTTTTGCGCGCTGTTTCTGTCTGATCGCGCCTAGCTCGCCACGCAGTACCGATCGACGATGGCGTTGATCTCTGACGCAACGATCGGTTTGCGCAAGTATCCATTCATGCCGTTCGATGAAATGGCGCCATCATCATGGTAATCGGCGTCGGCGGTTACCGCGATGATGGGAATATTCTTTGGCGGGTCCGAGAGTGCGCTGCGAATGCTGCGGGTGGCGTCCAGACCGGACACTTTGGGCATATGAATGTCCATCAGGATCACGCCATAGGCGTCTGGGTCCGCTTGCACCTTTTCCTGGCACTCCTGGCCATCCTTGGCGATTTCGAACTCATAGCCCAACGTGTGAAAAATCTCACTCATCATGTACTGGGTAAAGCTGTCATCCTCCGCCAGAAGGACCTTTTTGGATGGTGCAGTCATGCCGCTGCCTCCTCAATATCCTGCGTGGGGATTCGTAGAGTGAACGTTGTGGTATAGTTGAGATAGTGCGATGGGCTTGCAACCTCAAGATGTCCGCCCATCAGTTTCGCAAGGTCAGAACTGATGGACAGGCCGAGGCCAGTGCCGCTGTAGCGGCGTGTCAGGCTGTCATCGACCTGCAGAAATCGTTCAAAAACGTTGCCTGCATCTTCGGGCGACAGCCCAGGGCCCGTGTCGGACACAGAGATTTCAATCATACCCCGATGGCCCTCGCCATGCTGGCCCCGACGCAGGTCGATCAGCATGGTACCGCTGGTCGTGAACTTCGCTGCATTGTCGCAAAGATTGTGCACGATCTGGCTGACCCGTTTGTTGTCCATACACACCGTTTCAGGCAAATCGTCCGCGACAGCGACCTTGACCTCGATCTCCTTGCCATAGCGTTTGACGGACCCGTTCGCGGTGTCACACCATTGTTGCGCAATCGCGGCCAGGTTCGTCTCTTTCGGGTGGAGCTTCACCGCGTTCGCCTCCAGCCGGGACACCTCCAGGACGTTCGTCAGTTGCGCCAGCAGCACTTGCGCGGCCTCCAGCCCCGTTGCGGCCTGCTGTTTCTGGCGTTCTGGCACATCCGACATCTCGATCAGTTGAAACAGGCCCATCATTGCATTCAGGGGCGTGCGCACCTCGTGGCTCATATTTGCCAGAAACCTTTTGCGAGCCATGGACGCGGCAACGGCGTCCCTCTCGGCTTTCTTGCGCTGGGATACTTCGTTTTCGAGCGTGTCAATCTGCTGCGTCAAGCGTCGGCTCATGTCGTTCAGCGCCAGAACAATTCTGTCGATGGCATCGGTTCGATGCCGTGGACTGCGGTCAAGCGTCAGATCAAGCGCAGTGGCCCGCGATTTCGATGCATCGACCTGACGTACCACGTCCGTCAGATGGCGCGTCACCGTCCAATAATACAGTAACAGGAGCGCAAAGGCGACGAGATAAGCCTTGATCAGGTTGGTGCCGACGAGTGCAAAGAACTGCGCCCACAGATCTGCCCATATGCTGTCGAGCGACAGGTAGATCGTCAGAGTTCCAATGGGTTCGTTCAGCCCGTTCAAATCGCGGACGAGGTCAAATTCATTGCGCCGTTCGGTGTATTCCGGATCGCCATATTCGAACATGTGTCCGGTCGTGGATTGCAACTGGACATGGGCGACCGCCGGATCCGACTGGATGCCGCGCAAAATGATATCGACCTGGTCAAAGTCGAATTGCCATAGCGCGTTCTGCAACGGATCCACGGAGGTGGCACTGACACGATCCACGATCTGAAAGGCGGCCCCGACCTGGCGTTGGTAACTGAGGTATAGCTGTATTCCGGCGGCAAAGGCCGAAAAGACAGTGCTGACCAGCAGGGTCATCACCACCAGGCGCAGACCCAGCCTGTCTCTCAGCGCTCTGCGAACGAACGTCATCAGTTACGGATCAACATGCACGGCAAGGATGTCGGAAAGTGTTCCGTCGCTTTGCATCGCTTGCAATGATGCGTTGAAGTCGGACAGGATTTGGTCGCGGTTCGGGAAGTCCTTTCTCATGGCCATGTGAACCTCTTGCGATGTCATGACGCCCGGCACGAATTCGAGCTGGTCGTCCAAGGATGGGTCAAGCGTGCGCATGGCGTAGTTCACCACATCCACACTGTCCAACGTCAAATCCGCACGGCCAAACGCAACCATCTGCAGTGCTTGCAGGGTTGTCGTGACGGTGACCTTGTTCAGGTAATCCGCCTTGTCGAACTCATCCTCGTACAGAAAACCGTCGCCTACAGCGATGGAGTGGGGGGCCAAATCTGCAACGCTTGTGAAACTGTGGCTGCCTCCGATCCGTTGGACCAGTTGCACATCCGTTGCATAGAACGGCTGCGAGTATTCAAGAAATTCGGTCAGACCCGGATCGAAGAACAGGCTGCCCACAACATCATATTCGTTGCGCCGCACACCATCCATGATGCGGGCCCAGGGGAGGACATCGCTGACGACGGTGTATCCGGCATGTTCAAAAACGGCCGAAATCACATGCAAAGACATACCTTGTTCCGGCAGTTCGGCCCCTGAAAAGGGCGGCCATTCATCTGCAACGACGCGGATGGTCGGCTTGCCGTCGTCCGCATGGATGGCTGTCACAAGGCAGGCCCAAACCGCCAGCGAAAGGTAGAGAAGTCTCATGTCGTCCGATCCCCGAAATCGTTTGGAGAAGTGGTGACATGAAAACGCTATGTTCGCTTAATTTTCAATTAAAGGTGGCAGGTGCGTGTGCGAAAAGTGGGGACAGCGTGATCTTAAGGACATCGCCGCCGCACCCACATCCCAGCCGGAGGCCCGGCCATCTGCCTGTCCGAAAACAAGCGCCGGTGCTGCGGTGCCCACGCGCGCAGGCCGCTGCATCTTGGACATGATCTGTGTCCTTCAAAGGGCTTTGGAGATGCTGGAAGGGCACAAGGTACTGTATTTAATTTAGAAATTTCTACTAACTTTTTAGTTTGACAGAAATTTTACTTTGCGCCTAACGTAAAGACAGTCGGCAAAAACCGGCTCACATAGAAATCTGGGAGGATTAAAGATGCGCAAGTATCTTCTCTCCGCGACGGCTGTTTGTGCAGTCATTGCGGGGCATGGGACTGCTTTTGCCGACACGGCAGCAGCCCAGAAATGGATTGATCAGGAATTCCAGCCATCCACGCTCACGAAAGAAGAGCAGATGTCGGAGATGGAGTGGTTCATTCAGGCGGCTGAGCCGTTTTCCGGTATGGAAATCAACGTGCTGTCCGAGGGCATTCCGACCCACGGGTACGAATCCGAAGTGCTGACGAAGGCGTTCGAAGAAATCACCGGGATCAAGGTAAATCACCAGATCCTCGGTGAGGGCGAAGTGGTGCAGGCCGTCCAGACGCAGATGCAGACGCAACGGAACCTCTATGACGGTTATGTCAACGACTCCGACCTGATCGGCACGCATTCGCGCCTGCAACTGGCCTACAACCTGACCGAACAGATGGCGGGGGATTGGGCGGATACGACCAGCCCAACTCTAGACCTTGACGACTTCATGGGCATCCAATTCACCACGGGCCCCGACGGCAACCTCTACCAGCTGCCCGACCAGCAGTTCGCAAACCTCTACTGGTTCCGCAAGGACTGGTTCGACAACGAGGAGTACAAGGCCGCGTTCCAGGCCAAGTACGGCTATGAACTCGGTGTTCCGGTCAACTGGTCCGCTTACGAAGACATCGCCGAGTTCTTTAGCGAGGACGTCAAGGAAATCGACGGCGTCGCGATCTACGGCCACATGGACTACGGCAAACGCGCGCCCGACCTCGGCTGGCGCATGACCGATGCCTGGCTGTCGATGGCCGGTGCCGGCTCTGTGGGTGAGCCCAACGGCGTGCCCATCGACGAATGGGGCATCCGCATGGAAGCCGGATCCTGCAACCCCAACGGCGCAAGCGTCACCCGCGGTGGTGCTGCAAACGGGCCGGCGGCGGTCTACGCGATCCGCAAGTGGGACGAATGGCTGCGCGCCTACGCGCCACCCGGAGCGGCCTCCTACGACTTCTACCAGTCGCTGCCCGCCTTGGCCCAGGGCAACGTGGCCCAGCAGATCTTTTGGTACACGGCCTTCACCGCCGACATGGTCAAGCCGCAATCCGAAGGCAACAACACGGTGGACGAGGATGGCATGCCGCTCTGGCGGATGGCGCCCAGCCCGCATGGACCATACTGGACCGAAGGGCAGAAGGTTGGCTACCAGGATGTTGGGTCTTGGACCTTCCTGAAATCCACACCTTCGGACCGCGCGCAAGCGGCCTGGCTGTACGCTCAGTTCGTGACGTCCAAGACTGTCGACGTGAAAAAGTCCCACGTGGGTCTGACCTTCATCCGCGACAGCTCGGTCAACCATGAGTCGTTCACTGAACGTGCCCCCAAACTGGGGGGGCTGGTTGAGTTCTACCGTTCGCCCGACCGCGTGGCCTGGTCGCCCACTGGCATCAACGTGCCGGACTATCCGAAGCTGGCCCAAATCTGGTGGCAGCAGATCGGTGACGTGAACTCGGGCGCCTTCACGCCTCAGGAAGCGATGGACCGTCTGGCCGAGGAGATGGACATCACAATGGCCCGGATGCAGCAAGCGGATGAAGCCGCTGGTGTCTATGGTGGCTGCGGCCCGCGCCTGAACGAAGAGCGCGACGCGGAGTGGTGGTTCGCCAATGGCGGCGCCAAGCCGAAGCTGGAGAACGAAAAGCCGCAGGGCGAGACCGTCAACTACGACGAGCTGGTCGCGCGCTGGCAGCAGTAACTCCCCGTGGGCCCGCCCCTGTCGAGTGGGGGCGGGCCGACTTGGGCCGGGGCATGACGAAGCCCCGGCCTTTTACGGACACAAGGTTTCCAAAAAATGACAATCGAGCTGAAATCGGCGGTCAAGACGATCCGCGGGATCACCCATATCAAGCCGACCTCACTGGTGCTGGAGACGGGGCATTTCAATGTCCTGCTCGGGCAGACCGGATCGGGCAAGACGTCCCTGATCAAGCTGATGGCTGGCCTGGATCCGCTGGCGTCGGGCGAGGTCTGGATGGACGGGCGCGACGTGTCGAAACTGTCGACGCAGAAGCGTAACATCAGCCTCGTGCACCAGTTCTTTGTCAACTATCCGCAGATGACAGTCTTCGATAACATCGCCTCCCCCTTGCGGGTTGCAGGCATGGCGAAGTCCGAAATTCAGGGCCGTGTGGAAGAGGCGGCCGACATCCTGCAATTGCGCCCCATGCTGAACCGCCGCCCGCAGGAACTGTCGGGCGGGCAGCAGCAGCGCTGTGCCTTGGCCCGTGCGATTGCCAAGGAAAGCCGGGCAGTGTTTCTGGATGAGCCGCTGGCGAACCTTGACTACAAGTTGCGCGAGGAGTTGCGGGAGCAGTTGCCCGAGCTGTTTGCGGAGCGGGGTGCCGTGGTGGTCTATGCGACCTCCGAACCGGAAGAGGCGCTGCTGCTCGGCGGTAGGACTGCGCTGATGGATGACGGGGTTGTCACGCAGTTCGGACCGACGGCGGAGATTTACCGCAAACCTGGCAATCTGACAGCAGCCCGTGTTTTCTCGGACCCGCCGATCAATGCTGCGCGGATGTCGAAGGTGGGGACTACCGCGACGTTGGATACGGGCGCGAGTTGGACTGTTTCGGGGGCTGCGGCGGACTTGGCTGATGGGGATTACACGCTCGCCATTCGCCCGCATCACGTCACACCTGTCCCCGCGGGGACAGATTATGTGAAATTATCCGGTAAGGTTTTGGTAACCGAATTGTCCGGGTCCGAGTCCAGTGCGCATTTCGAATTGGGCGCAGAAGGGTGGGTTTCCCTGGCCCACGGGGTGCACCCCTACGAGGTTGGCGAGGCGCATGATTTCTACATGGACGCCAGCCAGGCATTTTATTTCTCCGAAGACGGGAGGCTCGTGGCCTGATGGCGAAGATCACGCTTTCGAACCTGCGCCATTCGTATCTGCCCAATCCGTCGGGTCCGGTGGACTACGCGCTCAAGGAAATCGACCTCGATTGGCAGGACGGTGGCGCTTACGCGCTGCTGGGCCCTTCGGGCTGCGGGAAATCCACGTTGCTTAATATCATCTCGGGGCTTCTGGTCCCGTCCGAAGGGCGCATCCTGTTTGATGATCGCGACGTCACCGATCTGCCGCCCGATCAACGCAACATCGCGCAGGTGTTCCAGTTCCCGGTGATCTACGACACGATGACGGTGCGGGATAATCTCGCGTTTCCCTTGCGCAATCGCGGAGTGGATCAGGCGCGGATTGCGGCCCGTGTGGCCGAGATTGCGGCGATGCTTGAGGTCGAGGAGATGCTCGACACCCGCGCATCCCATCTGAGCCCGGACAACAAGCAAAAGATTTCAATGGGCCGGGGCCTTGTCCGCGATGACGTGAATGTCGTGATGTTTGACGAGCCGCTGACAGTCATCGACCCGCATCTGAAGTGGAAGCTGCGGTCAAAGCTGAAGGAGCTGCACCAGCGGGTGAAGGCTACGATGATTTACGTGACCCACGACCAGACCGAAGCGCTGACCTTTGCCGATCAGGTGGTGGTCATGCAGGAGGGCGAGGTTGTGCAGATCGGCACGCCGGTCGAGTTGTTCGAGCGGCCGCAGCATACGTTTGTTGGGCACTTTATCGGCTCACCCGGCATGAATGTGTTGCCTGCCGAGGAACATGGTGGCGGCGCCCGTTTCCAAGGGCGACATGTCGCGCTTGAAGGGGCGGTGACCGGGCAGGGGGGCACGACCCAGATCGGTATCCGGCCGGAATTTGTGTCCCTTGCCGACGCGGGTCTGCCTGCGCGCGTGCGCAAAGTGTCCGACGTCGGACGGCACGCGGTGGTCGAAGCAATGGTGGGCGACACGCCGGTCAAGGCGATCATTGAAGGTGAACTGCCTGAACAAGGTGCAGAGGTGCATTTGGCATTCCGGCCATCTCACACGCGCCTGTATCGAGATGGTTGGCTTTCTACTGAGGTTGAGGGAGCGGCGCAGTGAAGACCGAAAATCAAAAGGCGTGGTTCTTTGTCCTGCCTGTCCTGCTGCTGGTGGCGTTCAACGCGCTGGTGCCGATCATGACCGTGGTCAACTACTCGGTGCAGGAGACATTTGGGAACAACGTGTTTTTCTGGCAGGGGCTTGATTGGTTCGAGCAAATCCTGCGGTCGGACCGTTTTCAGGCGGCTTTGGGGCGGCAGTTCCTGTTCACCTTCCTGATCCTGATTATCGAGATCCCGCTGGGGATCATCATCGCCCTGTCGATGCCGAAGAAGGGCATGTGGGTGCCTGTCTGTCTGGTCCTGATGGCGCTGCCCATGCTGATCCCTTGGAACGTCGTGGGCGCGATGTGGAACATCTTTACCCTGCCGAAGATCGGGCTGCTTGGGTACTTCATGAACGATGTGCTTGGCGTGAATTATGACATGACGCAGGACCCGCTGGCGGCGTGGATCACGATCATTGTCATGGATGTGTGGCACTGGACGTCGCTTGTGGTGCTCCTGTCTTATGCTGGCCTCGTGTCGATCCCGGATGCCTACTATCAGGCGGCGAAGATTGACGGGGCGTCTCCCTGGAAAGTGTTCCGCTACATCCAGTTGCCGAAGATGAAGACGGTGCTGACCATCGCGATCCTTCTGCGGTTCATGGACAGCTTCAACATATATACGGAGCCGTTTGTTCTGACCGGCGGGGGGCCGGGGAATTCTACGACCTTGCTGTCTATTGATCTGGTCAAGATTGCCTTGGGGCAGTTCGATCTGGGACCAGCGGCGGCGATGAGCTTGATCTATTTCGCGATCACGCTGCTGGTGTCGTGGCTGTTCTATACCCTGATGACGAAGGATGACGCGAAATGAGAAAGCGGTCCCTTATCCCGATCCTCTATATCGCCTTCCTGATGCTGCCGATCTATTGGCTGGTGGCGATGTCGTTCAAAACGACGAACGAGATCCTGTCGGGGTTCAGCCTGTTCCCGCAGACCTTTACGCTGGACAACTACAAGGTCATTTTCACCGATCCTAGTTGGTACTGGGGCTACATCAACTCGATCATCTACGTGTCACTGAACACTGTGATTTCAGTAGCGGTTGCGTTGCCCGCGGCCTATGCTTTCTCGCGCTATCGGTTCTTGGGCGACAAGCAGTTGTTTTTCTGGCTGCTGACCAACCGGATGGCGCCTGCGGCGGTGTTCGCTTTGCCGTTCTTCCAGCTTTATTCCTCGGTCGGGCTGTTCGACACGCATATCGCGGTGGCCTTGGCGCATTGCCTGTTCAACATCCCGTTGGCAGTTTGGATCCTGGAAGGGTTCATGGGCGGGGTGCCGAAGGAGTTGGACGAGACGGCCTATGTCGATGGCTATTCGTTTCCGCATTTCTTCGTCGTGATCTTCCTGCCAACGATCAAGGCGGGGGTCGGGGTGGCCGCATTTTTCTGCTTCATGTTCTCATGGGTAGAACTGCTGCTGGCGAAGACTTTGACAGCCGTGCAAGCCAAGCCCATCGCGGCGGAGATGACCAAGACGGCGTCGTCTGCAGGGTATGAGTTGGGATTGTTGGCGGCAGCGGGGACGCTGACGATCATCCCCGGGGCCATCGTGATCTACTTTGTGCGCAACTACATCGCCAAGGGCTTTGCCCTAGGGAGGGTGTGATGAAACGACTGATCTATCTGTTTGCCTTGATGCCAGCGACGGCGTGGGCGCAAGGGTGGGGCAATGTGGCGAACCAGCAGGAGGACACCGGGTTTTCGTGGACCGACCCCTTGTGGCCCGCGTTCTGGATGGCTTGGACGCCGGCGACCTTTGCGCTGTTCTGCTGCATTTTCGGTGCGATTGCGATTATTGGCCTGCTCGAAGGGTTCAAATATCGCGACGGGGTCGAACGCCGCGGCATTCTGGGCCTGACCACGACGCTGGGGGACCGGCTGTTCATCTCGCTTCTCGGCTCGGCCTATATCTTTCTGGCGTGGCTGGGGTTGGTGGGCCAGCCGCTTTGGGGGCCGCTGGGGCTGGCCATCCTGTGGGGCCTGTTTGTCTTCTGGAAGGTGTGAGAAAGCGTTTTGTGAAACGAAAGAATTCGTATTTACTTACTCCTGCGTAATGAGTGAGCGATACGTCTTGGATAGGACGGCATGAGACAAAAGAAAAAAAGCGACCTGCTGACCGAGGTGGAACTGGAGTTCATGACAGAGCTTTGGGACCTGGGTGAGGGCACCGTACGGGACGTTCTGGACAAGCTGCCCGAAGACCGGAACCTGGCCTATACCTCGGCCGCGACCATCCTGCGCATACTGGAGCAAAAGGAATTTGTGACCAGCCGCAAGGATGGCAAGCGCCATGTCTTCAAGCCGACGCTGGGCAAGGATGCGTACCAGACACGTTCACTCAAGGATCTGTCGATGAAGCTGTTTGACGACACGCCTGCGTCTTTGGTCGCACGGCTTGTCAATGATGATGCGCTGACAGAGGAAGCATTGGGGCAAATCCGGGCACTTGTGGATCGGAGGTTGAAAAATGATTCCGGGTGACGCGCTGCTCGACGCTTTCATCAATGCCAATATTCTTCTGGTTGTCGCGTATGGTCTTTGGTCCGCTGCGCGATTTTTGTTTCACCGATTTGGACTGGCACACAGTTTTGCAACGCAATTGCAGCTTCTGAACAGTGTTTTTGTCGTGATCGTGTTGTCACCATTCGTGATCCTCGGGTTCACAGCGCTGCAATCAAACGGATATGCCCAGACCGTCAATGTGAACCTGTCGGACATGGTGGTGGCTTACTACCTGAATGGCGGCTTCAGCATGCAGGCGACCGAGTTTGAACGGTTGGTCAATCTGCGGGACACGTTTTTGAACAATGTGATCAACGCGGCAGGGTGGGTCGCGTGGCTGGTGATCGCTGCGTTTTTCGTTGGGCTTGCCGTTGGTGTCGGGCGCTTGGTGTTTTCGACGTTCTGCTTGTTCCGGATCGTGTCGGCGAGCTATGCGTGGCGGCAATTCGGGCGCGTCCGCTTGCGTTTGTCTGACAATACCCTGGTGCCCTTTTCTACGCGCGGCGTGTGGTTTTACTATGTCGTCGTTCCGTCCCACATGTTGGGGCAATCGCGAGAGTTGAGCGTGTCGCTCGCCCATGAGTTCCAGCATCTGCGGCAGGGCGATATCGAGTGGGAAATCGTGCTTGAAGCGCTCAAGCCGTTCTTTTTCCTCAATCCGGCCTTTCATGCGTGGAAGCGGCAGGTCGAAAACCTGCGAGAGTTGTCTTGTGACGCCCAGGTCCTGACGCGCGGACGGATTGATGTGCGCGCTTATTGCGACACGCTTCTGGCCGTGTGCCAGCAGACGCTGCGTCGGGATCGGATGTTCGTGGTGGCGGTGCCGAAGGTGACGCTTGTTACCGCTGACCGGTCTGCGTTGCGCGATGGGCGTATGAGCTTTTTGGAACGGCGCATCCTATCCCTGCTGGACATGCGCCGCTTGCGTCGGCCCCGCTTGCTGTATCTTGCGACACTTGTTCCGCTGGCTGCGGCCATCATGCTGACCGCCTTTGCCATTCAACGCCCCGGAGACTGGAGTCAGGATCGTCTGATGCTGTCGACTGTCGTGAACCTCGAACGGCTGGACGAGATCAATCGCCTGTCCACGTTCGGGCGCATCCGGAATTAAAGCCTAGCGGTCGATCTTCCACGCGTTCGCATCTGGGTGCACCAGCTTTTGCATGGGCGGCTTATCCGGGTGACTGATCCTGTGCATCAGGGCGCGGGCAAGAAAGTCACCGGCGATGTCCACGTTTTCTTCCAACACCAGAATGCCGGGGCGAAAGCGGCGCAGGAAGCTGACCGCTTCCTTGGCTGCGATGTCAAAATCCTGTTCCAGGACCAGGCCCAACTGTTCGAGAGCCGACACCATTGTGACGCAACCGCCAATGCTGGGCGCGATCAGGGCATCGGGGCGGTCAGAGCGATTGAAAAGGGCCGTGATGGCCCGTTCGACATCGGCAATCGTGCTGTGTGACGTCGCACCTTCGACAATCGAAAACCGCACCCCTTTGTCTGCCGCCATTTTGCGGGCGCCTTCGATCATGTTCTTGGCATAGGTCTGGGTTTTGGGTGGCGCCAGCAGCGCCACGTGCTGTCTGCCGCGGTCTGCCAACGCCTCCACGGCGAGGGCGCCAAACGCAGTGTTGTCGTAGTCAAAATATGCGTGCTCTGGCGACAGCACGGTGCGACCGTGGGTCACGAAGGGAAACTTCTGCTCCATCATATAGCGCACCCGCGCATCATCCGGTTCGGTCTGGTTGATGATCAACCCATCGGCTGAGCCGGTTTCCACGATATAGCGGATCGGGGTCATCGGATCCTCATCGGGGAAATAGGGCGTGATAATCACGTGATAGGGCGTGCCGCGCAGGGCTGATGTGACGGCAGAAATCAGGCGGGCCGTGTTGTTCATCGCGTCGTGCTCGGTCGACATGACAAGCGAGATCACGTTCGTGCGCCCCGTGCGCAGCCGGACACCTGCGCGGTTCGGCCGGTAGCCGATCTGTTGCGCGATATTGCGGATCCGTTCCTTGGTGTCCTTGCGGATGTCCGGGGCGTCGGCAAGGGCACGCGAGACGGTGGGCACCGCCAGCCCAGAGAGCCGCGCAATCGTCTTGAGAGTGGGCCGCTCACCCGGCGCAAGGACGATGTCCTTGGGCGCGTTTTCAGTGCCTGACTTGGTCATGGGTGGCCCTTTCTCATGCGCGACACGGCCTTTTGGCGCCTATGCGTCGCGCGGATTGCCAGCGGAATCAAACCGTTGGCCGTATGTTGATGATTAATTCGAGTGACAGCAAAATTCTACCTTGATCGGAAAATCTAAATCGTTGTAGCAATTACTATAACGATTTAGAAGTCAGGGAGGACTCAAAATGAAGACTTTTTCAAAACTGCTGGGCTCAGTCGCCTTGCTGGGTGCGTCGGTGGCCCATGCAGGCGAGTTAGAGGTCACCCATTGGTGGACATCCGGTGGCGAGGCCGCGGCTGTGTCGGAATTTGCCAAGGCCTTTGATGCGACGGGCAACACTTGGGTGGACGGTGCCATCGCCGGCTCGGGCGGCACGGCGCGCCCCATCATCATCAGCCGTATCCTGGGTGGCGACCCGATGGGTGCCACGCAACTCAACCACGGCCGCCAAGCCGAAGAATTGATTGAGGCTGGTCTGATGACCGACCTCACCGAACTGGCCGAGGCGGAAGGGTGGACCGATCTGGTGAACCCGCCTGCGCTGCTCGATGCCTGCACGTATGAGGGGCGCATCTACTGCGTGCCTGTGAACATCCACTCATGGCAGTGGATCTGGCTCAGCCACGATGCCTTTGCCCAGATCGACACGCCCGTACCGTCGAACTGGAACGAATTTGCCGCAGCGGCACCCAAGCTCGAAGAGGCCGGGATCGTGCCGCTCGCCATGGGGCAGCAGGGCTGGCAACAAAACGGCGCCTTTGGCGTGATGACCATTGCCATTGCGGGCCTTGAAACGTGGCGCAAGGTCGTGGTCGACAAGGATGCTGATGCGGCCCGTGGGCCGGAATATGCCGCCGTGTTCGAGGCGGCCGTGGACGCCCGCACCTTTGCGGCGGATTCCAACGTGCAGGACTGGAACCTGGCCACCAACATGGTCATCACCGGTAAGGCTGGCGCGCAGATCATGGGCGACTGGGCGCAGGGCGAGTTTCAGATGGCCGGTCAGGTCGCGGGTGAGGACTACACCTGCCTGCCGGGTCTGGGCGTGAACGAAATCCTCGATACGGGCGGCGACGCGTTTTACTTCCCCGTGATTGATGACGAGGAAACGAAGAAGGCGCAGATGGCGCTGGCCTCCACCCTGATCTCACCCGAGGTGCAGGTGGCGTTCAACCTCAAGAAAGGGTCGCTGCCGGTGCGCGGTGATGTTGATTTGACGGCTGCGAATGACTGCATGCAGAAGGGCCTCGATATCCTCAAGGCCGGTGGGATCATGCCGTCGGGTGACATGAACCTGACCGCAGATACGCAAACCCAGATCGAGGACCTGATGGCCGAGTTCTGGACCTCCGATATGTCTGCTGCCGACGCGCAAGAGCGTTACGCAGACATCATTGCGTCCGCCGACTAAGGGCGCACCTCCCAGTCACCTGCCCGGGTCACCGGGCAGGTGCAGTGCGGCATAGGGCGGGGGTCCTGTTATGTCTTCTTCTTCCAAAGCGCGGCGGCCTGCGGGCCTGTTCCGCAACCTGTCGGCCAAGATCGCGTCGATCCCGATGGTGCTGACAGCACTGGTGGTGTTCGTCGGCGGTACGGCATGGACGGTGGTCTATTCCTTCACCTCGTCCAAGCTGCTGCCCAAGGCGAACTTTGTCGGGCTGGACCAGTACGAGCGGCTGTGGAGCACGCGGCGCTGGCTGATCTCGATTGAGAACCTGGCGGTCTATGGCTTTTTCTCGATGATCTTCACGTTGTTGATTGGCTTCACCCTCGCGGCGTTACTCGACCGCAAGATCAGGGGCGAGGACGTCTTTCGAACCATTTTCCTCTACCCTTTCGCGCTCAGTTTCGTGGTGACGGGTCTCGCATGGCAGTGGATCCTGAACCCCGATTTGGGTGTGCAGAACGTGGTCCGCTCGATGGGCTGGGAAAGCTTCACCTTCAACCCGCTCAACGACCCGGACATCGTGATTTATGGCATCCTGATTGCCGGTCTGTGGCAAGGCACCGGGTTGATCATGTGCATCATGCTCGCGGGCCTGCGCGGCATTGACCAGGAGATCTGGAAAGCTGCGCGTGTGGACGGGATTGGAACGGTGAAAACCTATGTCCGTATCGTCATTCCCATGATGCGTCCGGTCTTCATCACTGCGCTCGTCCTCATCGCCAGCGGGATCATCAAGATCTACGATCTGGTGGTCGCCCAGACCAATGGCGGCCCAGGTATCGCGTCCGAGGTGCCCGCGAAATACGTCATCAACTACATGTTCCGTGCCCAAAACCTGGGCCAGGGCTTTGCCGCCTCGACGATGATGCTGCTGAGCGTGGTCATCATCCTGATCCCTTGGGCCTACCTCGAATTCGGAGGCAAGAAACGTGGTTGATGCAGTGATCCCGCGCGGGCCCAAGCCCCGCCCCCGTTTTTCCCGCACCAACATCATGCTCTATGGCACGTTGATTGTCGTGGCCGCCTACTATGCTCTGCCGCTTTACGTGATGATCGTCACGTCGCTGAAGGGGATGCCGGAAATCCGCATCGGCAACATCTTTGCCCCGCCGGTCGAGGTGACCTACGAGCCGTGGGTCAAGGCATGGGCCGAAGCGTGCACAGGCATCAATTGCGAGGGGCTGAGCCGTGGCTTCTGGAACTCGGTCCAGATCCTGATCCCATCCGTGATCCTGTCCATCGCGATTGCCTCGGTGAACGGCTACGCACTTGCGAACTGGAAGTTCAAAGGGTCTGAGGTCTTCTTCACCATCCTGATCGTCGGGGCCTTCATCCCATACCAGGTGATGATCTACCCCCTCGTGATCATCCTGCGCGAGATGGGCCTTTACGGAAACATCTGGGGGCTCGTGATGGTGCACACCATCTTCGGTATGCCGATCCTGACGCTTCTCTTCCGCAACTACTTCACATCCGTGCCAGAGGAGTTGTTCAAGGCCGCTCGCGTGGACGGGGCAGGCTTCTGGGGCATCTATTTCCGCATCATGCTGCCCATGTCGCTGCCCATCTTCGTGGTGGCGATCATCCTGCAGGTCACCGGCATCTGGAACGACTTCCTGTTCGGCGTGATCTACACCAAGCCCGCCGACTACCCGATGACCGTGCAACTCAATAACATCGTCAACTCGGTGCAGGGCGTGAAGGAATACAACGTCAACATGGCCGCCACGCTGTTAACCGGTCTCGTCCCCCTCATCATCTACTTCGCATCCGGCAAACTGTTTGTCCGGGGCATCGCCGCAGGCGCGGTGAAAGGCTGATCCATGACCTCTGTTCTCGTCAAAGACCTGACCCTGAATTTCGGCGCGCTCACCGTGCTCGACAACCTCAACATAGACATCCCCGAAGGCGAGTTTCTGGTCCTTCTGGGTGCGTCGGGCTGCGGAAAATCCACGCTGCTGAACTGCATTGCCGGGCTGCTCGACGTCTCGGACGGGGAAATCCACATAGGCGACCGCAATGTGACGTGGGAAGAGCCGTCGGGTCGGGGCATCGGGATGGTGTTCCAGTCCTACGCGCTCTACCCACAGATGACGGTCGAGGGAAACCTGTCCTTTGGCCTGAAAAACGCGCGGATGCCCAAGGACGAGATAAAAAAGCGCGTGGCGCGGGCGGCGGAGATCCTGCAGATCGAACCTCTGTTGCAGCGCAAGCCAGCGGCCTTGTCCGGCGGACAGCGCCAGCGGGTTGCTATCGGGCGTGCCTTGGTTCGCGATGTCGACGTGTTCCTGTTTGACGAGCCATTGTCGAACCTCGACGCCAAACTGCGCGCTGACCTCCGGGTCGAGATCAAGCGCCTGCATCACAGCCTGAAGAACACGATGATCTACGTGACCCATGATCAGGTGGAGGCGATGACCCTCGCTGACCGGATCGCGATCATGAAAGGCGGGATCATCCAGCAACTCGACACCCCGACCGAGATCTACAACCGCCCGACCAACAAATACGTCGCCGGGTTCATCGGCAGCCCGGAGATCAATTTTTTCGAAGGTGCGGTCGAGGGCGGTGGCTTTGTCACTGGCGCAGAGCGGTTTTCGCTTCAGGGCTACACCTTTCAGAACGGGGCGCCGGGCGGTCCGGCCTGGCTGGGCATTCGACCTGAACACATCGTGTCGGGCGAGGCCGCCGCATCGTTGCCTGTGACCGCCGAGGTCACCATAGACCTGGTTGAGCCGATGGGCTCCGACACACTGGCCTGGGCCACTTTTGCCGGCATGCCGCTGCGCATTCGCATGGACGGGCAGGCAGCCGTCGCAACCGGTGACCGCATCCAGATCGGCTTTGATCCCGCCCGCGCGTCGCTCTTTGACAAGACGACCGAGGAAAGGCTCTGACCTCGATGCTGGATCTGAGCGGCACCTGGCACCTGTCGGATGAGACAGGGCAATACACCGCGCCGATGGTGCTGCCCGGTGACGGGATAAGCGCATTGCGCGATGCAGGTGTCATTCCAGACCCGTATTGGGGGCGCAACGAACATGACTTGCGCTGGATCAGCGATCGGGACTGGTTGCTGACACGCACCTTCCGCGCAACCGGTCGGCGCATGACGCTGGTGTTGTCGATGCTGGACACGGTGGTCGATGTCTCACTCAACGGCCAGACGGTGCTGCGTGCTGACAGCATGTTCCGCACATATCGCGTGGACGTATCGGACGCCTTGGTTCTGGGCCAAAACGTCATAACCCTGCACTTCCGGTCCGCGCCCCGCATGGCCAAGGCACGGGCCGAGGCGCAGCCGTTTCCCGTCCCCTTTCAGGCCGAGAATTGCCCGATCCCGCATGGCAATATGCTGCGCAAACCCGAATGCGACTTCGGTTGGGACTGGAACATCGCGCTCGCGCCATTTGGGCTCTATGGCGACATCCGGTTGGATCCGCACGGCCCGCGCATCACCGATGTGATCGTGGCGCAGCGCCATGCCGAGGGACGGGTCGTCGTCGATTGCACCGTCCATGGCGAAGGCTTCGATGAGGCCAGCGATGTATCCATCTCCCTATGTGGTGAAACAACCCTGGGGCAGATGTCTGCTGGGCGGGCCATGCTTTCCGTCGAACTCAGCGCGCCGGACCTGTGGTGGCCCGTGGGGCTGGGCGCGCAGGTTTTGCATGACCTGGTGGTGTCCGTTGCCGGGGTCGAGACCACGCGCCGTATCGGCCTGCGTGACATTCAATTGGTGACCGTGCCTGACGACAGCGGCGCATCCTTTGCCTTGCACGTCAACGGCAACCCGGTGTTCATGAAAGGCGCCAACTGGATCCCGGCCGATGCGCTTGCCGGTGCGATCACACAGGAGCGGTGTCGCGATCTCCTGCAGTCGGCGGTCGATGCCAACATGAACATGATCCGCATCTGGGGCGGCGGCCGGTACGAGCCCGACTGGTTCTACGACCTGTGCGACGAGATGGGCGTGCTGATCTGGCACGATTTCATGTTTGCCTGCCATCTCTACCCGTCGACCGACGCGTTTCTCGCCGACATTGATGATGAGGTGCGCGAACAGGTGGCCCGGTTGAACCACCACGCCTGCATTGCGCTGTGGTGCGGTGACAACGAGTTGCTCGGGGCCCTCAACTGGTACCCGGAGAGCCGGGCGAACCGGGACCGCTACCTTGTCGCCTATGACAGGTTGAACCGCACAGTCGAAACCGCCCTGAAAGAGACAGCGCCCACCGCGATCTGGTGGCCCTCCAGCCCGTCACCGGGCCTGATGGATTTCAGTGACAACTGGCACGATGACCGGTCAGGCGACATGCACTTCTGGTCAGTCTGGCACGAGGGCCGCGACTTTGAACACTACCGCGACGTGCGGCCCCGCTTCTGTTCCGAGTTCGGCTTCCAGTCCTACCCGTCGATGGACGTCATCCGCCGCTTTGCCGATCCTGCCGACTTCAACATCGCCTCACCGGTCATGGAAAGCCATCAGAAGAACGCAGGCGGCAACGCCCGGATCGCCGAGACGATGTTCCGCTACTTCCGATTTCCCCACGGGTTCGAGGATTTCGTCTATCTCAGCCAGGTGCAACAGGCCCTCGCCATCAAGACCGCCGTCACCCATTGGCGCGGGCTCAAGCCGCACTGCATGGGCACGCTCTACTGGCAGCTCAATGACACTTGGCCGGTCTGTTCCTGGTCGAGCCTTGATCACGGCGGGGGCTGGAAGCTCTTGCATCATGCGGCACGCCGGTTCTATGCGGATGTGACTGTGATGGCCGTTCCGGAAGGGGACCAGATCACTCTGCGCGCCGTGAACGATACACTGGCGCCATGCACTGTCGCTGTCGATGCCTTCGCCGTTGCGCCATCGGGCGCTATGCGCCAGCTTGAGAGCGCTTCATTGACCGCGCCCACAGATCACGCGGTCCAGATCCTGTCGATCCTCCGGACAGCGCTCAATGACGATGAGGTTTTGTGGTTCGACTGGACGGTCGATGGCAAAGGCACGCAATCAGATCACTTTGCGCCACGCCGCTACAAATCCTATCCGCTTGTCGCGCCGGGCATTTCAACAGACAGCGCTCAGGACGGTGCGGCGTGGTGCATCACGCTGACTGCTGAGCATCTTGCCTTGTTTGTGGCGATAGAGGCCGATCAGCCTGGCCGCTTCAGCGACAATTGCTTTGATCTGATCCCGGGCCGCCCTGTCAGCATCCGCTTCCAACCGTGCGATGGGACCGTCCGACCGACATTCATCCTGCGCGACCTTCACTCCGCGACATACCATACCTGAAAGGCCCCGACATGACCGCTTTGTCCTACCAGCTCTACAGTTCGCGCCAGTTTCCACCGCTCGAAGACACGCTCCAGATGCTTGCCGAGATTGGCTATGCCCATGTCGAAGGCTATGGCGCGCTCGTGGCCGATACCGATGCAATGAATGCGCTCGAAAGGGGCCTGCAGGCAACGGGCCTGACGATGCCAAGCTGCCATGTGGGTCTGGCGATGTGCGAAAGCCATCCCGATGCGGTCCTCGCCATCGCCGCGCGCTTCGGGATCGACACGGTTGTGATCCCGTTCATCATGCCGGATGACCGACCGACAGACGCGGCAGGATGGCGCGCGTTTGGCGGGCGACTTGCTGTGGTAGCTGACAAGCTGGCCGCGTCCGGACGCAGGCTTGCCTATCACAACCATGATTTCGAATTCATGCCGCTTGCCGATGGCAGCTTGCCGATCGACCTGATCCTGGACGCCGCACCTGACGTGCTCTTCGAATATGACGTGGCGTGGGCCGTGCGTGCAGGCGCTGACCCGATGGCACCCATCGACCACTACGGCGCTCGAATCGCCATTGCGCATCTCAAGGATATTGCGCCCGAAGGCGAGGCGGCGGACGAGGATGGTTGGGCGGATGTGGGGCACGGCACGATGGCGTGGCCCGCGCTGTTCAATGCACTCAAAGCCGCGGGCACCAAGCACTTCGCCGCCGAACATGACAATCCCAGCGATCACCGTCGATTTGCCCAACGCTCATTCGACGCGACCCAGACTTTTTGAAGGAGACGGCCATGCAAGGCATTGGCATCATCGGCTGCGGCAACATCTCGACCGCATATCTCACCCTCGCGCCCCTGTTCAAAGGGCTCGAGGTGCGCGCGGTTGCCGATCTGAACCCCGCCGCCGCACAGGCGCAGGCCGCAGCATTCGGCGTGCGCGCAAACACGGTCGATGGGCTGCTGGCGGCCGACGACATCGACATCGTGGTGAACCTGACCATCCCGGATGCGCATTTCGATGTGACGCGCGCAATCCTCGAGGCGGGCAAACACGCCTATTCCGAAAAGCCCATCGTGCTGACGCAAGAACAGGGCGAGGTTCTGCGCCGTCTCGCTGCAGAGAAAAATCTGCGCATTGGCTCAGCCCCCGACACGTTTCTGGGCGGCGCACATCAGGCGGCGCGGGCGGCCATTGACGCGGGCCGTATCGGCGACGTTGTCGCGGGCACCGCGCATGTGATGAGCCACGGGATGGAGCATTGGCATCCCAATCCCGACTTCTTCTTCCTGCCGGGGGCCGGGCCGATGCTGGACATCGGGCCCTACTATGTGACCAATCTTGTGCAGCTTCTGGGCCCGGTGCAGCGGGTCGGCGCGCTTACGTCAACGCCATCCAAAACGCGCACGATACTGTCTGAGCCGCGGCGTGGCGAGGTGATCCCGGTCAAGACACCCACAAACATCCATGCGCTTCTGGAGTTCGTGAACGGGGCGACAATAACATTGTCCACGTCCTGGGACGTCTGGGTGCACCGCCACGGCAATATGGAACTCTACGGGACCGAAGGGACGATGTTCCTGCCGGATCCCAACTGGTTCTCGGGCACGGTCGAAGTGACGGGCAAGGATGGCGAAACCCATACGCTCGACACGGAAACCCACCCGCTGGGCGTGCCCAATCAAGAGAACAACGGAACCGCCAAGGCGAACTACCGCACAGCTGGCTTGGCCGAGATGGCGGCGGCGATGAACGAGGGGCGTCCGCACAGGTGTTCGCTGGAACTGGCGCTGCACGCCGTTGATGTGATGACCTCGGTCCTGAAGGCGGGTGAGACCGGTGAAATGATCACGCTGTCCACGACTTGTACGCGGCCAGAGCCATTAACGGACGACGCCGCGAAAGCACTGTTGAAGTAAGGCAAAGGGCGCAGTCTATGCGCCCTTGTCCAGATACCGGGTCAGCGCAGCATCCACGCCGTCGGCCCAGATCACACGCAACCACTTTTCGAACGATGTGCTGAAGGTCGGCACATCCGCCAGGTCCTGATAATATTGGCTTTGCGCCAACCAGGCCCCTGGATCGATCCTGGCCGCTTCGGCGGCAGGAACAAGCGTGTCCCAATGCGGGTCATTGGCTGCGATCCCGCTGCCGTCCTGCCGCGTGCCTTCGCACATGCGCGCCCAGAGCGCTTCGACCAGGCTCAACCCTTCGACGGTGCCACCGGCCGCCAGCGCGTCGCGCAAAATCGGCAGCACAAAGCCTGTGTGGCGGGATGAGCCATCGAAGGCCACGCGCCGCGTCGTGTCTCGGATCTCCGGGTTGGAAAAACGGGCTTCGATCAGATCCACATAGGCACTGGGCGTAAAGCCCGGCACGTCCGAGACGTAAGGCGCGATCTCTTCCATCTGCACCTTGCGAAAGAACGCGCGGATCAGGCGGTGCGACATGCAGTCGGCAATCGTCGGCAGGCCCAGCAACTCGCCCGCATTGGCAAGGACCTGGTGGCCCGCGTTCAGGATCCGGATCTTCATCGCCTCATAATCGTGGACGCGGTCAGTGAAAATCGCACCGGCCTTGTCCCAATCCGGGCGGCCTGCGCAAAATGCATCCTCAATGACCCATTGGCGGAAGTTTTCGTGGGTGACCGGGGCCGCATCCGCAATTCCGAACTGCGCTGCCAGCGCGATCTCGCTCGGTCCTGTGGCGGGCACGATGCAATCCACCATCGAATTGGGAAATGTTGCGTGCGCAGTGAGCCAATCGGCAAGGTCAGGATCCGTTGCCCGCGCCAGCGACACGATCACGTCCCGCAGGATGTCGCCGTTGCCCTGCAGGTTATCACAGCTTTGGCTGGTGAACGGCGCGTGGCCCGCCGCCATACGCTGCGACAGGGCCCCAACCATGGCGCCGAAGGCCGTGATCGGTGCGCCGGGATGTGCGATGTCGTGGGCGATGTCCGGGTGTGTCAGGTCCAGCCCGCCAGAGGCCGCATCGATGTAATAGCCGCCTTCGGTCACCGTCAGGGCGACAATGCGGATATCGGGCAGTGCCATGGCGCCGATCAGCGCAGCGTTGTCATGTTCAACGGGCAGAAAGTCGATCATGGAGCCGACGACCTCCGCCGAGGTGCCGCTTGGGTCCAGTTCGATCAGCGTGGTCAGACAATCCTGCGCCAGCAGCTTGTCCCGCATCACCGCATCACCGGGGCGCACGCCCGCGCCGATGATCGCCCAGTCCTGCGCCAGCCCCTCCTGCATCAATCGATGCAGATACCACGCCTGATGCCCACGGTGAAAATTGCCCACCCCAATATGGACGATGCCGGGGCGCAAGGCGCGCCGGTCATAGGTGGGACGCAGCACGCTTTCGGGCAGCGCCGCTACAGTCGCCTCCGACAGCGGAAGGGCGGGGCGCTTTTCGGAACCATCTGCCATCAGCTCATCCATTGTCCGCCATCGACGTTGTAACACTGCGCGACGATGTACTCGGCCTCGTCACTCGCCAGAAACACGGCCATCCCGGTCAGATCCTCGGCCGTGCCCATACGACCATACGGCACCGCCTCGCCCACTTCACGTTTCTTCTGGCCCGGCGCCTTGCCCTCGTATTTGGCAAAGAACGCATCGACCCCGTCCCAATGCTCGCCATCGACCACACCGGGGGCGATGGCGTTCACGTTGATGCCGTGCCGGATCAGGTTCAGACCGGCCGACTGGGTCAGGCTGATCACAGCCGCTTTTGTCGCGCAGTAGACAGCCACCAGTGGCTCGCCCCGACGGCCCGCCTGACTGGCCATGTTGATGATCCGACCCTTGGTACCCGTGTCGATCATGTGCTGCGCGACGGCTTGCAGGGTAAAAAGCGTCCCCTTGACGTTGATGTCGAAGCAGCGGGCAAAGTCGTTTTCCGTGATCTCGGTGATGGGCGCTGCGGTAAAGATCGCGGCGTTGTTGACCAGGATGTCAATCGGGCCAAAGCCTGCCGCTTCCGCCGTGCCAATTGCCTCACGAATACTGCCGGTGTCGGTCACATCCATCCTGACGGGCAGGACGTTATCCTTGTCGATGGATGCGGCCGTCTCGGCGGCTCGGTCCACATCAATATCTGCAATCACAACCCGCGCACCCTCGCGCACGTAAGCCTCGGCAAAGGCTTGACCGATCCCGCGTGCGGCCCCTGTGATCAGAGCTGTCTTGCCTGCAAGCCGCGTCATGCGATCCGCAACCCCTCGGCGTCAAAACGGTGGATCACATCCTCGCGCGGAGCGAGGCGCACGCGGTCGCCGTGCTTGAACCCGACCTCGCCGTCCGCTCGCACGGTGATGGTCTCTGCCAGCCCCGAGTTGTGAATGTGGAAAAACGTGTCCGACCCAAGATGCTCCGACACGCCCACAGTGCCTTCCCAAGGGCCGCTATCCGCAGACACCGTAATATGCTCGGGCCGGATGCCGATGGTCTTGGCACCATGCTTCTCGGCCTCCGACCCTTCGATGAAGTTCATCTTGGGCGACCCGATAAAACCCGCTACAAACAGGTTCCGCGGCGTGCGATAGAGATCGAGGGGGGAGCCGACCTGTTCGATATGCCCCGCCCGCAGCACGACGATCTTGTTGGCCATGGTCATCGCCTCAACCTGATCGTGGGTCACGTAGATCATCGTGGTCGCCAACCGGTTGTGCAGTTCGGAAATCTCCAGCCGCATCCCCACACGCAACGCTGCATCCAGGTTCGATAGCGGTTCGTCAAACAGGAATGCCGCAGGCTCGCGCACAATGGCCCGACCGATGGCAACCCGCTGGCGCTGACCGCCAGAGAGTTGCCCCGGCTTCTGCTCGAGGTAATCGGCGAGGTTCAGTATCTTGGCGGCCCCTTCGACCTTCTTGTCGATCTCGGCCTGATCCATCTTTGCCATCCGCAGGGGGAAGGCGATGTTCTTGCGCACGGTCATGTGCGGATAAAGCGCATAGGACTGAAACACCATGGCGAGCCCACGCTTTGATGGCGGCACTCGCGTGGCATCCTCGCCGTCAATCAGGATCTGGCCCGATGTGGTTTCCTCCAGCCCCGCGATCAGCCGCAGCAGCGTGGACTTGCCGCACCCTGATGGGCCGACAAAGACCGCGAACTCTCCATCCTCGATGGTGAGGTTCAGGGGCGGGATCACTTGCGCATCCCCGAAACTCTTGGTCACGTTTTCCAGTACGATACGTCCCATTGGTTTTCCTTTTATGCGGTTCCGCGTTGCGTGGTGCGCGCGGGCATTCCTATTTGACGGCGCCGAAGGTGAGACCTTGGACCAGTTGTTTTTGGCAGAACCAGCCCAGCACGATGATCGGGCCAACGGCGGCGGCAGAGACGGCGGACAGGCGGCCAAAGAACAGCCCCTCGGGCGCCCGGTTGCCTTCGATGAGCTTGGACAGGGTCGCGGCTTCGGTCGTCGTCAGGCGGACGGTCCAATACGCCTCGTTCCAGCAAAAGATGAAGCACAGCAGCGCGGTCGAGGCGATGCCGCCCCAGGCCAGCGGGATCAGGATTTCCTTGACCTCACCCCATGTACTGACGCCGTCCATCTGCCCCGCTTCGATGATGTCCTTGGGAATCTCCTTGAAGTAGGTGAATAGCATCCAGATCACGATCGGCAGGTTGATCAGCATCAGCACGACGATGATCAGGAAATGCGTGTCAAAGACGCCGAGGCTCTTGGTCAGGAACGTCATCGGATACAGCACGGCGGCAGCGGGCAGCATCTTGGTCGACAGCATCCACATCAGCACGTCCTTGGTAGAACGCGACGGGTTGAAGGCCATGGCGTAAGCGCATGGAATGCCGACAGCGAGGGCGAACACGGTGGCAAAGACAGACGTGATGACCGAGTTCGTAGCAAAGCGCCAGTAGTCGTAGTTCTCGGTCATGTTCAGGTAGTTCTCGAGCGTCGGCGTGAAGAACAACAGGAACTCGGGCTTCACCGCATCCGCGTCCGTCTTGAAGCTGGTGAGGATCATCCAGAAGATGGGGAAGAAGAACAGCAGACCCACGATCCACGCCAGCACAGGGCGGCTCAGTTTTCCGAAGCGGGAGGTTTCAGCAACGATGGCCATGGTGCTTACTCCATCAATGTCTTGCCGATCATCCGCAGCAGGAAGATGGCAACGATGTTGGCGAGGATGACGGCGAAGATGCCTGTGGCGCTGGCGGCGCCGATGTTGTTGTTGGCAAATTCGCCGATCAGATAGGGCAGGTTCTTGTTTCCGTTGCCGCGGCTGACGATCTCGATCTCGGCATAAAGCGACAGGTGGAAAATGGCCTGGATCATCACCACGATGGCGATGGGGCGCGACAGGTGGGGCAGGGTCAGGAAGCGGAATTGCGACCACAGTCCGGCACCGTCCAGCACGGCGGCTTCCTTCTGCTGCTGGTCTTCAGATTGCAGCGAGGTCATGAAGATCAGGACCGCAAAAGGCGTCCACTGCCACGTCACCATGATGATGACCGCATAGGCCGATGTCTGCGTGGCGCGGAATGAAATCGGCTCAAGCTGCGGCCATAGGGAGAAGAACCAACCGACGACCGGCGCATTCTGCAGCGAGGCGATCATCCCGTTGATGCCGTTGACGGCAAGACCCTGCAGGCCCAACACCGGATCGAGGATCATGTTGATCCACAACACCGCGTTCACGGCAGGCATCACGAAAAAGGGCGAAATCAACAGAACCCGTACAATCCCGCGCCCCGGAAAGGCCTTGTTGATGAGGACCGCAATGAGCACACCCAGGATCACGGTCAGGAACAGAATGCTGCACACAATCAATAGGCTGTTCTGAATGGCGAACAAAAAGTCCTTGTTGTTCAGAACGAACTGGTAGTTCCCAAACCCGCGCCAGTTGCTGAGCGACGGTGTCGTCCATTCCGGGCGGCGCAGGCTGTTCAGCACATAGCGGATGAAAGAGAAGTAGAGCGTCATCCCCAGCGGGATCAGCATCCAAATCAGCAGCAGCAGAACGGCCGGTGTTTGGAGCAGGCGAGGAAGCTTTCTATCGGACATGACCCTAGACCCCGGCGCCGCGCGTCTCATGCGGTGCCAATTGAAATGAAGATGCGTTATCAGAGTGCCAGCTTAGGCCAATTCAGGTTTTGCGAAACCCGCTTGAGCACGTCGCTGGGAGGGTGGGAGGCCCGAACAGGCGGACCTCCCGGTAAGTCTGGGAAGACTTAGTAGTAACCCGCTTCGCGCATGATGGCGTCGGCTGCGGCTTGCGATGCTTCCAGCGCCTCATCCACTGACTTCGCACCGGACAGGGCGGCCGCCATTTCCTGAGCGACGGCAGAGCCGACCTCGGGGAATTCCGGGATCGCTGCGAACTGAACGCCGACATAGGGCTTCAGATCAGTCGCTTCCGGAGCAGCGGACTCGATGGCCGCCAGCTCAGCTGCAGCAAAGCCTGCTGCCGCCTGGAAGTCCGGGTTCGCATAAGTGGACGCACGCTGACCGGTCGGGACACTGCCCCAGCCAAAATCAGGGTGATCCGCCACGGCCTGCACGTATTCTTTCGACGTGGCCCACTCGATAAAGGCTTTCGCCTCTTCCGCGTTCTCGGTGCCTGCGGGTACAGCCATGGCCCAAGCCCACAGCCAGTTCGCGCCAACCGGGTTCCCGGCATTGGGCGACTGCGCATAGGCCACACCGTCCACTTCCAGGAAGGAGGCCGCGATGGTGGCGTCGATCCACATGCCGCACTTGCCTTCGTTATAGAGGGCGAGGATCTCGTTGAACGAATTGCCTTCCGATCCGGGCGGGCCGTATGTGCCCAGCAGATCAACATAGAAGTTGATGGCCGCACGCCATTCGTCGCTGTCGATGGTCGGCTTGTAATCCGCATCGAACCATGCGCCACCGAACGAGTTCACCATGGTCGTGATGAACGCCATGTTGTCGCCCCAGCCCGGCTTGCCGCGCAGGCACGCGCCATAGACACCGTTGTCGGGGTCGTGGATGGCTGCGGCTGCGGCCTTGACGTTGTCCCAGCTGTCATTGTCGGCGATGGTGACGCCGGCCGCATCAGTCAGGTCCTTGCGGTACATGACCATCGACGATTCACCGTAGAAAGGCGCGGCATACATTGTGCCCTCATGGGACAGACCTGCGCGCATGGCGGGCAGAATATCGTCCACGTCGTACTCGGCGCCGAACTCAAGCGGTTCGATCCAGCCTGCGGCACCCCAGATGGGCGCTTCCTGCATGCCGATGTTGATGATGTCGTACTGGCCACCACCGGTGGCCGTGTCGGACGTCACCTGCTCGCGCAGCACACCCTCTTCCAGCGACACCCATTCCAGCTGCACGCCGGTTTCTTCGGTGTAGGCCTCGGCGACCTTCTGCATATTGATCATGTGACCGTTGTTCACGATCGCAATGGTTAGTGATTTTGCGTGGCCGTCTGCCAGTGCGCCCGTTGCCGTGACCAGCGACAGCGCTGTCGCCGCACGAAGTGCGTTCTTAAGGTACATCCGACTCCTCCCTTGATTGGATGTTATGCCTTCACGCTACTGTCAGAACTGTCGCCGCGTCAAATTATTTTTTACGCGCGTAAAGAATTTGCAGGAAAGGCTGTAAAATCAGAGGCTAAGCCGAATCCCGCATGATCAAACGGGCCGAAAACAGGGTCTCGTCTCGCGTTGAAAAGCGCCCGCCCGATTCGATCAGGTGAAACAGCGTGTCCACGGCGTGGCCCGACACGTTGGCGTAGTCATGCGCGGCCGTCGTCAGCGACGGACAGGTATAGCGCGAAAAGGGGTGATCGTCGTGGGATGCAACGCGCAGATCGTGCCCGGCGTCGCGGCCAACCTTGTATCCCGCCTCGTAACAGGCCGACAGCAGGCCGATGGCCAGGCGGTCGTTGCTGCACAGGATCGTGTTCGTGCGCATGGCTTTGCGCGACAGGATGTCGTGGCCGCCCTTGCGCCCGATCTCTTCAAACTCCCATCCCGTGCCCTCGATCTGCAGAACAAGAGGCTCAAGGCCCAGCCGCTCCATCATGTCCAGATAGGCCCGCCGCCGTTTGTTGGCGTTCGGGTTGGCCGGATGCTTCATTTCGAAAAAACAGGGCGGCTCGCCGGTTCGGCTCAGGTATTCAACGGTTTGCGACACAAAACTGTAGTTGTCCGACCCGACAAAAGCCTCGCCCATGCCTTCAATGTTGCTGTCAAACAGCACGGTAGGCACATCCCGGCAAAACGCCTCGATCACCGATTTGTCCGATGTCCGCCCCAACGGGGCAAGCAATACGCCCGCCGGTTTCAGCGACCGCAAGGTATCAAGAATATCGCGTTCCTGCTCCGCCTCGCCATGCGAACTGAACAGCGACGGCGAAAATCCGGCTTCGATACAGCGCTGTTCGATCACGCGAGCGATCTCGCCAAAAAACGGGTCGGCGAGGTAGGGTACGACGATCCCGATATTCTTGGTCAGCTGCCGGTTCTGGTTGATCGCATAGATGTTGGGCCGGTAATCGTATTGCTCGATCGCTGCTTCGATGCGCGCACGGGTCGAGGCGCGTACGCTGCTGGGATCATTGAAATACTTCGACACGGTCGGGCGGGAAATGCCGCTGACCGATGCGAACTCCTCCATGTTGCGGATCTTGCGCTCGCCCATCCTGTGCCTCACTTCAAACCCGTCTCAGATGCAACCGGGCCATTCGCACCGACGGTAGTCAAAAAATTTTGCGCGCGCAAATTTTTGCTGCCCGTGCTGCATTCGGTGGTCGCGCAGCGTCGCAATAGCGACAGCATAAAGCAGACAGAACAGGCAGGCAGCGCACCAAACACCCTGCGCTGCGTCGGATCGTCCTGCCAAGATTTTGAATGCAACCGGTTGCAAAATGCGGCGACTCGCATATCATCTGCCCCGTTGCCAGCCAAAGACTCAGTCCGTGGAGGGAAGGTTTTCGGTCGGCGGTCCGGCAAAAAAACGGCGTGATCCGGACACGCAACTTGGGAGGAAACCATGAAGAAATTTATGACAGTGGGCGCGCTTGCCATGCTGATGGGTGGCACGGCTATGGCCGAAACCATCGGTGTGTCCGTGGCCCGGTTTGATGACAACGGCCTGACCATCATGCGCAATGGCATGACCGAGCATGTTGAAACGCTGGACGGCGTTGAACTGATCATGGAAGACGCGCAAGACGACGTGGCGCGCCAGCTTGACCAGATCAACAACTTCATTGCATCGGGCGTCGACGCCATTATCGTGAATGCGGTCGACACCAACGCGACCGAAGCGATGAGCCAAGCGGCTGCTTCGGCTGGCGTGCCAATGGTCTACGTGAACCGCCAGCCCATCAATATGGACACGCTGCCCGAAGGTCAGGCTTTCGTGGCGTCGAACGAGATTGAATCCGGCACCCTCAAAGCGTTCGAGATCTGCAAGAACCTGCGCGCTGCGGGCAAGTCTGGCGGCGCAACTGCCTACATGCTGATGGGCCAGCTCTCGAACCAGGCCGCCGTGCAACGCTCCAAGGATGTCGAAGATGTCCTCGGCATGGACATGTGCAACTTCATCACCCTGATCGACAGCCAGACCGCCAACTGGTCCCGCGACCAGGCGCAGGACCTGATGACCAACTGGCTGGCCTCGGGTGAGCCCTTTGACGCGGTCTTCGCCAACAACGACGAAATGGCCATCGGTGCGATTCAGGCGATGAAATCCGCGGGCATCTCAATGGACGAGGTGCAGGTCGGCGGCGTTGATGCGACCCCCGATGCACTGGTCGCGATGCAGGCCGGTGACATGGACGTCACCGTCTTCCAAGACCTCGCAGGCCAAGGCGCAGGTTCCATCGACACCGCCATCAAGCTGGCCAATGGCGATGACGTCGACAAGACCGTCTTCATCCCGTTCAAGCTGGTGACCCCCGACAACGTGTCCGAGTTCATCCAGTAAACCCAACCGGTCGGGCGGCACTCACGCGGCCCGACCCTTTTCCTGACAAAAGAAGCGGCCACGGGACCGCTCAACCCAGGGGGCATCCATGGCTGATGCAACACAAGGCACCGGTGGTCTGACCTTCGACACGAAGAAACGCGCCTGGCCAAACGAGCTGAATATCTTCTTCGCGCTGATCCTGATCATCTTCGCCTTCGAGGCGGCAGGCCAGCTTCTGCCCTACATGAACGGGCAAAGCTTCCTTTTCGACACGCGCGACCGCTTTGACACCATTTTCAACGAAGCACGCCTGCGCATCATCATCCTGCAGGTCGCCATCATCGGCATCATCGCGCTGGGCGTGACGCAGGTGATCATCTCCGGGGGCATCGATCTCAGCTCCGGCCCCCTCGTGGGCGCCACAGCGATGATCGTCATGTCCTTTGCCCAGACCGAGCTGGTCAACGGCGGCCCCAACCCCAAAGCGGTGTTTGGCCCCTGGGCCTTCGATTTGCCCGTGATCATACCGCTCCTCGTCGGGCTCAGTTTCGGAGCCCTGATCGGCGCCATCAACGGCACCCTCATCGCCTATACCAAGATCCCGCCCTTCATCGCGACGCTCGGCATGTTCCTGATCTGCCGTGGCATCGCACAGGCCTGGACGCGCGGCCAACCCGTGTCCTTCCCCACCGAAAGCTATGCGCTGATCGGCAAGGGGATGATGCCCGTCTACCTCTTCTTCGCCCTCGCGATCCTCTTCCACTTCATCCTGAAACACACGGTCTACGGCAAACACACCTACGCCATCGGCTCGAACGAGGACGCGGCCCGCATGTCGGGCATCAATGTGCAGCGGCACAAGGTGCTGGTCTACATGATCGCCTCGATGCTCGCCGCCTTCGCCGCCATCGTGCTGAGTTCCAAGAACCTCACGGCGCAATCCGGCATGGGCATCTTCTATGAACTCTACGCCATCGCCATGGCCGTCATCGGCGGTGTCAGCCTCACCGGGGGACGCGGCTCAATCATCGGCACGGTCCTCGGCGCCATGGTCTTTGGCGTCATCCAGTCCGGGTTCACCTACATCAAGCTCGACGCCTTCTACCAATTGATGGCGATGGGCGCGATCATCATCGGCGCGGTGGTGCTGGACAAGGTCCGGCAGGAACGCGCGGCCTTGCGAAGTTGAAGGAGCATACGATGACCGACGACATAGTCCTCGAAACACGCGGGCTCACCAAACACTACGGCGGGGTCCACGCCCTCAACGACGCCAACTTCACCCTGAAAAAGGGGGAGCACGTGGCGATCATGGGCGACAACGGCGCAGGCAAATCCACCTTTGTCCGCCAGATCACCGGGGTCGAACAGCGCACGCGCGGTGACATCATGTTCTACGGCGAACCGGTGCATTTCAACGGCCCCTTAGACGCACGCGAGGCAGGGATCGAAACGGTGTTCCAAACCCTCGCGCTCGCTGATGATCTCGACGTGCCCGACAACCTGTTCCTGGGCCGCGAAAAGACGCGGTTCAACTGGCTCGGCCCCTTCCGCCTGCTTGACTACAAGGCGATGCGGCAGGCCACCATGGACGGGCTGGAAAAGACGGCTGTGAAAATCCCCAACATCCGCAATACCATCCGCAACATGTCGGGCGGCCAGCGGCAATGCGTGGCGATTGCCCGCACGGCGACGTTCCACTCACGGCTCACCATCATGGACGAACCCACCGCAGCGCTGGGCGTCCAGGAAACCGCACAGGTCGAAAACATCATCCGCACGCTCAAGGAACAGGGCGAGCCGCTGATCCTCGTCAGCCACAACATGCGGCAGGTGTTTGACCTTGTGGACCGGATCGTGGTTTTTCGGCGCGGGCGCATTTGCGCGAACCTGGCCAAGGAAGACACCGATGGACAGGACGTGGTCGCCTACATCACAGGCGCCAAAACGCAGGAAGGCTACGAGGACGCGGCCTGAGGCCGCGCGCGATGGGCCTCGACCACGCATTCTTTGCCGTAGCATGGCGCAGGTACATGACCGTTGCCGTCTGCGTCCTATGGGGCCTCTTTGAATTGTCCACTGGCGCTGTCGGCTGGGCTGTGTTCATCTTCGGCATTGGCGGTTATGCGCAATGGCAGTTTAAACGGGTGGATTGGTCCAAATATGACGATGACGGGGGCTAAGCAGTGGCGGTAACCCTCAAGGATGTGGCCGAACGGGCAGGGGTCTCGCGCTCCGCCGTGTCGCGCTGTTTCACCCCCGGCGCGTCGATCAGCGGCAAGACCCGCGAAAAGGTCGAAAAGGCTGCCGCCGAGCTTGGCTACAGCCCCAATGCACTCGCCTCATCGCTCACCACCGGGCGGACCAAGCTGGTGGGCGTGATCTCCAACAACTTCCACAACCCGATTTTCCTTGAGGTGTTCGACCTCGTCACGCGCGAGTTGCAAAAACGCGGCCTGCGTCCCTTGCTGGTGAACCTTTCCGACGAAACCGACCCGTCGAACTCGGTACGCCTCCTGCGCCAGTATTCGGTCGACGCGGTCATCGTTGCCTCATCAACCCTCCCGGTCAGCTTCGCCGAAAGCTTTGATGAGGCGGGCATGCGCGTCGTCCACTCCTTTGGCCGCCTGACAGACGCCCCCAAGATCAACGTGCTGGGCATCGACAACATCGAGGCGGGCCGCATCGCCGCGCGCGAGTTGATCAAGCGCGGCTACCGGCGCGTTGGCTTCCTCGCAGGCCCGCTCAGCGCCACCTCCACCCGCGACCGCCACACCGGCTTTGCCGAGGAACTCGGGCGGCACCCCGACGTCTCCCTGTCGGTCAGCTACGCCGCCGCCTATTCCTTCAACGCAGGCCGGGACGAGATGGCGCGACTGCTCGCCATGGGTCCGGCAGAGGCGTATTTCTGCGGCGATGACGTGTTGTCCATCGGCGCCCTGTCGGCGATCCGGCAAGCGGGCCTGTCCGTGCCGGACGATGTGGGCATCCTGGGCCTCAACAACATGGAAATGGCCGCCTGGGAACTCATTGACCTGACCACCATCCACAATCCCATAGACGAGATCGTGCGCACCTCCGTCGATCTGGTCGAGGCGATGCTCGACGGGGAAGAGACCGTCGCACAATCCCTGACATTTGATTGTCATGTCGTTGAACGCGGCACGCTGCGGCCCGTCCAGGGCTGACGGAACCCACATTCCGGCAGTCGCGCCAAAGCGGTCGTGCATGCTAACATCCGTCCATGTCCGCCTCTGCATCCCGCTACAGTTTCCACAGCGCCACACCCGGCGATCTGGACATGCTGCGCGGATGGCAGCGCCAGCCGCATGTGAGCCGCTGGTGGGATGCGTTCGATCCGGAAACGCCAGAGGAATTCGATGATCTGCGCGTCGCCCGCTGGATCGTGTCCCTTGGCGGTACGCCTTTCGCCTATATGCAGGACTACACCGTCCATGGCTGGGACGATCACCATTTTGCCCACCTGCCGCCCGGTGCGCGGGGGATCGACCAGTTCATCGGACGGCCCGACATGATCGGACAGGGGCACGGCCCGGCCTTTATCGCAGCGCAGGTGCAAACCCTCTTTGATCAGGGGGCACCGGCGGTTGCCACGGATCCCCATCCCGACAACGCCCGCGCCATCGCAGCCTACGGCAAAGCGGGTTTTCAGCCCTCCGGCCCACCGCAAGAAACACGCTGGGGCCGTGTCCTGCCTATGACAGCATGGCGGCCTGTGGGGGCGTCGGGCGCATCGGTAACCTAAAATTAATGTTTAATAACAGTAAGTTAAGTTACCCGTGGGTAACCGCTGGGTACCCATCTTGACGGCGCTCATCGCTACCGGAACATCGGCGGCCGCGCATCCAGCCATTTGCCGTCCTGCTTCCCGCTTTCCGCAACCGCGAACACGGCAGCCATCGACCGCAACCCGTCCTCGGCCCGCGGGTAGAGGTTCGCCGCCGGATCCATCAACCGCCCTTCCTTGCGCGCCCGGATCGCCTCGGCCAGATCGGTGTAGATATTGGCAAAGGCCAGCGGCATCCCCTCTGCATGCCCGATGGTCACGCGGGTGGTTCGATCCGCCTCGGGCGACAAGTTGGCCTCGCCCCGCTCGATCACCTGCAGCCGCTCGTTCAGGGGCATGTAGTATAGCTGGTTCGGCTGTTCCTGCGACCACCGCAGGCCCCCCGTTTCGCCAAAGACCTGAAGGCCCAACCCATGCTGCCGCCCAATCGCCACGGACGATGTCCAAAGCCGCCCCACAGCCCCGCCATCCATCCGGAAGTTGACCATCGCGTCATCTTCAAGCGTCCGTACATCAATGCACGACACCGTGTCGGCGCTCAGCTTTTCGACCTCTTGCCCGGTGACGAAAGAGGCCATGTGCAGGGCGTGGATGCCGCAATCGGCAAATTGCGCCGAGACGCCCGCCTGTGCTGGGTCATAGCGCCACCGGACGCGGGGGTTGTCGGCGTCTGTGGCATCCGCGTGGTGGCCGTGGGCGAATTCGGCGACCACCAGCCGCACCTTGCCAATGTCGCCGCGCGCCACCATCGCGCGCATGTGCCGCACCAGTGAATAGCCGGTGTAGCCGTAGTTGACCGCGCAGATGTTGCCCGTCTTGCGGGCGATTTCGACGATTTCCTGCCCTTCCTCGACCGTCATGGTCATTGGCTTTTCGCAGAGCACGTGAAAGCCGCCTTCAAGGAATGCTTTGGTGATTTCAAAGTGGGTCGCATTCGGCGTGGCAACAGTGACCAGATCCACCTTGTCGTCGCGCTTCCGCTCGCCTTCCAGCATTTCTTGCCACGACCCATAGGCCCGATCACCCAAGCCCAGCCGCTGACCATAGTCACGCCCTTCTTCGGGCCGGTGGTCTAGCGCGCCAGCAGTGAAATCAAACAGCCCGTCCAAGCGTGCGCCCAAACGGTGCGCCGGTCCGATCTGGCTGCCTTCGCCGCCGCCGATCATGCCCCATTGCAGTTTCGCCATGCTCAGGCTCCTTCAAATCCGATGGATTGCAAATAGGCGCGGTTCAGCTTCGCGTCGTCGATGGGCGAGGTGTCGCCCGCCGGGTCGCAATCCTGCTCCACCGTACACCAGCCGTCGAAGCCTGCGTCGAGTAGCACCTGACGGACGGAAGGGAAGTCCACGTCGCCGTCGCCGAGGTTGCAGAAAATGCCCTGGCCGCACGCGTCGTAGAACCCGGTCCGCTTGGCGATGACGTCGGCCTTCACCTTGGGATCGATGTCCTTGAAATGCATGTAGCTGATGCGCCCGATATGCTTTTGCATAAAGGCCACGGGATCGAACCCCGCATAGGAATGGTGGCCGGTGTCAAAGCAGATTTTCAGGATGCTTTCGTCGACCTCGTCTAGCAGCCGCTCCAACTCCGGTTCGAAGTCGATGAACCCAGCGGCATGGGCGTGCATCCCGACGGTAAGCCCGTATTCTTCGGCCCCCATCTTGGCGACAGTTGCGATGCGGTCGCGGAAGGCGGTCCATTCGCCTTTGTCCATCTGTTCGGCTTCATCTGCGCGGCCTGCGGTGGGTGCGCGGCGTGGTGAGATGCTGTCGATCAGGACGAGGTGCTGCGCGCCGTGGGCCTTGAGTGCCTTACAGGTTCGTACGGAGCCGTCTAGTACATCATCCCACGCGTCTGGGTCGTGGAAGGGGCGAAAGACCACGCCGCCCACCAGTTCTTGTCCGAACTCTTCGAGCGCGTCGCCCAGTTTGCTGGGGTCTTCGGGCATGAAACCGACAGGGCCCAATTCGATCCCGGTATAGCCTGCATCCGCGTTTTCCTGCAGCACTTTGCGCCAGGATGGGTTGCGCGGGTCGTCCGCGAATTCCACGCCCCAGGAACAGGGGGCATTGCCGATCTTGATCATGTCTTGAACCTTTCAGAAATCCGCCACGTTGACCCATGTCTCTGCCCGAGACGAAGCGAGGGCCGCAGCCACAACTTGATTGACGCGCAAGCCTTCCTCGAATGTGGGCCACACCGGGTCGCCGGTGTGGATCGCAGTCAGGAAGTCCTTGGCTTCTATGATGATCTGGTCCTGATAGCCGGTGCCGTGGCCTGGGCCCTGACAGAAGGGCAGGTAGTCGGGATGGGCCGGACCGGTCAGGATTTTGCGGAACCCGCGCTCGGCCTCGGGCCCTTCGGCGGTATAGAGCCAGAGGGCGTTCTGGTCCTCGCCGTCGAAGCGGATTGCGCCTTTTGTTCCATAAATGTCATAGGCATAGCCCATCTTGCGCCCCGTCGCGACGCGGCTGATGAAGAGGCTGCCATTGATGCCCGAAGCGAAGCGCAGGGTGAGGTACGCCTGGTCGTCATTGGTCACCTCAACGCCGCCGCGCGTGGGATGCACGGTTTCGACACGGGCAAAGAGCGCCTCGATCGGGCCCATGAGGGCCTGCGCGCAGTTGATCGGGTGGGGGGCGAGATCGCCCATGCAGCCGTTGGCGTCGCCTTGAGCGCGCCACGTGCCGGGATCGTTGGGGTCGGCAAAGAAATCCTCGGTCATCTCGCCCCGGAACGAGGTGACCTGGCCGATGCGCCCCTCGGCCACCAGCTTGCGGGCATATTGCGTCGCGGGGGTCTTGGCGTAGTTGAAGCCGACCATATTGGCGACGTCTGCGGCCTGCGCTGCGGCGACCATTTTACGGGCGTGATCCGGGGTTTCGGCCAGCGGCTTTTCGCAAAGCACGGGCTTGCCTGCGGCAAAGGCAGCGAGTGCGATGTCGCGGTGCGTGTCCTGAGGGGAGGCGATGACGATGGCCTCGACCTTTGGGTCACTCACCAGCACGCGCCAATCGTCGGTTGCGCGCGCAAAGCCGTAAGTGGCGCGATAGTGTTCGGCGGAGGCCTGAGAGGTCGCACAGACCATTTCCAGCCGGGGGCGCAGGGCCGTGTCGAACACGGCTGCGACGGCGCCAAACGCGACCGCATGGGCCTTGCCCATATAGCCGCCGCCGACGATTCCGATGCCTATCTCTGACCCGATTTCGGACATCCAGGCTCCTCCCTGAAAAAGTGTTTGCAACCGGTTGCAATACCGGTATCGTCAATCCATCGGACGGGTCAATACAGAATCGTCACACCAGCATATCGCGCAAGCCAAGGGAGGATTGAATGGCGGGCAGCGACACCGTGCGTCTGACGACGGCTCAGGCGATCATCCGCTATCTGGCGGCGCAGTTTATCGAGATTGATGGCCAGGAATGGCGCCTGTGCGGCGGCGGTTTTGGCATCTTTGGCCATGGCAATGTGACTTGTCTGGGCGAGGCGCTGTACGATCATCGCGCCGCGTTGCCGCTGTATCGCGGACAGAACGAGCAGAGCATGGGGTTTGCGGCCGCCGCCTATGCCAAGACGTGGCTGCGGCAGCGTTTCATGTTCTGTACGGCGAGTGCGGGGCCGGGGACGGCGAACCTGCTGACGGCGTCGGCGCTTGCCCATGCCAACCGGTTGCCGATGCTTATGCTGTGTGGCGATACGTTTATCACGCGCCTTCCGGATCCGGTGCTGCAGCAATTGGAGCATTTTAGCGACCCAACCTTCGGCGTGAATGACGCGTTCAAGGCGGTGACCCGCTATTGGGACCGCATTACGCATCCCGCGCAGATCACTCAGTCGCTGCCGAATGCGATTGCGACGATGTTGGATCCGGCTGATTGCGGGCCTGCTTTTCTTGGCTTGCCGCAGGACGTGCAGGGCTGGGCCTATGACTACCCGGTGGAGATGTTTGCGAAAAAGGTGCATCGCATCCGCCGTCAGTTCCCGGACGCGGCAGAGGTGGCTGATGCTGCTGCGGCGTTGAAAGCTGCCAAGCGGCCCATGATCATCGCAGGTGGTGGGGTGCAGTATTCCCGCGCGGTCGAGGAGTTGACCGCCTTTGCCGAGGCGACGGGCATTCCGGTGGTCGAAACCATCGCGGGCCGGGCCAATATGTTGGACACCCATCCGCTGAATTGCGGCCCCATCGGCGTGACCGGATCGGACAGCGCCAATGCGATTGCGGAAAAGGCGGATGTGATCCTGTCGGTCGGCTGCCGGTTGCAGGATTTTACAACCGGGTCTTGGACGGCCTTTGCCCATGATGCGCAGATCATTGGCCTGAATGCCGGGCGGCACGATGCGGGCAAGCACCGGTCGTTGCCAGTGGTGGGCGATGCAAAGCTGGGGCTGGAGGCGCTGGGGGCTGCCATCACCGGGTATACGGCGCCGTCCGGCTGGGCGGAGTTTGCCAAGAGTGAGCGTGCCGCTTGGACCGCCTATGTGGCGGAGAATGTGGCCCACGGGAACCGCCCCAATTCCTACGCGCAGGCCATTGGCGTCGTGAATGCCGCTTGCGATCCGCGTGACCGGGTGGTGGCGGCTGCCGGTGGTTTGCCTGCCGAGGTGACGGCCAATTGGCGCACGCTGGATATCGGGACGGTTGATGTCGAGTTCGGCTTTTCCTGCATGGGATACGAGATTGCGGGCGCCTGGGGCGCGCGCATTGCGCAGGCTGAGCGGGAGCCGGAGCAGGACGTCATCACCTTTTGCGGTGATGGGTCGTATCTGCTGATGAATTCGGACATCTATTCGTCTGTTTTGTCTTGGAAAAAGATGATCGTGCTGGTGCTCGACAATGGTGGCTTTGCCGTCATCAACAAGCTGCAGAACAACACCGGCAACGAGAGCTTCAACAACCTGTTGAGCGATGCGCCGACCATTCCGCAGGCCTTTGCGGTCGATTTTGAGGCGCATGCCGCGAGCATGGGGGCGGCGGCTGAGACGGTGAAGAACCCGGCTGAACTGGGTGAAGCGTTCAAACGCGCCAAGGCCAGCGACAAGACTTATGTCATCTGCATGAAGGTGGAAGCCTATGAGGGCTGGACCGAGGGCGGTCATGCCTGGTGGGAGGTCGGCACGCCGCATGTGACTGACAATGACAAGGTTGCCGCCGCCCATGCGGATTGGGAAGCGTCCCGACCCAAGCAGCGGAAGGGTGTGTGATGCCATGAGCGCGCTGTTGCAGGGCATCCGCGCCAATGACTTTGTCATCGTGGGCCGGGCGGGGATTGATTTCTTTACCGACGTCGGCGTGCGGGCCGAGGATGCGGAGCGGTTGACCGTGGATCTGGGTGGCTCTGCTGCCAATATTGGCGCGGGGATTTGCAAGCTGGGCGGTCGGGCGGCGTTGGTGACCTCTGTCAGTGATGACTCGGTGGGCAGTTATTGCGTGAACCGGTTGCAGCATTACGGCGTGAACACGGATCATGTCGCCCGCGTCGGCGGCGAGTATCGCAACTCGCTGGCATTCTATGAAAGTGTGCTGGAGGGGCATCGGAACGTTATCTACCGCAACGGGGCGGCGGATTTTCAGATGAGTGTAGAAGATGTTGAGGCGGTGGATTACGCCAAGTACGGCGCGTTGATCACGGCGGGTACTGTCTTCGCCGCCGAGCCGTCGCGCAGTGCCACGTTCCGTGCGTTTGAACTGGCCAAGGCGGCCGGTTTGCCCATCATCTTTGACGTGGATTATCGCCCTTACTCGTGGCCCTCAGCCGAGGTCGCCGCCGATGTGCTGAGCCGCGCGGCGGAGGCATCCGACATGATTGTCGGCAATGACGAAGAGTTTGGCTTCATGGCGGGCGGCATGGACAAGGGGCAGGACAAGGCGCGGGCGCTGTCCGAGAGCAGTGCTGAGATTGTCATCTACAAGATGGGCGAACGAGGTGCTGTGACCTATGCGGGCGGAGAGGAGATTGCGACCGGCATCTACCCGGTCACTGCCGTCAAACCGAACGGCGCGGGGGATGCGTTCATGGCGGGTTTGATGACAGGGCTCGCGGATGGGCACGACCTGAAAACCGCCATCCTGCATGGCTCGGCCTGTGCGTCCATCACCGTTTCGCAACCGGGCTGCGCGCCCGCCATGCCAACACCTGACCTGCTGGATGATTTCCTGACCAATCATCCCGGTCCGACCAAAGCTTAAAGGAGGCCAGACGATGCATATCGCGCCTTACGACAACCAGAACAAACCGATTGTGGACGCGGACGACCCGACTGTCCCGCTGAACTATTTCAACATCGTGAAGCTGAAGAAGGGTGAGGCGTTTGAATACGCCGTGCCCGGATACGAGACCTGCATCGTGCCCGCGACGGGCACCGTTAATGTGAATGTCGAGGGATTCAAGGCGGATGCTTTGGGCGGACGCGGCGTGGATGTGTGGGACGGCGAGCCGGAGGGCGTTTATGTCCCGACGGCGGCTAAAGCCGAGATGGTGTGTACCTCGGACGAAGCCGAAATCTTCGTGGCAGGGGCGAAGTATGACAAGGTGCTCGACGCCTTTGCCGTGCGCAATGACGAGTTAGATCTGGTGCAATACGGGTCGGACGACACGAAAACCCACCGCAAGATCAAGCACATCCTCGGCACCAAATATCACGACAAGGTGGGGCGCCTGCTGGTGTCGGAGCTTTTCACCGTGGGGCAGGGTGGCTGGTCGGGCTTTCCCAGCCACAAGCATGACACCGACCGGTCCGAGGGCGGTGAGGTCATCGAGACGCGGCACGACGAGACCTACAACTTCCGCTTCCGGCCCAATCACGGCTCGGGCGTGCAGATGCTGCAGCGTGAGGACGGGAAGGCGGGCGATGCCTATCACATCGTGGATGGGTCCACGATCTGCCTCGACAATGGCTACCACCCCTGCGCGGTGCTGCCGGGGTATGAGATGTATTACTTCACCATCCTTGGCGGACTGAGCCAGCGCAGTCTTGTGCAGTACTTCCAGCCCACCCATGCCTACCAGATCGAGACCATTCCGGGCATCAAGGACATGATCGCGAAGTTCAAGTGATGCATCGCCCGGCGGCACCGCCGGGCAGCCCCCGACCGCCCATTCCCCAATGGCGAACCGCAGGTTCGACGGGCGGGGGCTACACTCCCACCCGCGGTCGGGGCCCGCCCTCAGTTCAAATGATATGCCACTCGCAACTCTCTCTGACGTTCTCCACCCCGCCAAAGCCCAAGGCTACGCTGTGGCCGGTCTCGTGACGCTGGGCTGGGAGGACATGCGCGCCTATGTGGCGGCGGCCGAGGCTGAAGGGTGCCCGGTCATCCTGCAAGCCGGGCCGTCTTGTCGGGCACATACGCCTCTGCCGATCCTCGGCAAAATGTTCCGCCATCTGGCCGAAGGCGCATCGGTGCCGGTCGTGGCGCATCTGGACCACGGCTATACGTTTGACGAGTGCAAGGAAGCGCTCGACAGCGGCTTTACCTCGCTCATGTTCGACGGGTCGCGCAAACCCTTGGCCGAGAATATCGCCGAGACGAAGGCCATCGTGGACATGGCGCATAAGGCAGGCATCTCCTGCGAGGGTGAGATTGGGTTTGTGGGCTACGACAACGGCGAGGCATCTGCCGGGACCGACCCTGCGGAGGCCGCGCAATTCGCAGCGGAGACGGGCGTGGACGCGATGGCCGTTTCGGTGGGTAATGTGCATTTGCAGACCGATCAGTCGGGCGGGCTGGATGAGGATCGGATCGCCGCCATTCAGGCTGTCACTGACGTGCCGCTGGTCATCCATGGTGGCTCCGGTGTGCCTGCAGCGCAGCGCCGCAAGCTGGCGACGGGGACCAACATCTGCAAGTTCAACATCGGGACCGAGCTGCGGCAGGCCTTTGGCCACGCATTGCGGGACGCTGTGAACCGCGACCCGGATCGCTTTGACCGAGTTCAAATCCTCAAGGACACGCACGATCCGGTTGTCGCAGCGACGCGCACTGTCTTGCGCACAATGAAAGGTTAAGCCCATGATCAACGTCGCACTTCTGGGCTGCGGCCGCATCGGACAGGTCCATGCGCGCAGCCTGATGGGGCTGGAGGATGCACAGGTCGCTGCTGTGGCCGACGCCATGCCGGAGGCAGCGGAGGCATTGGCCGCCCGCACCGGGGCAAGGGTGATGGAGGTGGAGGACATCCTCGCCGCATCGGACATCGACGCGGTGGTGATCGGGACGCCGACGACCACGCATTACGACCTAATCCATGGGGCCGCGCGGGCGGGCAAGGCGATTTTCTGTGAAAAGCCCATTGATCTGAACGCAGGCCGCATCCGTGATTGTCTGGCCGTTGTAGCGCAGCACGATGTGCCCTTCTTCATCGCTTTCAACCGTCGCTTCGATCCGAATTTCCGGGCCTTGAAGGGCCAGATCGACGCGGGCCGCATCGGCAAAGTCGAGATGGTGACGATCCTGTCCCGCGACCCGTCGCCGCCGCCTATCGGGTACATCAAGACGTCTGGCGGGCTGTTTCGCGACATGATGATCCACGATCTGGACATGGCGCGGTTTCTGCTGGGCGAGGATCCGGTGGAGGTCTTTGCCCACGGCTCTTGCCTTGTGGATCCCGAGATCGGGCAGGCGGGGGATGTGGACACGGCGATGGTGTCCTTGCGCACGGCGTCGGGCAAGCTGTGCCAGATTTCGAACTCGCGCCGCGCCACCTATGGCTATGATCAGCGGATCGAAGTGCATGGGGAACAGGGGATGTTGCGCGCAGACAATGTGCTGACCTCTACCGTCGAGGTTTCGGACGCCAGCGGCTTCACCCGCGCGCCGACCGAGCCGTTTTTCCTGGAGCGCTATGCTGCGGCCTACACCGCCGAAATGCAGCACTTTGTCGAGGTACTGACCGCAGGCACGCCGCCGAACCCAAGCGGGATCGACGGCTACAAAGCCCAGGTGATGGCGGATGCGGCGCAAGCCTCGTTTGAGGCGGGCGCGCCGCGCGCGTTGGACTTTACCTAGATCGCCGCACTGTAGGTGCGCTTGTCGGTTTGTTCGTTCTGATCGCTGGTCAGCGTACCTGCGATCATCCGCACCAAGGGGTGCGCCCAGCGGGCGATGGTGAGCGTGCGCCCGTCCCAGGTGACCGCGTCGCCGAACCGTTCGACGATGTGCAGGATGCTGGCGAGCATGCTCTCTTCACTCAGTTGCGCCTCGGACAGCGTGGCGCTGTGGTAGCACATGAGTTGCTCGACCAGATCAGCCCGCAGGTGGTCGAGATCTGTCAGCACGTATCCGCGCCACATGGCCGGTTGGCCTGCTTCGACCTGCGCGGCGTATTTGCCGGTGACGGGGATGTTCTGGGCAAAGCCCTGAGGATAGGTCGAGATGGCCGAGGCGCCGAGCCCGACGAGGTAGGGGGCCGTGTCGTCGGTGTAGCCCTGGAACGAACGGGTGAGGCGTTTGTCGAAGAACGCCTGCGCCAATGCGTCGTCGGGCCTAGCGAAGTGGTCGATGCCGATCTGCACGTAGCCGCGGCCCAGAAGCGTGCGCCTGGCAAGGTCGAAGAGGGCGAGCCGTTTTTCGGGCGCGGGCAGCGCCTCGCTCGGGATCAGGGACTGGCGTTTCGACATCCATGGCACGTGTGCATAGCCGAAAAGCGCAATGCGCCCCGGCTCCATCTCGAGCGCCGCATCGAGCGTCGTCGCGAGCGTCTGCTCGGTCTGGTAGGGCAGGCCATAGAGCAGGTCGAAGTTCAGCGCGTCCACGTCCAGGGCGCGCAGCTGGTCCACGACACTGGCGGTGAGATCACGGGACTGTTCGCGCCCGATGGCTTTCTGCACCTGCGGGTCGAAATCCTGGATGCCAAGGCTGGCGCGCGACAGGCCGTGCTGTTTGAGCATAGCGAGCCGTTTGGGGCCGACATCGGTGGGGTCAACCTCGACCGAAAACTCTTCGAGTGCGCTGAGGTCCCAGATGTCGTGTAGGCGGGTCAGCAGGTGATCCAGCACGGGGGCGGGCAGGATCGTCGGCGTTCCTCCGCCCAAATGCAGGCGCTTGGTCTGCACCCCGTTGGAAAAGCCGTTGCGCATGGCCCGCGCTTCGGTCAGCACGCGTTCCACATAGGGTGCGAGTGGCGCTTCGTTGCGCGTTCCCTGGGTACGGCAGGCGCAGAACCAGCATAATCTGCGGCAAAAGGGAATGTGGACATAGAGCGAAATCTCTGCATCCTTTGGTGCCGTAGACTGCCACCTGTGCACGCTGCCCGCATCGACGGTTTCGCTGAACCAGTTGGCCGGTGGATAGCTCGTGAAGCGTGGCACACGTGCGTCGAAAAGCCCATGTTGGCGGAGTTTGGAAACGTGTTTCATGCCACCAAGTTGAGTGAGGCGCAGGTTTCGCGCATTGACACAGATCAACGGAGGGCGGGATGAACAAGCCGCTGACAGCCATCGACAACTGCTCAAGCTGCCCGATCCGCCACCGTGCGGTCTGTGCGCGCTGCGATGATGATGAGCTGGTCGAGCTGAACGCGATCAAGTTCTACAAGTCCTATTCCGCCGGTCAGACCATCGCGATGCGGGGCGATGCTCTGGATGTGGTTGCGTCCGTGGTCAGTGGCACCGCAACGCTGGAGCGCGCCATTGAAGATGGACGCACGCAGCTGGTGGGCTTGCTGCTGCCATCGGACTTTATTGGTCGTCCCGGCCGGACGACCCTGCAATATGATGTGACGGCCGTAACCGACGTCACGTTGTGCTGCTTTTACCGCAAACCGTTTGAGGATCTGCTGGTGCGCATCCCGCATGTGCAGGAACGGATGTTGGAGATGGCCCTGGACGAGTTGGACGCCGCGCGCGACTGGATGTTGCTGCTGGGCCGCAAGACAGCGCGGGAAAAGATCGCGAGTTTCCTGATGCTGATTGCCAAGCGCACCGTGCATCCGGATGGTCATGTGCTGGGCAACATCTCACGGATCGAACTGCCGATCAGTCGCGAGGCGATGGCGAATTTCCTGGGCCTGACCATCGAGACGGTCAGCCGTCAGTTCACCGGTCTGCGTAAGGACGGTGTGATCGAGCTGGACGGCAATCGCAGTGTGATCGTGCCGGACCTCGAAACGCTTCTGCTGGAAAGCGGTGACGATTCCGATGGCGGCCCGCTGATCTGATCACGGCTTGATCCACATCAACGCATCTGCGCAGGACGCGTCGTATCCCTTCTGACCGAAAGGTCAAAGGAGGGCGTTTTCATGTACAACAATATTCTGATCCCCGTCGCGTTCGGAGAGGATCGCGACCATGAACGGGCCGAGCTGGTGGCCAAGCATTTGGCATCCGACGGCGCGCTGATCACGCTTTTGCATGTGCTGGAACAGATCCCCGTTTATGCAGCCGAATTCGTGCCCTCTGATCTGGTGATCGGCAATCGGGAGCGTCTGGCGACACGCCTGCAGGTCATGGCAGCCGAATTGCCCAATGGCCAAAGTGCAATGATCGAAGGCGCCACGGGCCGTAGTATCACCGACTATGCGCAACAGCACGGCATCGACCTGATCGTGATGCCGTCGCATCAACCGGCCTTGTCGGACATCCTGCTTGGGTCGACGGCGGCCTGGGTCACCCGGCACGCCCCCTGCGCGGTGCATGTCATCCGGTAAATTGTCGCATCTTGATCCAGATCAACGCGCGGCATCAGCCGCGTCCCTAATCCCGAAACATACGAACAGGTCTGTTGTCCCCGCGGGGACAGTGCGCAGACGCGCGCAGGTCCCCATAGCCACGGCGATCAGTGCGAAGATGCAAAGGAAAGAGAATGTGGGACTACTTTAAACTCATTTTACTTGGCCTTGTCGCCCTGTGCGCTGCCATCGCAGCGGATTGGGGTCACGATTTGGCCTATAAGGTACACGCCGCGCTGATCTTTGTGATCGCGTTGGGCATGTTCATCTGGCAGGTCCGCCAGATCGACACCGAAAAGCCGCTGGTCGACACCAGCGGATACATGGACGGTGTGATCAGGGCAGGCGTGATCGCCACGGGATTTTGGGGCGTCGTTGGCTTTCTGGCGGGGGTGTTCATCGCCTTTCAGTTGGCCTTTCCGGGGCTGAACTTTGAATGGGGCCAACCCTATACCAACTTTGGACGCCTGCGCCCGCTGCACACCAGCGCGGTGATCTTCGCGTTCGGGGGCAACGCGCTGATCATGTCGTCGTTCTACATCGTGCAGCGCACCTGTGGCGCGCGGCTGTGGGGCGGCAACACGGCTTGGTTCGTGTTCTGGGGCTATCAGCTGTTCATCGTGATGGCGGCGACCGGCTATTTGCTGGGTGCGACGCAGTCCAAGGAATATGCAGAACCTGAGTGGTACGTGGACATTTGGCTGACCATCGTCTGGGTCGCGTTCCTGGCCGTTTACATGGGCACGATCTTCCGCCGGCAGGAAAAGCACATCTATGTCGCGAACTGGTTCCTGCTCGCCTTCATCATCACCGTGGCGATGCTGCATATCGTCAACAACCTGAGCATTCCGGTGTCGATCTTCGGCTCGAAGTCGGTGCAGGTGTTCTCGGGCGTGCAGGATGCGATGACGCAGTGGTGGTATGGCCACAATGCTGTGGGCTTCTTCCTGACCGCGGGCTTCCTGGGAATGATGTACTACTTCGTGCCGAAGCAGGCGGGCCGTCCCGTATACTCCTACAAGCTGTCGATCATCCACTTCTGGGCGCTGATCTTCCTGTATATCTGGGCGGGTCCGCACCACTTGCACTACACCGCGCTGCCGGACTGGGCCTCGACCCTTGGCATGGTGTTCTCGATCATCCTGTGGATGCCGTCCTGGGGTGGCATGATCAACGGTCTGATGACGCTGCAAGGCGCTTGGGACAAGCTGCGCACCGATCCGATCATTCGGATGATGGTGATCAGCCTCGCCTTCTACGGCATGTCCACCTTTGAGGGGCCGATGATGTCCATCAAGGCCGTCAACAGCCTCAGCCACTACACCGACTGGACTATTGGCCACGTGCACTCCGGCGCACTTGGTTGGAACGGCATGATCACCTTTGGCGCGCTGTACTTCCTGACGCCGCGCCTGTGGGGTCGTCAGCAGATGTACTCGATGAAGGCCATCGACTGGCACTTCTGGCTCGCGACCATCGGCATCGTGCTTTACGCGGCATCCATGTGGGTGACCGGCATCATGGAAGGCCTGATGTGGCGTGAAGTCGATGCCCAAGGGTTCCTGGTGAACTCGTTCGCCGACACCGTGAGCGCGAAGTTCCCGATGTATGTGGTGCGTGGGCTGGGCGGTGTTCTGTACCTCGCCGGGGCCTGCATCATGGTCTGGAATATGTGGATGACCATCCGGGGCGGTTCGCCCGTCCGGGTGGCCCCACCAGCAGCGCCTGTTGCTGCGGCACAAACCGCACAAGCTGCGTAAGGAGAAAGAGCCATGAAACAAGGATTTCTTCAACGCCACCAGATCCTGGAACGCAGCCCGACGCTTTTGTTCGTCTTCTCGCTGCTGACCGTGTCCGTCGGCGGGATCGTGGAGATCGCACCGCTCTTCTACATCGAGAACACGATTGAAGAGGTGGAAGGCGTGCGTCCCTACAGCCCGCTCGAGTTGACGGGGCGCGACGTCTACATCCGCGAGGGGTGCTATGTCTGCCACAGCCAGATGATCCGCCCCCTGCGGGACGAGGTGGAGCGCTACGGCCACTACTCACTGGCGGCGGAGTCGAAATACGACCACCCGCACCAGTGGGGGTCGAAGCGCACGGGGCCTGACCTGGCCCGCGTCGGTGGCCGGTACTCGGATGCCTGGCATGTCGATCACTTCATGGACCCGCAATCGGTGGTGCCTGAAAGTGTGATGCCGCAATACGCCTTCCTGGCCGATGCGGTCATCGACGGTGACCGGATCGAGGATCTGCTGCGCACCCACCGGTTTGTGGGCGTGCCCTATACCGACGAGATGATCGCGCAGGCCTCTGCCGATTTCCGGGTGCAGGCCGATCCTGACGGGGATTGGGACGGGTTGGTCGAACGCTATCCCGGGGCCGTTGTGTCCAACTTTGATGGCCAGCCCGAGCTGACCGAGATGGATGCGCTGATCGCGTATCTGCAGATGCTGGGCACGTTGGTCGACTTCTCGACCTTCACCCCGGATCCGACCCGATAGGAGGCTGACATGGAAACGACCTATGCCATTCTGCGTGAGTTTGCAGGCAGCTGGGCGCTGATTGCGATGATGCTGTTCTACATTTCGGCTTGCCTTTATGCGGTGCGCCCCTCGGCGCGCAAGGCGAACGAGGACGCGGCCCACATTCCCTTCAGAAACGACATTGATGCGCCGGTGATGGCGCAAGAACCGGAGGCCAAACAAGATGGCTGACAAGAAAGACATTGATGAGGTCACCGGCACCGACACCACCGGGCACGAGTGGGACGGCATCAAGGAGCTGAACAATCCGCTGCCGCGCTGGTGGTTGTGGACCTTCTACGGCACCGTGGCCTGGGGTCTTGCCTACACCATCGCCTATCCGGCCTGGCCGCTGATCAACTCGGCCACGCAAGGGGTGCTGGGCTATTCGACACGCGCCGAGGTGGCGCAGGAGATTGCGGCGGTGAATGCGCGCAATGCCGAGGTGTCAGAGCGTCTGGCGTCCGCTGATCTGTCGACGCTCGCGCCCGATGATCCGGCCCACCGGTTCGGTGTTGCCGGGGGTGCCTCGGTCTTCCTGGCGCATTGTTCGCAATGCCACGGACAGGGGGCTGCGGGTGTGCAGGCGGCGGGCTATCCCAACCTGCTGGATGACGCATGGCTGTGGGGCGGTACGCTCGAGGATATCGAGTTCACGGTCCGCCACGGCATTCGCAACGACACCGACCCCGATGCCCGCTGGTCCGAGATGCCTGCCTTTGGCGACATCCTGTCGGACGAGGAGATCGAACAGACGGTCGAATACGTGCTGGCCATCTCGGGTCAGGAGCATGATGCGGCCATGGCCGAGCAAGGTATGGTGTGGTTCCAGGAACAGTGTACAGCCTGCCATGGCGACAGCGGCGAGGGCATCCGCGAATTGGGCGCGCCCACGCTGAACGACGCCATCTGGCTTTACGGCGGCGACCGCGACACCTTGAACGAGACGATCACCTATTCCCGGTTTGGCGTCATGCCTGCCTGGGGCCAGCGTCTGGACGAGTACGAGATCAAGGCGGTCACGCTCTACCTGCACCAGTTGGGAGGTGGCGAGTAACGCTCGCCCTCTCATACCAAGCCGCGCGTCGGGTGCCTGGGTGCCCCGAAGGAGGCATGCGCGGCGGTCCCGGTCTCTGTCCTGTTCGTACCATGCAGGGACCGGGATTTTCTATTTGATGCTTGATTCAGATCAAGGCTGTGGACCCTGCAAATTTGCACGGTACGCTCACGAACAGGACAACCGAATATGACACAGACTCCGGCCTCTCCGCCGCCGCTTTATGCGCCGCGCGAACCGATCTTCCCAAGGCGGGTCAAGGGCACGTACCGCACCCTGAAATGGTGGATCATGGGCGTGACCCTGGCCATCTATTACCTGACCCCGTGGATCCGCTGGGATCGCGGCCCGAACCTGCCGGATCAGGCGGTTCTGGTCGATCTGGCGGGCCGCCGCTTTTACTTCCTGTGGATCGAGATCTGGCCGCACGAGTTTTACTTCGTGGCCGGGCTCTTGATCATGGCGGGCCTTGGCCTGTTTCTTTTCACCTCCGCCCTGGGCCGCGTCTGGTGCGGTTACACCTGCCCGCAGACCGTGTGGACCGACCTATTCATCCTCGTCGAACGCTGGATCGAGGGCGACCGCAACGCGCGGGTCCGCCTTTGGAATGCAGAGTGGTCGTTCAAGAAGTTTCGCCTGCGGATGACCAAGTGGGTCGTTTGGTTCTTTATCGCGCTCGCCACGGGCGGGGCCTGGGTATTCTATTTCGCTGATGCGCCGACGCTGGCGCGCGATCTCGTGACCTTTGACGCGCCGCTGGTGGCCTATTCCACCATGTTGATCCTAACGGCGACGACCATGGTCTTTGGCGGGTTCATGCGCGAGCAGGTCTGCAACTACATGTGCCCCTGGCCGCGTATCCAGGCCGCTATGATGGATGAAAGCACGCTGACCGTCGCCTATCGCCACTGGCGGGGCGAGCCGCGCGGCAAGCATATGAAGGCCGAGGACGCGGATCAGCGCGGCGACTGCATCGACTGCATGGCCTGCGTGAACGTGTGTCCGGCGGGCATCGACATCCGCGATGGGCAGCAGATGGAGTGCATCACCTGCGCGCTGTGCATCGACGCCTGTGATGAGGTGATGGAGCGGATCGGCAAGCCGCGCGGCCTGATCGACTATCTGGCCCTGTCGGATGAAGAGGCCGAGACCAAGGGCGCCAAGCCGCGCCCGATCTGGCAGCATGTGCTGAGGCCGCGCACGATCCTCTATACCGCGATGTGGTCGCTGATTGGTGTTGCGCTGGTCTATGCTCTCTTTGTCCGGTCAGACATCGACCTGACCGTCGAGCCGGTTCGCAATCCGCAATTCGTGACCCTGTCGGATGGGTCGGTGCGCAATGCCTACACCCTGCGCATCCGCAACCTGACCGCAGAGCCGCGCGAGTTCCGGGTCATGCTGACCTCGGAGGAGATCTTGCGGATTGATGTCGAAAGCGATGGCTCGGTGGCCAACCACGTCACCGTGCCCGCAAACGAGACCATGCAGGCGCGCGTCTATGTGCTGGCGCGGCCACAGGATCCGGCGGCGGATGCAGAAACAACCGACCTGCGCCTGTGGGTCGAAGACGTCGAAACCGATGACCGGGCCGGCGTCGCTACAATCTTCAACGGAAAGGGCTGAGACATGATCAAGGAACTCAAAGGCTGGCACGTGCTTGCAATGTTTTGTGTCGGTTTTGGCATCATCATCAGTGTGAACCTGACGATGGCATTCCAGGCACTGAGCACCTTTCCGGGACTGGAGACTCGGAACTCCTACATGGTCAGCCAGGTGTTTGACGAAGAGCGCGAGGCGCAGGAGGCGCTGGGCTGGAACGTGCGGCTGGAGACGCGCGGCGACATGCTGGCCCTCTACATTGACGACGACATTGGCCCAGTCGTGCCCCACATTCAGGCCGCGACCCTGGGCCGGGCGACCCATGTGAGCCAGGATATGGTCCCGGACTTCCGCCATGACGGAACCCGGTTTGTCGCGACTATTCCCGAACTTGCCCCGGGCAACTGGAACCTGCGTCTGGCGGCGGTGGCCCCTGATGGCACCGATTTCCGTCAACGCATCGTGCTGAGGGTGCGCCCATGACAGCAGCATCCTGTCCGGGCTGCGTTGCGGGCGGCCCCATTGCCGAGCAGGCTGGTCGCGATGCGGGCCTGCCCACCCATGAGTTGATCCTGCCCGGCATTCATTGTGCCGCTTGCATTCGATCGGTGGAGGGGCTGCTGAACGCCCGCACCGACCTTGCCGCTGCCCGCGTGAACCTGAGCCGGAAGCGTGTGTCCATCACCGCCGAACCCGGAATGGACCCGGCCCCGTGGATCGCCGCGTTGGCCGAGATCGGGTTCGAGGCGCACGAGGCGCGCGATGCGGGCCGTCATGCGCAGGATGACGGCCTGACACTGCGTCTGGGCATCGCGGGCTTTGCGATGATGAACGTGATGCTGCTGTCGGTGGCTGTGTGGTCGGGTGCCACGGATGCGACGCGCGACTTTTTCCACTGGATTGCGGCCGCGATCTCGCTGCCTGCGGCTGTCTACTGTGCGCAGCCCTTCTTCTGGTCGGCTTGGTCGGTGCTGCGCGTGCGGCGTCTGAACATGGATGTGCCGATTTCGCTGGCCATCATTTTGGCCTGTGGTCTGTCGCTTTACGAGACGACGCAAAGTGGAGAGCATGCGTATTTCGATGCGGCTCTGTCGCTGACATTCTTCCTATTGGGCGGTCGCGTGCTTGAGAAACGCATGCGGCAGGCGGCGCGATCCGCCGCGGCTGATCTGGCCGCATTGGAGCCGCTCCGCGTCACGCGGTTGGAGGGCGACACCCGCGTCACTGTTCCTGTCGATGAGGTGGCGCAAGGCGATACACTGTGGCTTGCCGCCGGGTCGCGGGTGCCGGTTGACGGTATCCTCGACAGCGCAGGTGCGCAGGTGGACCGCAGTGCGCTGACCGGCGAAAGCGATGAGATTGCAGTGGCACAGGGCGAGGTGCTGACCGCGGGTGAGGTCGTTTTGACCGGTCCGGTCACGATGCATACCACCGTTGCGGCCAAGGGATCCACGCTGCGCCGCTTGATCCAGATCGCCTCGCAGGCCGAGGGCGCGCGTAGCCGCTACACCAGCCTTGCCGACCGGGCCGGGGCCATCTATGCGCCGCTGGTGCATGGGCTGTCCTTTGCCGCCTTCGTCGTTTGGTCCCTGGCGACGGGCGACTGGTACAACGCGCTTAAGATTGCCATCGCAACGCTGATCATCACTTGCCCTTGTGCGCTGGGCCTTGCCGTACCTGCGGTTGCTACGGTTGCGACGGGGCGCTTGTTCCGCATGGGACTGCTTGTGAAATCCGAGACGGCGCTGGAGCGTCTGGCCGAGGTGGACACCGTTGTGCTCGACAAGACGGGCACGCTGTCTGCTGCTGCGTTGGTGCCGCCCGCCGCGATGCCTGCAGAAGCGCGCGGTGTTCTGAAGGCGCTGGCGCAGGCCTCTGCCCACCCGCTCAGCCGGTCGGTTTTACCGCTTCTGAAGGATGTGGCTGCTGCGGATTTGAAGCAGGTGGCAGAGCATCGCGGGAACGGCGTTTCGGGCCTCTGGCAAGGCACCGAGGTGCGTTTTGGCAACGCTGCGTGGGCTGGAGTGGGGCAGGGGACTGTCCTGCGCATTGGCGAGATGCATTATGCGCTTGAGCGCCGCGAGCAGATCTTTGACGACGCGGATGAAACGCTGGAGCGGTTGCGGGCCATGGGCATGGAGGTTCACATGCTGACCGGGGACAGCGCGCAGAATGCCGCGCGGGTGGCTGCCGAACTCGGCGTGGATCACGTGCATTCCGAGGTGGACCCCGAGGCCAAGCAGGATCTGATCGAGGCCTTGCAGGCCGATGGCCGCAAGGTTGTGATGGTGGGCGACGGGTTGAACGACACGCTGGCCCTGACCCGCGCCTGGGCGTCGATGGCACCCGGCAATGCGCTGGAGGCGAGCCAGAATGCCGCGGATGTGGTTCTGCTGGGTCAGCATCTGTCGGGCATTCCCGATGCCATTGGTATCGCGCGCAGCGCGCGGCGCCGGATTCTTGAGAACTTCGGACTTGCGGCGTGCTATAATGCGGTGGCGATTCCGCTGGCCCTGTCCGGCTTTGCCTCGCCCCTGATGGCGGCTCTGGCGATGTCCACCAGCTCGATCACTGTGACTGTCAACGCCCTACGCACAAAGGCCAAATCATGAACGTACTTGTCATACTTGTACCCTGTTCGCTGATCCTCGGGCTGGGGGCGCTGGTCGCCTTTGTCTGGACGCTGAAAAGCGATCAGTACGCCGATCCTGATGGCGACGCGCAGCGCATCCTGCTGGACGACGACTAGAATGCAACCTGATCGCTGCCCTTGAGGTCGAGGATCTCTCGTGCCTCTTCCGGGGTGGCGATTTCGCAGCCGAGGTCTTCGATGATGCGCCGGATCTTGGTGACCTGCTGCGCGTTTGTCTCGGCCAGTTGACCGCGCGCGATGAACAGGCTGTCTTCAGGCCCCACGCGCACGTTGCCGCCCATCTGGCTGGCCGCCGTGGCCAGCGGCATCTGTGCCGCGCCCGCGCCCAGCACGGACCAGCGGTAGTCGTCGCCAAAGAGGCGGTCGGCGGTCCGTTTCATGAAGACGAGGTTGTCGATCTCGGCCCCGATCCCGCCCAGAACGCCAAATACGAATTGCAGGAACACGGGCGCCTTGAACAACCCGATCTCCATGCAGTGTTTGAGGTTGTAGAGGTGGCCGACATCGTAGCATTCGTGCTCAAACTTGACATTGTGCGGCGCCAGCGCGGTCGCCGCCTGCTTGATATCGGCAAAGGTGTTGCGGAAGATGTTGGCCTCGGACCCGACGATGTAGTCCTTTTCCCAGTCGTGTTTCCACGTGTCGTAGCGATCGGCCAGCGGGTGAAAGGCAAAGTTCATCGACCCCATGTTGAGCGAGCACATCTCGGGGCTGAAGCGGATGGCGGCCTGTATCCGCTCCTCGATCCGCATGGTGGGCGCGCCGCCGGTGGTGATGTTCAGTACGGCGTCAGTGGATTGCTTCACGCGGGCCAGAATGCCGCTGTAGTCATCAGGGTCGACCGACGGCCGCCCGTCGTCGGGGTCGCGCGTGTGCAGGTGCAGGATGGACGCGCCAGCCTCTGCCGCGGCGATGGCCTGCTCAGCGATGTCGTTATGCGTCACGGGCAAGTGGTCGGACATTGTGGGTGTGTGGATGGCACCGGTGACAGCGCATGTGATGATGGTCTTGGGTCGTGCCATTGTCTCGCGTCCGGTAAAGGGCTGTCATCACGAAAAGATCGTGGTGAGCACGAGCACGATGACAAACGATTCCGGCGCTATCAAGGGAATGCGTCTGGTTCGGGCGGTGCTGCGGTGCGACCTGCGCTATTGGCGTGGTGGTCGGCTATGCGTGCGCGCGCCAGCGGATCGCGTGCGCTTTTCGGCGGCATTGGATGGCACGCACCGATGGAAGGGGAGCAACTTTGAAAAGGCCATGAAGCGACTGGCTCATAACCAGTGTGGTGCCGCTGAAGGGACTCGAACCCCCGACCCCATCATTACGAATGACGTGCTCTACCATCTGAGCTACAGCGGCTTGGGCGCGCGTTATAACCGATGCTGGGGGCAGGGCAAGGCTTGTGGGACTGGAAAATGGCACGGGCGGCTTAAGGCACCCTTAAACCTTTGTCGCTTACTCCTATCGTCATGGCGGTTATGGAGCGCTCGGTGAGAGATCTGGCATGTCTGATATGGGCGGCGACGTTGATGACGGCGGTGTTCGGGTCTGCGGTGCGTGCCGATACGATCACCCTTCGGGACTGGGCGGACCAATCTGTGCTGGTGCACCGGGTGACAAAATCCGTTTGTCTGCTGTTTGTCGGGTCAAGCACGTCCGTTCATCTGGATGACGTGGCTGAGTCCTCCGCGCGGTTGATGGCACGGACAGGGACGCTTGGCATCATGGCCGCTGCCGATCTGGAGTTGGCTGCAGATGTCGCAACGCTCACACGTTCAGCGCGCCAGATCGCGGCGGGGGATCGGCACAGCGTAGCGGTGTCCCTATTGCTCAGGACCAATCCGCGTCTGTCGTCGCGATATGCAGATAAGCGGATAGACGCGCCGACAACTGTTTCGGCGCAGCTTCGTCCGTCTTACGCCCTTGTTCAGGATTTGCGGGTGATGTCGCAAAAATTTCAGCGCGACCTGTGCCTTTTTCTGACCGACCTGGCCCCTGAGGATGCGGCGTCTGTGTTCTCCGACGATATCGACCACTTCGAACACGCCCTTGCACAGCTTATCGAAGGCGATCGGGCTGCTGGTATGGCCGCGGCCCCCAATATCCACATTAAAGTGACGCTGGGAAAGGTCTTCGCCAAGTGGAAAACACTAAAACCCATTCTGCAAACGGCAGCAAGCGGCGACGTTCTGGATCCACGCGATGCTCAGTTGGCGTCAGTGCTGGGTGACGCGATGCTCGCCAATTTGGACGAGGTCTCCGCCCGGTTTGAGGCGCTGTGACAGTCAGCCCTGCAGTGCTTTGACACCCACGTCGCCCATGGCCTGTTCACGGATGGCCAGTGCGGCCGCGTAAGCGCCTGCCGCCGTGGTGAAGTATGGGATCTTGTCATAAAGCGCGATGGCGCGGATGGATTTGCTGTCCTCGACCGCCTGCGCGCCTTCGGTGGTGTTGAAGACAAGCTGGATGCCATCGTCCTTCATCATGTCGGTGACATCTGGACGCCCCTCGTACACCTTGTTCACGATACCGCAGGGTACACCGTTTTGTTCCAGCCAGGCGGCCGTTCCGCGCGTTGCGACAGCCGTAAAGCCAAGCCCGTGCAGGATATGCGCGGCGTCCAGCATTTGCGGTGTCTTATCCATATCCTTGATCGAGATGAAGGTGCAGCCCGCGTTCGGCAACACCATCCCGGCGCCCATCTGCGCCTTTAGGAAGGCGCGGCCAAAGGTGCGGTCCCAGCCCATAACCTCACCTGTTGACCGCATTTCGGGGCCAAGGATCGTATCGACGCCGGGGAACCGGGCGAAGGGCAGCACCGCCTCTTTGACCGAGAACCACGGCATGTTCGGATCGGCTAGCGTCATGGGATCGGCCAGGGGCAACACGCTGTCATAGCTTGCGTCCGCGTCATAGGGCGGTCGTTGCGGAAAGTTAGACAGCGGCTCACCCGCCATCACGCGGGCGGCGATGGATGCAATGGCACTGTCGGTGGATTTCGCCACGAACGGCACGGTGCGCGACGCGCGCGGGTTCACTTCGATCAGGTAGATGTCGTCGCCCTGGATCGCAAATTGCACGTTCATCAGGCCGACCACGTTCAGCGCCTTGGCCAAAGCATGGGTCTGGGTCTCGATCTCTGCAATCACGTCAGATGGCAGCGAATACGGGGGCAGGGAACAGGCGCTGTCGCCCGAGTGTACGCCTGCCTCTTCGATGTGCTGCATGATGCCCGCGACATGCACGTCGCTGCCATCGCACAGGGCGTCGACGTCAAGTTCGACCGCACCGGCCAGATAGCAGTCCAGCAACACCGGGCTGTCGCCCGACACGACCACGGCCTCCGAGATGTACCGCTCAAGGCTTGCTTGATCCCGCACGATCTCCATGGCGCGACCGCCAAGGACATAGGACGGGCGGATCACCAGGGGGAAGCCAATATCGCCGGCGATTTCAAGCGCTTCAGCGTCCGAGTGTGCAATCCCGTTTTTGGGCTGCTTGAGGCCCAGATCGTTCACGAGCGCTTGGAAGCGCTCACGATCTTCGGCAAGGTCAATGGCATCCGGCGTGGTGCCGAGGATCGGGATACCTGCATCCTCAAGCGCGTTGGCCAGCTTGAGGGGCGTCTGACCACCGAATTGAACGATGACGCCGTGCAGCGTGCCGTTGTCCTGCTCGACCCGCAGGATCTCCATCACGTGTTCGAATGTCAGCGGCTCAAAGTACAGCCGATCTGAGGTGTCATAATCGGTGCTGACCGTTTCCGGGTTGCAGTTGATCATGATCGTCTCGTAGCCCGCGTCGGTCAGGGCAAAGCAGGCGTGACAGCAGCAATAGTCGAATTCGATCCCCTGGCCGATCCGGTTGGGGCCGCCGCCGAGGATCACGACCTTCTTGCGGTCAGACGGGCGTGCTTCGCATTCGACGTCGCCGAACACGGGCGTTTCATATGTTGAGTACATGTAGGGCGTCTGCGCCTCGAACTCGGCCGCACACGTGTCGATGCGTTTGAAGACCGCACGTACGCCCAGGTTCTCACGCGCGCGGCGGATCTGGTCCTCGTCCCGCCGGGTCAACTGGCCCAGCCGGGCATCGGTAAAGCCCATCATTTTGAGCGCGCGCAGACCTTCCTCTGTCACTGGCAATCCGGCATCGCGCACCCGCGCTTCGGCGTCGATGATTTCGCGGATGCGGGCCAGGAACCACGGGTCGAACTTGGTCGCTCCGAAAATCTCATCGTCGCTCAACCCGTGCCGCATGGCCTGCGCGATCAGGCGCAGCCGGTCCGGTGTCTGGGCCGAGATCGCTTTGACCACTGCGGCCTTGTCCGGCGCGCCGGGAATGTCGATGTCATCGAGGCCCACAAGGCCCGATTCCATCGACGCCATCGCCTTTTGCAGCGACTCGTGGAACGTCCGCCCAATCGCCATGACCTCGCCCACCGACTTCATGGCCGTTGTCAGCGATGCTTCGGAGCCGGGGAACTTTTCGAACGCGAATTTGGGGATCTTGGTGACGACATAGTCAATCGTCGGCTCAAACGAGGCGGGCGTGACCTTGGTGATGTCGTTGTCCAACTCATCAAGTGTGTATCCCACCGCCAGTTTCGCCGCGATCTTGGCGATGGGGAAGCCTGTGGCCTTTGATGCAAGCGCCGAGGACCGTGACACGCGCGGGTTCATTTCGATCACCACCATGCGCCCGTCTTCGGGGTTGATGGCCCATTGCACGTTCGACCCGCCGGTCTCCACCCCGATCTCGCGCAGCACGGCGATGCTGTGGTTGCGCATGATCTGGTATTCTTTGTCGGTCAGCGTCAGGGCAGGGGCCACGGTGATCGAGTCGCCCGTGTGCACGCCCATCGGGTCTACGTTTTCGATGGAACAGACGATGATGGCATTGTCGGCGGTGTCGCGCACCACCTCCATCTCGTATTCCTTCCAGCCCAGCAGGGACTCGTCCACCAGGATCTGGCCCACGGGTGAGGCATCCATGCCCGACCGGCAGATCGCCTCGTAGTCCTCTCGGTTGTAGGCGACGCCGCCGCCTGTCCCACCCAATGTGAATGCGGGCCGGATGATGGCTGGCAGGCCGATCTCTTCCAAGGTTTCCATCGCCAGCGCAACACCGGCGGCCAGGTCCTTGTTGCCCTTGTCATCCTTGGGGGCGGTGACGATTGTTGCGCGCGGGTTTTCGATGCCCAGCCGGTCCATCGCTTCGCGGAACAGCTTGCGGTCCTCGGCCATCTCGATGGCGTCCCGCTTGGCGCCGATCATCTCGACCCCGAATTTTTCCAGCACACCCATTTCTTCGAGACTGAGGGATGTGTTCAACCCGGTCTGCCCGCCCATGGTGGGCAGCAGCGCGTCGGGGCGCTCTTTCTCGATGATCTTGGCGACAACCTCGGGCGTGATCGGCTCGATATAGGTCGCATCGGCTAGCCCGGGGTCGGTCATGATCGTGGCGGGGTTCGAGTTGACCAGGATAACCCGGTATCCTTCTTCGCGCAGGGCCTTGCAGGCTTGTGCACCGGAATAGTCGAACTCGCAGGCTTGCCCGATCACAATGGGGCCCGCGCCGATGATCATGATCGACTTGATGTCGGTACGCTTTGGCATCTTGGCCCCCCAAATGTGCAAATTGTCCTGCCTTATAGGGATGGCGCAAGAAGGTGCAAGAGGGCGTGCGGGCCTTGCTGCCGTAAATCTGCGGTGTGGGGTGGAACTCTTTGTCCATCGCCACAGTTTCCCGAACGTGCGCCACCACAACCAGTCACAGGGGAAGATCGAACATGGCCTATTCTGCACTGCTTTTGGGATCTATTGGCGTTCTGGCCGAAACATCCGACATCCAACGTCGCGCCTTCAATACCGCATTCGAGTTGAACGAGATTGATTGGCATTGGGACGACGAGACGTATCGCGCGCTGCTCGAAGTGCCGGGCGGCAAGGCGCGCCTGAATTATTACGCCAAGGCACAGGCGGTCGAGGTGGATATCGACGCAATTTACGAGGCTAAGTTGGACGCTTTCGAGACTGTGCTTGTGGACGGCGTGGATCTGCGACGCGGCATTGCGGATCTGATTTCAGAGGCGCGGCTTCAGCAGATGAAGATCGGTTTTGTCACCGCAACCGATCCGCGCCAGGTCGCTGCCCTGCTCAAGGGGCTCGAATCTGTGATTGATCCGTCGGTGTTCGACTTCATCGGTGACCGCACAATCGCAGCTCGGACGAAGCCCGCGCCTGACATCTACAACGAGGCGCTGCGCCAATTGGACGTCACCGCCAACGCCGCCCTCGCCATCGAGGATACGCCGGAAAGCGCGCAGGCCGCCGTTGCTGCAGGGATCCGCACGCTGGGGTATCCGGGCGAACAAGCGCGCGGTCGGTCGTTCGGTGACGGTGTGGAAATGATCGAGACCCCGCACGTATCGATTCTGCGCGCGGCAGCGGTCGCCGCCTAAGCGTCTTCGGTCTGGCGCATGGTCGCAGTCGCGACCGTTGGGCGTGCGGCGTAAAGGTAGTCGCGCGTCAGAGGCACCGCATCGCGCCGATGCGCCAATTGCAGGTGATATACGGCCTGCATCTGCTGTTCGAACGCGATGATGCAGACCGTCAGGTAGTAGCGGAACATGCGGACAAATCGGTCGTCATATGTCTGCCTGATGTCGTCCACATGAGCCTCGAACCGATCGCGCCAGTGACGGATAGTTTTGGCGTAGTGCAGGCGCCACACCTCGATATCAGACTGCCACAGGCCCGACCGCTCCATCGCGGGCGCCAGTTCGGACAAAGACGGTACATAGCCGCCCGGAAAGATGTACTTGTTGATCCAGGACGAATGCGCCATCGGCGGAGCCGACCGGCCGATGGTGTGGATCAGCACCACGCCATCCGGATCCAACAGGTCGGCGACACGGCCGAAATAGGTGTCGAAATTCGGCACGCCCACATGCTCCAGCATGCCCACCGACACGATCCGGTCAAAGGTGCCTGTCGTATGCCGGTAGTCTTGCAGGCGAAATTCGATCTGCCCTGACAGTCCTGCGTCCTCGGCCCGCTTGCGTGCCGTTGCCAACTGGTTCTCGCTCAGCGTGATACCGGTGACCTGACAGCCATAATCGCGCGCCAGCGTCAGCGCCATCCCACCCCAGCCGCAGCCGATGTCCAGCACGCGCATCCCCGGTTCCAGACACAGCTTGCCCGCGATATGCGCCTTTTTTGCCGTCTGCGCCTCTTCCAGCGTCATGGCGTCATCGCGGAAATAGGCGCAGGAGTACTGCATGTCCGCATCCAGAAAGAGGCGATAGAGATCGTCCGAAATGTCGTAGTGATGGGCCACGTTCTTGCGCGACGCGCTGGGCGCATTCTTCTGGATAAAGCGGCGCATTTGAAAACGGGCGCGGTTGGCAAGCACGACCCAGGGTGGGATGTGTCCCTTGAATCGGTTGCGCACGATCACGGTCAGGGCGTCGTCCAAGGTGCAATTGCGCGGCACGATGGTGCCATGCATGTACCCTTCGCCCAGGCCCAGATCGGGGTTCAGGATCAGCGCGCGCAACGTGGCGGTGTCGGAAATCTGCAAATGCGCCGCGGCGCCCGTATCGGGGCCGTAGTCCCGCGTTGTTCCGCCCGGATATGTCAGGCTCAGACGGTCCTCGACCATCATACCGGTCAGAAATCGGTCAAGCAGCGTCTCCCACATGATCGCACCCTTGCAGTCTTTCCCACCATAAAATTTTGGGGCGGGCGCTGGGGTTACGTCAAGGGTCAGGCGGCCGTGGCGTCCAGATAGGCGCGCACGGTGCCCTCGAATGCCCGCGGATCGTCCGCATGCAGCCAATGCCCGGCCTTTGGAATTTTGACAAAACGGGCAGCGGGAAACAGGGCGCGTATGGTGGGGCGGTGGTCTGGTCTCACGTAATCACTCTGACCGCCCGACAGGAAAAGGGTCGGGCCTTCGAACTGGCCGGTCACCTCGGGAAAGCCAAGGATCGCAGGCATGTTGGCCGCCAAAGCATCCAGGTTCAGGCGCCACCGCCGCTCTGCCACGTCGAGCGACTGGGTCAGAAAACTGCACAATGCCGGGTCGATGCCCTGGGCTGCAAGCTGTGCCTGTGCATCCGACCGCCGGGTTATGGTGCTCAGATCCACGGCCCGCATCGCGTCGATAAATTCCATCTGGCTGTGGCTGTATCCGACCGGCGCAATATCGCCGACGACCAGCCGCTGCACCGCATCCGGGCGCGACAGTGCCAGCATCATGGAGGCCTTGCCGCCCATCGAATGGCCCACGACGTCCATCGGCCCGCCCAGTGTGTCGATGACTTCCGCCAGATCGCCCGCCAGATCGGCGTAGCCATGATCGTCTGACCAGAAGCTGTGCCCATGGTTGCGCATATCGACCGTGATCACACGGCGCGTGTCGGCCAGACGCTTGGCGATCACACCCCAGTTCCGTCCCGACCCGTAAAGGCCGTGCACGATCAGAAGGGGGGTGCCGTTGGCCTCCCCATGTTCGGAATAGCTCAGCATGCCCGCACGCTTATCCGCATCGCACGGCCTCTTCCAGAGGCATTGAGAAGCACACGGCACCACGGTAGAAAACGGCATGGAAACCCAGGACAGTCTCCAAGGTCGCGCAGACCGCGTGCAAGCCGCCCTGAATGCGGCATTTGGCGTGGGCGGCAAGACGCTTGATGCGTCTCTGCGCAAGACGGGCCGCCGGTTGCCGCGGCGTTTGCATGCCGAGGCGCGCAGGATCGTCGACGCGCAAGGCCTTGGCGGCCACCCCAAGCTGATGCGGCAGGTCGACGGTGCCGCGCTGGCCGCGGCCGAGGACCGCGTGGTGACATACCTCAAGGGCATAGACCGGGCAGACCAGCGCAAGGGCTTCTGGCTGGGCATCGCAGGTGCCGTGGCGTTCAACATCCTCCTGATCATAGCGGGCGTTGTCGTTTGGATGTGGTGGACCGGGCATGTCTGAACACAGGATCAAGCTGTTTTGAGCGCAGACGCGGCGCCTGCACGGAAGTCGATGCGCATTCTCGTCTTTGGCGCGACAGGCACGATTGGCCGTGCCACCACCGCCGCGCTGATCGCGCGCGGCCATGACGTCACCTGCTTTGTGCGCAAACGTGCCGGGACGCCGTCGAATATATCCGGCGCCTTGCTGCGCTATGGCGATGTGACTGACCCGGTATCCGTCCAAAACGACGCATTTGGCGACATCCCGTTTGACGCGGTCGTCTCCTGTCTGGCCTCGCGCACGGGCGCGCCGCAGGACGCCTGGGCCATTGATCATCGTGCAACGGTCAACATCATCGAAGCGGCAAGGGCGGCAGGAACGCCCCGGATGGTGCTCTTGTCTGCCATTTGCGTCCAAAAACCGTGGCTCGCCTTCCAGCACGCCAAGCTCAAGGCCGAGGCGGCGCTGATGGCCTCCGGTCTGACCTATTCGATTGTGCGCCCGACGGCCTACTTCAAGTCGCTCGCGGGCCAGATCGCGCGCGTGCAGCAAGGCAAGCCCTACCTGCTTTTCGGAAACGGAGAGCTGACCGCGTGCACGCCCCTCAGCGACCGCGACCTCGGGGTGTATCTGGCCGAGTGTTTGAACACACCCGACCGCTGTAATCGGATCCTGCCTATTGGCGGACCGGGGCCTGCCCTGACGCCGCGGGCGATGGGGCAAAAGCTGTTTGATCTGTCGGGTCAAACGCCCAGGTTCAAACACGTCCCAATTGGCATGATGGGCCTGATCGCGGGCAGCCTCGGGGCCGTTAGTCGGATCGTACCGCCGCTGGCGGGCAAGGCGGAATTCGCGCGCATCGGTCATTATTATGCGACCGAGTCGATGTTGGCACTGAACCCGGATACTGGCGCCTATGACCGCGATGCGACACCGATCACCGGGACGGACACGTTGTTTGATTACTACGCCGCCGTCCTGCGGGGCGAAGCGGTCGTGGAACGCGGGGATCACAGCGTGTTCTGAGACCCCCGACGCTGGTCTTTACAAGTTTGGGTACATCGGGAAGCGGGCGCAGAGCGCGGACACTTCTGCCTTCACCTTCGCCTCGACCGCGCCGTTGTTGTCCTCGCCGTTTGCGGCCAGCCCATCAACCACTTCGATGATCCAGTCTCCGATTTGGCGGAATTCCTGCTCACCAAACCCACGCGTGGTTCCGGCGGGTGATCCAAGACGGATGCCCGACGTGATCATCGGCTTTTCATCATCAAACGGCACGCCGTTCTTGTTGCAGGTGATGTGCGCGCGGCCCAGGGCCTTCTCGGTTGCGTTGCCCTTCACGCCCTTGGGCCGCAGGTCCACCAGCATCACATGGGTGTCGGTGCCGTGGGTCACGGTGTCGAGCCCGCCTTTGTGCAGTTGATCTGCCAGCGCCTGTGCGTTCTTGATCACTTGTTGTTGGTACAGTTTGAAGGACGGGTCGAGCGCTTCGCCAAAGGCCACGGCTTTGGCGGCAATCACATGCATGAGCGGACCGCCCTGGATGCCGGGGAAGATGGCCGAGTTGAATTTCTTGGCGAGCGCTTCGTCATTCGTCAGGATCATGCCGCCGCGCGGGCCGCGCAGGGTTTTGTGTGTGGTGGTCGTTGCCACATGCACATGCGGGAACGGGTTGGGGTACTCACCGGCTGCAATAAGTCCGGCAAAGTGAGCGACGTCGGCCAGCACCCATGCGCTGACCTTGTCGGCGATCTCGCGAATGCGGGCAAAGTCGATGACGCGCGGGATGGCGGAACCACCGGCAATGATCATCTGTGGCTTGTGCTCCAACGCCAGCGCTTCGATCTGGTCATAGTCGATGTCCAACGTGTCGCGGCGCACGCCGTACTGGACCGCATTGAACCACTTGCCCGACTGGTTGGGCTTGGCCCCGTGGGTCAGGTGGCCACCGGCATCCAGCGACATGCCGAGGATCGTGTCGCCCGGTTGTAGCAGCGCCTGGAACACACCCTGGTTCGCTTGGCTCCCGGAGTTCGGCTGCACATTGGCAAAGCCGCAGTTGAAGAGTTGCTTGGCGCGCTCGATGGCCAGGTTCTCGGCCACGTCAACAAAGTGGCAACCGCCGTAGTAGCGGCGACCCGGATAGCCCTCGGCGTATTTGTTGGTCATCACCGAGCCCTGCGCCTCCAGCACGGCGGCAGAGACGATGTTTTCGGAGGCGATCAGTTCGATCTCGTCCCGCTGGCGGCCCAGCTCATCCCGGATCGAGCCGAACAGCTCGGGATCACGGTCGGCGAGGGATTGGGTGAAAAAGCCGTCGGTGCGATGGGGCGCATTCATATGAACTCTCCTGCATGGACTGAGTCGATTTGGGTTGCCGTTTCCTATCGGAAACCGGCTCTTTGATCAAAGGATGTATCCCGACCAAACGCGCGCCGCCAGCGACAAAGCGTCCTGCGCGCTGGTAAGGGGCGAAAAGATATGGTTCTTTCGGCGCAGAACGCACGCCATAGGAAACTGAAATGTCCCTCAAGATCGCCTTTGCCGCCAGCCGCGCGCCGGTGGCACAGACCGCGCGGGCCGCGCTGATCGGGCGCTATGGCGATGCGGACCCGGCCCAGGCCGACGTAATCGTGGCGCTGGGCGGGGACGGGTTCATGTTGCAGACCCTGCACAGCAGCCAGCACCTCAATGCCCCAGTCTATGGCATGAACCGCGGCACGATCGGCTTTCTGATGAACGAATACGGCGAGTCGGACCTGGTCACCCGACTGGAAGCTGCGGAAGAGGCGGAGTTGAACCCACTCTCAATGACGGCCAGCACACCCGAAGGACAAAGCCACAAGGCGCTTGCGATCAATGAGGTCTCCCTCCTGCGCGCGGGTCCGCAAGCGGCCAAGTTGCGGATCACCGTCGACGGACGGCTGCGCATGGATGAATTGGTATGTGACGGTGCGCTGGTCTCAACGCCTGCGGGCTCAACCGCCTACAACTATTCGGCCCACGGGCCGGTCCTGCCCATCGGATCGGACGTGCTGGCCCTCACGGCCGTGGCCGCCTTCCGCCCCCGGCGCTGGCGTGGCGCATTGCTGCCCAAGATGGCCAAGGTTCGCTTCGACGTGCTCGAAGGCGACAAGCGCCCGGTGATGGCCGAGGCGGACTCGCGCTCCTTCGCGAACGTGTCGTCGGTCGAGATCGAATCCGACCCCTCCATCGTGCACCGCATCCTTTTCGACCCCGGTCACGGGCTGGAAGAGCGGCTGATCTCGGAACAATTCAACTGAGCCTTAGTCCTGCGGGCTTATGTATGTTTTTGCAATCTTGGTGACCTGACCGACGTCCAGCACGGGCGGCAACAGCGTCAGCAGCGCGCCATCCGCGTTCAGCAGATGCACAAAGCTGCCATGCGAATAGATCCACCCGTATTCCGGATCCTCAAAAAGCGGCTCAACCTCGACCTTGAAGGCGTCATAGGCAGCCTGCAAAGCGTCTGCATCGCCGGTCAGGCCGATGAAATCCGGATGTATTTCGCCCAGCGGCGCACCCATCGTCTCCACCCGGTCCTGATCAGGGGCCACCGTGATCATCACCGGGGTGACAGCGATCCCGTCCTGCCCCAGATCATCGACCACCTGTGCCATCAGGGGCATCGCTGCCGAACAGATGTTCAGGCAGTTGGCGTATCCAAAGAACACAAGCTGGTACTTACCGTCGGGGTCGGCTTCCGTCCTCACCTCACCAAACTGGTCCAGCAGTTCATAGGGCCCGCCGATATCTACAGGGAACGGGCTTTGGCCTGCGGCAGGCATCCCAACCACCACCGAGAACGCGGTCACAAGAGCGCGCCACATCTCAGAAATTCTCCGCAATCCAGGCTTTGTCCAGCTCCTGGCCCAATCCCAGATAGCCTTCCTCTTCGATGATCGCGGTGACACTCGGGTCGCGGCGGAACCACGGGCCTTTTCCCTCGGCCTCCGGATGTTCTTTGGCCCAGGTCTTGGTCCACTGGTTTGCCTTGATCTTTTCGCCACCGCCCGGCGGCACGATGGTCTGCACCAGATAGACGTTGTTGGCGCCCAGTTCCGGATCCTCCAGCATCAGTCCGTCAACGGTGATCGTCTGGTTGCAAAACGGCTGCAACTCGACTGCGGCACCGGTAAAGGCGGGCTGGCTGTTTTTCATCGGCAAGATCAATACGTCATCAGCGGTGCGGATCAGACCAAGCTGCCGTTTGCCAGCACCGCAATCGTCGGGGCAATCGCCTGTGAACTCACAGATCAGGTCGACGACCGTCGCTTCGAATGTGGCGGGCACCTCGGCATAAAGGTTCCAGCTGCGCGCCTCCGACCCTTCTGAAAAGTCCTGCGCCATCAAAGGTGTGGCAACCAATGCGCAGATCGCTGTCAAATGCTTCAGCATGCTCAGTCTCCTTGCGGCTTCGCGGAAGCGGGGATCGAGAATGGGGGTACATTGCCATAGTCGTCGTGGTTCTGATTGGTGATATCCAGATCAGAAACGACCGCGTTCACAACGATGTAGTTCAACCCGTCACGTTCATAAAGCGTGCCGTCGGCTTCAACCGTATGGGCCGCCAGCTTCAGAATGCCGTCGCCGCCTGCGGTCTGATCGTCCTCGCCAACCTTCAGCACCATGTAGACCGTGCCGTCCTCGGCCAGCAGGCCCACGGGAATACCCCCTGCGCTGCACCACAGCGCGCAGGTGTGATGCGCTGATCCCACAACGGCATCCGGGCTGCCCATGACGCCTGAGAAATAGCACCACGTGTCAATGATTTCGCCGGTTACCTGAATGCGCGTGCCCTCTGCCGCCTGACCTGCCACGGGCAGGGCGAGCGCAGCCAGCGCGCCAAAAATGAATGATCGCATCATGCAGCCTTTCCAAAACGCCTTTCACCTGACGCTGACACGCAGCATGCGCTTGGGTCAAATCACGCTTTTCCCGTAAGCACTTTTGTGATCGCTTGGCGCGGGCGTGCGGGTCTGATACCGTTCTGCCCACGAAAGAGGCACAACCAAAGCCCGCAGACCCACAGGTATGACCGCACTCAGCAAATATGACCGGCTCGAAGCGACGGGCCTCTGGCGCGCATCAAGCGATGCGCAGCGACGTGAGGTGATCGTGTCTGTCGGTGATGCAACCCTCGTGATTTCCGACCTGAACGATCGCGCGATCACTCATTGGTCGCTGGCAGCCGTCGAAAAGGGCGAGGCTCCGGACAAGGGCGGCGCGGCGTATCATCCTGATGGTGATCCCGATGAGGTCCTGGAGTTTGGCCCGGACGAGGCGGCGATGATCGACGCCATCGACACGCTGCGGCGGGCTGTTGCGCGGTCCCGCCCGAAACCCGGCCGCCTGCGATGGCTGGGGGCCGCTATTTCTATCTCCGCCGTCGCGGCCCTGGCCATCTTCTGGCTGCCGGGGGCGTTGGTGGATCACGCCATCCGCGTTGTGCCCGCGGTCAAGGAGGCCGAGATCGGGACAGCGCTTCTTGCCCATATCGAACGGGTGTCGGGCCAACCCTGCAGCAGCATCGAAGCGCGGCCGGGCCTTGTCGCGCTGGCCGGGCGGACCGGGGCGGCCCGCGTCGTCATCCTGCCCGGAGGCGTGCGCGAGGCGCTGTCGCTGCCGGGCGGCACCGTGTTGCTGAACCGCGCGCTGGTCGAGGATTACGAAGAGCCGGATGTCGCTGCCGGATACATCCTTGTCGAGCAAGCGCGCAGCATGGACACGAGGCCCCTGCGAAAAGTGCTCGAACATGCAGGTCCGCGCGCCACGGGCACGCTGCTCACCACGGGATCATTGCCCACCCACGCGCTTGAGGACTATGCCGAGGACCAGCTTTCGCGTCTCGCGACCGAGGTGCCCGTCGATACGCTTCTTCCTCTCTTCGAGGCGGCAGGCATTCGCAGCACGCCTTACGCGCGCGCGCGCGATATTTCTGGCGAGGCAACGCTGGCCCTGATCGAAGCCGATCCGATGGCCGGTCAAACGCCAGCCCCGATCATGCCAGACCGGGATTGGCTACAGCTTCAGGCCGTCTGCGAAAGCTAGCTGCTATTTGCGCACAAACGCGTCCGAAAAGCCCATAGCACGGCTGCGCTGCAGCCCGCGCGACAGATCCGCGGACGAGGCGAACGGCCCCGCCAGCACAACCTGATAGGACTTGCCACCGCGCGTCACCCGCCCGATCCGGGCCGGCAGACCGGCATTGGCAATCCGTTGCGCCGCCGCTTGGGCGTTCGCGCGCACGCCAAATGTCCCGACCTGAACATAGCTGCCTTGCGCCGCGGTGCTTGGTGCTTGGACCGCGGTCTGTGGCGCTGCCCGTGTCGGTGCTTGGACCACTGGGGCCGGTGCCGACCGGGTCGAAACGACGGGTGTCCGGGCCGCTGCTGATGGCTTGCGCTGCACGCGCTTCATCACCTGCCCGTTGCGGCGAACCAAGGTGACGGTGCCCAGATTGCGCTCTTGCGTCGCGACATCGGTATAGGGGTAGACCAACGGCACCGTGGCCGTCACATCGCGCCCTGTGCTCCGCTCGATCAGACGGCGAGGAACCGTTTGGGTCCAGACCAGGCGCGTCTGCGCAATCCCGTTCAGCGACTGTTCGGCCCGGCGCGGGTTCAGGCGGTCATCCTTCCACACGGGCACATATCCTTCGGGCACGCGCGCCGCACGCTGCAAAGTGCGCTGTTCGTAAACATGTCGTGGCACAACCCGTGTTTCTGGCCCAATCGCCGCAGATCCTTGCCGCGCAACCTGCTGAGGACCGCAGCGCACAGGCCCGTGCTGACCGGAATTGATATAGCGCGAGCTGACGGGCGACGCCCCCTCGCAGGAGGGTGCCGCACGCTGCGCGATCACCGTACGAGGTGCGCTTTGCGAAGCCGCTGGCCGCGCGGGCGCAGGCGGCGTCGTGACGCGGCGCACAACTGGCGCAGGTGCCGCAGTCGCGGGACGGCGCACAACCACGCGCGGTGCGGGCTGCGGCGCCGGCGCTGCGGTTGCCGCCGGTCGGGTCGTCCGAACGGTGGGTTGCGGGTCAGGTGCGGCATCAGCCGTTTGTGTCGCGTTGGCCGGCGGCGTGACCGTGATCAGCTCTGGCGTGCCTTGCGTCGTCTGGGTCGGGGTCGCGCGGGCCGCAGCGGCGGCGTTGGCAGACAGGCTTGGCGTCTGGCCGCAAATCAACTGGCGCTGCCGGTTAACGCGCGGCACCCAGGTGACATTGCCGTCAATGCCTGCTCGGATGAATACACAGCCCCGGCTGTCGACATATTGGGTTCCGTTGAACGAGGCGGGCGGAAACTCCGCCGGGGCCTGCGCATTCCGCAAGGATTGTGCCTCACCCATGCCAACGGAAAGGGACGCAACACACGCAGCCACAGCTGCAATTCTGGTAAAACTCATCATATCCCCCACAAGATATGGGAGGCACGATGCCTCAACCCCGACCCTGAGTAAAGCGGCGATCCCCGCTATTTGGTGCCAAACATCCGATCCCCGGCATCCCCGAGGCCCGGAACGATGTAGCCGATATCGTTCAGCTTGTCGTCCACCGCAGCTGTGACGATGGGCACGTCCGGATGCGCCTCCTTCATCCGCGCGATTCCCTCGGGCGCCGCCAAAAGGCACAGGAACCGAATATTGGTGGCCCCCGCCTGCTTCAACTTGTCGATGGCCGCGGCGGAGGAGTTGCCAGTGGCCAGCATCGGATCAACGGCGATCACCAACCGATCCTCAAGCGCTTCAGGCACCTTGAAGTAATACTCGACCGGCTGGAGCGTCTTTTCATCCCGGTACAGCCCGACAAACCCGACCCGTGCCGAGGGGATCAGCTCCAGGACCCCGTCCAGCAGCCCGTTGCCTGCCCGCAGGATTGAAATCAGCGCCAGCTTCTTGCCATCCAGCGTCGGCGCATCCATCGCCTGCATGGGGGTGTCAATCCGCTTGGTCGTCATAGGCAAACCGCGCGTCACCTCATAGGCCAGCAGTTGCGAAATTTCGCGCAAGAGCTGCCGGAACACCGCAGTCGGCGTATCCTTGTCACGCATGATGGTCAGCTTGTGCTGGACAAGCGGGTGGTCAACGACGGTCAGATGATCGGACATGGCAGAGGCTCCTTCAAACGCCCCCCACTTCTGCAATGCGGCGCGCCTGGGAACAATCCCCGTTTCTTCTGGCTGAAAACACTTCGGGGTTTGGGGCAGCGCCCAAACGCGCGGTAGCGCAAAAAAGTCGCGTGCGCCGTCAGGCGCTCATTCTGGTGACACGCCCAAATGCCGCGCCACCAGATGGGCCACATCCTGAAACCCGATCAACCCCAGCGGCGCGCCATCTCCGCCATGGACGAGCACCGGCACCCTTTCGCGGGTGTGGTCGGTGCCGACCCAGATCGGGTCATTGCCATGATCTGCGGTCAAAACCAGCAGGTCGCCCTCCCGCAGCCGCGGTATCAAACGACCGATCTGAGCATCGAACCATTCCAGATGGCGGGCATAGCCCGACACATCCCGACGATGGCCGTACAGACTGTCGAATTCCACGAAATTCGCAAAGGTCAGGCTGCCATCCTCCGCCTCATCCACCAGATCCGACAGATGCGCCATCAGGTCGGCATCCGGCCCTTTGCGCACCTCGTCAAAGCCTTGCATGGAAAAGATGTCGCCCACCTTGCCCACGCCGTAGACGCGGTGTCCCCCATCCTGCACCCAATTCGTCAGGATGGGTGCGGGGGGCGTGATGGCAAAGTCACGGCGGTTCCCGGTCCGCTCGAACGCGCAGTCTTCGCCGACAAAAGGCCGCGCGATCACCCGACCCACGCGCATCTCGTGCAGTATTGGCGCCACGGCTTGGCACAGGTCCAAAAGCCGCTGCAGCCCGAAATGCACCTCATGTGCCGCGATCTGAAACACACTGTCGGCGGATGTATAGCAGATGGGCTGCCCGCTCCGGACATGTTCGGCCCCCAACGCGCTGATGATCGTCGTGCCTGAAGCATGGCAATTGCCGAGGATTCCATCGCTGCCCGCCGCCGCGCACACCGCCTCGACCACGTGGTCGGGGAATGCGGGTGTCTCATCCGGGAAATAGTGCCAGTCCCACGGCACCGGCACACCGGCCAATTCCCAGTGCCCGGACGGCGTATCCTTGCCCCGAGACACTTCTGTTGCTGCACCCCAAGGACCCGGCGTCACATGCTCACTGTTGGCAAGAGCCATCGCATCGAACAGCCCCAGCGCCTCAAGATGCGGCACGGCCAGCGGCCCGCTGCGCCCATCCTCCGCCTGACCAGCGGCACAGGCCTCCGCGATGTGACCCAGCGTATTGGCGCCGGTATCCGGCACATCGCCATTGAAGTACTCCCCCGCATCCGGCGCGCCGCCGATTCCGACGGAATCCATGACGACAAAGAACGCGCGCGCCATCAGCCGATCCGTTCCGCAATCAGGTCCGGCACCGCGGGCGGCTTTGCGTCAATGGTGATGGCAGCGCGCACAGCCGCTTCCGCCCGGTCTGCATCGACGGGTCGCGCGGCATGCACAACGCAGAGCGGTTCTCCTTTCGACAATTTGGTCCCCAGTCGCTGAACATCTGACAGGCCGACAGAGGGATTGATCACATCACTTTCGACCTTCCGACCGCCGCCAAGGTCCACGACGGCCAGACCCAGCGCCTCACCATCAATCGCGCTGACATAGCCCGGCTCCCGCGCCGTGATCTCGCGAATGACAGTGGCTTCGGGCAAAAAGCGTGACCAGTTCTGGGTAAACTGCATTGGCCCGCCCATGGCCGTGATCATTGTTGCAAACCGCTCTGCCGCACGTCCGTCGGCGATGGCCGCAACGATCGCGTCGGCGCCGCTCTGCACATCCTTGGCCAGCCCGCCGTTCGCCAAAAGCACACCGCCCAAAGCGGCAGAGATGTCGACCAGCGGCCCTTTCACCGCGCCGGTCAGCACCTGCATCACCTCCGCCACCTCCAACGCGTTGCCCAAGGCAGGGGCCAGCGGTTGCGACATGTCGGTGATCAGGGCCGTGGTCTTGCACCCTGCGGCGTTGGCGGTCTTGACCAGCGCATCGGCCAGCGCGCGCGCATCGCCCGCGTCCTTCATAAACGCGCCCGAGCCCACCTTCACATCCAGCACCAGCCCGTCGAGCCCGGCGGCGAGCTTCTTGGACAGGATGGACGCCGTGATCAGGTCCATGCTCTCGACCGTCGCCGTGACATCGCGGATCGCGTAGAGCCGCTTGTCGGCCGGGGCCACGGTCGCCGTGGCACCGACAATGGCGCAGCCCGCCCGTGCCATCACGTCCCTCAGCCGCCGCTCGCTCAATTGCGTGGACACGCCCGGAATAGCGTCCAGCTTGTCCAGCGTGCCGCCCGTATGGCCCAGCCCGCGCCCTGAAATCATCGGCACATAGGCACCGCAGGCCGCGAGGGCAGGGGCCAGGATCAGGCTCACGCAATCCCCCACACCGCCCGTCGAATGCTTGTCCAGAACAGGCCCATCAACATCCCATTCCAGCACCTGACCACTGTCGCGCATGGCAATGGTCAGGGCCACCCGGCCCACGTCGCCCAATCCGTTCAGGCACACTGCCATGGCAAAGGCACCGGCCTGTGCGTCCGTCACAGACCCATCCGCCAGGCCTTGGGCAAACCACGCCAAGGCATCACGCGGCGGCGTCTGCCGCTGGCGCAGCTTGGCGATAATCGACCGTGCGTCGTTCATGTATCGCCGTCCATATGGGCCGCACCAAACGCACCGGGCAGCAGTTCGGCCAGGGTCATCACCTGCTCCACGCCCCCGGTTGTCGCCATGGTGACACGCACATCGCCCGCGCCGAATTCGGCCAGCTTCTGACGGCAGCCACCGCAGGGCGTCACGGGCATCGGACTGCCCGCCACCACATAGGCCTCAAGAATTCGGTCCTGTCCCGCCGCCACCATGGCCGCAATCGCCCCGGCTTCCGCACAGGTGCCTTCTGGGTAGGCCACGTTTTCGACGTTGCAACCGACAAACACAGTGCCGTCGCCCGCGCGCAGCGCAGCCCCCACCTTGAAATTCGAATAGGGCGCGTGCGCGTTGTCCCGCACCTTCAGCGCCGCTGCTTTGAGCTCGTCCATAACCACCCTCGATTCCGGACCTCGACCCTAGCCAAAGGGGTACAGCTTGACCACTGCATAAACAGCCTGGCTACCGCATCTCGGTGGCAAAAACACCGGGCAAGGACACCTCCAGCAGCTCAATGTCATCCGACAGATCGGCATAGCGCGTCGCCATCCCCGGCGGCACCACGAACGCATCGCCCGCGACCAGAGCAAAGGGCGCGCGGCCCTCACCCTCAAGGGTCATCGACCCCTCCATGACAAAAGTGAACAGAATGTCACTGTCATGCACGGACCAGACCGGCTCACCTGCGGCCCGACGCGCGACGGTCACGCCAGCAACACCCTGCGTTCCTTCAGAAACTCCGGTGTCCCGCGCCGCAAACCCCGGCACACGAAACGGCCCCCAAACGGCCTCATCCACCTTGTGATGGACAAAGCGCTGCCCCTGAAACCGCCGCTCGGGACGCGCAGGGCCATTGGGCAGCTCCATCTCATGATCAATGGTGGTTACATGCTCTGCAGGCACCCCAATCTCGATCACCTCGATATTGTCGCTGGCATAAAGAACCCGGTGCCGGATCTCGGGCGGCTGGATCACGCAGCACCCGGCCTCCAGCCGAAAGGGCTCCCCCTGATCCTCGTAGACCAGATCGACCCAGCCCCGATAACAGAAGATCAGCTGAAACCCGACCGTATGATAATGCACCATGTCGGGCACGGGCCCGCCATCGGGAATACGAATGTGGCTGGCAATAATGGACCCGCCCAGGCGGTCAGGGATCAGGTCACGGTAGTGCATTCCCGCCCGGCCAATGATCCAGGGCGCCTGATCGGCCAAGCGCCGCATTACAAAGCTGTGTACCGTTTCCGGCATGACCATCGGCGGATTGAGCATGTCAATCTCAACCCGCGTCCCATTGGGCGCAACCAACTCCCGCGCCCCGTCCGCAAACTCATCCGGATCGTCCGTCAATATGCGCAACGTCCCCGGCGGCTCACTGGCGCCGGCCTCGATCCGCACCCGTACTCCATGGCCTGAGAAAACCGCAACAGACGGATCATCCGCCGGATAGATCATATCCATTCGCATCCCCAACACATTGGTGAAAAACGGAATGTCGTCGCGCAGATCCTGCGTTGGCAACCGTATTTCAGCCTGAATGTCAGCCATGCCGATCCCCTTCACTTTGCCAAATAAACTCCAGGGGCGTTGCGAATGCAACGGGGGCAGAGCCCCCTGATAAATGTCGTGCGCCGCGCGCGCCTTTGGATCAAGGTTGTCCATGTGACCAAACGTCAATTGGCGGACGCGCAGAAATAGTTTAACGCTAAACCAAATTCCGAACACCTTTGGGGGGAACCATGTCCGACACACCGAACCTGCGGGACGCAGCACTCGCTTACCACGAATTCCCCAAGCCTGGAAAACTCGAAATCCGCGCAACGAAACCCATGGCCAACGGCCGCGACCTCGCGCGCGCCTACTCCCCCGGCGTGGCCGAAGCCTGCCTCGAGATCAAGGACGACCCCGCCAACGCTGCTCGTTACACCGCGCGCGGCAACCTTGTGGCGGTGGTCTCCAACGGCTCAGCCGTCCTTGGCCTCGGCAACATCGGTGCGCTGGCGTCAAAGCCGGTGATGGAAGGCAAGGCGGTGCTCTTCAAGAAATTCGCCTCCATCGACTGTTTCGACATCGAAGTGAACGAAAGCGATCCCGAACGACTGGCCGACATCGTCTGCGCGCTCGAACCCACCTTCGGCGCCATCAACCTCGAAGACATCAAGGCCCCCGATTGCTTTGTCGTCGAAAAATTGTGCCGCGAGCGTATGAACATCCCCGTTTTCCACGACGACCAGCACGGCACTGCCATCGTCGTAGGGGCGGCGGCCAAGAACGCGCTGCACGTGGCGGGCAAGAGCTTCGAAGATATCAAGATCGTCAGCACAGGCGGCGGCGCGGCGGGCATCGCCTGCCTGAATATGCTGCTGAAACTGGGGGTCAAACGCGAAAACATCTGGCTTTGCGACATCCACGGCCTCGTCTACGAGGGTCGGGCCGAAGACATGAACCCGGCCAAGGCCGCCTTCGCCCAAACCACGGACAAACGCACGCTCGACGATGTGATTGACGGCGCGGATCTGTTCCTCGGCCTCTCCGGACCCGGCGTCCTGACACCCGATCACGTGGCCAAGATGTCCGAACAGCCCATAATCTTTGCCCTCGCCAACCCCACGCCCGAAATCCTGCCCGACGATGCACGCAGCGTGGCCCCGGACGCGATCATCGCCACGGGTCGCAGCGACTTTCCCAACCAGGTCAACAACGTCCTGTGCTTCCCCTTCATCTTCCGCGGCGCGCTCGACGTGGGCGCCACGACCATCAACGACGCGATGCAACTGGCCTGTATCGACGGGATCGCAGCACTTGCCCGTGCCACGACGAGCGCCGAAGCGGCCGCCGCCTACCAAGGCGAGCAGCTGAATTTCGGTCCCGAATACCTGATCCCCAAACCCTTCGATCCGCGCCTTGTGGGTGTGGTCAGTTCTGCGGTGGCCAAGGCTGCGATGGAGACGGGCGTCGCACAGCGCCCCATCGCTGACCTCGACGCCTACAAAACCTCGCTCGATGGCTCGGTCTTCAAGTCCGCGCTCCTGATGCGCCCCGTCTTCGAAGCTGCACGCGCCAAAGCCCGGCGCATCGTCTTTGCCGAGGGCGAGGACGAACGCGTGCTGCGCGCCGCCCAGGCCATGGTCGAGGAAACCACCGAACGCCCCATCCTGATCGGACGGCCCGAGGTGATCGAGGCGCGTATCGCCCGCGCCGGGTTGACCATCCGGATCGGCGATACGGTCGATCTGGTGAACCCGGAAAACGACCCGCGCTATCGCGACTACTGGGGCACCTATCACGAATTGATGTGCCGTCGCGGTGTTTCGCCCGACATCGCGCGCGCGATCATGCGCACCAATTCCACCGCCATCGGTGCCGTAATGGTCCACCGCGAGGAAGCGGACAGCCTGATTTGCGGCACGTTTGGAGAGTTCAGGTGGCACCTGAACTACGTCACTCAAGTCCTTGGTCGCGATAGCTATAATCCGGTCGGCGCGCTCAGCATGATGATCCTCGAAGACGGACCGCTCTTTGTGGCTGACACCCAGGTGCACCTGCACCCGGAGCCCGACCAGATCGCCGAGATCGCAGTGGGTGCTGCCCGCCACGTGCGCCGTTTCGGGATCGAACCGCAGATCGCATTCTGCTCGCAAAGCCAGTTCGGCAACCAGGGCGACGGCTCCGGCTGGCGCCTGCGCGAAGCGATCCGCATGCTCGACGCGCAAGGCCACGACTTCTGCTACGAGGGCGAGATGAACATCGACACCGCACTTGATCCCGAGCTGCGCAACCGCCTCTTTCCAGGCAACCGGATGGAGGGGGCAGCGAACGTTCTGGTCTTCGCCCATGCCGACGCAGCCTCGGGCGTACGCAACATTCTCAAGATGAAGGGCGGTGGGCTGGAAGTGGGCCCGATCCTCATGGGCATGGGCAACCGCGCCCATATCGTATCCCCCTCCATCACGGCGCGCGGCCTTCTGAACATGTCGGCTGTGGCGGGCACGCCGGTGGCGCACTACGGATAATGTGATCGACCTGTGAGTTGGAGGAGCGGCGGCGCAGTCCTATTTTTGGCCTGCGGTTCACGCACACCCCTCCAACTCAAAGGAAGCGCTCACATGAAAATCCTCCTTCTGTCGTCGGCCGCACTCATGGCACTTTCCGCATGCGCGCAGGTCGTGTCCGAAGAACGCGGCACGTTCAACTTCGACAACCGGACGTTCCCCGCGACCACCCGTGTCCTGCAAACCGGCGACAACACCTTCTCGCGGCGCACGATCGTCGTGGGGGCGACACGCGTCACATGCTCCGCCACCGATGACCGCGATTGCGTTCAGGCCATCCGCGAACGCCGCAACCGGACCGACAGCGGGGTCTGATGGCGCTATCGGGTCGCAAGGGACTTGCCCCTTGCCCCGATCCCCGCGTAACCCTTTGTCCCAAGACGCAAAGGGAGTATGGGCCATGGGCTATCGCGCGGAATATGACAGCTGGAAAGCGGACCCCGAAGGATGGTGGATGCAGGCAGCGCAGGCCATCGACTGGTCCAAGGCACCGTCCGAGGCGCTCAGCCAGCGGGGCGAGAACCTCTATGAATGGTTTGCCGATGCCGAGGTGAACACGTGCTGGAACGCCGTCGACCGTCATGTCAAGGCGGGCCGGGGCGACCAGACCGCCATCATCTACGACAGCCCGATCACCGGCGCAAAATCCAAAACCTCCTATGCGGAGCTGCAGACCCAGGTCGCGTCCCTCGCGGGGGCGCTCGTCGCCCAGGGCGTCACTATGGGTGACCGGGTCATCATCTATATGCCCATGGTGCCCGAAGCGCTCGTCGCCATGCTCGCCTGCGCCCGCATCGGGGCGATCCATTCGGTCGTGTTTGGTGGCTTTGCGGCAAATGAACTGGCTGTGCGCATCGACGATTGCACGCCCAAGGCGATCATCGCCGCGTCCTGCGGTCTCGAACCGGGGCGCACGGTCGAATACAAGCCGCTCCTCGACGGCGCCATCGACCTGGCCTCCCACACACCCGATGTTTGCGTGATCCTTCAGCGCGACCAATGCCCCTGCGACCTCGGCCCCCGCGACGTGGACTGGAACGCCGCTCAAGAGGGCGTCACCCCTGCCGACTGCGTCCCCGTTCCGGGCAACCACCCAGCCTACATCCTCTACACCTCCGGCACCACCGGCGCGCCAAAGGGCGTCGTGCGGGCCACCGCAGGCCACCTTGTGGCGCTGAACTGGACGATGAAAAACATCTACCAGATGAACCCGGGCGAGGTGTTCTGGGCCGCCTCCGACGTCGGCTGGGTCGTCGGCCACTCCTACATTTGCTACGCGCCGCTCATTCACGGCAACACAACCATCGTGTTCGAAGGCAAACCGGTCGGCACCCCCGACGCGGGCACCTTCTGGCGCGTGATCGAAGAGCACGACGTCAAATCCTTCTTCACCGCGCCCACCGCGATCCGTGCCGTAAAGCGCGAAGACCCCAAAGGCGAATACCGCGCCAAATACGACCTGTCGGGCCTGCGCGCGCTCTACCTCGCGGGCGAACGCGCCGACCCCGACACCATCGAATGGGCGCAGGACATGCTCGGCGTGCCGGTCTATGACCACTGGTGGCAGACCGAAACGGGCTACACCATCGCGGGCAACCCCGCAGGGCTCGAAGCGCTGCCGGTAAAAGTCGGCTCCCCCACCGTTGCGATGCCCGGCTATGACGTCCAAATCCTCGATGATGCGGGCCACCCCGTTGCCCCCGGCGAGTTGGGCGCCATCGCGGTCAAACTGCCGCTGCCGCCGGGCACGCTGCCGACGCTGTGGAATGCCGAAGATCGCTTCATCAAATCCTACCTCCACACCTTCCCCGGCTATTACGAGACGGGCGATGCGGGCATGATGGACGAGGACGGCTACCTCTACATCATGGCGCGCACCGATGACGTCATCAACGTGGCAGGCCACCGGCTGTCCACCGGCGCGATGGAGGAAGTTCTCGCAGGTCACCCGGATGTTGCCGAATGCGCGGTCGTCGGCGTCACCGACCAGCTCAAGGGGCAAAGCCCCGTGGGCCTTCTCTGCCTGACCACCGGCGTGAACCGCGCCCATGACGAGATCGTCGCAGAATGCGTCAAACGCGTCCGCGATCAGATCGGGCCGGTTGCCGCCTTCAAACAGGCGGTTGTGGTGGACCGCCTGCCCAAGACACGCTCCGGCAAGATCCTGCGCGGCACCGTCGTGAAAATTGCAGACAGCGAGACATTCAAGATGCCAGCCACCATAGATGACCCGGCCATCCTGGACGAGATCAAGGACGCGCTGCAAACCATCGGCTACGCCAAGGGCTAGGCGGATCAGGATCCGCCTTACGAGGCATCCCCAAACACATGCACGGGCGCACTCAGCCCGCGCAACTCTACTGGGCCCAGATCGGTCAATCCGTTCTGGCCCTCTGCCACCTCATCCGTGACCATGATCGCGCGGTCATGGCCCTTGCCTGCCTCGCACAACCGCGCCGCTACATTCGCAGCCAGCCCGATGACGGTGAAATCCAGCCGCGTGCTCGACCCGATATTGCCATAGGTCACCCGACCGAAGGCGATGCCGATGGCACAGGATGTCCGCGCCGTGGCATCGTCCGCCGACACCTGGTCGACAACCGCCCGTGCCGCATCCAGGGCTGCCGCACAGGCTGCCGCCGCATCTTCACCAGCGGGAAACACGGCCAGCACCGCATCCCCGATAAACTTCAACACCTCGCCGCCGCGCTGATCGACGATGTTCGACGTGATCTCCAGAAACGCATTCAACAGCGCGATATATTCATCCCGCGGCAATTCCTGCTCCAACCGGGTGGAGCCGCGCAGATCACAGAACATGATCGCGGCATCAATCTCGTCCCCATCGCCGCGCCGTATCTCGCCGCCCAGCACGCGCGCGCCCGACCGCTTGCCCACATAGGTCTCCAGGAGCGCCTGCGCATTCTCGCGCTGCATAAACACTTCGTAGTAGCGGCTGATCACGGTCGCACATTCAAAGACCAGCCCGAGATTCTCGGTTGTAAACCCGTCCGGGTGGTCGGAGGTCAGCGTCAGCACATTCGTCCGCCCATCGGAAAAGGGCAGGGGCATGGCCACATAATCCGTCGCCCCTTCGGCCCGCAGATCGTCCATGATTGGAAAGCGGGACGCCTCATCCGTGTCCGCCAACCGCTGCCGCACCCCGCCCAAGCCGTTCGACACATGCTGGAGCGGGCTGTTCACAAAGCCCGGAAACTGGTGAATGTCGTAGGATGGGCTAAAGGTCCGCAGCTCGTCACCCTTAGCCCGCCAGATGTAATTCTTGCCCGCAATCATCGGATGCAGCGACCAGATCAGGATCGACAGGCGCGACACCGCGATCCCGTTCTCCCGCATCTTGGCGGCCAGCGCGCGGGTGAACGTCTCGGGGTCCGGTACCGCGCCCGCCTCGCGCATCAGCCAATCGACCAGCGGCCCCGTGATGCTGCCATCGCGCCCCGTCTCCACCGCGTTCCGCCCCAGATCGACGCGGGTTGCAGCCTGCGGCATGAAGCCGACGAATCCCTGAATGTCCTTGCTCTCAGGCAGGGCCGAGACATAGCTCCACACCCCGTTTTCGATGGTTCCGCTGTCCAGCATCACGTCGTGATAGCTGGCCGTCCCCTTGAACGGGCAAAAGGTTTGAAGATCCGTCTTCGGCCCCAGCGGCACGCGAATATCCTCGCGTGGAACATAGATCGCGACCGGCAGCCGGGTTTCGTACATGGCGCGGGCGCGCGTCGTTTCGGCAAGCAGTATGTCATTGTGGAAGATGCGCACCGGATGCGGCAGCGGCACCACGTCAATGCGGTAGCCCGGCTGGGCAGGGGCGTCATCAAGGCTCATCAGCGATCCCTTTCTATGCCCTTCAATATGGACGCAAGACGCGGAACCACCAAGGGCGCCAGACGCATACCGGACAACCGCAGGCCCTTGGCCGTCAGCATGTTAATTTTTCATGGAGTTTCGGTAAACGCACCGCGCATTGGCGCAAGTCATTGAAAGGGAGTGCAAATCACAGAAGGGTAAAGATCTGGAAAATGCCCCGAAGGGCTTGTCCCCGCGGGGACAAATCCCGCGGAGACAGCGCTCACGCCTCAAAATTTGGATTTACTCTCGGCAATAAAGGCGTCGATCTGGCTCTCCGCCTCGTCTTTTGCGACGCCGTACCGTTCCTGGATCTTGCCCGCCAGCTGTTCGCGGTTGCCCTCGGCCTCTTGCAGATCGTCGTCGGTCAGCTCGCCCCATTTCTCCTTCATGGAGCCTGTCATCTGCTTCCAGTTTCCTTTGATCGTGTCCCAGTTCATGGTCGGTCTCCTGTGCGTGTGCGGTTCACTGACCCAACGCCAAAAGGCCATTCCCGTTCCCTGAAATCACAGATCAGCGGCCGTCTTTCGTAACTCGAATTTCTGGATCTTCCCGGTCGAGGTTTTGGGTAGTTCCTGAAAGACGACCTTCTTCGGCGCCTTGAACCCGGCCAGTGTCTCGCGGGAAAACGCAATCAGATCTGCCTCACTCGGGCTTGCCCCCGGCTTAAGCTCGACAAAGGCGCAAGGCACCTCGCCCCATTTCTCATCCGGTTTCGCCACGACAGCCGCCAGGTTCACGTCCGGGTGCCCCATCAGCACGCCCTCCACCTCGACGGAGGAAATATTCTCGCCCCCCGAAATGATGATGTCCTTGGCCCGGTCCGCGATCTGGATGTACCCGTCCGGATGCTGGATCGCGATGTCGCCGGAATGAAAGTACCCGCCCGCAAACGCCTCTTCCGTCGCATCCGGGTTCTTCAGATACCCTTTCATAACCGAGTTCCCGCGGATCATGATCTCGCCCTGCGTCGCACTGTCCATCGGCACCTGCGCCATGTCGGCGTCCATGACGGTGATATGCTCCATCATGGGAAACGCCACGCCCTGCCGCGCCTTGATCGCCGCCGTATCTTCGGCCCCGTCCCACGCGCTCTTCCACAAACACTCGGTCACGTGGCCATAGGTCTCGGTCAGCCCGTAGACCTGCGTAACGTTGAAGCCGAGCGCCTCGATCTTCGCCAGCGTCGCAGGGGCAGGGGGGGCGCCAGCGGTGAACACTTCGACCCGGTGGTCAAAGGTGCGCCGGTCCTCGTCCAGCGCGTTCACGATCATGTTCAGCACGATAGGCGCGCCGCCGAAATGGGTGACGCCATCGTAGTGGATGGCATTGTAGATGGCTGTCGCCGTCACGTCCCGGCAGCACACCAGCGTGCCGCCAACCAGGGGCATCATCCACGTGTGGTTCCAGCCATTGCAGTGAAACAGCGGCACAATTGCCATGAACACCGGGTGCAGCACCATGCGCCACGACACCACCGTGCCCATCGTCATCAGATAGGCCCCACGGTGGTGATAGACGACGCCCTTTGGCCGCCCCGTCGTGCCGGATGTATAGTTGAGCGACAGGCTCTCCCACTCGTCCTCGGGCATGATCCAGTCAAAGGATGGATCGCCCGACGCCAACAGATCATCATAGGTTTGATGCCGCCCCGACGCGGGGAAACCCGCATGGGGGTCCGGGCACTCGATCAATTTCGGCGCAACGCCTTCCATCGCCTCGGCGGCGGCTTCCGCCAACTCCAGAAACTGCGGATCGACCAGCACCACCTTCGCCCCGCCGTGGTCGAAGATGTAGGTGACCGTATCCACATCCAGCCGCGTGTTGATCGTATTCAGCACCGCCCCGCAGGCAGGCACGCCGAAATGTGCCTCGGCCTGCGCGGGCAGGTTGGGCAGCAGGGTCGCCACAACATCGCCGGGCGCAACGCCCAAGCCCACCAGACCAGAGGCCAGACGCGAACAGCGCGCGTGATACTCGGCATAGGTGACGCGATGCGCGCCGTAGATCACCGCCGTCCGCTCGGCAAAGACCGAGGCCGCCCGTTGCAGGTGTGACAGAGGCGTCAGAGGAACATAGTTCGCAGGCGTCTTGCCCAGGCCCGTTTCATCTGCCATCCAACCCATATCTGTCCTCCCCATGACGCAGCGCGCAGTGATGTTGCGCCGTTATGGCGAGTGGCGCAACCAATGGAAAGACCCGATGACGCCCACCGCATCCCACCGCCCCACAGCGGCTGCGCTGAACATGGTGGGCGCCATGGCGGTGATCGGGGCCATCGACATCTACGTGGCCGTTATCGCGCAGACAATCTCGCTCTGGCAGTTCCTGATCATGCGGCTTGTGCTGGCGGCTCCCCTCGTACTGGCGCTGTCGGCCATGGGCTTCGGCACGGTGCGTCCCCGCAGGATCGGCGCGGTGGCCTTTCGCTCCACCCTGATCGCGACAGGCATGTTCTGCTATTTCGGCGCGCTTGCCTTCATGCCCATCGCCATGGCGCTGGCGGGGCTCTTCACCTCGCCCATCTTCGTGCTGCTGCTCACCGCCTTTGTCCTGCGTCAACGGATCGGGGCGTGGCGGATCATTGCGGTGGCCGTCGGATTCCTGGGTATCCTCGTGGTCCTCGGTCCCTCAGGCGGCAGCCTGGGCTGGGTGATCGTCCTGCCGGTGCTGGGCGGGATGCTCTATGCCTCGGGTGTCGTGGCGACACGGGCGCTCTGTGAAGGCGAAAGCACGCTGACCCTGCTCCTTGGCATCTTCGTGGCCCAGGGCGCGCTGGGCACGGTGGCCCTCGTCACCATCACAGCCCTGCAACCCGAGGTCGGCGCGGGCGGCATGGCCTTCCTCACCCGCGGCTGGGTCTGGCCGATGGACGAGGCGTGGCCCTACCTCCTCCTTCAAGTCTTTGGTTCCGTGCTGGGCGTGAGCCTTCTGAACCGCGCCTACCAATTGGGTGAGGCCAGCCACGTGGCGGTGTTCGAGTATTCAGTGATGATCTTCGGCCCCTTCTTTGGCTGGTGGCTGCTGGGCCAGCCGGTCACGTGGATGCAGGGGCTTGGCATCGCGCTGATTGCCAGCGCCGGGATCATCATCGCTATTCGCAGCGCGCAAGCCTGATGCTTCATTGTTCCCCAAATATGCATGCACCGGTGGACGCGGCCGCAGGTGCGGATAATCTGGACGCATGATCCTCAGCACCGGACGCAAATACATCTTCATCCACGCCCCAAAAACCGGTGGCACGGCCATGGCACTGGCGTTGGAAGACCGGGCCATGAAGGACGATATCATGCTCGGCGATACGCCCAAGGCCATGAAACGCCGCCGCCGCGTGAAGGGTGTCCAAACGCGCGGGCGGCTGTGGAAGCACTCAACACTGGCCGACATCGACGGGCTGGTGCCCAGCCTTGACGGGCTCTTCGCCTTCACGCTTGTGCGCAACCCGTGGGACCGGATAGTCAGCTACTACCACTGGCTGCGGGAACAGGACTTTGATCACCCGGCCGTGGCGTTGGCGCAGCAGATGGAGTTTGTCGCGTTCGCCTGCGCGCAGCACACGCGGTCGTCGATGCGCGCCAGCCCGGCGCGCTACTACATGACAGACGCGCAGGGGCGCGAGCGTTGTGACCTCTACATCCGGCTCGAGCATTTCGAAGAGGACGCGGCACCGCTCTGGGACCACCTCGGCTTCGCGCTGACGCTGCCGCACGTCAACCGGTCCAGGCGCGATCCGGACTACACGGGCTATTACACGGATGCCGCGCGCGCCGCTGTCGCAGAAGCCTGCGCTGAAGACATTGAAAGATTCGGCTACTGCTTCGACTGAGGCGCCGCATTCTCTCGCATTTGACGAAAATTGTTCGCAATCACGGGCCAATGTCACGTGCTCAGGGCGATTGGAGCAGAGACGGTCCACAATGCCAAACTTCCGCCCTGTTCGTGGCCCGTCTTGGCCGCGGGAATCACTTCAATTGTCCCTATCGAACGCAAACCGGCGCGCTGCCAGCGCCGCACCATGGGGATGGATAAGATGTTTGGATGGAACAACACAGGCACGGCGCATCGCATGGCTGATATGTCGGCCGCCTGGGACGGTGGTGTCATGACAACGCGGGGGCTGCTGGGTGGGACACGCGTGGCGACCGCGATGGGCTGGCGCGCGGTGGACGCGCTGGCGGTTGGTGATCTGGTGCTGACCTTCGATGCGGGCCTGCAGCCCGTGGTCGAGGTCCGTCGCGACATCTTCTGGACGGCCGACGCGCCGGTGCCACCGGCCTATCATTGCGTCTTTGTCCCCGCGGGGGCGTTGGGCAATTCCGCCGATCTGGAGTTGCTGCCCGATCAGGGCGTGCTGGTCGAAAGCGATGCGGCCTGCGATGCGTTTGGCGATCCCTTTGCCGTGCTGTCGGCCAAGTCGCTCGACGGGTTTCGCGGCATCCGCCGCATGGCTCCCCGCCCGCAGATCGAGGTTGTGACCCTCGTGTTCGCCGATGAGCAGGTTGTCTATGCCGAAGGAGGCGCGCTGGTGCATTGCCCGCCCGCGCTTCGCCCCATCGACGCAGTGGGCGCGGCACATGCCGATTATGACGTACTGCCTGCCCGCGATGCGGCCTTCCTCGTGGAGTGCATGAAGGTCGAGGATGAGCTTTACGTGCGCGCCGCCTAAGGTCGCGCTGTCCCGAGCCCGTTCCAGACATCCATGCCGCAGAAGTCGCTGAGCATATTGTAGGGATAGGGCAGGGCAGGCAGGGCCGATGCTGCCGTCAGCATGTGCATATGTTCATCGGCAAGCGTCAGACCCTCTGCGGCCAGGTTGTCCGTCAGCTGCGCGAGGGTCCGCGCGCCCAGCAGGATCGACGCCACACCGGGCCGCGCTGCAAGCCAGGCCAAGGCCACATGCGCTGCGGGTCGCCCGATTTGGGTGGCGACCTCCGACACCGCCTTCAGGACGGCATGGGTCTTGGCCGTGTTGCGCAGGTCATAGGCCTCGACCCCGCGCGCGGGGTTTTCGCCCAGTCGGGATGCGCCCTCGGGCCGGGCATCGGCGCTGTATTTGCCAGTCAGCCAACCGCCACCCAACGGGGACCACGGGACAAGGGAGATGCCCGCCTCAAGACAACACGGCATCAGTTCCAGCTCGATCCCGCGTTCCAGAAGATTGTATTGCGGTTGCACGGCGATGGGCTTGGGCAGGTTGTGCCGCTCCGCCACCGCCAGCAGCTTCTGCAACTGCCACGCGCTCAGGTTCGACCAGCCGACATGGTGCAGCTTGCCCGCCGCACGCAGGTCGCCCAGCGTGCCCAGCGTCTCGGCAATGTCGGTGTGAATGTCCCAGCCGTGGACATAGTAGAGGTCGATGGCCTCGACCCCCAGCCGCTTGAGGCTGGCGTCGATGGACCGCACAAGGCTGCGGCGCGCCGCACCATGACTGCCTGGCGGCGGGGCAAAGCGGCCCTTGGTGGCGAGGATCAGGTCGTCCATCCCGCCCCGTGCGCGGGCCCAGTCGCCGATGATCTTCTCGGACGCGCCCGCACCGTAACCGTCGGCGGTGTCGATCATGGTCCCGCCGCGGTCCACGAACAGATCCAACTGGCGGTGCGCCTCTGCCGCCTCCGTCTCCACTCCGAATGTCATGGTGCCCAGCCCCATGCGCGACACAATCAGGCCGCCATGGCCCAGGACGTTTCTGTGCATCGTTGTGTTGCTCATCTCGGTCATGTTTTCCCCCCCTGCGCGGTGCTGCGGCGGCCAACCTACCGCACCGGTGCGCAAGTGCGATCCGCCCGCGCTGCAGGGGGGCTTGCAAAATTGCAAGGCAAGGCCGTGCTGATCTGCGGCGAATGTGCGGTTTTGGATTGATTGCGTCGTATTTGACCTATTTCCTAGCTGTAACGGCCGCGATGAGCGCGCGCCTGGCAGCCCTCACAGATGCCGCTGCCCCATCTCTTTTCCAACAGACGAGAGTTTCATGGATCATCCATCATATGTTCATCCTGCAGCGCACGCCTATGCCCAAGAGGTTACGGCGGGGACCCTGTCGCGGCGCGAATTCCTGACCCGTTCCACGTCACTGGGTGTCACTGCCACAGCCGCTTATGGTCTGCTTGGCATGGCCCGGCCCGCACAGGCAGCAGGCCACGCGCAGGCGGGCGGCACACTGCGCATCGAATCCACGGTGAAGGCCCTGAAAGACCCACGGACCTATGACTGGCCGCAGATGTCGAACTACACACGCGGATATCTTGAATACCTTGTCGAATACCATATCGACGGCAGCTTTGAACCGATGCTGCTGTCGGGGTGGGAGGTCAATGCGGACGCCACCGAATACCTGTTGACCGTACGCGAGGGCGTGACCTGGTCCAATGGCGACCCGTTCACCGCCGCTGACGTCGCCTTTAACATCGCGCGCTGGTGCGAACGGGAGGTCGAGGGCAACTCGATGGCATCCCGCATGGCGTCGCTGGTCGATGCCGACACGGGCGTGGCGCGCGAGGGCGCCATTGAGGTGGTGGATGACCGCACCGTACGCTTGACCCTTGGCCAGCCCGACATCACGCTGATCGCGGGCTTTTCCGATTATCCGGCGGCGGTGGTACATCAGAGCTTTACGGGCGACCCGTTGGAGAACCCAATCGGTACCGGGCCGTATATGCCGGGCGAGTTTGAGGTCGGCATTCGCGCTGTGCTGGAAAAGAACCCCGATCACACCTGGTGGGGCGAGGGCGCCTATCTGGACCGGATCGAATATATCGACTTCGGCACCGATCAGGCGGCGATCTTTGCCGCTGTCGATGCCGACGAGGTTGACATGATCTACGAAAGCCTGGGCGAGTTCATCGAGCTGTTCGATACGCTGGAATGGACCAAGTCCGAGGCCGTGACCGCAAATACGGTCGTCATTCGCGCCAACCAGGCGGCAGAGGTCGAAGGGCAGACGCCCTATGCCGACGTGCGCGTCCGCCGTGCGCTCGCGATGGCAATCGACAACAACGTGCTGCTGGAACTGGGGTTCAACAACAATGGACGCGTGGGCGAAAACCATCACGTGTCGCCCATCCACCCGGAATACGCCGAACTGCCTGCCCCTGTGCATGATCCCGAAGGCGCTGCGGCCTTGATGGCCGAGGCGGGGATGGCGGATTTTGAGCACGAGCTGATCTCGATCGACGACACTTGGCGCAAGAACACTTCGGACGCGGCGGCAGGCCAGTTGCGCGATGCCGGTATTCCGGTGCGCCGCACGATCCTGCCGGGTTCGACCTTCTGGAACGATTGGGCGAAGTACCCGCTGTCGGCCACCGACTGGGCACAGCGCCCGCTGGGTGTTCAGGTGCTGGCCCTGGCCTACCGGTCGGGCGAGCCGTGGAACGAAAGCGCCTTTGCCAATGAAGAGTTCGACAGCCTGCTGTCCGACGCGCTGGCCATCGCGGATGCAGACCAGCGGCGCGAGGTGATGGCCAAGCTGCAACAGATCATGCAGGACGAAGGCGTGGTGGTTCAGCCCTATTGGCGGTCGATCTATCGCCACCACAAGCCCGAAATCGTCGGAGCCGAAATGCACCCGACATTCGAAATTCACGTGTCGAAACTTGGCTTTGCCGCCTAGGTGTAGATTGGGGGGCGGCCCGTAGCCGGGTGGCCCCCACCATAAACAAGCCAGGGCTTGCCGGTTTCTCGCGCGCCTAAATCAGCGTCGTTGTCAGGTCATCTTTTGTGCCGGTACACCCGCAAGGCCGCTTTCCCCAACAGCCCTGCAGTCTGTGCATTGCGCAGCCTCTTATTTGCCGCCATCAGTGCCGTCGGCAACAACTCAAACAGGTGACGGCACGCCCATGTCTGACCGCTCTACCCTCAAGGACCACCCGGACTGGACCTACGTGCTGCGCGACAGCTACGATTTTTACCGCCGCCAGTCGGCTGGCGGCAGCGCCAAGATCCGGACCCACCAGCGCAGTGTGCGCGAGCGCATCAACCGCGTGATCAAGGCCAATGCCGAGGTGCGCTTTCCCGAACCTGCGGACAAGCCCGTCACCAAGCATCTGCGCCGGGCACTCGACAACGGGCGGATGGAGCGGCACGCGCCGTTCATCCGGTCGCTGGACGCGATCCGCCACCGGCTGACCTGGCAATACGGCTATGAAAAGGTGCCGCGCGGGTTGGAGCGCAAGTTTGCCTATGCCGAACTGGTGGGGCCGAGCGGGCCTGTGATCACCAATGAGGTGATCCTGGGCCTTGTGCTGTTTGCGCCCGCCTGCACCTATCCGGCCCATGCCCATGACGGGATCACGGAAAGCTATATCTGCCTGTCCGGTGCCGTGTCCGAGAACGATCAGGGCGTCTACGGCCCCGGCTCGCTGATCTTCAACCCGCCGGAGCAGTTGCACCGGATCACCGTCGCCGACCATGTGCCTGCGCTGCTGTTCTATGCGTGGGAGGGCGCGCCGGAGAAGCTGGCTCAGCAGAAGATGGTGTTTACGCGCAAGTCGCGGTGACGGTGCGCAGGGACTGCGCCCCCTAAGGGTCGTCGGCTGGTCTTTGCTGCTGCCGGGAACGGATGTTCAAACGCGTCTTGCTGGTCGCTAAACAGGGCGGATCGCACGACGTCGGGGCTGACCGCCATGTTTTCATATCGCACACTCATCGCCACAGACGCATCCGCTTGGCTTGCACTGCGGAAGGAAGGCGCGCGCGTTGCCCCAAAGGGCTTTCTGGTGACGCTGGACGAAGTACGTAAGATGGACGAGGCGGGCGCGCAGAAGGCGCTTGAGTTCGGCGGCATGCGCGGCGTGTTCGAGGACGAGACGCTCGTGGGGTTCTGCGGTTACCGCCCCCAGCAGTTGCAGCGCATCCGGCACCGTGCGGAATTGGGGCCGTTTTACGTGACACCCTCACAGCAGGGATCCGGCGCCGCGCAGGTCATGATGAAGGGCATTCTGGAGGAGGCGCGCGCGGGTGGCGTTGCGCAGATTGAGCTGACAGTGGCACCTGACAATGCGCGGGCCATTGCGTTTTACAAGCGTCAGGGGTTTCAGAAATACGGGGTGCGCCCGGATGCGATCCGTGAGGGGGGCGTGCCGGAATGTGAGCTTTTGTATCTGCGCTGGGTCAACTGACCGGGCTGGCTTGAAAGCAAAGAGGGGCCGCGCGATGCACGGCCCCTTGTTGGTCTTTCCGGTGCGGTGCGCAGTCCCTGCGCACCCTACGTTTAAGCGGCCTTGGCGGCGTCCGGGCCGAAGCGACCGTAGAACGTCTGGTTCTTCTCGGCCATCTCGCGCAGCAGGGCAGGGCACTTGAACCGCTCGCCATACTTCGCTTCCAGTTGGTCGCAGCGTTCGGCAGCGTAAGGCGCACCGATGATGTCGAGCCAGGACAGCGGACCACCGGACCATGGGGCAAAGCCCCAGCCGAGGATCGCACCCACGTCGCCTTCGCGGATGTCCATCAACACACCTTCTTCCAGCGCACGGACGGCTTCCAGCACTTGGGAGAACAGCAGGCGGTGCTGGACTTCGCCCAGCTCTGGCTGGTCGTCCATCAGCGGGTACTTGTCGTGCACGCCGCGCCAGATGCCCTGGCGTTTGCCCTTGTCGTCATAGTCGTAGAAGCCCGCGTTGGCCTTGCGGCCCATGCGACCCAGCTCTTCCATCCAGAAGATCAGGTCGTCGGACGGGCTGTCGGGATAGGCGTCGCCCATGGCGGCCTTCGTCGCGCGGGCGATTTTGGCACCGAGGTCGATGGCTGTCTCATCCGTCAATTGCAGCGGGCCCAGCGGCATACCGACCATCTTGGCGGCGTTTTCGATCAGCGCGGGTTCGACCCCTTCGGTGACCATCCGCGTCCCTTCGTTGATGTAGGGGATGATGCAGCGGTTGGCGTAGAAGAAGCGCGCGTCGTTGACCACGATGGGCGTCTTGCGGATCTGGCGCACGTAGTCAAGCGCCTTGGCCACGGCCCGGTCGCCGGTCTCCGCACCCTTGATGATCTCGACCAGCAGCATCTTTTCGACCGGCGAGAAGAAGTGGATGCCGATGAACTGTTCCTGGTTCTTCGAGGCCTTCGCCAGTTCGGAGATCGGCAGGGTCGAGGTGTTGGAGGCAAAGATGCAGTCGTCGGGGATAATTGCCTCGACCTTTTGCGTGATCTCGGCCTTGACCTTGGGGTCTTCGAACACGGCTTCGATGATGAGGTCGCAGCCCTTGAGTTGCTCAAGATCAGGCGTGGCGGTGATGCGGGACAGGAGCACTTCGCCCTTTTCCTGAGTGGTCTTGCCGCGCTTGATGCCGCCCTCGACATATTTCTCGGAGTAGTTCTTGCCCCGATCCGCGCTTTCCTGATCGCGGTCGATTAGCACCACCTCGATACCGGCTTGGGCCGACACCAGCGCGATGCCAGCGCCCATAAGACCCGCACCCAGGACGCCAAGTTTCTTGACTCGCTGGTCTTCGATGCCCTGCGGACGCACAGCGCCTTTTTCCAGTGCTTCCTTGTTGAGAAAGAGCGAGCGGATCATGGCACCCGACGAAGGGTTCAGCAGCACGTTGGTGAACCAGCGCGCTTCGATTTTGAGGGCGGTGTCGAAGGGCACAAGCGCTCCTTCATAGACAGCGCTCAGCAGTGCCTTGGCAGCAGGATAGACGCCTTGGGTCTTGCCGTTGACCATGGCGGCCGCACCGACGAAGGTCATGAAGCCTGCAGGGTGATAAGGGGCACCGCCGGGCATCTTGTAGCCCTTCTGGTCCCACGGTTTCACAAGGTCCGCGTCCGTCGCGTTCAGCACCCATTCGCGGGCGGCTGCAACGGGGTCTGCTACAACCTCATCGACCAGCTTACCCTTTGCCTTGGCGGGCGGGACCATCTTGCCTTCCAGCAGGAAAGGCGAGGCCTCCATCGCGCCCAGCTTGCGCGCCAGGCGGGTTGTGCCACCCGCGCCGGGGAAGATGCCGACGAGGATTTCGGGCAGGCCAACCTTGGCCTTGGGGTTGTCCGCGATGAAGGTGCGGTGGGTCGCCAACGGCAGTTCCAGACCGATGCCAGCGGCGGTGCCGGGCAGGGCGGCGGCAATCGGTTTGCCGCCCTTGTTGGTCTTGGGGTCCATGCCCGCGCGTTCGATCTTGCGCAGAAGGCCGTGCATTTTCATGGTGCCTTCGAAGAGGCCCTTGGCTGGGTTGTCGCCTGCCTCTTCCTTCATCTTGGCGAGCAGGTTCAGGTCCATGCCACCGGCGAAGGTGTCCTTGCCGGAGGTGATGACCACGCCCTTGACGGCCTCGTCAGCCAGCACGTCGTCGATCATGTCGTTCAGCAGTTCCAGCCCTTCGAAGGACATGACGTTCATGGTCTTGCCGGGCACGTCCCACGTGATGGTGGCGATGCCTTCGGCGTCTTTGGTGAGTGTAAAGTCAGCCATAGTCGTGTTCTCCCCTTACACGCGTTCGATGATTGTGGCGGCACCCATGCCGGAGGCGACGCAGAGGGTGGCGAGACCGGTTTCCTTGTCCGTCCGCTCCATCTCGTCCAGCAGCGTGCCGAGGATCATGGCCCCCGTGGCACCCAGCGGGTGACCCATGGCGATGGCACCGCCGTTCACGTTCACCTTGCCGTGGTCGACGTCAAAGGCCTGCAGGAAGCGAAGGACGACTGCGGCAAAGGCTTCGTTGACTTCGAACAGGTCTATGTCACCGATGTTCATGCCGTTGTCGCGCAGGATCTTTTCGGTGACGGGCACGGGACCTGTCAGGTTGATGGTGGGATCGGTGCCGATCTTGGCGGTGGACTTGATGCGGGCGCGGGGCTTGAGGCCCAGCTTCTCACCCAGTTCCTTGTTGCCGATCAGCAGGGCGGCGGCGCCGTCCACGATACCGGACGAGTTGCCCGCATGGTGCACGTGGTTGATCCGCTCAAGGTGTGGGTATTTCATCAGCGCCACCTTGTCGAAACCGGGCATGACCTTGCCCATCGCTTCGAATGCGGGGTTCAGGCTGCCCAGCGACTGCATGTCCGTCTGCGGGCGCATGTACTCGTCGTGATCGAGGATCGGCAGGCCGTTCTGGTCCTTGACGGTGATGACCGACTTTTCAAACCGCTTGTCGTCCCACGCCTCTTTTGCGCGTCGCTGGCTTTCGACCGAATACTGGTCGACGTCATCGCGGGAGAACCCATATTCCGTTGCGATCAGGTCAGCGCCGATGCCTTGGGGCGCAAAGTAGCTCTCCATCGCAATCGAAGGATCGGCAGCAATCGCAGCGCCGTCGGAACCCATGGGAACCCGGCCCATCATCTCGACGCCGCCCGCGATGTAGCCGTCACCGGCCCCGCCGCGCACCTGGTTGGCGGCGATGTTGACGGCTTCCAGACCGGAGGCGCAAAAGCGGTTGATGGCAATACCGGGGATGGCTTCATCCAGGTCCGACGCCAGAACAGCAGTCCGCGCGAGGTTGCCGCCCTGTTCCATCACCTGCGTGACGTTGCCCCAGATCACATCCTCGACCACGTGGCCTTCAATGTTGTTGCGCTCTTTCAGCGCGTTCAGGGTCAGGGTCGACAGGCGCAGCGAGGTCACCTCGTGCAGCGCACCGTCCTTGCGGCCCTTGCCGCGCGGCGTGCGGATCGCGTCGTAGATATAGGCTTCGGTCATCGGGTTGGTCCTCCTGCCAAGTGGCGTGTCTTTGGTGTCAGATGGGGTAGACCAGATGGTCTAATCAAGGGTGACGTTGCGGCGGTTTAGGTAAACTACGCACGGTCGGCGGGAGAGCCGGGCATGAGGTCATAGGGCGCCTTCCAGCCGGGGGTGTCCGAGATGTTGGTGAGCCAGCGGTCGATATTGGGCCAGTCTGCGCGGTCAAAGCCGAAGGGCTCGGGGTAGTAGAGGTATCCGCAGCAAGAGATGTCCGCGTTGGTGATCCCTTCTCCAACGATCCAGTCGCGCCCCTCAAGATGGCTGTTTAGCACGGCATAGGCGGCCTTGAGACGCCCCTGGTTGAAGGCAATGACCTCTTGAGGCCGTTTATCTTCGGGCAGAAAGTTCATCAGGAAGCGCGTCACGCCGCACATCGAGCTGAGTTTATGATTGTCCCATAACACCCAGCGCAGTACTTCATACCGATCATCCCCTTCGCCGCCAAACTTGCCGGTCGTGTCGGTGATGTACTGCTGGATCACACCCGACTGGCTGATGCAGCGATCCCCGTCTTGCAGCAAGGGTGCCTCACCCATCGTGTTGAGGGCGCGATACTCATCTGTCCTGGCGGCCCCGCCGAAGAAATCAACAAAGACTGGTTCCCAGTCGAGCCCTGACAATTGCAAGGCCAACGCCGCCTTGTAGGAGTTCCCGCTTTCACCAAAGCAGTGCAGTTTGAGGGTCATGAGCGCAGGCCTTTCCGGTCTTGAGTTTTGAAATGGCAGGACCGGTGGGTTTCACACCCCCCGGACCCCCCCGTGCGGTTTATCTGGCGAAATGAAGATGATCCCGTTTACGCCACATTAAGGTTAATGCCCTGATGGTAAGAGGGCATGGCAGGCTGCGGAGCTGAGCCATGTGCGAAGTGAAGCCCTGCTTTCCCGGCCTCGGTGGACACCGCCCGGGGAAAGCAGGGTGGATCCAGTCTTCATTTCGCCAAATAAACCGCCCCCGGAGGGCCGATCCGCCACAAGCTGCGTGGCCCGGCGCACTAAAACGCCCTCGCAATCAGCTCTTTCATGATCTCGTTCGTGCCGCCGTAGATGCGTTGCACGCGCGCGTCGGTCCACATGCCACCGATGTCGTAGTCGTTGGTGAACCCGTAACCGCCGTGCAGTTGCAGGCACTCGTCCAGTACCCAGGCTTGCGTGTCCGTCGCCCAGTATTTGCACATGGCGGCCTTATCAACCGACAGCTCGCCACGGATATGTTCGGCCATGCATTCATCAAAGAACGACCGGCTGACCATGGTCTTGGTCTTGGCTTCCGCCAGTTTGAACCGGGTGTTCTGGAATTGCAGGAGGTTGCCGCCAAAGGCTTCGCGCTCTTTGCAGTAGGCCAGGGTACGCTCCACCGCGCCTTCCATGGCGCCCACGGCGGAACAGGCAATGACCAGCCGCTCCTGCGGCAGTTGCTGCATGAGTTGGTAAAACCCCAGGCCCTCGGTGCCGCCGAGGATGTTCTCGGGGGCGATCTCGACATTGTCGAAGAACAGCTCCGATGTGTCCGAGGCGTGCATCCCGATCTTGTCGAGGTTGCGGCCACGGGCGAAGCCCGCCGCGCCGTCGGTTTCAACAACAACCAGCGACACGCCTTTGGACCCTTGCGTGGGATCGGTCTTGGCCGCGACGATGATCAAGTTCGCGTGCTGACCGTTGGTGATGAAGGTCTTTGAGCCCGTCAATCGGTAGGCATTGCCGTCCCTGATGGCGCGGGTCTTGATCGCTTGCACATCCGAGCCGGTCGATGGTTCGGTCATTGCGAGCGCGCCCACCAACTCGCCGGTGACCAGTTTGGGCAACCAGCGCTGTTTCTGGTCGTCGGTGCCGTAGGCAAGTACGTAATGCGCCACAATACCGGAGTGTATACCGTGGCCCCACGCCGCGAGGTTGGCGCGCGCCGCTTCGATCAGGATCGCGGCCTCATGGCCGAAATCGCCACCTGCGCCGCCGTATTCTTCGGGGATCGACGGGCAGAGCAGGCCCAGTTCGCCCGCTTGGGCCCAGGTTTCGCGGTCCATTTCGCCCTGTTTGCGCCAGCGTTCGAAATGCGGTGCCCATTCGTTGGTGATGAATTGCGCCGTCATGTCGGCGATCATCTGATGTTCTTCGGTCATCCAACCGGATGCCGGTGCAGCCATGTCTTTCATGATTTCTCCTCCCCAGGACAATCAGTCTTTTTGATAGCGCATGCCGCAAAGAGAAAAGTACAAACCACTTTTCTGCGACATGCTTTAACGTTTGCGCGCTTCCAACTCGGAATTGAACAACCGCAACCGGGCTGTCAGGTTTTCCTCGTTCATCACGCTATCGAAATTCTCGAACAGGAACGACAGGGCCTCGCCCTCGTCCAGACCCGCATCGGCGGCAAACCGCTTGAGGCGGCGATAGCCGTCCTCGGTCATGGCGACGGGAAAGCGGCGGGTCAGGCGAAAGCGTTTGGGCATAGCGGTCCTTCAAAAAAGTAAGGCGGGGGTGTCCCCCGCCTCACACACTTTAGAAGTTTGCCGCTTCCAGTGCCATCACAGGATCGGCGCCGGACTGGATGCGCGTCAGGTGCAGCGCCGTGGCAGGCAATTGGCGCGCCATGTAGTAGCGGCCCGTTGCCAGCTTGGTCTCGTGGAAGTCCGTGTCGGACGTCCCATTCGCCAAGGCTTCGCGCGACGCTTTGCCCATCTTGGCCCACATCAGGCCCAGGCAAACATGGCCGAACATGTGCATGAAGTCATAGCTTCCGCTCAGCGCGTTGTTCGGGTTGGTCATGCCGTTCTGCATGAAGTACATGCCAGCCGCTTGCAGGTCCTTGGACGCAGCTTTCAGCGGCTCCAGGAATTCCTTGTCGAACGCCTCGTCCTGACCGGCATTGTCCTTGATGAAGGACTTCACCAGCTCAAAGAACGCCATCACGTGCTTGCCACCGTCCTGCGCCAGCTTGCGGCCCACGAGGTCCAGCGCTTGCACGCCGTTGGCCCCTTCGTAAATCATCGCGATCCGGGCGTCGCGGGTGTATTGCGACATGCCCCATTCCTCGATGTAGCCGTGACCGCCATAGACCTGCTGGGCCTTGATGGTGTTGTCGTACCCCACATCCGTCAGGAAACCCTTAATGATCGGGGTTAGCAGCGAAACGAGGCCGTCTGCGTCCTTGTCACCCTTGCGGTGGGCAGCGTCGATCATGGTCGCACCCCAGAGGATGAAGGCGCGCGCGCCTTCGGCGAACGACTTCTGGTCCATCAGCGAGCGGCGGATGTCGGGGTGCACGATCAGTGGGTCAGCGGGCTTTTCCGGGGCTTTCGCGCCGGTCACGTCGCGGCCTTGAAGGCGGTCCTTGGCGTATTCGAGGGCGTTCTGATAGGCGACCTCGGCTTGGGACAGGCCCTGCATGCCCACGCCCAGACGCGCTTCGTTCATCATGGTGAACATGGCGCGCATGCCTTTGTGCTCTTCGCCAATCAGGTAGCCCACGGCCCCGTCATAGTTCATCACGCAGGTGGAGTTGCCGTGGATGCCCATCTTCTCTTCGATGTTGCCGACGGCGACGCCATTGCGGGCACCCAGCGAACCATCTTCGTTCACCAGGAACTTGGGCACGATGAAAAGCGACACGCCCTTGATCCCCTCAGGCCCGCCAACGATTTTCGCCAGCACGAGGTGGATGATGTTGTCGGCCATGTCGTGTTCACCGGCAGAGATGAAAATCTTCTGACCGGAGATCTTGTAGGTGCCGTCGTCCTGCGGTTCTGCCTTTGTGCGCATCAGGCCCAGATCGGTGCCGCAATGCGGCTCGGTCAGGTTCATGGTGCCGGTCCATTCGCAGGACACCATCTTGGGCAGGTAGGTCTCTTTCTGCTGTTGCGAGCCGTGCGCCAGAATGGCCGAGGCCGCACCGTGAGTCAGGCCCTGGTACATGGTGAAGGCCATGTTGGCGGAGGAGAACATCTCGCCCACGGCGGTGCCCATGACGTAAGGCATGTTCTGGCCGCCAAACTCCTCGGGCATGTCCAGACCGGGCCAGCCACCCTCTTTAACCTGCTCGAAGGCGTCCTTGAAGCCGGTGGGGGTGTAAACGACGCCATTTTCCAACCGGCAGCCTTCCTTGTCGCCAACCACGTTCAGCGGCGCCAGCACTTCCGATGTCAGCTTGCCCGCCTCATCAAGGATGGCGGAGGTAAAGTCTGCTTCCAGCTCGTCATAGCCGGGAATGTCGGACCCTGTGACGTTCAGCACGTCGTGCAGGATGAATTGCATGTCTTTGGTGGGGGGCGTGTAGCTTGGCATAAGTCTCTCCCTAGTCGTCGACGCTTATTCAGCGGCCTTTTTTGCGGTATTCATCGAGGCGAGCATTTTCTCACCCCATTTCAACTGGTCCTTCAGCTCGTCGATGGCTTCGGTCAGCTCATCGCGCTGACGCTCCATGTCGGCCAGACGCTCGCGGGCGATGTCATAGGTGCGGGCCAGCTGCGTCTGCTGCTGGTCGCCCATGTCATAGAGGTCCAGAAGCTGGCGGATTTCCTCGAGGCTGAAGCCAAAGCGCTTGCCGCGCAGGATCAGCTTGAGCCGCGCGCGGTCACGCTTGTTGAACAGGCGCTTTTGACCGACACGCTGCGGAAACAGCAATTCCTTGGCTTCGTAAAAGCGCAGTGTCCGCGGCGTGACGTCGAAGGCGTCGCACATCTCGCGGATGGTCATCGTTTTCTCTGTCATCAGATCACTCGTATCTCGTGTTACGGAAACGACATGGGACAGGTCCGGGTGCGATGCAACAGATTGCTTACGTTGACGTAAGTTCTACGTTGCGTCATTTCTCAGGTTGACGTGATCGCGAGGTGCGTCAAGCATTATTTCCCTCCTCCCGGCCCCCGAACGTGCAGTCTTTCGCCTGTCTTGCCGCATAGTTCTGCCCCGCATCATCCGTTGATTCAGGTCAAGGATGGCCGCACCGCGATCCCATAGCCTGAACAGACAAGCGAACGGAGGATGAAGCATGTTCAGTAAAATCGTGGTTGGCGTCGACGGGTCCGAGACATCTGACAATGCGGTGCGGATCGCCTGCGACCTCGCCGGAAAATACGGCAGCGAAATCCACATCGTGCACACGCCGCAACCGCAAACCGTGGCCTTCGCGCTGGGGGCGGTGGCGGGCTACCACGCGGTCACGACCATGCCCAGCCATGACGAGGTGGTCAAAGCGGCGCAGAAGATCGTCGATGGCGCCACCGAGGTGGCCAAGACATGCGGCAACGCCGTTGTCAGCACGCAAATCGAACAGGGCGATCCCGGCACCGAAATCACCGGCTTTGCGCAGAAGGTGGGCGCTGACCTGATTGTCACCGGACGGCGGGGCCTCGGCAGCATCGGCTCGCTCGTGCAGGGCAGCACCAGCCAGCAGGTCAACCACCTCGCCAAATGCGCCACCCTGTCGGTGATCTGACAGGCCACGCGTCAGCAACATACGCACTGATTTGGCCCGCGTCGGAACATAACCGGCCCGGGCGCGGTTTACCCTGCACGTCTTATCTGTGGAAAAGGAGAAGCCGCGATGAACCGCATTATCTATCTGGTCGGATTGGTTGTCATCGTCCTGGCGATTGTGAACTTTGTCCTCTGACATCGGCGGGCAGCACGCGCCCGTCCCATTGCATCCCGACATCGAAGAGCCAGCACCGCGGAACATAGCGCTCGACAAGCCCGTCCGGGCCGCGGTCATCGTTCTGGCCGTCCTCGCCGTTTTGACAGCGTTGTCCGTCGCCAGCGTCTTTGTGGTGCCGGTGATCCTGTCGATCCTCCTGGCGCTCGTGTTCAGCGGGCCCTGCCGGTGGCTCAAGCGGCGCGGCATTCCCCAGCCCGTCAGCGCCGCTGCCATCGTTCTGTCGCTCCTGTCGGGTGTCGCCTTCTTCGCCGCCGCCCTTGCCATCCCCGTGGCAGGCTGGATCGAGGACGCGCCCCGCATGGCGCAAGAGGTCGAATGGAAGCTGCGCAACCTCTCCGGCATGGCTGCCGCAGTGGTCGAAGCCGAAGAGCAGATCACCGAAGCGGCCGCGACAGCGGCCGCAGCCGACGCCGACGCTGGTGGCGGTCCACTAGAGGTCGTGGTCGAAGAGCGCGGTCCGCTAACCGAGGTGGCGCTGGGCGCACCGCTGATTGTCGCACAGACCGTGTTCGTGCTGATCCTAACCTTCTTCATCCTTGCATCGGGCAGCCTCTTCCACGAACGGCTGGTCGCAGTGATGCCAAGCTTTTCCGACAAGCGCCGCGCCATCAACATCGCCTATGATGTGGAGCGTGAGGTCTCGCGCTACTTGCTGCACATCACGCTGATCAACGCGGGTCTGGGCATCGCGGTGGGCATGGCACTGGGCGCGCTGGGTATGCCGAACCCGATGGCCTTCGGCCTTTTGGCCTTCGTGATGAATTTCGTGCCCTTCGTCGGGGCGCTGGTGGGGCTGGTCCTGTCTTTTGCCGTCGCGCTGGTGAACCTGCCAAGCCTCTTTGACGCCTTCGTCGTGGCGGGGGTCTATTTCATGCTCACGTCGATCGAAGGGCAGGTGATCACGCCCTGGATGGTGGGCCGCAAGCTGCGCCTGAACACGGTTGTCATCCTGATCGCCGTCGCGTTCTGGGCCTGGCTCTGGTCGATCATGGGCATGATCATGGCGGTGCCGCTGCTGGTCACGATGTCGGTGCTGTGCAAGCATATCGACGCGCTGAAACCGATGGGGCAGTTTCTGGCGGGCCCCGGCCCGAACCGGGACTAAGGCCTAGCCCTTCAGCCCATTGGCCACACTGTCGCGCAGCCCCTGCAACTCATCGCGCGCTTCGTCCAACTGCCTGCGCTGATCGTCCAGCTCCTTGAGCTGCCCGTCCGCCAACTCGACCCAGGCGCGCATCTGCGCCTCGGTGCCCTCGTTCTCGTAGATCAGCAGCCACTGTCGGATGTCTTCCAACTGGAAACCGAACTTGCGCCCGCGCAGGATCAGTTTCATGCGGGCGCATTCGCGGGGGCCATAGAACCGGGATCGCCCTTCCCGGTCCGGTTGCAGAAGCTCGATATACTCGTAGTAGCGCAACGTGCGTGGGGTCACGTCGAACTCCGCGCACATCTGCTTAAAGCTCAAGCGGTCGTCTGCCATGGCTTGCCTTGTCTCCATCCCTTGACTTCAACCTAAGCCGCAGGGGCGGGCCGCGCAACAGGCGCCTTGCCCGCGCGCGCTGCAGCACCCATAACTGGCCTCAAAGACCGTGGACCAAGATCCGATGACAGACCCCGATAAGCTGAAGTTGGCCCGCCAATTCATTGAGGCCATTCCACATTCCCGCGACCTCGGCATGCAGCTGACGGAAATGAACGACGGCGTCGCCGTGATCACCATGCCCTACGACGAAAAGCTGATTGGTGATCCGGAGACGGGCGTGATCAGCGGCGGGGCGGTCTCGGCCCTGATGGACACGTGCTGCGGGGCGGCGGTGATGAGCCACCCCAAGAACCTCGCAGGCACGGCGACATTGGACTTGCGCATCGACTACATGCGGGCCGCCAAGCCCGGCCAACAGATCACTACACGCGCCACGTGTTACCACGTCACCCGCTCGGTCGCTTTTGTCCGCGCCACGGCGTATGACGAAGATGCTGAGAACCCTGTTGCGACCGCCACTGGCGCCTTCACGGTGGAGGGCAGCGCATGAAACGGCCCGAACCGGTGCAGGTCGTCAAGCAACGCCGGGACGCCGCCCTGCGCGCGCTGGTCGATGGTGTGCCCTACATCCAGTATCTCGGTGTCACCTTCGACCGGCGCGGGGATGAGCTGACAGGTGTGCTGCCCTTTGATGAGAAGCTGATCGGCAACCCGCTCTTGCCTGCGCTCCATGGCGGTGTGACAGCGGCGTTCATGGAGATGACGGCGGTCATCACCCTGTCATGGTCGTACCTTTGGGAAGACATCGAAAGCGGCAGCCTCGACTTCGACCCCAGCGGCGGCACGCGGATGCCCCGCCTGCCCAAGACGGTGGATTTCTCGGTCGACTACCTGCGTTCGGGCCTGCCGCGCGACGCCTATTCGCGGGCGCGCATCAACCGTTCCGGGCGGCGCTATGCGTCTGTCCATGTCGAAGGCTGGCAAGACAATCGCGACCGGCTGTTCGCCCAAGCCACTGGGCATTTCGTCATGCCGCAACGGCGCTAGCTTGGACGCCGACGACCCCAAGGCCGCACCCACGCCGCTGACCCACAAGCGGGTGCTCAAGATCGCGCTGCCCATCGTTCTGTCCAACGCCACCGTGCCGATCCTAGGGGCCGTGGATGTGGGCGTCGTGGGCCAAATGGGTGAGGCCGCGCCCATCGGCGCCGTCGCCATGGGCGCCATCATCCTGACCACGATCTACTGGATCTTCGGCTTCCTGCGCATGGGCACGGTCAGCCTTGTGGGCCAAGCGGCGGGGGCAGGGGATGACGATGAAGTCTCCGCCTGGCTCACCCGCGCGCTTCTGGTCGCCGCAGTGGGCGGCGCGGGCCTGATCCTGCTGCAAATCCCGATCTTCTGGGCGGCGTTCGAACTCTCTCCGGCGAGTGACGAGGTCGAAAGCCTGACCCGCGACTATCTCTTCATCCGCATCTGGACCGCGCCCGCCGCCATTGCTGTCTATGCCCTTACCGGCTGGCTGGTGGCCATGGAGCGCACGGGCGGGGTCTTCTGGGTGCAACTCGTGATGAACGGGATCAACATCATCCTGAACTTCGTGTTCGTGCTCGGCTTCGGCTGGGGCGTCGCAGGCGTCGCCATCGCCACCGTGATCGCCGAGGTGATCGGCGCGGCCCTCGGCCTGTGGTTCTGCCGCGCGGCCTTTGTGCGCCCGGCATGGCGCGACTGGCCCCGCGTTCTGCGCCGCGCGCAACTGATCCGCATGGCGCTTTTGAACACCGACATCCTGCTGCGCTCGCTCATGCTGATGATCATCTTTTCCAGCTTCGTCTTCCTCGGCGCGCGCTTTGGCGACGTGACGCTGGCCGCGAACGAGGTGTTGATCCAGTTCATGTACATCACCGCCTACGCCATGGACGGCTTTGCCTTTGCGGCTGAGACGCTGATCGCCCGCGCCTATGGCCGCCGCGACCCGGCCCGCGTGCGCCGCTCGGCGGTGATGACCAGCATGTGGGGTATGGCCGTGTGTTGTGTCACGGCGGGCGCGTTCCTGCTCGCTGGTCCGTGGCTGATCGACGTGATGGCCAAGGACGGGCAGGTGCAGGCGGAGGCGCGGGACTACCTGCTCTACATGGTCGCCGCCCCGCTCTTGGGCTGTGCGGCATGGATGCTCGACGGCATTTTCATTGGCGCAGGTCGCGGTCGGGACATGCGCAACATGATGGCGATTTCGTTTGTGCTGTATTGGCTCGCGGTGCTGACACTGTTGCCGGTGCTGGGCAATCACGGGCTCTGGGTCGCGATCCTCATTTCATTCGTCGCGCGCGGGGTGACACTGGGTGCGCGGTATCCGGCGTTGGAACGCGCGGCGGCCTGAGGGACTGGGGCGCTGCCCCAGACCCCGTCGTATTTCTGGTCAGAAGAAGACTAGAGCCAGTCTTTTGTTTCTGTGCCGATCGCTTCGGAGACCGACTGGAAGCCGTCCTGTTGCAGCTGAACGTCGAGGCCCTCGGCAATGCGTTTGGCAAGGCTGAGGCCGCCATAGACGAGGCCTGTGTAAAGCTGCACGGCAGAAGCCCCCGCCCGAATTTTGGCATAGGCATCGCGCGCGTTCGAGATGCCGCCGACGCCGATGAGGGGGGTCTTGGTCAGTGTGTGCAGCTTCGCCAGCACGCGCGTGGATTTTTCAAAGAGCGGTGCACCGGAGAGCCCCCCTTTTTCATTTGCATGTGCACTGCGCAGACCGTCGCGGTCGAGCGTGGTGTTCGTGGCGATGATCGCCGCGACGCGCGCATCCTCTGCCACTTTGGCGATATCGGCGAGGTCCTGATCGGTGAGGTCCGGCGCGATCTTCAGGAAAACCGGGATGTCACCGCGCACCTGCATCACCCCGTCCAGCAACGCCGCAAGCGCCATAGGCCCCTGCAAATCGCGCAGCTTTTCGGTGTTGGGGCTGGAGACATTCACCGTAGCAAAGTCGATATGCGGCGCGCAGTGCTGCAGCACCTTTGCAAAGTCCTCGGCCCGGTTTGCACTGTCCTTGTTGGCGCCAAGGTTCAGGCCCACCGGCACACCCTTAGGGCGCTTCGACAACCGCGCCGCAATCGCCTCCATCCCGTCATTGTTGAAGCCAAAGCGGTTGATGGCAGCAGCATCTTCGGTCAGCCGAAAGAGCCGCGGTTTAGGGTTGCCGGGCTGGGGCAGGGGGGTGGCCGCGCCCACCTCAATCCAGCCAAAGCCCGCGCGGCTGAGCGGTGCGATGGCCGTCGCATTCTTGTCGAACCCAGCGGCAAGGCCAAGCGGGTTGGGCAGGTCCATGCCCGCAAGCGTCGTGCGCAAGCGCGGGCTGGTTACGGGGCCGGGCAGGGCGGCAAGCGGCGTGTGCAACGCCTTCAGCGCCAGCCCGTGTGCGGTTTCGGGGTCAAGCTTGCGCAGCGCCCGCGTTCCGATGCGTTCGATGGCCTGTTTCATCCGAAGGTCGCGCCCCCGTCTGCCGGGGCGCAGCGGATCAGGCGCGACGTTTTCACTGCTGCCTGCCGGTGCACCACCGCGCGCTTGTAGTCCGGGTCGGTCACCATGGCGAGAAACGCGCCCGCATTCGGGTAGCGCGCGATGAACATGGCATCCCAAGCCTCCTCCGCCGGGCCGATCAGCGTCGTTTCAAACCCGCCGCGCCACGCGATGCTGCCGCCCACCTTCGCCAGAACCGGGCCGGACTGCTTGCCGTAAAGCGCATAGGCCTGCGCGCCCGTCAGCCCATCTCGCGCCAATTCGTGATCGCCGGGGTAATTCGCCAGATCGCGAAAGGCCACGAGGTTGAGCATCTCGATGGGCGTATCCCGCGGCAGGTTCTTGAACGCCTCGAACTGGTCGCGGGTCGGATCGACGTGGCTCATGCGTCGAACCCGGCGCCTGCGGGGAATTGATGCACGCCAGCCTCCAGCGGCAAGGGTTGCGCCCAGTGGACATCCGCCAGCCGTATTTCGCGGTAAAGATGCGGAAACTCGGCCCCGCCGCGCGACACCTCCCACTTCAGATCATCGCCCAAAGCGGCCGCTTCGACCGCGATTAGGAACAGGTCTTCCTCACCCGCAAAATGCTTGCCTGCCGTCTCCGCCGCCTGGCTGGCGGTCGAAAAGTGGACAAACCCGTCCTGCACATCAATCGGCGCGCCCGGCGTCGTGCCGTTTTCGCGCAAGGCCGCCCATTCCGGGGCACGGAAAATCTTGTAAATCAGCATGGGCGCGTGATGCCGATTGCCCCGGCTTTGGTCAAGTGCTGGTCAAATGCGCGCTGTCACCGAATTGTAGCACGGCTTCCCTAAGGAACCGCTTTGACTCGTGGCTCGGATTGCTGTCACGTAACCGTCATATTCAACAAGGGAGACACCGCATGACCCGACTATTGATGGGCACGGCCGCCCTGGCGCTCAGCGCCGGCATGGCATCCGCCGACTACACGCTGCACATCCTGCACACCAACGACATGCACAGCCGCATTGAATCGATCAACCGCTTCGATTCGACCTGCAACGCCGAGGGCGAGGCCGAAGGCGAATGCTTTGGCGGCGTGGCGCGGGTCAAATCCGCCATCGACGCCAAGAAGGCTGCACTCGACAACCAGAACGTGATCGTGCTGGACGCGGGTGACCCGTTCCAGGGCTCGCTGTTCTACACCACCTACAAGGGTGCGGCCGAGGCCGAGTTCATGGAAAAGATCGGCTATGACGCCATGGCCGTCGGCAACCACGAGTTCGACGATGGCCCGCCCAAGCTGGCCGAGTTCATTGACGCAGTGAGCTTCCCCGTCATCTCAGGCAACCTCGATCTGTCTGCCGAAGAGACGCTGAACGGCAAGGTCGAAAACCACGTTGTGCTGGAAGTGGGCGGCAAGAAGATCGGTATCGTCTCTGCGCTCGCTGTTGACACGGTCGAAACTTCTTCGCCCGGTCCCAACGTCGTCTTCCAGGACGAGATTGAGGCGCTGCAGGCTGACGTCGCCACGCTGCAGGGCGAAGGGGTCGATATCATCATTGCGCTTAACCACGTGGGTCTGAACAAGGACCTCGCCATTGCCGAAGCGGTCGATGGCATCGACGTGGTGATCGGCGGGCACAGCCACACGCTGATGTCCAACGACGACGCCGAAACGCCAGCCTATCCGACCATGGTGGGCGACGCGGCGGTGGCGCAGGCCTATGCCTACACCAAGTATCTCGGCCACCTGACGGTGACCTTCGATGACGCGGGCAACGTGACAGCGGCCTCGGGCGATCCGATGCTGCTGGATGCGTCGGTCGAACCCGATGCCGACTTCATCGCCCGCATCGCGGAAATGGGCGCGCCCATCGAAGAGATGAAAAACCGCGTCGTCGCTGAAGCGGCGGAAGCCATCGAAGGCGACCGGTCGGTCTGCCGGGCGCAAGAATGCCCCATGGGCTCGCTCATCGCTGACGCGATGCTCGCGCGCGTGGCCGACCAGGGGATCGAGATCGCCATCCAGAACGGCGGCGGCATCCGTGCCTCCATCGACGCGGGCGAGATCACCATGGGCGAAGTGCTGACCGTGCTGCCGTTCCAGAACACGCTGTCCACCTTCCAGGTACCGGGCTCGGCCATCGTGGCTGCGCTTGAGAATGGTGTGGGCCAGATCGAGGATGGCGCAGGCCGCTTCCCGCAAGTGGCGGGCATGTCCTATGCCTTCGATGCCGCAAAACCCGCAGGTGAGCGTGTCAGCGACGTCATGGTGGGCGGCGCGCCCATCGAGATGGACAAGCTCTATGGCGTTGTCAGCAACAACTATGTGCGCAACGGCGGCGATGGGTATTCGATGTTCGTGGATGCGGAAAACGCCTACGACTTCGGTCCCGACTTGGCCGATGTGACGGCGGAGTATCTGGCCGAGCAGGGGCCGTTCACACCCTATACCGACGGTCGGATCACCGCGAAGTAAGGGCCGGTCGGCGCAGGATACCTGCGCCTTACGATTTCAGGAAAAGGCGGGGGCCGGTCCCCGCCTTTTTCTTTGTCACTCCGGCAAGGCGGAAGTGTCTTCCGACTTACGGTTCGGCACACACTGCGCTACCGTATGGAGATGTGTGGACGATTTGCCGTAACCCTGCCGCCCGATGCCATGGCGCAACTCTTCAATGCCGTACCAGCAAATGACTTGCCCGACGTACCAAACTACAACGTCTGCCCGACCAATGCGGTCCACACGGTCACGCATCAGGACGGCCAACGGTGGCTTGCGCCCATGCGCTGGGGGTTTATCCCGCACTGGTACAAAAAGCCGAACGACGGTCCGCTGCTGATCAACGCGCGGGCCGAGACGATTGCCGACAAACCCGCCTTTCGCATGGCCTGTCGCGAACGGCGGGCAGTGATCGTGGCAACGGGTTTCTATGAATGGACGCGAGACGGCGATACGCGACTGCCCTGGTACATCACCCGCAGCGATGGCGCCCCGCTGGCCTTTGCAGCTGTCTGGCAGGACTGGCATATCCCCGCTGCGCCAGAGACGCGGCAACGCACTGCGGCCATCGTCACAACGGCAGCCAACAAGCCCATGTCCGCCATCCACCACCGCATGCCGGTCATCCTCGAACCGGACGACATCGGGCTCTGGCTGGGAGAAAAAGGCAAAGGGGCCGCCACGCTGATGCGGGCCGCCCCTGAGGATGCCTTGCAGTGGCATCGCGTGCCTGTGGCGGTCAACTCAAACCGGGCATCCGGCCCGGACCTGATCGAACCGATTGACGATTAGTCGAGCGGCGCCTCGCCAAAGCTCATCTTACCCTCGACGAGGAACGAGCCGTCCTCTTCCGACACCGCGTCCGCGTCGTAAAAGGTGGTCTGCGTGCCCTTTTCGACAACCATCGAATAGGTGGAATTGGGGCCGATCGGACCGACAGCCCATTTGCCATTCTTGGCAACGATGTTGTGATCGGTTTCGGTCAGGTTGACGAAGTTCACGGTGTCGCCGTCATCAATGTAAAGGATGGACGGGAAATAGGCATCCGGCAGGATCAGGATCTCGTGTTCGGCTGCGGACACGGCGGTCGCCGTGGTCAGCGTGGCCAGGACGGCCCCAATTTGCATCATGCGCTGCATGCCAGCACTCCTTTTGCTTCGGCCCCACCCGGAAGACAGAATCGTATATGCTGTTCATGGACGCCGATTGCGGCTGAATTGAGGCAGCGGCAGGGCCGGGCGGCGGCGAACGACATGGATGCCCCCGACCCGCAGCGGCGATGACGCATGGTCTTGCGGTGCCGTGCGCATTACATAAGGGTCAAATCAGGCGCCAGTGCGGCGCATCGGCCAAGGGAGACGCATATGAACATCGAGACGAAGATCCTCAAAGCCAAGGATGCCCCCGACCTCGGGTCGTTCGACTGGGCCGACCCCCTGCGCCTGTCTGACCAGCTGTCCGAAGACGAACGCATGATCCAGGCTTCCGCCCATGCCTATGCCCAGGAAAAACTGGCGCCGCGCGTGGTCTCCGCCTTCGCGGACGAGGCGACGGACCCCGATATCTTCCGCGAGATGGGGGATATGGGCCTGCTCGGTGTGACTCTGCCCGAAGAATACGGCGGCTTGGGTGGCTCCTACGTCTCCTACGGCCTCGTCGCGCGCGAGGTTGAGCGGATCGACAGCGGCTACCGGTCGATGATGTCCGTGCAATCGTCGCTCGTCATCTACCCGATCTACGCCTATGGCTCGGAAGAACAGCGCCAGAAATACCTGCCCAAGCTCGCCTCGGGCGAATGGATCGGCTGTTTCGGCCTGACCGAGCCCGACGCAGGCTCCGACCCTGCGGGCATGAAGACCTCGGCGAAGAAAACCGACAGCGGCTACGTCCTGAACGGATCGAAGATGTGGATTTCCAACGCCCCCATCGCGGACGTCTTCGTGGTCTGGGCCAAGTCCGAAGCGCATGGTGGCAAAATCCGCGGCTTCGTATTGGAGAAGGGGATGGCGGGTCTGTCCGCCCCGAAGATCGAGAACAAGCTTTCTCTTCGCGCCTCCATCACGGGCGAGATCGTGATGGACGGCGTCGAGGTGGGCGAAGACGCGCTTCTGCCCGACGTGCAGGGTCTGAAGGGTCCGTTCGGCTGCCTCAACCGCGCCCGCTACGGCATCTCCTGGGGCGCCATGGGTGCCGCCGAGTTCTGCTGGCACGCCGCCCGCCAATACGGGCTCGACCGCAAGCAGTTCGGCAAGCCCTTGGCCCAAACCCAGCTCTTCCAGAAAAAACTGGCCGACATGCAGACGGAAATCACGCTGGGTCTGCAAGCATCCCTTCAGGTCGGCCGCTTGATGGACGCCGCCCAGGCCGCGCCTGAGATGATCTCCATCGTAAAGCGCAACAATTGCGGCAAGGCGCTCGACATCGCCCGAGCTGCCCGCGACATGCACGGTGGCAACGGCATTTCAGGCGAATTCCAGGTGATGCGCCATATGGTGAACCTGGAGACGGTGAATACCTATGAAGGCACCCATGACGTGCACGCCCTGATCCTGGGTCGTGCACAGACCGGACTGCAGGCGTTTTTCTGAAGCCAGGACCGGGGGCTGTCTGCCCCCGGACCCCCGATCGTATTTTCAGTCAGAAGAAACGGCTTGGGCGTTTGACTTCGCGATAAGGTCCACGCCCATCTGGTGAAACAGGTCCATGTAGTCGAGCATGACCCAGTTTTCGGCAATCTGCCCGTTTGCGCATCGGTAGAAATCCATCACCCGCAGCGTGAGGTCTTTGCCCGTAGGTTCCACACCCAGGTAAGGCCCTTGATGCGTCATCGTCATCGACGGCCAGCCCGAGATGGCGGCGTAGTTGCCTTGTCCAATCCTAGCATAGTGATTGCCCCCCTTGCGGTCGGGAAACGCGGCGAGGAAGGGCGCACGGTGATCTTTCACAAACCCCGCCCAGCGGTGGTTCGACCCGATGCCGCCGGGCCCGTACCACAGCATGTCATCGGCCCAGTATCCGCCCTCTCCGGTCTGACCCTTGGAGGTGCCGGTTTCGGGATCGTAGATATGCAGATCGCCCAACATCGCTTCAATCAGGTCGAGGCTGGCCGTACCGTCGCCCGCAGGCAGGATCCCGTCATGGGTCGCAGGCCCGGGAAACAGCATTTCGGTGCCGAGCAATCCGCCAAACGGATCGCGCCCCGCCTGCCGCATCAGGTCCGGTAGGTCGAGGATGATCCGCGCCTCGATGATCTGGCCATTCTCGACCCGGTAAAACTCGCCCGACCGCAGAAAGGCGAGGCGATTCGACGGCGCAATGTTCCACAAAGGCGCAGCAAACGTGCCCGCATAGTGCGTGAATGCGGCAATCCACTGACCGCCGACCTCGCGCCTGTTGGCCCCCGCGATGAAAATTTCATCGCGCCGCCGGGCATGCGGCAGCGCAGCACGCAAAGGGGCGTATACTTCGGCCCAGGCATCGCCCGGCACATTCGCGGGATGCGAGAAATAAAAGGCGCAATCGGCCGAAAAACAGGTCTCGAAGGCCTGCCGCGCTGCAGCATCATCATCTGCCCAAAGCGCGTGCAATGTCGCGCGCAAAGCAGGAATATCGGAGGTCATGGTGGCTGTCCAAAGATGGTTTTGCACACGTGTGCAAAAAACAGTTGCCAAGTCAAAGCCCGGATGTCTAGCCTTATTCATCAACCTATGGGTCGGGGGTCCACATGGCAGAAATCCAACTGCGCAACATCAACAAACGGTGGGGCACGTTCGTGGGCGTCGACAATTTCGACCTGACGATCGCGGATGAGGAATTCCTGGTGCTGCTCGGCCCCTCGGGGTGTGGCAAGACCACGACGATGCGCATGATCGCGGGGCTTGAGGATGCGACTGAAGGCGATATCATGATCGACGGCAAGCGCGTCAATGATCTGGACCCAAAGGACCGCGACGTGGCGATGGTGTTCCAGTCCTACGGCCTCTACCCGCACCTGAATGTCTACGAAAACATCCGCTTCCCGCTGAAGGTCCGTAAGGTGGATCCCGCCACCCATGACGACCGCGTGCGCCGCGCCTCGGCCATGGTGGAGCTCGACGATTTCCTGCACCGAAAGCCCGCCGAATTGTCCGGCGGCCAGCGCCAGCGCGTGGCGCTTGCCCGCGCCATCGTGCGCGAACCCAACGTGTTCCTGATGGACGAGCCGCTGTCGAACCTCGACGCCAAGCTGCGCGTCTCGACCCGCGCCCAGATCAAGAACCTCAGCCACGAGTTGAAGGTCACGACCGTCTACGTGACCCATGACCAGATCGAGGCGATGACGCTCGCCGACCGCGTGGTGGTGATGAAGCAGGGCAAGGTGCAGCAGGTGGGCACGCCGACGGAAATCTACGACCGGCCCGCCAACACATTCGTCGCCAGCTTCATCGGCTCGCCTGCCATGAACCTGATGGAAGGGACGATGGCGGGCGGCACCTTCACCGGCGACAACGTCTCGATCAGCGGCCTCACCGCCCCCGACGGCCCTGCCACGCTGGGCTTCCGCGCCGAAGATGCCGCGTTGGCCGAAGCAGACGGCCAGATCACCGCCCCCATCTACACCATCGAGCTTTTGGGCGACGCCACCATGCTCACCGTCCGCGCGGGCGGGCAGCTTGTGTCGATCAAGGCGCACAAGGAGTTCAGGGCCGAGATCGGCGATACCGTGTCCTTCTCGGTCCCGGCAGAGATCTGCCACGCATTCGATTCCTCTTCCGGCGAACGTCTGGCCTGAGGAACCCGGCTGTGCGGGGGGCACCCCGTACGGCCCAACACCGGCCAGTGCAGACTTGCAAGATGCACTGGCGCAAAACGCAACAGGGAGTTTGCACATGTATCTGAAGAAACTGGCACTTGCGGGCGCCGTCTCGCTTTTGGGCAGCACGGCCTTTGCCGCGTGTTCCTACCAAAACGAGGTGCCGTTGAAGTCGCTGACCGCAGGCTTTGAAGCCTGGAAGGCCGTCACCGACGCCATGGCCGAGTGCGGCAATTTCCAGGCCGAGCTGGACCAGGAATTCCGCACCAAGCAGCCCGCCGCGTTCGAGGCGAACCCGTCGCTCTACCACATTGGCGGCGTGTCGAACGGCACCATCACACCTCTGCTGAACGCGGGCACAATCCGCCCGCTGGATGATCTGGTCGAGAAATACGGCCAGAACCTGTCGCCCAACCAGTTGATCCGCGTGGACGGTCAGATCATGGCCGTCGCCATGATGGTGAACACCCAGCACCTGATGTACCGCAGCGACATCCTCGCCGATCTGGGCATCGAAACGCCCAGCACATGGGACGAGGTGTTCGCCGCCGCCGAGAAGATCGAAGAGGCGGGCGTCGTTGACCACGCCATCGGCGCGACGATGAAGTCCGGTTGGAACCTCGCCCAGGAATTCGTGAACATGTATCCCGGCTTTGGTGGTGCGTTCTTCAACGCCGACAACACCACCGCCGTGAATTCCGAGGCGGGGATGAAGGCGCTCGACACCATGAAGCGCACGCTGGAGTTCACCGACCCGGAGGTTCTGGTCAGCGACTCGACCTATGTCCAGCAGCAGTTCCAGCAGGGCAAGATCGCCATGGCGAACCTGTGGTCCAGCCGCGCCGGTGCCATGAATGACGAAAACGAAAGCACCGTTGTGGGCAAGGTCTCGATGGCTGCTGCCCCCATGGCGATGGACGGCGGCGCGCCCGCCACCACGCTCTGGTGGGACGGTATCGTGATCGCAGCCAACATCACAGATGAGGAAGCAGACGCCGCTTTCCGTCTGGCGATGGAAGGCATGGATGCCGACATGGTGCAAAGCGCAAATGAGGCCGCCATCTGGCTGGTGCAGGGCTATGAGCCCGGCCCGCTGGCCGAAGGTGCCATCGCGACCGCAACCGCCAACCCGGCGCCGCCCGCGTACCCGTCGACCACACAGATGGGTCTGCTGCACACGGCGCTGGGCAATGAACTGCCTGCCTTCCTGACCGGTGAGCGCGGGGCAGAGGCGACGCTGGTCGCCATCGAAGAAGCCTACACCACGTCGGCCAAAGAGGCCGGTGTGCTCGAATAAGTCACCACTCGGCTGGCCGGGGTTCCCTCGGCCAGCCACTCACCTTGGGGGACAGATGACACGAGACTACGATCATATCGTTGTGGGCGGTGGCTCTGCTGGATGCGCGGTGGCCGCGCGTCTTGCCGAACGACCGGGCGCAAAGGTGTGCGTGGTCGAGGCGGGGCCTTCGGATCGGGATATCCGGGTCCGAGTGCCCTTTGCTCTCGTGAACCTTCTGGCCTCCGACCGTCGCAACTGGAAGCGGCAAACGGTACCCATGGCATCGGCAGGCAACCGACAAGTGTCCGTCCCGCGCGGCAAGATGCTGGGCGGGTCGGGCTCGATCAATTCCATGGTCTGGTTCCGGGGCACCCGCGCTGACTTCGACGTCTGGGGCCTGCCCGGATGGGACAGCGCGACAGTCTGGCGGGCCTTCGACGTGGTCGAGGCGCGGATGACTCCCGAGCGCTTGCCGCACCCGCACCCCCTGTCCGAAGCCTTTGGCCGCGTCTTTCCCGCCAACGACCCCCACGCCCCGCCCACACCGGAACGGCAAAGCGCGGGGGTGTTCCACACAAACATGAGGGGCGGCGCCCGCTGGTCGGCGGCTGATGGATTCTTGCGCCCCTCTGGAGCCGATGTCGTAACGGATGCCGAGGTGGACCATGTCACCTTCGATAACACCCGCGCTACGGGCGTCGTTCTGCGCGACGGTCGCACCCTGACGGCGCGCGCGGGCGTTGTCCTGTCGGCAGGCAGCATCGAAAGCCCAATGATCCTCATGCGCTCCGGCATCGGTCCGGGGGCTGACCTAAAAGCCGCAGGCATCGACGTGCGCATCGACGCGCCGGGCGTGGGCGCAAACCTACACGACCACCCCGGTTTCGGCCTGCATTTTAAAGGGCAGGGCTCGGGTTACGGCCTCACGCTCGGTCAGCTTCCCGCTTGGGCGCTGTCGCCCTTCCAATGGCTCCTGACACGTTCCGGGCGGCTTAGTTCCAACACCGTCGAGGCGGGCGCATTCTACAGCGTCACGGACAGCGACGTGCCCGACATCCAAACCCATTTCCTGCCCTTCCTAATGGGCTGGCAAGGCCGCGCGATCATCTGGGGATCGGGTTACTTCGCCGATGTCTGCCTGTGCCAGCCTCGCTCACGTGGGCGCTTGCGGATCGGCAAGGACCGCTTCCAACCGCTCATCGACCTCAACCTCTTCGGCGACGACTGGGACCTCGACATGATGGTGCGTGGCGTCGACCGCCTACGCGCGCTGCTTGATGCGGCCCCCCTCGAACACCGCCGCGCGCCCGAAGGCTTTCCCGGCACCCATATCACCGGCGACGCGCTCCGCGAAGTGATCCGAACGCGCGCAGGCACCGCCTACCACCCCGTCGGCACGGTCGCTCTCGGTGGCCCGCTCGATGCGCAGGGCGCGGTCAAAGGCGTGGACAACCTCTGGGTCGCGGACGCCTCGGTCATGCCGCGCATCACATCCGCCAACACCAACGCCCCATCCATGATGATCGGCTGGCAGATCGGGGGCCACGTCGCGGCCACCGCAGAAAGGACCCCTTCCATGTCCTACCGCATAGCTACTTGAGGACTGACACATGAAGTTCAAAACCTTCTTCTGGTTCGTGGCCCCCTCGGTCTTCATGATGCTCTTGTTCATCGCGGCCCCGCTGATCTCGGTCTTCATCCAGTCCTTCCAGATCACCCAGCCCGTGATGCAGCAGATCGAGGTCGAGACCTGCACCCCCGGCTTCCTCACCCAGACCTGCGTGACAGAAACCAAAACGGTCCCCGTCATCAACGAAGAGACGGGGCGCACCGAAACCACCACCGCCTGGGTCGGCTTCCAAAGCTACCAGAACGTGCTGCAAATGGACAAATTCTGGTCCGCCATCGGGTCTGGCAACTGGGGCGAGATCCTGCAGATCGACTTCTGGAAAGCGCTGCGCTTCACCCTGATGTTCACGCTCGTGACGCTGCCTTTGGTCATCGGCGTGGGTCTCATGATCGCGCTGGCTGTGAACAACGCCGCCAAGTCCCTGCGCGGCCCGGTGATCTTCGTGTCGCTGCTGCCCTTCATCATCACGCCCGTCATCGGCTCGCTGTCGATCTATTGGCTCTTCGTCGGCGATGGCATTCTGACCGCCACCCTCGAACGCTGGACAGGCCAGGACATTGCCATGTTCGCGCAGGCGTGGACGATTGAGCTGCTGATGTACTTCTACCGCGTTTGGCACGTGGCCCCCTTCGCCTTCGTCATCTTCTATGCAGGACTGCAAACGGTGAACATGGATACGCTGGAGTCGGCCATCATCGACGGCGCCAGCCGCTTCGAACGGCTGCGCTACGTGATCGTGCCACACCTCATGCCGCTGATTATCTTCATCGCGCTCATCCACCTGATGGACTGCTACCGTGTCTTCGACGAGATCATCGGCTTCCGCAGCCAGGCGCATGTCATCTCGCTGCAATGGCTGACCTTCGATTTCCTCACACCGGATGACGCAGGCAACCGGGCGATCAGCCGGGCCGCCGCCAGCGCCATGCTGACCATGGTGGGCATTGTGATCCTGCTGATCCTGCCGCTGCGCCGCACCTGGCGCGACCACAAAGGGGGGGCACATTAATGTCCAAAGCCACCGCACAGCCGCTGTCGCTCAAGCTTGCATCCGGCGCCTTCCTCGCCTTCTGGTGCCTGATCGCAGCCTTTCCCATTGCCTGGATCGCGGTGATGAGCGTGAAGTCCCCGCGCGATGCCTTCGATGCCAGCGCGTGGAACGTGATCACCGGACCCGCCACGCGGGCGGCGGGCAACGGGCTCAGCTTCCTCGACATTCTGCTGGGCCTGATCGTGCTGTACTTCGCGATCCGCTGGGCCTTCACAAAGCTGCCCCGGTTGGTCGAGCAGTTCTCGCCCCCCGGCTTCATCGTGCTGGGCTGGCTTGTGGGCGCAGCCGTCTACGGTCTGCTGTTCGTATTGATCTTCTTCGGCGCCCTGCCGGTCATCTTCGGCGCACTCAACAGCATCGCGGGGCCGCTGGGCACGCCGATCCTCGGCCTGACGACGGAACACTACGTGGCGGTCTGGGGCGAAAACCAGTTCTACCGCAACTTCATGAACTCGATGATCGTGACGGCTGGCGTCGTCACCGTCTCTCTCACCGTCGGTACGCTCGCGGGCTATGGCCTTGCGCGCTCCGGCTCGAACCTCGCCTTCTGGCTTCTGATCATCGCGCTTGTCTTCCGCGCGCTGCCGCACTCGGTGCTCGTGGCAGGCTACCTGCCGTGGTTCATCAACTCCGCCGAAATCCTGCGCCCGATCCTGGGTGACCTGGCGCCCACGCTCTACGGCCAACCACTAGCGATCATCGCGGTGCTTGTGGCGATCAACCAGCCCTTCACCATCTGGATGCTGCGATCCTTCTTCCAGAACATCCCGGCCGAGCTGGACGAGGCCGCGCGGGTCGACGGTTGTTCCCACTTCCAGGCCTTCCGCCGCGTGATCATGCCGGTCATGTGGCCGGGGGTGATCACCACGGGCCTCTTCAGCTTCCTGCTGGGCTACAACGACTTTCTCGTCACGGCCCTGCTGCTGGATGCGCAGAACCAGACGATGGTCCCGGCCATCGCGGGCTACTTCAATCGCGAAACCACCACGACCGACCAGGTCGAGGCGGTCGCCGCCGCCGTGTCCATCACGGCACCCTTGTTCCTTCTGGTTATGGTGTTCCAACGCCAGATCGTGTCGGGCCTGACAGCGGGGGCGGTGAAGGGCTGATGAGCAGTTCGTCGCGCACCTGCCGGATGCAAGCGCATCCGGCCCTCAACCGGATGCCACGGGATTTCATTTGTGCACGCGTCGTTTCCCAAGCGACGCGTGACACAGCACAAATGAAAGGATGATCCAATGAAGGGATCCCGCCCCGAACAAGCGGTCCTGACCCGCGACACTGACATGACCAAGACCGACGCAACGCGCGCCGTGATCGAGGGCATGGTGGATGGTCTGAATGACCACCGCATTGACGACATCGGCCAGTTCTTTGCCGAAAGCTTCCGCTGGATGGGCAACACCGGTTGTGGGACCAAGACGGGGCTGCAGGAATTTCAGGACAATTGGCAGCGCCCGTTCCAGGCAGCCTTTGCCGACAAGGTCTGCGTCGACGAGGCGCGGCTTTACATGGGCGAGTGGGCCGCCGCCTTTGGCCGACAGGAGGCCACCCATGCCGGTGAGTTCATGGGCATCGCCCCCACCGGTAAGCGGATCGAGATCCGCTACATGGATTTCTGGAAAGTCGAAGAGGGCCGCATCACCGACAACTACGTGATGGTCGATTTTCCCCACGTGCTCGCCCAGCTGGGGCGGGACGTTTTTGATGGTGAAGGCTGGGAAGCCTTCGACCGCGGCGACAAGACCCCGCCGCGCCCCGATGCATGAGGTGAGGACATGACAATCGAATATCTGAAACGCGGCAAGCCCGAGGCAGAGCGGGCCGAGGACGACGCCAAGACCCGCGCCATTGTCGAGGCGACTTTGGCCGACATTGAAAAGCGCGGGGATGCCGCTGTGCGCGAGTTGTCGGAGAAGTTCGATGGCTACAGCCCCGATAGCTTCCGCCTGAGCCAAGCCGAGATCGACGCGCTGATCGCCGAACTGACCCCGCGCGAGCTGGCCGACATCCAGTTCGCCCAGCAGCAGGTCCGGGACTTCGCCCAGGCGCAGCGGGACTCGATGCTGGACATCGAGGTCGAGACGATGCCCGGCGTGATCCTGGGCCACAAGAATATCCCCGTGCAGTCCGTGGGCTGCTACGTGCCGGGCGGCAAGTTCCCCATGGTGGCCTCGGCACACATGTCGGTCGCCACGGCCAGCGTCGCAGGTGTGCCCCGCATCATCGCTTGCACCCCGCCGTGGCAGGGCAAGCCGAACCCGGCGGTGATTGCCGCCATGCACCTGGGCGGCGCGCATGAGATCTATGTCATGGGCGGCATTCAGGCTGTCGGTGCCATGGCCATCGGGACCGAGACGATTGATCCGGTCCACATGCTTGTCGGCCCAGGCAACGCCTTCGTGGCCGAGGCCAAGCGCCAGCTTTTTGGCCGCGTGGGCATCGACCTCTTTGCTGGCCCGACCGAGACGATGGTGATTGCGGACGAAACCGTGGATGCGGAGATGTGTGCCACCGACCTGCTTGGGCAGGCGGAGCATGGCTACAACTCGCCTGCCGTTCTGCTGACGAACTCGCGCAAGCTGGCGGATGAAACAGCGGCAGAGATCGAGCGCATTCTGGGCATCCTGCCCACCGCTGACACCGCCCGCAAAAGCTGGGAGGATTATGGCGAGATCATCCTCTGCGACACCTATGACGAGATGTTGCAGGTGGCTGATGACGTGGCAAGTGAGCACGTGCAGGTCATGACCGACCGCGACGACTGGTTCCTTGAACACATGACCTGCTACGGCGCGCTGTTCCTTGGGCCGCGCACCAATGTCGCCAACGGGGACAAGGTGATCGGGACCAACCATACGCTGCCCACGAAAAAGGCCGGGCGGTATACAGGGGGTCTCTGGGTCGGCAAGTATCTCAAGACCCACAGTTACCAGAAGGTCACCACGGACGAGGCAGCGGCAGAGATCGGGGCCTATGGCTCGCGTCTGTGTATGCTGGAAGGGTTCGTGGGCCATGCCGAGCAGTGCAACCTGCGCGTCCGCCGCTATGGCGGGATCAACGTGCCTTATGGTGAGGGGGCCCCTGCGCGCGACGCAGCGGAATAGCCGTGACCGACCAGAACCAACGCAACAAGGCCACGGCGCTGACGCTGTGGGCAGCCTTGGATCGCGACCCTGAGAGTGCTGTGGCGCTGCTGCCCGCGCTTGAGGGGTGGCATGGGCCAGCGCCTGTGGGGATGCAGGGGACTGCTGACGGGATCATCGGTGCGCTCTTCGCGCCCTTGCGGGCGGCCATCCCGGATCTGCGGCGACAGACGCATATCTTCATGGGTGGCGCGTCCTCGGCCCATGAGAGTGACGAGGGCGACGGGGCGCATTGGGTGGCGGGCACCGGATACTATACCGGGCGCGCCACGGGGGGCGTGTTTGGCATCCCCGCTACGGGCCATGATTTGCGCATTCGCTGGGGCGAGTTTCTGCGGTTTGATGAGGCCGGGAACATCACCTATGCCCAGACGATCTGGGACTTTGTCGATTGGTTCGACCAGATTGGATTTCCCGCTCTGCCGCGCCCGCGCGGGGCTGCGCATGTGTACCCGGCACCGACCGCATATGACGGTGTTTTGACAGCCGTGCAACTGGAAGCTGATTCTATGAAATCAATGACTTTGGGGCGCGCGTTAATATTTGGCGGGCTCAACAGTTTTGACGAGAATGACCTGACCAGCATGGGCATGGCGCGGTTCTTTCATCCCAATGTCAAGTGGTACGGGCCGGGCGGCATTGGCGCCTGCCTGTCGCTGGCGGAGTTCGAGACGCGGCACCAGCAGCCGTGGCTGACGGCCTTTCCCGACCGCAAGGTGATGCATTTGGAGAGCCTGTTCGCCGAAGACCGGATGGTGGCCGCCTCTGGCCCGAAGGGCGTGGTGGGCACTCATGGTGGGACCTATCTCGGCCACGCGGCGACGGGTGCGCCGATCGAGGTGTCGGGTCTCGATTTCTGGCTGAGAACGGGTGAGCAGTTCACCGAGAATTGGGTGTTCGTGGATATGGTCCATCTGTTCCAGCAGATGGGCGTGGATCTGTTTGCGCGGATGCAGGTGCACGCATGACGGACCGGCATACCCATCACAAAGCGCTGATCGCGCCGCTGCGGGCGGCGCTTTATGACTACGACGAGGGCGAGCTGCGCGCGGTTCTGCATGAGTTGTGCGCGCCGGATGTGGTGTTTCGGCTCGCCTTTCCGTTCGAGAGTATCGTGGGCGTGGATGCGTTTGTTGACGCGGCGTTTGCGCCGCTGGCGGCGGCGATCCCGGATCTGGAACGGCGGGACCATATTGTGATGGCCGGACCTACGCCCGAGGGCGCGGATTGGGTTGGGTGTGGTGGGTATTATACGGGTACGTATGTTGCGCCGTGGCTCGACATCCCGCCGACCGGTCACATCGTGCATATGCGGTTCCATGAGTTCTATAGCTTCGAAGACGGCCAGATCGTCGAGATGCAGGCGCTTTGGGACATCCCCGAAGTCATGATGCAGGCGGGGGCGTGGCCGATGGTACCGTCCTTGGGACGTGAGTGGCATGTGCCGGGGCCTGCGTCTTGCGATGGGCTGGTGCCGGGGCCTTATGACGCGGAGGCGAGTGCGGCGTCCTGCCAGCACATCATCGACATGCTGACGCATATGAAAAAGCACCCCGGCGAGGGCGGGCCGGAGGTGATGGAGATGGAGCGGTTCTGGCATCCGAAGATGATGTGGTACGGGCCCAGCGGTATCGGGTCGGGGCGCGGGATTGCGGGGTTTCGCAACTGGCACCAGATCCCGTTTCTGAACGGGATGCCGGACCGGGGACAGTATGTGGATGAGATTGTCTATCATTTCTTTGGCGACGGGCCCTATGCTGCGGTCACGGGCTGGCCGAACATGTACCAAACGGTGACGCATGGCGGATGGCTGGGTCTGCCGCCGACGGGTAAGCGGATCGAGATGCGGTCGCTTGATTTCTGGCGGTTGGAGAACGGGTTGATACGGGAGAATTGGGTGATGGTGGACATGCTGCAGATGTATGACCAGATGGGCGTCGATGTGCTGGCGCGGATGCGTGAGTTCAACAAGGTGAGTGCGGGGTTTGACCCGGAGACGGGGAGAGCGGCATGAGCTTGCCGAAGACACCTTCGTTTGATCTGTCGGGCAAGCGGGCGTTGGTGACGGGTGCGTCGTCCGGGATCGGCTTGGGTTGTGCCGTCGCGCTTGCGGAGGCGGGCGCGCATGTGGTCTGTGCGGCGCGGCGGGCTGATGCTTTGGCGGACGTGGTTGGGGCTATGACTGAACAGGGGTGGAGCGCGGAGGCGCTGCAGTTTGATCAGTCGGACATGGGCGCAGTCGAGGCCGCTTTTGATCAGCCATACGATATCGTTTTGAACTCGGCTGGTCTGGCGCGGCATGGACCTTCGATGGAGACACAGCCGGAGGATTTCGACGCGGTTGTCGGCATCAATTTGAAGGGCGCATACTTCCTGTCCACCGCCGCAGCCCGTGCGCTGACTGAGGCGGGCAAGGGTGGTTCGATCATCCATATCTCATCGCAGATGGGTCATGTGGGCGGCATCGACCGGGCTGTCTATTGTGCCACGAAACACGGGGTTGAGGGCATGGTGAAGGCCATGGCCATCGAGTGGGGTAAGGCGAATATCCGCATCAACACGGTGTGCCCGACCTTCGTGCGCACGGCCTTTACCGAGAAGTCGTTTGAAGATCCGGAGCGCTATGCCTGGATCATGGACAAGATCAAGCTGCCCCGCGTGGCGGAGGTCGAGGACATCATGGGGGCGGTGCTGTTTCTGGCCTCGGATGCGTCAGCTATGGTCACGGGCACCTCGATGCTGATCGACGGCGGGTGGACGGCAGACTGATGCCCGACAAGGTGACAGCACTCGATGTGGCGGAGCGGGCGGGTGTGTCCCGCTCGGCCGTCAGTCGTGTCTTCACCCCCGGTGCGTCGGTGTCGAAGCGCACCGCCGATAAGGTGCGGCAGGCGGCGGATGATCTGGGGTATCGACCCAATGTGCTGGCGCGGTCGCTTATCACTGGACGGAGCCGTATTGTCGGGCTGCTTGTCGCCTATCTGGAGAACCACTTTTACCCCGAGGCCATCGAACGGTTGAGCCGAAAGCTGCAGGAGCAGGGCTATCACGTGCTGGTCTTTATCTCGTCGAACTCAGCGGACGATGCGGATGAGGTGATGCGGGAGCTGTTGGATTATCAGGTGGATGGGATCATCGCCGCCAGCGTCGGCATGTCGAACGACCTGACCCAGCGCTGCGAGGCGGCGGGCATTCCCATTGTGCTGTTCAACCGGGCGCAGGATGATGACCGGCTGTCTTCGGTCACGTCCGACAACTACCACGGCGGGCGCAAGCTGGCGGAGTTTCTGGTGGCCGGTGGGCACCAGCGCATTGCGCATGTGGCGGGATGGGAGGGTGCCTCGACCCAGCGGGACCGCGAGGCGGGCTTTGTCGCCGGGCTGGAGGCGGCGGGGCGCCGCCTGTTTGCACGTGGGGTCAGTGACTTTGACTTTGACACGGCCAAGGATGTGGCGCGCGAGATGTTTGCGGGGTCGGAGCGGCCCGATGCGGTGTTTTGTGCCAATGATCACATGGCCTTTGCCGTGATGGATGTGCTGCGGTTTGAGCTGGGCCTGAACGTGCCGGGCGATGTGTCGGTCGTGGGCTACGACGATGTGACCCTCGCCGCCTGGCCCAGCTATGACCTGACCACTGTGCGCCAGCCTGCGGGGCAGATGGCGGACGCCACGGTTGATATTCTGATGGACCGGCTTGCCGATCCTGACACCAAACCCCGCCGCGTCGCGCTGGATGGACCACTCATCCTGCGCGGGTCGGCCCGCATACCCAAAGGATGGACCTCATGAAGGGTTTTTCGAACCGGTGGAAGGACTTCCCCGACTATATCATCGGCATCACCAAGGAGATCTGGGAAGACCGCGGCATCGCGACCCTGCATCACTATTACAGCCCGGACATCGTGGTGCGGTCGCCTGCGTCGGTTGTCATTGGGAACGAAAAGGTGATTGGCGCCACCATGGCGACACTGGCCGAGTTTCCCGACCGGACGCTGCTGGGCGAGGATGTGATCTGGAGCGGGACGCCGGAGGAGGGGATGTTGTCCTCGCACCGGATCTTGTCGACGGCCACGCATATGGCGGATGGGGTGTATGGGCGTGCGTCGGGCAAGACCTTGCAGTACCGGATTATTGCCGACTGTCATGCCATCAATGATCAGATCAACGACGAGTGGTTGATCCGCGACCAGACGGCCATCGTGAACCAGATCGGGTGGGAGGCGAAGGCTTACGCTGCGGACCTGATCGAGCGCGAGGGGGGGATGGAGAATGCGGTGCGCCCGTTGTCGCCTGCGACGGATCAGCCGGGGCCGTACAAGGGGCGGGGCAATGACAATGAGTGGGGTCAGAAATATGCCGACATTCTGACGCGGATTATGGGGGCCGATATGGCTGTTATTCCGGGCGAATATGACCGGGCGGTGCAGTCGGAGTATCCCGGTGGTTTGACCGGACATGGCACGGGGCCGGTAGATCGTTTCTGGATGGGACTGCGGGCGTCGTTTCCGGATGCAACGTTTACCATCGACCACCAGATTGGGCGGGATGATGAGATGATGCCGCCGCGGGCCGCGATCCGGTGGAGCCTGCATGGCAAGCATGATGGCTGGGGGTATTTCGGCGCGCCGACCGGGGCTGAGGTGTATGTTCTGGGCATTTCTCATGCAGAGTTTGGGCCTTGGGGGCTACGCCGGGAATATGCGCTGTTTGATGAGACGGCGATCTGGAAGCAGATCTTGTTGCAGACCGGCTGAGGTCGCATTTGCATATTTGAGGAACAATGAAAGGTCAGGGCTGTGCGCCGCTATGACGAGGTGATGTTTACCGAGGCCGTGAAGGCACTGCAGGAGGCGGATGGGTCTGCCGATATGTATGCGCGCAGCTATGGGGCGCGGACCCATGCGCTGAACGCGGATGAGGTGGCGTTCATCACATCGCGTACGTCGTTCTACATGGGCACAGTGTCCGAGACCGGGTGGCCCTATATCCAGCATCGGGGCGGGCCTGCGGGTTTTCTGAAGGTGCTGGATGATCACACGCTCGGCTTTGCGGACTATCGCGGGAACAAGCAGCACATTTCCGAGGGCAACCTGGCCGGTGACGACCGGGTGTCGTTGTTTCTGATGGATTACCCGCGCAAGGCCCGGATGAAGCTGCAGGGGCGGGCGACGTTTGCGAAGGCTGACGATGAGCCGGCGCTGGCCGAGCAACTGGCGGTGGAGGGGCAGGGTCGGGTCGAGCGGGTGGTGACGATCCGGATTGAGGCCTTTGACTGGAACTGTCCGCAGTTCATCACGCCGCGTTTTGATGCAGGCGAGATTGCGCAGCTGGTGGCGCCGGAGATGGACAAGCTGAATGCGCGGATTGCCGAGTTGGAAGCGGAGAATGCTGCGCTGAAGGGGCAGGGATGACCGACATCTACCGCGCTGCCGAACGTCTGATGGGGATGCAGGACGCCGATTGGCGGCGTCATGCGAGCCCGTGGAGCGTTTGGACGCGGTTTTCTTGCCTGCCGCTGATGGTGCTGGCGATTTATGCCCGGCAGTGGATCGGGTGGTGGGCGTTGCCGCTCTTCCTGCTGGCCGGGGCGTGGACATGGGCGAACCCGCGCGTCTTTCCTCCGCCCGCCGATTTTGGCAGTTGGGCGTCGCGCGGCACCTTGGGCGAGCGCATCTTTCTGGCGCGAAACCGGTATGACGTTGCGGCGCATCATATCCGGGTGGCGCATGTGCTGACGGCGCTGTCGGCCATCGGTGTGCTGCCTCTGATCTACGGCCTGATCGTGCTGAACCCATGGGCGACCGTTCTGGGCCTGGTCGCCACCATCTTGCCAAAAGTCTGGTTCGTGGACCGCATGGTCTGGATCCACGCCAACATCACCAATTCCAAACCGGGCGATCCATTGCCCGATCCAACCCTCCCACATGAAAGGACCCCCACATGACCCCCGCCGAGATGGAGCCGCGCATTGTGCGCTACGGCGATCTGATGCCTTGCAAAACTGCGTTCATCGACGCGCACACGCCCGGCTCGGACCAGAAGGAGAACTTTACCATCATCGGCGGTGGGGTGTCGGAGTCGCCTGATCAGCATGTTCACATCTCGATCCCGCATGGGTTTAACATCGGGGCCGCCGGGCAGCCGCCAAAATGCCGGAACTCGCTGCACAGCCACCGCACGGCCGAGGTGTTCTTTGTCCTGTCGGGCCGCTGGCGGTTTTTCTGGGGGCGCTGGGGAAAGGCCGGGGAGGTCGTGCTGGAAGAAGGCGACATTATCAACATTCCGACCGGCATCTTTCGCGGGTTCGAGAATATCGGCACCGACTACGGTATGATCATGGCGATCCTTGGCGGTGACGATGCAGGCGGCGGCGTGATCTGGGCGCCGCAGGTGATCGAGGAAGCGGGCGCGCATGGCCTGGTTCTGGGCGAGAATGGCAGCCTTTATGACAGCAAGAAGGGTGAGAGCCTGCCTGATGGGGTTGGGCCGATGCCGTTGCTGAGTGCGGAGGAGTTGACGGAGTTCCCCGAGATGTCGCCGATGCAGGTCGTTGGCATGGGCGTGCGCCGGTATTGGGACATGGTGTGTCTGGCCAAGGACGCGCCCTGCAAGGTGATCGGCGAGACGGGGATTATTCGGGACAAGCCGGGGTTTGAAGTGGATCTGGTCACCCGCTCCAGTGCGTCCGATGACATGCACGCGCATGACAAGCCCTCGGTTCTGATGCCGGTGAAGGGGCATTGGAAGGTCACGTGGGAGGGGGATAGCACGACGCTGGCGCCCGGCGATACGATGAGTGTGCCGGAGAACTTGGCCCACAGCGCCGTGCCGTCGATGACGGGGGAGGCAGCACTCTATCACGTGGTGGGCACGGATGATCCGGCGGGGCCGACGTGGACAGGGTGACGGCTGATCCGGAGGACATCCAGGGCGTCTATGACCGTCAGGCGGCTGTTTATGACGCCCGGCGGTCTCGCGCGCTGTTCGAAGCGCGGTGGCTGGCGCGGTTTGCTGCCGCTTTGCCCGATGGGGCGCGGGTGCTGGATCTGGGCTGCGGTACGGGCGATCCGATTGCGCGGTGGTTCATGGCTGAGGGGTTTGAGGTCACGGGTGTCGACTTTTCGGAGCCCATGCTGGCGATTGCGCGGGAGCGGTGGCCCGATGGGGACTGGCGGCAGGCGGACATGCGGACGTTGGATCTGGGCGAGACCTTTGACGGTATCATCGCCTGGAACAGCTTTTTTCACCTTACGGCAGAGGCGCAGCGGGACTGTATCGCGCGTATGGCCGCGCATCTGGAACCCGGTGGCAGCCTGATGCTGACCGTTGGGCCAAGCGCAGGCGAGGCAGAGGGCACCGTAGGCGACGAAGCGGTCTACCACGCCTCGCTCTCGCCCGCGGGCTATGCCACATGCCTTGAAGAGAATGGCTTGCGCCTGACCGGGTTTCTGGCCGAAGACCCCGATGCCAACCAGCATACCGTGCTGATGGCGCGCAAAGACTGAAGGAGACCAGTATGCCTGTCACAACCACCCATGTCGGGTCTTTGCCCCGGACGCAGAAGGTCGTCGATTTCATCTTTGCCCGCGAGCGGGAGGAGCCGTTTGAGCAGGCGGGTTTCGATGCGGCGATGGCGGAGGCGGTGGATGACACAGTGGCCAAGCAGGTGGCGGCGGGCGTCGACATCGTCAGCGATGGTGAGACGTCGAAAATCAGCTATGCGACCTATGTGAAGGACCGCTATACCGGGTTTTCCGGTGACAGCCCGCGCAATGCACCTGCGGATCTGAAGCAGTTTCCCAGCTTTCTGAAGCGCTTGGCCGAGGGTGGCGGGACCCCGCAATATGCGCGACCGATGTGCACGGGTGAGGTGACGTCCAAGGGGCAGGGCGAGTTGGAGAAAGATATTGCGAACCTCAAGGCGGCGATGGCCAAGCATGGGGTTGAGCGTGGCTTTATGAATGCGGCTTCTCCGGGCGTGATTTCGCTGTTTTTGCAGAACGATTTTTATCCGACGCGCGATGCGTACCTCGCCGCCCTCGCCGATGCGATGAAGGCGGAGTACGAGACGATTGTGGGCGCGGGGTTGGATTTGCAGCTGGATTGCCCGGATCTGGCTCTGTCGCGGCACATGTTGTTTAACGATCTGAGCGATGCGGAGTTTGTGAAGATTGCAGATGCGCATGTGGAGGCACTGAACCATGCGCTGGCGGATGTGCCTGCGGAAAAGGTGCGGGTGCATATCTGCTGGGGGAATTACGAGGGACCGCATGTGTGTGATGTGCCCATGGATACGGTCTTTCCCACGCTGATGGCGACCAAGGCGCGCTACGTGTTGTTCGAGACGTCGAACCCGCGTCATGCGCATGAGTGGACCGTGTTTCGGGACCGCAAGGCGGAGATCCCGGACGACAAGGTGCTGGTGCCCGGTGTGGTCGATACCACCACGAACTTTGTTGAGCATCCGGAGGTGGTGCGGCAGCGGATCGAGCGGTTTGCGGAGATTGTGAGCGCGGATCGTGTGATCGCGGGGAGTGACTGCGGGTTTGGCACTTTTGCGGGTTTCGGCTCGGTTGATCCTGAGATCGCCTATGCCAAGCTGAATGCTCTGTCCGAGGGTGCCGCGATGGTGAAGGGCTGAGCCATGGAGGACGCGCTGCATGATCTGCTGAGGTCGGTGGATACGCCCACGGTCTGCAACGCCATTGAGGTCGCGCAGGGCAAGCGCGGGTTCAATGCGTTTACCCGTGGCACGATGCTGGCGTCGGACCCGGATGGGGTGATGGTCGGCTATGCCCGCACCGCCCGGATCCGGGCGCTGACCCCGCCCACGGAGCCGCCCGAGGTGATCAAGGCGCGGCGGATGGGGTACTACAAGTACATGTCAGAAGGGCCGCGCCCGGCGGTCTGCGTGGTGCAGGATCTGGATGTGCCAAATGCGATTGGCGCCTATTGGGGTGAGGTGAACACCAATATTCACAAGGCGTTTGGGCTGACGGGCACGTTGACGGATGGGGTGATGCGTGACCTCGGTGATCTGGCGGAGGGATATCCGGTGGTCGCAGGCTCGATCGGGCCGAGCCATGGGTTTGTGCATCTGGTGGATTATGACCAGCCGGTGCGCATTCATGGACTCGACATCCGGCCCGGTGATCTGGTGCATGCGGACCGGCATGGGGCGGTGGTGATCCCGGAGGATGTGGTGGCCGGGCTAGCGGACGCCATCGCGACGCTGATGCGGTCCGAGAAGATCGTGTTTGATGCGGTCAAGGGCAAGCGGATCGGCTTTGAGGAGTTTGAAGCGGTCTGGGCCGCGTTCGAAGCGGCGCGGACGTGATCCGCTGGGCAATCGCCTTTGCCCTGCTATGTTCGCCGGTCATGGCGGATGATTTGGAACTGAGCCCCGAGTGGGAATATGTCGCTGACACGGTGATGGGTGGCGTGTCTTCGGGGCAGGCCAATGTTGAGGTCGTTGAGGGGCGGGAGGCGGTTCGGCTGACCGGCACGGTGTCGCTGGAGAACAACGGTGGGTTTGTGCAGATCGCTTTTGATTTGGCGGATGGTGCAGTGTTTGACGCCAGTGGGTTTACCGGCGTGGCGCTGGATGTGCTTGGGAATGGCGAAAGCTATGATCTGCGCCTGCGCACCGATGCGCTGACCCGGCCTTGGCAGTCCTTTCGGTCCGAGTTTTTGGCACCCGATGAATGGACAACGATCCGCATCCCCTTCACTGAGTTTGAAGCGCACCGGACCGAAGCATCCTTTGACCCCGCCCGATTGCGCCGCGTTGGTATCCTTGCCATCGGGCGCGAGATGCAGGCGGATGTTGCGGTGTCCGGCGTGCGGTTCTATCGCTAGTCGCGCGGGGCCGGTGCGCCCCCTTCGAAGTTGTTGCCGCGTTCGTAGTCGCACGGTGCCTCCTGCATCTGCAGATGAAGACTGTCGCCAGTATAGGGGTGGGCGCGGGCCAGGTCTTCGTCAACGTCGATGCCTAGGCCGGGGCCTTCTGGCGGCGAGATAAAGCCGCGCTCGACCCGGATGCTGCCCTTGATCAGTTGATCGTGGAACGGTGTCTCGATGGTTTCGCACATCAACAGGTTGGGGATTGAGGCGGCGAGGTGGATGTTGGCGGCCCATTCCACGGGGCCTGCATAGAGGTGCGGGGCCATCTGGGCATTGTAGACCTCGGCCATGGCGGCGACCTTCTTCATCTCCCAGATGCCTCCTGCACGACCAAGGGCCGGTTGCAGGATCGTGGCTGCTCCACTGCGCAGGATGGGGGCGAACTCGGCCTTCGTCGTCAGGCGCTCGCCGGTGGCGATGGGGATGCGAACGGCGCGGGCGACCTTGGCCATTTCCTCGACCGCATCTGGTGGGATGGGTTCCTCGAACCAGAGCGGGGCGTAGGGTTCGAGCGCCTGTCCGAGACGGATGGCGCCTGCGGTGGTGAACTGGCCGTGGGTGCCAAAGAGCAGATCGGCGCGGTCGGCGACGGCCTCGCGGATGGCCTTGCAGAAGTCCACCGACAAGGAGATGTCGCGCATGCCGGGCATGTGCCCGCCGCGCATGGTGTAGGGGCCAGCGGGGTCGAATTTGACGGCGGTGTAGCCGCGGTCGACGCAATCAAGCGCAGCCTCTGCCGCCAGAACGGGTGACGTCCAGAATGCGTCGAGCCCGTGATGGGGCAGAGGGTAGAGGTAGGTATAGGCGCGGATGCGGTCGTTCATCTTGCCGCCCAATAGCGCCCAGACGGGGCGGTTGCGCGCCTTGCCGAGGATGTCCCAGCAGGCGATTTCCAGCCCCGAAAAGGCGCCCATGACGGTCAAATCTGGTCGCTGGGTGAAGCCCGAGGAATAGGCGCGGCGGAACATCAATTCGATGTTTTCGGGGTTTTCGCCTGCCATGTGGCGGTCAAAGACGTCCTCGATCACGGCCCGCATGGCGTTTGGCCCGACGGAGGATGCGTAGCATTCGCCCCAACCGGTGATCCCGTTATCAGTCGTTACTTTGACGAGGATCCAGTAGCGCCCACCCCAGCCCGGCGCGGGTGGTGCGGTGACGATTATATCGAGGTCCTTGAGTTTCATGCGGCTGCCGCTCCATCCCTGTTTCGGCGACGGTGGCGCAGTGGTTGGCGACAGGCAAGTCGGAAAACGACGTGCTTAGGGCGCGGGCGATCCGCTGACGCCCCGCGACGGGCGCGGCTGTGCGCTGCGCATGAACACCATCAGCGCGATGGCGATCAGGACGGCGGCCAGCAGGAAGGGAGCGCCGGGCATGTAGATGCCGTTTGAGGGTTCGGTGAAGCGGTAGAACACGAAAGTCATCAGCAGGGGCGAGATGATCATGGCGAGGGCAGAGATCGAGACGAGCGCGCCTTGCAATTCGCCCTGTTCGTCGTCGCCCACGGCCTTGGACATGATCCCCTGCAGCGCGGGGGTGATGACGGCGGGCAGGGCTGCGAGCGGGGTCAGGATCAGAAGCCATGTGCCGGAGCTGACAAAGCCGATGAGCAGGAAGACCATGACGTCGGCCACGTGTCCGTAGATCACGGCCCCCCGTTCGCCCATCAGGCGCAGCATGGGCCGGATCAACCCGCCCTGTACGACGGCCATCGAGATGCCGAAGAGGCTGAGCGACAGGCCGACCATGCCCGGTGACCAGTCGAACCGCTCGGTTGTGTAGTAGGCCCAGATGGCCGGGTAGACGGCGAAGGCGACCTGGTAGATGAAGAACACCAGGAGCAGCGGGCCGAGGCCGGGCAGTTTGCCCAGGTGCCGGAAGAGGCCGAACGGGTTGGCCCGTTTCCAGGCGAAGGGGCGGCGGATGCGGTCGTCGACCGTTTCCTTGAGCACGATGTAGCCGAAAACGGCGTTGGCGGCTGCGAGGGCGGCAGCGGCGTAGAAGGGCGCGCGCGTGCCGTATTCGGCCAGAAAGCCCCCCAGGGCGGGGCCCAACACGAAGCCGAGGCCGAAGGCCGCGCCGATCAGGCCGAAATTGGCGGCCTTGTCTTCGGGTTTCGAGATGTCGGCCATATAGGCGTTGGCCGTCGATTGGGTGGCTGCGGTGATGCCACCGACGACGCGGCCCAGCAGCAGGAGCCAGATGGTGCCTGCAATGGCCATGACCAGGTAGTCGACGGCGAGGACGACGAGCGACAGGAGGAGGACGGGGCGCCGTCCGTAGCGGTCAGACAGGGCGCCGAGGAGCGGGCCGAAGAGGAACTGCATCGCCGCGAAGGTGGTCGCGAGCACGCCGCCCCAGAGGGCTGCGGTGCCGAGGCCCGCGCCGTTCACCTCTTGGATCAGGTCGGGCATGACGGGCACGATGAGGCCGATGCCCATCGCGTCGATCATGACCGTGAGCAGGATGAAGACGACGGGCAGCTTCACAGGGCGGCCACCCGTTTGGCAAAGGCGCGCGCCTGTGCGGGGGCGGTGCCCAGTTGGGCGGCGGGGTCGAACAGGTCGGCGGGCAGGTCCGGGTGGGCGGCGCGGGCGACGGTTTCCAGCGTTTTGCCAGAGGCGAGTGCGTCTGCGATGAGGGATTTGGTTGCCGCTTGAGCGTCCGGTCGGGGCATGTGCGCGGCGAGGGCGAAGCTGAGCGCTTCGGCGTGGACGCCGCCCAGCCCGTGGAACTTGTTTGCCATGGCGGCGGTGTTCGGCTGCCAGTTTGCGATGAGGGTTTGCGCGATGTGCAGGGCGGCGGCACAGGTCAGAGCGATTTGTGGCAGGACCATCCATTCGGTGAACCATGCCGCGCCGTCGCGTTGATGCTGGTGGCTGGCGGCGCTGGTGAGGCTGGTGCGCAGACCCGCCATCTGGTGCCCGAGCGCAACGAGGGCCGAGGGGCCGACCGGGTTCTGCTTTTGCGGCATGGTTGAGGATGATCCGGCGCCCGCCAGCGTAATCTCCGCCACGTCGCTGGATGCGAGTGCGACGGTGCTTTGCCCGAGCGCGGCCAATGTGGTGACGATCCATGCCATCCAGTCCGCGATGTGCAGGATTGGCGTGCGGTCAGTGTGCCAGCTGCGCTGGGGGTCGCGCAGCTTCAGCGCCTCGGCCAATTGGGCGCGTGTCTCGTCCGCGTGTGGGCCGAGGGCGGAGGCTGTTCCCGCAGCCCCGCTTAGGGAGACCCAGAGTGTTTGATCCTTGAGCAGTACGAGGTCGTCCAGCGCGTCGGCCAGCGGGTTGCCCCATTGTGCAAGCACGGCGCCCCAGCTTGTGGGGGTGGCGTGCTGGCCGTAGGTGCGGGCCACCATGGGGGTGTCAGCGTGCGCGTCGGCTTGTGTGCCGAGATTCTTCAGAATGTCGCGCAGGACCGGTTCGAGTGCTGCCAGCGTCTGGCGTAGGCGCAGCATCAGCGCGGTGTCGATGATGTCCTGGCTGGTTGCGCCCCAATGGGCGTATTGCGCGTGCTCCGGGGCCTCCATCGCCTTGCGGAATTCGGAGACCAGCGCGGGGACGCTGACGCCGTTTTGGCCTGTAGCGTCGGCGAGGCCCGCGGGGTCAATCTGCACCTCGAGCGAGGAGCGGTGGATGAAGGCGGCGCTGATCTCGGGGATCACGCCTTGGGCGCCTTGCACCTTGGCAAGCGCCCCTTCGACCAGCAGCATGGCGCGCACTTCGGCGCTGTCGGTCCAGAGCCGGCCCACCTCGCCTGTCGGGAACAACTTGGCATAGAGCGCCGATGAAAACACCGAAGCGGCCATGGTTCAGATATGTCCTGTCGCGCGCATGAAATCGGTCAGGACGCGGGCGTATTCTTCGGGTTGTTCGACGCAGGGCAGGTGGCCCGCCTTGCGGATCAGGTGGAACTGGCTGCCGGGGATCAGGCTCACCGTTTCACGCACGAGGTCGGGCGGAGTGGACCCGTCTTCGGCCCCTGCAATGCCCAGCGTGGGCAAGCGCAGCGTGGCGGTGGTGGAGAAGAAATCGGTGCCGGAGATGGCGGCGGAGCATCCGGCATAGCCCGCGTCCTCCTGCCGAGTGAGCATGTTACGCCACAGTTCAAGCTCGACCCCCTGGTGGAAGTCGCGGGAGAACCAGCGGTCCATCACGGCGTCCGCCAGTTTTTCGATGCCGCCAGTGTTCACGTCCTGGATGCGGTCGGCCCACATCTCTTTCGTGCCGATCTTGGCGCCCGTGTTCGACAGCACCATGGCGCGCATCAGGTCCAGCCGTTTGACGGCGAGCCCTTGGGCGATCATGCCGCCGATGGAGAGGCCGACGAACATCACCTCTTTGAAGCCGAGCATGTCCATCAGCGCCTCGCAATCGCTGACGAGTGCGCCCATGGAATAGGGGGCGGGCGGGCAGGTCGACAGGCCGTGGCCGCGTTTGTCAAAGCGCAGGATGCGCAGGCCATCGGGCAAGAGTGGCAGGATCGGGTCCCAGAGCCGCATGTCAGTGCCCAGCGAATTGACGAAGACCACCGGTGCGCCGTCGTCCGGCCCGTCAATGCGGTAGTGCAGGCGAACGTCGCCCAGATCGGCCATGTGCATGGTGGTCCCCTTCGTTTTGCGTCCTGTTTGGCGGATTGGGTCGGCAAAGGGAAGGTGCGTTGCGACGACGCGGCCTATCGTGTCAGGCGCATATGGGCGATGATCTGGCCGTGGTCGGAGGCGAGTTTGTTGTACGGCGCCTCTGCGTGGCTGCCATCGGTCAGGTGGTCGTTGAGGACGCTGAAATACTCCATCTCCCCGATGCTGTGCGCGGTGTCCGGCAGGAAGTGGCGGGACATGAAGATCTGGTCGATGCTTTCATAGGTGCCGCCGAAGGCTGCCGTATAGACCATGTCGCGGGTGGATTTGCGGATGAACTGCCGCTCGGCCGAGTGTAGGCGGACGGCTTCGATGTCTTCGCGGATTTGCGCGTCTTCCTCGTCGGAATAGCGGTCGCGCGGGGTTTCGGCGTCATGGCGCAGCATCCAGGCGTAGTTTTTGAATGGGCGCTCGCCGCTGATGATTTCAGAGCTGACGGCGTGTTCGCCATCGTTGAAGTCGCCCATGGCCATGACTGGGTGGCCCGCTTTCAATTCCTCGACGATGGCGCGGCGCAGCACCCAAGCCTCGGCCATGCGGCGCAACGCGGAGCGGAGGCCGCCCAGGGCGCGTGCGACGGGGTCGTATTGGGTCAGGTCAACCTCGGGCGGGACATCGGCGCCTTCAGGGCGCACGAATTCCCCCAGTTTGGATTTGAGGTGACAGTTGAACACGGTGATCACCTGGCCGCCGATGGGCACGCGCACCTTGAGGATCGGGCGGCTGAGCCGTGTCAGGCGAAAGCTGCCGCCGCCGTCGGGTCCCATGGGGCCAAAGTCGATGTCGACGGGTTCGGGCAGGTCCTGGATGATCTCGGGGTCGCCCACGAAGCCGAAGCGCGACAGGATGGCGACGCCCGGTCGGCGTTCGCCCGGCGCGCCTGTGTCGTTGACGTTGGGCGCCACGGCGAGGGCCGCGTCTGTGTAGGGGCGGTAGGCCAGCTTGCGGAAAATGGCCTTGCGCCTGTAGCGTTTGTCGGGGCCGGGGATGTGGTTGTCGTTGTCTGCCATCCCCTCGGCATCGGCGGCGTCGATTACGGCGCGCAGGGCGCTTTCTTCGAAGATTTCCTGAAAGCCTACGATGTCGGCATCCATCGTTTGCACTTGTTCCGACAGCCAGTCGACTTTCCAGGCGTATTCTTCGGGCGTGTAGGACTGGAAGCGGTAGTATTCCTGATCCGGCCCGATCAGGTTTTTGACGTTGAAACTGGCGATGGTGAAGTCGGTCATTCGAGGGTGTCCAATGCGCGTTGGAAGATGTCGGCGTCGACGTTGCCGCCGGAGATGGTGACGATCACGTCGTCCCCTTCAATCTGATCCTGCCGACACAATGCGGCAGCAAGGGCGACGGCGCCGCCCGGTTCGGCTACGAGTTTCAGGCGCAGGAAGGCGTGGGCCATTGCGTGGAGCGCCTCATCCTCGGTGACGGTTAGGCCGGGGCCGCAGAGCCGATGCAGGATTGGAAAGGTCAGATCGCCGGGCTGGGGTGTGATGATGGCGTCGCAGATGTTGCCGGACACCGCAGTGTTGCGTTCGATCCCGCCAGAGCGCAGCGAGCGGGCGACATCGTCGAACCCTTCGGGCTCGGCCGGGCGGACGCGGAGGCCCGGTGCTTCGGCCTCGAGCGCGAGGGCGATGCCGCTTGTGAACCCACCGCCGCCACAGCAGACAATCACGTCTGCGGCGACGACGCCCACGGCGGCTGCCTGTTCGGCAATTTCGAGGCCGGTGGTGCCTTGGCCCGCGATCACCTGCGGGTCGTCGAAGGGTTTGACGAGGGTTAGCCCACGCTCTTCGGCGAGCCTCGCGCCGATGATGTCGCGATCTGCGGAGCCGCGGTCGTAGAGGACGACTTCGGCCCCGAGTGCCTTGGTGTTCTCAATCTTCAGGCTGGGTGCGTCGCTGGGCATCACGATGACGGCGGGCACGTTGTGCATCTGGGCGGCGAGGGCCACGCCTTGTGCGTGGTTGCCGCTGGAAAAGGCGATGACGCCTGCGCTGCGTGTGGCCTCGTCGAGCGCCGACAGGGCCGACAGCGCGCCGCGGAATTTGAAGCTGCCGGTGTGTTGCAGGCATTCCGGCTTGATCCAGACGCGGCGGCCCCCGATGTCGTCGAGGAAGGGCGAGTTCAAGAGCGGCGTGGTGCGCGCGTGGCCGTTGAGCCGGGTCGCGGCGGCGCGAATCATGTCGATGTTCATTGCATTTTTTCCATCCAGGCGCGGAGGGCGCTTAGGGCTTCTGGTTCGTCAAGGAAGGGGACGTGACCCCTGTCCGGCACCTCGGCGTAGATCATATCGGGGCGGCGGTCCTGCATCTTTTGCGCGATCTCCGCGGTGAGCAGGTCGGAGCCTGCGCCGCGGATCAGGGCCAGTGGCTTGCCTGCCAGCGCGTCAAAGAAGGGCCAGAGGTCGGGGACGTCGCCAACGGCCTCGACGGCATCGCGCAGGCGTGGGTCATAGGTGATGTCGAGGCCGTTGTCGGTCTGGGTGAAATGGGTTTGCGCCTCTCGCATCCAGCGTTCTGCGGGGACGTCTGTGAAACCGGGCAGCACATGGGGTAGGGCGGCTGCAGCCTCGGCATGGGTTTTGGCGCCAGGGCGTTTGCCGAGATAGGCCATGATCCCGGTCAGACCCGCAGGATCCAGTTCTGGGCCGACATCGTTCAGTGCTGCGCCGATGATGTGATCAGGGGCGATGGCGGCGAGCCCCATCGCGTTCAGCCCACCGCGCGAGGTGCCGAGGATGGCGACTGAGGCCAGCGAGAGGTGGTCCATCAGCTCCATCACGTCGCGGATTTCGATGGGCAGTGTGTAGTTCTGCCAAGTGTCGCCCCATTGCGAACGTCCGCGGCCACGGTAGTCCATCTTGATCAGTCGGCAGGGGGGCAGATGTGGTGTGACGTACTGGAAGTCCTGCGTTGTGCGGGTGAGACCGGGCAGGCACAGGAGGGGCAGGCCCTGGCCCGCGTCCTCATAATAGAGGGTGAGACCGTCGGACGTCTGGAAGGTGCTCATGCGGTGGCAAGCTCCGGGATGGGCGTGAGGTCGGTCAGGACGTGGGCGGGTCTCCAGGGCAGGCGGTCCACAGGCTCGCCCGCCCGGTTGACCCACGCGGTGGTGAAGCCGTAGCCGGTGGCACCGGCGGCGTCCCAGCCGTTGGAGGAGACGAACAGCACTTCGTCCTTGGCGCAGCCAAAGCGCTGGCCGACGAGGTCGTAGACCCGTGCGTCCGGTTTGAAGATGCCCACGCTTTCGACGGACAGGCAGTCATCGAGGACGTCTGTAATGCCGGCCGATTGGACAGCGCCGTTGAGCATGTCGGGGGAGCCGTTGGACAGGATCGCGGTGTTGAGGCCTGCGTTTTTCAGCGCGTGCAGCATGGCGGGCACTTCGGGGTAGGCCTGCAGCTCCCAATAGAGCGCCAGGAGCCGTTCGCGCAGGGCTGCGTTTCCATCCAGACCGGTGCGTTCGAGCGCCCAGTCGAGCCCGTCCTGAGTGACTTGCCAGAAATCCGTATGCGCGTCGGTGATGGCGCGCAGCCAGGTGTATTGCAGCTGTTTCAGACGCCAGTGTTCGGCCAGCGCGGGCCACGCGTCCTCAAGTTGGGGAAAGGCAGGCTCTGACGCGGCGATGCGTGCGGCTGCCGCAACGTCAAAGAGCGTGCCGTAGGCGTCGAAGATACATGTGGTGATAGGCATTATGCGTTCCTTTGCCCGTACCGTGGCACGGGGCGCGCGGGACGAAAAGGGGCGAGGTGGGGTTTACCCCACTCACACTGCCGGGCAGGGTGTGGCATCTGAGGGGCGGACAATGGCTTGGGAGATGGACCATGGCGGCAATCAAGGACGGCGACACGGTGCGCATCCACTACACCGGGACGTTGCTGGATGGCACCGTTTTTGACAGCTCGGACGGGCGCGATCCGCTGGAGTTTGTCGTGGGGTCCGGGCAGATTATTCCGGGCCTCGACGTGGCCCTGCCGGGTATGGCCGAGGGCGACAAGAAGAAGGTGAGCATTCCCTGCGATCAGGCCTATGGCCCGATCAATCCGGCCTTGCGCCAGGGCGTGCCACGGGATGCGATCCCGGACGACATCGCGCTTGAGGTCGGGTTGCAGTTGCAGATGCAGACGCCGCAGGGCCAGCCGATGCCCGTCACGGTGGTCGAGGTTGGCACAGAAGAGATCATGCTGGATGCCAATCACCCGCTGGCGGGTCAGGATCTGGTGTTCGATTTCGAGGTCGTGTCGGTCAACGCTGGCTGACGCGCGTTCACGCTAGCGCGGAACGACGCCCCACCCACCGTCCCATCAACCGCCGGGCGTAAGAGCGCGCAAGGTTTGCGCCACGTCGTTGGCCTGGGCCTGCACGTCGATCTGCTGCGTGTTGGTGGGGGATGTTGCACCAAGGCGGTGCACGGGTACGGCGTCGGTCGGCATGCGCCGGACATGGACATCTTGCGGTGCCTCGAACCTGCTTTGCTGTTGCGCGCGCGGGGGCACGTCATGGGCCATCGCAACCACATCCTCGACCAGGCCGGGATTCATGCGCAGAAGCAGCAGCAGACCCATGCCTGTAAGCGAGAACACCAGACGGCGCAGCCAGTTCGACCGACGCAGGCGCGCGGCGCGCCGGTCGAGAATGCGGGCGTGGTGTGCCGGGTCTTTGGGTTTCGCGAACATGGTGAAAGCCTATGTGATGAAATTGGCTATTTTGGGGCGGATACGCGCAGTGTGCATCCGCGAAGGTTGAGCATTGGTTAAGAGCGCCGCGCACATGGGATGTGCATCGTCCCGGGGGCGTGCGTAAGCCTTCGGCGCGTTGCCGTCATTCATGTGGTTTATACGAAGGTGTGCGGACATTCCGTCGCGCGGCGTTACACGTGCCGCACCTGATGGTCCGCTGTCGTGCCTAGAGGTGATCCTGTTGGGGCATGCCCAGCACGTGGAAGCCGCCATCGACACGGATGACCTCTCCGGTGGTGCAAGCGCCAGCGTCGGAGCAGAGATAGACGGCTGTCCCGCCGACAGCTTCAAGCGTTGCGTTTGACCGCATCGGCGCGTTCTGGTCGGTGTGCTTGTACGTCTTGCGCGCGCCTGCAATGGCAGACCCTGCGAGTGTTTTCATCGGGCCGGGTGAGATGGCGTTCACGCGGATGCCTTCGGGGCCGAGATCGTTGGCGAGGTAGCGGGTGGCTGATTCCAGCGCCGCCTTGGCCACGCCCATGACGTTGTAGTTCGGGACAACGCGGTTCGACCCCAGATAGGTGAGCGTCAGCAGTGTGCCGCCGTTCTCGACCATCATGGGGTGCGCGCGGCGCGCAACCTCGACAAAGGAATAAGCCGAGATTTCCATGGAATGCTTGAAGTTCGCCCGGCTGGTGTTCAGGAACCGCCCAGTCAGTTCCGACTTGTCTGAATAGGCGATGGCATGGACCAGAAAGTCGATGGTCGGCCAGCGGGCCTGCAGCCCTTCAAAGGCCGCATCAAGCGAGGCGTCATCGGTGACATCCACGTCCACCATGAAGTCGGACCCGACGCTGGCCGCCAGAGGCTCCAGCCGTTTTCCGAAGGCTTCGCCCTGGTAGGTAAAGGCCAGTTCGGCGCCGGCGCCGTGCAGCGCCTTTGCTATGCCCCATGCAATCGAGCGATCGTTGGCAACGCCCATCACAAGGCCGCGTTTTCCTGTCAGCAATCCTGTCATGGCGAAATACTACCCGTGAAATTTCGAAAGGATCATGGATCCGTTTGTGCCGCCGAAGCCGAAGGAGTTCGTCATCACCGAATCGAGACCTGCGTCGGGCCGCATTTCCGTTGCGATTTCGGAGGCGTTCAGGCCGGGGTCTAGGGTTTCCACGTTGATCGATGGTGTGATGAAATCGTTGTCCAGCATCAGAAGGCTGAAAATGGCTTCGAGCGCCCCGGCCGCCCCTTGGGCATGGCCTGTCATGGACTTGGTGGAGCTGACGGGCGGTGTGCTGCCTTCGCCAAAGACGCGGCGGACGGCTTCGATTTCGCCCACATCGCCCACGGGGGTCGAGGTGCCATGGGCGTTGATGTAGTCCACACTGCGGCCTTCGGGCAGGGTTTGGAGCGCGAGACGCATGGCGCGTTCACCGCCTTCGCCCGAAGGCGCCACCATGTCATGGCCGTCGGATGTCGCGGCGTAGCCGGTCACTTCCGCGTAGATCTTGGCACCGCGTGCTTTGGCGTGTTCAAGCTCTTCCAGAACGACGATGCCGCCGCCGCCGGAGATGACGAACCCGTCGCGGTCCGCATCAAAGGCCCGGCTGGCCCGCGCGGGGGTGTCGTTGTATTTCGAGGACATCGCGCCCATGGCGTCAAAGAGGCAGGACAGGGTCCAGTCCAGTTCTTCCCCGCCGCCTGCGAACATCACGTCCTGTTTTCCCAGCATGATCTGTTCGGCCGCATTGCCGATGCAGTGCAGGGAGGTCGAGCAGGCGCTGGTGATGGAGTAGTTGATGCCCTTGATCTTGAAGCCCGTTGCAAGGTTCGCGCTGATGGTCGAGGACATGCATTTGGGCACGGCAAAGGGGCCGATGCGCTTGGTCGCGCCTGTCTTCAGCACGGTCTGGTGCGCGGTCAGCATGGCCGAGGTGGACGGCCCGCCGGACCCGGCGACAAGTCCCGTGCGCGGGTTCACGATGTCACCTTCTTCCAGCCCCGCATCCGCGATGGCCTGCGTCATGGCGATATGGGCATAGGCGGCTCCCGGTCCCATGAACCGCAGTGCGCGCTTGTCCACGTGTTCCTTGACGTCCAGCTTGAGCGTTCCGGCGATCTGGCTGCGAAAGCCGTGTTCGGCCATCTCTTCGCTGGCGACGATTCCCGAGGTGCCGGATTTGAGGGAGGCGAGCACCTCTTCGGCGTTATTGCCGATGGACGACACGATTCCCAAACCGGTGACAACAACGCGGCGCATGATCAGGGTCCTTTCTGGCCTCGGTCCGACAGGTCAGCTTTCTGACAGAGCGACTTTCATGTCCTTGACCTGATAGATCACTTCGCCGTCGGCTTCCACCCGCCCGTCGGCGACACCCATGGTCAGGCGGCGGGTCTGGATCGCCTTGGTGAAATCGACATAGTAGGTCAGCATCTTGCGGTCGGGGCGGACCATGCCGGTCAGCTTTACTTCGCCCACGCCCAGGGCATAACCGCGCCCCTGCCAGCCGCGCCAGCCCAGATTGAAGCCGGTCAGTTGCCACAGGCCGTCGAGGCCGAGACAGCCGGGCATGATCGGGTTGCCGGGGAAGTGGCAGTCGAAGAACCACAGGTCCGGTGTGATGTCGAATTCGGCGATCACATGCCCCTTGCCGTATTCGCCCCCATCGCCCGAGATGTCGGTGATGCGATCCATCATCAGCATGGGCGGTTCGGGCAGTTGCGCGTTGCCGGGGCCAAACAGCTCACCGCGGGCGCATTTCAACAGGTCGTCTTTGTCAAAACGGGTGGGGTAGTCTGCCATTGGGGCCTCGTATTGGTCGCGCATGTGGTCCCGTTTACAGGGTTTTGACCCTCTAGCACCGGGCGGGCGAAGGGCGCAAGGGCGCTGGCGGTGGCTTGTCAGGTTGCTGCGGGTGCGGCAGGGTCAGGCATATGAAAGACGTCGTTGATCTTGATCGCTATCCGCTCGACCGTCCGCACACGCCGGAATGGGATGCACTGGTGCAATTTGCGAAAGACGGCCTGGCGCGGGACGGGTTGTTCAATTTGCCGGGCTTTATGCGCCCTGAGGCGTTGAGGGCGGTGTTGACGCACGTTCACCCGCGTATGGAGGCGGAGAGTTTTCACCATCGCCGTGCGCACAACATCTACTTCAAGGATCACGTCGATGGTTTGCCGCCGGATGATCCGGCACTGCGGAAGGTGGAGACGGCAAACCATACGCTTTGCCATGATCAAATGCGCGGCACTGCACTGGACCAGATTTATCTGTGGCCTGCGTTCGCGACGTTCCTTGCGGCGGTTATGGACAAGCCGCAGCTTTACACGATGGACGACGCGCTGGCCGGGCTGAATGTGCTGGAGTACCGGCCTGGCGAAGCGCTGAACTGGCATTTTGATCGGTCGATCTTTACCACCACGCTGCTGTTGCAAGAGGCGAGCGTTGGTGGGCTGTTCGAATATGCCAAGGATCTGCGCCGCGAGGATGACCCCAATCATGCGGGGATTGCCGATTTGCTGGCTGGTCGCATCACGCCGACGACGCTTGAGCAGTCGGCGGGCACGTTGAACGTGTTTCTCGGCGTGAACACGGCGCATCGGGTGTCGACCGTGAGGCCCGGTACATCGCGGATTGTCGCGGTGCTGTCGCACTACGACACGCCGGGTCGCGCCTTCAGTTCCGAAGAACAGATGGGCTTTTTCGGACGTGTGGCATAATGCCTATCCTCGTTTTGCGATTGAATTGCAAAACGATGGCCCTTTATATGTAGGGTAACGCTACGAGGACGGTATGACCCACACGCAGCAACAGACAGGTATCAAATGGTTGGCCGGGGCAGGACTGCGCCCGACGCGGCAGCGTGTGACGCTGGCCACCTTGTTGATCGGCGACGGCCAGCATCGGCACGTCACCGCCGAAAGCCTGTTTGAATCTGCCAAGGCCGAGGGCGAGGCCGTATCGCTCGCCACCGTTTACAACACGTTGCGCGCGTTCTGCGATGCAGGGCTGATGCAGGAAGTGACGGTGGACGGATCGAAAAGTTACTTCGACACAAACACGCATGATCACCCGCACTTCTTCTGGGAAGACGAGGCCAAGCTCACCGATGCGCCGTCGGACGAGCTGGTGATTGCGCAGCTGCCTGATGCACCAGCGGGCGCGGAGATTGCGTCGGTGGATGTGGTGATCCGGTTGCGGCGCAAAAGCTGAGCACTCCCCCGGCGGCTTTACCTCCGGCTAAGATGTTTCAGGTACGGCTTTCGGGACTTACGCCCACCGAAAGTTTGCCTTTGTTCGACATCAACCCCGATCATCCTGATGCGCCGTTGACGCGCGTGCTGCAATTGCAGTGCAGGGCGTTGGCCGCGGTGCCGCACGAGTTTCGCGCGGTGGGTACATGGCTGAACTACGATTGCGCGTTGTTGCCCTATCTCGATGACGAAGAGGATCGCAGCCGCGTTCTGGACGACATCGGACGTGCGCGCACCGCACTCGACCATGTGATGCGGTATTTTGATTTGTCTGCGGACATCCCCGATTACCATCCCGACGCGCTCGCCTGGTTCCACGGCTGTCTTGCGCGGGCGCCAAAACAGGCGGATCCGTTTCGGGAGACGGCGAGAATGCTGTTTCATGTGCAGGACGTCGCGATCAACCAGCCGTCCCGGACGAAAGCGGTGCACAGAGACACCTCGCATTACATCATTACCGAACTTGCGCCGGAAATTGTCGGGCTGCTCGATATCCTGAACGCCGAAGTGGAGGCGCAGGAGCAATCGCGCGTGGCCTATGCCGAAACCATGCGGGCGAAGGCGGACGCGGCGGTGGCGGACATTCAATCCGTCAGCAAGATGGTGCGCCTGATTTCCCTCAACGCCTCGGTCGAGGCGGCGCGGGCTGGAGACGCTGGCCGCGCCTTTGCCGTCATCGCGTCCGAGGTGAAGGCCATGTCAGAGGCGATCCAGACATCAGCGCGGAGCGTGACCGGCACCGTGCGCGATCTTACAGAACGGCTTTAGCCGCGCGGCGGCGGTGTCAGAACCACTGTCCGGGTTCCATCAGCCCGAGGTCCAGAAGCTGGCGCGAATGCCATTCGAACGCGGCCGAGTTATGCCATTTGAAGGTTTCGATGTCGAACGTGCTGCCCGGGTTCAGTTTCAGTGCCTTGGCGGTTCGGAACGAACAGATGGCCGCGGTCAGGTTGTGGTGCCACTGGCACGCATAGGTGTTGTATTCTTCGTCGTTGAATGTGTGATTGCTGAGCAGTTGCAGGCCCGGTTTTGTCCTGAACAGTGAAATCCGGTCTATCTTGCGCCGCGCTTCGGGCACGTGTTCCTCGAACCGCCAGCGCAGCCCGCCAAAGAAGTCCAGTTGCCGATCCTTGGGGTGCCCATCCAGACCTTTGCGCGCCAGAGCGTAATAGCCCGACCGGTCCAGATGCGCATGGTCCAACGAGACCGCATTCGGATTGTCCCACAGGTTTTCCGCATACAGGTCCACGACATAGGTCAGCATGGCATCGCGCCGCTCTTCGGTGTGAAAGGCCAGCATCTCGCCCACAGAGCGGGTTTCGCAGAACGGGTGGAACAGGAATTCGGCGTTGTAGCAATAAAACATCCACGTCCCGTCCGGCACCGCCTTGATCACGGTATTGACCGCCGTTTCCAGCGCTCCCGCCGCCGATGCGTCAAAGTCTATGCGGATCACGGATTCGGCCAGGTCGCGCGCGAGGATCAGGCGCCGGTCCATGAAGGCGATAATCTGCTTGAAACCGGCCTGTTGATGGTGCCGCAACGTGGTGTCCAGTTCGACGTCGTCCTCTGCCAGAATCAAGGCCACGGGCCCGGTCTTTGGAACCGCGTCCGCGTCGTTGAGAAAATTGCTCAGACTGTCGAAATGCATGGCTTGGTCCTTGTGGCGCCGTTGCGGTCAAATTTCCGTTAATCAGGGCCGCATTGCAAGATAGCCGAGGGCCTGATAAGCGACCGCTTCCATCCGTACATTTCGGGACCGAAGCCCATGACGACGCCAAAGAAGCTCTTTATCAAGACCTATGGGTGTCAGATGAACGTCTATGACAGCGAACGCATGGCCGAAGCGCTGGGCGGGCAGGGGTATGTCGAAACACAGACACCCGATGATGCGGACATGATCCTGCTGAACACCTGTCACATTCGTGAAAAGGCAGCGGAGAAGATCTATTCCGAGTTGGGCCGTTACAAGGGGCTGAAGGCCGACAAGCCGGACCTCAAGATCGGCGTGGCGGGGTGTGTGGCGCAAGCTGAGGGACAGGAGATCATGCGCCGCCAGCCCATGGTCGATTTGGTCGTGGGGCCGCAAAGCTACCACCGCCTGCCCGAGATGGAGGCGCGGACACGGGCCGGGGAAAAGGCGCTCGACACCGATTTCCCGGAGGAGGACAAGTTCGAGAAGCTGAAGGGGCGGCCCAAGGCGCAGCGCGGCCCGACTGCGTTCCTGACCGTGCAGGAAGGGTGCGACAAGTTCTGCGCGTTCTGCGTGGTTCCCTATACGCGCGGGGCCGAAGTCAGCCGCCCGGTGGATCGTATTCTTGCCGAGGCGCGTGATCTGGTGGAACGCGGCGTGCGTGAAATCACGCTGCTGGGCCAGAACGTGAATGCCTATCACGGCGCGGGGCCGGATGGGTCGGAGTATACCCTGGCCAAGCTGATCTGGGACCTCGACAAGGTCGACGGGCTTGAGCGCATCCGCTTTACAACCAGCCATCCCAACGACATGACCGATGATCTGATTGAAGCGCATGGCACATGCAGCAAGCTGATGCCGTATCTGCATTTGCCGGTGCAGTCGGGCAGCGATACGATTCTCAAGCGCATGAACCGCAGCCACACCGCCGACAGCTATCTGCGCCTGATCGAGCGTATTCGCGCGGCACGCCCCGACATTCTGATGTCCGGCGACTTCATCGTGGGCTTTCCCGAGGAAACGGAGGCCGATTTCCAGGCCACGCTCGACCTCGTCGAAGAGGTGAAGTACGGCTATGCCTATAGCTTCAAGTATTCGACACGTCCGGGCACACCAGCGGCGGAACGACCACAGGTTGATCCCGCCGAGGCCGATGACCGGTTGCAACGGCTACAGGGCCTGATCACACGCCAGCAGCGCGACATTCAGAACAGTATGGTCGGCCGTACGGTGAACGTGCTGTTCGAAAAGCCAGGACGCTTGCCCGGACAGATGGGCGGCAAGAGTGAATACCTGCACGCCGTCCATGTTGCCGACGCGCCGGTCGGCATCGGTGATATCGCACCGGTGAGAATCGTTGACGCAGCGGCAAACTCCTTGGCCGGTGTGATTGACTGAAGCAGAGCCTTCGCCTGCAATTTGGGCGAAAAAGGCTCGGATCAGTTGTAAGTCTGCCCAATCAGAGCACAATATCTGGTAAAAACGGGTTCACAGATCGTTCATTTTTTCCTACGGTTCCGAGCAGTGTGGCAAGGACCCGTCTGTTTCCAGGCATGTTGGTGATCCTTGCGGGGGACCAACAAAAAAGGGACAGGCTGTGGCGAAATTCATTTCGAAAACAGTTGATAGGCTTATGACCACGGCGGCTGCCACCGCGGTGGCGCTGACGGCGCTCATGGTCGCGGACGTATCTGCACAGACTTTCAGCACAGACACGCGGTCGCAGCAGGGCCGGGACCGGGGACAATACATTCCGACCATCTGGGTGGACCCGGACGGGTGTGAGCACTGGGTGATGGACGACGGGGCAGAGGGCTACATGACCCCGCACGTCAATCGCAAGGGCATCCCGGTCTGTCGGCGGGGCAACCTATGCGGTGTGATGCAGTCGGATCAGTTCTTTGCCACCGACAGCTTCCGCATCCACAAGGCGGGCCGCGAACGGCTGGCGCAGTTCTTCCAGCAGTCCACGGCGCAGGCCTTTATCATCACTGGGCACACGGACAGCCGCGCAAGCGATGCCTATAACCTGCGCCTGTCGCTGAACCGGGCCAATGCTGTGGCGGCCATCGCGCAGCAAAATGGTGGGCGGATCGCCGACGTGCGCGGCTACGGCGAACGGTTGCCGGCGCAGCCCAACAACACGGCCAAAGGCATGGCAGCCAACCGCCGTGTCGAAATCATCTGCATTCAGTAAGGGGCGCATCATGACCAAGTTGAAATTTGTGCCTCTGGTGATCGCAGGGCTCGCGCTTGCTGCCTGCGGCGATGGCCTGCCCGCGGACAAGACTGTCGATCGTGGCACAGACCGCAAGGACCTGAGCCAATTGCAAGCCGGGATCTGGGTGGATCCGAATGGATGTGACCATTGGATCATCGACGACGGTGTCGAAGGCTACCTGTCGGCGCGCCTGGACCCCTATGGCAAGCCGGTCTGTTCTGGTGTGGCCCAGCCGACATATACCGCAGGCGACTTCAAGGGCGGATCGCGGGTCAACGACCCAAATTGATCTTTCTGCACCACAGAAAACAGGGCCGGAGCGCGCGGTGCGCCCCGGCCTTTTTTGTTTCATTTGCATGAAATACGGCCTGTGCCCGTTGCACCCCCACCGCGAACTTGCAACGCTGGTGCCAGTACAGACTCAAGGAGCAGCATTTGACCCTAGACCACCCATCCCAGGAACGTGTCCTGGAATTTCCCGACAACCGTCTGCTGATCGACCTGTGTGGTCCCTATGACAGCCATCTGACGGCCATCGAATCCGCGCTGGAGGTGCAGATCGTGCGACGGGGAAATGTGTTGGCGGTGATGGGGGATGAGGCCGCGCAGAAGCGCGCAGGCGACGTGCTGAACGCGCTCTACCTGCGGCTTGAAACGGGCAAGGATGTGGAGCCTGCCGACGTCGACCGCGAGCTGCGCATGGGCCAGTCCGAGGCAGGCACGGGTAGCCGGCAGGGCGACCAGCTGGAAATGCCGGTGGGCAACCGGATCGAGATCAAGACCCGCAAGAAACTGGTTGAGCCACGCACTGATGCCCAAAAGGCATATGTCGAGGCGCTGTTCGAAAACGAGATGGCGTTTGGCATCGGGCCCGCGGGCACGGGCAAGACCTATCTTGCCGTTGCGGTCGGAGTGTCGATGTTCATCTCGGGCCATGTGGACAGGATCATCCTGTGCCGCCCTGCGGTGGAGGCGGGTGAACGGCTGGGCTTTCTGCCCGGCACGCAGGAGGAAAAGGTCGATCCCTACATGCAGCCGCTCTATGACGCGCTGAACGATTTCCTGCCGGGCAAGCAACTGGCCAAGCTCAAAGAAGAAAAGACAATCGAGATCGCGCCACTGGCTTTCATGCGCGGTCGCACGCTCAGCCGCGCATTTGTCGTGCTGGATGAAGCGCAGAACGCCACCACCATGCAGATGAAGATGTTCCTTACCCGCCTTGGCGAGGGCTCGCGCATGGTCATCACCGGCGACCGCACCCAGATTGATCTGCCGCGCGGTGTCGCCTCTGGCCTGTGGGACGCGGAACGCCTGCTCAAATCCATCCCCAACATCAGCTTCAACTATTTCACGTCCAAGGACGTCGTACGGCACCCGCTTGTGGCGGCCATCATCGAAGCCTATGAGGCGGACGCGGAGAGCGCCTAGTCTCTTCCCTGTTTCAAAAAATCCCGGGGGTCCGGGGGCTGGCCCCCGGTTGCAACACCTGCCACACGAAATCGACATCCTGATCGAAGATGACCGCTGGCAGCAGGTGGGGCTTCTATCGCTCGCCCAAACAGCCATTGCCGTCACACTCGACAATCGCAGCATCCCGGATGCTTCGGTGTCGGTGCTGGCCTGCGACGACACGCGCATGGCCGTGCTCAACTCGGATTTCCGCGACAAACCGGTGCCGACCAATGTGCTGAGCTGGCCCGAGGAGGATCTGGGATCTGAGGCGGCGGGCGCTGCGCCGCAACAGCCTACGCCGGATCCTGACGGCACGCTCAGCTTGGGTGACATTGCCATCGCCTATGACACCTGCGCTCAGGAATCGGAGGATCAGGGCAAGCCGTTCGAGGCCCATGTGACCCACTTGCTTGTTCACGGAACGTTACATTTGTTGGGCTACGACCACATTCGTGACCTTGACGCCACGCGGATGGAGGCGTTGGAGGTCGAAATACTTGGCAAACTGGGGCTGCCTAACCCATATTAGGCGCTGTTATGGGGCCGCGCCCCAATTGTGACTTGGATAGGAGCCAATGGGCGATACCGACGGATCGTCTGACGCGGCGCAACGCGCGCAGTCAGACACTGACATGACCGAACCTTCGAAAAGCGGTGGCTTTCTGTCGCGTGTGATTGGCGCGCTCAGCCCGAGTGACAGCGATGACGCGTCGTCCGATGCGCCCGCCCTGCGCCCTCAGTCCCATGGCATGATCAACCTGCGCCGTCTGCGCGTCGAAGATGTGGCTGTGCCAAAGGCCGATATCACCGCCGTGGCTGACACCGTATCGCTGGAAGAGCTAGTGCAGGTGTTCAAGGAAAGCGGTTATACGCGCCTGCCGGTTTTCGAGGGCACGCTCGACACGCCCATCGGCTTTGCCCACCTCAAGGACGTCGCATTGCAACACGGTTTCAACGGTGGCGCCGCAAATTTTGATCTGCGCGCGCGGCTGCGCCCGCTGCTTTTCGTGCCGCCGTCCATGACCATCGGTGTCCTGCTGACCAAGATGCAGACGGAACGTCGGCACATGGCGCTGGTCATCGACGAATATGGCGGTGTTGACGGTCTCGTGACCATCGAAGACCTGATCGAACAGGTCATCGGGGAGATTGAGGATGAGCATGACGTCGATGAGGGTGTGCTGTTCACCCGTGAAAAGACCGGGTGCTACCTTGCGCTCGCGAAGACCCCACTCAAGGAATTCGAGGCCGAGATTGGCGTGTCGCTGACCACCCACGATGATGTGGACGAGGAAGAGATAGACACACTCGGTGGTCTGGTGTTCATGCTCGCAGGTCGCGTGCCTGCGCGGGGTGAGGTCGTGGTGCACCCTGATGGCCCGCAATTCGAAGTCATTGACGCCGATCCCAGACGCATCAAACGGATGCGCGTGCGGCTGACGGGGCCGGAGCCCGCTGAATGACCACGATGCGTGCCTGGATTGAGAATGCTCCGATCTGGGCGCAGATTCTGCTGGCAGTGGCAGCCGGTGCCGCGGGTTCGTTCGCGCACGCGCCATTTGATCTGTCCGTCGCGATCCTGATCCCGCTGATCTCTGCCTTCGGGCTCTTGTCGATTGCGCGGTCTGTCATGGCGGCCGGTCTGCTTGGTCTGGCGTTGGGCACCGGGTATTTTGCGGCGACGCTGACCTGGATCGTCGAACCGTTTCAGGTTGATGCGGCAACGACGGGTTGGATGGCGCCTTTTGCGTTGCTGTTCATGTCGGTCGGGCTGTCGCTGTTTTGGGCCGCAGCCCTCAGTCTGGCACGTTGGTCGGGCGGGCATGTTTGGGTCCTGGTCTTTGCCATGACCGGAGCGGAGATGCTGCGGGCCTATCTGTTCACGGGCTTTCCATGGGCGACGCCGCCGCAAGCCTTGGTGGGTGGTCTGGCCGGGCACGTTCTGTCGTGGGCCGGGCCGCATGGCACGATGCTGGTGTTGACTGCGGCGGCAGGACTGGTCTGGGCGGTGTCGCGCGAGTGGGTGAAGGTGGCACTTGTTGTGGCTCTGGCGGCGGTGCTTGATGTGATCCCGCTGCCCGCTGCTGAAAGTCCGCTGACAGAGCAGACCGTGCGCCTTGTGCAGCCGAACGCACCGCAACAGGAGAAGTGGGATCCAGCGCGCATTCCCGTCTTCATCAACCGCCAGATTGATTACACGGCGGATGGCGATGTGCCCGATCTTGTGGTCTGGCCCGAAACCGCCTTGCCGTACCTACTCGATCAGGCACAACCGGCGCTTGACGTGATCGCCGATGCCGCGCGCGGCGCGCCGGTGGTGCTGGGTATCCAAAGGGAAGAGGCGGGGCAGTACTACAACAGCCTTGTGACCCTGGATGCCACGGGCCAGGTCACACAAGTCTATGACAAACACCATCTGGTGCCGTTCGGGGAGTACATGCCCTTGCCGTGGCTCTTTCGCAGGCTTGGCATTCAATCTATCGCGGATCGCGTTGATGGCGGATACACGCCTGGACCGGGTCCACAGCTTTTGGACATGGGGCCGCTTGGCACAGCACTGCCGCTCATCTGCTATGAGGCGGTTTTTGCCCACGACATCGGGGCATCCTCCGCGCGCCCGGATTTCCTGATGCAATTGACCAATGACGCCTGGTTCGGCATGCGTTCGGGTCCGCAACAGCATCTGGCCCAAGCGCAGATGCGGGCCATTGAACAAGGGCTGCCGCTGATCCGCGCGGCCAACACGGGTATCTCTGCTGTCATTGATCCGAAGGGTCGGATCACGGCTTCGCTTCCTCTGAACGAGGCCGGATACTTGGACGCACGGTTGCCCGCACCGGGTGCGCCGACGCTCTACAGTCGGACGGGCGATCTGCCTTGGGTTCTTTTGGTGTTGTCAGGTTTGATTGGTGCCGTGTTGCACCGCGCCAGCACACGTCGCGCTCAGCCCATTGACGCCCCCGCGCCCGAAGCGTAAGCGGGTTCGACGTGCCACAACGGCTTCCTGACGTGGTGCGATTGAACCTAATGGAGCGCTCATGTCTCGTAAAAACTATACTTTCACTTCGGAATCCGTTTCCGAGGGCCACCCCGATAAAGTCTGTGACCGTATTTCCGACGCCGTGCTTGATGCCCTGATCGCAGAAGAGCCAGAGGCCCGCGTCGCCTGCGAGACATTTGCCACGACAAACCGCGTCGTCATCGGCGGCGAGGTTGGCCTGAGCGATCAGGCCAAGCTGCATGATTACATGGGCAAAATTGACGAGATCGCGCGCGCCTGCATCAAGGATATCGGGTACGAGCAGGACAAGTTCCACCACGCCACATGTGAGATCACGAACCTTCTGCATGAACAGTCCGCCCACATCGCGCAGGGCGTGGATGCGGCAGATGACAAGGACGAGGGGGCAGGGGATCAGGGCATCATGTTCGGCTTTGCAACGAACGAGACGCCCGAGCTTATGCCGGCCCCGATCCATTACGCGCACGCGATCCTGCGGCGCTTGGCCGAGGTGCGCAAGGATGGTACGGAACCTGCGCTTGGCCCCGATGCCAAATCGCAGCTGTCTGTGGTCTACCGCGATGGCACGCCCGTGGGCATTAGCTCGCTCGTGCTGTCGACCCAGCATCTTGACGAAGCGCTGAGCAGCGATGACATCCACGACATCGTCGCCCCATATATCAAGGAAGTGCTGCCCGAAGGCTGGCTGACGGTCAACACCGAATGGCACGTGAACCCCACAGGCAAGTTCGTGATCGGTGGTCCTGATGGCGACGCTGGTCTGACCGGGCGCAAGATCATCGTGGACACTTATGGTGGCGCAGCCCCGCACGGCGGCGGCGCGTTTTCGGGCAAGGATCCGACCAAGGTCGACCGCTCGGCAGCCTATGCCGCCCGCTACCTGGCCAAGAACGTGGTTGCCGCGGGTCTGGCTGACAAGTGTACGATCCAGCTGTCCTATGCCATCGGCGTGTCGAAACCGCTGTCGATCTATTGCGATACGTTTGGCACAGGCCAGGTGCCCGATGCCAAGATCGAGAGCGCTGTGGCCCAGGCGATGGATCTGACACCGCGCGGCATCCGCGAGCACTTGTCCCTGAACAAGCCGATCTATCAGCGCACTGCGGCCTATGGCCATTTTGGCCGTGCGCCTGATGCTGACGGAGGGTTCAGCTGGGAACGCACCGATCTGGCCGACGCGCTAACCAAGGCGATCTAAGATCGCGCAGGCGCGAATTCTGCCGCGCCTGTTTCAATAGATCACCAAACGGTGCTTGGTATTTGAGCCATGGCTGGCCTAGTTTTCGTCTATTCCAAGATGAAAGGGCTTCGCCATGGCATTTCTCCGCACGGCATTTGTGGCGTCAATTTTGGCCGGTATGGCTGTTTTTCCTGTGGCGCACGCGCAGACGTCCGACAATGGCTCGGACGCAGAGATCCTGCCGGATGCACAGGAATTGCCACAGGCGCCGATTGAGCCGCCCATGACGCTGCTGCGCATGGCGGAGATTATCCGCGCCATTGATCCCGAAGCGCAACCTGCAGGCAACGCGATCCAGTTCACCATAGATGACATTCCGATCGTCGTGATCGCGGACCCTGTTGCAGATCGCATGCGGGCGATGGTGCCGATCCGGTCAGCGGACGGGCTGGACGCCTCCGAACTGATGCGGCTGATGCAGGCCAATTTCGACAGTGCACTCGATGCACGTTATGCCGTCGCGCAGGGGCGGCTGTGGGGCGTGTTCATCCACCCGCTCAGCCCACTGGAAAAGGATCAACTGCTTTCGGCCTTCGTGCAGACCATAAACGTGGCACGCACGTACGGACAAACCTATTCGGGCGGAGCGACGGTTTTTGGTGGTGGCGACAGCAATGGTATCTACCGGGAACTCCTGAAAGAACTGCAAGAGTTGGGAGAAGAGATTTGATGCCGCGCGGCTAGCGCGCCTTGCGCATGTAGCGGAACACGCCCATCAGCACCGCAAGAACAAGCAGCAAGCCGAGCATGTCACCGACCATGTATTTGAGCATGCTCAGAATGAAATCGTCTTGCGGCACGTTCCGGTGTCGAATGACGTGGACGAGTACCGAAATCAAAACGGATGCGGCCGCACCACCTGCAATCATCGTCCGCCAGGCCTGACCGGCCGTGACGTTCCTGCGATCATCTCGCGTGGCCCAGTCGAGCGCTGCAAATATAGCCGGAGCCGCGCCATAGCTGGCCAGCCATGTGAAATAGGTCACGGTCGAATCAAACGGCATTCCGACCCAGAAGATGTTTCCAATCAGGATACCGGGCGTCAGATATAGAATGCAGCGCCAGCCTTCGAAGAAGGCGGAGATGACTTTGACGGCGAATGGCAGATAGAAGAGCGTGGCGAGGGTGGGCAACATCGGCATCAACATGCGTTGGCCGTCCATGATCAGTTCCCAGGTCAGGAAGTAAGCGACGATCAACGCGCCACTGTGCAAGCCTATCTTGAGTAATATGTCGTTGTTCAGCCGTGCTGATGTGTCCAGGGATTTTGACAAGCCGTATGCTTTTTCATTTGGGCGCCAGCCCCCTTACAACTGGCCTGACGCGCGATCCGAGAGCCGATAAAGCCCCATGGGAAACCCTTCGCATCGTTCGATCAATCCCCGTTTGATCAACTGCTTGAGGGTTCTGTGAAAGGTCGGTTGCGAGATTTCCTTGACGATCGGATTGGAGCGCACGACATCCGTCGAGCACATGTTTTCGCCAGACTTGTTCTCCTTGATGCATGCACAGAATGCCAAGACAATGTCGCGTTCGTTTCGCGACAATTCATGCATGCCAAAGTCTTTTTCCATCTCTTCGAGCAAAGCGCGAAGTTGTGCGATCTGCCCTAGTATTTTTGTATCCACGGTACACCACAGCCTGCGGCGCTTTTTCCAGCGCCAGTTTTCTCAATCTATTACAAGCGATCAATCATTTTGACAACAACACGCCATCAAGATCTCGGTTTTACGCCTTGTGCGCAGTCAAACCGTTTCATTTTTGGTCGTCGTCGCAGGATGTTCGCAGAAATGCGTTGGTGACCGCGAAGTGCAGCGCCATAGACATCTCATATTCAGATGCAGGGAGCCGCACGCTCGCATCAGAGAAGTCAGAGTTTTCGCGGTGTGTCACACATGTCCGGGTAAAGGACCGCGACATCGTCAGCACCGCAAGCGGGCGGTTTGACCGTCTCAATTCTGCCAATCTGATAAAGACGTCCTTGATGTCTTCGGCCGCATCCAGATCAAGTGCAAGCAGAACATCTGCGCCATCACAGCAGGTTGCCAGTTGGAATGCGTGATCAAAGTCATCTGAAACGGTCAGTGATTTCATCCGCTCGGAGAGTGCCTGCAGCGTAACCGGTGCCGTCGAGGCGGTGGCGCAGACGAGGAATACGTCGCGCGCCCAAAGGTCGTCATCCACATCAAAGCCATCGGTGGCCCTTGAAACCTCAACATGCGTTGATGCTGGTGCCGGTTCGGCGGCATCCTTGGCAGGAAAAACGAGGATATTGTTCCAGACGTTTTCCGCATTCGCCAAAGTTGAGTCGGATTGCGCAGTATCATTTGTGTCAGTGGCTGTAGAAAAGTCGGAATCGACTATGCGACAGTCGTTTTCGTAGTCATCCATCTTCTTCCCCAAGACAGTAAAACTGAAGTCCCCAGCTCGAACCTTACCCTCGTTTGCGAATTAAATCAGGACGGTTTCGAGAATTCTACCTTTGATCGTAGTCATAATGACTATAATTGCGGATTGTCAATCACGCCTTCGAAGCAAACGTGCCCATATTCCGGTCAAACTGGTGGTACCAGCGCGAGATGGTGCGCCGGTGGTCGGCGCGCAGATGGGGATGCGACTTGCGACATTGACGCGGCTGCACTATACCGCGCGCGTCGGCGTGACGTGATGATTCACGGAAAGTATTCAGGGCCCCGATCTGTCGGAGGCCCTGTATCTGTTTTCCGGACGCGTAGCGATGACCAAAGGCTCAAACCCACCAAGACCGGCGGAGACAACCGCTCGGCCCGAAAAACTGAACATAGTTAGGAAACCGACGCCACATGGCTGATAAAATGATGGAGGAATTCGAAGCCCTCCTGCAAGAAAGCTTCGAAATGGACACGCCCGAAGAGGGGTCTGTTGTCAAAGGTAAGGTCCTCGCCATCGAGGCAGGCCAAGCCATCATCGACGTAGGCTACAAGATGGAAGGCCGCGTCGAGCTCAAAGAATTCGCAAATCCCGGTGAAGCGCCCGAAATCTCTGTCGGGGACGAGGTCGAAGTGTACCTGCGCGCGGCCGAAAACGCCCGTGGCGAAGCCGTCATCTCGCGCGAGATGGCCCGCCGCGAAGAAGCCTGGGATCGCCTGGAAAAAGCATATGCCGACGACGCCCGCGTCGAAGGTGCCATCTTTGGTCGCGTCAAGGGTGGCTTCACTGTCGACCTCGGCGGTGCGGTGGCCTTCCTGCCCGGTAGCCAAGTTGACGTCCGCCCCGTGCGCGACGCTGGCCCGCTGATGGGTCTGAAGCAGCCGTTCCAGATCCTCAAGATGGACCGTCGCCGTGGCAACATCGTTGTGTCGCGTCGTGCGATCCTCGAAGAGTCCCGCGCAGAACAGCGCGCCGAGGTTATCGGCAACCTGTCCGAAGGTCAGAACGTCGACGGTGTGGTCAAGAACATTACCGAATACGGTGCGTTTGTTGACCTGGGCGGCGTTGACGGTCTCCTGCACGTTACCGATATGGCATGGCGCCGGGTGAACCACCCGTCCGAGATCCTCACCATCGGTGAGACGATCAAGGTGCAGGTCATCAAGATCAACAAAGAAACCCACCGCATTTCGCTGGGCATGAAGCAGCTGCAGGAAGATCCATGGGATCTGGTGGCCGCCAAGTACCCGCTGGAAAGCACGCACACAGGCCGCGTCACGAACATCACCGATTACGGTGCGTTCGTCGAACTGGAGCCCGGTGTCGAGGGTCTGGTCCACGTCTCCGAAATGTCCTGGACCAAGAAGAACGTGCACCCCGGCAAGATCGTGTCCACCTCGCAAGAGGTTGAGGTCATGGTTTTGGAAATCGACGGTGCCAAGCGCCGCGTTTCCCTTGGCCTCAAGCAGACCATGCGTAACCCGTGGGAAGTGTTTGCAGAAACACACCCCGAGGGCACGGAAGTCGAAGGCGAAGTCAAGAACATCACCGAATTCGGTTTGTTCGTTGGCCTCGAAGGCGACATCGACGGCATGGTTCACCTGTCCGACCTGTCGTGGGACCAGCGTGGCGAGGAAGCCATTCAGGACTACCGCAAGGGCGACATGGTCCACGCGGTTGTGTCCGAAGTGGACGTCGAGAAAGAGCGCATCTCGCTCTCGATCAAAGCGGTTGGCGGCGACAAGTTTGCCGAAGCCGTGGGCGGCGTGAAGCGCGGCTCGATCGTGACCGTGGAAGTGACAGCCATCGAAGATGGCGGCGTCGAAGTGGAATACGAAGGCATGAAATCCTTCATCCGCCGCTCCGACCTGTCGCGTGACCGCGCCGAACAGCGCCCCGAGCGTTTCTCGGTCGGTGACAAGGTGGACGTCCGCATCACCAACATCGACAGCAAGACCCGTCGTCTGGGCGTCTCGATCAAGGCGCGCGAGATCGCGGAAGAGAAAGAGGCCGTGGAACAGTACGGCTCGTCGGACTCCGGTGCATCGCTGGGCGATATCCTGGGCGCTGCCCTCAAGGGCGACGAGTAGGCCGACACACAGGCTGCAAGCGTTTCGAAGGGGCCCTGCGGGGCCCCTTTTTCTATGTCATTTCACATGTCGAATCGTTGCCATTTGAAGGACCGCTCAATGCGGCACACTCGTGCGTTATGGCAGATGTGGGTCTAAAAACCGCTCATGTGCCTGTGCGGCGGGTAAAAAATCGACCCAAGCCCAAATACGGGCTATTCCCGAAAGCGACGTTTGTTCCTATAGTTACGAGACGGCTAAAGACAAAATGTCCGAGTCTCTCGGGAGGGAATAAGATGATCCGGTCAGAGTTGATCCAGAAGATCGCAGACGAAAACCCACACCTTTATCAGAGAGATGTCGAGCGGATCGTGAACACGATTTTTGACGAAGTGACCAAGGCGATGGCACGTGGCGACCGGGTTGAGTTGCGCGGCTTTGGCGCCTTTTCAGTCAAGAAACGAGACGCCCGGACCGGCCGGAACCCTCGCACCGGCGAGACGGTGGAAGTCGAAGAAAAGCATGTGCCCTTCTTCAAGACGGGTAAGCTCTTGCGTGATCGTCTGAACGGGAAAGCCTGATGCGCTACATCCGATATGCCTGCATTGCCATCTTTGCCGTGGCGCTTATTGCCGTTGCCCTGGCCAATCGCGGCATGGTGACGTTGAAGCTGCTGCCGGACGAGATCGCTGGTCTTTTTGCGGTGGCCCCGACCATAGAACTTCCGCTGTTCGTCGTGATCTTTGGCGGCATCATTGTTGGTTTGCTCGTTGGCTTTGTCTGGGAATGGATGCGCGAACACGCCATCCGGGCAGAGAACGCGCGCAACGCCCGTGACAAGCGCCGCCTCGAGCGCGAAGTCAAACGCCTGAAGTCTGAAAAGCACGAGGGCAAGGACGAGGTGCTGGCGCTTCTGGACGAAGCCAGCTAATCCAACCTCATGTCCGACGTTTCAGTCAAAATCTGCGGCTTGGGCCGCCCCGAACACGTTGCCGCAGCAGTTGAGGCGGGCGCGAAGTACATCGGTTTTGTGTTTTTCCCGAAGTCTCCGCGCGACATTAGCATCGCGGACGCGCGGGCTTTGGCATTGGATGTTCCTCCCGGTGTCGCGAAGGTGGCGTTGGTCGTGAATGCGGATAATACGTTTCTGGACGACCTCATCGCCCAAGTCCCGCTCGATATGTTGCAATTGCACGGGTCCGAGACGCCCGACCGAGTGGCTGAAATCAAGGCGCGCTATGGCTTGCCGGTGATGAAGGCGGTGGGCGTTGCAGATGCTGACGATCTGCCTGCGCTCGACGCCTATGTCCGTGTGGCGGACCAGATCCTTGTCGACGCGAAACCGCCCAAAAACGCAGATCTGCCGGGTGGCAATGGCCTGACGTTTGATTGGCGTCTGATCTCGGGGCGGCGCTGGCCGGTGCCCTGGATGCTCGCTGGGGGCCTGACGGCCGAGAACGTGGCTGAAGCGGTTGCCCTGACCGGGGCGCGCCAGGTGGACATCAGTTCGGGAGTTGAGGCTGCACCGGGTGAAAAGGACGCAAACCTGATCCGCGCCTTCATGGCGGCGGCGCAGGGCGCATGAGCGTCACCTTTCGCAACGCGACGGAGGCTGACGTTCCCGCCATCCTGTCACTTCTGATGGACGACAAGCTGGGCGCAACCCGCGAAAGCACCCAAGCCGATGCCTATCTGCCGACGTTCAGAGAGATTGAAGCGGACCCGAACAACACCGTCATCGTCGGTGAACTGGCGGGTGACGTCATTGCCACTTACCACCTGACATTCATCGCCGGTCTGTCCCTGAGTGCCACGCGCCGCGCACAGATCGAAGGTGTGCGTGTGGCCAGCCATCTGCGCGGGCAAAGCATTGGCGAGGCGATGTTCGCTGATGCCGAGGCGAGGTCCCGCGCCGCCGGGTGCAAGCTGATGCAACTGACCATGAACAAAGGTCGCACCGACAGCGCTCGTTTCTACGAGCGGCTTGGCTTTACCCCTTCTCACATCGGGTATAAACGCGATCTGACCTGAACGCGGGAGGCGACGATGGCCAACGATCTTTTCAATTCCTTCATGACTGGCCCCGATGAAAACGGGCGCTTTGGCGATTTTGGCGGGCGGTTCGTGTCCGAGACGCTGATGCCGCTGATCCTGTCGCTGGAAGAGGAATACGAAAAGGCCAAAACCGACGACAGCTTCTGGGCTGAGATGGACCATCTGTGGAAGCACTATGTGGGTCGGCCAAGCCCGCTCTATTTCGCTGAGCGCCTGACGGACCACTTGGGCGGCGCCAAGATCTACATGAAGCGGGACGAACTGAACCACACCGGCGCGCACAAGATCAACAACGTGCTGGGCCAGATCATCCTGGCGCGTCGTATGGGCAAGACCCGGATCATTGCCGAGACCGGGGCGGGGCAGCACGGGGTGGCCACCGCAACTGTTTGCGCGAAATTCGGCCTCAAGTGCGTGGTTTACATGGGTGCGCATGACGTTGAGCGTCAGGCCCCCAATGTGTTCCGCATGAAGCTGCTGGGTGCAGAGGTGATCCCGGTGACCTCTGGTCGCGGCACACTCAAGGACGCCATGAACGATGCCCTGCGCGACTGGGTCACAAATGTCCGCGACACGTTCTACTGTATCGGTACAGTGGCCGGGCCACACCCGTACCCCGCTATGGTTCGCGACTTCCAAAGCATCATCGGCAAGGAAGTCCGCGAGCAGATGACGGAGGCCGAGGGCCGTTTTCCCGACACAGTGATCGCGGCCATCGGTGGCGGGTCCAATGCGATGGGGCTGTTCTATCCCTTCCTCGACGACAAAGAGGTCGCGATCATTGGCGTCGAGGCGGGTGGCAAGGGCGTGAATGCGAAGATGGAGCATTGCGCTTCCCTCACCGGCGGCCGTCCCGGCGTGCTGCATGGCAACCGCACTTACTTGCTGCAAGACGACGATGGCCAGATCCTCGAAGGGTTCTCGATCTCTGCCGGTCTAGACTATCCGGGGATCGGGCCGGAACACGCCTGGCTGCATGACATCGGCCGTGCCGAGTATGTTTCGATCACGGATGTCGAGGCGCTGGAGGCCTTCCAGCTTAGCTGCACCACTGAGGGGATCATTCCGGCACTTGAACCATCGCATGCCCTGGCGCACGTCATGAAAATAGCACCCAAGCTGCCGTCCGATCACATCATCTGCATGAACATGTGCGGGCGCGGCGACAAGGACATTTTCACTGTCGCGCGGCATCTGGGCTTTGACATGACCGGCCCGGAAGGTCGCAACGTCGAATAATTGCGCCTTTGCGTTACGAACCACCGGCGGGCCATTGGCCCGCTTTTTTTGTTCGTGCGACCGCTCCGGCCCGGTCGCGTGGCACCAATAAACTCCGGTTTAGGCCCTTGGACTATGTGTTTACCCCGATCCGATTAAACCCGTAGATCATGGGCAATCGCGCGTTTCGGTCCCTTTTCTGGAACACATCGCGGATTTCCGCCGCGATACCCAACAGAAGGGATACGAGATGAAAAAGGCAGTGACTTTGGCCGCGATTACAATGCTCATTGCAACAACGGCGCAGGCCGACATCAAGGGACGGTTCAAATTTTCGGATCTGTTTGACCGTGTTGCGGGCGGTGCGTCACTATTTGATGGTGATGATGACCAGCGATTGGGCCGGTATGATGATCGCGAAGACGATTGGGGTGTAGATGATGACGATGATGATAGCGGGGAAGGCGGACATGAGTACGGGGACGGCGGTGGTGATGGCTGACGTTCCCATGCGTGCGCGTCGACGCAACCAACGACCGGGACAACGGCACCCTTTGCGCCGTGCCGGTCGGAGGGCGTGAAATGAAGACGTGGGCGTGTGCCATAGCGTTTGCCTGTGCCGTCAGCGCACCAAGCTTTGCCGGTCCAATCGAGGACAGCATCGTCCGGCAATTGCGTGATCAGGGATTTTCCCAGATTGAAGTGCGGCGCACGTTGCTGGGCCGCTCGCGGATCGTTGCGCGGAGCAGAGACCTCTATCGTGAGATCGTGGTCAGCCCGGTTACCGGAGAGATTTTGCGCGATTACTGGCGCGAACTGGACGGTGACGGTCAGAATTCGCAAATCGTGAATCCGGGTCGGTCGAGCGGCGTGGGCAACGACCGTGACGATGACCGCGACGACGATGATGATGACGGCGATGATGGTGACAACGGAGATGACGGCGGCGACGGCGACAGCGATGGCGACAGTGACGGCGACGGCGGGGGGGATAACGGAGGCGACAATGGCGACGACTGAGGGTCGCGTGACTTTAAGTATATCAAAACGCACGGTCATCTTTTCGATAGTGTTTTTGGTTCAAGCGTTGTGTGCCGTGTTCTTTGTATCTGAAATTCTTGTTACTTTGCTGGGCCTGCCCATTGCGCCAATCAGTTGGCAGGTCCACGAACTGATCGAAATTGCGGCCGCTCTTGGTCTGATCATCGGGGTCGGCGTTGGCGCTTACATGCTGCGCGCTGCAGTGCGCCGTTCCGAACATGTGGAAAGCCAGCTCCGCGCGGCCTCTGGCGCGTTTATGGAGCTGCTGGAGGACAAATTTACCTTGTGGGGTCTGACCCCAGCCGAACGAGACGTGGCGCTGTTTTCAATCAAAGGGTTCAGCACGCAGGACATCGCTGCATTGCGCGAAACATCCGAGGGGACGGTCAAGGCCCAGACCAATGCAATCTATCGCAAGGCTGGTGTCTCAGGCCGTCCGCAATTGCTCAGCCTGTTCATTGACGACCTGATGGAGGGACCTCTGCAGCACTAGGCTGCGTGTTCTTTCAGGATTTCGAGAGGGACCACGTCAAGCGCCCTGAGATGCGTCGCCGTCAGGCTGACCTTGGGTGCACAGCCTTCCTCGTGTGCTTGCAGGAAACGTGATGCGCACAGGCACCAGCTGTCACCGGGGGCCAGCCCCTTGAACCGATACTCGGGTCGCGGTGTGCTCAAATCATTTCCGACATACTTGGAATAGGCCAGAAACTCTGCCGTCATGACGGCGCAAACGGTGTGGCTGCCCTGGTCCGCGGCGCAGGTGTTGCAGTGACCGTCACGGAAAAATCCGGTGACAGGGTCCATGCCGCAGAGCTCAAGCGTTGTGCCAAGTACGTTTACACTGTCGTCGGGTTGCATTGTTCACTCCGTTGCGGCCACGATTTGGCGGAACATGTCAATATTCGCAGCGGTCACGCCCGCCTCGCGGAACTTTCGATCTGCGGCTGTTGTGACGATGACCACACCCGCCTGTTCGTCGATATAGAGGTACTGACCGTAGATGCCACGCCCCATAAACTGTCCGTCGGATGCGCCAACGGGGATCCACCATTGATAACCGTACCCGGTCTTGCCTTCCGCTGTAGGCGCGTTGGGGCGTGTTGATGTTTTTATCCAGTCCGCGGGCACGATCTGCTGACCGTTCCACCGCCCGCCCTGCAGGATCATTTGGCCAAAGCGGGCGTAGTCGCGCGTCGTGATGTTCAGCCCACCAAGGACAAAGGCGACGCCGACGCCATCTGTGAGGTAAAGCGGGGACCGCTCCAACCCTAGCGGTTCGATGAGTTTCTGCGCCATCAGGTCAGGGATGTTGCGCCCTGTTGCGCCGCGGGCCACCATGCCGACGACATGGGTGTCGATGGACGTGTATTGCCATACATCGCCAGCGGGGGCGAAGGTGTCGGTCAAACCAGCAGCAAAGTCGTCCATCTTGCCGCCTAGGGCCAGGACCCGGCCCATCCTGTTGATATCACTGTGGTAATCCAGATAGTCTTCGTCGAATGTGATGCCGCTAGTCATTTGCAGCACATTCCGGATGGTCGCGCCATCATATGCACTGCCCCTCAGCATTGGCGCGTAATCCGTCACGGGTGCATCCAGCGACGCAATCGCGCCTTCGTCCACCAGAATGCCAAACAGGGCGGAAAGGTAGCTTTTGGCAACGGACCAGCTGACGCGCAGGTCGTCGGCGCCTGTTCCCTGGTAGTAGGCTTCGTGCACGATTTGCCCGTCCTTCAGGACGAGCGTCGACGTCACTGTTCGGTCAATAACCCAAGTCGCGTATCCGGACGGCATCTCAAGCGGTGTGCCGATGGGGAGCGGACTGACCGGTGTGTCGCCTTTTGGAATCTCGCGATGCAGGAAGGCGCCATCCATGTTCGAAAAGTTCGATACAATCCGCCCTTCATCGAACAACGTATTGACGGCAAGGAGGCGTGTGACCTCTTCGCGCTTCCACAATCCGATCATAACGGCGGCAATTATCAGAGCCAAACCTGCTCTGAGTATCCATTTAGCGACTTTCTTCAATTCTATCCTCCGCCCTGATGCGATTTTCCGGAAATCGTCATTAGGAGTAAGCGCAGCGACCGCTTACGACGCCCATTTGATCCAACGGCCATGAAAATCGGCACGCCCAAGGTTCAGGGTGAGGTCGCCGGGCCACAAACGCAGGGTGAGTGCCGCGCCAACGGCGCCCGTAGTGTCACCATCGGTTTCCATTTGCATCCACGCCAGCGGCGTCTCCGGGGTAGCAGCTGCGCCAGCCACTTCAATCATGGCAGTGCCGCGCGCTTGCGCGTCCGCCGGAAAATACTGCCACGCGACCGTGTGTTGGATCATGTGCATGTGCCCGTTAGGCACAGTCGCCAGACGCTGTTCGAGCCAGTCGATGGCATCGCCTTGGTCCACCTTGGCTGTGAGCACGGATGTTGCCGCACGGGTCAACTCAACCCGGTGCGGCTGGTCGGCCCAGAGGTATGATAGTAGTGCCAAATGATCATTTTCATCCTGGAGATTCAAAGGGTTGAGGTCCACACCTGACCTATCCACAACCTGTGGATTTCCCTTTGCAGGCACCGGGCCGGTCCAGTCCGGCCTGAAGGTCAGCACCGGATCTTCTGGGCCGAAACTATGTGCGGGGGTGGCGAGTGCAAAATGGTCCCACATCAGGTTCAACCCGCCACTCGCGCCTAGTTCGGATAGCACGATGGGCCGGTCAAAGTGCGACAGCGCGACATGCGCCATCGGGATCAGCGCGGCGCTGCGCCGAACTTCGTTAGTCTGCGGCGCGTGCCGTGTCCAATCAAGGAAGAAATCTTCGTGTGTGGTCAGTGCGTTGAGGATCGCCTGTGCAAGCGTCGCGTCATCGACAGTGTTGGGTGGATAGGCTTGCATCAGGCCCGCGTCTTGGCTGCGCAGCACCAAGGCGTGCAGTCCGCCACCGATCCGGAGGGGAAGGGAATGCCCGGCGGGTCCAATATCTCCTTGATATTCAGCCATTTTTTGACCGAGCGGCGTGTCCGGGTCCCAGTGTTCTGCTAGGATGTTCAGGACACGACCCATCAAGGGTGAGCCCATATGTGCGCAGGTTTCAGATTGATTCAAAAAGGCTTGGCGTAGGGTCATGAAAAACGGTCCATAAGTTTCTGCAGTGGCGACCTTGCGTCAGGTTCGTCTATCGTTTTTGGATCTGAAGCGCTTGTTTTGGTTTCCTTTTCTACCGTCTTGCTGGATCGCGGCGGTGCGACGCGCAAGGCGACTGCATTCATGAACTTTGCGCCATCACCAAGCGCCAGGTGTGGGGCGCCGTCGGAACAGCCACGTATGACATCGTCAAGCCATGCGTCGTCCGCCTTCGGAAAATCGCGCAGCACGTAACCGGGCACGGCATCCTTGTGACCCGGATGTCCTACTCCAAGGCGAACGCGGGCATAATCCGCGCCGATATGCGCATGGATCGACCGCAGACCGTTGTGCCCGGCGTGCCCTCCACCCACCTTCCAGCGCACCTTGCCCGGGGCGAGGTCGATTTCGTCATGTAAGACAATGACATCCTTGGGCTCTAGCTTGTGAAACCGCATCGCGGCGCCGACGCTGTCGCCCGATTTATTCATGTAGGTTTCAGGCTTCAGCAGGATCGCGCGGGTCGATCCGAACCGTCCTTCGGACACCGAGCCCTGGTGCTTGGACTTCCATACCGGAAAGCCGTGATCGGACGCGATGCGGTCGAGGACCATAAAGCCGATATTGTGACGGTTGCGCGCATATTTCGGGCCTGGATTGCCCAGACCGACGATGAGTTTCATGAACGCCTCCCGTAGATGTTGCAGCGCAGCATAGGGACCGGGCCGGGCATGGTCCAGCATGTGTAAATGCACCCTGTGGTGGCAATATCGCAGAGCGTGAGGCAGCGATGCACAGCCTAGCTAACCACCGGCCCATTTAAATCAGGCGCATGCGGTAAAATTCAGTAGAGGCTGTCGTTTTCCACGAAACTCAGTGCAGGTGCTAGATCACCATCACCCGAAAGAAAAAGGCCGCCCCGGATCGGAGCGGCCTAATCTCAAACTGCACAGAGGCGAGGATTATTCTTCGCCAGCCTCTTCAGTTGCGTCTTCGCCTTCAGCGTCGCCCTCTTCATTCTCGGACGAGCGCAGGCCGGACGGTGCCGTGATCGTCGCAATCACGAAGTCACGGTCGATGGTCGGCTTGGCACCTGTTGGCAGCGTCACGGAAGAGATTGTGATGCTGTCGCCGACTTCCGCGCCGCTCACGTCGATTGTGATGCTTTCGGGGATGTCACCAGCTGTCACGACCAGTTCCACCTCGGGGCGGACCAGGGACAGCACGCCGCCCTTTTTCAGGCCGGGCGATACGTCTTCGCCTTCCACTTCAACACCGATGAAAAGGTTGATCTTGGTGGTGCGGCGCAGGCGCATGAAGTCCACGTGCGTCGGCAGGTCCTTGACCACGTCGCGCTGCACATCGCGGCAGATGACGCGGACGTCCTCGTGGCCTTCGACCTTCATGTTGAACAGCGTCGACTTGAACCGACCGGCTTTCAACATCTTGAACAGCTTGTTGAAGGGCAGATTGATCGGCAGCGGATCTGCGTCGCCACCAAAAACAATCCCTGGAACCATGCCGTCGCGGCGGGCCTGACGAGCGGCGCCCTTGCCTGTCCCCGTACGTTCCAGGGCTTCGAGATCAGGAATCTCTCCAGCCATATGTATTCTCCAAAGTTAGGGCAGGGTGCCTCCAAGGCTGTCACCCCGCGTGAAGGCTGCGCTATAGACCGGTTTTGGGGCCGTGAAAAGACGCAAAATACCTTGCTGAGGGCTGGACGAGGTGAGGGCCCCGTGTCACCGCTGGGACATGAGACTTCTGGATGACATCATCGCCTCGCGCCGCGCCCTGATGGGCTTTGTCATCGTGGGCTTTGGCTGGGCTGCGTTCTCTGCCCAGATGCCGGTGATCAAGGGGCAGATCGGTGTAAGTGACGGGGCCTGGGGCACGCTGATCCTGATCGGGTCAACCGGCGCGATCATGGCGATGTGGCTGGCGCCGCTGTTGCACCGTCTGATTGGGCGGTGGGCGATGATTGCGGGCGCTGCGGTGATGGCGTCGGGCTTTGTGCTGGCGGGGACCGCGCAGACGTCGCTGGTGATGGGCATCGCGCTGTTTCTGGCAGCGGGCGGGTCCGGGATTGCGGACGTGCTGGCCAATGCCGAGGTGAGCGAGGCCGAGGCCAGCACGGGCCGGTCGCTGATGAACCTGAACCATGGTTTGTTTTCGGTGTCCTACGCGCTGGCTGCTGTGGCGGTGGGTGTGGCACGTGAGGGCGGGTATGGGCCGGTCGCCATTTTTTCGGTGCTCGTGCTGGCGGTGGCCATTCTAAGCCCGTGGCTGATCCTGCCGGTGCGGACGCTGACCGAGGAGGACACGCAGGACGCCAGCGGCATGCCGCGTCTTCTGGTTTGGGTTGGCGGTCTGGTTGTCCTGTCGGCCTTTCTGGGAGAGGCCGCGTCCGAGGGCTGGTCCGCCTTGCACGTGGAGCGGACGCTGGGCGGTGGCCCGGCTGAGGGCGCGATGGGGCCGGCGCTGCTGGCCACTGGCATGGCCGTGGGACGTCTGGGCGGGCACATCTTTGGCGCAAGCTGGCCGCCCTTCCGGGTGATGGTTGTGGCGTCGTGCATTGCCGGTCTTGGGCTGGCGCTTGCCGGTATGGCGACAGGGCTGCCCATGGCCTATGCCGGGTTCCTGCTGGGCGGTCTTGGTGTGTCGGTCGTTGGCCCCTTAGCGCTTGGACTGGTGGGTCAGGCCGTGCGCCCGAAATACCGTCTGGCCGCGATCAGCCAGGCCGCTGCCCTTGGCTATGCCGCCTTCTTCCTGGGCCCCGTCATCATGGGCTTTGTCGCCGAGGGCTTTGGTTTGCGCGTGTCTTTCTACGTGGTCGCGGGCATCATGTTTGCGGTCGCAGCAGTCCTCCTCCCGTCATGGGGACGGATGCTTGGCCGCCAACGCGCGCATATCCCTTCTTCTGGCTAAAAATACCTCGGGGGGTCTGGGGGGCTGGCCCCCCAGCCGGTCGCCGCGGGGCACCGCGGCGAAATCCCTATTGCCAACGCCCTTCGAACCCTTCGGGCACCAGCAGGTTATGCTGCCCGAGATTGGCCACGTTCGTTTCACCACACAGCGCCATTGTCGTGTCGAGTTCCTTGTGGATGACGTTCAGCGCCTCGGTCACACCCTGTTGGCCCATCGCACCCAGACCGTAGACAAAAGCGCGGCCGATATAGGTGCCCTTGGCCCCCATGGCGAGCGCCTTGAGCACGTCCTGACCCGAGCGGATGCCGCTGTCGAGATGCACTTCGACCTGATCGCCCACCGCGTCGAGGATCGAGGGCAGGGCGCGGATGGAGCTGAGCGCGCCGTCGAGCTGCCGTCCGCCGTGGTTTGATACGACGATGGCGTCGGCGCCGACCTTGAGCGCCATCTTGGCGTCGTCGGCATCGAGGATGCCCTTGAGGATGACCTTGCTGCCCCATTGCTCTTTCAGCTTGGCGACCTTGGACCAGTCGAGGGTCGGATCGAATTGCTCGGCTGTCCATGCGCCGAGCGAGGAGGCATCGCTGATGCCGTCCACGTGGCCCACGATGTTTCCGAACTCGCGGCGCTTGGCCGACAGCATCTCGATCCCCCAGGCCCATTTGGTGGCGAGGTTCGCGATGGTCTTGGCCGTGAGTTTGGGCGGGGCCGAGAGGCCGTTTTTCAGGTCCTTGTGCCGCTGGCCGAGGATTTGCAGATCGAGCGTGATGACGAGGGCGGCGCAGTTCGCGTCCTTGGCCCGCTGGATCAGGCGGGCGACGTAGTCCTGATCCTTCATCGTGTAGAGCTGGAACCAGAAGGGAGCGTCGGTGAAGCCAGCCACATCCTCGATCGAGTTGATGGACATGGTGGAGAGCGTAAAGGGAACGCCGAATTTCTCGGCCGCGCGCGCGGCTTTCATTTCGCCATCGGCGTGCTGCATGCCGGTGAGTCCTACCGGGGCGAGGGCGACGGGCATGGCGACGTCCTGGCCGATCATCTGGGATTTGGTCGAGCGGCCCGACATGTCGACGGCCACGCGCTGGCGCAGACGGATGTCATCGAAGTCCGAGGAATTGTCGCGGAATGTCTGTTCCGTCCAGCTGCCGGATTCGCAGTAATCGTAGAACATGCGCGGCACGCGGCGTTCGTAGATGCGTTTGAGATCGTCGATTGTGGTGATGACGGGCATGGCAAACTTCCGATATTGGTCAGGTTTGGTTACCAATTTCCGGGTTTCGGGGCAAGCGGAGATGCGTCTCAGGTTATTAAGTTCGATATAGTACTTGTTTGGTGCGATATCGTATTATATCCAAGATGTAGTTCGAAATCGTACAAAAGGAGCATCCGATGTCTTTCACTCGTCGCAAAACCCTCGCTCTGCTTGGGGGTGGTTCAATTCTGGCAGCGTCTGGCGCAGGCGCTTACGCCGTCACCCGCATGCCGCAAACGGCGCTGAAGCCGTGGGAGGTCGCAGGCACCTATGCCGAGCCGCGCATGCGTGCGTTGTCCTATGCCATCCTCGCGCCTAACCCGCACAACCGTCAGCCGTGGCAGGTGGACCTGCGCACCGAGGGTGAGGTGACCTTGCGCGTGGATACTGACCGGTTGCTGCCGCACACGGACCCGTTCAACCGGCAAATCGTGATTGGTCTGGGGTGCTTCTTGGAACTCATGGCTCTCGCGGCGGCCGATCAGGGCTATGGCGTTGAGTTTGATCTGTTCCCGGATGGGGAAGATCCCGAGGGGTTGGACCATCGTCGTGTGGCGGTGGCCCGTTTCATCGCAGGGGCGGGCACGCCTGAGCCGGGGCTGTTCGGACAGGTGATGCACCGCCGGTCCCTCAAGGAGCCGTTTGATACGGACCGGCCAGTGGATCAGGCGGCGCTGGATGCGGTTCTGGGTGCTGCGACCCGCACGGCTGTTGCGGGGTCTGTCGATCCCGATGACATTGCCGCCTTGCGGGTGCTCAGTCATGATGCGCTGCGGATCGAGATTGAGACGCCGCACACCTACAAGGAAAGCGTGGACCTGTTCCGTATTGGTCGGCGCGAGGTGGATGCCAATCCCGACGGCATCGATTTTACAGGACCGATGTTCGAGGCGATGGCCCTGACCGGCACCTTTACGCGGGAGGCGGCGCTGGACCGCAAGTCGATGGCCTATACCGAAGGGCTGAAGGCCGTTTTTGCCAACACCGACACGGCCATGGGGCATCTGTGGCAGGTGACACCGACCAACACGCGCGCCGACCAGATCGCGGCGGGGCGTGACTGGCTGCGCCTGAACCTGGCAGCGACAGGGGCGGGGCTTGGTATGCAGCCGCTGAGCCAGGCGCTGCAGGAATATCCGGAGATGCGAGCGCTTTACACCGAAGTGCATGACAGGCTGGCACCGGGCGGTGGAACCGTGCAAATGTTTGCGCGGATCGGATACGGCCCCGACATCCCGCAAAGCCCCAGGTGGGATATAGAAAGCAAGATCGTGCATGCGTGACACTGACCCGTCGGTCTTTTTCGAAGTGTTCAACGAGATCGGCATTATTGAACAGTTGAGCCGCGCCATTCTGGAGGCGCGGCTGCCCTATGGACTGATCGCACCCCATTTCACGGTGTTGAACCATCTGACGCGCGTGAGTGACGGTCGCACGCCCATGGAGATGGCGCGGGCCTTTCAGGTGCCCAAGACCTCGATGACCCACACGTTGAAGGGGCTGGAGGAGCACGGGTTGGTGGAGATGCGCCCGAATCCCGAGGACGGGCGGTCAAAGCGGGTGTGGCTGACCGACAAGGGGCGCGAAGTGCGTGCCGATACAATTGCGGCCCTTGGCCCGGAGTTTGCGAAACTCGCTGAGGATTTTGATGTGGCCCGGCTGGTTGAGATCCGGCCCGTATTGACCGAATTGCGTGAATATCTGGACGCGGCGCGGGATTGAGCGCGGGTGGGCGCAGGACACCTGCGCCTTACCGGTCCGTCCCCATTGCCCCTGTCTGCGACCCGCGCTACACGGCGCGCCATGACCGAACGCCCCCATCGCAACTTTTATGGACGCCTCAAGGGCAAGACCCTGAAGGACAGTCAGAAACGCTATCTGGATGAAGATCTGGAGGCGTTATCGCCGGGTGCGGTGTCGTGGGAGGACAATCCTGCGCGCAATCCGCTGGATCTGGATGCGCTGTTCGGGGGCAAGCCTGTGTGGCTTGAGGTCGGCTTTGGTGGCGGTGAGCATCTGGTGCATCAGGCCGCCCAGAACCCGGATGTCGGCATTATCGGGGCGGAGCCCTATATTAACGGTGTTGCGATGCTGCTGGGCAAGATCCGGCGGGCGGGGGTGGAGAATCTGGCCGTGCATCCCGGCGATGCGCGTGACCTGATGGACGTGCTGCCTGAGGCGTCGATTGCGCGGGCCTTTCTGCTCTATCCCGATCCGTGGCCCAAGGCGCGGCATCATCGCCGCCGCTTTGTCACGCAGGAGCACCTGGAGCCTTTGGCGCGGGTGATGCAGCCCGGGGCCATCTTTCGCGTGGCGACCGACATTCCTGACTACGTGCGCCAGACGCTGGAAGAGGTGCCGAAGGCGGGCTTTGAATGGTTGGCCGAGCGCCCGACCGATTGGCGGGAGCCTTGGGGTGACTGGATCAGCACGCGGTACGAGCAGAAGGCGCTGCGTGAGGGACGGGTGCCGCATTATCTGACGTTTCGGCGGGTTGGATAGGGTGTGTGGGGGCGCTGCCCCCGCGCGTGCCGCGCTCCCCCGTGGTATTTTTGGTCAGAAGAAACATGTGGGCGGTCTGGACGAGGTCAGATGGGCGGGGTAGGTCTGCGCCGACTTTTTCAATGCGAGCGCAAACATGTCCAGCCACGGTGATCCGATCCCTATGACCTCTTCCGCCTGTGGGCCGCTGAGCGGTGTGGCGGAGGTACCGGGCGACAAGTCGATCTCGCATCGCTCGCTCATTCTGGGCGCCATGGCGGTGGGGGAGACGACCATAACCGGGTTGCTCGAAGGGCAGGATGTGCTGGACACCGGCAAGGCCATGCAGGCCTTTGGCGCCGAGGTGATCAACCATGGTGGTGGGTCCTGGTCTGTCCATGGTGTTGGCGTTGGGGGCTTTGCGGAACCCGATCAGGTGATTGATTGCGGCAATTCCGGCACCGGTGTGCGCCTGATCATGGGGGCGATGGCGACCTCGCCCATTTCGGTGACCTTTACTGGCGACGCGAGCCTGAACGGGCGGCCCATGGCGCGGGTGACGGACCCGCTGGCGCTGTTTGGCTGTCAGGCGGTGGGCCGGGCCGGGGGGCGGTTGCCGATGACGCTTGTGGGCGCGGCTGATCCGGTGCCCGTGCGCTACACCGTGCCGGTGCCGTCGGCGCAGGTGAAGTCTGCCGTGTTGTTGGCCGGTCTGAACGCGCCGGGTGAGACTGTGGTGATCGAGGAAGAGGCGACACGCGATCATACGGAGCGGATGCTGGCGGGGTTCGGGGCCGAGATTTCGACCGAGGTGACCGACGAGGGGCGTGTCATCACCCTCAAGGGGCAGCCGGAGCTTAAGCCGCAGCATATTGATGTGCCGCGCGATCCGTCCTCGGCCGCGTTTCCGGTGTGTGCGGCGCTGATCGTGCCCGGATCGGACGTGCTGGTGCCCAATATCGGGTTGAACCCGACGCGGGCGGGGCTGTTCACCACGCTGCGCGAGATGGGGGCTGATTTGGTGTACGAGAATGAGCGCGAGGAAGGTGGTGAGCCTGTGGCTGACCTGCGCGCGCGGTTCTCGCCCGATCTGAAGGGGATTGAGGTGCCTGCCGAGCGTGCGGCGAGCATGATTGATGAATACCCGGTGCTGTCGGTTGTGGCGTCTTTTGCCAGCGGCGAGACCCATATGCCGGGGGTGAAGGAATTGCGGGTCAAGGAGAGTGACCGGATTGACGCCATGGCCGTTGGTTTGCGCGCAGCGGGCGTGACGGTTGAGGATGGGCCGGATTGGTGGACTGTCACGGGCCTTGGCCATGGTCATGTAACCGGAGGCGTGACCTGTGCGAGCCATCTGGATCACCGGATTGCGATGTCGTTCCTTGTCATGGGTATGGCGACGCAGAAGCCGATGAGCGTGGATGATGGCGGGCCGATTGCGACCTCCTTCCCGATCTTCGAGGCGCTGATGGGTGGGCTGGGTGCCGACATTCAGCGCGGCGGGTGATGTCGGCGCTGGTGTTTACCGTTGCCATTGACGGGCCTGCGGCGGCCGGCAAAGGCACCATCGCGCGTGCTGTTGCAGAGCATTTCGGGTTTGCGCATCTGGATACCGGGCTTTTGTACCGTGCCGTTGGGGCGTTGACGCTGGACGGGGCCGATCCGGTGGCGGCGGCGCGGGCGCTGGACCCGATTGCGCTGGAAGACGGACGGTTGCGCACGGCGGAGGTGGCGCAGGCCGCGAGCCGGGTGGCTGTGATTGCGGAGGTGCGGGCGGCGCTACTGGACTTTCAGCGCGCCTTTGCGCGGCGGTCCGGCGGTGCGGTGCTGGATGGGCGCGACATTTGCACAGTCATTTATCCCGATGCCGAAGCGCAGCTTTTCGTGACGGCGAGCGCTGAGGTGCGTGCGGAGCGGCGCTGGAAAGAGTTGCGGGAGAAGGGTGATGACCGGTCGCTGGCCGAGGTGTTGGAGGATGTGCGGGCCCGTGATGCGCGCGACAGTGAGCGTGAGGCGGCGCCGATGCGGCCCGCGGATGGGGCGCTGTTGCTGGACACCTCGGAGATGTCGATTGAAGAGGCTGTGGACGCGGCCATCGCGCATGTGGAGGCGAAGGGCGGGATACCCCGGGCCTAGGTTTGCAGGGCGTTGTTCAGTTCGGTGGAATCGACAATCACATATGACGTGAAATGGACCTTCCATGACCCGTCCGGCTGGCGCTTGATCAGCGAAAAGGCCGGGTAGGGTTCCTGGACCAGAATATCGCGGCTGATGAGGCGTGTTTCATGGGTGGCGGCCACTTCGTCCGGGGACCGGAAGCTGGCGGACACGCAATGGCGGGCCATCATCGTGACTTGCTGTTTCACGAGATGCCCGTGCACGGCATCGAATGTCGTCCTCAGGCTGTTCCGCGATCCGATGACATTCTGGCCGTTCACCGTCTCGACGGTGTAGGGGAGGCTGAAGCACGCCGCGAATGTCTCGAACGCGCCGGACAGGAGGGCGTCGCCCGTCTTTGCGAGCAGTGTTTCCGAGATATCGGATGGGGAGGCAGTGGTCTGAATCAAGGCGTATAGGTCTTCGGTCTTGGGCCGAACATTGCCGCATTCAGACGAAAATTCAATAATTACATACGTTTCCCGTATAGAGGGAGCGATTTCGGCAGAGACTTGCTGGCTATGCCGTGTGTGCGCCGTCGGCCAGGCTTTTCACAAATTCCAGAACGCTGTCGACGCTGTCGCCTGCGCCGATCTTGCTGACGATGGCGGAACCGACGACGGCACCATCGGCAACGGACGCGATGGCGCGCGACTTTTCCGGTGTGTTGATACCGAAGCCAACGATGATGGGCAGGTCTGTGGCCGACTTGATGCGCGCGACCTCGGGGCCGACATCCCCGGCCTCAGCCTCGGCCGCGCCTGTGATCCCAGTGATCGAGACGTAGTAGACAAAGCCCGAAGTGTTTTGCAGCACGCGCGGCAAGCGCTTGTCATCCGTGGTCGGCGTGGCGAGCCGGATGAAGTTGAGGCCCGCGGCCTGGGCCGGGATGCACAACTCGCTGTCTTCTTCGGGGGGCAGGTCGACGACGATCAGGCCGTCGATCCCGGCCTCTTTGGCCTGAGCCAGAAACGTGTCCACGCCGCGCGAATAGATCGGGTTGTAATAGCCCATCAGCACGATGGGGGTCGTATTGTCCGTTTCACGGAACGCACGCGCCAGATCTAGCGTGCGGTCAAGGGTCATGCCCGCCTCGAGCGCCCGTTGGCCTGCGAGTTGGATGGTGGGCCCGTCGGCCATGGGGTCCGTGAAGGGCAGGCCCAGTTCGATCACGTCGACGCCAGCGCCCGGCAGGCCCTTTACGATCGCAAGGGACGTGTCGTACTCCGGGTCGCCTGCCATGATGTAAGACACGAAAGCCTTGCGGCCTTCGGCCTTGAGGGCGGCGAATTTGGCGTCGATCCGGGTTGTCATCCTGCTCTCCATTAAGCGTTCCGCTGTCCCTGCCAAAGCGGTGCGGGAAAGGCAAGCGCCGTCAGAAGCGGAAATGGTACCTGATGTTGTAAACGTTCATGCCGGGGTTGTCGTCGGCCAGGCTCGCGTTCGATTTGTGCGAGATGGAGGCCGAGATCGCGTGGCCGTTGTCGAACTGATAGCCCACGCCTAAAAGGGACCGGATTTCGAAAGACGAGCCAAGGTCATTGCCGGCTGTCCCCTCTTCGAACAAGCCGGGCATGATGCTGTTGTCGATGAACCAGCCGCTCTGCCACTGCCAGCGCGACCAGATCCCGCCGCCGATAAAAGCGTCGCCCTCGGCAGAGAGACCCAGATTGGCGCCCCATGCCACGGACAGTACCCGCTTTTGGATAAAAGGCGTATGGCGGTACTCAAGGTCGAACGCAGCGCTGTCCGTACCCTGATCCCCGAAATCGGTGGAGCCAAGCCCCACGGTCCATTCCTGTGCCATTGCCCCGGTTACGCTGAAAAGGAGAACGAAAATCGCAATGTAAATGCGGGTCATGGTACTGATCCTGCGTCGCTATTATCACTTCGGCGCCGTATGGGCGCACTGAGCCCGCAACCTGCGACGGGGCTGGGGATAAATACAATTCCTTTCAACGTGCCGCGGCCCGTTTTTTGCAAACCTGTCACCGCCTTGCACCTGTTGTTGGTCCTGCTAGAAGCGGCGCACGTGCACAGAAGGATGGATCCGATGGGTTTCAAGATGGGTATCGTGGGCCTGCCGAATGTCGGCAAATCGACACTGTTCAACGCGTTGACCAAAACGGCGGCTGCGCAGGCCGCAAATTTTCCCTTTTGCACGATCGAACCCAATGTGGGCGAGGTCGCGGTGCCGGATGCGCGGTTGGACAAGCTGGCAGGCATTGCCGCGTCAAAGCAGATCATCCCGACGCGCATGACTTTCGTGGATATCGCTGGTCTCGTCAAAGGTGCGTCCAAAGGCGAAGGCTTGGGCAACCAGTTTCTGGCCAACATTCGCGAGGTCGATGCCATTGCCCATGTGCTGCGCTGTTTTGAAGATGGCGATGTCACCCATGTCGAAGGCCGTGTCGATCCTGTCGCCGATGCCGAGACCATCGAGACCGAGCTGATGCTGGCCGACATCGAAAGCCTCGAAAAGCGCCTTCAGAACATCGTGCGCAAGGTGCGCGGGGGCGACAAGGAGGCGGTGCAGCAGGAACGGCTCATGAAATTGGCGCTTAAAGCCCTTGAAGACGGCCAACCGGCCCGCGTCGTCGAGATTGATGACGAGGACGCAAAGGCGTGGTCCATGCTGCAACTGCTGACAACCAAGCCGGTTCTTTATGTCTGCAACGTGGGCGAGGAAGAAGCCGCCGGAGGCAATGCACATTCTGCCAAGGTCGCAGACATGGCCGCAGCGCAGGGCAACAGCCACGTGGTCATATCGGCTCAGATCGAGGAAGAGATCAGCCAGCTGGAAGACGACGAAGCCCAGATGTTCCTCGAAGAGATGGGCTTGACCGAAGCGGGCCTCGACCGGTTGATCCGCGCAGGCTACGAACTCTTGCACCTTGAAACCTATTTCACTGTCGGACCGAAAGAGGCGCGGGCCTGGACCATCAAGTCGGGCACTTCGGCGCCGAAGGCTGCCGGCGTGATCCACGGCGACTTCGAAAAGGGGTTCATCCGCGCCGAAACCATCGCCTACGACGATTTTGTAGATTTGGGTGGGGAACAGGCGGCCAAGGATGCGGGGAAGATGCGGGCTGAGGGCAAGGCATACATCGTCAAGGACGGCGACGTGATGCACTTCCTTTTCAATACCTAACAGACTCGCGTTACGAATAGTTCGTTGGCGGTCACAATGTGCATGGATGCGGTCTGTTATGCTGTCCCAGGCAGTGAATTAAAAAGGGCCCATCCAAACTCGTTGTGTGGGTGCCAGGCTTGTATTGTCACGCAGTGTCGATCTGCTGGCCCGCTACCACAAATACAAAGGCTATTTCCAAAGAGGCCGTCTATGCAGCATATGCTCAAGCATCTGGCGGCGTGAGCGACTACACCGGCGGCTCTGTTGGCCATGTCCAGCGCTGTGTATTTCAAGAGAAACTATGACAATAGATGGCCGCCGGAATTTGGCCGGCTCTCTCAGCCGACAGAGGCGTCGCGCAGATGACGGCGACATACAGAACACACGGCATTTCTGTTTGTAAGCAAAAGCATTCCCGCCTTGCACGTCTGTGCCCACTTCGTTAGAGCGGTCAACGGAGACGTGGCCGAGTGGTCGAAGGCGCTCCCCTGCTAAGGGAGTAGGCGGGAAACCGTCTCGAGGGTTCGAATCCCTTCGTCTCCGCCATCTACCAATTGTAAGTATTCATGATCGCTTAGGTGGCATTAGTTATCTTCATGTAAAGCATGAATAAATCAGTTTCGTCATTGCGTTTGGCTTGGTTTCGATTACTCTCAATCATGCTCACTTGGTGGTATGAATCATGGTATAATAGTGGCTCTTCAGAGTGGTAAATTGACAAAAACTTGGTTCGAACCCTAGGGTCGGGCCGCCACGGTGACGGGAATGGTCTCTATTTGGTTGTCGATCCGTCCGGGGCGCGCCGCTGGATTGTACGCGTCACCGTGAAGGGGCAGCGGAACAAACAAGGCAAACCGCTACGTACTGACTTTGGTCTCGGTGGAGCAGACATCGTTACGCTGAACCAAGCCAGGGACCGTGCTCTAGAGTACCGGCGAATGGCGAAGCAAGGGATTAACCCACGCTACAACGCCAGCCAAGAAATTCCATGTTTCGAGGAGATCGCCCGCCAAGTCCATATCGAACGCCTGCCGACTTGGAAGAATCCTAAGCATGGTCAGCAGTGGATCAATACTCTTGCAGAGTATGCCTTTCCGAAGATCGGCCGATTGCCCGTCTCAGAGGTAGGTCAGCCTGAAGTGCTTCAGGTACTGTTGCCGGTTTGGACTGAGAAACACGAGACCGCCAAACGCCTCGCACAGCGGATTAAAGCCGTTCTCGATGTAGCAAAGTCGAAGGGTTTCCGTAACGGCGAAAACCCGGTCGCTACGATCCGCGACGCGCGTGTGCTGCCCCAGGTCAAGCAAAAGGTGCAACATCATAAGGCCATGGACTGGAAAGACGTGCCCGCGTTCTATGCCCAACTGGCCACAAAAGACGCAATGGCAGCGAAGGCGCTTATGTTCACCTGCCTAACTGCCAGCCGTACCAGCGAAGTTCTTCAAGCTCGTTGAGAAGAGTTTGATTTTGAACAGCAGATGTGGACCGTGCCCGCAGCCCGAATGAAAGCTGACAAGGAGCATCGGGTGCCCCTCAGTGCCCAAATGCTGTCCATTAACGAGCGGTTCAATGGCACATTGCGCTAGGAGCATTCTCAACGTGAAGTGGTTCACGACCACCAAGCAAGCCTAGTTTTTAATCAACCAATGGCTCAGACAGTACAACCACACCCGACCACATCAGGCGCTCAACATCCGTACACCCGTTCCAGAAACACTATTAGAGAAAGCCCAAATCAGTGGCCCGGAAACAGGGGGCTAGACAGTATTGGCGGCGTTCAGTTCCGGGAGCCAAGACGACACTGTGGAGACGGAGTTAGGGACAGCAGAAGCGGCAAGAACTGCGGTTTCCGACGCATTCACCTTTCCCTTCAGCCAGGACATCATTGGCGTGAACAGTCTGGATGGGACCTACGACCTCAGTTTGGACACCTTCGGCGCAGGCATGACACCACCATTTGAACGGCTTTATGAGCCTACACTGGTGACCGCGGGCGCTCGACAGATGAACCTGTCCAATGTCCCAAGCAAATGCGATCTGAACGGCGACGGTATTCTGGATCAATATCGGATGACAGCAGCCTATGCAGATGTTGATCGGCCAATTGCGGTGCTTAGCGTGACGCCGACAAAACTGCTGCCAACGTCCGAACCCAAAATCGTTCGGATCGGCCGGGGCTAGGCCTCCATGACCTGGGTCCTGAGAGCGGAAGACAAGCACGAGACGACGGGTGAGTTCAACTACAACACAACAGTTTCTGCCACTCTGACGGCGGAGAAAAAGATTCTTGGAATTGGGGCATCCGCGTCCGTGACCACATCGGTTGAGGCCGGTGGCTCCTTTAGCACAACCAATAGCTTTACCGTGGCAAACGAGGTGCGCGACACCTACACAATTCCAGCAGGCGCATATGAGCCTGGCACCCTGGTGAACTATGGCTTCCATATGATCGTAGGCGACGTAGATTTTGTGCAACACACCCTATACATCGCCGAAATCACTAACGCGGCAAACGGAGCCCGGGACTTTATCAGCTTCCAAGGCTTCAATCGGGAAACCATCAAAGATCACTATGCCGGTCTTGTGGTGACCGACTACGACGTCAACAATGCCCCGTTGGGTTAAGACATCCTAGGTCTTGCATAACAGGCACACAAAAAGGGACAGAGCGAACACATCGCTCTGTCCAATCCATGTCTTGCGCGCTACCAGCGCCTTGCCCCGCGATCATGCACCGAAGCAGGCGCCCCACAAAAATTTGCCGAAACACCGCGTCCGAAGAAACGCGATGCGGGAGCGCACCCGGCAAAAACCGGCGTGCTCTCTATCGAAAAACCAACGTTTTTGCGCACAAAAAGCTAACTAAGGGTTGTGTTATCACTTTCACGCCACCCCAGGCCGCAATCCGTCGCAAGATCTTGCTCATGCGCTGACCTGACCTTAGCCCGACATCTAATCAGCATTTTTCAAGCTCAAAATGCAAGCGCGAGGGCCATTCTCCTCTTCACAACTTCAATTGACGACGCATGTTCAAAAGGAAAATGCAAACGCCACTCGACGCACTACAAAACGCCGACGACACCTTCGTATTCCGCGCGGGCCTCCATCATCAAACCCCGGACGCGGCGACCGCAGGTCAACACGTGCTGGCCCAATCGCTGCTCGCGCGCGGTATCAACGAAACGGACTTCACCGACGCACAGACAGACACACTTGCCGAATTTGCAGAACTCCTTGATCTGGCGCAGGCGGCTGTCATAGCGACGGGCGCAGACGTGGTCGCTGCGCTCGGCGATGCGGTGGATGTCACGTTCGTCGAAGACTTTCCCGCCACCGATGGCACAAAACTGGATGGCGCGGCCACCGAAGACGGGCGCATTTTCCTCGATGCTAACCTCACCGGCGCCTCTTTACAGGCAATATTGACCGAGGAAGTTGCCTTCTGCGAAGCATTCGCAACCGCCTCGCAGGGTGATTTCGACGCTGAGGTTGTCGCGCGGCTGACTGGCGGAACAGATACAAAAGCTTTGGCGCCTTTCATGTCTGAGAATGACACGGTCCAAACAGAGTTCGGAACCGCCCAAGCTGGATCTCGAACACCCGCTGGATCCGAAGGAAACGCCTTTGCGTCGGCTATCGTCTTTCCCAATGGGTTGATCGGCTACGATCGTGTTCAGACGAGGTTCGACGAACTGGCCCCGATCGAACGGTTGGATGAACCAAATCTGGTCACTCTCGGCGCGAGGGACCTGGATATTTCCGATGCGCATTGCAAGTTCGACTTGAACAACGACGGAGTGCTGGACCAATACAAGATGAAAGCAGCCTACGCCAACGTGAACGGGGACCTGCGCGTTCTCGACGTGCGACCGACCAAGCTGATCCCGACGTCCGAGTCCAACTCCATCCTAATTGGCCAGGGCGAAGCATCGACCACATGGGTGCTGGGCGAAGAACAGACCCACACCACCGCGTCCGAATACAACTGGAACCTTTCCGTCGCCTCGACGATCGAAGCCTCTGGCGAGTTTCTGGGGATCGGTGCATCCGCATCGTTGACGACAACCGGGGGCACGGGCGGTTCTGTGACACGAACCAACAGTTTTACTGTCGTAAACGAGGTGCGCGACACCTACACCATCCCTGCGGGTGCCTATGAGCCGGGCACGCTGGTCAATTACGGCTTCCACGTCGTCACGGCCGATGTCGATGTTCTCGAGTATACGCTATACATCCTCGAGATCACGAACGCCGTTGAAGGGTCCGAGGATCACGTGGACTTCTTCGGCATTGGCACCGGCACACTTGACGACCACTACTCAGGTCTCGTCGTGACAGATTATGACATCAACAACCGCCCCTTTGAGGACAATGCGTTAACGCTCGTGTAACGCGCCGCGCAACCGGGAAGAGTGTGACTGCCGCGCTCTTTCCGCACGGCGGTTTGCGAAAACTGGACCTGCGGGAGTTCCGGGCACCGCCGTATGTCAAATTTTAATTACGTTGTATGTGTAAACTAAAAATGACATTATCGAAGAATCGGCTACACATCTTCGCGGTGTGGTCGTGGATCCACGATGGTGGGTGCGGTTCGTCTCCGCGTGACCGCCCGACCGGTCCTAAAACCAACCATGGAGGAAATTGGACATGTCCGATGATCCAGAAAAGGTCTGGCCAACCGGCTTGAACCTGAAAGAGGCGGAGGAAGTTCACAGCTACCTCATTGATGGCACCCGTGTCTTCGGGCTCATCGCGCTTCTTGCTCACATTCTAGTGGCGTTCACAACGCCTTGGCTCGGCTAAGGAGGTGACGTTATGAACAATGCAAAAATGTGGCTTGTGGTGCCCCCTGCTGTGGGTGTGCCAATCTTTCTTGGGGCAGTTGCCGTTGGATCGTTTTCGGTTCACGTCGCTGTTCTAAGCAATACGTCTTGGGTGTCGGACTTCCTGTCCGGGCAAGAGCTGGGCACAGGTGATGAGATGGCCGCACGCCAGATCACGCCCAATGCCGAAACATCCAAGGCAGCCTACGTTCTTGACGAAAGCAATGACGGACGCGCGCTTACCGTCATCTTTGCGGATGGAACGACAGCAAAGGCCGTGCTTCAGACCGACAAGATATACGCGTCAGCGGCACCACCTCTATCGATCGCATCTGACTAGCGATCCACCGCCGTGGGCGGACTGCGCCCAATGGCACACCTCCGGAAAGCCTGTGACCGCCCAAATTGCTTGGGCGGTCCTCCGGCACCACAAGTAGAGATGAGGTATGCTGAACTATCGCGACTTCGCGCTTCGCAAGCTGGCTTCAATAGCTCCACGCTATCTGCCATTCGCAGATGTCGCGACCGAAGACGTGCCTTTGTCCCGGCTGCTTCGTTTATCCCTGTTTCAAATCACGGTGGGCATGGCTCTGGTCCTGTTGATGGGCATATTGAACAGGGTCATGATCGTTGAGCTGAACGTGTCGGCAGCACTTGTTGCAGGCATGATCGCCCTGCCGCTTCTGTTTGCACCGCTGCGCGCACTAATCGGGTTCAAGTCCGATACGCATGTATCCGCACTTGGGTGGCGGCGCGTCCCGTACATCTGGAAAGGCACGATGTACCAGTTTGGTGGCTTTGCCGTCATGCCTTTCGCGCTGTTGATGCTGTCAGGCTATGCCGAAGCTGCAGACGCCCCGCGCTGGATCGGGGTGTCATCCGCCGCGTTGTCCTTTCTTCTTGTCGGTGCCGGGCTTCATATGGTTCAGACCGTCGGCTTGGCCCTTGCCACCGACTTGGTGAAGGAAGAAGATCAACCCAAGGTCGTCGGCCTGATGTATGTCATGCTGCTCGTGGGCATGGTTGTCAGTGCACTGATCTACGGCGCACTTCTGTCGAACTACACGCCGGGCCGCCTGATCCAGGTCATCCAGGGCACGGCCGTCGTGACTGTGGCCCTCAATCTGTTTGCAATGTGGAAACAGGAAGCGCGAGATCGCGATGTGGCCCGACAGATGGAACTGGCGCCTAAAACGCGCTTTCAGGACGCCTGGCGCAATCTTGCAGCACGCCCCGGCATGGTCCGGCTTTTGGCCGTCATTGGACTTGGCACGTTTGGCTTCGGGATGGCCGATGTTTTGCTTGAACCCTATGGCGGTCAGGTGCTTGGCCTGTCCGTCGGGCAAACCACAAAGCTCACCGCCCTTTTGGCTGGCGGCACACTGATTGGCTTTGGCATCGCCTCGCGCACCCTGACGCGCGGTGGTATACCGGTGCGACTTGCCATTTTTGGCGCACTGATCGCCTTGCCCGGGTTTGCCTCCATTATCTTGTCGTCCTTGATCGACACGGCCATCCCGTTCTTGCTGGGGACATTTGCGGCTGGTCTTGGTGCGGGTCTTTTCGGCCACGCCACGCTGACGGCGACCATTCGAAACGCCCCGAACAACCAGATTGGCCTGTCGCTTGGCGCCTGGGGCGCTGTGCAGGCAACATGCGCGGGCGTTGGCATCGCCCTAGCGGGCATTGTTCGCGACATCGTGGTTGTGATGCCTGCATTTGCCGGACTTCCCGCCAGCACGCCCTATAATATGGTATTCATAATCGAGATGGCCTTCCTGGCGATGGCCATACTTGTTGCTATCCCGCTCTTGCTGCGCGGAACACGGCTGAAAGCTGTCAACGCGCGGTCGAAACCGATGGAGGCCCCATGACGCAAATCATCACACGCTATTTCGAAAGCGTCGATCAAGCGCAAAATGTGTACCGTGAGTTGGTACGCTTCCACCGGTTTTCGCCCCGGATCATCTCCATGTACACGTCTGCGGACGGTTTGCTGGATAAGCTCACGAAGGCCAAAGTGGATACCGATACCGCCAAGGCCTACGAGAAGCACCTGGCCAAATCGGGCGCGGTGCTCCTGGTCCGGGCTGGATACAAACCCCTGTCCGTGGCTCAAACCACCCGCGATGTGGCGGCCGAGATGGGCGCCGTTGACATGGGCGAGCTGGTCGAAGAAGTCACTGTCGAGGACAAGCCAAACCATCGCCTGAGCATTCTGCAGGACCATCCGCACATGCTGGCGCGACCTATCGATAGCGCCCATCCGAATCCTCATATGGCGGACTGGCCGATTCCACTGATCAGTCGCCGCAAGCCATTCCGGGGAAGCATCATTGAACCGCATGGCCGCATGGCGTCCTGGCCCATTGATCTTTTGTTACCGGGCAACAAGCGTTATGGCCGCTGGCCATTCGACCTGCTGGTCCCCGGCCAAAAGTACATGGCCAAGTTCCCCTTCGCCCACATTGTGCCGGGCCACAAGTTCATGGCGAAGTTTCCGTTTGGCCATATCGTGCCCGGCCACAAGTTCATGGCGAAGTTCCCGTTCGCTCACATTGTGCCTGGGCACAAGTTCATGGCGAAGTTCCCGTTTGGCCACATCGTGCCGGGCCACCCACGAATGGCAAACTGGCCCTTCCCGCTTCTCATCAACGGCAAACCGCATACGAACTCTCTCGTTCCCGGAAACAAGTTCATGGCGAAGTTTCCCTTTGCGCATATTGTGCCGGGCCACAAGTTCATGGCGAAGTTCCCCTTTGCGCACATCGTGCCGGGGCATAAGTTCATGGCGAAGTTCCCCTTTGCGCACATCGTGCCGGGGCATAAGTTCATGGCGAAGTTTCCCTTCGCCCACATCGTACCTGGCCACAAACACATGGCGAAGTTTCCATTTGGCCACATCGTGCCGGGCCACAAATACATGGCGAACTGGATCCTGCCGCATACCAAGGCAAAGACCACGTCATAGATCGCACGACCCGGGCGCCAGCTGATAACCACCCAAGTCGGTACTTGGATGGAGGTAGACCTTTTCTTAATCATCGCGGCAACGCCCGGCAGGTCTTCATTTCGTCGTTCTGCAAGACGAACAACGCAGCGCAGAAGAAGCCGCGCAGAATTACGCCTACAGATATTGTGCGTACCAGCCGTCTTTCGCGGGAATTTCAACAAGCGGTTTAGCCGCGATGTTTGTTTGATAGGCTCCCATGTTTAACTGCCATGACATGTGGAGGCGCCAGTGCGTGCTATCTCAACGAAGTCTGCGCGTGTTCGTTTTCTCAACGATCAATGCGACGTGTCTGAATTGTACCCGTCTTCCGGCAGTGACGATCGCTCAGCAGACGTTGAATGGTTGCCCGTCAGAGAATATGGACGACTTTGCTCTCGTGCTATGGCACAAAATCAAGCGGAAATGGCGCTGCTCTATGCCCGCAGTTACGGTCCGTGGTGCCCTGGTTGCCTTGCCTTCTCGCAACCAACGCTTGGGGGATTGTTCGACAGCTTCTGCCGGAAATCCGTCTACCAGATGCAGGGCGCGTGGTTGAAGCTCAATGTTTCCGGCGACTTCGCCAACATAACTTACTATCATGCCCCTGACGACGACCACCCGCGCATTTGTTTCGATGAAACCTTCATTGTTGCAGCCAGTGCCGAGATGTTGCTCCGTCATGCTCCTGACTGCACTGTAAACAGCGCTCAATTGGCCACAAATCAGGTGGCTGGCAAAGCGCTATCGGCGCAAATAAAAACGCCGGTCGAAGCAAATGCGGCGGAAAGTGCGATCTCATTTGACGCTGCGGTCCTTCAGCAGCAGGTTCCGCAAGCTGTTCCAAAACTATCATCGTCTTTGCAACTTGGCACAGATGTCCTGATGCCCGACGGAACAACCTGCGATCTTTTGAGCCGTCTAAAGACCGCCGTGGCAGCATCAATAACGGACGGGACAGCCCAGACAATCGAACGATACGCCCATGATTTGGGGATTACGACGCGAACGCTACAACGGCACGTTGCCGATCATGGCACAACAATAAGTGCGATCCGAGACACATTGCGAGAAGAAAGGGCCTGTCGGCTGCTCACCGATACAGACATGCCCATAAAGCAGATCAGTTCCGTTCTGGGCTACGCCTCACAGACCACGTTTTTCAGAGTTTTCCGCCAATGGAAAGGAACGTCCCCGGCTGCTTATCGAAAGACTTCCCAGGCAAAATCGAGTGATGGCAGAAAATGAGACTTTTTTGTCATCGCACGAGAGTCATGCGCAGTTACGGAACCGCATAGTCATCGCCTAGGACATGTGAGGCGCGAGGTTGGGCCACGCCAATCTCGCCCTGCACATATCCGGATCATAAGGAGCCTCCGATGACGTCAACCGAGCAACAAGCCGAGCAATTGGACAACTTGCAAGCAAACCCGAGTCCCTTTGCGAGCAGCAAGGTATTTGAACAGGGCAGGTGTGTGGGCATCGACCATGGGCTGGGAAGCAACGATGGCGAAAGCGCTGCCAGTGCTTCGCTTGTATTTGGCGCGTTTGGTGCGGCCCTGGACGCCCGGGACCTAGATTTTGAGAGCCTTACCGTCGAAGGCGAGATGGCCTTTGAGCTTGCAAGCTACCGTATCGCGGATGTGTTGAGTTCGGACCTCGAGACGACCGACGACGTCGATGAGCAGTTCGGCGAAGACATTGACCTGACGATCGTGGACGACTTTGCCACATTGAATGGGACACCTCTTGAGGGTGCTGCAATTCTTGGAACTGACGAGATCATCCTTGATAGCAAGCTCGAGGGCGAGGAGTTGCGCGACGCCTTGGCCGAAGAAATTGCCGAGACCGCGTTCCAACAGGTCTATGACACAACGTCCATCGGCGATTTCGGTGCCGAGGTGGTCGCGAGGCTTCAGGACACGTCTGACGAGGCGGAGCTGCAGACATATTTGACCATCGAGGAAAGCGATACCGTCCAAACCGAGTACGGAACCGCAGAGGCCTATGATGACAGCGCGTATGAATTCTTCATCACGATATTGGAACAGGAAGCGCCCAACCTAGAGGTCACTGGATACATCGTCAGTGACGAAGAGACGATGCGCGAAGTGGCCGATTCAGTGGTTGGACCTGAGGCAAATTCTCGACGGTCGTATTGGGGTGACGAAGGGTCCAATACGATTGGCGACATCGCCGTTGTCGACTTGGATGGCGATGGCGAGGTGTGGGAAAGTGCGTTGGTCTTCATAGATGCTGGCGTACCATTTGACGAGACATCGGCGAACGTCGTGTCGCGCGCTTCGGGCTACGATTACATCCCGATTTCCGGCCTAACCGAAACATACACGGCTTCGGGGAGCCCGGGTGAATCGCGCATTACGACGACATACACTTCGAGCGCGGAATACTCGCTTTCAGAGGAGACAAACTGGTCGGAGGCAAACACTGTCAACGGCAGTGCGAATGTCACCATTGGCGCGTTTGAAGTGTCAGGCGGCGTCTCAGAAACAAGCTCTGAAGGGGGAAGCGTGACCACGTCAAATACCGCTACGGCAACCGTGACGAACTCGATTACAGAGGTTTTGAATGGCGACGATTATCCGGCAGATACTCGGCTGACCGTTGGCCTGCATGAGACCATCGCGGATGTAAACGCGACGACCGAATACGATATGTGGTTTGAATTTCGTGAGGCGGATGGCAGCCTGGACGGTGTCGTCAGATTCGATGTTGAAGAAACAAGGATCTTGGAAGACTACTTGCTCGACATCACGTTCACGCAACATGAAGTGGATCGTCTCGAACTTGACGAAACGACGATCGCTTCATTGGATAGTAGCACCGGCCTAACCTTCGCGGATCTAGGTTTGGGAAATCCTTCGTCCTCTTCAAATACCACGGATTTTGTCGTCGCGTAGTGTTATGGGACGAGGCTGGACCCAATTGACTAAGCCTCTCGAAACGAGGCCACCGAATTCTGAACAATCGGTCCAGTCAAAAGGTGCGGCGCAGCAGTTCGTGGAGCCTTGGCCGCTCCGTATGGCCAATAAAGGCTCCGCAAAAAGAGACCTGGCAAGAACGCGTCAATTCAGTGAAACCGTGAAAGCGCTTCAACCGACCCGGTTTCACTTCGCTTCCTTTGTGCTGTCAGTTACGAGTATATCTGTCGCCCTGCCCAAGGTCAGGTTGGAGCCCAGACCTACCCCTTACTTCTATCTTTTCGGTTCAGGTGTTTACTGGCGACTTGCTCGTAAAATGCGAATTAGCAAGACAATTGCGAATAGGATCGCTCCTAATAGGAACCAAGGCAACCCAACAAAAGCGAAAGCATATCCGCCCATCTTCAACCCATTCACCCATTCGGTAATGTCGAGACCAAAAACCAAACACTCGATAACATCGCGCTCACGAGGGTTATGGCAATTTCCCAGGTTTTTCAGTCACAAGCCCAGTTCAACTGACGACACTAGGCCAAGTGGAACGCACAGCCAGACAGTTATCAAAGTGATCCAGAGCCTGACCCGTTTGGAGGTAACGAGCCAAGTGGCCACTGCACCGCATAGCAATGGAAGGGTGAATGCAAGTAGTTCCACAGTTCATCGTTTTTGAGTCCAATAGCAAATTGGGACCCTATTCGAGCCGCGACCGTTGGACAACGACGGCTTCGTCCCGTAAATCAGTCATGGTCGTGATATCGGCGCACGTCTGGTGCAGATGTGACGCTGCAGTTGCGTTGGAGCTAGTTTATGGGTCCTGACCCTGGTTTGCTGAAATTGAGATCGTGTTTTCCCTGAGGTTAGGACTGAATATTTTGGTGGAACATGCCCTCATTGAATAGCGGCGTTTTGCGAACAAATTAGAACGCGCGTAGGCGGCTTCAGCTTTGTCCTTGATCCCACGAGCAATCGCTGCCTCGATGACGTCGCGAGGAGAGCCCGTAGTTTCACCGGCCCAATCGCGGAAAGTGGAGCGGACACCGTGGACAGTGATACCGTTACGCTCCATACGGCGCGGAACTGCCGACATGCTCATGTCTGAGATCGGCTTGCCGGGTTTGGTCTCGCTTTCAAGCACCAACGAGGAATCGTCGCCAGGCGGCCCAAGGTACGCAATGGATTGCGGCGTAAGGGGCCACGATGCTCTTTGCCAGCCTTCATGCGCTCCGCTGGGACAGTCTACGCGTTGCCCTGACTTGCGCGCAAA
>NZ_VCBA01000008.1:0-1205 GCF_007995245.1 Tateyamaria sp. syn59
ATTGTCCTTCCCCCTTAGAACTGGGCCAGTATATTGGCCGCGAGATGGGGATTTGGCATGGCGAGGAAGCGACATTCAGACGAAGACATCTTGAAGCTGCTGCGTGAGATCGAGCTGAAGCTGGCTGCGGGCGATGACGTGGCTTCGGCATGCCGCAGTGTTGGGATCAGCGATGCGACGTATTACAACTGGCGCAAGCGTTTTGGCGGGATGGGACGTGCGCAGTTGTCTGAGCTGAAGAGCTTGGAGAATTGGAGCCGATTAAGCAAACGATCCGGGGGATCGTTTGTCAGGCGGAACAACGCGCGGTTGAAGAAGAATGAGCCCTTTGTCCGCCATTGGTCCGAGGACAATAGGCGAATGCTGAGCTTGAACTGGACAAGCTCATCCTCAGGGAAAGTCTGAACCACCTAAAGCCCAGGGTCCCGCTGACCGGCAGTGCATTGCGACAGCAATGTCACGAGAGGGAGACCACAGAGGAGCTCCGTCAGGCCGTCATTCACACACGCCAGAAGCTCGCGACGTCTCAGCGACGGACGCGCCGGGTGATCGGTCTGGCGCGGAGCTCCCTGCAGTACCGGTCGGCAAAAAGAGATGACGAAGAATTGCGATTGGCAATCGTCCGGCTGGCGAAGCAATACGGTCGATAAGGGTACCGCAAGATCACCGAACTGCTTCATGTTAAAGGCTGGAGGGTGAACCACAAGAAGGTCGAGCGACGAGACCTTGTCCGCCATTGGTCCGAGGATAATGGTGGAGTGGCGCTAGGAAGGGCTACAGCTCCCGCAACGCCACAAAAAGCGCAAGCGGCTCTACTTCAAGTAAAGTTCGATCATCCGGCTCAGGCGCACGCATCCGAACCACGTCTGGGCAGTCCACTGCTCGTCAGGCGATTGCGAAGCAATCTGCCGAGTGGAGACTTCGTCTACGACAAGCTCAGCAATGGCCGCGGCTACAAGATGCTGATTGTTCTGGATGAGTTCACGAGGCAGGCGTTGGCGGTGACGGTACGCACCAAGATGGGAGCGGACGACGTTCTCGAAGCACTTTATCCACTCCTCGTAAAGCACGGCACTCCGCAGTACATCAGATCGGACAACGGACCCGAGTTCGCGGCAGAAGCGATGCAAGATTGGCTTCGAAGAGTGGGCATCAAGCCGATCCGTATCTATCCCGGATCGCCCCTCTCGGGACATCGCCATGCG
>NZ_VCBA01000008.1:1939-229759 GCF_007995245.1 Tateyamaria sp. syn59
ACCGGAGGTTCGAATCCTCTCACTCCGACCAATTTTCAAATACAAACCTTTGGCAACGCTACCCAGTGGACGGCCGCTTTTTCGTTCGCGCTGTTATGTGGTGAAGCAACAGATTGCCCAGTTCGAAACCTCACCGAACCCGTGCGTTACTCAGAGCGCGCGGGCGACGTATGACCTGAGCATATGCGCGTCATAAAGCGGCATCGCGACCACTTCGTCTCCGATCTCACTGACGGCGGGCGACAGGTAGCGGATGCGCGGGGCAGATGTCTGGCAGCCCGCACCAACCTGCAGGCCACCGCCCACGTGGCTGCGCGACAAGAGCCCTTGCGCCAACATGTCTTCGGTCAATGGGTCAAAGCGGGATCCGGGACCGGCACCTGCGCAATTGACGACGAACCCTGTCTTGATGTGCTGGCGGGCGCCGCTTTCATCGGTCACGACAACCTCCGCGCCGCTGTCCAGCGCTCGGACTTCCTGCACCAACCCTTTGACCACGCGTGCCTTGCCGTTGCGTACAAAGCGGTGCATGTCCTGGATCGTGTCGCGCGTACCGCCGCGCAGCCAGAACCGCAGCGCGCCAGGCACTTTTCGCGCCTTTTCCACATCGGGCAGGTAGCCCGACAGGGGATTTTGCAGGAAATGGGCACGGAACCCGGCGCGGATTTCGCGCATCTCGTCCCCCGCCGCCAGTGCTTTATCAATCTCGCGCCGAACCTCGGCCAAGAACGTCTCGGCGCTGTGGTGGCCGCTCGTGAACTCTGGAACAGTCAGCTTGCGCGGCAGGCGCGGTACAAGCGGTGTGGGTATCTCGCCATCGGGTGCGCAGGCGACAAACCGCAGTTCATCTTCGGGGATCAGGCTTTGGCACAGCCGCAACACATCCAGCATTGCGGCGTTGCCACCAATGCAAAAGATCTCAGAACCGGCCCGGATATGTTCCGCAATACGTTCTTCGAATCCGAAGACAGATGGCACGCTGAAGGGGCCATCGTCGCCTTTTATGCGCATCGTCGAAGGACCACCGGGGGCCACATCGACCGACTGCGCGCTCAGTGTACGCCCGTTTTGCGTGGTGATGCCCACCTGATCTTCCGACACTTCCAACGACGTCGCAATGTCATCCATGAAGGTGACACTTACCCCTCGACCTTCGAAGTCGGAGATCAGGTTGCGCGCCTGCTCTTCCATGTAATCGCCATAGAACTCGCGAGGGGCGTTCACGCCATAAAGATCATCGTTCTGCAACAGTGTGGCCGCCGCACCCAACCAGTCCGGCGACCGATTTTGCATTTTCTCGGTGATGGCGTCCCAGCGGCCCGCCAGCCACTTGGCGAATTGCGGGTCAATGTCATCTGCTGGCGAATTAAGCAGATATGCAAAGCGCCACGGCGTTCCCGGTTCACCCTTGGCATATGCGGCACCGCGTCCGAGTTGCCCGGCCTGTTTGCCGACAACCACGATGTGATCAATGTCCCGCTTCAGCGCTGCCTCAAAGAAAGCAAGCGCAGTGATGCCATCACCCACAATAGCATGGGTGCGGTCGCCTTTAGGGCGCGGAAAACCTTGCTCAATTTCGGACATCGAATGCACATGTCATGAGAGCGTCTGCCAAGTCAACTCTTGCCGTATGGCGGTCAAAGGTCGCATCCAAACATGTCAGTGTCGTGAAAGTACTGGACAGAACTGTCCAGTACGTCCGACGCTCGGCGTGCAACATTGAGAACCAAGGGGGTTGGCATGAACTCGCAATATCGCGTTGTGGTGATCGGGGGCGGCGTGGTCGGTGCATCGGTGCTGTACCACTTGGCCAAAATGGGATGGACAGACGTCGCGCTGATCGAACGATCGGTGCTGACCGCAGGGTCAAGTTGGCATGCCGCGGGCGGCATACATGCGCTCAATGCTGATCCGAACATGGCTGCATTACAGGCGTATACCATCGACCTTTTGCCTGAGATCCAGGAAGAGTCGGGCCAGAATATCGGCCTGCACATGACGGGTGGCCTGACGCTCGCAGGCACGCCGGAGCGATGGGAATGGTTGCAGTCGGCGTACCGCGTCTTTCAGTCCATCGGGATTGAGGATTGCGAGTTGCTGACCCCGCAACAAGCGCAAGAGCGTTGTCCCATAATGTCAACGGACGGTGTGCTGGGCGCGATGTGGGCCGACCGCGAGGGGTATGTGGACACCACAGGCACCGTCCACGCATACGCCACAGCCGCCAAAAAGCGGGGCGCGAGTGTCTTTGAACACACCAAGGTCGAGGCGCTGGAGCAGGTCCATGACGGATGGATAGTCAAGACAAACAAGGGTGACATACGCTGCGAGCATGTGGTGAACGCTGGGGGTCTCTGGGCCAAGCAGGTGGGCCGCATGGCAGGGATCGAGTTGCCGGTGTCGCCGCTCAAGCACCACTACCTGATCACCGACCAGATCCCCGAAGTTGCCGCGCATGATTTCGAAATGCCGATGACCGTCGACCTCGAAGGGTTCACGTATATGCGGCAGGACCAGAAGGGCATCCTGATCGGCATCTACGAGATTGAGCACCAGCACTGGGCCATGGACGGTGCACCATGGAACTACGGGATGGAGCTGTTTCAGGAAGACCTCGACCGGATCGAGAACGAGCTGATGCTGGGCTTTGCCCGTTATCCGTCGGCAGAGAATGTGGGGATTAAAACCTGGGTCAACGGCGCCTTTACCTTCTCGCCGGACGGCAATCCGCTGGTGGGGCCGGTGCCCGGCAAAAAGGGCTATTGGTCGGCGTGCGCCGTCATGGCCGGTTTCCTGCAGGGTGGCGGTGTGGGCAAAAGCCTTGCCGAATGGATGATCGAAGGCGAGCCCGAGGCCGATGTCTACGGCATGGATGTCGCCCGCTATGGCAAGTTCGCCGAGAACAAGCAGTACATCAAGGAAACCACGGGCCAGTTCTACTCCCGCCGGTTTGTGATGTCCTATCCGAACGAACAACTTCCCGCAGGCCGTCCTCTGAAAATGGCGCCGGCGCACGATGCAATGACCGCTGCCGGGTGTCGCTGGGGGTCAAGCTGGGATCTGGAAACACCGCTCTATTTCGCGCCATCGGCCGAGTTTGAAGAGAACCTGACCCTCAAACGCTCGAATGCGTTCGATATCGTGGCCGCGGAATGCCGGAATGTGCGCGAAAACGTAGGCATGGTCGACATCACCGGGTTTTCCCGGTTCGAGGTCAGCGGGCCAAATGCCGAAGTCTGGCTGAACAACATCATGGCCTCGAAACTGCCTACCCCCGGTCGGGCCAAGCTGGCGCCGATGCTGGGAGAGGACGGACGGCTCAAGGGTGATCTGACCATCCTGAACTGGGGTGACGGGACGTGGTGGATCATGGGGTCGTACTACCTGCGTGCCTGGCACATGCGCTGGTTTGATGATCACATGATCGACGGCGTGAGCGTGCGCGATCTGGGAGAGGAAATGTGCGGTTTCGCCCTCACCGGTCCGAATTCGCGCAAGGTGATGGAAAAGCTGTGCCATCAGGATATCAGCGCGCTGAAGTTCATGGGCTGCGGTGCGTTCGATGTCGGCATGGTCCGGGGCAAGGTGGCACGCATGTCCGTCGCGGGGGAGTTGGGATACGAGATCAGTTGCCGCTATGGCGATCATGTGAAGCTGCGGCGCACCCTGTTGGAGGCGGGCGCAGAATTCGGGATGCAGGAATACGGCTTCAACGCCATGCTGTCGCTTCGACTGGAGAAATCCTTTGGCATCTGGTCGGCGGAGTTCACGCAGGGATATACCCCAAGCATGACAGGCATGGACCGCTGGATCGACTGGGACAAGTCCTTTGTGGGCAAGGCCGCAGCGCAGGCCGAGCGTGATGGAAACGGCCCCGCGCAACGGCTCGTGACGCTGGAAATTGATGCCGACGACGCGGATGCGAGCGGCTACGAACCTGTTTGGAACGGCGACGGGCGCGTAGGCTTCGTGACCTCAGGTGGGTATGGACACACCGTCCAAAAGTCACTCGCAATGGCACTGGTGGACACCGACTATGCGGACCCGGGCACCGAGCTGAAAGTGCATGTGGTCGGGGTCGAGCGGGCGGCGCGTGTGATCCCACCATCACCCTATGATCCGGCGGGCCAGGCCATGCGCGGATGACCGAGCATTCTCGCCGCCGCCGGGGACGGGGCGCGCCGCCGCAAAAGTCGCGCACCACCAATTACCGCAGCCTGCGCAATCCTTTCCCGCCGATGAGCGTATTCTCGGACGACCGGATCGCAGCCATCCACAACGCATCACTTGATGTGCTGGAACGCCTCGGGATCAAGGTGCTGCTGCCCGAAGCGCGGGCACACTTCAAGGCGGGCGGAGCGCGCGTCGATGACAGCACCGAGATGGTGCATATCGGGCGCGAGATGGTCGAGGCCGCGCTGGCCGCCGCACCCAAATCCTTTCCGCTTATTGCAGGCAATCCAGACCGGGATCTGATGATGGAGCTGGGGTCGATGATCTTCCAGCCCGGCGCGGGCTGCCCCCACGCAACCGACTTGGAACGAGGACGCAGACCCGGCACCGAACAGGACTTTCGCGAACTGATCACACTGACGCAGCATTATGACGTGCTGCACATGATCCCGCCGCTGGTTGAGCCACAGGACGTACCTATTCACCTGCGCCATTACGCGATGACGAAAGGGCAGATGGAGCTTACGGACAAGCTGCCGTTTATCTTCTCCCGTGGGACCGGCCAGGTCGAGGAATCGTTCGAGATGCTGCGCGATTTCCGTGGCCTCTCGGATCAGGATTTCGCTGCGCAATCGCATTGCTACACCATCATCAACACCAATTCACCACGCCAGTTGGATATCCCAATGGCGCTTGGTGTGATGGACTTTGCCCGTCACGGACAAATGGCCATCATCACACCCTTCACCCTCATGGGAGCGATGGCACCGATCACCGTTGCGGGCGCCATGACGCTCAGCCATGCCGAGGCTTTAGCGGCGATCACCCTGGGCCAATTGGTCAATCCCGGAGCCCCCGTATGCTACGGCACGTTTACGTCGAATGTGGACATGAAATCCGGTGCACCGATCTTTGGCACGCCGGAGCATTTCAAGGCGTCCTTGGCAGCAGGGCAGCTTGCCCGGCACATCGGGCTGCCCTGGAGATGTGCTTCCGGCTCTGCGGCCAACCTTGGGGATGTGCAGGCCGCCAACGAGACGCAATTCGGGACATGGGGCTGCCTGCTCGCTGGCGCGACGGTGACGCTTCACGCTGCGGGGTGGCTGGAGGGCGGGCTGACGATCTCGTACGAAAAACTGGTGACGGATGTCGAAGTGCTTCAAATGATTGCGGAGCTCTGTACCACAACGGCTGCCGATGCCGATGAAATCGCGCTTGGCGCACTTGAAGAGGTACAGCCGGGCGGGCACTTCTTTGGCGCGGCCCACACGATGGAACGCTATGCGACTGAATTCTATGAACCGGTCGTAGCCGATTTTGCGAACTTCGGAACATGGCAAGAGCGCGGCAGCATCGACGCAACCGCACGCGCGACCGCCATCTGGAAGGGCATCCTTCGCGACTTCGCCCCGCCTGCGACCGACGGCGACCGCATTGAGGCACTGCACAAGTACATTGCCGACAAGACAGCAGCTGGCGGCTGCGCGCCGGTCAACTGATGACAAATCCAGTTCTCCACCGTGACGATCCCGCGAAGGATCCGCTGATCGGCAACGTCAAAGTCACCCGCCAGGATTGGTTGAACGCCGCCCTGTCGGTGTTGAAATCCGGCGGCGTCGAATCCGTGAAGGTGGCGGATCTGGCAAGCGGGATGAATGTTTCACGATCCAGTTTCTATTGGTACTTTAAAAGCCGCACAGATCTGCTCAATGCCCTGCTCGACCATTGGGAGCGCACGAACACGGCGGCCATGGTGGCACAGGCCAACGCCCCGGCGCGCACCATCACCGAAGCGTGCTGCAACATCTTTCGCTGCAACATCAATTCCGCGCTCTTTGACAACCGGCTCGACTTTGCAATCCGCGACTGGGCACGCCGTGCAGCGCGCGTGAATGACGTCATGAAAGCAGGGGATGAGGCGCGGTTGAAGGCGCTGACAGAAATGTTCCTGCGCTTTGACTATCCGCCGCTTGAGGCGACGGCGCGTGCCCGCGTCATCTACTACATGCAGCTCGGGTATGATGACGCGAACCTGAATGAAACACTGGACGACCGGTTGGCCATGGTTCCCGGGTACCTCGTGGCGTTCACGGGCAAAGAGCCAACGGCGGCTGAAATTCAATCTTTCGCCAGCTACGCGCGGGACGTCACGGCGGCCGCCAGCTCGCCTTGACCCAACAGGTGCGACCTGTGACAAGCCTTCGGGGGAGGGAAGCCATGCGCACTCAGGTCGTTATTGTCGGCGGCGGCCCATCAGGCTTGCTGTTGGGCCAATTGCTGAACAAGGCAGGCATTGAAAGCGTCGTGCTCGAGCGGCAATCCCGGGCGCATGTGCTTGGCCGCATCCGCGCCGGTGTTCTGGAACGCGGCCTCGTTGACCTGATGGGTCAGGCGGGCGTTGACACGCGCATGAAGGCCGAAGGGTTCGTCCATGACGGCACCCTCATTGCCTACGACAACGATATGTTTCGCGTCGACTTTGCCTCCCACACCGATGCGACGGTTCTGGTCTATGGTCAGACAGAAGTGACGCGAGACCTGTACGACGCGCGCGATGCGACAGGCGGCGACATCCATTTCGAGGTCGAAGACGTTGTAATCCACGATGCAGATAGCGATGCGCCGCGAGTGACCTTCCGTCAAAACGGGCGAAACCGGGAGATCGCCTGTGACTTTGTCGCCGGTTGCGATGGCTTTCACGGTGTCAGCCGAAAGACGATCCCGGAAAACGTGCGCCAGGAATATGAAAAGGTTTATCCCTTTGGCTGGCTTGGCATCCTCTCTGAAACACCGCCCGTCAATGACGAATTGATCTACGCCAATTCAGACCGCGGCTTTGCCCTATGTTCGATGCGCAATGCAAATCTCAGCCGCTACTACATCCAATGCGACACCTCGGACGACCCCGCCAACTGGAGCGATGACGCGTTCTGGGACGAATTGCGCCGCCGCATTCCGCCACAGGCTGCCGAAGCCCTGATCACGGGGCCCAGCATTGAAAAGTCTATCGCGCCCTTGCGTAGCTTTGTCTGTGAACCGATGCGGTGGGGGCGCTTGTTTTTGTGCGGGGATGCCGCGCATATCGTTCCGCCCACAGGTGCCAAGGGTCTGAATACGGCCGCATCGGACGTCCATTATCTGAACCAGGGTCTGCGTCATTTTTACGCCGATGGCGACAGCGACGGGATTGATCGGTATTCGGAACGCGCCCTGGCACGGGTTTGGAAGACCCAGCGCTTCAGCTGGTGGTTTTCGACCCTAATGCACCATTTTCCCGGCCAAACGGCCTTTGACAAAAAGATGCAGATGGCAGAACTCGCCCTTCTGCGCGACAGCCGCGAAGCGCAGGCGGCCATGGCACTCAGCTACGTCGGCTTGCCGTACTGAAACGCAAGCATCACGATTTTTGGCGACCCCGGCAGGATTCGAACCTGCAACCTGCCCCTTAGGAGGGGGCTGCTCTATCCAGTTGAGCCACGGGGCCGCGTGTCCTTCGCACCTACCGTGCTATAAGCGCTTTGTCACCTGTTTCAGCATGGTTCGGAGTGTCCAAATACTTGAATCCTGCGCAGTTTTGACGGTAACTCGGGTCAAAGCCAGAAAGGACTGCCCTTGACCGATCGCCCCGCCCGCCCGCTGACCTTGCGCGACGTCTCTGCAGCCTCTGGTGTGTCGGAAATGACCGTCAGCCGAGTACTGCGCAATCGGGGCGATGTGTCTGAAGCGACGCGCAAAAAGGTGCTCGAAGCGGCGCAGACCCTCGGCTATGTCCCAAACCAGATCGCGGGCTCGCTTGCCTCGCAGCACGTGAATCTTGTGGCAGTTATTGTGCCATCGCTCAGCAACATGGTTTTTCCCGAAGTCCTGACCGGTATCAATCAGGTCTTGGAGGACACGCCGTTGCAGCCGGTCTTTGGCGTTACAGACTACATGCGCGACAAGGAAGAGCGCGTGCTTTACGAAATGCTGTCGTGGCGGCCCTCGGGTGTGATCATCGCGGGCCTTGAACACTCCGACGCCGCTCAGGCCATGCTGCAGAATGCAGGTATCCCCGTGGTCGAGATCATGGACACAGATGGGAACCCTGTCGACAACATGGTCGGCATTTCGCACCGCCAGGCGGGCCTCGATATGGCCAAGGCGATTCTGAAGCAGGGCTATTCTCGCATCGGCTTCATGGGCACCTCCATGCCGCGCGACCACCGGGCTCGAAAACGGTTCGAGGGGCTGACCGAAGGCCTCGCCAAGGCCGGGATCGAAATCGAAGCGCGTGACTTTTACGAGGGCGGTTCGGCGCTGGCCAAGGGGCGTGAAATGACCAAGGCCATGCTGGACGAGAACCCCGATCTGGATTTTTTGTATTACTCCAACGACATGATCGGTGCAGGCGGTTTACTTTACCTACTCGATGAAGGGATCGACGTGCCTGGGCAAATCGGGCTTGCCGGGTTCAACGGGGTCGAGTTGCTGCAGGGTCTGCCGCGCCAGTTGGCCACGACCGATGCCTGCCGACTTGAAATCGGTCGCGCCGCTGCAGAGATTATTCGTGACCGCAATGCCGAAGGCGCGGATCAGGCGCCCAAACACATCACGCTGACCCCCACCATTTCCTACGGTGACACGCTGCGCCGCGCCTTGCGGGCGTGACGCCGTTCACACTGACCAACCACGCGGCGCGGCGCGTTTTTTTGCACCGGCACGGCTTGTCGGACACTCCAGCGGGGGCGGCGCACGGAACTGCTTTGCTGGACGTGATCACGCAGCTTGGGTTTGTCCAACTGGACAGCATAAACACCGTCGCGCGCGCGCATGATCTGATCCTGTTTTCGCGCAAGCCGCGCTACCGCACCAAGAACCTCAAAAACTTGTATGAACGGGACCGCGCCCTGTTCGAACACTGGACCCACGACGCGGCCGTGATCCCGGCGGCATTTTATCCCTACTGGCACCTGCGCCGCGAGCGCGACGCCGCCCGCCTCCGCGAGAAGTGGAGCGCCTGGCGCCGTGAAGGGTTCGAGGCAAAGTTTCAACCCGTTCTCGACCGCATCCGCGAACGCGGGCCGTGCTGTTCCGGCGACGTGGGTGAAGATGAAAAACGCGGGTCCGGCGGATGGTGGGATTGGCACCCGTCCAAAACCGCGCTCGAATACCTGTGGCGCAGCGGGGCCTTGCAAGTGGTCAAGCGCGAGGGCTTCCAGAAGTATTACGACCTGACCGAACGTGTCCTTGACGCCCGCACCATCGGAAATGCACCAGACGCCGAGGAAACCATCGACTGGTGCTGCCGCGAAGCTTTGGATCGCCTGGGCTTTGCCACACATGGCGAATTGGCAGCGTTTTGGGACCATATCAGCCCGGCAGAGGCCAAAGCGTGGTGCGCGCAAGCCCTCGAAAGCGGCCGCATTATCGAGGTGCAGGTAACGGGCGTTGATGGCTCAGTGCGTCCCGCCTATGCTTGGCCATCCTTGCCCGATGATCTGGCACGCGACTGTGAGCCGACCGGGCGCCTGCGCGTTCTTAGCCCGTTTGACCCGGCTTTGCGCGACCGCAAGCGCGCCGAGCGCCTGTTCGGCTTCGCCTACCGGATCGAGATTTTCGTGCCAGAGCCCAAGCGGACCTATGGCTACTATGTCTTCCCGATGCTGGAAGGCGACCGCGTTGTAGGCCGCGTCGACATGAAAGCGCACCGGGCTGATGACGTCTTGCGCGTCCGTGCCCTCTGGCCCGAGCGCAAGATCCGCTGGGGAAAGGGACGACACGCCGCGTTTGAGGCAGAGCTTGACCGCATATCTCGATTGGCAGGTGTATCGAACGTCGCATTTGATGATGGCTGGCTGCGCACAGCGCTTTAGCGTTGCACCCGCAGACGCAGTGCGTACGCTGCCGCTCATGGCCCCTGATGCAACATATGTGCCCCGTGTCCGATCCGTCGGCCTGGAGGGCGTGCTTGTCACCTTCGGCGACACGGCAACGGATGCTGCTAACCGCGCAGCCATCGCCTTTCGTAGCGAAATAGACGGACAAGACTGGGACATGGTGGCCGAAAGCAGCAGCACACTGGTGTCAGCGTTTTTCCGGATTGATCTGTCAGAACATCGCTTCGAAGACATCGCCGCTCGGCTCGAAGACGTGCTGAGCAGGCAGAACTGGGGGGCAGCACCCCTGCCCGCAGGCCGCGCATTGTGGACCATTCCAGCGGTCTTTGGCGGCGACCGGGCACCGCAACTACGTGAAGCTGCCGAAGCTGCGGGCCTCAGCGAAGCCGACGCGATGCAGGATCTGACCTCGACCCGGCTGCGGGTTCTGACGCTGGGCTTTGCGCCGGGTCAGCCTTATCTCGGCACGTTGAGTGATGCCTGGAACATCCCGCGACAGAAACAGCTTACGCCGAATGTGCCCGCCGGAGCGCTGGTGGCAGCGGTCCGGCAGATCTGCCTGTTTGCAAAGGATACGCCCACCGGCTGGCTTCACGTGGGCCAAAGCGCGTTCGCGTGTTTCCGTCCAAGCGGGGACACGCCCTTTCCTCTCGCGCCGGGCGATGAGGTGCAATTCGCCGACATCTCGGCCCGCGAACTCGCACGGATCGAGGCGAAGGTGACCGATGGGACGGGCGGTGCAACACGGACGGTGCTGGAATGACCGCGCTGCACGTGCACCAAGTCGGGCCAGGCGTCGCTGTACAAGACCTCGGTCGGACCGGATTTCTCGCCAAGGGTCTGACACGCGGGGGCGCGGCCGACCGGTTGGCCGTGTACGAAGGAGCGGCGCTATTGGGTCAGGCAGCCGACCTCGCCGTTGTGGAAATGGTCGGCACCGGTGGCACGTTTGAAGCGACTGCAGATGTTCGCATTGCACTCTCCGGCGCCGAAATGACGGCCCAGATCGATGGCGCGGCGGTGGCGTGGAACGCAAGTCACAGTGTTCCTGCTGGCAGTCTGCTCAGCATCGGGCCTACACGGGCGGGTACTTACGGCTACCTGAATATCGGCGGCGGTTTTGAAACAGATGTCATGCTGGGATCACGCGCGACGCACCAGTCCTGCGGGCTGGGCACATTGATTGCCGCCGGGGATACACTGCCCGTCGGACAGGACACGCGCACAGACATTGGCCTGACGCTTCCGCGCGATACCCGGTTCACCGGCGGCACGGTGCGGATCGTGCCAAGCATGCAGACCGACGATTTCGCACCGGAGACGCGGGCACGGTTTGAACAAACAACCTTTCGCCGTGACCCACGGGCCAACCGGCAGGGCATCCGCATGGACAGTGATGGCGAAGGCTTCTCCGCAGCCAAGGCGCTCGGCATCGTGAGTGAGGTTATCGTACCCGGCGACATCCAGATCACCGGCGACGGCACGCCCTTTGTCCTGATGGCGGAAAGCCAGACAACGGGCGGCTACCCGCGGATTGGCACCGTTCTGCCATGTGATCTGCCGCGCGTGGCACAAGCGCCTGCGGGGGCGTCCCTGCAGTTTCAGTTCGTCAGCCTGGAAGAGGGCGCTGCCATCGAAGCCCGGGCGCGCGCTGCCTGGGCAGCGCTACCCAAGGCAGCAACGCCTTTGGTGCGTGATCCCGCCACGATACAGGACCTCTTGAGCTACCAACTGGTCGGGGGTGCAATCTCTGCCACCGATGCTCCGCTGGACAAAGGATAAGGAAATGCAAGTCGACTTGAACGCCGATATGGGCGAAAGCTTTGGTCCCTGGAAAATGGGCAACGATGCTGCGCTGCTGAACACCGTCACCTCAGCCAATATCGCGTGCGGCGCCCATGCTGGTGATCCCGACGTGATGGCGACAACGATGAGCATCGCGTTGGAGAAGGGCGTCGGGATCGGATCGCATCCGGGCTTTGCCGACATCCAGGGGTTTGGCCGGCGGCGCATCGACATGCCGCTGAAGTCTCTGCAGAATTCCATCCGCTGCCAGGTGGGCGCAAGCCTCGGCATGGCCAACGCCCTTGGCGCCACGGTACGGCATATCAAACTGCACGGGGCGCTCGGCAACATGACGTCCGAGAATGAGGATATGGCGCGCGCCTGTTACGAGGCGGCCCTGTCTGCCCATCCCGACGCGATCATCATGGTTCTGGCCGCGACCGCACAGGAACGCGCCATCCGCTCTATCGGAGCGCGCTTTGCCTGCGAAATCTTTGCCGACCGCGCCTACAATGACGACGCAACACTGGTCGATCGCCGTCAGCCAGGGGCTATCATCCATGATGCTGACCTCGCGGGCAAACGGATGGTCGACATGGTCCAGGCACAGGCCATCATCACCGAAAGCGGCAAACGGATCGAAACGCCCATCGACTCGATCTGCTGCCACGGGGACACGCCCGAAGCAGTGGACATCGCGGCCTCTGTCCGCCGCACGCTGGAGGGCGAAGGGATTGCCGTAAAGACATTTGAAGGCCGGATAGCCTAACCCAGCCCTTCGCTAGACGGCGCGGGATACGAGCGTCGCGATAGCAGCCTCAAACCGCGCTGGGTCGCCAGCGGCACGGGCCATGATTTGAGCGCCTTCGACCTGTGCCATGGCCGCCTGCGCGTCCGCGCGCGGATCAACGACCTGCTGCACACTGCCATCGGATTGCCCAAGCCGAAACACGGTTTCAAGCCAGGCCGTCACGTCCCGGTGGAACGCAGCAAGCTCGGCCGTGGTCTCTTCTGGCAGCACTGTCTGGGTGACCGACAGCGCCACACATAGGCACAGGCTGCGCCCCCCGTCTGACGCAGTGCGATAGAGCCCAAGAAAGCTCAAGAGCCGCGCGCTTGCTGTCGGATGACTGTCGGATATGTCCTGCAATCTCTGAACGAAAACGGATCGGTAGCGCGCGATCAGCGCCAGAGACAGATCGCCCTTTGACGGAAAGTGGTAGTGAACCGACGCCTTGCGAATATCAGCGCCAGCGGCAAGGTCCGCAAAGCTGAACCCGTCAAAGCCTCGCTGGCGCGCCAAGTGCTCTGCCTGATCAAGAAGATGCGTTTTTGTTTCCACTGACCTACCTATAGATAGATACTTCCACAGTATATTTTGAATGGTAAGTGGGGCAGTTACCTTGCACATTCAAGTCAATTACCTACCTATTGGAAGGCAATGCGATAAAAGGCTAGTGAACATGGAACTGAACGCCGACTTCACCCAGACCGTACTCGTTCTAAACGCAGACAACCCATGGCGAAAGTCCCCCTCTGCCGGGGTCGAGCGCAAGATGCTGGACCGGATCGGGGATGAGGTCGCGCGGGCCACCACGATTGTGCGTTTTGCGCCCGGCAGCGCGTTTGCTCCGCACACCCATGACGGCGGGGAGGAATACATTGTGCTCGAAGGTGTGTTTCAGGACGAAGCGGGTGACTTTCCTGTGGGCACATATGTGCGTAACCCGCCCACGTCGCGCCACACGCCCAGTTCGAAACCCGGCGCGACGATCTTTGTGAAGCTCTGGCAGTTCGACCCCGAAGACCGGCAACACGTGCGCGTTGATATGAATACCGTGAAAACCGAGCCAGACCAGAAGCGCGTCGGCGTGGAAACAGCCATCCTGTTCGAGGACGCGCAAGAACATGTTGCACTTGAGGTCTGGCAACCCGATGTCACCCACCAGTTTCACGCGCCCGGTGGCGCCGAAATCCTGATCCTAGAAGGCGCAGTGTCTGACGGCGATACAACACTCGGCCCGCGGGACTGGATGCGTCTGGCGCCGGGCAGTGCTGCGACGATGACATCCGGACCGGCAGGCGCACGCATATGGACCAAGACCGGCCACCTCCGCCAGATGATCACGCAGTGACACGTGCGCTGGTTCTGGGCGCTGGCCTTGCGGGGTTGGTTGCCGCGCTGCGCCTTCATCAGGTCGGGCATGATGTTACTGTGCTCGAGGCACGGGACCGTGTCGGTGGGCGCGCCCTGACCCTCCCGGTCGCGCAGGGCGGTATAGACCTTGGCCCCGCCTGGATTTGGCCCGCCTACCAGCCAAACATCATGGCGTTGCTGAACGAGATGGACATGAGCACCCTGCCCCAGGACGAGACGGGCGACTTCGTACTTGAAACCGAAGGCAACCTGCAACGTGGCGCCTTCCCCAAACGATATACCGATGCTGCTCGCATCCGGAGCGGGGTTCAAACGCTCGCGCAGCGCGTGGCCGCTGCCCTGCCACAGGGCACTATCCACCTGACACAAGAGGTACATACGCTCGACCTGCGCGGGCGACCACAGGTCACAACACAGTCCGGCACGTGGAAAGCCGATGTCGTAATCTGCGCTGTGCCAGGACCGATCGCCGCTGCGTGGAAGGTCACACCAGCGTGGCCGACGCCAGTAGCGCAAGGGCTTGTCCGGTGGCCGACTTGGATGGCGGCCCATGCCAAAGTGGTTGTGCAATATGACGACCCTTTCTGGCGCGACGCGGGCCTGTCAGGCGGCGCGATCAGTCACCGTGGGCCGCTTTTTGAAATTGCCGACCAGTCGGATACCGAAGCCGGAGTATTCGCATTGTTCGGCTTTGTCAGTCTTCCGTTCGACGCCCGGCAGGATCAAGCAGAGCTCACGCGCCGGTCACTTGCACAATTGAAACGCTTGTTCGGGCCAAAGGCTGCACAGCCTCGTCGCACTGCAGTGATGGACTGGGCAGCAGAACGCCTTACGGCCACGCCTGCAGACCGGACGCAACCGCATGGTCATCCGAACTACGGCGCACTGTCAGCCACCGGTTCAGTTGGCGGGCGCCTGTTCTTTGCCGGGGCCGAAGTGTCCGCTACCCATGGAGGGCTGATCGAAGGCGCAATCGAAACGGGCGAGCATGCGGCGGCAATGGCGGCCAGAGCCTTGGTCAGTTAAAGCCGCAGATCGCTTTCATCAGGACCGAATACCGCTTTCATATCGAACAAAACGCCCTTGTCCGCCAGCAATGCCCGCAAGCGCCCCGCACCTTGGTGAACAAACTCATCATGCGGCACCGCCAGGACCACGGCGTCATAGACGCTCTTATCCGGCAGCACGTCTAGCAAATCGACACCATATTCTGCCTGCACCTGCTGTGCATCGGCCCATGGATCATGAATGTCCACCTGCAGCCCGTAGCTTTCCAACTCGCCCACCATATCAATGACTTTGGTATTGCGAATGTCGGCGCAATTCGGCTTGAACGTGACCCCCAGGATCAGCGCCCGGCCCCCATGCAGGCGCGCCTGCGCCCGGATCATCGCCTTGACCAATAGTGAAACGGCGTGTTGCGCCATACCATCATTGATCTCGCGCGCCATGCGGATGACATCGGGGATGTGTCCGGCGGAGATTGACTTGTCGATCAGGTAATAAGGATCAACCCCGATACAGTGCCCGCCGACCAGGCCCGGCGTATAGCGATGGAAATTCCACTTGGTCGTCGCGGCATCCAGCACGGCCGTCGTATCAATGCCCAGATGTGAAAAGATGATCGACAGTTCATTGATCAGGGCAATGTTCACGTCACGTTGCGTGTTCTCGATCACCTTGGAGGCTTCGGCCACGCGAATGGTCGGTGCCAAATGAGTGCCTGCCGTGATGATGGTGCTGTAAAGCGCGTCAATGGCACGCCCCGCTTCGGGTGTGGATCCTGATGTGACCTTGATGATCTTGGGCAGTGGACGCGCCTTGTCGCCGGGATTGATACGTTCGGGACTGTATCCCGCGTAGAAATCAGTGTTGAGCGTCAGGCCTGACACGTCCTCAACCAGCGGCAGGCAGTCTTCCTCGGTCGCGCCGGGGTAGACCGTGCTTTCAAAGATCACGATGTCGCCCCGGCTGATCACCTCGCCCACAGTACGTGAGGCCGCCAAAAGCGGGCCAAGGTTGGGTTGCCGATGACTGTCGATAGGGGTCGGAACAGCGACGATGTAAACGTTGCAGTCGGCAAGCTCGGCCAGGTCAGTGGTACACCGCAAATGTCTGGCCGCGCCCAGATCGTCAAGCTCGCTCGTGCTGTCAACGCCAGCCTGCAACTCCGCCACCCGATCTGCATTCAGATCAAAGCCGATCGTCGGCCGCTTCTTTCCGAATTCAAAGGCGAGCGGCAGCCCAACATAGCCCAGGCCGATCACGGCCACGCGCATGTCATCCAGGGTTGGCAGGGGAGCTTGGGTCATGTCATGCGCCTTTGTGTTGCGGTGCCTTGCGTAGCGCTGCAACACACGCGACGCAATATGGTGGGCAGGCAGCACCCGCCCAGCCACCGGTTCGAAAAGGTGATGACAGCGTGATTAGGTCAGCCGACAGATACGACCTGTCCAGAGCCTGCGGCGGTCTTGATAGCTTCGATCACCTGAACGGCCCGCAGGCCATCGGCGCCACTGACAAGCGGTTCGGCCTTCCCCTTGATGACCTCTGCGAAATGCAAAATCTGGGCTTTCAACGGATCGGACAAGGGCAGCGGCACACGCGTCTGGTTTATGGGTGCCCACCAGTCGGGACCACCTTTCTGTGTCCAGAGGCTGAGGTTCGGCAGGGACAGACTGCCCTTGGTACCCCCAATGAGATAGCTTGACTGATCGGTCTTTGGATAAGCCGGGTTTTCGCCTGCGGTCAGTTCCCAACTCCACGGCCCCAGCGCGACGTCCGACAGGTTCACCGTCCCCAGTGCACCGCTGGCAAACCGCAGTGTGGCCACGGTGACCTCCTCTGCCTCCGCACCTCGTACGGCGCTGCTTTCCATGGCCTGCACATGGCTAATCGGTCCGCACAGATACATCAAAAGGTCGATGTCGTGTATCAGATTGATGAACAACGGCCCGGCACCGGCCCCCTGTCGCCAGGCCTGCGCAAAATAGTCGTCCGGCTTGGGCAGCCAGCAGGTGCCCTGCACCGTCGTCACCGTTCCCAGTTTGCCCTCGGCGATGATCTCATGTGCTTTCACCACCAGCGGATTGTGGCGCCGGTGATGGCCGACCAGGATCGGCACGCCCGCCTTCGTCGCGGCCTGTACGACGGCAACACCATCTGCGGCGGTCGCCGTAAACGGCTTTTCAATCAGAATCGGACAGTCGGCATCAATCAGCTTCATCGCCATGTCCGCGTGCAGATGGTTCGGCACCGCAAGGATGACGCCGTCCGATTGCGCGGCAAGCTCGGACAGACTGTTCACAATTGGCCAAGGCACTTCTTCCTTCAGTGCAGGATCAAACACCCCGGCAACGGTGACCCCAGACGCCCGTTCGATGGCATCAAGGTGTTGGCGTCCTATCAAGCCGACACCGGCAACGCCGATCCGCGTCATGCTTGCATCGCCGTAACGGCCGCCATGATGCCGCGCAGCTCAGCCAGACCGCGCATACGGCCGATCAAGGGGTAGCCGGGCAGGCTGTCGCGTTCTCGATCCATCAGCAGTTCCTGCCCATGGTCCGGGCGCATCGGGATGGCGTGATCGGCGCGCCCTTCGGCCCGGCGCCGTGCTTCCTCCTGCATGAGTGCGGATATGGTCGCGACCATATCCGTGTCGCCTTCCAGGTGCGCGGCTTCGAAAAAAGTCGGGCGCGCAGGGTCAGGAGAGCTGAGCCGCTTGGTGTTGCGCAGATGCGCGAAGTGGAGCCGCGGCCCCAGTCGCCGCACAAAATCCGCCGCATCGAAATCTGCCGCGACGCCAAGGGACCCGGTACAAAGCGTTGCACCATTCGCCTGCGTATCCACAGCGTTCAGCACCGCTTCATAGTCGTCAGTCGAGGACATGACACGCGGCAAACCCAGAAGGGAAAAAGGCGGGTCATCGGGATGGCAGCACAAACGCAGGCCCAACCGTTCAGCCACGGGCGCCACCTCCGCCAGAAAATCAATTAGGTGGCGCCGCAACGCATCTGCATCAATGTCGCGATAGGTGTCCAGCCGCGCACGAACGTCATCAAGCGTCCAACCATCATTCGCCCCAGGGAGTCCCGCGATCACCGTGCGGGTCAACTCCGTTTTGGCAGCATCATCCATCGGGGCAAGGGCGGCCCGCGCCGCTTCATGCACCTCGTCCGAGTAATCGTCAGCAGCACCTGCGCGGTTTAGAATGTAAAGATCGAAGGCTGCAAACTGCGCAAGATCAAACAGTATCGCCGTGCCGCCATGGGGCAGCTGCGCACGGGTCTGGGTTCGGGTCCAGTCAAGGATTGGCATAAAGTTGTAGCAGATCGTACGCACACCCGCCTCGGCGAGAGCTGTCATGCTGTCAATGTATGCCGCCACATGCGCTGGCATATCTGGGCCTTGGGTCTTGATGGCCTCGGACACGGGCAGGCTTTCAACCACTTCCCAACGCAAACTCGCCGCCTCGATCATCGTCTTGCGATCGGCAATGTCCTGCGCCGTCCAAACCTCGCCGGGCGGAACATCATGCAAGGCCGTGACAACACCCGTCGCACCAACCTGCGGTATGTCGGATAATTGCGTCGGGTCATCCGGCCCAAACCAGCGCCAGCATTCAATCATGGTTGCCATCCTTCGCGCATGGGGTCATCGGCAGATATCGGCAGGGACACGCGCACACCACGGCGATGGGACGCATAGATCGCAGTGACAAGCGCAACAGAGGCCGCACCGTCCTCCAACGTGACTGCACTGTTCGGCGCGCCCTCGATTGCTTTGCCAACTTCCGGTAAGAACCCGGCAAACCCAACCGGGCCTGGCACGACATCGGCACAAACCTGATCAACCAGTGCCTGTCGGGCCGGATCACGCGCCACAAATTGCCATTTGCCTTCCCCGGGAGCATACGGATTTGTATGCGACGTCACTGTCAGGTGTTCGTAAACGAAACGCAGCCGTGTTTCATCCCGTGCAGACCCAAGGGTCACACTGCTTGTCGCCAGCGCACCACCCTCCAGATCAAAAATCAGGGCCGCGCTGTCCTCCGTCTCAATCGGATTAACAATGGTGCCCAACCGGGCTGCCACGCCCTCAATCGGCGCGAGGAAACGCGTCAGCAGGTCATGCGCATGAATGGCATGACCCAGGACCGCCCCGCCCTGTTCACCCGCCCAAGTGCCACGCCACGGAACCGCGTAGTAGTCTGCACCCCTATTCCAATGCGTCTCGAGCGATGCGGCGCGCGCTGCGCCGACAAGCCCTGCGGCCTGAAGCGCCTGAAGCTTGTCAAAAGCGGGACCGAACCGATACTGAAACACGGGAAAGACCGACATACCGGTGCGCGCCGCAGCATTTGAAATGGCATCAACCTGCGCCATCGACGTCGCGAGTGGCTTTTCGCATATCACGTGCTTGCCCGCATCAAGTGACGCAATCGCAACGGGCGCATGCAGATGCGGTGGCAGGCAAATGTCGATCAGATCGACATCCGCCGCCAAAGCATCTTCAACCGTCGACAGTGGCGTGATCTTCTCTCTGCAAAGGGCGGTGCGCCTATCGACGTCCTGATCGACGAGATGGGTGACTGCAAAGCCATCCAGATGAGCATAGGCGGCAAGGTGCTGCGCCCCGATCCCGCCACCCAGAATGGCAACCCGGATCACGACGACGCCCCTTCAGCCATCATCTGTGCGTGCAGGGCCAACTCCATCACCTTGAAGCAATGCGCCTGTGCCATGGCCGTCTCAGTGCGGTGCGCAATATCGTGAGCAAGGCGCGCAAAATAGGGAAGGCCAGCGTCCCGCGCATCTATCGCCTCGCATCTGTCCCCGTTGACCAGCAGCAGGTGATCCGTGCCTGTCCGCCCGCCAACGTCGACATATTTGCGCAACTCTATGTAACCTTCTGTGCCCAGCAGTGTGAGGCGGCCATCACCCCAGTTGGGCAAAGCGTCAGGCGTGTACCAATCGACACGGATGTAGCCAGAGGCGTAATCGGATCGCAGCGCAACCTCTCCAAAGTCTTGCAGGCCGGGATCGGCAGCATTCGCATGATTGGCCACATGCGCCATTGTAACCTGCGCATCTGTCGATCCTGTAAAATGCAGAAACTGGTCGATCTGGTGCGAGGCGATGTCGGTCAATACGCCGCCGTATTTATCGCGTTGAAAGAACCAGTTAGGTCTGGTCGGCCTGTTCAACCGGTGCGGCCCCAGCCCGGTTGTATGCACGACACGCCCGATGGCACCGTCCTGCACTAGGGCGTCCGCCAGTGTGACACACGGCACCTCGAACCTCTCGGAGAAATTGATCGACCAGATGCGCCCCGTCTCGCCCACGCAAGATTTGATGGTCTCAAGCTGGTCAAGCGATGTGCAGCCAGGTTTATCCGTCATCACGTCATGCCCGGCCTGCATGGCCCGGATCGCAACGTCGGCACGGTCTGCGGGGATGTTCGACACCAGCGCCAGGTCAGCGCCCGCGGCCAGCGCGGCGTTCAGTGTGTCAAAGCGGGGTAGATCAGGGAAGCGCTTGACATATCCCGCCAGCGGCTGAGGATCCCCTTCGGTCCAAAAGCCGAGGCAACGGGCCCCTTGCGCCAGCATGTTTTCGGTCATGCCGTAGATATGCCGATGGTCCAGCCCCAGCGCGACAAAGCTCAATGTCATGCAGCCACCTCAACTGTTGTGCCGGTGCGCGCTGCCCGTTCCATCGCGTCGATGACAGCGTGGACATGCAGCGCCTCGGACGGCGGGGCAATCGGCGGACGACCTTGCGCGACAGACATTACGAAATCTTCGAGAATAGACTGATGCCAGGCATGGGTGAATGCCATCGGGTCGGCGCCGCCTCCTGTCTCGCCTGCCCCATCAGGCGAAAGCTTCTCTCGCTCACCCGTCAGCCAGTCGATACGTAGATGATCCCCCTCCAGATGCGCTTGTCCTTGTGTGGTCGTCACCGTGATGCTCTCCGCCGCGCCGGGATAAGCGGTCGTGGTCGCGCTCAGCACACCCGTCGCACCCGATCGAAACGTCAGCAGGGCCGCGGCGATATCTTCGGCTTCCATGCGATGCAACGCGCTGGTGCGCATCATGGCCTGAAGTGCGGCAACAGGCCCGGCAAGCCAAAGGCCAAGGTCCAAGGTATGGATCGCCTGATTGATCATCACACCGCCGCCATCGCGCGCATAAGTGCCACGCCCCGGCGCATCGTAATAGGCCTGTTCCCGCCACCAAGGCACGCGCAGTTCAACATGAACGATGTCGCCAAGCGCACCCGTATCCAGCTTTTGCTTCAGATGTTGCGCGGCAGCTCGGGTGCGATGTTGGAAGCACAAGGCAAGCGGCACATTTGCCTTTGAATAAAGCTGAACAAGATCCCGCGCGGCATCCAGCGTCCGCTCCACGGGCTTTTCCATCAGCGTGGGGATTCCCGCTTTGACAAGCGTGCGTGCGTACTCGATCCGCGCGTCGGGCGGCGTGATCAGGATTGCGCCCTCTGCGCCCGTACTCGCAACGGCTTCAGGGTCACCAAGCGGCGCGACGCCATATCCCAACGTCTCGGACGCGTTGGTGCAAAAATCTGCCGTCCGTGCATCATCGCGGCCCAAAACGCCGACAAGGCGCGCGCCTGCGGAATTGTCCCGCAGCGCCAGAAGATGTGTCTGTGCCACCATGCCAGCACCGATCATCACGACGTCCATTGCGTTCCTCCTGCCCTGCACAGTGGCGCTATTTCAAAGGTGCGCCAAGGGGCATTCGTGCTAGGGTCTGGAAAAAGGGAAAGGGGCAGCCATGTCTTTGAAACTGAGCGGGAAAGCGGCACAGATCTATGACGGGATCAAAGGTGCCCCGATCGTGTCGCCGCACGGTCATTGCGACCCGGCTTGGTTTGCGACCAATGCCGCGTTCTCTGATCCGGCAGAGCTGCTGGTGATCCCGGATCACTACGTCTTTCGGATGCTCTATTCACAAGGGGTACCGCTTGATCAGCTAGGCGTCGGCGTCCCGGCCGAAGACCGCGACCCACGGGCGATCTTCCGTCTATTTGCCGCGCACTGGCATCTGTTTCTCGGCACGCCCAGCCAGCTCTGGATCGAATACGAGTTGCGCGAAACACTCGGGTGCAACATGGCCTTGGGATCGGATACAGCGGACGCCATCTATGATCATATTGCAACATGGCTGGCGGATGTTGAGAACCGCCCGCGCGCCTTGTTCGACCGGATGGGGATCGAGGTGTTGGCAACCACTGATGCGGCACTCGACCCCCTCACACATCATAGCATGATCCGCGACAACGGCTGGACCGGCACGGTCATCCCGACCTTTCGTCCCGATGCGCTGCTGAACCCGCGCACCCTAGGGTGGGCAAGCGAGGTTGCAGCACTTGGCGCAATGACGGGGGATGACACCGAGACATATGACGGGTTCCTCGCCGCCCTGCGTGCACGGCGCGCTGCATTCAAGGCGCTGGGGGCCACGGCTACAGACCACGCTATCGAGCAGCCGCAAACAATCTGGCTCGACCGGCCCGCCGACAGTTTTGCAGCGCTACTGTCTGGAAACATGGCGGACGCCGATGCGTTTCACGGACACATGCTGATCGAAATGGCGCAGATGTCACTCGACGACGGTCTCGTCATGCAGCTGCACGCGGGCAGCCGACGCAACACCAACCATGCGCTATTTGACCGCTTTGGCGCAGACAAAGGAGCGGACATTCCCATTGCTGTAGATTGGGTGCGCGGGCTCGAACCTCTGCTCAACCGGGTCGGAAACGACCCGCGCCTGACGCTGATCCTGTTCACATTGGATGAAACAACGTACACGCGTGAGTTGGCGCCCATGGCGGGGCACTGGCCTTGCCTCCGCATCGGGCCGCCGTGGTGGTTCCACGACAGTGCCGCTGGCATCGCGCGCTATCTCGATCAAGTGGTCGAGACAGCGGGCTATCACAATCTGGCCGGGTTCAACGACGACACACGCGCCTTTCTGTCGATCCCGGCACGGCATGATCTCTGGCGCCGCGCCGTCGCGCAACACCTCGCCACCCAAATCGACAGCGGCTACTTTTCCATCGAAACGGCGGGCCAGATCGCTCAACTTCTGGCCACAGATCTGGCCCGCAAGACATACCGGTTGGAGTAACCGATGCCGCATATTCTGCACCTTGGGGTCGGCAACTTTTTCCGCGCCCACGCCGCCGCCTACACCCAGGACGCATCCGGGTGGGACATCACCGGCGTCAGCTTCCGCTCACCTGCCATACGCAATGGTCTGGCTGCCCAAGACTTTACATATTCCCTCCTGATCAAGGACGCGAAGGGTACTGAGGTCAAACCGATCACCTGCCTGACAAACATGATCGTGGCACCGGAAGACCCGGATGCCGTAGTCGCAAGCATCGCCTCCGACAGGTTCGACCTGATCACCCTTACAGTCACGGAAAAGGCGTACCACCTCGACGGAGCGGGCAAGCTGGACCTGACCGCAGCCGAGGTACAGGCAGACCTCGCTGGAGGGGATCAAACGGTGGTGGGCGCCTTGGCGCGCGGGTTGGCGCGTCGCGACGCGCCAGTGACGGTTCTGAGCTGCGACAACCTGCCGGAAAACGGCCAGAAACTCGAACAGGCTGTCCGCAGCTTTGCGGATGAGGCCAGACTGTCACTCAACGCCAGTGTGACCTTCCCCTCCTGCATGGTGGACCGCATCACACCAGCGACCACTGATGCCATCCGGCAAGAGGCAGGCGACCCTATGGCAGTCCCGACCGAGACATTCACAGAATGGGTGATCGAAGACAGGTTTGCCGCGCGTCGCCCTGACTGGCCCGGCGTGCAATGGGTGGATGACGTCGCCCAGCATGAGATGCGCAAGCTGCGGATGCTGAACGGCGCGCATTCCTACCTGGCCTATGCGGGCACTTTGCGCGGCCACACCTATGTTCACGATGCCATCGCTGACCCGGAGTTGCGGGCCGGGACGGTCGCGCTGATGCAGGAGGCGGCCAAGACGCTTCCCGACGGCGTTCAGGAGCAGACGAAGGCGTATCGAAAGGCGCTGATCCAGCGTTTTGAAAACCCGAACCTGCATCACAGGCTCAGGCAGATCGCCATGGATGGCAGCCAGAAACTGCCGATCCGCATTCTGTCCACACTCAAGGATCGTGGCAGCGATCCCAGCCCGGCCCTGTCAGCAGCATCAGACGCATGGGTGGCATTTGTCCGGGCCGAAGTCGCGGGAGGGCGCACCCTAGACGACCCGAATGCCAAGCAACTGATTGCTGCCTGCAGCTCCGCCCACCCGGACCGCGCACTGCGGGACTTGATCGGTGCCTAGCGCGGCAGGATCGCGCCGCGGTGGCCAATCACCTCGCTGGCCAACGCATGGCCTGCACGCAGCGCTTGATCCTGCGGCGCGCCCATCAACAAGGCCCCTAGATATGCACCATTAAAGCTGTCACCTGCAGCAGTCGTGTCGACAACTTTCTGCGCTGGCTTGTAGACATCGGTGGTGCCGGTCTCCAGGCACAACGGCCCTTGTGCTCCGCGCTTCAGTGCTCCGGTGCGATGCAACGCCACAAAGCGTGCGGCGACTGCTTGCGCGCTTTCGCCTGTCAGCTCCATTTCGTCATCAATGGACGGCAATGCAATGTCGGATAAAACCCACATGGCTTGTATCGCTGCGCGGGCGGCTTCCGGATCACCCCACAGGCGCGGCCGATAATTGCTGTCAAAGGCAACGCGGCCGCCCGATTGCCGAAACAGCCGAAGCCACCGGATCAGCGCGGTGCGGGTCGAGGCAGGCAAAATCGCCAACGTGATGGCGGAGGTGTAGATCACGTCGTAGCTTTCAAGCACTGAAAAGTCGGGCCCGGACTGCGTCGCAAACACCATCCGCGCCGCCGACGCGTCCCGCCAATATGCAAAGCTGCGCTCGCCCGCCACATCGGTCGAAATGGCATAGAGGCCCGGCGTCCTTGTCGGATCCCGTTCAATGGCCTGCGTGCCAATGTCTTCGGCCTCAATCGCGGCGACAATCCGGTCGGAAAAAGTGTCTGTTCCAACTCGGGTGACGTAGTCCACCTGCAGCGTCGGCGCGGTGCGTTTCAGGTAGATCGCCGTGTTCAGCGTATCGCCAGCGACCCGCACATCGGCGCTGTCACCGCGCATCGAAAGCTCGATCATCGCCTCGCCGATAGCCGCAATCTTCATACCGTGTCCTTTCGTGCCGTGCGCCGCCAGATGATCAGGCCAGAAACGACGATGATGGCTGCACCCAACAGCGTCCAACCATCTGGCACATCGCCGAAAACCAGATAACTGGCAAGCGCCAGATACAGAAGAAAACTGTATGTATAGGGCATCAACGTGTTGGCTGGCGCAAAAGCGTGCGCACGCGAGAAAATCTCGTGCCCTGCCCACCCCCAGATGCCTAGACCGATCATCAGCGCCCACTGCCACGCGGTCTCGGGCGCGGTCCAAACCCACCACGCCAGCGGCGCCAGCGTGACAGCCCCAAAGGCCCCCATCCAGAACTGCATCGTTTCTGCCGCGACCACGCCAGAAATCTTGCGCGTGATGATCGAGTAAAGGGCCAGCGAGAATGCATTGTAGACGTTCAGGATCGCAATCGCATGAAAGCTCGCATCGAAGGGCCGGATCACGACCAGCACACCCGTGAACCCCAACACAATCGCAAACCAGCGCCACGGCCCCACCCGCTCTCCCAGCAGCGGCCAGCTCAGGAAGCAAACGATGATTGGGGCCGAAAACATGATCGACCCCACCACCGTCAGCGGCAGGTAGTTCAGGGTGATGAAGTTGAACAGCGTGGCCGACGCCAGCAGAAACCCCCGGAGCAGCACCAGCCCCATATGCGCGGACTGAAAGTTCGACCACCGCACGCCCTTGCGCAGCAACAGCGCAGTCGAGATCAGAAAGTGCGGAAAATACCGCATGAACGCCAGTTGAAAAGCGGGCAACCCCGCTAACAACAACCACTTCACCGACGTATCAATGAGGGTAAAGAACGCATAAGCCCCCAGCGTCATCACGATGCCGAGGGCTGCGCGATCCTCCGTCGGATGGGCGGCAATCGCCACCTGCTACCCCTTGAAACGGTCGGCGAAGAAATCGACTTGCAGGGGCACCATCTCTTCCCCGCGGCCCGCATCAATGGACCCGCGCAAGCTGTCGAGCGTGCTGCCCGACATCATCGACTGCACGCCCGCATCGGCACACATCTGCGCGTAATACCCTACGTCCTTGGCCGCGTTCTTGATGGAAAAGGCAAGCTGCTGATCGTCGCCCTGAAGAGCATAGGCCGTGACAAAATCCATCATCCCCGACTTCAGCGGCCCAGCCGACATCACGTCATACAGGCCCTGCCGATCCACGCCCATCACATCCGCGATGGCATAGCTCTCCGCCATCGCATTTGCACAGGCCTGCGCATAGAAATTGTTGATCAGCTTGATCGTGTGCCCCGTACCCAGCGCCCCGAGGTGAAAGACATTCTCGCCCAGATCATCCAGCACCGGCTTCACCTTGTCGAAAGCAGCCTTGTCCCCCGACCCCATCAGGTTCAGCAACCCATCCTTGGCGTGCATCGGCGTCCGCCCGATCGGACAATCCAGCATCGTGCCGCCTGCGACCTCAACCTCTGCCCCGAGCGCCTTGGTCGATGCAGGCAGCGACGTGCCAAAATCAATAACCACAGCGCCCGGTTTCAGTCCGGCAATCACACCGTCATCACCCCGCATCCGCGCCTCGACATTGTCGGACGTGTCCATGCACAGCATCACGATGTCCGACGCTTCGGCCACGGCCTTGGCGGTCGTCACCTCTGTTGCGCCACGCTCCACCGCACGATCCACATAGGTCCGCGTCCGGTTCGCGATGACAACAAGATCATAACCCTGATCCTGCAGCCGCCCCACCATGGCCCCGCCCATCAGGCCCAGGCCGATAAATCCAATCGTCGGTTTGCTCATATCATGTCTCCTTGGCCGGAATTGTTTGAAAGGCGCGCGTTTTCAGCCCCTTCTGAATTTCATAGATGGAAATCGGCACATCCGGTTGCGGCTGCGGAATGCGGATCGGGATATCCTTCAGGCGCGGCGTCAGTGTCGGCTCCCCGCACAGCATGCGGGTGTCATAGTCCTCGATCCCGCCCCATTTTGTCATGCTGCCCATGATCGGGAATGCATCCGCCGCCATCATCTCGTAAAACAGAATGCGCCGCGCCCGGTCGCTCGTGTTCAGGGCCGAGCCATGCACGATCCGCCCATGGTGAATGCTGATCGACCCGGCCGGACCGGTCAGCGGCACAGCATCCGCCATATCCAGCCCATTCGCCTCCGGCAGCATCGCTCCGGCAAAGACACCATCGACATGGTGATCATAAACCGGCCCCTTGTGAGAGCCGGGAAACACCTTCAACGGTCCGTTCTCCTCGGCCATGTCGTCGATGCAAATGCCGATGGCCAGAATGTCGTCATTGGTGTGAGGGTAAAACGCATAGTCCTGATGCCACTCCACCGCCGCGCCATAGCCCGCCGACTTCATGTTCAGCTTGGTCGTGTGCAGGCGCAGGTTCGGCCCAACCAGATCACGGGCCGGGGCCAAGACATGATCCGAATACATCAGTTCGCGAAAAACATCCGATATCGTATGAGGCAGTTTGATCCGGCGCAGTCGCGGCTCTTCGGGTGTGTGACTGTCCTCCAGATCCAGCCGGTCATTGCTCTCGGTCATGCCCGCTGCTTCATCCTCGAAGCGCGCAATCTCATCCCGGATCTTCGTCAGCCACGCATCTGGTATCCGCTTTTCAACCAGCAGATAACCGTGCTCCTCGTAATGCGCCTTCTGCTCAGCCGTCAGACATTCCATCACATCACCGCCCCGATCTGCCAGGGCACGAACTCATAGTCGCCCAGCCCCTGCGCCTCGGATTTCGACATCTCGCCGGAGGCGACACGCAGGAACAACTCGTAGATCTCCCGCCCCTTTTCCTCCAACGACACACCATCGCTCAGCATCGCACCGGCGTTCACGTCCATATCCTCGATCATCCGACCATACATTTCCGTATTGGTCGCAATCTTGATCGTCGTGCTGGGCTTGGAGCCAAAGGCAGAGCCCCGCCCGGTCGTGAAGCATACCAGATTGCAGCCCCCCGCAATCTGCCCGGTCACGCTCGCTGGATCATAACCCGGCGAATCCATGAAGGTGAAACCACGCGCCCGCACCTGCTCGGCATACTTGTAAACGCCTGCCAAAGGCGTCGTCCCACCCTTCGCCGCAGCGCCCAGCGACTTTTCCAGAATGGTGGTCAGCCCACCGGCCTTGTTGCCGGGGCTCGGGTTGTTGTCCATCGACCCCTTGTTACGGGCGGTATAATCCTCCCACCAGCGGATCAGATCAAGCAGCCGCTCGCCGGTGGCCTGATCAACCGCGCGGGCCGTCAGCAAATGCTCTGCCCCATAAATCTCGGGTGTCTCGGCCAGCACACCCGTGCCACCCTGCGCGACCAGCAAATCCGTGGCGTAGCCCAAAGCCGGGTTCGCCGTGATGCCAGACCACGCATCCGACCCGCCACATTGCAGGGCCACCTTCAACTCCGATGCCGGGCAAGGCGCGCGCTTGGCCTGATTGGCCAGCGGCAGCATGGCGGCAACCTTCTCGATCCCTTTCTCAACCGTCCGACGCAGCCCCGCCACGGACTGAATATTCATCGTCTGAAACAGCGGCCCCTGCTTCAGCCCATAGGCCTCAAGCAGCCAGTCAATCTGGTTCATCTCGCAGCCCAAACCGACCATAAGCACACCGGCGTGATTTGGATGGCGGGCATAACCCCACATCACCCGCTGCAACGCCTCGAACCCGTCGCCATCGCCAGCCATGCCGCAGCCGGTTCCATGGACAAAGGCGACAACCCCATCGACATTGGGATAGTCCGCCAGCATCTCAGGTGTGAAATGCGCCGCAATCATCCGCGCCGCCGTGGCCGAACAGTTCACCGAGGTCACGATGGCAATGTAGTTCCGCGTCCCCACCTGCCCGTTCTCGCGCCGATAGCCCATGAAGGTATCGCCGCTCGCCGGTTCCACAGGCCGCAGGTTCGTCGCAAACTCATAGGCCACGTCGGTCCCACGAAACTCTACGTTGTGGGTGTGCACATGATCACCCGCGGCAATGTCCCCTGCTGCATAGCCGATCACCTGCGCATACTTTCGAATGGGCTCTCCCTTCGCCATATCCCGCACCGCGATCTTGTGCCCCGACGGGATCAGCGCGCGGGTCCGCACGCCCTCCACCTCGGCCCCGACCTCAAGCGATCGGGTTGCCGTAACGACGCTGTCGGACGGATCAAGGCGAATGGCATCCATGACGTTCTCCTACAGCAGGATCGACACGATAGGCGGCCACATCAGCAGCACCGACAGGGCAATCAGCTGGATCCCGATAAAGGGGAGGAACCCCTTGAAGATGTCGGTCAGCTGGATGTGCGGCGGCGCCACGGATTTCAGGTAGAAGGCGGCTGGACCAAAGGGTGGCGACAGGAAGCTCACCTGCATGTTCATACAGAACACCACCCCAAACCAGATCGCCACGTGACGCGGGTTCAGCTCACCAAAGAGGCCGATCTCCTCGATGGGCAGGCGCAGCACGATAGGCAGGAATACCGGGATGATCAGCAGCACGATGCCCACCCAGTCCATGAACGCCCCCATGAACAGCAGGATCAGCATCATGAACAAGATCACCGCCATGGTCGGCAGCTCCGAGCCAACGATGAAGTCGGCCACGTAAGTTGGCCCACCCGCGATGGTGTAGGCCCCGGCCAAGGCAGTCGCCCCGATGGTCACCCAGATAATGGTGCCTGTCGACTTCAGCGTCCGCATCAGCGATTCCCACACCAGGTCAAACGACGCCTCCCCCCGGAACAGCGCGATGATGAACACAGCGAGCGCGCCCATTCCAGCAGCCTCGGTGATGCCGGTAATGCCGCCATAGATAGACCCCATGACAACCCCGATCACCACGATGGGCGGCACCAGTCCCTTGCCCATCGACCAGCCCAGCGCCGTGCGCGCACGGCCGAAGACGCCAAAGATCAGGCCCAGCGCCACGGCGAGGGTCACACCGAAATAGGTGATGAAGGGTGCGGTGCCGAAACGCGCCTGCTCTCCCGTCGCAGCGGCGTTCGACCCCGAGAACTCAAAGAACATCGCCCGCAGCATCAGTGCCGCAGCAAAGCCGGCAACAACCACGGTCAGGAACGCCAGAAACAGCATGCCCTTCTCACTGCCCGCCGGCTCGTTCTCATCCGGCTCAGGCAGGGGCGCGTCTTCGGGGCGCAACTGCGTGCGGATGATGATATAGATGATGATGAACGTCGCGAGCATGAAGCCAGGGATAAAGGACGCGGTAAACAGTGCCTTGATCGAGGTCTCGGTGATCAGGCCATAGATGATCAGCACGATCGACGGCGGGATCATCGTGCCAAGCGAACCCGACGCACAAATCACACCGATGGCGAGGTTCTGGTTGTACCCCAACCGCAACATCTGTGGCAGCGCGATCAGGCCCAGCAGCACGACCTCGCCACCGATGATGCCCGACATCGCGGCCATGATGACCGCCATGATCGACGTCACGATGGCGATGCCCCCGCGCGTGCGGTTCAGCCAGACATTCAGGCTCGAATACATCTCCTTGGCGATACCAGACCGCTCCAGCAGCGCCGCCATGAAGATGAAGAGCGGAATGGATATGAGCACGTAGTCCGTTAAGAGCCCGTATATTCGTTGCGCTAATATGTTTAACGGCCCCGAACCCGGTCTGCCGGTCAAAACACCGTCGCCAAAGGTCCAGGGCGCCAGCAGCAATTCCGGCTCAAACCGCATGACCAGCACCGCCACGGCCAAGATGGCCGAGGCCAGTCCAAGCGGCATCCCGATGGCGAGAAGCAACAGCAGCCCCAGCATCAGGACCAGTGAAATCGTTCCGATGTCCATCCGCTTAGTCCTTCGCCTTCACGTGTCGCCCGGTCACGTCAAGGTCACCGACGCCTTCATTGCCCACCTGCGCCTTGATGCGCTCGATCTCTTCCTCGTCCAAGTCCTCGCCGCCGTAATGCACCTCTTCCTTGTTCCAGTCGGAAATCAGGTTGATCACGGCCTGCACGGCCACCAGACCGATGATGACCAGAATGGTCGGCTTGATCGTGGCAGGCAGCGGCGGGTCAAAGGCGGTGCCAAAGGTCTCCCACCGATAGAACTTGTCAAACGCCTCGCCATAGCCGCCGTAGATCAGGAAGAAGGCAAAGGCGACGATCAGCACGGTCGAAATGGTGTCAAACACACGCTGCAACCAGCGGGGCACCACGTCGTAAAGCAAAACGATCCGAATGTGGCTGCGTTGCTGCATGGCATAAAGGCCCGCGCACAGGAACACGAAGCCCGCCAGCCAAAGGCTTGTCTCGTTCGCCCACAGCGTCGGGCGCTCAAAGATGTAGCGCAGCACAACCTCATAGAGCATCACAAGGGTCAAAAGCAGGACCAGCATCATGGTCACGCGCCCGATGAAAACGGCGACGCGGTCAATGGCGCGCCAGCTTTCAAACTCCATCCCGGCGCGCTGCACGGTGCGCACGCCGATGACACCAAAAACAGCCATGCCCACGACGGCAAGCCAATCAATGATGTCGGCAAAGCCGCCAAACAGGCCACCCATCTCGGGGCTGACGTCATTGCGCTGCAACTGCGCGGCCAGCCGGTTGAACTGCGATTCCGTATCGGGCGGCACAAAGTCCAGCAGGAAGGCGGGCATGTGCCAGACCACCCAACCGGCGCAGAAGATAAAGGCCAAAGGCACAAGCCATTCGATCGGAGTGCCGGAGCGCACCTGCATCGTTAGTCCCCCTGATAACTTGAAAAAGCCGGACCAGTCCCACAAACCGGCTGTCGCGGGGCCAGAGCCGACGGGGGCTCTGGCCGATCTTTTGGGTCAGATTACTTGGACACGAGGCCCAGTTGACCCAGGTAGTTCAGGTGGCTCGCCACCAGCGCTTCGGCTTCGGGCGTGTCTGCAAAATCACCCCATGCGGCTTGCGCAGCATTGCGGAACTCCTGCAGGTCCTCGCGCGTCCACTGGTGCAGTTCGATGCCTTGCTCGCGCAGTTGGGCGGCCGCTTCGGCGTTCTTCTTCTCGAACGTCAGGGCGGTGCGCAGCGCCAGCGCTTCCATCGCAACCTTCATGATCTTCTGGTGGTGCGCAGGCATCGCGTCAAACACGGCCTTGTTGCACGCCAGGTGATCCGACGGCATCGAATGGAAGCCGGGGAAGTTCGCGTGACCCACGATGTCATACAGACCCAGACCCACGTTGTTGGCCAGACCCGAGGCATCGGCCCCGTCGATGATGCCGGTTTCAAGCGCGGTAAAGATCTCGGTAAAGTCCATCACGATGGGCGAGGCGCCCAGGCTTTCAAAGATCTTGGTCTGCATGCCGGGGGGCGAACGGAATTTCCAGTCCTTGAAGTCCGCAACCGACTTGATCGGCTTGGACGACGCGAACGACTCCTGACCGTAGACCCACCAGCCAATCAGCTCCATGCCATACTTGTTGTACAGCGGCGCCGCGGCTTCCTTGCCGCCACCGAAATAAAGCCAGCTCAGCTGCTGATAGGGGGTGTCGTAGCCGCCCATGATGTCGCCCACGAACTGGAACGCGCTGTTCTTGCCGGTCTGGTAGCCACCGCCGGTCATGTCGCAGTCCAGGATGCCCGTGGCTGCGGCGTCAAACGTCTCCACCGATTTCACGACGGAGGACGAGTAGAACATCTCGACCTCGATCTCGCCGTTCGACATGTCCATGATGTCTTGCATGTACTGGCCAGCCAATTGGCCCGATACGGTCTCAGGCGCGTAGTGCGTCTGGATCCGCAGCTTTGTGGTTTCCGCCGATGCGGTCATCGCCGTCGAGGCTGCAACGGCAGCGACAGCAGCGACCGAAGCCGCCTTCTTCAGAAATGTCATTTCATCCTCCCTGACATCTATATGTGCGCACGTGGCAGGTTCGTTCGCCTGCCTTGGTGTGTCGTAGGGGAAGGCTAAGCGCAGTTACCCCTGCCCGACAACAGGAAAAATGAAATTAGGGCGATTTTTGAGATTTTGATGGAATTTCGAGATTTCGTGATTTATGGCTAGAGCCCTGCAAGACCTCTTGAGGCAGCCAATGCCCTATGACACCGACATCTTCGAAACCCTACGCTACCGTCTGATGACCAACGGGTTTGCACACGGCCAAAAGGTGCGCGCCGAGCATCTGCGCCAGGAATTCGGCTGCTCGGCCAGCACGATTCGCGAAGTGCTGTTCCGACTGTCGACACTGGGGCTGGTCGAGTTCCAAGAACAGCGCGGCTTTCGCGTGCCGCAAAAGTCGCGCGAGGTGATCCACGAACTCACCCACCTCCGCGTCCTGCTCGAAGCTGAAGGCACGGTGATGTCCATCCGCCGCGGCGGCGTCGCGTGGGAGGCACGACTCACAGCCGCCCACCACCAGCTCAGCCATCTGGAGATGCGGCTGAACACAGCGACTGACCGCTCCCCCTTTGTCGACCTGTGGTTCGGGGCCGAGGCGCAGTTTCACGAGACACTCATTTCCGCCTGTGGCTCACAAACCCTGATCGACACACACCACCGCGTCTATTGCCGCTTCCGCCAGCAGCTGATGCTCGAAGATCGCGATTTCGACTTTATTTCCAACAACATCATGCACCATCAACAGATCCTCGACGCCGCCATGGCCGGGGATGAGGAGCTGACTCGGCAAAAGATCCATGATCATTTGGCGCGGCATTTGATGACAGATGAGACAGTGGAGCCGGCTTGATCGCGCTTAATTGTCTGGTGTCGCTTGCCGGATGCGCTGCCAATCCCGAATGATCCGGATGCGACTGTCAGAAGACGCCACGTTGAAGCGAAACTGAACAGTGTCAGGTGGTGCGCCACAATGTGCGCCAGGATCAAAAGACTGCACAGAGGCTTCCAAATCAGCCTCGACCGCCGCCGCGACCAAGGGCCAATCGCGCGCATCTGGTTCTGACGCGTATGTGTCGACAAGGATCGGATAGACAGGGTGGCGAAAAATTACCCTGGGCATCGACGCGTTCATTTCTTCCAGCGTCTCCCGCTCAAATGATCGCTCCGGCGATCCTGAGAACCGCCCGCCCTTGATGAGCAATGCAGTCAAATCCCCTTGGCGCGCCCAGACCACCTGCCGACCCGTTTGCGTCGTGTCGAAGGTAGTAGGGAAAAGTGGCAAAGGCGTAGTACGATCTGCTGGTTCATCGTCAAACCAAACGGCATTGCTTGGCATAATACCGTGTCCCGAGACCTCGAGCCCTTGCGAAAAAGTGTCAGGGTCCATTGGATGGCCCAATACGTCTCGCCCAAGCGTCCCAGAATAAATAGGATGCTCTGACGAAGAACATTGGCCATAGCGCCCCGTCACCGGCTGCGCGATCACCACTCCGCAGATCCAGTAATACTCACGCTCTGCACCGCGACACTGCTGACGGTTGTCGACATACAACTGAACTGCACCCGGATCGGCGTACAGTTCACGCTTGGCGGCCTGGCTTGCCGCTTCTCCACGATCAGACCAAACGGCGGAGTATGCCAGGATGTATCCGCCTGCCACCACCACATAGAGCAGCAAGGCGGCCAAGACAGCCAACACACCAAACGCCGCAGATTTGACAGCCTTCATCGGCGCGCGCCCTTCCGAAACACGCTGCAAGTATCCGAGACCAATGTGTTCAAAGCATGGCCTGTAAATCGACGCCGAAGCCTACCGGCCCTGCAACTCCTCCTCGACATAAACGTCGATGATCTCGCGAAAGCTCTCCTCCGCTTCGAAGCCCAACGCCAATGCCCGCTCCGACGCAAAGTTCCGCGGCCAGCCCGACACGATCTTGGCCACCGCCTCGTCTCGCTGCGGCTTGATCAGAGCAACCACGTTGTTGCCCGCCACGTCCCGCAACGCCTCAATCTGCTCCGCCACCGTACAACTCAACCCCGGCAAGTTCAGCGCCCGTCGCCCCTCCAGCCGCTCGGTGTCCAGCGTGGCCGCATGGGCCAAAAACCCTGCAGCCGACCGGGGCGAGGCATGCCAGTGCCGCACGCTATCCTCAACCGGCAACACCGCTTCCATCCCGTTCAAAGGCTCCCGAATAATGCCGGAAAAGAACGAAGACGCCGCCAAATTCGCCTTCCCCGGCCGCACGCAGATCGTCGGCAGGCGCAGCGACATCCCGTCGATGAACCCCTTCCGCGAATAGTCCTGGATCATCAACTCGCACGCCGCCTTCTGCGCGCCATAGCTGGTCTGGGGCGAGGTCAGGAACTCATCCCCGATCTTCTCGGGATAAGGACCACCGAAGACAGCAATGGATGAGGTGAACACCACCCTTGGCACATATTCCCCACCGCTCGCCCGATGCTGCGCGCGCAAAGCCTCCAAAAACGCCCACAACGGCGTCAAATTCGTCTGCCAGCCCAGATCAAAGTTCGTCTCCGCCTCCCCCGACACAATCGAGGCAAGAAAAAAAACCACATCAAAGCGCTCCGCGGCCAGCGCCGCGCCCTCGGCCAGCACCGACAGGTCGCCCACACGCTTGTCATCGCCCGCAGCATCCGGCGCGTAGCCCAGATCATGCAGCGTCACGCGAAAATCACCAAAACCGGACAGGCCGTGCATCTCCAACCGGCGGGCCAGCTTCTGCCCCACCATGCCACCGCCGCCAAGGATCAGGATGCGTTTCATGCGCCGCCCTCCTGCCGTGCCTTCAGCTCCAGATATAGGCCGGAATGATCCCGATCGGCCCCTTCCATATGCTCAACGAAATGGGCAAAGCGATCCCGCACGTCCCTCACCATGGGCAGCGTCACACCGGCGGCCGCGGCCTCGTGCAGCACGTTGTCCAAATCCTTCAACTGGAACTTCGACAAGCCACCGGGCTCAAAATTCCCGGTCGTCATCCGCTCTCCATGCTGCTGCAAAATGGTACTGTCGGCAAAGCCACCCTTGAGTGCTGCCCGCAAAGCCGCCGGATCAGCGCCGCCCTCCTCGGCGAGCAGCATCGCCTCGGCCACAGCACCAATCGTCACCGCCACAATCGCCTGATTGCACAGCTTGGACAGCTGCCCCGACCCGGTCGGCCCCACATGCACAGGCCGCCCCATCACCTCCAGCACCGGACGCGCCCGATCAAAATCCGAAGCATCCCCTCCCGCCATGATTGCAAGCGACGCGCCTTCGGCCCCCTTGGTGCCACCCGACACCGGCGCATCTAGAAACCCAACGCCCAAACTCTCAAGCGCAGCGCGCGCCTCCCGCGCCTCGCCGGGCTTGGTCGAGGACATGTCAATCCACAACGCCCCCTTGGACAACGCCCGCGACACCTCACTAATCACCGCCAACACCGTCGGCCCATCACTCATCATCGTGATGATCACATCGGCCCCGGTTACCGCCGCCGACGTGCTGGCCGCAACGGCAGCGCCTTCATCGGCCAACGGCTCCGCCTTCGCAACAGTCCGGTTCCACACCGTCACCGGCACACCCGCACGGGCAAGATTCCGCGCCATGGGAAAGCCCATCAACCCCGTGCCCAACAGGGCCACATTCTCGAACGCCATCGACACTCCTCCGAAATTGCCGTGACGTCTGGTCAACACCCGCGGCTTGTCCTACGCTAACAGCAAAACGCAGACCCGCCGTCTGCGCAACACCTGATCCGATACGGGGGGAGTACATGGGCCGTCTTGACGGAAAGCGCGCGCTTGTGACGGCTGCAGGCCAGGGCATCGGCCGCGCCAGCGCACTTGCTATGGCAGAGGAAGGGGCAAAGGTCTTTGCCACTGACGTGAACGCCGACGCCCTCGGCACGCTTGAGCACGCAAATATCGAAACCTTCCCGCTCGACGCACGCGATCCAGACAGCATCGCCGAGGGTGTTTCGCGCGCGAAACCTGACATCCTGTTTAACTGCGCGGGCTTCGTGCACCACGGCACCATACTTGACAGTACGGACGATGAGTGGGACTTCGCCTTCGACCTCAACGTCCGGTCCATGTACCGCACCATCCGGGCCGCCCTGCCGGGGATGTTGGAACGCGGGGGCGGGTCGATCATTAACATGTCATCGGCCCTAGGCTCCATCATTGGCGCGCCCAACCGCTTCATCTACGGCACGACCAAGGCCGCCGTTGTCGGCCTCACCAAATCCGTCGCGGTCGACTACATCACCAAGGGCATCCGCTGTAACTGCATCTGCCCCGGCACGGTCGAAAGCCCCAGTTGGCACGACCGGGTCAAGGCCCTGGGCGAAGAGCTTGGCAGCTACGACAAGGCCATGGAACAATTCGTCGCCCGCCAACCCATGGGCCGCGTGGCCAAGGCCGAAGAAATCGCTGCGCTCGTCGTCTACCTCGCCAGCGACGAAAGCGCATTCACCACAGGACATACCCACATCATTGATGGAGGCTGGTCAGGACAATGACCAAGAAGAAAATCGGTATAGAAGACCTGCGTTCCCGCAAATGGTTCATGAACCCGGACAACCCGGAAATGACCGCGCTCTACCTCGAACGCTACCTGAACTACGGGCTCACGCGCGAGGAACTGCAATCCGGCAAGCCGATCATCGGCATCGCGCAGACGGGCAGTGATCTCTCGCCCTGCAACCGCCACCACATTGAGTTGGCGAAACGTGTCCGCGACGGCATCGTCGCCGCAGGCGGCACATGCATCGAAATCCCGGTCCATCCGATTCAAGAAACCGGCAAGCGCCCCACGGCCATGCTCGACCGCAACCTCGCCTACCTGTCACTGGTCGAAACGCTCTACGGCTACCCACTGGACGGCGTCGTATTGACCATCGGCTGTGACAAGACCACGCCGGCGCTGCTCATGGCCGCCGCCACCGTCAACATCCCCGCCGTCGCGCTGTCCGTCGGCCCCATGCTCAACGGCTGGTTCCGGGGCGAACGCACCGGCTCCGGCTCCATCGTCTGGCAAGCGCGCGAGATGATGGCGCGGGGCGAGATCGACGGCGAGGGGTTCATGGAACTCGTCGCCTCCTCCGCCCCTTCGGTCGGCTATTGCAACACCATGGGCACGGCCACCACGATGAACTCGCTGGCCGAAGCCCTCGGCATGCAACTCCCCGGCTCGGCAGCCATCCCCGCCCCCTACCGCGAACGCAGCCAGATCAGCTACGAGACCGGCAAACGCATCGTGGACATGGTGTGGGAAGACCTCCGCCCCTCCGACATCATGACGCGCGAGGCGTTCGAAAACACAATCGTCATCAACTCCGCCATCGGCGGCTCCACCAACGCGCCCATCCACCTCAATGGCATCGCAAAACATCTCGACGTACCGCTGACCAACGACGACTGGCAGCAACATGGCCACCACATTCCGCTTCTGGTGAACCTCCAACCCGCAGGCGAATACCTCGGCGAAGACTACCAGCACGCGGGCGGCGTCCCGGCGGTCATCGGCGAGCTCATCGCCGCCGACCTCCTGCCGCACCCCGATGTCATCACCGCCAACGGCAAAACAATGCGCGAAAACTGCGAGGGCGTGCGCAGCGAAAACACCGAGGTGATCAAACCCGTTTCCGCGCCCCTCAAGGCCGAAGCCGGGTTCATCAACCTCAAGGGCAACCTCTTCGACAGCGCGATCATGAAAACCTCTGTAATCTCCGAAGAATTCCGCACCCGCTACCTGTCGAACCCCAACGACCCCGAAGCCTTCGAAGGCCGCGCAGTCGTCTTCGACGGCCCCGAAGACTTCCACCACCGCATCGACGACGAAGCCGAAGGGATCGACGAAAACTGCATCCTCTTTATGCGCGGCGCAGGCCCCAAGGGCTACCCCGGCGGCGCCGAAGTCGTGAACATGCGCGCGCCCTCCTACCTGCTCAAAAAGGGCATCCAGGCGCTGCCCTGCGTCGGCGACGGTCGCCAATCCGGAACCTCCGGCAGCCCCTCAATCCTCAATGCCTCGCCCGAGGCGGCAGATGGCGGCGGCCTTGCGCTGCTCGAAAACGGCGACCGGGTCCGCATCGACCTGAAAAAATGCACCGCCGACATGCTGGTGGACGATGCCACCCTCCAAGCCCGCGCCGAAGCCATCATGGCCGCAGGCGGCTACAAAGTCCCCGAAAGCCAAAGCCCATGGCAGGAGATTTTCCGCGACTATGTCGGCCGCTTTGACGAGGGCATGACCCTACGCGGCGCCACCAAATACCAAGACATCTCGCGCCGCCACATGCCGCGCGACAACCACTAAGAGGCCAGACATGAAACTCGTAAGATACGGTGACGCAGGTCACGAAAAACCCGGCCTCATGGACGGCGACACGCTCCGCGACCTCAGTGGCCACATCGACGACATCCATGGCGCCACCCTCGACGACGCCACGCTCGACAAGCTGCGCGCCATCGACCCCGCCACCCTACCCGCCGTCGATGGCTCCCCCCGCATCGGCCCCTGCGTCGGCAACATCGGCAAATTCCTCTGCATCGGCCTCAACTACTCCGACCACGCCGCCGAACAGGGCCTGCCGATCCCCGAACACCCCATCCTGTTCTTCAAGGCAAACTCCGCCATCGTCGGCCCCAATGACGACGTGGTCATGCCACGCGGCTCACAACGCACCGACTGGGAAGTCGAACTGGGCGCGGTCATCGGCAAGACCTGCAAATACGTCTCCAAAGCCGACGCGCTCGACTATGTCGCGGGTTACTGCATCGTGAACGACGTCTCCGAACGCGAATTCCAGCAGAACCTCACCGGCCAATGGACCAAGGGCAAATCCTGCGACACCTACGGACCTACGGGACCGTATCTCGTCACCCGTGACGAAATCGAAGATCCCCAAACACTCGACATGTCGCTCTCGGTCAACGGTCAGCGGATGCAGACCGGCAACACGTCCACCATGATTTTCTCGGTGGCCGAGATCATCGAACATCTATCGCACCTCTTCACCCTGCACCCCGGCGACGTGATCAGCACCGGCACACCCCCCGGCGTGGGCGACGGGATGAACCCCAAGACCTACCTCAAGGTGGGCGACGTCATGGAGCTCGAAATCGCCGGCCTCGGCACCCAAAGACAAGAGGTGAAGCAAGATGCCTGACCTTCTCCAAATCGGCGGCATCACCGATGCCATGCGCATCCGTCTGGAGCAACGCTTCACCATCCATCAGGCCACCGATGACTACCCGGGCGATGCGATCACCCATATCGTGACGAACGGCCATGACGGCGTGCCTGCCGACATCCTGGCCAACTGCCCCAACGCACAAATGGCGGCGAGCTACGGGGTCGGCTACGACGCCATTGACACCGACGCCTGCGTCGCACGCGGCATCGTCGTCACCCACACGCCCGACGTCCTGAACGCCGAAGTGGCGAGCACCGCGATCATGCTCATGCTCACCAGCTTCCGCAATTTCCTGTCGGACGAGGCGCACGCCCGCTCCGGCAACTGGGAAACACAGGGCAACGCGCCCCTCTCGCGCAGCGCCGACAACCGGCGCGTCGGCATCCTCGGCCTCGGGCGCATCGGCCAGGCCATCGCAGACAAGCTCAAGGCCTTCGACGCCGACGTCCACTACCACACCCGCAGCGAAAAGGACGTGCCCTACACCTATCACGCCAACCTCGTGGACATGGCAAAGGCGGTCGAAGTAGTCATCTGCATCACCCCCGGCGGCCCCTCGACCCACCACATCGTCAACGCCGACGTGATCGAGGCACTTGGGCCCGAAGGCACCCTGATCAACGTCTCGCGCGGCTCCGTGATTGACGAGGCGGCCATGGTCGCCGCCCTCCAATCCGGCAAACTCGGCTACGCAGCACTTGATGTGTTCGAGGAAGAACCCAAAATCCCCGACGCGCTCAAATCCATGTCCAACGTCATCCTCCTGCCCCACGTGGGCAGCGCCACACACGAAACCCGCGCGGCCATGGGCACGCTCGTGGTGGACAACCTGATCAGCCATCTCGACAACGGCCTCGTGATCACGCCGGTGCCGGAAACCAAGCACCTCAATGGCTAGGATCACCGACGTCCAGGCCCGCCTCTTCGCCGTGCCGCTCGACGAAATCCTCGTCGATGCCAAGCACGGCGATCACAGCCATTTCCACCTGATCACGGCGACGGTTACGCTGGACGACGGGCGCACAGGCACCGGCTACACCTACAATGGCGGGCGCGGCGGGCATGCCACGGCAGCGATGATCACCCACGACCTCGCGCCGTTCCTGATCGGACAGGACGCGGGCAACGTCGAACAGCTCACCCACGCCATGGACGAACACCTGCATTATGTCGGGCGCGGCGGCATCCTGTCCTTCGCCATCTCCGCCGTCGATATCGCCCTGTGGGACGCGCGGCTCAAAGGCACCGGCCAATCGCTGGTCGAGGCCGCAGGCGGCGCATCAGACCGGTGCAAAGCCTACGCCGGCGGCATCGACCTCGGCTTCGATCTGCCGAAACTGCTCGACAGCATCCGCACCTACCTCGCCCGCAGCCACAACGCCGTCAAAATCAAGATCGGCCAACCGACAGAAGCGGAAGACGTGGACCGGATCAAGGCCGTCCGCGACCTCATAGGCCCCGACATCACCTTCATGGTCGACGCCAACTATTCCATGACCACCGATCAAGCGATCAGCATGGCCAAAGCGATGAGACCATTCGACATCGAATGGTTCGAAGAGCCTATCGAGCCGGACCACTTCGAAGACTTCGCAACCATCCGCGAAGCCAGCGGTATCAAGACCGCCCAGGGCGAAAACCTGCACACACTGCACGAGTTCCGCCGCGCCCTGCCCCATGTCGATTTCATCCAGCCCGACGCCTCGAACTGCCTCGGCATCACCGGCTGGCTCGAAGTCGCAAAAATGGCGCAAGAGGCGAATGTCCCGGTTTGCAGCCACGGCATGCAGGAACTGCACGTCTCGCTCGTCTCAAGCCAACGCCACGGCGGCTGGCTCGAAGTCCACAGCTTCCCCATCGACCGCTACACGAAACGCCCTTTGGTGATCGAGGATCACCTCGCCGTCGCCCCCAACACCCCCGGCATCGGCGTAGAATTCGACTGGCCCAAACTCACCCCGTTCGAAGTCGCACCGTAGGGCGGGGTTCCACCCCGCCATCCCCCGGATTTAATCGAAAAGAAACCTTCGTTAACGGCCCCCGGTCTCTTAACAGTTCGTTACCGGACAACGGCCCTCTGGCCGTTTTCAAAACACGCAGTTTGATCCCAAAAATGTGCAGTTCCGCCAAAACCCGGCAAAAACAGCCCATTTCCTCTAGCTCAAAACACGCAGTTTCAGACGCAAAATGTGCACTTTGCCCCCAACCACAAAAGCGCACGGTGCGTTAACCCCACCGTGCGCTCTGTTCGTTCTACCGTAACTTCGCCGTGTTACGTGCTTGGGGGCCCAGCGCATTCAACCCTTTCAGGATGTCGATGGCATAGGCCAACTGATAATCCTCTTCCCGCAGATCCGCCGCCGCCTGCGCCTTGGCGCGGTCCGCTTCGATCTGCTTGATCTGATCCTCGCTCAGCGAATCGTTGTTCAGGCTGCCGCGCAATTCCCCTTCGGTCCGGGGCCCAACTGCGCTTGCGGGTGCATCGTCTTCCTCGTCCTCAACGGGCCGACGACGGGGCTGTTCAACCACGATGTCCGGGCTCACACCCAACGCCTGAATCGACCGGCCCGAAGGCGTGTAATACCGCGCCGTGGTCAGGCGCATCGCCCCATCCCCGCGCAGCGGCATGACCGTCTGAACCGATCCCTTACCAAAGCTCTTGGTGCCCACAACGATCGCGCGACGGTGGTCTTGCAGCGCGCCTGCCACGATCTCAGAAGCCGAGGCAGAGCCACCATTGATCAGCACGACAATCGGTTTGCCCTGTGCCAGATCGCCGGGCGTCGCGTTGAACCGGTCGCCATCGGCGGGGTCACGACCACGGGTCGAAACGATCTCGCCTTCTTCCAGAAACGCATCCGACACGCGGATGGCCTGGGTCAGCAAACCCCCGGGATTGTTACGTAAATCCAGAACAAAGCCGTTCACGGAATTCATACCGCCCAGCGCCTCGACCTCTTCTTCCAGCTTGGAAATCAGGTTCGGCGTGGTCTTGTCGTTGAAGGTCGTCACGCGCAGCACAACCGTCTCGCCCTGCGTCCGGCTGCGCACAGCCTGCAGTTCAATCGTGTCGCGGATGATGGAGACGTCAAAGGGCTCGGTCTCGCCCTCACGCACCACGGTGATTATGATCTCGGATCCCACCGGGCCGCGCATCTTGTCGACCGCTTCGTCCAGCGTCAGGCCCAGCATTGACTCGCCATCGACATGGGTGATGAAGTCACCCGCTTCGATCCCGGCCTCGGCGGCGGGGGTCGAGTCGATAGGCGACACAACCTTGATAAAACCTTCTTCCTGCGTGACTTCGATGCCCAGCCCGCCAAACTCGCCACGTGTCTGCACCTGCATCTGCGCGGCATCATCGGGCGACAGGTAGCTCGAATGCGGGTCGAGCGAGGTCAGCATTCCATCAATCGCCGCCTCGATCAGCTCACTGGGTTCGACCTGTTCCACATATTGACCGCGAATGCGTTCAAAGATGTCACCAAACAGATCCAACTGCTCGTACACATTTGAATTTGCGGCCTTTTCCTGCGCCAGCAGCGGTCCTGCAATCTGCGTCGTTGCAATGACACCTGCCACCGTACCGCCCAATGCGGCCATCACGAATTTCTTCATTACAGCTTATCCATCCTGTTCGGTGCTGAACCATTCAAGCGGGTCCATTGGCACATTATTCTCTCTTACCTCTATATAGAGCGTTTCCGAACGCTCGGCGCTACCCCCTTCACCACCTGTTGATGCGGCGTTTGGGGCAGGCAGACCGCCCATCAGGCCCAAAGGCGTGCTCGCGGCGATGATCTGACCGGTCTTGCCGTAGCTCACGGCCATCCCCGCCAGAATGATCAGCGTGCCCGGGCGCGGCTCCAATATGGTCACTGCGCCAAAGTCCAGAAGCGGCCCGACATAGCGTAGGGTAGCCGCCGTCGGCGAGCTGACCAGGGTGCTCGGACGGGTCGCGAGCAGGACACCCGGACGGGCAATCCCAGCGGCATCAGATTCGCCCGCCCGGCGCAAGATCACACCCCGCGCAGGCATCGGAAATTCGCCGATCAGGTCATCAATCTCCGGCGGCGTCCAGCCGACATCGCCTTCGGCAATGCTGGCAAGCCCGCTGGAAAACGCATCCAGCGTCTCGGCTGAGGCAATCAGGATCGCGGTGCGCACGGGGTCTTCGGTAAAGCGCTGCGGCAGGTCGGTCCGCTCCGCCATCGCCTGATTGAGAGCAGACCGCGCCGTCTGTACCTCGGTCAACCCGGTCTGTAATTGCGCTGCCGCCTGCTCTTGCAAAAGCCGCAGGCTTTCCACGTCGCTCAGATCCTGGCGCAGCTGTGCCGCACGCTGGTTCAGGGCCGGGGTCAACTCCGCGAGCAGCATCCCCGCCCGCGCCGTGCCATTCGGGCCATCCGGATGCAGAAAGGCCGTGGGCGCCTCGTCTGGCGTGAGCGTCTGCAAAACCGCGACAAGCTGGGCGATCTCGGCATCCCGGGCCTGCAACTGACGGCGCAACTGCACCTCGCGAATAGACGCCCGGCGCAGGCCCGCACGCATCGCCGACAGGCCCGCTTCATAGGCATGAACCGTGTCCGTCAGCGCCCGCACACGGTTGCGGGCCGTCTCCGCCTCCGCCAACCGGACCGAGGCCGCCTCAAGCTGTGCACCCGCCTCACGCGCCAGCGCCCCCGCGTCTTCCTGCGCGACAGCGGTCAGGGCGGATGCGCACAGCAATAAGGCGGCGAGCCATTTCATTCGATCAGACTGCGCCCCGTCATCTCAACCGGCTGCTCCAGCCCCATCAACTGCAGGATCGTCGGTGCAAGATCGGCAAGGCGTCCATCTTTGATCGCCCCCTCGGCCCCGATCAGTGCAACAGGAACCAAGTTGGTGGTATGCGCCGTGTGCGGCGCGCCGGTCTCCGGGTCGATCATCGTTTCGCAATTGCCATGATCCGCCGTCAGGATCATCGCACCCCCTGCGGCCTCAAGCACCGGCAGCACCCGACCCAGCCCCGTATCAACCGCCTCGCAAGCCGCGATGGCCGCGTCCAGATCACCCGTATGGCCGACCATATCCGGGTTCGCGTAGTTCACGACGATAAGGTCATACCCCTCTTCAATCGCAGCGATAAACTTGTCCGTCACCTCGACCGAAGACATCTCTGGCTGCAAATCATAGGTGGCAACGGCGGGCGATTTTGGCATCGCGCGGTCCTCGCCAGCCTCCGGCTGCTCCTCCCCGCCGTTCAGGAAAAAGGTGACATGCGGATACTTCTCGGTCTCCGCCAACCGGAACTGACGCAGGCCCGCCTTGGCAACCCACGCGCCCAGCGTGTTCACGATCTCCGGCTTGGGATACACCGTGCTCATATAGGCCGTGTGCTCTTCGGAATAATCCGCCATGCCCATGATGCCCGCCCAGTCCGGACGGCCCTCGGGAGCAAAGGCGTCAAAGCCCGGGTCACCCATCGCAGCCATGATTTCTCGCGCACGATCGGCGCGGAAATTCAGGCAGAACAGCCCATCGCCATCCTTGGCTCCCTTGTACCCGTCCATGACGGCGGCAGGAATGAATTCATCTGTCTTGTCATCGTCATAGGCGGACTCGATGGCCATTTGCGCCGTCTCAACAATGCGGCCATCGGCGCGCACCATGGCGGCAAAGGCACTCTCGACCCGGTCCCAGCGGTTGTCGCGGTCCATGGCATAGTAGCGCCCCGTCAGGGTCACAACACGCGCCCCGGCAGGCAGCGCATCGTTCAGCTCTTCCAGATAGGTGAGCGCCGATTTGGGGGCCACATCGCGCCCATCGGTGATGGCATGGATGACAACGGGCAGGCCCGCATCGGTGCAGGCCTTGGCTGCGGCGATCATGTGGTTGATGTGCCCGTGCACACCACCGTCGGACAGCACGCCCATCAGGTGCGCGCGCCCCTCTTTCTCCTTGATCGCGTTGATCCAGTCCATCAGGCGCGGGTTGCGAAAGAAACTGCCATCCTCGATGGCCAGATCAATCTGGCCGAGGTCCATCGCCACCACACGACCCGCACCAATATTGGTGTGACCCACCTCAGAATTGCCCATCTGCCCACGCGGCAGGCCCACATCCGGACCATGCGTGATCAGGGTGGCATGGCTGCACGTCTCCATGATCCGGTCGATGGTCGGCGTCCGGGCCAGCTTGGGCGCATTTCCCGCCTCATCCGCGCGCAGTCCCCAGCCATCCATGATGCACAGAACAACGGGTTTGGGTGGTGCCATCGTTGCGGGTCCTTTTGGTGTGGTGGTTCGCGTTTTACCGCGCGCTCCAGCCATTGGAAAGAACACTTGCCCGACGGATGCAAGACAGTAGGTTTCGTGCGGTACGAAGGGGAAGACGATGAGCAAACACATGCTGGTGCACCTGAACGTGGTGCGCCCCCTTGGTGCGTTCAGTGCCAGCCACCCAAACGCGCAATTTTTCTTTGGCGAGCTGCCCAAGGTCTTTGCGAAGGCCAAGGCCGATGACGGCTTGTTCTGGCACAACCACGGCGCCCGAATGCCGGATGGCAGTTATGGTGGCATGAACGATCTGCTGGGGCTGCAAACGGAGCGGACGGAGGACAATTTCCACATCCTCACCATGGCTGGCTGGCGGGATGCGCAGGCCGTGCACCGCTTTGCCTACCGCGATCTGTTGCACCGGGCTGGCATGAAAACCCTGCGCGACTGGGTCGACCGGTCGGAGGGTGCGACGATGGTCATGTGGTGGGCGGAGCGCGGCACACGGGTGGCAATGGAAGACGGGTGGAACAGGCTACAAAACCTTCGCAAGAACGGTGCGACGCCCGACGCATTCACGTTGCAAAACCGCTTCGCCCCACCCGGAGACTGAGGCAGTCTCCGTCTGCTTTCCGACGCGGAAAGCCGGAGTAGTGCACCGGAAAATGCGTCGTTTTCTGCGTCAGAAAACGGCCCTCGCTCAGCCGATGCGCTCCGGCAGCCCCCTGCCGTTGTTCCACCACCGATGCGGATTGTCGCGATTGGGATCATAGGCGGCACGGCTCGCCCAATCCTCGCGCAGAAAGATCACCGGCTCTTCGTAGTGATGCACCTCCAGCACCGCATCCATGACCTTCTCCAGCACGGCCACATCCCGCTCGATGGAAATCTTCAATTCGACCATGGGATAGGTCTCGGTCCCGCCCGCCTCGAACCCGTCCACATGGGTTGTGGTGGTTGACCCGGCCTCGGGCTGCGCGGTCTCCATGCCAACGGCAGAGATGCTGGCATTGCGCTGATACCGACCATATCCCAGCGGATGCACCGCCATGACCGCATCAAGGATGCGGTCTGTATCTTCGGGCAGTGTCTGTATTTCGAGCGTCCAAACCGGGATGAATGTGCCCGACCGGGCCTTGTAGGTGTCGAGTGTCATGCGCATCCTCTCAATCCGGATTGCCACGGGTGAAACTGATCTTTGACAGGTCAGGGGCCTGTTGCGTTGCTGGCAACACCTCCACCGCTGCCGCACCCGGCGTCAGGATATGGCGCAACAGGCCCACGGGATGGGCGCGCAGGGTCAGGCGGGTGGACACGTAATCTTCGACCACCTCTTCGCCCAACGTCATCTCGGGCAAGAGTGCTGCAGGCTCGTCCACCACCTCACCATCCAGATCCTTGGCAAAAAGCGGCAGTGCAGGGCCGGGCGCGATGGCCTTGGCCTGCCACAACGCATCGCGCCGGTTGATGCCCGCCCCGGCAAAGGCATCTGCCTCGGCCAGCCGTTCGATCACCGTCACGCCCACCCCGGCACGACGCCAAATGTCCTGCACCGACTGGTAGCCATTGCCACGGGCGACCGTAATCCACTCGGCATCCTCTTCGTTCAGCCCTTTGATCTGCCGGAAACCGAGACGCAGGGCGAGGCCCCCCTTCCCGTCCGGCTCCATCACGTTGTCCCAAAAACTCGCATTCACACAGATCGGGCGCACCTCGACCCCGTGCTCGCGCGCGTCCCGCACGATCTGGGCCGGGGCGTAGAACCCCATGGGCTGCGAGTTGAGGAGCGCGCAGGCGAAAATGCCGGGATGGTGGCACTTGATCCAGCTTGAGGCATAGACCAGCAGCGCAAAGCTCGCCGCGTGGCTTTCGGGGAACCCGTAGGAACCAAAGCCTTCGATCTGCGAAAAACACCGCTCGGCAAAATCATCGTCATAGCCGTTCTTGCGCATGCCGTGCAGGAACAGCGCGCGAAACTCGCTGACAGACCCGTGTTTTTTGAACGTCGCCAGCGACCGTCGCAACCGATCCGCCTGATCGGGGGTGAACCCCGCCCCCACGATGGCAATCTGCATCGCCTGTTCCTGAAAGAGCGGCACGCCCAGCGTCTTGCCCAGCACCGCGCCCAATTCGTCCGAGGGGAAGCTGACCTCCTCCTCCCCGTTGCGACGACGGATATAGGGGTGCACCATGTCGCCCTGAATGGGACCAGGACGGATGATGGCCACCTCAATCACCAGATCATAAAAGTTGCGCGGCCGCATCCGGGGCAGGAAGTTCATCTGCGCCCGGCTTTCCACCTGAAACACCCCGATGCTGTCGGCTTTGCACAGCATGTCGTATACGCGCGGATCCTCTTTGGGCAGAGTCGCAAGAGTGTAGCTTTGCTGATGATGCATTGTAAGCAGGTCAAAGGCCTTACGGATGCATGTCAGCATCCCAAGGCTCAGCACATCCACTTTCAGGATGCCAAGGCTGTCGATGTCATCCTTGTCCCAGCAGATAACGGTGCGGCCCTCCATCGTAGCGTTTTCGATGGGCACCAACTCGTCCAGCCGCCCCTCGGTGATGATGAAACCGCCCACATGCTGGCTGAGATGCCTTGGAAAGCCGTTGATCTCATAAACCAGTTCGATGGTCTGCTGCAGGCGGCGGTCGCGAAAATCGAGACCGATCTCGGCCATCCGCTCCGCCTCCAGCCCCTTGGTCGAGAAAAAGCCCCAGAGCTGAGACGACAGCGCGGAAATGGTGTCCTCTGTCAGGCCCATGGCGCGGCCCACCTCGCGAATGGCACGCTTGCCCCGGTAATGAACCACCGTGGCGCACAGGCCCGCGCGTTCCCGGCCATAGGTCTTGTAGATGTGCTGGATCACTTCTTCGCGTCGCTCGTGTTCGAAGTCGACGTCGATGTCCGGCGGCTCATCGCGTGCCTCGGACACAAAACGCTCGAACACCATGGTCCCCATCTCGGGGCTGACGCTGGTGATGCCCATGCAATAGCACACCACTGAGTTCGCCGCTGAGCCCCGCCCTTGGCACAGAATGCCGCGGGACCGGGCGAAGTGGACGATGTCACGGACGGTCAGGAAATAGGGTTCGTATTTCAGCTTGGCGATCAGGGCGAGTTCGTGACGCAGCAGGGTCTTTGCCTTTTCCGGTGCGCCCGAGGGGTAGCGCCATTCCAATCCCTCATAAGCAAGGCGTTCGAGGCGCTGGCTGGGGGTTTCGTTCTCGGTGATCTCGGATGGGTATTCGTATCGCAGCTGATCAAGCGAGAAATCGAGGCGAGCGGCCAATTCACCGGACCTGTGCACGGCGTCTTGATGCCCTGCGAACAGGCGCAGCATCTCCGCCTCACTGCGCAGCCGCCCCTCCCCGTTGCTGAGCGCGGCTCGGCCCAGCGCATCGACGCGGCATTTGAGGCGAATGGCGCTGACCACATCCGCGAGCTTGCGCCGCGCGCCGTGATGCATCCGCGGCGCGGCAGAGGCGATGGTGGGCAAGCCAAGTGCGCGCGCCTGGTCCGCGATCAAGTCAAAGCGCGGCGTGTCGCGACCGTCATAGCGAGGGTGCATGAGCACGTGAATCTTCCCGGCAAAGCGGCGCGTCAGCCGTCGCGCGGTTTGCATCCAATCGCACGCGCCGCCCTGCACCGTCTGCGCCTGTGGCCAAAGGAGCAGATGCAAACCATCGGCAAAATCTTCAAGATCGCTGAGGTGCAGATTGCACTCGCCCTTTTCGGCATCCAGGCGACCCTTGGAAATAATCCTGCAGAGCGACCGCCACCCTTGCCGGTTGATGGGTAAGACGGTGATGGGCGGGGCATCGGAAAACATCAGCCGTGCGGCAGGGATCAGGCGGGGGACTACGGTGATGGGCGCACTTGGCGGGGCGGGGATATGCGCGGGCCTTGGCGGGCCGATCAGGCCGTGCACAGTATCGAAATCGCGCCGCTCCTTAACGCTGCGGGCAATCACCTTGGCCTGGGTATGCGCCCGCACGATCCCTGCCACCGAATTGTCGTCGGCAATCGCAATCGCCTCCATGCCGATCAGGGCGGCACGGTTCACATACTCCTCGGGGTGCGAGGCCCCGGTGAGGAAGGTGAAATTCGACGTGATCGACAGTTCGGCGAACATGGAAACAGCAGATTCGGTGGCAGCAGGGTGTCAGTATATTCACTTTTTGTTCTCATTTGAACGGTCGAATTTCTGGGGCTCTGCCCCGTCCTTCGGACCCCCCGGGATTTTTTGAAACAGGGAATTCGGACCGGTCCGCACAGCGGCAAACACGCCGGGGGAGTGTTTGAGGTCCGAATGGGCGGAGTCAGAGAACGGTTGCGCATCATTCGGGTCGCGTCCGGTCAGGCAAGAATGGAAACATCGTGGAAAGGAGACACACCATGCCCACATTTTCTGCACTGCCTACCGATGTCGTTGAGGCCTACCGCGCTGGTGCCCCCGACGCTTTCGGCAACCCGCCCGAGCGCCACATCTCGAACGGATCCGGCAACCCGTGCCGACACTGCCTGCGCAATGTGCCAAAAGGTGCCGAGATGCTGGTGTTGGCCCACAAGCCGTTTGAGGGCACGCACCCATACGCCGAGGTCGGACCGATCTTTCTTTGTGCCGATCCTTGCCCGCGCGGGGGCGGCGATGACCTGCCGCCGATTCTGACCACTTCGCCGGACTATCTGCTCAAGGGATACGGGGCGAACGATAGGATCATCTATGGCACCGGCGCGGTGACACCAATGCCAGAAATGGGCGATCGGATTGCCGCCATTTTTGCCAATCCGGACGTCGCTTACATCCATGTGCGCTCTGCCCGCAACAACTGCTATCAGGCGCGCATTGACCGCGCACCATAACCCCTTGTCTGTGTTATCCCGTTGGCCCATAAACGCGTCCGCACGCGCACCAAGCCAAGGATAGCCAACATGCCCATCGACGCGCCGGAAACCAAGACTGTCCACACGCGTCGGATCGCATGTGATGGCGGCGAGGGGCCGTTGGGCCACCCACGGGTTTGGTTGCAGATCCCAGAGGATACAGGCTGGGTCGAGTGCCCCTATTGCGATTGCAAATACATTTATGCTGACAGGAACACCTGACCGCGTCAGCCTTGAGCGCGCATCGCCTGCGCCACGCAGGCCGCAATGTCGGGGTCTAGGCCGCCATCCGTCAGAATAAATGCTCCGATCCGATGCCCGGCCCAGAATTGCAGCCGATCCCCACCTTGGGTGCGGCCGCGCCCTTTGGCTGTCCCGGATGAGCGGTCGAAATACGTGTATGTGGCGCGCCCGCTCATGCCATCGGAACAGGAAAACTCTGCGCGTCCGATCCCCAGCGCCGTGCGCCTCCACGTTCCCGAACAGGTCGCACCGGACAGGCCGCGCGCCTCAAGCACACCACTTTCGCGCCCAAAGGTGCGGCCCACATAGAAGTCCTGGCCATCAAGCGTGCAGCCAATGAACGGTACGCAATAATTGTTCTTGAGCGTGCAGTTGTCATCCGCGCGCGCTGGCAGGGCAAAGAAAACGAACACAGATAAAAGTGTGAGCCAACGCATCTGCGCCTCCGTCTTGCAAAGTCGTGTTTGGCTTAGCACCACCATTTCCGAAGATCGACCATGCTATGGAGGGGCCGGCGATACCGTCACGGCCGCATCCGTGCCAACCTGCCGCTAATCATCAATCACCTGCCGGATCAGCGCATCCACCTGCGTCTGCACCCGCGCATTGGCCTGCTCGATCTTCTCCGACAGCTCCCGGATCTCGGTCGCGATGATGGCAAAGCCGCGGCCCTGCTCGCCCACATGCGCCGCCTCGATCGAGGCGTTGATCGCGATCAGACCGACATTCTGCGATATTTCACTGATCTCGTGCAGGGCGCTGCGGGCGTCATTGCCAGTCTGGGTGGCCGTTGCCCGCCGCGCCACGCGGTCGCCGTGCAATTCGGCACTCAACTTGTTGACCAGCTTGGCAAAGTGCTCATTGAACGCGGTCGCAGCAAATCGGGTCATGCCGCGCAACCGGTCCGTGTCACATGTGCCCTGCTCAAAATTGCGGACCAGATCGGTAACGATGGAGACGAATGTGCGCATGGCCTCAATGCTTTCGGGCATGTCAGCCACCGTTTGGCGCAGCCAGTTCAGCGCATCGGGATCAATGCCCTGCTCGGGCTGCCCCCCCGCCAGAATGCGCACCCCCGAATGGGCGCCGGGCATGGCTCGCTGAATCCCCTCCAGGCATTTCTGGCGGTCTTCAGGACTGTCAAACAGCATGCCAGCAGCGCAATACAACGTTGCCCGCGCGCAATGCGAGCGGATCATGTCCACCGCGCGCAGCAGCTCAACCCGCGCCGCAATCCCGGTTGCCCCGGATTGCTGGCCCAATACATCAGTCACATCGCCCAGGCGGTTCATCGCGCTCATGCGCCCGTTCTGGCAAAACGAAGTTAACAAAACGCTTGTGCTTTTACCTTTTCGGGATTCGTGGCACATCACCGGGACGCGGACAGACAAGGGGGCGGATCACATGGGCTTTGGTAAGGGATGTCACCTGCATCTGATCGACGGCTCGGCGTTCATCTTCCGCGCCTACCACGCGCTACCGCCTCTGACGCGCAAGTCGGATGGGCTGCCTATCGGGGCAGTCTCGGGCTTCTGCAACATGCTTTACAAGTATGTTGAGGGGAACCACGGCCCCGACGCGCCCACCCACGTGGCGGTGATCTTTGACAAAGGCAGCCAAACCTTCCGCAACGACATGTACGACCAGTACAAGGCCAACCGTGAAGCGATGCCAGAAGACCTGCGCCCGCAGATTCCGCTGACCCGCCAAGCCACCGAAGCCTTCAACATCGCCTGCAAAGAGAAGGAAGGGTACGAGGCCGACGACATCATCGCCACCCTGTCCGTGCAGGCGCGCGAGGCTGGGGGCCGTGTGACCATCATCAGTTCCGACAAGGACCTGATGCAGCTTGTCGGCGATGGTGTCGAAATGCTGGATGCAATGAAGAACAGCCGTATCGACCGCGACGGCGTGTTCGAGAAATTCGGTGTCTATCCCAACCGGGTGGTGGATGTGCAGGCGCTGGCTGGCGACTCTGTCGACAATGTTCCCGGCGCGCCCGGCATCGGCGTAAAAACCGCCGCCCTTCTGATCAACGAATACGGCGACCTGGATGCGCTGCTGGAACGCGCCGAGGAGATCAAGCAGCCCAAGCGCCGCCAGACGCTCATCGACCACGCCGACCAGATCCGCCTGTCGCGCGACCTCGTACGGTTGGACGAAAACACACCACTCGACTTCACGCTAGATGACCTTGAAGTGCAGGACCCCAAGCCCGACCAACTCATGCCCTTCCTGGCCGAGATGGAGTTCCGCACCCTCACCAAGCGCATCGCCGACCAGCTTGGGGTCGAAGCACCCGAGATCAAGGAACCGGCTCCTGCGGCCCAGGACGCCCCCGAAGCGCCCAGCTTCGAAGAGGCCACCTATGAACACGTCCAGAACGCGGAGCAGCTCCAAACCTGGATCGACCTGATCTATGAACGGGGCTGGATTGCCGTGGATACCGAAACCACTGGCCTCAACGAAATGACCGCCGATCTGGTGGGCATCTCGCTGGCGGTGAACCCCGGCCACGCCTGCTACATCCCGCTGACCCACAAGCAAGGCGGCGATGACCTCTTTGGCTCGGACGATCTGGCTGAGGGTCAGATGCCGCTGGAGCAGGCGCTAGAGATGCTCAGGCCGGTGCTCGAAGACAACAGCATCGTCAAAATCGGCCAGAACATGAAATACGACGCCAAGATCTTTGCGCGTCTGAACATCCATGTCGCCCCCATCGACGACACGATGCTGATGTCCTACGCTATGCACGGCGGGCTGCACAATCACGGCATGGACACCCTCAGCGAACGCTATCTCGGCCACACACCGATCCCGATCAAACCGCTGCTCGGGTCTGGCAAGTCGGCCAAGACCTTCGATCAGGTCCCCGTTGAAGACGCTGTGAAGTACGCCGCCGAGGACGCCGACATCACCCTCCGCCTCTGGCAACTGTTCAAGCCGCAACTGCACCGCGTGCAGGTCACCAAAGTCTACGAAACCCTCGAACGGCCCATGGTCCATACGCTAGCGTCTATGGAGCGGTCCGGCATCAAAGTCGACCGCGACACGCTCTCCCGCATGTCCAACGCCTTCGCCCAGAAAATGGCGGGGCTTGAGGATGAAATCTACGAACTCGCAGGCCGCAAATTCAACGTCGGCTCCCCCAAGCAGCTTGGCGAAATCCTCTTCGACGAAATGGGGATCGAGGGCGGAAAGAAAGGTAAAACAGGCGCTTACGCCACGGGTGCCGACGTGCTCGAAGACCTCGCGACCGAGCACGAGCTCCCCGGTCGCGTGCTCGACTGGCGGCAAATCAGCAAGCTGAAGTCCACCTACACCGACGCACTTCAGGACCACATCAACGCCGAAACCGGCCGCGTTCACACGTCCTATTCCATCGCAGGCGCCTCCACGGGCCGCCTCGCGTCCACCGACCCCAATCTGCAAAACATACCAATCCGTACGGAGGAAGGGCGCCGTATCCGCGAAGCGTTCGTCTCCGAGCCAGGTAAAACCCTCGTCGCCCTCGACTACTCCCAGATCGAGCTGCGCATCCTCGCCCACATCGCCGACATTCCGGAACTGAAACAAGCGTTCAAGGACGGCATCGACATCCACGCGCTTACGGCGTCAGAGATGTTCGACGTCCCACTGGATGAAATGACCCCCGAAATCCGCCGCCAGGCCAAGGCGATCAACTTTGGCGTCATCTACGGCATCTCGGGCTTCGGCCTCGCTCGCAACCTGCGCATCCCGCGTAGCGAGGCGCAGGGCTTTATCGACCGCTACTTCGAACGCTTCCCCGGCATCCGCACCTACATGGACAACACCAAGGCGTTCGCCAAGGAACACGGCTACGTTCAGACGCTGTTCGGACGTAAAATCCACACACCCGAAATCGCCTCCAAAGGCCCCCGCGCAGGCTTCGCCGCCCGCGCCGCGATCAACGCGCCCATTCAGGGCACGGCAGCAGACGTCATCCGCCGCGCGATGATCCGGATGCCGGATGCGATCAAGGACCTGCCCGCCGCCATGCTGCTGCAAGTCCATGACGAACTGCTATTCGAGGTGGACGATGCGGCAGTCGATGACCTGATCGGCGTGGCCAAAGATGTCATGGAAAGCGCCAACGACCCCGTTGTGCATCTGGACGTCAAGTTGACGGTGGACGCAGGTCAGGGGCAGAATTGGGCCGAAGCGCACTGAAGCCAAGGAACGCAGTAATGACCATGATGCCCAGCCCCGATGACCTGACCTTCCGCAACCGGTTCGAAGCAGGGCAGGTGACACCGGATGACTTCAATCACCGCGCCCACCTGCGGCTGGCCTATGTCTACCTGTGCGAGGGGGCCGTGGACACCGCCGTGCCGCGCATGCGCACCGCTTTGCGCAGCTTTCTGAAGCGCAACAATGTGCCTGCGGACAAGTACCACGAAACGCTCACACGCTCGTGGCTTCTGGCTGTGCGGTACTTCATGAACAAGGCAGCGGCGGCGCGATCCTTCAACAGCTTCATCGCGCAGGACGACCGCCTGCTCGACACCGGTATCATGCTCAGCCACTACCGCAAGGACACGCTCTTTTCAGATGCAGCGCGTGCGGGTTTCGTGGCACCCGACCTGCAACCGATCCCGCCCGCAGCTTGATCCATTCACCACCTGATTTGAAAACCGCGCCCCGTCGGGCACGATGGTGCGTTTCGCTTGGTTAATTTGCGCTACCGGAGCGTGCGCCGTTCTACCGCGTTGAAACGCCAGTACAATAACAGACTGGCTAATATCACATAAACTCGCCGAACAGCTTGTCCCCGCGGGGACAAATCCTCAATCCGGTCGCGTCATGGCGCCCACAAGCCGCCGCGCGATGGGCGCCACGACCAGCACAACCGGAAACGCAACCGCCCAACTGGGCAGCCAAGCCCCGATCCACTGGGCCACAAACCCGGTCACCAGTCCGACCGTCAGAAAGGTCGAAATGCCCGACACCAGAAACGACATCATCCCGCTCAGAACAAAGCCGAACGCGATATGGGCATAGCGGGCAGGGATCATGGCGGGCTCCTTCGTTGTGCTGTCCAGAGATACCGGATTGGCAACGGCGCGCAATCTGCACCGCCGCACAGATTCAGCGCATCCAATCCAGCGTCTTGTCCGTGCGCCCGTCAGTCCGGTATTCGGCGCTGACCCAACCGGCATAGCCGCTCTCATCAATGGCCGCAAACAGGGCGGGAAAGTCTACATCTCCCGTCCACGGCGGCGTGCGCCCCGGCGCGTCACCGATCTGGATATGGCGGATCAGGGGTTGCATGGCTTCGAATGTAGCCAAGGCATCACCGGTGATCTCCTGCGCATGATAACTGTCGAATTGGAGCCCTATGTTTGGTGCACCGACGGCCTCGATGACATCCGCCGCCAGTTCAAAACTGTTCAGAAAATAGTCGGGCGCACTCTCAACACAAAGCGGCTCAAGGGTCAGGGTCAGCCCCTCGGGCAACGTGGTTGCCGCGCGCTTGAGATTGTTCACGAGCGTGTCCTTCGCCTCAGCGCCCGCAGCATCACCGCTCAGGACATGAATGAAAGATGCGCCAAGCGCTTGGGCATAGCGCACGGCGCGGCGCATATCGTAGTCGAACCGCGCCTCTCCGCCTGGCACCGCCGCGAAACCCCGCGCACCTCCGGTATAGTTCGGACCCGGCGCATTCAGCAGGATGAACTGCAATCCGTTGCGATGAAGTGCAGCCTGCGTTTCAGGCACCGGCACGTCGTAGGGCTGCTGCACCTCTACGGCCAGAAACCCCGCCTCCGCCGCTGCATCGAACCGGTCGAGATAGGGCAATTCGGCCCAAAGATAGGTCAGGTTGGCAGCGAAACGTGGCATTGGTGGGACGCTAGCCCGCCGGATCAACAGATACCAGCGGGATCACAAGGCGGCAGGCTCAGGGAAGTTCCTCGGACGGAATGATGCCAAAGAACTGGCCCGAGGACCAAACACCGAACCAGCCGTCGTGATGCACACCCAGATCCACCAGCCGGTAAAAGCTTTTGCGATCAATCAGCGCCTCCAGATCCGTCCGGATCAGGATGTACGGCGACGGCTCGCCCGTTTCGGCATCCCGCTCCACCCGAATGGGATGATCCGGCCCTGCGACCGCCACATCATCCACGTGGGTGACGAAACTCAGCTTCTGATCCCGCCCCTCGCCGGACGCTTCGAAATCGATGGCTACAAACGGGGCGTCGTCGACCGTAATACCCACCTTCTCAACCGGCGTGACAAGGAAATACTTGCCGTCCTCGCGCTTCAGGATGGACGAGAACAGCTTAACCAGACCGGGCCGCCCGATGGGCGTACCCTGATAGAACCACGTCCCGTCCCGCGCGATCCGCATGTCGAGGTCGCCACAGAACGGCGGATTCCAGAGGTGCACCGGCGGCAAACCGCGTGTTTTTGCAGCAGTGATCGACGCAACAAGGCTGTCTGCGTCGGGTGTCACGGTTTTTTGTCCGCTCATATCTTTTGCCATTCTCCGTTGAGGCAATAGGTTGCTATCAACGACCATATATTCTGAAGAGAAGAGATGTCATGACCGACGCAGAGGACCTTGTTGCCGAAATCGAGACGCTGGGTGGCAAACTGGCAGAGGCCAAGGCCTCGATCACCAAGCGCTTCATCGGGCAGGAACGTGTGGTCGAACTGACCCTCACGGCACTGCTCTGCGGCGGGCACGGTCTGCTGATCGGCCTTCCCGGTCTGGGCAAGACGCGGCTGGTTGAGACGCTGAGTACGGTTATGGGTCTCGATGGCAACCGCATCCAGTTCACGCCGGACCTGATGCCAGCGGACATTCTGGGATCTGAAGTTCTGGACACCGCCGAGGATGGCCATCGCGAGTTCCGCTTCGTGCCCGGCCCGATCTTTTGCCAGCTTCTGATGGCGGACGAGATCAACCGCGCCTCCCCAAGGACCCAATCGGCCCTGCTGCAAGCCATGCAGGAAAAGACGGTGACCGTGGCAGGTCAGGACCGCCCCCTCGGGACGCCGTTCCATGTGCTGGCCACGCAAAACCCCATCGAACAAGAGGGCACCTATCCCCTGCCCGAAGCGCAGCTTGACCGCTTCCTCGTCCAGATCGACGTGATGTACCCGGATCGCGGGACCGAGCGGGACATCCTCCTCGCCACCACCGGGACCGAGGATGCGCAATCAACCGCCGTCTTCACAGGCGAGGAATTGCTGGCGGCTCAAACCCTGCTGCGCCGGATGCCGGTAGGTGACAGTGTGGTCGAGATGATCCTCGACCTTGTCCGCGCTTTCCGTCCCGGCGAAGCCGATGCTTCCGACAAGGTAAAAGAAACCGTCGCCTGGGGTCCCGGCCCCCGTGCGGCACAGGCCCTGATGCTGGCCGTGCGCGCCCGCGCGCTTTTGCAGGGGCGTCTGGCACCATCTGCCGAGGACGTCATCGACATGGCCCGCCCTGTTCTCATCCACCGTATGGCTCTGAACTTCGCCGCCCGCGCGCGTGGCGACAGCCTGGCCGATCTGATCGAAGAAACAGCCGCCGGGCTCAGCCGCAAGGACGCCGCCGCGTGATCACACCCCTCGCCCTGCGCGAAAAGGCCGAAACCCAGGCCGCGCGCCTGCCTGCGCTGCTTGCGCGGGCAGAACAGCTCGCGGGTGCCGTTCTGCTGGGCGAGCATGGGCGCAGGCGCGCGGGAATGGGGGATGATTTCTGGCAATATCGCCCTGCACAGATCGGCGACAGCCGCCGTATGATCGACCACCGCCGCAGCGCCATGGGGGACGTGCAGTTTGTGCGCGAACGCGAGTGGCAGATCGCACAATCCGTCATGCTCTGGGTCGATCAAGGGGCGGCGATGCGCTTTGCATCATCCGACGATCTTCCTTCAAAAGCCGAACGCGCCCGCGTGCTCGGGCTTGCCACGGCGATCCTGCTGATCCGGGGCGGAGAGCGTGTTGGCCTCACGGGTACCCGCTTGCCGCCACGTCGGGGCAACGCGCAAATCCTGCGGCTGGCCGAGATGTTCACCGAGGATGCCGATGCCGACTACGAACCACCCGAACATCGGGCAATGATCCCCCATGCGCGCGCCGTCTTCATCTCGGATTTCATGGGCAATATCGATGACGTCAAAACGGCGCTGACCAAGGCGGCCGACCGGGGCGTGCGTGGCGTGCTGCTGCACGTGCTCGACCCGGCGGAAGAGGCGTTTCCTTTCCGGGGCCGCACCATCTTTGAAAGTGTCGGCGGAACGCTTGAGCATGAGACGCTCAAGGCCTCGGACCTGAAAGACCGCTATCTCGCACGCCTGGCCGAGCGGAAGGCTGAATTGCAGCATCTGTGCGGCGTCGCAGGCTGGCAATACGGGCTGCACCACACGGATCACACAGCGCAATCCGGCCTGCTGTGGATATGGCGCGCGCTGGATGGCGGGCGGGCACGCACATGATGGTGCTGGGCCCCATCGGCTTTGCCGCGCCATGGTTGCTCGTGGCGCTGGTCGCTTTGCCCATCCTGTGGCTGATCCTGCGCGCCATCCCGCCCGCACCACTGCGCCAACGCTTTCCCGGTGTCGCACTGCTGCTTGGCTTGCAGGACGATGAAAGCGTGTCGGACCGGACACCCTGGTGGCTCTTGCTGGTCCGGATGCTAGCTGTTGCGGCGATGATCATCGGGCTGTCCGGTCCGGTGCTGAATCCGGAGGACGATGGCACCGCTGCAGACGGTCCGCTTCTGATTGCAGTGGACGGTACATGGGCCGGGGCCGCGCGGTGGGCGCGCATGACCGAAGCGTTGGACGGAGAATTGCGTCGCGCAGGTGCCGCCGGTCGACAGGTCGCGCTGCTGGATCTGGCCGACCCCCAGCCCCCCGTTTTCCGTGCCGCCAACGCCGTTGCCACGTCCTTGCCCGGCTTTGCCCCATCTCCATGGCAACCGACAGACGCGAACGCACTTGCGCAGATCCTGCCCGAAGGCAGCTTCGAAACTGTGTGGTACAGCGACACACTCGACTATCCGGCGCGCGCGGACCTGCTGGCCGCGTTCCAGTCGCGTGGCCCCGTCCGCGTGGTGCAAAGCGCGGCAGAAATCATCGCACTGACCCCCGCCACTTATGTGGATGGCGTGGTCGAAGTAACCGCTATTCGATCCGAGGCAGGCCCAGAGCGTGGGGTGAGCATCCTGGCGCAGGGCCGCGACCCGGCCGGGAACGCAACCATCATTGCCACGGCCAACGCTGTCTTTGACATGGGATCCGCAACCGCAACTGCGTCCCTGTCCCTGCCTGCCGAATTGCGCGCCCGCGTGACACGGTTCGAGGTTGCAAATGCCCGCTCTGCCGGGGCCGTCACGCTGGTCGACGACAGCTTGCGCCGACGCGAGATCGCCTTGATTGCTGGTCGCGAAGGACGCGAGGGACTGGAGCTGCTGTCGCCCCTGCACTACCTCGAACGCGCGTTGGCACCAAACGCCGACCTGCTGCGCGGCGCGCTGACCGATGTGCTGCCGGCCAACCCCGATGTCATCGTCCTGGCGGATGTCGCAACTCTTTCAGCGGGTGAGACCGACGCCCTTTTGGAATGGGTCGATCAGGGCGGTCTGCTGTTGCGCTTTGCCGGGCCGCGTGTGGCGGCCAGTGACATCAGCCGCACAGATCAGGATCCGCTGATGCCCGTGCGCCTGCGTGCCGGTGGTCGCAGCGTGGGTGGCGCAATGAGCTGGGGCTCGCCCAAGACGCTGGCTCCATTCCGCGAGAACTCACCCTTCTTCGGTTTGGCACTGCCCGACGATGTCGCCATCACGGCGCAGGTCATGGCGCAGCCCGATCCGACGCTGGCCGAGCGTGTGATTGCTGAACTCAGCGACGGCACCCCGCTTGTCACCCGCAAGCGCGAGGGGCAGGGCCAGATCGTTCTCTTCCACGTGACAGCAAATGCCGAGTGGTCGTCGCTGCCCTTGTCAGGTCTTTTCGTTGAAATGCTTGAAAGGTTGGCGGTGTCGGCCACCAGTTCCTCTCCGGATGCCGGGGATCTGGAGGGTACGATTTGGACGCCGGAGGTTGTGATGGACGGATTTGGAACGCTGCGTGATGCAGGCGCAATGCCGGGCGTTCCCGGACCTGCTCTGGTGAGCGACCCCACCGGTCCAACCCTCTTGCCGGGCGTCTACACGTCGGGCGACCGTGCGCTGGCCCGCAACGTGCTGACGGCAGAGGCGCAATTGGAGCCTGCGACCTGGCCCGCCGACGTGCCGGTATCGGGCCTGGTGGCGGCGCCTGAACGGCCCTTGGGCGGGCTGTTGCTGGCCGCGGCCATTGGGCTCTTGCTGGCCGACGTACTGGCATCGCTCGCTTTGTCCGGGCGCCTGACAGGCCGAGTGCGCGCCACAGCAGGCGCACTGGCCGCTGCTTTCGTCCTCGCGACCTTTACCGCCCCGGGCGCACAAGCGCAGGAGGAGCCGATAGATGAGGTTGCTGCCGCAGCCGAGGTTGTGCTGGCCCACGTCATCACCGGCAATGACGACGTCGACGAGGTCGCAGAGGCGGGTTTGCGCGGTCTATCGGACACCTTGTTTTTCCGCACCTCGGTCGAGCCTGCCGCACCCTTTGCGGTAGACCTTGAAATGGACGAGTTGGCGTTCTTTCCCGTCCTTTACTGGCCCATCACCCCCGACCAACCGACGCCGAGCCAGGAAGCCTATGCCAAACTGAACGACTACTTGCGGTCGGGTGGCTTGATCCTGTTCGACACGCGCGACGGCGACATCGCGGGCTTTGGCGCTGCCACCCCCAATGGCCGCAAGCTGCGTGACCTGGCCGCACCGCTCGACATTCCGGCCCTCGAACCCGTGCCGCGTGATCACGTCCTGACCAGAACCTTTTATCTTTTACAGGACTTTCCCGGCCGCCATCAGGGCGGTGAGATCTGGGTCGAGGCCGCCCCGCCCGGAGCAGAGCAGGTTGAGGGGATGCCCTTCCGCAACCTTAACGATGGCGTGACGCCCGTGGTGATCGGGGGCAATGACTGGGCCGCGGCTTGGGCTGTCACCTCGGCCGGCCAAGCCATGCTGCCTGTCGGGCGCGGCTTTGGCGGTGAACGCCAGCGCGAATTGGCCTACCGCTTTGGCGTGAACCTTGTGATGCATGTGCTGACCGGCAACTACAAAAGCGACCAGGTCCACGTGCCTGCCTTGCTGGATCGGTTGGGCCAATGACCGGCACTGTCCTGTTCGACCCCCTGTTGCCGTGGCCGATACTGGCCGTTGTGGCCGCATTCGCTGTGGCCGGTGTTGCCCTGGCCCTGATCCGCGGCCTCAACGGATGGGCGTTGCGGGGCATGGCTGCGCTCGTGGTCCTGGCTGCGCTGGCGGGCCCGTCGCTGCAGCAGGAAGACCGGGCACCCCTGACAGACATCGTGATCCTGGCGGAGGATCAAAGCGCGAGCCAGCGTCTGAACGACAGGCCTGACCAAACTACAAGCGCTGCCGACACGATTGAGACGGCGCTGACAGCCCGCGAGAACACCGAGGTTCGCCGGATCACTGTTCCGGATGGCGAAGAGGACGCGGGCACGCGGCTGATGAGCGCTCTGTCCGACGCGCTGGCCGAAGAGCCACGCGCGCGCATCGCCGGTCTGATCGCGCTCAGCGACGGGCGCGTGCACGACGCCGATCTGCCGCTGGACCTGCCCGCACCGCTTCATCTGCTGCTCAGCGGGCGCGACACGGATTGGGACCGCCGTCTCCTGGTCAAGAATGCCCCCGCCTTCGCCATCATCGGCGAGCCGGTGACGCTGACGCTGCGGATCGAAGATATGGGCGCTGTCTCCGCAGGGACAGGTCTTGCCCCGCTCGACATTTCGGTCGACGGTGCTGCGCCGCAGCGCTTTAACGTGGAGATCGGCGAGGACATCGAACTGCCCATCAGCCTGCCCCATGGTGGACGCAACGTGATCCAGTTCACCGTGCCCGAAGCGGACGGAGAGTTGACCGACCGCAACAACACAGCCCTCATCCAGATCAACGGCGTGCGTGACCGGCTCCGTGTGTTGCTGGTGTCGGGCGAGCCGCATGCCGGGGGCCGCACCTGGCGCAATCTGCTCAAGTCCGACAGTTCGGTTGACCTTGTCCACTTCACCATCCTGCGCCCGCCGGAAAAGCAGGACGGTGTGCCGGTGGGCGAGCTGTCCCTGATCGCCTTTCCTACCCGCGAACTGTTTCTGGAAAAGATCGACGATTTCGATCTGATCATCTTCGACCGGTACAAGCGGCGCGGCATCTTGCCTGCGCTCTACCTCGACAACGTAGCGCGGTACATCCGTGATGGTGGCGCTGTGCTGGTTGCAGCCGGGCCGGATTTTGCCAGTGCTGACAGCCTTTATCGTTCGCCCCTTGGCTCTGTGATGCCTGCGCAACCCTCGGCCCGGGTGCTTGAGGAATCCTATCGTCCCACTGTATCCGAAGTTGGCCAGAAACACCCGGTCACCACCGGGCTGCCGAACGCGGGCGACTGGGGCCGCTGGTTGCGTCAGATCGAGGTGGACGCTCAGGCAGGACATGTCGTGATGGAGGGCGTGGATGGCCGTCCGCTCCTGATCCTGGACCGCGTGGAAGAGGGGCGCGTGGCACTCCTTGCCTCGGACCATGCATGGTTGTGGAACCGCGGCTATGAAGGGGGTGGCCCGCAGCTTGAACTGCTCCGGCGTCTCGCCCACTGGATGATGAAGGAACCCGAGCTTGAAGAGGAGGCGCTGACCGCCACCGCCACAGGCCAATCCATGCGGATCGAGCGGCGCACACTGTCAGACACCGTACCGCCCGTCACCATCACCGATCCGTCCGGCAACGTGGTCGAGTTGGAGATGACAGACGCTGGACCGGGCCGCTTCGAGGCTATGTTCGAAGGCCCTGAAATCGGGCTCTATCGTTTGCAGAACGGCGATGTAGAATCCGTCATCGGCCTTGGACCCGCTGCGCCCAAGGAATTCGAGGCAACCATCGCGACAGGCGACGTACTGGCCCAAAGGGTCGAAAGCACCCGCGGCGGTGTGCTGCGCCTGGAAGAGGGCACGCCGCGCATCCGCACCGTCCGTGAAGGGCGACCTGCCGCCGGTCGTGGTTGGATCGGTATCACACCACGCGGCGCCTACGAGACGCAGGACGTGCGTCAGATGGGGCTTCTGCCACCTTGGCTTGTCCTGCTGCTGGCGTCTGGTTTCATCATCGGCGCTTGGTTGCGCGAGGGGCGGCGGTAATCCGGCTAGGGCTGAACCCGGATGGCTGAGCGGGTCGCATGACCCATCGCGTCGATCACTGCAATATCGGAAAAACCCGGCGCCAATGTGCCGATGTCCACTTCGCGCCGCGCGGCACCTGTCGTGACCACGGCACCATTGACCAGAACCGTCAGCGGCAAGGTGCCGCCCGCCACCTTTACCACCGTTTCCGCCTGCGCCAGCACGGCGCCATCCGGGGGGAAGACCATTTTTGGGTGGGAAGCATCGTCAACATCACCGAACCGGCGCAGATTGGGCGGTAAATCAGCCGTGCTCAGAAGCAGGGTGTCAGGAGGTGGCGGCGATGCAGGGGTGAGTTGATGTTTGAGCCTGCCAAACGCCTCGAACAAGACGGGAGCGGCATCCGCACCCCCGAAGGCGCCCGGCACCGGCGTGCCATCAGGTCGCCCCATCCAAACGCCGATCACATGTTGCCCATCATAACCGATGGCCCAGGCATCACGGTGTCCATAAGATGTCCCCGTCTTGTAGGCGAGACCGGCTGGCGCCCCCGGTGGCGGTGCGATCCCACGTAAGATGTCGCCGACCTGCCAAGCTGCGCGCGGCGCGATCAAAGGCGTGTCAGGCGCAGCGAGGTGGCCGTAGACTTGCACCAAATCTTCGAGGCTGAGACCGACGCCGCCAAGGGCCACAGCCAGCCCCGCCTGTCCACCCGGCAGCTTCGGATCAGCACCAAACGCGCGCAAGGCTGCCATCAACCGCTCAGGACCAAGCGCGTCCGTCAGGGCCACCGGCGGAATGTTCAGCGATAGCCTGAGCGCCTGTCGCGCCGTGACGTCGCCGCGAAACATGCCGTCGAAGTTCTGCGGAGCATAGGATCCGAAACGCGTGGGCCGGTCGGAAAAGACCGTTTCCGGATGCGCCAAGCCGCGATCAAAAGCCAGCGCATAGATGATCGGTTTCAAAGTTGATCCTGGGCTGCGCTTTGCCCGCGTCATGTCAATGAAACCGGGACTACCATTGGCATCCGTATATTCAGGCGAGCCAACGCGCGCGATGATCTGTCCGCTTTGGTGATCCAACACCATGATCGCCAGCGAAGTACCCCGCGCCATATGCAGGCTGTGAAGCGTCGCAAGCCGCGCCATGCTGCGCTGCACCTTCGCCGAAAGGGGTGTTTCGAAGCGCGGCACATCAGGTTGCGCCACGCGCAGCGCGTCCGCTTCATGCGGTGCCAGCCTGGGCAGTGGGCGTGCCTTGGTGGGGACCGGCGTACGCGACGGCTTAGCACCGACGCGGGCAAGGACCCGGTCTCGTGCAGCACGCGCGGCGTGCGCGTGCCGGTCAGGACGCCGCGCTTCGGGCGACTGCGGCAGTGCTACCAGAAGGGCTGCTTCGGCTTCGGTCAGGCGGTGGGGCTCCTTACCGAGCCAGGTGAAGGTCGCACTGCGCACCCCCTCGATCCGACCACCATAGGGGGCATGCTGCAGATATAGATGCAGGATGTCGTCCTTGCTCATCTGCCGTTCCAGCGCCCAGGCCACCCGCATTTGCCGCAGCTTGCCACGCACAGAGCCTGTGCCGGAGTTCTCCAGAATCCGCGCCACCTGCATCGTGAGTGTCGAGCCGCCAGACACGACCCGCCCTGCCCGCACGGCCTGCGCCACGGCCCGCAGCATCGCGCGGCCATCGACACCATTGTGCCGGTAGAACCGCTTATCCTCGTACGCGATCAGCATCTGGGTGAGCAGCGGATCAACCCCGCCATGTGGCACGGCCAAACGAATGCGCCCGTCTTCGACAGCAAAGGCGCGCATAAGCTGGCCATCGCGGTCGAGCATCTCCACCGATGTCTCTGCCAAGGTTGCCGGGATAACGGTGCGGTCAACCCAGTCGTCCCAAGCCTCATGCAGGCTGGCCGCAGCGAGCATCAGGATCGCTAAGGCAAAAAGCAGGCGGTGCGGCCGTTTCATTCTATGACCATGGTACGACCGGTCTCGGTAACCGCCCGGTATTCGGCGCGGTACATATCCTCAACCAGCGCTGCCGGGTGATGGAATTCACCCGGGCTCACGGCACGGGCAATATAGGCAAGACGGAACGCAGACGACCCCGTATGGTTAACTGCCGCAAGGAAGCGATCCGACCGGAACTCCGCATGTTCTGTATTGGCCGTGTTCAGCCAATCAAGGCCTGACACATCGCCCGAGCGGATGAGGTTCGGGTTGTCGATCTCAATCCCGGCGGGCAGCGGGTCGTCCACCATCAGGCGCGCGCCAACCTCTTCGAATGGCGTGACGGTCAACACGATCACCCGGCGTTCGCCGATGCTCCAGGGCCCTTGCACCGGGACGCCCTCAAGGCTGTAAGCGGCGCGTGCGATGCTGTAGCCGTAACCGCCCGCTTCGGGCGGCGTGATCGGAACACCGTAGGTTGTCAGTGTTACATCTTGCGCCACGTCCGAAATGTTGCGAATGGTCGAGGCTGCATCGCCAGCCACCTGGCTTTGCACCACGGGCCCTGACGCAGGCACTTCGTCAACAGACAACACTGGCGCGCCCACACCGCTGCGCAGCGCTTGCGCCGCCATCAAGACCTGTGCCGCCTCTTGTGTGGAAAAGGTGCCGCCGCTTGCTGTGATTGAGCCGGCCAGTCGGGACTGGTCGATACGCGTGCTGCCTGCCTCGACAGCGAGGTGCAAAAGCCCTGCGGCATCACGCAAAGGCGTGCCATAGTCCGCGCGCATGGTCGATGCCTCCCCACCGGAGCGTATGGTCATCGCTTCGGCCAGACCAAACAAGCGGTCTGCGCGCGTCTGCTCACCATAGCTGGCCAGTGCTGCGCCCAATTGGGCGCGGGCGAGAGGCGTGGACAGCGCTTCGGCCTTCGTGTCGGCATAATAGCGCAGGTCACCGATGGCCGCAGACCCCGCGCGCGCCAGCACCATCAGGGCATAGGCGATGTCCTGCCCCCCGTCGTCGAAGTCCGGCGCGTAGTTGATCCGGTTGCGCAGGTTGTCCAGCGCTAGGCGCAGGGCGCGCTCGGGCACGTCATGCCCCTGCTCTCGCGCGCGCAACAGGAAGTCTGTAACATAAGCGTCCAGCCAGAAATCCCCCGACTGCGCCCGCCACAAACCAAAGGCGCCATTGCTGGCCTGCCGCGTCAGGACGCGCGCAATTGCCCCGTCGATCCGGCTGTCGATGTCCGTCAGTCCCGCCGCCTGCGCTGTCTGTGGGACGTAAAGCAGCGGAAGGGCCGCCGAGGTGATCTGCTCCGTACAGCCATAGGGATAGCGGTCAAGCTGCCGCAGCAGGCCCGGCATGTCGAACCGGGCAAGCGGCCCTGCTGCCAATGAGGCGCGCGCGCTGCCGGGGCGGAGGTTGGCAAAAACATTGTCGTCAAAGGTCAGAGCCTCGCCCGTCGCCAGCGACAGGCGTCGCGTGGTGGCGATGACGGGATCGTTGGACCGGACGCCAAGTGTCAGGCTCTTCTTCAGTACGGTTCCGTCCGGTGTCGTGAGTGCGACGTCGATCTTGTGATCGCCCAGCTGCTCCGCCGTGAGCGGCAAGGCGACGCGCACGGTGCCACCTTCCCCAATTGTTATCGTTTCTGGCGCGTCGCCAAGGGCAAGACCCGTGGCCGTGACCGAAAGGGGCATGTCACCTGACGCACCGGCGGCATGCACAAACTCAAGCCGCAGGCGGCTGTTGTCCCCCGGCGCGAGGAAGCGCGGGAGGGCCGCGCTGATCACCACCGGATCGCGCGCAACGAGGTCCGTTTTAGCCTGCCCAACGGCCTGATCGGACCACGCAACAGCCATCAATCTGATCGTGCCGTTGAAAGCGGGACGTGGGACGGTCACACGAGCCACTCCGTTTTCATCGACGGCAACAGGACCGAAAAATGCAGCCATCACAGCCTCGGTTGGCGGTGGCCCCTGGCGCTGCATGGCGTTGCCCGCATCACCGCCAGAACGCACCGATCCCAGCGCGCCGCTTTGCCCATCAATCAGGCGGCCATAGACGTCGCGCAGATCGACACCAAGGCGCCGCTGACCGAAATAGTGATCTTGGGGATTGGGTGGCTCGAACCCCGTCAGGTTGAGGATACCGACATCCACGGCGGCCAGCGTGACATGACCTGCGGCACCGTCCAGACCATCCACAAGGACGACGACTTCGGTCTCACCTGGCTGACCATCCGTTTCACGTGGCGCGTCGATGGACACCGACAGCGCCTTTTCCGCCGGGTCGATGGCCGCATGCGCAAGGCCCAGAACACGGGCGGGCTCTGGCCCGCTGGCCATGCTGCCGCGCAAGACAGAAGCGGTGACATAGGCACCCGTCCCCCAGGCATCCGTCACCTGCAACGGGATCACCGTTTCGCCTGCTGTCACCGGCAGCGCCTGACGCGAGATCACGTGGCCCGATAAGACAGAGATCAGCGCGACGCCGTCATAGGGCGGCGTGATGCGCAGTTGCGCCGTGTCACCCACCGCATAGCGTGCGGCGTCCAGCGACAGGCCCAGACGGTCAGGGGTATCAATGCTGTCCGATGCACCGTACCAACCGGCCGCAAAGCTGACAGAGCTTGCGGTATACGCGCCGTCGGTGCTTTCGATGACCAGTTCGTAATCGCCCCACTCCGTTGGGCTGCTGAGAGCAATGGGGTCGGTGCCGAGCACGGCAGTGCCCTGTCCGACGCGGATGCGGCGTGTGACGGGTTCCCACTTCCAGTTGCCATAAAGCTGATACCACTGATACCGCGTCTCGATCCGATTGACGGTCCATGTGACAGGCAGGTCGCCGGGGGCGCCGACAGCGATGGCCTCGAACTCTGCCGTAGTGCCTTCGGGCAGGACGTCGTCAAAGGCCGGTTTGATGCCGATCACGGGCCCCTGTGGCGCGATAGGCCGCGTTAGGCTGCGTTCAACCGGACGCCCGCCGCTGTCAGAGACGCGGACGGTTGCGACGGCTTCCAACAGCACATCTCCGGCCACAACCTCGGGCCAGGGCAGCGACAGGCGGAACTGGCCTGCCGCATCGGTACGCCCACCCTGGACATAGCGGCGCTTTGGAGAGAAGGCCGCGTCGTGGCGCCCGAATTGATAGCCTCGATGATCCGCAATCGCAGTGCGGCGCAGCAGTTGAATGTCCCCTTCAACAGCGAGGTTCGCGCCCGGCGCACCAAAAAGGTACTGGGCATCCACGTCCACAACGGCAGGCGCGCGTAAAGTGAGGGGCTCGTCTGCTGCGTTCAGGGTCACGTCGATGCGGTCGGGGATGAAATCTTCGACCAGCACGGTCCGGGTGGCAAGCGGCGGCGCGTCCACATCACCCTTGACCTCGATCCGCCATGTCCCGCGCGGGACCGCTTGGCCCAGCGGCAAGGCCAGCACATGCCCGCCGCTTTGGCCCTGAGCACTGACGGTGCGGCTGTATTCAACCCCATCCGGGCGGCTGAGGATAACGGTCAGAGGCAGCCCTGTAATCGCCTGCGCCCGCGCATGGCGTGCCAACGCGGTCAGGTGGATCGTGGCACCGGGCCGATAGGCCCCGCGATCGGTCGTCACAAACAGGTCGATGGGCGGCGCGGGCGGGCGCCCTTCCACCCCGCGGTCAGACAGGTCAAAAGCGGCGTCCGTCAGCGGCAGGAAAACGAAATCATCCTCCATTTCGACCTGGATCATGGCCGGGCGGGCCGAACCGCGTCCGCGGGTCAGGCCGGCATCGAACTGAACAAACCCCTCGGCATCGGTCTGCGCCGTGCCCAAGATAGCATTCGTCTGAGAGACAAGATGCACAGTGGCCCCTTCAACCGCGCCCGCATCGCCGAGCGCACGGACAGAGGCGGTCAACCCATCATTGCCCTGCCAGGTGGACAGACCCAGGTCCGACAGCACGAACCATTGGGTGGCCGCAGCCACATCAAACGAATCTCGCCCCGGCTCGCGCGCCGACAAGACGTAAACACCTGGCGGTTGATCGGCCAAAGCCTCCTCCAGCGGCAGCCGCGTGCGCATTTCAGTATTCAGTTCGTTCTGAACCTCGCCCGTGCCGCGCCAGATCTCCTCTGCGATGTCGCCCGTGAACTCGGCCATCTGCCACTGCGACAGCGGACGGGCGAAGAAGTTGCGCCGCATCGACTGGACGAGATTGCGGTCGCTCACGCGGCTCAGGACCAACTCAACCTCGGTCACATTGACCGTCTCAATGGGAATGCTGGGCCCGGAGCCGCGCGGCAGAACATATCCACGGCCGGGAAAGCGTACTACGGGCGCGCGGTCGCGGACATACAGGTCGAGCGTCACATCCTTGGCCAGCACTTCACCGCTTTCAGCGGGCAGGCCCGAACGGAAGGTCACCGCATACCGCGCGCCATGCGCAACGCCATCAATGCACAGATCACGCCCGTCCGCCGCAACGACAAGACCCGGCGTCGCGGTCCGCACGAAGGGTTCATAGTCGATCCCCGCTTGCACCAGCGGCTCAGAAAAGGTGGCACAGATCCGAGGCGCGGCGCTGTCATTGTCGACCTGATGCTCAACAATGCGGAAGCCGTATTTGCCGATGGCCTCATCCAACGCCCTGTTAATGTCATCGCGCCGCTGAATGGACTGGGCAAGGCGCAGCGCGTCAATCATGTCCCGGCCACGGTTGTTGCGTTCCAGCGCTTGCGCCAGGGTTTGCAGAGCGCTGACTTGCCCGCCCGCCGTGTCGGCCCGCAAATAGCCGTTCAGGGCGGCGGGCACCGCCTCTCGCAGAGCGCGGCGCCGTTCGGACGCAGATGCGTTTTCGTCCAAGGTCATCGCGATATCGGCATAGCGTACCCACAGATCCGGGGCATCCGTCAGCGCCACGGCAGAACCTGCCCAACGCAGGGCAGCGGCACGATCCCCCCTGTCCATCGCGCGCTGGGACGCCGCCAGCAGCGCATCCACCGAATTCCCGGCCAAAGCAAATCGAAGGCCGATATCCGTCGCAAGGTCGCGCGCCGCAGCGACATCGCCATCCTGCGAATCCAGCGCCTCGGCCCGCTGCTGTGCCGCTGAGCGTAGCCCAGCTGCAATTGGAATGCGGGTGGCCGAACGTGCGCCGACATATGGTTGCCGATCCGTTATCTCGGATTTGGGAAAGCATGCGTTCGACCGATCGTTGAAGGTAAAGGCCACGCAGGCATCGTCGGCACTGCACGCTCGGACGCAGGCCTCGAACGTTGTGTCGAACAGCGCGGTGCGGTCCGCGCCAAAGAAATCCACATCGCGTGTCACAACATAGCGGTGGTCGGGGACCGCGCCCTGCCCCCAGGCCGCAAAGGCCCACAGCACAGTACAGAGGGCAAAGATCATGTGGCGCATGGCGCACCTCCCGCAAACAACTTGGGTCCTGTAAGGCTAGCCTGCCACGCGCGCGACGGCACGCGCAACGCTTTCGCCACGGGGTTAAGGCGTTCTTCATTGTCGCTGTGAAATACCAAGACGGCGTAGTCGAGGCGGAGGGCAGGCATGAGCCTTGCAAACAAACTGGCAGAAGAGCGGCGCGGTCGCCTGGCCGCAGAGCGTCTGCTTGAGTTGAAAGAGGCCGAACTGTCGGCGGCAAACCGCAAGCTCGGCAAACATGCCGCCGCCCTGCAGGGTGAGATTGTCGAAACCCGCGCCCAGGTCGCCACCGTCAAAACTGAAAACGAGCGGGTGAAGACAGAGCTCGGGCAGGCCAATCAAAAGGTACAGATCGCCGAACGCCGCCTATGGCATTCGGTGCAAACCATCACCGACGGCTTTGCCTTCTTCAACTCCGACAACCAGATGATCGCGGCCAACGAAAGCTACTTGGCCATTTTCGACAAGATCGACGTGATCCGCCCCGGTGTGAATTACATGACGATCCTACAGGTCCTCACGGACGAGGGGATCGTCGACACCGAAGGGATGCCAGATGATGACTGGCGCCAGATGATGCTGGATCGCTGGATGAAGCCACAACCCGATCCGGTAACAGTCCGTCTGTGGAACGACCAATACATTAAGCTGGTGGACCGGCGCAGCCCGGCTGGGGACATCGTGTCGCTTGGCCTCAACATCACTGAATCAGTGCGGTATCAGCAGGAGCTCAAAGCCGCACGCAGCGAAGCCGAAGCCGCCAGCCGCGCAAAATCGGCATTCCTCGCCAATATGAGCCACGAGATCAGGACGCCGATGAACGGTGTTGTGGGCATGGCCGAATTGCTGGGCGATACCGGGCTGAGCGAAGAACAGCAGCTTTACGTCGATACGATCAAGAATTCGGGCGAGGCGTTGCTGGTCATCATCAACGACGTGCTCGATTATTCCAAGATCGAAGCGCAAAAACTGCAACTCCACCTCGAACCCTTTGACCTTGAGCGCAGCATTCACGAGATCATCATGCTGCTCCAGCCCTCGGCCCGCGACAAGGGCCTGACCCTGCTGCTCGACTACGATCTGTTCCTGCCAACGACCTATGTGGGTGATCCCGGGCGGATCCGGCAGGTGCTGACCAACCTGATGGGCAACGCGGTCAAGTTCACGAATGAAGGGCACGTTTTGGTCCGTGTCACCGGTGTACCGGACCTGGATGCCGGCCACGCCGAGGTCACCATCGTGATCGAAGACACCGGAATCGGCATTCCCGAAAGCAAGATCGAGCACATATTCGGCGAGTTCAATCAGGTCGAGAATGAGCGCAACCGCCAGTTTGACGGCACAGGACTGGGCCTTGCGATCTCGCAACGTCTGGTGAATCTGATGGAGGGCGAGGTCTGGGTCAGCAGCGAAGAGGGGATCGGCTCTGTCTTTGGTTTCCGCATTCCTCTGAAGTTGAGCGAGGCCAAGTTGCCCGAGCATCCGCCGGTGCCGGATGGATTGCGCCGGGTCATGGTCGTCGACGATATCGAGGCGAACCGGACGATCCTGCAACGCCAGCTGGAGCAATTGGGCCTTGGGGTCGTCAGTTGCGCTTCGGGTGCCGAAGCGCTGGACCAGTTGCGCGACATCGACCTGATCCTCACGGATCACAACATGCCTGACATGGACGGTTTGGAGTTGGCCGAAACGATCCGCACACGGGGCGTCGAAACGCCCATTCTCCTGCTCAGCTCGAACCCCAGCTTTGCAACGAACGACCCCGGCGCACGCTATCTTCATGCCATCATGCAAAAACCGGTGCCGCGCGCCGACCTCTTTGCGCGACTGGAAAGCGTCGGACCCGTGATCGGGGCAAATGGCGCGCCACCTCCCGCACCCGAAAAAAGGCGGATGGTCGTCTTGGCCGCAGAAGACAACAAGACCAACCAGCTGGTCTTTGGCAAGATGGTCAAATCAGCCGACATCGACCTGCATTTCGCCAACAACGGGATCGAAGCGGTTGAGTTCTTCCAACAAGTGTCGCCGGACCTGATCTTCATGGACATCTCGATGCCGAAGATGGACGGCAAGGAAGCAACGCAGAAAATCCGGGCGTTAGAGCAGGACACCGGCGGACATGTCCCCATCGTTGCATTGACGGCCCATGCGATGGACGGGGATGACAAGGGCATTCTCGAAGCCGGGCTTGACCACTACCTGACCAAGCCACTGCGCAAGCCCGAGATCCATGGCATGTTGCATGAGATGTGTCCGGACGGCGTGAAGAACCCGTTCGAGGATGCAATGCCGGACGAGGGCGCCGCCTAGTTTGTCGGGTAAGGCCGGACAAACACGGGTTTTACATCGCTCGACAGGTCAGGCTGGTACACATAGCCATCGCTGCTGAAACTGCGCACCCCCTCCAGGTCCGTTACCCGGTTCTGGATAATATGCCGCGCCATGGCGCCACGCGCGCGCTTTGCAAAGAAGCTGACGATCTTTGGACCCTGCCCTTTGTCTTCCATGAAGGCAGGCGTGATCAGTTCGGGCTGTAGTGCTTTTTCCGGCACCGCACCGAAGTATTCCTGGCTCGCACAATTGACGAGGATGTCGCTGCCGGTTTCCTCGGCCTGCGCGTTCAGCGCCTTGGCCAGATCCGTGCGCCAATAGTCATAGAGCGACGCGCCGCGCCGCGTTTTCAGGCGGCTGCCCATCTCCAGCCGATAGGGCTGGATGGCATCCAGTGGCCGCAACAAGCCATAAAGCCCGGAAAGAATACGCAGATGATCTTGGGCATAAGCGGTCTCATCATCCGAAAGTGTTTCTGCATCCAAGCCCTGATAGGTATCGCCGGCAAAGGCCAGCATTGCCGGGCGCGTAGTATTCTCGGCGGGCGCATCTTCGAATGCTTGGAAACGATCCCGGTTCAACCGGGCCAGATCGTCGCTCAGATCCATCAGTGATTTCAACTTGCCCAGCGTCAGGTTCCGCGCTGTGCGCACCAATCGGACCGCGTCATCCTGCATGGCGGGGGCGGTCATCGTGACATCCCGCTCTGCCCAATCCAGCCGCTTGGCCGGGGAAATCACCACCAACATCTGCATACCCCCAAGATGTGTTTGGCCATATCTAGGATGCCGCCCGCAGCACGTCCAGAAAGGCGGGGCCAAATCGCTCCGCCTTGCGATCACCCAGCAGCCGTTCCAGCCCCGCGCCATCATCTGGGCGCAACTGTGCGACCTTGGCCAATTGCGAGGCCGAACAACTCAGCGGCTTGTCCGTCCCGTCCTCACCCCGCGCCAATTCCGCCTGAACCGCCAAAAGTTGGTCATAGATCGTGCCCGCCGTATGCCCCGCCAGCTTGCGGCGCGAGGGATGCAGCGCCTCTGCCTCTCCGTTGATCACCTCAAGGAACGCGCGCCCGAATTTTTCGAGCTTCTTCGCTCCCACACCGCTGACCTGCGCCATCTGGTCAAGGTTGGCAGGCCGCCGCTCTGCCATCTCGATAAGCGTCCGGTCGGGAAAGATAACATAGGCCGGGACCTTTGCCGCTTCGGCCAACCCCCGGCGCTTTGCCTTGAGGGCCGACAACAGCGGCGCGTCCTCCTCCGACACCATCGCCTTGACCGCCGGGCGACGGGCCGCCGCAGCCTTGATCGTATCGCGGCGCAGAGTGATCTTGGCCTCGTCTCGCAGGATCGGCAGCGCCGCCTCCGTCATTCGCAACGCGCCGTATCGGTCGGGATCGGGCCGCACCAAATCGTGACCCATCATCTGCCGAAACACCGCCTGCCATTGCGGTTTGGAATACTCTTTGCCCACACCGTAGGTCGGCAGGCTGTCATGCCCGCGCTGCCGGATCTTGTCGGTTTCAATGCCCAGCAGGATGTCGATCAGATGCCCGGCGCCAAACCATTCGTCGGTGCGCAGCATGGCCGACAGCGCCTTGCGGACAGCGGTGGTACCATCAAAAACCTCGGCCGGTTGGTCGCACAGATCGCATTTTCCACACGCGACCGCTGTCTCTCCAAAATAGCCAAGCAGCGTCTTGCGCCGACATTCCAACGCTTCGGCCAGACCCAGCAAAGCATTCAAGCGTGCGTGATCCGCCATCCGCCGCTCGGGCGGCGCCAGTCCCTCGTCGATCTGAGACCGCCGCAGTTTGATGTCGTCGGGGCCAAACAGCGTTAGCGTTTCCGCGGGTGCCCCATCACGCCCGGCGCGCCCGATCTCCTGGTAATAGGCTTCAATAGATTTCGGCAAATCGGCATGCGCCACCCAGCGGATATCCGGCTTGTCGACGCCCATGCCGAACGCCACCGTGGCCGCCACGATCAAGCCGTCTTCCTGCTGAAACCGTCGTTCAGCGATGCGCCGATCCTCCGCCTCCATCCCGCCATGGTAGTGGATCGCGGCATGGCCTGCCTCGCGCAGCGCCTGCGCCAGCGTTTCCGTCTTAGCCCGCGTGCCGCAGTAGACGATACCCGACTGTCCCTTGCGCGCGGCGGCAAAGTTCAGGATCTGTGCGCGCGGCCCGTTCTTGGCGGCAAAGGTGAGGTGAATGTTAGGCCGGTCAAACCCGCGCAGAAAGGTGCGCGGTTGCACGCCGTCAAACAGCTTCTGGACAATTTCGACCTGCGTTTCCGCATCTGCCGTGGCGGTGAAGGCAGCCAGAGGCACGTCCAAGGCACGCTTCAGCTCGCCAATCCGCAGGTAATCGGGGCGGAAATCATGCCCCCACTGACTGACGCAATGCGCCTCGTCCACAGCGATCAGGCTGACACCGATGCGGCGAAGCATTCCAATGGCCGATCCGGCAGCAAGCCGTTCGGGCGCAATGTAAAGCAGCTTCAACTCCCGCCGCTCCAGCGCCTCCCACACGGCATCCGTTTCCTCGGGCGTGTTGCCGGACGTCAGCGCGCCCGCCTGCACGCCCGCCTCTTGCAGCGCACGCACCTGATCCCGCATCAGCGCAATCAGCGGAGAGATGACCACCGTCACCCCGTCGCGCATTAGCGCAGGTAATTGAAAACAAAGGGATTTACCGCCGCCCGTCGGCATGATGGCCAGCGCGTTTTCGCCCGCAGCTACGGCATCAACGATCTCTTCCTGTCCGGGGCGGAAGCCGTCGAACCCGAATACATCCCTCAACAGCGTGGCAGCGCCGCTCATGTCCGAAAACCCTGTCAAATTTTATGTAGTCTGCTCGTTGGATACAGACTCACATTTTAACAGGCCGTGAACAAGGGGCTAGCCCGCCGCTCTCAAAAGAAGATGGCCGGCAGGATGATGCTGCGCAACGCGATCACGATCACAAAGGCCACCAGTGGCGCGAGGTCAAGCGGGTGCGTGTCGGGCATGTAACGCCGGATCGGCCGATAAATCGGCTCCAAAAGTTTGTTCAGCCCGGTCCAGATCGACCCCACCAGCGGCTGGTGCATGTTCAGCACGTTGAAGTTAATGAGCCAGCTCATGATGATGTGGACGATCATGATCACGTAAACGACGCTCAGGATCAGATCGAGCAATTGATAGATCACCAGCATGGGCGGGGTCCTTTGTTGTTCCGGCAACAGACCTAGGGCGAAGGCGCATGTGGCGCAAGGTCACGTTGGTTGAGCCATTGAAGTTTCGCTGCGCCGCCGCATTTTAGAACGCAAGGAGTCAAACCAATGTTTCCATTCGTCCGCCTTGCCAAGGAAATGATCAAAGCCCGCCGCCAGGCGACACTAGGGCTGACCGATCTGCACGTCACACAGCACCGCGTATGGCCCTGGGATTTGGACGGGTTCATGGAGTTGAACAACGGGCGCGCCCTGACGCTGTACGATCTGGGCCGCTTGGGTCTGGGCCAGCGCGCGGGCCTGATCGAAACGCTCAAGGCGAACCGCTGGGGCCTGACCATGGCGGGGTCGTCCGTGCGCTATCGCCGCCGCCTACACGCTTTTCAAAAGTTCGAGATGCGCAGCCGCGCGGTGTGCTGGGACGACAAGTTCACTTACCTAGAACAGTCCATGTGGAAGCCCGATGGCGAATGCGCCAGCCATGTGCTCTACCGTTCTGCCGTGACGGACAAGAACGGGATCGTGCCACCCCACAAGGTGCTCGCCGCGATGGGGCAGGACGCAGTTTCACCGCCCACGCCTGACTGGATCGCCGCCTGGATCAAGGCGGAGACGCAGCGCCCTTGGCCACCGATGCAAGACGCGGACGCCCCCAAGCTGAAATCGGTGGCGTAAAACCTTACCTTGCCACAGCGTCTTAGGCCTGCTTTGGTCGCCCCAACAATAAAACGGGGACGGGCATGGCAGAGATCAGCCTGAAGAAACGCATTCGGGGCTGGATGGCCTTCGATTGGGCGACGCAGCCATTCTATACGCTCGGGCTGACCTTTATCTTTGGTCCCTATTTCGCTGGCGTGTCCTTTGAGTATTTCTCGACCGTCCACGCAGACGAGGAAACAGCCAAGGCGGCGTCACAAGCGACGTGGTTCTGGGGACAGACCATCGCGGGTTTGCTGATCGCCTTCACCGCACCACTGATTGGCGCTTACGCCGACAGCACCGGGCGGCGGATGCCGTGGATCTGGTTCTTTGCAATCCTTTACCTACCGTTCACCTGGGCGCTTTGGTACACCGACCCTACGGGCAACAATATCTATGTGATCCTGTTGTGCTTTAACCTCGCCTTCATCGCGGCCGAGTTCATGCTGATCTTTGTCAACGCGATCCTGCCCAGCCTCGGAACCACGGAAGAGGTCGGCAAAATCTCGGGTGATGGCGCGGCAATTGGCTATTGGGGCGGCGTGCTGGGCCTGTTCATCATGCTCATCTTCTTTGTGAACAAGGGCGATGGCACGACGATTGCAAACCTGGCCCCGGTCTTAGGATTGGACCCCGAAACGGGCGAGGATTTTCGCGCCGTAGGACCTTTCATTGCCATCTGGTTCGCGCTTTTCATCATTCCCTTCTTTGTCTGGGTGCGCGAGCCCAAAACAGCCAACCGGCAAGGCGGCGTGAGCGAGGCGATGACCGATCTGAAGCATTCTTTGCGGGGCGCATGGGAACGCAAATCGCTCCTGAACTTCCTGATCGGCTCCATGCTGTACCGTGATGCGCTCAACGCGCTTTATGCTGCGGGCGGTGTTTATGCGCGCCTCGTCCTGGGATGGGAGATCATGCAGATCCTGGTATTTGGTATCGTCGGCGCAATTACCGCGGCGGTGGCCACCTATATTGGCGGCGTCTTTGACAAGCGCCTGGGGCCGCGTCCAGTAATCCGGGTCTGCTGCTATATCCTGATCCTTGTTTGCCTGATTATCGTCGGCATGAACCGGGAAAGTTTTTTCGGCATCATTGCCATCGCCGAAGGGTCGGCCTTGCCCGACATCGTGTTCTATGTCTGCGGTGCCGCCATTGGCGGTGCGGGTGGTGCCATCTATGCCGCGTCGCGGTCCATGATGGTCCGCCACACCCATCCCGAACGCCCGACCGAGGCCTTTGGCCTATTCGCCTTGTCCGGCAAAGCGACTGCCTTTCTGGCGCCAATGCTGATCGCGCTTTTCTCGACCATGACAGGCAGCACACAATTGGGGTATGTTCCGGTCATTGCCCTGTTCGTTCTCGGCCTCTGGCTGCTGCGCTACGTGAACCCCGAAGGAGACCACGCAAAATGGTCAAAATCCGCCGTTCCTGTACCCTGATCGCCGCCCTTTTGCTTTGCGCCTGTACCAGCGGCGCGGGCACTGACATTTCCGGCGCGCCCACAGCTGACGTCGATCCGGCCACGCTGCAAAACATCGCCAAAGGCCAGTTTGGCGCCAAACGGCGCGCCTCCGCTCAGGAGGCCGCAGCTTTTGGCGGGTACTCGCGTGGCTGTCTGGCGGGCGGCGTGCAACTGGCCGAGACCGGGCCAACATGGCAGGCCATGCGGCTGAGCCGCAACCGCAACTGGGGTCACCCCGAGCTTGTCGACTATGTTCAGGACCTGAGCCGCGAGGCCGCCAAACAACCGGGTTGGTCTGGCCTTTATGTCGGTGACATGAGCCAGCCGCGTGGCGGGCCGATGCTGACCGGGCACCGCAGCCACCAGATCGGTCTGGATGTAGACGTCTGGATGCTGCCCGCCCGCAACCTGACCCTCAGTGCGGCAGAACGGGAAAACATCTCCTCCATCTCGACCCGCCGGTCGTCTGGGGCCTATGTGAACAGCAACTGGACCCGCCAGCACCACGAGATCATCAAAGCCGCCGCCAGCGACAGCCGCACCGCGCGCATCTTTGTCTTCCCCGGCGCCAAGGTGCAGATGTGCAAGGACGAAACCGGCGACCGGTCGTGGCTGCGCAAAGTGCGCCCTTGGTGGGGACATCACTACCATTTCCACGTCCGCCTGAACTGCCCGCGCGGCACGCGCGGCTGCGTCGATCAGGCCGCCCCGCCCCCCGGTGACGGCTGCGCCGATGCGCAACAATGGGTGAACAACATCCTCAACCCACCGCCGCCAGATCCCAACGCACCCGCCCCCAGACCACGCCGCGAACTCAAGGTCGGAGACCTGCCGCAACAATGCTCTGGCGTTCTGGCCTCGCGCTGATCCTGACCGCCGCCACGGCAACAGCCGATCCCCTGACCTTCGTCCGCAGCTGGACGCTGGTCTCGGATCGCGCGGAGTTCGGTGGACTGTCCGCGATCGAGATGGACAACGCGGACAGCGCCGTTGTCCTGTCGGATCGCGGCGCGCTGTTCACGCTAACCCTTGATCGCAGCACACGGACCGTCCTCATTGAAGCCGCAGAACAACCCTATCCCGACCGAGACAGCGAGGGCCTCGCCCGGACAATCGATACCCTGTTTTTCAGCTACGAAGACCCCGGACGCATTGCGGCGGACGATGGCACTGAAGTGCCGTCGCATCCCGACTTTGCCACCTACAGCCGCAACGGATCACTCGAAGCCTTGGCGGCGGACGCAGACGGCATACTCTACACTCTGCCAGAACGCTCCGGCGACACCGCGCGCCCCTTTCCCATCTACAGACATGCGGACGGAACCTGGGACATCTTGGCCACGCTGCCACGCACGGGGCCATTCCTACCCACAGGCGCCGACATCGGACCGGACGGCCTTCTCTACATCCTCGAACGCGCGTTCACACCACTCGGCTTTCGCAGCCGCATCCGCCGAATGGACCCCAACGCGCCCGACGCCCCACCAGAAACCCTCCTCAAAACCTCCGCAGGGCGCCACGACAACCTCGAAGGGCTCGCCATCTGGCAGTCCGACAGCGGCGCGACCTGCCTGACCATGGTGTCAGACGACAACTTCCTGTCCGTGCAGCGCACTGAACTGGTCGAATACGCCCTGACGGAAACCCTTGCAGGCGGCGCCACCTGCGACTAGGAGACGCGCGTCCGGCACGGTGCCGGGCCAAGTCGCCGCAACCTTGCAAAAACGGGCACCAGATATGACACGCGCGCACCTTCCCGGCATCCTTGCCATGGCCATCATCGTTGTGGCCTCGAACATCCTTGTCCAGTTCCTGTTCGGCAACTGGCTAACCTGGGGGGCGTTCACCTACCCGCTGGCCTTCCTTGTCACCGACATCATGAACCGGGTCTACGGCGCGGGCCCTGCGCGCACGGTCGTCTTCGTCGGCTTCATCGTCGGCGTTTTCTGCTCGCTCGTCGGCACTCAGATCATGATCCAGGGCGACGGGTTCACCTACCCGGCGGTCACCTTCCGCATCGCTATCGGCTCCGGTTTGGCCTTCCTGACGGCGCAACTGCTCGACGTCGGCATATTCTCTGCCCTGCGCGAAGGGACATGGTGGAAGGCGCCGCTCGCCTCGACCATCATCGGCAGTTCGGTCGACACGGCCATCTTCTTCACCATCGCGTTTTCCGGCACGCTGGTCTGGCTTGAGCCGGGCAACGACGTGTCCTGGGCGGGCGAAGTGCTGCCGCTTCTTGGCATGGGGCCAGAGGTGCCGCTTTGGGTATCGCTCGCCATGGCCGACTGGATGGTCAAGCTGAGCCTCGCGCTCATTGCTTTGGCACCGTTCCGCTGGTTCACGGCTGGCGTAGCCCAGCCTGCGGAAATCCGTTGACTTTCACGGACGCTGTGCCACCATCGGATGTGAGTTCAACATTTGAAAGGAGGTGATCCAGTGTCGAGAAAGGTATTGGAGAGAGGTGTCGGAACAGCTTGGGAGGTCGCCTGCTAGGGCAGCCCCGCGCGGCGCAGACCGCCAAGTTGGTCGGTTGATCTAACCGGCACAACCTCCGAAACATTTCGAGAAGGGCCGCCCACCGGGTGGCCCTTTTTCGCTCCAAGGGAAGATGTCATGGCACCACCGCTCAGCAGCCTCGTGCTCTACACCTCGAAGATCGATGAGATGGTCCAATTCTACACAGACCATTTTGGCTACTCCGCGCATATCAAAGAAGGCGACCGCATCGTCGAGTTGCGCCCGCCCGGCGATGGCATCACCCTGCTGTTGCACCCGATGGGCAAGGGTCGCAAGCAGGGGCAAGTGCTGGTCAAGCTGGTGTTCGCCATCAACGACGTCGCGGGGTTTTGCGACACCGCACGCGCCAAGGGGCTTGAGTTCGGCGCGCTGCACAAGGCCGACGGCTATGTTTTCGCCAACGCCAAAGATCCGGCAGGCAATTCAGTCAGCGTGTCCGGCAGGCTCGCCTAAAAGGCCCTACATACAAGACCATGCGCATCAACGACGACATAACGATCCAGGATTGGGAACTGAGCGAGCAATTCGTGCGCGCCTCCGGTCCCGGCGGGCAGAACGTGAACAAGGTGGCCACAGCCGTCGAGCTACGCTTCGAGGCGGAGCGATCCCCGTCCCTGCCTGGTCCCGTCAAAACCCGGCTCAAACGGCTCGCCGGTCGGCGCTGGACCACCGAAGGTGCCCTGATCATTCAATGCGATGAAACCCGAAGCCAGGCCCGCAACCGCGACATTGCGCGTCAACGCCTGACCGACCTGATCCGCAAGGCGCTGGTCAAGCCCAAGCGCCGCATCGCGACAAAGCCCACGCTGGGATCGAAAAAACGCAGGCTGAAAGCCAAAAAAGAGCGCGGCGCGGTCAAAGCCCTGCGCGGTCGTGTCGAAACTGACGACTAGGTTTAGTTGAACGACAGCAAATCGACAGCCGCGCGCTGCGATGTCGCGCCGTCGTAGTCGGCCGTCATCGGCATAAATCCAAACGGCACGCTGTGCCCGCGCGTCACATCCTGAGGTGCGCTGCCGCAAGCGGCAAGAAAAGCCGTGCCAGCCAAAGTCATTACAAAAACAAGTCGTGTCATGCGTCTGCCCGTTCCACTCGAAAGCTGATGATTGTTGACCGTATGGCGGGCAATCAAGGCAGATTTAGGGCCGTTGTTCGCCCAAATGATACAATCTGAGGCCCGCATCATGGACAGCCCAGCACGATAGGGCAGATCACCAGAACATGGTCGTCGCGCTGTATTTTGTCAGCACGCGCCAAGCTGCGTGGCGCTGTCAGACGACAACCTCCAAAGTCTCCTGCTCGCCCACACCAAACACCCGCTTGTAGCGTTCAATTTCCGCCACAGGTCCCATCGCCTTGTTCGGATTGTCCGACAATTTGACAGTTGGCCGCCCATTGGCCGACACCGCCTTGCACACCAGCGAAAACGGCGCCAACCGGTCATCGCGGGTCAAACCCTTGAAGTCGTTGGTCAGCATCGTGCCCCACCCGAACGACACCTTGACCCGGCCCGCAAACTGCTGGTGCAGCTCGACAATCTTGTCCGCGTCCAACCCGTCGGAGAAGATGACCAGCTTGTCGCGCGGGTCCTCGCCCCGGTCCTGCCACCACCTGATCGCCACCTCGGCGCCCGAGGCCGGATCACCGCTGTCGATGCGGATGCCGGTCCAACCTGCCAGCCAATCCGGCGCGCGCTCCAGAAACCCTTCGGTACCGTATGTGTCAGGCAGGATGATGCGCAGATTCCCGTCATGCTCATCATGCCAATCGCTCAGCACGTCATAGGGGGCCTGCGCCAGCGCCTCGTCCGTCTGCGCCAGCGCCGAATACACCATCGGTAATTCATGGGCATTCGTCCCGATGGCTTCCAGGTCGCGGTTCTTGGCGATCAGGCAGTTCGACGTCCCGGCAAATTGCTCACCCAAGCCCTCCCCCATGGCCTGCACACACCAGTCCTGCCACAAAAACGAATGCCGCCGCCGCGTCCCAAAATCGGCAACGCGCAACCCATCATGACCTTTCAGCCGCTCGATCTTTTCCCACAGTTTGGTCATCGCACGGGCGTAGAGCACCTGCAGCTCGAACCGCCCCATCTCGTTCAAAACGGCGCGCCCACGCAATTCCATCAGCACGGCGAGGGCCGGGATCTCCCACAACATCACTTCGGGCCAAGACCCTTCAAAGGTCAGCTCATACTGATCCTCCCGCCGCTCCAGATGATACGCAGGCAGGCGCAGCGCCTCGAACCAATCCATGAATTCCGGCGTGAACATCTGCCGCTTGCCATAGAACGTGTTGCCGCGCATCCACGTGCTTTCACCTCGGCGTAACGACAGCGACCGGATGTGATCCAGCTGCTCGCGCAGCTCGCCCTCATCAATCAGTTTTGCCAGCGGCACATGCTTGGACCGATTGATCAGCGAAAACGTCACCTGCGTGTCCGGCTTGTTCCGAAACACCGACTGGCACATGAGCAGCTTGTAGAAATCCGTGTCGATGAGCGACCGCACGATCGGGTCGATCTTCCATTTGTGGTTCCAGACACGGGTTGCGATGTCGACCATATGCGGGCTTCCTTGAACGGCTGGGCCCGTTGTGCCCTACCTTTGCGGGTGGGGGCAAGTCAGGCCAGTTTGACGCCCGCCCCGCTCATCCCCTCGGTCGCAGCAGCCAGCGACCCATCCAGATCAATCGCGCGACACAAATCCATCCGCACATCGACCTTGAACCCCAGCTTCGCCGCATCCACGGCAGAGAAGTTCACGCAGAAATCCGTGGCGAGGCCCACCATCGTCAGGTCTGTGATCCCGCGCGTCCGCAAATACCCCTCCAGCCCCGTGGGCGTCTGCTGATCATTCTCAAAGAACGCCGAATAGCTGTCGATAGCGGGCCGATAGCCCTTGCGCACAATCATATCGGCCCGGTCCGCATTCAGGTCCGCGTGGAAGTTAGCACCATCTGTTCCCTGCACACAGTGATCCGGCCACAGCACCTGCGGCCCATAGGGCATCTCGACCATGTCATACGGGCCCTTGCCCTCATGCGACGACGCGAATGACGAATGCCCCGCCGGGTGCCAGTCCTGCGTCAGAACCACTGCCTCGAAATCCGCCATCAGCGCATTGATGCCAGCGACGATCTGATCCCCCTCCGGCACAGCCAGCGCGCCGCCGGGGCAAAAGTCGTTCTGGACGTCGATCACGATCAGGGCGCGGGTCATGTAGGCCTCCTGCTTTGCATAGCTGCCTTGTGACACCCGCCCGCCCCCTTGCGCAAGGGCACGGCCTTCGCCTATCTCGCGCCCATGTACACCATCGCCGCCCTTTACCACTTCACACGCTTCGACGATCCCGCCGCGATCAAGGGACCGCTGGCCAAGCTGTGCTGCAATGCAGGCGTAAAAGGCACGCTGTTGCTGGCCCCCGAGGGGATCAACGGCACCATCGCAGGCCCGCGTGCAGGCATCGACGCGGCCCTCGCCCATATCCGCGCCCTGCCCGGCTGCGCCGATCTAGAATGGAAGGAAAGCACCAGCGACACGCCCCCCTTCGGCAAGATGAAGGTGCGGCTGAAGCGCGAGATCGTGACCATGGGCCAGCCCGATGTCGATCCGGCGGCGCGCGTCGGTCACTATGTGGATCCGGCCGACTGGAACGACCTGATCGGGCGCGAGGATGTCGCCGTGATCGACACCCGCAACGACTACGAGGTGGCCATCGGCACCTTCGACGGTGCCATTGATCCGGCCACCCGCAGCTTTGGCGAATTCCCCGCATGGTGGGAAGAGAACAAGCACCGTTTTCACAATAAAAAGGTCGCCATGTTCTGCACGGGCGGCATCCGCTGCGAGAAGTCCACGAACTACCTGCTCGGTCAGGGGGTCGAGGATGTGTTCCACCTCAAGGGCGGCATCCTCAAATATCTCGAAGAGGTGCCAGCCGATCAGAGCACGTGGCAAGGCGAATGCTTTGTCTTTGACGGACGGGTCAGCGTAGGTCACGGCCTGCAAGTCGGCCCGCATCTGCTCTGCCACGCCTGCCGCCGCCCGATCCTGCCCGCGGATCAGCACCGACCGGAATACGAGGCGGGCGTCAGTTGTCACCATTGCGTTCATGAAACCAACGCAGAGGACAAAGCCCGCTTTCGCGAGCGCCAGAAGCAGATCGAACTGGCCCGCGCACGGGGTGAGGATCACCTGGGCGGTCCCATGATCCCCGACAAGGCCTGACACGGGCGGACGACACGTCCGCCTTACGATTGGCGCCGTTCAGCCGAGCTAACCTTTATCAATCTTTGGCACCGCACGCAGCACTGACAATGGGTATCTGGGTCGTTTGGTGCATCATCGATGTGTAGGTTGTGCACGCGATGTGTACGCCTTGCGCATCGCCCATTTTCCTTGCTCGTAAGGCGTTAACGCAGCGCGGAGAGACTACCCGGTATCCTCACCCGCAGCCGTTGCGCGTACGGTGCCCTCAGGCCGGTTGCAGGACCCGCCTTGGACGCGCCCGCATCAACAGCCAGACCATGATCGCAATGTTCAGACCGTTCCACGCAATCCCGTTCCAGAACGCCATCTGGTAGCTGCCTGTCACGTCGTAAATCCACCCCGACATCCACCCGCCCAGCGCCATGCCCATGATCGTGGCCATCATGACGAAACCCACCCGCGCCCCCGCCTCCCGCGCGGGCATGTATTCCCGCACAATGATGGCGTAGCTCGGCACGATACCGCCCTGGCTCAGCCCAAAGATCAGGCTGACCACATAAAGCGAAATCAGCGCTTCGGACGGCAGATACAAAACCAACGCAATGCACTGCAGCACCGATCCCAACAGCAGCGTTCGCACGCCCCCCAACCGATCCGCAAGCACTCCCGACACAAGCCGCGAGCCCACGCCGCCCAAGAGCATCAGCGCCAGCATCTCCGCCCCCACGGCAGGGCCATACCCTAGATCCACGCAGTAGCTGACGATGTGAACCTGCGGCATAGACATCGCCACGCAGCAACCCACCCCGGCCAGGCCCAGAAGCCATGCAAGGGTACGAGGCGATAGCCCGACCGAAGCGGCGTTCGCACTCGATGATGCTTCGGCCAGTTCATGTGCTGTATCGGGCACTTGGCGGCGCAGCATCAGAGCCAGAGGCACCACCACAACCAGCGTGGCAATGGCCAAAACGGCGTAGGCCGCGCGCCAGCCCTGATCTTCGAGGATGCCCGCCAGGAGGATCGGCCAAATCGCACCAGAGAGGTAGTTGCCGCTTGCCGCAATGGCGACTGCAATCCCACGCCGCTTCAGAAACCAGTGCGAGATGTCTGCAATCAGCGGCCCGAAGCCCACGGACGTGCCAAGCCCTATCAACAGCTGAGCCAACGACAGCGCGAGGATCGACCCGCTCAGCATCGCAAGGCCGTAGCCGGCGGCAATCGCCACCGCGCAGACGATCAAAACCCGCGTGACGCCCCAGATATCCACGGCCCGCCCCACGACAAAGTTGCCCACGGCAAACCCGATCATGGTCAGCGTATAGGGCATGCTGGCCGCGGCGCGGCTGACTCCGAATTCGGCCTCGACCGCAGGCATGATCACAATGATCGCCCACATGCCCACATTGGCCACCATCGCGATCAAAAGGGTCACGCCCAGGCGCACCCAGGAATATCCGCTGTCATGGGGTGAAACGCTCATGCCCCATCTGCGCACCGCCTCGGCAAAGGCGCAAGGCATCGGCGCGAAATACCAACAATTCGAACCGTTAAGCGGGCCGTAACGGGCGCGGTGCTATTCCGTTCGCCGGGTGATAAATTGAGGTATGGGATATGAACGTGCAAGCCAATGCGCGGCCAATCATCATCAAGAAGAAAAAGGTGTCGGGCGGCGATGGCCACCATGGCGGTGCCTGGAAAGTGGCCTATGCGGACTTCGTGACCGCGATGATGGCCTTCTTCATGCTGATGTGGCTTTTGAATGCAACGACCGAGAAGCAGCGCAAGGGAATCGCCGACTACTTCTCGCCTACGATCCCGGTCAATCGTATCTCCGGAGGTGGCGACGGTGCCTTTGGCGGCGACAGCGTGTTTTCCGAAGTGACGTTGCCGCAAAATGGCACAGGGGCATCCTCGCAACGCCCGACGGAGTCCAAACAGGCCCGCGGTGAAACAGGCTCTCAGGACAACGGCGATCTAACTGCAGAGCAGGAGGAAGTGTTTGAATCGCTAGAAGCACGCCTTCTGGGCAAAGGTGGCGAAAGCAAGGTCATGGACAATGACCTCAAACACATCGTCACCCGGCTCACAGATGAAGGGCTGGTTATTGAAATCTTCGCTCTTGAGGACACGCCGCTGTTCGAAGAAGGCACTGATATTCCAACACAATTATTGCGCGACTTGTCACGGCTGATCACCGAAGCCGCGCGCACTGTAGAAAATGACATCGGCGTCGAAGGACATGTGCAGGCGCAACCCATTGTGGTCGCCGACCGCTCGACCTGGCGCATGTCGGTCGCGCGTGCGGATGCTGTGCGCAAGCTGCTCAAGCAGACCGGTGTCGCGACAGAGCGCGTGACACGCGTAACCGGACATGCCGACCGCGAACCGGCGGTCAGAAACCCGATGGCGGTGCGCAACAATCGGATCGAAGTGATTTTCCTGCGGGACTGAGGCAGAATAGCTTGGATTTTATCTGTTAGCCGCACGTTAAGGCGGCGCGCCTATCTGTTGCCTGAATTTAGTCGGTACAGCAGAAAGGCGTGTCCATGACGATTTCTTCCTCGCTCAATGCAGGTGTTGCAGGGCTGCAGGCAAACGCAACGCGACTTGCGTCCATCTCGGACAACATCGCGAACTCCTCAACCTTTGGCTACAAGCGGGTGCAAACCGACTTTCAGTCGATGGTCATTTCATCGAACGGTGGAACCTATTCCGCAGGCGGCGTGCGTGCATCGACCGAACGCTTGATTGACCAACGCGGGTCGCTTGTATCCACGGCCAACGCAACAGACCTTGCCGTGCGGGGCCGGGGCATGTTGCCCGTGGCTCAATTGACGGACGTCAATCTGGCAAATGGCAGTAACCAGATGTTTCTGACGACAACGGGATCGTTCCGTACAGATGCGAACGGATACCTGCGGTCCGACTCGGGGCTCGTACTGATGGGATGGCCGGCACAACCGGACGGGTCGGTTCCGACCTTCCCACGCGACACATCCGATGGTCTGGAACCGGTGCAGATCAACGTGAACCAGTTCTCGGGCGAGCCGACAACGCAATTGTCTCTTGGCGTCAACCTGCCCGCAACCGATACCGACGCAGGCTCCGCCGGAGATGTGCAATATCTGTCAGTCGAGTATTTCGACAACCTGGGCACATCTGAAAACATTAATATCAGCTTCACACCGACCGTTCCCGCCACCGGCACATCGAATGAATGGACAATGCAACTGACTGATTCCGCGCTTGGTGGCGCGGTTGTGGGTGAATATGTCCTGACCTTCGATGACAGCAGGTCCGCCGGTGGCACACTCGCCTCAGTCACAACGACGACTGGTGGCGCCTATGATGCTGCCACTGGGAACATCGTTATCAACGCTGAAGGCGGGCCGCTGGAAATCAACATCGGCCAACTTGGCGCAAGCGACGGGCTGACTCAATTATCAGACAGCTTTGCCCCGGTGTCCATTTCCAAAGACGGCTCGCCCGTTGGCAACATGACCAATGTCGAAGTTGACCCCAACGGCTTTGTGACCGCCTTTTTTGACACCGGGATCAACCGAACAATCTACCAGATTCCCCTGGTGGATTTGCCAAATCCCAACGGAATGGTTGCTCTGGACCAGCAGACATATCTGCCATCGCCAGAAAGCGGCAGCTTCTTTCTGTGGGATGCCGGTGATGGGCCAACGGGTGATATCGTTTCCTACGCCCGAGAGGAATCTGCCGTGGATGTGGCCGGCGAATTGACGGCCATGATCCAAACCCAGCGCGCCTATTCGTCCAACGCCAAGGTGATCCAGACCGTGGACGAAATGCTGCAGGAAACGACCAATATCAAACGTTGATAAGGGCGTTCGGCGCCACTGAATGCGGGAGTTCGCACCATGTCACTGTCCAGCGCACTATACTCGGCCATGTCCGGAATCCGAGCCGCAAGTCGCGGATCGGAGATTGTGTCCAGCAACATCGCGAACGCCAACACGCCTGGCTATGCACGTCGCACGCTATCAATCTCGTCGGACAGCGGCGGTGCGGCCGTTGGCGTCCGGATCAACGGCGTCGTACGACATGTTGACCAACAGGTCATCAACGATCGTCGCCTGGCTGATGCAGAGGTCGGGTACCGGACGGAAACGACGTCTGCACTGACCAAGATCGAGGACCTAGTCGGCACCCCGGACCAAGGGGGATCGCTTGCTGCGCGCGTCGCAGATTTCGAAAAAAGCCTGATCACTGCAACAAGCAGACCGGATGCCACGGAACGCCTGACATCCGTCGCTTTCGCCGCCAAGGATCTGGCAAAGTCCATCAACGCAGCTGCACAGGGCATTCAGGACACACGAACGCAAGCGGATCGCAGCATTGATGCGCAAGTCACCCGACTGAACGACGCGCTTAAAGGTGTCGAAACGCTGAATGCGCGTATCGTCGCCAGCGACAAGGTCGGAACCGAACTTTCGGCGCTGGAAGATCAACGCCAACAACTGATAGATGAGATCAGCGAAATGGTACCTGTACGCGCCGTGCCGCGGGACCACGGAGCTGTCGCACTTTACTCAACAGGTGGGGCGATCCTCCTGGAAGGGCGCGCCGTTGTAGTTGGGTTTGAGCCTGCAAATGTCGTCACACCTTATGCGTCGTTGCATGACGGCACGTTGTCGGGCTTGACGCTCAATGGCGTTACGGTGAACACCAGCTCCGCAAGTGGCCGCCTGCACGGTGGCACGCTCGGCGCACAGTTCGAGATCCGGGACGAAATTGCCCCCGATGCGCAGCAGCAGATTGATGCGCTTGCACGCGATCTGATCGCACGCTTTGAAGACAGCAGCGTTGATCCGACCATAGCCGCGGGAGACGCGGGGTTGTTTACAGATGCTGGCATCGCCCTGGATCCGGCAGACGAAGTTGGGCTGGCCAATCGCATCTCGCTAAATGTGCTGGTCGATCCGGACAATGGCGGCGAAACCTGGCGGATCCGGGACGGGCTGGGGGCGACGGCGCCAGGCGATCCTGGAAATGGCGCATTGCTTATCGCGTTAACCGATACGTTGGTTGCGCAGAGACCCCAAGCATCTGGCGACTTTGGTGCCGTTGACCTTGGTATTGACGGGATCGTGGCCAGCATCTCTTCCCAACTGGGATCGGACCGGTTGCGCGCCGATCAGCAAATGTCGTTCGCATCCGCACAGGCCGTCGAATTGGCGCAAATCGAGCGAGCAAACGGTGTCGATACTGACGCGGAGCTACAAACACTCATGATCCTTGAACAGGCTTACGCAGCAAATGCGCGCGTCATTTCGACCGTTGATGAAATGTTCGACACTCTGATGAGGATCTGAAGATGAACACCTATGGTTTTGGCGATCTCGCCCAGACATTTCTGCTCCAGCGCCGCGGCGCGGCGCTCAAGACCGAGATGGCGCGCCTGAACGAAGAACTGGCAAGCGGCCAGGTCAGCGATGTCAAATCCGTGCTCGCAGGCAATGTCAGCTACCTGTCAGATATCGAAGGTGATCTCCGCACACTGTCGGCCTACAAAGTCGCAACATCGGAAGCCGCGCAATTTGCTGATAGCGCGCAAAGCGCGCTGGACCGTATGGACGCCAGCGCGGGCACACTCAGTAGTACGCTCCTCACCGTCTCGTCTAACGCCGTCGGCCCGGTTCTGGATCAGCTTTCGGTCGATGCGGCAAATGAATTTCGGGCACTCGTTTCGACCTTGAACACATCGAGCGCGGGCCGTTCGATTTTTGCTGGCGCCGCGACAAATACGCCAGCGTTGGCCGAAGCAGACACAATACTCTCGGACCTGCGCGCGGCAATCGCCGGAACCACAGGCGTCACAAACATCGCTGACGCGGTCACGCAGTGGTTCGACGACCCCACCGGCTTTCGTTCGTCGGCATACATCGGATCAGACAATTCGATCGCAGCTTTTCAGGTGGGCGAAGAGCAAAACGTGACGGTCGATCTGAAAGCAGATCAGGCGGTCTTTCGGGATCTTTTGAAAGGAACGGCGCTGGCCGCAATTGCTGCAGACAACACGCTGGGTCTGTCTAGCAACGGTCAACAAGAGCTTTTGCAGCTGGCAGGAAACGAATTGATCCTGGCCAAGGACCAACTCACTGCAACACAAAGCAATTTAGGCTCTGCACAGTCGCGCATTGATACGATTGCGACGCAAAACGCAGCGCGTGAAACGACACTTCAGTTCGCCAAGGGCGCGCTTCTTCAAGCCGATCCGTACGACACCGCAACTCAATTGGAGGCAGTCCAATTCCAGCTTCAATCCCTTTACACCGTGACCGCGCGTATGTCGGACCTTTCATTGGTGAATTTCGTCAGATGATCCGCACTCTGATTTGCATGGTCGCCATCACATTCGGATCACTTGCAGAGGCCAATCCGGTCCGCATCAAGGATCTCGTGGACTTTGACGGCGTGCGGGGCAACGACCTGGTTGGGTATGGATTGGTTGTCGGGCTTGACGGCACGGGCGACGGGTTGCGGAACGCGCCGTTTACCGAAGACATTATGACCAACATTCTGGAACGGCTCGGCGTCAACGTCACCGGTGAACAGTTTCGCCCCAAAAACGTGGCTGCCGTGATCGTTACTGCAACGCTTCCCCCTTTCGCGCGCAGCGGCAGTCAGATCGACATAACCGTGTCCGCAATCGGGGATGCCAAAAGTCTCTTGGGCGGTACGCTTGTTATGACGCCCATGAACGCTGCAGATGGCGAGATCTATGCGGTTGCGCAGGGGACGATCATTGCAGGTGGTGCCGTTGCTGAAGGTGATGGTGCACGCGTGACCCAAGGCGTCCCTACATCCGGCGTGATCCCGTCCGGTGCTCGGATCGAACGGGAGATTGACTTCGAGCTCAGCAGCCTCACCAACATGCGCCTCGCCTTGCGCGATCCAGACTTCACTACGGCAGCTCGGATCGAAGAAGCAATCAACGGCGTATTTGGGAGATCCGTTGCGACGATGCTCGATTCTGGAACAGTTTCGCTCAACATCTCGCAAACCCGGGCGCGTTCGGCGGCGCACGCTCTAGGTCGCATCGAAAACATAGCCGTCGAGCCCGAGCGCAAAGCGCGAGTTGTGGTAGATCAGCGGTCCGGGACCATCGTGATGGGTGACGACGTGCGCATCTCTCGTGTTGCAGTGTCACAGGGCAACCTGACGCTCCGCATTCAGGAACAACCCTTGGCTGTTCAACCGAACCCCTTTGCCGACGGTCAGACGGTGATCGTGCCGCGTACGACGGTGGATTTGCAAGAGGACGACGGCCCAGGACTGGCAGAGGTGCCGGACGGCGCATCGTTGTCTGAAGTCATTGCTGGCCTGAATGCACTCGGCGTCGCGCCCAGGGATATGATCGACATCCTCAAAAGCATAAAGGCGGCGGGCGCATTGCATGCAGAATTTGTTGTCCGGTAAAGCGGTAGCTGGTCAGGTAAACTGACGAGCCGTTGCGCTTACATTAGCTCTCACCGAGTCTGGCGTAACACGGACATTGGGTTAAGCGGAAATGGGCGCTGTTCCGTGGGTTCAGAGCGACTGTGGTGTCAAGTCTTGGTGCCTGGCGCTGCATGAGGCAATTATGGGCAATATCAAAAGTAGCTGCGCACCAAGCTGCCCGCAATGAGGCTCCAGCCGTCAGCGATAACGAAAAATGCCAGCTTGAAGGGCAGCGACACAATAGCCGGCGGGACCATCATCATACCCATGCTCATCAGAATGGCTGCAACAACCAAATCAATGATGAGAAACGGAAGGAAAATGAGAAAACCGACTTGGAATGCGCGCGAGATTTCAGACAACAAAAAGCTGGGCACCAAAACCGAAAGGGGTGCGTCCGGTTCAAGCGTTGCGCCCCGCGTGTCCGGTCGAAGATCCGCCATTGCAGCAAATGTATCCGCGTCCAAACGACCCGCCATAAACACCCGGAATGGCTCCAAGGTGCTAGAAAAGGCGGCATCCGGCTCTATCTGCTCGTTGATTAAGGGGCGCAAACCATTTTCCCAGGCGTCGACAAAGACCGGCTCCATGATGAAGTACGTCAAGAAGAGCGCGAGGCTGACGATCAGCATGTTGGGGGGCGATTGCTGCAAGCCGATCGCTTGACGCAAAATCGACAGCACCGTCACCAGAAATGGAAAGCATGTCACCATGATCGCCAGCCCAGGTGCGAGGCTTAGGACTGTAATCAAGGCGATAAGCTGCAGTGTTCGCGCGCTTAGCGAACCATCGTCTCCGAGCGAGATGGCCACATCCTGAGCGCCAGCCATTGCAGGCCAAAACAACAGGATGCACAGTACAACTGCATATCTCATGGCAAGCTCAGAGGCCCGCGCCCAAATCAAGGATTTCGGTCAAGCGGACAACCAACTGGCCTTCTTCCTCACCATCGGCCTCTTCCAATGTGCCGCGCGCGATCAATTTGTCCCCCACGAACAGATCGACCGGGTCATCGACGCGCTTATCCAGCGTCAACACGGCATTCGATCCGAGCATGACCAGATCGCGGACAAGCGGCCGGGCGCGTCCAACGGAAACGGTAATCTCAATTGGGACAGCGGTAAAAGGGTTATGCGTGTCGGACGCAAGCGCCTTGGGAGAAGGAGTTTCAGCCATCATTTACCTCAAAGGTTTGGGCTTCGAAAAAGGATGTGACAGCGGCCGAGATGTCCGCGACTGTCCGGTCGAGATCTATTTCTGCTTCCGTCTGTTCAGTACGCAAAACCACCTGCGATGGTGCCAGAAGGTTGTCACTGACCAGAAGAAACGGGTCGGGGATGTCATCGTTGAGCACGCTGCGAACGGCCGCTTCGTTTTCGGGAGCCACAGCGATCTCAACGCGTTTGTCGAGGCTGACGCGCGCCATATCCTGTGCTTTCTCTCGCACATGAGCGCCAAGACTGGCGCGCGCGGCTTTGGGCAGGACAATGTCCGTGACACTTTTGATGACCGTTTCCACGGTTGCGGTCATAGTGGCACGCAACTCGTGATACTCGAAGGACGCGTCTTGCAAACTTGACGCCAGTCCGCTCGAAACGAAGCCTTGCGTCTCAGACTGAGCTGCTACAGCATCTTCCCAGCCTGCCTGATACCCCTTTTCGAAAGCCTCAAGCTTCTGATCTTCCACCATTTCTATGGGCATGGCGACGGCATCCGCGGGCTTGGATTTCTGTTCGCCGAAGTCTTCAAAGAGATGAGCTGCTGACATCAGGCCCGCTCCTCTTCAAGCCAGCTGCGCAATATCTCAACCGTTTCATCCTGCCGCTCACCGATCATGGAACGGAGCCGATCAACCGGATCTTCCGATAGCTGCGCGGGCATAGTGCTGTCTGGACCGGACGTGAGTGCCGAAAGATCCGGGAGCATTTCGGGAGCGGCCGCAATGTCGATGTCTGGCAGATCACCGTGTTCCATCGCAAGCTGGGGCGTTTCTCCAAAACCGCCACTTGGCAAAGCCGGCGGTAAATCGGCACCTTCGCCGGTTGTGGAGCCAGAGCGAGCCAGAACAGGTTTGACCACGAACAGGCCCAAGATAAGCGTGACAATCGCGAGGATTGCCATCTGGATAGCGGACATCACGTCAAGGTGAACGCCATCAAGCAAGGAGGTTTCGGCTATTGTCCCTTGCGGCAATACCGGCTGGAGCGCCATCGCCTTGATCGTAATGACATCTCCCCGGCTTTCATCATATCCCACAGCGGAAGCAACAAGTTCGCGCAGCGCTTCAAGCTCTTCAGGCGAGCGGGCAATTGGATCGACGTCACCGCTGTCAGGTGCGACAACCTCATTGACCAGAACCGCCACCGTGATCCGACGGATCGCACCCGCCGACTTAACGATAGCGCGCTCCGTCTCCGACACTTCGTAATTGATCCTTTCGCGGGTTTCCGAGTTTTGGGACGACGAGTTGTCACCGCCCGCCCCTTCGCCATCCGGAAGGTTTGATGCGACAGTGACATCGCCATTGCCCGCCTCGTTCGACGTGCTCGTCCTCTCTTCGGTGTCCGTGCTGATGACAACACGTTCCTCGGGATCGAAACGGCGCTCGCGAATTTCTTCGGTTTCGGTGACGGTATCGACGCTGACCTCAACAACGGCATTGCCAGGCCCAACGCGCGCTTCTAGCAGTCGTTCGACACGCTCTCGAAGCATCTGCGACTTGTCCTCTGACCCTGTCGCAGGAGCGGCGTCATCGCCCATACCCAGAACCGCACCATTTGCGTCAATCACCGCAACATCATCAGCTGACAAACCGGCAACAGCCGATGCCACGAGAAAACGGATTGCTTTGGCTTGCTTGGCTGAAAGCTCGCCGCCATTCGCTGCGATTGCAACGGATGCAGTCGGCGTGATGCTGCGCTGAAATGGGTTTGAGCCCGTGGACGCAATATGAACGCGCGCCATCGCGACATGAGGGCTGGACACGATTGTACGTGCCAATTCGCCTTCTTTGGCGCGCCAATATGCAGCGTCAAACATCTGTGATGTCGTGCCAAAACCCGAAAGGCTGTCCAACAGCTCATAGCCTTGGCTGCTATTTGCCGGCAGTCCCTCACTTGCAAGGGTCAAGCGCAATTCGTCTCGCTGCTGAGATGCAACGAAGATCGAGCCGCCGCGCACCTCAAACGGAACGCCGCGCTGTTCGAGCGCCCGCACGACATCCCCTGCAGCGCCGTTTTCCAGCCCTGCGTAAAGCAACGTCATTGTTGGCGCAGTCACGATGCGCGACATCGCCAGAATCGCCAGAAACATCGCCACGGTCGCGACGACCACGGTTATCTGACGTTTGATATCGAGTGCCATCCAGACATTCAGTAATTGCTGCACAATTGCCTCCGTCATGCCAGACGTTCTGTCCGGCGTTGTGCCAGCAATGACTGAACAGCCTTAACAATCGGTTAGTTGATCTGTGAGAAATCTGCTTCCGACACATTCTGAGCAGGACCCAGATGACGGACGCAGCTATAGAAGCACCTGAAGAGGTGCAGAAATCCTCGAAAGTGCCCTTGATACTGGGGCTTGTCGCGCTTTTGCTTGGCGCAGGAGGCGGTTTTTTTGCAACTTTCTCCGGCTTGATCCTCGCCCCCGAATCGCCAGTGAGCAGCACTCAGAAAGACACGACACCCGATGCGCTTCCCGACGTGTCCTTTGTCGCACTGGAACCGATGGTGATTTCTTTGACACCGAGTTCCCAAGGTCGACACTTGCGCTTCCGCGCCCAATTGGAAGTGCCATCCCAGTATGTGTCAGATGTCGAATCCATCCTGCCGCGGGTTATCGACGTGTTGAACGGATACCTGCGCGCCCTGGAAATAAAAGACATCGAAAGCCCCGCAGCGCTCACCCGGTTGCGCGCGCAAATGCTGCGACGGGTAGAAATTGTGGCGGGCGCAGGTCGCGTAAACGACCTGCTCATCATGGAATTTGTCTTAAGCTGATGGTGGAAAAATGGACTTGATTGCTGACATCTTGCTGGCAGCCGGCGCGCTTGGCGCGGGCTTTTATTGTTTCGTTCTCGGCCGACGGTTGAACCGCTTCAACAACCTGGAAAAAGGTGTCGGTGGAGCAGTCGCCGTCTTGTCCTCACAGGTCGACGACTTGACCAAAACGTTGGAGGCTGCACAGAAAACGGCCGCAGAATCCGCAGAGACGCTGAACGATACCACGCAACGGGCGACAGAAATGGCGCGGCGTCTCGAGCTACAGATGGCTTCTTTGCACGATGTTCCCGACACGCCAGTTGCTGAGACTGCGACGCCCGCTCCTCAAGAGGTTGGAGAGCCAATCTTTACCCGCCGTAGTGTCGGAGCCAGGCAATGAAAACACGTCGCCCAAAGAGGATCACCAGCCGTGGATCAATCGCGTTTCTGGTGGCTTTGCTTCTGTCATCTGCAGCGGTGCGTGTCGGGACAAGCGCGACATCCGCACTGGCCGACGTGGACCTAGCAAACGGTTTTTCTCTGCCCCTAAGCGCTCAACCGGCGCAGGTTCAGCCCAAGAGGCTCGAAAGCGGTGACATTCAGCCGCTGCTTGATGCAATCCAAGCACGGGAAGCAAAGGTGACGAAACGCGAAAACGCCATTGCCGCTCGAAGTAAGGCACTGGACGTCGCCCAAACCGAAGTGGAGCGACGATTGGTGGCGCTTGAAGCAGCAGAGCGGCAGCTTCGAGACACATTGGCAATCGCCCAAACGGCTGCAGAAGACGATCTGGCGCGCCTTACCACCGTTTATGAAAACATGAAGCCCAAAGAAGCGTCCGCATTGTTTGAAGCGATGGAACCGGCTTTTGCGGCTGGCTTTTTAGGCCGTATGGATCCGACGGTGGCCGCGAAAATCCTCGCCGGGCTTGATCCGCAAGTGGCTTATTCCATCAGCGCAATTGTGGCGGGAAGGAATGCGCAAGCGCCCAAAAACTGAGTGGTCGTGAGGCTTTGTTAACGGGTGTCTGCAATGGTTTGAGCAGATCGTAATGAGGGAATCGTCACGTGATCGGAATTATTGGCATTGTAACCATTTTCGTAATGGTGTTCGGCGGTTACTTGGCCGCCGGTGGCAAAATGGGGATCATTCTCAAGTCCCTGCCTTTCGAGATGACGATGATCATGGGCGCAGCTGTTGGCGCTTTTTTGATCAGCAATTCAATGGCCGAGATCAAGCACACGATGAAGGACCTCGGTAAGGTCTTCAAAGGCCCCAAATGGGCGCATGAGGACTACAAGGACTTGCTATGTTTGCTGTTTGAGCTGATCCGATTGGCCCGTCAAAATCCGGTCGCAATTGAAGAACACATCGAAGACCCGGAAAACTCCGAGATTTTTTCGCGCTATTCCAAGATTGTTGCAGACAAAGAGGCGACCGCTCTGATCTGCGACACCATGCGTTCTGCATCGATGAACTATGATGATCCCCATCAGGTCGAAGAGGTCCTCGAAAAGCGGATGGAGGCAAATATGCATCACGCCATGCACTCCAGCCATGCTTTGCAAACCGTTGCAGATGGTCTGCCGGCGCTTGGTATTGTCGCTGCGGTCTTGGGCGTGATTAAGACCATGGCATCCATTGATCAACCGCCGGAAGTCCTCGGCAAGCTGATTGGCGGCGCGCTGGTCGGGACGTTCTTGGGCGTCTTTTTGGCTTACGGGCTCGTCGGTCCATTTGCGGCCAAGGTGAAAGCCGTCGTGGAGCAAGACGCCCACTTCTACCAACTCATCCGCGAAGTCCTCGTGGCTAACCTGCACAACCATGCAACGAACATTTGTATCGAAGTTGGCCGTCAAAACACGCCGTCACATTGCCGCCCCTCGTTTTCGGATTTGGAGGAAGCACTGAAGTCGGTAAAGCAAAACGCAGCATGACCCGCGCTTTAGGTCTTTGTAGTCTTTGGTTTGCGTCGTGCGTCGCAGCAGTTGCTGCTGAAGTGCCTGTGCGGTCGGGCGCGCATGAGCGGTTCTCCCGAATTGTATTGGATGTCGCACAGGGCACGGAATGGTCCTTTAAACAAAATGAGGCGGGCGCAGTTGTTAGTCTGACCGACCATACCGAAGGATTTGACATATCGCGCATTTTCGAGCGGATTGATCGCCGTCACATCGAAGGCGTCACCGCATCCGAAAGCGCGCTGTCGCTTGTATTCAACTGCGACTGTGCGGCCGAAGTCTACACCGCCGGTGACCGCATGATAGTCGTCGACATTGCTAAAACCACGACGCCCGTCACCGACGATGAGGAACCGGGAGATTCTTCGCCACTAAACTTCACCGGCTCCACACAACTACAATTCCCGAGCTTCCGCGAACAGGCGAATGTCCTTGTCGACACGCCGGAAGTAACCAAAAGCGCAGAACAGCGAAACTCCGTTTTCACGCCCACTCCCGTGACACCGCCGCTTGCAACACGGCCCGATCAGGCGCAAGGTGACCCAACATCTCTACGCCAAGCCCGGGAAAAGCTTGCTGAAAGGATCGGGCAAGCGGCGACAACGGGTGTACTCAATCCAAGCCGAGAACTTCCCACCCGTTTCGACCGGCAAGTGCGTCCACAAATCGACGTCAGAATTTTTGACTCCTCGGCACCGGACAACAATTCACTAGTCCGCCAGCCCCCCGCCGGTGGCAATTTAAGAGTCACATCAAGCACTGATGTTCCCAGCCAGGTGGGGCGTCAACTTCAGGCCTCAACCACCTCTGGCGTAAGGTGTATTGAACCGTCGGTTGTGCAGATACAGGAATGGGGCGCAGACACAAATTTTGCAAAGCGCACATCTGCACTTCGCCGCAACCTATATTCAGAATTCGACCGTTTGAACGCTAATGTCGCAATAGACTTAGTTCAGCTCTATTTGCATTACGGCTTTGGAGCAGAAGCAATTCAGATACTCAAAATGGATGCAGATTTGCAGTCCTCGAATCCAGCCTTGATGGATATCGCGCTTATTATGGAATATGGTGGCGCACGAACCGATGGCTACCTTTCTAACTTTATGGACTGCGACTCTGACGTTGCTCTTTGGGCGATTTTGTCGAAAAAGGATTTGAACGCCTCTGAGCGCGTTGATGCCAAAGCTGCCATTCGAACCTTGAGCAGTCTGCCTCCTCATTTGCGTGAGCACATAGCACCAGCGCTCAGCAAAAAACTTCTCGCATATGGAGATGAAGCTGGAGCAGCAGCAGCTCTAAGGGGGCTGGAGCGTACCGCGCAACCTCTCCCGCCGGCTGCTGAACTCGCCAAAGCCGACATAGAGTTGAGCATGGGGGACGTCGTCTCGGCTCAAAATAGGTTGCAAACTGTGGTTGCATCCAATGATGAACAATCCGCCGAGGCGCTCGTTCGCTATGTCGATACACATTTTGACACCGGCGTTGATATTGACGAAGATATTGCAACACTTGTCGAAGCTTATGCGATTGAGTTCCGGAATGATCCGCTCGGCGACGAATTACGCAGTACACACGTGCTTGCGTTGGCCAAATCCGGACAATTTGATGCTGCCTTTTCCGCTCTGGACCGAATCCGCTCCAGCAAGATGAAAGACACCACAGATCAATTGCGCTCGTCTGTACTTGAAGTACTTTCGCGCGATGCCGATGATGCGACGTTTGTTCGACACACATTCACGAGTATTTCTGATCTCTCGATGAACATTTCGCAAAGTGCTGCGCTTTTGGTTGTTGCGAGACTAGTTGAACTCGGTTTCTTCATTGAAGCTGAACAGCTGCTTTTTGTACAAAGCGACCTCCCACAAACCCGTCAGAACAGGACCATGCGGGCGGAGGTCTCGCTTGGGTTGTCCAGACCACTTGAGGCGCTGTCTTTCCTGCGCGGGTTAGACGGGGAACAGGCTGCGCGGCTGCGCGCAGAAGCTCACATGTTGATCGGAGATCACGACCTTGCCCATGAGATACTAACCGATCTCGGCGCTGAAACAGACAGCGTGCAAGCGGCTTGGCTGTCAGACGACTGGCAAAAACTGCTGGAACCGGATGTTCCAGTCTTGGGGCCAACACTGCAAATCGCCGCCTCACAAATGGACACCTCAGCTGACCTTGATGGCATGCTCGGACGGATAGAAAACGCACTGGAAGACAGCGCCGATGCGCGCGAGGTCATCGAACAACTGATCACAGCAAATACAGACAGCGTTTTACCGTCCGAAAACTGACGATGCGCCAAGACTTGGTTACCAAATGTAAACGCGCCTGGGCATAGCTTGCCGTTGTCACAGAAGTGATGAGGACAACCGGCTATGCGAATACTCCCGATCTTCGTGACCACGATGAAGTGGTTGCAACGCCTTCTAATTGCGCCCAGTCCATCACCTGCACACCACAACATGATTGTTGTTTGCGTTCGGTGGCAGTCAAGCAAAACGCCATCAAGCGGTGGACCGGAGCAGTATTCCCGTCCGGTCAATCGTTCCAGCCCGGTGTTTCGGATTAATCGCGGCGACATGCATTGCGGGTTCAACATATGACACTGACCAAGTCAGCCCTTTTCAGCCCTACTGTCCTGTTGGCAATCGCGCTTATGGCGATCATCGTGATGATGATCTTGCCAATGCCGTCCTGGGTGCTCGATATCGGGCTCGCCGCCTCATTTGCCCTGGCGATTCTGATATTCACCATCACCCTGTTTATCGAGCGCCCCCTCGATTTTTCGGCATTTCCAACAATCCTTCTTGCGTCGTTGATGCTGCGGCTTTCCTTGAACGTATCTTCGACCAAGCTGATTATCGGGCAGGGTCACACCGGGACTGGCGCAGCCGGGGATGTGATCGAAGGCTTTGCACAATTCATTATGGGAGGCAGTGTCTTCCTCGGATTGGTTGTCTTTTGTGTGCTCTTGATTGTGAACTTTATGGTCATCACCAAGGGTGCCACACGCATGGCCGAGGTCGGTGCGCGGTTCGCGTTGGACGGCATGCCAGGAAAGCAACTGGCCATCGACAGCGACATGTCTGCCGGTGCAATCGACCACAACGAGGCCAAAGCGCGGCGCGAATTGGAACAGGCCGAAACGACCTTCTTCGGTTCGCTCGATGGCGCGTCAAAATTCGTCAAAGGGGACGCGATCGCCGGGTTATTGATCACGCTCCTCAATCTGGTTGCTGGGCTGGTGATGGGCGTTGCGATCCACGGAATGGCCTTGGGCAACGCGTTTGAGACGTACGCGATTCTGACAGTCGGAGACGGGTTGGTCTCGCAAATTCCCGCTGTCGTCATATCAATTGCGTCCGCTTTACTACTTGCCCGCGGTGGTGCCCAAGGTGCAACCGATCTGGCCGTTTTTGGACAGCTTGGGCGGCACCCGGCGGCGCTTGCAACCGTTGCCGTTTTGATGGCGCTCCTAGGCCTCGTTCCCGGCCTGCCGGTGATGCCGTTTATGGCAGGCGCGATCGGCCTCGGGATTGCCGCATATGCCGTTAACAAAAGAGCGGGTAGCAATGAAACGGCACAAATTGACCTTGATGACATAACCGAGGCCGCGCCGGAAAAATCACTGGGCGATGTGCTCGAACTTGATGACATTCATGTTGAATTCGCGCCGGATCTCGTCACCATGGTACTGGACCCGGGTACGGGCCTCGACGCGCGTATTGCGAATATGCGGGTCCATGTGGCAACGGTCTTTGGCGTCATTCTCCCCGAGATCAGGCTGACGGATAATGCCAGTCTGCCCACCGGCGGCTATCTCTTGCGGGTTCAAGGTGTCGAGCAGGCACGCGGAACCATTCGGCCCAATGATATCCTCGCCCTCGCGCCTGACACGGTCGATAACCTGCCTGGCGGAGAAGACACGACCGAACCGGTCTATGGTGCTCCGGCACGCTGGATTGCCACGCAAGATCAGGAAATGGCAGCGCTGGCCGGCGTTACCTTGGTCACTCCGACGGAAATATTGGCAACTCACCTTCTGGAAGTTGTGAAACGCAACTTCAGTCGGCTCCTGACGCTCAAGTCGTTACGGCGCCTGCTCGAGGAAATGAAATCCGTGTCGGATCCGGTCAGAGCAGAGGCCAATCGCAAGATGCTCGACGCGCTTATTCCGGACAAAGTCCCGATGGATGTGCTCCATTCGGTCCTACGACTGCTGTTGGAAGAACAGGTGTCGATCCGAAATCTCCCGCTCATCCTTGAAGCCGTTTCCGAAGCGCGCGCCGTGAATGCGCAACCCGAGGCAATTTGCGAACATGTTCGCCAGCGCCTTGGGTTTCAGATCATTTCCGGCATCAGGCGTGAGGACGGAACACTTCCACTCATTCAACTCGCTCCTGAGTGGGAAGACACGTTTGCAAGCTATCAAGTCGATGCGGATCGCGGTCTCGACATTGCGCTGCCCCCAGACCTGTTCAATCGACTGGCGGACAACGTGTCGGAAAAGCTCCAGGATGCGAGCGGTCAGGGTATTTTTCCCGCCGTGGTGACCAACACACGCCGACGCCGCTTTCTGAAAACCATGATGCGGGCCAAAGGCCTGAACAACCCTGTTCTTTCCTTTGAAGAGATTGGGGTAGACGCCCGTCCGTCTTTGGTCGGTGTCGTGGCCGCATGAACGCTGCTGCCGAACTGATTGAAGTTTTGCAGTCTCAGCTATGGTTGGGTTTCGTGGTTTTCCTGCGTGTCGGCGCAACGGTCGCTCTCCTTCCCGGCTTCGGAGAGCAGTCTGTGCCGATGCGGATCAAACTGGTGATTGCGCTGGCATTCACCTTGATTGTCGCACCAGCGATCGCGGTCGACTTGCCAGAGTTTTCGATGGACGCGCTCGCCGTTCTGTCATTCACCGAAACCCTGGCTGGCATTTTGCTTGGCCTTGGAATTCGCCTGTTCATACTCGCGTTGCAAACAGCTGGCGCGATTGCCGCGCAGTCCACGTCTTTGTCACAGATTTTGGGCGGTGCCGGGATCGAACCGTTGCCTGCCATGGGCTACGTGCTCACCGTCGGTGCAATCGCCCTCGCCGTTATGGCAGGACTGCACGTGAAGGCGGCCGAATTGCTGATCCACTCGTATGTGTTGCTCCCCATGGGTTTGTTCGCCGCAGGTCGCGACGTTGCCGATTGGGGCCTTGGTCAGATCGCATATGCGTTTGAACTTGCCTTCCTTTTGTCTGCACCGTTTTTGCTGATGTCGGTTCTGTACAACCTCGCACTCGGCGTCATCAACAAGGCGATGCCGCAGCTGATGGTGGCGTTCGTGGGCGCGCCGGTCATCACCTTGGGCGGTCTGTTTCTTTTGTTCCTGGCGGCCCCGGTGATGCTCTCTGTCTGGTTGTCGGCGCTCGACCAGTTCATGGCCGCGCCTTTCGAGGCACCAAGATGAGCGGGCAAGATGAAGACACCGACAAGTCATTTGATCCAACGCCGCACAAGCTGCAGGAAGCGCGCAAGAAAGGCGAAATAGCAAAATCTGCGGATCTGCACACAGCCTCCGCTTATGCCGGCTTGACGCTGGCCCTTGTCGCGATTGGAACGTTCAGCCTGACGTCATTCGGCACGGCGATGCAGGTATTGCTGGACCAGGCCTTGCCGCTTGCTGACGATCTGTTCGCTGGCGATCCCGCTGCGGCGATGGGCGCAATCCTTTGGTCCGCATCTGTCGCTGTTGCACCCATCTTTCTCGTTCCGGCGGTCGCCGTAATGTGTGCGGTGCTGGCGCAACGCGCCTTTGTCGTGGCTCCAAGCAAGGTCGCACCAAAGCTCTCCAGAATTTCACTGATACAAAACGCAAAACAAAAGTTCGGTCGCGGCGGATTTTTTGAGTTTGCCAAAAGCTTCGTCAAGCTTGTGCTGTACTCGTGCTGCCTGGCGCTTTTTCTCACAGCGCGACTGCCGGAAATGATCAACGTCATGCACGGTTCGCCGGGCCTTGTTGTTTCGCTTTTGGCAGAACTTGTGATCGCATTCCTATTCGTTGTCGTGTTGATATCTGTTGTACTCGGCGGAATTGACGCCGTCTGGCAGCATCAGGAGCACATTCGCAAAAACCGCATGTCCCGCAAGGAGATCATGGAAGAAACCAAGAACTCCGAAGGCGATCCGCATCTAAAGCAGGAACGGCGGGCGCGCGGCCAAGCCATCGCGACACAGAAAATGATGAGCGACGTGCCAACCGCCGATGTCGTTGTCGTCAATCCAACCCATTATGCCGTCGCGCTACAGTGGTCGCGGGCGAGCGGCACCGCGCCGGTGTGTGTGGCGAAGGGGGTTGATGAGGTTGCACTGCGTATCCGCAAAATTGCTCAGGAAAACGCAGTTCCAATCCATAGCGATCCACCGACAGCGCGAACGCTTTATTCAGTTACACAGATTGGCGATGAGATTCTGCCAGAGCAATATGCCGCGGTTGCTGCGGCCATCCGGTTCGCTGATCAGTTGCGCGAACAAGCCAAGGGTCGCGTTTGATGCATGAGCTTGGACAATTGAAACAGCTCGCCGATTTGAAGTACCGGCGTAGTGAACAAGCCCTTGCTTCACTGCAGGATCGTGAAAACACGCTTCGCGCCGAGCTTAAACGCCTTCAGGACCTCACTCGCGACACGCATTGCCAGCATGAATCGGATGCGAGCCTGCGCGCGATCGGAGGGGACATCATTTGGTTGAAATGGTTGGCTCAGAACCAACGACGGTTAAGCATCGAATTGGCGCAGGTTCTGGCGCAAAAGGAAAATCTGCTGGCATCCTTCCGAAAGGAAGCCGGCAAAAAGGCTGTCACCGAAGAGCTGATCTCCCAACACGCGGCGCGGACCAAGGCGGAGAACAGGAAAAAGCGTCTGGAACAGGCAATAGAGATATCGCAGTTGCAGCAATCGCAGCGTGATCAGTAGTCTTGGCGCGCAATCTCAACGATCAAGACGTCGGTGATCTGCTCGCCCATATCCTTCTGAGCAACCTCGCGCAGCGCACCGCGCAGAACCGCGAGATTGTTGGCGTTGGTGAAAGCACCGTCAAAACCACCGACATTGGCATGATCGAAGAGAACCTGCAGAAAAGAGTCCCGCAACTTCGGCTCCTTTGAATAGATCGCATCCTTCTGACCTGCCAGAACTTCAAGACTGAGCGACATCACAACCAATGCCTCGACAGAATCTCCACTGACGACAGGAACAACGAACTGATTGTTCATTTTCATGTATTCACGGTCGGAGATGTCAGTGGCATCATCCGATTTTTCGACGGTTTCAGCCGCCATTTCCGCATCCATTTCGGCGATTGGCTCCGGCTCAGGACGTAGAAAGATACCTGCGCCAACACCGGCGCCTGTACCCACCAGCAAAAAGATCAGGGGAAGCAGCTTCTTCATGTCATGCCCTCCTAGAAAGGCAGAATTGCATCAAGGACCTGCTGACCAATCCGGGGTTGTTGCACATCGGTAATCTGGCCGCGACCCCCGTAAGACACACGTGCTTGGGCAATCTTGTCATACGTAATCTCATTTTGCCGCGAAATGTCCGCCGGTCGGACGTAGCCGGAGACCAGCAACTCCCGCATCTCGAAATTGACACGCAACTCCTGCGATCCGGAAATCGACAGGATGCCGTTCGGAAGAACATCAATCACCGTGGCCGCAACGCGCAGTGTCAACTTCTCTTCACGTTTCACCGATCCGTCCCCGCTCGATCCCGAGCTGGATGTAATCGACACCAGGTCTGAAGAGGATGCGCCAGCAGGAAGTTTTTCATCCAACCGCTGCGGTAGACCGCCCAGTTGTGGAACTTGCAAGCTTTCCGTGCCGCTCCGGGATCGGTCGGTTTCATTTGAGATTTCTGCGCTTTCATCAATTTCAATGACGACGGTCATGATGTCACCGCGCTGCATCGCGCGACGATCGCCCAGCAGCGACGATCGTTGCCCGCTCCACAGCGACGCACTGTCGGTCGGCCCCGCATCTTCAACCGCAAGGGGCAGCGTCGCGCCGACCATTGCCGAATGTTCTCGCGTCTCAAGCGGGTTCGAAAAACTCGGCGCTTTGCCAAGGTGATCGCCGCGACCGCACGCTGCGATCAGGCCCAGCGCCAGAAAAGCCGTCGCTTTAAGAGCGGGAAACTTTGGATTTAAATTGGTCATCTGGTCACCTTGATAGAGCCGTCTTCCTGAACAAAACCGAAGAGTGTGGCGCGCGAACTCAAGTTCATCACCCGGATCCGGTCGCCGATCCCACCACGTTCCAACGCACGCCCATCCGTCGTGATGGAAAGTCCGCCGACGTTAAAAAAGAGCGGCACGATTTGATTGCGATTGATGATCGCGGGTGGGCCAATCGCCTCGAAAGGGATCGGGCGCCCGGCATAAAGCGCGACCCGCGCCTCCTGCCCGACCACATCCAACACCCGATCAAAGGTGCCGGGATGCGCCGCATCACGCAAAACAAGGTCGGCCGCTGTGATCACAGTACCCGGACGCAACGTACGCGTCGGAGTGACCATATCGGCGGACGCAATACCGGCGGTCAAAAGCAATATGCCAATCCAGCGCATCACCGAACCTGCGTCATCGCCCCCATCATCTGATCGGCCGCGGAAATCACCTTGGAGTTCATCTCGTAACCGCGCTGTGCGGCAATCAGGTCAGTGATTTCCCGGACAGCATCGACCGAGCTTTCTTCGAGGTAGCCTTGGCGCAGCGTTCCCAAACCATCGAGACCGGGCGTGGTCACAATCGGCGGACCAGACGCATCCGTTTCCGCAAAGAGATTGCTGCCAAGCGCTTCCAAACCCTTGGGATTTGAGAACCCGGTCAGGTTGAACTGGCCGATCAGCTGCCCGGCCGCAGCATCCGCGAAGTAGGCGTAAACCTCACCGTCGCCATTGATCGAAATGCTGCGTGCATCCTCGGGAATGACGATTTCCGGTGCAACCGGATACCCATCCGACGTCACGATCAAGCCTTCGCCAGTTCGCTTGAGCGCGCCATCGCGGGTGTATCCGGTCTGACCCGACGGCAAGGTGACTTCGAGATACCCATTGCCGTCAATCGCCACATCCAGATCGCCATTTGTTGCGGCCAGCGAACCTTGCGCAAGATGAACAGACACCGCCGCAGGACGCACGCCCAGTCCAAGCTGCACACCGGTGGGCAGAACCGTGCCATCGGACGCATTGATGGCGCCCGGTCGCGTCATCTGCTGGTAATGCAGATCCGCAAACTCGGCACGGCGCGCATTGTAGCCTGTCGTGCTCATATTCGCGAGGTTATTCGAGATCGTTTCAACCCGCATTTGCTGGGCCAACATCCCCGTGGCCGCGATTTTCAGGGCGCGCATGTGCGTCTCCTCAACTTGATTTCAACATCGCATCCATCGCACGGCGGACGCGTTCATCTTCGGAATTCAAAAAATTCTGACCCATCTCATAGGCGCGCTGAATCTCGATCATGCGAGCGAGCTGACCGATCGGGTCCACGTTTGAGTCTTCCACGAAACCGTGCAGCATCCGCGCGGTTTCGGACGGCTCAAATCCATCGTCGGAACGAAAGAGCACCCCGCCTTCGCGTGTGAGCGTTGTCGGGTCAGCGGGCTGCACCAGCCCAATTTGTCCGACGAATGCACCATCAGCACTGATCGAGCCATCCGGCGACACAGACAGGGACTTTGCACCGGGCGGAATGAACACGGGCGCGCCGCCTGCATCGAGGACGGCATGACCATCCGGCGTCACCAGATCGCCTTCTGCATTGGGAGAAAAGTTACCCGCACGGGTCACACGTTCACCCTCCGGCGTCTGGATCAAAAAGAAACCATCGCCTTCAATTGCAAAATCGAACGTCCCGCCCGTTTGTGTCAGAGTGCCTTGCACAAAAGACGTATGGCGCACGTTGCCGTGGCCCATCGACAAGGATGCACCACCTTCAATGCCTTGAACATACTCCGAAAAAACAAGGCCTTCCTGCCGGTATCCGGTGGTCGCGCTGTTGGCGATGTTATTTGCGACGATTTGCATTTCGCGCATGAGACCTGATTGACGGCTCAGCGCGATGTAACCGGTACTGTCCATCTTATCCTCCGATCACCAGTGGGATGATCCTGCTCTGAAAGAACGACACGAGCGTCTGTGTCATGAAGCCCATGGTCAGCCAAAACACGAGCACGATGGCCGCGAGTTTCGGAACGAATGTCAGTGTCATTTCCTGGATAGAGGTCAGCGCTTGGACCAACCCGATGGACACACCAGCGACAAGCGCGATGATCAGAATGGGCGCTGATACGAGGACCGCAATCCACAATCCTTGTCGCATCGTATCGAAAAACAGGACCTCATTCAGCATATCACACAGGCATCCGAAGGATTTCCTGATACGCTTCCACAACCTTGTTGCGGACCGTGACCGCAGTTTCCACCGCCAACTCTGTCTGGGCGAGCGCCTGAACAAGGGAGTGCGGGTCAGCTTTGCCGACCATGGCATCCTTCGCCACTTGTTCACCGTGCGCGAGCGTCTGCGCAAAGTCCATGGCCACCTTGCCGAAAACGCTGGCCCCTTCCCCATCACCGGGTCGTGTCGCCGGACGCAAAGCCGCATAATTCTGAGCGGCTGAGAGTGTACCGATTTCCATTCTGGATCTCCTTCAATGCGCGATCAACGGCGCAACAATTGCATCAGGCTCGACGACATCTGTCTCGCCTGTTCGAACATCTTCAAATTGGCCTCATAGCTGCGTTGCGCTTCGCGGGCGTCAGCCAGCTCAATCATCAGATCAACATTTGACCCGTCATAATGCCCGCTTGTATCGGCCATCGGATGCGAGGGGTCGTAGACACGCACCAGGGGGCGATCATCCAGTGACATGCGCCCGACCTCAACGCTCGCGACCCCGCGCCCTGCATCAAACTCCGTGCGGAACGCTATGGTTTTGCGTCGGTAGCCCGGCGTGTCAGCGTTCGAGATATTTTCTGAAAGGTGCCGCAGCCGGGACGCCTGCGCTTTCAATCCGCTTGCCGACACGGACAACGATTTTGCAAATTCATTCATCGCAGCCTCCTACTGACGACCAAGGCTGGCGCGCAGAATGGTCAGCGTGCTTTTGTAGATAGCCAAAGACCGGTCGTGTTGGCGTTTGGCATCCGTTGCGCGCAACATCTCTGTCTCAATCGAAACGCTGTTGCCGTCAGGTGCAGCAAATGAACGATCTTCCTGAAGCATGGCGCGGACGTCGCCGATCGGGCTGCCGTGCATGTGCTCTGACCGTGTTGCGCGTTGTGACACCGCACCTGACGATGCAGGGGCGTAGGTTTCGGCAAAGTTCGGAATGTCACGGGCCACATATCCAGGCGTATCCGCGTTCGCGATGTTCTGCGCGATCACAGCCTGCTTCTGGCCTGCATGCACTGCCATAGCGTGCGCAGTTTCGAAGATTGTCAGGTTCTGAAACATCGGGGCTTCTCCCTCGTGAATTTCAATCAACGCTTAACTGTGATTCCCTAAGAAACTGTTTGCAGATGTCAGGAGACTCCAATGCGCCACGCCATGAGATTGCAAATGCTTCAAGCCCAGCTTTCCGAGGTTCGGGTCGCCCAACCAATTGGTCGAATAAGTGGAACGCATGGCAACGTGCTGACAGTGTCCGGCCTGAATGGCGTGGGTCGGATCGGCGATCGTGTGTCGATCTCCCGGCAATCCGGCGGCCCGCTGTCGGCGGAAATTGTGCAATTGTCTCAGCATGATGCAACCGTCATTCCCGATGGCGCATTTGACGGTGTTGCCCTGAATGACCGTGTGAAGATTGATACGCAAAACAGGATTGCGCCGAATGAGACCTGGCTGGGCCGTATCGTGGATCCGAACGGTGAGCCGCTGGATGGACGTCCGCTTGCGCGTGGCCTGACATCGCGGCCGTTGAAAAACAGCCCGCCTCCGGCAGCGTCTCGGCGGCCATTGGGCGCGCGGATGGACACCGGCCATCTCGTGTTTGACACGATGTTGCCCATCGTCCGCGGGCAAAGAATTGGCTTGTTCGCAGGGTCAGGAGTCGGAAAGTCCAGCCTGATGGGACAATTGGCAAAGCACATGTCGGCGGATGTGGTTGTCATCGCAATGATCGGTGAGCGTGGGCGCGAGGTACGGCACTTCGTCGATGAGGTTCTCGGCGCGACCGGAATGGCCAAAGCCGTTGTCGTTGCGGCGACATCTGATCAATCTCCGCTCGTACGGCGTCGATGCGCCTGGACGGCCATGGCGGTGGCGGAACACTTCAGAGACGAGGGGCAATCCGTTCTGTTTCTCGCCGACTCGGTGACACGTTTTGCAGAAGCACATCGTGAAGTGGCCAGCGCCGCAGGTGAGGCGCCCGTTCTGCGGGGCTTTCCGGCGTCGACGTCGCATTTGATCATGTCACTTTGCGAACGCGCTGGGCCCGGTGGTCCGGACCAGGGCGACATCACCGCGGTCTTCAGTGTTCTGGTTGCCGGTTCTGACATGGAAGAACCCATTGCAGATGTCTTGCGCGGTGTGCTGGATGGGCATGTTGTTTTGGATCGGGACATTGCAGAACGCGGTCGCTTTCCGGCGATCGATGTCCTGCGTTCCGTTTCAAGAAGCCTGCCGAGCGCTGCAACGCAGGCAGAAAATGAAACAATCGCTCAGGTCAGGAAACTGATGAGCGTGTTCACGCAGAACCAGATGATGATCAATGCGGGCCTGTACAGCCAAGGCACGGATCAGGACATTGATATGGCAATCCAGGCATGGCCGCATTTGGACAAGACCATGTCCCTGGTCCACGAACATGGCTGTGCGCACAGCTTTGATCAGCTGGGCCTTGCACTGCGACGAGCAGGGGTAAAAAGCACGAATGGGCGCAACATGCGCGCATAGTGTCGGGACAGAGACGCTGGTTTAGGAAGGGTCGAGGACGTCAGGCGGCGAATGGAAACCGGCTCACGAACTTAGAAGTGTCAGCGCAATCGAAGCGCCCGAAGCGCCGCCGCCAATCTCCGCTATTTGAGCACGTGCGAAGTACGTGGTGATCAATCGCTCCAGCGTCTCATCATTTGCAAACTCGGCGGGATCCGACACGCCCAGAATGCGTTCCGCACGGTCCTGAAACACTTCAAGCTGTTGATCAATGTCGACCTGACCGAACGCCTCCGGCAAACCAAGTGCGGTTTCAAAAAGACTGCGCAGAGGCGGTTGGCCCATTATGTTGAACCACTTTGATGCATCGCTGCCGTCGCCTTGAACGACATCGGGCACCGTGCGTTCGGCATAAAGCGCAATACGCATGCTTTCATCCTGGTTGCCGGCGGCGACTTCGAAACTGTTCGCTTCGAACTTGCGAACTATATCCGGGCCAAATTCGGAAAACAGGCTGCCTCGGACTTCATTCGGTCCCAGACCGAACGCCTCAGAAAAGTCGCGGTAGCGACTGTCCGAAAACCGGTTTGCAAGCGAATCGCTCGCCGTTGTGCCTTCATCAAGCATCTTCTGGATGAAGAACGTATTATTGATGTCATCGGACAGACCAAATGCGCCCAAAGCAACCGTCAGAACCTGACGGTCAGAGACGAGTTCTTCCGCCGTCGTGATGGACCCGATTTTCTCCAGAAAATGATCCGTGTCCCGTTTCACCTGGGCCGATTGGCTGAAGGTGGCGAGCTGCTGGTCATACGTGCGCTGCAGGAACTGCCAACCGACAAGTCCGGATGAAATGAGAACTGGCTGATACATTGCTAGTGACCTGCAGCCAGCAACCGCTCTTCCCGCGGCATCAACGCGCGAAGCGCCTTGAGACAGCGGTAATGATCACCCGTGACGAGGGCATGCGATGCGATATCCAAGTGCTTGCGACTATCGGCATCGACAAACACCTGGCTCAATTCCTCGATGCTGCGCAAAAGCGGATGCCGCGCCTCGTCCTGATCGCTGTCACCGGACAAAACCAGTTGAACCGCATAGCAGACGCGTTTTACCGGGGTTTTCGCATCCTCTGGATGCACTGCATCGCGCAAACGCAGGATGTGTGCGTTTGGTGTCATGATGGCCAAGCGGCTTCTTCGCTCGCCATTCTCTATGACAGCCCCGTTGATAAGGACACGTTCCTTCGGGCTCAGTTTCAGGATAAGCCCGCTCATTGGGTGCCACCTTCTGCTTTCAGGCCGCGCAGAACGGCCATGTTGATCTCCAGCAATGGCAAAACGGATGCGTTTTCACGCAAGACGCGCTTTGTGTGGTGGCGGGTGAAATCAGCAAGGTACATGATACGCGCTTTCAACTCGTCTGGCAGTGGATTGGCCTCATCTGCCACGTCAACGACCAGAGCTGTCCAAAGCCGTTGATTCATGTGCAGCGCGTTTGCGAACGCCGCGAAGTTTGTCTTGGCCTCAACCGCGCTGTCGCGCAGCTGCTTGGTGACTTTTGCAACCACCTCGTATTCTGACCTGCGCCCACTTTTTGTCGACGTAGCGTGTTCTGCATAGCCCTTCAGGGCTTGGGACATCGCGTTCAAGGTTTCACCTGCTCAATTGGAATGGGCGAAGAAGGCGCGGTCTGTGCGCGCCTTCTTCATTGACTTTAACGGAACAGCGACAGGATGGTCTGCGGCGCTTGGTTGGCGATCGACAGCGACTGAACACCCAACTGCTGCTGCGTCTGCAGCGCCTGCAAGCGGGCCGATACCTCTTCCATATCCGCGTCGACCAGTGAACCGATCCCGGATTTCAGCGAGTCGGACAATTTGCCAATGAAATCCGACTGCGTTTCGATCTGGGTTTGAGCGGAGCCAAACGATGCAGCTGCGTCGATGGATGTCTGGATCAGCTCGTCAATGGCACCCAAAGCGTTTGTCGCACCAGTGTCTGTGGTCACATCAATAGTTTGCACAGCGGCCAGGCCGTTGGCACCGTTGGCGCCTGGCGTGCCGTCTTCAGACACCTCGGTGAAGACGAGGATATCATCAGTACCGCCGCCGGTTGCGTTGGTGATCCGGAACGTATTGTCGTCACCAGCCGCAAGCGGATCGAAGGTCACAGAGTAGCCCTCACCCGAAGCAGTAGCAGCATCAAAGAACGATTGAATCTGATTGCCCAGTTGGCGCGCGACATCGTTTACAGAGTCGTCGGCAGTGGCCACATATTCAAACGTCCGGATACCAAGTGTGCTGCTGCCATCGGCAGTATTGATGTTCAGATCATCGATGGTGATCGAGTAGCTGATGCCTTCTGCAACTTGGGTGAACGTGAAGTCCAGGTTGCCACCATCTGAAATGGTCGAAGTGGCGGTTGCAGGATCATCACGATCGTAGTCGGTCCCGAGGGCGAAGTTGGTGTCATCGGTGCCGGCCTGGATATAATCGTTGGCCGTCGCCTGATCAGCCGCCGCGGTTATCCCGAGCGACTGGGAGCTGACATTACCAGTCACGGCGAGGTTTTGACGATCCACTTCGATCTGACGCGCAGAGACGGAGCCATCGGACGAGCGGTCCAGCGACGACAGAATGTTCAGAGCGTCTGTGCTTGACCCATCAAGCAGGTTGAGGCCGTTGAACTGCGCGGCACCCACGACGGACGTGATCTGGTCACGCAGCGCAACGATGTCTTCCTGAATCGCATCGCGATCCACGTTTTCTTCTTGTGCAGCAACGATGCGACCTTTCATTTCGGTCAGCAGATCCGTCACCGTTTCCGAGGCGTTTCGCGCAACAGCAACGGTGCTTTCACCCAGCGACAGGCTTTCGGACACGGCCTTGAAGCCTTTGACATCCGATTCCATCACCTTGGAAATCGCCCAGATGGCCGAATTGTCCTTGGCATTCGCCACGGATTTACCAGTGGAAATCTCGCTCTGGGTCATCGCGAGGTTTTTGTTGATCGACTTCAGCGTCTGCAGCGCAACCATGGCGCTGTTGTTGGTCAGAATGCTCGACATGTGCATTTCCTTTTGTCACGGCGCTTTGCGCCCTGGTTAACGTCCCGCCCCTTGCGGGACGACAAAACTGCCGTTCTGACAAATGCACACCCCTTCTCAGGACATGCGCCACCTGTTTTCAAGTGCACGCTTACCTTTGAAGGGAACTGCCTAACGCTTTGCTAAAAACCCCCAACCTGAAAACCGCAGATTTGAATCAATCTGTGTCACGCTCTTTTTTCGAGTGTTGTCGTTGTTTTCACGTCGACCTTTTTTCGCCGCCCGCGCGCATCATAAGTTTCAAGGGATTCGCGGACCCTGCGAATTGCAGACAACCGGCGTGCGACGGATTTCACACCTTCTGTCGCCGACTGAAGCAGATCCTGGTTTCTTTCCACCTTGTGCCGCAACTCTGCGAAACCTGCCGTTTCTGCACTTTCCAATCGACTCAGGGTTTCGACGAGATTGGTCTTCCGCTCGAACAATCGCTTCACCTCATCAAGGTTGCCAGCCAGCAACGCGGTGCGTTCGGCATCAAGCAGGTCATCGAGTTCGTCTATGACGGTCGCTATATATTCATGCGCCATTTTCACGCTCCTTAAGTGACTCAAACAGCGATTCGGCCAACCCGATGCCACCGGCCTCGACCATTTTCTCGGCCTGGGCCTGCACCAGGAATGACGAAAACTGATCTTCCCCTGCACCGCCTCCAAACGCGTCCCGACTTTCACCAAGTCCCGCTGATTTCAGCATTTCCGCCAGAAAAGCGGCTTCAAGTTTTTGCGCGGCATGACGTAACGCGGCATCGTTTGCATCCGGTTTGGTCACGATCTGAGGCTGTATCGAATGAGCTATCATCTGTGTTCCTTAGAATTCGACGGACTTTTCGCGACATTGCGGAACAGCGGTAAAGAACCGGTAACTATACGCGGGCCATTTTGTACCAAACGCGGAAGAATCCCGGAGAAATGCGTGCAACTTTTTGAAAATGGCGCCCCCAACCTGCCGACTCCCCATCACGGAGAGCGGGTCGAACGCGCAAATGGCCAGCTTGCAGATGTCTCGTTCTCGCGACATTTCGGGTCGGTCATCTCCGACATACAGCTGTCCGAAACCGTTGTGCCAACAGTCCAGACTGATCAGCAGGACGTTCTGTCAAACGAAGCGTCACCTGCCGAAGCGAAAACGGACGAGCACATCCAGCAAGTCCCCGCAATGGCCGAGCAAGAAAAGAAGACCACCACAGCGCCGCACACCGCGGCCGATCACAGTGCAGCAGAGAAGGACGGCACATTGCCTCTGGACGCGCCTGCAAACGCGTCACTTGCGACTTCGGCGCGTGACGCAGACAAACAGAATGTCGGGTATAAACCGTCACCAATTTCTGCAGTCGTTCAGGGTTTATCGACGACACAGGTCAGCAAAACCGACGACAGAGGCGCGCAGATCACTGCGCACAACACGTCGCCACGCATAACAGATGTACCGGTTGAAGGGCCGAAAACCCGGCACACCTACGTTGCCGATGTTGAGCACGTGACGAACAAAATGAACGTCGCGGTCACAGATCAAGCGGCGTCACAACAGCGGTCAGGCGCTAACCTACCGGTCAAGCAAGCCATGGCCGCCGGTAGGCTCAAGCTCCAATTGCAGCCGTCACCTGCAAACGCGTCGGGTCAAGCACAAGGCCAACCGTCCGCACAGCATCATCCCGTCGGCGCACACTGGCAGAACGGCACATATCCGGCCAAAGCGCCAACGGGCGCAACGAGTCTGCAAACAGCAGATCCCGAAAACACAAAGACCCAGCTGCAAGCACCTGGCGTCCTTGCCCGTGAAAAACACAGACTGGCAGAGGCCACGCCTCAAACCCGGACGGTCGATCGCCATTTCGCCGAATTCCAACCAGCACGCGGATCGCAGGTCATCGAGATGGTGCAGGCCAGAAATACTGCTCCGATGACCGCGGTGACACCGGATGTACTGACGGCGAACATGAAGTCTCCAACACGGGTCATGATGGCAGGCGATGCGCTGCACCGCCCCACCGTTCAAACGGACGTTGCCCAGATCGCGGATGATGTGGTGTGGGATTTACGCCCCGGCACCACCCATCCGACCACAACTATGACCGCGCAATTGCAGCGGGCCGAGTTGCCGCCGCCGATCTTGCATGCCATCGCCGAAGCCTTTCGAAAGGCGCCGGACAAACCGATTGAAATCGCACTCAACCCCACGGAGCTTGGCCGCGTGCGCCTGGTGATGACGACGCTGGAAACCGGGATGACCGTCACCATTACGGCAGACCGCGCTGATACCCTCGATCTGATGCGCAGGACAATCGACGACCTTGGCAAGTCACTGAACGCGCTGGGATACGAGGACGTCTCATTCTCGTTTCAAGGTGGGCAGAACCGGTCTGATGGTGCCGATAAGCAGCTGGAAGATGGTGCTCAGGCACGTAGCGTACCCCTGGATGACGTCGCCGACCCACAGCATGCAACTCCCAAACATACGCCCGCGCGTCTGAACGCGCCCGCTGGCATAGACATGAGGTTCTGAACCATGGACATCAATCAAGTATCTTCAAGCGCCGCGGCGCAAAACAACAGCTTGGGCACGGCAGCCACGTCGAGCGTCCTGAGTTCGGATTTCGAAGTGTTCCTGCAAATGCTCACCGCACAAGCCGAGTACCAGGATCCTCTGGAACCCATCGATTCCTCGGAATACGCGGCGCAGCTTGCACAGTTTTCGATGGTCGAGCAGCAGGTCATGACAAATGACCTGATGCAAGAGATGCTCTCCGCCCTTGGCGCGAATGACATGGCCAGCGCGGCAAACTGGATCGGCATGGAGGCGTTGGTGCAAGGGCCCGTCAAATATGAGGGAGCGCCCGTAACCATCGCACCCAATCCGCCGGTCGCCGCCGATGAAGTCACTTTGATCGTCACCAATGCGCAAGGAACCGAGGTTGCGCGTCACAGCATGCCACTCAGCGCAGAACCCTATGTCTGGGATGGCAAAACTCCGGCAGGTACGACCTTGCCGCACGGGGAATACACATTGCAGATTGAAAGCGCCGCGAACGGCGAGACCTTATTGACGGAACCCGCCCTCGCCTACAACCGCGTCACCGAAGCACGCATCGACAACGGATCGACCCTGCTGGTGCTGAACAGCGGCTATATGGTGCTGGCACAGAACGTGACCGGGCTACGCGAACCGACCTAGGGCAAGGCGTCCGCTGCTTTCAGCGCCATATATACGCCGGGCATTAGAACCCTGCGGAAGCCACCAAGCGGAAACCTCTTTGCGGGACGCGCAACGACGGCTGGAATACGGACTGGCTGTGAACCGTGCACAAGGCGCGCAAGCATCCCGCCGCAATGAAGACCCATCGCGACGCCGTTGCCGTGATAGGCGAACCCCGCAAACACACCAGACATACCCGGAACGGCACCCACAAATGGAACCCTGTCTCGTGCCAGGCACACGAGGCCGGACCAGCCATGCGTCACCTCTACATCGGACCACGCCCTAAACATCCGCCTGAAATCACGCAAAACAGCGGTGTGTGCTGCGCGCTCAGCCACTGGTGACGCACGCAACCCCCCGCGCATCCCAAACAGAAACCTGCGATCCGGCATGAGGCGGAAGTAATGCAGCAGATTGCGGGTGTCATACGCCATCTGATCACTGGTCCAGCCCTGCGCTTCCAATTCCTCCGACGTTAGGGGACGCGTCACGATCACCGACGATTGCGCCGGCATGTAACGCCCCGCCATCCAATCCGGCACATCCTCACTCGAATACCCGTTGGTCGCGATCACGATCTGTGGTGCATGCAAGGTGCCTTGCGTGCCGATGACGCGTCCGGGCGCAATGTCCATTGCTGCCGTATCTTCGTAAATCGCAACCCCATGCGCCACGCAGGCTTGCACCAAACCGGCCAAAAGCTTGCGCGGGTTGAGGCCAAAGCCAATCGGAACTGTCAGGCCACCGTGAAACGGCCCGGACATTCCTTCCACCGCCAGATCGGTGGCGGACAGAAACTCAGGCTCAACGCCATAGTTCTCCCGGACCGCCTGCATATGACCGCGCAACGCGGCGACATCCCGTGGCCGATGCGCGAGACAGGTCTCACCGGCAGAATGGCGATCCACATCCAGACCAAGCTCGGACACAAGCCGGTCAGCACCCTCCACCGCTTCGCGTTCCGTCTGCCGCCATTCCCGCCGCGCCGCCACACCGTAATGGAGGTCCAGGCCCGCGTCACTGCGCATGCTGCCGCCCAAACAGGAAAATCCACCGTTGCGTCCAGACGCCCCCCAACCGACGGTCGATGCCTCCAGCACCGCCACTTGCGCGCCTTGTTGGGCAAGGGCCAGTGCAGCGGCCAGGCCGGTAAATCCTGCGCCCACAATCGCGACATCGCATCTCGCCTCGCCCGTCAGCTTGGGAAAGCCCGGCAGTTCGGCTGTCTCATCCCACCAGCATCCGGCACGCGGACCGTCCCCATACGCAAAGCTGGAAAAGATGCGTTTCACGCCGCGCGCGCGGCGGCTTGCTCGTCCCGCTTGGCGCGCAATGCGGCATGTTTCGAGGCGAGCGACGCCGCAATGACACCGACCGTCACCAGACCGATCAGAATGGTGCTCAGTGCATTGATCTCGGGGCTAACGCCAAGGCGGACGGACGACCAGATCTTCATCGGCAGGGTCGTCGCCGACGGCCCCGAGGTGAAGGAGGCAATCACCAGATCATCCAGGCTGAGCGTAAAGGCCAGAAGCCACCCCGAGATCACCGCAGGCGCGATGATCGGCAGTGTCACAAGGCGAAACGCATCCCACGGCGACGCGCCCAGATCAAGGGCAGCCTCCTCAAGCGACCGATCAAAACTGACCAGACGTGACGACACCACGACCGACACAAAGCACATGGAAAATGTCGTATGCGCCAGCACGATGGTCAGCACACCACGGTCCAGGCCCAGACCGATAAACAGCAACAACAGCGACAGCCCGGTGATCACCTCGGGCATCACCAGAGGGGCATAAATCATCCCCGAAAACAGCGTGCGCCCCATGAACCGACCGCCCCGGACCAGGACATATGCGGCCATCGTTCCAAGGACGGTCGCGATGGTCGATGAAATCACGGCCACCCGCAGCGTCACCCAAGCAGCATCCAGAAAGGCATCGTTCGACAGCAACTCGCCATACCATCTGGTGGAAAATCCGGCCCAGACCGTGACCAGCTGCGACGCGTTGAAGCTGTAGATCACGAGGATCAGCATCGGCACATACAGGAACACAAAGCCCAGCGTCAGCGATACGACATTGAACGGGGACAAGCGGGTCATGAGCCGTCCTCAACCTGCTTCTGCTCATTGCGCTGGAACAGCACAATCGGGATAATCAGGATCAATAGCAGGATCACGGCCACCGCCGACGCCACCGGCCAGTCGCGGTTGGAGAAGAACTCCTCGAACAGCACCTTGCCGATCATCAGCGTGCCAGACCCGCCCAGCAGGGACGGGATCACGAACTCGCCCAGCGCGGGGATGAACACCAGGAAACAGCCCGCAATGATCCCGTTGCGCGACAGCGGAATGGTGACAAGCCAGAACGCCCTGATCCGCGAACATCCCAGATCCTCCGCCGCCTCGATCAATGACCCATCAAGCCGATCCAGAGCCGAATAGATCGGCAGGATCATGAAGGGCAGGTAGGTGTAGACGATGCCGATATAGACCGCGATGTTCGTATTCAGGATGGTCAGCGGCGCATCAATGATCCCGATCCACAGCAGGAACTGGTTCAGAAACCCCTCGCCCGACAGGATGCCCACCCACGCGTAGACGCGGATCAGGAACGACGTCCAGAACGGCAAGATCACCAGCATCAGAAGCGTCGGCCGCCACTGCTCCGGCGCGCGGGCCATGGCATAGGCCATCGGGTACCCCACCAGCAGTGTCAGAACGGTCGAAATCAGCGCGATCTGCAGCGAACTGACATAGGCTTTCCAATAGAGATCGTCTTGGGTCAGAAAGACGAAGTTCTCGAAATCCAGTTGCGACAGCATGGTCCAGATGCCGTCCTTGGCCGTGGGCGTATAGGGCGGTATGGCCAGCGCGATGTCCGACAACGAGATTTTGAAGACCACCGCGAACGGGATCAGGAACAGCGCCAGCAGCCAGAAATAAGGCACCGCTATGAGGACCGCGCGCCTCATTCCGCGAGCAAGACCCCTGCGGTCTTGGACCAGCTGACCCAGACCGGGTCTTCCCAAGTGAAATCCCGGCGCGAGATGCGGCGCGTGTTGGCGACCTGCGCCTTGATGATGTCACCCGTGGGAAGTTCCACGTGATAGGTCGACAGGTTGCCCAGATAGGCGATGTCCAGCACCTTGCCCTGCACGGCATTATCGGCCTCGGGCTTGTCCTTGTAGATCGCCACCTTCTCTGGCCGGATGGCCAAGTGACAGGTCTGGCCGGTCGAAAACGACCGTGTGCTTGCCGCTTGCACAGGCGCCTCATTGGCCGACCATGTCACGGCATAGGTCTCGTCGCCCGACGGCGTCGCCGTCCCGTGCAGCAGGTTCACGTCCCCAATGAAATCCGCGACGTAGACACTGTCGGGCGCTTCATAGATCCGCTCGGGGGTAGAGACCTGCATCACACGCCCCTCGTCCATCACCGCGACACGGCTGGCAACGGTCATCGCCTCTTCCTGATCATGGGTGACGATGACAAAGGTCGTGCCGGTCTTTTCCTGAATATCCATCAGCTCGAACTGCGTCGCCTCGCGCAGTTTCGCATCGAGCGCGCCCAACGGCTCATCCAGCAACAACAGCTTTGGCGCCTTCGCCAGCGACCGGGCCAGCGCAACACGCTGCCGCTGGCCGCCGGAAATCTGGTGCGGTTTGCGGCGGGCGAACTTTTCCAGCCGCGTCAGCTTCAGCATCTCTTCGACACGCGCGGCAATGGCCGCCTTGTCCTTGCTCTCGCGCCGCAGGCCAAAGGCAATGTTGTCCCAGACGGTCAGGTGCGGAAACAGCGCATAGGACTGGAACATCATGTTCACCGCCCGCTTGTTCGCCGGCACCCCGGCGATGTCCTGACCCGCCAGCTCAATCGCCCCTTCGGTCGGGTTCTCGAACCCCGCCAGCATCCGCATCATCGTCGTCTTGCCGCAGCCCGACGGGCCCAGCAGGGCAAAGAACTCGCGCTCAAAGATGTCGAGGGTCAGGTCGTCGATGGCGGTGAAGTCGCCAAACCGCTTGGTCACGTTGCGAAACCGGATCAGCGGTTTTTCAGTCGGGTCGTCCCAGGGGGCGAAAACAGTCTCTGCCAAAGGGGAATCCGTTCAAAAGAAGTAGAGCGCGAAGGGAACCTCCGCGCCCGAAATCAGGCTCAGGTGCCTGACTTGATCTTGGTCCAGGTGCGCGTCAGGTTGCGCTGATCGCGCGCGCCCCAGGGTGTCACCGTGTACAGGTTTTCAAGCGCCGCTTCGTCCGGGTAGATCGCGGTGTCGCCGATCACATCCTCAAGCAGAAACTCTTTGGATGCCGCGTTGCCGTTGGCGTAGTAAACATAGTTCGACGCCTGCGCCATGTTCTGCGCATCCATGATGAAGTTCAGGAATGCATGGGCACCTTCAGGGTTCGGCGCATCCGCCGGGATCGCCATCTGGTCAAACCACATCAGCGCGCCTTCTGTGGGCGCGGTGTAGGCAATGTCGACACCGTTTTCCGCTTCGGCCGCGCGGTCGCGGGCCTGCAGAATGTCGCCCGACCAGCCAAAGGCCACGCAGATGTCACCGTTGGCCAACGCGTTGATGTATTCAGACGAATGGAATTTCTGAATGTAGGGACGGACGGCCATGATCACTTCTTCGGCCTTGGCCAGATCGTCCTGGTCCTTGGAATCCGATGGCAGACCGGCATAGGTCAGGGCCGCCGGGATCATCTCTGTCGGGGCGTCCAGGAAATGCACACCGCAAGCGGCCAGCTTTTCCATATTGGCCGGATCAAAGATCAGCGAAAGCGATCCGATTGGTGCATCCTCACCCAGAATTTCCGTGACTTTGCCGGTATTCACGCCAAGGCCAGTGGTGCCCCACATGTAGTTGATCGAATAGGCATTGTCGGGGTCGTAGGTCGCAGTCCGTTCTTCGATCACGTCCCACATGTTTTCGAGGTTCGGCAGCTGCGATGTATCGAGCGGTTGAAAGACGCCCGCCGCGATCTGGCGTTGCAGGAACGTGCCGGTTGGCACCACGACGTCATAGCCGGACGACCCGGCCAGCATCTTGGTTTCCAGCACCTCGTTGCTGTCGAATACATCGTAGATCAGATTGATGCCCGTCTCTTCCTCAAACTTGGTCAGCAACTCTTCATCGATGTAGTCGGACCAGTTGTAGACGCGCACATCTTCCGCAGCGGCAGCACCCGCGAGGGCAATGGCTGCGACCGTGCTCAGCATAGTCGGTTTCATGATAAACTCCCCGTATCACGCCCGGTAACCCCGGGTCAGCATGTATGAAAACAAGTTTTGTCTCACGCGTCCAGCGGGATTGCACATGCCGCATTGACGGCGCAGGCGTTGCCCATATTCTCGGCACGTTGCTCTAGCCCCGAGGTGCCCATGCCCGCCATCACCAACCACCTGCCCACGTCAGAATTGCAAGCGCTGGACGCGGCCCACCACATGCACCCGTTCACGGCAGGCGGGGAACTGGCGGCCAAAGGCGCGCGGGTGATCACGCGGGCCAAGGACGTGTTCCTGTACGACAGCGATGGGAACGAGATCCTCGACGGCATGGCGGGTCTGTGGTGCGTGAACATTGGCTACGGGCGCAGTGAGTTGGCCGACGTGGCCGCACGGCAGATGCGCGAACTGCCCTACTACAACACCTTCTTTCAGACGACCCACGTGCCTGCCATTGCGCTGGCCCAAAAGATCGCGGAACTGGCGCCCGGTGATCTGAACCACGTCTTCTTTGCCGGGTCCGGGTCCGAAGCGAACGACACCAACCTGCGCATGGTCCGGACCTATTGGGCGCTCAAGGGCAAGCCGGACAAGCAGATCGTGATCAGCCGGAAGAACGCCTATCACGGCTCGTCCGTCGGATCGGGCAGCCTGGGCGGCATGACGGCCATGCACGCGCAAGGTGGTATGCCGATTCCGGGCATCGTCCATATCGACCAGCCGAACTGGTGGGCTGAAGGTGGCGATATGACGCCAGAGGAGTTTGGTGTTTCGCGCGCGAAACAACTGGAGGTTGCGATCCTGGAGCATGGTGAGGACAACATCGCTGCGTTCATCGCCGAACCGATCCAAGGTGCGGGCGGCGTAATCATCCCGCCCGAGACCTACTGGCCCGAAATCCAGCGCATCTGCGACAAATACGAGATCCTGCTGATTGCGGACGAGGTGATCTGTGGCTTTGGCCGAACCGGCAACTGGTTCGGCTCGCAAACCCTTGGAATCAAGCCGCACATCATGACCATCGCCAAGGGTCTGTCGTCCGGCTACCAGCCCATCGGCGGCTCCATCATCTGCGACGAAGTGGCAGAGGTCATCGGCTCAGGCGAGTTTAACCACGGCTACACGTACTCTGGCCATCCGGTCGCCGCGGCCGTCGCGCTGGAAAATCTGCGCATCCTCGAAGAAGAGAACGTGCTGGACCACGTTCGAAACGTTGCCATGCCCGCCCTGCACGAGATGTGGCATGGCCTCGCTGACCACCCGCTTGTCGGCGAAACGACGATCACCGGCATGATGGGATCGCTCGCGCTCACCCCGCACAAAGACAACCGCGCCAAGTTCGCGATGGAGGCAGGAACCGCCGGCTTCATGTGCCGCGAGCGTTGCTTTGCCAACAACTTGGTGATGCGGCACGTCTATGACCGCATGGTGATCTCGCCGCCTCTGATCATCACCCCCGACGAGATTGCGGAACTGGGCCGCCGCGCCCGGATGGCGCTGGACGAATGCTATGCCCAGTTGAAAGACGGCGACATGCTCACGCCCGCAGCGTGAGCCAATGTGCTTTGATTCCATGCGATTGCCGCCTGCAGTGCGCGGGCACATGACCTGAAAACGCACATCAATGCAGTGATTCCGACCGGATTGGGCTACCAAATCCGCTTTTGTGTCATAGTTGGTTGCAATGCGCGGGCGGCCCCGGTTTAGTTTGCGCAAAGCGGCGGCGTCAGATCGCCACAAGAACGGGGAGCCAAGTTTGGCCAACACTGCGACCGACCAGGCGTTCGTCGAATTCGAACGCGTGCAGAAAAGTTATGATGGCGAGATCCTCGTCGTCAAAGATCTCAACCTCTCCATGCCCAAGGGCGAGTTCCTGACGATGCTCGGGCCGTCCGGGTCCGGCAAGACGACCTGCCTGATGATGCTCGCGGGGTTTGAGACGGCCACCCACGGCGAGATCAAGTTGGACGGTCGCCCGATCAACAATATCCCGCCGCACAAGCGCGGCATTGGGATGGTGTTTCAGAACTACGCGCTATTCCCGCACATGACGGTGGCTGAAAACCTGAGCTTTCCGCTGGAAGTGCGCAAGGTCGGAAAGTCCGAGCGCGAGGAAAAGATCATGCGCGCTCTGGGTATGGTGCAGATGCAGGATTTCGCAGGGCGCCGTCCGGCGCAACTGTCCGGCGGGCAGCAGCAGCGGATCGCGCTGGCCCGCGCGCTGGTGTTTGAACCGGAACTGGTGCTGATGGACGAACCGCTGGGCGCGCTCGACAAGCAACTGCGCGAGACCCTGCAATTCGAGATCACACGGCTGGCCCACGATCTGGGCATCACGACCGTCTACGTGACCCACGACCAAACCGAAGCGCTGACCATGTCGGATCGGGTTGCCGTATTTGACGACGGTCGGATCCAGCAATTGGCCCCGCCGGATCAGCTGTATGAAGAGCCCGAAAACAGTTTCGTTGCGCAGTTCATCGGTGAAAACAACACGCTGATGGGCAAGATCAGCAAGATCACTGGCGACCAGTGCGAGGTCACGCTCGACGATGGCGAAATCATCGACGCAAAGCCCGTGAACGTCACCGAAGTCGGTCAACGCACCCGCGTTTCCATCCGCCCCGAACGGGTCGAGATGAACAAGGAACGACTCAGCCCGGATGCCCACACGCTCAAGGCAGAGGTGCTGGAATTTATATATATGGGCGACATCTTCCGCACGCGCCTGCGCGTCGCCGGAAACGATGATTTCGTCATCAAAACACGCAACGCCCCGGATCAGGTCCGCCTGACACCGGGCACCCAGATCGACATCGGGTGGTTGCCACAGGATTGCCGGGCGCTGGACGCCTGAGCATGGGGAAGAAGGTTTGGGCTGCGCCCGTGGTCCGACCTTCGCGACAATTCAAACGGGCGTTAACAATGGGAGTAAGTTCATGAAACTCACCAAGACCCTACTTGCCACAACGGCTTTGACGGTCGCCACCGGCACCGCATTCGCCGATGATATGGCCAACGACATGACCCTTGTCAGCTGGGGCGGTGCCTACCAGAACAGCCAGCAAAAGGCCTATGTTGAGCCCTACCTGGAAATGAACCCCGGCGTCACTGCCGTTTGGGACGAAAGCTCGGCCGAGGCCGTGGCGAAACTGCGCGCTATGAACGAAGCCGGCAGCATCACATGGGACGTCGTTGACGTTGTGGCCGCTGACGCGATCCGCCTGTGCGACGAAGGTCTGGCGCTGGAGATCGACCCGGACGAGGATTTGGCCGCGGCCCCCGACGGCACATCGGCAACGGACGACTTCGGTGACCTGCTGGTCAGCGACTGCTTTATCCCGCAGATCGTGTACTCGACCACCTTCGGCTACCGCACGGACCTGGTTGGCGACACCCCTCCGACAGAGGTCTGCGCGGTCTTCGACACCGAGACCTATCCCGGCAAGCGGTCGCTTGAAAAGCGTCCGATCAACAACATGGAATGGGCGCTGCTCTGTGACGGCGTGGCCAAGGACGACGTTTATGACGTGCTGGCGACCGACGAAGGTCAGCAACAGGCGCTGGACAAGCTCGCCACCATCAAGGACGACGTGATCTGGTGGTCCGCCGGTGCCGACACTCCGCAACTGCTGGCCGATGGCGAAGTGATCATGGGCTCGACCTATAACGGTCGTCTGTTCGCCGCGATCGAAGAGCAGGACCAGCCTATCGGCATGCTCTGGGACGCGCAGGTGTTCGACCTTGACGGTTGGATCATCCCTGCCGGTCTGAGCCCCGAACGCGAAGCACGTGCGCGTGACTTCATCAAGTTCGCGACCGACACGCAGCGTCTGGCAGATCAGGCCAAGTACATCTCGTACGGTCCTGCCCGCGCATCGTCTGCCCCGCTGGTGGGTCAGCACGCGGAACTGGGCATCGACATGGCGCCACATATGCCGACCGACCCGGACAACGCCGCGAACACGTTCCTCTATAACTACGAGTTCTGGGCGGACTACCGCGACGACATCGACGCCAAATTCCAGGCGTGGCTGGCGCAATAAGCCACGGTTTGGCGGACGACACGTCCGCCTTACTGCACACAAATCGTAAGGCGGGGGTGTCCCCCGCCTTGCTCACCAGGGGGAACGAGAATGCCAAAAGGCTACATCATCGGCCACATTACCGTGAACGACCCGGAGGCGTACAAGGAGTACGTCGAAAAGGACACGCCGATCCTGCTGTCCCACGGCGCTGTGCCACTGGTCCGCGGCGGCGACGCCCAGTCGATGGAAGGGCCGGAGTTTTCCCGCCACGTCGTCTTTGAATTCCCGACCTACGAGGCCGCTTTGGCAGCCTATAACGACCCCGAATACCAAGAGGTCATGAAGATCCGCCACCGCACCGCGACCTCCATGATCGTAGTCGCGAAAGGGGCCTGACCCATGGCCGAGGTTATGCAAGCCGCTGATGGCACGCCGCTGAAACGCAGCCTCGCCCGCGCCCTGCGGCGCCAGAAAATGCGCGCGCTGGCCCTGATCGCGCCGCTTCTGCTCTTTGTGCTCATCACCTTCATCGTGCCCATTGCCTCGATGCTGTTCCGATCGGTCGAGAATGACATTGTCGCCAACACGCTTCCCTACACGGTCGAGGCGCTGGCGGATTGGGATGCGACAGGCACCGACCTGCCGCCCGCACCGGTGTATGAGGCGATGTTTTACGACATGTTCCTCGCCTCGGAAGCCAAGCGGCATACCCGGCTTGGCACCCGGCTGAATTACGAGACAACCGGCATGTCATCCCTGTTCCGCCAATCGGGGCGCAACATGGATGATATTGCTGATCTGTCCTATGAACCGCTCGAAGACCTGGATGACGCATGGGACGACGGCGAAACCTGGTACGCGCTGTTCAACACGCGTGGCGTGTCCGACACCACGCTGTTGGATGACCAACGTAAACGGGTTGCACGCCTGTCCGGCGCCGCGGCGGATGCAGAGATCAACTTTGCACCGGACGCAGAGGTGTCTGCCTTGCTCCCGCTGGCGGCACGCGAATACACGGCCTGGGCCGTTTTTGTCGCGACCCAGAACAATCGCGACCCCGCCGAACGTGATCCATGGGAATCGGTGGCACCTGCCCTCGTCACCGACCTGCAGCGCGCCGATCTCTCTGGCTATGTTGGACCGGCTGCCGACATGTTGCGCGCGGCCCAGCAGGCGAACCTGCCTGTCCCCGATTTCACGCAGGAATTCGGCGCTATGGACGAAGACTGGGCCTCGCTTGAGCCCTGGCAAACCATTCAGACGCATTCAGGCACGTATACGTCCGGCTATTTCCTGAACGCAATCGACGCCCAAAAAACACCGGATGGTGTCGCCTGGCAGCCTGAAGAAAAGCAGATCCTTCTGACGCTTTTTGGTCGGACGATCTGGATGTCGCTGCTGATCACCTTTTCCTGTATCGCACTTGGCTATCCCATCGCGTGGCTTCTGGCGAACCTGCCGATGCGTCAAGCCAACGTGCTGCTGATCCTCGTCCTCTTGCCCTTCTGGACGTCACTGCTGGTGCGCACATCCGCGTGGAAGGTCATGCTGCAGCAGCAGGGGGTGATCAACGATGTGCTGGTCTGGATCGGTCTTGTGGCTGATGACGGGCGGCTGATCATGATCAACAACCAGTTCGGCACCATTGTCGCCATGACGCATATCCTGCTGCCGTTCATGATCCTGCCGATGTATTCGGTGATGCAGACCATTCCGCCCAGCTACCTGCGCGCTGCGAAATCATTGGGCGCCACCAACTGGACCGCCTTCTGGCGCGTCTACTTCCCGCAATCGGTGCCCGGCATCGGCGCGGGCAGTATCCTCGTCTTCATCCTGTCCATCGGCTACTACATCACACCCGAGATTGTGGGCGGCACCAAAGGCGTCTTCATCTCGAACCGGATCGCCTTCCATATCTCGTCATCACTCAACTGGGGACTGGCGGCCGCGCTTGGTACCATCCTGCTGGCGGCGGTGCTGGTGCTCTATTGGGCCTATGACAAGATCGTGGGCATCGACAACGTGAAGCTGGGGTAATCGACCATGGGCCTTCCTCCATATGCCACGCTGGGACAGCGCATCTGGTACTACAGTTTCCGGGTGATCTGCGGGCTGATCTTCTTCTTCCTCGTGGCACCCATCGTCGTGGTCATGCCGCTCAGCTTCAACGCGCAGGACTTCTTCACCTTCACGCCAGAGATGCTGCGGCTGGACCCCGAGGGGTACTCGCTCAAGCACTACCGCGACTTCTTTACCAACCCGCAATGGCAACTGGCGCTGAAGAACTCACTGATCATCGCCCCTCTGGCAACGATTATCTCGGTCACCCTCGGCACGCTCGCAGCCATCGGCCTGAGCCAAAGCCACGTGCCGTTCAAAGGGGCGATCATGGCCATCCTGATCTCGCCCATGATCGTGCCCCTGATCATCTCTGCGACGGGCATGTTCTTTTTCTACGCGCAACTCGGCAATTGGATGGAGGGCACGCTTGGCCTCGACAAGGGGTTCGTGGGCTATGTCAAAGTCATCCTCGCGCACGCGGTGCTGGGAATCCCCTTCGTCATCATCACTGTCACCGCCACGCTGGTGGGCTTCGACCGCTCCCTGACACGTGCAGCCGCCAACATGGGTGCAGGGCCGGTGACGACATTCTTCCGCGTGCAGATGCCTCTGATCCTGCCCGGCGTGATCTCGGGTGGCCTCTTCGCCTTCATCACATCCTTTGACGAGGTAGTGGTGGTGCTCTTCGTCGGCTCCGCAAGCCAGAAAACGCTGCCGTGGCAAATGTTCATCGGCCTGCGTGAACAAATCAGCCCGACGATCCTCGCCGTGGCGACCATCCTCGTTGTGATCTCAATCGCGCTGCTCACCACCGTCGAACTGCTCCGCCGTCGCAGTGAACGGCTCAGGGGCATGTCGCCCGGCTGACCCTTTCTTCTGTCTGAAGATACTTCGGAGGAGTCCTCAGGACGGGGGCAGAGCCCCATAAAAAATGTCGTCGCGCAGCGGCCTTTGGATCAGCGTAACCTGTTCAGCAGTCCAAGCGACGCATATCCATCGGCCGCCAACCCTTGCGACTGCTGAAACGCACGTACCGCATCCAGCGTCTTGGGCCCAATCCGACCATCAATGCCTTGCGTGCTGAACCCTGCCGCCGTCAACCGACGCTGCATCTCCTTGCGTTCGGAATACGTCAGCGCCCGATCCCCGCGCGGCCAATCGCCACGAAACGGCTGCGCGCCGCCGATCCGGTCGCTCAGATGGCCAATGCCGATCACGTAGGCATCGGCACTGTTGTAGCGCTCGATCACTCCGAAATTGTCAAAGATCATCAGAGCCACGCCTTGCCCACCGGCAGGCAGCAGAATGGCGGCCGGGCCGTGATCGCGCACGGGCTTTCCGTTCACTCCGACAACGCCCAAACGCGCCCACTCCGCCGGGCTGCGCGTGTTCTTGCGATTGGCTGAAGCGTAGTTGAAATTGTCGGGCAGGGTCACCTCGACACCCCAAGGCTGCCCCTTGGTCCAACCAAACCTGGCCAGATAGGCAGCGGTCGAGGCGAGGGCATCCGTCGGATCGTCTGACCAGATGTCACGCTTTCCATTCCCGGTGAAGTCGACCGCATGCTCAAGATAAGAGGTCGGCATGAACTGCGTATGCCCCATCGCGCCGGCCCATGATCCTGTCATGTTTCGAGGCGATGTGTCGCCGCTTTGCAGGATGGTCAGGGCCGCGATCAGCTGTGCCTCGAAAAACGCGCCGCGCCGTCCGTCATAGGCCAGCGTGGCCAGGCTGCGGATCACGTCATTGCTGCCGCGCACGGCACCGAAGGCGCTTTCAAGACCCCAGACGGCGACCACGACTTCCTTTTCCACGCCGTAGCGCGCCTCGATCGCGTCGAGCGTGGTGGCATGCTCGCGCAGCGCCGCCTTACCGTTGCGCACGCGGCTGTCGGACACGGCGCTGTCCAGATAATCCCATATCGTCTTGGTAAATTCAGATTGGTTGCGGTCCCGCTTGATCACGTCGGGATCGTAGCGCACACCAGCAAAGGCGCGATCAAAGACGGCACCGCTGATCCCCTGATTGCTTGCGCGCGCACGAAACCCGCTGATCCAATCCTGAAAACCGGCATCCGCCGCAGCCTGCTCGGCCAACGCGACGGGGCGCGCCTGTGGTCTTGCCACGGACGGTTGCGCAATCACGACCGGATCAAGCGATTGCGCCCGACTGACCGTGTCAGCAACCGGCCTGACCTCTGGCCTGATGGACGACGGCGCGGGTTGCGCCAGTGCCGAACCAAAAACGAAAATGGCGCTGCCCGCGCCCAGGGTGATTGCCCACCGCATGTTTTGCCTCTTTTTGTCGCCTGCTTTCTTTTGTTTCCAATGTAGCGACAATACCGATTCCGGCAAAGGGATCAGTCACAGTGAGCGCGGTCCTTTGCCACCTCGTCCACTTCGGCCCGGATGCGGGCCAGGTGATCGCGCAGAAGCGAGACGCGGTGCGGGCGAAAGCTTTGGTCCGTGACGCGCAGGTCGTCCATGCGGTCGAGGCGGAACACGCGGAAGTCCTCTCGCAGGTGGCACCACGCCAGCAGCACGTTGGTGTTTTCCATGTAGACGATGCCCAGCGGCTTGACCGTCCGTTCTGTCTGATCCCCCTTGGCGTCCTGGTAGGCGAAGTGCACGCTCAGTTCATCCCACGCCGCTTGACGCAAGGTGCCCACGTCAATGCGTGGCGGGTCGGGTCGCCAATAGCGGCGCGCATCCAGCACCGCATGTTTGAGCCTGTGTGCCTGTTTCGGGGGCACGCGCGCCTGGATCTTGGCCAGGGCCGAGGTCGCCGCCTTGGCCAGGGCCGGGTCGGCAATCACAGCCACGTCGCGCAAGCCCAGAACCAGCGCCTCCAGCTCGTCATCCTCGAAGCCCAGCGGCGGCAGCGACGCGTCCTCGATCAGGGTAAACCCGAACCCAGCTTCCCCGTCGATCACGGCGCCCAGCCCCCGCAACTCGTCAATGTCTCGGTAGATCGTGCGCAGCGACACGTCCATTTCATGCGCCAGCGATTGCGCCGTAATGGGCGGCGTAAGGCGGCGCAGGGTCTGCATCAGTTGGAACAGGCGATGGGTTCTGGTCATGTCCTCGACACTATCACATGTCCTGCCAGTTTCTGACAGCACGAGCCGATATCACAGCCCCAGATTGTTCACCCAGGAGAGAAAGATGCTGACACTTGTGACTTACCCTCCCGCCTTTGGACAGCCCAGCGGCAGCCCGTTCTGCGTCAAGGCGCTGTACCTGCTGAACCTGTCCGGCCTGCCCTGGCAGCGTAAGGACACCGCCGATCCGCGCAACTGGCCTAAAGGCAAACTGCCTGCGTTGTGGGTCGATGACGAGATCATTGGTGACAGTGACAACATTCGCACGTGGCTGGAAGAACGCGGCGCGCATTTCGATGCGGGTCTGAGCGATCTGGACCGCGCCACCTCGCGCGCGTTTATCCGCATGGCCGAGGAGCACATGTACTTCCACATTGTCTTGGACCGTTGGGGGGACAAGGCCGTTTGGCCTTTGGTTAGAGACACATATTTCGCCACGATCCCGGCCTTTCTGCGCAAGTTTATCTCGCGCGGGATCCGGCGGGTGTTGTTGCGGGGCATGGATGCGCAGGGGCTGGGCCGCCTGACCGCGGGCGAGCGGTTGGAGCGGATCGAACCCGATCTGCGGGCGATCACTGACCGGTTGTGGCACGGACCGTTCCTGTTTGGCGCGCAGCCCAGCGCGGCCGATGCCAGCGTTGCCGCTATGCTGGGCGCCATGGCGTCCACGCCCGGCGGCACGGCCCTGTCGCGGCGGGTTAGTCAGGATGTGATGCTGGTTGATTACATGCGTCGGGTCGAGGCGGCGCTGGGTTAGCGGCGCTTGCGGCTGACCTTGCGCTGAGCCTTGTCGGACCGGCGTTTCGCCTTGGCAGGTTTGCGGCGCGGGCTGCGGCCTGCCGGGCTTTGTCGCCCGCGCGGCAGTGATTGACCGTCAAGCGCGAGCAACTCCAGCGCGATCCCGCCTGTGACCGGTACAGCCTCTGCCAAGCGTACCGTTGCGCGTTGCCCAAGGCTGATGATCATGCCTGTATCGGACCCCATCAACGTGTTCGCCTCGCGGTCGAAATGGAAGTATTCGGCCCCGATGGACCGCATGGGCACAAGGCCGTCCGCGCCGCTGTCGTCCAGCTTCACGAAGATGCCGAACTTGGCAATGCCCGCCACGCGGCCCTCCATCTCGTCCCCCACCCGCTCGCTCAGATAGGCGGCCAGGTAGCGATCTGTCGTGTCCCGCTCGGCCACCATCGACCGGCGTTCGGTGTCCGAGATGTGCGTGCCTGTCTTATCCAGCGCCTCGATGTCTTCCGGCGTCAGACCGTCATCGCCCCACCCATGGGCCGCCGCCAGCGCACGGTGCACGATCAGGTCAGCATAGCGCCGGATGGGCGATGTAAAATGTGCATAGCTGCGCAGAGCAAGGCCGAAATGGCCGAAGTTTTGCGGGCTGTAGTAGGCCTGTGTCATCGACCGAAGGGTCGAAATATTGATCAGCTCGGCATCCTCGGTGTCCGCGGCCTGCGCCAGCAAGCGGTTCAGATGCGCCGTCTTCAACACCTGCCCTTTGGCGAGGTTTAGGCCCGCAGCCTGCGCCGTCTCCCGCAGGCTGTCCAACTTGTCGGGCGACGGTTCCTCGTGCACGCGGAAGAGGAGCGGCGATTTCTTGGCAATCAGCGTCTCAGCCGCTGCGACATTGGCCAGCACCATGAACTCTTCGATCAGGCGGTGGGCATCCAGCCGTTCCTTAAACGCGACGGAGCGGACGGTGCCGTCGTCGTCCAGTACGATCTGGCGTTCGGGCAGGTCCAGTTCCAGCGGCTGGCGTTTCTTGCGCGCCTCGACCAACGCGGCGTAGGCAGCATAAAGCGGGCGCAAAACAGGCTCTAACAAAGGCTCTGTCCGCTCATTCGGGTGCCCGTCGATGGCGGCCTGCACCTCTTCGTAGTGGAGCGAGGCCGGTGACCGCATCAGACCGCGGTGAAAGCTGTGCCCGATCTTTTCGCCCTGCGCGTCGATCTGCATGCGCACTGCGATGCAGGCGCGGGGCACGCCCTCGTGCAGTGAACACAGATCACCCGACAGGCGGTCCGGCAGCATCGGCACAACCCGGTCGGGGAAATAGGTGGAGTTGCCCCGCTTCTTTGCCTCGCGGTCCAGGGCAGAGCCGGGCGTCACATAGGCCGCCACGTCGGCGATCGCGACCCAGATGATGTGCCCGCCCGCGTTCTTTGGGTCATCATCGGCGTGGGCATAGCAGGCATCGTCGTGGTCGCGCGCATCCGATGGGTCGATGGTGACAAGCGGCATGTCCCGCAGGTCATCGCGCCCCTTCAACCCTTTGGGTTTCTGGGCATCCGCTTCGGCGATCACGGCATCGGGAAAAGCGTCGGGAATGCCGTGTTCGTGGATCGCAATCAACGACACGGCCTTTGGCGCGGACGGATCGCCCAGCCGGTTTACGACGCGAGCGCGTTGAAGGCCGATACGCCCGCGCGGTCCCGCCTGTTCGGCCTCGACCAACTCGCCATCCTTGGCGCCGTGCGTGGCACCCGCGGGCACCAGCCACTCCTTGTCGCTGCCCTTGTCGATAGGCACGATCCGACCGCCTTCTGCCCCGGTGCGAAACACACCAAGGATGCGGCGCGGGTTGGTGCCGATCCGACGGATAAGTCGCGCCTCGTAATTGTGGTCCTCGTCCCGGACGAGGGTGAGGCGCGCCAGAATGCGGTCGCCCTGTCCCAAAGCGGGATCAGAGGCGCGTGGCAGAACCAGTATTTTTGGCTCCACCCCTTCGCCCTGCCACTCCATGGGTTGGGCAAACAGGTCACCATCCGCATCTGGCCCCGTCACCTGCAACACGCTGACGGGTGGCAAGCGGTCAGGGTCCTGATAGGTCTTCTTGCGCTTTTCCAGATGCCCCTCGGCCTCAAGCTCTTTCAACTGACGCTTGAGGTCAATCCGCGCGGCACCCTTGATGCCAAAGGCCTTCGCGATGTCGCGTTTTGCAGTAAGGGTGGGATTTGCGGAAATCCAGTCGAGGATCTCGGGCTTGCTTGGAATACGGCTCATGAGGCCGAGGTAGCACGGGTGCGTGCAAGCGTCATGGCAAATCGTCGGCGGTGTCCACGTCGGCCAGGGTTTCGACCAGCGCGACCCGGTCCAACCCCAACGCCGCACGGCTGTCGGAAAGCGCGTGTTCGGTTGACCAGCGCACCCCATCAAGGGCCGTTTTTTTCAATTTAGAGCCTGTTTTTACCCCGATCAGCCAGTATCCCCCATCAGGTGCGGGACCAAAGACCGCGTCATGCGACCCGAGTGCTGAAAAGGCTGCGGAAATGCGCTGTGGCGTGATGCCGGGAATGTCTGCGCCAATGACGCAGACGGGGCCACGTGCCCGGCGCATCATGCGGATCATCCGGTCGCCAAGGTTGCCCCGCCCCTGCGGCCACCGTTCAAACCGCGCAGGCCAAACGCGCGACTGCATCCCCTCATGATCTGGTGCGACCGCCAGCACGACACGCCAACGGGGGTCCTCGATGCGTCGCAGGAGGCGGCGGACTTGATGCCGGAACCACCAGGCTGCCGTGATCATGCCGATGTTGCGGCCCAGGCGGGTCTTGACCCGGCCCGGATGCGGCACCTTGAGCATCACGACCAATGTAGGCCTCAAAGGGGCCGCTCCATATCGCGGTGCGGAATGCCTGCGTCGTCGTAGACCGGCCCGAATGCGGCAAAGCCAAGCCGTTCATAAAAGGCGAGCGCGTGGGTTTGCGCGCCCAGTTTTGCCTTTGTTAGACCCTGTTTTTCACGCGCTACATCCAGGCACGCCTTGATAAGGGCCGCGCCGAGGCCAGTGCCACGGGCGGTTTTCAGAACGCAGACCCGCCCGATCTTGGCCGTAGTGCCGTCGATCAGGATGCGCGCGCATCCGGCCGGTTTGCCGTCGAGGCGTGCCAGCACGTGCAATGCCTCGCCGTCCCGGCCATCCACCTCGTCCGCTTCGCTCACGCCCTGTTCTTCGATGAACACGGTGCGGCGCAATGCTTGGCAGGTTGCCACGTCGTCAGTCTGTTCAATCGTCCAGGTCACGCGAAATAATCCCGCAAGATACGGCCGTAGATCGACTTGAGCTGTCGGATATGGGCGACGTCCACATGCTCATCCACCTTGTGCATCGACTGACCAACGAGGCCAAACTCGACCACCGGGCAGTGATCTTTGACAAAGCGCGCGTCGGACGTGCCGCCTGACGTGCTGAGGACTGGCGTGACGCCGGTTTCCGCCTCGACCGCCCGCGCAACAAGGTCAGAAAGAGCACCGGGCGGGGTCAGGAAGCTTTCGCCGGACACTTTGACCGTCACGTCAACCTCTACCCCGAAGGCGACGGCAACCGCATCGGCCTGCGCCCTGAGCCACGCCATCAGGCTGTCGCCGGAATGCCTGTCGTTGAAGCGTATGTTGACGGTGGCGCGGGCCTGCGCAGGGATGACATTGGTGGCCGGGTTGCCGGTGTCGACCGTCACCACCGCCAGCGTGGACGCATCGAAGTGATCCGTCCCCTGATCCAGTTCGTGGCTGGCCAACTGGTCCATCAGACGCATGAGCGGCGGCAGCGGGTTCTTGGCCCGGTGCGGATAGGCCGAGTGCCCCTGCACGCCGGTGACGGTAAACCACGCCGTCAAGGATCCGCGGCGCCCGATCTTCATCATCTCGCCCATCGTCTCGGGGCAGGTCGGCTCGCCCACGAGGCAGACGCTCATCGCTTCGGCCTCCGCCTCCATGTAAGACAGCAGGGCGGTGGTGCCGTCGGTCGCGTCACCCTCCTCGTCCCCTGTGATGGCTAGGATCACGGCGCCGTCGGGGGGCGTGTCGGTCACGAAATCCACGGCAGCGGCGGCAAAGGCGGCGACGCCTGATTTCATATCCGTCGTGCCGCGCCCGTACATGATGCCGTTACGCTGCTGCGCACCAAAGGGTGGCGCGGTCCAGTCATCGGGGTTGCCGATAGGCACGACATCCGTGTGCCCGTTGAACCCAAAGGTGCGGGCATGTCCTTTGGGGCCGAAGCGCGCAAAGAGGTTGCGGATGCCGCCGCGATCCGCCCAGGCGCAGTCAAAGCCCGCGTTGCTGAGCAGCGAATGCAGGATATCCAGCGCCCCTTCGTCCGCCGGGGTCACGGACGGGCACCGCACAAGATCAGCGGTCAGCGCAACGGGATCGACAGGGGGCATGAGCGGGTCCTTTGGCATGGCATGTGGCGAAAAGGACGCGATATCCGCACCTTGCGCTGCACGCACAGTTAACAGCCCGCAAAATCCTGTGCTAGGGTCATCGCAACAATATGACCTGAGGCAAGGCATCAGCAGTTTGGTTTCAAAACGCATTTGCCGGTACGCGACCACCGACCCGTCGGTGTCGCTTGGTCCGACGTCCTTGCTGTCCATAACGAAGTCACAGGCATGGTGACGCCAGTGACGCGCATGATCCCAAAACTGATGACAGCGCAGAAAACACGCGTGGTCAGGAGCACGGCAGCATGACGTGGCTTGGCGTCACAGATCGTAGGGCTGGCCGCTTTGCATCGGCAGGCTTGGGCGACAACAACCAGTCCAACCCGGTCGGACCGCTGATTGAACGCGGCACACTGATGTTCGAGGTAGGTACTGTTGATGGCGCAAAGCCCTATGACCTGATCGGAATTTCAGCCGCTGCCCCATGGCGGCGTGCGTTGAGTTTTCAGAGCGTACCCGGCGGGGGCATCGCGCTGTTGCATCGGCACGGCACCAACATCACGCAGGCGGCCATGCGCTGGCCCGATGATGGGTGCGCGCAAACCACCCGCGTGACCTATGCCTGGGATGCGCCTAATGGCTGGGGCAGGCTGGCGCTTGAACGGCCCGGCACTGGTGACATCCGCCAACGGCATGTACATCTTCCGCGCCCACTGGTCGCGGACGACATGCGCGATCTGATGCTGGCAGACCCGGCACGCACCCTTGCGGACGACGTCCTGTTTGCAGGCGTCAGCACCGCGATAGAGCCGCTTGGCCCCATGCCATCCATCCATCCCGACACCCCTGTCGCGACGCCTGGCGGCTATCGACCTGCGAGCGACCTGCAGCGCGGCGATACAGTGATCACCGACAAGGGCGAGACTGTGCCCGTGCTGCATGCGGTGCGTCATACCGTGCCGGCGCGCGGCAGCTTTGCCCCCATCCGCCTGCGCGCGCCCCACTTCGGACTGCAGCGCGACATTGTCGTTGCGACAGAACAGCGCCTTGTTCTGCGCGGATCGGAGGTTGAATACACCTTCGGTCAGGAAGCAGTGGTGGTGGCCGCAAAACACCTGATCAACGGCAAAGGCGCGTGCCGACACAGCGCCGCCAGCACCGTCGATTATGTGCAGGTCATCCTGCCCGGGCATGACACGTTGATCGCCGCAGGATGTGCGCTTGAAAGTCTCTTGATCGGGCGGATTAGACGCGATGCGGCACGACTGGATGCCAGCATCCTGTCAGGTATCCCAAGTCGCCTGCTTCCGGAACATGCTTGCCCATTCTATCACGCGCTGAGTGCGTTCGAGGCGACAACCCTTGTCGATCAACGTGCGGCCTGAAGGGTCGTCAACTGGCGTAGTTTGACCCTTCCTCATCCAGAATGGCCTTGAGTTCTGCCAGATGGCGAAGGTCCTGCTCGGGATAATTCTCGATCTCTTGCGCCGTCTTTTCGGCGACGTCGTCCGGGATCAGACGCAGGGGCTTGCCCGTCTGCAACGCCAGCAGATACGTCTGGCAGGCCCGCTCGAAATAGAACATCCGGTTGAAGGTTTCGGCCACCGTATCCCCGATGACCATGATGCCGTGATTGCCCATGACCATCACCTTTTTCTTCGGATCATCGAACAGCTTGGCGCAACGCTCGCCCTCTTCCTCGAAGGCAAGCCCGCCATACTGTTCATCCACCACCACACGGTTGAAGAACATGCACCCGTTCTGATCGACCGGAGGCAGGGTACTGTCGGCCAAGGCCGCAAGCGCTGTGGCATAGGGGGAGTGCACGTGCATGGCGCAGCGGGCGTGGGGGCAATGGCGGTGCATCCCGCCATGCAGGCCCCACGCCGTCGGGTCCGGCGCGTCTGGGCCTTCCATGCTGGCGGGGTCGTTGGCATCGACCACAATCAGGTCTGACGCCTTGATGCGCGAAAAATGCATCTGGTTAGGGTTCATCAGGAATTTTGTGCCGTCGTCGTTGATGGCGAGGGAAAAGTGGTTTGCGACCGCCTCGTGCATGTTCAGGCGCACGGTCCAGCGGAAGGCTGCGGCCAGGTCGACGCGGTCCTGCCAATTGTCCATGTTCGGGCGAATCTGAGTGACAGTCATGCGGCTCTCCCTTGGTTTGGGCCAAAGCCTGCACGGCGCAGGGCCGTCGGATCAAGCCAAAAGGGCCAGAAGCGCCCGCTCGGGCAGGCGGAGGCCGACGGGGCGGTCGGGCGTGTCCACCCGCGTGTCGGACCCCGCAAGCGCGATCACTTCGGGGTGGATATAGCTGTTGCGGGCAATTGTCGGAGTGTTGTGCAGGACCTCGGCAGCGGCCTGGGCCATCTCCTTGATCGTGACCTGTCCGTCTGCGCGCAACACCGTATCAAGTGCTGAGGCCGAGCCGTTCCAGGTCCGAAACGTCTTGGCCGTCAGCCCGTCGCGCCCGGTCGCATCGCGCAGCCAGGCGTTGACCTGTTCCGGCCCTAGTTGACGCACGGCGCCGACATTATCCTCGTATTGCATCAACGCGCCACCCGGCAGATCGCCCATCCGTTCGAGTGCCCGGTTCAGGGTGCGGTCGCTGAATTGCTTGCGCACCCGTTGCCCGCCCTTGGCCCGGTAGTCGAGCCGCACGCGATTGCCATCGAGGCGCACATGCCGCCCGCGCAAGGTCGTCGCGCCATAGGTGTCGTTGTCCGTAGCGTAATCCGGCGTGCCGACGCGCAGCGACGCCTTGTCCATCAGGCGCAGGGTCGCGGCGATGGCAAACTCCTCGTCCCGCTCGCTTTGGGTCAGTGCCTCCTGCACGCGCCGCCGGATCCGGGGCAGCGCCTGCCCGAAGGCCGCCAGATAATCAAACTTGGTCCGCGCGCGGAAGCTCATGTAGTCCGGGTGATAGCGGTATTGCTTGCGGGTCCGCGCGTCATAGCCGGTTGCCAACAGATGGCCATTGGCACGCGGGCTGATCCACACATCTTCATATGCGGGCGGAACGGCAAGCGCCTCGATCCGCTTACGCTCCGCCCCGTTGTCGATGCGCGTGCCGTCGGGCGCGATGTAGCTGAACCCCCGGCCCGCACGCCTGCGTGTGATTCCCGGCTGGTCATCGGCATACCAGATCAGACTGTCGGGGATATCTGCGTGCAGTGACATGCAGGCAGAACGCAGCCGCTGCGTGGCGGTTCCTTGCGCTGTCATCCGAATATCACTTGCAGGCCCCAGGGCCCGGTGAAATATTGGGTCATGGAACACGACCTTTCTTCCACCCCCTTCCCCGCTTGGCCTGACGTTGCCCCTGACCTTGTGAATGTCGCCGCTGGCCGCGCGCCCGCCGATACAGTCATTCGCGGCGGCATCTGGGTCAACGTCCACACGCGCGAAGCGCTGCCGGACCACGACATTGCCATCAAACACGGGCGCATCGCCTGTGTCTTGCCCGACGCCAGCGCCCAGATCGGGCCGGAGACCGAGATCATCGAAGCCAAAGGTCGCTACATGATCCCCGGCCTGTGCGACGGGCACATGCATATCGAGTCGGGCATGCTGACCCCCGCCGAGTTTGCCGCCGCTGTCATTCCGCACGGCACCACAACCATGTTCACCGACCCGCATGAGATTGCGAACGTCCTTGGCCTTGAAGGCGTGCGCCTGATGCATGACGAGGCGCTGATGCAGCCCGTGAACATCTGGACGCAAATGCCCTCCTGCGCGCCCTCCGCGCCGGGGATGGAGACGACAGGCTACGAGATCAGCGCCGAGGATGTGGCCGAGGCCATGGCATGGCCAGGCATCATCGGTCTGGGCGAGATGATGAATTTTCCCGGCATGGCCAATGCCGACCCTCAAATGCTGGCGGAGGTTGCCGCGACCCAGCGCGCAGGTAAAACCGTCGGAGGACACTACGCATCCCTCGATTTAGGGTCAGATTTCGCGGCCTACGTCGCTGGTGGACCGGCTGACGATCACGAAGGCACATGCGAGGCCGACGCCATCGCGCGCATGCGCCAAGGCATGCGATCCATGATCCGGCTGGGCAGCGCGTGGTATGACGTGGAAACGCAGATCACGGCCATCACTGAAAAGGGGCTCGACCCCCGCAACATGATCCTGTGCACCGACGACTGCCACTCCGGCACGCTGGTGAATGACGGGCACATGAACCGCGTTGTCCGGCACGCCATTGAGTGCGGATGCGACCCGCTCGTGGCGCTGCAAATGGCGACGATCAACACGGCCACCCATTTCGGGCTGGAGCGTGAGATCGGGTCGCTCACCCCAGGCCGCCGGGCGGACATGATCCTGACCTCTGATCTCAAAAGGCTACCAATTGAACAGGTCATCGCGCGCGGAAAAACAGTCTCTATCAACGGCGACTTGACGGTTGATTGCCCCCATCTCGACTGGCCCGCCAAGGCGCGAGCTACGGTAAACATGGGCGCACCGAAAACCGCTGCCGACTTCGAAATTGCAGCGCCCGAGGGCCGCAACTCCGTCACCGCCAACGTCATCGGCGTGGTCGAGAACCAGGCGCCCACCAAGGCCCTGAAACGCGACATGCCCGTCAGCGATGGCAAGGTCGAACCCCACGGCGACACCTGCCAGATCGCACTGGTCGAACGGCATCGGGCGACCGGTGGCGTGACCAATGCGCTTGTATCTGGATTCAATTACCAGGGCAAAATGGCCATGGCCTCGACCGTGGCGCATGACAGCCACCATATGATCGTCGTCGGCACCAACCGCGAGCAGATGGCCCTTGCCGCCAACCGGCTGGCCGAGGTCGGCGGTGGCATCACCATCTTCCGCGACGGCAAAGAACTGGCGCTGGTCGAACTGCCCATCGCGGGCCTGATGTCCGACAGCCCCGCCCGCGATGTCGCCGCCAAGGCCGATCAGATGGTGCAGGCCATGGTCGATTGCGGCTGCACCCTGAACAACGCCTATATGCAGCACTCGCTGCTGGCGTTGGTCGTCATTCCTGAACTGCGCATCTCTGACCTGGGACTGGTCGATGTCCGCACGTTTGATTTCATTCCAGTCCTTGAGCCAACAACATGAGAACACTTGAACAGGCCGGTCACGGCCACACCGAATTCCACGACGCCAAGGCCGCAGTGGCCCACCTGCAGGAGCTTTATGACGATGCCGTCGAGTTCCTCAGCCAGCAGTTCCAGCACGCAATGGAACACGGCGCACCCGAAGGGCGCGTGCGCGCCTACTACCCTGAAATACGCTTCACCACATCCACCTACGCGCAGGTCGACACACGGCTCAGCTTCGGCCATGTGGCCGATCCCGGTACCTACGCCACGACGGTCACGCGCCCCGACCTGTTCAAGAACTACCTGACCCAACAGATCGGCCTGTTGATCACGAACCACGGCCAACCGGTCGAGATCGGCTATTCCAACACACCCATGCCGGTGCATTTCGCCGTGGCCAATGAAAAGAACATCACCGTCCCGCAGGAAGGGGCTGCCGCCTTTCCCCTGCGCGACGTCTTTGACGTGCCGGACCTGACCAACACCAACGACGACATCGTCAACGGCACGTATGAGCCTGTCGGCGGCATCGGCCCGCTGGCCCCGTTCACAGCCCAGCGCATCGACTACTCGCTGGCGCGGCTGTCGCACTACACCGCAACAGACGCGCACCACTTCCAGAACCACGTGCTGTTCACGAACTACCAGTTCTACGTCTCCGAGTTCGAAGCCTATGCCCGCGCGCAACTCGACGACCCTGACAGCGGCTACACTTCCTTCGTCTCGACCGGCAATGCCGAGATCACGGCGGGCGATCAGGACCTGCCCGCCAGCCCCAAGATGCCGCAAATGCCCACCTACCACCTCAAGCGCGAGGACGGGTCGGGGATCACGCTTGTCAATATCGGCGTCGGCCCATCGAACGCCAAAACGGCCACCGACCACATCGCCGTTCTACGGCCCCATGCCTGGCTGATGGTCGGGCACTGCGCGGGCCTGCGCAACTCTCAAGCCCTTGGCGACTTCGTTCTCGCCCACGCCTATCTGCGAGAGGACAACGTCCTCGACAACGACCTGCCGCCTTGGGTTCCGATCCCCGCGCTGGCCGAAATCCAGATTGCACTGGAGGAGGCGGTGGCCGAGACCACGCAACTGAAGGGCTATGAGCTCAAGCGCATCATGCGCACAGGCACCGTCGCCAGCTATGACGACCGCAACTGGGAACTGCGCGACCAGCACGGGCCAGTGCAGCGCCTGTCCCAATCGCGTGCCATCGCGCTCGACATGGAAAGCGCCACGATTGCGGCAAATGGCTACAGGTTCCGGGTGCCCTACGGCACGCTTCTATGCGTGTCCGACAAGCCGCTGCATGGCGAATTGAAGCTGCCGGGCATGGCCTCGAACTTCTACAAGGAACAGGTGGCACGCCATCTGATGATCGGAATTCGGGCGATGGAGCACCTGCGGACCATGCCGCTGGAACGCATCCACAGCCGGAAATTGCGCTCGTTCGAGGAAACCGCCTTCCTGTAAGGGCCGCCTGACAGCACGTAAACGGCGAAAAACAGCGGAAAACCCCTTATTTTGGCTTGCCATGAGCCACTATTCGTTGTGTGTTCGCACAACATTCCGTTATATTGCGGATCAGAGGCCCAAGAACTCGGGCAGACGAAGGAGACCATGAAATGGCAAAACCAATGACAAAAACCCAACTCGTCGCCGCGCTGGCTGAGGAAATGGGGACAGACAAGAAATCCGCAGGCGGCGCGCTTGACGCGATCTGTGGCCTGATCACCAAGGAAGTGTCAGGCGGCGGCGCAGTCACTCTGCCGGGCGTTGGCAAGATCTACTGCCGCGAGCGTCCCGAGCGCATGGTGCGCAACCCTGCCACGGGTGAGCAGTTCAAGAAGGAAGCGGACAAGGTCGTGAAAATGACCATCGCCAAAGCGCTGAAGGACAGCGTGAACGGCTAAGCCCAGCTTTCGCAAGGTTTTCTAAGGGTCGCCTGTCGGGCGGCCCTTTTTTGTTCAGCCGTCGAACACCGTGGCCGCATCGCCCAAGTAGTTGTCCCAGGCAAACCAATAGCTGATATGCCCAGCAACCCGCTGCAACCGGGCGCCATCCGGGCCCAGCAACGCATCCTCGGTCACGCGCCACGCCTCTCCGTTCTGATCCGCGATCTTACCGCCAGACTGGGTAAAGGTCCTGTCGCCGCGCTCATAGGCCCGCACGCTGCGTTTGCCGGTATCTCCAATCAGCAACAGCGGCGTATCGGCGATCCCATCATTGATGAGCGGTCGCCCGTTGAAGGCCTCCAACGGCCATCCCCGCGCGGCCCCGAACTCGCGCACGGCAAAGATGTAGTCTTTCTGCGCATGGTCCCGTTGATCCACAACCGCCGGGAACATCAGGTCGGGCGAGGCAAAATAGTCATTATAGACCACACCCGACCCATAATCGCGCCGGTGCCCGGTGTTCAGGCTCAACACCTTGGTCCCCGGATTCGACGCTTTCCAACTGTCCCACGTCGTGATGACCACAGGGCGCTGCTGCAGCTCGATCCCGCTATCCACAAGTGGGCCGTTCACCGGCTTGCCCGTCCACTGGTTCCACAGCGAATGCGTCTCGCGGTCGAACATTAGCTTGTTTGAGCGATAGAGGAACCCAGACGACCCAAACACCAGCGGCTTCGTCCGCCCCGGCACATCCGTTTCAAACAGAATGCCCGACCCGCAAAGCGTGCAATAGGCCAACGCCACCGGCACGCCACCTATCACCTCGTTGAACATCTCGTGCCAACCCATGATCCGCAGCGGATAGGCGCGCACGTCCCCATTGATCGACACGCCAAAAACCAGATCGTCCCCGCGCAGATAGTCGGCGTCACCCGCCGCAATCAGTTCCGGATTGTCGAGTGACGGGATACCGTCCTTCACCACCCCGCCCCAGGCAATCTCCTCCAGCCGGATGCGCATCTGATCGGGTTGGATATGCTCGGGCCGCAGGAACAGATCGAAATTGTCATCAATCCGCAGCATCACCTCCCGCTTGTAGGTCGGAAAGTCGGGATGAGGCTTGATCTGCGGGTTCTGCTCCTGCCACAGCATCCACTGGAACCAGTCGGTGAAGTATTCCTCGCCCGTGATCGCCTCCAACACCTGTGCAATCTGCGGACCGCGGGAGCGCGAAAAGCGCAACGCGGTGATCAGAGGTGCGGCCATGTCAGGCTGTCCGCGCTCTTCCACCCACTTCAACGCCGCTTCAAACTCGGTCGTGGGTGCAGACAAGGGCGCGCGCATCGCATCCAAAGCGCTGACGCTTTGCGACAAGGCGGCATGGGGCAACAGGGCACCGGATAAGGTCAGGCCACCAAAGGCGCGGCGGGTCAGGGTCATGTCGGTCCTCCATCGTTGCCCGACCTGTCTGCACCGAAACGCGATCACATACATTGCAAAGGGCCGTGAACAGCGCCTTGCATCTGGGCGACATTTCCCCGAACGTCCGCCCAAGACGCAAGGGAACGGTCATGGACATCCGCGCACTTCTGATGGGCCTGACCTTTGCCCTGATCTGGTCCTCGGCCTTCACCTCAGCCCGGATCATCGTCACGCACGCCCCGCCACTGGCCGCGTCTTCGCTGCGCTTTTTCATTGCTGGCTGTATCGGTGTCGCCATCGCGCGGATGATGGGTCAGACGTGGAACCTGACGCGCGACCAATGGCGGGCCACGCTGATCTTTGGCCTGTGCCAGAACGCGATCTATCTGGGCCTCAACTTCTACGCCATGCAAACGGTCGAGGCATCGCTGGCCTCAATCATCGCCTCGACCATGCCGCTGATAGTCGCCTTTGCAGGCTGGATCGTGTTCCGGGACAAGCTGCCGCCGCTGGGGATCATCGGTCTGGTGCTGGGGATCACGGGCGTGATCCTGATCATGTCGGCGCGGCTGGATGCAGGGGTGGATATGTTCGGCGTGGCCCTTTGCGTCATCGGCGCTATCGCCCTGACAATCGCCACACTGTCGATGCGCACCATGTCCTCGGGCGGGAACCTGATGATGGTGGTCGGGCTGCAAATGTTCGTGGGCGCAATCGTGCTCGGCATCGCCTCTGCGTTCATCGAAACCATCGAAGTCACACCAACCCCGGCCTTCTTTGCCGCCTTTACCTACACCGTGTTTATCCCCGGCCTCGCCGCCACGTGGATATGGTTCGCCTTGGTGGCCCGCATCGGCGCTACAAAGGCGGCGACGTTCCACTTTCTCAACCCGTTTTTCGGAGTCGCCATCGCCGCGGCACTCCTGGGCGAACGGCTTGGGCCACAGGACATTCTGGGGGTCACGATCATCACGGCGGGCATTCTTGCGGTACAAGTGTCACGACAGGCCAAAAGCTGATAAGCAAACTCTTGCGCACCGGACACGCCGCCATATGGTGGGCCAACTGTTTCAGGTTCCGGAGCCCATTTGATGCACCGCCGCACATTCATTCTGTCCACCGCAGCGCTCGCCATTCCGGGCCTCAGCGCCGCCTACCCGGCCGAGACATTCACGCCCGCCATCTGGCGCAGCTTGCGTGAAACAGACCAGACGGTCGTGATGAACTTCCGGGCCGCGTGGTCGCTGACTTGCCAGATCAAGGCCGACCTGATCGCCGAAGCATTGGCCGAGAACCCCGCCTATACAAACCTCACATTCCTGAACGTCGATTGGGACACCTTCGGGCCGTCACAAATGACCCAACGGCTCAAGGTGGAACGCCGCTCGACCCTGCTGGTGATGAAAAACGGCGAAGAGGTCACGCGGCTTGTGAACGAACCCCATGCCCGCAAGGTCCGTGCGCTTCTGGACGCCGCCCTTGCCGCCTGAGGCCGCAGCGCCCCGGCGCTATGCCTTTCTTCTGATCCCCGGCTATTCCCAACTGGGCTTTGCCTGCGCACTCGAAGCGCTCAGCCTCGCCAACCGGCACCCCTCAGGCCAAACATACTATACCTGGCGGGTCGTCGGCGAAACAGCTGAGCCAGTCCCTGCGTATAACGGGATCACGACAACAGTGGATGCGGCCCTGCCTGAACTTTCGCGCGACGAAACGCTCGTGGTCTGTGCAGGCAGCCGCGCCGCCGAAGGCAGCACGCGTGCGGTCCTGAACTGGTTGCGGCGGGAAACGCGCAAGGGCATGGATTTCGGTGCGCTGTCGTCCGGCACTTACACCCTTGCCCTTGCCGGATTACTGGCGGGCAAGACGGTGACGACGCATTGGGAATACCGCGATGCGCTGATCGAACTTCTGCCCGACGTCATCATCGAAAACAGTCTTTATTCAAAGGATGGGCGCATCTTCACGACCGCCGGTGGCGCCGCCTCGATGGACATGATGCTGGACCGGATCAAGGATGACTATGGCATCGACCTGGCCACGTGGGTCGCGGACCAGATGGTCTATACTGATCCGCGTGCGGCCAGCCACGGGCAGCGCCTGTCCCGGCGCGCACGCCCCGACATGGCGCATGGCAAGCTGGGGCTCGCACTCCAGATCATGGAAAACAACCTCGAAGATCCTTTGCGACCGGACGAGATTGCAGAGTTGATTGAGCTGAGCACGCGACAACTGGAGCGGCTCTTTGCCAAGCATCTGGGCATGTCCCCCAAGCGTCACTACCTGCAACTGCGGCTGGAAAAGGCACGCGGACTGCTGCGCCAAACCAGCATGAGTGTGACGGATATCTGCGTGGCCTGCGGGTTCCGATCACTGTCGCACTTCTCGAAAAGCTACCGAGGCACATTTGGCCTGAGCCCCGGCCAGGAAAAGCGCGGCACCGGGTCGATGTGGCCCGCTTAGCCGCGATTGCGGTGCGCCACGACGCGCGGTATCTACACGCAAAAAAGGGACGCGTTGGTTTATGAAATTACTTTTTGTGCACCAGAACATGCCGGGTCAGTACCGCGAACTGATCCAGTGGCTCGCGGCGCAGGGGTCGCATGAGATCGTGTTTCTGACGCAGCGCAAGAACGCCCCCGCATTCGCCGGTGTGAAGACCGTCAAGTACAAGACGCACCACACCGCCAACGAAGACGCCTACGGCCTGTCGCGCACCTGGGAGAATGCCGCAGGCAATGGTTTTGGCGCCGTCATGGCCCTGCGCGAGATCGTCAACGGTGGCTTCACCCCCGACATCGTGATCGGGCATGTTGGATGGGGCGAGATGTCCTTTTTCCGCGAGGTGCTGCCCGACACGCCGATGATAGGTTTTTTCGAGTACTATTATTCGGTGCACGGCGGCCCGGTCGGCTTTGACCCTGAAAGCCCGGTCAGTGAACACGCGCCTTTCATCATGCATGGCCACAACGTGGTACCGCAGGTGAACATCAACGTGGTGGATGTTGCCCACAGTCCGACCTATTGGCAGCGTGACCGCTTTCCCAAGCAATTCCACGACAAGATTTACGTCTGTCACGACGGCATTCGCACCGACAAGCTGAAGCCGAACAAGAAGGCGCAGGTGACGCTGGGCCGGATCGGTCGCCCGCTCACCCGAAAGGATGAAATCGTCACCTTCATGTCCCGCAACCTCGAAACCACGCGGGGCTTTCATCAGTTCATGCGCGCCGTTCCGCACATTCAGACAGCGCGGCCGAACGCCCGGATCCTCGTGATTGGTGGCAACGACGTATCCTATGGCGGCAAGAACAAGCATCCCGGTGGCCTGCGCGGCCAGATGGAGGCCGAAGTCGGTCACCTGATTGATTGGGACCGACTGCACTTTCTGGGTCAGGTGCCCTTCGAAAGCTATCAGTCCATCGTCCAGATCAGCGCGTGCCACCTCTACCTGTCGATGCCTTTCGTCCTGTCATGGTCGCTGCTGGAGAGCATGTCGATGGAGGCGACGATTGTCGCCAGCGACGTGGCTCCAGTGCGTGAGGCGATCACCCATGGTGAAACGGGCCTGTTGGTCGATTTCTTCAATCCCGAAGCGATTGCGGCACAGGTTGCTGACGTTCTGGCCAGGCCGCAGGACTTTGCCCACCTCGGACCTGCCGCGCGGCAACATGTGGTCGACACCTACGACTTTGAAACGGTCTGCCTGCCCGAGCATATTACCCAGATCAACGCGCTTGTCCCTGCGGACAAACAGATCTCAATGGGCTGAGCGATGCGGACCGTGATCCTTGGCGCAGGCGGAAAACTCGGGCGGCTGTTGCGTCCGCGATGGCCGGAGAGCGTAGAGTGGACCACCCGAAAGACGCTCGACATAAATGATGCCGCACAGCTGTCTCGCGCCCTGACCGGGGCGGATGCCGTGTTTTGCCTTGCTGGTGTGACGCCGAGTAGTGACCAGCCCATGGACTGGAACATCAACCTCGCCCAGCAAACGCTTGACGCAGCCCAGGGCGCGCATGTCTTTCTGTTTTCGTCGGCAGCGGTCTATGGCGCGCTGCCCGGCGCGCTATCCGAGACTGGCCCAACATCACCGCAAAGCGACTACGCCACCGCCAAACTCGAGATGGAACGCATGGCCCACGAACACAGCAACCCATGCACGGTGCTGCGACTGGGCAATGTGGCCGGGGCCGACGCGATCCTAGGCGGCTGGAAGCAAGGCTTTACTCTGGACCGGTTCCCGGACGGGCGCACGCCGGCGCGCAGTTACATCGGACCCGGCAGGCTGGCGCAGGTGCTGCACAGGCTTGCGCGCACCCCAGACTTGCCACCGACCTTGAATGTTTCGGCACCCGGCGCTGTCTGCATGGGTGACCTGCTGGATGCGGCCGGGCTTGACTGGGAACCGCGCCCTGCGCCGGCACGGACAATCGCCAAAGTGCATCTTGATACGACCCTGGTGGAAGGGATTTATCCCTTTGTGCCGACGGACAGCACAGCATCGGGTATCGTTCAGGACTGGAAAACCGAGGAAACGGTATGACCTGGCGCAAACGCATCTTCGATCTGTTCTTTGCCAGCCTGCTGGTCGTCATTCTGGGCCCCGTCATCCTGTATCTGATCTGGGTGATCTGGCGGAAACAGGGGCGGCCTTTGTTTTATGTGGCCGAACGGATGAAAACCCCGACAGAAAGCTTCGGGTTGTGGAAATTCCGCACGATGACGGTCGTCGATACAGATCAGGGGGTGTCGGGCGGGCACAAGGATACGCGGATCACGCCCCTGGGGGCAAAACTGCGCGCCAAGCGGCTTGATGAGTTCCCGCAGCTTTGGAACATCCTCAAGGGGGACCTGTCCTTTGTGGGCCCACGGCCACCGCTGCGCGAATATGTCGAACGCTTTCCCGACATCTACGAACAGGTGTTGCAATCACGGCCCGGCGTCACCGGCCTGGCCACGATCCGATTTCATAAACACGAGGGGCGGCTGCTGGCGCGCTGTAACACCGCCGAAGAAACAGACGAGGTCTATTGCAAGGTCTGCGTTCCCCGAAAGGCCCGGCTCGATCTCATCTACCAACGGAATCGAAGCACGTGCTACGACTTCGACCTCGTCTTTCAAACCATCGGGAACCTGTTTCGAAGACGCTGAAAACGCGTCAAAGCCTTACCGAATCGTTAAATTTGTGTAAGAAGCTGCCGATGACGCACAAAAAATAGGCAATTTTTGGCACTTTTCCGCTGCGGGAGCCTTCGATTTTTCTGCAGCTGCAGTATACCGGCACGAATTTGATACGTAGAGGTGATAGCGGTGACTGAAGCCTACAAAGGGCGAGGGACCAAGGGGGCAACATGTTGAATCTGCTCAAGTCACTTTCGCGCACGCAAAAGCGAAATATTCTGATCGCAATTGACACGAGCCTCATTCCAGCCGCGCTTCTCTTTGCATTCAGCCTGAACCTGTCGACGCAAACCGCCTGGGACAGCTTTGTCGCGTACGTGCCGATCCTGCCCTATATGCTGATCGTTTCGGTCGCGCTGTCGCTGTGGCTGTGCATCTCCACATCGACGCTGAATGACTATGATACGGGGTCCATCGGGCGGACCGGGGTCTTCTCCGGACTGCTGGCGATGACATCGGCGCTGTTGACGACGGCTGCAAACATGCCACTGCCGCTGTCAACACAGATCACCTTCGGCATCTCGTTTTTCGTGTTCTCGATCATGAGCCGGGCCATCCTGCTGCAGATCGTGCTGGCGATTTATCGAAAGGGAACGGATCGATGCCGCGTGCTGATCTATGGCGCAGGCACGACCGGGATGCAGCTGGTGTCGGCCCTGCGCAATCACGAACAGATCGAACCGGTTGCCTTTGTCGATGACAACCAGGCCCTACAGGGTTTGAACGTCCTGCGCTTGCCGGTCTACAGCCCGGTCCGCATTGCCGAGATCGTGGCCGAGGGGCGCATCGACCGCGTGCTTTTGGCCATCCCGTCGCAAAGCCACCCCAAACAGATGCAAATCGCACGCCGTCTGCAAAAGATGGGGCTTGAGGTGCAAACGTTGCCCTCATTCTCGCAACTGATCGGAGAAGAGGCACTGGTCGACAAACTGACACCAGTGAACGCGCGCAACTTTTTGGGCCGGGACGAGGTGATGACCCCGCGGGACGGCGGTGGCGAAGCGTATGTCGGACGCCGTGTCCTGATCTCGGGCGCGGGCGGCTCCATCGGCTCGGAACTCAGCCGTCAGGTGCTGGAGTATCATCCGGAAAAGATCGTGCTCTATGAGCTGAGCGAGCTTGCGCTCTACCAGATCCACCAGGAACTCGCCCAACTGGCTGAAGGCAGCAACATCGAAATCGTGCCACTGCTGGGCTCGGTCACCGATGCACGCCAGGTGCGCCGCGTCCTGGCCGACCACGATATTCAAGTGGTGCTGCACGCCGCTGCATATAAACATGTGCCGCTGGTCGAGTTTAACCCGCTCGCGGGGCTGGCCAACAACGCGCTCGGGACACAAACGCTGGTCACCGAAGCGGCAGAGGCAAGCGTTGAACGCTTCATGCTGATCTCCTCGGACAAGGCCGTGCGGCCCACCAACATGATGGGCGCATCGAAGCGTTTGGCCGAACTTGTTGTGCAAGACATCGCCAACCGGGTGGCCGCACCCAAGGGCCTGAAATTCTCCATCGTCCGGTTCGGAAACGTGTTGGGATCGTCCGGGTCCGTCGTGCCACTGTTCCAAGAACAACTGCGCCGGGGCGGGCCGCTGACGGTCACCCACCGCGAGGTCGAACGCTACTTCATGACGGTGCAGGAGGCGGTCAATCTGGTCCTGCGGGCCGGGTCCATGGCGAAGGGCGGTGAAGTCTTTGTTCTGGACATGGGCAAGCCGGTCAAAATTGAACAACTAGCACGCCAGGTGATCGAAAGCGCGGGCTTTACCGTGCGCGATGTGCAAAACCCGGACGGCGATATTGAGATTGAGTTCACCGGCCTGCGTCCGGGCGAGAAAATGACCGAAGAGTTAACGCTAAGCGGCACGCAAGTCGGCACCGGCCACAAAAAGATCTTCTTCACCAACGAAGAGGGGCTGAGCGAGATCGAAGTGGCGTCGGCGATGCGCTCGCTCCGTCATGCGCTGGCGGCCAGTGACGAAATCGCCGCTCGGGCCACAGTCAAGCGCTGGGTCGAAGGGTACAGCGCGCCCAAGGATGCGCCCGAGGCAAGCCGGGAATTCGTTGCGCCTGTATCTTGAAAGCCGCGCTTTTCCGCTAGTTTGGCGCCCTCATGCCTCCAAGATTGTTTAACGTATAGGCCCATGTTTAATGGCTTTAACAAACAAAGAACGACCGGACAGTGAACACATGCCTTTGCGGATAAGATCGCTTGTTTTGGCCGGCCTGAGCAGCCTGCCCCTTGCCTTGGCCCCGCAATTTGCAGCGGCACAGAACCGCGAAGCCCCGAAACCCAAGGTTGTCACCTCTGCCCCGACCCTGAACTTCTACGGTTTGCCCGGCCTCATCGACACGCCCTCGGGCGAGGCTATGCCGGATGGCCAGTTGGCGATTGGTATTTCCAATTTCGGCGGTCAGACCCGGACGACGTTGTCCTTTCAATTCTCGCCCCGGATCACCGCCAGTTTCCGCTACATCGGCATCCAGGATTGGAACTCGGACGGGTTCGATACCTACCGGGACCGCAGCTTTGATTTCCGCTACCTGCTGCTCAAGGAACGTCAGTACCGTCCCGCCGTCAGCGTGGGTCTGCAGGACTTTGCGGGCACCGGCATCTATGCAGGCGAATACCTGGTCGCGACCAAGAATTTCATCCGACCCTTCCGCCTGCCCGGTCGCGCCAAGGTCACAGCCGGCCTGGGGTGGGGGCGTCTGGGCTCTTCGGGGTCCATCGGCTCGATCTTTGGTGAGGATCGCCCGGCATTTGACCCCAACGGCACCGGCGGCGAACTTGCGACCGATCAGTGGTTCCGCGGTCCCGTCTCTCCGTTTGGCGGGATCGAGTGGCAGTATAACGACCGCCTCGGATTCAAGCTGGAATACTCGCCCGACGCCTATGAGGCCGAAACATCGCGCGGCGTTTTTGAACGCGAGTCGCGCGTCAATTTCGGGGTCGAGTATCAGTGGACAAACGCGATTCGGGTTGGTGCCTACTACCTGTATGGTTCGGAACTGGGCGTGAACGCCCAAATACAGTTCAACCCCAAGCGTCCGGCCACGCCGTTCACATTGGCAGGTCCACGCCCGATTATCGTCCGACCCTCGCGCGAGGCAAACCCGGCCTCCTATGACACGGCCTGGGCTGCCTCGCAAAGCGCACCCATGATCCTGCGCGACGTTGTCGAGCCCGAATTGACCGAAGACGGCATTCGCCTCGAGAGCCTGCAAGTCACCGCCAACCGGGCCGAAGCGCGCGTGTCCAGCTCACGCTACGCAAACCTTGCCATCGTGGTGGGCAGAACAGCCCGCGCGCTGGCGCGCCAGCTGCCGCCCTCGGTCGAAGTCTTTGACATCGTCCTGATGAACGAAGGCCTGGCATTGTCGACAACGACCATTGCACGGCGCGATCTCGAAACGCTCGAATTCCGGCCCAACGCAGCATACGCGTTGCTGGCGGCGTCCGAAATCTCGGACGCGGCGCCCCGCGCGCCCGCCGGCGCAATCGACGGGACACAGGCTTATCCACGCTTCAGCTACTCGCTCGGACCATTTATCCGCCCAAGCTATTTCGACCCGGACCGTCCCGTCCGGCTTGACGTTGGCCTGTCGGCCCAAGGACAGTACCGTTTTGCCCCCGGCTGGCTGCTGAGTGGCGAGGTCCGGCACAGGCTGGCTGGCAACATCGACAGCGGTCGCGAATCCAACTCTGTACTGCCACGCGTGCGCACCGATGCCCTGCTCTATGCCCAGGCGGGTGACACGACGATTGAAAACCTGTTTGTCTCGCGCCAATGGAAAACGGGCAAAAACACCTACGCCCGTGTAACAGCGGGCTATCTCGAACAGTTCTTTGGTGGCGTCTCGGCGGAATTCCTCTGGAAACCCGCCGCCAGCCGACTGGGGCTCGGGATCGAGGCGAACTATGCCAGACAGCGCGACTTTGATCAGCGGTTTGGCTTTCAGGACTATGATGTCGCAACGGGCCACATCTCGGCCTATTACGACTTCGGCAAGGGGTACTACGGCCAGGTCGACGTGGGCCGCTATCTGGCCGGTGATGTCGGCGCCACCTTCACCGTGGAACGTCAGTTCGCAAACGGCTGGCGCGTCGGCGGCTTCTTTACGCTGACAGACGTCAGTTCCGAAGAATTCGGCGAAGGCTCGTTTGACAAAGGGATCAACATCACGGTCCCGACCAGCTGGTTCATCGGCCAACCCAGCCGTCAAACCGTATCAACCACGATCCGGCCGGTACAACGGGACGGCGGCGCACGGTTGAGCGTTTCTGGTCGCCTCTACGAACAAATTCGCACCGGCCACATCACCGAGCTGAATGCAGATTGGGGAAGGGTCTGGGAATGATAAACGGACTGAAATCCCTCGCGGTCTGTGCCGCACTCTTGGTTGCGGGCTGCTCCGGCGGCACCGACGAACAGAACACGCAGGCCAGCCAGTTCCGCACTGTATTGGACGCCTATCGCGCGGGTCGGCAGGAGGTGCCCCCGGCTCCAGAACTCACGCCAGCCCTTATCGCGAGCCTGACGGTCCCAGCACTCGAAGTGACAATTGAAAACCGCGATGCAACGGCCTTTCTTGTGCCATTCTCAGAACGACGTGACGCGGGTCCGGGCCTCATCCGGACATGGCGCAGCGCTGACGATGTGCAAATCACCGTGCGCGACGGCGTGATCGCCGCAACACGCGGGGTCACCAACGATATCGGGTCCGTGGACGCGGATACAGCGGTCAAGGCAATCCAACAGCGCGCGCCGATCTCCGGAAAGCATACGCTCTACATCAAGAACGGGAACAACGGGATTGATGAGATCCCACTCGATTGTGAAATGCGCATGGTCAGGAACGAAGATCTCGTGATCGTTGGCCGGTCCTTCCCGGTGGTGCATCTGCAGGAAAACTGCACCGGCTGGAAAGGCGTCGTCGCCTTTGACTATTGGGTGGACCGACGCGACGCGACGGTGTGGCAAACGCGCCAATGGTCGGGACCAGAGCTTGGATATATCCGCACCCGCTTGCTCAAAAAGTGATCAGCTTTCCGCGTTGCAGCAAAAATGTATCAGAAACGGGAACAGAACAGCGAAGCAGATTGTATTTTTGCTGAAACTGTCCTAGCTAATCCTCAGGACGTTATAGGAGTCATATCATGACCAAGACATTCAAACTGATTTCCGCAGCGGCTTTGGTTGCAGCAACATCCACCGCAGCGCTGGCGCAGGACGTGCCCTTGAACTCGACCGTTTCGGGCGGCCAGGGTAACGAAATCCAACTGGGCCAAGGTGAAGCGGGCGCATTGGCTGTACCGCCTGCAGCAGTGATCGCAGTGACCGCAGCTGTGCTTGTGATTGCAGCAGGGTCGTCCTCGTCGACCACAACAACGACCGGCGCACCTTAACAAACGCCTGGTTGTAAACAGAATTCTCGAAAGGGCTTGCTTCGGCAGGCCCTTTCTTTTTTGCCTGACACTCTGATCAGGAAATCACCGATCGCGTCCCTCACCACATGGAAATTCGCAATCGCTCGCAACCTTTCGCCGTGCGCACGGTGCAAAACCGGCAAGGAGCCTCCTGTCACCGATGCTGCGGCGCAGCGCTCTTGTACATAACGTACCGGCGGCAAATCTGTGTGGATGGTCCAGACTAGCGAAAAGGTACCCTTCGAATGATTCGCACTTTCTTTGCTGCGACCGCTCTGACCCTCGCAGGATTTGCGATGCCAGCAGTGGCTCAGGATGCAGCACAAACACCGCCACCGGGGCCCGCGGCCAACACACCGCCCCCCGCTACGGGCAACGAACTGTTTGCCGGCGGTCTGACGCCCGCCGCAACGGCGGCCATTGTCGGTGTCGGCATTGCGGTCGTTGCAATCGCTTCAAATGGCAGCAACGGCACGACGACAACAACGACGACGGGCACGCAGTAACACCCGTTCGACTTTACAAAAGATGAGCGAGGGCTTGCTTCGGCAGGCCCTTTTCTTTTGCGAGGCACAGATCGGCTGAGGCGCTATAGCGTCCCGACCCGATACAAAAACCGCAGCGACATGCGGTCTTTCGCTGTGCGCGTCTTGCAAAAACGGCGAGGTGCCTCCTGTCGCAATTGCTGCAGTGCGGCGCTATTGCGTATGACCCACACTGACGAAACCTAGGGACACCTTGAAACCAACCGGAAGGTATCCTCAGAATGCTTCGTTCTTTCTTTGCTACGACCGCTCTGGTCTTCTCAAGTATCGCTGGGCCTGCAGGGGCTCAGGATGCAGCGCCAGCACCTCCGCTTGGCCCTGCGGCAACGACACCTCCGCCGTCGCCAAGCGGCGGACTGCTTGGTGGTACGCTTACTGCCCCACCATCAGCTGCCGCAATCAGCGCGGCAATGGCGGCCGTTGCCACCACCACGACGACCGGTACTGGCACAACGACAACAACCGGTACGTCGCCGTAACGTTAAACATCACTCTCGGTTAAGCTCTGCCTCGATGCTGCGGCGCACAGGTCGTGACATCGGGGCAGATTGTGCGCCCCAGGTCTCGATCACCTGGCCGTCTGCGCCAACCAGAATCTTGTTGAAGTTCCAGCGCGGCACAAAGCCGACCTCGTCCTTCACCGCCTGATAGAAAGGGTGCGCATCCATGCCTTTCACGGACAGGATGTCCGTCATCGGCATGTCCAGACCAAAGGCGATCTCGCAGAACTCCCGCACCTCCTCCGCACTGTCCAATTCCTGCCGGAACGTATCAGAGGGCACAGCCAATACCACCAGCCCACGGTCGCGGTAGGTGTCATAAAGTGTCTGCAGATCTTCATACTGCCGGGTGAACGCGCATTGCGACGCCGTGTTGACGACCAGCACCGGTTGGCCCGCCCATTCCGACATGTCCAGCGTTCCGCCATCAATCGACGGAAAGGTAACATCCCGCATACCGGCACTGGCCATCTGCCCTGCGAGCAGACAAAGCATAACAACAAAAGCGCGCATGATGACCCTCCAGGTGCGTTTCTGGCTGACAGATAGTCCGCGATCCGGACAGGTCACGCCCTTCCAATTCGCTTTACCCGCACCACATAAAGGCCGAACAGAAGGGAGTGGCACACCATGGCAACCTACACCAAAAACCCCGACGTCATCGCGACCCTGTCGCCCGAAGAGTTCTATGTCACGCAGGAAAGCGGGACAGAACGCCCCGGCAGCGGCAAGCTGCTCAACAACAAGGAACCGGGGATCTATGTCGACATCGTCTCGGGCGAGCCGCTGTTCGCGTCGTCCGACAAATACGAAAGCGGCTGCGGCTGGCCGTCCTTCACCAAACCCATCGACAACGTCACCGAACACCACGACGCCAGCCACGGCATGATCCGCACCGAAGTGCGCAGCAAATACGGCGACAGCCACCTCGGCCACGTCTTCCCCGACGGCCCACGCGACCGCGGCGGCCTGCGCTATTGCATCAATTCGGCCTCCCTCCGCTTCGTCCACCGTGACGACATGGAGGACGAAGGCTATGGTGACTACCTAAACCAAGTGGAGGATGTAGCATGAGCGATCAACGCGCCGTACTGGCAGGCGGCTGTTTCTGGGGCATGCAGGACCTGATCCGCAAGAAACCGGGGGTCAAGGCAACGCGGGTGGGCTACACCGGCGGCGATGTCCCCAACGCGACCTACCGCAACCACGGCACCCACGCCGAAGGGATCGAGATCATCTACGACCCCTCGATCATCACCTACCGCGATCTTCTGGAGTTCTTCTTCCAGATCCACGACCCCACCACGCTGAACCGGCAGGGCAACGACGTGGGCCTCAGCTACCGCTCGGCCATCTACCACGTGGACGAGGCCCAAAAACAGGTGGCCCATGACACGATCGCGGACGTCGAAGCCTCCGGCATCTGGCCCGGCAAAGTCGTGACCGAGGTCGAACCGGTCGGCGACTTCTGGGAAGCCGAACCAGAGCACCAAGACTACCTCGAACGCTTCCCCAACGGCTACACCTGCCACTTCCCACGGCCCAATTGGGTCCTTCCGAAACGCGCTGCAGAATAAAGTTCGGAACAATCGGTAAGGCCCCACGTTCTTTCTTCAAGACAGCAACTGATAGATAGAAAGGACGAACAAATGCTTGGTTGGGCACTGACCTTCCTGGTGATCGCCCTGATCGCCGCACTGATGGGCTTTGGCGGTATCGCCGGGGCATCCGCAGGGATTGCACAAATCCTCTTCGTGATCTTCCTGATCCTGTTCGTGGTGGCCATGGTGGCACGCGCCGTTCGGGGTCGTCCCCCGGTCTAAGGCGACCACAAGAGATCTCAAAAAAGGGCGGGCCGCTTGGCTCGCCTTTTTTATGCCTGCGCGATGCGTGGCCGACCAGCGGCCTCCGCCGTCAGCGTCGCCTCCACAAACACCTCCCGCGCCTCGGCCTGCACAGTGCGAATGTCCCGCGACACGCGCAGCTCAATCTCCGACGCGCCCGCAGCACGCGCCGCAGCACGCGCATCCTCCGCCAAAACAGTCTCTAACTTGGCCAAAGCGGCCTCTGATCCGGCAAAATCCTCCGGCCCCGTCGGCAAATGCACCCGAAACCGACCCTCGCTCGGCGCCGTCACCGTCCCGCTCCGACGAACAGTTACACGACCCACAACGGCACCAATGGCATTCGCCACGCCACCATTTTCGGGCAACTGCATCTCACAGCCCAACCGCTCTCCCACCGCCGGATAATACGCCCGCGCCGACGCCCCCAATCCAACCACAGGCACATCCAAACCGGTGGACACCCGCACCAACCCGCACGCATCCGACAGCCCTCGCTGCATTAAGGCATGAGTAGCCAGCCCCTCATCCAACCCATCCTCCGCCAGCGCCGCCTGCAACAGCGCCACGCCGGTCTGATGCGTCAACTGGTCCACAACCATCCGCGCCATCTGCTCAGGCTCGGAAGCCAAACGCTCCCCCGCCCCGGTCCGCCGCCGCCCGAACAAGACGCAAGCCATCCGCGCAGCCTCCGCATCCCAATCCGACAGATACCCAAGGACATGGCTCGCATCCGAAGGCGTAAGACCTGCAACCTGCACCAGCCCTCGCGCCACCAACCGCTTCAACGCCGCCTGATCCATCCGGGTCCGCAACACAGCACCAAGCCCCTGCACCCCGCCACCGATCCGCTCCAACAACGCCGCATCCCGCGCCACCAACCCGTCGGCAGACACGCCTGGAACTGCCCGCCCAAAGCGCCCATCATGCTCCCCCGGCGTCGCACTCCGCATCTGCGCCTCAAGCAGCGGCAAAACGACTTCCCGCGCCTCATGCGCAATCAAGGAAACAGGCAAGACGCGGCGCGGCCCAAGGGTCACACCCCCCTGCAAACCCTCCGCCACAAAATGCACCTCACTGTCCCCGCCCAGACCCGTGGTGCGCATCGCCACCGCCTCGACCATCGTGCGGTGCGGCCCCACCCGTGCGCCATCCCGGTCAATCACTGGCCGCCCGCCGCGCAGCACAGCCACATCCGTCGTCGTCCCGCCAATGTCGCTCACCAACGCATGATCGGCCCCCGTCAGCCACCGCGCGCCAACAATTGACGCCGCCGGTCCGCTCAGGATCGTCTCGATGGGCCGCCCCCGCGCCTGCGCCGACGACATCAACGCCCCGTCCCCGCGCACCACCATCATCGGCGCGGTGATCCCAATGCGCCGCAACTCCGCCTCGGCCCGCCCGATCAGCGCGTCAATCATCCCGATCAGCCGCGCATTCAACACCGCCGTCAGCGCCCGCTTCGGCCCACCCAGCTTGGCCGACAACTGATGCGATGCAGACACGGGCCGCCCCGTCACCTCGCGCACCATCTCCATCGCCCGCAGCTCATGCGCCGAGTTCCGCGTCGCAAATTGCGCCGCCACCGCGAACCCGCTCACGGCATTCATATGTGTCTCTAAAAAAGCCCAAAGCGCTGCTTCATCCAACGGCGCAGCCTCCGCCCCATCATGCCCGTGCCCTCCAGCAAGCACACAAACCGGATCGTCACCCAAGGCCTCGGCCAGCCCCTGCGCCGCCAGATCCTTCTCCCGAAACCCGATGTAGATCAGCGCGACACGCCCGCCCTGCCCCTCGACCAGCGCGTTGGTCGCCAGCGTCGTGGAAAGCGAAGCCATGCCCACCTCACCAGCTTGCACACCAGACGCGCCAAGCACGGCACGCACCGCCTCACCCACGCCGACAGCCAGATCATGGCGCGTCGTCAACGCCTTGGCACGGGCCAGCACCCGCGCCTCGTCCTGCATCAAAACCGCATCGGTATAGGTGCCGCCCGTATCCACACCCAGCAAAATGGCCATGCCCGCTCCCCGTCTTTTCTAGCGGCCTACCGCGCCTATTCGCGACCCGTCGCGCCCAATTGCGTCACCGCCCAGCGCGCCGCGTCCGCCACGGCTGGATCGGGATCATCCACCAGCGTCTGCACGGCGGGAACCAACTCCAGCAGCCCCGAATTGCCAATGGCATAAGCCACATTGCGCACAAACCGGTCCCGCCCGATCCGCTTAATGGGCGACCCGGAAAACTGCGCCCGAAATCCCGCATCATCCAAAGCGGCCAACTCCGCCAAAGGCGGCGCGCCAACAGCCCCCAAATACCTCATATCACTCGCCGCCACGGCAAACTTGTTCCACGGGCACACGGCCAGACAATCGTCACAACCATAAATCCGGTTGCCTAAACCGGGCCGCAGCGCCTCATCCACCGGGCCCTTATGCTCGATGGTCAGATACGAAATGCACCGCCGCGCATCGAGCTGATAGGGCGCAGGAAAGGCATTCGTCGGACACACATCCAGACAGGCCCGGCACGACCCGCAATGGTCCAGCTCCGGCGCATCCGGTTCCAACTCCAACGTGGTAAAAACAGACCCTAAAAAGGCCCAATTGCCCCACTCCCGGCTCACAAGGTTGGTATGCTTACCCTGCCAGCCCAGACCCGCGGCCTGCCCCAAAGCCTTCTCCGGCACTGGCGCAGTATCCACAAACACCTTCACCTCGCCCCCGGCCTCGGCAATCAACCATCGCGCCAACCGTTTCAGCCGCTTCTTGACGATGTCATGGTAGTCCCGCCCCTGCGCATAAACAGACACGGCCGCCAACTCCGACCGCTCCAACACGGCGAGCGGATCATGCTCCGGCGCATAACTCTCGGCCAACATGATCACCGACCGCGCCTCGGGCCAAAGCGCTGCGGGGTTCCCACGCCAATGCATCCGCTCGGCCATCCACCCCATCTGCCCATGGCGCCCGGCCTCAACGAACGCCTCCAACCGCTCTGCCACCTCCGGCACAGCGTCCGGCCGGCACACACGCGCCATGATAAACCCCTCATCCAGAGCACGCCCTATGACCCGCTCTTTCAGGTCCATCTCTTCCCTGTTTCAAAAAAATCCTCGGGGGTCTGGGGGCAGACAGCCCCCAGTCCGACAGAATGATCAGAAATCCAGATCATTATAGTGCCGCGGCGGCGGAAACCCTGGCACCTGATCTGCCAGGATCGACCGAAAGGCCGGGCGCGACTTGATCTTCGCATACCAATCCTTGACCACCTCACTGCGGTTCCAATCCACATCAGAGATATAGTCCAACGCAGACAAATGCGCAGCCGCCGCAAAATCGGCCAGGGTCATCACATCCCCCGCCAACCACCGGCGGTGATCCAGCAACCACGTCATATAATCGAGGTGATACTTGATCGCCTTCGCCCCATCCTTGACGTTGCGACTGTCCGGGAAGCCCTGCCCCATCACCTTCTTGTTCACCCGCTCATAGAGCAGCTTCGACGTCACCTCATTGTGAAACTTGTCGTCAAACCACCCCACCAACCGGCGGACTTCCAGCTTGGCCACAGGGTCCGAAGGCATCAGCGACGGCTCAGGCCGCGTCTCCTCGATATACTCGCAGATGGCGGCACTCTCGCTCATCATCACGCCGTCCAGACGCAGCACAGGCACCTTGGCCGCCGGGTTGCGGCGCAGGAAATCCGGATCTGCCTCCCAATACCGCTCCTCAACCAGCTCCACCTCGATCTTCTTCTCGGCCAAGCTCAGACGCACCTTGCGGCAAAACGGAGAAAGCGGAACGTGGAACAGGCGGGCCATGGACAATCCGGGGTCTATAAATGGGTCAGGCATCCATGCACGGCGGACGCCGGTTTTTCAACTCTCGAAACAACGGGCACGACCATCCGCGCGGATCGTGGCTGCCCCGTCAAGGATGCTGGCCGCACGCTTGCGCACAAAGGATGACGGCTGGCTCGCCGACCGGCCCTTGGGGTTCGGCAGGATCGCGGCCAGACGGGCCGCCTGTGTGCCAGACAAATCCGCAGGCCCCACACCAAAGTAGTGCCGCGCGGCAGCCTCTACGCCAAAGACACCCTCGTCGAACTCGGCCACGTTCAGATAAACCTCAAGGATCCGCCGCTTCGACCACAGCGCCTCCATCAGCGGGGTCATCGCGGCCTCCATCACCTTCCGCACCCAGGACCGGCCATGCCACAGAAACACGTTCTTCACGACCTGTTGACTGATGGTCGACGCACCGCGATTGCTGCCCTCGTCAATCGCACGACGAATAGCCACCACATCCAAACCCCAATGATTGCAAAAATTCGCATCCTCCGCCGCCACAGCCACACGCGCCATCACCGGAGCAATCTCCTCCATGGGCACCCACTGGTGATCGACACCGCCCAGACGGCGGCTTTCCTGCATCATGTAAAGCGTGGTCGGCGGGTTCACGACGGACCACAGCAGGGTCACAGCAACCGCCAACAGAAACACCACGCTTACGACCCGCAGCGACCACCGAAAAAGCCATCGGCCGGGCCGAAACGCACGTTTCGCCGTCTTCTTTGTCGTCCGCTTACTGCTCTTTCTTGCCATGCGCACAGCTATAGGGCGCGCACTGCGCCATGAAAACTACCGCGCGAGCGATTGCGCCAGATAGGTGCCGATACGACGCGCCCCGGACGGCGAGGGGTGAATGCCGTCAAAGGCAAAAAGCGACCGATCTGACGGGTCCATCACATCCTCGCTGTCCAGAAACCGCACACCGTCGGTCTGCGCGGCAAAGCGGGCAAGGCGCGTATCATACTCCACCAGATACGGACGGCACCCGTCAAACTGCCCCGACCGCGCACTGGCATAGTATCCCATCCACAGCACCTCCGCCCCGGTCTGCCGCAACCGCATCAGGAAATCGGGCACCTCACCGCTCAGGTCCGGCCCGATCAGGCCATCCAACACGCCATCACAGGCACTGCACGAACAATCGTTCAGAAAATCGTTGGCCCCGCCATTGATCAGGATCACGTCCCAATCGCCCTGCCGAAACTGCGCCCGCACGTCAAACCCGACAGCACGGCCCAGCGCGGACGCATTGGAAAAGCGCGACGCGGCAACAGCCTCATTCTCCACCTGCGCGTCCAGCAAATCGCCCACGACAGAAGGAATGTCGCGCCCTGTCCACTTGTGCCACGCCATCAAACTGTCGCCGATGGCCAGCACGCGCAAAGGCTCGGCAGACACCGCCGACCCCAGCAAGATCAGAACCACAGCCAAAAACCGCATAGGTCAAAGATATGTCGGCCGCGCACGGATACCACCAGCAACACACGATTCACCAATTCATCAGAAAACTCTAATCAAAAACAAAACGTTAATCGCTTCGGGGCAAAGGCTGATTCTGTTAACCTCTTTTCGGGTGAGGGCACCTTTTCGTGCTCGGAGACAGGAGATGATTGAAACCACAAACGGCGTCCAACCCGGCGCCATCGCCCCGCAATACCGCGTGCTGAACGCGACCGACGCCGCCCTTGTCTGGGTTCTGAAATGGGGTGGCGACACGGACCACGTGATCGCCAACAAGCTCAGCACCATGCCCAGCAAGGTCGCCGACATCCTCGCTGAAAACACCCATGTCGGCAGTAAGGACCAGGCGACCAAGATGGTCGCCCAGTCCAAGGATTAGACCCTATTCCGCAGGAATAGCCGCGTCTTCCAGGCTGATGGGATGCTCCAGCTTGTCCAGCATCTCCTTCGGACAGACCTGAAGGAAGTTGTGCTGCTCGGTATCCCAATGCTGGAGAATATCGGCAGCCTTCGCGCTGCCGGTCTCCTCCAGATGGCGCTCCAGCAACCCTTCCAACTGCGCCTTCCAATGGTCCACGGTCACCGGGCAGGTCACCAGCGTCTCAAGGTTCATCAGCGCTTCGGCCTTGCCGTCCGGGTCGTACAGGTACGCCATGCCCCCGGTCATACCCGCACCAAAGTTGGCACCGATCTCCCCCAGGATTACGGCAACACCGCCGGTCATGTACTCACACCCGTTCGACCCGCAGCCCTCGATCACGACCTTCGCGCCCGAGTTCCGCACGGCAAAGCGTTCACCCGCACGTCCAGCGGCAAACAGGTAGCCATCGGTCGCACCATACAGCACCGTATTTCCGATGATCGTGTTGTCAGCGGCCACGATGGGCGAGGCCATCGGCGGGCGCACCACGACGGTGCCCCCCGACAGACCCTTGGCCACATAGTCATTGGCATCGCCGGACACTTCCAGCTTCAGGCCCGGCGCCGCAAAGGCACCAAGGGACTGCCCGGCAGAGCCGGTCAGCTTCACCGTCAGATGGTCGGGTTGCAACGAATTGCGCATCCCGAACTTCCGAACAATATGGCTGCTGGTCCGCGTGCCCACAGTCCGATGGGTGTTCTGGATCGCGTATTGCAGCTGCATCTTCTCGCCGTCTTCAAGGAACCGCGCCGCATCCCGCACGATCTGCGCGTCCAGCGTATCGGGCACCGCGTTGCGATCCTTGTCCCGGTTGTAGACGATCTCGGCCGCGCCATCGACGGTGATCAGCATCGGGTTCAGGTCCAGATCGTCCAAGTGCGCCGACCCACGCGACACCTGCGCAAGCAGGTCCGCCCGGCCAATCACCTCGTCCAAACTGCGCGCGCCAATCTGCGCCAAGAGCTCACGCACTTCCTGAGCGTAGAAGGTGATCAGGTTCACCACCTTGTCCGCGTTCCCGGTGAACTTCGCGCGCAGGCTCTCGTCCTGTGTACACACGCCCACAGGACACGTGTTCGATTGGCACTGACGCACCATGATACAGCCCATCGCGATCAGCGCCGCGGTGCCGATGCCGTATTCCTCGGCCCCCAGCATCGCCGCCATGACAATGTCACGGCCCGTGCGCAGGCCACCATCGGTCCGCAGAGTCACACGATCCCGCAGGTTGTTCATGCTCAGAACCTGATGCGCTTCGGTCAGACCCATCTCCCACGGCAGACCGGCATACTTGATCGACGTCGCAGGCGACGCGCCGGTCCCGCCATTGTGGCCGGAAATCAGGATCACATCCGCCTTCGCCTTCGCCACACCCGCAGCAATGGTCCCGACGCCCGACGACGCCACCAGCTTCACCGTCACCTTGCAGCGCGGGTTGATCTGCTTGAGGTCATAAATCAGCTGCGCCAGGTCCTCGATCGAATAGATGTCGTGGTGCGGCGGGGGTGAGATCAGGGTCACGCCTTTGGTCGAGTGCCGCAGCCGCGCGATCAGGTCCGTGACTTTCATGCCGGGCAACTGCCCACCCTCACCGGGCTTAGCCCCCTGCGCCACCTTGATCTCCAACTCTTCGCACTGGTTCAGATACTCGGCGGTCACACCAAAACGGCCTGACGCGACCTGCTTGATCTTGGCCGACGGATTGTCGCCATTGGGCTCCGGGTGGAAGTGCGCCGGATCTTCGCCGCCCTCCCCACTGTCCGACTTCGCGCCAATCCGGTTCATCGCCACGTTCAGGGTCTTGTGCGCCTCTGGGCTCAGCGCGCCCAGCGACATCCCCGGCGTGACAAAGCGTTTCCGGATCGAAGTGATGCTTTCCACTTCTTCCAAAGGCACCGGCTTGCCCAGCGGCTTGATGTCCATCAGGTCGCGCAGATGAATGGGCGGCTGCGACCGCATCTTGGCGCTGTACTGCTTCCACAGCTCGAAAGAGGCTCTGTTACAGGCCATTTGCATCATGTGCATCGAGGTCGCTTCCCACGCATGGGTCTCTCCCGACTTCCGCGCCTTGTAAAAACCACCAATGGGAAGAACATTCGTGCCGGTCCAACCAGCCGCATGCACTTCCTCGGCCTTCGCCTGAATACCGGTCACACCGATGCCCGAGATGCGCGAAGTCATGCCGGGGAAATACTCCGCCACCATCGCACGGCTCAGCCCCACAGCCTCAAAGTTCAGCCCACCACGGTACGAGGACACAACCGAAATCCCCATCTTCGCCATGATCTTGAGCAAGCCCTGATCAATCGCGTTCCGATACCGGGCCACCGCCTCGGTCAGCGTGCCATCCAGCAGCCCCCGGTCAATCCGGTCGGCCAAGGAGTCCTCAGCCAGATAGGCGTTCACGACGGTCGCCCCACAGCCAATCAGCACAGCAAAGTAATGCGGATCAATGCACTCGGCACTCCGCACATTCAGCGAACAGAAGGTGCGCAACCCATTGCGGGTCAGATGCGAATGCACAGCGCTGGTGGCAAGGATCATAGGCATCGCCACCTTATCAGCACCAGAATGCTGATCCGTCAGCACGATATGCCCCGCACCCGAGCGCACAGCATCCTCAGCCTCCGCCCGCACACGCATCAGCGCCGCACTCAGCGCGCCCTGACCGGGCTCAAACGTACAGTCGATCTCCACCAGATCCGCGTTGAAATGGCTGACCAGCTTGTCCCACTGCGCATTGCCAACAAACGGGCTGTCGAGGGTGATAATCTCCGTCTGCGCGCTCGACTCATCCAGCACGTTCTTGAGGTTCCCGAACCGCGTCTTCAGGCTCATCACCCGATACTCGCGCAGTGAGTCAATCGGCGGGTTCGTCACTTGGGAAAAGTTCTGGCGGAAGAAATGCGACAGCGGCCGGTACTTCTTCGACAACACGGCAGAGGGCGTATCGTCCCCCATCGACGCCAATGCCTCTTTCCCATCCTCGGCCATCGGGGCCAGAATGTTCTCCAACTCCTCGATGGAATAGCCAGCAGCAATCTGACGACGCCGCAACGCCTCGCCATCAAACATCGCCTTCTCGGTCACGCCGGACAGCTCACCCTCAAGATCGGTGATCTTGCCCACCCAATCGCCAAAGGGCTGCGAGGCGGCCAACTGATCCTTGATGTCCGTGTCGTGAAACAGCTTGCCCTCGACCATATCAACAGCCAGCAACTGACCCGGACCCAGCGCGCCCTTCTCGACCACATTGGACTCTTCCAGCGGGACCATCCCGGTCTCAGACCCGGCAATGACCATCCCGTCGCGGGTCACAACATAACGCATGGGGCGCAGACCATTCCGGTCCAAACCGGCACAGACCCAACGGCCATCGGTCATCGCCAATGCGGCTGGACCGTCCCAAGGCTCCATCACCGAGTTGCAATAAGAGTACATGTCCCGCCACGCCTGCGGCAGCTCAATCGCCTGCTTCGACCACGACTCGGGCACCAGCATCGTCTTGGCCATCGGTGCATTGCGGCCCGCACGCACCAGCACCTCAAATACGGCATCCAACGCGGCGCTGTCCGACGACCCGTTCGCTACGATCGGCTTGATGTCCTCCGCCATATCGCCAAACGCACCCGAAGCCATCCGAATCTCGTGCGACTTCATCCAGTTCAGATTGCCCTTCAGCGTGTTGATCTCACCGTTATGGGCCAGCATCCGGAACGGCTGCGCCAGCCACCACTGGGGGAAGGTGTTGGTCGAATACCGCTGGTGGTAGATGGCAAATGCACTCTCGAACCGCTCGTCCAGCAGGTCGGGATAAAACTCCGCCACCTGCTCGGCCAGCATCATGCCCTTGTAAATAATCGACCGGCAGGACAGCGACGCGATATAGAGTTGCGGCACCTGCGCGGCAGCTGCGGCCTTCTCGATCCGACGGCGAATGACGTACAGCTCACGCTCAAAAGTCTCTTCATCCACACCCTTAGAATTGCTAATCAAAATCTGCTCAATCTCGGGACGGGTCGCGTTCGCCTTCTCCCCCAGACACTCAATGTTCACGGGCACATGGCGCCAGCCATAGATGTAGTATCCCATGCGCAGCACTTCGGTTTCCACGATGGTCCGGCAGGTTTCCTGCGCGCCAAAGTCGGTGCGGGGCAGAAACACCTGGCCCACTGCGACCATCTGATCACGGTTCGGCGTGTGGCCGGTGCGCTCGATCTGGTCATAGAAAAACTCGACCGGGATCTGCACATGAATGCCCGCGCCGTCGCCGGTCTTGCCATCCGCATCCACAGCACCCCGGTGCCAGATGGCCTTCAGCGCTTTGATCCCGTTCTCGACAACAGCCCGGCTTTTCGACCCGTCCACGGACACAACAAGACCCACGCCGCAGGACGAATGCTCTTCGGCCTCGGAATAGAGACCGTTTTCGGCCATAAACGTGCGCTTGGCTTCCTCGCGGCGAACCCAGTCAGCATCATATTTGGTCATTGGTCGGTTCCTTTCGTCGGGCTTGCGTAACGCGCCAGCGTCGGCTCGCATTCGTATAGGGGTGTCGTGGCGAAAAATCCGGGCTCACCCGGATAGATGAAGTCGACGGGGGACAGGTCCCACTCCTCGATCGCGCCATCGCGGTTGATCCGGTACGTACCGGAGATGAAGTGGCGCAAGCGGGGCAGAACATATTCTGTACCCGTCATCGTGAAATCACCTTCTTTGGTGCTTTCACGACGCATGGAAAACTCGGTCTGAAGCAGCGTCTCACCGTCGATGACGACATCCTCGGACACGATCCGGTCATAGCCGACAAAGCGTTGCACATCATCCTGCCCGCGCTGCTGGAAGTCGTAGGAATCGGTCCCCGTCTCCATCAGCTCGGTCAGGTTCAACGGATCATCCGAGGGCTGCACCAGCACATAACGTTGCGTCGGGAAAAGGTCATAGCTTTCCAGCCACTGCGTTTCCCGGTCGACCTTGCCCATGTAGCGGGGGCCGTATTCATCAAAGGTGATGTTCCACCGCTCGCCCGCCGTGTCGGCAGCGCAATTGTAAATATGCGTAACCTCGCAACTGCGCTGCTGAATCGTCAGATCACCCACACAGCCCGGCGGCGGGGTGAACACAAGCGGATCATCCTGCGCCTGCACGTCACCCGCGATCAGCACGGCAGTTATGATGGCAAGGCGGCTCATATCGTGGCCACATCCGGGTTCAGCGCGACAACCTCGGCGCGGGTCAGCCGCTTTTGACCGTTGTCTTTCAAGCAGATGCCATCCGGCACGTGATCAACAAAGATCTCGTGGGTCAAGATGAAGCCATCTGGATCATCAAACAGGCCAATCGGCAGGTCCGTCCCGCCAAACCACTCGCCCTCTTTGGTCTGGCGAAAATACAAGGCGCTGCCACACTCCCGGCACCACGCCCGCTCAGCCCAATCACTGGTTTGACGAATCGCGATATGCTCAGTTCCGCTCCAAGTCAGGTCATCAGTCTTTACGCTAACCTCGAACAAGGCCGATCCGGTCCAACGGCGGCAGGACGGACAATGACAGATGCCAAAAGTGGACGGCACGTTGCGCGCGACAAAGCGCACGGCTCCGCACAAGCATCCTCCTTTCTTCTCCATCACGCTCTCCAATATCTGTCAGCCGTGCTGACCCACTCACAATCGTTGTCTGACACAGCGGTGCACGGTCTGTGCACACTTGGTGTACCGCCGATTTCGGGGCTTATTCGGCCGCCATCACCGTTTCGCCAGCGGAGAATTTCTCCAGAATGGCCTCGGCGCAATCACGGCCATCGCGAATAGCCCACACCACCAGCGACGCACCGCGCACGATGTCACCCACCGCATAGACCCCGTCGACCGCCGTCTTTCCGGTAGTGAACTCGGCCTTGATCGTGCCCCAACGGGTCACGTCCAGATCATCGGTGTCCCACAGCTTGGGCAGATCTTCGGGCTCAAAGCCCAGCGCCTTGATGACGAGATCGGCGTCCTCGACATAGTCAGCACCCTCGATCACCTCCGGCGCTTGGCGACCAGTCGCATCGGGCGCGCCCAAGCGCATCTTCTGCACCATAACGCCAGCCACGCTGTCGCCATCGGTGGTGAACCCTTTGGGTGCGCTCAACCACTCGAACACCACGCCTTCTTCCTCGGCGTTCTGCACCTCGCGTTGCGAACCCGGCATGTTGGCGCGGTCCCGGCGGTACAGGCACTTGACCGACGTCGCACCCTGCCGGATCGACGTCCGCACACAGTCCATCGCCGTGTCGCCGCCGCCGATGACAACGACCCGCTTGCCTTCGGCACTCAGGCGACCACTGTCGAAGTCTGCGACTTCATCACCAAAACTCTTGCGGTTGGACGCAGTCAGGAAATCAATCGCCTTTTCGATCCCGGCCACATCTCCGTTAGGCATTGAAAGATCACGGCTTTTATAGACGCCCGTTGCGATGATCACTGCGTCATGCTCGGCCCGGATAGAAGCAAAGATGTCTGCATCCACATCGCAGTTCAGCACGAATTTCACACCACCCTGCTCAAGTTGGTCGTTGCGGCGCATGACCACGTCCTTCTCCAGCTTGAAGCCGGGTATGCCATAGGTCATCAACCCGCCCGCGCGATCATAGCGGTCATAGACAGTGACCTGCACACCCGCACGGCGCAGCACGTCCGCAGCAGCCAGACCACCGGGACCTGCGCCGATGATGCCGACGCTTTCCGCGCGCTCCGCTACCGGGGCGATGGGCTGCACCCAGCCTTCTTCCCATGCGGTGTCGGTGATGTATTTCTCGACCGAGCCAATGGTGACAGTACCGTGGCCCGACTGTTCGATCACGCAATTGCCCTCGCACAGCCGGTCCTGCGGGCAGATGCGACCGCAAATCTCGGGGAATGTGTTGGTCGCCTGGCTGACCTCATAGGCTTCGCGCAAACGCCCCTCTGCCGTCAGCTTCAGCCAGTCGGGGATGTTGTTGTGCAGCGGGCAATGCGACTGGCAATAGGGCACGCCACATTGCGAACAGCGGCTCGCCTGCTCCTTCGCCTTGGCATCGGCGTACTCGGCATAAATCTCGCGGAAATCTTCACGGCGTACATCCGCGTCACGCTTTTCAGGCATGTCGCGGTCGATTTTCACGAATTTTAGCATCGGTTGTTCGGCCAAGGCTTTCCCTCCAAAGTCAGTCCGCGCCGTTTATTGCATCTTGTAACGAATTAAAAGTCAGCATGTATGACATATTTTGCTTTTTCTGACACGCAAGTGGCGCGAAAATGCCGCGCGGCAGCAAAATATATATCCGATTCGGACCTATATTCTTGCTTTACGTTCAGAATCAAAGGCTTGTAACGTGAGCGTATCACAATCTCGGACATGACATGACTCTTTTTCAACTCCTGATAGTGGCAATCATTCAGGGCGTGACCGAGTTTCTGCCAGTTTCCTCGTCCGGCCACCTGATCTTGTTGCCGACACTCACAGGCACACCAGATCAAGGGTTGGCAATTGATGTTGCCGTCCATGTCGGCACGTTGCTGGCCGTCATTCTCTACTTCTGGACCGACGTGCGCGTGGCCGCGCACGGCCTGACGCGCCTTGTTCAACGCAAGATCGACACCCAGGGCGCGTTCCTCGCCCTGTGCCTTGTCACTGCAACGATTCCCGCCCTGATCGTGGGCATCGCCATCAAGCTGACTGGGTTGGATGAGGCCATGCGCAGCGCCGCCGTCATTGGCTGGACCATGCTGATCTTCGGCCTCGTCCTCTACTGGGCCGACACACGCGGCCCTACCGACCGAACGGCCGACCGTTGGACCATCAAACACGCCGGTCTGATGGGCCTTGCCCAATGCCTCGCCCTGATCCCCGGCACATCACGTTCCGGAATCACGATCACGGCCGCGCGCGCACTAGGCTACGAACGCGAGGGCGCAGCCAAACTGTCGATGCTGATGTCGATCCCTGTCATCCTCGCCTCGGGCGCCGTGCTCAGTGTCGACGTGATCGGGCAAGCAAACTGGGCCGTGATGCGCGACGCAACCATCGCCGCCGCCTTCGCCTTCCTCGCAGCCCTAGGTGCGCTGGTTTTGATGATGCGCCTGCTAAAAAGTGTCAGCTTCACGCCGTACGTGATTTACCGCGTCATCCTCGGCATCGGCCTGCTGATCTGGGCCTACAGCTAGGTCCGCAGGTTCCTGGCGCTTTCCTTGATGGCGTCATACTGACCCGACGGGCGGAAGCGCCACAGATATTCCGGCAGCACCGACGACATCGCGACCGGCTTGATGCCCAGCGCTTCAAAGCCCCGCGCATCATCGGCCACGACGTTGTCCTTGCGCAGGTTGCGCACCTGGTCGCGCGTGATCTGTGCCGGGATCAGCCCCAGTGTCAGGGCATTCAGCGTGTCAAACCCAAAGCCCATAATCGACGCCAACCAAAAGGGGATGTTGACCACCGCCCGCCGGCGGCGGATCACGTCCAACATGAGGTCCATCAGCGCGCGGAACGTGCAGACGTCAGGGCCGCCCAACTCGTACACACCCGCCTCGACCGACCCAACCAACGCCGTTTCCGCCGCCTTCGCGACATCATCGACATAGACCGGCTGAAAGCGGGTGCCGGCACCCACCACAGGCAGCACGGGGCCCAGACGGGACATGGAAGCAAAGCGGTTAAAGAATTGGTCTTCGGGCCCGAACACGATGGAGGGACGCAAAATCACCGCACCCGGCATATGTTCCAGTACAGCCGCCTCGCCCTCAGCCTTGGTGCGCGCGTAGTCGCTTTCGCTTTCTGCATCCGCGCCGATGGCGGACACTTGCACCATTTTTTCGATGCCCTGCTCCACCGCGATGCGGGCAATGCGCTCTGCACCTTCGGACTGGACTGAGGCAAAGGTGTTCTTGCCCTGCTTGGCCAGGATACCCACGCAGTTCACCACGGCGTCCGCACCTGTCATGACCTGCGCGACAGACGCATCATCACGGATGTTGCACAGAACCGGCTCAACCTGTCCCACAACGCCATAGGGTTTCACAAAGATTGCTTCGTTCGGGCGGCGTACGGCGACGCGCACGCGCCACCCGGCCTTGGCCATGCGTCGGGCAATATACCGCCCGACAAAACCGGACCCACCATAGATCGTGACCAGCTTGGACATCGCTCGCTCCTCGCGCACAGCTTCGCCCGGTGGTCTATCCCCGGCCCGGCCCACAGACAAGACGCCAATTTGGCGCGGGCCTTGTCCCTTTTCTCTGCTTCAAAAAATCCCCGCCAGAGGCTCCCGCACTTTCAACGCGCCCGGACCCGAGAATCGGATTGACACCCCCTGTCCCCGCCCTTAAACGACGCTCCACCAACCCGTGCCCAGATGGCGGAATTGGTAGACGCGCTAGCTTCAGGTGCTAGTGTCCGTATGGACGTGGAGGTTCGAGTCCTCTTCTGGGCACCAAAAAACACTCTTTATCAGACACTTACCTGAGAATATCGTAAAGCCTTCGTAACAGATCACCAAACCGTGCTGAGTGCACCTTCAATGCGCCCCCAGAATGCTCGTGGTCTGTTCTCTGAAACTTGTACGATGTCGATCGAGTCTCAAATACACAAACGACTCGCGAAGGGGCGATTGAACCGTGTTAGGAACTAGATCGGCCAAACGCGCGCTAGGGGGCATTTGTGATCGGACATAGAACCTTAGCTTTCAGATTCAGCTACAGATGCCCAGTTTTGAGCCAGCACACTAAGGTCTGTGTCGAGCGGATTGGGTCTGCATAGTTATTGGTTCAAAAGACCTCACATCTTCAGAGCAATCAATTTCGAACGAGTGTAATTTCTATCACGGTTCCTCTGAGTTTTTCCCGCGGCGTTCGCTCAGCCCCCAAACACCATCATCGCCGCGATGGCCGGTGGAAAGATAGATCTTTGGCGATCTGGAGCACAAATCGCGCACCCGTTCTTCCGTCAGATTTGTCCAACTGGCTATAGCCTTTGTAGTTCTGAGATCATGCACTGCCTCAGGTGAGGGTCTTGTGGTGTCACTAAGCCAGCGCCAAATACGTCGCGTATCGCGGCAATCCCTCACCTGTTGTGCCAACCACAAGATGCAAGCCGCTCCTATAGCCGCCCCAAGGCCACCAGCTGCTCCAACCAATATGGCAGTTAACACATTCGTTCCCTGTGTGACCGAAGATACGTCCATCACGTAAGCCTGTTCAATCCAGCAGCTCGAACATCGCCAGTGAGTATTGCAGTACGTCAGCCATCGTTTTTGCCCTTTTCTCCTTCTTGTTACATGAAGTGTTCTGACATATTCATCACCACGTTGTCAGCGACGTTATACAGAAGGACGCCGACAAAGACAGCCAGCACAGTTTTCCAGAACCCCATCTAGTTCTCCAATTCGAAAAACGCCAAGTTAGCATGGGTGGCTGCAAGAGCGCAGGTCATTGCTTCCATGTACGTTAAGGCTAGCATCTGAAATGCGACGCAATTGGTGAAGAAATCCTTACGTGATCAAACTGACACTGTTTGATAGCACTTGCGTAACCACGAACGGGACAAAACTGCCGCTCGCATTTGATAAATCAATGACCGCATCCAGACCGAAGCTGCCTACGGTTCCATCGCTTAGACTCTAGAATTTGTCGATCGCCACAAGCCAGCGAACAAAAGACAAGCCTTGTGAAATCAGCACGATAGCGAGTTCCTGAGCGGGTTGGCTAGGCTCTTCTGCTCCTTCTTCGTGGCGGTAGTGGTGCGCGGCATCGATCCACCCCCCGAACGATCTCAAAATTTGTGCGCTCGACCTCTGCATAGAGGGATGACTTGCATAGTTTGCTTGCAGCAGACGACCTATTTTATCGTTTGCACTCCGCTGGTCCAAACGATGCGCATCAAACATCAGCTTGAAGAGGTTTTCGTTTGCCCCAAAGACCGAACGGATCGCTTGCACATAGTTCGGGGGCGACGCCATGAGCGCACCATCTACCTCATTGATACGCGCAAGAGACAAAGCGTATCGAGGCTCAGACATTCCCAGGATCGCCGCTTGCTTTTGGGCCGCATAAGCTCTGTCAATAACGGGATGAACTCCGCCTTCGACGTCAATTTCATAAGCTATGTTTTCCTCTCGAAGTATCCGATTAGCTTGTTCGATAAAATCGCCCTGTCGGCTAGCCTCCACCATCCCTCTGTAAGCAACTGTGATTGTGTCTAAAACCTTGGTCGGGGGTATTTTGCGCAAAAAGTGTACCCAGCTTGACTGGATTCTGCCGTTCACGGTTGTTCTGAATTGGGTGCCAATTTCTTCTTCTAACAACGCCGGAAGGGCAGACGGATTAGCCATAAAACCGCTGGTTCTCCGTCCATATTTCATCTGTGGCTTTCGCGGCTGATACTTGTCCTTCCCAAGCAGCTTGGCCAAGCGATAGCGCATCGTATCGCTATCTTCTAACGGGTCGCCTTGCGATATGTAGGTTAGGCTAAAGCGTTGCCCTGTTGGTCTATCATTCATGCCACATTGCACCCAGAAGTGTTTCGCCGGTGTCAATAGCTGAGGGCTTCTTGTCAAGTCCGCTTTGCGTGCTTTACTATGATACTTAGCACCCGCCGCATCGGGTTCTTTGGGCTCGCTCCGGATCCGTCGTACTCTGAGTGCCAATATCAGCGCGCAACCCCAACGGACACTTTCTTGTCGTGAGCGCTTACACGGCCTATCGGCGGGACGGAACGGCCTTTCAGTGCGGTACAGCCGATGGCTACGTTTCGAACCTCCCCGAATTGAGGAAAGCTAGCACCACTGCGTGCCGCCGCAGTTCCTCTACCAATACGCCAACGATGCTGCGTGGCTGGAACACAGCCGCCGCACCGATTTCGGCACGTAAGCTAAGCCGGTGTCATGTAAAGCGATGAGTTCGCCTACAGTGCGCCAGCCGAAAGGATATCTACAGCAAGCATCATAAAGTTCTTGCTTGTCCGAATCGTTTCTGTAAACTGTCACGTGACAGTTGACTCTAAGTTCTAATTAGATCAACTGTCTAGAATGCTCGATTGCAAAAACATCAAATGCAAAAAACTGCGTCGCTTTTGGGAAAAAGGCGACGCTAGCAGGATTCGGAGTGACTGGATTGGTCGGGTCAAGCGCATACTTAACGCCCTTGATGTCGCAGTTGGGCCAGATGAACTAAATATGCCTTCATATGGATGGCATAAGCTTAAGGAGAATCGGAGCGACACTTACTCAGTCACAGTGTCAAAAAACTGGAGAATAACGTACAAGTGGTCCGAGGAAGGGCCGCAAGACGTCAACCTTGAGGACTATCATGGCAAGTGAAACGGGAGCACTCGCTTTTAAGCCACCTCATCCGGGGGAATATTTGCGGGAAGATATCCTGCCCGCTTTGGACATGAACGCTGCCACGTTCGCCAAGCATTTGGGTGTCCATCGACAGTCGATTTCTAAGCTGCTCAATGAACAAGCGGGCATCTCTACTGATATGGCTGTCAGGCTAGGAAAAGCACTGCAAAACGGTGCGCGGTTCTGGCTTTCTCTACAAATGCAGTATGATCTTTGGGAGCGAGAGCAACAAGAGCCCCCAAAGGTTCAGCCCATAGATTGGAACAATGGCGCTGTAGCTTAATGGCTGGCCCTACGGGGCCAGCCACAACCGCCTCTACTGCCCGAACAGCATTTATCGTCTCTACTTGTCGCGCGTGATCGCATCGATTACTTGCCGATGGTTCTCCCGCATTTCGTCGCGGATCTCCTGCACTCGACTATCCAAGCGTTTTATATGACCGTCCAAGTCATCTCGGCGGACGTACTTTTCCTTCACATCGTCGATGCGATCATGAAGTGCGGCCGTGCGCGCAGTTATCTTGTTTGACAGGTTTCTAAACGCACCGATCAGCGCTGTTCCGAAAAACAGCGTGATCGTCATCGCAATCCCGATCACCCACTTTAGATCCTCACTCATTGCACCCCTGCCTCATATTTTGTCACCACCACTCGTTGGGCAGCCTCTTACCCGCGTTTCGTATCAAAGGATCAGGCTTGGTTGGCCTTCCATTCATCCAGGGCCGCGTTGCCCGTGGATGTGTTCGTCGCTGCGATTTCAAGCTTGGCGTCGGTGCCGGTATGCGCCACACCCGGCGTCCGCTCGGTCGGTGCGGGGTCGCGGTCCAACGCCCGCAAGTCCTCGATGTTGCTGATGACATCCGGCACCGCCGAGATGCGGCTGGCAATCTCGCGCTGGAAGTCCTGCGCCTTGGCCTGATGCCGCGCACCGAAGTAGAACGACACGACAACGCCCAGGAGCCACCACAGCGGCTCCGGTACGAGGGCAAGGCCCTGCATGCGCTCAGAGAACCAAATGGGCGACGTCATAGCCGAGACAAACAGCGCCAAGACACCGATGGCCATGGCAGGGCGCGGAATGCGGTTTAAGGCATCCACAAACCGATCGAAGAGGCCGCGGCGCTGGTGCGCGAACTCCGATCCGAACTGAATCATGGCTTGCATCTGCACCTCGTGCGCGCGCACCGCGCCGCCTTCGGCATTCTCGCGGAAGACCTCAACCGTGTCCTTGACGATATTGCGCTCACCAAACAGCAGCGCCATCAAATGTGTAATCATCCCCATGCGGAAACCCTCTCTTGGAATTGTGCGCCGGTCATGTGGAACCGGGGCGAGATGAACTCTTCGGCGCGCTTGATCCAGCCGCCCTTACCCCCTGCCCTTGTGCGCGCGAACTTGCGACTTGCAGGGCGGTTGTCGGCGATGCGGAAGTAGTAGTTCCGCCGCGCGATCCCGTAGGCATCGACGAGGTGGTCGCCCGCCTTTGCAAAGACGCGCCCTGTGGCACCAATCGTTTGCGGTCCAAGCGCCCCATCGACCGACACCGGCTCTTGGAACTCAGCCAGAAGCCGTTGCAGGATCTTGATCGCGTTACCACCGGCATTCACGTACATGTCGAACACAGTGGCGTGCAGCGCGGCCGGCAGCTCGGCGATGCGCGGGCGTTCAAAGTAGTGCGTTATGAAGATGTCTATGGCCTGGTCGCGCGTCAGCAGGCGCACATCGCGCACGTCAACATCTCCGTCGCGGTCGAGGTCTAGCCCGAGCCGTCGCATCGTGTGGATGGTCACGCCAAAGTTGGTCGCGCCCCCAGGGTCATCCGGGTCGTTGACGAACCCGCCCTCGCGCCGGAGGATTTCAGAGGCAATCTCTCGTACAGACGTCATGTGTCATTCACCCGTTTCCGGGTGCCCCATGCTGTTGAAGGATGTCGTGAAGCTGTGAGCCGGTCGGCCTGCGACCTAACTGGCGGCAGGTAGCGCGTTGAAATCCGCGCTTATGATCTCGTCCTTACGCGCCTGCGTCAGGGCGCCAGCAGTCACCAGATCAGCAAGCGCGGCATCGATGCGTGCGTCGCCCAAGGAGATTGTGCTGGCGGCACGCAGTTCGTCAAAGAGAAGGGCCAGATCGATGTCGCCCATCTCCTCTGTTTTGATGGCGCGCCGTTCGGCGATGGAAAAGAGCGCCATGAACTCCGCCCATGTTCCCGCATGACGCGGCGCGACAGGGCTGTCGGGAGCAACGAAGGCACCATCGACCAGTTCCATGCCGGGGATCGCATCGGCTTCCATGAAGTCCCCCACGAGGTCGGGATACTTGGCCTGGTGTTCGGCCAGTGTTGCCACATCGCGCCAAGCGCATACGACGACGCCGTTTTCAATTTGAACCACGGACATGATCAGGCCACCTTTCGGAATTCGAGTTGCGCGTAGATGTTCGGCCATCCCGCGTAGCCGACCGGTTCGCCCAAACCGTTGTTATTCGACACGTTTGATACGTGCCACATCTGGACCGCTCCCTGTGCGGAGAGTGTAAAACGACCGACCACCAGGCTTGTAGCCGTGGACAGGTAGATACCGCTGCTTTCGACAGACAATCCGTAGACCAGATCGATTCCTGATGCCGCGTCACGCAGTGAAACTTGTGACTGCAGGGTCCCGGCGCTGATGGACGATCCAAAAACATCATAAGTCCCGGCGGGCAATGTACATGTCGAAGCCTGCAATGAAGCACCGGGAACATCGTTCACATCAACGACGTTAAGCTTTCGTTGTACGGCTACATCGTTACCAGACGCTCCACCCCGAGTGGTGGGCGATTCCTGATGCAGCACCCGAAATATCTTCGGGCTGTCAGACACCCGCTCACCCGCTGCGACGTCGATCTCAAAGAGGAAGATGTCGGCTGACCCATCAAACAGCATCACGCGCCAGTTTGGGGCCGACGTATCGATCCACACCGTCCCAGCGACCGCGTAAGGGGGACGGGCCACCCCGCCATGCCCAGAGTTCAGCGCGTCCCGAAACAATCCCAGCAACTCTGCGAGTTGCGCACCGTTTGTCGCTTCGGGATCGATGACCCCGAAATCATATTGAGCCATCTTGGCCCCTCCTCTGTTTGCAAAATCGGGCCGCGCTACTGCACGCGGCCATATCCCTTGGCCACCCAGTCGAAGGAACAGGCGACCCCTGTCCCAGACGGATCGACAAATCGCTGGTGAAAGCCCTCGCGCGTCACCTGTGTGCGGATCGAGCGCGCGCCAGATGGCAGCTCCTGCCCGTCCACTGCGATGGCTGGCCGTTCCCTAAACGGCGGCAGGAAGGCAACGTAGACACCTGTTGGCGGACACTCGACATCATCCCCGGCCTCAATCCTGTCTGGCATGTCGATCAGCAAGGACAACGCATTGATGCGGATGCTGACAACCGGATCGTTGCTGTTCATCAAAAGCCGGAACCGGAAGCCACGGGCAACGTAGTCGCCCACGTAGAAGTCAGCCCAGTCCGACCAGGTGGCCGCCGGGTCGCTTGGATCCTCGGACGTCACGCTGACCTGAAGGCGCACAGACCAGGCGTCATCATCCACACGTGTCAGATTGTCGAGAATCGACAGGCTGGACCACCCCGCCATCGCATCATCCACTAGGTACCCGAAGGCTTGCAACTGCGCCGACAGACGTGAGGTGTAGACGTCGGTCAGATCGACCTGTTCGGAAACGAGATATTCTCCTGCCGAGACCGCGCCGCCCTCAAACCCGATCCGCCGGACGTCCTGCAGGTTTGACCAGGTTTGGATCGGCGCATCGGAATAGAGCCCAAGCGATCCGGATACGGCTGCCATGCCTGGCGATTTCAAACCGGGCCAGTGCGGGGCCTCCGTGATGGTTTTCACCACGTTGAAATGTTGCAGCGACATGCTGGTGTTCTCGACGGACACGGCGTTGCGGCTCGCGGTGCCAAACACCGATACCGCCTTGACCAGGAAGCGCCCCGGCAGCGACGGGACGGTCACAGACCGGCCTGGCACATCAACTTCAACGTCAACGGCCTGCTGCCAGCCATCCCCGGAACCCGTCGCCAAGTGGCGCACGTGGTAGTGTGCGACCGATGGCCCGCCTGCGTCCCATGTGAGCTGGGCATAGTCCCCGATCACCTTGATCCGCAGTCCGGTCACATCTGCCGGATAGATCAGGTCAGCAGACAGACGGAACAACTTGGGCACAAAGTCGGACGCAACCCCTGTCGCAGTATTCACCGCAGCGACCTCGACGCGATATGGCCCTTCCTGTGTCCCTTCTAGCGCGATATCGACCGACTGCATTGGTGTGTCGGGCAGGATCCGGCGCTGTCCGTCGGCATCCGTGAAGGCAACCCGATACGACAAGGCGGCACCCGTGATGGGGCTTTGCCAACTGATCGTGGCCACCAGCCCCGTTGGACTCGCTCGGAACCACGTGCGCACGTCGAGCGCGCGCGTGACAGACGGACGTCCTAGCGACGGCAAGATGTAGGGCGCTGTGTCGTCCACTCGAATGCCCTGCTCGATGCGGGCAAACTTGTTCGGGTCATCCTCAAGGGCGATAATGCCGAAGAGGTGCTTTTTGGGCCTGTTGGACAGCACGCGGAAAAGGCGCGGCGCAAGGTTCGATGCGGTCATGATGAACACGGTACCGGGCCGGATGTTGGCCGGAAGCGGCGCCGTCACGGCCAGATCTGTCACCACCCCGTCCTGCCCCGCAATAAGAGACGCCTCTACAAAGTCGCCCACATCATTGGCCAGCAGCAGCCTGTAGGTCTCTGCCGCCTGAAGCGTCACAGGATCATCGATCGTCAGCGACCGCCGATCTGCCGTGATCGATAGAACCCGCCCCCCCATGCGAAAGCCCATGCGGTGTTTATCGGCAATCAGGATACGGTCGCCGGGGCGCAGGGCAGCGTGGTCATAGCCCGCTTGATAGGTCACCGTGTCACGCTGGGTTGTGTCCGTATCGACCAGCCATTTTGCAGCGCGCAATCCTTCGCCCCGCGATGTTGTGTAGGGCAAATTGATGTCTGACTGCCGTCGACCGTACCGCTGGATCGCATCGTGATCTTCATAGACGATGCCCGCCTTGAGCCTGTAGTGATCCTCCGGATCGCGGAGACTGGCCACAACAGCTGTCTTGCGCGCCGATAGGTCCGAGCCCGCGTAGTTGAACGCGCCATCGACCACGTTGGCATTGGTCACCAGCTTGACCGGATCGGCGGGTGCATCCTGCACCGGCACCACGGCACCCGCGCCCCAATAGGTCACCCCACGCCATGCCGATGAAAGTTGGGTGATGACCTGATATGCCGCCTCACGGGTGTTCATCGGCCCGTTCATGGTGAAGCGCGGCTCGACCCCACCTCGACCGTCTGGCACGTTTTCATCGCAATACTTGCCGATCTGGTAGATCCGCCACTTGTCTACGAGTTCAGGCGCAATGCGCTCCCCCAGCCCCCAACGATTTTCCAGAAACACCGTGTAGGTGAAGAACGCCGGGTTGTTGGAATAAACGTACTTAAACGTGCCATCCCAAATCGTCGTCTCATCGTAGGTTCGGGTGACCGGATCATAGTTGCTGGGCACCCAGCACTTCATGCCCTTCAGGCGATAGGATCGGCGCGGAATGCGGCCACCGAAAGCCTGCGCAGGAACCGCAAGCGCGACATAGGCGGTGTTTGGGTAGGACAACTTGGCGTCGATGATTTCCGTGTAGGACACGAAGAACAGATCATCGGAGATGTTGCTTACCGTCTGGTCCGGTGTGCGGCGGCGCACGCGCACCGTGACGGGCCGCACGGGCGGCAGTTCCACCCGGTAGGCGCGCTGATAACCGGACGTGGTTTTGCCGCTTAGACGCAAATCCGCAATGGTATTCCAGCCCGCATTCCCGGCTTGCAGATCGATCGAGAAATCCACCGTCGCGCCGGTCAAATCACCATTGTCCTTGTTGAGAAAGGTCAACTGGCTCACGCCCACCTTGACCCGGATGGCATCGACATCTTCTGCTGTGATGCTGCGAGAGACAGGCTGGGATTGCTTGACCTCGACACCAACGCCGACCTCGTTTTCGACAGCGGCAAAACCGGGCACAGGCTCTTGATCCGGTGTGCCTGTGCGCAGTTCAAACCGCACCCCGGAAAAGTTGAAGGTGCCATCCGGGTTCTGAAGCGGCGTGTCATCGAAATAGACGCACTTGGCCGGATAGTCAGGATCTGCCCAGCCTTCGATCTCGCCTTCGGACACCACGTCCAGCACCATCGCCGTGGCGTCCGTAAGCAGGTTGTCGGGGGCCTCATAGGGCGTGCGCTGCTGCTGTGAGCCGCCCTTACCCCCACCCTTTGCACCTCGAAGCGGTTTGTTCATCCGATCCGGTCCTCGACATGGATGGCGGCGGATACGACCACGGAGCCAACCTCGCATTCGCCGACCAACACAGGCACAGCGACACCCGGCGCGGTGACGTTTACGGCGCTGCCAAAGAGTTGCGATTTTGGCTGCTCGCGTTCTTCGTAGTTTGCCCTCGATGGGGTTGGGGCCAGCATCTGGGACACGCCGCCAAGCGCGAGTGCCACACCAGTCCGTGCTGCAAAATCAGACACGGCAGTCAGAAACTGTGTAGAGCCAGGAATGAGAAATGACGCGGCGATCAGCACAGATCCCAGAATGATCTTGCCAAGCCCGCGCCGCTTGGCTCCAATCGCGCGCGGCACGATATGCAGTTCTGTTTCATCGTCTGCGAAGACCACATGCAGTTCCTGCGGGGTCTGGTCCCGCCCGTCGATCTCCGCACCGCGAAACACCTGGTAGTAGCGGTCACGCATATGCGCTTCAAAGCCATCAACCATAGTACAGAGCGCGCGAACGGCCTCCGCCGGGCTGTCGATCGCCAAGCGGAATTCGAGGCCAAAGGCTTCTCCCAAGGCCCCGTGCAGGTAGACTGTGCGGATCATTATTTATGCTCGTTTCGGTGAGTTGGCTGAACCATCGAAACCGCCCTCAGAGCGCCTTTGGCCTTAGCCAATGGGTGATGTGTTTCAGCTTGCGTGCAATTGGCTCGCGATGTGACAGGTTGCCGTGAATGTGTTCCAGCAACAGACCTTCACCAAGGTAGATGCCCGCATGGTTGGGCACCTTGGATCGAACGGACATGAGGTAGGCATCACCGGGCTTGGCCAGCGCCGCATACTCATGCGGCGCGGTCGAAATGACCTCAAACCCTTGGGCTTCCAAGTTGTCCAGATACAGGCCGCCGTCGGTTTCTGGCTTTACCCACCATTCCCAATCGCGGGGAAACTCGGCGAGCGACATTCCACGCGCTTCGGCGTAATAGTCCTTCACCAACGAATAGCAGTCGCTCACGCCATGCAGGAACGCGCGCGGCACGTGCAGCCCGTGATGAAATACTGGCGGACGCGCTCCACCCCATTGGCAGGCAAACTCCGCAGTGTCTTCACCAGGCACCAGAATGGCCCAAGGCAAGCCCGTTTCGATCTGGCCTGCCATGTCAGCCTGTGACGGCCACCATGGCCCATCAGGATGCGAGTGAATGACCGCTTCCAGATCACCGACCTTGAACGCCTTGCCCATCGTCACGGGAGAAATCTCGAATGCGACGGCAGGATCTGCGGCGACATTCCTGCAAGGCACGTACCGGCCATCACGCACCAACCCGCAAGCTTCGTGTGGCGCGCATTCCACGGCATGGGCAGACGCATCCGCGATCACCTCATGCGAAAACACACCGCCGGGCTGACGGTAAAACTCAGGGTGGAACATCTCCGCTATCCTCTAAACTTGCCTGCGCCGGGAAACCCGCCAAAGGGCAGTTTTGCGTGCTGGCCAAAGCGCAGCTTGCAGTCGCTCAACTGGCGCCTGCATCGATCCTGCCTTGGGTCAGAAACCGGATTGCCCGTGGCGTCGAAATACGACATGCCCACATAGGGGCATGTCGCATTGGAGTAATCGAAGCTGCCATCCGACCGCGCCCGCCGATAGGCCCACTGGCAATAGTTCAATACCTGACGGCGCGGCAGAACCACGTCTTCAAGATCGAGGGCCGAACTGAGACGAAACTCAATCATGTCCGGCGTCTGTTTCGTCTTTTGGGTGACCGTGTAGATCTCGACACCCATATGCGCTTGCGGGTTAGGTTCTGACCCGTCGTCCAAGAACTTCCGCAGCGTTTGCAGGCGATGAACCTGCGCACCCAGAAGATCATCGTAGGCTTCCACCATCGACAGCAGGAAGGCCGCGACCGATACTTGGTCGCCGTCTTCTCGCGCCATCAGAAAGCGCACTGTGGGTTGCGGGAGCGTCCCACCTGCGGACCATTCCCAGCCCTCGGATTCGAATGGAATGACCGCGTATGTTTCACCGCCAAAGACCGGTTGGACCCGTGCGTCGGCAGCGCCCGGAACCGATGTCGGCGCAAATCGGTAAACATCTCCGCCGATCATGCGCGCATCGACGGTGAACAGCTCCACGACATCATCGATCGCGAAACCTTCCAACTCGCGGCGCATCGGATCTTCAAACTGATGCATCAGACGACGTCGAACTCTTGCTGCAGGGTGGCGGTCAGTTCCTTGGCATTCGGGCCTTTAGGGTTCACGTCCCATTCAGCGCATGTCCAAAGCCGATCAACACTGTCGTCAGGCAGTCGATAGTAAAACACCTCTTTGCCTGCGCGCGCTTCCAGGAAGTCATCTATAGCGTCAATGGGCGCGTTTGCCTGCACCCATTGCAGACGCACCGATGCGATGACGGCGTTCGGGCCAGTTCCTGACCTTTGGCTATAGCCGCCTTCGAACTCAGCGCGCCGCACACCCGCCCTCTTCTTTCGGGAATAGCCCTTCACCACAGGCTGGGGCACATCATCAAGAAAGGAAGGGATCATCCGATGCCTCCCTTTTTCTCGTAGAGAAGATCCATCATGCCGTTCGCCCGCGTGCTTTGCGTCAAACGATCATCGACAACGTGGCCGATCATGCCGCGCAGCGCCTCCACCGTCTCGGCGGCGACCTCTTGAGGCTGATCACTTGCTGACTGGATGTTGAGATCGCCATGCCAAACAAATCCGCCGCCGCCTGAAAGACCTTGGCCAGGCTTGGTCACGTGTACGGTTTCATCCGGCGACGCCCTGAAGGCGACGATCTGACTGTCGATGCCGCCAACGCCGCCGACTTCGAAGGAACCGCCGTTCTGAAAGCCCATCAGGCCCCCCAAGAAACCGCCAACCAGCTTCCCACCCAAGCCACCGCCGAGCGCGTCCGTCAGTCCAGCCTTTGCTTGTTCCAAGAGAAGCCTGCTGAGACTTTGTAAGGCGCTGTTCAGCGCATCCTTGAGGGACCGAGCGCCCCTCACACCCGCGCCGAACATCCGGCCCATACGACCAGCGACATCACCCGCAGTCTTGCCAAGCCCGGCGAAAGACTTCTGAGCAGAGTCTGCAACGTCCGTGAGATTGGTTCGGGACAAGGAACTCGTCACAGATCCCATAGCCGCCAGAACGCCAGCCGAACCGCGCTCAATACCTTGAGCAAGCCCGTCCATCAAAAAACCACCAATTTCCGCAAACACACGAGACGGCGAGTTTATACCGAGGGGCTTTCGGATCCATTCAGGCAACTGCATCGCAAGCTCCTGAATGTAGGCTCTGATGTCCTGCCACTTTTCTTGGATACCAGCCTTCAGGCCATCAACGATGTTGCGACCCAGATCCATCGCGGCTTGCGCGATGTCCCCGACAAGCGCACCGAGCGCGTCAATGATCATCTGACCGAAGTTCCGGATGATATCGACACCGACCTGCAACGCGGTCCTAAAATCGCCGTTCAAAAGCGCTTCAACGCCAGTGGCCAGTAGGCGAAACCCGTCCTTGATGCCCTGCAAGATAACGACCGCCGCGTCGGCAAAGCGCTGGAACCCGGCCTTCAATCCTGACAGCCCAGCCTCTATGGCACCCGTGATCGCCGGAAAGTCAGTCTTCAAGCTGTCCCAATTCTGGTAGATCGCAACAGCCCCCGCCGTGATGCCCGCAGCCATCAACCCCAAGGGCGACACAACGGCGGCAATTGCACCGGCCATAGGCGCAACCGCGACCATCATCAAACCAAGCGCGGTGACAGCCGGGCCAATCGCGGCGGCAAGTGCGCCACCGACCACGACAAAGCGCTGTGTTTCGGGCGACAGGCCCTGAAACCGCTCCGCGAGCCCTTTAATGCGGTCAGCGAACTCCGCGACGATGGGCAAGATGATCGCGCCCACACGCTCCGTCGCGTCCCCAATGGCGTTCCACGCTTGTGTGATGCGACCGCTATCCGTCTGCGCGAGGGCAAGCGCTTGCCCTTTGTACTGCTTTTCCAGTTCGTTCAGGATCATGGTCTGCGCACCGGCCACGTTTCCGGCCTCGGCCATCGCCTTGATCTGTTCCTTTTGCTGTTCGGTAAAGGACACACCAACGCGGGTCAGAGCAGACAAACCCTTGATGGGGTCGTTCAACGCTTTACCAACTAGGATCGTGGACGATTGCAGATCCTGACCCAAACGCGCCGACAGATCCACCGCCAGTCCCTGCGCGCGTGTGAATACGTCGCCCGAAACATTGCCGAAGGTCAGCAAATTGGCCGTTACCCGCGACAGGATGTCTTCGTCGCCATAAAGGGATGCGTCCTGCAAGGCAGACGCCATGCCCTCCAATTCCTGCCGCGTGAACCCCGCGCCGTGCCCCATGCTTTCCAGAGCAGCATCTACAGACGCGATAGCGCGCTCCTGCGCTTTCTGGGCATCGACAGATTTATAGGCCAACCCAATCAATGGCAGCGACAGGCCAGCCGTCATGCGCTGGCCTGCTTGGCTCAACAGACGCCCGCTGCGCTGCATGGACTTGCGCAGCCTCGCCAGGCGTTTCTCGGCAGCATCAGCGCCGTCATTGAAGGATGCGCTGTCGAGGCCAAGAACAGCGCGCAGCGCGCCAATGACAGACGCGCTCATTCCGTCACCTTGCCACCGAAGGCTGCGTTAAACATCATGGCGATTTCTTTCTGTTGCTGCCACGTCTGACGCTTGGCCTTTCGCCGCTTTTTGCTCGACGCGACCTTGCGAAATGGTGGGAATTTCTTGGGCTTGTGATAGCCGATCATCACCAATTCAGCCGTTTTGTAGGCCAACTGGTCGTTGAATAGCTGCTCACGTTCGATACGCCGTGCAGCACCTGTCAGGACAATCGACACCTCGCGGAGTGTCATAGACCAAAAGGAGGCGGGATCCTGGCCCGCCTCGATCCAGACTTCGATGTATGACGGCCAGTCTAGGCCGCCGCTTCGGGCTTTCCCTCGCTGTCAGCGTCCCCCGCTTTCGCTTCGGGCATTGCAGCAGTGATCGCTTCACCCAGCTTTTCCATGGCGGCCTCGACGCCGCCAATATCCTGAACGATCTGCCCGGCCTTCACCACGGTGATGTCAGGCTGATGCTCCTTCAATCCGGCCCAAAAGAGCAAGCGCACATCACCGACACGCAGGGTGCCGTTTTCAGTGCTTTTCTCCAAATGGCCAAGGAACTCCGGAAAGCCCTTGTTGGCTGCGTCTTCCAGTTCCGCCATGGCGTTGGTTGTGAATTGCAGCTTGTAGGTCGTGTCATCGACTTTGATGTCGAACAGCCCGCGTGTTCGGTTTGTCATGCTCTTACTCCGATCTGTAAAACTTTTGCGCACCGTATGCGTCAGACGACGGCAAAGACCGGCTCGCCCGTGATCTTGAACGTCGCGGTGGACGTGACCCTGTCATCCATGGGCGGATCCGTTTCCAAACCCGTGATGAACGCGTTGATCGCCCAGGTGGACCCATCGGGAAATCGGATTGTGTATTCCTCGGCGTCGTCATTGTTGAAGTCCGCGATCATCGCTTGAAAGGCCGAGCTTGCGGGCGGCGACTGGATCACGACAGTGACTTCGCCGCCATCCTTCAGCGCGGCGATGAATTCACGCCAGCGACCCGGCGACTTCATATGCGTTGCATCGACCGTGTCACGGCTCAGCGACGGTGGGCCAATCTCAATCACTTCGCCGACACTGGTCGTGCCGCGCAAGAATTCTGAATCATTGCCAATGATTGCATCAGTCATTGGTTTGTCTCCTCGTTCCAATGGATGTCCAAATCGACGCTGGCGCGAAACAGTGTCTCGCCATCAACGCCTTCGTCTGTCACGTCGCGCGAACCGGCGACGAATATGCCTTGAAATCTGATGCCGTCGCGGACGGTTGCTGACGCTTCATCAAGCGCGGAAATGGCCGTCTCCGCCGCGTCCGCATCATCGTAAAGCGCCGCCCAGGCATCGACCTGAACCCGTGTGCGCCTCAACGCCGAGCGGCCTTTCATGTGATAGGTGCGCGGGTCAGAGATTACCGTCAGGTTCAGATACGGACGCCCTTCAACCTGCGCCGGTTGTTTGCCCCAATGAACGCGACCTTGGACCAGCGCATTCAAACGTGCATCGGCCAGAAACATGGCCGTCAGCGCGTCTTTCATCGCTTGCCCTTCTTCGCTTGCCGTTTTCGATACCGCTCAACCGTCTTTTGAACGTCAGCCCACAACTCTTTGCGGATGATCGTCAGGGCGTTGAGTTTCTGCGCGTCCCAAGCCGGGCGTAGGTGCGGTTGTGGCGCCTGGTGGACGTTGCCGAATTCGGTTTGAACCGCCTGCGCCGCCGCCTTTTCGCCCGGCCCGACATACACTTCGACCTCGCTTTCCTTCTTCGAGATTTTGCGCTGCCGTTTGGTTAGGCGGGTGCCCACCCCATAGCTCTCTTTCAGATCACCCTCGTCTTCGGGAGCGTTGGCTTGCCCAGCATCAGCAATGGGTTGCGCACCTTTCTTAAGGACACGCCGCACGCTCGCTTTGGCCGTCGCTTTGGGCAGGTTCATCAAGACACGTTCAATGTCTTTGAACCCGTCCACCTTAAACGAGATTTTCATTGACGCTCACCGCCGTGATTTCCAAGAAGCGGTTGCGACCAAGGTCTACCTGCTTCATGCCCTGCACCTGCCAAAGCAGGCCATCACAACGAAACTCCATGTGTTCGCGGATGCGCCGCGTAGCTGTTCGAGACAAAACCACAAACCGAGACACGAGCGCCGCATCCTGACGCCCCGCCTGAAAGCGCTCCGCATCGGATACGTCCCGACGCCTTGCACGCGCGCGCGTAAGCTCCTCGCGTCTTGTAACAGGCTCGTTCTTAGCGTTCCGACCGGTTTCCACCTCGTGATAGAAAATTGCTTTGCGGTCCAGCTCACCCAGGCGGATCATGAGTATACCCGGAACGCTTCGAGCAATGAACGCACACCTACTGGGAGCGCACCGTCGCCCTCACGGTCGTTGAAGTAGTGGGCCGCCAACAATCGTTGTGCTTGCAACAGATCGTCCGGGAAGTCAGGCGCAAAGTCCGCGTCGAGGTCACGACGGGTGTGTTGTGCGATCCGCGCTTTTGCTGCGTCAAGGTAGTCCGCTATCAGCGCATCGTCGTCGTTATCGTTGGGATCGATAATCCCGAGATGTGGCTTGATGTCTGACACCGTCAGCATGACTGCCTTTCCCCTTTATCCGAATTCGAAAGACAGGCCGCGATGGCCCAACGCGGCCTGTCGATTTAGCCGCTCTGCTTTGACTTTTTGGCAGCTTCTGATTTCAACCGAGTGTTTTCCGCAGTCGCATCAGCCAAGGAAGCTTCCAGGTTGTCGGCACGTTCGTCCGCCTTTCCGACCTCGGTCGCCGCGTCCTCCAGATCCTTCAAGGCCAAGGAAAGCTTGGCATCGGCTGCGTCCGCGCGCGCGGTGACGTCTGAAAGCTTTGATGCCATGTCATCGCGCTCACGACGGACCTCAACCAGCATTTCTTCGTGCTGTTTGAGCGAAGCTTGCGCGGCTTCTAACCCCTTGGTCATCTCCGCCATCGTCTTTTTGGCCTGCGCCAGTTCGTTCCGAGCCTCGTCTTGACCACGCAGGGCTTGGTCTTTGGTGTCGATTGCTTCCGGTTTTGGTTCGAGCGACTCCACGGCTTCTCGTGCTTCTTCGAACTGCCTCTTTGTCAGGAGTTCGGCGGCTGGAACTTTGGGTGCCTTCTTGGTGCCTTTGTCGGTCAAGTTCTTGATGACCTTAGCGACGCGGTGATCCGCATCATCAAGCGGGTAGATCACTCCGCGACGGAGTGTGCCGATAGCTGTGTGACGCGAACCAAGCATTCTGAGGTGTTTCGTTGCCATTTGGAGCTTCCCAGTAAAAAGCCCGCAACCAAAGGGTCACGGGCTACGGTTTCAGATTGATCGAAGGTTAAGCGAAGGTGAAATCACCAGTGACCATCGCCAGCGCGCGCTTGATGGCGAGCGCGAGACGTTCCGTCCCCTTCATGGTCAGCATACCTTCGACAAAGTTGGTTCCGTGCTCGCTGGAGATCAGAACCTCGACATCTTTCCGGCGGTACATCGTTGCTGCCATTTCCAGATCGCCGACCAACCATTCGCCAGCAGCCATGGAATTGCTTTCTACGACCGTCTTGCCCCACAACATCGGTGAGGACATGACGCCGGGGTTCCCGTAGATGTACCGGCTCTGCGTGTCCTTGAGCAGATCAATCGCGGCCCAATCTGTCGGGTTCAGGACGATAGACGTCCCCATGTAGTCCTGAAGCGTCAGTTGCAGAAGCGCCAGACGCAAGCGGTCAATCCGCGTCTGGTTTGGCAACCCGGCCGCAGCAACAAACGCTGTTGCGTTAGGCACCAATCCGTCCAGGTTCTCGCCAGCACCATCCCCTGCAAGGATCTGCATTTCGCGTTCCAGATCCAAGCCGTAACGCAGTTCGCTGTCGATTTCGGTTTGCAGTTGGTCTGCATCCGCCATCGCCTCTTCGCTGATGTTGGTGATGTGCGCGATTTTTTTGACCGGCGCTGTATCCTTGTCGTAGCCATATTCCGAAGGCGGGATGACGCCCCCCTCAGCCACCATCGCTGCCGCATTGTTCCGCAGCACCTGGCGGCGATAGTGGACCATGTCCTGCCCTGTGCGGCCCTGGGCGAGCAGTTGCCAGATGCGCAAGGTGCGACGCGCGAGGCGAACCGGCTCTGTCTCTTCCGGCGCAGAAATCAAACCGCCAGCAGAACCACCCGCTGTGGTGATCGCGTTTTCGACCCGGATCAGCAGGTTGCCGTTGCAGGAGTTTCCGACAAACGATGCAATCTTTTCATCCTCTGCGGCGACTGCTTGGCCAAGCGTCATGACCTGACCGCCCGAACCGCCTCCGCCCCCAGCAGCGAGCTGCTGTGAAACATCCAGCATCTTGGCGTCGATACCCGCAATTGACGCCTTCAACTCTTCCACAGCTTTCGTTGTCGCCGTGATATCGGCAAGCGCCTTGTCAGCGTTCGCCTTCGTTTCTTCGGTGACCTTGCCGAAGTTCTTAACCTCGTCCAGCGCCTTTTCCGCCGTGGCCTTGATCGGCCCGGCCATGTCATCGACTTTCTTCGTCAAAGCCGTGATCATCTGTTCGGGGTTGGTGCCGCCCTCTGCCGTCACTTCAGACATTACCGCAGCCGGAACATTTGCCATAGCTGTAAGGACCGCGAAGGGCACCGCGGCTTTCATCATTTTTGTCATGATTTCCTCTTGGGAGATTGGTTACGAGAGTTTCGCCAACAGGCCGCCTAGGCCCGCCATCAAGGCAGCGTCTTGCTTGCCTGTTCCAGCAGCGCTTGGCGTACTGGCCGGGGCAGCGCCGGGCGTGCCCTCCTTCATTGCGGCGATCATGGACCGCCGCTCAGACCTTGGAATCTGAAGTTTCGCCATGAGCACATCCATTTTGGCTGTTGCGCGCTTGGCGTCTGTGGGTTCGTCGCCGGATTGCTCCGTGGCAACGTAATCGGATGGCAGCAAATCATCGGCAAAGCCGTCTTGGACAGCCCTTGCACCACCGATCCATGTTTCCCTGTCGAGCATCGGTGCGATTTCGGCGGCATCAATACCCGTCCGCGCCGCGTAAATGTCCGACAATGCAGCATCGAAGGGTTCCAACCACGTCGCTACATCCGCAAGCGCATTGCGATCACCGCATGCGCAGACTTGCGTGTTGTGGATCATGAAGAAACCAGCGCGGGCAATCAGGATTTCATCTCCTGCCATAGCGATTGCTGATGCGGCAGACGCGGCAATGCCCAGCACTTTGACCGTCACTTCGCCGGGATGCTCACGCAGCAGATTGTAGATTGCCAGCCCTTCAAAGAAGTCGCCACCAGGGCTGTTCACGTTCACTGTGACCGGACCTTCACCGATGTTGCGCAATGCCGCTGCCACGCGTTTGGCCGTGACTCCCTCATAGAAGAACCCACCCCCAATCGGGTCGAGAACAGAGATCGAGTTTTCTCCGTTGTTCTCGGCGGAAACACTTAAGCTCGGGTTCCAGCGGTCCAGAGCCTCAACCGTCAAATCGGCGTTGGCGCCCGGTTTGGTCGAAAGGTCAGCCTTCGGCAAATCGCGAATTGTCATGTCTTTTCCTTTCCAAGCATATCAACGGGCGACATCGCACTGCTGACGATCAGATCATCCGCATCGCCTCCGCGCCGCGACATCCCAAGCCATTCGGATCGCCCTTCATCACCGCTGATGTACCCACCCATGCGAAGCTTCAGCAGGAAGTCACCCAAGGCGGCGCTGTCCATTGCCAACATCCATTGGCGGTCAAAGCGGAAGCTGCGACGCGCGCGATGCTGCGGGGCGATCAGATCCATCCTGATCTGATCCTCAATCGCCCGATAAAGCGGACCAATGCCCAATTTCTGCCAGCTCAGCATGACTTGCTCGACGCCAGCCCCAAACATGGTTTGACCACTTGAGGTGTGCCCGATGACAACGGGCGGGACGCCAAACCATCGGCAAACGTCTTCGACCGAGAACCGCCTTGTCTCCAGCAACTGGGCGTCTTCGGGGTTGAGCTGAACCGCATCCCATTTCAGACCGGATTCCAAAACGAGAGTTTTGCCAGCTTTGCTGGAGCCGATGAATTGCTCCAAAAGCTCCTGTAACTGCGCGCGCTGCTCGGCGGTCAGCGCCGAGTCCGACGACAGCACCCCCGCGACCATCATAGAGTTCGCGAACACCGTCGCCGCCGACTGGTCCGCAGCAATCGCCGCGCCAATCGACTGCGTGCCGTACTTGATCGCAGACATGCCTAAGCCGTCGCCCGCACCAAAGCCGCGCAGGTGAAACACCTTATCGGCAGGCATTTCGTATCGCTTCCCGCGATCGATTATCTGATACCGAAACGTTCCGTCCGCTTGGCGCTTTGGCGTGACATTGAACATTGGCCGCAAGCCTACCAGCCGACGATTTCGACCGACCTCAAGACGCTCATTATAGGCATTGCCCCGCAAAAGCATCTGCACAACCTGACCCGTCCAGAACTGGCTTGGCGTAATGCCCGGCGCAGGCTGCAAAGTCAGAATGCTGTGCAAGTCATCCTCGACCGGAGACGGGTTGCCGCTGTCATCCCGTTGGAATTGCGCAAGTGGCGTTGATCCGATGACGCCACTCGTTTTGCGCACCGCGTCCCAAACGGCGGACAGACACATTGCCGTCTCACCACTGACCACCGTTCCAGCCTTCGACGTTGTCCCGTATTGCGAAAGCGGCTCAGCGTTCGTGGCGTCGATCCAGCCGCTCTCGCCCGACATCAAATTGGCGACGCTATGCAGCCCGCGCGAAACAGCTTTCAGGATCATGCGACCATCACCGGATTCAAGAGAAAGTCGTCCAGTCCACCCCCAGACGGTTCCGGATTGCGCGACAAAAGCATGTGCGCATTCAAGAGGCCAATCACGACGTCAATTTTCGCCGCACCTGCGACCTCCTTTTCGATGTAGCTGTTTGAGCCACGTATTGAGACGCGTGCATTCGCGATCGACCATGCAAACACGGGCTGACCGCCGTGCAACATCAAACGCGCCTTCAAACGCAACGGGATCGACTTGATGGCGGCCTGTAACTCCCAACCCTGCGGAACGCGGGTAAGCAAAGGCTCAACAATGCCAGCTTTTTCTAGTTCGGTTTGCAGCTCCGGCAGGCCCGCTTTGTCGAGACCAACGGAGTATTCCTTTCCAAGCTTTCCCGTTGCTTGGACTTCAAGAACCAGATCGACCACTTCTTCGACATGCTGGAAGGGGCGATCCGCAGCGCACACAACAAGATGTCCATCTTGCTCGAATGTTTCGAGCGCCGGTGCAATCGACTTGCGGCGCTTCAAGACTTCTGGCTGCGCCCAAGCTTTGCACCAGGCAAGATAGGCACCGGTGAGTTTCTCCTTGCCCAACACAACCAAGCCACAAAGGTCGTCATCGCCACCACCGTCAACGCCAATGGTGCAAACCTCGACCCGTTCCAGCAGGTCTTCCAGCGTCAGGACAATTGTGGCCTTGTCCCAGTGCTGTTGCGCAGACCAACCATCATCGCCCTGCCCCGTGCCGATCTCGACGTTAAAGTGCTGGCTAGCGACAAGAGCTAAGCTTTCTTCACCCTCGTCCTCGGCCTTCTGCACCTCGTCGCGCAGATAGTCTAAATCTACGCTGCGCCCCATGTGAGGATTGACTAGGTGCCATGTGTCTTCATCTTTCCAACCACCGTCCTTCACCGCCTCGACGGGGAGTTCGTAGATCAACGCCAGCATTGGGCGCTTCAGTTTGCCATCGCGGACGCGGCGAGCGGTCTGCAACTCAGAGCGATAAACACCAACCGGTGGCTTTTTCGACTGCGTGGTGATCTGCAACAGAAAGTGTTTGTTTTGCGGATGCGAAAGCGCGCCTCGGATTTCGGTAAAGATGCCCTTTGCGTCTGCCTTCTTTGCAAACACGTGGGTTTCATCAATCAGGACCGTCGCGTTTTTGAGCCCCGTCACGATGTCGGTATCAGCCGCCTTGATTTGGATCTTGGACGGAATGTCCGGGTTCAGATTGCGCACCGTTTTGGTGCTGGTGGTTGGTTCCGAAAACAGCGGTCGTATGCTCGCCGTGCGCTCGATGATGCCGCAGATGGTGTCGAACGCATTCCGCGCCAGATCAATCGACGGAGCCACAAGAATAAACAAGGCCGATGGGCTCATGTTCAGGATGCAAGCTGTCAGGATGATCGCTGCCGCAATCGCCGTTTTCCCGTTCTTCTTCGGGATCATGACGAAGAACTCGCGAAGGTAGCGCTTCTTAAGCTCCGGATCGTAGCTGCCAAAAACTACTCGAACCAGGTTGAACACCCATTCGTCGCAGATCTCGCCGAAGGTCGGGAAGCCATCAAGATCAGGGTTCCGCAACCCCTTGAAGATCTTGAGCGCTTTTTCCGCGTACGCGTCGTACAACGGCAGCTTCGGGAAGATCGATTTGCCGTGCATGATGCGATCGGCCCAATCGGGAACCGCCGTTGACCAGTCGTCAAACTGCGTCGGCGCGAGCATAGCCATTTAATGCACGCTCTTGGGGTCCAACAGCGGGTTCCCAGCAATAGCCCGCACCGCTGCGTCCGCCTGTTGTTGTTTCTTGCCGCGCGGCGCAGATGACGGCGCGGGTTTGGGTTTTGTTTCTCCTGTTTCATCGCCCGCGACCTCACGGGCAAGATCCTTCATCGCTTCCGCTGCAAGGATCGAGTTGAGTTCGCGAATTGCAGTTACGTTGCCCTTGCTTGCTGCCTGGTCGAGCCGCAGGAGGTTTGCGGCCTTCTCTTCAGCCAGCGCCTTCTTGCGCGCAGCCTTCACGCCCTTTAGGCCAGAACGAAAATAATGCTTGTTCAAAGTCGGGACTGAAATTCCCAACTCGGCGGCGATGTCTTTCTTCTCAAAACCCGACACAAGTAACAGTTTGACTTTCTTGACGTTTTCCTTGGTCGCAATGTGACCATTGGCACCGGGTTCCCCGTGGTTCTCAGGTATGGGGTCGCCCAGAAGGTCAAATTTCGGGTTCACAGAAAAAAATTCTCCGAGTGCGTGGGGTGCGGGTCTAGCGGAGCGGCCTATGGCAGCTTTCGACCCACCCCCCCCCCTTTGAAGTTTTCAGATGATGACTGGCGCAGCGGTCAGCCGTGACCTCTGCGCTCCAAGCTCTGTTTGACAGTGTCGTGGTACTTCTTGCTCACGGCTTCGAGATTGTTCTCATCCCAGAACAGTGCCGGATCGCCACGATGCGGGATCACATGGTCAACGGTTGCGCTGTTCGGTGCCGGGTACTTTCCAACCAATGCGATGCCAGTTTTCTGGCAGATGTAGCCATCGCGCTTTAACACCTTCGCCCGCAGCTTTTGCCAACGTGCCGTCTTATACCACGCACGCCACGGCTTCTCACGATCCCGCTGCCTTGAACGTTCAATCTCGGACGCTGGCGCTCGACCAATCCGCGACGGTAAAGTTCCAAGTCGCGGCGGCGGTGCACTCAGCTTGCCCATGCAATCAGTCGGTTTCAGGCACCGGACCAACGCTCAGCATCATCGGCGCTGGCATACGGCCATCAATCGAGACATGGATGGCTGCGCCCGCATTGATCGCCGCAAGCTCGGAAGGCGTCGGGAACCACGCTGTTGTCATCGTCGGGACGAGACCGCCAGCCACATCGCAAAAGCGCTCGCCGTCACGCAGAGGCAGGCCAAGGAAACCCTGCGACTTACCGCAAACGCGGGTCGCACCTTCGATACGTCCGATGTCCATGATGTGCTCCAAAAGAAAACGCCCGTCAGGTTGTTATACCTGCGGGCGCATTTGGTGTGTTGGCACTTTGTCTAGCTTTAGCTGGACCCCTTGGTCAACGACTTTCTTGCAGAACCTGCCCACGGTCTCTGCGGTGGCAATTCATCGGTTACGGAAATCCATTTCAGATCAAGAGCTTGAAGTGCGGGACGCAACCACAAAAGTGCCATGCGCCAACTGTTGTAGTTTCGCCGCAGCTCACCGATTGTAGACGCATCATTTGCAATCCGCACCGGGCACACGCTTACGCGGCAACGCTGCACGCCGCCTCTTGTCTTCAGATGCTGCCAACTGGAAAGGACAATTGACTGTCGGCCCTCCCTTCCCGGCTCCCACCTTTTAGGCACAACTTCCAGCCGTCGCCCTTCGCCCCAGTCAGGACACCGCCGCGCCTTGGCAAATCGCGCAATTTCCACCGCCTGCCCTCGATCTGCAAACGTAGCAGCCACTGCGCAAGCCACGGCCTGCGCGCCATCCGCTGGAAGAGAGCGCCCCGGTGACGTGTCGATGCGAACGCCCCCCAAATTGCCTTGCTGCATCAAACGCGCACAGCTATCGGCCAGGCCACCACCGATAGACAAGTCCCCGTAGTCCAAACTCGCCCCCTCGTCAGCAAACGCCCATTCCAAAGTCGCTTGGACGCTGAGGGAGCGATGCTTTCGTTCATCTGGCGCTCCTCTTGGTGGGAGCTTCGAGTAGCTCTTGCGCAAAGCGTCCCAATCAACGGGTGCGCGCCACTCTCCATCCTTTTCATCACACCAGTTTTCTGGTCGTGACACGTTTTTCAGACGCGGCAAATCGTTCATAGCGTCGTCACGTGCAAAGCAACCCCGTTCATTGCTCACACCCTCACCTCGCCATCGTGGACCTGACCGTCATCCCTGCGCATCTCATTGCCCTCCTCAACGAACCGCAGTGCCACGGTGTGACGCGCCTCAAGCCAGGACAACTTGGCCCGCTCATCCTTTGTCGCCGTTCCCTCCGCTACGTGACGCCGCGCGGCCTCGACAAAGCGCCGCCTCTCCCGCGCATCATGATGGATCTGCCTGCGCGCGCCTTCACTCATCGGGGGTTTCTTATGCGTCTGGATGTAGGCCAAAACCTCAATCAACGTGTCAGTCTCGACCGCAACCGGCCCAGCATTTGACCGAAACCAGCCGCGTAAGCTTGGCACCTTTTCGAGCGGACAAGGCTCAACCATCTCTGCGATCGCATAGAAAGTCGCGCGAGGAGGCCAGACATCACGCCCTTTACCTTGCCCCTTGGAGCGCATCATATCGTACATAACCTCAAGGCTTTGATCGGACATGTAGGCGAGCGCATCTGCCAACCGGCCAAGCGCCTTCTTAAAATCATCGTCGCTGATCTTGGCTGGCTTGCGGAAGCCATCCTGCGCCAATGGATCAAGCAACAACCGCCTCACACGGGCGCGCTTTCCTTCAGGTTTTTCAGCGCTGTCGTTAGCTTGATCGTCCAATCCCTGCTTTGCCATGCTCTGCACCTCTCGATTTTTGAGTCCTACTGTTTGGGCTTGCGATCACTCTTCTCGGCAATCCCAACTTATCCACAGGTTCAGCCGTCGAATTTGAAGCGGAACGAAATGTCTTATTCTCTCTTCTCATTTCATTTCCTCTCTTATGTCTGGAACTGTTCCGTTCTGTTCGGAAACGTTCTGTTTTGTTCCAGACACAAACGGCCCGATTTATTCAATGATTTCAGTGCCCGCCCCGTTTCCGCCCCAAAATGCCCTCGTGAGCAGCCGCACGCAGTGCTCGCGAAACTGAATGCTGGATTTGCGGCATCCGCCTTTGTCCCGGATGATGCTCAAGCAGCCATTCGTCCAACCAGCCGACGGCAAATTCATCGGAGCAAAGCTCGTCTGAGCACCCGCAGTCCCGCAGGACGTCAACAAGTCGCTTGCGCCGCGCATAGACCGCCTTGTTTTCGTTGCTGGCCTTATGCTCCTGATGGCCGCGCAGGGCGGCCTCCATCACCTCTTGCACTACCGGGTGCGCCAACCTGATTTCGCCGTTGTCGCAGCGGACAGGCGACCAGTTGTAAAGCGGATTGAACGAACGCCCTTTCAGCGAAAGCCACCGCTCCAAAGGTAATCCCAATAGGAAAGCAAGCCCATCATCGTCAGACGGCAAAGTGCCCAACGGCGTTTCGCCATGAGACTTGAAGAACAGTTCCATCCCGAAAAAGCCGACTTCGGGATCACGATACGCTTTCCGCCGGAACCCACTGCGATCATACCGGTCGTGGTTGAATTGCATGAAGTAATGCGAGTCCAACCGGCTTTCCGCTGAAATCGGATAGTCTGGCAGGTCTGACGCATCGAAAACATGAAAGTTCGCGGATGAAGGTGTCATGACGGCCCCGCGCTCAAAGCATGCCGACTATCGCGTATCGGCATGACCATCGCGAACGTGCCATCGCTGGCAAATCGAACCCCGTTTCCATCTGTCGAAACGTCCACCACGCGACCCGCCAGTGCGCTTAGCGCGGGCAGAACATACTTTGTGGCAAGGACCATGCTGCGTGGTTCACCTTGCGCGGGCACACGCGCGCCACCGCTGATGTGCCGCCCTTCAAAGCCATCGCCCTGGACGGAATAACAGTCGTCCTTTGCCTCAAAATACGCAACGCGGGCGCGCCCGAAAGTAACCGTTTTAACGGCATGCAGCAGGCCGTCCGCATCGACGGACGTAAAGGCATCCCCATAACCGCCAACAAGGTTGCCGATATCTACCGGCTCCGCATCAATCAAACGACCGATTGCAGAAAAGTTCGCTGTTTCGAGCCGCCACGCCTGCGAGGACAAAAAGAACCGTCCTCCGTTGAGCCGCTTCACAACCGATGACGCGGATGCAGGTACGATCTTGTTTGCTTCGTTCTCGCACGGACAGCCGAAGAACATGTATCCGTCTGTCCCGAAGGCCAGCCCGTTCGCGAACGCTACACCATGCAGCGCAGTGCGGCTGTCGTCTTCGTTGGCAAATGAAGCACATTGCAAAAACGCGGCTGCGCCGCCGATGATTTCCGTTTCTTGGTCCGGCTTTTCGGCGCGGGGAAAGTGCTCAGAGGCCAGCGTCGGAAAATCAACACTGGTGCCACCAGCCTGTATGCGAAGCAAGGGAAACTCCCCGTCTTCTATCGCTTCAAACTTAACCGCCTCGTCGCCCAAATGTTTGAGTAGTTGCAGCAAGTCGTTGGCGTGCACGCACAGCGATCCCGACTGGAAAACAGCGGCTTCACAGCGCGCCCGAGTGTGCACGTCATGATCTGAGCCAGAAAGGACCAGGGCATTGTCAGAAGCCTCGATCCGGATGCTTTCCATAATGGGCGACGTGCTGCGCCGGGCAACAACCGACGCAGCAAATTGCACGGCGGGCGTCAGGTCCGATATTTCGACATCGAACCGCATTCACGTTGCCTCAAGGAGTAATCCGTTGCGCTGTGTTTCTTGCAGCGGCTTTGCGTCGGGCATGCTGGAAGTGCCAAGCCGACCAAGTTTGTCTTGGCAAAGCTCCAATTCGGTTTCCAACATCTCGATGTTCAGGCGGTCTTTCGAAGTGGAGCCGTTGGCCTTGAGCCTGACATAACCACCGGAGTATCCGGCGAACAATTGACCTACACGGTTCGTGTAGAGCTGGCACACCTTGTAAACGCCTCCGGTCTGCAAAAGGACGTTGTCACCTTCGATCTGCTTGAACATCTGCTCTTTCCTCTGTTTTTGGCGCGCAGGGGCGCATTGCGCCGCTACCAAAGCGGCGATTGATCTGGGCTTTCCTTGTCTTCTGAATAGTCTTCGGGACGTTCCAGCCGACTGCGGCAAGGCGCTATCCACTGAAACTGTGTTCGCTGCCGAATTTTGGCGCTCCAAACAATCCAGCAATAGCTTGTTGCGGTAGAGGCCGTCTTTTGCAGCCGCCCCTTAACCATCGGCACGCGCTCAACAAATTGAAGAACCATAGTGGGCGGCTTCGGTTCAAACAGCGACTTGTAGCGCCGCTTGCCCTCCAAAAAGGACGTGCGGACCAGCACAGCGACACCGCTGCGCGCCACCGCAGTTGCGGTGCTTACGAATTCCTCGCCACGTCGGAACGGTGGGTTTGTGACAATCCAGTCAGGGGCGCGCTCGGGTTTACCGCGCAGATCCTGCGGCCACTCCGCCGGGTTCAGGAAGTTACAAATGCCGTTTTGCGCGCGATAGGTGCCGGAGTAATCGTGGATGTCCGTCGCGCGAACTTGGGCGAAATACTCTCCAAGTGGTCGCGCCATATGACCTTCGCCGCAGGCTGGTTCCCATGCGTGCATCAGGTGCAGCGGCGAAAACAACGAGAGGCGCTCGCATAGCGCGCGCGTTGCCCAGGGCGGCGTCGGGAAATAGTCCAAGCTGTCAGCCGGTTCGTGCCGCTGCTGCATGACTGCGCTGGATTTGTTTTGCCCGCTCATACCGCGACCACGCTGGACTCTACGCAAAGCGCACGACTAGTTTCGACCCAAGGTTGAAACACTCTGGGGAAACTGTGATGAAACGACTTGCGCTTCTTGTCTGGCTTTTTGGTGCGACCGGCGTTGCTGCAGCCAAGATTGATGGAATTCAGAACCACGAGGTTCAAACGATCTTTTGGACCGCGCCTTGCACTGAAACCGTTGCGCTTATGGACGCAGCTCCGCCCGAAGATGTGCCAATTCTGACGCTGGTCGGTGTTTTGGCTCAACAGGCCATGGCTTGGGGTCATCTTCTTGGTTTTGAAAGCGCGCATCCTGGAATACGTGGCGAACACGAAACCGTATTGATGCGCCTTCGAACGGACTGCGCCGCAACACCGGACAAGACCGCGATTGATATACTGCGCGGCTACACTCAGGAGTAAAAAGCTTTTCCTCATGTGAACCACGCTGACGGACAGATCATCACAAAGCTTGGAAGGAAACGCAGAATGAGACTTGCCTGGATAGCGAGCGCCCTTGTCGGAAGCACGGTCGCAGCCCACGCCTTTGACGAACAAGCTGTTGCCGCAAAGTGCGCGGCGGATTGGAGTGCAGACTTCGCTATGCAAAAGTTCTGTCGCGACCAAGCGGTAAAGGCGCATAGCGAGGCAACCGATGCTTGGAGCACATCGACTGCACAGCGCATGCCCGCAGAAGCATTCGACAAGTGCCGGGCAGATTGGACCAACGATTGGGTGATGATTGCATTCTGCACCAAGCAACAGATCGACGCGTTCTCGACAATTGCGGATACAACCGAAGGTCTCAGCCCGGATGTTGCCAGTCAGATCAACACGAAATGCGCGGCGGACTGGAGCAGCGATTTTGTTATGCAGAAGTTCTGCGCGGAACAGCAGGCTGAAGCGTTCAAAGCTCTGCAATGAAACTACGTTGCCACTGCGCGGCAAGCGGAGTACCGGTGTCGGCACGCTGTAATGAGATGCTTTGTACCTCTGACCGATCATGCAATCGCCTCGAATTCGAATGCATTCGCACAGTGCGCTACGGTTGCCATTCCTCCAGTCAGGTCCAGCCGCGCGCGGACACAGCTTCGGTGCTGTACGCAGCCCATAGCGACGCGGACAAAAGCGCGGACTTTTGTCCGGTCCCAGGAAAAAAAATTGGCGCCCGCCATCACCGTCACTCCGCCGCGAACAGCATGCGTGGCGCGGCCACAGGATGCTCATTGACCGCGATGGCAACGTGCCCACCGTTTGCGCCAGTTTCGCCCTTCCACCACTTGCGCGCGGTGCGTTCTGAAACGCCAAAAACCAACTGTACGTGGTTCAAGTCGCGGTAATTGGCTCGGATATAAGCCTGCCAGCGGTCAGGAAATTCACGGTGAACACGGTGTGGGTCATAACTCGGCGCCGACTCACCTCGACCAGAAAGCGCATTCTGCTTGGCATGTGGAATGCCAACGGACATTTGTGCGGACACATTTTCCAAACGGCCCATTTGTTCGGACTTTGGTTCCAATCGGCCCAATTGTGCGGACAAGAGTTCTGTTTCAGCAGCGCCCGGAATTGTGCCAGCCTGGTCGGCGACAACATAAAAGATGCGCGTGCCGTCGCGATCGGTCATGCCACATCCTCGCCGATAGGTAAGATGACCGAGTTCGTATCTTTGTTGTTCAGTGAGTCAGAAGGTTTGATGAAGTTGAATAAGCTATCCGGACATTCAATACCGTCTTTGAGACACATGTCCTTCACTACTGCATACCACCTCGCAGGAAAGACACCCGAAGATGCTGCGTTGCTAATGGTCGTCACTCCGACACCCAAACCGACAGCCATTCGCCGTCGACCAAGTTCGTCACAGACCTCAGATGCTTGTCTCATGGAGACCGCTGGTAATCCATTTTTTCTGGACTGCCTAGGTCCATCTGGATTCCGGTTCATTTTTTCTGGATAGGGCGTAGAACTGTTCCATGGACATTGAAGATCGAGAACGCCTTGCCCGCCAGGGCGACATGGGAGTAGAGGCAAGCGCAATTCGCGTTAAGGCTGCGCGCTATGCCAGCGGCTTTGAACAGCAACTGAAGTTTGCCAAAGCCTGCGGCCTCTCAAAGACCACTTACAATAACATTGAGAAGGGTCTTCAGTTCCCGAACCGAGACGTGATGAAGTATCTGTACCGCGCGCATAGGATCGACTTTAACTTCATCATGAACGGCGATTTCGCTCAGCTTCCTGCCGACGTTCAGCAGAGGCTCTTCCCAGCACTTGAACGCGCAGAAAGTGAATGGGATCGAAAACAAGGTTAAGGCTTATCCTAAGCCTTGCCGCAATCCTCGCTAGTCTGTAGGCGAACGGTGTTCGCATGTGATTCCCTCCTAGGTAGAAATTGTGGGAAGGCCCCATGCTGTCCACACCTGCAAAAAATAATCAAAATGATAATTTCAGCCATTTGGCAGGGTACATCGCAGGTTAAGCGGTAGCCGGATTCCTTGAATTATGCGGTGCAAGGCTAGGTCTTTCGTGATCGTGTGATCCATAAATAATGGATATTTATGTTGCAAGTCCATATTTTGTGAACTAGTGGTTGGTCGAAAGCACAACGGAGGTGACAGTGCCAGACGACCGTACATCCGCAGTCTTTCCTCGTTACACGGGCCCGCTCGCTCCCGTGGAAGTCGTCACCAGCGACACGCTTCGCTTGCTGGCCAAGGGCGAACCGGACTGGCACCGCGGCGTCATCTCGCAAGAATTCCAATCAATGTTGGTCATGGTGCTTCCGGACATCTGCGGCGAACTCTTGGCTCTCCGGGCTGCCGCACGCCTTGATCCGGCCCGACCAGCTACTGGAGCAGATCTGGACGCAATGGAACGAATTGAAGGGCTGACCCAACACGCATGTGATGAACTAGCTGAAGCCAACGTTCGCATAGCGACTTTGGAGGAACGCACAGCAGAAGTCCTTTTGTATCTAAAGGGCCGTGCCACATGACGTCCTCGCTGAATATTCCACGTATCGAGTTCGCGCTCACTTTCCTTAGCGACTGCAATCCCGATCATCGACTGTTGGCGCTACAAAATTTGTGCGAGAACAATGGCGTTTGGACCATTCCACAGGACCGCAGCCGTTACAGCCCGGTGCTGTACGAAGTTTCGCTTTTCGGTGTCGCTGCCATTTCCGATGACATCCAGCACCTGCCAGACAATTGGCAGCGCGCCGCTCGCAACATCTTGCGCAGCCTTCCTACCGAGGACGGCGACAAGGAAGCCGAGCAGACAATCGCATGACTCATGCAAGCACAGAAACGCGCCAAGAGCCGCAAAGGGGCCGTGTCACGCCCTACGGGGACGCAGAACGCCTACCTGCGCTGCGGCCCGGCTTCTGTGACTACTGCCATGCAGCCCTCCCAAAGCAGGCCAAATCACGTCACGCTCGGTTTTGCTCGGCTGAGTGCAGGATACGGTGGTGGACCATGGCACGTAATCGCGGCGCTCAGCTTTATCAGATGTTGATGATATGGCGGAAGTGGCGCGGCCGCGCTGGGACACCCGGTGCTGGCGTGATTGGGCGCATATCCAGGCAGATCGACGCTTGGGTGCGCGTTGATAAGGGCTCAGATCAGTGAAGCCGCTCCTTACACCAAAAGAAGACGCCTTGCGTAGCGCGTTCCACGTCCCGGTGTTCAACCCATCTGCGGCCATAGAACGCCTGTGCATAATCTGCAAAATCACCAGTCGCAGACAACTGAACCAGGGCGGGCAATTGCTCGCCCCCCTCTAACGCCTGGGCACGGAATTCGGTGCGTGGACCGGCCACACCCCCAGCCAACAATAGAAAGGGCTCCATTCATGTCAGGCATTGACGCAATCGCCGCAGAGCGCCGCCGTCAAATTGAAGTTAAAGGCTGGACGTCAAATCATGATGACCAGCACGGGCCGGGTGCCTTGGCTGGCTCTGCAAGCGCTTATGCCATGTCGGCGGCTAGTTCCTTGATGTGTGGGTCAGAAACTCCCGTGGTGCTCGACCCGCCACCATTCTTCGGTTTCGACGCTTCTGATTGGAATCCCGAAACTCCCCGCGAAGATCTGGTCCGTGCTGGCGCGCTTATCGCTGCCGCGATCGACCAGCTCGAGCGTCTGCGCGATCAACTTGCGAACTGACGGACCCGACCCATGGCAAAGGTTCTCATAGGTTGCGAAACAAGCGGGATTGTCCGGGACGCTTTCTTGGCCCTCGGACATGACGCATGGTCTTGCGACATCCTGCCACCGGACACACCGACCAACCGTCACATCCAGGATGATGTGAGAACCGTTATGCGGGCCGATTGGGACTTGATGGCCGTCATGCACCCGCCTTGCACACGTCTGTGCAACAGCGGTGTGCGTTGGCTGTCCCAAGCCCCACCGGGCCGCACCCTAGAGGATATGTGGGCCGAACTGGATGAAGGCGCAAAACTGTTTTCCGCCGTCTGGAACGTCCAACACATCCCATGCGTGGCGGTGGAGAACCCCGTCATGCACAAGCACGCTAAAGCCCGCATTGAAAACTACCAGCCGCCCGCGCAGACGGTCCAGCCTTGGCAATTCGGGGATGACGCGAACGGCCCCGACAACGAACGCAAGCGCACGTGCTTTTGGCTGCGCAACCTGCCACCGCTTTGCCCCACCGGCTCGCTTGATGGAACCACGGCCCGCGACACAGTAGCAAAGGCCAGCCCCGGCGCGAACCGGTGGAAGGTGCGAAGCAAGTTCTTTCCAGGCATGGCGAAAGCCATGGCCGAACAGTGGAGCGTACATGCCTTTCAGCATCTCGCGGAGGCCGCGTGATGCCGATCAACCCAGAGAAAGCCAAGAACTATCCCGGCGGATCGATCTATTCAAAGGAATGGAAAGCCTTTCGGGCATTCATCCTGTTTCGTGCGGCAAACCGGTGTGAGGGCACACCACAACACCCCGATTGCCGCGCGTATAACAAGCAACCGCACCCTGAGACGGGCGGGAATGTGGTGCTGACCATTGCACACATGGATCACGACGAACGCCACGCCGATCCCGACCGTTGCCGCGCCCTCTGCCAACGCTGCCACAACAAATGGGATGCGCCACACCGGCAGAGGAACGCCGCGATAACCCGGCGCACGAAGTCGGGGCAGATGGATTTCAATCACCTTTTGGAAGGAGCAGAACAGTGAGATTTGTAGACCTCCGCAGGGCAAATCGAGCCCGCCAAAACGAATGGCCGGGAAACGAAAAAACTGACTTGGCTTTCCGCGCACTTGAGGTTGCTGGTGAAGCTGGTGAACTATCAGAGGCCATAAAGAAGTTTTTGCGCGCTGAACGCGGGATTCACGGCAACACAGCCACCAAGGAAGACATCGCCGACGAAATAGGTGATCTGATCGTTGCCTTGGATCTGCTCGCGGACGAATTGGGGATCGAGCTGGGCCACTCTGCCAAGACCAAATTCAACGCAACGTCCGCGAAGTACGGCCTTAAGACGGTCATCATGTAATGGGTATCGAAATCGCCACGTCCGAGGACATTGCCGAAATCAAGAAAATGATGGTCGGTCTCGCCACCCAAGTGCAGACGCTGACGCAAGTGGTCGAGGCACAGCGGAAAGAGCAAATGCCGGAGTGGCTGACCGTTAAGGAAGCTGCGACTTACCTGCGCCTGACACCCGACACGATCCGCCGGAAGGTGCGCGCGGGCCACTTCGACACCCGCCGCGAGGGCAAGAACATCCTGATAGCCAGATCGTGCGTGCTGGAACAATCAAACAACTGACGTAAGGTCAAACGATGAACAATCCTCGCGGACAAATCGGCCAAAAGCTAGATCAACTGTTTGGCGACACATCGCGCCCAGCTTTCGAAACTCTCAGTCATCTTGAGTGGGTTTCCGAACGCGCAGAACAACTCGCGCAGACCTTGCGCGATGACGGCGTCAAATCAGACCACGAATAAAGGACAGGTCATGGCCGCAAACGGGGCAGAAACTGAACGGAATTATGCAATTTACAAGAGATCAATGGAGATTGTAGACCACCCTTCGATGGCCGACTTTTACTACGTCAATTGTGCCTTCGTTATCTGGTTCTGTGTAAACTACACGATAGTTTCCTGACCTAATCCGCCATAGCCCTTCATAACCCCTCAGCTTCCGTGATCCGCTCGGATATGGATCGGCCTCAAGCATTTCGATTTTGTCAAGCAGTCGGTTCCTATCGCGCTCTGGGATGCCATTTAGAGCTTTCTCTGCGGACCGCCGAAATACAACTTGATACTCCACGCTCAGCCTTCATGATTTCTTGCGAATTTCGCTCAGCGATTTGGTGCGTGGTTCATCCATAGCGACATGGGCGTCCTCCGCGTCGATATCATCTTCGCTGCGGTTTTCACGCATCTGGTTTTCCCGACGCTTCACCGCCTCGGGATCAACTTGCATAAATGCACGAAGCGCATCCTTTGGATCAAAGCCATACATTGATAGGCGACCGTTGTTGCTTTTTCCCATATCTTTTTCCTCCTGAACGGCTTTTTGGTATGGGGTTAGGCTCGCAGAAACAACGTCCATCATATCGTCTAGTCTGTCGGCAACCCAATTCTCCAAACCCCGTGAAGTTGGCATTCTAAAATGCGCTATTCTTGATGGAGTGAGCTTTCGTCCGTAGTTAAAACGCCATTTTTCCGCATGAAGCGTTGCGGCGGTCAGGACCAATGTTACCAAGTCTGGAATACCATCGTCTTTGGGCAGCAAAACTAGGCAATCATCGTTGACAGCACATGGCTCCAATTGGACGAACGCCTCGCCAATAGACCCGGTTTGGGCGACTGTCACAAAGCTTGGATTTGCTGCAACCGGGAACTCAAGCCAGCCGTATGTCCCGTTGTAGTTCTCGGTTGGAGAGATTATTAGCGTCCGCCCCGGGGCAATACCTTCGCGCGAATGAAGTTCTTTCAACCCGTAGTAAATGTCGAAGGTTCCTCCAATCGTTCCTTTGTTTGACGGCAACTTCGCCGCATTCGAGATGCGTATTGGCGTCAGCATCTCGCGATATGGTTGAAGCACAATGTCTCCAGCATCTATCGCCTCCCGTTGCGCCACAATCTCGGCAGCATACCGAGTATAAAATGAAGCCAGCCGACGAAGCTGTACGTCAACCGCATAACGAAGCTCGTCATCTTCAGGCACAGCCGACGCGATGTAGGCGCCAGCAGACCATTCGTCTTCGCCTGACACGCTCGCAGCCGCACTGAACCCCGCAGTCTCTGTCTTGTTAGCAATCGCGTCCAATGCGGCAGGTATCTGATTCGGCTCGCTATTTCGGTGAACGCGCACGCTCTTTCGAAGGACAAGGCCGTCATGGTGTAGTCTCACGAACGCAGTCTTGCGGGCTGGGTTGTGCGCCCGTCCCTTCTCCAAGAAAATGATAGATGTTGTCACAGACGCGAACGGTTGGAACAGCTCGTCTGGAAGCTGACAGACCGCCGTCAAAGTGTGCTTCTTAAGGATTGACGCGCGCCACTTTGCAGCCTTGCCCCCCTTCGACAATAGGCTTGCAGGCACAACCACAGCCATCTTCCCACCATCCCGCAGCGACTCTAGACCCCGTTCGATAAACCGTTCGACTGGCGTGTCGGTGTTCTTGTGTGGAAAAGGCGGATTCATAAGAGCGATAGATGCCATTCCTTCCGGAAAATCCGGCACCCGACCCAAAGAGTCTGCCTGTCTAATCTTTGTAGAACCGTCGCCGCGGAGGATCATATTGGCAACGCACAAAGCCGCTGTGCTGGGCTCCGCTTCAAAGCCTAGAATGTTCTCCTGGATGACCTCGACCATACGGGTCCGCGGGAGATGCTCCACCTCAACGAGACGGCTCATGTAGGCGACAAAAAAGCCGCCAGTCCCGCACGCAAGATCCGCTACCACATCGTTGCTACCGGCCTCGCAAGCGTCGACCATCATTCGAGCTACATGGCGCGGTGTAAAGTACTGGCCGATAGTGTTCCCGCCGGTATAGCGGAAGAAGGTCTCGTAAAGTTGCCCGAGATAGTCATGCTCCGCCGTGAGGACAGTAACATTTAGCCGTTCCAGGATTGTAAGGATGCGCCCCGCTTTTTGACGCAGCTTCAGGTTCGCAGCGTCCACTGTGATCGACTTGGACAGCGACAGCTTCCCGGCTTTTGCGAATGCTTCGCCGCACGCCTCATTCACGTCCTTCAGCACATATTTGGGGTCGCGCCTTAGCTCACCACGCGAGTGCCACAAGGCGAGCATGAAGGCCGCTACCGCTGTAGGGCGGAACTCATCCTTGATATCCGCTTCGCGCAACAGCCGGTTGATATCGTCAGCCTTCTCGGCCAGCACTTCTGCTGGCGGCGGAGTCGGTCGTATGTCAGCCGGGCCGCCGCGCGCCGTGATCCGACGGACATCCGTCTCGTTCGGAATCCAATCGATCGGATGCCCCTCATAAGTGACTGGCACCCACCCTCGTGCATCGTCATCCCACTTTGAAACACGTAGACCGAACGCGTCCGCTTCTGTCCCGGCGAGACCCACCGCCAAGGGCCTGTACCCCGCCGCCACCAAAGCAGCGCCATAACCCTCGGCCTCTATGATTGCCTGAGCTAAGTCATCTTCCGAAGCCTTGGCTTCAATGACGACGAGCGGTGTGGCGACATCGGGATCAACAAGAATCGCTTCTGGTACGCCCGCACCGGCTCCGCTCTTACTTGCTCCTTGCAAGGCTTCTGCCAAGTCATGATTATCTCGATACTCGTGCTGAAGGTAAAGGTTTCCTCGCGGGGGGCTGCGTTCATCCCATCCTTGAGACGATAGAAGATCATCAAGCAGCCGCTCCGCTCGACGCTCGGAGCGGCGGACCAGCGCGGAACCTGCCATTGTCTATCCTCCCGATGCGGCGGTGAGTAGCACGTTGTACGGAAGCCGCTTACCCGCAAGCCCGGAAATCGCCATCAATGCTGCCTCACCGTCCGTCATCTTCCTAGTGTTCAAGGTTCCGCATACACCGCGCTTCAACAGTGCAAAGTAGCTTTCTATCGTGATAGTGCTTGCATCACCCTTAACGTACTTACCTTTTTAGTGCTTTGTCGTCTTATGCCCGTTCGGGAACGACTCCCCAAGTCCGGTGTAGGAATTCCGCTCATCTGTAAAGATTACTGATGCGGCATGGACACTGTTTATGACCGCACTTTTCTGCGTTTTGGCGTCGAAGCGCTCTACCGGCCCAGACCGTGCGCGACCGCTGCACTCCAACATGGCGAGTGCTGACGTTTTGTTCGTTCCGCGTCCTCGCTTATTGGTCCGTTTGGACTTCGGCTCCCCCGGCCGCGGCTTTCCGCCGACATAAGCCTCGTCCACTACAACAGCGCCGGAGAGCAATCCGCTCAAGGGCTCTTCCTGCATTGCAGCGCGAATGCGATGAGCCATGTGCCACGCAGTTCTATAGGAACCCAGATTAAGATCGCGCTGCAGCTGCGCAGCGGATACACCCTTCTTATCGGAGCAGATCATGTAGAAAGCGGCAATCCACTTCACAAGAGGAAGGCGACTGTTGTGCATGACGGTTCCAACCGTAACAGTAAACTGCTTGCTACACTCGCCACACTCATAGAGGCCGTTTCGAGCCGACTTTCCAGTAATCGGATGGATTCTATCATCATGAGCGCAATGAGGGCACACTGGACCGTTGGGCCAACGTATCTCTTCAAGCATCGCCCGCGCTTTCGCATCATTCGTTTTCAGCAATGAAATCAAGTTCATATCAGTTCCCTTCTCGAAAGGTAGGCCAAGCAATTACCTTTGTAAAGTGCATAAACCAGAACGGATGCTTCGATGACAGCACGCGGTTTATCTCAACCGAGCCTTTGGGCGAGCTCTTCGGCTGTTTCGTTGTAATAGATCATCAGCATCTTCACGTCCTTGTGCCCCACGGTTCTCGCTAGGCTGAGAACGTCCAGTTTCCTGGCAAGACGGGTGATGGCTTCATGCCTACTGTCGTGGAAGCGAAGGTTTTCAATCTCGGATTTGTCGCGAACCTTGCGAAACAAGGCGTCGAGCTGCTGGCTTGTCAGTCCGAACAATGGCCCATCGGTTTCGGGCAATTCATCCAGCAACGCGACGGCGGCAGTTGATAGCGGGACCTGGCGCGCTGCCCCGTTCTTAGTTTTGGGCAGGGATGCAACGCGCTTGTCTCGGTCTACGGTTTCGTCGGTAAGCCCGACAATCTCACCAGCGCGCATAGCCGTTTCTACCGCAAATCGAAACGCATGAACCGCTCGCGCCGTCGCGGTGTTTAGATCCACGCCACTAGCCTGCATAAGTTGATCAATCTCATCCGAAGAAACACGCCGGTCGCGCGGCGGAGGCGGTGTTGGCTTGCGAATGTCGGACATCGGGTTGTGCTCGATCAAACCCCATTCGCGCCGCGCCGTAGTCAGCACGGACGAAATTAAGTTCATCTCGCGCCGTACGGTGCCTGGTGCGACCTCTTTTCCACGCCGATCTCGCCAGTCCGCGAGGTCCGCAGGTTCCAGTTCAGCAAGTCGCTTTTCGGCAATCGCATCTGATGACAAACATTCCAGGCGCACGATCTCCCACCGCTCACCACGGCGTTTGGGCGATTCTTCTCGTGCATACCGGTCGAAGGCATCCTTGACGGTTACTTGTGATTTGGGAGGTTCAGCGTTCGTCGCAAGATACTCTTGCCGTGCGGCCCAGTCCTGGGCTTCGCGTTTTGTTGCCCGCGTGGCGGACTTGCGGATACCGTTGCGGGCAATTTGGGCCTGCCACTTGCCCGAGGGGAGTTTTCGGAAGGTCGCCATGTGGCGGATTCGTAATTCGTTCGTAATTCAGTGTCAAAAACCTGTATTTGTTTACCCTCCGTTCTCATGGCACAGGTTGGCTAGTCTGCCGTTTTTGCCTTTGTTTTATAGGGTTTTTTGTGCGTTTGTGTGCTTTTTGGGGTTGCCTCTTCTGGGCACCAATTCCCTGACATCGCACGTCTGATAAACGCGACCATCAGGCGTTCCACGCCCGTTATCACGGCAAGCGGTCTGGGGTTCCACAGGCCACATCCCACACCTTGTGGTTGATTTTTTATGCGCATGAATAGACGGTGGCGTATATAGCCGCAGTCATTTCAGGTCCCAAGTATGTCTTCCCAAGCTCCCTCGTCGTCGCGCCGTGCCTTTCTTGGCATGGCCTCCAGTGCCGCACTCATTGCCGGCGCCCCATGGCCTGCACGCGCAAACATAGATCCGAAAAATGCCTATACCCAAGCGGCATCAGATGCAGCGGTGGCCAAGGTGCGCATTTACCCGGCGCTTGGCATCTGCCGGGTCGGTGGGTCGCAAAAATGGTTCTACGCACCAGAAGTGCCCGGTTTGCCGCCGATGCCCGAGGATGGCGCGTTCAAGGACGGCCTGGAAATGGTGAAAAAACAGGTGCAGCGTTTTCGCGTTTACGCCTTTGACGCCGAGGACAACATCATTGGCGAGGTCACGGGCGATGACATCACTTGGGGCGTGCATTTGGCCAACACCAAGGCCAATTGGTACGGCTTCAACAACCCGCTGGACAATGGCGACCTGGCCCCCGGCCTGCCGTCGCAGAAACGCAACCAGTACTTCGTCTCGAATGCGGATCGTGAGGAAAACCTGATCATTGACGGCGGCGCTCTCGAAATTTCGGGGCGCGACGTCAACTCAGGCGGCACCGATCCATCCTACAGGTTCGAGGGGACATTCTGGGGTGGTCAACCCGACGCGATCCAGGTGGGCTTGGGGCAGGTCCGCACCGACGATGCCGGGCGCCTTTTGGTTGTACCCCCCGATGGCGTGTCGAATTCGCCCAGCAACGCGCCGATCACCAGCTTTGCAGACAACAACGCCTGGCACGACGATTGGTGTGACGGGCCGGTGACCGCCCGCGTTCGGGTCGGCGACCAAACGCTCGAGGCTGAGCCCGCATGGGTGGCGTGCGTCGGGCCGAATTTCGCACCGGAAATTCCACCCATCAGCACGCTATATGACGTGATTGAGGACATGAACGTGCAGGAAGGGTGGTCGCAGATGCCCGAATTGCCGCTGTCCTTCATGCACTACATCTACCCGACCTTCCGCCGCATCGCGCTGATGGAATGGGTGACGCAGGCGGCCAACCTCCGGCAGGGATGGATGGCCATCGGCGATCTGGGCGACCCGGCCTACGTCGCCCAGCTTGCCGATCCGGGCCCCGAGAACCAGGCGTTCCGTGCGCAGATTTTCGACCTGTTCCGAGATCCTTACAACCTCAGCGACACCGCCTATCTCGAAGAACGGCTCAAGATTCCGTACATGCTGGGCGATGGCGTGAACTACGATGGCAGCCCGCTGCAGTGGTTCCAGTTTCCCAAGCTGCAATACGAATATCTGCGTGCCTGGGCGGCGGGTGAATTCGTGGATGACTATACCGGACAAGTGGCCGAAGATCCGACGTCAGACTACCAGAGCTTTGACGACATTCCGCTTGAGTTGCAACCGGGCGCATTGACGCAAGCCGCGCTTGAACCGTGCTCCGGCGGCGCATTTCATCCGGGCGTTGAGCTGACCTATTACCTGCGCCTCAAGGAGATGTATGCGCGCAACTACGATGACACGGCAGAGCCGTTTCGCATCGCCCATGGTGACCGACCCAGCCTGAACCAGGATCTTGGGCGGCTTCTGACGCCCGAAGTGGCCTTTGGCGGTTTCGGGGACAGCCCGCCACCGATTGGTCCCCAAATGGCGGGCGATCTGACGCGCTGGATGGGGCTGCCCTGGCAATGCGATGCGTTCAGTTGTCAGCAGGTGCTGATGCAGCAGAACTACCCAACCGCCGTCTGGTGGCCCGCCCTGCTGCCCATCGACGTCCTGCCGGAACCCTATTACACCGCAGCGCTGGATGAGAGTCTTTCGGAAGAAGAACGGGCCAAGTTCTTGTCCAGCCGCGTGAACTGGTCCCGCGGCGTCGCAGGTATCGGCTACCACGCGAATTCCAGCTATTGGGACGGCATCACCAACATGATTTCGGTGTGGCAGCGCATGGGCTTCGTCGTACGCATGCCCGCGCCGGACGGCGATGTATTTGTCGAAATGCAGCATGCCGACAACATGGAAACCCGGTTCGATTGGAACCCGGGTCAGGGGATGCTGCCGAATTGATCCATGATGTCGCGGTCCTTGGCGGCGGTATCGCCGGGGCGACCGCCGCCCTGCGGCTTGCACAGGCGGGACTGCAACCACTTTGGATCGCCCCGCCGCAAGGCGACGGTTTCAAACCAGGCGAACACCTGAGCGCTGCCGCCTTGCCGTTGCTCAAGGCGCTTGGATCCGACGCGATCCTGCAGTCCCAGGTGCACCGCCACGCGCACAGCACATATTCCGCCTGGGGCAGCCATCTGTTGATCGAACGCAATGCGATTGTGCAGCTTGAAGGGCCGCCGACAGTGCTGGACCGCAGCGCGTTTGAGGATGCCCTGACCGCGCTTGCCATCCAGACCGGCGCGCGACGAACCTACGAAACGGTGAGAGATGTACGCATCCACGAAGACACTTGGCACATCGGGACCAACAGCGATCCGGTGACCGCACGCTTTGTCTTTGATGCGACGGGGCGCACCGCCGTGGTGGCCTCAAAACACGCGACCCGCTTTCAAGCGGACAAGTTGGGGTGCCAATACGCGCTGTTCAAAACCACGGAAACAACCGCACCTCGCCCGGTCACGTTGATCGAGGCGGAGGAACGCGGATGGTGGTACATGTCACTGCTTGCCAATGGCCAGGTCGTTCTGAACTTTTACACCGACACGGACCTGTCCAGCTTTGACAATGCAGAGTTGGAATCGCACGCGCACAGGACGACAGCGATCGCCACATACCTGACCGAGCACGGATACCGCATGTTATCGCGCCCTGCACGGTTGACCACCAACAGTACCTGGATCGCCCCTGCCATCGGTCCGGGATGGGTCGCAATCGGGGACGCTGCCGCAGCCTTTGACCCGCTGTCGTCGCACGGGATGACAACGGCGTTGTGGTCTGCCATCGCGGCCACCGATGCCTTTATCGCGCGCGACCGACAGAAGATGCAGGAATACGCAGACAGCGTGGCGAAGGGCGTGCGGGATTACCTCTCGGCCCGTAGCGCTGTCTACGCGCGGGAAACCCGTTGGCCGAACAGTCCCTTCTGGGCGCGGCGGCATGCAACTGCGCACACCCCCGCAGCACAGCCCGCCGGTTAAGCCACCCAAATCGCTTTGCGTTTCGACAACGCACGCGTACATCTGCGATCAAGGCCGGATAAGGGAGGGGAGCCCATGAAAGCAGCCGTGGTGCGCGCGTTCAGCAAAGACTTGTCTATCGAAACCGTTGCCGATCCCAATTGCCCGGACAACGGCGTCGTGCTCGAGGTTGCCGCCTGTGGCGTGTGCCGGTCGGACTATCATGGGTGGACCGGCGAACATCCCAAGGTGCAGCACGGGTCGGTCCTGGGGCACGAATATTGCGGCACGGTCGTCGCAACCGGAAAACGTGCCAAGCACAAGATTGGCGACAGGCTGATTGCGCCTTTCATCCTGTCCTGCGGGGATTGTCCCGCCTGCCACACGGGTGTGTCCAACACCTGCGCACATCAGGTCGTGCCAGGCTTTGGCGCGCCGGGCGCCTATGCGGAATATGTGGCGGTGCCCTTTGACCACAATCTGGTCCACCTGCCCGACACCATGTCGCCCGCATTGGCAGCGGGTCTGGGTTGCCGCGTGACCACGGCCTGGCATGCGCTGACCGACCGGGCCAATGTCAGGGCGGGTGAATGGGTTGCCGTCCATGGAACCGGAGGTATCGGACTTGCCACGCTTCTTTTGGCAAAGATGCTGGGCGCGCGGGTCGTCGTGGTGGACGTGGTCGATGAAAAGCTGGCCCACGCCACCGGCCTTGGCGCCGACGCCGCCGTCAATGCGACCACCACCGATGCCGCCGATGCCATCCGCAACATCACCGGCGGCGGTGCCCATGTCTCGGTCGAGGCGTTGGGGATCGCGGCGACCACAAACGCCTCCATCGACTGCCTGCGCATACTAGGCCGTCACGTCCACGTTGGCATGCCGGCCGGGTCCGGCATGATGGAGATCAACATGCGCGGCATCTATACTAAGCAGCTGTCTTTCTTCGGCACCCGGGGAATGCCCGCGTGGAAGTATCCAACGCTGCTTGAGATGATTGAAAGGGGGGATGTTGACCTGAACCCGATGGTCGCTCGCGAGGTGCCTCTGTCCGGGGCAAGCGCGGAACTGCGCGCGATGCACGGGCCAACACCACCGGGCACGGCCGTCATTACCGATCTGCAGAACTGAGCGCTCAGTCCAGGCAAAAGCCCCGCTTGCGGATGAAAGCACCAAACTCTGCCCGTTCGGGTGCGCTGTACTGGCGGACCTTGTCGTCGGACCAGCCATAGGTGTCAGCCTGCCCGAACCGATCCACAAACCGCTGCTTGCCATAAGGCTGCGTGGCCGCGCGATCCTTATCGTATGCCTCGACCGCCGCGCGCAGTTCTTCCTCTTTGTATCGGTCGACATGGCACGTGACGCCCAGCGGCAACCGCTTGGATAAGGTCACCGGGGCCGCAGGATACCCCAAGGCCAGACCGGCAAAGGGAAACACATGATCAGGCAGACCCAACAGGTCGGATACGGCCCCTGCATCGTTGCGCACAGCGCTGATCGGGCAACATCCCAGACCCATCGCCTCTGCCGCCGTGGCGAAAGCACCCAAGGCAATCGCGGCATCTGCGGCGGCATTGATGAGTGCATCCAGATGATCATTGGCAAAGGGAACCTCGTGCCAATCGTGCAGCAGACGCTGCCGCCTATTGTTCCCGCAAAACACCAGCAGCATCGGCGCCTGCGCCACCCAGGCTTGCCCGGCCACAAGCGCTGCCAGCCGTTGGCGCTGGTCCGGCGACCTCAGCATGACGATATCCCGTTGCTGCAAATCGCTTTTGGTCGGCGATGCCATGGCGATGGCGCACAGGCTGTCCAAAACATCTTGCGGTACGGCCCGGTCTTCAAAAGCACGGCACGATCCACGCGCCGCCATGGACTGCAAAAGCGCCGCGCCATCGGCGCATGCTGCTGGCGCGTCCGAATAGCGCGCTGCGAAGGCTTGGGTAAGATCAGTTTGGCTCATGGTGGACGTCGCGCCTTTCGTAAGAAAAACTGACAGAAACCTTCATGGAAATTCGTATTTCTTAAGAAATCCTGTCCGTTATACTCTGCATCAACTTACATCCGCATGAAAGACCACGCGCAGTATGACTTCGAAGACGCTCTCGGTGACCATTGACCGCGGTGCACCCGGACCGGATACGTTCGATGTACCCGGACATGACAATCAAACCGTGCTTGATGTAGTCTCGTGGGTTCAGCAGAACGCGGACCCGACACTCAGCTACCGTTTTGCGTGCCGTGTCGGCATGTGCGGCAGCTGTGCGATGATGGTCAACGGCGTGCCGCGCTGGACCTGCAGGACACATGTCTCGAAAGTTGTTCAGGACGGCGCAGTTCACATCGGCCCCTTGCGCAATCTGCCGGTGGTCAAGGATCTGGTGGTCGACATGGACCCATTCTTTGACAAATGGGTGGGGGCAGAGGGCGTGCACCACGGCACTCTAACCCGTGACGATCCGATCGCCGCCGTCGATGAAACAAGCGCGGCGCGGGTCGAGGCGAATGCCGGGATCGAATGCATCAATTGCTCGGTCTGCTATGCCGCGTGCGACACGGTCGCAGGCAACCCCGATTACCTCGGCCCTGCCGCTCTGCAACGCGCCTGGACCCTGCTGAACGACGCAAAGGACGATGGGCGGCTTGCCATCCTTGATGCCGTCTCTGGCTCGGGCGGCTGCCACAACTGCCACTCGATGGGGTCGTGCACCACCTACTGCCCCAATGAGCTAGACCCGATGTCCGCCATCGCGGGCCTGAAACGGGAAACGGCCAAGTCGTTCTTCAGAAGGGGCCGCTGATGTTGAGCCTGCGCCTTTACATGCTGCAACGGATCACCGCGCTCTTGATGGCTCCGCTGGTCCTCGGCCATCTCGCGACGATGATCTACGCGATCCAAGGGGGCCTGAGCGCCGCCGAAATTCTGGGCCGCACCCAAGGATCCATGGCCTGGTTCCTGTTCTACGGCCTGTTTGTCGTGGCGGTGTCGATCCACGGTGCCATCGGCCTGCGCACCGTCGCGCATGAATGGGGCGGTTTGAAGGGTGCCGCGCTCGAAGCTTTCATGTGGGTCGTGGGCGTCGGACTGTTTGCACTTGGGGCACGCGCCGTCTGGGCCGTGACATTCGCATGAGAACGGCCGGCATCACATCCCGCGCGCATCCCTTGTGGCTCGCCTACATCCTGCATCGGCTGTCGGGTCTGGGCCTTGCGCTGTTCCTGCCGTTCCACTTTTGGATCCTGTCGCTGGCGCTGACGGACCCGGCGCGGCTCGACGGCTTCCTTGCCTTTACCGAGATCGGCGCCGTCAAACTGGCCGAGTTCGGCCTCGTGTTCCTGCTCGCCGTCCACATGTTTGGCGGGCTCCGGCTGATGGCGCTGGAATGGCTGCCGTGGACGCCCCCGCAAAAGACTCTGGCCGCAGGCGCAACGGCCCTGTCTTTCCTGATTGCCACGCTATTTCTGATGCAGGCGGTATGACATGAAGCTTTCAGACATCGAACGCCACGACACCGACATCCTGATCCTCGGCACCGGGGGCGCAGGGCTGTTCGCAGCGCTGCACGCCAAACAGACTGCGCCTGCGGGCACCAAGATCACCATCGCCGTCAAGGGACTGATCGGCAAATGCGGCTGCACGCGCATGGTTCAGGGCGGCTACAACGTCGCGCTGGGTGGCGGCGATACGGTCGAGCGACACTTCATGGACACGATCCAAGGCGGCAAATGGTTGCCCAACCAGGACATGGCGTGGCGGCTGTGCGAACAGGCCGTTGTGCGCATCCGCGAGCTAGAAAACGAGGTCGGTTGCTTCTTTGACCGCAACCCCGACGGCTCACTGCACCAAAAGGCCTTCGCGGGCCAGACAGCGGATCGCACGGTTCACAAGGGTGACCTGACCGGAATCGAGATCATCAACCGCCTAATGGAAAAGGTGCTGGCGAGCGGCGTCGAGAAACTGCAGGAACACCGCGCCGTCGGCTTGATCCCGACCAAAGATCGCAGCGCCCTTGCCGGGGTTCTGATGATCGACATGCGCACTGGTGGTTTCCGCTTGGTCCGGGCCAAGACGGTCCTGATGGCGACGGGCGGCGGCCCGACAATGTACAAATACCACACGCCGTCGGGCGACAAGACGATGGACGGCCTCGCCATGGCGCTGCGGGCTGGCTTGCAACTGCGCGATATGGAGATGGTACAGTTCCACCCTACCGGCCTGCTGGCGGGCGACCATACGCGGATGACCGGAACCGTGCTCGAGGAAGGCTTGCGCGGCGCAGGCGGACAGCTGATCAACCAGGCCGGTCAGCGCTTCATGTTCGATTATGACGGCAAGGGTGAGCGCGCCACACGCGATGTCGTCAGCCGCGGCATCTATGCCGAGATGCGCAAGAACAACAATCCGGACCAGGAGGGCGTGTTCATCTCCATGTCCCATCTCGGCCCCGAATGGGTGGCGGAGAAATTCAAGGGCATGGTCAAACGCTGCGCCGACAGCGGGTTTGATCTGGCCGCGGGAAAGGTCGAGGTGGTGCCGACCGCCCATTACTTCATGGGCGGTGTGGTGGTCGATGTGGACACGCGCACCGCGATGGAAGGGCTCTATGTCGCTGGTGAGGATGCAGGCGGCGCGCATGGCTCTAACCGACTTGGCGGTAACGGCGTTGCGAACTCCACCGTCTATGGCGGCATCGCAGGCGACACGATGGGGCGCGACGTGGCGCACATGACGCGACACGACCCGGACGAAGACGTGCTGGCCGCCGAATTCGAACGCGCCACATATCCCCTGACCCGCAAACCGGACCTGATCTTGCCGCTGCGCAAACAGCTGCAGGATTTAATGTGGGAAGAGGTGGGCGTGATGCGAACCGAGGCCGGTATGAAACGCGGCCTGGAGGGCATCGCGCACGTGTCAGATGCGCTGATGGACATTGGCGTCGAAGCCAGCAACCTCGCCTTCAACCTCACCTGGCACGACTGGTTGAACCTCCGCTCGCTCTGCGACATCTCCGAAGTGATCACCAAAGCTGGGATCGCCCGCGAAAACTCACGCGGGGCGCACTATCGCGAGGACTTCCCCGAAGATGGTGGGCTGGAGAACAGCGACTACACAGTCGCAACGCTCGACCACGGAAAAGTCAACGTGACCCGCGAACCCGTCCAATTCACAATCGTCCGTCCCGGCGAAACGATCCTGCCGGAAGGCGAACCCGAAACTCTGGTGGCCGCGCAATGATCCCCATCTCCCTCATCCAATCCACCGCCGAAACCCTCATGGACAAGGCGGCTATCGAGATCCCGCAGGACTACCTCGACGGCCTGAAACACGCGGCCGCGACCGAAGACGGTGACCTGTCCTCCTTCGTCCTCAAGGCCATGCTCGACAATTACGAAGCGGCAAAGGAAGACCGCCGCGCCATGTGCGGCGACACCGGCGTGCCGCGCTGGTTCGTCAAAATGGGGAACGAGGCGCGGGTCGAGGGGGGCATGGTCGCGCTCGAAGCCGCCCTACGCCGTGCCACCGCAAACGCCACCAACGGCGTACCCCTACGCCCCAACCGCGTACACCCGCTTTGGCGCACGGATCACGACAACAACGTGGGCATCGGCGCGCCCGAGATCGAGTACGGGTTTGAACCGGAAGGCGAATGGATCGACTTGATCACGGTACACAAGGGCGGTCTTTTTGGTACCGATTACCGCATGCTCTTCCCATCGGACGGGATGGAAGGGATCAAGCGGTTCTACCTCGACACGCTCATGGCCTTCGGCAAGCGTGGCCTAGCCTGTCAGCCTGCGATCATCGGCATTGGACTCGGCGGGTCCAAGGACATCTGCATGTGCCTGGGCAAACGAGCATCCATCCTGCGCACAGTAGGCAGCCGCAACTCGGACCCGCGGATTGCCGAGATGGAGGATGAATTCAAGGAACTGGGCAACTCCATCGGCATGGGTGCCATGGGGTTTGTGGGCAAGAATATGGTGATCGACTGCAATATCGAGGTCGGGTATTGCCACACTGGCGGCATGCCCATGTCGGTCCACGCCTTCTGTCTCTCCTCCCGACGCGCCGTCGCGCGCATCCACGCCGACGGACGGGTCGAACACCGTACGGACCCGGACTGGTTCACCGATTACCAGCGCCGCGAGACGGTCGAATGGGAACCACAGAAGGAGGCCGCAGAATGAGCCCTCGCGAAGTTCGCCTGTCGACGACACCGACGGACGACGCCATTGCCGATCTGCGCCTAGGCGATGTCGTCTACCTCGAAGGCCTCATGTATACGGCGCGCGAGGGCGTCTACATGCGCGCGCTTGAGGACAAGGCGAACATTCCCATGGAATTGCCCAGCCAGTCGGCCGCCAACTTCCACTGCTCGCCTGCGGCGCGGATCAATCCCGACGGCAGCTTTGACATGGGGGCCGTCACCGCCACGGCGTCTTTCCGCTTTGCCAAGTGGCTGCCCGAATGGATGGCCAAGACCGGGGCCAAGCTGATTGTGGGCAAAGGCGGGATGTCCTCGAAAGACTACAAGGAATACTTCGTTCCGAACGGTGCCGTATACCTGTCCACCGTCGGATATGGCACCGGCGCTCTGCTGGGCCGCGGGGTCGAAAATGTCGAAGCCGTACATTGGAACGAGGAGCTTGGGCTAGCGCAGGCCATGTGGGTCATCAAATGCAACAAGATGGGGCCGTTCATCGTGGCGTCGGACATGAACGGCGACTGCCTGTTCGAACGTGAGAACGCCAAGATTGCCGAAAACGTCGCCCGCGTTTACGAGGGGACGAAACCCGCCGTTCTCAAACGCTACGGCGAAAGCGATGACCGCACCGACGAAGTGATCTGAAACGTCCATGCCCGACCCGTCCCTGATTGCGTTCGCCAGCGCCGTGCTGCTGCTGGCCGGAACGGTCAAAGGCTTTATCGGGCTCGGCATGCCGACTGTTGCACTTGCCCTGCTGACCCTTCAGGTCGACGCGCGATCCGCTGTTACACTAATCGTTGTCCCCATGCTGCTCAGCAACGTTTGGCAATTCTGGCGCGGACCGGATATGGCGGGATGCATCAGACAGCATTGGCGCTACGCCGCCATTTTGAGCATATGTGTGGCGGTGACCGTCTGGATCAGCCAATCCGCACCCGACCGGTTCCTGCGCATTGTTTTGGGTGTTTTCGTTCTGGCGTTTTGCTTCTTCAGTTGGCGCAGCATGGTGCCTGCAATCCCACAGCACCGGGTGCGCCTGTTCGAAGGGATCAGCGCCCTGACCGCCGGGTTGGTGGGGGGATTGACCGCCGCCTGGGCCCCGCCTCTGGCCATGTACCTGACGGGCCTCCGGCTTGAGCGGGACGCCTTCGTGCAGGCGTTGGGCTTTCTGATCACCGCAGGCAGCGTGTCTATATTTGTTATGTTCATCGCGGTCGGGCACAGTTCTGCCCCGGACCTTGCCGTCTCGGCGGCTTTACTTATCCCGGCAATCATCGGCTTTTCCGTGGGCGAACGGTTGAGGCATCGGACAGACCCCGAACGCTTCAAGACCTATTTTCTGGGTGCGTTTTCGGTATTGGGGGCCAACCTGGTATTGAGCGCGCTGTTGGCATGATGCGCGACTACAGCAGTTCGCTCAGAAGAATGCCCAGGCCCATCGCAAGCGTCAAAAGGATCAGCAGGCGGCGAAAACCGGTGTCGCTTAGCCGGCGAAAGACCGCAATTCCCACCTGCGCTGCAAGCAAACCGCACGGAATGGTCACGGCCAAAGCCTGCAACGCGGTCTGATCGTACGCACCACGGAAGAAAAGCAGCGTTACGGTCGTGGTCAGCATCGTCATGTTGAAGGGCTGCAACACGGCCCGCGTCTCTGATTTTGTCCACGGGCGGATCGACAGCCACATGGACGGCAACGCCCCCGACACACCCGCCGCTCCGCCAAACACACCGCCCAGAAAACCGACGGCTCCGTCGATCACGGGTGTCCGCCTCGAAAACGATGGCAGAGCTGCACGAAACCCGAAGTAACCGCCGTAGATGATCAGGAATACAGCAATCCCGACGCGCAACGTGCCCGTGTCGATCGCATTCAGCAGGACAAGCCCCAAGGGCACACCGCACAGACCCGGCAGAATGAACCTCAATAGCCGATCCCGACGGGCAAAGATCGACGTACGCACGATCCACATGCCCTGAATTCCGACCAAAACGGACATAAACGCAACAATCGCCACTGATGTCGTGGGCGGCAGCACAACCAGATAAAACCCCAGCGCAAACAAGGCCGTACCCGTGCCGGACAGCCCGTTGATGAACCCACCGGCAGCCGCACCCATGACCAGAAACAGCATCACTTCAAACATCATGCGGGCGTTGCCCTGCCATCCGTATGCGCGCGGGCGATGACGGTCACAAAGGACCGGAACAGCTCGTCCACCGCGCGGGTCTTGATCTGATCCTCGGGGTAGGCAAGCCCAAGCACGCGCGTCGGCCCGTCCGGCCCCAGCGCCAACCGCTTGACCGGTGCGCTTTCCAACGGCTTCACCGTCAAGTCGGGCACGATAGAGACGCCCAGATTCGCGTGCACCATGCTTGCGATGGCTTCCGGGCTGTCCAACTCCATCGTCTCAGACACGCGAATGCGCCTTGACTGGATCCAATTGTCGATCAGCGTTCCCAGCACTGCGTTGCGGTTGAACCGGATATAGGGCCTGCTCCGCAACAAGGTCAGCGGATCGTTCTCGGGTTCTTCGAGGGCTGCAATCAGATGCATGGGCTCTTCGGCCAGCGGACGAAAGACAATGCCGGTGGGCATCAAATGCGGCTTGGTGATCAGGGCGGCATCCAGATTGCCCCGCTCGATTTCGGCCAGGGACACACCGGTGAGGCCAGGGCGAATGTGCAACCCCACAGCCGGGAAGCGCCCCTTGAAAATTGCAACAGCCTGCGGCGTCAGACCTGTCAACGTCGTGCCCAACGCACCCAGCTTCAGCACGCCACTCAGCCCGCCATCGGCCAGCACCGACGGCACCAGATTGTCGTAGTCAGCCAGGAGCTGCCGCGCCCGTGCGACAACCTCATGCGCAACGGGCGTCAACTCCGGGGTTCTGGTGGTGCGGTTGAACAGGACTAGGCCAAGATCCGCCTCAAGGCTCTGCATCTGCTGGCTCACGGCTGCATGGCTTACATGCACCGCGTCCGCCGCAGCGGTAAAAGTCTTGTGCTCCGCGACCGCAACAAGTGTGCGCAACAGGCGTATCGTCATAGAAAGGGCACCTTTTTCGAAAGCCTTCCTTTCGAAACAAGGCGTGTAAAAGGATCTAGGCGCAAGCATTTCTTGCGAACCGCCGCAGTCTAGACGACTTGATCCTGAGATTGTGTGAGGAGTCACCTGGGTTTTCCACACTCTCTAACGTAACTTATTGAAATATATGGCCCCTGAACC
>NZ_VCBA01000009.1 GCF_007995245.1 Tateyamaria sp. syn59
CCGCCCATTTGATGAACCCGTGCAACGTCTGAAAGCGTGCGTCCGCTTCGGCGCTGCTGGGTGGGGTTGCGGGCGCAAGCGGTGAGGCATCCTCAACATCAACAAGAATGCCTGGATCCAGCGCGGGCTGTTCTGGTGCCAGCGATGGCTTGGCCGGTGTGGCACCGGCATCCCAGCTGTCAATCAGATCTGCAAGATGTTCTGCCCAGACAGAATCGCCACCATCCGGATAAATGCCATCGCGCAATTCCGACGACGTGACGCCCACCAATTGGACGTGCGGCTTTTCGATCAGTTGATTGTTCTTGTTGAACAGCGGCGTCATGTTGTGTTCGGCGGCCACCTCATGCATCCGGCTCCACCATTTGGCCTTGGCCCCGCTGTCGTCCCAGCTCCATTTGCCGTTCTCAAATAAAACAAAATCCACCGCTAAACCGTACTGATGAATGGACCCCCACGGACCGACCCAAGTGACTATGTTGCCGGGCTTTGTGCGGCCCTGAGCAAATAAATTGGCCTGTCTGTGGGGTGTGCGGAACGCTTCGAACACCCGAAATGGAATATCCTCGGCGTTCAGCTTTTCCTGAATGGCCGCGACGCTGTCGCGAATGGCAGGATGAAGACGCGCAATATCTCCGTCTCGTTTCGTGAGCCCTGACATATGTGAATCCCTTAAATGGATCGATGAAATAGGTTGTTTGCGATTTCGTGTCGGTTTGAGATCAAGGAATTTTGCAGAAGTTATCGAACAGTCGGATGCGTATGTAAAAAATGAATTCCCTCATAGGTTATTACAAAATTTCAAATTAGCCAAGTTTTTAGAAAAAACGCCATTTTCCTGCCCCGTCCGCGCACGTCCGAAGGCGGTCGGAAAATGTAGCTTGACGCGCGATGTGACCGGGCACACCCTGCACCTCATGTCCCAGACGCCCACCAAATCCTCTGGCCCCGTCACCATGCGTGACGTGGCACGCGCCGCCGGTGTGTCGCGTATGACGGTGAGCCGTGCGCTGAAGAAGGACAGCCCGATTTCCAAGGACACACGCGACCGCATCCTGAAGGTTGTGCGCGAGATGAACTATGTCCCCGACCTGATGGCGGGCAGCCTGACAACCAAACGCTCGGGCTTTGTCGCGGTGCTGGTGCCGTCACTCAACAACCTGCATTTCGCCGAAACCGTGCAGGCGCTGACCGAAGAACTGGAGGGCATCGGCCAGCAAATTCTGCTGGGCCACACCGACTATTCCCCCGACCGCGAAGAACAGCTGGTCGAGGACATGCTGAAGCGCAGGCCCGAGGCGATTGTCCTGTCTTATGACGGCCATTCAGACCGCACCGTCGCTCTGCTGAGTGATGCGCATATTCCAGTGATCGAGTTGTGGGAGCGGCCCGACAATCCCATTGGCCACACCATCGGCTTTTCCAACCGGCAGGCGGCGGCGGACATGACACGCGCGCTGATCGAAAAGGGTTATCGCAACATCGCCTTTGTCGGTGAGGCGGATGATGACTGGACCCGTGGGGCGGCCCGGCGCAAAGGGTATCTGGACGCCATGGCAGAGGCGGGATTGCCCACTGATCGCGCGCTTAAGATCGGCAAACCGCCGTTGTCGATCGAGGAAGGCGCCGCCGCCGCAACCCGACTGCTTGAGGATTTTCCCGACACTGATTGCGTGTTCTGCGTGTCCGACGCGCCTGCCTTCGGAGTGCTGTCTGTGATGCTGAAGCTGGGCAAGTCCGTGCCCGGCGATATCGGCATCGCGGGCTTTGGCGACTTTGAGGTTTCGCGCTTTGCCACGCCTACGATCAGCACCGTGTCCGTGGACCCGAAAACCATCGGGCGCGAGACCGGAAAGCTGATCGGACAGCTTCTTTCAGACGACGCGCCAGCGAGTCGCACATTGGTCCCCGTGCCGGTCAATCTGACCTTTCGCGACAGCACGAAATAACGAAACCAAGGGTTTTCAGAGGGTTACGCCAAGTAATTTTCCTTGTGTTACCGGTCACACTTGCTAATGTGACCGGTAACACAGAACGGAAGTACATCTATGCCCACCATCCGGCTCGACAATCTGGTCAAACGCTACGGCAATGTTGAGGTGCTGCACGGCATCGAGCTTGAGATGGCCGAGAACGAATTTACCGTGCTCGTCGGCCCGTCGGGCTGCGGTAAATCCACGACCCTGCGCATGATCGCGGGGCTGGAGGATGTGTCGGATGGCGAGATCTATGTCGACAACAAGCCGGTCAGCCATCTGGAGCCAAAGGAGCGCGACCTGGCGATGGTGTTCCAGGACTACGCGCTTTATCCCCACATGAACGTGGCGCAGAACATCAGCTTTGCCCTGCGCCTCGCCCGCCGCCCGAAATCCGAGATCAACGCCAAGGTCAAAGAAGTGGCCGAGATGGTCGGCCTGACCGACTTTCTGGGCCGCAAGCCCGGTGCCTTGTCAGGTGGGCAACGCCAACGGGTCGCCATGGCTCGCGCACTGGCGAAGGACTCCGGCATCTTCCTCTTCGATGAACCGCTGTCGAACCTCGATGCCAAACTGCGCGGGCAGATGAGGGCGGAACTGGCGCTGATGAGCCAGCGGGTGCAGAAAAACATGATCTACGTGACGCACGACCAGATCGAGGCGATGACCCTCGCCGACCGGATCGTCGTCATGCACGGTGGCTACATCCAGCAGCAGGGCACACCCGAAGAGCTGTTCAAACGCCCAGTGAACAAGTTCGTGGCGGGCTTCATGGGCATGCCGCCAATGAACTTCCTCGACGGCGCACTGGAAGAGCGGGCGGGGGAGATGTGGGTCACCGGCGACGGCTTCGACCTGAGACTATCGGGCGAGATTGCAGCCAAGGCCAAGGCGCATTCGAGCCGAGAGGTTACCCTGGGCATCCGGCCCTCTGACCTGAACTTTGCCGAAGACGCCGACCCGGCAACAGCCCTGACGCTCGACGTGCAGGTGTCGGAATACATCGGCGCACAATCCGTCCTGCTCTGCAAATGCGGACCGGCGCAGGTGATGGTCGAGGTGAACTCGGAAACACCGGTTGCCCTCGGCCAGACCCTCACATTCGCAGTTAACCAGCGTGGCGTACACCTGTTCGACCGCACATCCGAAAACGCACTTTGAAAATCAATAAGTTCTAAGGGAGGAACACATGTTCAAAGGACTGAAAACAACGGCGGTGGGTCTGACGACCGCGGCCATCATGGCGGGGGCGGCTTATGCTAACCCCTATGAGGAATACGCGGGCACGACCCTGATCGTGAACTTCCCCGCGCACCCGCACTACAACGCCGCGATGAAGGTTTTGCCCGAGTTTACTAAGGAAACGGGCATTGAGGTTGAGGTGGACCAGCTGCCCTACCTCAAGATGCGCGAGCGTCAAACGCTGGAACTGGCGCAGGACGAAGGCGAATATGACCTCATCTCCTACGTGGTGTTTTCCAAGGCCGACTATGTCTTTGCCGATCAGCTGGAAAACCTGGCCAAGTATTTCATGAACCCCAAGCTGGCCGACCCGAACTATGACGCAGGCGACCTGATCGACGGCTATGTCGAAAACATCGGTGTTGCGGGTGGCTTCAAAGGCTACCTGCCGGGTCCGACCGGTTCGCTGTTCGGCATCCCCTTCGGATCGGAAACCTCCGTCCTCGCCTACCGCAAGGACATCTTTGAAAAGCACGGCATTCCAACGCCTGAAACCTATGACCAACTGCTCGATGCAGCCTGCAAGATCCCCGAGCTTGAGCCAGGCATGGGCGGTATGGCGTCGCGCGCGGCATCAGGCCACCAGGCGAGCCACGCGTTCCTGCTGCACCTCGCTCCGCTGGGCGGTCGCGTGTTTGACGATGCCTGGAACCCGATCATCAACAACGCCGCCGGTGTTGAAGCGGCTAATGCGCTGAAATCCATCGTCGATTGCGGCCCCGAAGGCGCAATGAGCTTTGGTCCGTCCGAAGCGGCCAATGCTTTTGCAACCGGTCAGGCGGCAATGTTTATGGACTCCATCGCCTTTATGCCCGGTTTTGAAGATCCCGAGCGTAGCCAGGTGGCAGGTAAGGTCGGCTATGCCATGCACCCCAAAGGCGTGCGTCGCGGCAGCCAAACCGGTGGCTTCGGCATCGGTATCCCCAAGAATGCTGAGAACAAAGAAGCGGCCTTCCTTCTGATGCAGTGGCTGACGTCCAAGAAAGGTGACCTGATGGTCGCCATGGAAGGCGGCAACCCCTCGCGCTTCTCCACCTATCAGGATGCCGGTCTGAACGAAAAATACCCGTTCGCCGCCACCTTTGGTGAAGCCCTGAAATATGCCGACCCCGACTGGCGTCCGATCATCCCCGTCTGGGGCAAGATCAACGCAGACATCGGCACAACCATGTCCAAAGTGCTGACCGAAGACCTTGACATCCAGGAAGCACTCGATGGCGTGGCCGAGCGGACGCGCGCCGTGATGGACGACGCCGGCTACTACACCTGGCAGTAAGCCTTTCCTCCTGCCGGGGCGTGCGGTGACACGCCCGCGCCCCGGCCCTTTGCCCCCTTCAAGACCCTGGAAAGATTGACCCATGCGTACCGCGATGGCCAACCGACTGACGCCTTACATGTTCATGGCACCCGCCGCGATCATCATGGCAATCGCGCTGATGTACCCACTGGGTTACATGGTCTGGGGTTCATTCCGCGACTGGAACCCGAGCCAAACCATTGGCGAGGCCGAGTTCGTGGGCCTCAAGAACTACATCTTCCTCTGGAACGACCCGAACTTCCACGAAAGCCTGATCGTCACGCTCAAATTCGCCTTCTTCGTGGTAACCATCGAGATGGTGATCGGCGTGGGCCTCGCCCTGCTGCTGGATCGCGAAATCCGAGGCATCTCGGTCCTCCGCACCATGTTTATCCTGCCCATGATGATCGCCCCCGTCGTGGTGGGCCTGATGTGGCGCTACATGTACCACCCGACGGTCGGTACATTTAACCGCTTCCTCGACAGCATTGGCCTGCCGCGTGTGGACTGGCTCGGGGACCACGCGCTCACCTCAGTGATCATTGCCGACATCTGGCAATGGACGCCCTTTATCTTCATCCTGTCGCTCGCGGCCCTGCAGTCGCTGCCGCGCTCGGCGCTAGAGGCCGCGCGGATCGACGGTGCCACGGCGTGGCAACAAATCATCCACATCAAGCTGCCCCTGATGATGCCCGTCCTGATCGTCACCGCGCTCTTGCGCCTGATCGACGCCTTCAAGGTGCTGGAGGTGATCCTTGTGATGACCGAAGGCGGCCCAGGCCTATCGACCGAAATCCTGGCCCTGCGGATCAGCCGCACAGCCACCGAATTCCGCGAACTGGGCGTCGCCGCCGCCATGTCCAACTACCTGTTGATCCTGCTTCTGCTGCTGACCGTGGGCATGTTCGCCTTCAACCGCTGGCAAGAAGCACGCGCCGCCCGGCTAAACGCGCTGGTCGAGGAGGAAAGCTGATGTCCACCCCCAACTCCCGCGCCAATCTGGCATTCTACGCGGTCATCGCCCTTCTGGTTTTCATGTCCGTGGGCCCGGTGCTCCTGATGTTCATCAACTCGTTCAAGCTAGACGTGGACATCATCTCGGGCACCTCTGGCCTGATCTTCATGCCGACGATCCAGAACTATGAGCAAGCCCTGTGCGATGTCCTCTGGTACGAACCCGAGCACCTCGACTTCTGCTCGCTCAAATTTGGCGGTGCTTTTATCAACTCGCTGATCATCGCGCTGATCTCGACCGCGCTCACGCTGGTGATCGGGTGTATGGCGGCCTACGCGCTCGTGCGATTCCGATTCATGGGGCGGGACACCGTATCGCTCAGCACACTCATGGTCCGCATGGTACCGCCCGCCGTGCTGCTCGTCCCTGTTTTTGGTTTGTGGAATAACGAGTTTTGTCTGGATCGCGATGGCCTGATTGGCGGCGCGATCCGTGACACGTTTGGGGGGCGGGGTGATGTCTGCCTTGCAGGCACACACTCCGGTATCATCCTGATCTATGTGGCGATGAACCTGCCCTTCGTGATCTGGATTTTGCAGAGTTTCATTGTGCAGGTGCCGCGTTCGCTGGAAGAAGCGGCGCGGGTTGATGGGGCGGGGCCGTTCCAGGTCTTCTTCAAAGTGGTGCTACCGCTCATCAAACCCGGCCTCGCTGCCGCAGCCATCTTTACCTTCCGCATCGCATGGAACGAATACCTGCTCGCGTCCGCCCTGTCGGACCGCGACACACGCACCGTGCCGATCCTGATCGTGAACAACATGTCCGAGTTCAACGTGGAGTGGGGTGTGATCATGGCCACGGGCATGCTGCTCGCCATCCCACCGATCATCTTCACGCTGCTGGCCAGCCGCCAGATCATCACCGGCATGACCGCAGGCGCGGTCAAAGGCTGATGGACTGGCTCCTCGCCCCCATTGACCCAAGCCGTGCGCACGAGGTGGGTTTCGCCATCTCGTGGCACGCAAGGTCGATGGTGCTGGCATGGGGTATCCTTGCGCCAATGGCTGTGATCATCGCGCGATTTTTCAAAGTGATGCCGGGGCAGGACTTTCCGCGTGAGATCGACAATCTGACCTGGTGGCGCAGTCATTGGATGGGGCAGTCGCTGGTTGTCGGCTTGTCACTGTTGGGCCTTGTGCTGGTGCTTCCCAGTGACTTCGCAACGATGAGCCTGCACAACTGGCTGGGGTACGCAGTCCTCGCTGGGGCAGGGGCGCAGGTGCTGCTTGGCCTGTTTCGTGGGTCCAAGGGTGGGCCGACCGACAGCCAGATGCGTGGGCACCACTACGACATGACCCCGTGGCGTCGGGTGTTCGAGGTGCTGCACAAGGGCATCGGCTATTCCGTCATCTTGCTTGCCATTGTTACGATTGTGCTGGGCTTGTGGAAAGCGAACGGCCCGGTCTGGATGTGGCTGGTTTTGACAGTATGGTGGACGGCGCTGGCGATTGCCTTTGTCACCATGCAAAAGCGTGGCATGGCCATCGACACCTATCAGGCGATCTGGGGCACGGACCCCAGCCATCCCGGCAACCAGGGCCCGCCTCCGGGCTGGGGTGTGCGCCGGTATGGCGAGACTACGGAAGGAAACGACGATGTTCGGCGTGATCGAGGGGACCGGGTTCGAAGTCATTGAACCCGAATTTGCAGAGTGCTTTGTGGGCCACGCGCGAGTCGAACGGTTGTGGACCGGCGCGCGCTGGTCCGAAGGGCCGGTGTGGTTCGCGGCGGGGCGCTACCTGCTGTGGTCCGACATCCCGAACAACCGCATCCTGCGCTATGACGATAACGACGGATCGGTGTCGACCTTCCGTCAGCCCTCGAACAACTCCAATGGCCATACGGTCGACCGGCAGGGACGGCTGGTGTCCTGCGAGCACCTCGCGCGCCGGGTGACACGCACCGAACATGATGGCTCCATCACTGTCATCGCCGACAGCTATCAGGGCAAACGCCTGAATTCGCCGAATGACGTGGTGGTGAAATCCGACGGCTCGGTGTGGTTCACTGACCCAAGCTACGGCATCCTCATGGACTACGAGGGAGACCGTGCCGACAGCGAAATCGGCGCCTGCCACGTCTACCGCGTGGATCCCTCTGGCGAGATCACCATCGTCGCGGATGACTACTACAAACCGAACGGCCTCGCCTTCTCACCTGATGAAACGATGCTCTACATCGCAGACACCGGGATCACCCATGATACAGACGGACCGAAACACATCCGCCGCCACATGGTCGGCGCTGACGGCATGCTCAGCGGAGGAGAGGTCTTCGCCACCTGTACCGAGGGGCTGTTCGACGGCTTCCGCTTCGACACCCATGGCCGGATCTGGAGTTCAGCCGCTGATGGCGTCCACTGCCTGAACAGCGATGGAGTGCTGATCGGCAAGGTCCACATCCCCGAACTGGTCGGGAATGTCTGCTTTGGCGGAGAGAAGCTGAACCGGCTCTTCATCGCCGGCACAACCTCGCTTTACTCCGTGTTCCTAAACGTGAACGGCGTCTCACCCTTGTAAGTGCTGATCCAGCCACGGCCCGTGATGATCGCCTTCCTTGTCCGTGCGCTCAAAACTGTGCGCGCCGAAGTAATCGCGCTGCGCCTGTAGCATATTGGCTGTCGTCCGCGCGCTGGTAAGTGTGTCGAAGTAGTTTAGCGCCGATGCCAATGCGGGCACAGGCTGCCCCGCGCCCATGGCCACGACGGCGACCTTACGTAGCCCGGCCATGTTCTTGCGCAGAATATCCGCAAAGTAAGGCGCCAGCGCCAGGTTACGGGCGGGCGCATCGGTCAGCGCCGACGCCATGTCGTTCAGCATAGCGGACCGGATGATGCACCCTTCCCGCCAGACCTCGGCGATCTCTGCCATGGGTAGGTCCCAATCGTATTCCGCGCTCGCCTTGGTCAGAAGTTCAAATCCCTGCGCATAGCACAGCACCTTGCCCGCAATCAGCGCCTGTTCCAGATCGTCAAAGGTGAGCGTGCCTTTCGCCATCGCCCCGCCGGTCGGTCCAAACGCCTCCGCCCCGGCCAGTCGCAAGTCACGCTGCGCCGACAGGTTACGGGCAACAACGGCCGCTTCGATGACTGGTACAGGCGCGCCCAACATCTGGCTCTCGATCACTGTCCAGCGACCCGTACCTTTCTGCCCCGCCCGGTCGAGGATCATGTCCAGCATCGGATTGCCCGTCTCAGGATCGGTCGCGGCAGACACCTTGCCCGAAATCTCGATCAGGTAGCTTTGCAACAGCCCGTCATTCCAGCGGTCGAACACGGCCCCACAAGCCGAGGCATCCATGCCCATCCCATCCCGCATCACGCCATAGGCTTCGGCAATCAGCTGCATGTCGGCATATTCGATCCCGTTGTGCACGGTTTTAACGAAATGCCCGGCCCCGCCCGCGCCCATATAAGTAGCGCAGGGCTGGCCCTGGTACTTGGCCGAAATGGCCTTGAGGATATGCGCCACGCGGACCCATGCCTCCGGCGTGCCGCCGCCCATAATAGATGGGCCAAAACGGGCCCCTTCCGCCCCACCGGAAACGCCGATCCCCAGGAAAGGGACACCCGCCTCTTCCGACGTCGTCGCACGACGTTCACTGTCTTGAAAATTCGCGTTGCCCGCATCAATGATCATGTCATCGGAATCGAGCAGCGGGCGCAATTGTTCGATCTGCGCATCAACGGCATCACCGGCAGGTACCATCAGGATGATGTTGCGAGGGCACGCCAGTCCCTTCACGAAATCCTCCAGCTCCGCATGGCCGGTGATCCGCTCTGCTAGATCGCCCGCCTTGTCCAGAAACTCCGGGATCCGCGCGGCCGTACGGTTGTGTACGGCCACCGAAAACCCGTTGTCCGCAATATTGAGTGCGAGCATTGCGCCCATGGTTCCCAACCCGATCAAACCGATTTCTGCTGCAGACATATGCTTTCCTCTTTCCGGAGCCGCTGTTATGTTACCGATAACAAAGGCCGCGAAAGGATGGAAGCCATGCATGTCGAAAACTCACTTGTGCTGACACACGGGGCGGTCATGGCCATGTTGCAGGCCGCCATCGCACGGGCCGATGAGATCGGCCAACCGCAATGCATCGTGATTGTCGACGCAAGCGGCGTCACGTTGGGTCAGATCCGCATGTCGGGCGCAAAATACCTCGGCCTCAAAAGCGCCGAAGCCAAGGCGCGCACCGCAGCCTCAATCCGCGTGCCAAGCGACGCGATCCCGGAAGCAGTCGGACCCGCGATCGCAGCCGCCACGGGTAATGCCGTCACACGGCTTGGTGGTGGTTTACCGATTATCGTCGACGACATCTGCGTCGGAGGGATTGGTGTTGGATCAGGAACGGCGGAGCAAGACAAAGATGTCGCCAACGCCGCACTTAACGAAATCGGTGGACGGATCTATATAACATAATCATGATTATCTTATTTTGGCGCGCTTTATACAACACCGGCAACCTCCCAACATCGGGCTGTTGGCGCAACATTTCCATCAGACATCGAAAACGCTCTGGAAATTCTGATTGACCGGCAGATACAAAGCCCACTGCTTCGCTTTTGCCTTGTAATACTGACTTACTGCCAAGTTAGTCTGACGCTCTAAAGCCAGAAGACCGAGCGCCTCAACCTCCGATAGTGAAGCTCTTGACTGCAAATTCGTCAAAACTTCGTTTGACACAATTGCATTACGTTACGACAGTTCAATCTCACACTAAAAACGATTGGGGTCATCAGCCAATTCGGCTGTCCGGTCCCACACAAGCGAGGGTTGACCATGTTCTTCAAAAATGCCTTTCAAAACTCACAACAGCAGCCGCTACTTTTGCTGCGCTTGCCGCGATCAGCGCCCCGCAAAAAGCGGCTGCTTTTGACCCGTTTATCGGTCAGATCATGTATTTTGGTGGCAATTTCTGCCCGCGCGGATTTGCCTATGCTGATGGGCAGCTGCTTTCGATTGCACAAAACCAAGCGCTTTTCTCAATCCTTGGCACGACTTATGGAGGGGACGGGCGTACGACCTTTGCTCTGCCCGACTTTCGAGGCCGTGCTGCACTAAACCGCGGCACGGGTCCTGGGCTCCAAACCAAGCAACTCGGCCAGCTGGGCGGCGCGCAAACGAAAACCCTGACCATCGACGAAATGCCCAGCCACAACCACTTGGTGAATGGCGGCAATAATCAGGTTGGCTTTGGCAATCGAACCGCTCCGGGTACCGACTTTTTGGGCGTCCCAAGCTACAATGCGCCGGACAATCCGGCCGAAGACCTCGCCATTTACGTCGATGAAGCCAACGTTAAATTCGACCCGCGTATGGTCGATCCCGCTGGTGGAAATCAGCCTTTTTCGATCGAAAACCCATACTTGGCAGTGTCGGTCTGCATAGCGCTCAATGGTATCTTCCCTAGCCGAATCTGACAGCGGGAGATCAATAACCACATATCGTCAAGGACCGCCTCAGCAATGAGGCGGTCTACTTGAATTGAGCCGCCTTGCAAATGACAGCTTGGCGAAACAAAGTCCGCCCCCACTCAATATGTCCTCACCCTGGCCGCTGGGCTTGAGCAGGCGTGCACACTTCTGCTGTCGTTGCGCCGTGTTCAAAACAATCGGCTTCAAGCCGATTGCACATACCCACCATTATAGGCGTCGCTTTTTCTTCTTACTTGCGAGTGCTCGACAATTCTTTGACGTGCCAGACCGCGAAAGTCCTCAATCGACTTGTATCCCTTGCGCTCCAGGTAATCGCTCAGGTCAGTGTTCAATTCTTGGATGAGTTTCACTCCAATTCCGCCACTGCCCTTTTCCTCCATAGCAGCCGTGCACACCTGCAGGTTGCCTGCCCCGTGCACGATGAAGTTAAAGGCTTCCCGAAAGCCACGGATGCCACCTATTCCCGAGATTTCCTTGTCGGGGAAAGCGCGCGAGATGTCCGAGACGCGTTGCAGCGCCTGATGGAGAATAGCCAGCCCTCCCAATCCCCCCGAGGTGACAAGCCCGTCAACCTCAACTTCGAACTTCATCGTCTCCGGATCCATCAGGGGCAGCGACGGGAAGGTGTTACAGAGTGAGATAGACGACGCACCTGCCGCATATGCGGCCGCGGCTCCATCCACCAGGGCCGAGTTCGACGGCGTGAGCTTGACCCAGATCGGCACGCTCACCGCGCTCCGCACTGCGGTTACGATTGATGTGATTATCTGTTCATCATTTGCGATATGCGCGCCCATGTCCTTGCGGTCCATATGAGGGCAAGACAAGTTCAACTCCAAGGCATCGCATCCTGCATCAACACAGGCCGTCGACAGCTTTTTCCAGTTCTCCATCTCGCGTGCACCGCCGGCGCCCGCCATGATCGACGCGATCAGCATGCGATCTGGGTAGCTTGATTTAATCTCTTCTAAGTCCGGAAGCCACAAGTCGATCGGCTGATCAGAGATGAGCTCCCAGTTCCATGAGGAGTGAGAAACGGTGTCAGGTCTCTTGTTCCGCGACACATACGGTTTTGCCTCGCTGACACGCTGAAATATCGTTTTTGGACCTGCTACGTTTTCGACGGGATGCAATCCGATTGTCTTGGTAACGACGCCACCCCACCCCGCTTCGAACGCCTTCATTATCTTCCGTTTACTCTCGGTCGGGGGCGCAGACGCGAGGATGAACGGATTTACAAACTTAAGGCCTGTGAAGTGCGTCGTGAGGTCAGCTGGCATCTCTGGTGTCATCCTAACGATAAGGGCTTTATTTTACCAAATAGTCAAAAAAGTGTTTTCGAGCAATGAAAGACCGCCTACTGCTGGCTTGGCGTCACTTTTTACAAGGCCTTGAGTGGCAAGTAGCCCAAAATTTCGGCGTTTACTCAGTGTGTGCAAAGAAGGGGTACTGTAGGCTCGTGTAACCGCGGGTGTGTTGCAGTTCGTGGGCTCGATAGTCCTTGTGACCGATTTGCTAAAACCGAAGTCCGGCCACCCATTTGCTCGCATCACAATGACCTTTATGCTCCGAATGCAACGCACCTGAGGCTATCGGCGTTGTGACCCTCGCAAGAACGGTTTGTCGATAAGTGCTAGGCTGTAGAAGCGCCAAACCGGCGCCTATCGCAAAATCGCACCGTCGACCAAGATCCCTATCCGTTCCAATCGGTCATACTCAAAGCTCACGAAACTAACACTGTGCACGATCCTCGGCGCGCCTTGGGATCATGCGGAAAAAGCAGAGTACAGCATCGATACCGGCATCGGGACCCTAGTGGACGGGCAAGCAAGCTACTATCTAAGCGGGAAACACTTCTCTGCGCTTTCTAGATATTGCTTAGGCGGTCGCAGAGCTCTCCAGCTCAAAAAAGAGGGACTCCCAGTGCACCCGCGTCTCATGGTTCTACCAAGTTTGATCTTAACACTGACATCTTGTGCCGAAATCACAGATCTACATTGCGCCAACATCAACTGGTACAACTTCGGGTATCAGACTGGATTGGATGGACGGTCATCCTCCGTTGTCACGGGTGAAGCAAGCATCTGCCAAGCGAGCGCAACAGCACCCCGCGAAGATCTCGCGCTGGAAGGTTATCGCGCTGGTTTAGAGAACTATTGCACGCCAACCAACGCCTTCAGGATAGGCCAGCGCGGAGGCGAGCTGTCGTCGTTCTGCGCGCCCGAGGAACTCTCGCTTATGCAGCAACCTCATCAACGCGGCCTCCAAGATCGTCGCTTGTCGACGCAAATCAGAGATCTTGAGACCGAGCGCGATCGTCTTCTGGATTTGCGCGACCGCGCAGATACAGATGAAGATCGACGCGCCGAAATCAGAGGTGACATTCGAGAGCTTGACCGTCGTATCGACCGACTTGGAGATCGGAGGCTGCTTCTCACGCTGGTTGACTAGCAGTTCCCAGCAAACGTTGGTCTTCAGAACATGTTTTATGAATTCTAGACTAATGTAGTTTTTGAACGTTCCCGCCACGATGTGATCTCTGTTCCGTTTGCGCATACTCGGAAAATCACCGACCGTGCAAAGCGGAACTTCTCAAGTGTAACGAGCCGGATTGGTCTGCCCAGGGCCTGACGATTTATCACACCTGTATGCCTGCACTCAGGCTTGCTGCGGGCGTCGCGAATTCCATCTTTTTCCGCGCATCGCATCTGTGTGATCCGGACAAGCTAAAGGTTTCAGTAACTCAAGGGAATGCTTCGGCACCTCCTCACCAGTTGGCTGTGTAGGGGCACCTTTTACTTGACCTTTGTGCATCGCTCGCCACGCTTTGGCCGCAACCCAGAAATCATTGCCACATCGGTATGCTCCAGCCACTTGCGAATAAAAATTACGCTGCTCTGTTTGCCGCCCAGGTCATCGCACTGTTGGGTACGGGGTTAACGACAGTTGCGCTTGCGCTGCTTGCCTTTGAATTGGCCGGCGATGATGCAGGTCAGGTTTTGGGCGCTGCCCTCGCCATCAAAATGGTTGCGTATGTGACGCTCGCGCCTGTGGCTGGTGCGTTCGCCCCACTGGTGCCACGCAAGAGGTACTTGGCTACGCTAGACGTGCTGCGCGCCGTTCTGGTTCTGTGCCTGCCGTTCGTCACACAGGTCTGGCACATTTACGTACTGATCTTGTTGCTCCAGGCATGCTCCGCCGGATTTACACCTGTGTTTCAGGCGACAATTCCCGACCTTTTCGAAGATGAAGAGACGTATACCAAAGCGCTATCTTTGTCGCGGCTGGCATATGACATCGAGAGCCTTGTCAGTCCTGCTTTGGCGGGAGCTGCCCTTTTGATGTTCAGTTTCTACACTCTATTCGGAGCCAACGCAGTGGCGTTTCTGGTCTCCGCTGGACTTGTGATCTCGGTTTCATTGCGCGACCGCCCGCAAGGTGCAACCGCCTCAGGTTTCGTAGAGCGGATCGCCTTTGGCATTCGGGCATACCTAGCGACACCACGCCTGCGTGGCTTGCTGGCGATGTCCATGGCCGTGTCTGCGGCGGGGGCGATGGTGATCGTAAACACCGTTGTTCTTGTCCAAACGGAATTGCAGCTGACGGAGGTATGGACCGCTGCTCTCTTAATGGCGTTTGGCTTTGGCTCCATGGCGGCTGCATTCTCGATGCCGCGCATTCTTTCAAGCATTGATGATCGTAAAGTCTCGCTGGTAGCAGGGGGTGCGATGACTTTTGCTTTGGCTCTTGGCACAGCGATAGGTAGCTTTGCGATGGCAGCTGTTCTGTGGTGTGTCGTCGGCGCTGCCTACTCAGCAGTGCTAGTGTGTGCGGGTCGATTGGTGCAACGGTCATCAACCAAGCCTGATCGATCAGCGTATTTCACCGCGCAGTTTGCGTTATCCCATGGCTGTTTTCTGGTGACGTATCCATTGGCGGGCTGGCTTAGTGCCACCTTTGGGCTTCCGGTCGCTTTCGTTGTCTTGTCGGGTTTGGCCGGGCTTTCGTTTTGCGTCGCGATGCTTGTCTGGCCTGCACAGGACGATCGCGTCATTCTCCATGACCATCCATCACTAAACCACGCGCATCTGCACGTGCATGACGAACACCACCAACACGCGCATGAGGGGTGGGAAGGACCGGAGCCGCACAGTCATCCGCATGATCACGTTGCGTTGCGTCACAGCCATGACTTTACAATCGACTTGCACCATACCGAATGGCCGCTCCGACCCGCAACACGCTAGGATAGGGCCTGGCCGGACAGGGCGCAGTGCTTGAGAGATATCATCTCGATGCAGCGTATCATGAACGGTCGGTGGCCCAGTGAGGGCCTCTCAAACCAGAAGAGCCTATTTTCGACATCAGCCGTGCCGTGGGCAGGGTGTCTTTGATCACGGACAATGCGGAGAAGCTACGCGACCGCCTCGTCGAACACACCGGGGAACGGACCACCGCACTCGACACCTGGCTCGAAAGCCAGCGCGCGGACGGGGATCAGTTCAAGCTCAAACTGGATGCGAGCCGCACCGAACGTCCAGCCAGTTTTGACGATCTGATGAACCGAGATCGCGCCAGTGCTGGAAGCCCTCACAGGAACGCTGAGCGCGCAGCCGAGCGCGATATGGCCAACGGCCCAGCCCACGCCAAAGCCTCGGACAAGGACGCTCAGAGAGAGGCAGACAAAGACGCAAAAGACAGTGTTCTCGAAAACACGAAAGACGCGAAAGATCGTCAACTGTCCTTCTTTGAAGATCCCGACAAGCGCGCAGAGCTGCGCAACGATATTAAGGAAATCGAAAACTATGCGGAGCGTGTCCGCGAACGCAACAAGGAGATTGAACGGTGAGCGATAGCACTCAGAACGTCCGTGTGGTTCTGGGCCCGGTAGCGAGGTCCCTTATACCGGGTGTGACGGAGAACCGACAGGATGCGCTTGACGCAGCCATCACCGGATTGATGAACGCGCCCGCCGATCGTGCGGACTCGGCGCTGAGCGATAACCCTGACTCAGACACCCCATCCGGAGCTGATGCGGAGATCGGAGTCCTGATAGATGAGGTTGGCGCTCTGCGCCGAGCGCTGATCGAAATGAAAGAGATCGCGCTGGCAGAGATGCGGATGACGCGGCTCCTGGTCGGAACGCTGGTCGATCAAGGCAACGAGGACCATGCCGCCCTGCTTCGTTTTGCAAACAGCATGATCCAGAAGATGTACGCGAACTCCGCACTCCTGACGCTTGAGGATCAGCAGGACCTGGAGCGGAAGGAAGATCTGTTCGTACGCCTCAATCGGATGGAACTGGAGAGAGGTATCGAGCCCCAGAAGGTAGACGAAAAAACAGAGGAGATCCTCCGTTGAAACCCGCAACTTCCCGTGCCACCGTCGCCCTGAGATGTGCCATTGTCGTGGCATGCCGTACCATTCTCGTGCCATGCCGTGGCACAGACCCGTGCCACGCCTCGCAACCGGTTGAAAAACAACAAAAACAGGTTGCGGCCAGTCGCCTCGCTGCCAATCACCGTTTTTCTTATAAAAACAAGGGGTTTGGCGCGTTTTGCAGCTTGCTGCGTGGGGTGTGACCCCTTTCTGCGGTCCGAAGGACCAAAACGGCGTGCGCGGGAAACTCGTAAGTCCCTGACGTGACTTGTGTCCCGCGCATGGAACGCGTCGCTGCCGCGTCGCTGTTGTCTGTCATTTTCTGCTTCCCAGCTTTTCCTGGCTGCTTCCCAGGGAACTGCGTGGATTTTTTCCTGAAGCGGCAAAGGACACCAGACATGGGAAAAGCTCATCCAAAAACCGACAAAATCAATCCACACCCGCTGCACCGAGAAACCGTGTCCTGGGACGCGGAAGTTCCGGGCCTTGGTTTGCGGCAGCGTGGGGCGACTGCGACATGGATCGTGCAACGTCGCGAAGGAGGCCGAACGCGCAAACAGACGCTTGGTCGTACAGACGACATGTCGCTGTCGCACGCCCGCGTGGTGGCGCGGGACTTGCTTGGTCTCGAAGACGTAAGCGCGTCTGCAGACATTTCGCCGACGGTGGCAGAGTTCAGTCAACGATACCTGGCTGACTGCGCGCAGAATTGGAAACCGGCTACGCGCCGCGCGCATGCATTGGATGTCAGGAACCGCATCCTGCCATCCCTCGGCGACAAGCGATTGGATCAACTGTCTCGTTCAGATTTGGAGAACTGGAAAGAAAGACTGACCTGCAGTGCCGCCAGTGGCAATCGCGCTCTGGCCGTCTTGTCGGGTATGATGCGCTACGCGGAACTGTTAGGTGTGCAACCCCGGACAGCAATCCGTGCAAGGGTTTGCATCGGCGCAAATCCGAGTTCACGGCCACCTATTTGTCTGACGCGCAATGGAAGCGACTGGGACAAGCCTTGTCCGGCTTTGAAGCGGCGCACCCAAGAGAAGTGGGCGTGCTGCGGTTTCTGGCCTACACCGGATGCCGGAAGGGCGAGGCTTTGTCTTTGCAGTGGGATAAGATCGACGTTATGCGTTGCGTGCCCAGCGACTCCAAGACCGGTCCGCTCTCGATTTGGCTCGGACAATCCGCGCGGCGACTTCTCAGTTCCTTTCCCCGCATCAACCGGTTTATCTTTGGAGAGGGCACGAACTCCGCATGCTCGACGTTAAACAGATATCACCGCAGCGATGCCGAGGCCCCTACCCCACAGTGCGCAAAATCACTATCGTTAGCGGAGTTGAGCGATCAGTTTTGCTCCGCATTGCCGCCCGTCGAACTGGCCATTTGCGATGACCGTAAAAACGCGAGGTTACAAGCAGTGAACTGCTAGGAAAAGCATAGGACCCTCCCAAGTCATCTGCGCGCATCAATTCCGTTTCGCCATCCCGTTAGCGATCATGTTTCGAGGAAAACGGACTGAAAAGCTGCGCGTTCATGGGCGGTGATGACGATTTTAGTTGGATCATAGCCTGTATCGGCATCATCGCGCACATCGGGTTCAAAAAGCTAAAGCATCTGCGTGGGAGGGCTTCAAAGACACTGAACTCTCATCCGAACCCGATGCAAAAAAAGCAGTAGACTTATCTTACTATTATTGTCAGATTAAGCTCATTGCAAGGTGGTCTGAGACACCCAGCCTTTACTTCGCGCGTCGCGCGATCAGATAGAAAGGGCTGAATGTGATCTCCATCATCAAACGCTCTCCTGTAACTTGGGCAGGCGCAGCATGACTGGCAGGTCCACACAGTGCTGTGGACGCAGCCCGGAGGCCAAAGAATGCGCACTCAGCGATGCCGGTCTCGACAAGATTGAGCTCGTCATCCTTGATGTGGCGCGGTGCTACTGGCAGACCTTTGCAACCCCTCAAGCACAGACATGGCTCATGGCATTGCACCGGGCTGAAGTCGCATTTGGCAGTGAACAGGGCCCTCAAGTGGCGCTGGAAGTACTCGCCGCCGTGCAGGCCATGCGCACCACGCGCATCTCATGTTTCCGCTTCAACAATCCGGCCTGCCCACATTGCGCAGCGATCTTAAGCGAACACGAGCGCCAGTTCATGTTTGTCGCTCAAGCGATCCGTGCGGGACGGCTCGGCCCTGCTCGGACCCACGCCATGCTACTATGCGAAGGAAACGACACTACACGTTTCATTCAGCGCATGTCCTCTCTGGCGGACGCGCTCAAACCGGACATTGCGACTGCGCGCGGCCATGGTTGCACATCCGAATTGGTCTGATCACGGGTCAACGCGCCTGCATCAGCCAAGCCCCTGTCGGCGCGCGTTTTGGCCTCTTTGGTCGAAGTCGGATCGGCCGATAGGGGTCTTACTTTAAAGCAGACGCTCGGCTGAGCACCACTGTGTCACAGCGATCTTGCACACCCCCAGAAATCGTCCAAACTGATCTTTGCAGGATTTTGCCCTGCCGAAGCTTCAATATAGCCTCTTCGGGCTTTTGTCGTTTTCCAGCCACCACTGATACAACATCCAAAAAATACATCCTCGTTGGAGGAATGCTCTCAGGTTGCTACTCCATCTGCTGCTCGTCTTCGATGACTTAAGTTTGAGGCATCATCTCATTCTGCTTTGTGTAGGGGACGCTGAATTCGTGGCTCTAAAGTCTGTAAGACCGATTGCACGGAGTACGCATCTGGCTCATTTGTAGGTTTCCGGCCCCGAAACACCTGCACTTGTGCAAAGGCCTCAAAGCTTCGGATCGGGCGTACATTTACGAACTCTGTACTGAACCGATCATAGTGTCCGTACCCCACCCTACCAAAATGCGATCTGCCAAAGCCCGATGAAGTGCCGGAGAAACGGGTCACGGTTTCAGTGTCCTGATCCGTGATCCGAAACCAGGTGCCGCCAGCATCCCGTGCAACCTCAGCAGCGCGGTAGAGCAGATAAGACTCGACTGTTTCCCGGTTTGTCAGCGAGTTGCCACGGAAGGAGATCATGTAACGACCTTCTTCCACTGGCTGAGTTGTAAATCCTCGTCCGTCGCTGCCTGCAGGTGCGTATGCCGTGGGCTCCGCACAGGCGACAAGAAGCGCGAGAGTTGACACTGCGAGCGCCGGTTTGAAAAATATGATTGAGCGCCGGTTAATGCACATTGTAGCACCCTACTTAGTGAAGCCGGATTGGTGATAAATAGTGTGCTCTAAGCTCGCTTTCCAGAGACCTCACCCGTTTGGGAAGTCTCAGCTGTTCAGGGTAACTTGCTAATCGCATCTGAGTTGTTGCTTGGAAAGCGCTCTCTATTTTCCCATGAATGCCCAATTCATGTGCCAAAAGGGGTGGGGAATTACCGACCTGTTTCAAGGGGCAAGGCATAGGTCTCGCCCCTCTAGGGTCAGGACCCATTGATTTCCGTTTGGCAGCATGATTCACGGTTCGAAAACCGAGCGGTGACCATGTCTGATCTATTTTGGCTGACGGATGCGCAAATGGCGCGCCTTGAGCCCTTCTTTCCGAAGTCCCACGGTAAGCCGCGCGTCGATGATCGGCGCGTGCTGAGCGGGATTATCTTCTTCAATCGCAATGGCTTACGCAGGCGCGATGCACCCGCCGCCTATGGCCCCCACAAGACGCTATACAATCGCTGGAAACGGTGGAGCGATAAGGGTGTCTTTGCCCGGATGATGATGGGTTTGGCTGCCGAGCACGGCGAAGAGAAGACCGTGATGATCGACGCCACCTACCTGAAGGCCCACCGCACAGCGACCAGCTTGGGCGTCAAAAAGGGGGGCGTGGACGCCTGATCGGTCGCACCAAAGGTGGCATGAACACCAAGCTGCACGCCATCTGCGACAGCCAAGGGCGTCCGCTCAACCTGTTCGTCACAGCTGGGCAAGTCAGCGATTACATCGGAGCGAGGGCATTGCTGAACAGCCTGCCTGATGTCGATTGGCTGCTCGGAGATCGCGGCTATGACGCCGATTGGTTCCGGGAAGCGTTGAAAGACAATGGGATACGCGCCTGTATCCCTGGCCGGAAGCAGCGGAAGAAACCGGTAAAGTACGACAAGCGTCGATACAAACGCCGCAACCGGATCGAGATCATGTTCGGCAGGCTCAAGGACTGGCGGCGTGTAGCGACCCGATAAGATCGCTGTCCAAAGGTATTCCTCTCAGCAATCGCACTCGCCGCAACCGTCATCTACTGGCTATGAGTCCTGACCCTAACCGGCTCAGGAAAAGAAATCTCCTCTGTGCGACGGCTCGCGCCGGGTAAAGCGGTCAACATAAACGAAGGATGCTACACTGTTTGCGAACCTCGGCTTATGTTCATCCTACTGGATACGAACTTGGATAGATCCAGGAGGTGCTGACACCTCAGTTATGGCAGTATGATCACCGCGATTTATCAATATGGCGGAGAAATAACTCGACTTCTTTCTCCCACAAGGCCGGCATTGTGATCACCCAGTGACCGTTCCGGTATCCCGGTAGTTTCAGAACGTGAAGCGTGTTTTTCGCTCCTTGCCTTTCCATCTCGGCTAAGTTCGATTTGGAATGCTCGATGCTGTAATAAGGGTCTTCCTCGCCGTAGATAGACAAGACCTCACCTTTGAATGGGTTGATACGTTTGAAGAGCGTGGGATTGATTGATGCATCGCCCCTACTCCCAGTCCAACCGCCCACAAAGTTAATCACGCCAGCGACGTCATCCGGTTTGCTACCAGCTTGCATTATCGCGACGACCCCACCGCGAGATACGCCGCCGACCAGAATGTCGCTTTGCGCCACGTCAGGTCGCGATCTGAGGGCTGCCAGAGCAGAATTCGCGTCTGTCAGCGCGCGTTCAGCACCTGGTATCGAAAACTCAGCCTTGGGCGAATATCCGTCTGCCCGATCCGGTGCAAAGCCTTCGTCATAAAGACCGTCTGACATACCTCGGCCCCTTCGGTAGGGAAAAGCGACAAGCCAGCCATACTCGTTCAATAGGTCTGCAAGCCAAGCACTTGTCCAAACCCTGTCAAAGTCACTTGGCCGCGTTCCAGACCCTGTTGAGCCGTGGTGAAGCAATGCAAGTGGAAAAGGGCCGTCGCCCTGCGGCGCATAGGTGACAACGGTTAGCCGAACAGGCTGTCCGTTCTCAACGAGATCGGTTTGAAGGTACTCCCGATTTGCAATAGAAAACCAATCCTCACCAGGCGCAGCAAGTATGTCCGACAGGTTCCGGCGCTCCAGAACCGCAAAACCCCGGTCATCATCAAATACGCCTCGCATTCGTCCAGTTTCCGACAATTGGTAACTTGCGGAAAAACCATCATCGATAAAAGTAAGCGTGTCGCCCTGGATTTTTGCCTTTCGCCTGAACCAACGCCCTGCTCCGTTCAGATCGCTTCCAACAGCATAGACCACATCTGACAGTCCATTTTCGGTTATACGTTCAATGATTAAGACGTGATTGCGCCAACCGTCCCATTGCCCAACCCAAGTTCCGGCAAATCCAGACAACCCTTCCTGCGTTTCGACGGCATCACCAGGCAGTGGTACATTGCCGATGCGAACGACATCCTGGGCAATGGCGGCTCCAGCCAGAACGAAGGCGAGCAGCATGGTCTGGAGCGCTAGTTTCAAATTTCGAAAACACCACATAGAGTTTTCACTCTCGTTCCGGTGAGGAGCGTCAGTTTCGGCACATCATAACATACAGGATTTTGCAAATGGCCCCAAAGCGGCGAGTACGGCTGAGTATTGCTCATTGGAACGCCCGGTAGATGAGGAGCGGACAGGAGACTGGATCCTATTCTTTAAGGCGCACATCGGCGCACACGCGGCAAAAGCTCACTTTGTCCCGCGCGATCACCACTCAACCGGCGCCACTGAATGCCACTTTTCGGGTCAGACGAGTTGATTGACCCAAACCGTCGGATGAAGCCTCCGAGTTCGCTTCGATGTATGTTGCATAAGTAGCATCCGTGTTAGCGAGCAGCATGGTTGCAAAATTTCATACTCTCAAAAGTCTCGTCACCGACCTCACTGACCTTGGTATTCAAGAAGGTGACGGATTGTTCGTTCATGCTTCAATGAAGTCAGTTGGTTCTGTTGTGGGTGGGCCGCGAACCGTCATCGAAGCGCTTCAGCAAGTTGTAGGAGAGAACGGACTGGTCGGAATGCCGGGATTTTCTGCGGACGCATACTTTCCGGCTTACTTGGTCCGGTCCGCGTTATCGCAAGATCAGATCGCGGAAATAGAAAACTCCGTACTCGGGTTCGACATTGCAAAGTCACCAACATCGGGCATGGGTGTCATAGCCGAGATGTTCAGAACCTGGCCAGGAACAAAGCGCAGCAGTCATCCGACAGTTTCGATATGCCTTAACGGTCTGGATGCGAACCGCCTTGTCGAAGCCCATAGCCTGGCATGGGCAACAGGCGAGCAAACCCCACTTGGCAAAATCAGACATCGTCAATCGATGAAGATTTTGCTCATAGGCGTAGGTTGGAACCGATGCTCGGCTCTCCATACCGCTGAGACACTGTCACCGCACAAACGGATTAAGACCCGGCGTTTCAAATACGGTTCAATGGATGGAGCGTGGATTGAAACACCTGATGTCGCTGATGACATGAACCGGCTTTTCCCGGCAGTCGGTTCAGCGTTTGAGGACACTGGCGCTGTTTCCAATGGCAAATTCGGCGACGCCCTATGCCAACTCTGCGGCTTTCAAGCTCTTGTTGAATTTGCTTCGGGCTGGATTGATCGCGTAAACAAACAGAGCGGCGAAACACGCTAGCAGGTGTGCATCTGCGGTTGCCCCTTATTCGCGCCCGCGCACTCATTGCTGTCTGAAAACATCGTTTTCGGGCAGAAGTGAGCGTGGGGCGCATGATTGATCCGACAGATTAGACAGACAGGATCAAGGGTTGCCAGATTTGGGCACCAAATCCGTACCGCATAAACTGGCGGGCGTAGCCCGACTGTTTTTGTGGATGGCCCCCTTGAGGTTGTCTGGCCTATCTGTCACGGATCCAAACTTCCTGAACCGTGACCTGAACCGCTTGCGGTTCAAGTCTCCTTTGTCTTGGTCGCGACCCCAGGGCGTAGAAACCGGATCAAAAACACATTCGACAAGCGCAAAGACTGGCGGACGGTAGCGACCCTATACGACAGGTGTGCAAAGGTCTCCCTCTCAACCATCTCACGCACTGCCAAGATCATCTCTTGGCTATGATTCCTCATCCTGGGGGGTAATTCCGATAATTTTACTTGGATTTCAGGATGACACATCATATCACACGAATGTAGCCAACAGGAGACCGCTATGACGTTCATTACGAATGTCAGCGGCTTCGTCCCCGCTATAGCAGCAACTGCGACCCTGCTCGCAGCAGCCCCTGATGCAAGTGCCGAAGCGCTGACCATTACCGACATCGCCGGGCGCCAAGTCACGTTGACCGAAGCCCCTGACAAGATAATCTTGGGCGAAGGCCGGATGATGTATTCCATTGCCGCCATCACCGACGGAAATCCGTTTGAAAAGATCGTCGGCTGGAAAGACGACCTGATCCAGTATGACCCCGATGCGTTCCGCAAATTCCAGTCCGCATTTCCGGACGATGCGGATCGCATGATCAACTTCGGCAATCCCTACGCGGGTGACTTTAGCGTCGAGGCTGTGCTCGAAGCTGAAGCGGACCTGTTGCTGCTCGACGCAGGCAACCTCTTCAAAGCCGAAGAAACAGGACTGATCGAGAAGTTGGACAAAGCTGGCGTACCCGTCGCTTTCATCGACTTCCGCCGCAATGCAACCGAGAACACGGTGCCGTCACTTTTGATTCTCGGACGGCTTCTGGGTGAAGAACGAGGCGCGCTTGAATTCGTCGATTTCTACGTGGCTGAAATGCGCAAAGTAACCAATGTGGTCGACCAAATTCCGGCAGAAGAACGCCCGCTTGTGGTGATCGAAAATGCAGCCGGGTGGCAGAACGACTTCTGTTGCTGGTCCTTCGGCCCCTACAACTACGGGCGCTTTGTGGAACTGGCGGGCGGTACGAATTTTGCCTCCAAACTCGCCAACGCTTACTCCGTGGACATCTCGATGGAAGGGATCATAGACGCCGACCCCGACCATATCATCGGGACCGGTGCCAACTGGGCCGAAGCCAAACCTGAAGTTACCTCAACCCTGCTAGGGTACGAGGGAGACCCGGCCGTAAACGCCGAAAAGATCGACGCTTTGGCGGGACGCCCGGGCTTCAAGGATCTACGGGCGGTGCAGGATGGCAACTACCACTCGATCTACCACCAGTTTTACAACTCGCCTTATCACTTCATCGCTGTGCAACAGATCGCTAAGTGGCTCTACCCGGATGATTTTGCGGATCTCGACCCGCAAGAGACATTTGATCGCATGCATGACAAGTTCATGCCCTATGACAACTCCGGCCAGTTCTGGCTCAGCGCTTCGGCGCCTGCCGACTGACGCCATCGACCACGGGCGTGTCCAACGCGCCCGTGGACCTCTCAATATGCCCACAGACACCACACCTTCGCTCACTGCGCAGGGCATCGTTACGGCCTATCGTCGCCGGTCTGTCCGCCGCGTTTCACTTGTTGGCCTTGCTGCTCTTGCTTTGTTCACCACTGTTGTGGTGGACGTCATCACCGGGCCTGCCGATCTCGACTTTTGGCGGGTTGCCCATATCATCGTCAATCCCTCTATCGCCACAGTGAAGGAAGAGGTGATCATTTGGGATTTGCGCCTGCCAGTCGCACTGATGGCCGTTGTCGTAGGTGCGATGTTAGGCGCAGCGGGCGCTGAAATGCAGACCATTCTCAACAACCCGCTGGCAGACCCGTTTACACTGGGTCTATCGTCAGCTGCCTCGTTTGGGGCTGCGCTCGCCATCGTGCTGGGCCTGTCGGTGATCCCTGGTGTCGGAGGCCTGTTTGTCACCGTCAACGCGTTTGTCGTTTCGATGCTGGCGTCCCTTGCCCTTTTCGCCTTCACCCGCTTGCGCGGGGTCACACCCGAGGCGATGATCCTCGTCGGCATCGCTATGCTGTTTACGTTCAACGCGCTGCTGGCCTTTTTGCAATACGGCGCATCCGAACTGCAGCTGGCGCAACTAATCTTCTGGCAGCTGGGCTCCCTCGCCCGCGCGACGTGGGAAAAGGTTGGCATCTGCCTACTGGTGCTGGCCGTGGTCATGCCCTATTTCCTTAGCCGCTCATGGGCCCTGACCGCCCTGCGCATGGGCGAAGACAAGGCCGCGGCGCTTGGCGTCAACGTCTCCTTGCTCCGTCTTGCTGTGCTGGCAGGCGTCTCGCTGCTGTCGGCCGTTGCCGTCTCATTTGTCGGTGCCATCGCATTTGTCGGCCTTGTGGGCCCACATATCGCTCGTATGATCGTCGGCGAGGATCAGCGGGGCTTTCTGCCGCTGTCGGCGCTCGCGGGTGCGCTGATCCTTTCCGGCACTTCCATCGCGTCCAAGGCGATCACACCCGGCATCGTTTATCCCATCGGAATGATCACCTCACTCATCGGGATCCCCTTTTTCGTCAGTCTGATCCTCAGCCAACGCAAAAGGCATTGGCAATGAGCCTCGCCGCCGTCGCCCTCAACTTCGCATATGACAAGCGGCCGATCCTGCAAGGAGCCGGGTTTGATGCGCTGAAACCGGGTGAACTGACAGCCTTAATTGGACCAAATGCATCCGGCAAATCGACCCTGTTCCGGGTCATTGCGGGTCTTTTGGCACCCTCGGTAGGCACAGTGATGCTCGGCGACACCGACCTTGCCACCCTGCCCGTCCGCACCCGCCTCAAACGCGTGTGCTTCATGCCTCAGTTCTTTGCTGCCAATGCCGCATTGACGGTCTTTGACGTGGTCATGATGGCGCGCAAGAACCTCTCCGGTTGGCGCGTCACAACTGAGGACATGGACGCCGTGGGCGAGGCTTTGCACGGCGCGGGCATCGGTCACCTTTCCGAAGCATACATCTCCGACCTCTCCGGCGGGCAGGCCCAGATGGTTTCGGTGGCCCAGGCCCTGATCCGTCAAGCAGACGTCTACCTTTTTGACGAGCCAACCTCCGCGCTTGACCTTCGCCACCAACTTGACGTGCTCAACCGTATCCGAACCACCATCGCCAACCGTAATGCCATCGGCATTGTAGCACTTCACGACCTAAACCTTGCGGCCCGCTTTGCAGATCACTTGATCCTGCTACGCCAAGGTACGGTTCTGGCCCAAGGCACCCCCGCAAATGTGCTTCATCAGCCCGAAATTGGCGCCACGTACGGCGTAGACATCCGCATCACCACAGGCCCTAAAAAGGATCTCGTCGTCCATGCTTACACGTCGTAACTTTACCATCTCCCTAGCAGCGCTTACCGGCACCTATGCCGCGGCCAAGACACCCATTCCAACAGCCACCGGAGGCAAGCATTCCATCCTGATGCTCAACGCGGATTGCAATGACAGCAACATCCTCAACGTCTTCGACCCTGCGATCTTGCATGTAGACGTTGGCGATAGCGTGACCTTCCTCGCGACCGATCCCAGCCACAACTCCGCATCAAAACGCGGCATGATCCCTGAGGGCGCGGAGCCATGGAACGGCGGTATCGACGAAGAAATCACTCTCACTTTAACCGTTCCGGGCATCTACGGATATCTCTGCCTACCGCACTATGAACAGGGAATGGTGGGCCTGATCGTGGTGGGCGGCGATCTGACGAACCTCGACTCGGTCAAGAAGGTACGCCACCCCGGCGCAGCACGCACCAATTTCCGCGCCCTGCTGCGGCAACTCGAAGAGGGAAAGACGTAGCACATGTCTAGCCTGATCGACACATGGTCCAAGGATCCATCCGAAGAGGATGGCATGACACATGAACATGCCTGGATCTGGCGCGAAATGATCCGCTGCATCCCGCATTCGGATCTTTCCGACAAACGCATACTCGATATCGGCTGCAACCAGGGCGGATTTCTGCGGATGCTCTATGACACCTATCCCTTCGCCGCTGGTACAGGCGTCGATCTGGCCCGCGACCGGATCGCATTGGCGGAAGCGGCCAAGGGCAGCCGCCCGCTGACGTACTTGGCGACGCCCACGCTTACAGATGCAGGCCAGAACTTCGACCTGGCGTTCAGTCACGAGGTGATCTACCTGATTAGCGATCTTGAACACCATGCAAAGCAGGTAATTACCTTGCTGGCGCCCGGTGGGCGGTACGACGCCGTCACTTGCTGTCACGCCGACAACCCACTCTGGAAACACTGGCGCGCTAAGATCAAAACGTTTTCGAATATCGAAGTCCCAAGCCATAGCGTTGCGCAGATTACCCAAGCCTTTCGGACCGCTGGGTTCGAAGTGTCGGTAAGTCGATTTCTGGCCCAAACGCCCATCCCGGCTGAGGGGCCTTCAGACTATTTTCCAAGCGATCTGGCACGCATAGACACCTACTGCACCTGGAAGCTTTGCTTTAGCTGCCACCGCCCTGCCTAAAACAGGACCCACGACTGTAGCCGCGGAGTTACGGGCGCGCCAATGCCACACCGGGCAACTACGGACTGCCCTCTACGGATGACAAAACAAAAGGGTGCAAGAGACCCCTGAGCGCGCATCCAGGCTCTGCCTATTACAATTGGCGGAAACGGTCTCATCGCGCTGGGATGTTAGCGGTTGGCAAACAAATGCAGATCATCGGATTGGTCATGATTGGCGAGGACAATAACTGCATCAATATCCTGCCTCACTCGGCTGACCATCCCAAGCCGTGCGAGCAACTCTGAACTTTCAAACGCGACCCAATGAAGGAATGAGCCGAGGCGTCCTTTCGGCATAGGAGCGCCATTGGTCGCCGAACTGGTCTTCCATCATTGCCTCCTCCGGACCCACACGGGTTACGTAGAGCAGGGTGAAAAACACCAAGCCTGCGGGACCTGCGATCCAATTGGTCAGGATCAACGCCTGAGCTAGGCAAAGCAGAAAGATCGCCGTATACATCGGGTGCCGCACGCGACCGTAGATACCATTTGTGACCAGCGTATGCTTCTCGCGCACTTCAAGATGTGCAGACCAGTTTTTGCCCAAATCACGGTGCGCACACCAGAACACGTAGGTCCCCAGCGCGCCCACAAGCATCCCGATCACGAACTGACCGGGCCATGTGATATAGGATGCAAAGTCAATAATCGGCAGACTGATGGTCAGGATCGGTAAGAACACCATGCCAGCGCCTACAAGACCCGCAAGAATGCGTTCGCGCCTTGCGTCTTTCTCTGTGTTGACCGGCTTTTCTTCGCCCCAGGTCAGGTACATCCGCACAGTATACCACGCTCCCATCAACACTAGGAATTCGATAGCGGAATAGGGTGAGCCGCGCAGCGTGGCCGCAACAGCAGCTGCAAGCATGATGACATAAGGGATTGCAGCACCGATCATCGGGAAGGTTCCACTGTGCCCGTGGACTGCAACTTGGCGTCCATCAGGGCGCAAAACGCAGCGTAGCGTCCGCCCCTGGCCAAGAGAGTTGCGTGATCACCCTCTTCGGCAACCTTGCCGTCTTCGAGAAAGACAATCTTGTCCGCGGCTTGAATGGTGCTGAGCCGGTGTGAAATTGCGATCACCGTTCGATCCTGCGCCAGCTTTTCGATGGAAGCGCGCATGCGGGCCTCGTCCAGTGCATCAAGGGCAGCCGTTGCTTCGTCCAGCAGCACGATATTGGCATTCTTGAGCAAGGCGCGGGCGATCGACACCCGTTGCTTTTCGCCACCCGATAATGCGGCGCCGCCCTCGCCTACAGGGGTATCAAGCCCGGCGGGGAAGCGGGCCAGTGTCGCCTCAAGCTGTGCGGCGCGTACCGCATCCCAAAGCGCGTCTCGGCTGGCGTCGGGTTTGCTGATCAGGATATTGTCGGCGATGGTACCATCGAACAGGTAAACGTCCTGGAACACCACGGCAAGTTGATCCATCAGCGTCTCTGTTGCGATATCGCGCACGTCTGCGCCGCCAACAGACACGCGCCCGGCCTCGACATCGAAGAAGCGCGCGATCAGCCGCAAGACAGTGGACTTGCCTGCGCCTGACGGGCCAACTACCGCCACGAGGCTGTTTGCCGGAACGTCGAGGGTAAAGCCATCAAGGACAGGCTGGTCGTTATAGCCAAAGGTGACGTTGTCAAAGCGAATGGCATTGTCTTGCGGTTTGGCATTGCCTGTCGATTGCATCAATGGCAGATCCAGGATGTCCTGCATTCGGCCCAGCGTTGCGTCCGAACTGCGCACAACGTCCTGCACGTCGGCTGCGCCCAAGAGCGGCTCCGCAAAGCGGATGCCGAGGACGAAGATCGCTACAAGCTCGGGAACATCCACCTCGCCCCCGAGGCTGCGATTGACGCCGTAGACCAGCAGCACTGTCAGAGCGAGTTGGATTGTCAGCGTGAAGGCCAGAAAGCCGGAAGCAGCATTCCTGAGCTTGAACATTGTGGCGTCATGACTTTGGACCAAGGCGCGGTCCAGTTCCCGCGCGGCGCCATCCGTGCGCCCAAAGGCACGCAGCACAGTCTGGGCCTGCGCGAACTCGTAAATGCGTGCCGCTGCATCAACGGAGGTGCCATGAACCGAGTGATCAGCCTTGTGCATGTGCGACCCCGACCAAATGAATGCAGCAACGGCAAAGGGGATGACGCAACCCAGCGCCACAGCCAGTTGCCAGTCGATGAAAGCGATGAAAATCAGCACGATGGCTGGTGCCGTGATAGCAACGACCAATGGGCGCATCAGGTGGGCGGCGAGGCTCATGATTTCGACAATCCCCTCGCTTGACATGACAGACAACTCACCCGCGCGCCGTTCATTGAACCAGCCAAGCGGCAGTGCCTTGATCTGCGCGCCCAAGCGTTCAAAGAGGACATTCGCGATCTGCAGGCCCGTCCGGTAGCCATAAAGCTGCATCACCCAGCGGGTGACGGCATAGGCCAGGAAGACCACGGCAAGGCCTATGAGCGGCAGGACAGCCGCATCTGCATCCCCGTCGAGCACCGCGCGCAGAAACGGAACGAGCGCAACAAAGCCCAAGCCCATCAACGCCCCTTCGAGGGCCAGGCCCGCCATCAGCATTTGGATGCGGGGGCGGAAAGAGTGTCCGACAACGGTAAGCAATCGGGGGATCATGCCACTTCCCTCCGCTCCATCGCGCCCCAAAGCTCGGCGTAAAGCCCATCTTCGGCGAGCAGGCTCTTGTGGGTGCCGCGTTCAACGATACGCCCAGCCTTGAGCACACAGATCTGGTCCGCCCCAACGATAGAGGTGAGATCATGCGCGATCATCAGAACGGTGCGCGTTCCGGTCCACGTGGCCAATGCTGCGCGCAGAGCAGCGGACGTTTCGGCGTCGGCAAAGGCCATGGCTTCGTCCAGTACAACGATAGGCGCGTCCGACAGCATGGCGCGGGCGATGGTGATACGCTGCGCCTCGCCCCCGGACAGGTTGGTGCCGTCGCCAAGCATAGTATCGTACCCGTCTGGTAGGGCCATGATGCGATCATGGATATGCGCGGCTTTTGCCACACGCTCGACATCCGCGCGCGGCGTGTCGGGTGCAGCAAGCGCTATGTTGTCGGCCACCCTCGCGCGCAGCAGGCGCACATCCTGAAACACAAAGCTGACATGGCTGTACAGGACATCAGGGTCGATCTGCGTCAGGGGCACACCGCCAAGCGTCACCTCACCCGCGCGCGGGTCGAAGAACCGTGGCAACAGGCGCGCAAGCGTTGTCTTGCCTGAACCGGACGGCCCCACAAGCGCCGTCACGGTGCGTGGTGCGAGGGATAAATTGATGCCTGACAGGACATCACGTTGCCCGTCATAGCTGGCGGACACGCCCGCATAAACCACGCGCGACCCGTCGGGGGTGCGCGGTGTGTCCGGCACTTCAAGCTTCGGCGTCTCGAGCAGCTCAACCAAACGTGTCGCGGCATGCTGGCCCTGCTGCATGAAGTGGCTCATGAAATTCAGGACGAGAAAAGGATGTGTAAAAGCCGGTGTCAGAACGCACAGAGCAAGTACATCAATGGCACCGATCCAGCCACCCGAAAACATTGCGAGGCCAACGGCTGCCGCGATCACGATGGATGTCAGCGGCGACATAATGATTTCGGCGGTGGCTGCGACGCGTAACTTGTCTTTGATCCACAGCCAGAATTCCTGCACGAAATCATGCCCGCTTTGGACAAACCGATCAAATGCGCGGTCGGATCCGCCAAAAACCTTGATCACTGAAATCCCCTGCACATAAGCAAGTGCAGAGGCGTTCACTTTGGCGATTTTTTCATGATAGGCGTCAGCGGCGTCCTTCGCTTCGCTCATCTGCGTGGCAAACACTGCGACGCCCAGTAGTGCGGGCGCGATAGCGGCGGGAACGAGCCATGGGTTCAGGTAAATCAGGTAGATCAACGCGCAAACAGGCGTGATAACGGCGCTGACCATGGCGGTGTAGACATGGCCAACGATGACATGCATCGCCTTTACATCGTCCTGCATGTTCTTTTTCAGATCGCCCGCGCTGTGGGTCGAGAACCAGTTGAGCGGCACCCGAGTCATCGCATCGGCAATCTGGCGCCGCAGCGACAGTTGAAAATCCGCATCGGCCTTGTGCGAAACCACCGACGCCGACAACAGCAGCACAAAGCGCGCCGCAAGGGCAGCGGCAGCAACCCAGGCGATTGTTATCGCGCGGGCCGTGTCACCCTCTGTCAGCAACGCACGCCCAATTTCGATCACTGACAGAAAGGGGACGATACCTGCGATGGCTGCAAAACCTTGTACGATGCAAGCGAGAACGAGAGCTCTTTTGACAGGCCCAACAATACGCGCGACAGGTGATGGGGTTTTGGGGGATTTTCGGGCCACGGCATACTCCAGGATGCCACCTGACAAGAACCGTACGAGTGCGGCTTTGACGGGTGAATGGGTTGAATCTGGGGCATGTCGCGACATGCCAGCCCTGGGTGAAAGCGATACAGAGTACGCAATCAGAAACGCAACCTAGGTGCATTGACACTATCTAACAGATGCTGGGTATTCAACGCGGCACGTTGTCAGTGGGTTCGTGACCGCCCAATCGAGTACGTGCCCGTTGCTGCAATGCGGCGTATCAGCCCACGTGGGAAAGTGAGCGTTTACAGGAAAACACATTTGATACACGGTCACGCTGGCGCGTGGGATCGCGCATCATCCAATCAAAATACAACCGCCACCCACGTAGAATTGGAGGCACGCGGTCACAACAGAGGGACCGTCACATGCGTGCGCCTAATGCCAAGGCTCGCCTTCACGCGAGCACATGCGCGATCTATGCCTTTTCTCTTTTTTCCGCGACAACTGTCGCAGCCCAGGAAACACCCGTTGATTTGGGTACACTTGTCTTGCGTTGGGATAATCTGGGACGCCCCGTTCGGGAAACCTCGGCTTCGAACACCGTGGTTGAAACCGATGCAGTGCAATCCGCCGAGCATGAGAGCGTCATCGACGCGGCCGACGGCTTGCCCAATGTGGACGTTCAGCGCGGCTTTCAACTGCCGGTGATCCGGGGCCTTGACGGCACGGGCGGCGCCGTTGGGGCATCACAATTTGCAACGGGGTCTAACCCTCGGGTCAATGTGGTTGTTGATGGTGTGAGCCGTGTGTCATCCACCAACGGTGCATTGGGGGCTTTTGCATCGGGCTGGGATGTCCAGCAGGTGGAGGTTGCGCGCGGCCCACAAACAACGCTGGGTGGGCGGTCATCTCTGGCAGGCGCGATCAACGTGGTGACCAACGATCCGATTTTCGAACGGGAAGGTGCGTTGCGCTTTTCCTATGAGACGCGCAACGGCGAGCCGCTTTTTGGTCTATCGGGGGTCTACAACACTCCGCTGAGCGACGATGTGGCGGTCAGGCTTAGCTTTGACGCCGATTTCGGCGATGAATTCATAAACGTGGTCGATCCGACCCCGCAGGTCCAAGCTGATCGGAGCGAAATCGAAGATATCGAAAATGGGACCCTCCGTGCCAAACTGTTGTATGCGCCATCAACGATACCGGGCCTTGAGCTTGTTTTTGGTTACGAACGGCAAAGGCAAGATCGGATCGGCTTCCCGTCCCGTGATGTTGGGTCTGATAACTTTGAACTCAGCGATTTTACAAACACCGCGTCAGAAGCCCGGCTTGATCAGGACATCTTTTCGATCCAGGCAAATTTCGACATCAACGCGGCCTGGTCTTTGGAAGGGCAGCTTTCATACCAGGATTTGGTGACGCGAATTCCGGCGACCAATTCAGCCTTTGATCTGACGCAAAGTTTCGAAAACACGCAGTTCGAGCTTTTGGCGCGCTACCAGGGGGATGGGTTTGTGAGCGCCGGTGTGATCGGTGTCGCATACGAGGATCAGGACGAAGACGGTGCAAATGACACGCTGTTTCCCGTGCCCATCCCGTTTGTCTTTCTTGCGGACGGCGAGTTCACTAACAAGTCGATCTTTGGCGAGATCGAGTTTGCCTTCAGCGAGTCTTTGTTTGCCTTTGTGGGCGGGCGATACGAAGAACAGGACATTCGCAGAGAGGTTGATCTGACCTTTGCCGGTGTGTCACAAAGCGCGGTTTCGACCACTGCGGACAGCCGGTTCACGCGCAGAATCGGGTTTCGCTACGAATTCAGCGAAACGCTGGTTGTAGGCTATCAGTATAGCGAAGGGTTCCGGCCGGGCTCTGTCGACGTCAATCTGCTACCACCTGTGCCGGGGGTGAGTGTCTTTGACGGCGAAACCTTGCGCCAGCACGAGGCGTGGGTCCGTTTCAACGACCCCGAGAATCGCTTCAATCTGGATGCCGCTGTATTCCACTATCGCCTGAATGACGCCCAAATCCCCGGGGCCGGTGGCGGTCGGTTGATTGCCAATCTGCCCGAAGCAGAAGGGTTCGGTTTGGAAATATCTGGCGACGTGGCGCTGACACCAAATTCGCGGCTTCGCGCTTCGCTTGGCTTGCTTGATACGGAGATTACCGACGTCGGGAACTCGGCGGGCGCCGCAGCGTTTTTGGGCCAAGATCTACCCGAGTCTGTCGGTCTGACCTTTTCGGTTGGCTATCAGTACATATCGCCCGCGGGTTGGGATTTTGGGATTGACATCCAGCATGTCGGCGACCGCTCGGGATTTGCAGGCACAACACCATTGCCAGACTACACAAAGGTCGATCTGCGCGTCGGGTATGACACGATTTTTCAGGGTCGAAACCTACGGCTTGAGGCATTTGTGGAAAACGCGTTCGACGAAGACATCGTCATTTCCACAGATCCCAACCTCGCAGCCTTCAATGTGGAGGCCATTGGTGCTCCACGCACAATCGGCGTATCGGCGACACTGCGGTTCTGATCAGACTGCGGAAATCGTTTGATCGGCCGGGTGTTGTCAACGCGCGTGCGCAGACGTGCTGGATTTCCTTGGCCTGAAATGGCTTTGGGATCGAATGCGTTTCTCGGTCCTTCCGCGCCATATCGCGAAGGTCCACGCAGATAACACGGCACTGATGAGGAGAATGAGCGCATACATCAACACATGGCCAAAGGCGAAATACGACCCTGGCGCGGCAAGGGTCAGGGTCACGTTTGCTCCGGGTTCAAAGTATCGCAGAGACTTGGTCTGTTGACCGCTGCCGAAGTCGAAGACACGAACGGTCAGGTCGCTGGCGGTGGGCGTGGCCAATGTCAGCTCTAAGGTGGCCTCCACGCTGCCGACATCGGCAAAGTAACCCGCGTAGCCGGACAACTCGGCCAAATAGTACGTCGCATCGGACGACAATGCGTTACAGACGCCAATCGCGACCATACCGTCCAATGGTGTTTCAAAGGCAAGGGCGTCGCCCGAGGGATGAAGCATGAAAGACATTGCCTCAGGCCGAACCGGAGACTGGTCAATCTCTATCACCGCGTCCGCAATCAGGGCGTCGCCAATGCCCCACGTCCCACCCGCGAAGGCGGCGTAATCGACGCGGTCATCATGTTTTGGAACGATCTGCGTATCTGCGCCGAAGGCACGAAACAGAGTTTCGGCCTCGGCCGATATGTAGAGTTCAGTGTGCGTCGCTGCGCGGTTCACCACAATCGAAACCACCTCGGCGCGGACAGCCCCGGGTAGTACCATGAGGTGAACGACCACGGCCACCAAGTATATCGCAACGATACGCACGAGGCCGCGAAGCCCTTAAGCAGAGCTTGGTTCGAGAAGCCCCATCTCGGACGCCTCTTCCCAGATTTCTTCAAACACTTTCTTGGCGCGACCGCGTTGGCGTACGCTTTGCGCGGCCTCGAGGTTGTCGAGCTTGCCTTCGCCTTCAACGACGACGAGCGCCACCATACCCGTGGCGGCGTGCGGTGTGCATTTGTAACCATAGATGCCAGGCACATCGAAGATAACTTCTATATCCTCGTTGATCCGGCCATCCCACTCTTCGGCTGCCTCAGGGATCATACCGTCGATTGACGCGCTGTTGTGGCTACGATCGGTGGCCTTGAACAACACGGTTTGGCCTGCTTCGACAGAGATCACCCGCGGAAGAAAAATGTTGCGCAGCCTGCTGTCAGTCGGATGCTTGGTCAGCATCTCGATTGTGACAGGTTCTTGGGCAAACACCTTCGTAGGCAAAGCAGGGACAAGAGTTGCGGCGGCGCTGCCTGCCAGAAAGGTGCGACGGCTGTGCGAGTTCGACATGAAAAGACCTCAGTAGATATATGTTTCTGCTGGGGCAGCACATCGGCATTCCTCGCGGTGCATTGCAGATTAGAGCAGATTGCCTTAAAGTCTACAATTATGCTCAGGTATTTTTATTGCACCGTGAAGATCACTTTGGCGGCACTTTCGACCGCTTTATTTTTTGCGCCCACAGTGTCTGCGGAGCCGACCCCACACCCATGTGGATCGCCCTTGTCCAACCGACTTGTCGCGCATCGGGCCGCGGCGGGTGATGCCGGTGCAATGGTGTATTTGGGCAAGAAACTGATCCAGCCCGTTTGCACACAGGCCCAACAAAACGAAGGGATACGTCTTATTGCACGCGCCGTGACAGCCCAACACCCCGAAGCGATGTTTACGCTTGGCACGCCGCTGATCCGTGACGCTGCAAAGGAAACCGAAGAACAGCTCGGCCTCGATTACATTGAACAAAGCGCGCAGCTTGGTCATACCCATGCGGCTGCTTTCCTTGGCGCGCATCTCATGTCTGTTTCCCGAACTGAGGATCAGCGAGATCAAGCGTTTCTTTGGTTGGGACTTGCGGCAAATGACGGATCTGTATTGGCCGCCATGACGCTGTCGCAGCTTTACAAAAGCGGCATGCACGGCGTGGTTCAGGACCGCTGCGCAGCTGCGCTATGGCGTGAAACTGCCGGGCTGCTCCAAAATCCGGACATGGATTTCAGCCCTCAGACCGATGTTGCGTGCAAATGAATACGGACATCGGAGAGCATAGCAATGCTTACACCTGAAACAGAGGACACCGCCCCTTCCCATCTTGGTCCGCAGTCTGGGCGGGCGATGATTATGATCGCCGCCCTGCTGTGTGTCATCGTGGCGCTTGTCGCCTGGGCCCGGCTGACGGAGCAGCCCCTTGCTGCGCGGCCAGCCGATTTGCCAATAACCTCCGAGCGGGCATTACACTTGGAGGCGGAGCTTGATGGGTCGGCGCAGGTAACAGATCTTCGAGGTGCCCTCATCGCCGATTTCGGCCCAGGCCAGGCCGTTTTTATTTCGACAATCGTCCGGGTTATTGACCGCGAGCGCATGAAGGTGGGTGCGGATCCCGACGCGGCCATCTATCTGCGGCAGCGTGGTAAGACACGCCTGACGTTTTTCGACCCAGAGACGCAACGCGAGACTGAACTCAACAGCTTTGGTCAAGACAATGTAGCATCCTTCAAAGCACTGCTTCAGCAAGACGCAAAGTAGCTGTCCAATATTCCTGACAAAATATGTAAATTATTATTGACAGATTGCCGCGGGTCGGTAGTCTAAGGCAGTCGAACATTGCTATCTGCTTTTAGCAGCTTGGGGCCGGATCGTTCTCCGCGGTTCCGGTTGGCAAAAGGGGTCGGTTGGCAAGCTCTGCCCTTATGCTGGAAGCGGCGCGACGCTGTTTGACGGCAGGCCATTGCCTGCGACACGGACCAGCAGTCTTGCCAGTTCATTTTCTAAGAACCGATAGGACCTCCGCTCCTATCACCGTGCGATGTGCACGGCTCGACCGACTGTCTGCGCACGGCGGTCGGTCGGGCGCACATTGGGTTTTGCCGCATAGATTGTGTGCGGTCGGCATCGGCGCTTGGCTACGCTGGAAAGGGGAAAACGATGGCATTGCTCTCGTTTGAACGAAAGTACCGGGTTCGAGGAGGCACGCTCATTGGCGGCGACCTCTTCGACTTTTGGGTTGGCCCGTTCTACGTCGGCTTCTTCGGGGTCACGACGGCATTCTTCACGCTGTTGGGGACATTTTTGATATTCTATGGGGCCGCTCTGGGTGACACGTGGAATCCTTGGCTGATCTCGATCGAGCCGCCAGAGCTTGATGTCGGTCTGGGTGTAGCACCGCTGGCCGAAGGCGGATTGTGGCAGTTGATCACGATATGCGCCCATGGCGCCTTTATCAGCTGGGCGCTGCGTGAAACGGAGATCTGCCGAAAGCTTGGTATCGGATGCCATGTGCCGGTTGCTTTTGGTGTCGCGATCTTTGCCTACACGACACTTGTGGTCATTCGCCCTGTGCTGATGGGCGCCTGGGGGCACGGCTTTCCGTATGGCATTTGGAGCCACCTCGATTGGGTCAACAACGTGGGCTATGCCTATGGCAACTTCCACTACAACCCGGCCCACATGATCGCGGTGACTTTTTTCTTCACCACGACGCTCGCACTTGCACTGCACGGGTCGTTGATCCTGTCGGCGGCGAACCCCGAAAAGGGCGAAACCATGCGGAGTCCCGAACATGAAGACACGTTTTTCCGCGATTTCATCGGCTATTCAATTGGGCCACTTGGCATCCACCGCCTTGGCCTGTTGCTCGCTTTGAACGCCGGTTTTTGGTCGGCCGTGTGCATCGTGATTTCCGGAACGGTCTGGTTCGATGCCTGGGCTGACTGGTGGTACTGGTATGTCGATCTGCCGTTCTGGATCGACCTTGAGGGAGGCGTTAATGGCTGAGTATCAGAACATCTTTACGCAGGTTCAAATCCAAGGACCGCCTGAAATGGGCATGATCGAGGATGCGAATCCCACCGATCGCACGACGTCCGCGCGTTACTCCACGCTCCTCGGTTGGTTCGGCAATGCTCAGTTGGGCCCGATCTACCTTGGCAGCTTCGGAGTGGTGTCACTGGCCACGGGGGCGATCTGGTTCCTGATGGTCGGCGCCAGCTACTGGGCGCAGGCAGGCTACAATCCGGGCGTCTTCATGCGCGATCTGTTCTGGTTCTCGCTTGAGCCACCCTCGCCAGACTACGGGCTGAGTATGCCGCCGTTGAAAGAGGGCGGGATGTGGCTGATTGCCAGCTTCTTCCTTCTGGTGTCAGTGATGGCCTGGTGGGCGCGGTCCTACCAGCTTGCGCAGCAGCAAAAGATGGGCAAGCACGTGTTCTGGGCATTTGGAGCCGCCATATGGCTGTTTCTGGTGCTGGGCCTGATCCGCCCGATCCTGATCGGTAACTGGTCGGAGGCTGTGCCATATGGCATCTTCAGCCACCTCGACTGGACGATGAATTTTTCCGTGCTTTATGGCAACCTATTCTACAACCCGTTCCACGCCCTGTCGATCGTGTTTCTATATGGGTCAACACTGCTGTTCGCGATGCACGGTGCGACGATCCTCGCGGTGTCCCGCTACGGTGGCGACCGCGAACTGGAGCAGATCGCCAATCGCGGGACAGCAACAGAACGCGCCGCTCTATTCTGGCGCTGGACCATGGGGTTCAACGCCACGATGGAGGGCATTCACCGCTGGGCCTGGTGGTTCGCAATCCTGACGCCGATCACAGGCGGCATCGGCATCTTGCTGACCGGTACAGTGGTCGACAACTGGTACGTCTGGGCACAAGAGCACGGCTATGCGCCGCTGGACTAGGAGGTACGCGGGATGACCAAACACATCTTTGAACTGGAAAACGTCTCCGAAAGGGACCGCCGCAAATTCCTGCTGGACAACATCCTCGGGCAGATGGTTCGGGGCTGCGCGTTCGCGGCGACAGTCCTCTTTGGGCCGATCCTATTTATCTATGCGATCTATGTGGTGGGGACGTTCCTGCCCCCGGAGTCAAAAGAGGCGCAAGACCCCACGCCAGATAGTTTCGTGTCGTCCAGCGAAGAGGGGTCGTAGGCATTAACTTTTGCCGCATGGGTCGCTCCACCCACGCGGCAATTCTATGGGTGCCACGGCCCGCAATCGGCACTGAATTTCACAGGCTTATATGCAGTCGATTTGTGCCGCCTTCATAAATGGGTTAGCATCGCAATCGCAGCGCCCGACACGGAGTGATTCATGACAGAACCTGATACTTGTGGGTGCGCCCAATGCTCGCCCGAATGTGGATGTTCACAAGAAGCACCGACAGATGGGCAATGCTGTTGCGGTGAGACATGCACTTGCGAGGATTGCACGTGCGGACCCAGCTGCCGCTGTCCCGACTGAATTTTAGGCACCCACCTGTTCATCACCGGTGCGGTTCACAGACTTCAATCCGCAACTGGTTCAAGGCTTGATGTCAGAGCCATGCTTTGCGACTTGCCGCTATAATAATCTGCTTCCATGGGAATGTTCTATGAACAGCGTGACAGTTGACAGAGATCGAATAAAGGCCATCCGTAAATCACGTAAGATCGGGCGGCCAAAGCTTGCGAAGCTGGCCGGTTTGACTGAGCGGCAGATTGCAAAGATCGAAACGGACAGTGCACCAGTCGTTGCCGAAAACCTACTCGTTCAGGTATCGGACGCGCTGCATGTCCCAGTCCAGACCCTGACGGGCGAATTTCCTTTGATCGCTGAAGATCTTGAGCCCGCGTCAGCGAAAAAATGTACAAGCGGCTGCTGCGGCTAGTCGGCTCAGGCAAACAAGTTACGACGTTTGTGCTGCTCGCGCATGTATGCACCTATCAGGCGTGTGCTTCATGCCCTGTCTATGCTTGAAGCAATCCGATCCGCTTGCTCCGGTGTGAGGCGTGGTGGATGCCAATCCCGCCCGGGAGCGGCTTCAAGTAGCTTTTGGGTATAGGGGTGCTTTGGGGCGGCAAAGACCTCAGCTGCTGGCCCGAATTCGACCATAATCCCTTTTTCCATCACTGTGATGTAGTCCGAGATTTGGGCCGCAACCCGCAAATCATGCGTGATGAAGATGATCGCCATTTTATACTTTGTTTGCAGATCATTCATCAGCCGCAGAACCTGTTTCTGGACCGATAAATCCAGCGCCGAAACGCTTTCATCAGCAATCACCACATCTGGTTCCATTGCGAGCGCGCGCGCGACGCCGATGCGCTGACGCTGTCCGCCGGAAAAATTGCGCGGCTTGCGTTTATACGCCGCCTCGCTCAGACCGACTTGGTCAAGCAGTTCGATGGCCCGCGCCCGTGCCGTGGATGCGTCCAGACCTTGCAGGTGCAGCCCCCGCGTGATCATGAAGCCCACCGATTGCGACGGGTTCAGCGAGCCATAAGGGTCCTGAAAAACCATCTGGATATTCTTGCGTGCACGCACCAAATCATCACCGACGAGGCCCAGGAAATCCTCTTCGTTGATGATGATTGTGCCCTCTGTCGCCTCCTCAAGCCGGATCAGAGTCTTGGCCAAGGTGGATTTCCCTGAACCTGACTCCCCGACAACGCCAAGTGTTTCGCCAGCGCGCAGCACGAAGCGCGCATCGTTCACGGCGTGTATCTCGCGCGTTCCGGTATGATAGATCTTGTGCAGCCCTTCGACCTTGACGACAGGCGCGTCGTTGCGGGTCTGATCAGGTGCGCGTGTTGTCTCCAACAGCGGCATCGCATCGACGAGAAGCTGGGTGTAGGGCTCTTTGGGATGCATGAGGATCTCGTCTTTGGGCCCCTCCTCAACTACCCTGCCCCAGCACATGACGGCGACCCGGTCCGCCACATCAGCCACGACCCCGAAATCATGCGTGATAAAAATGGTTGCATTGTCATAGACCTCGCGCAGGTCGTCGATCAGACGAAGGATTTCCGCCTGTGTCGTCACGTCCAGCGCGGTAGTAGGCTCATCCGCGATCAGAACATCCGGTTTGCATGCCAGCGCCATGGCGATGACAATCCGCTGGCATTGACCGCCCGACATCTGGTGCGGATAGCTGTCATAGATACGCGGCGGTGTGGGCAGCTTCATCTGCTCCAGCAATTTCAGGGTCTCGGTCTTGCGCGCTGCCGACGCGATATCTGGCCGATGCAGAGCAAAGACCTCGTCCACCTGGGCTCCAATTCTCATTGCCGGGTTTAACGCGGCCATCGGCTCTTGGTAGATCATCGAAATGCGCGCGCCACGCAGCTTGTTCAGTTCGGTTTGGCGCATGTGAAGCACGTTCTGCCCGTCAAAGATCACCTCACCCGAGGTGATGCTAAGCCTGTCGGGCACGTCATTCATAATGGCCGACGTCATCACGGACTTGCCCGAACCGCTTTCACCCACCACGCACAGAATTTCACCGCGCCTCAGCTTCAGGTTCACATTCTCAACCGCATATTCGCGGTCTGCCCCTCGTGGAAGTGCGATAGACAGATTGCGTATCTCAAGGATGGTTTCAGGCTTCGTAGACATTGCTCGGCTCTGTCGCATTGGCTTGCGGTACTGAGCTGGGAACGGAGCCTGGCACTATGATCCAATCAGGTGTTCGGCACTTTCGCAAGCCTGTCAGACAACCTTGACATACGCACGCAACCACAGGCATTGCATGTGCACCAAGCGTCGACGCGTGCCAGGCAACTACGATCTGCAATCGCTGAGGATCTTACCATGACGCAGCATTCTCCATCTCTGATCTTTTTCTGTGATCCCGGAATGGGAAACCGGCAAAGCTTGGAACTCGACCCGTTCGAACAGGCCTTTCTTTGTGTAGCGCGGCATTTCTTTGAGACGCACGATGCGCCTGACACACAGTGCTGGATGCAAGCATTCATGGCGGCAGAACAGCGTTTTCCACCACCTTTCGGTGCAACAATTGCGCATGCAATTTCATTAGCGGTCAGTGCGCTAGCGACGCGCAGGGGATCATTTGCATATTACCGAAACAGTCATGCATTGGCAGACCATGCCATCACCCGGGAAGAACAATATCTGCTTCAGGTCCTGCGCGGCTTAAGGTCCGGTGACACAACACATCTGCAAACCAAAGCACTGATGTTGTGCTGCGGCGATGATACACAGCCATTTCTGGCAGCTTTGGAAAGGCTATGCCTGATCACTGGGGACGTCACGGAGTTGCGATTTCAACCCTGAGTCAAGGGTAGTCCGAAGCGATCTGCAACCTGTCGACCGACCAATTGGTTTACAGGCTACTTATACCAATCAAGACCGCACCGCGGCCAAGGCACGCGGCTTGCGCGGATACTTACCTTCCAATAACGTTCAGCTCCGCAACGCCACACCGCGTTGCATAGCAAGCGCATACCATCGCCAGCCTACGCTCAAACTGGGTTCCAACCGACGTGCAAGGTGATGCGATGACTTTTATGCCCAACATGACTGCCTCGACACGCATGATGCGGGTGCTGGAACCTTTGTCATGGCGGCGTTTGCCCGGCGTGATTGGGGACGTTTGGAGTGTTCGTTTCCAATCCGGTGGCGGCGGCCACTACATGGCACCAAACCCGCGGCTGGTTGTGTTCCTGAACGAACCGACAGACGCACTTCACTTCCGCATTGCGGATAGCACGACTTGGCAAAACGGTGTTCAGGCGCTTTACGTGCCTGGAGGAGTGCCATTGCGCAGTGCCGTTTCCGAGGCGTGCAAGCTGAAGCATCTCGATCTCCATCTTGATACGATCCCACTCTTGCGAAGAATGCAGGCCATGGGGGCGCATCACCTCGTTCGCAAACCGGTCATTTGTACACAGTCCAGGGCGGTAACTCACCTTGCCGACGTGCTTGCCGAAGAAGTGTGCAACCCGCGTCGCCCCAGTATGGTCGCAGACGGACTGGTTTCAGCACTTTTGGCTGAAATTCTGGATATCGGGAAGGTGTCTGATCCGATTGAGTTAGCCGCACAAAACCATGCTGTATTTGAAGATTTACGCGCTTTTGTATCTGATCACCTCCAGGATCGTATCACGGTTTCTGACATGGCCGAAGTCATCGGCGTGTCAGAAAGCTGGTTGACCCGTCTCTGCCGAAAAGAACTTGATACGACGCCTCTGCGCTGGCTGATGGACCAACGTCTCAGCGCTGCGAAAGAGCTGATGCGGCAAACAAATGGAACGTTGTCTGAGATTGCGGCAGCCACGGGTTTTGCAGACCAGGCGCACCTTACGCGCAACTTCAGGGCCGCTGTTGGGCAGACCCCAGCCATCTGGCGTAAGGGATAAGATGTGCAGAATGGATCAAAAAACGCCAGTCTGATCCAAGACTGCTGTTGCCATACGCGCTAGCGAGCCTTTGGGAAAATACCCGGGGGACACATTATGAAACGGATTATCAAACTTCTATGCCTGTCAGGCACAACGTTTGGATTGGGCGCTCAAGCACTTTTAGCACAGTCCACCGCAGACCTGATCGACCCGGTTGACCTTGGCAAACTGATTTTGAACGCGGCTCCATCTGACCCTGTGCCAGGGTATGTGGCTGACCGCTCCGCCACGGCGTCAAAGTCCGGGACACCGATCCTAGAAATTCCGCAATCGGTTTCCGTGGTCACCGGCGAACAGATCGAGGATCAAGGGGCCACCACGCTCGGCGATACTTTAGGATACTCCGCAGGTGTCTTCGCACAGCCCTTTGGCACAGACCCCCGGTTCGATAGCCCAACGATCCGAGGCTTCAACGGGTCGGAAGCGCAGTATCTCAACGGGCTGCGCATCTTGCGGAACCTTGGCGCACCCTCATTCGAAATCTACTCACTCGAACGCGTTGAAATACTCAAAGGGCCAGCGTCTGTGCTATATGGCTCAGGCAGTCCCGGTGGTGTCATCAACCAGGTCCAGAAACGTGCACAATTCCTGACATTTGGTGAGGCCGGCGTTGGTCTTGGCGATCCTCAAGCGACCGAGGCCTTTGTCGATTGGAACGCTGCCGTTTCCGACACGTTTGCCGCGCGCATAACGGCCGTTGCCCGCGACAGTGAAGAAGACGTGGAAGAACTTGAACAACAACGGCGCTATCTCGGCCTTGCGACGCGCTGGAGCATTACGCCCAGCACAGAGCTTCAGTTTCTCGGCTCGTATCAGGAAGACGACCCGATCACGCCCGCTGGCGTTCCCTTTGATCTCGTCGGCACGGGCATTGATGAACAATTGCGCGACTCTTATGCCGGTGATCCGACCGACGACAGGAGTGAACGCAAGAACCTCAATCTGGGATTCCAAATGCGTCACGATTTGGACAACAACTGGGCGCTCGATGCCAACTTCCGCTACCAGAACTTTGATTGGGACTACACGGGCTTTTTTGTACAAAACGCAGTTGCGGACGGGGATACGATCAACCGCGGCGGTATCAACCAGCTTGAGGACTCCGAGACCGTCAACTTGGACCTGCGGCTAAGCGGAACTGTCGAGACAGGCGCGGTCACACATGACTTACTCTTTGGTATGGAGTATTTGCGCTATGACTTGGTGGATCGGACAGAGTTTCTGAACGCTAACCCCATCAGCCTATCGAACCCAGTCCGCACTGGCGCTGACCTAAGGGGACCGACATTTTTTATCGTCAACGACCTGGTGCAGGAACAGGTGGCATTTTACGCTCAGGACGAATTTAGTACGGGAAACTGGCGCGGCTCATTGGCCATCCGGCACGACCGGAGCGAAATCAAAGGGCGCAGTGGAAACAGCCTTGGTATTTCCGAAATCGACCAAGATGACACAGAAACCACCGGTCGGATCGGGCTGTCTTATGTATTCGACAACGGGGTTGCGCCCTATGGCAGTTATACAACCTCCTTCGATCCGGAAATTGGCTCTGACATCGACGGCAATGCATTGAAACCAACCGAGGGCGAGCAGTGGGAGGTCGGTTTGAAGTGGCAACCCGATGGCCTCGATGCGTTGTTCACCGCCGCCATCTATGATCTGCGTCAGCAGAACATTCCCAATACTGTGACAGAAGGTACTGCAACGGGCACTCGCCAGATTGGCGAAGCCCATTCGCGCGGGCTGGAGCTTGAGGGCACGATCGACCTCAACAACGGCTGGAGCATTCGCGGGCAATACACCTACAACCAAACCAAGGTTCTGTCAGGAGTCAACGAAGGCAACGAATTGCCAAACGCGCCCGAGCAAAGCTTCGGACTTTTTGCAAACTATGCCTTTGACGGCGGCTCCCAACTCGGCGGCCTTGAACTGGGCGGTGGCGTGCGCTTTATCGACAATCGTTTTGGCGACGCAGGCAACACCCTTGGCCTTGAAGGTGTGACATTGCTCGACGTGCGCGCAAGCTATCAAGTGCGCGAGAATTTGAACATGTCGCTCAACATAACCAACCTCACCGACCAGGCATATGTTGCAAATTGCGGCCCGTTCGGGTGCTTTTTCGGGGATGGTCGAACGCTCCAGGCACGTGTGACCTACCAGTGGTAATGGAGTTCTTGTAGAGGCGCTGGAACCGTTTCAAGCCTGTGTATCGATACGCAAAAGCTTGTTTCCGCGGAAATCGGCCTGCTTAAGGGAGCACTGCCTTCATCCGTTTAATCATGCGACCGTTAACACTGTGCGCGGCAATGCGATTAGACTGTAAGGTTACTCTATACATGTCGTAAGCCAAAGGTTGGTGAGCCGCGTCTATATCAGTCGGCCTCCTGCTCGAAATACATGCTGGCCGACGGTAAAAGTGTTGGATCGGCGGACGATAGATGGTCCAAACCGGCACCGTAAACCTGCTTGCAGTCAGCACTATTGAAGGCGCAGGACGATGCTCGCATATCAGCGAAACTGATCACGCCGCTACTGGCTGCGCACCAGATTGGCTCTGGTCATTGGCGGACAAGGTAGGCATATGCTTGTCGTGAGCCCGCGTCGTTCGCCAGCCACACCATTTCATTCCAATGGAAATAGGTTCGCTGTCGTGGTGCTGCGCCTTGCATGTATGCTGCTCATACTCTTTCTGCCGGTCATGGCGACGGCAGATCCTCGTGTGCTGCATCATCGCTTTGGACACACGGAAATCTCTGGGACACCGCAACGCGTCGTATCACTTTCGTTCATTGGCCATGACTATCTTCTGGGCCTTGGGCATGTTCCGATCGCGCTGCGCTATTGGTACGGGAACAACCCGTCCGGCGTTTGGCCGTGGGCTTCCGAATACCTGGGCGATGCACAGCCGCACATCATTACAGGTGGTATAGATGTCGAGGCGATCGCGCTGCTTAAACCCGACCTTATCTTGGCACAGTGGTCCGGCATCACTGAAACCGAATACCATTTACTCTCCAGTATCGCGCCGACATTGCCGCCGCCTGCAGGTGCCAGCGACTTCAGCGCGACGTGGCAACAGATGACACGTCAAGTCGGACGCGCCTTGGGCATCGAGGAGACGGCGGAAGCACAAATTGCCCAGATTGAAGCACGATTTGCGAGGCTGCGCGGTGCCTATCCACATTGGCAGGGCCGAACAGCCTCAGCGGTTTGGCCAGATCAGATTGGTGCATACACCCGCGCGGATTTGCGCGGGCAGTTTCTGGAACAGCTTGGCTTTGTAAACGCCCCACAAGTCGAGGCGCTGGCCGGACCCACCACGTACAATGTCCGTCTGTCTCAAGAACAGTTGGACCCAATTGATACAGATCTGCTGCTCTGGCTGACTGTCGCTGATCCAAAAAACAGTCTTGAGCGGATCACGCTGCGCCGGTCGATGCGAGCATACCGGGAAGGTCGCGAGATTGTTGCTGACCCGGTTTTGACGGCGGCACTGAGCCATTCCAGCCCCCTCGCCCTGAACTATGCCTTGGATCGGCTAGAGCCGATGATTGAGGCCGCTTTGGATGGGAAACCCGACACAACTGTTCCCGGTGTGCCCGAATGAATCGAAGTATGGGAGTAGTTGCGCTGTGTGCGGCAGTGGCGTCGCTTGGACTTGGGGTGCGCGATGTGCCCCTTGGCGAAGTTGTCGATGCGCTGCTGAACTTCGATGCAAGTAACGCAGACCACATGGTTGTTCGGGAGTTGCGCGTTGCACGTGCGGTGGCTGCTCTGATCGGCGGCGCTGCGCTTGGTGTTGCCGGGGCGCTTATGCAAACGATGACGCGGAACCCTCTGGCTGATCCAGGCATTTTAGGCATCAACAGTGGTGCAGCTTTTGGCGTTGCCGTCGGCATCTGGGCGTTGCAACTGACGGCGCCCGGTGCACTCGTTATCCCCGCTTTGGCCGGCGCTACGGTATCAGCTGTCCTTGTTCTGCTGTTGGGTGGTGGCATGCGACGCGACGGGCCTGACCCGATCCGCATGGTGCTTGTCGGAGCGGGTTTGAGCGCCCTATTTCTTTCGCTGACCTGGGGTCTGCTGATCCTCAGCCGCCAATCCCTGGACATTTATAGATACTGGGTTCTTGGCGGCTTCAACCAGATCGATCCCCAAAGCCTTTGGGCCGTGTCGCCCTTGTTTGTTCTTGGCTTCATAGCGGCAGCAATCGCTTCATTTCTGCTCAACCCGTTGGCTGTCGGAGACGACACTGCGCGTGCACTAGGTGTGCGCGTTGGACTGACACGTCTGGTCAGTTTGATTGCCGTTGTGCTGCTGTGCGGGACAACCGTTTCGGTTGCGGGACCTATCGCCTTTGTAGGGCTTGTCGTTCCGCATCTTGTGCGGCCATTCGTACATGGTGACACAAGACGGCTTGCTTTTGGATCGGCGGTACTGGGTGCAGCACTGGCGATGATTGCGGATGTAGCGGGGCGTTTCATACTGCCCGGACAAGAGGTTGAGGCAGGCGCCGTGATGGCACTGATTGGCGGTGCGGCCTTGGTCCTTCTCGTACAACGACGGCGCGAGGTGCGGTTGTGACAACGCTTGTTCTCCGCAATCGCCTGTTGTCAGCACGGATCACAAGCAGGATCGTCGTCGTCAATGCGCTGCTGCTGCTTGGTGTGCTGGCGATGCTGGCAACCGGGTTGCTGGGCGGCACGTTTCCGATCACATTTTCGGATGTTTTGGCCGCGCTCAACGGCACCGCCGACCAGGTCACCCAGATGGTTGTTCTCGAAAATCGCTTGCCACGGTTGTTGACGGCTCTGGGTGTCGGCCTTGCATTTGGATTGGCAGGCGAGATGGTGCAAACGCTCTTGCGCAACCCGCTCGCCTCCCCCGATGTGATCGGGTTCAGCGCCGGAGCGGGGCTTGGCGCTGTGATGTCAGTTGCTCTCATCGGAACAACAGCGTTTGTTTTGCTCGGCGCATTGGCAGGGGGCGCTTTGGCTGCCACGCTGCTGTTGGCCTTGAGTTGGAACAAGGGGCTGACGCCGGGCGCCATTGTGCTGGTCGGTGTCGGTTTGACGGTAAGCCTTGGTGTCATCACCGATCTACTGATGACACGGCTTGACGCCAATAATGTCGGCGAGTTGGTCAAGTGGATCGTTGGGTCGCTCAATGCGCGCAGTTGGGATGATACCGGACTGATCTGGGCTGGTCTCGCAGCAGTCGCACCACTGTGTTTTTGGCAACAGTTTTCCTTGAACCGCCTTTCGGTCGCCGATGATGTGGCAATCAGTTGGGGCCTGCCGGTTGTAAGAATACGTCTGATCACCATCACTTTGGCCGTTGTCCTTGTCGCCTTGTGCGTCGCAACCGCCGGCCCACTGCCATTTGTGGCCTTCGTGGCCGGACCGATTGCGCATGGGCTGAACGGTCTGCCGCGTCCCACGTTGTTCTCTGCCGCTCTTGTTGGCGCGCTGGTGACCCTATTGGCAGACCGGGCGGCCCAAGCATTGCCTGCGCTTTTCGTTTTGCCTGCTGGGATCTTCACCGCGCTGATTGGTGCACCGGTGTTGATCTGGGTCCTCATCCTCCAAAGTCGAAAGGCGCGTAGATGACATCGCAACTGGTCACGCGAGATCTTGAATTCAGCTATGGCAATGGCCCAGTGCTGGACGGGATCACGCTTGATATTCCAAGCGGCAAGGTCACGGCGATTGTCGGCCCCAACGCCTGCGGCAAATCCACCTTGCTTCGCTGTCTTGCGCGATTGATTGTACCAAAGAGCGGCGCAGCATTATTGAACGGCACGCCACTGCATCGCCAAAACACCCGCGCTGTCGCACGCGCCATTGCACTGCTGCCACAAAGTGCCGAGGCCCCGACGGGCATGCGGGTCATCGACCTTGTTGCGCGTGGACGCACGCCACATCAGAACCCGCTTCAACAATGGTCCGACCGGGATGAGAGGGTCGTTCGCGAAGCGCTCACCCAAGTCGGGCTCGAAGATGAGGCCGACCGTCCCTTGTCCGATCTGTCGGGCGGCCAAAGGCAGCGGGCCTGGATTGCGATGGTCTTGGCGCAAGACACCGGCATACTGCTCCTTGATGAACCAACGACGTTTCTTGATCTGCACTACCAGATTGGAACGCTCAAACTGGTGCGGCAGCTGCAACAAGAGCGTGATCTAACGGTCGTCATGGTTTTGCACGACATCAATCTGGCCGCACGATTTGCTGACCACATCATAGCCTTGCGCAGCGGCGGCATCGTTTGCCAAGGCACACCAAAAGAGGTGGTCACGAAAGCCAATATTTTCGCCATCTACGATTTGCATTCGGAGATCATCACCGGGCCAATCGACGATCTACCCCATGTCATTCCACTCTGAGAGCACACCATGAAAGTCTATTCCGATATCGACGGACTGACATTTGCCGCAATGAAGGGTTTGATGCTGCACGAGGCCACGGAACATGGCTTGCCAGTTTTGGACAACAGTGCCGACAGTCTGCGGATCCAGTCAGAATACGGCGTTTTTGGTATTGTGGACCGTGGCTCAAACGCTATCAGGATCGAAGTTGAGGCTGATGGCCCAAGCAATCTGCACGTTCTGCGCGAAGGCTTGGTCGACCACATTATCCACTTCCTGCCTGATCTCACCCAACAGATCGCGTGGTCAGATACGGTGCAAGAAGGTCTGCGTCCACCGAACTTCCAGTTTGCCGAGGTGATCGCCGCTGAACGGCTATGTCCGTCGTTCCAGCGCTTAACCCTGTGCCTATCCAAACCGGAAGGCTTTAATGATCGCGCGATCCACTTCCGGTTCGTGCTGCCGCACCAAGGGAATACCGATCCTGAGTGGCCAACACTCACCGCCAATGGTTCAACACGCTGGCCAACCGGTGACAAAGCGTTGCACAGGCCCGTCTACACCCTGCGTGCGCAGCGCGGTGCAGAGATCGACGTTGATGTGTTTGTGCATGAAGGCGGCCAGGCATCAGACTGGGCGATACAGGTCAGACCGGGTACGCAGGTTGCCGTGATCGGGCCCGGTGGGGGCGGTGTGATCGATGCGTCCGACGTTGTACTAGCGGGCGACGAAACCGCTTATCCCGCGATATCGCGTATCATCGAAAGCCTTGCAGATGATGTATCTGGCCGCGTGATCCTTCTGAATCACGACATGCGCAAGGACTATCCGCTGCCGCAGCATCCCGGCCTTAGTGTTCAAACGGTTGGTCCGGATGCTTTTGTCACTGCAGTGTGCGCGGCGGCGTCAGCGTGCACAGATGGATACGTTTGGATCGCTGCGGAAGCAGAACAGGTTAAGTTACTGCGCAAAGCTAATGCGATTGAAAAGCATCCCAAGTCTGCGCGCTATCTTGCGACCTATTGGACACGCGTGGCTTCGGAGTCCGACTGATCACGTAAATGTGCAAAAATGTCACTGGCTGTTATCGTTAGGCGGCTGCTGCATTCTGTTTGAAGCCGCGCACTGCTAGGACGCGAGCGCCAGGCAGGCCAACGCCCCCAAGCTCCTCACCAGACCTTCCTTTGGAGCCGCGTTATGCTATTTGCCCACCCGCGCTATCTTTGCGCGACATCCATCCTTGCCATTACATCCCTGACGATAGCCGCACATGCGCAATCTTCCGACGATGCAGTCGATTTGGGCACGCTGATCCTTGGCGAATTGCAGACACGATCGGTTCAGGACAGTTCGACCTCTGCCGTGGTCGAAAGCGGTGAAGAACTGGAAAAGCGTGGCGATGTAGACATCTACGATGTTGTTGAGCGCGCACCCAATGTCAGCACGACTTTCGGCAACAAGGGTTTTGTGTTGCGGGGTATTCAAACCAACGGGGCCGTCAACAATGTCCAGTTGAATGGCACTCTAGTGTCTGTCCAAGTCGATGGTGTCGCGCTGAACAACTATCAATCCACGTTCTTTGGTCCCTATTCCACGTGGGATGTGGGCCAAGTCGAGATTTTACGCGGTCCCCAGTCGACACAACAGGGCCGAAATGCGCTTGCCGGGGCCGTGATCATCAACACGCGTGACCCGGAGTTTTTCAAAGAATACCGGTTCCGGGCCGAGGTTGGATCGCGAAACACCCAACGGTTGGCATTTGCGATCAACGAACCACTGAGCGACACCGTCGCAGTGCGGTTCACCGCCGAAACCAATTCGACCGACGGTTATGTACGGAGCGAGCCGCGCGATGACAATGAATATGACGCGCGCGACTACGAAGCGTACCGTGCCAAATTGCGCTGGCGGCCCAGCGACCGGTTCGATGCGGTTCTGGAGTATAGTTACACCGACAGCACTGGTGGCGAGGATTATGTGCGCGAGGCAGAGCGCGTGTCCTTCGACACAGCGGACGCGGTCGAAGGGTCAGTCCATCAAAACTGGGGGCTGTCCACGCGTTACGACATCAACGGATTCTGGACGCTTGAAACGCAGACAAACTTCTACGACCAAGACTATACGCGGCTAGAAGGCTCCGTTAAGCCATTTCAACCGGGCGAGTCTTTCCGTGACTTCAGCGGCGACAGCCAGACCTTTGAGCAGGACATCCAATTCAAATATGAAAGCGAACGCGTTCAGGGCGTGTTCGGCCTCTTTTACACCAAGACCGAGGACTCACGGCCCTCCCGTACAGACACCGATCTGACGCTTCTCGGCTTCCCGGGCTTTTCTGACTTCCGCAATGAAGAGTTCACAACCGAGGTTCGCAACTTTGCCATTTATGGCGAGGCGGACATTGCTCTTGCGGATAGGTTGACCCTGACGATTGGTGCCCGCTATGACACAGAAGAGTTCAAGTTTGCCCAGTCTGTGGATTTTGGCCCGCTCTTAAATGGGGCCGCCGGGATCCCTGACATTGGCCTGACAACCGGCGAAAAGAGCTTTGAGGCATTTTTGCCAAAGGTCGGCTTGACCTACGATATTGATCCCGATCAGTCGGTCAGTTTCACAGTACAACGCGGCTACCGCGCCGGCGGTGTCAGCTCGAACTTTGTCGAAACGCTTATACCAGGAGAGAATTTCCTTTCGGAATATGATCCGGAATACTCAAACAACTTCGAACTTGCATACCGCGGCTCGTTCAACAACGACCGCCTGCGGGTTGCAGGCAACCTGTTCTACACGGACTGGAAAGATATGCAGATTTCCGTACCAGGCACGCAGACCGGTACACCGCTTGATCCGCTGTTCAACTTCGACACGGTTAACGCGGCCAAGGCGGAGCTTTACGGATTTGAACTGAGTGTCGAAGCAGAGCCGACCGATCAACTCGAGCTCTTTGGAAACGTCGGCTACACGAAAACCGAATTCAAAAGCTTCATCAGCGGTTCAGACGACTTTACCGGAAATGAATTCCCCTTTGCGCCAGATTGGACCGCAAGCATCGGCGGACGCTATACGTGGGACAGTGGTTTTTCACTCGCTGTTGATGCGTCCTACAAGGCAGCCTCGTTCCAGGACAACGCAAATACGTACAAGGACGACTCGCGTTGGCTTGTAAACGCCCACGCGACCTATCCAATCAACGACAATCTGACGGCAGGAATCTATGCCCGGAATCTGTTTGACGAGGACTATGCGACAGCTCGGTTCCAGTCTGCCGATCCCACGATTATCCGGGTCGGAGAACCCCGGACAATCGGCGCCTACATTCAGGCCGAGTTCTAACAAGGCCATTGACGTCAGCGTCTTCGGAAGGTGGATGCCGGTTAGGCCGCGACATAATCAGACGGCATCAGCATCATGAAAAAGGGGCCGACGAACCGTCGGCCCCTTTCATCATAGTGCAGTCGATTAGTTTAAAAGAACCCCATCGGATTTTCATCGTAACTGACAAGCAGGTTCTTTGTGTTGCGGTAGTGATCCAGCATCATCTTATGGTTTTCGCGGCCGATGCCGGACTTCTTGTATCCACCAAACGCCGCATGTGCCGGGTAGTGGTGGTAGCAGTTGGTCCACACGCGGCCCGCCTCAATCGCGCGACCCATCCGGAAGGCGGTATTTCCGTCGCGCGTCCAGACGCCTGCCCCCAAGCCAAAGGTCGTGTCATTGGCAATCGCGATCGCCTCCGCCTCGTCCTTGAACGTCGTCACGGACAAGACCGGGCCAAAGATCTCTTCCTGAAAGATCCGCATGGAATTGTCGCCGCGGAAGACCGTGGGCTGGACATAGTACCCGGTGTTCAGATCACCGCCCAAGGCGGCGGTTTCGCCACCGACAAGCACCTTTGCGCCTTCTTCCCGACCAAGTTTGAGGTAGCCGGTGATCTTCTCCATCTGCTCGGTCGATGCTTGCCCGCCGATCATCGTCTCCATTTGCAGGGGATTGCCTTGTTTGATGTTTTTGACCCGCTCGACGGCACGTTCAAGGAAGGCCTCTGCGATGCTTTCGTGCACGAGCGCCCGGGATGGGCACGTGCAGACCTCGCCCTGATTAAGGGCGAACATCGCGAACCCTTCAAAGCACTTGTCGAGGAAGGCATCGTCGGCATCCATGACGTCCCCGAAGAAGATGTTCGGTGACTTGCCACCCAATTCCAGCGTTACGGGGATGAGGTTTTCGGCCGCTGCCTTCATGATGATTTTGCCGGTGCCCGTCTCGCCTGTGAATGCCAGTTTGGCGATCCGTGTCGACGTCGAGAGCGCGGCGCCCGCCTCTTCCCCAAAGCCGTTGACCACGTTGACGACGCCGTCGGGCAGCAGATCCGCGATCAACTCCACAAGCACCATGATCGACGCTGGTGTCTGCTCGGCTGGCTTCAGAACCACCGCGTTTCCTGCGGCCAGCGCGGGCGCAAGCTTCCACACCGCCATGAGGATCGGAAAATTCCACGGAATGATCTGACCGACCACTCCAAGCGGTTCGTGGAAGTGATACGCATAGGTATTTGCATCGATCTCAGCGATCGAACCTTCATCTGCGCGGATCACACCGCCGAAGTACCGAAAGTGATCAATGGCCAGCGCAAGGTCGGCATTGACCGACTCGCGAATGGGTTTGCCGTTGTCCAGTGTTTCGGCCACGGCGAGGGTCATCAAATTCTGTTCGATCCGGTCGGCGATGCGAAACAGCATTGTGGATCGTTCTGCGAGCGATGTTTTGCCAAAGCTCGGGGCGGCGGCGTGGGCCGCGTCAAGTGCTGCCTCGATATCGGCTGCATTGGACCGCGCAACCTCGCACAGGCGTTCGCCCGTGATCGGGGTCACGTTCTCAAACCATTTCCCGGATTTCGGTTCCACAAATGCGCCGTTGATAAAGTTGCCGTAGCGCGCCTTGTAGGGGAACTCGACCCCCAAATGAGTTGCGTCCAAAGCGGTGCTGGGACCGCTCGCATTGGTGTGTACGTTCATGATCTTCCTCCCAGAAGTCTGAATTCAGGCGTTAATGGCTGGCTGAGGAATTCTGATGCTGGCAGGTGGACATACGGTGCCACCAACTCGATGGCTTGAAAATAAGACCTTAGCATTGCGCCGTCGGCCGGGAAGCACTCCGTTTGGGATGCGCGTTGCCGACTTCCCGCTTTCTAAGGTGGCAGAGGACTAAACCGGATCAGCATGTAACGGTATCACCGCACGTCTTCATCGGCATATCGCGCCGACTACAACAATCACCGTCCGCATTCGACCCTCGGCGGACGCACCCCGTGCGAGTATCGCCCACGGTCAAGAGGGGACCAAGCCCCGAACAGCGCTAGCCAATAAATGCAGGCTTAAATAGGAGCAGGTCACAACCCATAAGCGAGCACTGCGAAAGTACTCGGACAATCGTTTCTGTCAGGTCTCCGCGTCCTCAGTTTTTCGCAAGTAAACGGCAAGTCCGGCGAGCGCGACTGTGATGACCTGCATGTAGGGCACCCATTGCTCATGTGGACCAAGTCCATCGCCGAGATAAAGTCGGTCAAAATAGTAGTGCCCGATATTAATCGTCATACCTATGAAAAGAAAACTGGCCCGCCCCCAGACAAAATACGCTATCACGCAGGCCACGAAGGACCAAAACGCATAAGACGGCAGGTTTGTTTGCGGCCAGTAGAACGCCGCAAACCCAAACAGCACCTGCCAAAAAAGCAGTGCAAGCACAATCACCACCCAGCCGATGCGTCGCATGTTTCCTCGCTTTGCGGTCATCTAAGTGCGTAGTACGTCCATGGCGATTTGCTCAGACAATTGCACCCAAAAGTCATGGATTCGATCAGCTACACCCTGATCAAAGAACTCGATGCTCTTGTAGTGCTGCAGTCTTCTTCCTCACCATCTTGTAAAACTATCCCGTCAGCCGCCTGGTGATGCTCTGTTTGGATGTGATTTATGAAGAAGTCCGTCTGATCTTCCCGAGGATCGACACACGCGTCAACGATCCGGATATGTGGCGGCGGAAATTCACCACAGTGTATCCTTAGATCTGTCCTTTCCGGGCACCAGAACGCAGAAAGCCCGGTCGATTGACCGGGCCTTGCACTCTGAAGAAGAGATTTTTGTGCGTGACGGGCCGTCAGGCCCAGAGGTCATCCAGCTTGAAGGTGATGGCATCGAAGGGCGCCACGCAGACGGGATCATCATCGCGCAGCGTGGCGATGGTAGTCCAGGCGCCGTCGTTGTTCTCGTAGGCAATCAATGTGCGTTCGTCGGGATCGACAAACCACATATGCTTCACGCCAAAGGTGGCGTAGATTTCGCTCTTGTCGATCTGATCCACCTTGCGGGTGGATGGAGAATGTATCTCGCAGACCCAATCCGGCACGATGTCGAACCAGGCAGTGTCCGGGATGGTGGGCATCCGTTCTCGGCGCCATCCAGCGACATCTGGAGCCAAAACATCCGTGCCCAGGTGGACCTCTGGTTCATCCAGAATCCACCATCCGCCTGGACCACCGCTGCCTTTGCTGAAGGGCCCGTGCAGTTCGGCACCCAAACTCGAATGTGAGACGGCATGCTTCGGAGCGGGCCGTGGATGCGTGTGCAGCGCACCGTAGATGATCTCGGCCGTCACATTGGGCGGCGCGTCGATCACGTCCTGGTACGTGGCTGTCCCGCGCGGTCGGATCATCTTGTTCATGGCGTGTCTCATCATGAAGCTTCCATCATCATATAACAATTTTGCTGGCAAGTTGCCACGACAGGACACAAAGCCCTCTCTTTCCTTTGAAAATCAGCCTGCATCATCAGCGCACAGCACCATCCAGTTCGCCCAGACGGGGCCACGGCCCAGCCTCAAGCGGATAATCTTGAAGTGCGCGTCCCGGTCCTTGCTACAGTCCGCAGCCACTTACAGGCGTCGGTAGGCCGCGCGTCGGGTCTCAAAGAGTTTGCACTGTGCCATGCCGCCCGCATCGGTCTTGGTCAGGGGGAAAGACGGTGCCTTCAGGTCGATCCTTCCTGTCTCAGAACCGCGCAAAAAACCAAGCAGGCGGACCGGATGGCCAGTGTAAGGCGTACAAGTCTCACGCCATAAGTCGGCAGCCTAATACTTTGCGAAAACGGTGCTCCGTCATGTATTGCAGGGTTCGTTTGCTTGCTTTGCTCGTTCTGCAGCACTTTTCTGGCACGTTTTGCTACCAGAAGAGCACTACCAGCGCGCAACTGAGCATTTTATCGTGTCGGACGAAACACGGATCTTTGTATCTTCTGATTCAAATCGGGCATAGTTGTCTTGGCATGCAAGCGGCAAGGGAGTTGTCCGAAATGAGCAAGGTCCTTTTGCTCACTGGCGCAAGTCGCGGAATTGGTCATGCGACGGTCAAGAAGTTCTCGGCGGAAGGTTGGCGCGTTCTGACCTGCTCACGGCAGGCATTCGACCAAAGCTGCCCTTGGCCAGGTGGTGAGGAAAACCACGTTCAGATCGACCTGTCTGATCCTGCTGACACGATCAACGCGGTTGGGGTCATCCGGGATCGCCTGAACGGGCGACTGGACGCACTGGTGAACAACGCAGGCATTTCACCCAAAGCAGCAGACGGTTCGCGGCTGAACACAATGGACACCGACCTGATGGATTGGGGAAAGGTGTTTCATGTCAACTTTTTCGCTCCCATCGTCCTTGCCCGCGGCCTCAGCGAAGAGCTCGTCGAAGCCAAGGGCACAGTTGTCAATGTGACCTCCATTGCCGGATCGCGTGTGCATCCTTTCGCAGGAGCGGCCTACGCGACGTCAAAGGCGGCGTTGTCCGCGCTAACGAGGGAGATGGCTCATGATTTTGGTCCTCTCGGCGTTCGCGTAAATTCCATTGCTCCAGGAGAGATAGAAACCTCGATACTGTCTCCCGGCACTGACAAGATTATCGAACGACTGCCAATGAGACGTATCGGCCAGACATCCGAGGTGGCAGACGTGATCTTCTTTCTCTGTTCCGAGCATTCAAGTTACGTGAGTGGGACCGAGATCGAAATCAACGGCGGGCAACACGTTTGAGTCCTTGTTATCGCCCTTAGTAAGAGACAGGCGGGACATCGATGTTTGGACCCAAACCTACGCGCTCGGATAGTCTGAACTTCAACAGGATGTTCTATCCCGTTTTCCTAACTGTGGCGGTTCCAACGCAACCCGCAACACGTAGATACCCACAATCGAGATTTGCGAACTTGACCGGTGCCCCTCAAGTGTCCTCGCGTCGAGGTAGGCTCTGTTCCTTGACTGAAAAAACATAGGGTGAAGAGAAAGCCGCCTCGGCGCAGAACAAACCATTCATTGCTCAGCGGGCGTATGCAAACGATACCGCCAAAAGGTGCCATCCTGAAGGAGCATCGGGCCAGGTTTGGCGAGAAGGGCCTGTGCTGCAAGCATGGGACCAGTGATAAGACCTTCTGAAAGTGTTGGTCGATCTATGGTGGCATCGACGCGTGGCTTTCAAAGGCTGTTGAAGCGGAGGATACTCAGACCATGACGATGTTGGCGAAGCATATGCTCAACGGCGCCACGCTGAGAGAAGTACTTTCAAAGGACTTCTGAGGATATGCCTTCCGTGTCTCTTGATCGTTTCACTGAAAAATACTTTAACAGACAAGTGACGTAGCCAGCCGAAGCGCTAGCACACTACGGCCCCCCTACCCAACATCGGTATACAGTGTGCGAGCAAACCTATGTCCGAAAACTCAGTAAAATCTGCAAATCTGTGGATCGACCCTGTGCACAGAGTTGTTCTTTCATTAGTCGGCAGTTTCGTCGTCACGCTGATGTTCGTTTCGGCCCTGACCCTTGGGATAGGAGCCAATGCGAGCGTCAGTACAGGCGACTCGTTCTTTTGGTCGGCCTATGCAGGGATCGTGGTGTTTTTTCTCGCCTCGCTTTGGTGTTTTTCAGCCCGCAGCTTAGGTCAGGTTTGGTTTGTTTTTTCATTGGTCACCGTGCTTTCGATGCTTGTCATCTATCTCAACGGCGGTGATCAAAATCTGGGTTACGGTCCGCAAATCACAAAGACAGTCCTGCGCCTGCTGACAATCCTAACAGCTGCCATCGCCTTTGCAGGCTTTGCCCTATCGCAGCTTAAACACTGGACGCTGGTAACAGGTGAAAAGGCGATCTGCCCAGCGACGTCGCACACCTTCAAGGCAATCGGGTGCTCGCTCATCGCACTTGGGTTTGCGCTTGCCATTATCCACGAAGGATGGGGATTTGGATTACTGATCTACCCCATGTGGGCATTTTCAGGTGCGTTGGCGGTCTCATTCACCTTGGCATATCGGCCGAGGATGCTGCGCCCGTTCGCACGCCTAGTGCGCGGCTTCACCGCGCCCTTTGACACTGACGGAGTGGAGTCCGATGCGCCCTGAGTTCAAGGACAGCATGGATTGGCTGCACACCTGGTCGGGTGTCATCCTCGGGGCGGTCATGTTTGCCATTTTTTGGATGGGCACGCTCAGCGTGTTCAAGGACGAGACGGATCAGTGGTTCTGGCCTTACGCACGCGATGCCGCGCCGGCCCAAATTGTCTCGGCTGACGCAATACTCGACACCGCGCGCGCGCATTTTTCTGAACACGACCTTGATCGCCTAGTCTTGGCAATGCCAACTGACCGGGCCCCTGCCCCATCGATTATTGCGTTTACCGAAAAGGGTAGCATGATGCCGGTCTACCTTGACCAGCACACACTCCAGATCACAGGCGAACTGGACAGCGGCGCGGCAAGCTACTTCTTTTACCCGTTCCACTACCAGCTCAACATCGGCCATTCGGGCCGCTGGATCGTGGGCCTGACGTCAATGTTTCTGCTGCTGGGCCTGTTTTCCGGAATCATCATTCACAAAAAGATCTTTGTAGACTTCTTCACGTTCCGGGCTGCAAAGAAGCTCCCCAGAAAGAGCCTGGACCTGCACAACATGACGTCGGTCTTTGCGATGCCTTTCCATCTCATGATCACAATCACCGGCGTTCTGATTTTTGCGACCTTCTACCTGGAGGCCAGCTTAAAGGGGATTTACGGACAGACAGACGGTGTCAGAGCGCAGGTGGCCAATGAGGTGCAGTCTTTCTATGCCGAACAGCCTGATGATCAGACCGTGCATCTGGGGATCGCATCTTTGGACGCCATGATCATCCGTGCGCAGCGAGAGTGGGGCCCAGGCTTCACCGTCAAGGAAATCTACATCGACCACCTCAGTCGCGCGGACGGGACTGTGCGCATCCGTGCGAATATCGATCACCGCATAGACGACTACACGCAGCCGATCACATTTGACAAAGTCAGTGGTGAAATGCTCACCGAACCCTGGATAAGCTCTGCCGGTTACACCCAGGCCTTTATCAGAGGCATGCACGAAATACACTTTGATCATACCCTTTTGCGCTGGTTGTACGTGGCCGGTGGTATCGCGGGCTGCATCATGATCGCCACTGGTTACATCTATTGGCTCGAATCCCGCCGTCGCAAACACAGCCGCCAAGGCGGGTACGGTTTACCCGTGGTTGAAGCCCTGACCATTTGGGGTGTAATGGGTATGTTATCGGCCACCGCTGCCTACTTTTTTGCCAATCGGGTCCTGCCAGGCGGTCAGTGGGAATTTCTCGGGATTCTCAAGATCTTCTGGGAAGTTATCATCTTTTACCTGGTGTACCTGCTTGCGCTGGTCCATGGCGGTCTTCGCAAGAAAAAGGCCTGGTTTGATCAGGCCGTTTTGATCGCCTTTCTTTGCTTCGGTGCTGCTGTCGCAAACTGGATTACCACAGGTGATCACCTGATACTGACAGTCAGCACCGGTCACTGGGCGATTGCTGGAATAGACCTGTCGCTTCTTGTTTGCTGCGCGGTCTCTGCTTACGCCGCGCATCGCCTCCGTGCGAACTGGGCGATCGAAGCCGAAACCGCCCGAAGCAAAAGCACGAACCGCTCAACAGTGACGGACTCACAGAAAGAACAAGCACCGCATCCGGTCGCTTCAGTGGCGGCAGAGGAAAAGGTGGCCGCAGAATAGACAAAGGCGGCCCCCACCGGGCCGCCTTTCGTGAGTTTGGCACAATATCCTTTAGAACTCGTACTGGATAAAGGCGCCAATTGTTCTGGGCTCACCGACACTGATCACGGGCCCCGCGGGCGTCGCCCGTGCGCCACTCGACGCAAAGTCAACGTCCGTCAGGTTGTTTGCGTAAAGAGTGGCCGTCAGCCCGCGTCCATTGTCATAAGAGACCCGCGCATTTACCAGAAGACGATTGTCAAAGCGCTCGGTGTTCCTGAAATTTGTGAAGGATGAACCGCGATACGAAGCGTCGAGCGATGCGCTGATGCCGTTGTCAAAATAGTAGGTTCCGCCAATCGCTCCAGACCATTCCGGACTGCCAAAGCTGTTGCCGGAAAAATCCTGTTCGTTCGGAAGCCCTCGGTTAAGGACAAAGTCCTTAAACTCGGTTTTCGCGTATCCGACACCGGCAAAGATATCCAGCTTCCGCGTTACCTCAGCTTCCACGCTCACTTCAAAGCCGTACAGTTCGGACTTCGCCGCATTCACCGTTTCTGCGTCGAGGACATCGGCAGGGTTTTGGTTGGAGACCTGCTGATCTTCCCATTCGGTGAAGAAAATATTCGCGTTCGTGGTCAGCCTCCCATCCATGAAACTGCCGCGAAAGGCAAACTCATAGTTGGTCGTGTATTCAGGGCCGAAGGAGAACTGATTGCCAGACGACAGGTTGATGCCCGAGCCACCGGCCCGGTAACCTCGCTGGATCGTAAAGGCCGTCGAGATATCGTCGTTCCAGTCGTAGGTCAGCCCGACCTTGGGCAGAAACGCATCAAACGTTTCGCTCGTTTCCGTTGGTTCGATCTGCGCTCCGAGCAGCGCCTCCAGCCTGGCTTGGATACCTGCGATCGTTGTCGGAGGGAGACCCAATCCCTGCAGGCGCGTCAAGTATGGCGAGAAATCTGCGCTGTCCAATTCGGTTCGGCGATTGTCCAGGGTATCTCTGTCATATCGGAAGCCGACAGTTGCCGTCAGACCCGGAACAGAGGTGATGTCGAAATCTGCTTCACCAAAGACGGCGTAGTTCTTTGACGACGACCCAAAATTGCGGTCTTGCACCAAACTGACCTCGCCCAGCAGAAATGGCGGCAGAGTACCAGGCAAACGTGAGTTGAATGCGCTTGCGTCACCAGTTGTCGACGTAATGTTGTCACTGTCATTTGTTCCGTAAAACAGGCCAACCACACCTCTGACATGTTCATAGTCGAACCGCAGGCGAAGATCTTGCTCAAAGGCCTCGGGGTTGCCGGTCCTTACAAACGTTCCAAGCGGCACGGCTGTAAAATCATTATCGGCACGACGCAGGTAGTCGGCTTCGTAGTAACTCGTCTCCGACTCCAGCGTCCAAACGTTGTTGATCTCCCAGTTCACTTTCACACCGCCAAAGCGATGCTCTGCGCCGTGGCGAAAATCACTGTCGGCGCGACTGATGCGTTGGACGGGAAACAGTGCCTCTTCAACCTGCGCGAAAGTGCCAAAGTTTCGCGCTCTGTTCAAAGAGAACACGACATTTACTGAATCGGTCGGATCCCACCGCAGTTTGGCCCGATAGGTCGTTGCCTCCTGGCGATCAAAAGCATCTGTGCCAAGCGTCGGGTTTGTAATTGACCCATCGGTTTCAAAACTCTCTACGGAAAATCTAAGGGCCAGCCGATCTTCGATGAGAGGCAAGTTGATTGCGACAGCGCGTTCAACGGTCCCACGTTCACCAATGCCAAAGCGAAGTTTGTACTCCTCCTCATAAGTTGGATCTTTCGAACGTATCACAATGGCTCCGGCCAGCGCATTGCGTCCCTGTTGGGTCGACTGCGGGCCGCGCAACACTTCCACTTGCTCAAGATCCCAGGTTGAGTACGGACCAAAGAACGCAGATTGCGTGCTTGGCAACGCGATACCGTCCACTTGCAGCGAAACCACAGGACTGCCCCCGCCTCCCAAACCATTACGTGGAACACCACGGATCGAAATACCGGCGTTTTTGCCGGTTGTTGTCACGCCTGGCGTGCGCTCCAGCATGTCATAAACGTCCTGCTCGCTGCGTTGCTCCAGTTCTTCGCCCGTTTCCACCGCAACAGATGTGGCACTGTCCTGAACCGTTCTGCTCTGCAACTCTCCGCGCAAGATGATGACACCAAGGTCAACAGGTTCCTCTTGAGCAAGAACAGGACCGGTGGTCAATGCGATAGTCGAGACAAAGCAATAGAATAGGTGACGTCCAGCCATGACTGTCCTCGGACTTAACTTGGGTTCTACGTGAGGGCTGGCTGGGTGGAAGCTTGCGCGATCTCATACTGCGATGCGCAGTACGTCAGGATGGTTGCATCACCTGACCGCTCTGACAGCAAGCAGTCTTTCTACACGTCGCTGACAAACACAATTGAGCCAGGTTTTTTTGCAACAGTGAGGCTTGCCATTGATTGTCTGTAGGGACTGAAAATCAACGGAGTAAGCATCCCTGGCTATCCTGCAATCTGGCGGATCACGCCTTCAAACAGCCGCGCCGTGTCTTGCCATCCGGGCAGCGCCTCGGCCCGTTTTGCCGACAGCCGGGACAGCGTCTCGGCCGTCGCACGATCTTGCAGGACGTCGCGCAAGGCACCGGCCAATGCGATAGGGTCGTCCGGCGGCACAAGCAAGGCCGCCTCCCCGACCGTTTCCGGCACGGCGCCAACGCTGCATGATACGACCGGCAAACCGTAGTGCATGGCCTCGCTCAAAACCATGCCATAGCCCTCGTAACGGGTGGCGAGGGCGAACACCGTCGCCGCATTAAACCGCGCGGCAAGATCAGCTTGCGCAAGCTCACCCGAGAACGACACACGATCCTCAATCGCCAGATCAGCGACCTGCAAGTGCAAGCCACGGGCGTAGTCCGGATCATGCGTCTTACCCACAATGTCAGCGCGCCAAGCGAGATCGCGCAAGTGTCCCAGAGCGGCCAGCAACACGTCGTGCCCCTTGCGCGGCGCAAGCAGGCCGACAGATAGAATAAGCGGCGGATCTGTCGGCACCTGCTTCACCAGGGGTTTGTCAAATCCGGGCGGCGCAATCGTGATGCTGTCGGGGTCGGCGCCGAAATCTGTGCAAAGGATACGTTCGGTTTCAGGGCTCGGCACAATGACATGATCCACATGGCGCAGCGCCGCCGCTTCGTTTTGCAAAAGAAAATCGGCGCGCGCTTTCAGCAACCCGGTTTCAAGGCCCAGCGGGTGATGGACCATCGCGATCACCGGTGCCTCCACCTGCGAAAGGCCGACAGGATCAATTGCGCCAAAGACAAGACCGTCGAGGATGATCGGCACATGTGCCGGAACAGCCCGCAGCGCATTCAGGGTCGCGGCCATGTCGGCCTCGGTCGGATCCGGGAAACTGTCCGGCAATTGCAGATGCTCCGTCGCACACCCGATCCGGTTCAGCTCATCCAGAACCCGCGCCTCGTAAATGAAACCACCAGTCCGGCGATCCTTGTCGCCCGGTATCGCGAAAACGGCGCGCGTCATACCACTTGCTCACTTGCATAGATGCGCAGCACGGCACGCTCCATCATCGCAACCATCCCGTAGGCCGCCGTTGCGACCAGGGCGAGAACCGCCACACAAGACCACAGCATGTTATAATCCGAAGTGCTCGCCGTCATAGCCATCAACAGGCCAATGCCCTTGCCTGTTGCCAACCACTCCACGGTTGTGACCGCCAGCAACGCCGCCGGAACCGCCATGCGGGCTGACGCGAAAAAGGCGGGCAGCATCGCGGGCACTTGTGCGGCACGCAGCAGATGCCAACGCCCGGCACCATAGCTTTTGAACACATCCACGATCTGCCCCGGCGTCTGGCGTAGCCCTTGTTGGCACGCCACGAATGTCGGGAAAAAGATCATGACGGCGACCACCACCATGGTCCCGACCAGACCCCGCCCGAAGGCCAGCACCAGAAGGGGCGCCGTGGTTATGATCGGCACCGCGCGCAGGGCGACGGCAACCGGCATGGCCGCTCCACTAAGCGAGGGCGACAGTACCAAAAGGGCCGCCAGCCCCGCGCCCACTGCAAGCCCCGCGATGTATCCTGGGGCGGCAAAGGACAACGTCTCTGCCAGCGCCGAGAACAAAGTGTCTCGGTTCTGCGGCTCCATCAGGAAGGCCCAAACGTCGCCGGGGCGCTTCGCAAAAAAGCGGTTCAGGTCGAACGCATCCATCGACGACTGCCAAAGCGCCAAGACCAAAACAGCAATGAATCCCAATTCAGCCAAGCGCATCCAGGATGCAGTTGGCACGGACGACGCGGGCGCAGACAGCAGGATAACCGGTTTGTACCCAACGGCGCGCTCACCGACCCATCCAATCACGGAGTAAGCCGCCATTGCCACACATGCGGCAACCACCGCCAGCGTCCATGTGGCGTCGGTGTCTAGCCCCCGCATGGCGCGGAGCGTCAGCACACCCAAGCCCCGCTCGGCCCCCGTGAACTCGCCAATCATAGCGCCCAGAAAGGCGGCAGGTGCGCTGATCTGCAAGCCCACGAACAAATAGGGAAGGCTGGCCCGCGCCCGCACGCGGATCAAGGTCGACAGCGCGCCACGCCCGTAAATGCGCATCAGGTCGGTCCAGTTCTGCGACACCGACCGCAGCCCAATCAGAAACGTCAGCAACGTGGTGTAGTAGACAGCCAGCGCCCCAAGCATCACCTGCGGCCCCGTGCCGGTCCCGAACAGCACCCGCAGGATGGGACCGCTGGCAATCAGCGGCACGCAGAACACAAGCAACGCCAGCGCCGACAGCGTCCGTTGACTGCGCGGAACCAGAATCATCGTGACACCCAGCAGCACGGCACCCAGGTTGCCCCACACAAACCCCCACATGGCGTTGACCGACGTCTCCGCCGTTGCGCGGGCCAGCAAGCCCATGTTCTCAGCCACATAAGCGGCAATGGCAGATGGGGAGCTGACCAGAACAGTGTCGGGACTGATCCGGGCAAGCGCCTCCCACAGCGCAAGCAAAAACAGGCACCAGCCAATGGCACGCACAGTCGGCATCATGCCGCTTCCAGTGCCGCGAATACCTGCCGCGACACCGCCATAGCATCCGGCGTCTCAAGCAGACGTGCATCGCGTGTGCCGGACAAGTCGACGGGAATGTCCGCGACAACCCGCGCGGGCCGCGACGACAGCACCAGCACACGATCCGACAGCAACACCGCTTCTTCGACGGAATGGGTGATGAGAACAACGGTCGCTCCGCGCGACCGCCAAAGCGGCGGCAACTCGGCATTCAACCGCCTGCGTGTCATGGCGTCCACGGCGCCGAAGGGTTCGTCGAGCAGCAAAACATCAGGGGCAGAGATCAGGCTGCGCGCAATCGCTGCCCTCTGCCGCATACCACCCGACAGCTCAGCAGGGCGGTGGTCCGCAAAACCGCCCAGACCAACCAAATCAATCAGCGCATCAACGTCTCCACCCGGCTTGCGCGCCAGCTCAGCACCGAGCGCGATATTGGCGCGCACGCTGCGCCACGGCAGCAGAGATGGATCCTGAAACGCCATGGCTAGGCCCCCGCGCCGCGCGACGGCCTGGGGAGCTTCGTCACCCAGCCTGATCTCTCCGGTATCCGGATCCTCAAGCCCCGCAATCATCCGCAGCAGGGTGGACTTACCACAACCCGATGGCCCGACAAGGGCCGTCGTCTGTCCGGCTTCCAGCGTGATCGACAGCGGCGCCACCACCTCTGTAGCACCAAACCGTTTGCTCACATCAACGCAGTGAATATCTACGCTCGGCATGGCCGGACAGACCTCGGGCCTCGTTCAGCCATGCACCTCTTCAAGCAGGGACCGATCCCACAGATCCGCCGACACGTCCTGCCCCAGCAGGGCCAGCGTTTCGATGTTGGAGGCCACCGTTTCCTCGGTGAACCAGCCAAACCCGTTCTCTACCGTCAGGTCACTGAACATCAGCGGCACCTGCCGCGCGGCCTGCAGCTTCTGTGCCTCTAGATCAAGGCCCGCATCCGGGAACATCTCGACCGCCAGGGCGGCGGCGGCATCGGTGTCGGCAAAATAGTCGTTCCACCCCATCACCTCACCCTTCAACAGCGCCACCAGATCGGCGCGACGATTGGCAAGCGCATCTTCAGTGGCAATGTACGTCTGAGAATGCAGAGCATAGCCGTAATCCGCCATCAGCATCGTGGTGTTGTCGACGCCCTGCACGGTCATCGCGACGGGCAGATCGGTTTCCCAACACAGCAGACAATCCACCTGTCCGCTGACGAGCGGCGCCGGGTCATACTGCGTCGGCACGATCTCAATCTGGTTGATGTCCACGTTGTTGAGCGTGCACAGCGCCTGTAAAACCGGCGTGTTGGCGACCGCCATGCCGATCCGCTTGCCCACCAGATCCGCGGGCGTGTTTACCGGGTTGCCCGCCAGCGATGCGATGGCAAAGGGGTTCTTCTGCATCGCCACCGCAATGATCTTAAAGGGTGCGCCCTGCGCCACCGCAGCGGCGGTATAGTCAGCGGCAGAGATCCCCACCAATGCGGTGCCCGACACGACGGGCGGCTCCACCGGCGCATTGGGGCCACCCTGGCTCAACGACACATCAAGGCCAAGATCGCTCCAATACCCCTTGTTGGCGGCAATGTAGCTGCCGCCGAATTGCACAGAATGCAGCCAGGACAGTTGGAAATTCACCGATGCCGCCGCCATGGCGGGCACGCCCGCAACGGCGGCGGCCGCACCGGCGGCGCTGGTTTGAAGAAAGAAACGGCGGGTCAGATGTGCAGGTTGGGTCATAGTGTGTCAGCTTTGCCTTTTGTTGAAGGAAGGGATGAAAAACCGGGAAACAGAAGAATGGCCGCGACCGGTAGCGTGGCCACCATCAGGACCAGCCCGTAGGTGATGCCGGTCGCGACACCGGCACTTGCCGGTGCGCCGATTAGTGGGAACAGAGCCGCGGCCGCCCCCTCGCGCCAGCCCCAGCCGCCAATGGACAAGGGGACCAGCATCGCCGACAGCACCAGCGGGATCAGTGTCGCCCACGCCTCGGGTGGGATCACAACGCCTGTTGCGCGGGCACAGGCGTAAAAACCGAAGATCAGGCAGACAGTCGTCACCGCACCATGAGCGATCATCGCCGGTTGACGCATCAGCGCACCAACGGCGCGGAAAAATCTAGCGGGAGCGGTCTTGGACTGGGCAAATGCCAGGGCAGCGACGATGCACAGAACAAGGACCGCCAGAACACCCAAGCCCAGCGTGCCCCATTGTGGACCACCCGGCAGCACAACGGCGCAAGCAAATCCCACCAGCATGAGCGCAAAAATCGCGATCTGGCCCAGCAACCGCTCTGCCATAACCGATTGCGACGCCCGCTTCAGGTCAGCACCCCGACGCGCGCGCACCGCCCGCGTAACATCACCCGCCACGCCACCGGGAAGTGCCAGATTGATCAGCTGCGCCAGATAATACTCGCGCAGCGCGGCACCAAAGCTGATCCGCAGGTCAAAGGCGCGCGCCGCAATCGCCCACCGGCTCGCCATGGCACAGGTTGCCACCGTCACCGACAGCAGCGCCAGCAACGTCCAGCGATGATCGACCTCCTGCAACCGGGCCAGCACGCTTGGTGCATCGGTCCACCACAGCAGCAGGGCAAGGCCACCGGCAGAAACCGCAAACTTGATCCAGTGCAGGGTCATTCCGCCACTATCTCCGAAACCTGCACGTGGGTGAATGCGTCAAGAAAGTCGTTTCTGAAACTATCCATGCGCCGCACGGGGCCATCGGCTGCCGGGATCAGCCCGTCGGTCCAGTCCCAATGGCTGATCCGGTCAAGAACGTTGGCTGGGCCGATCATATGGACCGCGACATCCTTGTTGTCGCTGCCCGCCACAAACCCCGCCGCCTGATGATCTCCTGCGACAATAACCAAGGGCGCGGCATCGCCCAGACGCACCACATGCGAAAACGTGGCGCGGAGCGCATAGTCGACAGACTGCCGATAGGCATTACGCACCGCATCGCGGTCCCGCCACAAATCCTTGGGGGCAGGCCCGCGGGCCGCCATCTCGTTAAAGATCGTACCGTCCTGCACATCCTCCCACGGCACCATATCTGCAATCGGTGTCCACGGTGCGTGCGACGAAATCAGCGCAATCTGGATGAAATCCGGGCGCGGGTCCTCCGGCAGAAGATCAGGATATGTGGCCAGTGTGAACTGATCAGGCATCGTCACCCAGCGGAATGCATCCCCCTTGTAAGGGATCTCCGCCGCCGGAAATATGTGATCAAACCCCATCATCAGGCTTTCCGGCCAGCCTTTGGTGATCGCGGGCATGACGGCTGTAGTGCGGTAGCCCGCCTCTTGCGCAAAATGAAACAGCCACTTCTGACCGCTGGTCAGCATCGCCTTGTAGCGCCCGTTGTCAGACGTCCACAGCCCGCTCGCCAAGGCACCGTGCGCCAGCCAGCTTTGCCCGCCCGCCGTGGGCGAGGTCAGCCAGCCGCTTTTCATCGCCATCCCGGTCTGCGCAATCTGCGCCTCGGCGGCGCGCAGCGTTGCGAGATGTGTGGGCGCATAGAGCGGATTGTCGAAACTGGCCCGTCCATAGCTCTCGATCCAGATCAGGATGACATCCCGCTCCTCAAGCGCGTCCAGCAGACCGCTCGCATCGGCATAGGCGTCACGCTGCGCCTCCTCGGCAAAGCGCGCCAGCTCAGCCGTGGTTTGCTGCACCTGAAGCCCCCGCTTGACGGTCAGGCGCGTCGTCCAGGCCGTGCCCGGTGGGCTCTTCTCGAACCGCCAGTATTCCAGATGATGCCCCGCATCCGCTGCGGCCCAGCCTGCACACAGCACCGCGAGACCTGCGGCGGACATGCGCACCGACCTCGCAGTTGATACGCGCGCCCAAACCCGCAAACTGCGTTCGAGCGCAAGGAACAAGGCGACAAGCAAAAGCGCCGCGCCAAGAACGGCGCATGCCGCCAGCACTACACCGACACTGTCGCGCAACAGCGACAGGCCCGCGCCCGCCAGAAACAGGTCTAGAACCGGATTGAACGTGCGGTTGAAGGCGCTGAACATGGCATAATCGGCCAGCTTGATGATGACCGCCAGCACAAGGACAAGCGCCGCCACGTACCTCACGCCCCACCACCGCCCGATGGCCACCGCGCCCAGAAGCAGAACGGGCAGCTCCAGCGGCCAGCGGTTCAGCGCGCTCCATTTCATCGTGCCAGGATGGTTCGGCAACACCAGCACGGCAAAGATCAGTACCGCCGCAAGGATGAGCCCAAAAACCCGCGTCATGCAGCGCGCTTTGCCAGCCAAAGGATGTCGACAAGGAATGACCAGCTCAGCAGAACCGCTGCGCCAATGGCGACAGGCACACCAATGCCCTGCGGCGTCAGCGGTAACAGCAGCAGGATCAGGGCACCGATCTGGATCACGCAGACGACCTTGCGCCGGACCGAATGCGGCAACGGCGCCTGCAACGCCGGCCAGACGAAAGCCGCCGCAACAAAGGCGTACCGCATAAAGCCAAGGATCAGGATCTCGGGGCCCGTTGTGCCGCTCACCAGCAACCAAAGCGAAATCACCGCCCCGAGGCCCGCATCGGTCTCCATGTCGAACCGTGCGCCGAAGTCCGACGCAAGGGCTGCCCGCCGGGCCAACCAACCGTCAACTCCGTCCAGCGCAAAGGCGACAAGAGCCACAGCAAACACCACCCAGGCAGAGACATCCGTCGCGAGAACCGTTCCAACCAGGAAGGCAACCAGCGCCACCCGCAGCAACGTGATGACATTACAAAGCCCGAGCACCGGATGCGGATAGCCCTGCACCAGCCCATAAGCAGCCACCGTGACAGCAGCACCGAACACCGCAAGCGGCACAGTCGCGCTGCCAAACGTATAAAGTGACGCCGGAAACAGGATCAGCGCAAACAGCGCCGCAGTCACCAAAAGACCCCGCACGGGTGTCTGGCCTTCGATCCTGTGCGCAACAACGTGCGGGGTGCTACGAAACATTCGGCTTTCCAGTCATTTACCCGCCCAACTTAGGTCCCGGCGCGGCCTTTCACAGTTTGTTCAACACCCGAGACGCCGAAATATTCGGGTTTGTCACGGAACTGTGACAATTGCAGTCAGCGGCAGGTGATCGGAGGCGGCGGTCAACGCCTCGGCATCCTCAACCCGGATCTCACGCACACGACCCGGCCCATCCGTCAGAATGCGGTCGAGCGGCAACAGCGGCCGCATGCTTGGGAACGTCCGCCGCGTCGGCCCGCGCAACTGCGTGCCCAAAAGACGTCGGTGGAACATCGCCCCACCCCATGGCCGCCACTCGTTCAGATCACCCAGCAGGATCGTCTGCATCGACGCACGGCGGCGCAGATACTGACCGATGATGCGCATCTGGATCACGCGCAACGGCTGAAACAGCGACAAATGCGTGCTGATGATGCGCACGGGACGGTCCCCACAGGCTGTTTCAACGGCAACCGCACCCCGGTGACAATGGCCCGGCAGGTCGATCACATCCATGTGAATGCGCTTCAGCGCAGGCGACAGAAACAGGATCGTGCCCAGAAACCCATCGCTCTCCGGCCCCCACCGGCACTCCGGCGGATGGATATATTCAAGCCCGGTGCTCTCTGCGATCCGCCGCACATCCAGAATACGGGCATGAGGGCGGCATTCCTCATCCGCCTCCTGCAACGCCAGAACGTCCAGCGACAAGGGAGCGAGCGCATCCTCAATCGCATGCGCCACACGGTCCGGATCAACCCGCCCGTCCGCTCCCCTCGCCCGGTGCACATTCCAGGTCGCACAGCGCAACTGCCCAGCTTGAACCCGCTCACACCTGTCTTGCTGCGCCACCGCCCCTATATCATTCATTATCTGACCCAAACCGCGCAAGTCCGGCGGCATTGACTTCGCCCGCACGCAGATCGGAGCGCGCCAAACAGGATACACGACACCATGCGCACGACCCTCGCAGCAACCGCCGTTTTCACAGCCCTCGCGGCCAGCGCCCAGGCGGACATGGCGCGCTATGAACTCGATGTTGAACACACCAACGTCTACTTCACCATCGAACATATCGGCTACGCAAGAACGCTCGGCATCTTCACGGACCTTGAGGGGCAGTTTTTCTACGATGTCGACAGCCAGGAACTGGGCGAGGTGACGGTGACCATCGACGCCGCCTCGATCGACACGTTCAACGAACGGCGTGATGGACATGTGCGCAACCAGGACTTCCTGCACGTGTCAGAGCACCCTGAAATCACCTTCACCGCCACCGGTGGGACCGCTGCGGGGGACGCCAACGGGACAGTCACCGGCGATCTGACAATCCTCGGCGTCACGCAACCCGTCACACTGGACGTGACACTCAACAAGGTGGCGGAGTACCCCTTCGGCCACAGACGTGAGGTGCTGGGCCTGTCGATGACAGCGACCATCCAACGCAGCGATTTCGGCATGACCTACGGTGTCGACAACGGCCTTGTCGGGGACGAGGTGCGGATCAACATCGAAACAGAAGCGATGAAAATGGACTGACGCCAAGACGGTGGACCGGCTGAGGCAGTATATAGCCGGTCCTCCTTGCATTTAGCCGCGACAACACCCACTCTCCAGACATCATCAAAACAGGACCAAGCACGTGGATTGCACACTCGCACATTGATCAACCCTTCCGGTTTCTCTGCAGCGAGCATGCCCCATGCCCTCCATCATCCTGTCCGGCATTTGCTGGAATACCCTCGACAACACACCCCTGTTCAGAAACCTTGATCTGACGTTCGGGCCAGGACGCACCGGTCTTGTCGGGCGCAACGGCACGGGAAAGACAACGCTGCTGCGCCTGATCGCGGGCGCGCTTGAACCAACCTCCGGCACCATCCAGCGCCCGCAAACGGTTGGTTTCCTGCGCCAAAACCCCGAACAACAGCCCGATGACACCCTCGCCGACCTGTTCGAGGTGCAACAGGGCCTCGCCATTCTCGACCGCGCAGAGCGGGGTGAGGCGACCGCCGATGACCTGGCCCAAGCCGACTGGACGCTCGAGGCGAGGCTGCAATCCGCGCTCACGGCAATCGGCCTCGACCTGCCAATAACAACGCCCCTTCGCGCGCTGTCCGGCGGTCAACGCACCCGCGCCGGTCTTGCCGCGCTCATGTTCAAGGCGCCCGATGCGCTCTTGCTGGATGAGCCGACGAACCACCTGGACAAAGCCGGCCGTGCGCACGTGATCGACGCCCTGCGCAACTGGACGGGGTGCGCCATCATTGCCAGCCATGACCGCAGCCTGCTGGCCGAGATGGACACGATTGTCGAACTGTCCGGCCTCGGTGCGAAAACATATGGCGGGAACTATGCCGCCTATCGCGAGGTGAAATCCGCCGAACTGGCCGCGGCAGAACAGTCGCTCACCCGCGCGACACGCAGCGTGGCAGAGACTGAGGCCCGCGCCCGGCGCGCCGCCGAACGCAAGGCGCGCACTGACCGGCAGGGGCGGCAATTGCGCGCCTCTGGCAGCCAATCAAAGATGCTGCTCGACGCCGCCAAGCAGCGCAGCGAGAATTCCGGTAGCGGTGCGGCGCGGCTGCGCAACCGGCAGATGGAACAGGCCGAAACCGATCTGGACACCGCACGCGAGGCGGTGGAAATCCTCGAACCGCTGGTCATCGACATACCGCCGTCCGGGCTTGCCCGCGGGCGCGACGTGCTGCGCATCGACGGGGTGACCTTCGGCTACACACCCGATGCGCCGATCCTGCACGACGTGTCCCTTACCATCCGAGGGCCGGAACGCATCGCGTTCACTGGGCCAAACGGATCCGGCAAATCCACGTTGTTGGGTTGCATCCACGGCGACCTGCTCATGCCAGATGGCTCGGTAAACCTCAATGTCCCCGCCGCGCTGCTGGATCAGGACATGAGCCTGCTTGATCCCAACGAAACGGTCCGCGACGCGCTGGCCCGCCTTGATCCCAACGCCAGCGAAAACGACCGGCGGGCGGCGCTCGCCCGGTTCCTCTTTCGGGGTGAGGACGCGCTGCAAAAGGTCGGCGCGCTCAGCGGCGGGCAACGCCTGCGCGCCGGGCTGGCCTGCACGCTCGGGCACAGCCAGCCCCGCCAGCTTCTCCTGCTGGACGAGCCCAGCAACCACCTCGACATCGATGCGGTCGAGACGCTCGAGGCCGCGCTGCGCGCCTATGACGGCGCGCTTCTCGTGGTCAGCCACGACGACACCTTCCTCGACCGGATCGGGATCGAACGAGAATTGGCGCTGTAACAGACACTCCTCAACACGCACACTTCAAAAAAAAGTGTAGCCCGCGAAGTCACTGTGAATCTTGGAACTCTGGGCGGGGAATGGCCGATCAAACGACTCTCCGGTCTTTTCCCCACCATACGTTACCCTACGTACGATACGTTCAGCTATAAACGCCGCCGCAAGCAATGCGCGCCGTCTGACAGGAGGAGACATCATGAACATCACCCAGACATTCAAGGCCGTTCAGGTCGCAGTGGTGGCAGGCACCCTCGGCCTCGCCGCAACGACAGTCAGTGCCGAGGACCGCAGCGACTGGCCCGATAGCTTCTCGGTCGGCACCGCCAGCCAGGGCGGCACCTATTTCGTCTACGGCGCCGGTTGGGCCAACATGGTCTCCGAAGCACTCGGCATCCCCGGCGGGACCGAAGTGACGGGCGGTCCCGTGCAGAACGCGGCGCTTGTGCAAACGGGTGACCTGGACATGGGCATGGTCACCATGGGCCCCGCCTTTGACGCGCTCAACGGCAACAGCGCGCTGGCGCCAGGTCTGCAACACGACCAGATCCGCGCGATCTTCCCTATGTATAAAACCGGCTTTCACGCCGTCACGCTGACCAGCTCCGGCATCACCAGCTTTGCCGACATCCCCGACGGCGCCGTCGTGGGCGTGGGCCCCGCTGGCGGCACACCCGGCACCTACTGGCCCCGCATCCTCGAAGGGATGGGCAAGAACGTCGAGTTTCGCAACGGGGGTGCTGCCGACCTCGCAGGCCAGCTTCAGGACGGCCTGATCGACGTCTACACTTGGGCGGGCGGCCTGCCCTACCCGGCCTTCAGCCAGCTCGACGCACAGACCGACGTGACCTATTTCGGCTTCACGCCAGAGGAACAGGCGGCCGTGATCGGCTCCCAACCCGTAGCCGAGTTCACGATCCCCGCAGGCACCTACCCGTCGCTGGAAGAGGATCAGCTGTCGGTGTCGATGTGGAACTTCGCCATCGCCAACGCCTCCCTGCCCGACAGCTTCGTCTACGAAATCGTCGACACGGTGATGGGCAACAACCCCAAGATGCTCGAGATCCACAAGGCCGCGGTCGAAACCCTGCCGGAGAACTTCGACAAGAACACCTTCCTGCCCTGGCATCCGGGTGCGGCCAAGTGGTTCCGCGATAACGGTTTCGACATCCCGGCGGAACTTGCTGACTAAGCGCCTGCACATCGTCTAAGCTACCCAAAGCCTCCCGCTCGCAACCGGCGGGGGGCTCTTTGCATGCAGCCGGGGGATGGAACGCATGACGGACACAGCGACACAGCCCACACCGCTGGAACAGCCCGAAACACCGGTCGACACCGACCTGCTGTCGCGCGTGGGCTTTCTGCTCTGCGCCGTCTACGCGGGCTGGCACCTCTACGTGCTCAACATCGCCCCCTTGGAGACCTGGACCTTCCGCATCTTGCACATCGCGGGCGCGCTGATCCTGGGCTTTGGCACCAGCGCCGCCCTGTCCATGCGCCCCGCCGCCGACGGATCAAACGGCCCCCTCTCGCACCTTTTGGGCGGCATCGCGCTGATCGGCACCACCATTGGCCTCGGCTCCCTGATCGCTGCCATGATGCTGCTCGAGCCCGGCACCCCTGCCCCACCGCCATGGACGCTGACGGCCTTCGGCCCCGCCCTTGCCGGGGGCACCCTGCTCGCCATCCTCACCGGCTGGCTCTACCCCGCACGCAAAGGACAACTCCCGCTCTCAGACATCGCGCTGATCATCGCCACACTCGCAAGCTGCGGCTTTATCCTGTTCAGCCTCGACACCCTGTCGCTGCGCCTGCGGGCGGGCACCCCCTTTGCCGACCCCAACAACGGCTGGGCGGCCTTCGTCATCATCCTCATGATCGCCGAACTCACCCGCCGCCTCGCGGGCCTTGCGCTTGTCATCATCGCGCTTGTCTTCATCGCCTACGCCTTCGCAGGCCCTTGGATGCCCGGCTTCCTCGAACATCGCGGCTACGACGCCAAACGCTTCTTCACCTACGTCTTCACCGACAACGGCGTGCTGGGGCCAACCACCGCCGTGTCGTCCACCTACATCATCCTGTTCATCATCTTCGCCGCCTTCCTGCAAAGCTCCAAGGTCGGCGACTACTTCGTGAACTTCTCCTTCGCCGCCGCCGGACGGGCCAAGGGCGGCCCGGCGAAGGTATCGGTCCTCGCCTCCGGCCTCATGGGCATGATCAACGGCACATCGGCGGGCAACGTGGTCTCCACCGGATCACTCACCATCCCGCTGATGAAAAAGGTGGGCTACCGCCCCCAATCCGCCGCCGCGATCGAGGCGGCAGCCTCTACCGGCGGACAGATCATGCCACCCATCATGGGGGCGGGCGCCTTCATCATGGCCGAAATCACGGGCATCCCATACACCGAACTGGTCGTCGCGGCCCTGATCCCCGCGATCCTCTATTTCGCCTCCATCTACTTCATGGTCGATTTCGAGGCGAGCCGCACAGGCATGCGCGGGATGCGCGCGGACGAGCTGCCCAAACTCGGTGACCTCGCCAAACAGGCCTACCTCTTCCTGCCCATCGTCATCCTGATCGGCGCGCTGTTTAGCGGCTACTCAGTCATCCGCGCGGGCACACTCGCCATCGCCTCGGCCGCTGTTGTCAGCTGGCTCACCCCTTACCGCATGGGTCCAAAACAGGTCTACGAGGCACTCGGCAACGGTGGGCGCATGTCGCTGCAAATCATCATCGTCTGCGCCTGCGCGGGCCTGATCGTGGGGGTCATCTCGCTCACCGGCGTTGGCGCACGCTTCTCCAGCCTGCTCTTTGATCTGGCTCAGCAAAGCACGCTGCTCGCCCTCATCTTCGCCATGATGATCTCGGTCATCCTCGGCATGGGCATGCCAACAACAGCCGCCTACGCCGTCGCCGCATCCGTCGTCGCACCGGGCCTGATCGAGATCGGGATCACCCCGCTCATCTCGCACTTCTTTGTGTTCTACTTTGCCGTCGTGTCGGCCATCACGCCACCCGTGGCGCTGGCCGCCTATGCGGGTGCGGCCATCGCAGGCTCCGAACCCATGCGCACCTCCGTCACCAGCTTCAAGGTCGGCCTCGCCGCCTTCATCGTGCCGTTCATGTTCTTCTACAGCCCCGGCCTGCTGATGGAGGCACCGTGGTACGTCAGCGTCCAAAACCTGCTGACCGCCCTCATCGGCGTCTACATGCTCGCAGGCGCAGTCCAAGGCTGGTTCATGGGGGCTGCCGGGCCGCTCATCCGCATCATCCTGCTGGTGGGGGCCATCTGCATGATCTCGGGCGACTGGCGCACCGACCTTCTGGGCATCGCCATCGCCGGGCTTCTAATGCTGCGCGGGATGCGGTCAAAGCCAAGCATGGCCTAACCCAACACGATCACCTCGCGCGCCCGGCGGGCGAGGATCTCGCTGATCTCGTCCCCCAGATCCTGATACTCGGCCTCGCGCGCAGTGCTTCGGCGCCACACCATGCCAATGGTCCGAGACGGGGGTGTGCCGCGAAACGGACGGGCCAGCACCAGCTCCTGGCTCGTCACCTCTGATCGGACATACAGCGCAGGCAGCAGGGACAGGCCCATCCCCATCGCCACCATCTGGCGCAACGTGTCCAGCGATGTGCCCTCATATTCGCTCGACAGCACCGCGCCGTGCTGCTCGCAAATCCGCTCCACCTGATCATAGAGGCGGTGCCCCCGCTCCAACGCCATGATCGTCTCGCCCTTCAGCATACTGGGCGCAATGCTCTCCTCGCGGGCAAAGGGGTGGTCAAAGGGGATGACCACCGACAAGGGCTCTCGAAACAGTGACCGGGTCTCAAACTCCGCCTCCCGCGTGGGCAGCGGAAACAGCAGCAGGTCCAGCGCGCCCGACCCCAACGCCTCAAGCAGGTGCTTGGGCAGGCCCTCGCGGACATAGAGCTTGAGTTGCGGGTGGCTCATATGCAGATCGGGCACGAGGATCGGCAGCAGGTAGGACCCCAGCGACTGCACGACGCCCACCTTGATCGTGCTGTTGAGGCTGCCGCTTTGCATTGTGGACAGGGTGCGGATTTCCTCGACCTCACGCAGCGCGGTGCGGGCGTGCTGGATGATCTGCTCCCCCAGAGGTGTAGCGACAACCCCACCCCGGCTTCGCTCAATCAGAACGGCGCCCAGCTTGTTCTCCAACTCCTTGAGCTGCGCGCTCAGCGTCGGCTGGGTGACATGGCACGCCTCTGCCGCCCGTCGAAAGTGCCCCGCATCAGCGACGGCGACGAGGTAACGCAACTGCTGGAGGGTCGGCATCTGCAAAAATCTCCACTTTAATAGAGAACATCTATCATTTCACTGTCGCTTTTCAATTTGATCAATCAAATTTGATCCCCATCTCAACCCCTGTTGCTCCACGAAGGCCCCACATGAAGCGCTTCAAGAACATTCTTGTCGTCTCGAACCCGGAAGGCGTGTCCGATCCGCTGGTGGCCCGTGCGCAATGGCTGGCACAGGCCAACGGCGCGCGGCTGACGCTGCTTGATGTGTCCGAAACCAATCAATCCGACCTCGCCCGCATGCTGTCGACACTGTCAGGCCAGCGCGGGCGCGAGGTGGGCGCCGATCTGCTGGCCGCCCGCAAGGATCAGCTGGAACAGGTGGCCGCCGGTCTGCGCGGCAACGGCGCTCAGGTGTCGACCGTACTGGCCCAGGGCGTGGGCTTTATCGAGGTGATCCGCCACGTCCTGACCCACGACCACGACCTCGTCCTCAAAGCCGCCGATCAGACGCCGACCTGGAACGTTCTGGGCGGGCCAGACCTGCATCTTCTGCGCAAATGCCCCTGCCCCGTCTGGATCCTAAACAGCAAGGCCGAGCCAAGGTACAAGCGCATTATGGCTGCTGTCGATCCCGACCCAGATGACGAAACCCGCAACGCGCTCAACCACAAGGTCATGCAGCTGGCCACGTCTCTGTCCGTGCAGGACGACGCCAAGCTCGACGTCCTGAACGCCTGGTACCTCTACGAAGAGCACCTCTTACGCTCCAGCCGCGTCCACACGCCGCCCGAAGAGATCGAGGCGCTGCTTCTGCGCACGAAACAGGAAAGCCGCGCCCGACTGACCGCGCTGACGCACCAGTACACCGAGTTCTCGGACCGGATGCAGGTCATGCACATCAAGGGCGTCGCGGCGGACGTGATTGCACAGCACGCGCATGAACAGCACATCGACACGCTGGTCATGGGCACGCTCGGACGCACCGGCCTGTCGGGCATGTTCATCGGCAATACCGCGGACACGATCCTCAGCCGGGTCACCTGCTCCGTCCTTGCCGTCAAGCCCGAGGGCTTTATTTCACCCGTGACGATTGAAGAACTGGAAACGCATTGAACGACGACACGGCCACCGCGACCAAACCCACGGGAAACGGCCTTGTCGGCCTCATCCCCGTCGGGATCGCGCTCCTCCTCTTCGGCTGGTTCCTCAGCCTCGCGCCTGCCATCGCCGACGGGCAAACCCTGCGCGTCGTCTGGGACTGGGTGCCCTCGCTCGGCATCTCCATGTCGTTCCTGCTCGACGGGCTCAGCCTGACCTTCGCGCTCCTGATCTCAGGGATAGGTGCGCTCGTGCTGCTCTATTCCAACACCTACCTCGCCGGGCACCCGCAATTTGCACGCTTCGCGCTGTTTCTGACCAGCTTCATGCTGGCGATGCTGGGGCTGGTGCTGGCCGATAACCTGATCGGGCTCTTTGTGTTCTGGGAGCTGACGACAATCACCTCCTACCTGCTGATCGGCTTCGGCCACGACACGACGAAAGGGCGCCGCTCCGCCCTCCAGGCGCTCTTTGTCACCGGTGCAGGCGCCCTCGCCCTGCTCGCAGGCTTCATACTGTTGGGCTTCTCCATGGGCAGCTTCGAGCTGTCGGAAATCCTCGTCCAGGCCGACGCGCTCAAGGCGCACGAGATGTACCTGCCGATCCTCATCCTGATCCTGGCGGGGACATTCACCAAATCGGCGCAGTTCCCCTTCCACTTCTGGCTGCCCAACGCCATGGCCGCCCCCACGCCGGTCTCGGCCTTCCTGCACTCGGCCACGATGGTCAAGGCGGGCGTCTACCTGATGGCGCGGATGCACCCGGGCATGTCAGGCACCGATGTCTGGTTCTGGACGCTCACCATCGCAGGCGCGTTCACAGCCGTGTTCGCCAGCATCCTCGCCCTACGCCAGACGGACCTGAAACAAGCCCTCGCCTACACCACGCTCATGGCGCTCGGCACGCTCACCCTGTTCCTCGGCCAAACCTCCGGTTACGCCATGACGGCCTTCGCCACGTTCCTCGTGGTCCACTCGCTCTACAAGGCATCGCTCTTCCTCGTGGTGGGCTGCATCGACCACTCCACCGGCACGCGCGAAGCAGACGTGCTGGGGGGCCTCGGGCGTATCATGCCGTTCACAGCCTTCGCCGCCGGGCTTGCCGCCCTCTCTATGGCCGGTTTCCCGCCCTTCTTGGGCTTCATCGGCAAGGAACTGAAATACGCGGGCATCCTCGCCATCGGTTCAGAGCCGTTCATCTTCGCCGCCGCCCTCCTGCTGGCCAACGCGCTCATGTTCGCTGTGGCGGGCATCGTCGCCCTGCGCCCCTTCTGGCAACGCACTGGCATCGCCCTGCCCCGCAAACCGCAGGAGGCGCCCTGGACCATGCTCGCAGGGCCGGTGATCCTCGCCGTCCTCGGAGCGCTCTTTGGCGTCTACCCGGACTTGCTACAGGTCTCGCTGGTCGATCCGACGGTCAAATCCCTGTTGGGCTCCATCGAGGATTCCAAGGAGCTCAAACTCTGGGCCGGTGTGAACATGCCGCTGATTATGTCCATCGCCACCGTGGCCCTCGGCGCGGCGCTCTATCTCGGCCACAAACGCCTGCGCCCCGCGCTCGGGCGGCTGGTCGATGCCTCACCACAATTCGACAACGGCTGGGACAGGTTCCTCGCCGGGCTCAAGGCCTTCGCGGCATGGCAAACCCGGATCATCCAGCCGGGCATCCTGCGGCGCTACATCTTTGCCACCTTCGCCACGGTGCTGATCGCCATCGGCGGCACCATGCTCCTGCGCAACGCCATGCCCGCCCTGCCCGACCTCTCGGACATCACCTTCCAGAACGTGGCCCTCGTGGTGCTGATCAGCGCAGGCGCGCTGCTGACAGCCGTGACCAGCTCGCGCATCGCTGCCATGGCGGCTCTCGGCGTCGTGGGCATCGGCGTTGCGATGATCTTCATCGTGTTCAGCGCGCCTGACGTGGCCATCACCCAATTGCTGGTCGAAACGCTGGTGGTCGTGCTGGTGGCCGTAGCGCTCCTGCGCCTGCCCGTGCTCGATGAAAACGGACGCGACCGGCGCCCGCTTGATGCGATCCTGGCGGGCGGCGTCGGCCTGTCTGTTACACTGGTCCTGCTGGCCGTGCTCGAAACCCCGCTTGACCTGCGCCTGACCGAGTATTTCGAGGTAACAAGCTGGCCCGAAGCCTTCGGCCGCAACATCGTCAACGTCATCCTCGTGGACTTCCGCGCGCTCGACACCTTTGGCGAGATTGCCGTGGTCGTAATCGCCGCACTCTCGGCCTACGCCCTCCTGCGCACCACACACCCAAGGAAAGACCCATGAACTCGATCATCCTCCGTGTGGGCACCCAGTACCTGTGCGGGATCCTCGTGCTGTTCTCGCTCTACATGCTGATCCGCGGCCATAATGAGCCCGGAGGCGGCTTTATCGGCGGCCTCATAGGCTCTACGGGCTTTGTCCTGTTCGCGCTGGCCTGTGGCACGGCAGACGCCCGCAATGCCCTCAAGGTCATGCCACAGAACATCGCCATGGCGGGCCTTGGCATCGCGCTTCTGGCCGGGATCTATGCCGCCATCTTCGGCGACGCGCTCTTTACCGGCCAATGGCTTTTCATCAACGAAACGCCCGAGGACAAGGGGATCCCCATTTCCACCGTCCTGTTCTTCGACATCGGGGTCTATCTGGTGGTCTTCGGCTCCATCCTCTCCATCGTCTTCGCCATGGAGGAGGAGATCTAGATGGAGGCCCTCATTGCCATAACCATCGGCGTGCTCGTTGCCGCATCCGTCTACCTGATGCTGGCGCGCAACGTGCTGCGCTTCATCTTCGGGCTGGTGCTGATCTCGAACGCGGCCAACCTGACGATCTTTGTCGCCGGGCGGCTGACCGAAGGGGCGCCGCCCCTGATCCCCGTGGGCGCGGACGGCCCCGTGGGCGACGTGGCGAACGCCCTGCCCCAAGCGCTGGTGCTGACCGCTATCGTGATCGGCTTTGGCCTCTTTGCGTTCGCCCTCGTGCTGATGTTCCGCGCCTATTCGACCTTGGGCACGCTTTATTCCGACGACATGCGGATCGCTGAGCCGCGCACAGAAGACAAGACATGACCTGGACCCTTGCGACCCCCCTCGTACTGCCCTTCCTGACGGCGGTACTGGCCTTCCTTGCCCGCTACGGGGCTGCCGGGCGCTGGTTCAGCGTCGCAGGCAATGCCATTCTGCTCGGCGCTTCCATCCTGCTGATGGCCCGCGTGCTCGATCAAGGCGTGATCGCCACCCAGATGGGCGGCTGGGCCGCGCCCTTCGGCATCACGCTGGTGGCCGACTACCTCTCGGCGGTCATGGTGGTCATCACGGCCATCACCGCGCTTGCTGTGTCGGTCTACGCCCTCTCCGACATCGACGAGCGCAAGGAACACCTGGGCTACCACGCCCTCTTCAACATCCTGATCGGCGGCGTTGTGGGCGCTTTCCTGACCGGCGACCTCTTCAACCTCTACGTTTGGTTCGAGGTTATGCTGATCTCGTCCTTCGGCCTCCTGATCCTTGGTGGCAAGAAGGAGCAGATCGACGGCGGCATCAAATACGTCACGCTCAACCTGATCTCGACCATCCTGTTCCTGTCGGGGATCGGCCTGCTTTACGGCATGACCGGCACGCTCAACATGGCCGACATGGCCCGTGCCATCGACACGGTCGAAAACCAGGGCCTCGTGACCGTGGTGGCCATGATGTTCATGGTCGCCTTCGGAGTCAAAGCGGCGGTCTTCCCCCTCTTTTTCTGGCTCCCCGCCGCCTATCACACACCGGCCTTCTCAGTGTCCGCCGTGTTCGCGGGCCTGCTGACCAAGGTCGGCGTCTACGCCCTCATCCGCATGTTCACGCTCGTATTCGATGGCGACATCGGCTTCACCCACCAGATCCTGCTCTGGGTCGCGGCGCTTACCATGGTGACGGGTGTTCTGGGGGCCGCAGCCCAGAACGACATGCGCAAGATCCTGTCCTTCCACATCGTCAGCCAGATCGGCTACATGATCATGGGCCTCGCGCTCCTGACACCCCTCGCTGTGGCCGGGGCCGTGTTCTACCTCGTCCACCACATCATCGTGAAAGCAAACCTCTTCCTCATCGCAGGCGTTGCCGAACGCACAGCAGGCTCCACCAACCTTGACCGCATCGGCGGGCTCTACAAATCCGCCCCCCTGCTGGCGGTCCTGTTCTTCATCCCCGCCTTCTCACTTGCGGGTTTCCCCCCGCTCTCCGGCTTCTGGGCCAAATACGTGCTGGTCGCCGCCGCGATCGAGATCGAGGGCTGGATCATCGCCGCCGTCGCCCTGCTCGTGGGCCTGCTAACCATCTTCTCCATGACCAAGATCTGGGCCGAAGCCTTCTGGAAACCACACCCCGAGGGCGTCGACCCCGAACTCACCCGCCTGACACCACAGGCGCGGCGCAACCTGCTGATCCCCATCGCGGCACTGGCAGCAATGACCCTCGTCATCGGCTTCTCGCCCGACCCCTTCGTGACCTTCGCCAAGGACGCCGCGGCTCAACTTCTCGATCCGACAGCCTATATCACTACGGTACTCGGGGGTGAGGCATGAACACACTGGTCGCCAACATCTTCTTCGCCGTGGCGTGGATGATCCTGTTCAACACATTCACCTGGCTGTCCGTACTGTCCGGGCTGGCGGTGGGCTACGTCGTGCTTTTGCTGATCCAACCGCTCGCGGGGGTCAAATCCACCTACTTCAAGCGGGTCTGGTACTGGACCAAGCTGCTGGTGATGTTCAACTACGAACTGATCGTGTCCAGCATCGAAGTGCTGTGGGACATCTTCACACCCTCCCACCGCTCGAACCCCGCCATCGTCAACATGCCGCTCGACGTCAAGACCGACGCAGGCATCCTGCTCGTGACAAACCTCATCTCGCTCACCCCCGGCACGCTCAGCATCGACGTCAGCGAAGACCGCAAGACACTCAAACTGCACGTGATGTTCGCGGACGACCCCGAAGCAGTGTGCCGCTCGCTCAAACAGGGCATGGAACGCTGGGTGATCGACGCAGTGGAGGACCGGGAATGACACTCATGGACACCGCCCTGACCCTTGGCTTCGCACTGGTCTTTATCGGCGTGGGGCTGGCGATGGTCCGCCTCGCCATCGGCCCCACCCTGCCCGACCGCGTGGTCGCGCTCGACCAGATGACGATCTCCATCGTGGCGTTCTGCGGGCTTGCGGCCATCCGATCCCAAGACGCAGCCTTCCTCGACGTGGCCCTCGTCCTGGCGCTCGTGGGCTTCCTCGCAACGGTCGCACTTGCCCGCTTTGCCGAACGGGTCGTCGTGCGACGCGAGGCCGAGGATGAAGAGGAGGACACCCAATGATCGACCTTTCCGCCGCCTTCCTCGTCTTTCTGGGCGCCGCCATGACCGTCGCCGCAGGCATCGGCGTCCTGCGCCTGCCTGACGTGTTCACACGGATGCACGCCGCAACCAAGGTCGGCACGCTCGGCTCCGGCCTCATCATGGCCGGGGCAGCGCTGCACTTTGCCGACCCTGCCATCATCCTGCGCTGCGTTCTAATCGTCTTCTTCCTGCTGCTCACGGCCCCCATCGGCGCCCACATGATCGGGCGCGCCTCGCTCCGGCTCGGCATCACGCCATGGAGCCCGAAACAAAGCGCAGACAGCAGTCAGGACACCACACGCAACGCAGGGGGCTGACGCACGGGCGTACCCGTCCCAAAGCGCCCGGCCAGGGCCAGAGCCGACCGGATGACATAAGGGTCCATGCACCCCCGCGTCAGGGCCTCTACGGCGTCCCTCGCGTCGGCTGTCTCATCCCTTCGCATGTGATGCAGCATGCGCATCATCAGAACCTCGTCGCCCGTGGCCTGCACACGGCTTTCCGGACCGTAAGGATCGTGAAACGCAAAGTCGGCGCGCACGTCATGCAGGGCGCGCACCAGCTTGGCCACGGCAAATGCAACCGGCAAACCAATGTCCGGCCCCCACCGCTCACCCGCCACGGAAAAGGCGACGAACCAGGTCCGGCGCTCCGGCTCGACTTCTGCGCAAAACAGATACCGGGCAACGGCCAGAACCCCGGCCTCGAACGGATCCAAAGCCAGCTCCTGCAACGGCAGGTCTGACCCATCCGAGGGACACGCGCGCAACCTCATGCCCGCTTCTGACCCTCGGCACGGGCCGGATCGGGAAAGCGCACGGCATTGTCGGGCAAAACCTCTGGCACAGCGTCCGGCACAGGCGCTGCCGCCTTGCTGGGCCAGCGCTGATCGGCCTCCATAGCGGAACGCAATTTCGGGTTCAGCGCACAGCCAAAGCGCCGCGCAAACGCATCCATTTGCAATAAGTCGTTGATCATCTCTTGGGGTCCAGCCTTGTTTCTAAGAGCGCGCGCACCGCTCTGGATCACAGATCTACCGGGCACGGCATAGAAGATGCGCAGGCTGGGTATGGCTTTCCTGACAGAAATAATCAGATTTATCAAGAGGGGACCAAGGCAACGTACAGACCAGCAAAAAGGCGGGCCCAATCGAACCCGCCTCAAAGCATCTGCACTCTTGCGACCTAGAACTGAAACGAGGCTGACAACTTGATGGTCCGGCCCGCTTGCGGCAGCTCATTGGGGAAGATGATGTATTGCTCGTCAAACACGTTGTCGATGCCTGCACGGAACACCGCGTTCTGCAGCGGCCCCTGTTGCGGTGACCACGACCCGAACAGATCCACCACCGTATAGGCCTCCCCTGCCCTTCCGTTGGTCGGCACATCATTCTGATCTCCGGCAAATGTTGCGCGTGCGCCGATAACCCATTCAGGCGCGGGCCTATATCCGAATGTGGTTGTCAGGGTCGGCTGCGGAATTGATCCCAGCGCTTCACCGTTTTGGGCCTCACCCTCCGGCAAAGTCAGCGCCAGACCTGCAAACCAATTGCCTGCGTCATAATCCACTTCCGCCTCAAACCCGTACAGCTCGGCATCAATGTTGCGTTGCGTCGTCGTGCCGATGACGGTTGCGAATGTCGGCGGACCTGCCAACCGGAAGTTTGGAGGGGTCACGACAGAATCGATAAAATTCTTAACATCCGCATAGTAGGCATTGGCCGAAAAGCGCAGTGTGTCGCCAGGACGGAACATGTTGGCCCGTTCGAACCGGGCACCCAATTCGACTTGCGTGGACTCCTCAGGCTCGAGGTCGGGGTTTGGCACGAAGTTGTTCGTCAATTCAACGCCCCGAACCCGCTCATACGGGAAATGCACCCCGTCATTGTACAGCTCAGTCAATGTCGGCGCGCGGAAGGCACGCGCGACGTTACCGAAAATCTGCCAGTCGTCATTGGGCCGGAAACTGAAACCGATGCGGGGTGAAAAGAAATTATCATCCACGTCCGCCAGCGTCGGATCATCCACGTCCCGATCATATTGGTCAAAGCGCAAACCCGCGATCAGATCCAGCCGTTCCGTCACGCCAAATGTCGCTTCGGCAAACACACCGACCGTCGTTGCCTCAGCATCGGGAAACTGTACACGCGGTCCACCGCTGCGAGTGCCCGTTTGCTCGTCGCGAAACGCGTCGATCCCGTACACAAGTTCAACCGGTACGCCGATGTCAAACCGCGACCGGTTGGTCACCTCAAGACCGATGGTGTCGTATTCCGTAAAATCCGCGCGCCCGTCCCTGACCCGGTCGTCCTGAATTTCGAGTGTATTGCCATAAAGCAGGACTGACAGGTCCAGAAGGTCTGACTCGTCCGGATTCCAGTCCCATGACAAACGGTAGGTGAAAATCTCCGCTGACCGTTCGGAATCGTTGCCCGTTTCCGGGTCCAGATCAGCCTCCGTATTGGCATTGGGCGGGATCAGCCCGTCATCTTCGTAGTAGGATAGGTTCAACTCGAACCGCTGGTCATCTGTTGGCTCAAATCCAAACTTCACCAGACCGTTTAGTGTATCCACTTCGGATCGCAGGATCTCATTCCCATTGCCGTCCTCTAGCGGTGCCCCAAACTCACGCGCGCCGAAGAAAGCCAGAACATCAAAATTGCCATGGTCAGCATAGATCGTCGCGGACGGGCTCCAGATCTCGCCGTTGTCAGAATAGCCAAAGCGCAACCGCGCCCCACTGGTCTGGCCGGGCAACAACAGGTCTTCCACATCCTTTGTCTCGACCGCGACGACACCGCCGATGGCGCCCGATCCAAACAGGGTGGACCCCCCGCCCCTGACGATCTCGACCCTTTGCACAATGTCCGGGTCAAAGAAGAACCGCCCGCTATGCGCCCGGTTAAAGTTGAAACGTCCGCCGTCGAACCGCAGTACGACCTGTTCGTCCTGAAAGCCGCGAATGTTGATCTCCTGCGCCACACTCCGCGGCCCGCCCTCGATCGACACGCCCGGCACGTCCCCGATCAGTTCCTCGACTGTATCCGCCTGGCGGCGCTCCAGCTCCTCGCCTTCAACGACGGAGGCAGCCACCGGTATGTCCCGAATATCCCGGTCATCTCTTAGCGCGGTGCCCAAGATCAACGGCGGCAATTCCACCGCATCTTCCTGTGCATGAATCGTGGTTGCTGTTACGCCCGCAGCCATCAAGGCCACGCTCCCCAGAACGTATTTCTGCATGGTATCCCCACCTGTTGTGCAGTTGCCAGCGCGGGGCCTGCCAGGCATTTAAGGTGGGGCGCGCAATCGGCGTAGTTGGTAGCTTTCCCGATAGAAGTTGTAAAGATTTTTCGAGGCGTTCGCGTGGCAGCATTGGCTGCGTCCATCCAAAAGTTCACAGCTGTGAACATCCCATAAACAGAGCGCACGGTCCCCAGTTCACACCTGTGAACCCTCAAGCCGCTTCCTTCCGCGCCAGCGCCATAATCATAGGCGCACAAGAGAATTTCCCTTCCGCCGCTCGTCGCGTCAGATACCGCAGATACCCCCCCGGGGACTTGATCTGGTCAAACCTCTCCAGCATCGCCGCCACTGTCACAGCAGCCTGCTCTGGTCCCATAGTTTCCACAGCCTCCACCCAGGTCGAAGGCTGAATGCCCATCATTGGCCGCACGAGATCCGCCGCTCGCACCAGATCATACCAATGCCGGATCGGCCTATCGCCATATATTTGTATCTCAGTGCAGATAGATAGGACGAGCATCAGTGGAACGTTTGGTTCTGTCCCATCCTGCATTGTTGATTGGGTTTGATCTGAGCTCTTCTCATCGCGCGCTTCAAGTACAGATATATCTTTGTTTGAATTCTGATGGTGCTGCTCATTTTCGGCATCGTTGGTGCTCATTTCGTCTGAACTCAGCAGTAAACGCGCCTTGCTCAATGCCTCTTCCAGAGCATCTTTCAACCGTGCCAAATCATTTTCATCAACGCGCCGTCTCAAATCACGGGCCGTCAGGATCGCTAGGTCTGAGAATGCGTCCCAGAGACCCTGCTGGGGATGCGTCTCGGTGCCGTAGGCGGCGAGGGCGGCGAGATCGCGGCGCATTAGGCTGACGGTTTGGCGCAGGCGCTTCAGGTGGTCGCGTTCGGTGCGTACGGCTTCTGCGATAGCAGAGATTTCGGCGAAGCGCAGGGCGAGGGGGGAGAGGTCGAAACCGAAGGCACCGCCCCCGGATCGGCTCGTATAGCGTTTGCCGTTCGGGCTGTCGCGGCGGACGATCAGACCAGCTTGGACCAGCCCGGCCAGATGTCGCCGCATGGTCGAGCATGGCATCCCGTTCAACCGCTCGGAGATCGACGCATTCGAGGGGAACACGATGGGTGCTTCAGTACGTCCCCCCAGATCAGTCTCGGGGTGGAAGGTCAGAAGGGCCTGAAGCACGGTCAGTTGGCGGTCCGAAACACCTAGCTTGGGCCCGGCAACGCCCAACGCCCGCAGGACGTCCCACTTGTCGGCGTGGGGGAGGGGGCCTGTGCGGCGGGTAAGCTGATCGTTGGCCAATACGAGTTCAGTCACCGTCCCGCGGAACGGTGTGATGGGAACATAAGTCATGAATTCTATTCACGCAGGCACAAAAAATCCATTCCGCGAATCACTTGGGACTTGCGGGAGAGGGCGCGAAATCGTACCTTGAAGCTGCTAAACACAAGGGTCTCGTGGGGCGCCATCGCTTTGCGGGACCTTTTTCTTTTGCCTTTCTGGTGCGTGCCTCCTTTGTTTACTGCTCTGCCTTAGTCTTCCCCGCGCGTTTGCCAGCGCGTGTGAAGCTCTTTGAGGACTGTGTCGGCATTGCGCTCGAGCCAGTCCGCGAAATTGCCCGCGTCCACATCCAGCCGCACGCCTTGGCTCATGCGCCGGACAGTGCCGATCCGGCGCTCGCCGGTATGAACCGACCGGCTTTTGCCGGCTGTGCGGGTCTTGGGGGTCGAGATGACGGGCTTTTGTGTCTCTAAATGGGCTAAAACGGCCTCAAACGCGGTGACGGACGCATCCTCCGGCACGGGGCCGGACGGGTCGATGACGGCGTCAAGCTCGGCCTTTTCGTGGATGTCCTGCGCGATGGGGATCAGGTGGCTGACATCCGCGCCAGTGCTCTGAATAGCGCGTCCCAGGGCATCCCAGCGTGGGCGGCCCACACCGGGGGCAGGGCCGATGGCGCGGGCCAGATCGACGCTGACCACATCCACAACCGCCAGGGCCATGGAGATGGCGGACTTGGTGACTGTCAGCACCTCGGCAACCTGAGACTGCGTGCCGAATCCGCCATCAACGAGGGACCGCGCAAACAGCGCCTTTTCAATGAAGGTCAGGTCGCGCCGCGCCATGTTTTCCGAGATTTGCGCCCGGACGGCGGCATCATCGTCGAGCGTAGCGACCAGCGCGCGCACTTTATCGACCTTGTCGGACTGGCGGATCGCCTCAAGCCGACGGCGGCCATAGACCAGCAGGTAGCGGTCAGCCGCGTCGGGATTGCGGCGCACGAGGATCGGCACGGTCTGGCCGTTGGCCTCGATCGCGTCGCGCAGATCGCGGATGTCGCCCGCCTCCATCCGGTCCTCTGGGCGCAGATCGTCGATGGCCCAGGGGTCCAGATCCCACACATGGTGGGCATCGACTGCATCGCGTGCGGACCGCAGGGCGCGATTTGTCGTCATCATCGAACCCGTCGGGGCAGGGGCCTGCGCCGCGGCCAGACTGTCGAGCATGGACAGGCGTTTTTTGCGATTTTCGCTCATGTCCGCCCCCAAGTGGCCTGTATGAGAGCCGAAATCTCATCGTTCACCGCGTTCAGGCTTTCCATCGCGCGGTCATAGGTGGAGCGGGTGAAGGCGGAGCGTTCGACCTCGTAGAGTGTCTGTTTCGTCAAACCCGCGTCCGAGATTGCGGTGGATTTGAGCATGGGGGCATTCAGTACATGATCGCCATACATGGTGCGCAGGAAGGCCACGACGCGGTTTTGCGGAGCGTCTGCAGGTTCGTACCGGGTGAGCAGGTAGCGCATCCAGTCATGTTTCATGTCAGCGCCGCTTTCGGCGATGACATCCATCAGATCGGCGGTCATGCGTAGGAATTGCGACATCGACATCACGTCGAGCATTTCAGGGTGGATCGTCACCAAAACGCCCGTGGCGGCTGACAAGGCCGACATGGTAAGGAACCCAAGCTGCGGCGGACAGTCGATCACCACCACATCATAGTCGCCATCGACCTGTGTTAGAGCCTGTTTGACCCGGAAAAAGAACAGGCCCGCCGCCCCGGTTGCAAGCGCGCGGGGGGTGTCATGTTCGAACTCCATCAGTTCGAGGTTGCCCGGGATCAGGTCGAGGCCGGGAATATAGGTTTTGCGGATGACCGAGCTGATCGGCGCGGGATCCTCGTAGCGGATCGCGTCGTAGAGCGTGCCGCCTTCGGGCAGATCGTATTCGGGTTGCACGCCGTGCAGGGCGGACAGCGACGCCTGAGGGTCGAGGTCGATGGCAAGGACGCGGTAGCCCTTGAGGGCCAGACGCTGGGCGAGGTGGGCGGCGGTCGTCGTCTTGCCCGATCCGCCCTTGAAGTTCATCACCCCGATCACCTGCATCTCGTCCCCGTCGCGGCGGCCGGGCAGGTATTCGCCGGGACGGCGGGCTGTCGTCTCTAACGTATGCCTTAGAGACTGAATGTCGGCGGCGGAATAGAGGCGGCGGTTGCCTGATGTCACCTCGGGCGAGGGGCCGCGCCCCTCAAGATGCAGTTTGCGCAGGTAGCTGTCGCCGACGCCCAGCAGCGTTGCTGCCTCACCGCTTGTGAACTTGCGCATCTCTTTTGCGGCGTCGGGAGGAAACAGGCTTTCGCGTTGGGCATGCAATTGCGTGGCCAGCCATTCGGAGTGTTGCCGAATGACGGAATTGAGGTCATTTTGCGTGCGTGTGCCGTCCATCTGCCCCGGCTCCTCTGCCACCTGCCTGTATTTTTCGGTCACGCTTTTCACCGTTTGACCGTCTTTTTCCGTGACTATTGGCTGACTTGCGGGATTCGTGCAAGACTTATCTACATCTGGCGGTTGTTGCGCGTGCCTCCACAAGGCGCCGCGATGCTTTGTCCTAGTCTTTCTATCAGGTATTGCGCAGGGTCCAAAGACGTGTTTGTTAAGACCCTGACGGGTCCCAGCCGCTTTGCCAGGTCATCCCACCTTTGAAGCAAGGAGCACGGCATGCGGACGTTTGCGCGCCTGGTGGCATTGACGATGATCGCGACAGGCGCTGCCGCGCAAGAGGGTGATCTGACCGGCAAGATTGCCATTGAATTGAACACCGTGGCGGAGACTGACGGCGGTTGCACGCTGACCTTTATGGTCACGAATGGTCATGCGGTGGCTGTGGATCAGTTGGTGTATGAGACGGTGCTGTTTGATGCGGCGGGGCAGGTGGACCGGCTGACCCTGTTCGATTTCGGGGCCTTGCCCGTGGGGCGGCCGCGTGTGCGGCAGTTTGCGGTGCCGGATGTGGGCTGTGACGGCTTGGGCCGGGTGCTGTTCAATGGGTTGCATACCTGTGAGGCCGAGGGGCTGGAGGAAGGCGCCTGTGCGGCCGGTCTGGTGCCCATGAGCCGTGTCGAGATTGAGGTGCTGGGCTGATGGTTGATGCGGTGATGGGGCAGTTGCAGGCGGTTCTGGACCTTGGAGGGCCGGTTGTTCTGGTGTTGATGGCCGTGTCCGTCGTGACCCTGGCCGTGGTGCTGTACAAGCTGTGGCAGTTTTCGGCAGCCCATGTGGGGCGGCACGCGGCCGTTCGGGACGCTGTTGCTGCGTGGGATGCGGGCGACCGGAGCGGGGCGCGGGATGCGCTGGCGCCGTCGCGGAGCTATCTGGCCGGTGTCGTTGAGGCCGGGTTTGACGGCTTGGGCCGGGACCGGTTGCAGGCCATGGCGGAGGCGCGGTTTTCGCGGTTGGAGCGCGGGTTCCGGTTTCTGGAGACGGTGGCGCAATTGGCCCCCTTGCTGGGTCTGTTTGGCACCGTTCTGGGTATGATCGAGGCGTTTCAGGCCTTGCAGGCGGCAGGGGCGCAGGTGGATCCGTCGATCCTGGCCGGTGGCATCTGGGTTGCGTTGTTGACCACTGCTGTGGGTCTGGCTGTGGCGATGCCCACCGCGCTGGTGCTGGCGTGGTTCGAAGGCCGGATGGATGCCGAGCGCGTGGCGGCAGAGGGTTTTGTCCTGACTGTTGTGGCACCTGTGGGGCGGGCAGAAAGCCCAATGTTAGACACTGAGGTGGTGCCTGCCGGTGGCTAGGGCGCGGGTCATACGGCGGCGGGTGTCGATGACGTCGCTGATCGACGTGATTTTTCTGCTGCTGTTGTTCTTCATGCTGACCTCGACCTTTTCGACCTTTGCCGAGGTGGAGCTGACTGCCGGTGGGGCAGGGCAGGGGGCAGAGGCGGCTGCCGTGCCGCCGCTGTTTTTGCGCGTGGCCGAGGATGCCGTGGCGTTGAACGGGGCGCAGGTGCCCATAGAGGCGCTGGCGCAGGCGATGACCGGAGAGGCCGAACAGCCTGTGATCGTCAGTTTGCAGGACGGCGTGACCGCACAGCGGTTGACTGATTTGCTGGTCGTGTTGCGGAGTGTGCCCGGCTTGCAGATCACCGTTTTGGGGCAGGGCTGATGCGGGCGCGGCGTCAAACCAGAGAGCCGACGATTGCGCTGATCAACATCGTGTTTCTGATGCTGGTGTTTTTCATGGTGGCGGGCACGCTGGCGCCGCCGCTGGAGCGGGATTTGTCGCTTGTGCGCACCGATGATCTGGAGGGGCGTGCGCCGCCTGATGCGCTGGTGATCCGGGCGGATGGGGAGATGCTGTATCGGGGGACCGCGCAGGTGGATGTTGCTGCTTACGTAGAGGGACTGGACCCGGAGGCGCGGGAAGAGGTGCGGATCGTGCCGGATCGCGATTTGCCTGCGGCCGATCTTGTGACCTTGGGTCGTGAGTTGCGCCGGGCGGGCGCGGGTCGGGTTATCATTGTGACCGAGAGGGCGCTGCAATGAGGTTTACGTCTTCTCGCATTGCTCTGGTGGCGTTCCTGCTGGCGGCTGGTCTGCATCTAGGTGGGGTGATGCGGCTGGATCTGACCGAAGACGTTCTGATCGAAGGCGGGCAGGTGGGGGCGGCTGAGGCGTCTCTGGGTGATGGGTTTGCGGATTTGGCGCAAGGCACGCTGAGCGGGGTTGAGACCACTGAGGTGACCGAGCCTGTCCCGGTGGAAGATGTTGCGGAGCCGGTGGAGCAGCCCGAGCCGGTGGAGCCCACGCCAGCCGAAGAGGTGACCGAAGCTGAGACACCCGAGGACACGGTACAGCCGACAGAGACCATCGCGATGGTGGACACCGCCCCGGTGCCGGAACCGACGCTGAGAGTGACACCGACGGTGCCTGTTGCGCAGGCGCCCGCGCGCGAGACGGTGACCGCCGAAGAGCCAGATCAGCTGGAGGTGACGCAGTCCTTGCGCCCGCAGGTCCGCAGCCGCGAGTTTGAGGAGCGCAACGCGCGGGATGAGCCGCCGCCACAACCGCGCGAGACGACGCGGACGGCGACGCGCACGCCCTCGCGACAGGGCAATCAGGCGGACACCAATGCACAGGCGGGTCAGGCGGATGGAAGCGCTTCGGCACCTGCGGCACAGCGTGCGACGGGGCAGGGGGCCGCGCAGGCAGGCAATGCCGCGGCATCGAACTATCCCGGGCAGGTGAACCGCCGCATCAATCGTGTGCGCAGGCCGCGCATCGGCGTCCGAGGTGTCGCGACGGTAGCATTCCGGGTTGCGTCGAATGGAGGTCTGAGCGCTTTGTCGGTGACGCAGAGCTCGGGCTCTGCCGAGTTGGACAGGGCCGCGATGCAGATGATCCAAAGGGCCGCCCCATTCCCTGTGCCGCCGCCGGGGGCTCAGAGATCATTTGTTAAGCGCATAGAGGGGCGGTAAGCGTGATGGCCCGTTCCAGTCCAGAGCAAGCGCGGCACATGGTGCAGTATCTGTGCGGCATGTTTGTGCTGTTGGCCAGTGCTCTGATGACAGCGCTGGTGCTTTGGCCCGTGGACGACGAGGTTGCCGGGCCGCCGGTGTGCGATGGCGTGGCGCTCTATCCCGTTGAGCGGTTGGCGCAGCGCGGTGATGTAGGGGCGATGGCCCATATGGGCGTGCGGCTGTCAGAAGATGGGTGCAACGCGCAGGCGCGGGCGCGGGGCTTTGAATATCTGGAGCAGGCGGCGGAAGCGGGCCATGCGGAGGCGCGGCAGGTTCTGGATGTGACAGAGGCCGAGGAGCGGGCGGCGTCCGTGTCGTCTTGTGCCGCGTTGCTTGCGATGATGATGCCGGGCGTGGATGACGCGCATCTGGTGCCCGGCGCCTGTAGTAGACCCTAATCCGCCGCGATTTCCTGGATCACCGAGAAGCCTTCGAAGGTCGGCGCGCCCTCGTGCAGCTTGGCGGTGCTGCCTGCGTCCTTGTGGGCGGCGCGGAAGGCATCGGAGCGGGTCCAGGCGCGGAAGGCGTCTTCGGACGCCCAGACGGTGTGCGAGGCGTAGAGCCGTTTGCCGCTGTCGTCCTCTGGCCCCTTGAGCATCTGAAACTCGATGAAGCCGTCCATCATCTTGAGGTGGCTGTCGCGGCCGAGCCACAGCGCTTCGAACGCGTCGGCATTCTGGGCGGTCACGGTGAAGCGGTTCATGGCGATGTACATGGTGGTGTCCCTCTTGGTGCGTTCATGTGTGAGATGGCGTCTGGGGGCGCTGCTTTCCAGTGCGTCATTCTGCGGGGGCTGTGGCGGTGTGGGTGCTGCGCTGGCGCCGGAAGGCGATAAGGCAGGCGAGGCCGACGGCGAGGCAGGTGACGTCGATCACAAGCACGCTGTCGCCGCCCCACATCAGCGCCTCACCCCAAGAGAGGCCGCCGGTTTGCAGGCGTGTGGCAGGCAGGAGCAGGAGACCCACGCCTGTGGCCAGACCGAGGGTGCGGTTCAGCCGGTCGAGCGGCTGTTTCACCGTCAGCGCGCCATAGGCGGGGACAGCGAGGCAGCCCCAGACAAAGACGCGCGGGACCACGGCCTCGGGGTCGCCCGTGAGCAGGGCTACGAGCGAGGCGTGTCCGGTGATCACGATGACCAGCGGCAGGCCCCAAGCGACCACGCTGAGCGCGCGGGCGCCGTGCTGCCAGGCGGGTTCGTTCTCGCGCCGCCGGAGCCAGAGCTGCATGCCTGTGACGATGGTGTAGGTCATGGCCGCCCCGAGGCCGACCCAGATGATGCGGGACCACCAGCCGGCGAAATTGCCGAAATGCAGGGGGGCCATGAGCGATGCCAGGACGGAGCCTGCGGACGGTTCTGTCCCGACGATCTGGCGGCGGTCGAGGAATTCGCCCGTCGCGCCGTTGTAGTCGAGCGTTGTGGGGATCAGCGCCCCGTCTGCAATACCGTGGAAGGTGGTGACCACGGCCCCGGCGGTGCCGTAATCGTGGATCTCTGCCGCGCCCACGGGAGCGCCTGCGCGCAGGGTGGCGTCGGCAAAGAGGCTGGTGAGATCGGCCATGGCTGCAACGGTGGTGTTGGTTGTCGTGGGCTCGCCTAGGACGGTAGCAATCGCCAGATCTTGATCACCGCCAAAGGCGACGAGTGCCACGACGGGCAGGCCAAGGGATATTGCGAAGCTGAGGAACGCTCCGGTGAAGGACAAAAGAACGGCGAAGGGTAGGGACCAAACCCCTGCCAGCGTGTGCCGGTCGCGGAAAGACACGAGCCGTGCACCGGGCCGTTCGGTGGTGAAGAGGTCGCGGATGATGTGTTTGTGGATCAGGACGCCGGTGATGGCGGCCACCAGCATCGTGACGCCAAGGATGCCCGTCATGTAGAGCCCCCAGCGTCCCGGCACGTGCAGTTGCACATGCAGGTCCACGAGGAAGTGCGAGAAGGCGCGTTCCGGGCGGTGTGACACCACATCGCTGAAGAACCCGGCGCGGGCCGATTGCAGCACGCCCGTTTGCGGGTTCACGAGGAAGCCGCGCCCGAACTGTGCTGTCCCACCGTCGGGATGGGGTTGGTCTGTGCCAAAGAACAGGCTGAGCGTGCCGTTGCTGCCCTGGGACAGGAAGACGTGGTCGTGCATCTCGGGCGGGACCTGGTCGGCAAAGCGGGTGACGATCTGGTCGGTGCGGGGGCCGAAGAGGGGCGCGCGGTCTGTGTGTCCGGCGCTCCATTCCGTGATTTCGTTGTCTAGGACCACGATGGTGCCGGTGAGCATCACCACGTAGAGCAGTATGGCGAGCAATGTAGCTGACCAGCCGTGCAGGGCGATAAGGCGCTTGGTGGCGTGATTCGCGGCGGTCATGTGAGGAAGCTCAGCGTGATGAGGGTGAGCAGGAGTGCCCCCAGCGCGAGATAGGTTGTGGCGACGCGGGGCAGGGCGGTGCTGGCGACGGGCCAAACGATGAAGCTGGACCACAGAAGCGGGAAGAGTACGACTGGCAGAACAAGGTGGTTCACCCCGCCTGCGCCTGCGGGCAGGACCGTGGGCAGGCCCGCCATGGCGAGGATCGAGAGGATGAAGGCCGTGGGCCCGGCGAGGATCCAGCGCCAGCGTGTGGGGTGACGGTCGATCCGGGTGGTGATCCAGTGCTGTCCGCGACAGGGAAGGGTGCCCAATGCCTGCATGTCGTCTGCCCGAGTGCAAGGCTGGCGACGCGGGATGCGTGGCTGGCGTGTTCCTGCGCAACTTAGTTCAGTGCGCGGTTGATTGCGAGATGCGGGGGCGGCAAATCTGAAAACCTTGCCTTTTTTACCAGGAAATGGATGCTCGTTCATAGCCATCCAGCGACGGGCCTTGGCCTCCGCCAGACACCCCACTCGACAATACGTGTTTCCCGGAGCTGGATATGAGAGCCCTTTCCTCCCTTTTGGTGGGCGGCGTTTCGACGCTTGCCCTGAATGCCACACTTGCTGCCGCGCAGGCGGAGGGCGCGCCCGTTGATCTGGGTACGTTGATCCTGCGGGGTGAGTTGCAGTCGCGTACCGTGCAGGATAGCCCCACCTCGGCCACGATTGAGACGGGGGAGGACCTGGAGGCGCGGGGTGACACGGATCTGCAGGACGTGATTGCGCGCACGCCGGGGGTCACCACGAGCTTTGGCGAGCAGGGTTTTGGCATTCGCGGTGTTGACCAGCGTGGTGCAGGCGGCGGCGGGGCCGGGCTGGTGGTGTCGACGCAGATTGACGGGGTCGCCCTGCCCACCAACCAAGCGACGTTCTACGGGCCCTATTCGGCCTGGGACATCGAACAGGTGGAGGTGTTGCGCGGGCCGCAATCGACCCAGCAGGGGCGCAATGCGCTGGCCGGGGCCATTGTGGTGCGGTCGAAGGACCCCACGTTTGAGCCCGAGTTCAAGCTGCGGGGCGAGCTGGGGTCGCGTGGATACTACCGGGCCGCCTTTGCGGCCAACACGCCGCTGTCGGACACGGTTGCGCTGCGCTTTTCGGCGGAGACGGTGAACATTGATGGCACGATTTTCAACGCCACCCGGGGCGAAAACGCGGATGCGCAGGACATCGACACCTATCGCCTGAAATTCCTGTGGGAGCCCACGAACAACTTCCGGGCCATCGCGTCCTTCAGCCGGACCGAGAATTTCGCGGGCGAGGATTCGATCAACCGGAGCATTTCGCCCGAAGGCCGTGTTGTGACATTGGATTTGCCGACCAGAGAAGGGTCGCGACACGATATCTTTGGCCTGCGCACTGAGTGGGACATCAACGCCAACCTGAAGCTGGAGACCGAGACCAGCTATTACACGCAGGACTATGTCCGCAGCGAGGATGGCGACGGGTTCCCTGTGTTCCTGAGCAGTTTCAACCGTGTGGGCGAGACGGAGGTGTTTGAGCAGGACGTGCGCCTGAGCTTTGACACCGGGGCCTATTCCGGGGTGGTGGGGCTGTTTTACACCAACATCCAGGACTCCATCCCGGCCAACCTGCTGATTGATACGGGCTTTGCCCTCAGACAGACGCCCGCAGCTGCCAACGGGATTTTCGCAAACCGTTTTAGTGACGTGGCCACGGATGTCGAAAACGCCGCTATCTTTGGTGAGGTGGATATTCGCGCGGATCGGTGGTTGGACGGTTTGTCGTTCACGGTCGGCGCGCGCTACGACTATGAAGAGTTCGCCTTTGATGCGGACATCTTCTACGAGGCGCCCATCCCGCTGCCCCCCGAGTTCCGGGATCAATCGGCGGAAAACAGCACCAGTTTCAACGCTTTCCTGCCGAAGGTCGGGATCAACTACGAGTTCAGCGACACCCAGAAGGTGAGCTTTACCGTGCAGCGCGGCTATCGGTCGGGTGGGACCAGTATCAACGCGGCCAATGGCATTTCGGATTTCGATCCCGAGTTCACCACCAACTACGAATTGGCCTATCGCGGCAGTTTCAACGCCGACCGTGTGTTTGTGGCGGCCAATGTCTACTTCACCGATTGGACCGACCAGCAGGTCGAAGAATTCGCGGGGACGCTGCCGACCGGGCAGGCGATCTTTAACGTCGTGAATGCAGGCAAGTCCGAGCTTCGGGGCGGTGAAGTGTCGGTTGAAGCGGAACTGACCGACCGGTTTTCCGTCTTTGGGCAGCTTGCCTATTCCGACACGGAGTTTGTCGAATTCATCAACGATGGCGAGAACTTGGCGGGCAATGACTTTCCCGGCGCGTCCGAGCTGTCCGCTGCCCTTGGGGCGCGTTACGCTTGGGACAACGGGGTGTCTTGGGCTGTTGATGCGTCCTACACCGAGGGCAGTTTCTTCGACATTGAAAACAGCGCAGCGCAGCGCAGTGATGACCGGTGGGTGGTCAATTCCTATCTGACCTACGAGATGGATGACCTGCAATTGGGTCTGTATGTGCGCAACCTGTTTGACGAGGAGTACGCGACCAACCGGTTTGTAGACGTCAACGGCACGACGTTTGAGCGGCTGGGTGAGCCGCGGACGATTGGTGTTTATGTGCAGCGGAGTTTCTGAGCGGTGTTGGTCGTGACCCTTGCCATCAGCCTGGCGTGTGTCGCGTGGTTGGCGCGGTTCGATCCCAAGCGGCGGCGCAGCTTTGGGCTGCCGCCGCGCAACGCGCCGGTGCCTGCGTGGGCGGTTTGGGTTTTGCTGGTCTCTCCCGGCGTTGGCCTTGCCCTTGCGGGGGAGGCGGCGGGCTTTGTGCTGTGGCTGTCGGCGGTATGCGTGTTCGGCTGGTGCGTGGTCTGGGTGCCGCCGCACGCCTATCGCCGTGCGTTAGAGCGGGTGCGCGCGCGGTTGCCTTGTGCTTAGGTTGTGAGGGCGACGAGGTGGTTGTCGAAGGCGAGCTTGTGGGTCGTGCGGTGCTGGAGGGTGTCCTCGGTGAGCGTATGCACCCGGCCGAGCCCGTCGGTGACAAGGCAGGTGCCATCGGGGGCGGCGCATAGGCCGCAGACATCTGTTGCCTTGTGCGCGCCCGTCTGTTGCCCGTTCTGATCGAAGGAAAAGGCAAGGTTTCCCCGTGGGGAGGAGGCGGCGTAGTGGCCGTCGCCGAACGCGCTGACGCTGCCGATATAGCCGTCGAGGCCGAAGAGGGCGGTGTCGTCCATCTGCGCGGGCAGGAGCGTGCCATTTCCCTTGTATAGAGCCACAAGTGGGGGCGGATCGTAGGGATCGCCCTGCCATTGGAAGCCGCAGATCACCGTGCTGTCTGGCGCTGCAGCGATGTGGCGGAGGGAGTTTTGATGCGTGTCCTGCGGGACGTGAGCCGTGTCGATCTGGGTGACGTCAGGGGCGAGGATCGTGAGGTTGGGCTGCATCGTGTCGAGGTTCAGCTTGTCGCGCCCGGTGTCGGGGTGCGTTCTGATCCCGCCATTTGCGACTGCGAGGGTGCCATTGGGCAGGCGGAGGATTTCGTGCGGACCGATGCCGCCAGAGGGGACATCGCCCACCCGTTTGTAGCTTGCGCTGCGGTCCCAGACGCCGATGCGGCCCGCGCCGGTGGCGATGTCGTTTTCCGGTGTAAAGAGCAGGAGGCCATCGGAAGAAAAGGCCGCGTGGCCGTAGAAATGCCGCCCGTTCGGGCTGGTTAGGGTCTGTTTTACGTCGCCCGTGCCGCAGTCGATGACCTTGGCGAAGGTGCCGGGGCGGCGGGCGATGGCGACGGCTTCGGCCACATGCGGGTGGGCCGCAGCGGCGTGGCCGCGTGCGGGCAGGGGGATTTGGAAGGTGATGTCGCCGGTCGCTGTGAGGCCGACGAGGACATACGCGCCGCTGGGGGTCATCGCGGCGCTGAGGGCGACGGGGCTGCCGACGTCGGCCCAGCTGAGTGTGGGCGTGAGCGAGGCGGAGGTGAGCCCGGCGAGGAAGGCGCGGCGGGAGGGCATCAATCGCCGTCGAGCGCGTTGAACCCGGCGGTGATGCCGAGGGGCGTGCCGATTTCGTCGATGACGGCGACCTGAATGGCGCGGACGGATTGTTGCAGCACTTCCACCTTGAACCGTTCGGCGGGGTCGGCGACGCCCTGGAGCGCGGGGTCGTCTAGCGCATTGGCGCGGGTGCGGGCTTCGGCAAACGCGGCCTTGGTCGCTGTCAGGTCTGTGTCGGTCATGGTGGTCGCGAGCGCTTCGAGTGCTTCCAGTTGAAGTTGGATGTGTTGGAGGGAACGTTCGGAGCGTCGCGCTTCGGCCCGGCGCGGGCGGGGTCGGTCGAAGGTGCCCAAGGGGCGGCCAAGACGTTGGTCGTGCAGGAATTCGAGGCCGGTGGAGAGGGAGGTGTAGAGGGCGCGTTTTGCTTCAATCGGGGTTTGGAAGCGGGTGTTTCCGTCGTCTCCGGCTGTCGTCATCAAGGTCGCGAAGGCGGGCCAATCGGCCTGGATAGAGCCTGATTTTTGGGCGAGGCCGGTGGCGATGGCTTGGGTCAGGCGGCAGGCGTAATCCGCGTCGGGCTGGTTGTCGTAGAGCATCCGTTCGAGGGCGGTGAAGCCTTGGGCTGCGGCAGAGACGTCGGAGAATGCCTCTGCGTCGTCCACGATGGGGTCAGTGGCGGCGGTGAGGCGTGCCAGCGCTTTGCCGGTGCTGTCCTTGGGGTCGGGCCAGAAAGATATGGCGAGGGGCAACGCTTGGTCCTCGATGGGGCCGAACTGGATGTGGCTGATGCTGATCCAGGCGTCGTATGCGTCGTGGAATGCGGGGCGGAGGGCTTCCGGTGTGCAGTCGGCTTGGGCGGCCTCTGTGAGTTTGGTGGTTTCCTCGACCAGCGCTGCGTGACCCGGCAGGATATGGGTGTCGAGTGTGCGCTGGACATCCGCGACGGCGGGCAGGGTGGAGAGGCAGAGGGCGGCGAGGGCGAGGCGCATATTCAGAGACTTTCGAGGAAACGGATTAGGGCGGCGCGGTCGGCGGGCGGCATGTCGATGACCGCTTGCTTGTGCGGCTCGGCTTCGCCGCCGTGCCAAAGCACCGCTTCGAGCAGGTTGCGGGCGCGGCCATCGTGGAGGAAGTAGGTGTGGCCGGAAACCGTTTCCGTCAGCCCAATGCCCCAGAGGGGCGGCGTGCGCCATTCCTGGCCGTTGGCGCGCCCTTCGGGCCGGTTGTCGGCGAGGCCGGGGCCCATGTCGTGCAGGAGGAGGTCCGTGTAGGGCCAGATGAGCTGGAAGCTTTGTTCTGGCTGGCCGTCGAGCCGGTGCGTGACGTGTTTGGGCGTGTGGCAGGCGATGCAGCCGGTGTCGTAGAACACCTGTTTGCCGCGCAGCACTTCGGGCTCGCCCGTGTCGCGGCGGGCGGGGACGGCGAGGTTGGCGGAATAGAACGTGACAAGTTCGAGCCCGGCGATGCCGATCTCGGCATTGTCGTGGACCGCCGTGTTGCCGTTGGGTGCGGCACGGCAGGCGGTTTGGGTGTCCGTGCAGTCGCCGTGGCCTGTGGGGTGCAGGGGGGTCGAGATGCCGATGTCGCCCGCAAAGGCGGCGGCGGACTGTTCCCAGACGGAGGGCTTGCCTGCCTTGAGGCCGAAGCGACCCAGCATGGGGACGCCGTATTCTTGCGACATGACGATCTGGGCGCGGCCCGAGATGCCGTCGCCGTCTGCGTCGTCGGGATCCGCCTTGGCCAGAATGTCCGCCGCCGGGATCGCGTCGAGCAGGCCGAGGCCGATCATTTGGGGCGCGACGCGGGCGCTGATCATGGCGTCCGCGTGCAGGGCGCCGTAGCCGAGATTGGTGAGGGTGGTTGTCGGTTTGCGCAGGCTGGCGGTTTCGCCGCCTGAGAGTTCGATCACTTCCTCGGTGTAGGTGATTTTGATGTCGGCTTCGGCCTGGATGCCGGCGATGGAGAAATCCTGGATCTGGCCGCCGTAGTTCGGCTCGGGCTGGGTTGCGATATAGTCTGCGATCTGTTCGGGGGCTGCACCGCCGGGGATGGAGATGCGTACGAGCATGGATACGGCGCTGTCGTCTGGCCCTTCTGGCGGGTGGCCGCGCCCGTCCTTGAGGTGGCAGCGTTGGCACGAGCGGGCGTTGAAGAGCGGGCCAAGGCCGTCGGAAGCGAGGGTGGAGGCGGGCGAGGACACCCACAGCTTTTTGAAGAGGCCGTTGCCGACTTTGAAATCTAGTTCCTTTTCGAAGCTAATGTTGCCGGAGGGCTGCGAGAAGGCATCGCGCGTGGCGCGGGCGCGGACGGTGGCGGCACCGCCGGGATTGCCTTCGAATTGTTCGGGTTTGGTAAAATCGGTCGTGGGCGCGATCACACGCTGGATCCGCTCCGCCTCAGCCGCGGTGCGCGGGATCACGGACAGGTGCATGTCCGTGAGTTCGGCCGCCGCCGGTGCGGCAAATGCGAGCGTTACGGGCAAGATGAGGGCGGCGGAGGTTGTGATTTTCTTCATAGCTTATAAATATAGTCAGGAATACGCTTTGGCGAGATGATTCCCGCCATCGAAGGACTTGGAGACTGCGACATGGTGCCCTTGCGACTGGATCTGGCGACTGAGCCACACGGCGCCCCGCCTGTGCGGCCCGTGTCCGATGGCGCCTTTGCCTTTCTGAACCAACTGCGTTTCATGTCGATGACCTGCCGGTCCAAGCGACGCACGGATTTGTTCGAAGCATGTGCGCTTCTGCATGTGACACGCTCCGCCAGTCAGGAGGCACATGCCGAGGCGTTGATGCGCTGTTTGGCGCAAGCGCTTGATAAACAACCCCGTTTGCATGCGCCAGGCACCATTGAGATGACCTTTGACGAAACCTGGTTGCTGCAACTGGGGCAGGCGATTGCCAGCGCTGATGAGGGCAGCGTCGCCTTTCTCTTGAAGTCTCGTGTGCTGCCGGAACACCGTCGTTTGATCCGCTTTCTGGTGGGCCGAATTTCAGAGTATTTTTCTCTGGTTTAGAATTATTCTAAAAAGTTCTTGCTTCTTCCGATTGGCTGCCTAATTACTGGTTGGCAAGCCAGCCAGTGATGGGCAAGCCAGCGCCACAATTACGATGAGGGAGTTAGGAATGACCCAAACAGCTGTTGCGCTGTCCACTGACGCACGTGCCGCGATTGCCGAAGCACTGAACCAGTCCGTTGCCGAGACTGCTGTCACGACCATGCTGGCGCAGAACTTCCACTGGAACGTCAAAGGTATGGCATTCGGCCCCCTGCACGATCTGTTTCAGAAGATTTACGAAGACCACTTTGTTGCCCAAGACGATCTGGCGGAGCGTATTCGCGCGCTGGACGCCCACGCCGAAGGCACGCTGGCAGGCATGCTGGAGCGGTCTAAGATCAAAGAGCATGACGGGCATGCGACCGACAAAGAGATGATCAAGATTATGCAGGAGGCGCAGGAAACGCTTGCCGCTACTCTTGCAGGCTGTGGCGAGTTGGCTGCCGAGCATGGCGACACGCTGACTGAGGATCTGTGCATCGCGCGCGGTCAGGATCACGAAAAGTTTGCTTGGTTCCTGCGGGCGCATCTGGCGTAAGCCAAGCCTGCAGAGAGGCACAGGAAGCGACCTAGACACCCAAGCCACCTTTTCAGGCAGCCAGGTATCCAGGCAGCGACCCACGCAGAGGTCAAGCCACGTTGCGGACAGCGGCGGTTGGCTTGACCTTTTTTCGTTTCAGTCCCCTGTCAGTTCAGCGCAGTGGCCGATGAAAACGGGGCTGTGAGCGTCATGCGGTCGACACAGACCGCTTTATCTTCGAATGCGTTGTCGATGCGGCAGGCGCCGATCACCATCTGGTAGCTTTCAACCTGCGTTTCCGTGGCCGAGCAGGGGGCGTTCGGTGTCTCGAACGTAGCGGAGGCCGAGGCGCCGGGGGCCACGTTCATGAAGGACGCGCCTTTGGACCGGCCCACCTGTTCTTCGCCAATGTGGTTCAGGAAGAAGGCGTTGATCTCTGTCAGGGTCGTGTCGCTGTTGTTCGTCAGTGCGACTGTGATCGTGCAATAGTAATCCCGTTTGCCGATCTCGGTCAGTTCGAGGCTGTAATCCGCGAGGGCCGGGCTGGCCGTGAGGGCGCAAAGGGCGATCAGGGGCAGGCGCATTGTGTGTCCTCAGGCGACATCGCGGACTTCGGCGATGGGTTTCACTTTCTTCTTCAGGCATTTGCGCAGGTATTGCGGCGCCCAGTGGCGGTATTTGCCAAGCCGTGACTGTTGCCCGATCAGCATCTGGACGAACCCTTCGCGGTGCTTGTCCTTTTTCAGCTGCTTGAACATCGACTTCTGCGCTTTGGTCATCGAGCAGCCGATACAGTGGCCTTCACGTTTGAACTTGCAGACGTCGATACAGGGGCTGGGGGTCTTGGCCATGTGGAACCTCGCTGATTTGCATATAGCTGGGTCTTTTGGTCAGGAATTGCAATGCGCGCACCGGACACGCGGATATCCGGTGCGCGCTGTCGCTGCCCCGAGGGGGGCAACATGTGCGCGGCATGTCTGTTTTTGGGAACAACGCCAGTGCCGCACACGGGGAGCCATTACTGGAAAACAGCGTCGGGGTTGTCGAGGCTGTCGGAGCCTTCGAATTCGATGGCGTCGACGCCAAGCACTGCGACCGCCCGTTCGATGGAGCGCGTCTGGTCCACCAGCGCGTCAACCGCGCCCATGATCAGCGCCTCGCCCGCCTCGTTGCCGCGTTCGAGCATCATGTCATAGGCGAACCCGGCTTCGGCGGCCGTTTTCATCTCGGACATTTCCAGCATGGTGGTGTCGAGTTTGGCTTTCAGTTCCGTGTCCACACCTGCATCTGCGGTGGCCACCAGCGACGACAGGCTGTCGCCCGACACGATGGTGCCGTCGATCCGGGTGTAGCTGCCCAGGTAGACGTTGCGGATGCCAAGGGCGTCGTAGAAGTGGCTGTTGTGCGTGTTGTCGGAGAAGCAGTCGTGTTCTTCCTCCGGATCGTTGAGCAACACTCCAAGCCGCATCCGTTCGCCCGCCTGTTCGCCGTAGGAGAGCGAGCCCATGCCGGTGAGGATCGCGCTGATCCCTGCGTTTTCGTCTGCGGTGAGTTGGGCGCGGGCGTCCCCGCCGTCCTGCCATTGTGCCACCATCCATTCCAGATCGGACACCAGCAGCTCCGTTGCTGCCTTTAGATATTGGGCACGGCGGTCGCAGTTCCCGCCGGTGCAGGCGTCATCCTGGGCGTAGTCCGTCCAGGGGCGTGCGCCCGCCCCCGCACCGTGGCCGTTCAGATCCTGGCCCCAGAGCAGAAATTCGATGGCGTGGTAGCCGGTGGCGACGTTGGATTCCACGCCGTCCGCCTCGTGCAGCGCCCCTTCGAGCAACTCGGGCGTGATGGTGGAGGCGTCGATGGTTTCGCCTGACAGCGTGAAGGTCGGGTTCGCGATCACGTTCAGCACGGCGTATTCGTTTTCATCCGTGGCGCCGCCATAGGAGGGGTCGACGTAGTCGATTAGACCCTCGTCCAGCGGCCAGGCGTTTACCTTGCCTTCCCAGTCGTCGACGATGGCGTTGCCGAAGCGGTAGACCTCGGATTGCTGGTAGGGGACGCGGGAGGCGAGCCAAGCAGCTTTGGCCGCTTCTAGGGCCTCGGCCGAGGGCGTTTCCGCCAGCGTGTTGACGGTGTCGAGCAACGCCTGCGCTGTGGTCAGGCTGTCTGTGTATTTGGCTAGCGCGATGTCCGCGTAGTTGTCCAGAACGGCTGCCTTGTCCGCGAGAGCGGGGGTGGCTGCCAGTAGCACTGTCCCGAGTGCTGTCGTCAGTGTCAGTTTCATAGGTAACGTCCCCTTTGGGTTTTTGTTCTGACTTGAGGTTAGTGCAGGCGCACCACGTTGGGCGCGGCTGCGGGTGAAAGCGTATTGGTCTTTTGGCCGTGGATTTGGCGCAGGGTGCTGCCAACCTCGCCTGCCATCAGCGCGATGTGTTCGGCGTGGGCCGGGCCAGTGAGCAGGGTTGCAATGAGGGCGGCGTCGTTCAGATGCCCGTCAGATGCTGTGCGCACCAGATGGGCAAAGACGCATTCGTCGGAACCCACACAGTTGCACTCTACCGCGTGCCGGATCAGCGGGCGCGGGGCGGTGCACAGGATCTTGCGCGTCAGACGTTGGAACGTGGCCCAGGCGCGTTCGGCTTCGGCGGCGGGCAGGGCGTTGAGATAGTCATCGCGCGCGTGGTTTTGGCCGGTTGGTCCCTCGCACCAAAGGCGGAGGTTGAGGATGAGGTTCGCCTCCCATGCCTCCATCCGGTTGAGCACATTGACGGTGGCCCCGCCGCGGGCGTGGTTGAGCGCCGTCATTTTGTCAGGATCAGCTTGCCCGCGCGGGTGATGCGCAGGTAATAGACTTGGCCATCGAGGACGATGGATGCCTGCACCCCGTCCTTGATCAGATCGCGGGCGTCATAGGTGTCCATTTGTTGTGGGTCTGGCGCGGTTGTCGTGTCAGGGACTTGTGTCATCGCGTTCATGCTGCACGCTCCAGATGATCGAGCATACGCTCCAAGCAGTGGTCGTTCGAGTAGTGTCCGTCGAGTGCACCCTGAAGCAATTCCTGGCAGCAGGGTTTGTCGCAGCACGTCCGGGCGCGCGGGCGTTGGTCCTTGTTTTGTCTCACCATGTCTCACCTCCAGTTGGTGTCACCGGCGTCTGGGCTGCCCGTTCAGGGGTGGCTGAGACTCATCGCTGTTATGTTGATCGTTTTTGTCGGGATCGTCAATCCTGACTAATACAGTAAGAAAAGAAAAAAGGCGCGGCATGACACCGCGCCTTTCCTATTTTGAGCAGAGGTCTGCTTATTCCCAGCCAACCTCGTTAAAGATGGCCTGTGCTTTCGGCACGTTGTTGGCAATCGTTGTCGCGTCGAGGTCATCGGGACGGAACAGGCCAAGTTCGGCCACCGAGGGGCTGATCGCCACACCTGGTACCGCTGGGTATTCGTCGTTACCGGCCGAGAAATACTGCTGGGCCTGAGCCGAGGCGAGGTACTCTAGGAACGCGATGGCGTTTTCCTTGTTCGGCGCATTGGCAGCTACACCGCCACCCGACAGGTTCATGTGCGCGCCTTCGGCGTTCTGAGCGGGGAAGACCCAGCCGATGTTGTCGCGCGCGTCGGCGGGCAGGCCGTCGACCTCTTTCCGGATAGCGCGGGCGAAGTAGTATGTGTTCGAGATCGAGATGTCGCACTCGCCCGAGACGAGGCCACGCAGTTGGTCTGTGTCGCCGCCTTGCGGGTCGCGGGCAAAGTTATCAACCACACCCTGCGCCCAGCCCTTCGCTGCTTCTTCACCATGGTTGGCGATGACCGATGCCAGCAACGTCTGGCTGTACACGTTCGAGGACGAGCGGTGGCACACCTGACCTTTGAACGCCGGATCGGCCAGGTCCACATAGGATTTCGGCGGGCTTGTCACATCGCTCTTGTCGTAGAAGATGATCCGCGCACGCTGGCTGAAGCCAAACCACTGGTTGTCTTCGTCCTGCAGGTTCGCAGGGATCAGATCTTCCAGCGCGCTGCTTTCGATGGATTGCAGAACGCCCGCGTCCTTGGCGCGTTCGAGCCGCGAAGTGTCGACCGTCAGCAGGATGTCTGCGGGGGAGTTCGCGCCCTCGGCCTTCATCCGTTCGATCAGCTCGTCGGCCTTGCCTTCGATCCGGTTGATGGTGATGCCGGTGGCTTCGGTGAAGTCGGAATAGAGCCGCTCGTCGGTGTCATAGTGGCGCGATGAATAGAGGTTCAGTTCGCCCTCGGCCACGGCGGTTGTGGCGGTGATGGCCGCAACTGCGAGGGTGACAAAACATGTTCTGGTGGTCATGGAAATACTCCCTGTTTCCATTGATCTAATTCCTACAGAAACAGTCAATTACAGGCTTTTACGGCCAAGGCAACCCTTGCTGAGTGAAATAGTCGGGAATCCCTTGTCGAATCCCGACTTTTTCTGTCATGTTTCTGTGACCAAGCCACAGCAGCCGCTGAACGCCCGGTAGAACGCCCTCGGTTGACCCTCCGTTTCAGGGAGTGCTGGTTTGTATCTTCATCCGGTGACGTACAGATGGCTGCGCCTGTATTTGCGCCTTATATGCGCTGGTGTCAGGCCCGAAGCGCTGCGCGTGATGACGCCTCCGATGGATGCCTATGCCCATCGTCCACCGCGACCGCCCGCGCATCAACGTGACGCTTGATCAGGCGTCCTCGACCTCGAACAGGGCCGGGATCGCGGGGCAGGGGATAAGCGTGTTGCCGATCACATCCGCCAGCGTCGTCTTGTGCAGGAAGACATAGACATGCGCGCTGAGCCCTTCCCACAGACGGTTTGAAAGCGATTGGGCTTGGGTGCCGGACGACCCGCCCTTGGCCCCTGCGCCGGTGCGCATGGCATCGACGGATTCGTCCACGGCGCTCAGCACTTCGTCAATGCGGATGTCTTGTGGGGCGCGCGCGAGTTTGTAGCCGCCGCTCGGTCCGCGGCTCGACATCACCAGCCCGTGCCGCCGCAGCTTGGCAAAGAGCTGTTCGAGATAAGGAAGCGAGATGTTTTGCCGCTGGCTGATCTCGGCCATCGAGACGGGGCGGGCATCCTGGTGAAAGGCGAGGTCCACGAGGGCAACCAGTGCGTAGCGTCCCTTGGTGCTGAGTTTCATGGTGCGTGTCCTGTGTTTCTTGTGGCCCTATTCGGCGGCATGGGGTGCCGCGCAATGGGGCAGGATGTAGGGGATGGTGTCGGTTGGCGCGGTGTTCACCCGCAGCGTGCAGCCATAGGCGCGGGACAGGACGTCGTCCGTCATCACTTCTGCGGGGTGTCCGGAGGCCAATAGCTGACCCTCCGCCATTACCAGCACGTGGTCGGCGAAAAGGGCCGTGAGGTTGAGGTCGTGCATCACGGCAATGACTCCGCCGCCTGCGCGGGCGAAGTTGCGCGCGATGGTCATCACCTGAAGCTGGTGCGCGATGTCGAGGCTGGAAACGGGTTCGTCCAGCATCAGCCAGCGTGGGCCGTCTGCTGTGCCCGGCGACCAGACCTGTGCCAGCACGCGGGCCAGTTGCACGCGCTGTTGTTCGCCGCCCGACAGTTCCTGGTAGTAGCGGTTGGCGTAGCCTGCGAGGCCGACGCGGGCGAGGGCGGCTTCGGCACGGTGGTGATGTTCGGCGTCGGGGCCTGACGTCAGCCCGATCCGAACGACTTCGATGGCGTGGAAGGGGAAGGCGAGGGTGGAGGCCTGGGGCAGCACGCCGCGCAGGCCCGCCAGTTCCCACGGTTGGGCGGTGGCAACGTCGGTGCCGTTTAGGGTGATCTGACCGGTGTAGGGCAGGTCGCCGCAGATCGCCTTGATCAGGGTCGATTTACCGGAGCCGTTGGGGCCGACGATGGCGGTGAGCGCGCCGGGGACGGCGTCGGCATTGAGGTCTTCGATCACCGTTTTGGGGCCGTAGCGGACCGTGATGTTGCGCACCGCGAGCGTCACAGATCCACCATTCCGCGCTGTCGGAGCAGGATCCAGAGGAAGACGGGGGCGCCTAGGACGGCCGTGACGATGCCAATGGGCAGTTCGGCAGGGGCGATGATGACCCGTGCGATGACATCCGCCAGCACCAGCAGCAGCGCGCCGAGGAGGGCGGCGTTGATCAGGAGGGGGCGGTGGTCGGGGCCGGTGCCGAGCCGCAGGAGGTGGGGAACCACGATGCCGATGAAGCCGATGGCGCCGGAGACAGCGACGGCCGCACCGGTGGCGGCGGCGACGGTGAGGATGGCGAGCCCTTTGACCCGTTGGACATTGAGGCCGATATGGGCTGCTGTTGCCTCTCCCAATGCCAGCCCGTTGAGCCCGCGCCCGAGGGTGCAGGCGGCGATGAGGGCGAGGGCGATGATGGGGCCTGCGGCTACGACTTTGGCCCAGCTTGCGCCACCCAAGGAGCCTAGGCCCCAGAAGGTGAGGTCACGCAGTTGCCGGTCGTCGGACATGTAGACGAGGATGCCGGAGAGAGCGCCCGCGAGTGCGCCAAGTGCGATGCCCGCGAGCAGCATGGTGGCGACGGAGGTGCGCCCACGTCTTGTGGAGACGCGGTAAAGGAGGATGGTGCTGGCCCAGCCGCCGAAGAAGGCGGCGATGGGGACAAGCTGGTCGCCGGCGATGCGGGAGAGCCAGAGCGGGGCGAGGCCCGCGAGAACGATGGCGGTGATGGCCCCGAGGCCCGCGCCCGCGCTAACACCGACGAGGCCGGGGTCGGCGAGGGGGTTGCGGAAGAGGCCCTGCATGACGGCGCCGCCAACCGCGAGGGCGCTGCCCACGAGCAGGCCGAGGATCAGGCGGGGCATGCGGATGTCCCAGAGGACGATGGCTTCCATCCGCGTGAGGGCCTCTCCGGTGGCGAGTTTCCAGAGCGCGGGGCCGAGCGAGACTTCGGTGGCGCCGACCGTGAGGCTGAAGAGGCTGACGAGGATAAGGGCCAGTGCCAGCCAGCCGTGCAGGATGCGCGCCCGTGCGACGCGGCTTTGCGGCAGGTGATCGGCGAGTGCCATGGTGTCAGGCGGGGTAGAGCGCGCGGTTGAGGGCCGTAACCGCCCCCGCCGTGCGAGGGCCGAAGCCGAGGAGGAACAGGCCGTCCATGCGGACCACGGACCGGTTCTGCGCAGCCGGTGTGGCTTGCAGGGCGGGGAGGCTGAACAGCTCTTCGTCGGTGGAGGCGTGGTCGCCGCTGCGGTCCATCATCAGGATGACGTCGGGAGCGGCGGCGCTGGCGGCTTCGTCGGACAGGGGCTTGTACCCTTCGAACTGCGAAATGGCGTTGGTGCCGCCCGCCATGCCGATGATCCCATCGGCCCCGGTGCCGGTGCCAGAGGCCATGATGCGGCCCCCTTGGGTCGACAGGATGAACATGACCCGCTTGGGGGTGCCGTTGGTTTCGCTTGCCCGCGCGAGGGCGGTGTCCAAGGCTGCTGCGGTTTGGTCGGCCAGCGCTTGGGCTGCGTCTGGGACGTCGAGCGCTTCGCCGACCGCAGTGATTTTGGCGGTTATGGCTTCGGCATCGTAGCCATCGGGCACCTCGACATAATCGACTGAGGCGGCGCGGAGGATGTCGATCACCTCGGGCGGGCCAGCGCCCTCGGCAGATATGATAAGGGAGGGGGCGAAGGACAAAACGCCCTCGGCCGACAGGCGGCGCATGTAGCCGACATCTGGCAGTGCCTGCGCCTCGGGCGGATAGGTTGAGGTGGCATCACGGGCGAGCAGGCGGTGTTGTTGTTCGAGCGCGTAGACGATCTCGGTCACGTCGCCGCCGATGGCGATGGTGTCTTGCGCTGCGGCCAGCGCACGGCTGGGCTGCGTTGCGGCGAGGGCCAGTGACAGGGCGATGAAATCGCGGCGGTCCATCAAGCGGCGACTCCGTCGAGGTCGGCCACGATGGCGCGGAAGGCGGGGCGGCTGTCGCGACCCTCTTTCGGGACGCCGAAGACCTGGAAGATGAGCGCGCCGCCTTTGTCGAACGCCTCGACCGAGGTGGCGGTGCCGCGCTGGGTGGGCTTGTCCACGGCCCAAACCTCGGCCACGTGATCGCGTCGCAGGTGCAGATTGAAGCGGGGGTCCATGACGTTCTGCCACGGTCCCATGGGTTTGAGCGTGTGCAGCGCGCCGGTGTGGATCTGGATGCAGCCGCGATTGCCGACGAAGAGCATCACCTCGGTTTCGGTGCGTTGCAGGTCTGTGAGCATCGTGTCAACCGCAGAGGGGTCGAGCGAACGGGCGAAGGGGGCACCGGCGGCGCGATAGGCGCCGAGGCGGTTCATCTTGAGCTTGGACACCAGCCTTAGGAACTGGTGGGTGTCGGTCATCCGCTGCCATTCTTTGCGCAGGATGTCGATCTTGTCCTCGGCGATTTTGGGTGCTTCGGGAGGCTGACGGTCGGCGAATGTGGCGTCTGGCGATTGGTCGTCGGTGGCCAGATTCTTCGTCAGGTCGGCGAAGGCGGTGTGGTTCGAGCCATCGCGCAGGATGATTTTGTGCACTGCATCGCCTGCCGCATCGAAGACCTGAAGGCTGCGCCGCGTGCCTGCGTCGCTTTCCCGCTCGACGAGGAAGGCATGCTGCCAGTGGCTTGGGAAAATGCGCAGGTCGATGTCTTCGGTCAGGATCATCGCGGCGTGGTGGCCGGGGTGGTAGTTGTCGTAGACGCCGATCTTTTCATGCACGCAGGAGGCGTTGCGGGTCAGCGCCATGACCTCGCCCAGTTGCTGGGCGGCGTCCATGACCACGTCGGGATGCGCGTCGATGCGGGTGACGCCGTGGCCGCAATAGGCGGCGACGAGCGCGCCTTCGCTGATGCCGTTTTGCTCGGCAAAGTCGCGGTCGCGGAGGTCGGGTTTGTCAGCGCGGCGGGCGCGGATGGTTTCGGCGGAAAGGGGATGTGCAGACACGCGGCCAGATCCTGATGCTAGACAAGGGCAAGGGATGGCTGGGCCGGGCTGGCTTGGCTATGTTCGGTGATTTCCGATAAAAATAGTCGAGTTTGAGGGCAAGGACAAGCGGCGATGCATTTGGCACCGCCGCTGGTCATCAGAACGTGATGTTGACCTTGACCGCTTGTGACCGGTCGCCTGCCAGTTCGAACGCCTCGACCGCTGAATCTACGCTGATGGCGTGGGTGATGAGCGGGGTCACGTCGAGCCGACCTGTGCGCATCATTTCCACGGCGGTGAAGAATTCCGCGTGGAAGCGGAACGAGCCTTTGAGCTGTAGTTCCTTGGCCGTCATCGCCTGCATGGGCAGGGTCATGTCCCCGCCCAAGCCCAGTTGCATAATGGTGGCGCCGGGGCGCAACGCCGGAACGGCAGAGGCAAGGGCAGAGGCGACGCCGGAGCATTCGAAAAGGACGTCGAAGTGGCCCTTGTCTGCTTCGAATTGGCTGAGACCGTCGGGGGTTTGGGCGACGTTGATCGTGTGGTCGGCGCCCACGTCGCGTGCCTTGGACAGTGTGAAGTCCGAGATGTCGGTGGCGGCGATATCGACTGCGCCTGCCGCGCGGGCGACGAGGACGGCGAGGAGACCGATGGGGCCACAGCCGGTGACCAGCACGCGCTTGCCTATCAGGTCGCCCGCTTGCTTGGCGGCATGCAGAACGACGGAGAGAGGTTCGGCCATGGCGGCCTCGCCCGCGCTCAGATCACCCGCAGGGGCGCATTGAGCGGCGTCGGCGACGATGTATTCGCGGAATGCGCCCTGAATGTGGGGGAAGGGCATGGCGGAGCCGTAGAACCGCATGTTGAGGCAGTGGTTCTGTTTGCCTTCGAGGCAGTATTTGCACTGACCGCAGGGGCGGGAAGGGGAAACGGCGACAAGCGCGCCCGTGTCGAGGCCAGTGACGCCATCGCCCACGGCTTCGATATGGCCCGCGACCTCGTGCCCGAGGATCATCGGTTCCTTCAGTTGGATCGGGCCGAAACCGCCGTGGTTGTAGTAGTGCAGGTCCGAGCCGCAGATGCCGCCCGCGGCCATCTTGACCAGCACCTGACCCGGGCCGGGCGTGGGCATGTCGCGGGTTTCGACCCTCAGGTCCTTGGCCGCGTGGGCAACGATGACTTTCATGGGGTGGCCTTTCACAGAACGGGAGTCAGCAGGGCGTCACCTGCGAAATGGGCGGTGAGGTTGTCGCGCAGAAGCTGGCCCATGGCCTTGCGCGTTTCGATTGTACCCGAGGCGTGGTGCGGCTGCACCAGCACATTGTCGAGGTCGAGAAAGCGCGGGTCGAGCGCGGGTTCTTTTTCGAAGACGTCGAGGGCTGCCGACCCCAGGGCGCCAGATTGCAAGGCGTCGATCAGCGCGTCTTCGTCGATGTTGGAGGCGCGGGAGATGTTAATGATCATGCCGTCGGGGCCGACCGCTTCGATGATGCCTTTGTTGACGATATGCCGTGTTTCTGCGGACGCCGCGAGTGTGACGAAGAGGAAGTCAGCGTGTTGTGCCAACGCGAGGGGGCTGTCGAGGAACGTCCAGTCGGGGGCGTAATCCTTGGCCGCGATGTCGGAATAGGCGATGTCCATGCCGAAGCCTGCGAGCCGCTTGCCCACTTCGAACCCGATGCGGCCGAGGCCGAGGATGCCCGCCTTGCGTCCGAAGACGCGGCGCTTGAGCGGGTAGAGCCCCTTGGCCGCCCATGAGCCGTCGCGCACCCAGCTTTCCGCTCCGACCATGCCGCGGGACTGGCAGAGCATCATGGCGACGCCGAGGTCGGCTACATCTTCGGTCAGCACGTCGGGCGTGTTGGTGACACGGATGTTGCGGGGTTTGCAGGCGTCGAGATCGACGGCATCGTAGCCCACGCCGTAGACCGAGATTAGTTCGAGCGATGGGCAGGCCGCGATCATGTCGGCGTCTGCGCCAAGTTCGCCGCGCGTGGCGATGGCGCGCACGTTGGGGCCGTGTTCAGCGAGGAAAGCGGGGGCGTCAGATGTTTCGAACAGGCGTTTGACGTCGAAGGCGGCATCAAGTGGATCCTGGTCCCATTCGGGGTAGGGGCCGACTTGGAGAACGATGGGTTTGGTCATTGCGATTCCTCGTTGACACGCGATGTTATCGGTATCATGTTATCGATAACAATTCGGCGGGCGTCAATCCCGTCCTCAAAATTCGGAGTGTCGCATGTCTGACCTTTTCTCGCTTTCGGGCCGCCGCGCCCTGATCACCGGATCGTCGCAAGGGATCGGCTTTGCATTGGCCAAGGGGCTGGCGGAAGCAGGTGCGGAGATCGTGCTGAACGGGCGCGATGAAGGCAAGCTGGCGACGGCGGCAGAGACGTTGGGTGGCAACGTGCACACGTTGGCCTTTGACGCAACGGACCATGATGCGGTGCGCGCTGCGGTGGATGGGTTCGAGGCGGACAAGGGTGCCATCGATATCTTGATCAACAATGCAGGCATGCAGCATCGGACGGAGTTGGAGAACTTCCCCGCCGATGCGTTTGAGCGGCTGTTGCAGACGAACATCGCGAGCGTGTTCCATGTTGGTCAGGCTGTGGCTCGGCACATGATCGGGCGCGGCGCTGGCAAGATCATCAACATCGCCTCCGTGCAGACGGCGCTGGCCCGTCCCGGCATCGCACCTTACACGGCGACCAAGGGGGCTGTTGCCAACTTGACCAAAGGCATGGCGACGGACTGGGCGAAGCATGGCTTGCAGTGCAATGCGATTGCACCGGGCTACTTTGATACGCCGCTGAACGCGGCGCTTGTCGCTGATTCTGAGTTTTCGGCTTGGCTGGAGAAACGCACCCCGGCGGGCCGCTGGGGCAAGGTCGAGGAGCTGGTGGGCGCCGCCGTCTTCCTGTCCTCGCCCGCGTCGAGCTTTGTCAACGGTCACACGCTGTTCGTGGACGGCGGCATCACGGCGTCGCTCTGATGCGGTGCTATGTGCTGATGGGTGTGTCGGGCTGCGGGAAGTCGTCCGTGGGGACGGCCTTGCAGGTGATGTGCGACATGGAGTTTGTGGATGGTGATGACCTGCATCCGCAGGAGAACATCGACAAGATGGCGCAGGGTGTGCCGCTGGATGACGAGGACCGCGCGCCGTGGTTGGCCGATGTGGGGCGAATGCTGGCGCGGCATGAGGGTGCCATCGCCATTGGCTGCTCGGCCCTGAAGAAGAAGTATCGCGACTGGATCCGCGAACATGTGGATGAGCCGGTGCATTTCATCCATCTGGACGCCCCTCGTGATGTGCTGGCGCAGCGGGTTGCGCACAGGCCCGGGCATTTCATGCCTGCGTCGTTGCTGGACAGCCAGTTCGAGACGCTGGAGCGGCTGGGCGATGACGAATGGGGTGGAGAGATCGACATTGCGCGCCCCTTTGAACAGGTGATCGCGCAGTCGGAAGATTACGTACGGGGGACGATGATATGAGCGAGAAGATTGCCCTGATAGGGGCAGGGGCGATGGGCGGCGCCATTGGCGAGCGGCTGTTGGCGACCGGGAACTCTCTGAACGTTTTTGATCTGGACAAGGCGCGGGTGGACGCGCTGGTCGAGAAGGGGGCTGTTGCGGCGGCCTCTGCCGCCGAGGCGTCGAAGGACGTGGATTTTGTTATCACCAGCTTGAACGCCTCGCGCATCGTCGGGCTGGCTGCCTTTGGCAAGGACGGGATTGCGGATGGGGCAAAGCCCGGGACGTTGATCATCGACATGTCGTCGATTGAACCAGATGCGACGCGGAAATTTGCAAAGATGGCGTCCGAGCGTGAGTTGGCCTGGGTCGACAGTCCGTTGTCCGGCGGGGCTCCCAAGGCGCTGATCGGCGAGTTGACCCTGATGGCAGGCGGTGAGTCCAAGGATGTGGAGCGCGCCCATGTGGCGCTGAAGCATGTGGCGTCGAACTACACGCATATGGGGCCGTCGGGTGCAGGTCAGACCACCAAGATGATCAATCAAGTGCTCTGCGGTTTGGGCTTTATGGCTGTGGCAGAGGCCACGCAGCTTGCGCTGGATGCCGGCGTGGATGCGGAGAAGATACCGCAGGCGCTGAAAGGGGGCCGGGCGGATTCGGCTCTGTTGCAGGAATATCTGCCCCGGTTCGCGACCAAGGATTACCGCCGCACGGGCCGCATCGACAACATGGTCAAGGATTTGAACATGGTGAACGATCTGGCGCGGCAGACGGGCACGTCGATGCCCATGACCGCGCTGTGCGCCGAAATTCACCGGATGCTGACCGCTGCTGGACTGGGCGGGGAAGATCAAGCCGCCCTGATGGAGTTTTTCCAAGGCGCGAAAGAGGAGATAGAGACATGATCACACGCTTTGCCCTGTTCGAAGGGTCGGTGAAGCCCGGCCAGACGGACGCCTTTCGCGCTGCAGTGCTGGAACGGTTGGTGCCGTTGTGGAAGCAGTTTCCCGGCAATACCGATGTGCGCGTGATGTTTAGCGATGATCGGGACGAGGGCGCGCCGGAATTTCCGTTGATCCTCGCCATCACATACCCTGATGCGGCGGCGATGGAGGGGGCGTTGGACAGCCCCTTCCGCGCGCAATCGCGAGATGTCACGGGCGAGATCGTGGCCGAGTATTTCGACGGGCGCATTCACCACCACGTCACGCAGTTGAACGAGTTCAAGGCGTAAGCCATGGGCGCGCGTGTCACCATGCGGGACGTGGCGCAGGCGGTGGGCATGTCGCCCATGACCGTCAGCCGCGCCCTGCGCGATGACCGCACGGTCAACGACAAGACGCGCGCGCGTGTGCGGCAGGTGGCGGACGATCTGGGCTATGTCTATGACAGCACGGCGCAGGCGTTTCGGACGCAAAAGAGCGGCTTTGTCGCCGTCACCCTGCCGTCGGTGAACAACGCGAACTTTGCCGAGACCTTTCGTGCTTTGACCAATGGGTTGGGCGAGGCTGGGCTGCAGCTGCTTTTGGGCAGCACGAATTATCGGGTCGAGCGGGAAGAGGAGTTGGTGCGCCAGCTTTTGACCCGCAACCCCGAAGCGCTGGTCCTGACCGGCGGGCATCACACGGAAGAAACCCGCAAGCTGGTGCAGGCCCGTGATTTGCCAGTGATCGAAATGTGGGATCTGCCTGAGGATCCGCTGGGTCACGTGGTCGGCTTTTCCAACAGCGACGCGATGGCGCATATTGTGGAGCATTTGGTGGCGACCGGGCGGCGCAAGCTGGCCTTTGTCGGGGCGTCCGAGGGGGCAGATATGCGTGGCGCAGTGCGCCGGGCCGGGGCGGTTGCGGCGGCGCGCGCCTATGGTTTGCCGGAGGTTGAGATGATTGATGCCGGGCCCGCGCCCGTGTCGATGCGCCATGGCGCGGCGGTGATCGAGGCCATGGGACGCGATGTGGCAGCCTTTGACGCGCTGGTCTGCGTATCGGATCCGGTCGCCTTTGGCTGTTTGAGTTCCGTGCAGCGCATGGGGCTGCGCGTGCCGGAGGATCTGGCGATCACAGGCTTTGGTCACTTTGAGGTGGCGAAAGTATCAAACCCGAGGATCACGACCGTGAATGTGCAGGCCGAAGATATCGGGCGGCAGGTTGTGGATCTGCTGCAGGGTATTTTCGACGGTGAGATCGATGCGCCGGTGCGGTTTGATGTGGGGTCTGCGCTGGTGGTGGGCGAGACGACCTAGCTAGGCAGATATCACTTCCAGCAACTCGATGCGATTTCCAAATGGATCATCGACGTAGATGCGTGTGATGTCGGGCAGGTCTATTTCGCGGCGATATGCTACGCCCGTCGTGACCAAAATCTGGATCGTCTGATCCAACGATTTCACTCTGAAACCCGGGTGCGCCTTTTTCGCTGGCACGAATGGGTCTTCGACGCCCAGATGCAGGCGAACGCCGTTGCTCTCAAACCAAACACCGCCTCTTTTGCGAAGGGCATCAGGCTTTTCAACCTCGGACAACTGTAAAACACCTACATAAAAAGCGCGCGCTTCATTTTCGCGGCCCTTCGGCATGGCGAGTTGGATGTGATGGATGTCTTCGATCATAGGGCAAGCTCAAGACAGTAGGGCTAGATTACAGCGCTGGCCACCGTCGCCGCGTATCAAAACGCCCGTAGTCTATTCGGGTATGAGCAGCGTTCAGAACACGAAGCGCAGAACAAGAAAAATGATCAAGGCAAAAAGTGGTAGGAACACGAAACGCGACGGGCCAATTGTCCACCACGGACCGCTCCGCCATCCTTCACCAGATTTGGGCCACAACTGCATTGCACACTCCACAACCTGTCGCAGCCATTGCGTCCTTGCATTCGCGGTTCAACCTTTTTCGGTGTCTGTGCGCGAAATGGCGGCGCGGCGCTTGTTTCGTGGAATGGCACCGCAGAAAACTGGCTGAAACGCGCCTAAGTCCCACTGTTCCGCACAGTCGAGCCCGGGATCAACCGGAACCCGATGTCGGTACATGTCGGCACAGGCTCGTCCGTGAGCCGCCCCATCATCATCTCGGCGGCCCTTTGCCCCAGCTTTAGGTGCGACACGTGGCAGGAGGTCAGCCGTCGGTTCATTACGGATGCGATGGGTAGATCGCCCCAACCGGCGACGCCGATATCGTCCGGCACGCTAAGCCTCTTGGACATGCAGTATTGCAGACCGCCGAAGGCCATCGCGTCGTTCTGGTAGAAAATGCACTCGATATCCCGAGCGGAGGCCAGCAACTGTTCGGTGCCGTAAAAACCGGGATAGTAGGTCGCGGTGTCGTGCAGACAGAGCTGTTTGACAACGGCGCCGCCTGCGCCCTCGACTGCCTTGCAGAACCCGTTCAGGCGTTCGGTCGCGGCGTTGGCCGTGTCGTGGGAAGTGCCCACATAACCGATGTTCTGATAGCCCAGCGAGGTCAGGTAGCGCCCCATATCAAAGCCACTGTCGAAATGGTTGATGCCGACACTCATGTCGAGCGGGGCGGCGTTCAGATCCCAGATCTCGACCACCGGAATCCCGGCATTGCGCAGCATGTCAGTGGCGCGGGGAGAGTGGTAACGACCGGTCAAAATCAGGCCCGCGGGCTGCCATGACAAGACGGTCCTGATCCAGTTCTCTTCCTCTTCCAACGTGTGCTGGGTGAGGCCCAATACCGACTGGTATCCAAAGGTGCCGAGCTTGCGGTCGATGCCTTCGAGCACCTGGGCGAACACCTCGTTTCCGAGGTCGGGGATCGACACACCGATGAAGGTCGAGCTTTGATCGCCCGCAAAAACTGTCGCCAAACGATTCGGCAAGTAGCCGAGGATGTCGACCTGCTCCATCACCTTCAGCCGGGTGTTTTCGGAATATCCACCCTCACCCCGCAAAACGCGGCTGGCCGTCATCTTTGACACGCCTGCGGCGCGGGCCACCTGAGACAGGCTTACCTTATTGTTTTTATTCGTTTTATCCACGCTCATAGCCATTTTACGTTACGGGTAACTTAATCCTTGACACTTCCCGAGCTCTGCCCTGATGCTAGCGGAACGTTACGGGTAACTCAACGGGGAGGTTGGGGCCGCGTAACCCCGGAGGAGCGACCATGCCAGACCTGCAGACAGGTTTGTTTTTCGACAGCATCGACAAGCATTTTGGCGGCACCTATGCGCTGAAGGATGTCTCGTTGAGCGTCGGTCGCGGCGAGATCGTGGCCCTGCTGGGCGAGAATGGCGCAGGCAAGTCGACCCTGATCAAGGTGCTGGGCGGCATCCATACGCCGGACGCTGGTCAGGTGCTGATCGACGGCGTGTCGTATCAGCACAAACCGGCAGGGTTTGGTGAGCGCCAGAAGGTGGCCTTCATTCACCAGGACCTTGGCCTGATTGAGTGGATGACAGTGGCCGAGAACATCGGCCTGGCCCTGGGCTTTTCGAAAAAGAACGGGCTGATCCGGTGGAAGGATGTGGAGCGCTTCGCGGTTGACGCGTTGCGTAAGGTGGATGCCGAATTCGACCCCACAACGCGGGTCGAGGATCTGACCCGGACCGAGAAGTCGCTGGTTGCCATTGCACGTGCACTGGCCGTGGACAGTGAATTCCTGGTGCTGGACGAGCCCACCGCGTCGCTGCCCGCGGATGAGGTCGAGCGGCTGTTCGATGCCATTCGCCCGCTGCGGGAGAAGGGCGTTGGCATGATCTATGTCAGCCACCGGTTGGATGAGATTTTCCAGATTGCAGACCGCGTGGCAGTCCTGCGCGATGGCGCCATGGTCGGCGTGCGCAGCATCGACCACACGACGCCCGAGGAATTGGTGCAGAAGATCGTGGGCCGCAAGACGCGCGAGACGGTCAAGGCCACGGATCAGATTGGCGAGGCAGTGCTGTCGCTGCGCAACTTCGATGTGCCGGGTATGCAGTCGCTGGATTTCGATCTGCAAAAGAACGAGGTGCTGGGCCTGGTCGGTTTGCGCGGGGCAGGGCACGAGGCGATTTCGCGCGCTTTGTTTGGCCTGGTGCCCTTCGAAGGGCAGGTGACGCTGGACGGGGAAACGCCCGATCTATCGTCGCCCCAGAAGGCGCTGCATTCGGGTGTGGGATTGGTGGCCAAGGATCGGACTGAGGAGTCCGTGGCGATGAGCCTGTCGATCCGCGAAAACACGTTTCTCAACCCCGATGGCATTGGCCGCAAGTTGCTGAACATGTTGTCACCCAAGGTCGAGGCCGAACAGGCCGCCATCATTGGGGCGGAGTTGGGCCTGTCGCCCAACGACCCAACGCTCGCTATTGAGGCGTTGTCGGGCGGCAACCAGCAGAAAGTCGTCATAGGCCGCTGGCTCGCCACCAAACGCAAGCTGTTGATCTGCGAAGACCCGACGGCAGGGGTGGATGTGGGCGCGAAGTCCGAGATCTATGCCCTGCTGAACCGCGCCTTGGGCGATGGCGTCGCGATCCTGATCATGTCCACGGATTTCGAAGAGATCGCCACGATCTGCCACCGGGCCATCGTCTTTAGCCAAGGCGCAATTGTAGACGAGTTGAGCGGCACGCGGCTGACCACCGAAAACCTGATCCAGTCGGCATCCGCCGGAAATATTTCGACAGAAGGGAGCGGGGCAAATGCAGTCGCTTGAATCCAGCGCGCTTGAACCCACCAAAGCGGACCTAAAGGGGCTGTCTATGGGCAAGCGGTTGATGCGGTTTTTGCCGGTTTACGGTCTGGTGATCCTGACAGTTTTCCTGATCGGGCTGTTTTCGGTCCTGTTGCCCAACACCTTCCCGACGATGCTGAACCTGCGGTCCATCATCTCGGACAAGGCGATCATTGCGCTGTTGTCGCTTGGGGCTATGATCCCGATGGCGGCCGGACGGATCGACCTGACGGTTGGCTACGGTATAGTGTTGTGGCACATTTTGGCGATCAGCTTGCAGACGATGCTGGGGCTGCCGTGGCCGATGGCAGTTGCGATTGTGCTACTCTTGGGTGCTGTGACCGGTTTCCTGAACGGGCTGCTGGTTGAGGTTGCCAAGATCGACAGCTTTATTGCGACGCTGGGCACTGGTACGGTCCTGTATGCTCTGGCGCTCTGGCACACGGGTGGTCGGCAGATGGTCGGACTGCTGCCGGACGGGTTCTATGCGCTGAACACGACGTTCGTCTTTGGTCTGCCGATCACAGCCTACTACCTGATCGTCATCACCGTCGTGATGTGGATTGTCCTCGAATACACGCCGATTGGTCGGTATCTCTACGCCATTGGTGCGAACCAGCGGGCGGCGCAGCTCAACGGCATTCCCACGCGGAAATACGTGATCGGCGCCTTTGTTGCGTCGGGCACCATGACGGCTTTGGCCGGTGTCCTGTTGGCTGCAAAGCTGCGGATCGGGCAGGCTTCTGTGGGCCTTGAGTTCCTACTGCCTGCGCTTGTGGGGGCGTTCCTTGGTTCCACAACGATCAAGCCTGGGCGGGTGAATGTGTGGGGCACCGTGGTCGGTGTCGTCATCCTTGCCGTGGGCATTTCAGGCATTCAACAATTCGGTGGCTCCTTCTGGGTCGAGCCGCTGTTCAACGGAGTAACCCTGCTGGTTGCCATCGGCATCGCAGGCTACGCGCAGCGCAAAAAAGGTGCAGACAAGCGCTGACGCACAAGTGCAGTCCAAAAAGTGGGAACCGGTTTTTGGATCAAACTGCGCGACATGATCGAATTGCAAAGGGAGGAAACTATGCAAAAACGTACATTCATCGCGGGGCTTCTGGCGACGACCATGATGACAGCCGTACCCGCTCTGGCAGAGTGGGACGGGCCGACAACCGGACCAACAGCGGCTGACGGCAAGTCAATCGTGGTGGTCGCAGGCGACCTGAAAAACGGCGGCATCCTGGGTGTGACCACTGGGGTCGAGGAAGCGGCGGCCAAGATCGGTTGGGACGTGCGCGTGCTGGACGGTGCGGGCTCCATCCAGGGCCGTACGGCGGCGATTGGTCAGGCGCTGGCGCTGAAGGCCGATGGCATCATTATCAACGGCTTTGACGCCGTGGAACAGCAGGCCGCGCTTGAAGGTGTCGTGAATGCAGGCGTACCCATGGTCGCCTGGCACTCCGGCCCTGTGATCGGCTGCGACGCTCCCGGCGGTATCTTTGCCAACGTGTCGACCGACGCGATGACTGTGTCGGAAGTAGCTGCCGAGTGGGCCATCGACGATGCGAAGGCGCAAGGCGAAGAGATCGGCGTCGTGATCTTTACCGACAGCACATACCAAATCGCCATCGATAAGGCTGACCGGCTGCAGGAAACAGTCGAGGCCGCTGGTGGCAAAGTGTTGGAATATGTGGATACGCCGATTGCGGACACATCGACCCGCATGGGGCCGCTGACCACATCGCTGCTGCAGAAGTACGGTGACAGCTGGACCCACGCGCTGGCGATCAACGACCTGTATTTTGACTTCATGGGTCCGTCGCTTGCCGCGGCTGGTCTTTCCCCTGATGCCGGTCCGTTGGCGGGCTCCGCCGGTGACGGCTCCGAGGCCGCGTTCCAGCGTATCCGCTCGAATGGCTATCAGGCCATCACGGTGGCCGAACCGCTGAACCTGCAAGGCTGGCAACTGGTGGACGAGCTGAACCGCGCCATCCAGGGCGAGGCGTGCTCGGGCTACATCACATCCCCCGCGCTGGTGACGCCCGAAGGGCTCGCCAAACTGGGCGACAGCAATGCCTTTGACCCCGACATCCCCTACCGCGAGGCCTATGCCGAGATCTGGGGAAAATAGAGGTCCCTCCCCGCGGGGTCCCGGTGTGAGTAACGGGACCCCGCATCCAATCAGAACAGCTTGGGTAAATGCATCGCCCGGCCCATCCGTGCAACCGGAGGAAAAACAATGGCTGATACGCCACTCGTGCAGATGCGCGGGATAACCAAACGCTTCGGCGGGGTGACGGCCCTGCAAGATGTCAATCTGAGCGCCTATGCTGGGGAAGTGCTGGCCATCGTCGGCGACAATGGTGCGGGCAAATCGACCCTGATCAAGGTGCTGACGGGCGTGTACCAACCGACCGAAGGTGACATCTATATCGACGGTGAAAAGGTCGAGTTTTCAAACCACGCCGACGCGGCGCGGGCGGGGATCGACGCGGTGTACCAGACGCTTGCACTGGCCGATCACCTTGATCCGGCTGCCAACATGTTTCTGGGCAATGAACTGACCAAGACGGTGTTCGGGATCACCGTGCTCGACAACAAAAAGATGCGGTCGGAAACCGAACGGGTTCTGATGGAGCGTCTGGGCGTGCGACTGAAGTCGCTGGATGCACCGACCGACAGCCTCTCGGGCGGCCAACGCCAGGCCGTCGCCATTGCGCGCGCGGTCTACCACGAAGGGTTGCGTGTGCTGGTCATGGACGAACCCACCGCCGCGCTGGGTCCGCAGGAAACGGCGCGCACCCTGAAACTTATCAAAACGCTCAAGGCGCAAGGCCTCGCCGTGATCCTGATCAGTCACTCTTTGGATGACGTCTTCGAGGTTGCAGACCGCGTCCATGTCCAGCGTCGTGGGCAATGCGTGGGCGTCGCCCTGACAGCAGAAAGCTCGACCCAAGAGGTGCTGGGCATGATCGTTGGTGCCAAGGAGGACGCAGCATGAACGCCGCAGTTGACCCCAATTACAAGCCACCCTTAAGCGAACGTCTTGAGCCTTACATGGCCGTCATTGCGCCGATGGCGATGATTGCCGCGATCTTTTTGTTCATGGCGATTGCGTCGCCCGACCGGTTCTACCGGATCAGCAACCTTGAACTGATCCTGCAGGACGCGGCCCTCTATATGCCAATGGCAATGGCGATGACGTTTGTCATCACGCAGCGCGGTATCGACCTGTCAGTTGGGTCCGTTGCTGTGCTGTCGGCGATCATCATGGCGTTTTTGGTCAAGCAATTCGGGTTTTCGATCTATGTTGGCATCCCGATTGCGCTGACCATCGGTGCGCTTTTGGGCCTGATCAACGGGCTGGTGATCACGCGGTTTAACGTGCCCGACCTGATCGGTACGCTAGCGATGGACCTCGTTTACAAGGGCCTCGCACTGCTGCTGGCCAAAGGTCTGGTGCTGGCACGCTTCCCCGATGTGCTGACAGAAATGGGCCGGGGTCAAACACCCTTCTTCATTCCGACACCCGCCGTCATAGGGATGCTGACTATGGTCGCAGGCTACTACATCCTGCAGCGCACGCACTTTGGCCGCTACACAGTCGCCATTGGCTCCAGCCCGGAGTCGGCGGAACTGACCGGTATCGGGGTGAAACGGCACAAGGTCTATGCCTACGTGTTGTGTGGCGCTTGTGCGGCCCTCGCAGGCCTGATGTTGACCGGTAAGCAGAACGCCATTCAAGCGACGATGGCGCCCTTCTTCAACCTGCACGTCATTGCGGCAGTGGTTGTGGGTGGCACGTCACTCTTTGGCGGCCGTGCTTCGATCATCGGGTCGTTCTCGGGCGTGCTGCTGCTGGCCATGATGCTGAATGCACTGGTCACGCTGCGGATCGAGTTTTTCTGGCAGCCGGTGGCGTCGGGCTTTGTGATCATCAGTTCGGTCGCACTCTACGCCTGGATCCAGAAGAAAGACCGCGATGGGGCAGGGGGCTGGTTCGCAGACCTCAAGACCGCCGAGGGTCAGAAATTGGTGCGGTTTGCCGCACTGCTGATTGGTGTCCTGATTGCCCTGTTGGCAATCGGCGGCATCTTTGCCGGAGACGTCGCGCCAAGCGGATAACCGGCCAATGCGGGGTGGCCAGGCCGAGGGTGCAGCCCCGACCTGGCCGACGATCCCGCTCTCATTGCAAAGGGAGGAACCGAAATGAGATTTTTAGCAACCACAGCCCTTGTGGCAACTGCAATGACCGGCATGGCCATGGCCGATGGCCATAGCACCCTGCCGCTGAAGGAACTGCCCGACATCGCAGACCGCGACTACTGGGTGCCGGACGAGGTGAACGCCGAAGGCAAGCTGGAAGCCATGCAAGCCGTTGTTGGCGCTGAAGCTGTGAAGTTCAGCGGCACTCAGGATGCGCCGCTGCAGATCGCGCTGATCTATCCGTCATCGGACACGTCGGACTTCTGGGCCCGCAACTATCTGGCGATGACAAAGCGTCTGGACGAGTTGGGCGTGCAGTACGAAACGACCGAGTTCGCCTCGCGTCAGATCGAACACTCCCTGCAAACAACCTATGCCAACCAGGTCGTGCTGGACAAAGACATCTATGATTACGTGATCTTTGGCCCCTCCGAACTGGCGATCCAGGCCGACAACATCTCGAAACTGGCGGCGGAAACGGATGACCTGACCACCTATGTCTGGGCGTTCCACACCCCGCTGAAAGAGCTTGAGCATCAGCCGGCAGCGTGGTTCGATTTCTCGTCTGCCGCCGGTGCGCTGACCATGTGCGACTACATGATCGAACGGCTGGGCGAAGGCGTGACTATGGCGATGAACCGGGGCATTCCGGGCATCACCGACAACCAACGTTCGGGCGATTTCAAGAACTGCGTGGAGACCAAAGCGGGCTGGACCACCGTCTATGAACACTATGGTGAGTATCAGCGCGAGGGTGGCTTTGCCGGCACGTCACTGATCCTGCAATCCTACCCTGAGGCCACGATCATCCATAACGCCAACACTGCGATGGCGATGGGCTCGGTCGAGGCACAGGTGTCCGTCGGCAAAGAGAAAGAGATCTTCTCGACCGGTTGGGGCGGCACGGGTCTTGAGCTGGATGCCATCCGCCGTGGTGAACTTGACGCCACACCGATGCGTATGGGCGATGATGTGGGTGCTGCCACGGCCGAGGCAATCAAGGCCGACTTGGAAGGGCGCGCGGACGAGTTGCCTTTTGTCTTTCTTGGCCGGATCACGGTGGCCCATGACCAGATGAGTGCCGAAGAAATCGACGCGCTCGAACAGGAAGCGTTCCGCTTCTCCGGTGTTGGCGCGCTGGACCGCTAACCTAGCAGAACATGAAAAAACGCGCCTCCGCCCGATCATGGGCGGGGGCGCATGTCTGTGTAATCCTCAGATCTGGGTCCGCACGTCGCGAATTGCCTTGTCAATCTTACCGAGGAACCCCCACCCGGTGAAAATGCTCAGAAGAGTGAACAGAATGGTCTGTATGTCCGGGTTCTGTTCCAACTGCTGCACAAAGACGGGGTCGATCACACCGCCACCTTCGGGAAAGACAGCCGGAACCACGGATGTCAGGATCAACCCGACGATACCGATTACCGACTTCTTTCCGTTCAACAGTTTGCCGATGGTCTCTCCCAGGGCCGCATTCACCGGTGTGAGTGGTGGCCTTTGGGTGTCTGGCGCCTCTGGTTCGAGCCCATCGAGTTTCTTTTCCAGCACTGCTTTCAGCAGGCTTTCCGTCACATCATCATCGTCAGATTGCGCAACCTTTTTCCGGATGATGCGGTTCAACAGCAGTTTTGCAGCAGCACTTTTCCCGCCCGTGGACACCGCTGCGATCACCGACAAAAGGTCATCTGCATCGAGATCCAGGCCCAAAGGTGTGTTGGATACTTTCATGACAGTCGTCGGGCGCTTGCCCGCCCCCTTTGGCAATGTCGTCAAAAACTCCCGCAGTTTCGCGATCCGGTTCATCCAACCGTTTCCGAAGGTATCGAAATTATGCCGGGTTTTCAGGTACGCTTCGTAGAGGTCGACATAGGTCTCGGACATCGCCTCTGCGTCGGTCTCGCGCGCGGCGGCGATGGTGTTGCGCCCGATGATCCCATCCACCTTGAGCGGGCCGCCGTTGACGGTCATGCCCATTTCATTGAATGCCTCTTGCAGCGTTTTGATCGCCTTGTCCGTCCCGGACAAAACGGCCGTGTTGTAGACGACCATGGCCGTCCGATCCGGCATCTCCGGGCAGCGGCATCTTGAATAGTAGTTTGTCCGCAAAATCTGGTCCGCCTCTTCACGGCTCAAGGCGCGAACCTCGTCCTCTGTCACTGGCCTGCCGCGCCACGCCTCAAGCGTTTCGCGCGTGATGCCGAAATTTGTGGCCCCGCCGGTATCGTCGGGATGATTTGAAAAACCACCCT
>NZ_VCBA01000010.1 GCF_007995245.1 Tateyamaria sp. syn59
TGTTCAACATCGAGGTCCAAGGTGAAGTTGCCCAGGTTCGTGCGCTCGAACGCAGTCCGGTCGCCATCTGCCGAGATCGTGACCTCGTTCGCGGCATCTTCGGCCAGGTGGACCATTTGCGTGTCGTAGCCTTCGCCCCCGTCCACGGTGTCCGATCCATCGCCATTGCGCCAGACCGCGCGGTCATTGCCTGCGCCGAGGTCGATGACATCGTCGCCGGTGTTGCCCGCAACGACATCGTTGCCCTCACCACCGAGAATTGTGTCGTCTCCCTCGCCGCCAGTGATGGTGTCGCGACCGGCGCCGCCTTCCAAGGTGTCGTTCCCAGCACGGCCATTCAGCCGGTCATTGCCGTCGCGGCCGCGCAGGCGGTTGTCCTGCGCATCACCGACGATGTCGTCGTCGAAGTTGGAGCCGGACACGTTTTCAATGTTGAGCAGCACGTCGCCTTGCGCGTCACCGCCTTCCTGAACCGCGCGTTCCATATCTACATCGACCGCAGCCGACCCCGAAAAGTCCACCGCTTCGATGCCTGCTCCACCGTCAATAGTGTCGGCACCTGTGCCTCCTCGAAAGACAATATCCCCGCTGTCGCCAATGAAATTATCGTCGAAGTTCGAACCGTCGATCAACTCGATGCCAGCAAAGCTGTCACTATCGGCATCACCCGCACCGGCGCCCGGTGCATTCATGTTCAATGTAATGGCTGCTAAGGAAGTGCCGTATGTGACGATGTCAAAGCCTTCGCCGCCGATGTGGACATCGGCGCCGTCGCCGCCCAGGAAGCGGTCATCGCCGATGCCGCCAAACATAACGTCGTTGTTTGCGCCGCCCACGAGCACATCGTCTCCGCTCCCGCCATCGAGTGTGTCGTTGCCGTTTTGGCCGAAAAAAGTGTCAATGCCATCGCCACCCGTTAGGAAGTCCTGATCGTTGCCGGCTCTCACGCTGTCGTTGCCCTCACCGCCACGGATTGTCTAGCCCCATGTTGCTGGGCCACGGTCACCCCGAAGTTATGGAGGCCGTGCTGGAACAACTCCCCAAGGGCATGACGTTTTTTGCAAACAATGCAAAAGGTGTCGAACTGGCTGAAGCGATCGTCGAAGCCGTGCCCTGTTGCGAAAAGGTGCGGTTCGTCGCGTCGGGCGGCGATGCTGACATGTACGTCATTCGCCTCGCGCGCGCATATACGGGCAAAGACAAAATCCTGAAATTTGAGGGCGGTTATCACGGCATGAGTGCCGAGGCACAGATGAGCCTTGCGCCTGACAAGCGCGTCAATTTCCCCCAAGCCGTGCCAGACAGCGCAGGTATCCCACAAGGCGTTGCCGATCAGATGCTGATCGCGCCTTTCAACGATCTTGCGGCGGTTGAGGTTTTGTTGAGCGAACATGACGACATTGCGGCCATCATTGCAGAACCGCTGCAACGGATTATCACCGCAGCACACGGGTTCCTGCAGGGTCTGCGCGATCTGTGTGACAAGCATAGCATTTTGCTGATCTTTGACGAGATCGTCACGGGCTTCAGGCTGGCCTATGGCGGGGCGCAGGAACAGTACGGGATTACACCAGACATATGTACACTGGGCAAGATCATTGGTGGTGGGTTCCCGCTGGCTGCTCTCGGGGCCAGTGCCGAGATCATGCAGCACTTCGATGAATCCATCGTTGGGCGCGACAAATGGCTGATGCAACTTGGCACGCTATCGGGCAATCCGATTGCGGCAGCGGCCGGTCTCAAGACGATAGAGGTATTGAAACGTGAAGGCAGTTACGACCGTCTCCGCGATATCGGCCGCCGGTTACAGCACGTGCAAAGCAGTGCCCTCGACGCAGCAGGGGTTCCGCATCAAATCTGCGGGGACGAGACCCTGTTTGACATCTTCTTCACGGCCGGCCAATGCCGTGACTACCGCACCGCCAAACATGATGATCCGGCGCAAAATGTGATCTACAATGCAACGCTGCGCCGGCACGGGATTTTCAAGTCACCGGGCAAGCTTTACCCGTCACTTGCGATTACTGCGGAGGATCTGGAAAAGACGAAATTCGCAGTTGAACAGGCGGTCTCGTTTATTTCTCTGACCTAAGAACTATGTACTTCCCAAAGATCAAAACATCTGTCGACTTGCTCAGCTGTGCCGAGGCACGGGTTCGGCATAGGCTACTGCCGCCTAAAGCACCAACAACTGACCAAAATGGCGAGCGACAGCGCAGCTCGCTAGGTGTCGATATGGTCTGTAATACTCAGTTCGTGAGCATAGACAGAGGTGTTCGTCCAAGAACGGGCTTCCAATGTGCATCAACCGCGTTAACCAACGCCGTGATTTGACCGGCATCCTGTTCTGACGCGTGCCGTAGTTTGAAAGTCGATTTTCTGATGCTGCCATGAGTGGTTTGATGCCGACCCCTACAAACCCTTGATCTGCATCGAGACCACTTTGCCCGTGTCATATGTCCGCGTCCCAAGGGGGACAAAACCTGATTTCTCATGAAATGCCAGGGATTTCTCATTCGGCGGATCCACGTCCATCTCTGCGCACATGACCAGACACCCTTGGGCGCGGGCAGCCTCAGCAACGGCTTCATAGAGTTTCACGCCGAGGCCCTGTCGTTGACCTGCGGCTCCGATTACGATGCGGTCGATGTAGACGAAATTGTTCAGACGTGCGGCAAACCAGTTGAAATTATCATTCTCGTATCCCGCGCCTATCTGCATGGCGAGGACAAAGCCGATCACCTCGGCGTCTTTCTCTGCGACGATGCAGGGGTTGCTGAGGCCAAGAAGATGCTTGAACCGGCTGGTATCCATGGGCGAGGTCACATCGACAACCGCATCATTCAGCGCGCAGATCGCTTCTGCATCGTGTTCAGTTGCATCTTGGAACGTGATCATTGCACCTGGACCCCTTCATTGATCATTATGTCTGGCTCTTAAACCGCATTTTGAAAGTGCGATAAAATGTATATTTTGACTTCGCAGCGTCAGAAAATGTAAAAGCGGTTATGAGGCTAACTTACAAACAAGTTCAGTATCTTAGGGAGGTTGCACGCCAAGACAGTATCGCGGCTGCGTGCAAGGTTTTGGCGATTTCGCAGTCTTCTGTTCTAGCCGCGATTGACGTCGCAGAAGAAGTAACCGGCACACAGTTATTCACAAGGCGCAAGGGTCACGGGATTGCCCTCACACCCGCAGGCCGGGTGTTTTTGATCTCTGCCAACCGCTTTCTGGCTTCAGGCGAAGAGCTCACGCGATCCTTGGAGCAATTCTCGGGTACGGCTGGCACCTCGCTCCGGATCGGGTGTTTTCTGCCGTTTGGTGCATTGCTGATCCCACCAGTATTGCGCCGCTTCCGCGACAGCTATGGCGACTGCGAGATCACCCTTTTGGAGGGGGACTAAACCCAGCTTCGCGCATGGTTGTCCGCAGGCGAAGTGGATCTGGTCGTTACTTATGACATCGGTCAGGAGTTCGGGAGCAACACGATCCCGATCTGCAAGTTTCCGACCCACGCCTTGGTCCATCGCGACAGCGCGCTTGCCAAGCTAAACGTGGTGTCTTTGAAGTCTCTGGTTGACCATCCGCTGATCCTGCTCGACCTGCCGGAAACGCGGGTCTACCTTTTGGGCCTATTCGATAACGTTTCCCGCCGTCCCAGGATTGGGTTGCGGACCCATTTCTATGAGACGGTCCGATCGGCAGTCTCAAATGGGCTTGGCGTATCGATCCTAAATATCCGGCCAACGCCTGAGACCATTCCTGACAACCCCAACCTTCTGCGTCTGCCGCTGAAGGAGAAGTTGCGCCAGCCGACCTTGTTCGCGGCTGACCCTTACGGTGCTCAAAAGCCTGCAGCGGTGACCGCCTTTATTAAAGAGTTGCACAGCTATTTCGTTGAGCTTGGACCGAGCGTGTTTGCCGTGACGCAAGACACGGATACGGATGACCTCCTGTACCCTGTGCCCAAGCTATAGAACTCCGTTCGCACGCAACTCCTCGCCGAGCCGCGTGACAACAGAGGCATGGAAGGCGTCGGCGTATTCATCCGGTTGCTGGCCTGTGATACGCGCTTTCAAGGGGTCTTCGGCGGGGATGTCTGAGCCGGACATTTCTTCCAGCATCGCGTGACCGCAGAACGGAACATAAAGCTCGGAATACCCGCCCTCATGCGCGGCGACCAAACGACCGTCAGTGATGTCCATCACCATCCGTGTCATCAGGCGATAGGTTTCGGGTGAGCACATCATGCGTGACAGCGGGTCAAAGCCCGAGGCGTCAAAACCGCAAGCGATGACAACCAGATCAGCATCGAAGTCGCGCAGTTTCGGGAGTACAAGCCGCTCCATCACGTCGAGGTAGGCTTTGTGCCCGCAGCCTGGCGGCAATGGGATGTTCATATTGAAGCCCGCACCTCTACCTGTCCCAACGACGTCCGTGGTGCCGGTGTCATGGGGGTAGCAGCGGTCTTGATGGATCGAGATGGTCAGCACGTCATCGCGGTCGAGGAAGATCGCCTCGGTCCCGTTCCCGTGATGCACGTCCCAGTCTAAAACAGCAAACCTTTTGCCCAAGCCGTTGGCGCGGGCCGCCTCAATCGCAATGGCGATATTTGCCAGCAAGCAAAACCCGTTTGGCCATTCCGGCAGGCAATGATGCCCCGGTGGACGTGACAGGGCATAGGCATTCCGCGCTTTGCCCGTTTGCACGAACTCAATTGCTTTGGTCACCAGACCAGCCGAGAGCGCAGCAATTTCAAAAGCACCCGGGCCAAACGGCGTGCGCAGCCCAAGTTCACCGCCATCATTGTCTGACATCTCTTTGAATCGTGTCAGATAGCTTTCAGGATGAACGCGCTTTAGGTCCTCCAGCGTGGCCGCCTTAGCACCCATCAACGCAAGTTCCGCAGACAGGCCGCTCACATCCATCAGATTTTTCAAGCGGCGCTTGGTTTCCGGGGCCTCGGGCAACCCGCCGGACACGAGCGGCTGGACCAGCCCTCCAACGGGCGAAAGCAACGCGTAGTTGCCGCCAAAGTGCCAAAAGCACTTTTCATCCCAAACAAACGCGGTCTTCTCGCTCATCCTGTGTCCTTTGAGTTATGGGGCGGCATGCGCGGCGAGAACCTGCGCAGCAGCTGAAAGGGCGCCAGGTCCGTGCGGAATGCTCTGCGCATGAAGTGCCGTCTCAATGGTTCCCAAGACACCCATCACCATGTGAACATTAAAGTGCCCCATATGGCCGATGCGAAAATGATCATGGATTTCACTGTCTGGGAACCCAAGTGAGTTCCCGAGTGTGACGCCCGCCTCAGCCTCGCACCAGGTTCGGATCTTGTGCGCGACACCGGGCGCGGTTTTGACCGTCGTCACACCGTTCGAGCGATACGCCGGGTCCGCGATGTTCAGTTGCATGTGCCCCTCAGCCCCCCAAACTTCGACAGCCGCCGCGACCGCCTTCGCAATGGTCGCATGGCGCGCCCAAACCGCAGGCAAGTCTTCTTCAAACAGCATGTCGAGAGACGCGCGGAGTGCAAACATATGACGCGCGGGCGGGCTGCCGGCCCAACGGGGGTAAAAGGATTTCGACTTTGCCCGCTCAGACCAGTCCATGTAGTGGCCCGGTTGTGTGTGCGCCCGTGCAGCGTCCGCCTTTTCATTGAAGAAAACAAAGGAAAGACCCACGGGACACATCATGCCCTTTTGGCTCGCCGACACCATCACATCCACGCCAAGCGAGTCCATCTCGAACGGGTCGCAGCCGAGCGACGCAATGCAATCGACCATGAACAATGCGTCATGCCCCGCAGCGGTTCGCAGCGCGCCGATGTCATTGCGTACAGATGACGATGTTTCCGTCTGAATTGCCAGGACAGCTTTGATGAGGCCAGTTTTGTCGGCCGATAGTTTTTTTGCAGCTTCTGCGCTTCCGCGTGATCTGCCATGCCATAGTTGAGATACTCGACCTCCAAACCGATACTTTCTGCCACCATGCCCCACCGGCTTGAGAAAAAGCCGTTTGACAGCACCAACATGCGCCCGCCGAGTTTGACGGTATTGCGAAGTGTCGCTTCCCAAGCGCCATGTCCGTTTGCCTGATAGATCGCGACGTATCCGTTCGTACCGGCGACTTTCTTGAGGTCACTTAGAAGCCCATCGGTCATCTCAAACAATTCACCATCACAGATGCTTCCGGATTGCCGATGCATTGCCGAAAGCACACGATCCGGCAGGACCGTTGGCCCGGGGATAGCCAAGATGGAGCGACCTTGGTTGAGTGACATCTGTTGAAGGCTCCTGCTTTTTCTTCGAGCGACAGCTCGATTTGGCAGGAGATTAATCACGGAAAGAGAAGCATATAAAATAAAAGTTATACGTCGACACATACATCAGATGTCGCACCTCAATCACATTCAGTGTATTTATCTAACAAATGAAACCATTTTATAGTCTGTGCGGAATGTGTTTTGCTTTCGTCAAATAAGGCGGAGGACACCATGCGCGAAGCACATAAACTGTATATCAGCGGTGCCTGAGCCAATCCTCTGACAGTCGTTGACCAAAATGTCATTTGCCCTTGGACAAACGAACCTTGTGCAGACTCTTTGCGGCGACCAAGGGGCTGACTCATAGCTTTGACGGACAACCAGATCAACGAACTTGCCGCCGCCTATGACGAGGCGTAACAAACGCGCGTACTGACACGCGCCCCGTGTTGCATCTATCCGGAGTTTTTGATGGAGGATGCCTATCGCGTCCAGTCGGCTTGGGGCGATCTCCACCGCGCGAAAGGTGAGAAGGTCGTTAGCCATAAGACCGGACTGACCAGTCGTGCAATGCAGATGGCGGTTGGCATTGCTACGCCCGACTACGGTGTGCTGACGGACGCGATGCTCATCGATGATGGCGGCATGATCGCATCTGACCGCTTCATCACGCCCCGTTTCGAAGTTGAACTAGGCTTCAAGCTGAACGCCCCACTTGCCAGGCCGGATGTCACCATCTTCGATGCGCTCAATGCGACAGACTAGATGATCCCAGCAATTGAAGTGATCGATTGCCGATAATGCCGCGATTGCGGGCATCATCTGGGGTGGCAAGCCTGTGCGGCCCGACACCATCGATCTGAGAATGGTACCGGGGATCATTTACCGAATGGCAAGATCGAAGAGACCGGCGTATCGGCCGGTGTTCTTGGCCACCCCGCAAACGGTTTAGTCTGGCTCACCCGGCAACAGGCCGAGTCGAGCGAAGGCTTGAAAGCAGGTGAATTCGTTCTGGGCGGCAGCTCTACGCGACCTGTTGCGGGGGCTCCGGGCAACACGATCCAATGCGACTTTGGTGCGCTTGGGTCAGTAACCTGCTCGATCGCCTCTGAAACTTGAGAGAACCCAAACATGCCCGCGCCAAAGAACGCCTTCAAACAAGCTCTAAAACAGAAGAAGCCGCAGATCGGCTGTTGGCTGGGCTTGGCGAATGCTTACACCGCAGAGATCGCAGGAACCGCCGGATTTGACTAGCTGCTGATCGACGGGGAACATGCGCCCAATGACCTACGCTCCATCTCAGAGCAGATCGCGGTTCTGCAAGCCAGCGATAATCACGCGGTCGTACGCCTTTCCAATGGGGATCCCTGCCTGATCAAGCAGATGCTGGATGTAGGCGCGCAAAACTTGTTGATCCCGATGGTTGAAAGCGCAGGCGAAGCCCGCGCGCTGGTCCGCGCCGTGCGCTATCCGCCAAAAGGCATACGCGGCGTTGGCTACGCACTTGGGCACGCGTCGCAATTCGCAGCAATACCCGACTATCTGACGAGCGAAGATCAGGAAATCTGCCTGCTGATCTAAGTCGAAAGCCAGGCAGGTCTTGAGGCCCTTAATGAGATTTTGGAGATCGAAGGGATAGACGGCATATTCATTGGCCCTGCGGATTTGTCAGTCGATCTTGGCTATCCGCCGACTGCTGATGTGCCAGAGATCCAAAAGATCGTGCTGGACGCCATCGACCGGATTGTGGCCCGCGGAAAAGCGGCAGGCATCCTCACACTGGATAGGGGCTTCATCACTGTGTGCCTCAAACACCGTGCGACGTTTGTTGCGACCGGAATTGATGTCCTGACCTTGGCGTTCGGGCTGCGGCAACTGGCCAATACCGGAAGGGACGCCGCCAATGCCGTTTGATGCCAATCAAGTTTATCTGCGCGTAGAGGGCCGTGGGTCCAGAAGGCGCAGATCGAAAACCTCAAACTGCTGACGAGTTGACTATGACGCTCTTCAAACCGGCCCAACCAACGCCCGCGGATTAGGCAAACTTGGACGGCACAATGCCGCCGTCGGCGCGCGTTTGGCGATACTGGGCCGCAACCCGTTGAGGCTGTCATTCGCCATGACCCGGACGTCACCGCAATAGTCGCCTCTCGAATGTCTCTTGGTTTGTCACCAGGCTTTGGGCGCGGCCGAAGCGTCTCTCACCGCTATGAGCAATTTCCGCCTAGAACGCCGAACATCCTGGCGATCCGTATGCATTGCTCGGAAGGAATGATAAGTGGTCGATTAGTCATCAAAATTTTGTCTGATCAAAGGGAGGCAGCGAATGCCCCAGCCAGCCATTTGCCACAAACATGCTCCGAGGCGCTTGGTACGACCGCAATGCAGGACAGAGCGGTCGTTGGCACATTGCTTTCCAAAATCAGCTTTGGTCAGGCAAACCCGTTGGGGGTAGCGGAAGCGGTGCCGGGACCAGTGTCATGCTCCCAATCCAAAGCGCCAAGGTCGAATTCAGGCTTTTGTTGAATATGCTAATCTCGGAACTCGCGTTGCCAATCAAAATCGGCAGAGGCCTCCACCGATGCTGGCCAGTGTTTGAAATGGGCAGGCACACCTGCGTCTATCACAAGATCTGACGCCGGGAAGTAGGGTTTCAGGTCTAGAATTGGCGTGCTGGGCAGCATGTCGAAGTAGTGCGACACGGCCATTCCTTCTTCTAGATCGACAGACTCCAAGGAAAACACAGATAACCCGATGGGATTGGGCCGCGCCTCGGAGCGCGTTGCAAAGACCCCGAAATCGGCTGACGTGGCGGTATAGGGCGATGGGATTATCCGACGCGCGCGCAGATCTGGAATGTCTGCCTCGTGGGCCCACCATAGCGCAATCGCGTGGCTGAACTCTGCCAGACCGGTCAGCGCTTCGCGATAGGCGGGGAGAACCCGCACCATAAAGCGGCCGTTTGTCGTTTCTGTGTGCCCAATTTGGGAGAGGGTGAAAGTGTCAGTCATGGTGAGGCTCCGTATGTGCATCTTTCAAGGGAAGGCAGAGCGTGATGTCGAACCCAGACATGTCAGTGTTCGTCCGGTAAACTTCGTAAGCGGGGCGGTCCGCCGGTTCGATGCTGAGCTGGGGGAGCCAATGGCCAAGGAACACATCCCATAGCTCTGAAATCCGATGCGTTTCAGAAGCGGCGAGCGAAGCACACAGGCAAGCTGTGCGTCCGCCCTCAAGGTAGCGCATGACAACCCGGTCCGACCCTTTGGTGCCAGCAGGAACCGCATAGCACGCATCCAGGCGCAAGGTGTCCTCGACCGCCAAACTCGGATCCGACCACGTGATGCTGACGGTCTCGTCCGGCAATGGTCGGCGCAGACTGGATTGATACCATTGGCCAAGCTCAGCGTAGAGGTCGGTAATGCCCTCATGGGTATAGGGACCAAGAAGGCGGAGGCTGGCCAAGGTCCGCTCCGGCATCGTCTGGATATCGACATTTACGTTCATGTCGTCTGGATAGTCCGGCGCTTTGGTTATGGCTTTGCCAATCCTGCGGATTCTGAACCCGTTTGGATGATCCTTGCGAAACTGTGTGGGCGAACAGCCATGTGCTTTGCGAAATGCCTTCGATAGATGCGCACTGTCAGAGAACCCGCACTCCAGCGCGATCTGCGTCAAAGGCGTCTTCTGCTGATAGACTAGAGCGCTTGCGGCGGCCTCCAGTCGAAGTCGAATGATGCATTGCGCGACACTCTCGCCTGCGATGGCCTTGAAGACACGATGAAAGTGAAATTCTGAGAAACCCGCATGCGCTGCTAGGTCTTTGACTGTGAATGGTTGCGCTGGGTTCACAAGAATAACATCTACCACACGCTCGACACGTCGGTGGTAGTCAATGAAAGTCCGGGGCTTCGCCGGATATGCGCTGGCGTGCTGCTTCAACGGGTCGTGCCTATTATCTCATTGATGCCAAAGTCCTCCACGTAAGTATTGTCGAGACGGGTTACAGGAGAAACGGCTGGATCGTCAGGGAGACAAATGTTCAGCCAGGATCGAGCAAATCAGATCCACAAGAGGTTGGCCTGCGGTCTGATCCTGCAGCGACCTGTTTTGCGCGTGAATGCCCATGACCGCTGGGACCAATGATGCGGCCAGAGTAGGCGGCGTGAATGTCACCTGACCGCCTTGCCCCCTTTTTTCATTCTCTAGGGCATTTAGGAAGTGATCTTCTAGTGCAGCCCAATAGGCGTTCACGACAGCTTCCAAGCGAGGGCTTTGAATGCGCGCATTTTCAATTCCGGTATTGACGATCAAGCACCCCCAATCACTGGAAGTCGCAGACCCTGGCGTGACCAATCCCTGAAAGAAATCGATGATTTCGGGGATCCCACCTGTCTTCATCGGCGCCATCTCCGATGTGATCGCCGCGTCGCAGTAGAAGGTCAATGTCTCAAGGTAGAGACCTTCCTTGCCGCCAAACTCCGAACGTATGGCAAACTGGTTGATGCCGGTCAGTTGTTCAAGCTCGCGTACGCCGAGGTTCTGAAAACCATGCTCCCAGAACGCTTCGCCCGCCTTTGCGATAGCATCCTGGCGATCGTAAGACTTCGGGCGTGGCATCTTTTGTTCCAATTGACTGTTTCTTTACACTCGCATAGAAATAGATTCTATACAACTGTATAGAATTGGAGTTGATGATGCGGGATGTAATTTTTCCAAGCGACAAGCAGGCGACCTACGAAGCCTACGGATACTCAGCCGCCGTGCGCAGCGGCGGCTTTCTGTTCGTGTCAGGGCAGGTGGGGGTCGATGCGGCGGGCGGCGCAATCAAGGATCCCGCATCGCAATTCCAGATGGCCTTTGCCAACCTGCATGATGTGTTAGGGGCAGCGGGGTGCGGATTTGATGACATCGTCGATATCACCAGTTTTCACGTAAACATGCACGAACACTTCGACACGTTTGCAGTTTCGAAACAGAGTGTCTTTCCCAACCCACCCTTTCCAAACTGGACCGCCATTGGGGTCGTCAGTTTGGCTGACCCTGATCTTTTGGTAGAGATCAAGGCAGTTGCGAAAGTGGAATAAGCACCCCGGCGGTGCAGTTTGCAGTCGTTCAGCACATCCGCAGCATTGGTCATCATGAGACTCTTGTCACCTTCGCTGCGGTCTTCATAGCGGCCACTCCGCCTGCATGTTCAAATCTCAATCGACGCTGAGTCCCGCGTAAAGACAGCGGACAGCGAGCCCATAGTTGACAGCCGATCCGCTTCTTTGATGCTGCAACTGAAGCCAGCAATCCGGATATTCGCTGCCTTTGCGAAACTGACCAAGTATGCATTAAGTGATTGCGGACAGGGCAACCCCGTGCAGACGCGCAACTTAAAGACACTGCATCCATTTACTCTGGCGACACGTTTACCGCTGCGTTGCGACCAAATCGTCAAAGGGGTCGTTGATGACCGTTCATTGGAGCGAAGCTCGAAACCTATGGATCGCCTTAGTTCGCTTTACGGATGCAGCAATCAACCTCATTCCAGAACATCGCCTGCCGTGTTTGTAGGAAATGTGACTGGCGGTTGTGTCCTAGCGGCTTCGCCTGCGGCGCCAGCAATCCGGGCTTTATCGTTTTCACTGATTTCGTCTGACCCATGAAGACTTGGAATTGCGACACGCACTTCGCGGCGGGCAAACTCGATGCCATGCTCCTCAAAAGCGGCCTTCACCCGGTTATAGACTTCTTTCCTGATCATAAATTGCCCGCCCGGCTTGGCCATGAATTTGCCGCGAATGACGATCCCCACGTCATCAAACGCGAAGACGCCCTGAGACTTGAACGGCTGGATAAAGTCTTTTCCTAATTCGGGATGTTCCAGAAGTTCCTGACCGATCTGCTTGAATAATTTGCGCACTTTTTCCGTGTCTGTGCCGTGAGGGACGGTGAACTTCAGTTTCATGATCACCCAATCCCGCGAATAGTTCGTAATTTTAGGCACTTCGCTATAGGGGATCGTGTGCAAAAGCCCGCGATGGTGACGAAGGCGCAAGGACCGGATTGATATTTTCTCGACCGTTCCCATGGTCCCGCCAATGTCCAAGTATTCTCCGACCCGGAAGGCGTCGTCGAGCAAGAAGAAAACGCCCGAGACGACGTCGGTCACCAATTTCTGCGAACCGAAGCCGATCGCAAGACCCAGGATGCTGGCACCAGCCAAGAGTGGCGTGATGTTAACCCCCAGTTCGCTCAGGATCAGCAAGCCAAAGAGAATCAGGATCGTGGCGCGGGCGCATTTGAGCAGCAGTGGCAAGATTGTGGTCAGGCGTGTACCGCCGGTGCCGCCACCGTCGCCCAAGTCGTCCTCCTCTGAGTTCCAGCCGGAAAGGGTCATCTCCTCTGCCAGTTTGCGGTAGATCAGCAAAGACACGACCTCCCACGTCAGATAGCCCAGAACCAGGGTAAAGCTGACTGTAAAGAAACCTTGGAGCAGCAGGCCGATAGCCCCAGAGCTGGTAAAAGTCTCGGGGCTGATGTCCCAGATATCGGCGAGTTGCAGCAGAATTGCCCCGAAGACGAGGATTCGCCCGATCCGTTTATAGGCACGGCCCGTTTCGTGATAGGCGTTCTCGGCGATTGGTCCCTCGCCGGTCATGGGTGGCATCAAGTGGCTGACCAAGGCTCGGATCAATGTGTCGAAGGCCGGCGCAGCCACGAGCAGGCCCACGGTCGTGATGTCCGGCCGCTCTGCAAGAAGGGCGAGCGCGTCGTAGCTCGCGATGATGTTGATCAGCCACCAGGTACTGAAGACGCTGACAATCGCGAATACCGGAAAGATGCGGGAGATGCGGTCTTCCCAAGCGCCAACCTCTTCATTGGTGCCCCGCAACATCAGAACCAAGCCGGTCCAGCAGCGAATTACAATCCAGACGAAATATGCGCGCAGCGCAAGATCGAACCAGAACACGGTAAGGGCCGCTTGCTCTGGCGCCGAGTTCAGAGCGTTGAACTGGGACAAGAGTTGCATCGCCCCGATCAGGACGGCCATGCCCACGGAATGCCGGGTGAGAAATTTCGCGGTGGTATTGTCGGCAAAGATCAGGCGATGCTGGGGTACGTTTGGCGTCAGCATAAAACGCAGGACCGTGTAAGCGACGCGCGGCGCAAGCAGTAGGGTCAGAAGCGCTGCAAACCCGTATTCTTCGAGCCCATTTGGCATCAGCGCGTCAACAATAACCGCCGATACCGCGACAAAGATGGCAACCCCGCCGGTTTCTCGGGCCAAGCGTTGGGTCAGAAACACCAACGACGCTTTGATGCTGGTCGATTTCTGCGCGGTTGGCTGAGGAAACCAGCTTAGAACCAGAAAATAAAAGAGCTTTTCAAGCCCGTAGCCGATTGCAGCCGCTAGGCTGAGAATAGACAGCAAGAGCATCCAGCCGTCATCACCGAAACGCGTTGTGAAGCTCGCAACTGATTGCGTCTGAGCCGTGATCATCGCGCCAAACTCATGCGCGGGGCGGACTGCGGCACGGGCTGCGCCGAGCGTCATGTGATAAGTGAGGGTTTCCGTTTGCGCGCCCGGATCTAATGCACCCGGTGGCGAGGATACCTTGGCGTTCAACTCGTCACGCAGCAGCAAGCGCACTTGCGTGTCGCTCATCTGAGACATGAACTGCGCGATGGCCTCTTCGGTCAACGGGATAGGCAGCTGCAAAACGTCGGTCACCGACGTTGCGCTGGCTGGCTCCGGGATCATTCCGACATGTTCCTGAGCACCTGCCTGCGCCAGCGTCAGGCACAGAAGAAAAGCGGCCAGGACAAAGCGAAGCATGACGCATCCCGACTTTCTGGTGAAGCATCGCATAACGTTCGCTCAGGCGACGCCGTACGGTCGGGTCGGGCCGCCTGAAAACGACGTACGATCAGTTCAAGAGTTTCGAGATTGCGGCGATGCCCGCTTCGCCGCAAATGTCATCATACTCTTTGCCGGTCTCATCCTCACCCGGTGATCCAGCGATCCCGATGCCGCCAATCACCTCACCTTCGTACAGAATGGGGATGCCGCCCGACAATGTGATCAAACCAATCTCGTTGAAAACGGCACCAAGCGTCGGCTCGTGTGCGTTTTCAGCCTCTATCACGGATGTTGCTTCGCGGCGCGACGCGGCCGTGATGGCCTTGCGACTGCTGGTTTCAATCGTATGCGGGAACGCGCCTTCTTTCATGAGCGTCACACGGGGTTGCGCGCGTTGATCAACGACGGTGACTGTTACAGCAAAACCCAGTTCGGTGCACTTCGCCTCAGCTGCGGTGGCTGCGGCAAGGGCCCAGTCCAGCGGAATGCTCCGTTCCACATGGGGGGCCTTGTGTGCGGTACCGGTCCCAGCGCCGGCTTCGAGTGCGCCCTCCGCATCTTCATCCGTGCCGGTCGGATCGTCACTTGGGTCATCATCCGTCCATTGGTCCAGTATTTCGCCTGTTGCGATATCGATCTTGAATTCGACATCTTCCCCGACATCATTCACAATCTCGATGTCGACTACGGGCCGTCCATCAAACTGGTCAAGCTCAGCCTCCGACACCGTTCCAGGTTGCGCTTCAAGCGCTATCGCGACGGCTTCATCAATCGTCAGTGTCGTGCCGTCGCTAGACTGCGCATGGGCAGAGGAGGCAAGAAGGCCAATGGCAATCGCTGAGACTGTATTGCGGTTATGCAGCATGGGGTCCATCCTAGGCTAAGAGCTTTGGGGACTTTGTATCGGCGCTCTATGTCACACGAGGATCTCTGCTGACTTACAAATCTGTCAGCAAACGGCTGCGCGAGCAGTCAGGCAGACACTGGTGCTTTGCCCGTAAATCCGAGCCGTTGCCGTAACGCGCTTGGACGCGTCGCGAAAATGCGGCGCAGCCGGAAACAAGGCCGGGTGAACAAATCTGCGACGAGAATGCCGATAATGGCTCCGGCAATTGTGGCTGAGATGGTGTGCGCATCCAGCATGTATCTCGCGTACATCGTCAGAAAGAGGATTGGCCAGACGATCATGCCAAAAAGCTTGAGGTATCGCTGCACCGCAATCCAAGCGCCCGCACTGGCAAGCGCAGAATGCCCGGACGGCATGTTATGCTGCCCACCATTCGGCCGTTGCCCAAGCCGGGTTCCGCCGATCTCAATATCGTTCAGGAGCCGCTTTGGAACATGCGTGGCTGCTGTTCCTGCGACCATCACAGCTGCAATTTGCCCCAAGCCTCTGATGTCACGAAGAACAAGCGCCGTGCCGACGGGGATAAGCGTATTGACGTGCCTGCCATAAGCCTCAACGCTCGTCACAACCCGGCTGTCCTGTCCGTTCCGAGACTGCGCATAGTGGCCGTCCATATCGCTGGGATAGAGCGTCGCGCCAACAAGTAGGACAAGCGCGGCTGCCCATAGGCTCTGGCGCAACGAGAGTTTTTTGAAAGACCGCATTTCGACTGCTCCTGCCTGACTGGGCGGGAGTGTCAGAGGGCAACTTCACAAGCGCCTTACGCAGGGTTTACATCTTGGCGGTTTGTCTGGAATCGGACGGTCGCGGTGAGACCTTGACCATTGGTACCATCCGCAAGCGACAAGTCGGCCCCGTGAAGTTCCGCAATCGCGCGCACGAGGGACAGGCCCAACCCGAACCCATCACCTTGCCGGTGCGTCTCCCGTTGGTAGAGAGGTTGCAGAACGCGCTCACGCTCTTGGAAGGGGATGCCCGGGCCTTCATCAGACACAGACAATAGCGTTTTGTGGCATCTCAAGGTGATCGTTTGACCAGTCGCTCCGTAACGCAATGCATTCTGAACCAGATTAGCCACAAGCTGCATCAGCAAGTCAGGATCACCATTTACGGATGCAGGCTCGGCTACATCAATGCTGAGGTGTTGTCCCGTCTTTTCAATAACAGGACCAAAAGTGTCCTTTACCCGGTTAATCAAATCTGCCAACGGTACCTGCATAAACCCGGACCGCCCAGCCCCGCTTTCGATCTGGCTCAGCCGCAGCAACGCATCAAAGGTCTCGTTGATCCGGTCAATCTGTTCCAACGCAGCACCGAGATCATCCTCGGTCACCGCGCGGTCTTTGTTGATCAGCGCGTTCAGGGATGTCTCGATTTCAGCGCGAAGGCGGGCCAAAGGCGTTCGAAGGTCATGGGCAATGTTGGAGGACTGCACGCGCATGTCAGCCATTGCTTGTTCCAACCGTGCGGTCGTCAGATTGATGCGGCCCGCGACCATGCTCAAGTCGTCTTTGCCTTCGAGTGAAATGCGTTTACTCAGTTGACCTTGGGCGACATCCGCGAGGCCACCGGTGATGACATTCAACCTGCGTTGCGCCTGCCCGGCCATCAAGACCGCCGCGATCCCTGCGGCCAAGAGGCTTCCTACGAGGCTGAGTTGCATACCGGTCGACACGATGTGCCGCATTTCCTCATAGCGTTCGGTATTTTCGCCGACCAGAACAATGCCTTGGGGTGTCTGCTGCTGAAGATAACGGGTTTCTGCACCTTGCGTCGGGTCGGTCCAGAAGCCTAGCCTAGGAGAATCGTCCGTCAGTTGAATGCTCTCTCCGTCCTCCGGCTCCGGTAAGGGTTGACCGGCTGCCAAGGCGCTAACGGCAAGTTCCATACGTTCAGCCAGACGCGCATCGACCACCCGGCCCATTTCGCTCCAAATCAACCAGTACGTGCCACCCCAGGCGATCACAGAAATCATCGAGAACAGCGCGAGCAGGACCATGGCTTGCCGGAAGGCCGACAGCCTGTGAAGGGCGCTAAGCCTCTTCAAAAACATAGCCAGAGCCGCGGATGTTGCGGATTACTGTATCCCCAAACGGCTTTTCTATTTTGCCCCGAAGCCGGCTGATATGCGTTTCGACCACACTGGTTGTCGGATCAAAACTCATGTCCCAAACCCGTTCGAGCAGCATGGTCCGAGTCTGCACGCGCCCTTTTGAGCGCAGGAATACCTCTAGCAGCTGAAACTCCTTGGGGTTCAGGTCCACAGGCTCTCCTTGCCGGATGCAGGTGCGTTTGTGCAAGTCCATGGTGATATCGCCGGCGGTGAGTTCAGACGCCTGCTCTTCTGGAGTGCCGGGCCTGCGCGCCAAGCCCTCAACCCGTGCTAATAACTCGGCAAAGGCAAAGGGTTTGACCAGGTAGTCTTCTCCGCCTGCGCGCAGGCCAGTCACGCGATCGTCGACCTCGTTGAGCGCGGTGAGGAACATTGCCGGTACCGTTACCTTGGCCTGCCGCAACGCTTTGAGCACGGAAAGCCCATCGAGCCCTGGCACCATGCGATCCAGCACCAAGACGTCATAGCTTTGGTCCATGGCGGCAAAGAGCGCATCTTTGCCATCGGTAAAAAGGTCCACGACATGGCCTTCCTCGCGCAGACCTTGCGTCACCCAAGGCCCAAGCTTTGGGTCATCCTCAAGGACCAGAAGCCGCATGCGGCAATTCCTTTTCACCGACCCACAGACTCCTGGCGATCTCCAAGGCGGGCTTACCGATGTAAATGAGGTCCGTCATTCCGTAGGCCCCTCTGAAGTCAAAGCGTTCACTGTGAACCTTGCCCGTCTTTCCAAGGGTTTGCCATGCGGTTGTCACCAGAGACTTCAGACCTTCTGGGCCGCACAGGTACACCTGCCCATCCGCCGCCATGGACTGCATGATCTCTGTCATGCGCTTGGATGTTAGCCGATCGCCGCTTGCGTCGCTCAGAACAAACAGGTCAATCTGAGGCAGCCGCGCGGCGTGGCGTTCCACGTCCGCAATCGCGCCCGAGGATTCTCGGGACCTTATACAATAGATCAGGATTACACGGGCATTGTTGTCGGGCTCCATCCGCTCTAACGCCGCTAGGAACGGCGTGATCCCCACGCCACCTGCTACCCAAAGCTGTTCGGTCCTGCTTGCGTTCACCTGCGGCAGAAATCGCCCGACGCCCCGACCGACCCGGAATGTGTCGCCTTCAGAGACCGTACTGACAAAATCATCCGTCCAATCGCCAGCGGCGCGGATCACGAAGCGGCGGGTAGCCTCCGTCCCCCCGGCGATCGTGAAAGGATGTGTCTCAGCCCGCGCGACATTCTGGGCGATTGTCGCGAACTGTCCGGGTCGGAACGAGGGCAGGGGCTCGTCCGAACGAAAAGTCACATCGACCCCTCCGACAAAGGGCGTCGCTTTTTCAACCTTCACTAGACGTGTGATCTCTCGCTTGCGCAGCAAAGTTTGGACCCATGCCAGCAGACCGACGGCGGAAACCAACGCCATTAAGGTCCAAGGCGCCAAGCCCACCGCAAGTGGGCTGGCCACAAAGAACGTATGATAAGCTGCCAGCAAGAAAATGGGGCCCATCAGCATATGGCTCGCCTTCCAAACGTGATATGGGATCACACGCACCATGGCCGCACACGTCAAGACCACCAGCCCCATCGCCGCAAACCATCCAACGCTCTCGCCGCTTTCAGCCAGCACGGGAACAGCGCCAGCCCCATAGGTTTCGGCGGTCGCCCAATGCCCCAGCGCACCAGTAACGGCGAAAAAGCCGAGCCAGCGATGAGCGCCGTAGGATTTGTCCGGCCCTCCCATAAGGCGATCAACGATCCGCCAGCGAGCGGCAAGGATCAGTGTAAGCGCCATTGAGGTCATAGACAGCGCGCCGAGGCTCGCAGGAACCATGTTGGCCCAAGGCACAAATGGGGCGACGAGGGCGACATGCGCCAGAATAAACACGGTGGCGTAAATCAAAGTGGTTTTAGACATTTGGCAGCTCGGTTTGCGCAGTCTTCTTCCGTGACCGCAGGTTTTTACATTGGTTTTCTGGCGGTTGCGCCCGCGGGCTGTAGCAACTGTCGGCATTGCTTCTCAGAACACTCCACGATGCGTGGGATACTGCAGCATAAGGCTCACATTACCCTTACCCAGGGCTTACAAAATTGTAAGAATTGCGAAGTCAGCACCCATGCGCCTTCCGAATATAATCTAAATTCATAGCTTAGAGCTCGCAGTATGCGTCTGTGACGGAGGCGAAGCTGTGAAAGGGTGTCACGCTGAGTCTAAGACGTACTTGTTGACGCCGGCAGCTCGCTTCTGCGCCTCAAGTCGATGGAAGCCGAGTGCTCTGTCGTAGACAAGTGCAGACTTGAAACACGATTTCCCTCCTATTCATAGGAGAGCCCGTCAGTGCTCGTCTCCCCTTGAAGTTGTCCGCTGTTTTGTTTGGTAAAAACGGAGGATCAGAATGGTTATGAAGCGGCACAAGCCGGAAGCGACAGTCACTAAACTGGGGCAGGTTTAGGTACTTATTGGCCAACGGGCTGTGCTGACTACGAACGTCTGGTTGCGGACATGATTGAACCCGCGCGGCGGTTTGGCTGCTACGATTATTGCCGGATCGCAGCTCTGCTTCGGGACGCAGGCTAACGACAAGCGCGTGGAACGACTATGGCTGCGGGAGGGGCTGACAGTTCCAAGGACGCAACCAAAGAAGCGAGGCTTTTGGCTGAACGACGGATCATGTGAGCAGCTGAGGTCAGAGCACCGTGACCAAGTTTTGAGCTGCAACTTCGTGTTTCTGAGGCATGAATCCACGGGGTAAAATCCGCCATAGTCAACAATCGCGGAAACTGTCGCCTAGGCGCGATGCAGCCCCGCCCAATCCGCGCTGCAATAGCAACTTGCCGTTCACATGCTGGCCGCACGGGGCGTTCCACAGAGCACACCCCGATGGTCCCGACACCGCGCGATTTTAATTCAAGCGCGTCAGCAAACCTGCCATCAACCGGGCGCGTTCCGGCAGGCTGTCAACGTAGATATGCTCGTTGAGTGTGTGCAGGTCTGCCCCCCTGACGCCGAGCGAGTCGAGTGTGGGTATGCCCATAGCGCCGGTGAAATTGCCGTCTGAACCACCGCCCTGACTGCGGCCCTTCATCTCAAAGCCAAGCTCTGACGCGAGGTCTTTGGCGATCTCGAACATCTTGGCCGTGCCTGGCATATCGGGCCGCCATACGGGCCGCGTGACGCCACGCTCCACATGAAACTCGACGTCATTCGTGGTGCCCTGCAGCGCCAGCATCCGTTCGACACCGGCGTCGAGATCCTCTTGCTTTTTCGCCATACTCAGCGCTTCGGCCGCACAGGACGAGGACACGCAGTTCACCCAACGCCCGGCATGGATGACGCCGACGCTAAACGTACAATCGGGGCCGGTCATGTCTTCGATCTCGATAATCTTGCGGGCCATTGCGGCAATCGCGGACTTTCCGTCCTTTAGATTGGCCCCGGCATGGCTGGGCTTGCCCTTGGTCGTCAAATTGAAGCGCGCGATGGCATAGCGGCCAATCGTGACGCCGCCGTCCCCATGCCCGGGTTCGGGAACAAGGACATAGGCGCTGCGCGCGGCTTCGGCCTCGATCAGATCGCGGGTGCTGGGCGTGCCGACCTCTTCGTCCGGGGTGAATAGAACAGTGACTGGCAGCGGCGTTTGCAGCCCTGCGCGGATCATCTGTTTGATCGCCTCAAGGCTGATGTAATTGCCACCCTTCATATCCATCAGACCGGGACCGTAGCAGATATTGCCCTCACGTTTGAAAGGAAGAACCTCAAGCGTTCCAATAGGGTGAACCGTATCCATATGCCCCGCAATCAGGATGCCCGGCGTGCGCCCCATATCGGGATGCGGAAACCGTGCGCGTACGGATCCACCGAAACCCATACGTCCCGGTATTCGCTCGACCGTGGCACCAAGGGCGGCCATGTCGTAAGCGGCCAAATCCATCATACGGTTCACCGCGTCCGCGTCATAGGTCGGGCTTTCGCATTCGATCCAAGGCCGCAGGCCATTGATCATCGCATCGGCATCAAAGGGCAATTCCAGCGGGTTCACGATGCTTCTCTTTCAGCTTGCAAGACGGCGTTCGACGATACGCGCCATCACGGATGCCCCGACAGGCAGCACGTCTGGGTCCAGAAAAAAGCTGGGATTGTGCAGTCCGGTGGTGCCGGTATGGCCAATCCGGCAATACGCGCCCGGGACGACCTTGAGCATATCGGCGAAGTCTTCCGAGCCGGTGGCTGGGTCATCCGTGCCCGAGATATTCTCGGCCCCGACAATATCCTGCGCCGCTTCGAGATAGGCATCCGACAGGCTGTCATCGTTCATCAGCACATCGAAGACATTGCGCAGATCAATCCTGATCTCCACGTCAAAGGCCTTGGCAATCCCCTCACAGAGTGCGCGCATGCGTGCCTCTGCAAGCGTGCAGACCTCGTCCTTGAAGTAGCGGATCGTACCGGCGAGCGTGGCAGCATCCGGCACGACGTTATAGGCGGACCCGGCATGCAGCTGCGTCACCGACAGAACGCAGGTGTCCAGTGGCGACACGTTGCGCGACGGGATAGTCTGAAGACTGCTCACCAGCGTCGAGGCGATCACCAAAGGGTCTCGGGACTGATGTGGCATGGCGGCGTGACTGCCTTTGCCCTGCACCGTGATGTCAAAGAACGACGCGCCAGCCATGGCCGCACCCTTGCAGATGCCGACCTTACCAGGGCTGCCACTCGGAGAGTTGTGCATGCCGTAGATTTCATCGCAGGGGAAGCGATCGAACAGGCCGTCTGCGATCATGCCGCGCGCGCCGCCAAGGCCCTCCTCTGCGGGCTGGAAAATGACCGCGGCGGTCCCGGCGAACTCGCGGGTCTTGGCCAGATGCTTGGCCGCGCCCAGCAGCATTGTGGTGTGGCCATCATGCCCGCACGCATGCATCACGCCCGGCGTTGTGGAGGCATAGGGCAGGTTCGTTTCCTCAGCGATCGGAAGCGCGTCCATGTCTGCGCGCAGTCCGATGCGACGGGCACCTTCGTATTTGCCCTTGATCAGCCCAACGACACCGGTACCCGCGATCCCGGTGTGGACCTCATCGACGCCGTATTCCTTCAGCTTTCCGGCAACCACGGCGCTTGTGCGATGTTCCTCAAAACCGATCTCGGGATGTGCGTGCAGATCCTTGAAGACAGCCGTCAGCTCATCCACGCTTTCGCCGATCACGGGCAAAATGTTCATTCCGTCGTCTCCTTCGTTTACTCAGCGGCTTCGGCAAAGGGCCGGAAATTGGCGAAATCCCAGTGGCGTCCAGGCGCCGCTTTGATCAGTGTCTTAGTGTAGTCTTGCCGCGGCGAGCCGAGCACTTGTCCCGCTGGCCCGTACTCCACCACCCGTCCATTCTGCATCACCAGCACGTCGTCGCAGATCTGCGATGCGACGCCCAGATCATGCGTGATAAAGAGTATGCCGAGGCCAAAGCGCTCTTGCAGCTCGGCCAGCAGATCCAGCACCTGCGCCTGTACACTGACATCAAGGGCCGAGACTGCCTCGTCCGCGACCAGCACGTCAGGATCCATCGCGAGCGCACGCGCGATGGCGATGCGCTGGCGCTGACCGCCAGAGAACTGGTGCGGGAAACGGTCCACCGCGCTTGCGGGCAGTCCGACCAGTTCCAGCAGTTCGCGTGCGCGGGCCATTGCGGCATCGCGCGCTGTGCCATAGTTCAGCGGACCCTCAATAATGGATTGGCCAATCTCGATACGCGGGTTCAGCGACCGCATAGGGTCCTGAAAGACGATCTGGATCTTTTTGCGCTGCGGTTTGAGATCCTTTTGAGACAGCATCGCGATGTCGGTGCCGCCCACGTTGATTGTACCGGATGTCGGATCAATCAGACGCATGATGCACCGGGCCACCGTTGTCTTGCCCGACCCGCTTTCGCCGACAATGCCCAGGGTGCGGCCCTTGGGCAGGCTGAAGCTGACGTCCTGCGCGGCGCGCACTTCGCGCGTTTTGGTAAACCAGCCGCCGCCACTATAGGTTTTTGATAGCGCGTTGGTGGACAGGACGACCTCGTCTGACTGTTCGTCGCGGGGAGGCCTGGGCACCTGGCTTGGCACTGCGCGGAGCAAAGCGCGTGTATAGTCTGTTTGTGGACGGCGCAGCAGGTCATCCACGCCCTGTGTCTCCATGACCTCGCCCAGTTTCAGCACCGTGACGTCATCGGCGATTTCAGACACGACCCCCATATCGTGGGTGATGAACAGAACGGCCGCGCCCTGATCTTCGCGCAACTCACGGATGAGGCTGAGGATCTGGGCCTGTGTTGTCACGTCGAGCGCTGTCGTCGGTTCATCCGCGATCAGCAATTGCGGACGCATCACCAGCGCCATGGCGATCATGATGCGCTGCCGCTGCCCGCCAGACAGCTGGTGCGGGAAACTCGCATACATCTTGTCCACATCCGGAAGGTGTACGGCCTCCATCATTTCCTTCACGCGGCTGCGACGGGCCGAGAGCGACAGGTCGGAGTGGAACTCGAGCACCTCCTCGATCTGCTGACCCACGCGCGCGACGGGGTTCAGTGCTGTCATCGGCTCCTGAAAGATCATCGACATAGAAGTGGCCCGCAGATCGCGCAGACGGGCGGCGCTGGCCTCCAGCAGGTTCTCTCCTTTGAGTGTGATCGAGCCCGCAATAGCTTTGAGAACGGGGGGCAGCAGGCCCATTGTTGCAAGTGCTGTGAGCGATTTCCCCGAGCCTGATTCACCAACCAGGCATAGTGTCTGTCCAGACTCGATACTTAGATCGAGACCCTTGACCACGTCTGCATCTCGCACACCGTCCAATGCGATGCGCAGGTTGCGGATGTCGAGCAGGCTCATCGTTCCAGCCCCCTTTTCGCCATCCGGGGGTCAAGTGCGTCGCGCACGGCATCCCCCAAAAGGTTGATCGACAGGATCACGACGGACACCACCAGACCGGGCCACAGGACGATACCGGGATTGATCTGGAAGTAGATCCGCCCCTCGGCCATGATATTGCCCCAACTGGGGGTTTCGGGGTTTATCCCGGCCCCGAGGAAGGACAGGATCGCCTCGGTCAGGATGGCGCTGGCGCAGATGTATGTGCCCTGGATGATCAGCGGCGCCACGGTGTTGGGCACCAGATGACGCCGCATGATCAGAAAGGTCGGTGAACCGGCGGCAATTGCCGCCTCGACGTACGGCTCTTCACGGGCGGACAGGACCAGCGAGCGGACCAGGCGGACAACCCGCGGCACTTCGGGTATGGTAATGGCGACCAGAACGGTCCACAGGCTTGCACCCCACAAAGACACAATCGCGATGGCCAGAAGGATGCTCGGGATCGCCATCAGACCGTCAACCATGCGCATCAGCACAGCGTCGATCCAACGAATGTAACCGGCGAGAAGACCCAGCATGAGGCCGGCGACGACAGCGACAATGGCTGCCGCAACGCCAACCACCAAAGAGATCTGGCCACCGTACACAATGCGGGAAAACAGATCCCGGCCAAAGGCGTCGGTGCCGAGCCAATAGGTCTCGCTCGGCGGTTTCAGCCGTTGTGATGGCGTCAGGCGCACTGGATCATGCGGAACGATCCACGCCGCGAAGATGGCGGACAAGACGACCAGAACAAGGATGATGGTGCCCACCGTGACCAGCGGACTGGACAAGACGATCTCGCGTGTCCGCACCAGCGGGGACATGCGGGCCGGAGGGGCAATGGTGGCGGTTTGATCACTCATGCGTAACGTATCCTTGGATCAAGCAGCACGTACGCGATGTCGATCAGCAGGTTGATCACCACATAGATCAGCGACGCCAGCAGGATGACGGCCTGGATCACGGGGTAGTCGCGGCTGAGCACGGCGTCGACGGTCAGTCGGCCCAAGCCGGGCAAGTTGAACACCGATTCCGTCACGACAACGCCCGAAATGATCAGCGCAAAACCGATGCCGATCACGGTGATGATGGGCACCGAACAGTTGCGCAGCGCGTGGCGCATCAGCACCCGGCTTTCCGGCAGGCCCTTAGCCCGCGCGGTGCGGACATAATCATCGCCCAGAATTTCCAGCATGGAGGTGCGGGTGATCCGCGCAATGAGCGCAATGTATAGCAGCGTAAGCGTAAAAGTGGGCAGCGCGATGCGGTGCAGGAAGTCGCCAACGCCGTCACCGATAGGACGAAAGCCCTGAACGGGGAACCACTTCAGTTCCATCGAGAACAGCGAGATCATCAGGTAGCCGATGACAAAAACGGGCACGGAAAATCCAAGGACCGACAGCAGCATCACGAACCGGTCGATCAGCGTGCCCTGTTTCCAAGCGGCAATCACGCCTAGGGGAACTGCAATGGTGACCGACAGGATGATCGTGGTGAGGGCGAGGCTGATAGTGGGCTCCATCCGGTCCCCGATGAGTTCGATCACCGGCTTGCCCGACAGGATGGACGTGCCAAAGTCACCCTGGAGCAGCTGCCCCACCCACCGGAAGAACTGTGTGAAGATCGGATCATTCAACCCGAGCGACTCGCGGATCGCCTCGAGCTGTTCGGGCGTCGCCGTATCACCAGCGAGGATCGCCGCTGGATCGCCGGGCGTAAGGCGCAAAAGGAGGAACACAAACAGCGCGACAAAGCCCATCACGGGGATCGCGGCAAGAATGCGCTGTACGATATAGCCAACCATCTGCCAGACCTCCTTCGTCTTCGAAAAGGGAAAAGCGGTCAGCCCCACCGCGGGTGGCGGGGGGCTGACATGTGTCAGTTTTTACTTGCTGATGTTCCAGAACAACGGCGCGGGCGAGTCCAGCACGCCTTCGATGCTGGTCGACCAGGCGGTCGGCACGAAGTACTGGCCAATCGGCGCATAGACCGCTTCCTCGAATGCGATTTTCTGGATTTCTGCTGCCAGCTCTTGCTGCTGCTCAAGTGTTGGTGCGGTGGCATATGAGGTGCGCAGTTCTTCCAGCTTGGGCACATCCGGCCAGCCGAACCAGCCACCGTCAGGGCCCTTGCCGTTGACCATGTTGTTGACCAAGGGGTTGAAGACGTCAGCACCCACCCAGTTGGTCATGAACATGTGCCAACCGCCATCTTCGATTGAGGCTTGGCTTGCACGCTTGCCCACCAGGGTTTGCCAATCCATCGCCTGCAGATCGACGACAAAGCCCGCGTCACGCATCGCTTGCGCCACAACAACCGGCTGCGTGCGCAGCGTGCCCACGTCCGTCGGGTGCATGATCACGATAGGCGTGCCGTCATACCCGGCTTCTTCCAGAAGGGCTTTGGCCTTGTCCATGCCGTTGCCCTTGATCAGCGTCTCAGAACCGACGTCTGTGGCCAATGGCGTATTGCAGACGAACATCGCACCACAGAGCGAGTAAAGCTCCGGGTTGCCGACTAGCGCGTCGAGCACATCCTTCTGGTTCACGGATGCGATGGCGGCCTGACGGATGCGCACGTCATCCATGGGCGCATTCAGCGTGTTGGGCCGCATGATCGTCTGCATGCCCAGCGCGTTGAGATTTTTGACCGTCACTTCCGGGTTTGCATCGAGGATCGGCAGCAGATCCGATGGCGGGCTTTCCCAATAGTCGATCTCGCCAGCCTGCAAAGCGTTCAGCGCTGTCTGATCGTCGGGCATTACGACCCATTCCACTCGGTCGACATTTACGACCTTGCCGCCCGCTGCCCAGCTTGCTGGTTCGGACCGTGGAACGTAGTCCTCGTTCTTCTCATAAACCGCGATGACACCCGGCTGGTACTCGTCCGCGACCCATTTGAACGGTCCGGATCCGATCTGTTCGGGGATCGGCTCGGTCGATGGGGTTTCGGCCAGCCGTTGCGGCATGATGAACGGCACGTTGGACGATGGCTTGGCGAGACTGTCGATCACCAGACCGTAAGGCTCCTTGAGGTTGATCACAAACTCATTGGCCGACGCACCCTGGCTCATGCTGTCGACGAAAGACATCAACACCTGGCCCATGCCGTCCCGCTCGCCCCAGCGCGCGATGGACGCCGCAACGTCCGCGCCTGTCACAGTTGCCCCGTCGTGAAAGGCCAGACCATCGCGCAGGGTAAATGTGTAGACAAGGCCGTCATCCGACACTGTATGGCTGTCAACCATCTGCGGCTGCGGCACCAGATCACTGTCGAGCGCATAGAGCGTGTCAAATATCATGTAGCCGTGGTTCCGGCTCATGTAGGCGGTCGTCAGGATCGGATCCAACACGCGCAAGTCCGAGTGTTTGACCGCGCGCAGGGTTTGCGCATCGACGGCACCTGCCACCACTGCAAACCCGGCCAACGCGGCACTGAACAGCGACGCGCGCAGCATGCCTGCGGGCTTTCGTTCGAATTGTATTGTATCGTTCATCGTATACTCCCGTTGGTTGCTTAAGATACGCCGAACTTCGCAGGTTCTTTTGGGCGCGGATTAATCTGTCGTCAGGCGGCATCCTTCGGTTGGAACGCAGCGCCCAGAGGTTCCATGCGGATCCCGGGCGTCAGGTTGGTGAAGGGCAGGCTGGCGGGGCTGACCGGCATCGGACCGGGGGCCAGGCAGGTCAGGATTGTCTCTGCGATAGGGTCGAAATCAGCCCGAAAATGCACGGAGCTTTTGTTGACAAGGATCGCCTGCTGCTCGGGCTTGATCCCGACAAAGCGGTACATCTCGCGATCAGCCATCTGTGCCTTGTTGCTTGTCACGACGATGCGCACGTCATCGATGCGCAGACAGGCAGATGGCCCAAGATCAAGTTGTGCGCCGCCGTAAAATGGCCCGCTGGCCACCAGCTTTCCATCCGAAAGGGTTTCGACGGTAAAGGTCGCCTGAAAGGGCGCGTCGCCTTGGACGTTGGAAAAACCACCCAGCGCGATGTCAATCTGCGCACCGACGCCCGCGCGATGCGCTGCGGCTGCCGCATTGGGATCGACCATATTGCCGAGTGCGGCACGCTTGGCGCCCTGCGTCACCAGGGCACGCAACATGCCGGTGGTGTTGGAATCACCGCCTGCACCGGGGTTGTCCTGTGTGTCGGCAATCACGACCGGGCGTGTCGCGTTTTGGGCGATGCGCATCGCTTCGATGACACCCGCATCCGGTTCATAACTTGTTCCAACAAGCGCGCTTTCCGCGTCCAGTACAGCGCGTTCGATCCGGTCGGCTGCCGCAGCCGCATCGGCCTGGGTTTCGCCATAGCAGATCACGGTCGGCCCGCAGCCTGGAAAATCCGCTGCCGGAAAGCCAAAAAAGAACGAGGTGCTGGCAACTGCGCCGTCTTCCAGATCAGCAACAAACTCATAGATGTCCTTGCCCGGAGCAGAGCGCGTGGTCTGCCATGCAATCGGCACCAGAAATGGCAGTCGACGAAACGCCTTGGCGTAGGGCTTGCCGCGCGCCATGACCGCCTGCAGCTGGGCGGCGGCGCGATACCCTGTCGCGTCCATGTCCACATGCGGGTAGGTCCGAAACCCAACCAGCACATCGGCTGCATCCACCATCTCTTGGGTGATGTTGCCATGAAGATCGAGCGCTGCGGCAATAGGCACATCCGGTCCCACCACCGCGCGCAAGCGCATCAACAGCGCGCCTTCGCCATCGTCGAGGTGCTCGGCGACCATCGCGCCATGCAGGTCGATGAACACGCCGTCGAGTGGACCAGCCGCTGCGATGCCGGAAATTATTTCGCGGGTGATGCTTTTGTAGGCGTTTTGGCACACATGGGCGGACGGAATTGCGCCCGCCCACAGAATCGGAACGATATCCCACCCCGCTGCTTGCGCATATGTGACTGCGCCACTGATGCCGAGATTGATGCCGCGGGACTGCTCAATCAGCGCCGAACCGCGCGCCAGCGGCATGTATCCACCACCCTGCACGAAATCGGCCATGACCGCCTTGGTCGGGGCAAATGTATTGGTTTCATGAAGAAATCCGGCAAAAGCCACGCGTTTCGACATTTTCGTCCCCGGTCAATCTGCTTGATGCGCAGCTGAGTTAAGGAAGGTGAGTTATATCGCTATGCAATACTGCACCATTGCTTTAAAATAATATGGCCTGACCTTACGTACAGTCAACTGCGCCGCGAGAAGACAGATCGACACCTTCAGGAACACCACACGGGCCGAACACGGGCTGCGGGCATTGACTGCAGAAGACCGTGCCGACCCTCTTTTTGTGCGATCTGTCGAAAAAGCGATGGGGATCCTTTCGGCATTTCACCACGCCAGCGGACCCCTGACCCTGTCCGATCTTGCAACCCGCGCAGGCATCGACCGCAGCGCAGCACAGCGCATGGTCCACACGCTGCGCGCGCTTGGCTATGTCCGTCGCGATGCGGACGGGCACGGTTACTTGCCAGGGCTGCGTGTTCTGGATCATACGCTGGATTACCTTCGTCTCGACCCGCTCGTGCGTCATGCCACACCAGTGCTGCAAGAGCTACGGACTGCGGTGCGTGAACGGGTGGACTTATCGCTCTTCGATGGACCGCGCGTTGTATACGCGGTTCGGCTGCAAACCACGCGGCAAACGCTGAATGCCTCTTTGGTCGGACACAGTGTCCCGAGCTTTTGCAGTTCGGGTGGCTGGGCGATGTTGTCGCGTCTGCCGCCGGAGCGCGCGCGTGACATTGTCGAGCGGTCCGACCGCCGTCCCTTTACCTCGGGCACGATCACATCCGTTGACGAAGTGATGGAGAAGATCGCCAAGACCCGAGCCGATGGGTATGCGCTCACAACCAACCAGATCCTGTCAGGCGAGATCGCAGCCGCTTTCCCAATCATGAACGCCAAGGGCGAACCGCTTGCCGCGATCCATATCGCAGGTTCGCTCGCCGATTGGTCACCCGAAGAGTACATCCGCCGCGTTGTCCCGCCGGGACAGGCAGCCGCGCGCACCATCAGCCAATACTAGATCACAGCGAGGGGTTTTTTGATCGATCAAGAGCTATCAGTGCCGGGCCTGAAAGATGTCGCAACCATATCGGTCGACACATGGGGCCTTGCACATATTCGCGCGCAAACCACGCGAGATGCCTTTTTCGTTCAGGGATTGAACGCAGTCCGCGATCGGCTGTGGCAGATTGATCTGTGGCGCAAGCGTGGGCTGGGTCTTTTGTCTGCTGATTTCGGACCCGGCTATCTGATGCAGGATCGCGCGGCCCGGCTGTTTCTCTATCGCGGAGATATGGAGGCAGAATGGGCCGCTTATGGAGATGATGCAGAAGAGATCTGTATCGCCTTCACCCAAGGGATCAATGCAGGCATTGACTTGATGCTTGATGGGGCATGGACGCTGCCGCCCGAATTCGAGGAACTGCAAATGCGTCCGGGGCATTGGCAACCCGAGGATGTCGTACGGATTCGCACGCATTGTCTGTCACGCAACGCGACCTCCGAACTGGCGCGCGCGCAGGTGCTGACGCTGGCTGATCCCGAGACAGATTTGCTAAGGGTGCCATTGTCGCCTCCTGTTCCGCCGGAGGAATGGGCGTCCAGAAGCGAAAAGCGCCTGCCGCCTGATGTTTTGGCTGTCTATGAACTCGCGACAGCGCCCGTGACCTTTCAGCCGGATCGGTTGAACGCCACACTGGCCGACGCAAGCAAGTGGTGTGTGGTTGACGCGAACAAAACTGTGCAGGCCAGTATGGAAGGCTCAAACAACTGGGCCATCGCCCCCGCACTGACGTCAACAGGGCGGGCGATCATGGCCTGCGATCCGCATCGCGCGCATGCAGCACCATCCCTGCGGTACATGGTTCACCTTAGCGCACCCGGCATGGATCTGATCGGCGCAGGAGAGCCGTCCTCTCCGGGAATAATGGCCGGACATAACGGCACCGCTGCGTTCAGCCTGACGATCTTTTGTGCCGATCAGGAAGACGTGATGGTCTACGATCTAACCCCTGATGCCGCGGCCTACCACTACGGCAGTGGCACCGAAGCGTTCCGCCAGATTGAAGAGGTATTCCAAGTCAAAGGCGCACCGGACCAAACGCTGCCGCTGCAGTTCACGCGTCACGGACCGGTCGTATACACTGACACAGATCGCAGTATCGCGCTGGCTGTGCGCACCGTTTTTACTGATCCGGGCACGTCGCCTTACATGACCAGTCTCAAGTCCATGCGTGCCACCACCCTCAACCAGTTCAAGTCGGATTTGGCCACCTGGGGGGCTCCGACGGTCAACATGGTCTACGCGGACACGACCGGCGGCATTGGTTGGCAAGCCGCCGGCTACGTTCCGCAGCGTGACGGCTGGCGTGGCCTGGTTCCGGTCAGCGGTGCCGGAGACTACGAATGGAATGGCTACATGACTGCGGCGGACCTGCCATGTCTCGATACCCCGGAGCAGGGCTACGTGTTCTCGGCCAACGAGATGAACGTGCCTAATGACTGGAACCACACCGCACGCCCGATCGGCTTTGAGTGGTTCGAAGATGGACGCGCCGCCCGTATTTCCGATGTGATTGCCTCGGGCGGCGCAAAGGACATCGCTGGCAACTGCGCGTTGCAAACGGACACCTATTCCGCCTGCGCGCGCATGCTGGTCAGCCTCCTGCCCGACACAAGCCCTATGCCTGCGCGCGATTTGTTACGTAGCTGGGATGGCTTTGCGCGGGGCGACAGCGCGGGCGCGTTGCTCTTTGAACGCTGGCTGACCGAACACCTGTGCCCCACTCTTTTGGAGCGTGTGGTCCCCGATGCCGCAGTGCGTCAGTTGTTGCAGCCAGGAAACATACCGACCGTGGTCCGGGTCTTGCAGGGCCACCACATTGAACTTGCCGAACGGGCCGGTTTGGACAGGGCAGCAGCGCGCGACACTTTTCTTTCGGGCACGCTAGATGCGGCATGGACCAGCACTTGCGCATCGTTTGGCAGCGACCCCACGGCCTGGCGCTGGGACGCGCTGCACCAAGGCTACTTCCACCACGCCATCGCCTCTTACGATGTCGGACCTTTTCCCACAGGCGGCAGCAGCACCACGACAATGATGGCCCATTACGATGCAGCAGAGTACAGGGTTCGTATTGGTGCCTCGGTTCGGATGGTCGTCGATGTCGGGGCCTGGGACAACAGCGTCTGGATCAACGCGCCGGGCCAGTCCGGGGTGCCAGGGACGGTCCACTACGACGATCTCACACCGCTTTGGGCAGCTGGCAGTTATGTGCCGATGCTATATTCACTGCAGGCCATCGAAGCGGCCACGCGAACCCGTATCACCTTGATCCCCACGCGGCTTTAAGGAAACGAAAGACTGGGTCGCTTTGGGCTTCCTTCCCAGTTTTCGTGAAACTAACCATCGGTGCACCTTTTTTAGGCTAACAACGCGTGGTTTTCCAACGGAAGGGGAAAACCAGAACGCACTGCAAATGTAGTGTTAAAAACCTGCTATCGCCGAAACTGACATTGGCCGTATTGAATGCGGGTTGGCCTGCTTCTACAATCAGCCTATAGCTTCTAAGTAGCCCTCCCCCAGATCTTTGCCGCATGGCTTACATGCCGCTCTGCGGCCCTTCGAACCGACCGTTCGCGCCGATTTTAAACTTATGAACGAATGCGCCCTTTCGATGTGGTCGCTCGAACTGTGGCATCGACTGATGCAAGCCGCTCACAAGCTTATAGTGCGCGTCCGATGCGAGTGTTGCTCCAGAGCAATCCCAAACGCTTTGCGGGTCCAGGCTTCCGGCGCAGATCTCAAAAGCCGACGGCTTGTCCGTCCTTGCGCGGGTCGGAACCTGCTGCGTAAGCCCCGTTGTCGAGGCGCGCAATCAATTGGGCACCACCGAAACCAAAGGCGTTGTCGGGTGCCTCGACGCTCAAAGCGTGGCCAATGTCTTTCAGCGCTTGCAACGTATTCTTCGGGAACGTGGTTTCGCAAGCAAGGCTAAGACCACCTGTGACCCGCCAGCGCGGTGCGTCCACAGCCATCTGCACGTCCTGATCCCAAAGCTGCGTGCGGAGTGTCATTTGTAGATGCCCTTGCGCCTGCATCGGACCGCCCATAACGCCGAAGCTCATCACAGGCGCATCGCCCTTCGTCAAAAACGCGGGAATTATTGTGTGGAAAGGCCGCTTGCCTGGACCTATAGCGTTCTGGCTAGAAGGGTCTAGTGAGAAGCCTGCCCCCCGGTTTTGCAGGTGTATGCCCGTCCCAGGAATGCAGATGCCCGAGCCAAATCCCGCATAGTTCGACTGGATAAACGAGACCATCATCCCGCTTTCATCTGCGGCTGTCAGGTATACGGTACCTCGGGCGGGGGGAGTTCCAGTCTGAAAATCCTGCGCCTGCGTGATGTCGATCAGAGCGGCGCGTTCGGCAAGGTAACCCGGATCGAGCATCGAGGCGGGTGTAACGCGGGTCATATGCGCAAGATCGCCGACATATTCTTCGGTGTCTTTCAAGGCCAGTTTCATCGCTTCGATCTGAAGATGCAGCGCGCGTGGGTCGTCCGCATCAAGATCGCGCAACGGCGTATGATCGAGCATTCCAAGGGCCATCAGACCAGCGATACCCTGCCCGTTAGGTGGAATCTCGTGCAGCGTCACATCGTCAAAGCTTTGCTGAATCGTACCGCACCAATCGGCCTTATTTGCCGCAAGGTCGGACACGCGCATCGCAGCGTCATGCTCTTTCGCAAATGCCTCGATCTTTTCGGCGATCTCGCCCTCGTAGAAGGCTTTGCCTTTGGTTTCCGCAATTAGGCGGAGGGTGGTTGCGAAGTCAGGATTTCGGTAGATTTCGCCGGCCGCGGGCGCGCGACCTTCCGGCATAAACTGGTTTGCAAAGCCTGGGAGATGGGCCAAGTTTCGCTCACCGCGCTTCCAAAGCGTTGCGACAATTGGAGAGACTGGAAAGCCGCGCTCCGCATAGTCGATCGCCCGTTCGAACAACGCTTCGAATGGAAGTTTTCCGAATTTCTCCGAGAGCGCGACCCAGCCTGATACCGCGCCCGGAACCGTGACACTGTCCCAGCCAAGGAACGGCATTTTGTCATGCCCCTTGAAATACTCCTGCGTCCACGCAGCAGGCGCGCGGCCTGACGCGTTAAGACCGTGAAGTTCGGTTCCATCCCATAAAATGCAAAAGGCGTCTGATCCAAGGCCATTGCCCGTCGGCTCGACCAACGGGAGAGTGATCGCGGCGGCGAGCGCAGCATCTACAGCGTTTCCACCTTTCGCCAGCATCGACAGACCTGCCTGCGCGGCAAGCGGCTGCGAGGTGCTGACCATATTACCTGCCACGACCGGCGAGCGGCGGGATGGGTAGTGGTGATGGGCACGCAAGGTCATGTTCAGGCTCGTTCTTTCTTAGGAAGATGGTTGGGTGGCGTAGGACTGGGACGATACGCCGTTGCGTTCCATCTCGCGTTCTTTGTCCGCAATCGCGAGATCAAGAGGCTTTCGGTCGAGCAATCCTGACGGGTTCTCACGCGTCGGCATCGCAGGTCGGAAAAGCGCGAAGCGTTCCTCGGATACGGTGAGCAGGCGGCGCAGTTCGGGTAGGGGGGTTGCGTGGTCGTCCACGCGCAGATCGAGTGCCGGGTAGGGCTGGCCGTCATGCACAAGGAGAGCTGCGGCCTGCCGCCCGCGTTTGTCTCCTCCTGCGGCTTCGCCCGCTTCCATGGCGGTGAGTAGACGTTCGGCAAAAGTCGATGCTTTTGCTGCCTCCCATGCCGAGAGCATCTCGGCGATCACGTCAGGGCCGGTCAGCATATTCCCGGCGATCGAAACACTTCCGCTATGGCAATGCCCGGCCCAAGGCACGCAGGCCGCGCCTGTATGCTGTGCGATCTGACCATTGGTTCCGATCATATGCGCTTGGCGAATGGCTTGCCCTGCATCCGCCGCGACAAGATCGGCTAGGACGATATCAGGCGCCTCGCCGCCGGAAAGACGTGCCAGACCGTCTATGCCCCAAAGCGGATTGACGAATGCTTGACTGGCAAATGCAGCGTTATTCGACACGTAGGGAACCATCGCACCGCAAGCAAAAAAGCGGCTCGCGACCGCGATGCCAAAGGCCCCACTGTCAGGGTCTCGAGCGACAATCGAAAAGGTCATGCACGTCTCCTTCCGGACAAGTGTTCCGACCTTTTCCATTCTCAAGATGCACAAATTTCATGCACATGTCTGGATCGGGCTGGACCAAATTCTAATTGGTTCATTTAACAGTTTCGACAAGCAGAAAGTTACGCAAAATCCTCCCTTGGCAGCGTTCACGGCATAGCTCGCGTTGCCAGCACGCAACAACTGCAAAGGTTATCAAAGTGCCCCTGCTCGAGATCGACAATTTGAGCGTTTCCGTCGTCCATGATGCCATCGAAACGCCGCTCGTGCGCGGTATTTCGTATGAGGTGTCCACTGGAGAGATCCTCGCGCTTGTCGGTGAAAGCGGGTCCGGCAAGTCTGTATCCTCACTTGCGATCATGGGTTTGCTGGCCAGCGCGCTGAGGGTCAAACACGGTTCTATCAAGTTCGAGGGTCACGACCTGCTTGTGCAAAGCGATGAGCAGATGCGCCAGATCCGAGGTCGCGATATCTCGATGGTGTTTCAGGAGCCGATGACCTCGCTTAACCCGGTTCGGAACATTGGTTCCCAGATTATGGAGAGCATTGAGGAGAACCTGGGCCTGACGCGGAAGCAGGCGAAGACGCGCGCAATTGATCTGCTCAAGGAGGTTGGCGTCGCGGATGCTGAGCGCCGGCTCAAACAGTATCCGCACCATTTCTCAGGGGGCATGCGCCAACGCGTGATGATTGCAATTGCGCTCGCTGCCGATCCTAAGTTGATAATTGCAGACGAACCGACCACGGCGCTCGATGTGACAATCCAAGCTCAGATCCTTGATCTGATGTCCCGGATTTGCCGCGAGCATGGCACGGCGATGATCCTCATTACCCACAATCTCGGAATTGTGGCCCGCTATGCACAGCGCGTGAACGTGATGTATGGTGGTCGCATCGTGGAAGCGGGCCGGGCCCGTGATCTCTATGCTGCACCGCGCCATCCTTATACGGAAGGTTTGCTCCAATCCGTGCCAAGGCTCGATCAGGATCGCTCAATTCCGCTTCGACCGATCCAAGGCAGCCCCGCGGACCCATTTGCCGAGATTTCCGGCTGCCGCTTCCATCCGCGATGCCCCTACGCAGAGCCCATCTGTAGATCAAAGGCACCGGAGTTCGAGGGCGGTTTAGCCTGCCATTTCCCACTTTCGCAAAGCGCCAAGGAGGCGGTGTGATGGGAGACTACTTGAGGATCGAGGGTTTGTCCGTTCATTTCCCGGTACGTAAAGGGCTTCTGCAACGGCAGGTCGGCGCGGTCAAAGCGTTGGAAAGCGTGACGCTCACGCTCAAGAAGGGCGAAGCGTTCGGGCTTGTGGGCGAGAGTGGATGCGGTAAGACAACGCTCGCGCGAACCGTCTTGCGTCTAGTCGATCCCACCTCCGGTTCAATCTGGTTTGATGGTAAGAACATAAGCGATCTCACCGGAACAGCGCTTGCGCCCTACCGCAAGCGCATAGCCGCAATATTTCAAGATCCGTTCTCCTCGCTCAACCCGCGCATGACGTCTGGGCAGATCATCTCCGAGGTGCTCCAAGTCCACCGTTACTCCGGCAACATCAAGGATCGCGTGACCGAACTCTTGTCAATCTGCGGTCTCGCCCCGCGCTTCGCCGACCTCTACCCGCACGAAATGTCAGGTGGGCAACGTCAACGTGTCGGGATCGCGCGCGCGCTCGCACTCGATCCCGAGCTTATCGTTTGTGACGAGGCGGTAAGCGCCCTTGACGTGTCCATCCAGGCGCAAATCATCAACCTGCTCGAAGAACTTCGTGAGAAGTTCGACCTAACTTACCTTTTCATTGGCCACGACCTCTCGGTTGTCCGGCATCTCTGCGACCGCCTCGCTGTCATGTATCTGGGCCGGATCATGGAGATGGGCACCTCTGAAGAGATGTTCTCGAACCCACGCCACCCTTACACCAAAGCTCTGATCGACGCTGTGCCCGAGCCTGATCCGTTGGGCCAAGAGGGCAAAGAACATGTCGCGCTTGCGGGTGAAATTCCAAGCCCGCTCAGCCCACCTTCCGGCTGCGTGTTCCACACGCGTTGCCCTATTGCCATGGACCAGTGCCGCAGCACCGTGCCGTCGCTTTCTCGGCTGGCCGGGCATCATTCTGCCGCCTGTCTTGCACTGGAAACCACCCCCGAACCTAGAACCACAGTCGCGCACACCAATTGATCTTCAACAATCCTCACAGGGAGAGATGACATGAAAGAAGACGACCTGATCAAAAAGGCCCGAACAGAGCTGAAGGACGCGTATGATTTTGATCCGCGCGATCCGCTTTTTGGTCTTAAGCGCGCAGAGATGAGCGGCCCAAAGATTTCGCGGCGTGCCACGTTGCGCCTTCTGGCCGCTGGCGGCGCACTGAGCATAGCGCAGGTCCTGCCAGGCCTGCGCTCGGCACCCGCCTACGCGGCGGGCCATGCCGGTGGAACGCTCAATTGTGCATGGGCTGGCGTGTCCGAGATTACCACGCTCGACCCTGCACAAATCGGTCAGGTTCTGCAGTTCCAGATCACCTCGAATGTGCTTTCCGGCCTCATGCACATCAACAATAACCTCGTCTCCGAAGGGGACCTCGCTGAGACGTGGGAAGTGTCTGAGGACGGCCTGATCTACACGATCAAGCTGCGTGAAGGTGTGACGTTCCACAACGGCGATGCGTTCACATCGGAGGACGTGTTGTTCACGTTCAACCGCTCTTCTGATCCTGAGAAGTCGCGCCATTCTCGCGTGATCGGCAATGTGGCCGAACTCGAAGCGATGAACGATTTCGAAGTGAAGTTCACGCTCAAGCAGCCGCAGGCCTCGTTCCTGACGAAGGCGCTGGAGCGCGCCTCGGGTCGCGCCATGACCATTGTTTCCCGCGGTGCGCTTGAAGAGATGGGCCTTGCGCAATACGGCCTCACACCCGTTGGAACCGGTCCGTTCAAGATTACCGAGCATGAGCTTGGTGGTCGCGTGGTGCTTGAGAAAAACGAGAACTACTGGGATCCAGAGCGTCCCGCGCTGGATCGCGTGATCATCACGCCCGTTGACGGCACCGAGCCGCTCGCGGCGGCCATTGAAGCAGGTGATATCGACTATATCGGCGGCAACCCGATCCCGGGCGAGCTGGTGGATCGGTTCACGTCTAACGACGATCTGTCTGTGGACATCGCGCCTGGCCCGGGCTTTCAGTCGGTTTGGATGAACCCGTGGCGTGAGCCGATGAAGGTGAACGACTTCAACAAGCCGCTCGACGAGTTGAAGCAAGAGAATGGCTTCAAGGTCCGCCTCGCGTTGGCCAAAGCGCTCAACCGCGATCTTTTCATCCAGCAAGGTCTCTTCGGCAACGGCATCCCGGCCTATGGTTCGATCAACGCCGCGATGGGCTTCTACTATGATGAGGGTCTCGCCGAGACTTCTGAGCAGGCATTTGATCCCGAAGGTGCGGCGACATTGCTGGCCGAAGCGGGCTTCCCGGGCGGCGAAGGTTTCCCGACCTTGAAGCTGCAGACAACGCCTAACACGCGCCGTGCAGGCCTTGTACTGGCCAACATCTACAAGCAGGTTCTGGGCATCACAGTCGAAGTCGATCCCAAGGAGTTCTCTGTCGGCATCGACGAGTTCCAGAAGATGGAGTTTGACCTGCGCCTTGGAGGCTCGGGTGGCGACTATGACCCCGATGATGGCCTTGTCGACTGGATGCAAACCGCGTCCAAGTTCAACGGCCCAACCCGGAACATGGATGATATGCCCTTTGGCTTTTTCTCTGAGAGCGAAGCTGACGCGCTCTCCGACCAGCAGGCGGTCACCGCCAAACCGGACGAGCGCCGCGCGCTGGTCCAACAGGCCAACAAGATCACCTCGGACAAGGTGGCCTGCGGGTTCCTCTATCACCCGGTCGATATCCTCGTGCACTCCAACAAGGTGAATGTGCCGCCGGAAAGCCGTATCCCTGGCTTGCACGACTTCGACGGCATGACGTTGAACACGTAATCTTTTGAAAAGGGGGCGGGCCTCATATGAGGGGCCCGTCTATCTCCCATGATCGCATACATCATAAGACGGCTGATCGGAGCAGTTCTGGTGATGCTCGCTGTCGCCACGCTGGTCTTCTTTATGATCCGGCTGGTGCCCGGCGACCCGATCGCCGCGATGCTTGCCGATAGCGGCAGCCCGGAGGCCCGCGAGGCACTCATTCGTCGCCTCGGATTGGATCAGCCCTTGCTTGTCCAGTTCTGGAGATGGTTCACCGGCGTGCTGCAAGGCGATTTCGGCGCTTCGCTTTACGGGTCCAACCAACCGGTTGCCGATATCCTGATGACCGCACTGCCAAAGACCTTGTCGCTTGCGCTTTTATCTTTCATCATCGCCATTGCTATCGCGGTCCCGGCAGGTATCGTTTCGGCGACCCGAAAGAACTCCGCCGCCGATGTGGGCGTTTCACTTTTCGCTTTTCTTGGCTTGTCGATGCCCGACTTCTGGCTCGCTATCCTGCTCATCATCATCTTTGCCGCAAACCTGCAATGGCTCCCGGCGATCGGTTATGCGCCCATGTCCGAAGGGTTTTGGGAATGGCTTCAGCACCTGATCCTGCCAGCCATCGCCATCGGCACCGGTTTCTCGGCGATCATCGCCCGGATGATCCGCTCGTCGATGCTCGAAGTGCTGCAAGCTGATTACATGCGCACCGCCGCCTCCAAGGGCCTAACACACCGTGTCATGCTGCTGCGCCACGCTCTGCCGAACGCCATGATTCCCGTGATCACGGTGGTTGGCATCGCCTTCGCGCTTCTGATCTCCGGTGCGGTCGTCGTCGAGAATGTGTTCTCGATCAAAGGTCTCGGCAGGGTATTGATCCAGGGTATCCAGAACCGAGATTACCCGGTCGTCCAAGGTGCCGTTCTGCTTGTTTCGGCCTTCTTCGTGCTCTCCAACCTCATCGTCGATTTGCTCTATGTGGTGATCGACCCTCGCATTCGGTATAGCTGATGAGCGATGTCACTCTTGATCCCGCTGGCCACGACACGCCCGCTCCGCAAAAGCGCAAATCGCGTTTCCGGCAGGTCTTTGCGCGCGATCAAAAGGCGCAGTTTGGCCTCACCGTCCTTGGTCTTTTCATCTTCGGTGCGATCTTTGCTCCAATCATCGCACCTTATGATCCAAACGAGATGACGCTGAACATGATGGCAGGTCCATCCGGTGAGAATGTGCTCGGCACTGACGATCTTGGCCGCGATCTTTTCTCACGCATCCTCCACGGCACGCAGATCTCGCTTTTCGTGGGCGTTGCAACAGTCTCGCTTGCCCTGTTTTTCGGTGTCCTCCTCGGCGTTGTTGCGGGCTACTTTGGCGGTTGGATCGACAGCGTCATCATGCGCTACATCGATCTGCAATGGGCGTTTCCAAACTTCATTATCGCGGTTTATCTCGTGGCCGTATTCGGAACCGGACTGCTCAATGTGATTGTTGCGATAGCGCTGGCGTTCCTTGATGACTTTGCCCGAGTTGCCCGCTCGATGGTTTTGTCGCTCAAGCAGGAGCAGTTCATTGATGCGGCGCGCGTGCAGGGCTTTTCCCATCTGCGGATTATGGTCCGCCATATCCTGCCCAACGCCATGGCTCCGATTATCGTTCTGGCGACGGTCTCTGTCTCCTATGCGATCCTTGGTGAGGCCACGCTGTCGTTTCTCGGTCTTGGTGTCAGCACCGACACCCCGACATGGGGCCTGATCCTCGCGGACGGGCGCAGCTTTATCTCACGTGCGTGGTGGCTGGGCGTGTTCCCCGGTCTTGCGATCATGCTGGTGGTGCTCTCGATCAACTTCATCGGGGACGCTCTGCGAGATGCACTCGACGTGCGCGATACGGATGTGTAAGGCCGTCTTGCCAATCCCTTAAGTGAGTTTTTCAGTGACCGAACCGACTGTTTTCGACCTGCGAGCCTATTTGCTGAACCTCCTCAAAGAGGGGCATGGACCAGATGGCAGGTTGCCCACGGAACGGGAGTTGAGTGAGAAAACCGGCGCATCGCGCCGCACGATCCGCCGGGTGCTGAGCACGTTAGAGGCAGAAGGGCTGGTGTGGAGGCGTCAGGGCAAGGGCACGTTTGCAGGTCCGCCGATTGAACCAGTAGAAGCGCTTGCGGCGGAGATCGGAGAAGGTGCGGACCTGATTGAAGTCATGGAAGCCCGTCTTTGCCTCGAGCCCGAGATCGCCGCCCTCTGCGCCACACGTGCAAGCCCTGAAGATGTTGCCCGGATGTGGACGCTGGCGCGTCATGTCTACGAGGTGGAGGACGACGAGATGACAGAGCTTTGGGACTCAGCTTTGCATCGTCATATCGCTCATTGCGCCGCAAACCGTCCCCTTCAGATTGCCTTTTCCCTGCTTGATGACACACGCTCGAGTTCGGATTGGCACACAGCACGACGACGGGCCCGCTCGAAACAGTCGTTGAAAGAAAGCCATGACCAGCATGTGGCAATCGTATCGGCCATCGAAGCGGGCGATGCGAATGCCGCTCGGGAGGCGATGCGCATGCATTTGCTCTCACGGATAACGGCTATGTCGGATGCGCTCGGCAGTCTTGGCTTGCCCGAGGCTGCTGAGGCTGCTCTGATCGAAGCGCGCCCACTGGGATAGATCCTGACGAGGTCCAATACGTAGTAGGAAAAAGGGATTTCGCTGCTGCTAGACGTTTTTTGAGCTTGACCTACACCGCTGCCGAAAGAGTGCAGATTGTGGATAGTCTGGAAGTCTACATTATGCAGGCTTAAACCAAGCGTCGCCACACGATACCAAACTCTGTGCCGACCGTATCCCGTTACGATCTGCATTTACCGGGTTTAGAAATGCCAATCCAATCCAGCGTACCCGTCCCTTAGCCTTATGTGCTCTCGCTGGTAGAGGACGAAGGCACCGCTTGCGCTGGCTTGCCTCAACTCTCGGCTTCGATCGCGTCCGGCTCCGACGCAGGCTCGGCCATTCGCAACGGGCAATGAAAATCTGGGATCAATTGCCTTGCCAAGCCAACGCTTCGGCATCGCCAGATCCGGGTCCGCTTTCAGATGTGAGCCAGGCTCGGCCATCCCGCCAAACCGGTTCTACAAGAAGAAGCATTTTGCACGCTAATCCCGACAACACGGCCTTCCGACATCAAATCACTGCCATCTTCAACTCGGTATCACGCAACAGCTTCACTGTAATCCCCTTTCCTTGCATCCCAACTCCCCCGCTCTCGGCCACGTGTAGCGGGACAACAAAGGGGGGAAATGACTTCATGTCGGCCATACTTCGAACGCTGCTCGGGAAATCTCAAACGTCGCTGGCCAACAGCGCGCGGCGGCTTGTTGGTTTGAGGCTTCGCCACCCGATCATGCGGAGAGGATGGCATGTAATTTCGGTGTGGGTTCACTTGTCGGTGGACCCATAGTCCAGCGCACCTAGTTTTGCGGAAAGCAGTCGCTGTTTGCGGCGGCTGGCGACATGCGAAACGGTCGCAGCAATGCGACCATCAAATCAAGTATCGTCAGCGACAGTATCATTTTGGAGGAACAATGACGCCCGCCTCAGCCATCGCCCCGCAGCTTTTCCAGCAATGCGGCGGTCATGTCCACGGTGTCCCGTTCTTGACGGTCCGGTCCGGGCGCGGCATCCGCGACGCGGTACCGGTCTAAACACCTTGCCCTTTCGATTGTCCCGTGACGCCACCGGCATTGCTTTTGGCCTGACTGCAGCACTGATGTGGTCGTCGTTCCTGATTGCGTCGCGCGTTGGCGCTGTGGACGGCTTGCGCCCTATCGACATGATGGTTCTTCGTTTCTGCATCGCGGGCGTCTTGCTGGCTCCGGTGCTTTGGTGGACCTTGCGGAGAGGGGCATCCCACCCGCTCACCATCCGCCGTTCTGTGCTGCTGGCTCTTGCGGCCGGTCCCGTCTTTGTCTGGTTCAATGTGGGTGGCTTTCAATTCGCGCCCCTCGCGCATGGCGCTGTGATCCAGCCCGCGACCGTTGCGCTTGGCGGCATGGGGCTGGCGGCTCTCTGGCTGGGCGAAAGGCTCACGCGATCCCACATTGTCGGTGCGGTTCTGTTGCTTGCCGGGATCGCGGCCATTGCCGGGCCCGGCCTGCAGGGTGTGAATGGCCGCGTGCTGATCGGCGATGCGATGTTCGTCATGGCCGGGCTTTTCTGGGTCGCCTACACCTTGCTTCTCAAGCGGTGGGCGGTGTCCGGTCTTCTTGCTGCGGCGGTTGTGTCGGTGCTGTCTGCCCTGGTCGTTGTGCCGTTCGCGGTCTTCGGGGATGTCTTGTCGCGCTTGAGCGTGCTGTCCCCGGCGGAGCTGCTGTTCCAGGCGATGGCCCACGGGGTGTTCAACGGGGTCGGCGCCATCGTCGCATTCGGGCTGGCCGTCGAACGCCTGGGGGCAGCACGTGCGGCCCTGATCCCTGCGCTGATCCCTGCTACGACACTAATCGCCGGGTTGCCGATCACTGGAGAGCGCCCAACCACGTTGGAGTTCGTGGGCGCGGCAGTCGCCTGCATCGGTCTGGTCATCGCGTTGATGCGGCGGTGATGTCGCGGGGTTTTAATTATGCCGTAATGCGCTAGTCAATTAGACAAGTAATGCCACTGGGGAATGGATCATGGAGCTTCGCCACCTGCGCTATTTCGTGGCTGTCGCGGACTACGGCGGCATCAGCCACGCAGCAGAACGTCTGCATATCGCGCAACCCGCGGTGTCGCGCCAAATCAGAGATCTTGAAGGCGAGCTGGGCTTCGACCTTCTGTCGCGCGAGGGGCGGCGCGTTGTCCTCACCGATGCCGGGCGTGCATTCGCGGATCGGGCCCGTTCCATTCTGCACGAGGTGGATGAAGCTGCGGACGCCGCGCGCCGCATTGCTCAGGGGGAGGCTGGCACACTTCGTATCGGCCTGTTGGAAAGCGCATCATGGGCCGGCCACACACCCCGCGCGCTGAACAGGTTCAAGCGGCAAAATCCCAATATCCGCCTCGACATCCGTCCAATGAGTTCGGTTGACCAGATCGACGCACTGCTTGCGGGCGAACTGGACGCTGCATTTGTGTACCGACAGGACAATATCGTCGAGGATGCTCTGGCCGTGCACAGGCTGCGGCAGGATGATATTGTTCTGGCCGCATCTACAGACCTTGTGTTCGAGCGTGACGGGCCGCTGTCGCTCGAGGATATCGATGGGCTGCCTATCGTCGCCTTTCCGCGGGCGGCCGCCCCTGCCTACCACGACCGCTTGTTCGGAGCCCTGCGGGACATCGGGTTCGACACGCAAGTCGTGCAGGAAGCGATGGATGAGACGACCATACTCAGCCTCGTGTCGGCCGGTGTTGGCTGCGCCTTTGTCAATTCCGCGAACATGCAACGCCCGCCCAGACGGGTCCAATTCCGCCAGGTCGACGGGCTGTCGGTTCCCATCGAATTCCTGTTCCTGACGCGGCGCGCGCCGAGTGGTTTGACGCAACGCCTGTGCGATGCTGTCCTTGTTTTAGATGCCTGAGGGGCATACTCATCATACCCAATCAGACTTTTTAACTATTCAACAGCAGCACCATATCCATCCTATCACACCGATGGAGATGCAAGATGCCGCACACAATCACTGCGCCACTCGCCGCAACCATTTTCGCGACTGTGGCCAGCGCTTCGGTCGAGGCTGATTCCGCTGGCGGAACGCCGATCACGGTCGAAACGCTTGTGGCCTATGCCGAGATGACCCGCATTGCCGATGCCGCTGACGCGGCGGTCGATGCCAAGAACTGGACGCTGGCCCGTAGCTTTTTCACCGATGAGACCCGTGTTGATTTTACGTCCCTGACCGGTGGCGCACCGGCAACGATCGCCGCTGACGACTTGATCGCAGGGTGGGCTGGCAACCTCACAGACGAGAAGACCTCTTTTCATCTGAGAGGCAACCACCACATCACGTTTCAAGGTGATGCCGAAGCCCTGATGGTCAGCCACGGCTACGCCCGGAACCAAATGGAGCGGGGCGCCCTGCCTGAAAACGGTGGCGACCCGCTGTGGGAGGTTTGGGGCACGTATGAACACGGCTTCACCCTCACCGAAGACGGGTGGCGCCTGGACGCCATGCGCTTTGTAGCCACCGCCCAACGCGGCAACGCCTTTGTGCGGGACACCCCCGGACGCTGATCCGTGCCACCGCCTAACGAAAAACCAAAACCCAACGCCCAAGGAGAGAGACCATGTCTGACACAGATCGTGACATCAACACCCGGCGCCGCGCGTTTCTGGCCGGTATCCCCGCAACGGCCGCTGCCATCGCCATGGGAGGAGCGCCTGCCGTCGCGCAGACAACACCGCAGCCCGCACCGGGCCGTCGCATGCTGGGCAGTCTCGAGGTGTCCGAACTTGGCCTCGGGGTTCAGAACATGGACCGCACCTTTCATACTGTTGTCCCGGACCGCGACGACATGATCGCCCTTATTCGGGATGCGCATGATCGAGGCGTGACGTTCTTTGACTGCGCTGAGATCTATGGACCCTTTGAATGCGAACGCATCCTGGGCGAGGCGATGAAGCCTTTCCGCGATGACGCGCAGATCACAACAAAGTTCGGGTTCAACGTCGATCCGGATACGGGCGTCTGGGACTTTCGTGTCAACAGCCGACCTGCTTCCATTCGGCGGGCGGTCGAAGGATCGCTTCAGCGTCTGGGGACGGATCGCATTGATCTGCTGTACCAGCATCGTGTCGATCCCAATGTGCCGATGGAAGATGTTGCCGGCACGGTGAAGGACCTGATGGACGAGGGCAAAGTCCTGCACTGGGGCCTGTCCGAGATGGGTCCAAACACCCTGCGCCGGGCCCATGCGCTGCTGCCGGTGGCCGCGGTTCAAAGTGAGTATTCGATGCTGTGGCGTGGTCGCGAGGCGGACATCCTGCCGCTCACCCGCGAGCTTGGCATCGGCTTTGTCCCATTTGCGCCGCTGGGTTACGGGTTTCTGACTGGGGCCGTTGATATGCAGACAAGCTTTGCGCCCGGCGACTTTCGGGCAAACACGTCGCGGATGGCACCGGAGAACCGGGAGACCAACATGGCGCTGGTCGAGTTGGCCCGCGACTGGGCTGCGCGCAAGGGCGCCAAGCCCGGTCAGATCGCGTTGGCCTGGCTGCTGGCTCAAGGCGATACCATCGTGCCGATCCCAGGGACAACGCAGATGCCGCATCTGCGCGACAACGTGGCTGCAGCGCAGATCAGTTTCACGGATGCCGAACTGGCCGAACTGACGACCGCGTTGGATGGGATCGCCGTGCAGGGCGGTCGTGCTCCGGACCTTGTGGCCGCGTGGTCCGATGTCGAGGCGCCGGACGCGTGAACCTGGCGATGCGTAGCACGGGGACCGTCAGGCAAGCGTCGGGCGGTCAACTGCTGTGTTCACCGCGCGCTCTGCCGGTGACGCATCGCAACGGGGCTACTCTGCGGGCATACTAGCCTCAGCCAGCGCGTCCTGTAACAACAGGCATGCGGCCTGATGTTGTCCCTGACCGATCATCGGCGGTCGGGCGTCCCGGCATTTTGGCATCGCCTTTGGACAGCGGGATTCAAACAGACAGCCGGGTGGCAGGTCCATTGGGCTGGGCAGGTCGCCCTCCAACATCTGCGGTGTTATGCGGACACTCGGGTCTGGCACCGGTACCGCCGACAGCAGGGCCTGCGCATAAGGGTGTCGGGGCGCGCGTACCAACTCGGGGGCGGGCGCTCGCTCCATCGGTGCCCCCATATACATGACCAAAACGTCGTCCGAGATGTGTCGCACCACGCCGAGGTCATGCGCAACGAAAACGATGGCGAGCCCCATCTCGCGTTGCAATTCCTTGAGCAGATTGACCACCTGCGCCTGGATCGACACGTCAAGGGCCGACACCGGTTCGTCGCACAAGAGCACCTTCGGCCCGGCCACCAGCGCACGTGCGATCCCGATGCGCTGGCACTGTCCCCCCGAAAACTCGTGCGGAAAGCGGTTGGCCTGCGCCTGTGGGATCCCCACGCGGTCAAGCATGGCCAGCGCGGCATCCTGCCGGCCCGCCGGCGTCATCTCGGGTTTGAAGAATGTCAGCGGCTCGGTCACGATTTCGCGGATCGTCATGCGCGGATTGAGTGATGCAATGGGATCCTGAAAAATCATCTGCATCGTGGCGCGCAACCGCTGCATGGACGCACGATCATGGTAGTCCACCGGCTGACCATCAAGAGTCACATTGCCTGCCTCAAGCGGCGTCAGACCGGCAACCGCGCGGATCAAGGTGGACTTGCCGCACCCTGACTCGCCAACGACGCCAAGCGTCTTTCCGGCCGCCAGTTCAAAGGAAATGCCATTCACCGCGCGCACGATACCCGGCGGCGACCACGGCCATTTCTTGGTTTGCGCTACTGGAAAGGTGACATGGGCGTTTTCCACGGCAAGCATCACGTCAACTCCTCAACCGGGCGCAAGCAGGCACGACCCTTTTGCAATGCGGGCAGCGTATCGTGGCAGGTGTCCACCGCGTCCACGCAACGCGGTGCAAAGGGACAGGCCTGCGGAAACCGGTGCTGGCTGGGTGGGCTGCCGGGGATGGCGGTCAACGCGTCGGATGGATCTTCGATATTCGGGACAGCACGCAACAGGCCACGGGTGTAGGGATGGGCCGGTTTGTCGAACAATTTGGTTGTCACCGCTTCTTCCATTATGCGCCCGCCGTAGAGAACAAGAACCTCTTCGCAGAACCCGGCCACAACACCTAGATCATGCGTGATCAGAACAACCGACGTCCCGAAATCCTGCTGCACATCGGCCAGCAATTGCATGATCTGGGCTTGCACCGTCACATCAAGTGCGGTCGTCGGCTCGTCCGCCAGGATCAGCTCGGGCCGACACATCAGGGCCATCGCGATGACAATGCGCTGTCGCATACCGCCCGAGAATTCATGCGGATATGCCCGCAATCGTGCCTTGGCATCCGGGATGCGCACCGCATCCATCACCTCAAGTGCGCGGGCGCGCGCATCGCGGCGCGACATCCCCTGGTGGTGTTCGACGATCTCCGTCAGCTGCCGCTCGATGGTCATGTAGGGGTTGAGCGAAGACATGGGATCCTGAAAGATGATCCCGATCTCTCGGGCGCGGACGCGGTTCATGTCGCGTTGCGACGCTGCAAGTAGGTCTTGTCCGTTCCACAGGATCTCGCCGTCAACCTCGGCATTCTTTGCCAGCAAGCCCATGATCGCCAATGCAATCTGAGACTTGCCTGACCCACTTTCGCCGACAAGTGCGATGTGCTGGCTGGCGCCCACGTCAAAGGATACGTCATTGACCGCGTGCACCATACCGTCGCCGGTGCGAAAGCGGATGTGCAGGTTGCGGACGCTCAGCATCTGGTAGCGCCCTGTGTTTTCGGATGGTTCAACTCATCTATCCTTGGGGTCCAGGGCGTCGCGCAGCCCGTCCCCGATATAGAACAGGGATACCTGCGCGATGACGAAGATGGCCGCGGGAAAGCCCAACTGCCAGAGGGTGCCAAACGTCATGGTCGACGCCCCCTGGGACAGAAGCGCGCCGATGGACGTGTTGGGTTCCTGAATGCCGACGCCCAGGAAGGACACAAGGCTTTCCATCATGATCACTTCAGGGATGACGATGGAAGTGTAGATCACAACGACCCACAACACGTTCGGAGCAAGATGCCGGAAGATGATCTTGAAATCCGACATACCCAGCATCCGCGCTGCGTCCACGAATTCGCGGTTCTTGAGCATCATAACTTGCCCCCGAACGATCAGCAGGCCCGCGGTCCAGTTCACGAGGATGATGACGAGGATCATCTGGCTCATCGAGCGACCGAAGAACGCCTGCCAGACGACAAAGAAGATAATGTAGGGGATTGCCAGCCAGATCGTGTAAGCGGCGAGCACCGTGCGGTCGAGCCGTCCGCCATAGTATCCAGCGAGGGCTCCGAGCGTGGCGCCCAACAGCACCGACACCGGCCCGGCGATAAAGCCCACCAGCAGCGAGGTGCGCGTGCCCTGCACAACACGGGCATATAGGTCACGGCCCAGTTCATCGACGCCGAACCAGTGGCCGTTCTCCAATGACGGGCCGCCGTCTTCCTTGATGCGGCCCAGCATGTTCCAGTCAATCTCTTCGTAGGACCAGCGGGCAAACAGGTTGCCAAAGATCGAAAACAGGATCAGCAGGCTCAGCATTCCCACGGAAAAGACCGCCATGCGGTTGTTCAAAAAGCGCCGCCCGGCATCTGCCCAGAATGAGCGGGAGGCGATCATCTCCGGCGCGCGTTCCTCGGCAAAGGCGCGCGATTGCAGACGGCGGCGGGCCGCTGACAGGATCATGCCAGACCCGCCCGTACCTTGGGATCGATCCAAGCGTACAGCAGATCAACCATCAGCGTCAGCGCAAAGGTCAGGACGGCGTAGAGGATCGCAAGGCCCAGAAGGACTGAATAGTCACGGCTGTAGGCGCCATTGATGAAATCCTGCCCGATCCCGCCGGTGGAAAAGAAGACGTCCACGAACACCGACCCGGTGATCATGTAGACAAAGACGGGGCCCATATAGGTGAGCGTCGGCAAGAGCGCAGGCTTCAACGCATGGCGCAGGATGATCGTCCGCTCTGGCAGACCCTTGGCGCGCGCGGTGCGTATGTAAGGCGAGTTCAGCACTTCCAGCATGGACCCGCGGGTTAGACGCGCGACCGACGCCATGTAGGATGTGCCAAGTGCGATGGCCGGCATGACAACGTATTGCCACTGACCGCCATTCCACCCGCCTCCCGGCAACAGGCCCCATGACAGCGTGAACAGCAGAACAAGCAATGGCGCCAGAACGAAGTTGGGAAAGATTTGGGAAAAGATGGCGAGGCCCGTCATCGTGTAGTCCCAGAACCCGTTGTGCCGGAGCGCCGCGATGATCCCGAGCGGGATGCCCAGCACCAGCACGAACACCGCTGACCAGAAGCCGTAGGTCAGCGTCACGGGAAAGCCCTGTGCGATGACGTCGTTCACCGTCCGGTCCTTCTGTGAAAAGCTGGGCCCGAAGTCGAAACAGCAGACGATATTGCGCACGTAGGTCCAGAGCTGGACGTGCAGCGGTTCGTCCATCCCGTAGCGTTCCAGCACGTTTGCCATCACCGCGGGCGGCAGCGGACGTTCAGAGGTGAATGGCCCGCCGGGGGCCAGGCGCATCAGGTAGAAGGCAAAGATCACGAGGATCAGAAGCGTTGGCAGCACCATCAGAAGACGGCGAAGCGTGTAATTGAGCATAAAGCGTTCCTATCAGTGGACGCGGTTGGGGACCATCTTCCGGTCTTAGAAGCACATTATCCAAAAAAGCACTCGCATGCGCCGCCGATGCGGCAGCACATGGTCAAGTCGTCGCCCCGGCGCATTGGCCGGGGGCCATCCACGTCAATCAGCGACGCGGTATAGGTCTTTGGAATACCAGTTCTGCTCGACATTGTTCATGGGCCAGCCCTGGATGGCGTCGGACAGCATGACATTGGTCGAGTAGTGATAGATCGGGATCACCGGCATTTCGGCGGCCACGATCTGCTCCACCTCGGTGTAGAGCGGTTGGGGGTCGCTGGACGACTTGGCTTCGGTCATCAGCTCGTCCACGCGCGCGTTCGAGAATTTGGCGTCGTTGTAACCGGACTCGGTGGTCAGCAGGTCAAGGAAGGTCGACGCCTCGTTGTAGTCACCACACCACGCGCCGCGTGCCATGTCGTAGTTCTGAGCGCCGCGGGTCTCGAGGAAGACCTTCCATTCCTGGTTTTCCAGCGTCACGTCGATGCCCAGCTTCTGCTTCCACATCTGGGTCGCGACAATGGCCACCTGCTGGTGCGCTTCGTTGGTGTTGTAGAGGTAGTTGAAGCTCAGCGGCTCACCGCCTTCGCCATACCCCGCCTCGGCCAGCAGTTCCCTTGCCTTGGCGTCACGCTCGGCCTGCGTCATTGACGCCATCTCGACCTCGGGCACCTCGAAATCGGCGGTTGCCGCCGGGGTAAAGGTAAAGGCCGGGAACTGACCGCCCTGCAAAACGCGGTCCACGATCACTTCGCGGTCAATGGCAAGCGCAAGGGCCTGACGCACTCGCACGTCCTGGAACGCTTCGGGGCCGGAGGCGAGGTTGAAGTTGAAATAGTAGTTGCACAGCCGAGGCAGGGCGAACGCCTCGTCCGGGAATTCCTCGGCCAGGGCAGGGTATTGGCCGGCGGGAATGTCGGTCATGTCGACCTCGCCCGCACGCCAGCGTGTTAGGCCCTGAGCGTCATCGCCGATGACCAGCGTTGTTACCGTTTCCAGAACGGTGTTTTCATTGTCCCAGTAATTCTCGTTGCGCACCCGGACCGAACGTTCCTTGGGCACATGCGCTTCCAGAACAAAGGCGCCGTTGCTCACCATGTTTTCGGGCCTTGTCCACTCGGCGCCATGCTCTTCGATCACCCAGCGAGGGGCAGGGAAGGTCGTGGCGTGCGTAACCATCTTGGTGAAATAGGGCAGCGGCTTTGACAGGTTGACGACCAATGTCCGGTCATCCGGGGCAGACACGCCCAGCTCCGACGGCTCCATCTCTCCGGCGACGATGGCGGCCCCGTTCTCGATGGACATCAACTCCATGTACCAGGCATAGGGCGAGGCCAGCTCGGGATCGACGGCGCGCTGCCACGCATAGACGAAATCACCTGCCGTTACAGGCGCGCCATCGGACCAGACCGCATTATCGCGCAATGTGAACGTATAGATCAGGTTGTCCGCAGACGCCTCATGGCTCAGTGCAACACCGGGCACCAGGTTCCCGTCCGCATCCTGATTATACAGCCCCTCGAACAGATCGCGCACGATGTTTGAGCCGTCCACATCCTCGACAACCTGCGGGTCAAGTGACGAAAACTCGTCAAGCGTCCGGTAGGTGAATGTCTGCTCTTCGGCCAACGTCACGCCTGCGGGCACATCGGCGGCTAAGGCGGGCATCGTCAGGAACGTCGTGGCAAGGGCTGCGGCGATAAACGAGCGGCTGTGCAATGGGGATCTCCTCTGTTTGTGATCATTCGTTTTCTGGTTGTATTGTGACGGATACACGACCAAGGCCAAGCCGCGTTTGATCAAACTGGCGTCAGGGAAGGCGCTGGTCGGCGAACTTCTGCGCAAGAGCGGGTTTTTTGCTGAAAACAAACTCCGGTGCTGACCGCTTCATCGGTGCGGATGCCATGTTGGGCAAGTGAGGTCACGTATAGTCAATTTGATCTTCGATGTCCCGAGAAAATGGGAAATCGGCGGTGGCGTATATAGGCATCTACCCTGCATGTTCAATGGTTTGCGAAAGGCTCGCGTGGCGGACCCTGTCCGTCATTTCAAAGTCAGCTTGATCAGCAGAACCTTCATGTCTCGTCCAACACCTTGCGTGCGACGCGAAAGCACTCAAGCGCCTGCGGCACACCGCAGTAGATCCCGATGACGTGAATGATGGCGCGTATCTCTTCGCGGCTGACCCCGTTGGTGATGGCGCCCCGGCAGTGAATTTCCCACTCCTGCATCTTTCCCAGGGCACCGATCATCGACAGGTTCATCATGGACCGGGTCTTGGCGTCTATCACGTCGTCACCCCAGCCAAAGCCCCAGCACCATGCGGTCATCGCCTCTTGAAACGGGCGAGTAAAGTCATCTGCTGCTGCCAGATTCCGCTCCACATAGTCGGCCCCTAGCGTTGCCTTGCGCTGCGCCAGGCCCTTGAGGAAAAGGTCTTCGTCGAATGTGTCCATGTCTGTTCGCCATTGTTATGGTTGCCGTGTTTCCAATCTGAATAGATCGGTCGGCGAAAGGCAACTACGGTTGGTGGGGCACATTCCGCTTTCGTCACCCGGATCGTGACAGGCCAGCGTGACATCGGAACGGACGCTGCCACGGATCCCGGTGCCTAATGGCGACTACGATTTCCTCCGATCCGGCTTGGGCAGCGACAGACATCCGGCCAAAGCGATCATCGCAATACCCGCCATCCCAACGACCGTCGGCCACTCATCGAAGAACAGCGCACCCCACATCAGGCTGAACGCCAGGTAAGAATAGTCGAATGCGGCGATGGTAGTGGGTGGTCCGGTCTGATACGCGACCGCGGCCCCAACGCTGCCGATCAGGATCGCCATGGATAGTGCCGCAACAACGCCGAGCAAACCGGCGTCCACGCTTTGCCATGGGCCAAAGACAAATGACCCTTCAACGTCGGAAAACATTGCCAAACCGACTCCCGTGACAATGAACGCGATGTTGAGCGCGAGGGCCAGGGTGAAAGGATCGTCATCGCGGCATGTCCGCGCCGTCAAAACCATGGCGCATGCGTATAAGAATGCGGCAACGACCGGCAGCAGTGTTGCAAACTCAAATCCAGATGTGTCAGGTCGCAAAATCAGGATCACGCCCGCAAAACCGAGGCAGATGGCACACAGCAAACGCCGTGTCGGCCATTGACGGGACATGCCCGCCGCCAACACCGTGATCAGGATCGGCGCTGTGTAATAGGCAGCAGCCGCAAGTGACAATGGCATGAGGGGCAGGGCCGAATAGTAGCTTAGCCACATCGCGACAAGCAAAACGCTGCGCAGTGTAACCCATGCGAATGATTTGGGCCGTCCCGCGCCGCGAAACCGGACAATACCCCACAAAACAGGCACAACCAGGGCCGACCGTAGGATGTAGATCTGCCAGAGCGGGAGCGACAGGCTCGTGCCCTTGATTAATGCGTCGCCGAGCGACAGCGCCGCAACCGAGATGATGATGGCGAAAACTGCTTTCGGTATGTGTCCTGTTTCTGACGCCAAGCTGTCACCTCCGATGTTCATTTGGTGACAAAAATCATGTAAGGCTTCTTTTGAAAAAAGAGTTTTGGTGAAATTTGCATGAGCATTCGTCATGGATTACTGCCACTCCCGCTGCCGCCTCTTTCGCGTCTGCGCCCGTTCGAGGCGGCCGCGCGGCTCGAAAGCTTTTCGCTGGCTGCCGACGAGTTGGGCATGACCCAGACGGCAGTGAGTAAACAGATCGGTCAGCTTGAAGGCGAATTGGGAACGCGCCTATTTGAGCGCCGCAACCGGGCCGTTTTCCTGACGGATGCGGGCCGCAGGCTTGGCCATGTGGTCGGCACAGCGCTTGCAGATATTGCAACGGAAGTCGCGCATATCCGGGGGCAACGCAGGTCGCAGGAACTGGTGCTGCATTGCCAGCTGTGCGAGGCGTTTTACTGGCTCATGCCTCGCCTGTCGCGGTTTCACGAACAGTTTCCCGGGGTCGAATTGCGTGTCCTGAGCGCGTTGAACCCGTTGACCCAAAGCGCCGAAGCGTTCGATGTCGCAATTCAGACATCTGGCCGCGCATCGGGTGTGGCGCGTTTGGCATTTACAGCGGCAGATGAGATTTTCCCGGTCTGCGCCCCCGCGCTGGTCGAGGACAGGCAGATGCCCCTCAGCATTAAGGAACTGCTTTCCTTTCCGCTCTTGTCCCATTCCGTGATCCCGCAGGATTGGATGGAATGGCACGACTGGTTGCAAACCGTCGGGCTGTCGGCCCCGGCACGCCCGCGTATCGTCCCGTTTGACAGCTATCCCGTGGCTTTGCAGGCCGCAGTGACAGGGCAGGGCATTGCCCTCGGATGGCGACGCACGACCGAAGCGATGATTGCCGAGGGCAAGCTGATCAGACCCTGCCGGGAAAGTGTCGCGCGCTCCAATGAGCTGTCCGTGTTCCGCAGTGCGGGCCGGGATCAGCACCCCGACACGGATCGGCTGCTCAAATGGTTAGAATGTGAGTTGGCCGGGTAGCATAGCTGTGCGGCGGGCCACCCTGTTACGGCGCCCCTAACTCAAACTCTGCCACGATCCAGTCAACCACTCGCCCGAGGTGCCGCTGTCCCATATGCTCCCTTGACCACGACACATAGAGGTGCGTGGCGGGAGGTTCAGGATGCGCCCATATCTCGACCAGCCGCCCGGCAGAAACGTCAACCTCAACCATATAGCTCGGCACCAATGCGACCCCGTGCCCACCGATCGCCGCATCTATGGCAAGGGCGGCGCGGTCGAAATTCAGGACCTTGCGCTGTGTCGCATGTCCCGCATTCTCCATCAATTGCTCCCACCGGCGATGCGCGTCCTGGAGCAGCGGCATGCGCAGCAGCGTGTCCAGATCAACCGGCGCATCCGCGTGCAGCAGGTCGGAGCTGCACACTGCAACCAGCCGGATTGAAGTGAGGTGGCGCGTGTGATGCGCCGGGTTCGGGTCAGGCGCCGCACCCGGCCAAATCGCGATTTCGTTGCGCCCAAGGCTGCGGCACAGGACCTGATCATGCACTTCGGTCCTTAGGCCAACCTTGGGAAACCGTGCATCAAATGCCCCGATCCGCGGCATCAACCATTTCGTGGCCGTCGATGCGCCCAGGTGGAGCGTGACCTGATCTGTGCCCGCTGCGTCCTTGATGTCGACAAGCGCGGTCTCCAACGTCCCCAGCGCCGCATCAACTGCCGCCTTGCACCTCGCGCCCGCCGCCGTCACCGATACGCCACCCGCACCCCGTTCCAACAACACGACGCCAAGGTCCAGCTCCAGCCGTTTGATCCGCTGCGATACAGCCCCGCGTGAGATACAAAGCTCGTCCGCCGCGCGCTGCAAATTCCCATGCCGCGCCACGACCGCAAACACCCGCAATGCATTCAGGTTCAGCCGGTTCATACTGCGGGCCTCCTGCCGATAGATTTTCTGAACGCTCCGGCAATTGTCCTGTTTTGTCAAATCACCTCAAACGCACGATATAGGACACAAAGCTGCGGGCCGCGCGGCACAGCCAAGGACAAGCATATGCCGCTGATCACACGACCGGCCACACTACAGGACATTCCGCATCTTGTGCCCCTGCTGATGGCGGACGCCGCCGAGCGCGCGGTCAAGGACGCGACCCTGTGGACCCTCGCCTCAGACGCTTCGATCCAGATCCGCCAAGCACTGACAGCCGCATTGACCCCTCCGGACCAGCCGGTTCGCCAGTTCTGGCAGGTCGCCGAAGACGGTGGAAAGATCACGGGCGTCATCCACGCGATGCTGCTGCCCGTTCCGCCCATCTACGCCGGGCCCAAGGGGCCACCGGGGCTTATCCTGCCCGACTCTTGTGTGTCCGAGGATGCGCGGGACGGCACTGTCGACGCCCTTGTGCGGGCCGCCGAAGCAGTCCTTCAGGGCGCAGGCGCAGAAATCCTGCTGACGTCCTTTGTTACAGGTGAGGGCTGGCAACAGGCCTTTGACAGACAGAAGTACGAACCTCTCACACTCTACCTCTCGCGCAGCGATCTGCAGGGGCAAGAGATACCCGCACCAGTGCGTCCCGCAACCGAAGGCGATGTGCCCGGCATCGTCGCGCGCAGCGCGGAACACCGTCAACGGCTCTTTGAAATTGACCCGTTCTGGGCCATCCACCCGGAGGCTGACAGCCGCTTTGCCGCATGGATGGCGCGCAGCCTGACCTTGGCGGATCGCGATATGATGGTGCTTGGCCCGTCCTATCAGGTCGCAGGCTATGTGATTGCACAGCCAGCCTCGCGCCTGCACTTTCCGCCGGCGCATGACATCAGCCGCATCGGGGTCATTGATGACTACTTTCATACCTCGCTCAACGATGCCGAAAAGCTGACATCGGCATGGGCAGAGGCGACCACTCTGCTGAAGGCTGCAGAAGCCGCTTTCGTTGCACGGGGTATTCAGGCGGCCTTTGTCGTGTGCCCGGCAGGGTGGCCGTCAAAGGTACAGCTGTTGCGCGATGCGGGCTACGACACGGCTATGGTCTGGTCGCTTAAACGCGCCTGACGGATCAGACCGCCACCAGCTGGGGGACAGGATCCGACAGGTCGGCGGTGGCCGCGTCGCGATGCGACAGGAACAAAATGGCCGGGCTTTCGATCCCCGCGCGATCCAGTTCCCCAACCATGTCAGAGGCCGCACAGCGCAACACCTTCTGGTCCGCGTGTTGCGCCTTGCTGACCGCCGTCAGTTCGATCTGATCCAGCAGGCCCGCGCGCGACAAACAATCGGCGATCTTTGGCGCCGCCGCCACACCCATGTAGACAGCGACGTTGCTGCGCCCGGTCAGATGCGTCACCCAGTCCGGCACACCGTTTCCATCGGCACAGCGACCGGTCGTCAGCACAAGCGTGTCGCTCTTGCCCCGCTCCGTCAGAAAGCCGCCAACCGCCGCCGCTGCTCCGCTCGCCGCCGTCACACCGGGAACGATCTCGTACTCAAGATCGGCCGCGCGCAGGGCATCCGCCTCTTCCGCACCACGGGCAAATACGCCCGGATCGCCGCATTTCAGGCGCACGACGCGCTGCCCGCGTTTCGCAGCAGCCACGATGATGTCGTTGATCTTTTCCTGGGGCCAGGCATGGCAGCCGGGTTCCTTGCCCACAAACACCCGTTCGGCATCGCGGCGCGCCAACTCCAGCACGCCGGGATCGACAAGGCGGTCGTAAAAGATGATGTCCGCCTCTTGCAGCCGTTGAACACCGCGCATCGTAATCAGATCGCTTGATCCCGGACCAGCGCCCACAAGGGCCACCGGAGCAGGGGCCGCCGCGGGCACTTTGCCGGTGCGAATGACCTCCTTGATGGCACGGGCCACTGGTGCGTCTCCCTCACTGGCGTGCTGCACGCGCAGCGGGCCATTGAACACCCAGCGCCATAGGTCGCGCCGCTGGCGTGGGCCCAGTCGGTGGGCCGCATAATCCCGCAAGCGCCCGGCCAGTGCCGCCAGGTCGCCCAGGCGCGGATCCAGCATCCGTTCAAGCGCTGTCTTGACCTGACGCGCCAGAACGGGGGCTGTGCCTTCGGTGCCGATGGCAACGACCACCGGGTCACGGTCCACGATGGCCGGGGTGATCGCGTCGCAAAGATCTGGCTGGTCCACGACGTTCACCAACGCGCCCGCAGCGCGCGCGACGGCGTGCAGCGCGGCGTCTATTCCTGGGCAGCCTGTGCCGATGAAAACCAAGGGCGCCCCTTCAAGCACGTGCGCAGTGATCGGGCCGGTTCGATGCGTGATCCGTCCTGCATCGGCCAACGCCTGCAATTCGACATCCAGCGTCGGTGCAAAAACCTCAATAGCGGCTTCGGTTTTGAGCATCAGCCGGCATTTCTGTGTCGCCTGTTCGCCGCCGCCAAGGATGACAACGCGGCGGTCGGTCATGGTCAGGAACATCGGAAAGGTCTTCATGGCGAGTCTCCTATTCTGCGGCGACGGCTGCGGGTTCTGCCGGGATCAGCAGGCCCTGAAGTTCGGGTTTGCAGGCACCGCAATTGGTGCCCGCGCCAGTGCAGTCACCCAACGCCTCGACCGAGGCGGCGCCATCCGCAATGGCGCGTTTCAGATCATTCAAGCCTACACTCATACAGGCGCATACAGTCGGGCCGGGATCGGCCTGCGCCCCGGCGGCGCGTCCCGCCAGTGCGGCCCCTGCGGGGCTGTCCTGTCCGATGGCCGCAATGGCATGCGGGCGGGACAATTGCACAGGCTCGGGTGACAGAAACAACAAGGCGCTCAGACGTCCGTCGACATGATGCGCAAGTCGTTGGCTACCAGTTGCGGTGTCGAGGGCAATGCTGATGCTGCCCATGGGCGTGCCGACAAGCTGCGCAAGCAGGTCTTCGGCCTGCGCCTGGTTCGAGCTGCCCGCAAGTTCCGCCTGCCAACCGGTGTCAGTGCGCGCCACTGCGCAATAGTCGCTCAGCGGCGTCACGGCCCGGTCTGAGGCCAGAAAGCCGTACCAGCGCGCCGCAAAGCGCGTGGCCGTGACACGCCCAAATTTGAGTGCAGGTTGACCGGACACGGGATCGGTACCCGTCTGCACAACCGCGTTGACGGTCCCGGAGGTGCTCCGCTGCCGGGTCCAGTGCATGGGTGCAAATAGGGCGCCAGAGACGACGCGGTCGGTCGGCAGGCTGCGCAGGATCGCGCGGTTTTTGCCGTCGCTCACCACACACAGCTCAGCCGTGCCAATGCCCAGTGTGGCGGCGTCGGCGGGATGGATCTCGACATAAGGCTCCGCCAGATGGGTCCCGAGGCGCGGGGCCTTGCCCGTGCGCGTCATAGTGTGCCATTGGTCCCGGTTACGGCCTGTGTTGAGGTGGAACTGGCCCGATGGAAGGGCAGTGGGCGCTGTCAACGGCAGCATGCGCGCCTTGCCATCCGGATGATAGAATCCACCATCCGCAAAAAAGCGGGCCTGCCCCTTGCCCTCAGCCGGAACCGGCCATTGCACAGGCGCCATCGCGTCATATTCCGCGTCACTAAGCGTCGCCAACCCGCTGATGTCAAAGTCCCGATTGAACGGACGCATTGCAGCAGAAAGCGCAGCGTGCTCCCGAAACACATCCGCCGGGCTGGTGTAGTCAAAGGCATCCGTCCAGCCCATGGCCGCCGCCACATCGCTGATGATCTTCCAATCGGGCCGCGCCTGCCCCGGCACCGGCAAAAACGCCCGCTGCCGCGAAATACGGCGTTCGGAGTTCGTCACGGTCCCGCTCTTCTCGCCCCAACCCGCTGCAGGCAGCAGCACATCGGCCAGATCACCGGTGTCCGTTCGCACCATGATGTCCGACACAACGGTAAAAGGCACGTTGGCAATCGCATCTGCCACTCCCCGCGCATCGGGCAGGCTGACAGCCGGGTTGGTGGACATCACCCACAGCGCTTTGATCTTGCCCTCTGCACAGGCCTTGAACAGATCGACCGCCTTCAGCCCGGGTGCTTCACAGATCGTCGGACTGTCCCAGAACGCCTGCACCGCCGCCCGGTGATCCGCATTCTCAATATCCAGATGGCTCGCCAGCATATTGGCCAAACCACCCACCTCGCGCCCACCCATCGCATTGGGCTGACCGGTCACCGAAAACGGCCCCATACCAGCGCGACCAATGCGGCCCGTCGCCAGATGGCAATTGACAATAGCGTTCACCTTGTCGGTCCCGCTGGACGACTGGTTCACACCCTGTGAATAGACGGTGACAACCTTCTCCGTCCCCGCCCACATGGAATAGAAAATCGCCAGCTCATCTGCTGACAAACCGCTCTCTGCCGCTTCGGTCGCATAGGCGGCAGCCAAGGCAGGCTCAAACCCGTTCACATGGGCATCGACATACGCGCGGTTCACCCGGCCCGTCGTCGCCAGATGCGCCAAAAGCCCATTGAACAGGGCGACATCGCCATCGGGTGCAATACTCAGATGCAAGTCAGCAAGCTGCGACGTTGCTGTCCGGCGCGGATCCACGTTCACGATCCGCATCTCCGGCCGCGCCTCCTTGGCCGCCGCAATGCGCTGGTGCAGGACAGGATGGCACCACGCCAGGTTCGACCCGACCAGCACGATCAGATCAGCCTCTTCCAGATCCTCATAGGTTCCCGGCACCGTATCGGTGCCAAAGGCCCGCTTGTGCCCCGCAACGGACGACGCCATGCAGAGCCTTGAATTCGTGTCGATATTCGCCGCGCCGATAAATCCCTTCATCAGCTTGTTGGCGACATAGTAGTCCTCGGTCAGCAACTGACCTGAGCCGTAAAACGCCACGGACTCAGGACCATAATCGCGAATGACCTCGGAAAACTTCCGTGCGACAAGCGCGGTCGCCTCGTCCCAGCCAACCTCGATCCCGCCCACAGTCGGGGCCAGCAAACGACCCTCCAGATCAATGGTCTCGCCCAGGGCAGAGCCCTTCGAACACAACCGCCCGAAATTTGCCGGATGCTGCGCGTCGCCCTTGATGGTCCCATCGGGCGACGCGATCACACCGCAGCCTACGCCGCAGTATGGGCAGGTCGTGCACGTGCTCATGCGGCAGACCGTGCCTGCAGGAACGTGGTATCCAGCAGGATGCGCCCGCCTTCAACGCGCGCCGGATAGGTGGCAACCTGACCCTCGTCATTGCCCTGCACCAGACCGGTCTCAAGCGAGATCACCCAGTTGTGCAGCGGGCAGGTCACGGCAGACCCATGCACGATCCCCTCAGCCAGCGGGCCCTGCTTGTGAGGGCAGGAGTTCTCCAACGCGAACACCTCATCCGCTGCCGTCCGAAACACGGCCACACACCCTGCGCGCGTCTTCACCACGCGCGCGCCGCGCTGGGGAATGTCGTCGAGGGCTGCAATATCAATCCAATCGGTCATTCCGCAGCCTCCAGCGTCAGGTTCGCAACAGGCCGGTAAATCGCGGCCTTCTTCTGGGCGTGCTCGGCCCATGGGTCTTTCTGGTAAACGGTCTGGGACAGGTCGAAACGGGCAGCGAGCCTGTCGCGCTCCTCCGGATCGGCAATACGCTCGCGTATCCAGTCGAGCCCAACCTTGTTCATCCACTTGTAGATACGGTCGAGATACTTGGCGTTCTCGCGATAAAGCTGCGTCATCGCCTTGATGACGATAATCGTCTCTTCCTCAGTCTCGACATCAATCAGGCGCTCAACCTCTTTGACGTCCATGCCCGCCGCACCGCCGATCCCGACCTGATAGCCGCTATCAACACAGACAACACCGATGTCCTTACAGGTCGCCTCAGCACAGTTGCGCGGGCAGCCTGACACACCCAGCTTCAGCTTGTGCGGGGTCCAGGACCCCCACAAGGCCTTTTCCAGCTTGATGCCAAGGCCGGTGGAGTCCTGCGTCCCAAACCGGCAGTGATCCGTGCCCACACAGGTCTTCACCGTGCGCAGACCCTTGGAATAGGCATGGCCTGACACCATCCCGGCGTCGTTCAGATCGGCCCAGATCGCGGGTAGGTCCTCGCCCTTCACGCCCAGCAAGTCGATGCGCTGCCCACCGGTCACTTTCACCGTTGGCACATCGTACTTGTCGGCGGCATCAGCAATCGCGCGCAGCTCATCCGGCGTGGTGATCCCACCCCACATCCGCGGCACGACACTAAACGTGCCGTCTTTCTGGATGTTTGCGTGCTTGCGCTCGTTGATAAAGCGCGACTGCGGGTCGTCCAGATATTCCAGCGGCCAGTCCGCAATCAGGTAATAGTTCAGGGCAGGGCGGCACACATGGCAACCATCCCGCGTCTTCCAGCCACATTCCTGCCAGACGGCATCCATGGACTTGAGTTCCTGGGACTTGATCATCCGCCGCACGTCTTCGTGCGTCAGATCGGTGCAGCCACAGATCGACTGCGCCGCGGGCATGACGAAATCATCGCCCAGCGTGACGGCCAGCACCTGCTCCACAAGTCCGGTGCATGTCCCGCAGGACGCAGATGCCTTGGTCACCGCTTTCACAGCCGTAAGGTCGGTCGCCCCACCTTCGATTGCATCTACGATGGTGCCTTTGCAAATGCCGTTGCAGCCACAGATTTCCGCATCACGCGGTAAGGCTGCAACGGCTGCTAAAGGGTCCACGGGGGCACCCCCCTGGTAGGCCGGGCCAAAGATCACCCTATCGCGCATCTCGGCGATGTCGGTCTTGTCGCGGATCAGGCCGAAGAACCAATTGCTGTCAGCGGTGTCGCCATACATGACGGTGCCGACCACGACATTGTCCTCAATGACAAGCCGTCGATACACCCCGCGCCCGGGATCCCTGAACACAATGTCCTCGCGCCCCTCGGCATCGGCAAAGTCCCCGGCAGAGAACAGGTCACACCCTGTCACCTTAAGCTTCGTGCTCAGTTCCTTCTGCACAAACGCTGCCTCGTCCCCAAGGATCGTCTGTGCCGCCACCTTCGCTTGATCGTAAAGCGGAGCGACCAGGCCGAAGATCGCTCCGTTGTGCTCCACACATTCGCCGACAGCGAGGATGTTCTCGTCCGACGTCACCATTTGGTCATCCACGTGGATGCCTTTGCCAACAGCCAGGCCCGCTTCCTGCGCCAGCGCAACGTTGGGCCGGATACCGACGGCCATCACCAGCAGGTCGCAAGGCAGTTCGGTACCATCATCCAGCAGCAACGCCTTCACCTTGCCATCTTCGCCCAGGATTTCCTTAGAGTTCGCCTGACACAGCACCGTGATGCCCTTGTCCACCAGCGCCTTGCGCAGCAGATAGCCTGCGGCCTCGTCCAGCTGACGCTCCATCAGGTGGCCCATGATGTGCACGACAGTCACGTCGACACCGCGTGCGGCCATGCCAGCCGCTGCTTCAAGCCCCAGAAGGCCGCCGCCAATGACTACAACCTTGTTCTGCGGCCCCATCGACATCATCAGTTCGGTGTCTTCCAGATCGCGATAGGCGATCACACCGTCCAAATCATGGCCGGGCAGGGGGATCATGAACGGGTTCGACCCGGTGCCGAAGATCAGCTTGTCATAGGGCAGCACGTCACCGTTCTCTGCGGTGACTGTCTTAGCTGTCCGATCCACCGATGCGACCCGCTCGCCAAAGCGGCAGGTGACACCGTTGGCTTCGTACCAATCGGCATCGTGTGTCACGATCTCTTCGTAGGTCTTGTCGCCCGCCAGCACTGGCGACAGCATGATGCGGTTGTAGTTCCCGCGCGGCTCAGCGTTGAACAGCGTGACGTTCACGTCCGCGCCCGCGTCAAACAGGTGCTCCAGCGCACGGCCCGAGGCCATGCCGGCACCAATGACGATGATATTCTGTGTCATCTCTTTCACTCCGCTGCCATGGCTTTTGGCTTGGGTTTCGGCTTGGCGCCGTGCTCGTACTCTTCAAGGAAATCGAGCACATCCTGCCGGTAGTTGTAGTAATCTGGATGCTCCAACAGCGCCTTGCGCGTCCTTGGTCGGGGCAGGTCCACATCTACAATCTTACCAATGGTCGCCTGCGGCCCGTTGGTCATCATGACCACCCGGTCAGCCAACAGAATGGCCTCATCCACGTCATGCGTCACACAGATGGCAGTCACCTTGGTACGCGACCACACCTCCATGAGAACTTCCTGCAATTCCCAGCGCGTCAGGCTGTCGAGCATCCCAAACGGCTCATCCAGCAGCAGCAGCTTCGGCGACAGAGCAAAGGCACGCGCAATGCCAACCCGCTGCTTCATCCCGTTCGAGAGGTCCGCGGCCTGCTTGTCCATCGCGTCGGCCAGTCCCACCCGCTCAAGGTAATACTCCACCACATCCTGCCGCTCTTCACGCGACGCGCGGGGATAAACCTTGTCCACACCAATCGCCACGTTCTCCTTGGCGCTCAGCCACGGGAACAGGTTGGGTGACTGGAAGACCACGGCCCGCTCGGGGTCCGCACCCTCCACATGGCGACCATCCAGCTTGATGGCCCCTTTGGAGATCTCGTTCAGCCCCGCCGCCATCGTCAGCACGGTCGACTTGCCGCAGCCCGAATGGCCAATCAGCGAAATAAACTCGCCCTTGTTGATCTTCAGATCGAAATCCTCGACCACGGTAAGCGGCCCCTTCGGCGTCGGATACACCTTGTGCAACTGCGAGAAATCTAGGAACCGGTTCTCGATCATCCCCTTCTGCGCCTCGGCCACAGCCGATGGCACACCATGAATTGGGGTCACATCGGGCAGCACCTTGGTGCCCTCGACCTTGGCCTCGATCCCCACATCCATCAGGTACTTGGTCACATGCGCCCGCAACCGCTTGAACTGATCGTTATGGTTCATCTCCATGCGATCACGCGGGCGAGGGATGGAAACAGAGAACTCGTTACCCAACGTGCCGTCCGGGTTCAGCGCAATGATGCGGTCGGCCAGGATAATCGCCTCATCCACATCATTGGTAATCAGCACACAGGTCTTCTTGTCGGCTTCCCAGATATGTTCGATCTCGTCGGCCAGATTGGCGCGGGTCAGTGCGTCCAGCGCCGAAAGCGGCTCATCCAGCAGCAACACCTCGGGGTTCATCGCCAGCGCACGGGCCACATTCACCCGCTGCCGCATCCCGCCGGACAACTCGGCAGGACGGCGCGTGGTCGCGTGACCCAAACCCACCATCTTCACATAGTGATCGACCTTCTCGGCCCGCTCCGCCTTCGACAGGTTGGGGAAAATGGTGTCCACAGCCAGACCCACATTCCCATTCACCGTCAGCCAGGGCATCAGCGAATAGCTCTGAAAGATCACCCCACGCTCCGGCCCCGGCCCGGTGATGGGCGCGCCCTTGAACGTCACCTCACCGAAGGACGGGGTATCCAGACCCGCCATCAGGTTGATCAGGGTCGTCTTGCCGGTGCCCGAGAAGCCAAGGAGGACCAGAAACTCCCCCTCTTTCACGGACAGAGAGATGTCTTTCAAAACCTCCGTCCGCTCGGTGCCTGCGTCGAAATACTTCGATACGTTTTTGAACTCGATCATGCTCATGGCGATCACCGGTTGTTCGTGAAGGTGAACATGGACTGGATGGCGTACATCAGGCGGTCCAGCAGGAAGCCGATGATGCCGATGGTGAACACGGCCACCATGATCTTGGCGAGAGACTGGCTCGATCCGTTCTGGAACTCATCCCAGACAAACTTGCCCAGACCGGGGTTCTGCGCCAGCATTTCGGCGGCGATCAGCACCATCCAGCCAACACCCAAGCTCAGACGCAGACCGGTAAAGATCAGCGGCAGGGCGGAGGGCAGGACCAGCTTGGTGATCTTGGTCCAAGTGTTCATTTTCAGCACCTTCGACACGCTCACCAGATCCTTGTCGATGCTGGCCACCCCAAGCGCGGTGTTGATCAGCGTCGGCCAAAGCGAGCAGAGTGTCACGGTGATGGCCGATGTAAGGAAGGATTTGGCAAAGAAGCCGTCGGCGGCATAAGTGGCCGACACAACCATCGTCACGATGGGTAACCATGCCAGCGGCGACACGGGCTTGAAGATTTGAATCAGCGGGTTGATGGCCGCGTTCACCGTCGGGCTCAGACCGGCAGCGATGCCCAGCGGGATGGCAACAACAGACGCGATCAGGAAGCCAAAAAACACCGTTTGGATCGAGGTCCAGATCTGATCGTAGTAAGTCGGCTTGCCGGTATAAACGCGCTCTTTCACACGGTCGGCCTGACCATCTGCGATCAGCTTGGCGTTACGCTCGTCCTGACGGACATAGAACGCGGCTTCTTTCTCTTTCTCACGCTGCGCGTCTTCGTGCAGCTTACCGACTTGCTCCCAAACCTGTGCGGGTCCGGGGATCGCACCCAGCGAAGTCTGCACCGTTGGTGCCAGCGAGGCCCATGCGACGAGGAAAAAACCGATGGCGACAAGCGGCACACCCAGCAGGCGCCAGATTTCCTTGGTCTGGGCCTTTGGGTTGTCACCGGCCGCTGCCTTCAGCACCGGTGTCAGCCAGGCGAGGCCAAGAACCTGAAACCATTTGTCTGCGGCGTTGATGCGGGTGAATGTCCGCTGTTTGCGTTCTTCGCGCGCTGCGGCGTCCAGATCGGATGGGTCGATGGCGGTCATGTCAGGCTCTCCTGGCGTGGATGCAGATGGCTTGGATGTGCTCTGCAAGGCTCGAATGGGCGGATGCTGCGATGCAGCGGTGTACGGGCTGTGCACGCTCTGTGCACAGGTTGTGCACACGATGTGACAGGGTGTTTCGCGGCACGGCAGTGTGCTTGTTTTTTGAGCAGATGCACCGCCTTTGGGGCCGGTTTGCTGCGAGGCAGCGTGAGGTGGGCATCGCTGCCCACCCCCTCATGGCTTTCAACCTTCGACAGCGTTGCCGACGACCTTCTGCTCACCCTTCAGGCCGATGGGCAGGCTGTCGATGTAAGCGTTGGGCGCTTTCCCGTCGTAGGGGATGCCGTCGATGATGTCGGCGGCAGGCGTCGGTGCCTTGAACCCATCGCTGTCCCAGGGGAAGTCAGCCTCATTGGCCAAACCTTCGTCCACCAGCAGGCGGGCTGCTTCAAGGTAGATTTCGGGCTTGTAGACCTTGGCGGCCATGTCGAAATACCACTGGTCAGGCTTGGCTTCCGAGATCTGACCCCAGCGGCGCATCTGCGTCAGGTACCAGATCGCGTCGGAATAGAACGGGTAGGTCGCGTTGTAGCGGAAGAACACGTTGAAGTCGGGGGCCGGGCGGCGGTCGCCCTTCTCGAATTCAAAGAAACCGGTCATCGAGTTCGCGATCACGTCGTAATCCGCGCCCACATATTCCGAGCGGCTCAAGATCTCGACCGCTTCCTCGCGGTTGGCGTTGTCGTTCTCGTCCAGCCAGATGGCCGCACGGATCAGCGCCTTGGTGATGGCCTTTGTGGTGTTGGGATGTTCTTCGGCGAACTCGTTGGTGATGCCGAACACTTTTTCAGGGTTGTTCTTCCACATGTCATAGTCGGTGATGACCGGAACGCCGATCCCTTTGAACACGGCCTGCTGGTTCCATGGCTCACCCACGGCGTAGCCATATATTGTGCCCGCTTCCATCGTGGCGGGCATTTGTGGGGGCGGGGTCACGCTCAACAGCACGTCCGCACCGATCTGGCCGGTGATGTTGTCGGGGCTGTAATAGCCAGGCTCCAGACCACCGGCGGCCAGCCAGTAGCGGATTTCGTAGTTGTGAGTGGAGACAGGGAACACCATGCCCATGTTGAAGGGCAGGCCTTGGTCTTTGTAGTCTTCAACGACCGGCGCCAGAGCTTCAGCACTGATCGGGTGCTGCGGGCGGCCATCGTCCATCAGCGGAACGTGGGGCTTCATCTGCTCCCAGATTTCATTGGAAACCGTGATGCCGTTGCCGTTCAGGTCCATCGAGAAGGGCGTGATGATGTGGGCCTCGGTGCCGTAGCCGATGGTAGCGGCGAGGGGCTGGCCCGCCAGCATGTGTGCACCATCAAGTTGGCCGTCGATTACGCCGTCCAGCAGCACTTTCCAGTTCGCTTGCGCTTCCAGCGTCACGAACAGACCTTCGTCTTCGAAGTAGCCGTTTTCATACGCGATGGCCAAGGGGGCCATGTCGGTCAGCTTGATGAAGCCAAACTTCAGCTCATCCTTTTCCAGATCCAGCAGCTCGGCATGTGCTGCCGTGCCAAGCAGGGCAGCCATGGCACCTGCGAAAGTAAAGAGACGGGTCATCCTGTCGGTCCTTTTTATAACAAAAAAGTCGCCCGTTCCCTGGTGCGCACGGGAGGAGGTGTACGCAGTAGGAACGAGCGACTTTGCTCTTGATAGAGCCTCCTTCATGGAGGCGGAGGGAAGCATCTTTGCTTCGTTGAATCACTGATAGCGACTCAATCGGGCGTCAGCCAATTGGATTTTGGTCGTAGCCAATGATTTTCTGCTGCGATGCAGCAACTGCCCAAAAACTAATCATTCCGCTCCGCCAAAATCGAAAATCTCGCCATCAAAAAAAGCATCCGGCCCCAGAATCATCTCCCCCCGCGTCGACGCGACGGCCATGGGGTGGGTCAGGGCGCCCTCGATTTTGGCGGAGGCGCCAGGCATGTCGACGCCTATGGGACCCAGATGCTGACGGTAGCAATCTGGGCGCATCGTGCGCTGGGCAATTTCAATGGCGTGGTCGCGGTTGATACCTGCAAGGCGCGCAATCTCGGCCCCGATCCACGCGGCCTGGCTGCGCCACGGAAAGTTGGCTGCTCGATCATGAAAGCGCAAGAAGCCGGGCACATCTACGGGGGCTGCACCAAATTGCGTAGCAAAGCGGCCCATCAATGCGTGATCGAGTGCGGCGTGCGGCAGGTCCAGATGCGCGCTCCGGGCCAGGATCTCGATGGCGAGGGGCCGGTTCTTGGGCGTATCGAGCCACGCAGCTGCCCGCGCAACAGCCCGCATCAACGCGCCCACAAGGCTTGGATTGTCTTCAACCCAGGCATGCCGTGCGGCCAGAACCTTTTCCGGGGCATGCGCCCAGATCGCAGCGCCTGGCAGGATCAATTCGCCTACGTTGTTGCCAACGGCAACAGACCCCCATGGCTCACCTACGCAGAAGACGTCAATCTCGTCTGATGCGACGGCGTCCGCCATCAGCGGCGGCGGCGTTGTAATGATGTGCAGGGCGGACGGATCTCGCAGCCCCACGTGACCAATCCAGTATTCAAAAAGCAGCCGGTGCATCGAATAGGGAAACGGCACGCCAACCCGCAGCGGGCGATCAAGGGCAGACAGCATCGGACCTGCGGTGTCCTGCGGTGGTGCAAAACCGCCCGGCCAACCCTTGTGCCGCATCGCATCCGCCATCGCGTTCGATACACCGATGACCGTCCCGTTCACCGACAAGACCATCAACGCGTCGATCCGTGCCATCGGCCCGCTCAGCCCAAGCGACATTGCTATGGGCATAGGCGCGAGCATATGTGCGACATCTAGATGCCCCAAGGCGAGCAGGTCGCGTAACGCGGCCCAAGAAGGCTGGCGCAGCAGATTGAGCGACAACCCCTCATCGGCTGCAAAATTCAATTCCTGCGCCACGATGAGTGGGGCGCTGTCGACCAGGGGCACGTAGCCACAATTCAGGCGGGCGGTACTCATGTCAGCAAATCCGATGCGGTCAGCAGGGCCTGGGCCACCTCGATCACCTTGCGATTCTGCGACATGGCGGTCTTGCGCAACAGGGCATAGGCCTCTTCCTCGCCCACGCCCTTGGCGCGCATGATCATGCCCTTGGCGCGGTCTACGGTCTTGCGGTCGGCCAGCGCCTGCTTGGCCGCCTCAAGCTCATTGCGCATCTGGCTCATCATCTGGAAGCGGGCAATGGCCGTTTGCAGGACCGGTTTGATCCGGTCGGGCTGCAATTCTCCGACCACATAGGCAGATAGGCCCGCGGCAACTGCAGCTTGCGTCATCTCGTCGTCCGAGCGGTCCACGAACATCGCGACGGGGCGGCTTTGCGCTTCGGATGCGACACTGACCTGCTCCAAAGCATCGCGGGAAGGGTTGGCAAGGTCGATCAACACCAGGTCCGGATCCAGAGCGGCGAGCTTGCGCGCCAGCCCAGTTACATCGCCCAGCACGACAACGTCGTTCCAGCCCCCTTCCATCAGCGCGTCGATAATGTCCCGCGCGCGGTCCGGGTCCGGTTCGATTACAGCAATTTTCATTTCTTCGGTCACGGAAGATGTGGTGCGCGATGGGCGCGGCCTGATCCATCCGCGACGCACAGGCTGCTCCCTGATGTCGCATGACGCACAGATTGTGTCCCAAGGTGTGAGCAATGCGCACAAAAAACTGGCAGGAAGTGAACAAAGCGCTGGCGTAACTTCGTTATCCACCGCACGGTCTGTGATGTCGGAACGGCGACACGGAGGTGAAGGTGGCGCAGACACCACAACATACCAACTACGATGTCATCATCGTCGGCGGCGCCATAATGGGTGCGTCCACAGCGTGGTTTTTGGCAGACAATCCGGATTTCGATGGTCGTGTGCTGGTGGTCGAGCGTGACCCGACTTATTCAGCGTGCTCAACTGCCCATACCAATAGCTGTATGCGGCAACAGTTCTCGACCGAGCTAAATGTCCGCGTCAGTCAGTTTGCGGCCGATTTTGTAAAGAACATCAGGGACTACATGGGTGGCGATGCGCGGGTGCCCGAGCTTGGCATTCGCAGCTTTGGCTACATGTATCTGGCCGATAGCGACGCTTTTGCCGACACCCTTCGACAGAACATCCATGTGCAACATGCCGCGGGTGCTGCGACACAGCTTATGAGCCCGGACCAGATCAAGGCGGCCTATCCATTCTATAATGTTGACGACATCGTTTTGGGGTCGATCAATACCGTGGACGAAGGGTATTGGGACGGTGCGACGGTCTTTGACTGGTGGCGCCGCCAGTCCCGCGAACGTGGGGTAGAGTATATCGAGAACGAAGTCGTCGCGATGACGCGCAACCCGGCAGGCACCCGCATCGAAAGCGTGACACTGGCCAGTGGTGACATCATCGCCTGTGGTCAGATCGTGAACGCCACGGGCCCGCGGGCAGCGCGTACGGCGCAAATGGCGGGCATTGATCTGCCGGTTGAGCCGCGCAAGCGCTTTTCCTGGGTCTTCAAGGCCGAGCAGCCGCTTGATCGTGATCTGCCGCTCACCATCGACCCATCAGGTGTGCATGTGCGTGAAAACGGGGGCGGCACATATCAGGCGGGGGGGCATTCCGACATCGACCCCGCCGTTGACTATGACGACTTCGACATGGATCACAGCATTTGGGGAAACCACGTTTGGCCGATCCTAGCCACGCGTATCCCTCAATTCGAGGCGATCAAGGTCACCAGTGAGTGGGCTGGGCACTATGCCATGAACACGTTTGACCACAATGCCATCCTAGGTCCGCATCCTGAGGTCAAGAACTTCAATTTTCTCAACGGGTTTTCCGGCCACGGTTTGCAGCAGTCTCCGGCCATGGGGCGCGGCATGGCCGAATGGCTGACCTATGGCGCGTTCCGAAGCCTCGATCTGTCGCCCTTTGCCTACGACCGGCTGGTGACGGACCGACCCATCCTTGAAAAAGCAGTGATCTGAAGGACCTGACATGAAGAAACTCGTATTGACCGGCGCGGCCGGTCGGCTGGGCTCATATCTGCGCGCACCGCTCGCTGAGTTGTGCGACACGTTGGTGTCCACCGACATCGTCGATGCCATCGACTCGCCCTTGCCGAATGAGACTTATGTCCAAGCCGACCTCGCTGATTTCGACGCGATGGAGGCGGTCGTGAAAGGTGCGGACATGGTCGTGCACTTCGGCGCCTTCGTGGACGAGGGCCCGTTCGAGACGCTGCTTGGTCCGAACTTCATAGGGTCCTACAACATTTGGGAGGCGGCCCGGCGCCATGGCACGCGCCGCATAGTCTATGCCTCGTCTATCCATGCAGTCGGCATGCACCCAAAGACCGACGCCATCGGGATCGACGCCGCCCATCGCCCGGACGGGTTCTATGGCCTCGCGAAGTGCTTTACCGAAGACTTGGCCCGCATGTACTGGGACAAGGAAGGGATTGAGGCGGTGTGCCTGCGCATCCTGTCCTGCGCCAATGTCACCAACCCGCGTGCTGTCGGGTCATGGCTCAGCTATGACGACATGATCCATCTTGTTGAGCGCGCCATCGACACACCCATCGCCGGGTTTTCCATTGTATACGGCGTGTCCGACAACGACCGTGCTCCGGTCGACAATTCAGGCGCGCGCCACCTTGGGTTCCGGCCCAAGGACAATGCCGAACAGTTCGCCGACAAGATCTATGCCGAGGCCGGTGTTCTTGACCCGCAGGATCCCGGCAATTTCTGCCATGGCGGCCCATTTGCCAGCACGCCCATCGGGCGCAGTGCGATGACGGCGCTTAATCTGGATGAGGAAGATACGGGCAAAGACTGAACCATGCGTATCGACAATCTTCAGTACTGCAACTGGTCAGAGAAGGTCTTTCGTCAAATGCGCGAAGGGCAGGTGGACGCGGTGCATGTCACCATCGCGTATCACGAAAACTTCCGCGAAACGGTGCTGAACTTCGAGGCTTGGAACCGCTGGTTCGAGCTGTACCCTGACTTGATCACCAGGGGACTGTGGGCCAGCGACATCGACCGTGCGCGGGCCGAGGGCAAGACGGCGATCTTTTTCGGCTTTCAGAACCCTAGCCCCATCGAGGACGATATCGGTCTGGTCGAGATTGTGCACACGCTTGGCGCGCGGTTCATGCAGCTGACGTACAACAACCAGTCGCTGCTCGCGACCGGGTGTTACGAGGATAACGACACCGGCATCACTCGCATGGGCAAGCAGGTGATCAAAGAGATGAACCGCGTGGGGCTGGTCGTGGACATGAGCCATTCCGCTGACCGTTCGACAATCGAGGCGGCAGACATTTCTGAACGCCCCATCGCGATCACCCATGCCAACCCGCATGACTGGCACCCCGCGCTGCGCAACAAGCGCGACAACGTGATCAGGGCAGTGACGTCGAACGGGGGTATGTTGGGCTTTTCCCTGTATCCGCATCACCTCCGGGACGGGTCGAACTGCACGCTTCAGTCTTTTTGTGAGGCGGTCGCACGCACAGCGGATAAATACGGTACGGACAGGATCGGCATCGGCTCTGATCTCTGCCAGGACCAGCCCGACAGCGTGGTCGAATGGATGCGTGTGGGCCGCTGGTCCAAGGACATCGACTACGGCGAAGGGTCGGCCGCAAACCCCGGATTTCCGCCGCAGCCTGACTGGTTCCGCGACAATCGCGATTTCGGCAACATAGAAAACGGCCTGCGTGCCATAGGCATGTCCGAAGACGAAGTGGCAGGCATCATGGGCCGCAACTGGTATCGTTTTTACGCCGAGAATTTCGGAGCGGCGTCGTAAACAAGACGGACAGCGCCAGGCAAACGCCATTCCTTGATCTGAAAGATACAAGGGAGAATTGCCATGACCATCGGATTTATCGGTCTGGGAAATGTGGGTGGCAAGCTGTCCGGCAGTCTGATCCGTAATGGCCACTACGTTTCTGTGCATGATCTGAACGCGGATTTCGTGGCCGCAAAGGTTGCGGATGGTGCGCGTGATGGGCAAAGCCCGGCGGCGTTGATGCAAAGCTGTGATACCGTGATCACCTGCCTGCCCAGCCCTGCAGCGTCCGCCGCGGTGATGCAGGAGATGCTGCCCCATGTCCGCCCCGGCAAGATCTGGATGGAGATGTCGACCACCGACGAGGCCGAGGTCAAACGTATCGGCGCGCAGGTGAGCGCGGCGGGTGGTGCGGCCGTCGATTGCCCGGTTTCCGGCGGTTGTCATCGCGCGGACACCGGCAACATCAGTATCTTTGCAGGCTGTGACCGCCCGACCTTCGAACGCATTCTGCCGCTGCTGACGACGATGGGCCGGCGGGTCCTGCACACGGGCGATCTGGGCAGCGCGTCGGTGTTGAAGGTGCTCACGAACTACCTTGCGACGGCGAACCTCGTTAGCTGTGCCGAGGCACTGACCGTGGCCAAGGGCGCGGGCATGGATCTGGGCGTCGCCTATGAGGCGATGGCGATCAGCTCCGGTACCTCTTTTGTGCACGAAACCGAAAGCCAGGTGATCCTGAACGGATCACGCGACATCTCGTTCACCATGGATCTGGTTGCCAAGGATATCGGTCTGTTTCAGGACGTGGCGGACCGGGCGGGCGTGCCGCTGGACCTCAACCCGCTGCTGATCACTCTGTTCAACGACGCCATCGCGCGCTTTGGACCGCGTGAGCTGTCACCCAACATCATCAAGCGATTGGAAGAGGCGACTGGCCTTGACGTCACTGCGCCAGGTTTCCCGGCCCAAATGGTCGATGACGAACCGGAAGCGCGCGGGACAGAGGTGTTTGCCCGGCGCTGACCCCTTGCCCGAGCGCGACCTGCAAGCTAAGGGCGGGCCATGCAAGGTCTGGATTTCAAAGAGGGCGAAGTCATCGCCACGATCAGCGCGTCCCAGGGACGGCGCATCCTCGGTATCGGATCGCTTTGGATCCTGTCCCTGATGGTGATTTACGTGGGTGTCGCGCGCCCGCCAGAGCTTGGCTGGCAGCTGTTTCTGCTGGGCCTGGGCGGCGGGGCGCTTTGGATCGCGGAAAAGATGCGCCGCGCGACCGCGCTGACGCTGGAACTGACCCCGGAAGAGTTGCGCGATAGTACCGGTCAGATCGTGGCACGCACCGAAGACATCCATTCCATTGATCGCGGCATGTTCGCCTTCAAGCCGTCAAATGGTTTCTTGTTGCGGCTCAACACGTCCGGAGACCGCGCGTGGCGGCCGGGCTTGTGGTGGCGGCTTGGCAACCGGGTCGGCATCGGCGGGATGACACCGGGTCACCAAGCAAAATTCATGGCCGAGATCCTCTCGGCCATGATTGCAGAACGGTCGTCTGACTGACTTACTCGCTCGTCCAAAGCACACGAGGTGCATATCGCGGGCGAGTGAAGACAAAGTTCTCGATCTCGCGATCTTTCAGCCCGGTTTCGAACGGCGCGTCATACTTGGCAAATGTCTCGACAACCATCACGCGTTCGTTGTGCGGCATCACCGGCAACAGGTGCTTGAGTTCCTTGACCTCGTTGTTCGACAGGCCCGGCTTCCAGCCACGTGATTGCGACCAATCGCGTTTGTAGACGTTGTTGTTCGCGTCGTACTTTACGCTGGTTACACGGATAGCAACGTCACTGGTGGCGTTGTTTGTCAGGTAGGCAAAGATCTCGTGCGTGCCGTTCATGTAGCTGCTGTCGAGCGGCGTTGTCTCGCGAGAGATGATGTCGCCCAGGGTGTAGGCCGCCTTCTGGTTGATCGCATGCTGGCGATAGGAGTCGAAGATCGCAAACATCGACAGGTAGGCCCAGAAGAGGAGCGGGATAAGGATCACAGTTTCGATGGCGATACTGCCCTGATCCTCGTCGCGGAAGGCCCGCAGTTTGGTGATCATGCGTTTCATCAGCTTGGCTCCTGCACAAATCCGGACATCGCGGTCATTTTGACCCGGCCTGCGCCGTCCTTGGAGAACGAGGCGCCCAGACCAGTCATCGGAAAGACCGGCTGGAAGGAATAGCACGCGCGCAGCATCATCAGCTGGTGCTCACTGCCGTGCACAAAGGTGGTCGATGGCGTCACGGGCAGCGATACGTCGGCGCAATCCACCGTGTTCGGAAAGCCGGAGAACGACCGCGCCGAAACAGGCATCATTTCCAGTTTGAGCGCGTTGTCGCAGTCTTCAAGGAAGCCCGAGAACTCACAGACCATCTGCTTGATGTCGCTGTGCGAGTAGTTGGCCGATGTGTTCAGGCGGACGTTGCGCACCGCCATGTCGAGGCCGCGGTCAAGAAAGCCCTGGCGCACCTGGTAAATGCCAAGCTCGACAGACGTCATGAAGAGGGTGAACATCAGCGGGATGGCGAGGGCGAATTCCACCACCATGTGGCCGTCTTCGTCACGCCGGAACCGGCGCAGAAGCGTTTTGGGATTGAAGGTCATTGGGTCAGCCTCAGTTGGTTGATTTGCTTGGCAATTGCCTCAAAGGCTTCGGTAATCTCGACGCCTTCCACCCGGAAGAAGTGACTGGGCGACGATGCGCAGTCTTCCATGACGCCCGCCGAATAGTCGGTGACTTCGAAGCCGACGGACCACACCACGATGCCTTTGGCCTTGGCCGCGTCGCAGATGTCTTCAAGCATGTCGTCGGCCTGACTGGAGGTATACTTGGTGTAGCGCCAGTTGCTCCAGCTGTTGCGCACGTAGTTGTTCAGATACCAGTGCAGCGGATACCGGTTCCAGTGCGCGTACTCCGATGGGCTGTTGTAGTACCACGGTTGAATGCGCGTCGTGTCCACGTTCTGGCCGTCTGTCATCAGAACAACGGTCTTCAGCGTTTCAACGTCGGTGTATGAGGCCGGGCGGTTTGCAAAGGCGTCATCGACGACGTCGGTGCCCGGCAGCGCAAGATCTTGCGTGATCGGCCGGAAGGATGGGTCGAGCAGTGCCACGCCCCACTTCATGCCGAGGTGGATCGACGTATTTGCCCGCGCACGGTAGTTGTTAATTGTGTTCTTGAGCGTGGTCGCGTTCTGGCTGAACGGCACAATCTCTTCGAAACTCTGCTTTGGGCAGCCGGGATTGCTAACCGGATTTGAATAGTTCCAGCCTTCGTCGAAGTGCTGCATGTGCTCGTATTCGTTTTCGAGGTCGAGCCCGGCTTCGGAAAAGTCTGCAATCTCGAAATCAATACAATACGAGTAATTGTGCAGCTGGTTCGTCTCCATCCGCGAGAAGATGTCGTAACCTGCGTTCACCTGCGCGGTGTAGGGGATGAGCGAGACCGAAATGAGGTCGTCGTTCTCGTCCCGGATCACCGTGTCGACAAAGGTTGTCGCGGCAGTCTGCAGGTTGGCCATCTTGTTGTTCCGACCCATGGAGCCGGAGATGTCCAGAACCATCGAAATCTCGACATTAGACACCCGCTCTTCCGCTTGCGCCTTGGCTGGCACAGGCAGGGAGTCCACGCCCATCAGGCGCATGAACTGGGTTGCTGTCGTGACATTCGCGGTTGCCGTCACTGTTCGGAAGTTCAAGCCTTCGTCCACGGTGACTGAACTGAGGTAATTGCTCATACCGGACTTGTCGAAGTAGTCGCGCACGACCGCCTCCGGTTCCAGCGGCTGGTCGAGGTCGGCGGCGGCCAGCACGGCACGGTCCACCGTGGCCTGCATGCGCGTCCGCTCCATCTCGTTGCGCATCAGATCGACACCGATACCACCTACCAAAATCATCATCATAAACATTGCGACGGCGAAGATGGTCATTGCCCCTGACTCTTCCCGCGCAAATCCGGCGACGCTGCTTTTCAGCCCCGCCTTCGTTGTCAATTTCCGTGTCCACTTCATTGGCTTCGAGCACCTTATCGTTTTGGTCATACCGGGCCAGCACGGCCCTTTCGTCCAATGATTGGTGTGGTCTCGGAATGTGGCTGAATTCGGGCAGAAACAGGAAAGCTGTGAGGAGATTTTGACCGCATTGTCGTCAATCCGGCAGCGTATGCCCGACTGTTTACAATTCGATTAGAAAAGGAAGCAATCGCGGTCGCAATGCGGCACCGCACAAAAAAGTCGCACCTGTTAATGGAACCGTCATAGGCTGGGATCACAGACTCGTCTCAAGTGAGTCGTGCCGGAAAGAGGAGAGCCCGGATGAGCCCCAAAAACGAACCCAGTTTCCGTGAAAGTGTGGACATCATGTTCAACCGGGCGGTGGCCCTGATGGATCTGCCGCCGGGCCTCGAGGAAAAGATACGGGTCTGCAACGCGACTTACACCGTGCGTTTCGGCGTGCGCCTGCGCGGGCAAATCCAGACGTTCACCGGCTACCGGTCGGTTCACTCCGAACATATGGAACCGGTCAAGGGTGGCATCCGCTTTGCCTTGGGTGTCAACCAGGACGAAGTGGAGGCCCTTGCGGCCCTGATGACCTACAAATGCGCGCTGGTCGAAGCGCCCTTTGGCGGATCAAAAGGTGGGCTGCATGTGGACCCCCGCGAATATGACGACCACGAGATGGAACTGATCACGCGCCGCTTTGCCTATGAGCTGATCAAGCGCGATATGATCAACCCGGCACAAAACGTGCCTGCGCCCGACATGGGCACGGGCGAACGCGAAATGGCGTGGATTGCGGACCAGTACAAACGCATGAACACGACCGACATCAATGGCGTCGCTTGCGTGACGGGCAAACCGACGAACGCTGGCGGCATTCAGGGCCGGACGGAAGCGACAGGGCGCGGCGTGCAATACGCCCTGCGGGAATTCTTTCGCGACACCGAAGGCGTGAAAAAGGCCGGCATGTCCGGCACGCTGGATGGCAAGACCGTGGTCGTGCAGGGCCTTGGCAACGTGGGATACCACGCCGCCAAGTTCCTGGCTGAAGAGGACGGCTGCAAGATTGTCGGAATTATCGAGCGTGATGGCGCGTTGGTCGATGATCGTGGCCTCGATGTCGACGCGATACGCAACTGGATTGCGGGCCATGGCGGCGTCGCAGGCTATGCAGACGGCACATATGTCGAGGACGGTGCATCCGTTCTGGAAAAGGAGTGTGACATCCTCGTCCCGGCCGCTTTGGAAGGTGTGATCAATCTTTCGAACGCGGAAAAGGTCAAGGCGCCGCTGATCATCGAGGCTGCGAACGGCCCGGTCACCGCCGGTGCAGACAGCGTTCTGCGGGAAAAGGGAACGGTCATCATACCGGACATGTATGCCAATGCCGGCGGTGTGACCGTGTCCTACTTCGAGTGGGTCAAGAACCTCAGCCACATCCGATTTGGTCGCATGCAACGCCGTCAGGAAGAAGCGCGACACCAATTGGTCGTCGATGAGCTTGAACGCCTCAGCCGTCATCTGGGCGATGCCTGGACGATCACGCCGGATTTCAAGGACAAGTATCTGCGCGGCGCGGACGAGTTGGAGCTGGTCCGTTCGGGCCTCGATGACACGATGCGTGCGGCTTATCAGTCGATGGCCTCTGTGTGGCATGCGCGCGATGATGTCGATGACCTGCGTACGGCAGCTTATCTGGTGGCGATTGGGAAGGTCGCGGACAGTTACCGCGCCAAAGGGCTCTGACAAGCGCTGGGGCGACCCGGAAAACGGCAGCACCCGGACCCACCGGGTGTTACGCACCAAAGCGGGGAATCCTCAGCGCTGGATATTCGGTGGCTTGACCCAATGTCCGCCATACGCGCGGCATAATCAGTCGCTGACAGACCAGCCCGTGTCGAAAAGCGCCGCAGTTGGCGCAGCGCCTCTTGCTACACCCGATCAGATGATGATGGTGGTGCCATGTGATCAGGCGGAGGGGTAGATGCGCTTTTCAGGGCTGAAGGTTCTGACCGAAGGGCTGACCGGGAACCAGGGTTGGGGGCCTCACTGGCGCAATCCCGAGCCCAAGCCCGAATATGATATCGTCCTCATCGGCGGTGGCGGACATGGCCTTGCCACTGCGCATTATCTCGCCAAAGTGCATGGTCTGACCAACGTCGCGGTGCTGGAGAAGGGTTATCTTGGTGGCGGCAATGTGGGGCGTAACACCACCATCGTTCGCGCAAACTACATGCTGCCCGGAAACTCGGAATTCTATTCGCATTCGCTGAAGCTGTGGGAGGGTCTGGAAGAGGACCTGAACTATAACGTCATGCACTCCCAGCGCGGGATCATCAACCTGGTGCATTCGGACGGACAGCGCGACGCCTTTGTGCGCCGGGCCAACTCCATGTGCGGGCAGGGTGATGACGGCGCGATGCTTGACCGGGCAGGCGTGGAAAAACTGCTGCCCTTCCTCGACTTCGAACAGACCCGCTTCCCGATCTATGGCGGGCTTTACCACAAGCGCGGCGGCACCGCCCGTCACGATGCGGTGGCCTGGGGGTTTGCCCGCTCCGCCAGCGACCGCGGCGTGGACCTGATCCAGCAATGTGAGGTCACAGGTATCGATGTCGAAAACGGTGTCGTCAAAGGCGTGCAAACCACGAAGGGACCGATCCGCGCCAAGAAGGTTGGTATGGTTGCTGCGGGCCGCTCGTCACAAGTGGCAGCGATGGCCGGGATGAGCCTACCCATCGAAAGCCATGTGCTGCAAGCCTTTGTCACCGAAGGGCTGAAGCCCTGCATCGATCACGTCATTACCTACGGCATGGGCCACTTCTATATCAGCCAGTCCGACAAGGGCGGGCTGGTCTTTGGCGGCGATTTGGACATGTACGCCAGCTATGCCTCACGTGGGAATCTGCCGTTGGTCGAACATGTGGCTGAGGCGGCGATGACGCTGATGCCCGCGATTGGCAAGGCCAAAATGCTGCGCAGTTGGGGCGGTGTGATGGACATGTCTCCCGACGGCTCCTTCATCATCGACAAGACGGATATCGAGGGGCTCTTCGTCAATTGCGGCTGGTGCTATGGCGGTTTCAAGGCAACACCGGCCTCGGGCCACACGTTCGCTCACTTGCTCGCTACTGGCAACTCGCATCCCACCACCGTGCGTCACCGTCTGGACCGTTTCCGCACCGGGCGCGGGATCATGGATGAAGAGGCCACCGGGTCTCAGCACAATCTGCACTAGGGATGGTTGAGATGACGGGAGCCTCCGGCGGGGATTTTTTTGAAACAGGGAAGGGGTGGACCTTGCACTCCTTTGGTGAAGCCTGATGCGGTTGCGATGTCCGATCTGCGGTGCGCGCGACCGGCGCGAGTTCTACTATCAGGGATCTGCCGTGATGCTTGACCGCCCAGGACCTGATGCGGGCGAAGTTGCGTGGGACGACTACCTGCACTTGCGCGAAAACCCGGCAGGCGACTTGGAGGAGTTGTGGAGCCATGACGCGGGCTGTGGCGCGTGGTTGAAAGTGACGCGCAACGTGTCCACGCACGAGATCAAGAGCGTGGAGTTGGCGCGGGAGGTCAAGCGATGAGGGTCGAGGGCAAAGGGCTGATCGACCGCACCCAGCGGCTGTCCTTCCGCTTCGACGGGACCATCTATCGCGGCTTTGCGGGCGACACGCTGGCCTCGGCCCTGCTGGCCAACGACGTCCGGCACGTGGCGCGGTCCTTCAAATACCACCGCCCGCGCGGCATCCTGACCGCGGGGTCCGAAGAGCCAAATGCGCTTGTCACAATCGGAGAGGATGGGGCCACAGACCCGAACGTGCGCGCGACGGTGCAGGAACTTTATGAGGGTCTTGAGGCGCGCAGCCAGAATGCCTGGCCGTCGCTGGGTTTTGATCTGCTGGTTATCAACGACCTCGCCGCACCGTTTCTGGGAGCTGGGTTCTACTACAAGACGTTCATGTGGCCGCGCGCCTTCTGGGAAAAGGTCTATGAGCCGTTTATCCGCCGTGCTGCGGGCCTGGGCGCGCTGAGTGGTGAGAAGGACGCTGACCACTATGAAAAGGCATATGCGTTCTGCGACGTGCTGGTGATCGGGGCCGGACCGTCAGGACTGATGGCCGCGTGGACGGCGGGGCAGGCAGGCGCCCAGGTGATCCTCGTGGATGAAGACAGCCTTATGGGTGGTCGCCTCAACGCGGAAACACTGACCGTCGACGGCACGCCCGGTGCGGACTGGGCGGATGACATGGTGTCGAAACTCGCGGCCATGGACAACGTCCGCCTGATGCCGCGCGTGACCGTGACGGGCGCGCATGACGGCGGCACATTCGGCGCGCTCGAACGGGTTGCGCATCACGCGGGGGCTGTGCCGAAGGGCGGAGTGAAGGAAACCTTTTGGCGCATTGTCGCCAAACGCTCGATCCTGGCTGCCGGGGCCATCGAACGGCACATCGCGTTCCGGAACAACGACCGCCCGGGCATCATGGCGGCAGGGGCCGTGCGCACCTATCTGAACCGTTTCGGCGTGAGCCCCGGCAAAGCGGTGACGATCTTTGCCAACAACGACGACGCGCACCGTACGGCGATGGACCTGCAGGACGCAGGTGTGCATATCGCCGCAGTCATCGATAGCCGCAAGGACGCCCAAGCCCTGGGCGACTACCGCCTGATGCAAAGCGCGGTCGTGGCTGGCGCGGATGGGCGCAGGGGGCTGGAGGCCATCCGGGTCCAGACCGCATCCGGCAGCGAAAAGATTGCGACTGACTGCCTCGCTGTGTCAGGCGGCTGGAACCCGACAGTGCACATGACCTGCCATATGAACGGGCGTCCCACCTGGGACGAAGGCATCGCGAGTTTCGTGCCAACCCCGGGTGCTATTCCGGGGATGGAGACAGCGGGGGCCTGCAACGGCGCCTTCTCGACTGCTGCTTGCTTGGCCGCAGGGGTTGCTGCAGCCAAGACGACCCTCGAAGTCCTCGGCCTGGCCGCACCTGACATCGACATCCCCCAAGCCGATGATAGCCCCTACGCCATAGAACCGCTCTGGGCCGTGCCGGGCAATGGGCGCGCCTGGCTCGACTTCCAGAACGATGTGAGCGTGAAGGACGTCAAACAGGCCGCACAGGAAAACTTTGCCTCCGTCGAGCATATGAAGCGCTACACGACCCAAGGCATGGCGACCGATCAAGGCAAGAACTCTAACGTCGCTGCGCTCGCGCTGCTGGCGGATGCGACCGGGCGCGGCATCCCGGAAACCGGCACAACCACCTTCCGTCCGCCGTATACGCCCGTCGCTCTCGCGGCCCTTGGGGCAGGGGCGCAAGGCAAAGGATTTGCCCCTGAACGCAAAACCACCAGCCATGCAGCCAGCGTGGCCGCAGGCGCGCCGATGATTGAGGCAGGTCTGTGGTATCGCCCCTCTTACTTCCCGCTGCGGGACGAAAAGACCTGGCGCCAGTCCTGCGACCGCGAGGTGGGGTGGGTCCGCAGCGCGGTGGGCATCTGCGATGTCTCGACCCTGGGTAAAATCGACATTCAGGGCCCGGATGCGGCCAAACTGCTCGATTTCGTCTACACCAACACGTTCTCGACTCTGAAAGAGAACCGGGTGCGCTACGGCCTGATGCTGCGCGAAGACGGGTTGGTCATGGATGACGGCACGACCGCGCGGCTCGGCGAAAACCATTATGTTATGACCACGACCACTGCTGCGGCAGGTCAGGTCATGCGGCACCTCGAATTCGTTACTCAAGCGCTACACCCCGAATGGGACGTGCGGATCATGTCCGTCACCGAACAATGGGCGCAGTTTGCGGTTGCCGGGCCGCAGTCGCGGGAGTTGCTGAACGGTCTGTTCGATGACACCATCGACGACAGCAAATGGCCCTTCATGTCCTGCGGTCTGGTCACGGTCCAAGGGGTCAAGGGGAGGCTCTTCCGCATCTCATTCTCCGGCGAACATGCGTATGAACTGGCCGTCCCGTCCCGCTACGGTGACAGCTTGTTCCGACTGCTCGTCGCACGGGCCGAAGCGCTGGGCGGCGGTGCCTACGGTATGGAGGCTCTGAACGTGCTGCGCATCGAAAAGGGGTTCATCACGCATGCCGAAATCGACGGTCGGGTCACCGCGCAGGACATTGGCATGGAGCGGATGCTGTCCAAGAAGAAAGACTTCATCGGGGCCACCATGGCGCAACGTCCGGGTCTAACCGAAACGGGCCGCGCGCAATTGGTCGGCCTAAAACCGGCCGGCCCGGTCAAGCAACTCACCGCGGGCGCGCACATCTATGCGGACGGGCAAGAGCCCGTGGCAGAGCGCGACCAGGGCTATGTCACGTCCGTGGGCTTCTCACCCACGCTTGGCCACTTCATCGGCCTCGGCTTTGTCACTGACGGGCTGTCGCGTCACGGCGATGTGTTGAACATGGTGGACCATGTGCGTGGCATCCAAACGCGGGTTGAGCTGTGCGATCCGGTGTTCTTTGATCCAAAGGGGGAGCGCACACGTGGCTGACCTGATCGCAAAGACCCCGCTTGATGGCATTGCCCCCGTCACCATCGGCACCTGCACGGTGGCTGAGGTCGGCCTCGGCACCCTGACCTCTATCGCGCCCTATGCCGGGGCAAAGATCGCGGACACATTCAAGACCGCCCACGGCATCGCGTGGCCTGCGCCCAATCGGGCTACGGGCAAAGAGGGCGCACGGGCCATCTGGTTCGGGCGCGATATGGTTCTTCTTGCCGGGCCGGAGCCGGACAAGGCGCTGGCCAAACATGCAGCCCTCACGGACCAATCGGATGCCTGGACGGCGGTCACTCTGTTCGGCCCGGAGGCTGAGGCCGTGCTGGCGCGCCTAATCCCGCTCGACCTGTCGGCAGGTACATTCAAACGCGGCCACACTGCGCGCACGCAGATCCAGCATATGAGCGGGTCGGTCACACGCATCGGGGCCGACATGTTCCTGCTGATGGTGTTCCGCTCCATGGCGGGCACGCTGCTTCACGATCTGGAAAGGGCAATGGCAAGCGTCGCGGCGCGGAGGTAAAATATCGTAAATCGATTCCAATCTGTCGGAGCCTGCCCATGATCCGTTTTGCAATCACCGCCGCACTTGCCTTCGTCGCGGCACCCGCCTTTGCACAGGAAACCAAGGAAGAAAGCTGCGCCCTGCAAGCGCAGGTCGTTGCTGCCGTTCAGCAGGCCCGCCTTGATCGTGTGAAAGAGCGTGAAGTGCAGGACCATATCCTGGCTCAAGGCCCAACATGGCCCGAAAAGTACAACAACGCGATCCCGCTGATTGCCCCTTGGGTCTATGAACAGCCGCGCCGCATTGTCCGCAACGAAAGCCTGTCGGACGCGTGGAGCGAACTTTGCCTGCAGCAGTGACTCGACTCGTAGGCCCACACGCCCAATATTAGGGGCATGAGCCTGCCCCCCGGATTTCTGGATGAACTGCGCACCCGCCTGTCGCTGACACAGGTTGTCGGGCGCAAGGTTATGTGGGATGCGCGCAAGTCGAACCAGGGCAAGGGCGACATGTGGGCGCCATGCCCCTTCCACCACGAAAAGACGGCCAGCTTTCACGTCGATGATCGCAAGGGCTACTATTATTGTTTCGGCTGCCACGCCAAAGGCGACGCGATCAGCTTCGTGCGCGAGACCGAGAATGTTGGCTTTATGGAGGCCGTCGAAATCCTCGCCGGTGAGGCCGGGATGCCCATGCCCGCGCGCGACCCGCGTGCACAGGAAAAGGCCGACAAGCGAACGCAACTGGCCGACGTCATGGAAATGGCCGTCCAGCACTTCCGCTTGCAATTAAAAACCGGCGCTGCGGGTCCTGCCCGAGATTATCTGGAACGCCGTGGGCTGGACCCGGTAGCACAGCAACGCTGGGAAATCGGCTTTGCTCCGGATGCGTGGCAGGGGTTGTGGGACGTGCTCAAGGGCAAGGGGGTCGAGGATGAGTTGATCCTTGGCGCGGGCCTCGCCAAACCCAGCCAGAAGGGCGGCAAGCCCTACGACACGTTCCGCGGGCGCATCATGTTCCCGATCCGCGACGCGCGCGGTCGCTGCATCGCCTTTGGCGGACGGGCGATGGACCCGAATGACAACGCCAAATACCTGAACTCGCCCGAGACCGAACTCTTCGACAAGGGGCGCAGCCTCTACAACCACGGCCCGGCCCGCACGGCGGCGGGCAAGGGCCAGCCCCTGATTGTGGCCGAAGGGTACATGGACGTCATCGCGCTGGCCGAATACGGCTTTGGCGCCTCCGTTGCCCCCCTCGGCACAGCGGTCACGGAAAACCAGCTCGCCATGCTCTGGCGCATCGCGGATGAGCCGATCATCGCGCTTGATGGGGACAAGGCGGGCCTGCGCGCCGCCATGCGCCTGATCGACCTCGCCCTGCCCATGCTCGAAGCAGGCAAATCCCTGCGCTTTGCGCTCATGCCCGACGGTCAGGACCCCGACGATCTGCTCAAGGCCCAAGGGGCGGGCGCGCTGCAAAAGCTGCTCGATGACGCGATGCCCATGGTCAAACTGCTTTGGCAGCGCGAGACCGAGGGCAAGAACTTCGACAGCCCCGAACGCAAGGCCGCACTCGACAAGGCGCTGCGCGACAAGATCACGCTGATCAAGGATCCGTCGATTCGCCAGCACTACGGCCAGGCGATCAAGGACATGCGCTGGGACCTTTTTCGCCCTCAACGTGGCGGCGGGCAGGGGCCGAAACGCAACTGGCAAAAGGGCCGCGGCTGGCAGCCCCCCCCGGTGCCGATGGCCAGCACCAAAAGTTCCGCATTGGCCGCTGGCGATGCGCAGGTCACCGACCACTTGCGCGAAACGGTCATCCTCGCGGCGCTGATCTGCACGCCCGAAGTGGCCGAAGACTTCGAAAACGGGCTCGAAAGCCTCGCCTGTAACGATCCGGACCATGCCGTATTGCGCGACCTGATTCTGCGCCACGCGCATGCCGGTTCAGAGGTGTTGCGCGAAAACATTTTCGCCGCACTTGGCCCGGAAGCCCTTGATAACCTGCTGACTTCACGCCATGTGGCAATTGTCCCGTGTATCCGCACCCCGGGCGACGCTGACATGGCCCGTATGACCGTGGCCGAAGAGCTCGCAAAACTCAGCGCGGCAAAGGGACTGAATGCCGAGATCGCGGATGCGGTGCAGGACCTGGAAGGTGTAGCAGATGAAGGCGTGACATGGCGCCTTGCCCAAGCGGCTCAAGCCGCAACCCAGGCCAGCCGCAGCGGGAAAGAAGATGATGCCGAATACGAAACGGGCGACAACGGCGCCCGAATCAGTCGGAGCGAACGGGACGCTTTTGCGGCCCTGATGGACCAGATCAGCTTCTCCAAACGCCGCAACTGATGCGATTTGGTCTCAAAACATAAAGAAAATGCGCTTAGACGGGTGGCCGAATCACTCAAAGCGCTAAATGTTTCTAGCAGCGATTCGCGGGGACGAATCGCCAAGGAGCCCCGGTAAAGGAGCCCGTTATGGCCGCGAAAGACACGAACGAAGACGCCAAGACCGAAGATCAGGACAGCGCCCACTCGCTCGACATGAGCCAGGCCGCGGTCAAAAAGATGATCTCGGAAGCCCGCGAAAAGGGCTACATCACGTACGATCAGCTCAACACCGTGCTACCGCCGGACCAGGTGAGTTCCGAACAGATCGAAGACGTGATGTCGATGCTGTCCGAAATGGGCATCAACATCATCGAAGATGAAGAGGCCGAGGACGAAGAGCAAAAAGGCTCGACTGAGGTCACGACGACCGAAGGCACCCGCGACCTGACGCTGGGCGCCACCGGTCAGGAAAAACTCGACCGCACCGACGACCCCGTGCGTATGTACCTGCGCGAGATGGGCAGCGTCGAACTGCTCAGCCGCGAGGGCGAGATCGCCATCGCCAAGCGGATCGAAGCCGGTCGCAACACCATGATCGCGGGTCTCTGCGAAAGCCCGCTGACCTTCCAGGCGATCACCATCTGGCGCGACGAACTTCTGAGTGAAGAGATCCTGTTGCGCGACGTCATCGACCTCGAAGCGACCTTCGGCAACCAGATGGGCGAAGACGGCGAAGAGGTGAACGAACCCGTCGTCGACACAAACGCCAGCGCCGAGAAGAAGGCCGACACAGGCCCGGAGCTCGACGCCGACGGCAATCCCATCGCCAAGGATGACGACGACGACGAGGACGAACAGGCCAACATGTCGCTCGCCGCGATGGAGGCCGCGCTGAAGCCGCAAGTGCTCGAAGCGCTCGAGGTGATCGCCCACGACTACTCGCTTCTGTCCGAAATGCAGGACAGCCGGATTTCGGCGACGCTGAACGAAGACGGCTCGTTCTCGGACGAAAACGAAGCGACCTACCAAAAACTGCGGGCCGAGATCGTGCTGCTGGTCAACGAGCTGCACCTGCACAACAACCGGATCGAGGCGCTGATCGACCAGCTTTACGGCATCAACCGCCGCATCATGCAGATCGACAGCTCCATCGTGAAACTGGCCGACCAGGCGCGGATCAACCGGCGCGAGTTCGTCGATGCCTACCGCGGGCGCGAACTGGACCCGAACTGGCTGGAAGAGATGGGCGGCAAGTCAGGTCGCGGCTGGCAGATGTTCATCGAACGCTCCGCCGACAAGGTCGAAGAGCTGCGCGCAGACATGGCGCAAGTCGGCCAATATGTCGGTCTCGACATCTCGGAATTCCGCCGCATCGTCCAGCAGGTGCAGAAGGGCGAGAAAGAAGCCCGTCAGGCCAAGAAAGAGATGGTCGAAGCCAACCTGCGCCTCGTGATCTCGATCGCCAAGAAATACACCAACCGTGGCCTGCAATTCCTGGACCTGATCCAGGAGGGCAACATCGGCCTGATGAAAGCGGTCGACAAGTTCGAGTACCGCCGCGGCTACAAGTTTTCGACCTACGCCACGTGGTGGATTCGCCAAGCGATCACCCGGTCCATCGCAGACCAGGCGCGCACCATTCGTATTCCCGTGCACATGATCGAAACGATCAACAAACTGGTCCGTACGGGCCGGCAGATGCTGCACGAGATCGGCCGCGAACCCACGCCCGAGGAACTGGCCGAAAAGCTGCAAATGCCGCTCGAAAAGGTCCGGAAGGTGATGAAAATCGCCAAGGAACCGATCAGCCTCGAGACTCCCATCGGCGACGAGGAAGACAGCCAGCTTGGTGACTTCATCGAGGACAAGAACGCCGTGCTGCCGCTCGACAGCGCCATTCAGGAAAACCTCAAAGAAACCACAACACGGGTTCTCGCCTCGCTCACCCCACGAGAGGAACGTGTTCTGCGCATGCGCTTCGGCATCGGCATGAACACCGACCACACACTCGAAGAGGTCGGCCAGCAGTTCAGCGTGACCCGCGAACGTATCCGCCAGATTGAGGCGAAAGCGCTGCGCAAGCTCAAGCACCCCAGCCGCAGCCGCAAACTGCGCAGCTTCCTCGACCAGTGAGGGGGCTGCTCGCCGCTCTGACGCTGGCGCTGACCCCTGGGGCGGCGGCAGCGTTTTGCGGCGATATGTATCCGGTCCTGCAATGTCAGATCGGAACCAAATCGGTGAAAGTGTGTGTCGGCCAAGGGCAAGCAACCTACGCCTTTGGCCCGCGCGGCGCAGAACCGGAACTGTCTCTCACGCGGTCCTTGGCAGATGTCCAGGCAACCCCATGGCCCGGCATCGGTCGCTCGATCTGGGAAGACATCACCTTTGAAAACAAGGGCACACGGTACAGAGTCTGGGTTGCCGTCGACCGCATGGCAGGAGAATTGCCCGGCAGGGGTGGCGTCGTGGTTTCGCAAGGTGACGAGACGCTGGCCAATCTCGAATGCCAGGACGGGTCCGTGGATTTGTCGATCTTCGCCATAGCAGATGCCATGCTTGAGGCGGGCTTTTGCGCGGATTACGACAGTCAGCTCTATTCAAAAGCCGCATGCGCTGACTGAGCACAACCCCAAGACAGACCCGGCAAATAACCCGCGCCTCATTTCACCCCGGATCTTGTCATGCAAACTATCTTCGAAATCGCAACACACGGTCAGGGCCTCTACGAATTCACCCGCGACGTGACACGATGGTGCGAGGGCGACGGCCTGCTGACGCTCTTTGTCCAACACACCTCCTGCTCTCTCCTGATCCAGGAAAACGCGGATCCCGAGGTGCAAACGGACCTGCAGAACTTCTTCTCCCGCCTCGTGCCGCCCACGACCGACCCGTCTATGTCCTACCTCACACACACCTACGAGGGCCCGGACGACATGCCCGCGCACATCAAGGCAGCGATGATGCCGGTCAGCCTGCAAATCCCGGTCTACGGCGGGCGGCCCCAGCTTGGCACCTGGCAGGGCATCTACCTTTTTGAACACCGCACGGCGCCGCATCATCGCCGCGTTATTGGGCATCTCTGCGTCTAATTCCGCGTGTGCCGACGCGCATGTGACCGCGCGTGACCTCTTTGGTTCGCCTCGCGGTTTCAAATCCACGCTCGGTGCCTAAATGATTGGGAAAGGAGACAACGATGTTCAAACCTCTTTCGCTCGCCATCCTGATCACACTCCCCACGCTTAGCCACGCCGAGGCGTTCGTGCAGCGCGAGCGCTATACGATCCCGGTCAACCAGATCAACGCGACCAGTTTCGAGGTGATCGAGGCCGATGGCGCAGGCGGAACGCAAATGTGGTGTGCTGCAGGCCTTTATGCACGCAACGTGCTGGGGCAACGCGGCGGTGATCTGACCATCGAAACCGGCCGAGGCGATGCGTTGACAGCACCTGGGCGCAAGGGCGTCGTGTTTACCACAGCACCGCTTGAGGGTGCTTTTTCTTCGTTCAGTCAAGGCGTGCGCCGCTCGGGCAAGGTGTTTTCCATGACCCACGCCTTTGCTCTGTGCCAGACTTTGCCATTCCTGCGAGTGCGTACGGCCGACAATCAACTGGTCCGCCGGTAAAACGCTTATCTAGCGGTCGCATTTCCCCTCTACCCAAAACCTTGACAACCGCCTATAGTTTCGTGGAACGGGGGAAAACCCCCACTACAGGCGGGACAAATACGAAGGGGATGGGCGATGCGCTGTCCGTTTTGCGGGAATATCGACACTCAAGTCAAAGACAGCCGACCGGCAGAGGATCACGTTTCGATCCGCCGCCGCCGCTTTTGTCCGGCCTGTGGCGGGCGGTTTACCACCTATGAGCGGGTGCAGCTGCGCGACCTCGTGGTGATCAAGTCAAATGGCAAGCGCGAAGACTTCGACCGCGACAAGCTTGAACGTTCCATCCGCATCTCGATGCAGAAACGCCCCATCGACCCCGAGCGGATCGACCAGATGATCTCTGGCATCGTCCGGCGGCTCGAAAGCATGGGCGAGACCGATATCCAGTCCAAGCAGATTGGCGAGATCGTGATGGAAGCGCTGAACCGCATCGACACGGTCGCCTACGTCCGTTTCGCGAGCGTGTACAAGAATTTCCAGGCCGCTGACGACTTTGACAAGTTTGTCGCCGAATTGCGGCCCGAGGGCACTGGCGAAGAGTGACCGCCGCGGACGACACCCGCTTTATGTCTTTGGCCCTTGCGCTGGGACGGCGCGGGCAGGGGCGGACAGCCCCCAATCCGTCCGTGGGTTGCGTCATCGTTCAGGGCACTCGGATCGTGGGGCGGGGCTGGACCCAGCCGGGCGGCCGGCCGCATGCTGAAACGGAAGCAATTGCGCAAGCGGGCGCCAAAGCGGCAGGCGCCACCGCCTATGTCACCCTGGAACCTTGCGCCCACCACGGCAAAACCCCGCCCTGCGCCGACGCGCTCGTGGCCGCAGGCATCGCGCGCGTCGTCATCGCCATGCGGGACAGCGACACGCGAGTGGATGGCCGGGGGATTGCGATCCTTGAAGCGGCGGGCATCGACGTGACCACCGGCATCTGCGAAGCGGAGGCTGAGGCCGATCACATCGGCTTCACGCTGCGCACCGAACAGGGCCGCCCCTTCGTCACCCTCAAACTCGCCAGCAGCTTTGATGGGCGCATCGCCACAGGCTCAGGTCAAAGCCAATGGATCACCGGCCCCATGGCGCGCCGCCATGTGCATGCCATGCGCGCGCGGCACGACGCGGTGATGGTGGGCGGCGGCACCGCGCGGTACGACGACCCGTCGCTGACCGTCCGTGATATGGGCGACATCCAGCAACCGGCCCGTGTGGTGGTCTCGCGCCGGATCGACGTGCCGCTCATGTCCAAACTCGCCACGACGGCGCGCGAGGTGCCGGTCATCCTCTGCCACGGGCGCGACGCCGACCCGATGCTGCAACGCACGTGGCGCGACATGGGGGCAACGCTCCTGCCGTGTGCCACCCAAGGCACGCAACTTGATGCGCAGGACATCCTGCAAAAACTGGGCGACCACGGCCTCACCCGCGTCTTCTCCGAAGGGGGCAGCGCGCTCGCCGCCTCCCTGATCGAAGCAGACCTGGTAGATGAGCTTGTCGGCTTTACCGCAGGGCTGGCAATCGGGGCGGAAGGGTTGCCTAACATCGGTGCGCTTGGCCTCGGCTCACTGGACGCCGCGCAACGCTATCGTCTTAAATCCGTCGTGCGCATCGGCGACGACATCTGCCACATCTGGAAACGGCGTTAACGCCATAGATGCGCCTGGCTGGCAAGCAAGCCTTGCAGCTTCGACAGCATCCGATTGGCAAGTCCGAGCCGGGGCAGTGGGCCGTTCCGCAACCGCTCGACCACCACCTCCACAGCGCACGCCGCCCCAGTTACAGGATCGAAGTAACGCGGGTAGTCAATCAAGGTGGCATGGACCAACCCGGCCAGCGGCACATCCTCGCGCCGCCGGGGCGGGACTGGTCCGCGATCTTCAGTGAGGCCCCAGCCCGCGTAGAACGGCGCACCGGTTGTCACAACCCGCACACCACGCAACAGCGCCTCGAACCCGGTGAGCGAGGTCATAGTCCACAGTTCCTCCACCTGATCCAGCAGCGCGGCAATGTCGGCCCGGCTGGCTACAACATCCGCAATGTCAGCGTCATCAAAAGCTCCCTCACGCAGGCCCGCCTCCACATCCGGGTGCGGCTTGTAGATCAGCACCGCGTCAGGCCGCGCCGCCCGCGCTGCTTCCAACAGCGCACGGTTGGTTCGGATTTCCCCCGCACCCAGCCGGATCGAGGCATCATCCTCAACCTGCCCCACAACCAGCACCCGCTGGCCTTCGGGCAAGTTGGGCACATCGCCCGATAGGTTGTACTTGCTCAACCCCGCCGCCGTCAGCGACCGCACCAGTGCGTCAGCGCGTTCCACCTGATCGGGCCGCAATACCCGGCGCTCACGGATCAGATGCTCCAACCGGCTGGGCCGCGAGGGATCATAGTAAATGCCTAGATCATCTGTCACCAGCGACAGGGCCGGGATCAACTCGGCCCCAAGGCCCCGCGACCGCAGAAACCCGTCCTCAACCCGCACGGCATCGTCATGCATCACATCCGCCTTGCCCGCCCAAACCATCCAGGGTCGTTCCATCGCACGTGCCCGACCTGGATCCTCCTCAAAGCGCATCGGCACGTACCGCCCAAACACTCTTTGCAAAGGCCGCCGCTTCCACAGCCGCATCCCGCTTGCTACCCAGCCGCGATGATCTGCCCGCCACGCGTGGGTCTCTGCGGCCAGCGCCTCCATCGCTGTCGGCAGATCACACAGGCAATCGCGATGCGGATCGTACCAGGTCGGGTACAGGATCATCGCCCCTGCAAAAAGCTGCGTGCGGGTCAGCGTGCGCTGGCGCCGCTGTACCGGAAACTCATCCGCCGTCAGACCCCACCCAGCATAGAAGGGTTGGCCAAAGACGCGGGGCTTATGCCCTGCCATGATCGCCTCAAAGCCCACCCCCGAAGACACGGTATAGACCGCAATCGCCCCCTCCATCAGCGCCCACGGGCTGACAGCATCGGCAAAGAGTCTCACCCGGTCATTGCAGTCCTCATCGGTGAAGTACCCGTCACGAAATCCCTGAACCGTCTCCGGGTGCGCTTTTATGATGATCCGGGCGCGCGGATGCTCTTCCTGCGCGACAAAGAGCATTTCCAGAAACCTGTTCCGGTCCGCCCCGCAGGCGGTGACGGACGCATCGCCGCGCGTCTGATCAATGACCAGGACATATCCCGGCTCAGGCACAGCCGCGTCAGGATCAAACCCGGTATACTTGCTCAGATGCGCCTCCTGCATTCGGGCCATGGCACCCCGCGCGACGTTCAGAACAGCGGTGTCGTCCAGCGGCTCTTCCGCCAGGATCCGTTCCAGATCGGATGGGCTTGAGGGATCAAAATGCACGCCCGCATGATCAATGAGCAGGCCGATGGGTTGGCTGCCGGCGCGGCCCGGCAGGACGGAGCGCAAGAACGCATCCTCCACCCGCACAACGCTGGCATCCCGGCGCTCTGCCATAGCTTCGCCCCGATAGGCGGTGGGCGAGTTACCCCACACGCCTACCATCCCGTTCGGGCCGGGCAGACCCACGGCGATGTCATAGCCTGCCAGCTCGACGATCCGTCGCACGCGGCCCCGCGCCAGGAAGCCACCATTATAAACGTAAAGCCGCCGGGCCCCATCGGGTCCGGCGGCCATGTCCTGTCCGCTGTGCACGGTCGTTACTCGCCCGATAGACCCGTCGCCAGGTTGTTCACGCCTGTGATCGGGGTCGTGATCGAGGTGATGATCTTGGCAAATTGCGTGTACGGCGCCTCGGTCACGTAAAGCGTGTCGCCGTCGCGAATGACAAAGTCACGCGCTTGGAACATGCCGTTGGGCTGGGTCAGGTCCAGCACATAGACCATGCGCTGCGCCCCGATCAGATCGTCACGGCCCAGCACCACATTGGCCACTTCCGCAGGCTCGTTGCGCAGCACGAAAATACCCGTGGGGTCCGACGTATTGGTCTGCAACCCACCCACCTGAGCCAGCGCCTCCAGCGCGCTCAGCGTCGCTGTCTCGAAGGGTACACGGGCCTGCCCGCCGGTCGCCCCCAGCGCGGTAAAGGCGCGGGTGTCGGCCTCAATCAGTACCCGGTCTCCGCCACGCAGTGCGATGTCGAGATGCGGGTTTTCATACAGATCCTGGAAGAAGATGCGGCTGCGCATCCCCCCGCGCAACACGGTCACGCGCGCAATTTCGGGTTCGATGGTGACGCCACCGGCCTGGGCCAGCATCGTGGACAAGGTACGCGTGGGCCGCTCGATGGGGTAAACGCCTTGCGCCCCGATGGCACCGATCAGCGACACGGTCGACCCGTCACCTGCAACGCGACGCACCTGCACCTGCGGGTCCGGCGTCTGGTCTTCCAGTTTGGTGGTGATGATGCGTCGGATCGCTTCGGGGCTGTTGCCAGCGGCACGAATGCGGCCCGCGTAAGGCACAAATATAAAGCCCGCGCCATCCACCTGTACCTCTTCGAGAATGGTGGAGTTCTGCGCCTCACCGGCGAGCAGGCCATCATCCACGTTCTCCCAGATCGTCAGGCCCAGCACGTCGCCGGGACGGATTGTGTCCGATCCCAGCAGACCTGCATTGCGGAACTCTTCGGAAAAGCCCAAGGCCGGGGTCACTGCGGTGGCTTCGGTCACGCGATCGCTGACCGACACGATGAATGCATCCCCTTCACGTTGTACAGAGCCGGAGAAGATCTGGCGCTTGTTCGGACCAATCTGCGGCAGACCGCAGGATGCAAGAATCCCCAAAAGGGCCAAAGACGCGACCATACGCGTCCAGCGGAATGACTGGAAAATCACTGCTCGGTCTCCTCGACCTGTTCTTGTCTGCCTCTGGCCGCAGCTTGATCTGCGCCCGTATTCTTTTTGGTATCGCGACGATTTTCCGCCGGTGATTTGGTGTCAACCTACCGGAGTCCGGTGATAAAATCTAGCCATAGAGGTAGTGGTGGTCAGTTCACCAACCGCAACTGTTGCCGTGGCGCCGCGGTGCCAGAGGCCAGCGCATCATAGGGATCGTCGGGTGACAACATCATGTCGACAACCTGCCGCAGCAGCTGCCTGCGGCCCTGCGCCGAATAGAAGCCGCCGGGGATCTGGCTGGTTTCCAGCAGGTAGCGCCGGTAATCCTTGTAGGCGCGATTGTCCGGGCGGGAGGCACCGGCAAAGAAATCCGGCAATGGCTGATCGCTTACAAACTCCGGTTTTGAAAAAACGGCCTTGCCAAAGACTTTCAGGGGGATGCCGCGCCACAACACCTGTTGGGCGGCGGTCGAATTCACGGTCACCGCACTGCGCGCATCATTCAGAAGCTGTGCGAGCTTTCCGCCACGAACATAGTGGACCCGGCCCTGCAGGCCCAGTTTGCGGGCAAGATCTCGTATCGTTTTGCGGATGGGCGACCGGCCGTCCTCAAGCGGATGCGCCTTGATCACCAAATGGTGATGTGCCGGTGCGCCTTCAGCAAAGCCCCGGATGACGAGGTCCAGAAAGTCGGGCATCGTGTCAAAGGGCGAGTGTTCTTGGAAGCTGCTATCATGTTCCAGCTGCAAAAGCGCCAGGTGATAGGGAAAGCCGCCATAGCGGATGCGCAGCGTCGCCTGCATCCGGTCGAGTGTCTGGAACGGCATCAGCAGCAACCGTTTCAGGTATAGCTGAAATTCGCGACCGACGGTCAGCGCGCGGTGCGGCTGAAAATTGCGGTATTGTCCGTTCCGGAACAACACGAACCAGTGATAGAGCGCGCCGTAAAATACATGTTGGCGCATGTCGCCCCAATGGCCGGGCGGCAACGGAGCCTCCATATCCGACAGGGCAAGGGCCGCCTGCATGTCGGCGACCGACATCTCCATCAAGCGCGAATTCCCGTTGGATCCGCCACGCTCGTAAGTGACCCAGTAGGGACGCATATACCCTTCTTCGAACACGTGTACGGTGATGCCACGGCGCTTTGCTTCGGCGACCGCTTGGGCGTGGATCGGGCGCACATCGCCGTACAGCACAATGTCGGTCACGTTTTTGGCCTCGGCCAGGCGGGCAAAGGTATCGGGCCAATCTGCAGCCGCGCCGCGATAGGGAACATAGCTGCGCGGATGAAACCAGAAGGCCCGGTCGCCTGCATTGAACCCTACACGCCAGACTGTCGCCCCCGCACGGCGCAGCATGGCGCCAAGGCGGTTGAAAAACGGTCCATGGGGTCCTTGCAGAAACAGAAAGACCCGCGAGGTTGGGGCATGCAGCGTCATCTGATCCCTGATATGCGGCAAACTCTTACTCTCAGATGAACATCTGACTGGGGCGGTTTTATGGCGTATTGGGAGGATTTTCGCAATGCGCTAGGTGCTTGCCCTCGTGCTCATGCGCCGCTACGTCACAAAGGCGTACGGCAAGGAGCACCAGTATGTTCACAGGGATCATCACTGATATCGGCACCATTGCAGACCTCACGCAAGAGGGCGATCTGCGCGTGCGGATCCAGACCGGCTATGACACCGCCGGTATCGACATGGGTGCGTCCATCGCCTCGGACGGCGTGTGCCTGACCGTCGTGGATCTGGGGGCCGACTGGTATGACGTGCAGGTCAGCGCCGAAACCGTATCCAAGACCAACCTTGGGGCATGGGTCGTTGGCAAGCGCCTGAACCTCGAACGCGCTTTGCGCGTGGGCGACGAGTTGGGCGGCCACATCGTGTCGGGCCACGTCGACGGCGTGGCCGAGGTCGTGTCGGTCGTGGACGAGGGCGACAGCACCCGCGTGCAATTGCGCGCGCCGGATGATCTGGCGCGGTTCATTGCGCCCAAAGGGTCAGTGGCGCTGAACGGCACGTCCCTCACAGTGAACGAGGTGGAGGGGGCCGTCTTCGGCGTCAACTTCATCCCGCACACCAAAGAGGTGACAACCTGGGGCGACGTGGCCGTTGGCGACGCTGTGAACCTGGAGATCGACACGCTCGCCCGCTATGTCGCACGGCTCGCTGAGGTGGCGTGATCCTGCGGACAGGCCTATCGGCCTGACGCCATTTTCGGCGCCTTTGGTACGCGTGCTCGCATCATGCGATATATGGTGTGTTTGGCGGATCGGCCCTCCGGGGGCGGTTTATCTGGCGAAATGAAGCTGCACGGGATCTGTGCGTCGGGGCACTGGCATTGGGGGGCGTGATCCTCTATGTCGCGGGCAATGTTGCCACAGGTGCCCCATGAGCTTTGAGACCCCCGGTCCAGTCGAGACCGATCTTGCCGCCGCCATTTCGCCCATCGAGGAGATCATCGAAGAGGCGAAGTACGGCCGGATGTTCATTCTGGTAGATCACGAGGATCGCGAGAATGAGGGCGATCTGGTTATCCCCGCCAACTTTGCCGATGCGGCAGCCGTGAACTTCATGGCGACCCATGGGCGCGGTTTGATTTGTGTGACATTGCCTGCCGAGCGGATTGACGACCTGGGCCTGCCGATGATGGCGATGCACAATTCTTCGCGTCATGAGACGGCCTTTACCGTGTCGGTCGAGGCGCGCGAGGGGGTGAGCACCGGGATTTCTGCAGGTGATCGGGCGCTGACCATTTCGACGCTGGTGAACCCGCAAGCGACCGCGGCTGATCTGGCGACACCGGGGCATGTCTTTCCGTTGCGCGCGCGCAAGGGCGGGGTGCTGGTGCGGGCAGGGCATACTGAGGCGGGCTGCGATGTTGCACGTCTGGCCGGGCACTACCCGTCGAGTGTCATCTGCGAGATCATGAACGAGGACGGGTCCATGGCCCGCCTGCCCGACCTCGTGGACTATGCTGCCACGCATAAGCTCAAGATCGGCACCATCTCTGACCTCATCGCCTATCGCCGCCGCCACGACAATCTCGTGGTGGAAACCGACCGCCGCATGGTCACCTCGCAGCATGGCGGGGAATGGGACATGCGCATCTTCACCGACCAGACCTATGGGATCGAGCACGTGACGCTGTCCAAGGGTGACCTGAGCACCGACGAGCCGGTCCTGGTCCGCACCCATGCGCTGGCGGAAGTCACCGACATCCTGGGCCTCTCGGACAAACCCGTGGGCGAGCTGCCCCGCGCCATGGAGCTGATCGCCGCCGAAGGGCGCGGCGTGGTCTGCCTGTTCCGTGAGCCGCGCAAATCGCTCTTCACCGACGAGGAACCCGGCCCCCGCATCGTCAAGAACACCGGCCTCGGCGCTCAGATGTTGTCGAATATGGGCCTCTCCCGCCTCATCCTGCTGACCGACAGCCCGCGCACGACCTATATCGGCATCGACGCCTACGGGCTCGAAATCGTCGGCACCCGCCCCATCCTTGGAGAGAAATGATGGCTTCGATAGACCACCACGTGCTGGGCCGCCCCAGCTTTGATGAGCCAACCAAACTGCTGATCGTCGTCTCGCCCTACTACAAACAGATCGCCGTCAACCTCGTGGCCGGGGCTAAGGCCGAAATCGAAGCCGCGGGCGCCACCTGGGACCTCGTCGAAATGCCCGGCGCGCTCGAAATCCCCACGGCTATCGGCATCGCCGAACGCATGTCGAACTTCGACGGCTACGTGGCCCTCGGCTGCGTGATCCGGGGCGAGACGACCCACTACGAAACGGTCTGCAACGACTCGTCTCGCGCCATTCAGCTTTTGGGCCTCCAGGGCCTCTGCATCGGCAATGGCATTCTGACGGTCGAGAACACGGATCAAGCCGAGGTCCGCGCCGACCCCGCCAAGCAGAATAAAGGCGGCGGGGCGGCAGCCGCGGCCTTGCACCTGATCGCGCTCAGCCGTAAGTGGGGCCGCTCCACCAAAGGGGTCGGGTTTAAACCGGCCACCGAATACCAGCTGGCTTCCAAGACAGGATCCACAACCGCATGACCCTTTCGGGCAACCAGAAACGCAAGATGCGCTCCGCCGCGCGGCTCTATGCCGTGCAGGCCCTGTTCCAGATGGAGCAGACGGCACAGACCGTCGACCAGATCAAGGTCGAGTTCATGGACCACCGCTTTGGCGCGTCCTACGAGGGCGACGAGATGGCGGAGGGTGACCCCGATCACTTCGCGCGGGTCATGGATGACGCGGTGAACTACCAGGCGCCGATCGACCAGATGACGGACCGTGCGCTTGTGGCGAAATGGCCGATCGCACGGATTGATCCCACCTTGCGGGCACTGTTCCGGGCGGCAGGGGCCGAGTTTCGGGACACGGGCACGCCGCCCAAGGTGGTGATCGTGGAATACGTGGACGTGGCGCGGGCGTTCTTTCCGGAAGGGAAAGAACCCAAATTCGTGAACGCTGTGCTCGATCACATGGCGCGGGAAGCGCGGCCAGAGGCGTTCTGAGACCCGCACGCTCTTCACTCAAGTATGACAGCTATTTCGAACCCGTCTGATTGTTGTTCAAAGCGCTGACAGGAGCGGAATCAAGCCGAAGGCGCCGGTCCAACATGGGGCCCGTCCCGGCGGGCTGGTGTTTCGGACACTATAGCGAACCGAAATTCTGTGAGATGTACTTGGCTGCCCTAAAGTGCTGCCGAACTTCGGGGGTTACACCAGCCCACGGGCTTGTGTTGGGCCGACCTATGTCTGGTATGCGGACGAAGCTGCCGTTCGTTCAAGGTCTGTTTTCAGTCAAACGCCAACAAGGGGTCGAAAGGAAATACTTGGCAATATATTAACTGGTGAAATTAGCCGGGCCAGCCAACCAGTATGGTCGGTATCCAGTTTTGTTTTCGCCGCTGAATGCGTTCTGCTTTACTCTCGTTGTCATAGACACGAGGTCGTGCTTCTTGGATAAACCGCGCCCGCTCGTCCAGTGTATCAATATTCAGCACGCTCAACACACCTTCGTCGTCACGCAGGGTCATGGCTACATAAACGCCGCAGCGGTTGCATAGTACCTGTTTCGAAGTACGCAGGCCAAACTCATACTCGTGTACAGCGCCCCAATCCAATGCAGTTATCTCAAGCCTAGCTGAAGGATCGGAAAAGGCTCTTGCATTGTGTTTACGGCAGAAAGTGCACTGACAAGCACCCAGAATTTGGTCTTCTGGTCTGCGCGAAGTTTCAAGTTCAACGCGGATCGCACCACAGTGACAGCCTCCAGGAAATTTCAAGGTGTTCCCTTTCCAGCATTCAGCCCAAGGCTACCAACCGCACCATCGGCCATTCGCTGCACTGCGTCAAATGTCGGGGGGGCTCACTCCCAACATTAGACAACCCCACCCCACTGCCCTACCTTCCCCCCATGCAGCCAGAGCAACCAAACCCCCTCATCCGCCTTTTCCTCAACGGCACCGCCGTGGGCTTCGCCCTCTCGGCCCTCTTCGTCACCGGCATCTGGCTCCTCGACATCGCGGGCATCCACACGCGGGCTGCAAATAGCGATGACGCCTTCCTCATCCTCTTCATCCTGTGGTTCTTTCACGGCCTCCTGTTCGGCGCTGTTCAGATCAGCTATCAGGTCTGGCAAATCGGTCGCGACGGCCACTAGACGAGGGATAGCAGAATGCGCGCCATGCAAGTCACCGCCCTTGGGCAGCCTCTCGAACTGCGCGAGATCGACATGCCCACCCCCAAGGCGGGCGAAGTGCTGGTGCGCATCCACACCTGCGGGCTCAACTTCGGCGACACGCTGATCGTCAAGGGCACCTATCAGGAAAAACCCCAACTCCCCGCCACCATCGGGATGGAGATGTGCGGCACCGTCGAAGCGGTCGGCACAGACGTCACCCACCTGAAACCCGGCCAGCGCATCGCGGCCTATGCAGGCTTCGGCGGTCTTGGTGAATACGCTGCCCTGCCAGCCAATATCTGCGTGCCCATCCCGGACGAGATGTCCGAAGTGGACGCTGCGGCCTTCCTCGTCGCCTACGGCACCAGCCACGTGGCCCTCGACTACAAGGCGCATATGAAACCCGGCGAGCGGCTGCTGGTCCTCGGCGCTTCGGGCGGCGTCGGCCTCACGGCGGTGGAATTGGGCAAGCTGATGGGGGCAGAGGTCATCGCCTGCGCCCGCGGCGCCGACAAGCTGAAAATTGCGTCCAAGGCGGGGGCCGATCACCTGCTCGACAGCGACACCTGCGACCTAAAGGCAGATGTAAAGGCGCTGGGCGGCGCCGATGTCGTTTATGATCCCGTCGGCGGCGACCTCTTCGACGCAGCCCTGCGCGCCTGCAATCCCGAGGCGCGGCTGTTGCCCCTCGGCTTTGCCTCCGGCACCGTCCCGCAGATCCCCGCCAACTACCTGCTGGTCAAAAATCTGCACGTCCTTGGTTTCTACTGGGGCGGCTACATGCGGGTGAACCCCAAGGTGCTGACCGACAGTTTCGAGGTGCTGTTCGGCTGGTATGCCGAAGGCCAGCTCAAACCCCATGTCAGCCACGTGCTGCCACTGGCCGACGCCAATGACGGTCTCGACCTGCTGCGCACGCGCAAGGCCACGGGCAAGGTCGTGATCCAGGTCGACGGCTAAGGGTTAAGCCAAAGTTAAAGGCCGCGCGCAAACCTTAACGCTGTGGATAAGTGAAGGGATGGTTAACGCCGTTCGCTTGTTCAAAACACGCAATTTCCCGGCCAAAATGTGCAGTTTGTCCACAATGGGCCGAAAAACCGGGGTTTGCGCCCGCTCAAAACACGCAGTTTGGCCCCGAAAACTCGCAGTTTCGCGAAATCCCCCCACCGTACGCTCCGTTAACCCCTGCGCCCCGGCGCAGGCCTCTGTCCTCCGATCGGCGCCTTCTGCCGCTCGCGCAAAAACACGAACAGACCCGCGCCCAGGATCAGCAAAATGCCAACCCACACCTCCCAAGTCGGCAATTCGCCAAAAACGACCCAGCCCCAGAACACGGCCAGAGGCAGGCCCACATATTCAAACGGGGCCACGGTTGCCGCATCAGCGATACGGTAGGCTTGGCTCAGGCAATAAACAACGATGGCTGAGTTCAGTCCGAGGCCCAAAAATACCCATAAATCAGCGCCTTGCGGCCAGATCCACGCTCGCAGCAGAAAGATCACCGATCCGTTTGTCGCCCCTTCAGCAAAGCGTCCATCGCCTGCCACCACGAAGAAGGCCACCGACACGAGGATAAACATGCCATGGATATAGACCGCCATTGCACTGGCCTTGCTCGCGACCCCCAGCTTGCGTGTAAGTATTTGATTTAAAGCATAAGTCAGCGCTGCCAGCACCGGCAGGGCCAGCACAAACCGGCTGACCTCAAGGCTGTCCGCATCGGCCCACGGCCGCTGCATCACAACCACGCCGACAAAGCCAACAGCCACCGCTATCAGGCGCAGCACGCCAACGCGCTCGCCCAAAATTGGTATAGATAACAATGTGATAAACAAAGGTGCGACAAAGAATAGGGCCGTCACATCGGCCAACGGCAGCACCGCGAGGCCAACGAAAAACGTCATATTCGCGATAACGATCAGAATACCTCGCAGCGCGTGTTGCCAGGGCGTGTCGGTCCGCAAGATCCCGAACCCGCCCTCGTATTGCACCACGATCAAGGTGAACAGAATGCCGCTCCCCGCCCGCGCAAAGACGATCTGATGCAGGGGGTAATCGCCCGATAACTTTTTGATCAGCATGTCATTTACGGAAATGCAGACAACCCCGATCAGCACGAATAGGATGCCCAGTCCGGCAATATTCTGACGTGTCGTCTCCATGGGGTCAGCCCTACCACAGCCGATCACCCGCTGACTTGCGAATAGCGCATAGCGCAATTGCAGGCTCTGCGGTATCACGGACCAAATCCAAGGGAGACTGCCGATGCAAATGTCCGACACCCGCCAGATCGCCGCTCCGCCAGCCGAGGTCTACGCCGCCCTTCTGAACCCGGACGTGCTGAAGGCCTGCGTGCCCGGCGCAACAGAAGTCACTGGCAACCCGGAAGACGGGTTCGAGGCATCCGTGACGCAAAAAGTCGGGCCAGTGAAGGCGACGTTCAAAGGGCAGGTCACGCTGTCTGAAATGACAGAGAATCAAAGCCTTACCATCACGGGTGAAGGTAAGGGCGGTGCCGCTGGATTTGCCAAGGGCGGCGCCGAAGTGCGCATGGCTCCGGTAGATGGCGGCACAGAACTCAGCTACGATGTCGAGGCGAAAGTAGGGGGTAAGCTGGCGCAGTTGGGTAGCCGCATCATCGACGGGTTCGCCAAAAAGATGGCCGACCAATTTTTTGCCAACCTTCAGGAAACGCTCGAAGGGCCCGCTCAAGCCGCAGAGGCCTCCGAGGCCGATGAGACCCCCAAAAAAGGTTGGCTCGGTCGTTTGACGGCCAAGGATTGACGCCTCGCACATCCGCCTGTGCATCCATGCGCTGGTGATGAATCCAAAAGCGCCATACCTCTCGTTTCCGTGAACGGCCCGGAGTCTTTATGTCCACGATCCTGAGTATCCAGAACCTGCGCAAATCCTACGCGGGTGGCTTTGAGGCGCTCAAAGGCGTCAGCCTGGATATCGAAGAAGGCGAGATTATCGCGCTTCTCGGTCCCAACGGCGCTGGAAAAACAACTCTGATTTCAACGGTCTGCGGCATCACGATGCCCACCTCCGGCACCGTCACTGTAGCCGGGTTCGACACGCTCAATGACTTTCGCGAAGCGCGCCGCTTGATCGGTCTCGTTCCGCAGGAAATCGCGCTCGAGCCCTTCGAGAAGGTGATTAATACCGTCCGCTTTTCCCGCGGTCTCTTCGGCAAGGGGCGCAAGGACAGTGCTGTTGAGGACATCCTGAAACGCCTTTCGCTCTGGGACAAACGCGACAATCAGATTCGCGAGTTGTCCGGTGGCATGAAACGCCGCGTGCTGATCGCCAAGGCGCTAGCGCATGAGCCACGGGTGCTGTTTCTGGACGAGCCAACTGCGGGGGTCGACGTGGAACTGCGCAAGGACATGTGGGAGATTGTTGAACAGTTACGCGCCGATGGCGTCACCACAATCCTCACCACCCACTACATCGAAGAGGCCGAGGCCATTGCCGACCGCGTGGGCGTCATCAGCAAGGGAGAGATCCTGCTGGTCGAGGACAAGGACAAGCTGATGGCGCGCATGGGCAAGAAGCAACTCGACGTGCAATTGACCACTCAGATCGACACTGTGCCAGAGGCGCTGGCCGCGTATGACCTGACTCTGAGCGACGAAGGCTGGACGCTTGTTTACAGCTACGATGTCAATGCCGAACGGACGGGCATAACCATGCTGCTGAACGATGTGCAAAAGGCCGGGCTGCAATTGAAGGACGTGGTGACACGGCAATCCAGCCTAGAGGACATTTTTGTCTCGCTGGTCAATCAGCCGGAGGGCAATGCATGAATTGGACCGCCATCCGCGCCATCTATCTTTTTGAAATGGCGCGTTTCTTTCGCACAATAGCGCAATCGCTCATTTCGCCTGTGCTCTCCACGTCGCTTTACTTCGTGGTGTTTGGTGCTGCCATAGGTAGCCGTATCGACGAGGTCGAAGGGGTCAGCTACGGCGCTTTCATCGTACCCGGCCTCATCATGCTGACGGTGATGACCCAGGGCATATCGAACGCCTCCTTTGGTATCTATTTCCCGAAATTCATCGGAACAATTTACGAACTCTTGTCGGCGCCAGTGAACTTCCTTGAGATCGTCATGGGCTATGTAGGGGCCGCAGCGACAAAGGCCTTGTTCATCGGGATCATCATCCTCGTGACCTCGTTCTTCTTCGTCGACATCCAGATCCAGAACCCGGCCGCCATGATCGCTTTCCTTATCCTGACCTGCATCAGTTTTGCCCTCTTCGGCTTTATCATAGGCATCTGGGCGGGCAACTTTGAACAGCTGCAACTGGTGCCTCTGCTGATCGTGACACCCCTCGTGTTCCTGGGGGGCTCGTTCTACTCCATCTCCATGCTGCCACCGGTTTGGCAGACGATCTCGATGTTCAATCCGGTGGTCTATCTGATCTCAGGCTTTCGCTGGGCCTTCTTCGGGGTCGAGGACGTACCCATCGTCACCTCTCTTCTGGCCATCGGCCTCTTCACCTCGCTGTGCTTGGGCGCAGTCTGGTGGATTTTCAAGACGGGCTGGCGCATTCGGCAATAACGTAACGGCTTGAAACTCCTTTGCCGTGTGGCCTTGTTCTGTGCGGGGCCGCATTCTACATGGGCGTGGATGAAACGCTGGATCCCCTTCATGAAATCCGACCCCACAGTCGCAATCGTACGACTGCAAGGGGTCATCGCAGGCGGCACGCGTGGCGCGTTGAATGACCGTGCTTTGGCAAGCGCCATCGACAAGGCATTCAGCCGTGGCAAGCCTGCTGCTGTCGCGCTAGAGGTGAACTCGCCCGGCGGCAGCCCTGTCCAATCGTCGCTGATCGGCAGCCGCATCCGGCGCCTGGCCGAGGAAAAGGATGTGCCCGTCATCGCCTTTGTCGAAGATGTTGCCGCATCCGGCGGCTACTGGCTGGCAGCCGCAGCGGACGAGATCTATGCGGATCCGTCTTCCGTCGTGGGGTCCATCGGCGTGATCTCAGCCAGCTTCGGCGCGCATGAGCTGATGACACGGCAAGGGGTCGAACGGCGCGTGTACACCGCGGGCAAATCCAAAAGCATGCTGGACCCGTTTCGCCCGGAAAAGCCCGAGGATGTGGAGCGGCTCAAGGGCCTTCTGGAGGACATTCACACCAACTTTATCGACCACGTGCAGGCGCGGCGGTCTGACAAGCTCGACACGGAAACCGAGTTGTTCACTGGCGAAGTGTGGCTGGCCGAAAAGGCCAAGGCGCTTGGCCTGATCGATGGTATCGGGCATCTCAAACCGATGATGCAGGACCGGTTCGGCGAAAAGGTGCAGTTCCGCCGCTACGGCGTGAAAAAGCCGTTCTTCTCTCGACTGGGGGCGCAGTTGCTCGACGACGCGGTGACCACAATTGAAGAGCGCGCAGCTTACGCGCGGTTTGGACTGTAATCCATGTTGTCCAAAATTGTCCTGCTGTTCCTCGCTTTCATCGCGGTGCTCGCTGTGTTCGGCAAATTGCACTGGATCGGCGGCAAGCGTTTTTCCTCCGCCAAATGTGCCTGCGGTCGCTATAGGATCGGCAAGGGCAAGTGTTCCTGTGGGCGGGGTGGCACCTGATGGCTGCCGCAATGCCGTGGCTGCTCAGCGGTCTGGGCCTGTTGATCTTGCTGCTGGCGGGCGACTCGCTGGTCAAGGGCGCCGTGAACCTGTCTTTGAGGTTGGGGGTGCCAGCGCTGATCGTCAGCCTGACAATTGTCGCCTTCGGCACATCCGCCCCCGAGTTGTTGATCGCGATCCAGGCGGTTCTGGACGACGCGCCGGGCATCGCCATCGGCAACGTCGTTGGGTCAAACACCGCCAATATCCTTCTTGTGTTGGGCATTCCGGCCCTGCTGGCCACAATGCACACGTCCGAATGCGAGACGAAGAAAACCTTCAATTTCATGATCGCGGCGTCGATCCTGTTTATCGCGCTGGCGTTTCGCGGAGTTTTTGACTGGATTGCTGCGGTCGTCTTGCTGTTCGGGCTTAGCCTCGTATTGTGGGATGCCGCGCGCGAGGCCAAAGGGCATCGCGCGGTAAATCCCGGTGCCGATGAAGAAGAGGAAGACATAGAGGGCGTGGACCCCGACCTGCCAGGGTGGCGCATCGCGATCTTCCTCATACTGGGTCTGATCGGCCTGCCTTTGGGCGCGGATCTGCTGGTCGATAATGCCACGATCATCGCCAAGATGTATGGCGTCAGCGACACGGTTATTGGCCTGACGCTTGTTGCTGTGGGGACATCGCTGCCGGAACTGGCCACAACCGTGATGGCCGCGTTGCGCCGTCAGGCCGACGTCGCCTTGGGCAACGTGATCGGGTCGAACATGTTCAACCTGCTGGCCATCATCGGCGTCGCCAGCTTTGTCGGACCCATCCCGGTTGATCCCTCGTTCCTTCGGTTCGATCTTTGGGTCATGCTCGGCGCGTCTCTTCTGCTGCTGCCATTTGTATACATGCGCCGTGATATTACGCGTTTGTGGGGCGTGATCTTGACCGCCCTCTATCTGACCTATCTGGCTGTCGTACTGAGCTAACAATAACAAAAGGGGAGGGTGCGATGACACGCGCACTTGTGACAGGGGCGGGACACCGTTTGGGCCGGGCGATGGCTGTTTATCTGGCCGGGCGGGGCTATGACGTGGCGGTGCATTACGCCAGCTCGGATGTCGGCGCGCGCGAGACGGTTGCGCAGATCGAGAAGGCGGGCAAGCGCGCCGTTGCGCTTCAGGCGGACCTGACGGATGAAGGGGATACACAAGCCCTGTTCGGCAAAGCGGTTGAGGCGCTGAGCGGCCCGATCACCTGCCTGATCAACAACGCCTCCATCTTTGAATACGACACCGTCGAAACTGCGACGCGCACCAGTTGGGACCGGCATATAGAAAGCAACCTGCGCGCGCCCTTTGTGCTGACGCAAGCGATGGCGGCGCAAGGACTGGAAGCGGCGCAGGACGACATGAACGAACCGCTCGCGCCAGGCCTGATCGTGAATATGATCGATCAGCGCGTGCGCAAGCTGACGCCGGAATTCATGACCTATACGCTGGCCAAGATGGGCCTTTGGGCGCTGACTCAAACCAGCGCGCAGGCCCTGACACCTGCGATCCGGGTCAATGCCATCGGTCCGGGCCCAACCCTGCAGGGGGGGCGCCAAAGCACAGAGCATTTCGCCAAGCAACGGGCGGCGACTGTTCTGGGCCGCGGTTCAAACCCATCAGATATTGTCGGTGCCTTGTGCTATTTTCTCGACGCTCCGGGCGTGACGGGACAATTGCTCTGCGTGGATGGCGGGCAGCATCTGGCCTGGGAAACACCCGATGTGATTGGCGTTGAATGAGGTGACGTAGGGTGAGTTTTGCACCGCGTTAATGTTCGTTACAATTCTGTTACCAAAACGCGTGTGTTTTCAGTGACTTGTTCGATACCAAACAAAATATGCAGCAAAATCAAGATCTTAATCGCTTGCTTAAAAAGTAGGCAAAATCAGGAAGCGCCCAAAAAACAACAGAAAATTCCCGACGCCCAGAAGTTACCCGCACACTTATCCACAGCTTTCGTGGATGTATGATCGCTTGAACACGTGTTCAAATCAGTGCAGCCAAAACAGGTGAAATGGCACGAATCGCATGGCGAACCAGGACCCTTCAGAACAGCCTCAGATTGAGCAGCGCGTGCCTGTCGGGCACGACGTCATTCAGGGATACCTGAAGACACTGGACAGCTCACCCGGTGTGTACCGCATGCTCGACCGCGAAAGCCGCGTGCTTTACGTGGGCAAGGCCCGCAATCTGCGTGCGCGGGTGTCGAATTACGCGCGGCCATCCGGGCACAGCCCGCGGATCGCCCGCATGATTTCGATGACCGCGTCGATGATGTTCCTCACCACCCGGACGGAAACCGAGGCGCTGTTGCTGGAACAGAACCTGATCAAGCAGCTTAAGCCCAAGTTCAATGTCCTGCTGCGTGACGACAAATCCTTTCCAAACATTCTGGTGACCGGCGATCACCCCTATCCCCAGATCAAAAAGCACCGCGGTGCCAAGAAACAAAAGGGGGCCTATTACGGGCCGTTTGCCAGTGCGGGCGCCGTGAACCGCACGCTTAATCAACTCCAGAAAGTCTTTCTCCTTCGTAACTGCACCGATTCCATGTTCGACAGCCGCACGCGGCCTTGCCTGCTGTACCAGATCAAGCGGTGCTCCGGCCCTTGCGTAGGGCTGATTTCCGAAGCGGACTATGCGCAGTCGGTTAAGGATGCGGAGCGATTCCTGACCGGTAAGTCGACCGACATCCAGGCCAAGTTGGCTGGGCAGATGCAGGAAGCCTCCGAAGACATGGAGTTCGAGCGGGCTGCGGCCCTACGCGACCGTATACGCGCCATGACGCAGGTGCAGACTGCGCAGGGAATCAACCCGCGCAGCGTGACCGAGGCGGATATAGTCGCCCTGCATATGGAACAGGGACAGGCCTGCGTGCAGGTCTTTTTCATCCGCGCCAACCAGAACTGGGGCAACCGCGACTTTTACCCGCGTGTTGGGGCGGATGTGGACGCCGCCGAGGTGCTGGAGGCGTTCTTGGGCCAGTTCTACGACACCAAGGAACCGCCGCGGCAGTTGATCCTGTCGAACGAGATCGAGAACCCCGACCTGATGGGCGAGGCGCTGAGCCAGAAGCTGGGCCGCAAGGTTGAGTTGCTGGTGCCCAAGCGCGGCGAGAAGGCGGAGCTGGTCGACAGCGCTCTGCGCAATGCGCGCGAAAGCTTGGCACGTAAGATGGCCGAGAGTGCGACGCAGGCGAAGCTGTTGCGCGGTGTGGCGGAGGCCTTTGAGTTGCCGGAAGCCCCCGAGCGGATCGAAGTCTATGATAACTCGCACATTCAGGGCACCAATGCTGTGGGCGCTATGATCGTCGCGGGCCCGGACGGGTTCATGAAAAACAGCTACCGCAAGTTCAATATCAAGGGCGATGACCTGACCCCCGGTGACGACTTCGGTATGATGAAGGAAGTGCTGCATCGCCGTTTCAAACGGCTGCTGTCCGAGGATCCTGACCGTCAAAAGGGCATGTGGCCGGACCTGCTCTTGATCGACGGCGGGGCAGGGCAGGTATCTGCCGTGGCCGAGATCATGCGCGAGCACGGGGTCGAGGATATCCCTATGGTCGGTGTTGCCAAAGGCGTCGACCGCGATGCGGGTAAGGAAGAGTTTCACCGCACGGGCAAGCGTCCCTTTGCCCTGCGCCACAACGATCCGGTGCTCTATTTCGTGCAGCGCATGCGGGACGAGGCGCACCGATTTGCCATCGGGACACACCGGGCCAAGCGGGCCAAGTCCAACATGAAAAACCCGCTGGATGACATCCCCGGCGTGGGGGCGTCGCGCAAGCGCGCGCTGCTGGCGCATTTCGGATCAGCTAAGGCTGTTGCCCGGGCCAACCTCGCGGATCTAAAGGCGGTCGATGGGGTGTCCGAGGGGCTTGCGCAGAAGGTCTATGACTTCTTTCACGACCAGTAAGGCGCATGCGCCTTGCGCCCCCTTCCGGACCAGCGCGGGACAGGCTAGAGATTGCGCATGATTTGGACGATACCGAACATCCTGACGACGCTGCGCCTGATCGCTGCCCCACTTGTCGCCGTGATGTTCCTTTACTTCACGCGGCCGTGGGCGGACATCCTCGCCGTCATCCTGTTCGTGGGTGCCGCCATCACCGACTGGTTTGACGGCTACCTCGCCCGCGCCTGGGGTCAGCAGACAAAGCTTGGCACCATGCTCGATCCCATTGCGGACAAGGCAATGGTGGTGATTGCGTTGATGGTGATCATCGGGTTTTCCAGCTGGTCCCCATGGCTCGTTCTGCCCGCCACGATGATCCTGTTTCGGGAGGTTTTCGTGTCGGGTCTGCGGGAGTTTCTGGGGGATACCGCTGGGACCTTGAAGGTCACAAATATTGCGAAGTGGAAGACCACTTTGCAGATGATCGCCATTGCGGTTCTGTTCTCCCAAGGCGTGTTCGAGCACTACTTCGGCATGTCGATCTGGGGCATGGATGAGGCAATGGTGAACGCCATCCTGAACGGTGAAGAACCCGATCATATGGGTCTTTGGTGGAAGCTCGCCGGGGCCGACTGGTCGGGGCGTATAGGCCTTTGGTTGCTGTGGATTGCGGCTGCCCTTACCTTTATCAGCGGATGGGATTACTTCCGTAAGGCCATGCCGTACTTGAAAGGGTAACTGATATGGACGTGCTCTATTTCGCCTGGGTCCGTGAAAGGATCGGCATCCCGCGCGAGGCAGTCGAGACGCAGGCCGGTACGGTCATGGACCTGGTCGAGGAGTTGCGCGGCAAGGAAGAGCGTTATGCAGCCGCCTTTGCTGACATCAGCGCGTTACGCGTGGCTGTGGATCAGCAACTGACAGACTTTGACGCGTCCCTGTCTGGAGCGCGGGAAGTGGCGTTTTTCCCTCCCATGACAGGCGGTTAGGCGGATGCGCGTCGTCGTTCAGGAGGCCCCATTCGACTTTGGTGTGGAGGCTGCCGCGTTTGCTGAAGGGCGCGCTGTTTCGGGCGCTGTTGTAACCTTTACCGGCATCGTGCGGGACGTCGATGGCGGGCTGCAGGCGATGGAAATCGAGCATTATCCGGGCATGACCGAAAGCGCGCTGACCGACATCGCGGCCGAAGCCAAGACCCGATGGTCGCTGGAAGATGCACTTGTCATCCACCGGCATGGGCGGCTTGAGGTGGGTGAGATGATTATGATGGTGGCGACCGCCGCCCGCCACCGCAAGGATGCGTTTGAGGCGGCGGAGTTCCTGATGGACTACCTCAAGTCGCGGGCGCCGTTTTGGAAGCGTGAGGTCACTGCGGACGGAGCCGATTGGGTGGCGGCGCGGGACGAGGATGAGGACGCACTGACGCGGTGGTGATTTACCCTTTGTTTATATGGCTGAATTGCTGAATCTGCCGGTACACATCCCGTGCACAAGGCGTGCATAACCTGTGCACAGCTTATGCTGCAGAACTGCTGATTAGCGGACGGAACGATAGTTAAGAAAGGGTGCAGATCGTAAGGCGGATCTTGATCCGCCCAGCCGTCAGCTGGCTTGCTGGCGGTCGATCCAGGCGCGCAGCTCTTCGGTCTCGTGACGGGCATCGCGCAGCCCGTCCATGGCAGCGCGCAGTTCCGCTTCGGTCTGGGCCAGCTGGTTGGTCAGCTCTGCCTCGCGCTGCTGCAGGTAGGTGATGGCCTGATCGCGGGTTTCCTCGGCCTCGTGCAGCTCCTGGCTCATCCGGTCCAGTTCGGCCACATCGCCCGAGGCAACACGCGTGAAGCGGTGGATCAGCCAGTTCGCAAACCAGCCCAGGCAGAACGCAATGAAGAGAATGATAGCTGTCGCAATGACAAACTCAGCTCTGCTCATCGTCCTATTGTCCTTCGGCGCTGTCCTCGGTTGCGGCTTCTGTATCGCCGTTTCCGGCCAAGGATTCCAGCGTTGTTTCACCTTCCGGTGCTGAAGGTGTTGGTCGGATCAGCTTGAATTCGATGCGCCGATTGGCTTCACGGCCTTCTTCGGTGTCGTTCTCGGCAATCGGGTCGACCTCGCCATAGCCCTTGGCGGAATAGGTCGAGGTCAGCACCCGGCGCGCGCGCAATTCGTTCAGCACCGACTGCGCGCGGGCCTGGCTGAGGTTCAGGTTCATCTCTTCCCGGCCTTGGCTGTCGGTGTGGCCCTGAATCTCAAGCCGAATATCGCCGCAGATCCGCAGCACTTCGGCGATGTCATCCATCGTCCCCAGCGCGCTGGCATCGATAGTGGCGCTGCCCGGCTCGAACGTGATTTTCGAGGCTGACAGGATGCCTGCAATCTCGGCCTCGCATTCCGCCGGGGTGGGCAGGGCAGCCACCGGGTCCAGCTTTTCCTGGTAGGTGACGCGGATGTCGAACTCTTCCGCCTCGCCCAGTTTGGAGGCGAGCAGGGTTGCGATATTCGTGCTGGCCTTCGGATTGCCAGTGTTGCCTGAAATGGTGACCGCATCTGGCGTGACCGTCACGGCCCCGTTGGAAAGCTGCGCGAGTGACTCGAGGCCTGTGAGCACCCGCACCGGCCAATCCCCCGGCAGGTCGTCGACAATCCGCGTCGCCACATAGACGCTGTTGGTGCCAAAGGCGGCCTGGGCGTAGCTGTCGACCAGCGCGCGCAGGTTCGAGTCGGACAGACGGCCACGCAACTGTACCAGTCCTTCGGGGCTGAGTGTGGCCACAAATTCGGGCGGGCCCTGGTTGGGATCCACGGTTTCGGGCAGCTTGGCATAGAGCGCAAAGACTGGGGGCAGGGCGTTTTCCAGTTCACCCACGACACGGTCAAAGTCGGCCTGCGGCGTGCCTTCGGCCGCGATGAGGGTGATGTCCGCGTCCGAGAATGTCACGGACCCTGCGCCCAGTGTGTCCAGCGCGCCGATGGCCTGTTCCACGGCAACACTCCATTTCGGGCTGGGCACGCCCATGCCGACGGTGCAGGTGCCCGGTCCGGTCAGGCCTGCAGCCGTGGCGGCGTTCACGATCCGGGTGCGGGCCGCTTCAGTATCGGCCGAGCAGGCATCGAACCGTGTGCCTGCCGCGTCCTTTACCAACCGCAAAGTGAAGGGGGTGATGACGGGCCGGGGCGCTGCGATGTCGAGGGCCACGCGCAGGCCCGGAGGGGCGGCGCGGTTCAACTGCGCTTCGAGATTGGTTTTCTCTTCGGCGCTGTCGGTGATGGCGCGGATCGACACGCGGCCCGCCTCGACCGACACCTTGGCGCGCGGCAGACGCTCCATCGCCGCGAGAGCAAAGCCCAAGGCGTCACTCCATCCATCCGGTGCCGGATAGTCGGCCACTTCGATCAGGTCGGTGACGGGAGTGTCGCCCGCGATTGCGGTAATCCGGTCCATGACAGCGGTCCGGTTCGTGGCCGCCGGGATCAGTCCGATGATCGACAGGCCCGCATCGTTGCGCAGCAGTTCAGCCGAAAAGCGCGGGGGTGCGATGGCGGCGGCAGCTTCCACCTGCATCTCGTCAATGACGCGGGCGGCGTCAACGATACTGCCTGCGGTGGATAGGGCGGCAAAGCGCACCGCTTCGGTCGGCGCAATGCCCGCGAGTGTCACCTTCAAGCCGTCGGCTTCGACCTCGGCCCAGGTCATCCCCTCGTCATCGAGCGCGTCGCGCACACCGATTTCCGAGTTTTCCTCGATCAGCTGTACCGATAGGTTGGCGGTGATCAAGGCGAGCACGGCGGCCACCGAGAACGTGACAACTATGATCAGAAGGGATGACAATCGCATCATCGGCAAACCTGTTTTTTGGGCGTCTTGCGCGCGCCTACGGTGTACGCGGCTTGGCCCCCGGGTTCAATCACACGAGCAGTGCGGCGCAGAAAAACACCAGCGGGATCGCGCCAGTATCGCGGTTGGCGCGGAAGAGTTGCAAGCATTTGGCAGGGTCCTCGATGTCGAGGCCGCGCAGCTGCCACGCCATGTGCCAGCCCATGGCCCATGGCCCGCCAAGGGCGATGACTAGAGCCAGCACGTTGACTTCGTCAATGGCGGCAAAGATAACGGCGATGCCCATCAGCCCCACGGTTGCCATCAGGAAGCGGCGGAGCCATTGGGGCGTTTGGGTGCCAAAGAGGCGCGCAGTGGATTTCACGCCGATCAGCGCGTCATCCTCGGTGTCCTGGTGGGCGTAGATTGTGTCGTAGAACAGGGTCCATGCGATGCCAGCGAGGTACAGCACGATAGCTGGCGCTTCGAGTTGGCCTGTGTGCGCCGTCCAGGCCAGCAGCGCGCCCCAGTTGAAGGCGAGGCCGAGGAACACTTGCGGCCACCACGTGAACCGCTTGGCGAAAGGGTAGACGGCCACGGGTAGGAGGGCGAGGATGCCCAGAAGGATGGCGGCTGTGTTGAACGTGAGCAGGATGGCGAAGGCGATCAGTGCTTGGAGGCACATCCAGATGACTGCGCCGCGCACGGTCACCTGACCCGAAGGGATCGGGCGGGAGCGTGTGCGTTCCACCTGTTCGTCGAAGTCACGGTCGGTGATGTCGTTCCACGTACAGCCCGCACCGCGCATCAGCCACGCGCCCGCCGCGCAGCCGATGGCGATCCAGGCGTCCTCCCACCGGGGCGACTGGTCGTGCAGTATGGCGAGGGCGAGGCCCCACCAGCAGGGCAGGAGCAGGAGCCATGTGCCGATGGATCGATCTGCGCGGCTGAGCCGGAGATAGGGCCGCGTCCACTCGGGCGCCAGCGTGTCGACCCAGTTGCCGGTGACGGCATCGGCGACCTGACCCTCTGGTGATGGCTGCGAGTTGGTCATATGTGTGGGCCCATGAGTGACGCGAAGATACGCCTTTATGTAGAGCAGCCCTTGGGGCAGGGGCAATCGGTTCCGCTGTCGCGGGAGCAGGCGCATTATCTCTTTGGCGTGATGCGGTTGTGGGTGGGGGCGGCGGTGCTGTTGTTCAATGGCACGGAAGGCGAGTGGCGGGCCGAGGTGGTCGAAGCGGGCAAGCGGGGTGGGACGCTTGTGTGTGAGGCGCAGACGCGGCCTTTGCAGATGCCGCCCGACCTGTGGCTGCTGTTTGCGCCCATCAAGAAGGCGCGCACGGATTTCATTGTGGAAAAGGCGGCAGAGATGGGCGCGCGGCGGATTGTGCCGGTGCAGACGGAGTTTACCAATGCGGGCCGTATCCAGCGCGACCGGTTGCAGGCCCACGCCGTCGAGGCTGCAGAGCAATGCGGTGGAACTTACGTACCGGAGGTGGCCGACATGCAGCGGCTTGACCGGGCGCTCGCTGATCTGGGCGACCGGCAGGTGATGTTCTGTGACGAGGCGCTCGCGGAGGCGGAGGATGCCTCTGCCTTACCCGACATCCCAGGCCCATGGGCGATCCTGATCGGGCCCGAAGGCGGGTTTTCCGACAAGGAACGCGTCAGATTGCACAGGATGGAAACGGCGCATGCCGTCCAGCTTGGCCCGCGCATCCTGCGGGCGGACACGGCTGCGGTGGTGGCGCTGACGGTCTGGCAGCAGCGACTGGGGGATTGGTGATGGCGCAGGACACCTGCGCCTTACGATTGGCGCACCCCGCAGATGCACCATGGATCGAGGCGTTTCTGGCCGATTACGCGGACACTTCGATGTTTCTGCGATCGAACCTCGCCGCACATGGGTTGGAGCCGTCTGCTGATGGCCACGCAACCGAGATGTTTGTGCAAGACCGCGGCGATGCCGTGCGCGGCGTTCTCGGGCTGAGCAACAGTGGCTATCTGATGGCGCAGATGCCTTATGACGGCGACATTGCACCCGCGCGGGCACATTGGCAGGGTCGGAGCGTGCTTGGCATGACCGGCGTGCCAGAACAGGCTGTGCAGGTTCAAGCGGCGCTTGGGCTAAGCAATGCGCCCGCCAGCCTGGTCGAGAATGAGCCGCTTTACACGCTTGATCTGGCCGATCTGGCAGGCCCTTTTGACATTCTGCGTGCGACCCGTGCAGATGATGCCGAGATGCTTGAGACGTGGTTTTTCAACTACCGACGCGACACAGGCTCGACCGGGACGGATGAGGCAGCGTGGGCAGAGGCGCGGGCGCGGACCAGACGCGCTTTGGACGGTACGGGCACGCGAATTCCGGAACGAGATGGACAGCCTGTTGCCATGACGACATTCAACGCACAGGTTGCGGATATCGTACAGGTGGGCGGTGTCTTTGTCTCTCGCGCCTTGCGCAACAAAGGCTATGGCCGCCGGGTCGTCGCCGCGCATCTGGCAGAGGCACGTGCGCGCGGTGTGACCCGTGCGATCCTCTTTGCCGCATCAGCCACTGCTGCGCGCGCTTATGAAGGCATCGGCTTCCGGCGCATTGGTGCCTACCGAGTGGTGCTGTTCGAGCCACCCGCAACGATCAAGGGAGCGACCTGATGTTTTTTCGTCCCGAGGCCAAGGCCGCCCTGTGGCGCTGGCGCGAAGTGCTGGCGGGTGTCGCCCTCGCCATTCTGGCGCTGTGGTGGCTGGCGCAGGCGCGGGGCGTGCTGGGCTATGTTGCGCCGGTCATGCTTGTGGGCGCGGGGGCGCTGATCATGGTGGGCCTGCAACGCGAGCGGTTTCGCGGTGCGGGCGGTGGTTTGGGCACCGTGCAGGTGGTCGAGGGTGAGGTGATCTATTTTGGTCCGCTCTCCGGCGGGTCCGTGTCTTTGCGCGAGGTGCAGCGCGTGATCCTGGATGGGGCGCAAAGTCCGGCCCATTGGCGGCTCGATCAGCCGCAACAGCCGACGCTTATGATCCCGGTAGATGCGGACGGGGCAGATTCGCTGTTTGACGCCTTCGCCGCGCTGCCGGGGCTCAGGACCGAACGGATGCTGGCAAAACTGAATGCGGGTGCAGACACGCCTGTCCTGATTTGGGAACGCAGCGCGCCGACACTTGCGCAGATGGAGCCGCGCAGTCGTGCATAGGGACCGCGCATAAATGCGCACATCTCCGTGACCCTGTGCACGGGCACTGCGCATTGACACCTTCGCAAATTCGCACCAAGGCTTGCACCCCTGACAGAACGGCAAAAAGCGGAGCGCGCCCATGTCCATACCCCAATCCGGCGGCGGGCCCATCGAACATCACGATCAGTTGGCGCAATACCTCGCCGATGGGTGTAAGCCCAAGGCAGACTGGCGCATCGGCACGGAACACGAGAAGTTTGGCTATTGCCGGGATACTCTTAAGCCGCTGCCCTATGAAGGCGACCGGTCGATCGAAGCTGTTTTGTCGGCGCTGCGCGACCGACACAACTGGTCAGAATTGCGCGAGGGCGGCAAGCTGATCGGGTTGGAAAAGGACGGTGCCAATGTCTCGCTGGAACCCGGTGGCGCGTTGGAACTTTCCGGTGCACCGCTTGAGACGATCCACGAGACCTGCGACGAGGTGAATAGCCATCTGCGCGAAGTGATGGACATCGCGAACGAGATTGGCGTGGGCTTTATTGGTCTGGGTGCCGCGCCCATCTGGACGCATGAGGAAATGCCCCTTATGCCCAAGGGGCGTTACAAGCTGATGGACGCCTATATGGGCAAGGTCGGCACCATGGGCCGCACGATGATGCGGCGGACCTGCACTGTGCAGGTCAATCTGGATTTCGGGTCAGAGGCGGACATGGTCCAGAAGATGCGTGTCGCCATCGCCCTTCAGCCGGTGGCGGTTGCCCTATTTGCCAACTCGCCGTTCTTTGAGGGTCAGCCCAACGGGCACAAATCCTGGCGCAGCCGTGTCTGGCGCGATCTCGATGCGTCGCGCACGGGCATGGTGCCGTTTGTGTTTGACGATGGGTTTGGCTTTGAACGCTGGGTGGACTATGCGCTCGATGTGCCGATGTATTTCGTCTACCGCGATGGCAGGTATATCGACGCGCTGGGCCAGTCCTTCCGCGACTTCCTGCAGGGTAAGCTGCCCGCGTTGCCGGGCGAGACGCCGCTGATGAGCGATTGGGCGGATCACCTGACCACGGCCTTCCCCGAGGCGCGGGTCAAGAAGTTCATCGAAATGCGCGGGGCCGATGGCGGGCCTTGGCGGCGTTTGTGTGCGCTGCCCGCGTTCTGGGTCGGGCTGATGTATGATCAGGGCGCGCTGGATGCCGCCTGGGATCTGGTCAAGGGGCTCGACGCCGAAACCCGCGATGGCCTGCGTACTGCTGCGTCGGTCGACGGGCTGCAGGCCGAGGTGAATGGGGTTCGAATGCATGACCTCGCGCGCGAGGCGGTTGCGATTTCACATGCCGGTCTTGCTGCGCGGGCGCGGCCTGGTGCGGGTGGCATGATCCCGGATGAGACTCACTTCTTGAATGCGCTGCAAGAGAGTGTCGAGACGGGGAAAACCCCGGCAGATGAGTTGCTGGATCACTATAATGGGGATTGGCAGGGCGACATCTCGCGCGTTTTCGCCGAGTATTCGTACTAGGCTGGGGTGGGGCCGAAGCCACCCGAGGCCCTCCCGTCAAAGGCTTTTTCAGCCCGTAATCACCCTGGCGGTGTATTGAAGCACGATTGTTGAGCCCCGCCTTTGGCGGGGTTTTTCGTGGTTGACGTGTCGAAAATTCAAATTGTATACAAAAAGTATTGGAGAAGTATTGTGGCAAAACACAAAAAATCGTTCTGCGCAGAGGACCTGCGTGCGCGCATCCTGACGCAAGACATCGCACCGGGCAGTGATTTGGATGAAGCCCGGCTCGCAGAAGAGTACGGCATCTCGCGCACACCTCTGCGCGAGGTGCTGCAGCGTCTGGCCGGTGGCGGTTTTGTCCGGCTTGAGGAAAACCGCGGGGCCAAGGTGGAATCCATGGACTTCGCGACCATGCGCGTATTCTTCCAGACGGCACCACTGATCTATTGCTCGGTCGCGCGGCAGGCGGCGGAAAACCGGACATCGCGGCAGGTGGCCGACCTCAAGGACATACAGCACGAATTTATCGGCGTAGCCCGCGCGGGCGATGCGGCTTCGGCCGGTCTGCTCAACCACGCCTTTCACGAAAAGATCGGGGACATGGCGCGGAACCCGTATCTTCTGGCCGGGCTCAGGCGGATGCTGATCGACCACACGCGTTTGGGCCAGACGTTTTTTGCACCGCAATCCGAAGCTGACAAGACGCGCGTCACCAAGGCGATCGAGCAGCACGATGCGATGATCTCGGCCATCGAGGCGCAGGAGCCGAACCTCGCCACCGATCTGACCCTGCAGCATTGGGATCTGTCGCGCGACCAGTTGGAAAAGTTCGTGCGGCCGGACCCGCTGCCGCTGGATGTTCTGTCTATGAAAGAGCGCCGCAATGCGCTTTGAGGGTATCTACACGCCTGTCGTCACCCCGTTTTTCGACGACTTTTCCTGTAATGAGGCGGCGCTGGCGCAGACTATCGAACACCTGATCGCGGCGGGCGTGCATGGGATCATCGTCGCGGGTTCGACCGGCGAATACTATGCCCAGACCGAAGACGAGCGCATCTGGATGATGAACCGGTGCGCCGAACTGATCGGTGGCCGGGTGCCCATGGTGGTGGGCACTGGCGCGATCCGGACCGAGGACAGCGTGCGTTTTGCCACTGCGGCCAAGGCGGCTGGGGCCGACGCGCTGCTCGTTGCGACCCCGCCCTACGCTTATCCCACGGGGCGCGAGATTGCGCTGCATGCGCTTGCCATCGACCGTGCGGCGAACCTGCCCGTGATGCTTTACAACTATCCCGGCCGCATGTCCGTGAACATGGACGAGGACACGCTGGACCGGCTTGGCCGCTCCCCAAACTTCTGCGCGATCAAGGAAAGCTCTGGCGATATCAACCGGTTGCACATGCTTGCACGGGACTACCCGCATATCGCGCTGAGTTGCGGGATGGATGATCAGGCGCTGGAATTCTTTGCCTGGGGCGCGCGGTCCTGGGTCTGTGCCGGATCGAACTTCGCGCCAGAGGCGCATATCGCGCTTTATACCGCTTGCGCGGTCGAGGGCGATTTCACCAAGGGCCGCGCGATCATGTCGGCGATGCTGCCTTTGATGCGCGTCCTGGAACAGGGCGGCAAGTTCGTTCAGTGCATCAAGTATGGCCTGACCCTGCGCGGCATCGACGCGGGCCCGCCGCGCAAGCCGCTGCACCCCCTGAACAAGGATGACAAGCGGCAGCTGACCGAGGTGATCCGCACCATGAACGCCACAGTGTCCACCATCACCGGAGAGCCGATATGAGCGACCTGCTGACCCACGCCGAATACGTGGCACTGGCCGAAGACATGGATTTTCCGGCTACCGCCTTCATCGACGGCAAATACCGCGCGGGATCGGGCAAGTCCTTTGCCTCCATCAATCCCGCGACGGGGCAGCAGTTGGCCCAGATATCCGGCTGCAACGCTGGTGACGTCGATCTGGCCGCGCAAAAAGCGCGCGAGGCGTTCGCGCAGGGGCACTGGTCGAAACGGCACCCGTCGAACCGTAAGGATGTGCTGATCCGCCTGTGCAAGCTGATCACCCGCAATCGCCGCGAACTGGCGGTTATGGAAAGCCTCGAAAGTGGAAAGCCGATCCGTGATTGCGAGATGATCGACGTACCGGAAACTATCCACTGCATCAAATGGCACGCCGAAGCGGTGGACAAGATCTATGACCAGACGGGGCCGTCGGGTGACGATGCGCTGTCGATCATCGTGCGCGAACCCATTGGCGTGGTTGCTGCCGTGCTGCCCTGGAACTTTCCCCTGATGATGCTGGCGTGGAAGATTGGCCCGGCGCTGGCAGCAGGCTGTTCGGTGATCGTGAAACCGGCGGAGCAGACGTCTATGACCGCGCTGCGGGTCGCGGAATTGGCGCATCAGGCAGGCGTGCCGCGCGGTGTCCTGCAGGTGCTGCCCGGTGATGGACCATCGGTGGGCGAGCCGCTTGGGCGGCACATGGATGTGGACATGGTGAGCTTCACCGGCTCGACCGAGACGGGCAAGCGCTTCCTGCGCTACGCCGCTGACAGCAACCTGAAGAAGATTATGTTGGAGTGCGGCGGTAAGAACCCGGCGGTGGTCTTTGACGATGCCGAAAACCTGGATCATGTGGCCGAACATGTGGTCAACGCAGCCTTCTGGAATGCGGGCCAGAACTGCTCTGCCACCTCGCGGCTGATCGTCCACAAGGATGTCAAAGCGCCCTTGATGGAGTGCATCGACGCCCGTCTGCGCGATTGGAAGGTGGGTGATCCGCTGGATCCCGGCAACCACATTGGTGCGCTGATCGACGCGGAGCATTGTCAAAAGGTACGCAGTTATCTGGATGAAACCGACAGATGCTACGGCCCCTTTGTCGCGCCCCGCGTCATTGATGTCGATGCCAAGGACACACGCGCGCACGACGAAATCTTTGGCCCGGTCCTTTGCGTGATCGAAGTGGCCAGCAATGACGAGGCCATCGCGGTGGCCAACGATACGGACTACGGCCTTGCCGCTAGCGTGTTCACCGCCAACACCCGGCGCGCCATCCGGGCGGCCCGGGACATCGCGGCAGGCACGGTGACCGTCAACTGTTACGGCGAAGGTGATATCTCGACACCTTTTGGCGGCTACAAACAGTCCGGTTTTGGCGGGCGGGACAACGGGGTCCATGCCCATGATCAGTTCACCGAACTCAAGACCATCTGGATCGACCTGACCGATCCCAGCGAAGGGGACAATGTCGGATGAGTGTTGACGCCGTTGGACGCATCCGCCGGGGACGCGGGGCGCGCAAAGCGATAAGGCAAAGCCGCGACATCACCATGTTGCCCGCCCTGAAACGCGGCCTGCCGCTGGTTGAGCCGATGGACGCGGAGCAGATTGCCCGGATTGACGATGCCTCCATGGGGATTCTTGAAGATGTGGGCGTGATGTTTCGCGATCCCATCGCGCTCGCAGACTGGAAGCAGGCCGGGGCGGATGTGCGCGGCGAAACGGTGCATCTGGACCGTGGCCTTGTCCGCGACCTGATCGCGTCGATCCCCTCCAACTTTACCTATGTGGCGCGGAACCCGGCGAACAACCTGCCCTTTGGCAACGATCACGCGATCTTTGTGCCTATGACCGGCGCGCCCTATCTGCGCGATCTCGACGATGTGCGCCGCAATCCCACGCTCAAGGATCTGGCCGACTTTCACAAGCTCAGCCACATGCTGCCCGCGATGCATTCGACGGCGCACCACATCGTCGAACCCTATGATCATCCGATCAGCCACAGACATCTGCGCATCACCTATTCGTCGATGAAACACTCCGACAAGACGTTCATGGGCATGACCACCAGCCCCAAAAACGCCGAAGACGTGATGGAGATGTGCGCAATCCTGTTCGGCCGCGACTTCATGCTGCAAAACCCGGTCGTGACCGGCAATTGCAACGGCAACTCGCCGCTTGTCTGGGATGAGACGATGTTGGGCGCGATGCGCGCCTTTGCCCGCTACCGACAGCCGGTGCTGTGCTCGCCCTTTGTGCTGGGCGGGGCGAACACGCCTGCGGGCGTGGCCCCGTCCGTTGCGCAACTCAATGCGGAGGCGCTGAGCGCGCTGGCCTACACGCAGGTGATCAATAAGGGGACGCCCGCGATCTACGGTCACTACCTGTCGACGGTGTCGATGAAGTCCGGGGCGCCCATGGCTGGGACACCGGAAATCGGCCTTATGAACATGATGATCGGCCAGATGGCGCGGTACTATGACGTGCCGTGGCGCACATCGAACACGCTTGGCGGGGCCAAGACCTTTGACGCGCAGGCCGGATACGAGAGCGCCTCGACTCTCATGGCTGTCCTGATGTCGGGGGCAAACTACATCTGGCATTCGGCGGGCTGGAACGAGGCGGGCATGCACTGTTCGATGGCCAAGTTCGTGGTGGACGCTGAACAATGCGCCATGGGCCATCGCATGATGTCCGGCGTGAACTGGGACGACTTTGACGACGCCCTGCAGGCTGTGCGGGATATCGGCCCCGGAGGGCACTACCTTGGCCATCCCCACACGTTGGAAAACTTCCAACGGGCATTTTTCATGCCCGAGATGTTCGACAACAACTCGATTGAGCAATGGCAAGCCGAAGGCGGGGTTGAAATCAACGAACGCGCGCTGACACGTGCCCGCGACTTGTTGAACGAATACGAAGAGCCCAAGCTCGACGCCGCCGTGGACGAGACCCTGCGCGACTATATTGCCCGCCGTGAACGCGAAATTCCTGCCGTCGATGCGCTGAACCAGGATCACTGACATGGCCGCGATCAAGGTCAGCAAGCTGCCCGTGGATCCCGGCCCGGCCGCCTGGAACAGCTTGCTGCCGCCAGCAGAGCCAGCGCGCCCGTTGTCAGGGGATGTGACCGCCGACTGGCTGGTCATTGGTGCAGGCTTTGCGGGTCTGGCCGCCGCGCGGCGCCTGTCACAGCTGTGTCCGACCGACCGCGTTGTCGTGCTCGAGGCGCGGCGAGTCGCCGAAGGGCCTGCGGGGCGCAACTCCGGCTTCATGATCGACTTGCCGCACGATCTGTCATCCGCCGACTACGGTGGCGCGCTTGAGGCGGATAAGTCGCTGACTGCCGACAACCGGCATGCGATCCGCTTTGCCACCCAAATGGCCACAGATTTCGGCCTCGGGCCCGACGTGTTTTGTCAAAGCGGCAAGGTCAATGCGGCGGCCACGGATAAGGGCGACCGGCACAACCGCGACCACGCTGTGCACCTCTCTGCCATGGGCGAGGATCACACCTGGCTCGACCGGACCGATATGTGCGCACTCACCGGCACCGATTACTACTGCAGCGGTCTTTACACCGCAGGCACGGCCATGATCCAACCCGCCGCTTTCGTGCGCGGAGTGGCGCGGGGCCTTGCCTCAAACCGTGTCCAGATTTTTGAGAACAGCCCCGTCACCGCGCTCAACCGGACCGGCAACTGGACGGCGACGACACCCGGCGGATCTGTCATCGCGCCCAAGGTCATCCTTGCGGTCAACGGCCATCTCAACAGCTTTGGTTACCTCAAGAACCGGCTCATGCACGTCTTTACCTACGCCTCCATGACGCGGCCACTGACAGCGCAGGAAAGCGCGTCGCTGGGCGGGCAGGCGGTCTGGGGCCTTACCCCGGCGGATCCGATGGGTACGACCGTGCGGCGGGTCCAAGCGCCCGGCGGCGACCGGATCATCGTGCGCAACCGCTTCACCTTTGACCCGACGCTTGAGGTCAGCGACCGCCGGATCGCCAGAGTCGCGCGCGACCACGACCGCGCCTTTCGCGCCCGCTTCCCGATGCTGCCCGAGGTCAGGATGCATTACCGTTGGGGCGGGCGTTTGTGCCTCAGCCGCAACAACGTGAGCGTTGTGCGCGTGCTTGACGATGGTCTCTATGTCGCGTGCTGCCAGAACGGGCTTGGCACCGCGCGTGGTACCCTGTCGGGCATTCTGGCCGCAGAACTGGCCACCGGCACCCGGTCGGAGCGTCTGGACCGCGCGCTCGCTGCACCGGATCCGATACGGTTGCCGCCCGATGTGCTGGCCAAGCCCGCGGCTAACGCCTTTCTCAGGTGGCAGGAGCACAAGGCAGGCGCAGAGCTGTGACGCGGCGCGATCAGACGAGCCGCGCCGTCAGGATCCGCAGCGCAGCCGCGCCAAAGAACAGGGCAAAGACCGTCTCGAACCCGCGTTTGGCGCGAGCATACGCGCGGGTCAGCGGCGCACTGGAGAAGATCAGCGCATAGCCGTGGAACACGGTAAAACTCAGTGCCCCCACGGCCAGAATGATAGTGATCAGCGACGTCACCGGCGTCCCGGGCGGCACGCCCACGGAATAAAGCGCCCCGAAAAAGAGGATTGCTTTGGGATTGGTCAGGTGCAGCGCGAGCCCTTTGGCATAGTGCCCACGTACCGACCGCGCCGTGACCGGAGGCATCTTGAGCGCCGCGCCCAACCAGGCCGAGCGCGCCGACTTGATCGCGAGCCACCCCAGATAAGTGGCCCCGGCGTAACGCACGATCTCGAACAGCCAAACATTGGCGAGCATGATCGCGCCCAGACCGAACGCAGCGGAGACGGACCACATGAACGATCCCGTGGTGACGCCCGAGGCAACGGCCAGGCCGGACCGACGCCCCGACGCCATGGACGTGCCTGCGATGGTCAGGGTGGCGGGGCCGGGGCTGGCACTGGCCAACAGCGCGGCCAGCAGGATCAGAGGCAGATTGATGTCGGTCATGGGCACAGCCTAAGTTGTGGGGTCATCTTCGTAAACGCCATTGGAGGTCGTCGCTTGCACAATTGGCCCACCACGAACACTTGCCGCAGGGTGCGCATTGCAAGCGATCCGAACATGGGTTCGGCTTCGTAGTCGGGGTGGAGCCAGTTTTCCTCGAGCGCTGTGCTCTGCTGCACAGCGCAAAAAAGGTCGGTCGCAGCTTTGCGAAGTGTGTTCGATGCAGCTTTGAGCCGAATTCAATCTATGATGCGACCTGCGTCGATGTCGGGTTACTTTGGTCCGCCTAAAACAACACGAAGCTGAAGCCAGTTTTACCGACTGTTAGTGGCGATAGTTTTTTGGGGGCTCTGATCGAACCCCCTTCGCGCACAGAGTGCGATCTCAATTGCAACAGCTCTTTGGGAACGGGGACTTCCGTCCACGCCCCATCACAGAAAAGAAGGACCCGGCGGTTTGCGTCAAACAGCATAAGAACATTGTCGCGCGTGCTAACGTGTAACGGAGATACAGTCAGCGGAGGCGAGAGAAGCCGCACCTTTGGCTCAAAAGCTCCAAGGATATGCCCATCGAATGTATGAATAGACCGATCACTGGAAAGGATGATCCGGCCGTCAAGGTGCGCAATACCTGTCAAAAACGTGTTTCGGTTACCGACGAACGATACGTCTTCAAATGCTAGGGTCGGGCTTCCGCGCAGGATCATGCCTTAGCGCCGACAAGCCATGTTGTTGCATCGTCAGCGTAAGAGGCCTGGGGCATCGCACGTGGTTCTGTTGGCAGAGGGTGCCAAGCTCCAGTCGTGTCGAGATATCCCGCTGTTATCTGCGGCTGCAGTGTCGTGAACGCAGTCTGGCCGCGCTGTTCTATCTCCAGTCGGTCTTCAGCGCTCATATCCTCGCGCCATTCGGGATCGCCAGGCTGAAGCCAAATCCGGTCCAATGATGGGCGGCTGATCGAAAAGAGCAGTGTTTTATCATCAGATGAAGGAAAGCATGCCCATATTGGCGCTCCATGTAGATCATCGGTTCCCGCGTCAGGCGTCACCTCGCGCCAGTTTTTTCCATCATACAGTCGCACGTCAGAAGCGCCTGCAACGACAGCGTGCTCTGCATGCAGAACAAGCGTTCCTAAACTTGTAGACACTGTCCCTTTCTCTGTTTGAGTACCGGGAATGGCATTGTGCACAATCCCGCCCTCCAGCGCGTCGCCGACGAAGTACAGGTCGCCGTTTTCACTTAGCAACACGTATCCGCAGTCGGTCGGCCGAAGCGCATCTTCGGGGTCGCGGACAGCCACGGCCGAGATAAAGCGCGGAATATCAAATCGAGACCAAGGCTGTTCCAAGTCACCGTCATATGTCAGCAGGATCGTGAACGGCTCGCCACCAAAGGACGGATCTGAAAGAGCCAAAGCAAACTGTTGTGGCGTCGCCGCTGCAGCAGCTTGGATCAAAGGCACATCTGTCACAGCATCTACCTGGTTCCACGGCTCTAAGGAATAAACCGGTCTAATGCCCAATATCGACCGTTGTATTGTGCAATTGCTGCACCTATTGCTTCATGAACAGACCGATGGCGTGCAAAGCCCTCGATTTAGCTTTTTGGGCCCATTTTTCGGATAGGGACGGGGCGACGGAGGTCTGTCCTGTCAATTGGCTCCCTTCCCACTAGGGTTGCCGGACCAAGTGCCGCATGGAACAAGAGGTGTTCCATGATGGGCGCTTTCTGCATGTCCTCAGGATAACCTTCACCGCCCATCTGACGGGACGGGAAAAAGCAAAAATTCAACGGGCTCCAACCGACCAAGCCGGTTCGACGCAGAAGTCAGGACGCGTTAGTTAGTATAGTCCTGATCCATGTCCAGGCACAAAGACCGGCCTTGCGTACGAATAGCGTGAGCGATGAACAAGTCGGGCGGCATGCTGCCATACTGCAGATTCCTGAGCGGACCGGGTCCATGCACAAACACTTGTACTCAATCAAACGCCGTCAAATCGATCGTGCAGTGCTGATCCTTGCGGCTCCAGGCATCAATAAAGCCCTCATAGGAATACATATGACAGTCATAATCAGCCGCGTCGTACTCCGGATCATCTTCGAAAACTGCTTCGACGACAGGCCGCAATAGCTTTAGATCACACAGCCAAGCGTAGCCCTGCAGCAAAGCCCCGCGACCATTCTTGAGCCAGAAGTCGAGCAGTCCATCCGGCAGGCGGCCACGATATCGTTCTGCTTAATTTCGGCTCACCTTTTCCGAATATATCAATGGACCTAGTACATCGAGAATGTCATCGAAAGGGCGTTCATGATCCGTTGGACCGTAGTCGTCCAGATTCATGTGACTGAAATCAACGCCGTCGGTCATTGTGGCTCTCCCAAACTTGGCTATCGGGGCCTGTTTCCCGCCCCTCGCATATACGCAGTCAGGCATTATGCGCGGGCACCCATTGGCTTGCAGCCGTGCGGCATGGGCGTTAGGGCGCTCCAGTCGGTCGCCCCCAGTTAGGAATCGCTGCTGCGCACTGCAACGACGTGTGCTTACCTCGATCAGCCCGAAACCACGCCAAAATTCAGCCAGGCTTTCTCTGAGAGCATGTCTCATTGAACTATTTCAATGGCTTCGGTGGCTTCGCCTGCTGTTGGCAAACGATGGTTTTTAGAATGCTTCACTAGTTGTATTATGCGTTAGGTATGCTCACGCTTGAGCGTTCAACTCGGTCGCATATCTGATGTGCTCGGCTAAGCTTGGATCAGCACCGCTTAGAATATCCTTTGAGAGGTCGACCATCAGCTTTGCAGGATGATGGGCAATCTGAAGACTAATCTGGAGATTGTTGTCGTCTCCGGCCACCACCATCGAAGAGAGTTTCCGCATGCCATGCGTCGTAGTCTCGGGCAGCAGGGCAGGATTGAGAAGCCGTGCGGGGCGGCAAGTGATCTCGTCAACCGTCAGCAGAGGTTCGACCGTTTCCCAGGCTTCGCGCACCTCCCGAAGCGTCGCACCTTCACACCAAGACATTGCCGCGGCACCTAAAGGCGTCCAGCCCGCTGCACTGCACAGAGAGGACCAACGCGCGGCGGGGATCTCTGCCAGACTGCGCAGGATCGACAGATCGCTGTCGTCGATCCGCCCGCGATCATCCGGAGTCGCATATATCCATGCCTCGTGGGAGGCATGCAGGCCAACCCAGGTTGCGGGCAAAGACAGGGTAGCCGCTGTAGCCGTTTCGTTTTCGACGGGCTCAGCCATCATCGGCAAAGACATCGCCGGACCCGGCCGCAACCGAGCCGCCGCAATCAATGCTGTCCCCGACGCGGGCCAGCGGTCTGCCGTTCACGAAGACGGTGGGAGACCCACCTGAGACGGACCGCCCGTGGGGTTTGCATTTCCCGCAGCCATGTGGGGCGACTGCATCACCCTGGCGTAGAGCAGGAATGCCGTTTATTTCAACATCAGGGCTCCCTCCGATCGCCGAAGAGCTTGGAAAGCAACCGTGACCAGAGCAGGTGTCGGATTTGCGAGAGGTCGCAGGCATGGCTTAGTCGTGCTCACTATGTGTATTGGTTTGGTCAAGGTGGCGGTGCTGAACCAGGGACCTTAACTCAGTCGAGTAGCCCAGTTCAAACTCTTTGAGATCCGTATCTATTTCGAGCGGACGGTCGGCCAATGCCGCGATGGCAAAGCACGCATGACGGTCGTCGTTGCCGCATGCTGCAATAATCTCGGAGAGGCGGGCGAAGTTAGGTTTGAATGCGGGATGCAAGAAATGCAGCGGACGTTCGGAGCCAGGTTGGGGCTGGATGTCGTAGGGGCATGCGTCCCAGGCAGACCAAAGCATCTCGCGTGTCGCACCGGAGCACCACGACAAACCGATCACTCCGAAAATTGTCATGCCCGAAGCTCTGCATAGCGCAAGCCATCGCTCTGCTTCTACGTCCTGCAACGCTTTGAGAAGCGCTTCGATCTCTCTGGAAAACCTCTTTCCCTCCCGGGCGAACTGCGGCTTGTCCGCAAGTTGCTGTTCCATGCGCGCATTCAAATGCAAAGACGTCCAAAGATAAGGCAACGTCATCTCTGTGCCGACAACCAATGCACCCTCTTCGTACTGTTCAGTCATCCTGTTTCCTTAGTCTGCGCGAACTCAGCGGACTGAATCGCCACCACAACCAACCGAGCAGGAAGGCATTCAAAAAGTAGAGTGCTGCCAAGGCAGAGATCCAAATCGCTTGGTTTTCTGTGCCGTCGAAAAACAGTCCGCCGAAAAAGAACGCCAAGAAACCCGCAGCGATGCATGCAATGAAATAGACAATCTGATCAAGAAGGCGAAGCATGGCCTTTCCCATCATGGCGCCTCCCGAGCTAATACATGGCGATTTGGACCCAAGGTCATCATGGGAACTCGCCCCTTAATCGCGCGGCTTCTTCTGCGATGACATCCAGCGCATTCGTTTCGTAGCCCACCGGAATATTCCCCATGACACCGCGCGGACGCGCAGAGGACACCCGCCCGACTGGAACCATTACAGCCCGGCGTTCATCGGTGTTCATGAATTCTCCCGGGTTGCGTACACAGTAAAGCACACCGCGCAAAACTTCGACGATGTAGTCCTCTTCTTCATCGTCCAGGCTGTAGTCTCCGTCTTCGGGTGATGGCAGGGCAACCTCTTGGGCGACGATGCGGGACAGTTCGGGGTCGCTGTATCCGAGTGTCGCGGCAACGATAATCTCGGCAAGGGAGTCCGCCCCGTTATCAACGGCGCGTACGACGGCGCCAGTGGTTGCCAAAAAGAAATTGATTGCGCCCGCGGCAATACCCACGGCAGGTCCCAGCGCGGCGCTTATCGTATACCCGACAGCCAATTGTGTGCCGGATCGCGCCCAGAATTCAGGATAATGGCGCAGATGTCCCATGACGACGGAAATGGTTCTGCCAAGCAGGGGTGGATTGTTGAGCCCGTACGCCAAGAGCCTGGTGATCGTGCTGGCGGACGCTTGTGTTGCCGCTTGCCCTTCAGCGCCAAACAAGCCGAACCGCATGGACAGGAATGTCGTCCCATACCACCAATCGCGCGGAAAACTCATGGCACCATTGAAAAGACGGACCAGAAAGTTGGGCTTTTTCGCAGAAGCGGCTTCAATGAAGCGCGGATCAGTACACACGAGTTCGACAACTTCTTGCGGATCTCTACCGGCTCCGACGCGGCCAATCTCTCCCGCATATGTAATACCGTGGGTCATCAGTTAATGTTCACTTTCTCGGATTTGATCACCATTGTTTTACCGGATTTGACAACCATGCTCTCGCCTGCACTGAGATGCATGGACTTGTTGGCGGTGAAATTTACCGTCTCGCCGTGCACGTGGATTGTGCCATCCGGTTCCATGGTGAGGCGCGATGCGCCGCAGTTGATCGTCACCCGTTCGCCTGCGCTGACGGACGTGGTGCCGGAACTGTCGATCTCGGTGATACGCTCGCTGTGCACATCCACCTGTGATCCTGCCTGAACATAGACGCGGCCACCCGACATTATGGTCTTTGCAACACCGACCGCTTCTGTATGGGTCAGTCCGATCGTATCTACTCGATTGCGCTCTGTGTGGATCACAAGATTGCCGCGACCAAGGCCGGGCAACTTACCAAAACCCAATGCACTGGCGAGCCCGCCAATCCCTTGGGTAAACCGCGATAGATTCTTTTGCAGTGTCGACGAGGCGGCACCACTGCCGACATTGAGCGTCATATTTCCACCGATAATCTCATCGTGGTCATTTTCGACCACAATGGATTTATCGAAACCCACGGACTGTAGCCAATTGGAATCAATGCGCTCGGAATGGTTGTTTCTGGTCTTTTCGTTGCGGTCCTTCTGGGCGTGGATGTAGACTTCCTCTTTCCCATTCTCGTCCTCAAACCTCAATTCATTGAAGCCTTGCCCCTTATGCGTATTCGTCCTGAACGTTGACCGC
>NZ_VCBA01000011.1 GCF_007995245.1 Tateyamaria sp. syn59
ACATAGCTGAGAAGGGCAGCCTCGTCGCTGCAGCCCGCGAAAACGGCATGTCCACGACCACCGTGTCGGAACGGTTAGCGGCACTCGAGGCACACTACGGCGTCGTGTTGTTTAATCGCACAACACGGTCCATCAGCTTAACCGAGGAAGGCCGCACGCTTCTGGACGGCGCCAAATCCGTTCTGAGCGAAGTTTCTGACCTCGACACGCGCATTCGCCACGGGGCCGAAACGCTCTCCGGGCCGATCCGCATCTCAGCTCCCGTTGATCTGGGGCGCTCCATCGTCTCGCAGGCTATATCGACGTTCACCGAAGAGAACCCAGCCGTTTCCATCGAACTGTCTTTATCCGACGGATACGTCGATCTGGTCGGTCGTGGATTCGATTTGGCTGTGCGCTTTGGCAACGTCACTGACTCGACTTTACGTGTGCGGAGTCTCGGAAGGTTCCAACGCCTTGTTTGTGCCGCTCCCAGCTACTTGGAAAGGCATGGAACTCCCGAATCCCCAAACGATCTCAGAGACCACAACTGCCTCGTCATGCGTTTCGGCGAGACCTTGGACAATGTCTGGCAGTTCCGCAGCGGTTCACAGCCACAAAGCGTAACAGTCCGTGGAAGCCGCGTTGTAAATGACGGGTGGCTCACTCGGTCATGGGCACTTGCCGGACACGGGATCGTTTTGAAATCAGAGTTGGATGTCGCGGAAGACATTCGCTCTGGAACCCTGGTGTCGCTACTTGAAGACTACTTACCTCCGCCAAATCCACTGCAAGTGATGTTCCCACCCGGGAGAGCACAGCCGCGGCGGGTGACCGCATTTGCCGAACATCTTTTTGCCAACGTGCCTAACCAGCGAGGTGAAACTAAAGTTTTCTTTTAGGTATCAAGTTGCGCCTCTAACGCGATACAACGCTAAGCTGCCGTTCGAATTGAAAACAGCAACGGCAGCTAAGCCCGCGTCTGGATGGTCGGACCGGGCAGCAGCGAAAGCTCCGTTTCGGATCGGGAGGAAGCGGCGTCTATCAATGACCGCTCTGGTGATACGCACTGCGCCGCAGCAACACGCGTGCTGCGCTAGCGAACGAATGCTGCGCCAGCAAAGCCCGAAAATCCAAGGTCGGCAAAGTCCCGCGACTTGCTCGCCCAACAGCCGAGAGGCAATGTCGGCTTCGGGCTGGAAGGAGCCGTCGGGTCACGGCGCAGCGGATGCTTGTGGAGAGCTCAAATTGACTGATGCTGTGCAGGTGAGAAATGTCCGATCGCGACCCTCAGAAGAACTTGATGGACAGTGTGTACATCATTGGCGCTCAGAGGCCTGGGATCCGGAGCCAAGTGCCCCCTAGCGGGCGGATCTGCGCACCGCTGCCGATCTTGAACCGGGCCAGCCCTGGGGCGTTGTCCGTATCCACGGTCCCCAGATCGAGCCGTATCACGCCTCTTGCGCGGAAGGCTTCGGCCGCTTTCTTCAAAAGTGCGTTAGCGCACTGAGCATGAGCGATAATCCGGTCATGCAGTTTTATACTCGGCTACATACCGCTCAACAGCACCGCACCGCACACCCTCGCTGTCCCGGTGGCAAGGCAATCTTCTAAAGTTTGTTGAGCGAGTATGCTGGTGGTCTTGCGGACTGCCTCTGTCCACTCCCGCAACTTAGACCGAGATTCAATGATCGCCTCCTTCGAAAGCCAGTCTTGAAAACAAGGGTTCAATTTCAACGGGGGACATCCGACTGCGGTGTGGCATGTCTTGTCATGACCGCACAAATCCTCGGCGTTGAATATGACCTCGACGAAATTCAGCATCGTTTTTTCATTCCACCCAATGGAACCTCGCTCCTACACTTGGTGACCATCGCAGAGGGTCTCGGACTGTCCTGCCGCGCTGTGAAGGTCGATCACCGATCCTTGGACAAGGTTGACTTGCCGGCAATTCTGCATTGGGGCATGAACCATTACGTCGTGCTAGAGCGTATCAGCCGCGGCGCCTATCACATCCTTGATCCCGCAAGTGGCCGTTTTGCGGTCAACAACTTGGAGTTGAAGGACAGGTACACCGGTGTCGCCGTCTCGGTATCTTTTGAGCGCGGCGCTGTGTCGCTCGATAGGATTGAAAGGCTGGGGATCATCGACGCCTTCAAGTTGGTGCCGAGCTGGAAACGTCGGCTTCTGGTGAGCGTCTGTGTGGGTGTTGTGCCGGCGTTGTCGGTCTTTGCATTCCCCATATTCCTGAGGATGGTCATGACCCACAGCGCTGTCGGGTTGAGCATGCAAGGCCTTATTTTGCTGACGGGGATTTTCATCGCTGTGTCGTTGGCGTTTTTCTCCTTTGGCATGATCCGGTCCTACTTGATTGACGACCTATCCACCCGGATCGACGCACAGCTGGCACGCATGCTGCCGCGCGCGACACATGATATCTCCTACGAGCATTTCCTGAAGGTCTCGCGCAGCGGGGTTTTGGATGTCTTTTCCGATTTGCGCCAATTCCGAACAAACCTCTCTGCCGGTGCAGTTCAGATTGTAAGCAACGCGTCTGCTCTGCTGCTGCTGCTTGTGGGAGCGTTTTTCCTGAAGGTCTGGTTTGGCCTTGTCCTGTTGTGCTTTGCCGCTGTACATTTTTGGATCTCGCACGTGTCCCGTCTGTCGCGCGAGGAAGAACGTGAGCGGCTGCGTCGGTCGGAAAGCCGAGAAGCTATGATATTGAACGAAAACTTCTCAAACTTTCAGACCTTGCGGCTGAACGCGGGTGAGACGCCGCGGTTGCGACTGTGGTGGGAACTCTATCGCGTCATCGGACAGCACCGTATTCACGCTGACCTGCGCCTATCGGTCGAAAAGGCAACAATCGAGTTTTTGCGGGCTTTGTTGCGTGCTGCAGTTGTCATCGGCGCGGCTGTCCTGGTGATGAGCGGCACGGTTTCAATGGATCTGATGTTTGTGCTGGTGCTCGTAGCGATGTTGTTTTCTGCTTTCGTCACAAGCGTGATCGAGGATCTGGAGAAGCTCACCCTTGCCCGCGAGGCCCTGGCGCGCGCGAGCCTGATCTTGTCGGCCGAGCGCGATCCTATGCATCCCGGCGTGGTGCGCGCGGATCAAGAGAACGATGATCCAGCAAGTGCGGCGCCTTTGATTTGGCCGTCCAGTCTAAACAAGACCGCTTTGCGGCTGTCTTCGTTGGCATACCGCTACGACCGAACATCCGACTATCTTTTTGAGGATCTCAGCGTTGAGGTGCGTCGCGGGGAAACTGTTTGCATTACGGGCTCGTCCGGAGTGGGCAAAACGACATTGCTGCGGCTGTGTGCGGGGCTGCAATTTCCAGAGAAAGGCCAGCTGTTCTGGTTTGGGCAGGATATGCGCCACATTCCGCGGCCGATGTTTGTCGAAACCGTTGGCTGCGTGTTGCAGGAAGACGGTACATTCTCCGGCACATTTGCTCAGAACATTGCGCTGTTTGACCCGGTGCTCGACGAGGCGCGCATGATCCAGGCGTGCGAAGATGCTGTCTTGACCGATCTTTTGGAACGCCTGCCAATGGGTCTGTTTACCCCGCTGCACAGCAGTTCATTCCTCTCGACGGGAGAGAAGCACCGCCTAATGCTGGCCCGTGCGCTTTACCGCAACCCGGAGGTGCTTATCCTTGATGAAATGACCGGGAACCTGGATGCCGAGGTGGAAGATGTGTTGTTTCGGCGCCTAGCACGGCGGGGTGCGACACTCATCCTCACATCGCATCGCGAGCGAACGATTGGGCGAGCGGATCGCGTGGTCTCGTTGAGCCGCCGCCCGGGTGGCACTGCGGTCACAGCGCGCGCAACGTCATGATCTACCCCGTGGCGCCGCAGTTGATGGCAGACCTCGGTTTGATGCGGTTCCTCGTGCCGATGGAAGATGTCGATGGCGATGGGCGGTCACTACTGGAAGGCCGTTCAATCCTGAACCGACCGGCCCCAGGCGACTATCGGCAGTGCCGCTACCCGGGCAGCCGTCGGATGCATGCAAAGCCCATGAACGTCAAAGCGCTTTCGATTTACGTGTCGCAGCGCGACAGCGTCGACCACTGGATCTCTAGTATGTTGGGTGCGCAGCACATCAACCTCAGCGCCCCGCAGCGTTTTCTTTTCGCCAGCCACGCGGCCTACCATACACCGAAGCTATGGCTCTATGGACCTGAGGTGGGGCCGGTGCCCCCCGTCGTCGCAACGGCCGCGAAAATCTGTCACGGGGTTTATGAGTTGGCGTTGCATTGCGTGCGCCGGCACAGCGTCGCAGGCTTCGACCAAATGGATGCCGACGCGATGATCCGCGATGCGGAAGCACATGACCGGTTGATCGGCCGCAATGAGGTCTGCGCCGGTCCACCTCCGATGATCCGCGAAACCCTGCGGCTCTTGCTTGGGGAGGTCCCAACCAAGTTTGCGGATGCGACGCCGGGGCCCGCGGATGTGGGGCGGGCGGTTTCCGTAATGCAGCTATATTGGCGGCTGGAGCGTCTCGCTATCCTGAATACACTTGTTGGTCTGTCCACAAAGCGGGCCACGCTCGGGCGCGTGGTCACCTTTCCGAACGCGATCCGTGTCATTCAGGCAGTCCAGAGAAATCAACCGCTGAGCACCAGTTTTGTGTCGGCCTATCAATGCGTCCCGCCAGCGGGCGCAGGCGATCTGGCGGCTGCAGACCGTCTGATGAAGCGGCATCGAGGTCTCTGGAGCCGGACGCCGGAAGAGATTGAGAACACGACTGCAAGTTCTTTGGAAAGCTTTTCAAAAGATATGGCCGATGTACTCGATATTTTACGTGAAACTGCGCGTGCATTTGGTGTGATTGAGCAGCGCGGACTTTGCTCGGCTCAACTGATCGAGTTCCTCTTTGGGAAGGTCAGGTCATGATCATTGCTCTGAACGGTACCGTGAGCTGCGGAAAGAGCTATTTGGCGCAAGCGCTAAGCGATGCTATGCCCGCGGAGTTTCGGGGCGAGCCACCGATGAGCGATTGGCCAAATGCGACACGGCTGCCCCAATCTCATCGCGATATTAAGGACCTGTTTCTGCGTTCCTGGCGTGTGAGCAATTTGCTTGAGGCGCAGGTTCTGTCCAAGCTCAAGGCAACAGTGATACTCGACAGTGTCTTCGATATACTTCACCACACGATCGTCACGCAAATTGAACCGGGCTTTTTCGGAAGCGGGCCTTATGCAAGTGTACTCGCAGACTGCGCTCGCCTGGACCATGAGCGTTTGCCGACCCCTGATGTTATCGTGAACGTAGTCGTATCTTGGGAAACCTGGCAAGACATGTGCAACGCGCGGGGTTTGGATGACTTTTACCCCGATGCGCATCTGGCTAAGTTTTTTGCGCTTCAGGATGTTTTTCACGACGCCGCATGTCTGCGGGGTGAAGAGCTTGATATCCCGGTTTTGTGCTTTGAAAACAGGATAGCGGGTTCTGAGGACCTTTCCGAATTGGCAAAAACGCTGACGGTGCCCGGACTACGTAAATCCGGGCACCGCGGTACAAGTCGTGTGAATGTGCAGCTTTAGACGGACCAACCGCCGCCGCCGCTGACGCTGGCGCTCATGCCGCGGCCACCGGACACCAGAAGCATCTCTTCCAGCGTCAGCTCGCGCACGTCCGCCTCGTCAAACTTTTCGACGAGATCCTTTTCGAGCTCGTTGCGTGCTTTTGCATCCTTCATCGGGGTCTCCTTTTGCTGTTGATGCCGTTATCGGCAGTGACAGTAAGATCCCGGTCGGCGTCATATTTCGCAACGAACTGGCAGCTGCGGCCTGCAGCTGTGCTTAAACCTGCACGTGTATCGGCGAAGCTTTGCTGATTCGTGTCCTGACCAATCGAAAACCGAATAAACGCACTGATTGTCGTTCCCATGCCGCGCAAACCGACAGGCATGCTTTGGCTGCAAAAACGGATGCTGGCAGCAGTAGATTGCATCGCTTCGAAGCGTTCAAAGATTAAGCCAGCTGCGGATGCCTCTGGATGTATGTATGTGGCCCCTGAAACCGTCGTTCACGTTGAGCGAAGCGGATGCAAAGCGCGTTGTGATTTCGTCCGGAGCAAGCAGAAGAACCCGGTACATGTTCGTTTCCGGATCGTGCTGTATATCAATGACATGCGTCGGCAGCACCCGGGTGCGACCGCCCTCCTGAAACGATATGCTGGCCTTTGCACCCACCGCAATGTGATTGGCCTTGTCGCGGTCGAGCGCCGTTTCGAGCACGGGATTTGCGCCCTCCGGCACCATGACGGCCAAAGCACCGCCCTCCAACACCAGGGTGTCCGCTTCTGGTATGAAACGGACAGTGGCATCGCGCGGCGCGCGCAGGGTGACGATGCTGTCCTGCGCCAGCTGTCGCATCTCCTCCGTCAACCCTTCAATCCGATCCCTGGTTTGCAGGACCTGCATGCGTATCCGGTGTATCTCACTTTGAAACTCGAGGCCGTCCTGAATGCGCGACGCGATGGACGATGACAGAGAAACCTGTTGGTCGAGTATATTCGCGCGTGCATTCAGCGCCTCTATCTCCGTTTCCATCATCGAGACCTCTGAGGTCATGCCACGGTTCGACAGCTCCGCTGATATCTCTGAGATTTCGTCAAAACGCTCGGCAATGGCGTTCTCGCGCGAAACGCGCTCTTCTTGCTGCTGAAACGCTGTCGTGATCTCGGCGCCAAAGTCGTCATGAATGGCACTGACGCCTGTGAGGCGTGTTTCCTGCTCGGCAAGTGCCTCACGGGCCAGATCAATCTTTCGCTGCAGCGCCGAGAGCCGGGTGGTGACCTCGTCTTCGTTGGTGAAGGCATCTGTCTTGCGGGCCATGACGAGTTGATCTCCGGTCCCGACAGCTTGACCAGGCTCGAACAGCCTTTGCTCGACAATCACATCGGTTTGCGTCGTCAGCCTTATCGGAAGCGGAGAGGTTGACAGCTTGAACGTCGCGGGAAGAGCCAATTGGACATAAAATACCATCGCAATGCTTGCTGCGGTGACAGCGATCAGGATAGCGGCAATGCATAGATAAAATCGACGTCGGGTTTGCCGGGATTTCAGTTCGCTTCGCAGGTCGCTGAGGAGGAAGTTGGTCGAGGCATAAGGATCATAGTCTTTGCTGAAGATGCGTCGCGCCTGCGCGGGCCGAGAGACATTGGCTTTGTTCATACGCCACATGTGCCGCCCACGATCAGGATACCTGTTCCTGTAGCCGAAGTAGACCGCTGCGCGCGAGGCTACCATAGGCCTGTTCCAACTGTGCCGTCGTGACTTCTGGCGGCAGCTTTATCTGTCCGTTAGAACCCCTGAGCTTGGGTTGGCATGCCAGGCAAGCTGCTAGCTCCGACAGTTCGAACTGTCGGTCGACAGTTTTGCAGAAGTACCGATCGTTGATCTGCAGGATGAAAAGAGGACTTGATCTATTGTGACTCGGGACCTGCAACCCTGATACAGCATCTCCGTTGGAGAGGCTGACCATCTCGCGCCTACCAAAGAGGATGTCCCATTGTACGACCTGGTGGCAGGACCAGATTTCATGCACCCAATCCGTCCACTCCGGGGTGCCAAGAGCCTCTGGGCGCAGCAGAAGATTGCGGTAAGTGGCATAGTACTTTTCGGCCAGTTCGCTCTTGCGCCGCAGACGTTTGGGAAGCCACTTCGCCTTGCGGTAGGTGTCGCCTTTCTGGATCAAAAGGCACTCTAGCTCGGATCTAAACAGGCTTTGCAGCAGCTCAGTGATCAGGGCCGGTTCGCCATCCTCTAAAGCGCCGAGATAATCGAGAAAGAGCGACAGGGACATGTCGCGTTGCCCATCGAACAAACGCTCTGCATAGGTTTGCCTGACTTCGTTGGTGATGAGCTCGTCGAATTGCTCGTTCCCATATAGGCGCTTTGAATTCATGACGCTCTCCAGACTGATGGACTCCTGCGAGTGAACTGACAGATCGATCTTCTCGAGGTGCCTGATCAGGCGGGACCATTCCGACTTGCGCATCAAAAGCGCTTTGATGTTGCGCGCGGCGTGGTTATAGCTCTGGCGAACCGATGGCGTATTCATCGGGTAGCTAACGTCGTCCAGCACAACCCATGCATCCAAATTCGATGTGGTATTTGATAGTTCTGCTGCCGTTGACCCGGTGATGGCGCTAATCACCAGGCTTTCCGCGAACGTCTCCCTTGCCCAGCTCTGCACCGTGTTCTCGGCACCGGTAGAAACGGCCGGACTTGGGCGCGTAACAGCCACGGATTTGTCGGAGCCCCCAGCTGTCATGCCGCGAGCTCCTCAACCGCGAGTTCAAAGGCCTCATGCACCTGCCGCATGCGTTGCGCTACTTCGCCAGGTGTCTCGCCTTCTATGAAAACCCAACCAGTACAGTTGAAAGATGAGGCTGGCAGGGGCTGCAGTACGTCACCCTGCTTGATCGGTAGGTGTACGCCGATGACGCCCTCCATCGCCATGAGGGCAGCTTCGGATGTGATGTGCCGAACGTAACCGGTACGATACGGCAATAGCAGATCGCCGACACAACTCTGACGGGTAAAGACTGGGGTCGGGCGCAGGCCAAGGTAAGTGTCCAGCGTTGCCCCTGCGATATCGAACCCCAATGCAAGGCCATGATTTCGCGCAATTTCACACCCGGGATAGCGCAGGGCCAGCTCTCCGAAAGTCAGCCGGCTGCCGTCCGAAGAGATAAAGACCTCCATATGCAGATATCCGTGCGGCAGCTCAAATGCGTCTACCACGCGCTGGACCATCTCGCGCAGATCAGCAAACGGGATATGGCTGTGGTCTTTCCCAACACTTATGTTTGCATTGAGCGAACCCTGCGCCGCATCGACGGGCCGCGAAGGCATCAGCGAGGGAAAGACATGCAGCACCTCGCCCTCGGCTATGAGCGCACATAGTTCATATTCCTCATCCTGGATGAAGGCCTCAACCATCATGTCAAAGGGGCCCGCAGCGATTGAAACACTCTCCAGATCGTTCGCGCTTTTGAGGACCGTTGTGGACAAGGTTCCCCAGCCGTTCACAGGTTTTAGAACGATGGGAAATCCATGCAGGTGTACGAAGTTGTGGAGGTCACGCAGGGTCTTAACATGTGCGAACGGTGCGGTGGCGAAGCCCGCGCGGTTCAGCCGCGCCTTCATCGTAGGTTTGTCGCGCAGCGCGCGCGCAACATCCGCAGGTAGCCCTCCGACGCCCACAGCATTCGCGAAAGCTTGCCAGAACTCCTGATCTGGCTCGGACATGCAACAGAAACTGTCGGGCTTGAGCCCTTTGGGCTTGCACCAGTCCTTGAACCGCGCTGCCTCGGCTCGAACACCTGCGGACAGGTCGATGGCAAAGACATCCATGTCGCGGGTTCGGTCCAGGTACTCGGGGTCGTGGATTTTGAGGTCCGGCCGTAGCAGGATGGGGCGTACATCTCTGCGAGTAAACAGTGCATCATTGAAAGAACACGGGCGATTTGATGTGCAGGGCCTGTCGTCGGGAAAAATGAGGTGTCGTTTCATCGTTGCAACCTCAAAAGCTGGTGTCTGTGAAAGGGGCCGGGGCGCCCATGAAACACGCGCTGAGCGCGCTCTCTGCGCCTGGTGTCTCGATCTTAATGCGCCCGCTTTGCACAAGATCCCAGGTTGAGAGGCCGCGTAGCACCAAGCTTGACAGCGTGCTGAGATCAAGCGCTGCGTCAGGGGCGTCGTCCGTGAGCTTTGCCGATGTTGTAGAGCCATCGGACATGATCTCAATCGTAAAGGGATCAAGGAATGCAACCGGGTCAACGACCGCAAGCCGCAGGGGTCTGTTTGTGCTTCCCAGAACGGCCTTCTGGAATAGGGCGACCGGATCTAGGATGCGAAGCCAGATGTGATCTTGAACGGACAGGGTTTCGAGTTTGCGACCGTTTTTTAACATCCATTTCAGTGCCGGGACGAGCGGTGCGTGTCCAATTCGGATACTTCCGACCAGGTCAACGCGAAAGAGAAACGACCAGAGTGTCGCCTCGCCTGCGATGTCAACGGCGGAGATATGTAAAAGCTCAAGTTCGCAATCGGGCATGCCCGCCGCTTCCCGCTGATGGACGCGGTAGATCGCAAACCCCTTCGGCGTGTCCTGACTGTCGCGTAACAGGCAATAAAAGGGGCGTGGCAAGCCGTTGCTGTCCGACAAAACATCCGGCGATTTGCCAGCCTCCAGACGTGCAATCAATCGGTGCCAGTATTTAGGGCCCCGTGCCACGCTGCCGGGTCGGTTTGAGCAGGCGCGGTGGAGATCGGCAAGCACAGCCTTGAGATTTTCGGCAGTTACCAAAGAAATCGCGCCGGTCGAGCCAATCTCTTCGCGAAAGTCCCGCGGATGTGGCGCGTGAACGCGGTGACTTGCGCTGAATGTTGCGACACCGGAACCGTACCGCTCCCAAAGCGGCCAGTCCGAAGATGTCCAAGCGCAGGTCGGATTTCCGCGATCAAGGGCATCCTGCATGGTCTGCATCAGCAGGGTATGAATGACCCCCATGCGCGTATGCGTCGGCAAAACTGCCGCCTGCCCAACGGCGGCAATAGGGATACGGACGTTCTCAGACAGCGAGAGTTCAAGCGCGCGCGACCCGAGTGTGCCAACAACGCGTCCTTTGTCATATGCAGCTAGAGCAAGGCTCATATCGAAGGCCTCAGCTTGCTCTTCGATGAACTCTGGCGAGGCTGACTTCCCGGCCGCGGCGAACACGGTATTGACGTAATCCGCTACCTCGTTTTGCGCCACCGCCCGGAATTCCAGGTTCGACATCGCTCAGGCGACCTCCGGAGCGAAACGCGCTAAAATGATGTTGGCCGCTTGCTCCACAGCGCATGCCTGCCATCGGGTCCCGTCCTTGACCTTCTTCGGGCGCATGCAGATCGAAAGGGCGTGCCAATCGGGATGCATGCGCAAAAGCGCCGACCGGTCTTCGTAGAGAACGAGGCTAGGCACGCGTTGAGATGCAGCGAAAAACGAGACGATGCCTTCGGGCGTGATCAGAAAATCCAGTGTAGAAAGGAAAGTGAGAGCCTCTGTGAGCCCTTGCTGCCCGATCAGATTGATCACGTTGTCGGGCAGGTCTCGCAGAAGAGCGGCCTCGTCCTCATCAAAAGACTCTTCGGTGCCCATAAGCACGATTGTGATGTCAGTGCATGCTGCAAGACATTGGCCCAGCCTAACGCACCAACCAACGTCCATGCGCCGTTGCGCTGCTTGCCGACTGCCACTGTTCATATTGATCCCGACGAGAAGACGACTTGGCCGCTCATCTTGCTTGGGCAGATTGAGTTGTGGGAACGGCTCGAATGTCAGAGTTGCGGGGTCATCCGGTTCATTCCCGCGCCCGGCGCCATCGTGAAAGATGTTGATATAGCGATCAGGCTGATTTTCCGCAAAGACACGCATTTCAGGTATCGTGTCGCGATGAACATAATCCGGATTGTAGTTGATCCCATTGAAAAGATTAGCAACTTCGCCAATCTTGGTGTCCATACCAGCGTGTCGGCAGATGCGGCGCAGACGCACCGGCGCAGCTTGCGCCAGGCGGCTTAGTTTGCACATTGCGATAAAGCCATCACCGATGGTGCCGCAGAAATAGAATTGCGTATCACGTTCCTGCTGCCCATCTGGGGCAGCGATGCTAAGGGCCGTTTCAGTCATGTTGCGGCAGCACTTCAGCCTGCAGGGCCACATCGTCGAGCGCATTGATGGTCATGGTCTGGCCAGTGTGACTGCGCAGGATGATTTTCCCGTCTTTCTGCGTAACGTAGCTTTTCTCCAGTGGGATTTTTCCCAGCTTCGTCGTCACGATGTAGCGCGGTATGGCATAGCCACTGATGTGGCCGGTAAGCGCCTCCATAATTGCATTGCCCCGCTCGATGTCCGTCATGAAATGGGACACACCTGAGACGTTGTCACAATGATAGAGATAGTAGGGCTTCACCCTGATCTCGAGCAGTCTGCAAAGCAGTGCGCGCATCGTCTCAACATCGTCATTGATCCCTTTCAGCAAAACCGTTTGGTTCTGAACCGGCACACCGGCGCGCAGCAAGCGATCGCATGCAGCAGCAGCTTCTGCTGTGATCTCGCTGGGATGGTTGAAGTGGGTGCTGAACCAAACCGGATGGTATCGCTCCAGCATTGCGCAAAAGTCGTCAGTGATCCGTTGCGGCAGCAAGACAGGATACCGCGACCCGATGCGGATGATTTCAACGTGTGGTATGTCGCGCAAGCGGGCGAGAATTTGTTCGATGCGGCGGTCGTTGTATGTCAGTGGGTCACCGCCGGTCAGCAACACATCACGGATTTCTGGGTGTGCTGCGATGTATTCAAAGTCAGCGTCGTAGCTGCTCCCTTCACCTTCGGCGAAGTAGGACTGCTGCTTTTCCGTTGTATGAAACTTTCGTGTGCAATGGCGACAGTAGACCGGGCAATTCTGTGTCACGAGCATGATGACGCGATCATGATACTTGTGCACAACACGATTGGTTTTTCGATATTGCATATCGCCGACTGGATCGACATCCGAATTGGCGTGCGTCATTAATTCTTGACGACTTGGGATGGCTTGAAGCCGAATTGGACAATTCGAATCATGCTTGTCCATAAGCGCTGCGTAATAGGGTGTTATTTGCCAGCGGAAACGATTTTCGGAATCTTTTATAACCTTTCGTTCATCTTCAGTGAGATCAACCCATTGCTCAAGTTCTTCGATTTTACGGATTGAATTGGAGAGTTGCCAGTGCCAATCAGACCATCTGTCTGATTCACAGATTTCGTTCCGACTCAATATGTTCATTTGGCCGCCATACACCTCCATCTTGGCTGATTTAATCGCATCCTTTTAGGTTAGCAAAGTAATGGAGCAGCGCAAGTTCTCGTCTAGGTGGTGGTGGCGTAATCTCGCGTCTGACCGGGCGAGAAATTGCCACTTGAGAAGTGGCGTGCCGGCGGCATTATCTTTCAAGCGCCTGTCTGAGGTGCGATATTTGTGCGTTTTTACTTCTTAAAATGTTCAACAATAAGACTTTTCTTCAATCAGCGGGGAGCCAAGTGCGAGGTTGATCTCTCGCTTGAGGCGGTAGCGTTCATCGTTCATCTGGTAGACGGATCGGGCTAATTTTATGAAGTCTGCCCCAAAGTCATGAGCGGCTTCATGTTCACGAATTCGATCTTCTATTTCCCACAAGTTTTCGTTGACGCTTTTGAGATCTCTTAAAAGAGAATCGATCAGTTTGATCTCCTCTTGCTGAAATATTTCATCTCTTGATCGGCGCAATGCCGCCAATTCATGGGCGGAATTATTCCGCTTTGAGGTTTCTTGGATGCGCTCCGACTTGATCTCAAGGATGGCTATCTTGTCAAATAGCTCCCCAAAGCTCACACTCACTTTTATGCTAGAGGGTAGATCAGACATGAAACTCCTGCCTATGTGTGATTGGCGTCCATGGTTCGCCAATTAAAGGTGCAAGAGACAGAATTGGCTGTCAATAAGGCTGTTAATAATGCTGTCAGTGTGGCGGGCGTTGATCGGTCGAAAGCCGCTGATGCGTTTCAACAGGTAAGCGATGTTTTATTTGGTCACGAACAGTCGATGGCCAAAAGGATTAGCCTCGTCCCGAGCGAAAATACGCTGTCGGCCGCCGCGCGTCTCGCTTACCTTTCCGATGGATATAGCCGGTATTACTTCAATGCTGAGGAAGTGGGCGGCCAATGGGGCTTTGAGGCGGGCGAAGCCTTGGGGAGCGTGCAAGATAGCATTCTGATACCTGCGCTCAAACGCGTGGGTGGCGCCAACTACGTCAATGTGGCAGCAGTCTCCGGTCTCACTTGCATGACGGCTGTATTCGCAGCTTTCGGTGGTGCACCGGGCGCGACCGTATTTTCGGTTCCGTTGCGCGCAGGCGGGCACCCTGACACCCGCTATGTCGGTCACAAGTTTAGCTATCGGATGGAGCGATTGCCGGTGTTGGACTACGCTACGGTCGATCACGAGAGGTTAGCTGATATGGTCAGCACGCTGCAACCTTCCATGATCTATGCCGACCAATCGACTGCGTTATTTGCGCTTGATATCGCTGCGCTGGTTCGCACGGTTCGGGCGTCTCAGAAGGTACCCTGTCATATCCATGTGGACAGCAGCCACCTCAACGGGCTGATTTGGGGGGGCGTTCTGCCAAACCCGCTTGACGAGGGGGCGGATAGCTACGGTGGTTCGACGCACAAGACATTTGCGGGGCCGCACAAGGCTGTTGTCCTGATGCGAGAGAAGCAGGTGGCCAAACGACTTCTCGATGCGACAATGAACATCATCAGCCACCCGCACACGGCTTCAACCCTGGCGCTGACCTTGGCGCTGATCGAGTTCGAACATTGCGGCGGGCCGCAGTATGCACAGCAGGTCTGTTCAAATGCCAAGACGCTGGCGCGCGCTTTGCACCGGGCCGGGTTGCCCGTTCAGGGCGATGATCGTGACTATACGGAGACACATCAGGTTTGGGTCGGCGCAATTGACAGCTATACCCACTTCGAGGCGTCCGCGCTCCTGTTCAAAGCGGGCATCGTGCTCAACCCCTATGCCTTGGTGCCCAGTTTGCGGGCGCCGGGTCTGAGGATGGGTGTCAATGAAGCCACCAAACTTGGCCTTGTTGAGAGCGATATGGAAGAGCTTGCAAGCATTGTGGCGGATGTTTTGCTACGCGATATGGATCCCGATAACGCAGCGAGGCAAGTCGCCGGGCTGAAGGCGCGCCGGTCAGAGCGCTGCGTTTTGCCGCCCGCGATGGTGCACGAAGCTTGGCGCAGGATGCTTGCATTACAGGGAATAGAGGCGTGACGCAGCGTGCTCTTATCAACCGCACGATCCAGCGGATCGAGAGCGCTTTCGAACATATGGCATTCGACTTCTTTTCTGGCGTGCAGAACTTCGGAAATGGAGACGTATGGGGTGGCTACGGTGACATTACAACCAACCTGCACCAGACCTTTGCGTTCAAAGCACGCCACCCGGACGCACGAGTCCGTTTGATCGTCGTCGACTATGCGCGTGACAGGATGCAAGAATTGCGCAAGGCGCATGGCCAGGTTTCAAATACTGCTGATATCGTTTCGGCATTGGTGCCGGGCCTGGATCCTGACAAAAAAGACATAGACCAAATGGTCCATGGAGTTGCGTTTCAATTCCCGTCGCAGTCTCTGTTGCCCGCACCTAAGTCCGTCGGACGCAAGCTAGCTGACTTGCGTGCACGGAATTTTGGCCTTGTCTTCTCAGACAACCAAGGGCGGCTGGCCAAGACCGTTGCGCTGGGTGGCGGTCTGAGTTTTGTGATCGACGAACCTGGACGCGATAGAGAGCTGACGAGAAGGCACAAGACCGACACAGTGTCCGGTCAGCACTGCTTGAATGCGGGTGCCTTCAACCTGGGACTTTACGTGCGCCCGGATGTGTGTACCCGGCCAAGCGGTATTGATGATGCGCTGGCGCGTGACGTGCGTGGGCAATCAGGCGGGCGATCAATTTGCTTTGTCTATCCTGGCCGAGAAAGCCAGTTGGATGTCTACTTTGATGTGGCCCAGCAGGTGGCAAAGCGGATGGGCCGTGACGTTGCAATTCTGACAATCGGTCGGGGTGCGGTTGAGCGTGCGGAACGGTGGCCTCAGGCGGTTCACGTCGCTCTACCGAAGGTGCCGCTACGCAGCATACAAACCCTTGTTTGGTTGAGCGATCTGCCACCGATTGTCACGGGTTGCATGACCCTCTGCAACGCTCTTGATACCGCACAGCGAGGCCGCGGATATGTTTATTCTCGACCAAGCTGGAAGCAGTATGCCGCGCGCGACATGTGCGACTATTTTGCTGGCTTCTGGCCAGATGTTACGAACCCGTCAGAACACAGGCAGGATATGAAGCGTCTGCGGCTTTGTAACTTTGCTGCGCAGAGTGATCTCAGAGAGCAAGACGCTATTCCAGAACTCGCCGATGCCATGTGTGACAGTGCATACCAGCAACGGTTTGCCCAAGCGGTGACGCGGTCGGCATGTGATCTTTCCCTAATCAAGAATGTCGAGGTGCTGATGAAATGGTTGGAACTGGCACCTCTATTGGAACTTGGTGACCGTTGGACTGGTGCGCGTGAAGAAGAGCTCTTTGCGATGGTGCGCCAGGCCGCAGATTTCCCCGAATTTGCAGATAACGTGCTGTCGCATGTTGGAATAAGTGCGCCGTCAGCCACAGAGCCAAGTCTATGACGACCGTAGGCACGCAGACCTGCACAGATGGTTCGGCGTCCAGTTTTCCGGCCGAAGAGCCATATGCGCAATTTGGTCAGGCAATCGTCACGGCGGCGAAGGAGCGCTACGGCGAGGCTCTGCGGGCTATTGCATTGACTGGTTCACACGCCTGGGGCTTCGCGACGGATCGTTCTGATGTCGATCTGATCGCGCTGCTTGATGGTGCTGCGGTGCCCGCGGATCGGATCGGACGCTATGACGTCATCGTTTCGCAGGGGCGCCACGCCGAAATCCTTATCGTTGATCAGGATTACACCGCCAAGCTGTCTGCGACGCTGAACGCCACGCGCAGGCTGGACGGTTCTTTCGATCAACTCGAATTGGTAGAGAAAATGCGCACTGCCATCGTTCTATATGGGCAGCAGTCATGGCACGCTTGTACAAGCCAGTTTGACTATGCCCGACTTGCACGGCTGCACTATGCCTATCATATGGCGTCGGCCGCCAGTTTTTTCGATGACTGCGTCGGCGCGTTTGATGCCCACCCTCTGACAGCGATCAGCGCGGCACGGCTTTGCCTCTATCATCAGATGGAGGCGCTGCTTTGTCAGCGTGGCGATACCAACGGGCGTCGCAAGTGGATTTTCCGGCGACTTGAAGGTCACGACGTGCGGTCTGAGCTGGCCGAAGGATTTCTACGCTATCAGTTCCGCATGGAAGCCGTCACCGAAGACGAGATGAGGGCTTGGGCCGGGGGCATGCTCCGCTTTTCCCAGGCCCTTGGTCGCGAGGTGCTCGCGGAAGGAAGCTGTTGGCCTCCGGTGCAGCATGGACCCGATGAGGGTCAGCCGTTCATCACGCCAGACGCAGTTTTCCTCAGCCATCTCGGCAAGGTGATTCTGGTGAAAACTGCCGATCGCTCCTTTCAGCTCGACTTGCCGAGCATGGCATTGCTGGCTCTATGTCATGAGCCCCGGTCAGAGGCGGCCCTTCTCGCCCAGGTTTCTGCTTTGCATCCTGACACTGATATTGTCTCGCGGCTGTTTCATCTGCGCGCGATAGGTCTGCTGCGAGAAGCCGAAACAGTCAAAGCACATCGCGAGCCATAGGAGAGAGGTTTTGCAGCAGCCCTCCACTGCACCCACTGGCAGTATCACCCATCCAAAGGGATCAGATGGTGCAAAGGCCTGTGTTGACCGGGCGCGTTTTGCCGCCATCGGGCGGCAGCTTTTGGTCAACGACTTCGGAATTTCTGCCGACCGAGTTAGGAACGTGACGTTCGCCCTGTTCTTTCCAGAGGCCGCCGTATCCCGCAAGTTTGGCACGGCGCTTGAATACTTGGCATCACATGGCTTTCATCCAATCTATGGCGGGTCCATCGACATCTGTTTCGATACGGTTGCAACCATCCGCAGCCATGATGAACAGGCGCCAAAAGAACTCCCGCCGCTGCTGGTGCGGGTCATGCGCATGATCTTTGAACAGGGCGTGTCGCCGATGGTGATCATGCTCGAAAAACCAGGATGCAAAGACGCCTGTGCCTCAAGCCTGCTCAGCCGGAGCAAGGGGTCCGTGTTCAAGGGAGACCGCCGTCAAGATCATCTGCGCACCGTTCTGGGTAGCAAATGCGCAGCGTTCAAATTCCTTCATGCTCCCGATCATTCCGATGCGCTCATGTGGGAATTGGGTATCCTTCACTTGGCTCATCCTGACCTGCACAATCTGATGCGGCGCTATGACAGTCGAGATGACGCGCTGCACCATATCGCCGAGACACTCACGACCCAGCCATTCAACCCTCTGACTCTGTCCCAGTCCGTCACCCGCACACGTGATGTCTTAAAACAAACGGAGCCAGGGACGCACGCGCTTGGCCAAGAACTGGACCGGCTGATTGCGGTCGGGCAGGGCGATTGGAGTGAGCTCATTGTCGGCCTCGAAGCTCTTGGTGGAAGTGTTCAGGTCGACCCTTGGGATGTAATCACGCTCGCCGCGCATTTTACGCAAGTCGATTGGAGTCGCGATTTATCTGAGCTGAAACATCAATACCGGGCAATGGCTGCACACGATCAGACCCAAGCACTTCGCCTGATCTATGACACGCTGCGCGACCGGGGGTTCCGGGGCGACTGGCCTCTTTTTTTAAACAGCTGTGCGGCGCTCGATGCACAAGAACAGAGCGGTGCGTGTGATCAAACCTGATGTGACGGCTTTGACGCGCTCTCAGTTGGACCGGCTGCGCTGTTTCCTGGTGTCTCACGATGTTATTGCAGCGCTTCCATTCCTAAAACATCTGGATCGGATCGCATCGTCATCTGCGTCACCAGTCGACTGGTTTGTGTTGAACTCACCCTCTGACCTTAAAGGTGTCATGGCGCGTCTACACCATGGGCATGTCGCCATACATACACTAGCGCCTGCCGCCGCTGAACAAATAATGGAGCAAGCGAGTTGGGCCACGTTCACCTCGCCAGCTAAGGGGCTGATCGGGGCTGCACCAGTTATCGACGCCTGCCTTGCAACATCCATGCTGCGCGACCAGTCCATAGCACGACATGAACGCGAGCAGGCGTTTGCAATATCGCTCCAAGCGCATTGCGAGCGCGCTGGTTCCGGCGCGTTGTTGCGTGAAGCGTGCCTGGGAGATGTCCGTGGGCTTTGTTCCAACACACTCACGACATGGCTGAGCGATTTTGCGCATGAGACCGGTCATACCGGGCCGGATCCGGCTTTAAACGCAAATGTCGGGGAAATGGCAAAGGTACTTGTCGCTAGCAAGGATACTTTTGTTTTGTGGCACCGCGAACAGCCCGTCTCCATGTGCCGCTTTTGCGATTTCCGCCACGGTTTGGCACATGTCGGAGGCGTCTGGACACCGCCAGAGCATCGCGGTCGCGGGCATGCTACAACCCTTCTTAGGCAGGCTTTGCAGGTGGCGTATCAACGCGGCGCAAGGCAGGCGTGCTTGCGTACCGGTTCTGCAGAAGCAGCGCGTCTATACCAAAGAATCGGCTTTGAGCGGGTCGACGACTTTTGCGTGGTGACCTGGCGCCATCCCTATGCACCGATAAACTAGACGTTCTGTGTATCCGCCACGTCCAGCACGCGGCGCAAACCGTTCCACGTACAAGGAGGCGCATCGTCGTCAGCATTGAATGCCGCAAAGACTGCCCGCTGACCCAGAACAATCGGAAAGCATGTCGCAAGAAGCGCGCGATCTAAGCGTGCGCAAGTTTCGTTGTCGTGGGTCATTGCGGCCTGCGCCAAAACGGCTTTCGGCTCCAGCGGTGTGGCGCTGCGCAAGAGATGATCTGCGCATAGCCCAGCTAAGTCCCACTCTCGCGGAGCCCGGATCGCATTGGTGAAGTCAATGAGCCACGGCGTGTCGTCACTGGAGCGCCAAACGATATTGGAACTGCCATAGTCGTTGTGACACAGGTGATGCGTGTCATAGGGCCGCCATGGTTGTCCTTTCGCAAAGAGTTTGGTCAAACGTTTTAGCAAATCCTGTGGTACTGAGCCTAAACGCTCCAGGCACATTTTTGCATCTTGCCACAGCCAGTCATCTGATCGTGGCGTGCGAAAGTCAGCCGAGGCGATATGGATAGTGGCCATCAGTTTGACCACGCGCGGAAAGACCTCCGTTCCGTCAAGGGTTGGGCGGACCGGTCCCTCAATCCAGTCGTAAACCGTTGCGAGTGTTCCGTCCTGCTGCTTGATGAAACGCGAGCCGTCGCGGGTTGTCCGGTACCGCGGCACAGGAAGCTTCGACGTGTAAAGATGCGACACAAAGGCCAACTCGGTTGATAGCTCACCAATGTCCGCGTCCGCCGGGTAGATCTTGATTGCGCTATCCACTACGGAGCCAACGGCCCGGATCACTTGGCAGCGTGTTGGCGACTGCTGCTCATGTAAATCCACGCGTCCAAGGTTAAAAACCCGCAGGACTTCATCAAAGTCTTCGCGCATCTCCCGCTATGCGGCTTGCGCCATCGCGGCATCTAGATGCTGCCTGACCCAGTCATTGACCACGCAGTCTATCACCAAATGAACACGCGCAGCGTCACCATCGTTTCTGAGGCTGTGAGGGCGGAGCGTATCGACGTACCAAACCTCGCCTGGGCTTAACCTCAGACGCTCACCATCAACGATGAATTCCACTTTGTCGTTGGTAATGATGGGAACGTGCAAGCGTATCTGGTCGGGTGTGTTTTCCGCCGCTTCATCCGTGTGCTCACCGATGGCGGCGCCAGGATGTAGAACCAATAGGCGCACTCTAAAGAGATCACATTGGAAGCTATCCATGACCTCTTTGAAGTACAGGGTGTCCGAAACAACAGGCGTGTCCTGATAACTCACGCCACTGAACTCCATGGTTGTCGGATCGCCATCGTGAGAACGCAGTGCAATCCCGGACCAGTTCTTTCCTTTGCGTTCGATGACCGGCTGCCAAAGCGTATCTGAGACCCGGTTGAGGCTGTCCAACAGTTGGGTTTCAGAGAAATTCAGATTGAAACGTGCGGCGGCTGGCATGTCGTAGAAAAATCCTCAAATCATGTCATCCTTTGACGACAAAGTTGACGAGTTTATCTCTGATAGGAATTTCCCGTAAAACGGTAACTTGGTCAAGCAAGGCCGCCACCTTCTCGTCAGATTTGACGACGTTCAGCAGATCTTCGCCAGCAAGGTTTGGTGCGGCCATAACCCGGGCGCGAATTTTCCCGTTAATTTGAATGGGATACTCCTTCAGCTCCGCATCAGCGGCATCCAGCGCATCCTCGGCGACGCTGGGCCAGGGCGCATAAGCGATGCTTGTCTCGTGTCCCAGTGCGCCCCAAAGCTCTTCGGCCATGTGTGGCGCAAAGGGGGCTAGAACCAGGATGAACTGTTCGATCACGAACCGTGGACGCCGGGACATTGGTGTCAGGGTGTTGGTCATTTCCATCAGACGCGCAACGCAGGTGTTAAAGCGCAGTTCTTCAATGTCCGACGTGACCGCCGCGATCATTTTCTGAAGCTGACCGTTAAGAGCCGCATCGGGTGCCTCGTCTGTCAGGCGTGCCATGTCGACATTGTCGTCATCGTCATGGACAAGACGCCAGACACGATTGAGAAAGCGCCTCACACCCGCGATGCTGGCCGTGTCCCATGGCTTGGTCGCTTCGAGTGGCCCCATGAACATGGCATAGAGCCGAACGCTGTCAGCTCCGAATTCGCGCACGACGTCGTCTGGATTGACGACGTTGAACCGCGACTTGGACATCTTTTCGATCTTCTGAACCAGTTCCTTGCCGTCGGCATAGAACTTGCCGCTGCTTTCTTCCACTTTTTCGGGCTCATAAAAGCGTCCTTGCGCGTCGCGATAGGAATGCGCCAGGATCATTCCTTGGTTGAACAGCTTCTGGAATGGCTCGGCTGTGGAAACCAGCCCGAGATCATACAGCACCTTGTGCCAGAACCGTGCGTAAAGCAGGTGCAGCACCGCGTGCTCGGCCCCACCCACATAGAGATCAACTGGCATCCAATAGCGTTCTTTTTCTGTGTCTACGAATGCTAGATCGTTGTTTGGATCGATAAACCGCAGATAGTACCAGCATGATCCGGCCCATTGTGGCATGGTATTCAGATCCCTGCGGCCGGGCTTCCCGGTTGTCGGGTCAGTTGTCTGAACCCAATCGGTGGCCCTCGCAAGTGGCGGTGCGCCGTCGGGGCCTGGTCCGTATTCCTCCAGCTTGGGCGGCAGCAGAGGCAGGTCCTGATCTGGAACCGTGGAATAAGAGCCATCCTCACCGTGTATGATCGGGATCGGCTCGCCCCAGTATCTCTGGCGCGAAAAGAGCCAATCGCGCAGGCGGTAGGTGACCTTTGCCTGCCCTGCTTTTTCGGTTTCAAGCCATTCGATGACCTGCGCCTTGGCTGCATCGACGTCCAGGCCGTCGAGAAAACTGGAATTCACGAGTGTGCCATCGCCTGTCCAGGCCTCTGCCTGAACGTCGTGGCCTTCTTCTGGCGTGACGACCTCGATAATGGGCAGCTCGAACTTGCGGGCGAACTCGTGGTCGCGCGTATCGTGGGCCGGGACGGCCATGACAGCGCCGGTGCCGTAGTCCATCGTGACATAGTCCGCGACCCAGATAGGGGTCTTTGCCCCGTTCACGGGGTTGATGGCGTACGCGCCTGTGAATGCCCCGGTCTTGTCGCGGTTCAACTCACTTCGTTCGAAGGACGATAGCTTGGCCGTCTCGCTTACATAGGTCTGAACCGCTTCGCGCTGTTCGGGCCGAGTGATCGCATCAACAAGCGGATGTTCCGGCGCGAGAACGCAATATGTGGCGCCAAAGAGCGTATCGGGGCGAGTGGTGAACACCTTCACCTGCGCATCGCTGCCCTCGATTGCAAAGCTGATCTCGGCCCCGTGAGACTGTCCGATCCAGTTCCGCTGCATCGCCTTGATGCCGTCGGGCCAGTCGAGATCATCCAGATCATCCAGCAGCTTTTCGGCGTAGGCGGTTATCTTGAGCATCCACTGACGCATCAGGCGGCGCTCGACCGGATCGCCGGTTTCGATGTATTTGCCGTCCTTAACCTCTTCGTTGGAAAGAACGGTGCTTTGCGCCGGGCACCAGTTCACAGCGACCTCGGCTTGGTAGGCAAGATTGTTTTCAACCAGTTTGAGGAAGATCCACTGGGTCCATCTCACGAAGTCCGGAGATGTAGTTGCCAGTTCGCGTGACCAGTCATATGAAAAGCCAAGCCGCTGGATCTGCGCGCGGAAGGTGTCAGTGTTTTCCTTTGTTGTGATTGCTGGGTGAATCCCGGTCCGCATCGCATAGCGCTCAGCTGGCAGCCCAAAGCTGTCCCACCCCATGGGATGCAGCACGTTGAACCCTTTCATCCGCTTGTAGCGGCTTACGATATCCGTAGCTGTGTACCCTAGTGGGTGCCCCACATGGAGACCAGCACCCGAAGGATAGGGAAACATATCCAGCACATAGTATTTCTGCTTGGTCTGATCGACCTCGGCACGAAATATGTCGTTTCTGGCCCAGAAGTCCTGCCATTTGGGTTCGATCTGTTCCGGTGCGTAGGGCATCCGTTGGTCTCCGGGTTGTTCTGTCTGAAGCCCAATACTGCCTGCTTGGTGCGAGTTCAACTGCGGCCCTGCACAGGCAGCACAGACCTTTGAGGGCACTGTTGAATTATCAAACCGAGACCAGAAAGTGTGAGAGATCTTGCTGCTACGCATCCGTTTTGTGAAGTTGTGTCGCGAAAGCGGTATCGTTGCGAAGCCGCTGTCCGCTGTCCGCTGACCGGTTCAGATGCGGCAGGCGTAGCACGCATAACAGCCCTTCGCCGCAAATGCGAAATCAGGCGACGGTCAGATCCACAAGATGCCTAAAGCCATTCGTTCTTCTTGATGGCGAAGGCTTTAATTCGCGAATAGACCGTTGTGGGGCGCATCTCCAACAATGCGGCTGCGCCCTGCGAACCCGACACCTTTCCGTTCGTGGCTTTCAAGGCCGAAACGAGATTGGCGCGTACCGAGAACTGAAGTTCCGCTTCGGTTCTAATCTGATCTACGTTCAAGGCAGGATCTGCGGTCACGCCCAAGGGCTCGACGTGTAGCTTTCTGCCTTTCGAAATGATCACGGCGCGCTCAATAACGTTCCGCATTTCCCTGACATTCCCTGGCCAAGCGTAGCTTTGTAGCTGCTGCATTGTGCGTTCAGTAATCGCGAGCAAAGGTCTATTGAGCTTCTTACATGCCAGTTTGAGCAAGTGGGTTGCGAGCAATGGCACATCGTCCGGGCGTTTTCTGAGAGGTGTGCAGGCAATTGGAAACACGTTGAGGTGCATGTACAGCGCTTCCCGCAGTTTCGTCTCAGCGGACGCGCGGCCTTGCGAGACAGTTGTCGCTGCGATCACGCGGATGTCCAGGGCCCTCTCGCGTGTATCCCCGAGCCGGGTAACCGATTTGCTTTGCAGTGCATGTAGTAGTTTGCCCTGAATGTCGGGTGGTAACTCCTCGACCTCGTCCAGAAACAAGGTACCGCCATGTGCAAGCTCAAGCTTACCGGGTTTGTCCTGTCTTGCCGCATGAGGTCCGCCGCGCACCTGGCCAAACAGCTCGGCTTCCACAGCTTCTGGAATGACCGAACTGCAATTGAAATGGATCAAAGGCCGCTTGCGTCGCGAACTGCCTTGGTGGATCTCGCTCGCGATCAGAGATTTGCCGGTTCCGGGTTCACCCGAGATCAAAACGGTCGCCTCCGTTTCAGCGACCAAGTCAATGCGCGCCAAGATTTGTTCTGTGGCTGCCGAGGCACCTATGATCGCGTGATGCGCGCGTTCCGAGTTGATCTCTGCCTGCAGATACTCGTTTTCCTGCTCTAACCGATCTCGCAGATCAGCGACCTCCTGCATCGCATTCTTGAGCTTGATCTCGCTTTCTTTGCGTTCCGTGATGTCGCGGAAAATGACAACTGCTCCGGCCAGGATTTGGTGGTCGTAAATGGGGGTGGAGATGTATTCGACGCGCAGCGGTTTTCCGTCTTTGCGCCAGAACACTTCATCTTCGATACGATTGACCTGCTCATAGCGAAAGGACTTGTAGATCGGGCAGTCATAGTGGGGGTAAAACTCACCTGACAAGTGATGGTGATGGATGATCGAATGGATGTCCTTGCCAATCAGATCTTCACTGGTCCAACCCAACATTTCTTGCGCGGCACGGTTGACGAAGGTGGTTTTCCCTTCCGCGTTTAGGCCATATATGCCCTCTCCAGCGGCGTTCAGTATCAGCTGGTTGCGTCGCTCCAGTTCAGAAAAGAAGGCGTCAGCGCGGCGCCATTCGTCAATGCCAGCGCTTTGCAGTTCCGCAATTTCTGTCTGACGCGCGCGCCGGTCCATAGCATCCAGATCAATGATCATCAGGAGGATATGACCGGGGGCGTCCTCCAATTTGTGGCCGCGCAATTCGCACCGCAGCGCCGCTCCGCTGCTGCGGCGAAACGTGATTTGGCGCGTCCACGCCTCTCTTCGTGTGTCAACTTCATCGACGAACACCAGGAATTTCGCAATCTGGGTGTCCACAACTGTGCGAAACAAGGGCAAGCAATCACGCTCAAAGCCCAAGGTCTCGCAAGCGTGGTCATTGGCCTCTTGGATTGTGTCGGTGCGCGTGCACAGAACGAGTGCTGCTTCGGGCAAAGCTGCGACGCGGGAATCGGGTGGAGCGATCGTCTTTGACATCCCGGGTAGGTTAATCAGCGATTATCGATACGGGTAACGATATTTCGTAAATTATGAAATATCGTAATCTGTATTTACACGAATTCGCGGCTTATACACTGTAAACATTATATGTTTTCAAAGCGCACGAATTTTGGGCGGGTGCTTTTTTCTGCCCGCAAACCCTTTCATCGTTGACGCAGTTTGGTGGTTCGGTCCTGGTACTTTCGTGTCGGATCAATACCACAGCTTAGCTTTGGCACTCTCCCGTCAAAGCCGATTGCAACAAATACGAGGGTGATTGATGACGCACTTCAAAGATCCGTTTAACCCGAACATCGACGTTTGGAATGAATGCGGCGAGGCCTCTGGTGAGCCTGCAAATCCGTATGTCGGCCTACCTGCTGAAGATGCAGAGATCCTGCGCAAACGCGCCAAACAAGCGCTGAACCCTGAGGTCGGCATGACGCGAGCCTTGGAGAGTTCGGTCATGCAAGGGTTGTTCAAAACCGACCTGTCCCGTCGCGCCTTTTTGCGCAGCGCTGGTGTGACTGGCGCTCTGGCCGCGGTGGCCACCGTTTTCCCGCTGTCGTCACTGCAACTGATGGCGGAGGAAGCGATCAAGAACCTCGAAAAGACCAAGCTGACGCTGGGTTTTGTCCCCATCACATGCGCAACGCCTATCATCGGCGGGCATGCCCTTGGCTTTTATGAACGATACGGCCTTGACGTGGACATTGTGAAAACAGCCGGTTGGGCTGTATCGCGCGACAAATGTCTAAACGGCGAATATGATGGCTCGCACCTTCTGTTCCCGATGCCGATGGCGATGTCGTTGGGCATAGGCTCAACCGCGCAGCCTTGGAAGGTGGTGTCCAACGTGAACACCAACGGCCAGGCCATCGTGCTGGCCAACAAGCACATCGACAACCAGGATCCGAAAAACTGGAAGGGCTTCAAGTTTGCGGTGCCGTTTGAATACTCGATGCACAATCTGCTGTTGCGGAACTACGTGGCAGACGCAGGTCTTGACCCCGACCGCGACATTCAAATTCGCGTGGTGCCGCCGCCAGAAATGGTTGCCAACCTGCGCTCAGAGAATGTGGACGGATATCTTGCGCCGGATCCGTTCTGCCAGCGCGCGGTCTATGACCAGGTTGGCTTTATCCACAAGCTGACATTGGATCTGTGGAAGCAACACCCGTGCTGTGTGTTTGGCTTGTCTGAGAAGTTTATCACAGAAAACCCCAACACCACGATGGCGCTCACAACCTCGATCTTGGAGGCCACCGCCGCGGCGGAAACTGCGGACGGCAGGGTGGCATTTGCAGAATCCATGGCTCCGGCAAACTACCTCAACCAGCCCGTGGAAATTCTCAAGCAGATCCTCACTGGCGTGTTCCCAGATGGTCAGGGTAACATCAAGGCGGTGCCTGATCGGATTTCTTTCATGCCATTGCCGACGCAAACCATGGGCACATGGGTTCTGTCGCAACTGCGGCGCTGGAATTACATCGACAGCGATACGAACTACGCGACGCTGGCCGAGGACTTGGTTCTGACAACCACCACGCGCGAGACGATGCGCCAAATGATGAATGCAGACGTCAACCTGACGTTCTCGGACGCGGAGCAAGATGTTTTTGCCCCGGTGGAAATCCAAGGCCAAACATTCGCGCCAGAGGCTGCACAAGAGTTCATCGATGGCCAGCCCTTCAGCCGCACGATCTAAGACACAATACGGAACGGGGCGGCCTGCCGCCCCGTTTTTGGCACCCCTTTCCAGAGGCTTGGTATGATCCGAAATTTCGACGCCCGCAGCGCATTGCTGTCCGTACTCATCTTGATTTCGGGCCTTGCGATCTGGCATTTCGCGACGCACGTCCCTGAAACCGGGCCGGTCGGGGTTGTCTTGTCTGCAGAGCAAACGGACACCCTGCTTGGAAACAACATGGCCGCGGAGGATATCGAGTTCTACGCTAGCCAGGGCGTTGCGTTTCCTCAGCTTGAGCAGATTGCTGCGCTCAATCTTTCTCGGGAAACGATCGAAATGGCTGGAGGCATTCGCGCGCTTGGCATCAGCGTGCCAGATGCAAACTCTGCGCCTGCGCCAGGCTCGCTCTTTCCATCTCCGGCTAAGATTGGCGTCGAACTTTGGGCAACGATCACCGACCCATTCTATGTCGCGGGTACCAACGATATGGGGTTCGGTATCCAGATCGGGTACTCGCTGCTGCGCGTCATCATTGGATACACCCTGGCCGCAGCGGTAGCGATCCCGTTGGGCTTTTTGATCGGCATGTCGCCATTGGCCTATAAGGCGCTGGACCCGTATATTCAGGTTCTCAAGCCCATCTCACCACTCGCCTGGATGCCCATCGCTCTGTTCACGATCGGGGACAGCGAACTATCGTCAATCTTTGTGATCTTCATCTGTTCACTTTGGCCAATGCTCAGCAATACAGCGTTCGGCGTCGCCAGCGTTCGCTCTGATTGGGTCAACGTGGCCCGCACGCATGAATTGGGGACGCTCCGCACCGCGCTCACCGTGATCTTGCCCGCTGCGGCGCCCACGATTGTCACCGGCATGCGGATTTCCATAGGGATTGCATGGCTGGTCATCGTTGCTGCGGAGATGCTCGTTGGGGGCACGGGCATCGGCTACGTGGTCTGGAATGAATGGAATGGTTTGCGGCTCGACCGAATGATCGTTGCCATCCTGTTGATCGGCGTGATGGGCATGCTGCTTGACGCTGCCTTTGCCCGCCTGCAGCGCGCCGTGTCTTACGTAGAATAAGGAGAAGCGAGATGGCCAAACCATTTCTGTCAATCGAGCGGCTAACACAGCAATTCCCAGACGGTGCAGGCGGAACGCTCACCGTTTTTGAAAACGCGAGCTTTGGTGTCGAGAAAGGCGAATTCGTCTGCATCCTCGGCCATTCCGGATGTGGCAAGTCGACGATCATGAACATTCTTGCCGGGCTGGCGGAGCCGACATCTGGCGTGGTCAAGATGGATGGCATGCATGTGTCGGGTCCATCGCTGGACCGTGGTGTGGTGTTCCAGAACTATTCGCTTCTGCCATGGCTTTCCGCTTTGAAGAACGTGACATTCGGGGTTAGCGCCCGCCACAAGGGTTGGTCCAAGGCAAAAGTCGAAGAGCATGCGCGCGCCTATCTGGCCATGGTCGGGCTAGAGGGGGATGTGGTGCATCGCAAACCCTCGCAGCTGTCCGGTGGGATGCGCCAACGCGTCTCCATCGCACGCGCGTTCGCCAACCAACCGAAACTGCTGTTGCTGGATGAGCCCTTTGGTGCGCTCGACGCTCTGACGCGTGGGACAATCCAGGACGAACTGATCAAAGTTTGGAGCCAAACTGAGCAAACTGTTTTCATGATCACCCACGACATTGACGAAGCGATCCTGCTCGCTGATCGTATATTGCTCATGACCAACGGTCCTTTGGCGCGCGTGGCCGAGTCCGTCGACATCACCATCCCGCGCCCCCGCAATCGAACCGAGATTGTCGAGCATCCAAACTACTATGCCATCCGCAATCATCTGGTTCAGTTTCTTGGCCAGCGCTCCAAAGATCTGGCTGGTCACGGCTCGGACGGACAGGACCAACGGCCCGAGACTGTGCATATCGACAAAGCGGCCCACGCGGAGGCCGATGTGGACATCGAACCTGAAGGTGCGCACTTACGGGCGGTGAACGACTGATGGCTGCACTGGATTTGACCCCAAGAGCGCCCGTGCCGCCGTTTTCCTACGAAGACGCGGTCAAAAAAGTGCGCATGGCTGAAGATGCATGGAACACGCGCGACCCAGCCAAGGTTGCACAGGCCTATACGCCTGATACCCGCTGGCGCAATCGGTCAGAGTTTCTAAACGGCCGCGACGAGGTCGAGGCGTTTCTCACGCGCAAATGGGCCGCCGAGACCGGCTACCGCCTGATCAAGGAAATCTGGGCGCATTCAGAAAACCGGATCGCAGTGCGTTTTTGTTACGAATGGCATGACGAGACCGGCCAATGGTTCCGCGCCCATGGCAACGAAAACTGGGAATTCAGCGAAACGGGTCACATGGCTGTGCGCCACGCATCCATCAACGACGTGCCAATCGCTGAGACGGACCGCAAATTTCACTGGCCGCAAGGGGTGCGGCCTTCCGATCATCCCGGGCTCAGCGAACTCGGCTTGTAAAACACAACTCGTCCTTGAGGAGGGACAAAAACATGAAAGACACATTTGAGGTGCCCAGCATGATGACCAAAGAAGACGTGACCATGATGATCCTGTCCGCCAAAAAACAGGCGGGCCTAACATGGGAAGGCATCGCAGAGAAAATCGACATGTCTCCGGTTTGGACGCATTCGGCCTGTATGGGCATGAACGGGTTTCCAAAAGAGAAGGCCGAGGCCCTGGTGACCGCCTTGTCCCTGCCGCAAGAAGCTGTCAGCGTTCTGGAAGAACCGCCTACAAAGGTGTGGGAACAGTCGGTTCCAACAGACCCTTGCATCTATCGCTTCTACGAGATTGTCGGCGTCTATGGCCCAACGCTCAAAGCCCTGATCGAAGAAAAGTTCGGCACGGGCATCATGTCTGCCATCGACTTTGACATGTCGGTGACGAAAATCCCCTATGAAAAAGGGGATCGTGTAAAGGTTGAGATGACTGGTAAGTTCTTGGCCTACAATTCTTGGTAGTAGAGTTGGTTTGAGGCGGGATCGCTAAAGGCCGCACTTTGGCTTTGAAATTGCGTGTGCAAAACAGGCAAGTGATGGATCCTCGGTGAAACCGTCATTTTTTGAAGTGCGCCGAAACGTGAACTCTGCGCTTGTTGCCGCTATCTGAGAAACTCGCCATCAAAAGCGTCTCGCGTCGTCGGCAGGCTAGTGGTGAGCATTTCAAACTCGCCACTGACGCCACCCGGAACAGCACAGCGCGACCCGGTTTCGAGGTCTCCTTTGTGCGCCATGCCGGGTTCGCGAAATGAACCTGAGTGCCGATCAGGCCAAGTAGAACACGCAAGGGTTTGAAGTCTACCACTGTCTCGATGTCGGCGCGCGAAAGATCGCCCAAAGTGGCAATCCTATCGTCCCGGATGCAGGTATCCGTTTCGCCAACATCGTCTTGGTTGGCCACGATTCCGTTTCGAAAGATCACATCGCGCTTTGCCACGTAAATCAACCTCTTGCCGGTTCTTTTGGACTACCGTGCCGGTCTGCAATCTGTCTGCAGTACTCTAAGGGAAAGCAGCGCAACGGAAGCTCGAACGCGCCTTGTCGAACCTTGCAATTTAGCGAAGACACTCCACCTAAATTTGAACGCAATGAGCAGTCTGTGAGTGCTGCGCAAAAGAGGATTGAAAACATGCCCCTGATGAGCTCTCCGATTGACGGCTCTCCGATGAGAGAAATCGAACGCTACGGCGTCAAGATCGACATCTGTCCGACCTCGGGCGGCATCTGGCTGGATAAAGGCGAGCTTGAGAAGATCATCATGATGATCCGCGAAGAGGGTCTTCGAGAAGGCGGTGGCCATGAGGCTCGGGCGTCGGATGCGTATCACGATGATGCCTATCACGAAGAGGACGCCTACCCCACACGTCGTAAGTCGCATGGACAACGCCCGCGCCGCCGGAAGCGGGAGAGCATTTTCGAAAACATCATGGACATCTTTGAGTGACCGGTTTGGTATGGTCACCAGACATGTACGATAGCGACGCAGGATTGCGCCAAGCATCGCACGTTATTGCAGTTTCTCGCGGGATTTGATCATGGATCAGCGAGGATCATTTTGATTTCGAATGTGTCACTGGTGGCATGGGGCCAAATCCTGAGCCAGCCCACAGGTCGCAGCGCTCCAGTCGATTGAGCGTCAGCCAAAGGCCACAAACGGGACCATGAGTTGCGAGGGCTTCGATGGCATAGACAAAGGGGCTTGGCTGAAAGCGGCATGAGTGACCAGGCCAAGGTGACAGGATCAACCGATGACCACCGCGAACTCGCACTCTTCAATATGGCAATCACTGCGCGCTTAGTGCACGTCGCTGCGATAGCGAAACCTCGAGATCTATGGATGGGAGAGGTGCAGCACAAAGTCGACACTACCTAAAGTATAATCAACCTCTGTTTCACAACAGAAGACACCGGTGCGAAGTGAAGGCTCTCTGTTCAAACATCCCTTCGTCAACCCAATTCCAGGCTAGAGACTGCAAAACAGGTGTGCTTAGGCGCATCGAAACCCCCTCGATACATGCGCGCAGTTTTAAAGCTGGGTTGCCATCCGAGGGTCCGGCAAAGTTCCTGAAGTTCGATTGACGTATCGGGGACATCCATACTGATTGGCCCGGCGAAACCTGCAGACGCGTGCACAACCAGTTTCCGAGCAACAGCCGCGTTTTCGGCGACTAGGGGGCCGATTTTCGCGCCGGTCTGGCAAGCGCGTATCGTGCAAAAGCCAACCACAGCACCTTGATCTCGCATAACGAACGTCGTTCTATTTGACGTGCCTGTTAGCCAAGGATGCAGGTATTCAGGTTTCGAAACACCCGACGCCGCCGCTTCCATTTGGACCAAGGCCGTTATGTCCGCCGGATCAAAGGTCTCAATGACCGGCTGCGGCTGCCCGCTGATCTGTCCGGTAAACCGCGTTGTTCCACCGGCATAGGTAAAGCCGGAGGCGCGATAGTTGTCTTGCTGCGCTTCGACACCATCAAGGCCTATGGTTCTGCTGCGCGCGTGTCGCAAGGCGTGCGCCCAAAGCCCGAGCCCAATTCCACGCCCGCGAAAGTCTGGACGCACAATGTACAGCCCCAAAAAGGCGAAATCGGGCGTATGGTTCACGACCGAGATGGACGCAATCGGTTCGGCATTCTGGTCGACAGCGACGAAGAAACCCTGCGGATCAGCAGCATAAAACGCTTCTGCATCGTCCACACCTGGGTTCCAACCTTCGTCAGCGGCCCATGACAGAGCGACCGACACTTCGCTTAAAGATGCAGTCCGATAGTCAATCATTTCTTGAGCGCATCTCTAAGGGAAACAGGTCCGGTTGGGCTGTCGCGCAGATCTAACTGCATCAAGAGATCCAGAAGATGCCCCTTCATGATCTCTTCGGCATTGTCTGCATCCCCGTCACGCAACGCGTTTACGAGGCTACTGTGCGATGAGCTGTCACACAGCGCATTTCGGCGACGCCAATAAAGCGCAATCACCAGCGCCGAACGGGCCACGAGTTGCTTTAGAAGGGTTTCGATCAAATGGTGGTCGGCAATTCGAGCGATCTGGACATGGAAATCGCCCGACAGTTTGAGGGCCGGTCCAACTTCTTCTCGATCAATGGCGTCCTGTTCTGCTTTCATATGTGCTTCGAGGAAGGCAATGTCGTGAGGTGTTGCGCGCAAAGCGGCGGCGCGGGCCATAGCCGGTTCGATCAAAGACCGAGTTTCAAACACCTCGCGCGCCTCTTTCAGCGATGGCTTGGCAACAAACGCGCCTTTGTTGCGCAGGATCGTGACCAATCCCTTGTGTTCTAACGAGTGCAGCGCCTGGCGGACAATTGTGCGGCTTACCTGAAAGATATCGCAAACCTCATCCTCGCGGAGTTTTGCGCCGGGTTGCAGCCGGTGTTCGTGAATGGCCTCCGTCAATTGGGCAGCGATTTCGGCTGCCGTTGCAGGTTTTGCTTTTAGAATGACCGACACATGGCACCTCCTGCCGTGACGCTGCCCTGTGCTCGGGTTGCACGCAATGCTGCGCACGATGCTGCGTCAGATCGTATACAATATCCGCTCAATTTTTATACAGCATCGGTCTGCCCTGACAAAGTTTAGGCGTTCCGCTCGCGTTGTTGCGCTCGAAAATCCGATTCACCTTGGTGCGGCCGCACGAGATGTCGCAGCGTCAGGGCACACATGCGGGGATGCGATGCGCCAAAAACTGGACCTTGAACTCGTCAGCCTGACAAAACGGTATGGCGGGACGATTGCGGTTGATGCGATCAGCTATCATTTCTACGCGGGCACCTATGCGTGTCTTCTCGGTCCGTCCGGTTGCGGAAAATCATCCACGCTGCGGATGATCGCGGGGCATGAAACGGTCTCGGACGGGGCGGTCACGCTGGGTGGCCGCGACATTTCGCAATTGCCGCCCGCCAAGCGTGGGACGGCGATGATGTTTCAGAACTATGCGCTGTTTCCGCATCTTACGGTGCGCGACAACGTTGCTTTCAGTCTTAGAATGCAAGGCGTCGATCCGGCGACGCGTCATGCGCGAGCCGGTGAGATGCTCGAGCTTGTGGATATGACATCCCTCGCAGACCGGCTCCCGGCGCAATTGTCCGGCGGTCAACAGCAGCGTGCGGCTTTGGCGCGGGCTCTGATCACAAAACCGGATGTTCTTTTGCTGGACGAACCTTTGTCCGCGCTCGATCCGTTTTTGCGCATCCGCATGCGCGCTGAGTTGAAGAAGCTGCAGCGCGAACTGGGGATCACCTTTGTGCACGTCACGCACGGCCAGGACGAAGCATTGGCACTGGCTGATGAGATCGTGGTGATGAACGACGCCAGGATTGAACAGGCAGGCCGCACACGCGCGGTCTTTGAGGCACCCAAAACCGCCTTTGTTGCCCGTTTTCTGGGGTCTCACAACGTTGTCTCAATACCAGAGGGGTTGGTTGCGGTGCGCTCGGATGCGCTTGAGATCACGTCGGTCGATGGGGCCAAGTTGCCGGGCACAATCACCAATATTGAATATCAAGGCACGCATGTCGCGCTGACCGCCGCTGTCCCCGGCGCGCAAGAGGTCACGGCGCTTCTGTCTGACAAGGATTTCTTCGGCAACCCGAGGGAGTTGGGCGAGGCCATTGGCCTCGACTGGGAGGCTGAGGCTGCACATGCCCTGGCTGGATAACGACGTATTCAACAGAGAGGACAAATAATGACGACGATCTCAAAAGTACGCTATTCGCGTCGGTCCATGCTGAAGGCAGGTGGCGCGGCGGTGGCGGCCGCCGCGCTTCCGGCTCCAATGGTATGGGGACAAGAGACAAAAAACATCACCTTGCGCCAGTTTGGCACCGGGGTGTCGAACCTCAATGAAGTGGCTGAAAAGGTCAAGGAGGACTTGGGCTTTACCTTGGAAATGACAGCGCTCGATTCCGACAGTGTGACGCAGCGCGCGGCCACGCAGCCCGACAGTTTCGACATTGCCGATATCGAGTATTGGATCTGCAAGAAGGTCTGGCCCACGGGCAACCTGCAGGCCATGGATACCTCAAAGATTGCCAACTACGACAAGATCGTCGGCATTTTCCGTGACGGCAAATTAACCCCGGAAAGCGTGATCGCGCAGGGCACGGCACCGCACACGGTCGGATTTACAACCGGTGCTGACGGGACCACGTTCGTGGACGAGGAATCCGGGTGGATGACCCTCATTCCGACCATCTACAACGCCGACACTCTGGGCATCCGCCCCGATCTGATTGGCCGTCCGATCAACAACTGGTCCGAGCTTTTGAACCCGGAGTTCAAGGGCAAGGCGTCGATCCTCGACATCTCGTCCATTGGGATCATGGACATGGCGATGGTGGTCGAGTCGATGGGCGAATACACCTATCCCGACAAGGGCAACATGACCAAGGAAGAGATCGACCTGACGCTCGGCATCTTTACCGAGGCCAAGAAGAATGGTCAGTTCCGCGCCTTCTGGAAGTCCTTCGACGAAAGCGTGAACCTGATGGCCTCTGGCGAGGTGGTCATCCAGTCGATGTGGTCGCCCGCCATCACAGCTGTGCGGTCGCAAGGCATTCCATGCGTGTATCAGCCGCTCGAAGAAGGCTATCGCTCGTGGGGCGGCGGCATTGGTCTATCCGCTTCGCTGTCGGGCATGGAACTGGATGCGGCCTACGAATACATCAACTGGTATCTCAGCGGATGGGTCGGCGGCTTCCTGATGCGCCAAGGCTATTACTCTGCTGTGCCGGAGACATCCAAGAACTTTATGTCCGAAGACGAATGGGGCTTCTGGTTCGAAGGCAAAGAAGCCGCAGGCGACATCACCAACCCGTTCGGCGATGTGATGGAAAAAGCGGGCGCCGTGCGCGACGGCGGATCTTTCTACGATCGCATGGGCGCTGTGGCCTGCTGGAACGCCGTCATGGACGAGAACCAGTACATGGTCCGCAAATGGAACGAGTTCATCGCGGCCTAAGCGATGCCAGCCGGAGGGTTTTGGCCCTCCGGCACCACTTCAAGACAAAACCATTCGGGGTAAGCGTGCGGAACACTTCGGTCATTGGCTGGCTTTTGGCGTCACCCTTGTCGCTGGTATTGCTCGTTTTCCTTGTCGCTCCGATCACCATGATCGTCGTCGTCAGCTTTTGGGGCGCGACTGAATGGTCGATCTATCCGGCCTTCCAGTTTGACAATTACGCGTTCCTTTTGACCTCGGACGTGACCTATCGGGTCTTTCTGAACACCTTAAAATATGCCGCGATTACATGGGTCTGCACGTTGTTGATTGGCTTTACGGTTGCCTACTACTTGGCGTTCCATATCCGAAGTCTGACTTGGCAGATCGCGCTGTTCCTCCTCTGCACAATCCCGTTTCTGACCTCAAACATCATTCGCATGATCTCTTGGATTCCCTTTCTGGGGCGAAACGGGATTGCCAATTCCACACTGATCTCCATGGGGGTGATCGACGAGCCTTTGGAATGGCTGCTGTTCAGCGACTTCAGCGTCGTGCTCGCTTTTGTCCATCTTTACACGCTGTTCATGGTGGTGCCGATCTTCAACACGATGATGCGGATCGACAAATCGCTGATTGAGGCTGCGGCTGATGCGGGTGCCACAGGCTGGCAAACGCTATGGCACGTCATTGTTCCGCTGACCAAACCGGGCATCATGATCGGCACGATCTTTGTGGTTGCGCTGGTCATGGGAGATTTCATCACCGTGCGGTTCATGTCGGGCAGCCAGTCCGCCAACATGGGGCGGCTGATCCAGAACGACATTGCACTGCTGCAATATCCCTCTGCCTCTGCAACCGCCGTGATCCTGTTGATCACCGTCCTCCTGCTGATCGGAACGCTTTTGCGCTTCGTAGACATTCGCAAGGAGTTGTGACGATGGAGCCGCGCCCAAAGTCCTTTTACGTCCTCAGCGCCTTCTTTGTGCTGTTTCTGGTCTTTCTGTATGGCCCCACGCTGACCATCGGCATCCTGTCGTTCCAGGGCCCGGGCGGCGGTTTGACGTTCCCGATGCGGGGTGTGTCCCTGCATTGGTTCCGTGATCTGTTCGAACAACAAGCTGTTGGCGATATCTGGGGCTCTTTTCGACGGTCATTTGTTCTGGGGCTTATGGTGATGGTGACCACTGTCGTGGTCTCGGTCATGGGCGGTCTGGCCTTTCGCAAGCGTTTCGCAGGGGCGACGGTGCTGTTTTACCTGATCATCACGTCGCTGGTGATCCCATCAATTCTGATCTCGCTCGGCGTCGGGCTGATCTGGTCGCAATCCGGTCTGCCGGTGCATTGGTCCAGTTCTGGCTTTGGCGCGCAACTGACCTGGACGCTTCCGTTTGGTCTGCTGATTATGTTTGCGGTCTTCAACCGGTTTGATCGGTCCTACGAAGAAGCCGCCCGCGATCTCGGAGCCAGCCCTTGGCAAGTCATCCGTCACGTGGTCTTGCCCATCATCGCCCCTTCGCTGATTGGCGTCGCGCTCTTTGGTTTCACGCTCAGTTACGACGAATTCGCACGGACATTGCTGACTTCTGGCAGCCACAACACATTACCGCTCGAAGTTTTCGGAATGACCACAAACGTGACCACTCCGGTTTTGTTCGCCTTGGGCACACTCACCACTGTTTTTTCACTGCTGGTGATAGGGATTTTCCTACTGGTGGTCTGGTTCATGAACCGCCGCCGGACCCGTCATGGGTCTGACGCCGGGCAAGGCTTGGTCTGATGGCCGTGGTCATCATCAACCCAAACAGCACAGCCTCAATGACCGCGGCGATGTTGGCGCAAGCCCGTCGGTCGGCGCCCGAGATCGACTTCGAAGGTTGGACCTCGGACAAAGGCCCGCCTGCCATTCAGGGCCCGACGGATGGCGAAGCTGCGACGTCGCCGCTTTTGGATCTTGTCGACAAGGCATCACAGTCTGGCGCGGATGGAATTGTCATAGGCTGCTTTGATGACACCGCCCTCACTGAGGCGGTCGCGCGCGCAAGTTGTCCGGTCATCGGGATCGGCCAAGCCGCTTATCACTACGCCGCGCTCAGAAACTGGCGCTTTAGCATTGTCACTACGCTTTCCGTGTCCGTTCCGGTGCTTGAGGCGAACATCCAGCGCATTGGCCTGAGCCAATACCTGTCCAAGGTCCGCGCCTCGGACGTGCCGGTTTTGGAACTGGATGCAAACCCGGACAAGGCGGGAGAGATCATCACATCCGAAGCGCTGCACGCCCAAACCCACGATGATATCTCCGCCGTTGTTCTGGGGTGTGCAGGGATGGTCGAGGTTCTTCACCAAGTCGAAACAGCACTTTCGGTGAAAACCATCGATCCGGTTAGCTGCGCCGCACGGTGTTGGAAGTGGCTCGTCTAGTGCGTCAATCCAATGGATTAAGTCCGGCCTTCCGTTGCCATTCACGCATCTAGCAACACTGGATCACATGAGCGCGCGGCAGATCTCAGGGACATCGCACCAAAGCGCAAATGGTGAGCCGGTCTGGCTATCGCTCCTATCGAGCCTCCAAAATCGTTCTAAGATGGCCTGCCGTGACGGATTACATTGTGGTATCACTCGGTGGTGGCTTATCGAATGGGACCGAGTTTCCTTCGATTCCCTATACGAAGACGATGCCGTTTTGAAACGCGATTGCCGCTCGGAATTGCAGACGCGATCTCTGACGAACAGCTCCTACTACACTGAAGATCTTTTTTGGATCTTTCTGCAGGTCCGTTACGGATGAAGCTCAAACGGGTGGTATTTTGTAGAGTGACCTTAGGCGCGTTGATGTTTTCCGTAAGGTCAGGTCGGTTCGGTTAATTGCATTCTTACCGTGTGCAGCCGCAGATGCCGGATGAACGCCCGCGCGATGGCCGGAGTGGGCTTATGGTCGGATGTGACGAAGTAAGTCCTATACTCGATAGGCGATTCAAACCTCTTGAACACAACCTCATCCGATCGGTACTGCACGACGGGGAAGGGATTGATCACGGTGACGCCGAGACCGGTTTGCGCAAGGTCCACCGCTGCAAAAGATGTTGAGGCTTCGGCAACGATCCGTGGCACGCTTCGGCTGTTTGTCAGAACTTTTTCCAATTGCGCGCGCCGTGAGTGCCGTCGGCTCAGCGCGATCAGGGGCTGGTTGTGCAGATGTTTGGGATGAACAATTTCGAGTTGCGCCAGCTCGTGGTCCTTGGGCATCGCGCACGCGGCTTCGGATCGCCGATACGGCGTCAGCTTTACACCTTCGCGCGTCAAATCAACGCCCGTTATGCCCAAATCGGATCGGTCTTCCTGCACGCGCCTGATCACATCCTCGGACGCATTGACTTCGAGGCTGACAAAGAAGTGCGGGTTTGCATGCAAAAAGGTTGCAATGTGACCAACCAGAAATCGATGGGCATATGTCGGTGGTGCCGTCAGGCGCAGGGCTTCCTGGGTGGGCTCTATAGGGCCGTCGATGCGGTCCAGCGCTTCAAACAGTGGGTCCAGCCTGCGGTTCAATTGGGTTGCTTCGAATGTCGGGCGCAAACGCCCACCATCCCGCTCAAACAGGATCCGACCGAGCCGCGCCTCAAGTGACGAGATGGACCGGCTGATTGCCGACTGAGAGAGACCAAGCCGCAGGGCTGCTTTCGACGTCGTGCCGCTTTCCATAAGCGCGCGCAGCGCCTCGTATTCCGGTAAACTGTGCCAGGTTCGCCCCGCCATCAAAGCCCCTGCAATAATGTCATCGCTCTATGAAGTATTATCATATACATAAATGTATCCGATGAGAATTTATGTCGTAAGCTTGCCCGGCTGCTATCCATGCCGAGACGACACCCATGGGGTCCCCAACCCAACCAGCCATTTTCGACGGTCATAACGATGTCCTGCTGAAGCTGTTCAGGGCCGGTCAGGCATCAGTTACTTATCATTTTATGAACGGGGGTGACGGCGCCATCACCTTGTCCTCCGCCAAGGAGGGAGGCTTCGGCGGAGGATTTTTCGCCGTGTTCGTGCCCTCGCCGATGGATGCGGACGAAAAGTTCGAGGAGATGACCAAGGACGCTTACGATTTGCCATTGCCTGACCCAATCGCTTGGGAGGATGCGTTTCCGGTCGTGATGTCACAGGCGGCAATCCTGTTCGAACTGCAAGAACTGGGCGCCTTAAAAGTCTGTCGCACGGTCGCCGAACTTCGAGACTGCCTGTCCGCTGGAACAATCGCGGCGATCTTTCACATCGAAGGCGCGGAAGCGATTGATCCGGATCTAAACACGCTTGATGTTTTGTACCAGGCTGGGCTGCGCTCTCTTGGACCGGTCTGGAGCCGCCCAACGATCTTCGGCCACGGTGTCCCGTTCCGCTACCCGAGCACGCCGGACATAGGCCACGGGTTGACGGATCATGGTTTGCGATTGGTCAAAAGGTGCAACGACCTGGGCATTATGGTCGATCTATCCCATCTGAACGAAGCGGGCTTTTGGGATGTGGCCCGGCATTCGAGCAAACCGCTCGTCGCGACTCATTCAAACGTACATGCCCTCTGTCCGCATGCGCGCAACCTGACCGACAGACAGCTTTCCGCAATTGCGGAAAGTGGTGGTATGGTGGGATTGAACTTCGCCGTAGCGTTCCTGCGCACAGACGGAAAAATGCTGCCTGACGTCCCGCTCGAGCAGATGATCCGCCACTTGGACCATCTGATTGAAACAGTGGGCGAGGACTGTGTCGGCTTCGGATCAGACTACGACGGCGCGATTGTGCCCGAAGCGCTTACATCCAGTGCCGGATTGCCGAAATTGCGGGCAACCATGCGTCGACACGGCTACGACGACGCATTGATGACCAAACTCTGCCATGGGAACTGGCTTAGAGTGCTTGAGGAAACCTGGGGAGCATAACCCGGGCGCAATAACCACAAAAGATTATGACAACAGAGGAACAGATCACATGAACACATTTGCACGATTGCTTTCGGGGGCCGCGATTGGACTTGCGGTGAGCGTGACGTCTTTCGCTGCCGTGGCTGAAACACCGGCAAACATGCTGGTCATCGCACACCGGATAGACGACATCACAACAATTGATCCGGCCGAAAGCTTTGAATTTGCAGGGTCCGATATCAGCCGCAACGTCTATGGCCGACTGGTGAGCCTCGATCCAAATGATCTTGCCGCCGGATACAAGCCCGACCTCGCCACCAGCTGGGAGGTGTCGGAAGACGGCAAGACCATCACATTTACCATGCGCGAGGGTGTGACGTTCCATTCCGGCAACCCGGTGACCGCAGAGGACGCAGCATTTTCATTGCAACGTGCGGTCATCCTGAACAAGACGCCCGCATTTATTCTGACCCAGTTCGGCTTTACCGCAGAAAACGCGACCGAGACGATCCGCGCCGAAGGCAACAAGCTGATGATCACGACGGACAAGCGCTATGCGACGTCTTTTGTGCTGAACTGCCTGACGGCGACCATCGGCGCCATCGTGGACAAGGAAACCGTCATGGCCAACGAGGTCGATGGCGATATGGGCAACGAGTGGCTCAAGACCAACTCGGCCGGGTCCGGCCCGTACAAGCTGGACAGCTGGAAGCCCAATGAAAGCGTCACGATGTCGTCGAACCCCGACTACTACGGTGGTGCACCGGCCATGGAGCGTGTGATTGTGCGCCATGTCCTTGAAAGCGCGTCGCAGCGGCTGCTTCTGGAGCGTGGCGATATTGATATCGCCCGCAACCTGAACCCCGAAGATATCGCGGGTGCAGCGCAAGCAGACGGTGTGACGATCGAAGATGAGCTTAAAGGCCGTCTGATGTATATCGCTTTGAACCAAAAGCATCCCGAGCTTTCGAAGCCTGAGGTGCGGCAGGCGTTCAAGTACCTGATCGATTATGAGGGCATGCGCGACAGCTTCCTCAAAGGCCAGTATACCATCCACCAGAACTTCCTGCCGGCGACCTATCTGGGTGCGTCCGAGGAAAATCCGTTCTCGTACAACATTGAAAAGGCGAAGGAGTTGCTTGCCGCTGCAGGCGTGGAGGATCTGGAGATCGAAATCGGCGTGCGCGAGGCACAGGAGCGGATCGAGATCGGTCAGAGTTTCCAGAATGCAGCAGCGCAAGCCGGGATCACTGTGAACATAACGGTTGGTACCGCCAAGCAGATTCTGGCGCGGTACAGGGCGCGTGAGCTTGATGTTTACCTCGGCGCCTGGGGGCCGGACTACCCAGATCCGCAGACCAATGCGGGCACGTTTGCCTACAACCCCGACAACTCGGACGAGGCCAACGCCACCGGCCTGCTCGCATGGCGCAACAGCTGGGACACCGGTGGGCTGACGGAAAAGGTGGATGCGGCGGTGGTCGAGAATGACCGCGATATGCGCATTCAGATGTATAAGGACATTCAGGCCGAGTTTCGTGAAACATCGCCCTTCGTCATCATGTTTCAGCAGATCGAACAGTCTGCCCTGCGTGACAACGTGACCAACTGGTCCACGGGCCAGGCCGTGACCTCCGCCGCCTATTGGCAGGTCACCAAGTAAATGGCCCTCGCCGAGGACAGTGGGAAGGGGCGCGTTCGTGCGTCCCTTCCTCCATGGATCAAAACGACCATCTTAACCATCGGCTCGATCGCGATGACGATGCTGGGCCTTTTGTTCGTGACGTTCATCATCGGTCGCGTGATGCCGATTGATCCGGTTCTCGCCATCGTGGGTGAGCGGGCGTCGCAGTCCACCTATGATGCTGTGTTTCTCGAACTGGGGCTCGACAAGCCGCTGATCGTGCAATTCGGATACTACATCTGGGATGTGCTGCACTTGGATTTCGGTACGTCTCTTTTGAACGCAAGACCCGTATCCGAGGACATCGCCCGCGTCTTCCCCGCTACGCTTGAGCTTGCCACCTTGGGTATCATCATCGGGATCGTGATCGGTGTGCCATTGGGCGTCGTTGCTGCCGCGCGCAAGGGATCATGGATTGATCAGGTTGCCCGCGTACTGGCCCTTGTTGGCTATTCGATGCCCATCTTCTGGTTGGGCCTGATGGGCCTTCTCATCTTCTACGGTATTCTTGGCTGGGTGGGCGGCCCCGGACGTGTGGGGATCTTTTACGTTGACGTCGTCCCAAGCGTGACGGGTCTGATCCTTGTTGACGCAGCTTTGGACGGCAACTGGGACGTCTTCAAGAACGCCTTCAGCCACATCATCCTGCCCGCGTCCCTGCTGGGATATTTCTCGCTCGCGTATATCAGCCGCATGACCCGCTCGTTCATGCTGGAGCAGTTGAGCGCCGAGTACATCACAACCGCGCGGGTCAAGGGCATGTCCGAGTGGGACGTGATCTGGAAACACGCGTTCAAGAACACTCGCGTGCAGCTGATCACGGTCATCGCGCTAAGCTATGCCAACCTGCTCGAAGGATCGGTGCTGACCGAAATCATTTTTTCTTGGCCGGGTATCGGCAGTTACATCACCACGGCACTGCTGAGCGCTGACATGAACGCGGTTCTTGGTGGCACCGTCGTCGTCGGGCTGATTTTCATCCTGCTCAATATCCTGTCTGACCTGCTTTACAGGGTCTTTGATCCGAGGGCGAAGTGATGGCGGACATGACCCTTCGGCAGTGGCTGCTGACCGACACGCCCACATCGCGTCGCCATGCAAAGCTGTCGGCGCTGTATCAGGGCTGGCTTGCGTTTCGGTCGAACACGATGGCGATGATCGGCCTTGGGATCCTGCTGTTGCTTGTGTTCATCGCCGCAGCCGCACCACTTTTGGCGCCGCATGATCCATTCGTGCAGAACCTTGGCAACCGGCTGGCGCCCTTGGGGTCAGAAGGGCATCTTCTGGGGACGGACAGTTTGGGCCGCGATATCCTGTCTCGCCTGATCTACGGTGCGCGTATCACGCTTTACATCGTGGCGCTTGTGGCGCTCATCGCACCGGTGGTGGGTCTTTTGGTCGGTACGGTCTCTGGCTATGTCGGCGGTTGGGTTGATATCGTCCTGATGCGGATCACCGATATCTTCCTTGCCTTTCCGCGCCTTGTGCTGGCTTTGGCCTTCGTTGCTGCACTGGGCGCCGGGATTGAAAACGCGGTCATCGCCATTTCACTCACCGCTTGGCCACCCTATGCTCGGATTGCGCGGGCGGAAACGCTGACGATCCGGTCGTCTGACTATATTGCGGCGATCAAGCTGCAGGGGGCAGGTGGCCTGCGGATCATCACGAAACACATTTGGCCACTTTGCATTTCATCCCTGATCGTGCGCGTGACGCTGGATATGGCTGGGATCATTCTGGCTGCTGCGGGTCTTGGGTTTCTCGGCCTTGGCGCCCAACCGCCGAGCCCGGAATGGGGTGCCATGATCTCGGAAGGGCGGCGCTTCATCCTTGACCATTGGTGGGTTGCAACGATGCCGGGGCTGGCAATCTTTACCGTGTCTCTGGCCTTTAACCTGTTGGGTGATGGCCTGCGCGACGTGCTTGATCCGAAGGCAGGCGAATGATGGATCCCCTTTTGGATATCGAAAACCTTTGGGTGCGTTTCCCGACCCGTCAGGGTGTCTTTGATGCCGTGCGCGGCGTGTCTTTTACGCTTGGGCGCGAACGGCTTGGCATCGTGGGCGAAAGCGGATCGGGCAAGTCAATGACCGGGCGGGCCATCCTGCGTCTTATCCGTCCGCCGGGTCGTGTCGAGGCTGAACATATCAAGCTGGACGGCGTGGACCTGTTGCAAAAGTCCGAAAAGGAGATGCGCGACGTCCGGGGTGAGCGCATTTCAATGGTCATGCAGGATCCGAAGTTCTCGCTGAACCCGGTGATGACTATCGGCGACCAGATCATCGAAGCTTACCGGCTGCACAACAATGCATCGAAATCCGAGGCACGGTCAAAGGCGCTCGAGATGCTCGGGGCCGTGTCGATCCGCGATCCTGAACGGGTCATGCGCGCCTATCCGCACGAGATGTCAGGCGGTATGGGACAGCGCATCATGATCGCAATGATGCTGATCCCAAACCCGCAGATTCTGATCGCGGACGAGCCGACCTCGGCGCTTGACGTGTCTGTCCAGCGGCAAGTGCTCGATATCATGGATAGGCTGGTCAAGGAGCGTGGCATGGGTCTGATCTTTATCAGCCATGACCTCAACCTTGTTGCCGATTTCTGCGACCGGGTTCTGATTATGTATGCAGGCCGGATTGTCGAGGTGTGTGATGCGGACAAGCTGCATGATGCACAGCACCCCTATACACGCGGACTGTTGAACTCGTTGCCGCGGCTCGACACGCCGCGCGACCGTCTGGATGTGCTCGAACGCGATCCTGCCTGGTCGGATGCGTCAAGTGTGAGTGGGCGTATATGAGCATGTTGAACATCGAAGGTCTGAACGTCTGGTTCGGCCGCGACAGGGACCGTGTTGACGCGGTCAAAGGCGCATCTTTTGATGTGGGGACCGGAGAAAGCTTTGGCCTCGTCGGAGAAAGCGGGTCAGGGAAGTCGACGATCCTGCGGGCGATCACCGGCCTCGCGCCAACATGGTCGGGTCGGATCACCGTGGATGGCCGTGCCGTCGAAAAGGCGCGCCCGCGTGCCTTTTACAAGCAGGTTCAGATGGTGTTTCAGGACCCTTATGCATCGCTTCACCCGCGCCATTCCGTCGATGCCGTTCTGGCCGAGACGCTGAAACTGCATGGGTTCACAGATATCGACGCACGTGTCGCAAAGCTGCTGGACGATGTGGGTCTGGGACAAAAGTTCCGCTTTCGCTATCCGCACCAGCTGTCAGGCGGGCAGCGACAGCGCGTGGCCATCGCCCGCGCGCTCGCGCCGGAGCCGCAACTCCTGTTGCTGGACGAGCCGACGTCTGCACTGGATGTTTCCGTGCAGGCGGAAATCCTCAACCTGCTCGCCGATCTGCGGCAGGGACACGGTCTGACCTTTCTGATGGTCTCGCATGACTTAAGTGTGGTGGGTCACATGTGCGACCGTCTCGCGGTGATGAAGGACGGCGAGATTGTCGAGGTTATGGACGTCGCAGCCCTGCGCGCCATGAAAGCGACCCATCCTTATTCGCAGCACTTGCTTCAGGCGTCGGTCTGACGCGCAACTCAACAGGGGGAATTCATGTATCATTGCAGAAATCGTCTTTTCGCGGGCGTCACCGCCGGAGTTCTGGCTGTCATGCCGCTTTATGCTCAGACACCGGACAACATGCTGGTTGTCGCGCAGAACATCGACGACATCGTAACCATTGATCCAGCGTCTGCCTACGAATTCAGTTCGGGTGAGTATGTCGCCAACACCTATGACACTCTGGTGCGTTACGACGCGATGGACACGACTGTGCTGGCGCCTGCCTTGGCGACTGACTGGCAGATCGACGCGGAAAACAAGACGGTCACCTTCACCTTGCGCGACGACGTGACGTTTCACTCTGGTAACCCGCTGAGGGGTGAAGATGTCGTTGGCTCTTGGAAGCGGGTGGTGTCCCTCGACAAGGCGCCCGCGTTCATCCTGACACAGCTCGGCTGGACTCCTGACAACATCGAAGAAATGGTCACCGCCGAGGGCAATACCGTAACCGTGCGATATGAGGGCGATTTCGCGCCATCTTTTGTCCTGAACGTGCTTGCCGCGCGCCCAGCATCGGTCGTGGACATGGAAATCGTGATGGCCAACGAAGTCGACGGCGATTTGGGTCACGCATGGATAAACCGGAATTCGGCCGGCACCGGGCCGTTCAGCCTTGGCAGTTACCGTCCTGCAGACATTCTGACGCTTGATGCAAACCCGGACTACTATCAGGGCGGCCCTGCGATGGACCGCGTTGTGATCCAGCACAATCCCGAAGGGGCCACGCAGCGCCTGCAGCTGGAAGCGGGTGATATTGATATCGCCAAGAACCTTGATCCGGGCCAAGTTGCCGGGCTGGAGGGGATCGACGGTGTGCGGGTCGAAACGTATCCGCAGGCCGCCGTGCACTGGGTGTCTTTCAACCAGAAAACCGAAAGCCTGACAGATCCGGCCGTTTGGGAAGCTGCGCGCTACCTGGTGGACTATGAGGGTATGGCCGACGGTATGCTCAAGGGCCAGATGAAGGTGCACCAGGCGTTCTGGCCGGACGGTTTTCCCGGTGCTCTGACCGACACGCCGTTTGGCTTCGATCCAGAAAAGGCGAAGCAGATACTCGCGGACGCCGGGGTGGAGACTCCCATCAACGTGACGATGGATGTCATTTCCGCCCCAACCTTCGTCGAGATGGCACAGGCCCTGCAAGCGTCCTTTGCCCAGGGTGGGATTAACCTTGAGATCGTGCCGGGCACTGGGGCGCAGGTCATCACAAAGTACCGCGCCCGCACGCATGAGGCGATGATGCTGTACTGGGGCCCGGACTTCATGGATCCGCATTCAAACGCCAAAGCGTTTGCGTTCAATGCCGACAATTCGGATGACAAATATGCGTCAACCACAACCTGGCGGAACGCGTGGATGCCGCCCGCAGAGTTGAACGAGAAAACCATGGCCGCGCTGGCCGAGCAAGACGCTGATACGCGACTGGAGATGTATCTTGAACTGCAGCGCGCAACTCAAGCTGAAGCCCCGTTTGTCATCATGTTCCAAGCGATCAAGCAGGTCGCGATGCGCAACAATGTCCAGGGGTTCGTGAACGGCGCCACCTCGGATTACGTGTTCTATCGTCTGGTTGAAAAGGAATGATCGACGGATCGTCCTTCGATGATTTCTTTGCCGATTTGCACAGAGATGTCGGGGGACGATTGTTTACGATCACGGTTCTTGATCCAGAGGCGGGTCTTGCAACGCGTGTTTATACGTCGGACGCAGAGGCGTATCCGGCCTCCGGAACCAAACCGATGTCGCAGGGCGCATGGACAGACAAGGTCATCGGTCGCGGCGAAACGTTTGTCGCGAATACAGTGGCAGAGTTTGCAGTATTTTTCGGGGATCATGCCCTGATCGAAAGCCTTGGGTGTCAATCCGCGCTGAACATTCCCGTTTCGCACGGCGATCAGGTGATCGGGACGGTGAACGTGCTGGATCAGGAACACCACTTCACGCCGGACCGCGTCGTGCACTGCCAAGCCATCATTGCCGAACGGCATGATGAACTGGTCGCCGCCCTGCGCAGCTTCGCTCCTGAGGCTCGGCAGGTGCGTTAGCGCGTCGCGGGGTCAACATAGGGCCGCCGTCCCTCTGGTGGTTTCAGTCTTGGCGTGGTGATGTGCCAGCATGAAAAACACATGTCTGCACCGCAAGGATGGCTGCCATGCCCGGACCGCTTGACGGGTTGAAGGTGGTCGAAATGGCCGGTCTCGGTCCTGTGCCCCTTGCGGGGCAATTGCTCTGCGACTTGGGTGCGGACGTCACTGTTATCGACCGGGCGTCGGCACCGCTGAATCTACACGATGTCAATCGACGGGGCAAACGGTCCATTGCCCTGAACCTCAAGTCGGGCGCAGGCGTTGCGGTCGTCCGTGATCTGATCGGTCGGGCCGACATTTTGATCGAAGGCTTTCGGCCCGGTGTCATGGAACGACTGGGATTGGCGCCATCCGACCTGCCTGACGCACTGATTTATGGCCGGATGACAGGCTGGGGGCAGGAGGGGCCGTTGGCCCATACTGCTGGTCACGATCTGACATATCTGGCGCAAACCGGTGTCTTGAGTTTGCTGGCAACCGCTGACGCGCCGCCAAAGCCGCCGCTCAACCTTATCGCCGACTACGGCGGCGGCAGCATGTTCCTGATCTTCGGTATTCTGTCTGCTGTGATTGCGCGCGGACGCACTGGCAAGGGGCAGGTTGTAGATGCGGCGATGATAGATGGTGTCCCTGCGATGATGGGTCTTTTGCACGGCTTCATGGCAAGCGGGTTTTGGTCGAATGAGCCCGGTACAAACTGGCTGGACGGTGGAGCGCCGTTCTATCGCTGTTACCGGTGCGCTGACGGGGCAGACATCGCCGTTGCAGCGCTTGAGCCTCAGTTTTATGCCGCGTTACTTGATGGTTTGGGCTTGGACGCGGCGGGACTGCCTGATCAGAACGACCGCCGGCAATGGATGACAATGGCGCGAATGTTCGAAGATTTTTTTGCCAGCCGTACAAGAGATGAATGGGTCGAAAAATTTGCCGGCACCGATGCTTGCGTTGCGCCGGTCTTGTCGATGGCGGAGGCGCAACGTGATCCCCATCTCGCCACGCGTGGCACCTATGTTGCGCCGGACGGTGTCGTACAGGCGGCGCCTGCGCCCCGTTTCAGCCAGTCTAGCCCGCGTAAACCTACGCCGCCAACGGCGCCCGGGGCGGATGCGCACGCGCTGCTGGTCGAACTTGGCTACGACGATGTGCGCATTGATGACCTTCGGCGTCAGGGGCACCTGACATGAAGGCGCTGATTGTCGGTGGCGGTATTGGCGGTCTGTCTGCTGCAATTGCACTGCATCTGCGCGGCTGGACAGTCCGGGTTTTTGAACAGGCGCCTGCATTGGCCGAAGTTGGCGCTGGGTTGCAGATATCTCCCAACGGCTGGCGGGTCCTCGACGCTCTGGGTGTGGCTGACCATCTTGCACCGGCGGTGTTTGAACCCGACGCGATTGAGATGCGACTGGGTCTCACTGGCCGTCAGGTGTTTCGCCTGCCGATGAAGGGATACGCGGTCACGAGGTGGGGGGCACCTTACCTTCATATTCACCGCGCGGACTTGGTCGATGCGTTGACCGTACGCCTAGTGGCGCTCGCGCCTGGGGCGGTTCAGACCGGGCGCTCCGTTTCTGGCTATGCCCCGTCGGGTATGGTGCAATTTGACGATGGCGAAACGGAGGAGGCCGACCTCGTCGTGGGTGCCGATGGGCTGCATTCGGCGATCCGCCGCCAGATGCTTGGCCCTCAATCGCCTCGCTATACCGGCAACGTGGCGTGGCGTGCGGTCGTGCCGCTTTCTGATCTGGACAACCCACCGCCACCCACCGCTTGCGTCTGGGCGGGTAACAAGCGCCACGCGGTCACCACGCGGTTGCGCGCGGGCACGATGGCCAATTTCGTCGGTATGATCGAACAGGACGAGCCTGCACCCGAAGGTTGGCGCATCGAGGGCAACCGTGACGACGCGCTCGCCGCATTTTCCGGCTGGGATCCCGCGATTGTCGGGCTCATTGAACGCGCCCCGGTCTTGAACCGTTGGGCGCTCTTTGACCGCGCGCCATTGCCGCGCTGGAATGATGGCCGGGTTGCACTGTTGGGCGATGCCGCCCACCCGATGCTGCCGTCAATGGCGCAAGGCGCCGTTCAAGCCCTCGAAGATGCCTGGACCCTCGCGGCGACGCTGGATGGCACGAACGATATCGAAGCCGCATTAGGGCGCTACTACGACCAGCGCATCGACCGCACCGCACGCATTCAGGCGGGATCGGCGGCGAATGCGCGGATGTTCCACAAAGCGTCGGTTGTAGGGCGTTTTGGGTTCTATGGACCTATGGCGCTGGGCGCGCGTCTGTTTCCCAACCTCATTCACGCGCGACAGGACTGGGTGTACCGCCATGATGTCACGGCATTGGCCTAGCCGCTCCTACTGTCCCTTACCGCTTGCGGCGTTTGACCGGTCCACGCGTTGAATGCCCTGTAAAACGAGTTTGGGTCGCGATAGGCGAGCAGGTAACTGATCTCTGCCACGTTCAGATCGGTGGATGTCAGGTATTCCCGCGCCAGATCGGCGCGCGTGCTATCCAGAACGGCCTGAAACCGCGTGCCTTCATCCCTCAAATGGCGTTGCAGACTGCGCGTGCTCAGGCGCATCCGTCTTGCGGCCGCCTCGATCGTGGCCTCGCCAGCCGGTAGCATTTCGGCAAGTGTCGCGCGCAGCCGGGCCGACATCACCTGCTCATCCGTCTGCAGGCGCATTTGTCGTTTGAAACTGGGTTCCAATTGCGCCCACTGCGCGGAGTCTGCAGACAAAAGCCTACGCTCGGCATCCTCGGATGACAGCACCAGCTTTGCCGGACCGCCGATCTGGATCTGGACCCCGAGATAGTCTTCGAGTGCATCGTGGCATGGCAGGCGTTCTGGCAGAGAAGCATCAAAGGGCACCATGTGGTCTCCGGTGCATGCGCGAATGGCTTCGGTGAGAAACACCAATTCGGTTGCACCAAATGACGATGGGAGCGGAAGACTTGGCTGATTTGAGGTCTTAGTGATCTCAAGCGCCTGTGCCTCCGTTCGCTTCAGGCCCAGATACAGCGGACCCGTCAGTGGCTTGAACAGCGAAAGCCTTTCAAGTCCCACAGCGACATTAGGGCTGCAGGTGAAAGCAAAAAAGGCGGGGTTGAACGGCCCCCTTGCATACGCTTGTCCAAGGACAAGTGGCGTGTCGCTGCGATCTGCCTCTGCCATGATCGCGTTCCATCCGGCAAAGTAGTCCGCCGCGTTTACTCCGCGCCCCTCGTTCTGCAGGAAGTCAGTGGGAAACCGCATCCGCCGCATCACCGCTGTCGGATCAACATGCAGCAGGCCGCATAGCTGTTCAGTCGTCCTGCCGATTTTGTAGTACGTGTCGTGCGCCGGTGCCATGCGCGCACTGTGACGTGCGCGCACCTGTAACGCCAGCGCCTTGGCGCGATCTGCAGGTCTGTTGGCGCGCTTTGCGCGTTAGCCCTTGTTCATCCGATTTTCGATCAGGTCGTCGACAACAGATGGATCAGCAAGCGTGGACGTATCACCAAGGGCGCCAAAATCATCCTCGGCGATCTTGCGCAGGATGCGGCGCATGATCTTACCGGACCGGGTCTTGGGCAGGCCGGGGGCCCACTGGATCAGATCGGGTGACGCGATGGGGCCAATCTCGGTCCGGACCCAGGTGCGCAGTTCCTTGCGCAACTCTTCGTTGGGCTCTTCGCCGTTCATCAGGGTCACATAGCAATAGATGCCCTGGCCTTTGATGTCGTGCGGGTAGCCGACCACTGCGGCCTCGGCCACCTTGGAGTGAGCGACAAGTGCACTCTCGACCTCCGCCGTTCCCATGCGGTGGCCCGATACGTTGATGACGTCATCGACGCGACCTGTGATCCAGTAATCGCCGTCGGCGTCCCTGCGGCAGCCATCGCCGGTAAAGTAGTATCCCTTGTAGTCGGAGAAATAGGTTTTCTCGAACCGCTCATGATCGCCCCAAACGGTGCGCATCTGGCCGGGCCAGCTGTCGGCAATGACAAGCACGCCCTCGACCCCGTTGCCCTCTATGACATCGCCCGAGGCAGGCTCTAGCACGAGAGGTTTGATCCCGAAAAACGGCTTCATCGCAGCGCCCGGCTTGGTCGCATGTGCGCCGGGCAGGGGGGTCATCAGGTGCCCGCCGGTTTCGGTCTGCCACCAGGTGTCGACGATGGGGCAGCGCCCGCCGCCGACGACGTCGTTGTACCAGTTCCATGCCTCTGGGTTGATCGGCTCGCCGACGGTACCCAGTACCTTAATGCTGCTCAGATCGCAGCCGGTGACTGGGTCGTTGCCATGCGCCATGAGCGCGCGGATCGCCGTCGGGGCGGTGTAGAACTGCGCCACCTTGTGCTTTTCGCAAACCTGCCAAAACCGCGACGCGTCCGGGTAGGTCGGTACGCCCTCGAACATCAGGGTCGTGGCCCCATTCGCAAGGGGGCCGTAGACGATATAGCTGTGCCCGGTGACCCACCCCACGTCGGCGGTGCACCAGTAGATGTCACCGTCCTTGTAATCGAACGTGATCTCGTGGGTAAGTGAGGCGTAAACGAGGTAGCCGCCGGTTGTGTGAACGACGCCCTTGGGTTGGCCCGTTGAGCCCGATGTATACAGGATGAACAGCGGATCTTCGGCCCCCATCTCCTCGGCCGGGCAGTCGTCGGACGCTTTTGCCGCCTCTTCATGGAGCCAGAAATCGAGACCGTTGCGCCAAGCGATCTGCTGGCCCGTCCGTTTGACAACCAGACATTTGGTGTCGTCGATCACGTTGATCAGCGCCTGGTTCACGTTGTCCTTCAGGTTCGTGACACGGCCCCCGCGCGGTGCGCCGTCTGCGGTGATCACGACCTTGGCGTCGCAACCCGACACACGGGCCGCCAGCGCATCGGGCGAGAAGCCGGCAAACACGATGGAGTGGATGGCCCCAATCCGTGCGCAGGCCAGCATTGCATAGGCGGCTTCGGGGATCATGGGCAGGTAGATGACAACCCGGTCGCCCTTGCCCACGCCCAGGTCCTTGAGCACGTTGGCCATCTTGCACGTCTCGGCATGCAACTCACGATACGTGATGTGCTTGGCCTCATCCTCCGGGCTGTCAGGTTCCCAGATGATCGCAGTCTGATCGCCACGGGTTGCAAGGTGCCTGTCGATACAGTTGGCCGAGACGTTCAAAGTCCCGTCGCCATACCAGTTGATCGCCACGTTGCCGAAGTCATAGCTGACGTCTTTGACGGTGCTGAAGGGTTTCATCCAGTCGATGCGTTTACCGTGTTCGCCCCAGAAGCCCTCGGGATCGGCGATGGATGCGGCATACATCTCTTCGTATTTGGCGGCGTCTACATGGGCATTTGCGGCCAATTCTGGTTGTGGCGCGTAAGTCTTTGTATCCGACATGGTTCCTCCCGGTCGTGTGTTCCTGTGATCGGAGCCGCACAAACCGCGCACCCCGCCAAACGCGTGGCGGGTCTCCTCCCTCTTGTTTGTGATAATACGCAACACGGCGCAGAAGGAAATAAATGAGACGTTGGTTGTAGATGCGGTCTTGATCTGAGGTCTTTCTCGCCCCCGCGCATAACAGCGGCACTTTGTCTGCGCGCCTCTTGGCAGCGCCGCATCGCCACGTTAGCCTCCCCATCAAGCGGGCCGATACGCCCCGCATCAAGGGAGAGATATCATGAACAAGATCGCAGTCGGCGGCATCGCCGCCGCCATTTCCTGCACATTCGCGCTCGAAGCAGCCGCGACAGAGTGGAATGTGTCCGTTTGGGGCAAACGTCGCGCCTTCACGGAACACATCGAAAAGCTGGCCGAACTGGTTTCGGAAAAGACAGGCGGCGAATTCACCATGAACATCAGCTATGGTGGCCTGTCGAAAAACCGCGAGAACCTGGATGGCATTTCCATCGGTGCCTTCGAGATGGCACAATTCTGCGCCGGGTATCACCGCGACAAGAACCGCGTGATTACCGTGCTGGAGCTGCCTTTCCTGGGTGTTGAGAACCTGGAACAGGAAGTCGCTGTCGCCTCGGCCGTGTACCAGCACCCGGCTGCGGTTGAGGAAATGGAGCAGTGGAATGCACGGCTGCTCATGACGTCGCCCATGCCGCAATACAACATCGTGGGCACGGGTGAGCCAAAAACGACACTGGCCGATTTCGAAGGGATGCGCGTACGCGCGACCGGTGGCCTCGGCAAGGCGTTTGAGAGCGTAGGCGGTGTGCCAACGTCCGTCACCGCGACCGAGGCGTATCAGGCCATGGAATCCGGTGTGGTCGACACCGTTGCCTTTGCACAGCATGCGCACTTGTCCTTCGGCACGATCAACCAGGCGGATTGGTGGACAGCAAACCTGAACCCCGGCACAGTGAATTGTCCTGTTGTTGTCAACATCGACGCCTATGACAGCCTGTCGGATGACCACAAGGCTGCGCTGGAAAGCTCGATCCCCGAGGCCATTGATCACTACCTGGCCAACTACGCCGAACTGCTCGAGCGCTGGGACAGCGTGCTGGAAGAGAAGGGCGTTCAAAAGGTCGAGATTGCGCCCGAAGTGATCGAAGAGTTCCGCGCGGTTGCAGCAGATCCAGCGCGTGACGCCTGGATCGCTGATATGGAAGCGCAGGGCTTGCCCGGTCAGGAACTTTACGATCTCGTTGTGGAGACCCTCGCCGACGCCAAGGGCGGCAGCTAAGTAAGTTGCCCGGCACGTCGTGAGGCCTGCCGGGCAAAACAAACAACCTCATCAAGGGGGCGGGCATGGCAGGTGCATCTACAGTGCTGGAGGATTCCAGCCTTCTTAGTCGTTTGGACAGGGCCCTGCTGCCCGTCGAACGCGTGATGGCTCTGCTCAGCGGTCTGGCCGCCTTTTCCCTTATGTTTCTCGCGGCTTACTCCGTGTCCGCGCGCGAGTTCTTTGAAAAGCCGTTGTTGGGATATGTGGATTACATCGAAGCGTTGATGCCGCTGATTGCCATCATGGGTGTGTCCTATGTTCAGCGCGGTGGCAGCCATATTCGGATGGACATCATCATTGGGGCCATGCGCGGCCGTTTGTTGTGGCTTGTGGAATTGTTCATGGTGCTGCTGATCCTTGTCCTGATGATTGCGCTCATCTGGGGATCATGGGCGCATTTTGACCGTTCCTTTGATTGCGCGCGGCCACTTTGTAGCCGGGACAGTTCCATCGACATCTCGATGCCGCTCTGGCCGTCAAAGCTGCTGGTCCCTATCGCCTTTGCGGTGTTGTGCGCGCGGCTCGTCTTGCAGTCCGTGGGCTACGCGCGGGCGTTTTGGCTGAACCTCGATCGCCCCGTCGCCGTGCCACTGATCCAGAGCGTGGCGGCACAAGCCAAGGCCGAGGCTGAGGCGTTGGAAGGGGCGGACTGATGGACCCGATCACAATCGGCCTGTGGACGACAGGGGGCATGCTCTGCCTTGTTTTTCTGGGGATGCGCGTTGCTTTTGCGGCAGGGCTTGCGGGTTTTGTCGGGCTTGTCTGGTTGCGCTGGAACGGGTTCGACTATGCGCCCGAACGGTTGGGCAAGGCTGTTGAAATCAGTGTGAAGATCGCGGGGCAGGTGCCGCATTCCAAAGTTTCGGCACACGCCCTATCCCTGATCCCGACCTTCATCTTGATCGGGTACCTTGCCTATTACGCCAAGCTGACGACCGCGCTGTTCGACGCGGCCAAGAAGTGGATCGCATGGGTGCCGGGCGGTCTGGCCGTATCAACCGTGTTTTCGACGGCCGGTTTTGCCGCAGTATCCGGCGCGTCCGTCGCCACGGCGGCCGTGTTCGCGCGTATCGCCATCCCCGAGATGCTCAAGATCGGGTATAACAAGCAATTTGCCGCGGGCGTCGTGGCCGCAGGCGGAACGCTTGCGTCGCTGATCCCGCCGTCGGCGATCCTTGTTATCTATGCCATCATCGTCGAACAGGATGTCGGCAAACTGCTGCTGGCGGGCTTTATCCCCGGTGCGTTCTCCGCCTTTGTTTACGCCGTTCTGATCATCGGCATCGCCGTCATCTTCAAGACTGTCGGCCCGCCGGTCGGCGGTTTTACCTGGCGCGAACGCCTCGTGGCTCTGCCGCCCGCGTTGCCCATCGTGGCCGTGGTCGTGATCATCATCTTTTTTGTTTACAACCCGTTCGGCGATGCCTGGGGCACACCAACCGAAGGCGGTGCAGTGGGCGCGTTCATCGTATTTCTCATGGCGCTCTATCGCGGCATGCGCCTGTCTGAGCTGAAGGACGCGCTGATCGAAACCGCTAAGCTGACCGTGATGATCTTCACCATCATCTGGGGCGTGTTGATCTATGTCCGGTTCCTCGGCTTCGCCGACCTGCCGGGCGCTTTCAGTGATTGGATCACCTCTCTGACTGTCTCGCCGATGCTGATCTTGATTTGCATCCTGCTGGCCTATGCCGTGCTTGGCATGTTCATGGACGCCATCGGTATGCTGCTGTTGACGCTTCCGGTGGTTTATCCGGCGGTCATGGCCCTCAACGGCGGCGAATTCGTGAGCGCAGAGGACAGCGCCTTTGGGATGTCCGGCCCCATGTGCGCAATCTGGTTTGGAATCCTGGTCGTCAAGATGGCGGAGTTCTGTCTGATCACACCTCCAATCGGGCTCAACTGTTTTGTCGTGGCGGGCGTACGCGATGACCTGAATGTTCAGGACGTGTTCAAAGGCGTCACCCCGTTCTTCATCGCAGACGCGATCACCATCGCGCTTCTTGTAGCATTCCCGGCCATCGTGCTTTGGTTGCCGTCATTGGCGTGAGCGACGGACGGAGGCCGCGATGCCCGACAAGACGATCCTGGTGGTCGGCACCTATGACACCAAGAACGACGAACTGAATTACATGGTCGAGCGCATCCGCGCGCAAGGCGGCGGCGCGCTGACAATGGACATCTCCGTTCTCGGCGATCCGGTGCAGCCGACGGATATCTCGAAACACGATGTGGCAGAGGCAGCGGGCAGCTCGATCCAAGCCGCCATTGACAGTGACGACGAAAACACCGCGATGCAGATCATGGCGCGGGGCGCCAGTGCCCTGGCGCAACGGCTTTTGAACGAACGGCGCTTTGACGGCATTGTCATTCTGGGCGGCACGATGGGAACTGATGCGGCGCTCGACATCTGCCAGGCATTGCCGCTGGGTGTGCCCAAATACGTTGTTTCAACCGTTTCCTTTTCGCCGCTGATCGAGCCGCAGCGCCTGTCTGCTGACATCCAGATGATCCTCTGGGCGGGCGGTCTGTATGGTCTCAACGCGGTCTGCAAGGCGTCCTTGTCCCAGGCCGCAGGCGCTGTGCTGGGCGCCGCTCGGGCGGTTGAGCCACCAAATCTGACAAAACCTCTGGTCGGAATGACGTCGCTGGGGTCCTCCTGCCTGACCTATATGAAGGCCCTGAAGCCTGCGCTGGAAGAGCGCGGTTTTGAGGTTGCGATCTTTCACGCGACCGGCATGGGCGGGATGGCCTTTGAAAGCATCGCGCGCGATGGCGGGTTTGTCTGCGTGATGGACTTTGCGCTGTCCGAACTCGGCAATCTTCTTGCCGGGTCTGTTGTCAATGCAGGTACGGATCGGATGCTGAACGCAGGGCGGGCGGGTATTCCGCAGATCGTGGCGCCGGGATGCCTCGACCTAATCGACTTCGCGGGTTGGCAGGATATACCCGACCGGTTCCAGGACCGCCCTTTTCATGCCCATAACCGGCTCGTGAAATGCTCCGGCTACAATGCGGATGAGCGTCGGGAAACGGCGCGCGAATTGGCTCAAAGGCTCAAGCAGTCAGAGGCGCCCGTTCACGTGATCCTGCCAAACCAAGGGATCGAGGAGTGGGATCGCCCCGGCGGTCCTGCGCATGACGCGCCCGCTCTTGCAGCGTTTTGCGATGAGATGCGCACGCAAATGACAGACCCGATAAAATTCACTGAACTGGATTGCCATATCAACGACGCAGCCTTTGTCGAGGCGGCGCTGATCATCTTTGACAGTTGGGTATCCGATGGGACAATACGGACTGTTTGAACCTGGCACGCTGCACACGGTTCCGCGTTGTTAGTTACAAAAGCAACTGATACCCGGCTTTGAAACTCGAACGGCCGCGCGGGCAATGCCAAGCGCTGCAAGCAAGGATGAACCCATGGCCAAGGCTTTCGCGTCCCAAGGGGACATGACGGAAAAGACCATCACCTTTGACGAGATCGGCGAGGGATTGTGGGCGTTCACCGCCGAAGGGGATCCCAATTCCGGCGTCATAATCGGCGATGAAAGCGTGATGATTGTCGAGGCGCAGGCGACCCCCCGTCTGGCTGAAAAGGTGATCGAGAAGGTGCGGTCTGTCACGGACAAGCCGATTACGCATCTGGTGCTGACCCATTACCATGCGGTGCGGGTGCTGGGAGCGTCGGCCTATGGCGCGGATCAGATCATCATGTCGGACATGGCCCGAGGTATGGTGGCGGAGCGCGGACAGGAGGATTGGGACAGTGAATTCCAACGCTTCCCGCGTCTCTTCGAAGGGTATGAGAGCATTCCGGGACTGACCTGGCCGACGACGACATTTTCGGACGCGATGACCGTTTACCTGGGAAATCGCCGCGTCGATGTCAAACATCTGGGTCGCGCCCATACGGCGGGGGATGCTGTCATTCACGTGCCTGATCAGAACGTGATGTTTACCGGTGACATCGTTGAATACCACTCGGCCTGCTATTGCGGTGACGGGTACTTCGGGGATTGGGGCGGCACGCTGGACGCGATCAAAGCCTATGAGGTTGATGCCATCGCGCCAGGTCGTGGAGATGCGCTTGTCGGGTCCGAGATGGTGAACAAGGCCATCGAAAGCACACGAGACTTTGTGGATAGCACGTACCGCCCGGCAGCACGTGTTGCGGCACGGAACGGCTCGTTGAAAGAGGCTTGGGACGCGGTGCGCGCCGAGTGTGACCCCAAGTTCAGCGACTATGCCATCTACGAACACTGCCTGCCGTTCAACGTCGCCCGCGCTTACGACGAGGCCCGCGGCATTGCCCATCCACGCATCTGGACGGACAAGCGAGATATCGAAATGTGGGAGGCCTTGCAGGGATAGGTCATGGTCGATGTGCGGTATGACATAGCGTTCCAACTCTATCCATACGCTCCCGTCTCTGCGCAGACCATGCCTGCGCAGCGGCACCCGGTTATCGTTGTCGGTGGTGGGCCCATCGGGATGGCCCTTGCTTTGGATCTTGGGCGCAAGGGCACTCCGGTACTGGTTCTCGATGACCATGACGGTGTGGGGCAGGGCAGCCGCGCTATCTGTTTTGCCAAGCGGACCTTGGAGATTGCCAATCGGCTTGGCGCAGGCAAACGTATGATCGACAAGGGCGTGGTCTGGAATGTGGGCAAAGTCTTTCATGGCGACACCCGCGTGTTCCAATTCAACCTGCAACCTGAGGGCGGGCACCGCTGCCCGGCCTTCATCAACCTGCAGCAACCCTACTTCGAAAAATTCCTGGTGGATGAGATTCGGGTGGCGCAAGGCGAGGGCGCGCCGATTGAAATCCGTGGGCGCAATGCAGTCACGGCAATGGATCAGCGGGAAGACCATGTGCTCTTGGATGTCGATACACCCGACGGCCCCTATCAGATCGAGGCGGAGTGGCTGATCGCCTGTGATGGCGCGCGCAGCCCGATCCGCGACATGATGGGGCTGAGCTTTGATGGCCGCGTGTTCGAAGACAATTTCCTGATCGCCGACGTGAAGATGACTGCAGATTTCCCGACGGAGCGGTGGTTCTGGTTCGAGCCGCCGTTCAAGGACGCGGGCCAGTCCGCGCTGCTGCACAAGCAACCGGACGATATCTGGCGCATCGACTTTCAGCTAGGTTGGGACATCGACCGGGAGAAAGAGCTGAAAGAGGAAAACATCCGCGCCCGCGTCGATGCGATGTTGGGTGAGGGCGCGGACTACGAACTTGAATGGACGTCGATCTACACATTTCAATGCCGTCGGATGCGCGAATTCCGCCATGACCGCGTGATCTTTGCGGGCGACAGCGCACACCAGGTGTCGCCCTTTGGTGCGCGCGGGGCCAATTCTGGTGTCCAGGATGCCGACAATCTGGCCTGGAAGCTGGACCTCGTCCTGCGTGGCCTCGCAGCCGATGCCCTGCTCGACACCTATTCCGAGGAACGCGCTTACGGAGCGGATGAAAACATCCTGAATTCGACCCGCGCCACTGACTTCCTCACGCCAAAAAGCGAGATCAGTAAGGTTTTCCGCGATGCGATCCTTGATCTTGCCAAGGCGCACAAGTTCGCGCGGCCAATGGTCAATTCGGGGCGCCTGTCCATCCCTTGCGTCTATGACGGATTGTCATTGAACGGGCCGGATCACCTTGATGGGCCCGATCGAACACGGGTTGGCGCACCCTGCGCAGACGCGCCTTTGCAAGACGGGTTCTTGCTGGACAACCTCAGCGGCGCGTTCACCGTTCTGGCCATAGATACCGATGCGCCAGCGTTAACGGAGGTCGACGGCATCGCAATCACAACGCTCGTGCTTGCCACCGAAAAAGACGATCCAACGGGCGCATTGCGCGAACGGTATCTCGGCGATGCGCCTTCGGCCATATATCTCATTCGGCCGGACCAGCACGTCGCCGCGCGCTGGGTCACCGCGGACGCCCCAGCGATCGCAGATGCACTGCGGACAGCCATTGGACGGGGGTGCGCGCATGACACTTAACCTCGACCCCAACATTCCAGATCCGGACGGTTTTTATGATGAACTGCTGGCCGTGCACAAAGGCCTGAGCAAAGCAGAAAGTGACGCGCTCAACGCGCGTCTGCTGCTGATCCTGGCCAATCACATCGGTGATCGGTTCATCTTGTCCGAAGCGCTCGCTGCCGCACGCAGACAGTAAAGGGCTGGCGTCCTTTTGCTACTGCAATGACGTCATGCCCGTCTTGCATTTGATCTTCGCCGCTCAGTCGCGCGTGTACAGTAGTTGCGAATGAAAGTGCTGCGGCCAGCGTGACAGTATGTCCTAAACGGCAGGGAGCGAGATAACCCCGGCAGCAATGATGGCAACTAGGATCGCAAGCACAGCGATAGCGCTGTAGGCGGAGTAATCCGGTCCGGACCATTTCCAAAACGACCACTCAGGTAGCCCATCGAACCACTGTATTTGGGTGACGCGGGGTGCCGCGCGCATATGCTTGCGCGCGCCAATTCGAAAAAGCGCAAGGACCTCTCCTGCAGGAACTTCGCGGGTTTCGATCCCGAAGGTCCTAACCAGCAGCAGGATGCCCAAGGTGAGCCCAAGCGCAATCAGGATTGGCGTTGCATTGGACAGCGCGTCTACCGGAAGTTCTGGAGCTGCGAAGGGCGCCAGCCATATGCCACCCATGGCCAACCCCGTCATCGTGCCCCACGGTGCGCATACCCAGGCCGACGGACGCGCTGTGTGTCCAGTGCCTGCCGCCATGAGCCACAGGAAACGCAACATCAAAAGTGCTGTGCCGACGCTGCTGATGAAAAGCGCGGGGTCGAGCGCGCCGCCCCATAGCCCGGTGGGATCAAGCATCGCGTCCTTCAGCGCCGATTTCGCAACGGTGCCGCTGGTCCAGGGCGCGGCCGCAAGGGTCACTGCCGGAAGCGCCAGAAGCGCGATCGCGATCCCGCGTGTGACTCCTCGGCTGAGGCTTCCGATGGCTGGAACGCCCAGAAACAGCGCAGCTTTGGCAAAGGCGTGGTGCGCGGCAAACAGTGCCAATGCCGGTGCAACCGCGTCCCAGGTTTCGGGCCGCGCGAGGCCAGTTCCGAGCGCCATTGCGACGAGGCCCATCTGAGCGACTGTTGAGTAAGCCAGAACAGCCTTGGGATTGTTTTGCGTAACCCCGATCAACGCAGCAAGCACAACAGACACGCCGCCGAGGACGATGACCACGATACCGGCGTCGGGCATTTGCATCATGCCTAGTGGAAGTATGACAAGCGCACCGAACAGCCCGGCCTTTACCATGGCGCCACTCAGAACGGCACTGGCGGGCGCCGGGGCCGCCGCATGGGCAACCGGCAACCATATGTGCAGCGGCACAACCCCGAGTTTTATGCCGAACCCGATCGCGAGAAGGATCATGGAAAGGCCGCCGAGTTCCGTCTGCTGGACATCGGCCAGCAGCAACGAACCGGCGGTATAAGACGCGAGCGTCAGGCCCGAGAAAAGTGCCAACTCGCCGACAATTGCGAAGGTGATATAGCACCGTCCTGCAAAGCTGGCGAATGGGCTGCGGTCATGAGCGACGAGGCCCCAGGAGGCGAGGCTCATCATTGAAAAGAACGTGTAGAAAGACACGATGTCGCCCGCGAGGATCAACCCGAAATTGCCCGCCATTGCCAAAAGGAAAAGGACGCAGAAACGGCTGCGTTGTACATCCGAATGCAGAGAGACGGCCGCGCACCAGGCCGCCGTTGTCCAGAGCAGGCTGGTGAACAGCAGGAACCCGGCGCGCAGCGTGTCCCACTCAAGCTGGGTTCCCAGAAGCAAGGCCGGGATCTCTTGCGCATGCTCGGATGCGCCGGACAGTGCCAGAACGAGCGCGGGCAGCGGGGCCAACACCGTCGCGTAAGGCAGTGCCTGGCGCGATAGGGGAAGCATCGCAAGCAGCGCGACCAAAACTGGAATTGCGGGTGCGGACAACAGCGGAAGCGAGGTCATTGATACTCCAGTGAAACGATAAAGTGTGTCCAGCTGAGCGGACTGAACGGCGCATTGGCAAAGATGCCCGCGCAGATGACCAGCATTGCCGTCGCAGCAGGTGGCGCCAGCAGCATCCAACCAATCGGGCGCACGGGGTCAGCTGTTTGGTCACTCACCGGCAGGAACCAGGCCCGATAGAGGATTGGCAGGAAGTACGCGGCGTTGAGCGCGCTGGAGCCGAGCAGAATCAGAATGACCCAAGGCTGTCCGGCATCAAGGGCTCCGGCGCCCAGATACCATTTGCTGACAAACCCGGCCAATGGCGGTACGCCGATCATCCCGAGAGCGGCAATGGTGAAGAACGCCATACTGACCGGCATCAGCTTGCCCAGCCCGTTCATCTGGCTGATCTTTTTAATGCCGTAGCCTTCAGCGAAATTGCCTGCACACAGAAACAAGGTGATTTTCATAATCCCTTGGTGGATCAAGTGCACCAACCCGCCAGTGGCCGCGACGGGTGAGATCAGCGCCACACCCAGCGCGATGTAAGACACCTGGCTCACGGTCGAAAAGGCGAGGCGCGACTTCAGATCGTCCTGTGTTAGGGCTCGAAACGAGCCATACAGGATCGTGGCGGCAGCGGCGGCGGCAAGCGGCAGAGCCAGGTTGAGCGACTGTGTCGCTTCGACGCCGTAGACGTCGTAGACAATCCGCATGATGCCGAACGCGCCTGCCTTGACGACAGCGACTGCGTGCAAAAGTGCGCTCACCGGGGCGGGCGCCACCATCGAAACCGGTAACCAGGTATGAAACGGGACGAGTGCCGCCTTGACCCCGACGCCTGCAATCAGCAAGGCAAAGATGACCTTGAGAGTGGCCGCATGGGTCTCTGGCAGCACGCCCAAAACGCCTTGCGGTGTAAAGACAAAGGCGCCCGTCAGGGTATGAAGCCAGACAACGCCAAGTGTCAGGGCAATCCCACCCCCGAGCGTGTAGGCAAGATAAATCCGGCCCGCGCGTAGCGCATCTGCCGTGCCGCGGTGCACGACCAGAGGATAGGTGGCCAGCGTCAGAACCTCGAAGAAAATCAGGAACGTAAACAAGTTTCCGGACATGGCGATCCCAACCGTCGCGGCCACGCACAAGCTGAAAAAGCCAAAGAACCGACTGCGGTGCTGCCCGGCCTCTAGATAGCCGATGGCATAGATCGTGGTTAGCAGCCACAAAAGCGCCGACAGCGCCAGAAACAGGACCGACAGCGCATCAATGCGCAGGATGAAGTCCAGTCCAGGTAGAACGGTCAGCTGCGCCGCGAACGTCTGGCCGTTGATCACCCCGTAGGTCAGCCATACAACCAGCGCCAGCTTCACGACCGCTGCGGTCAGGTTTATCCCGGTGCGAAGTCCCACCGCGCGTTCCGGCAGCATTAGAATGAAGGGCGCGATTGCTAGAGATGTGAAGAGAATTGCCAGAGGTACAAGCTGCTCGGTCATGAGTCAGCCCCGTCTGTCAGTTCGGGAACTGCGGTTTCCGTAAGCGCGGCAGCGGGCATAGGCATGCCAATCTCGATCAGCGCCAGTGGCTGAGCAGAGCCGAGGCCGAGGAACAGCGCCCCCAAAGCAAGTCCAATCGCGACACCATCGCCCAACCGCCAATACCCGGAAGCGTCCGACTGATCGGTCGGCGTCGCCTCACGTCGCAAGAAGCGGCCCACGACCCGCATCATGTAAGCGGTACTCAGCACGGTGCTGAGCATCACGACTGCAACCAAAACCCAGATCTGTCCTGTGATCATTCCTTCGAGCAGAAGCCATTTTCCAACAAACCCTGCTGAGGGCGGCAGGCCGATCAGACTGACGGCTGCAATGCCAAAGGCGAAGGCCGCCGGTTTGGCGCTATTGGGCAGTCTCCGAAGGCCCGCGATACGGTCATGGCCAAGCTCGTCAATCAGCCGACCTGCCGCCAGAAACATCGCGGCCTTTGCGATGGCATGCGCCAGCATGAGATAGACCGCACCCCGCCAGGCGGTTTCCGCGTCGATCGTACCGGTCGTGGCAAAAACCAAGGTAATCAATCCCACCTGGGCGACAGTCGAATAGGCGACAAGCATCTTCAAACGACGCGTCCGGAAGGCCTGGAAAGACCCGAAGAGGATAGCTCCCGCGCCCATCATCCCAAAAAGAACAGGAAGCGCTTGGGTATCCGGCGCGAGGATCAACCAAAGCCGCATCGCCATGTACAGCGCAGCCTTGACCACAAGCGCCGACAGGATGGCGCTTGCAGGTGCCGTAGCGCTGGAATGGGCATCGGGCATCCAGAAGTGCAGTGGAAAGACGGCAGCTTTTATCGCGAGGCCGGCCAAGACGATCAGAAGGGCGATGGTTGCCGGTACCGGTGCTTCACCGACATGAAGGCCACTCATATCGACGCGGCCAAAGGCGCTATAGAGATAGTCCACCCCGAGTAGGATCAGCAAAGAGCCAACAAGCCCCATGATCAGATACCTGAGGGCTGCATGGAGCGATGTGCGGCTACCGGCAAGGGCGGTCAACGCGACCGCAGTCAGTCCGATGATTTCGAGCGTCACGAATAGGTTGAAGATGTCAGTTGTAAGGTAGAGCGCGTTGAGCCCGGCCAACAGCATCATCCAAAGTGGCCAAAAATAGGTCCGTCCGCTGAGGCGAGTGGCCGTGTCGTTTGCCGTCGCAAACATGCCCCACGCGCCGACAGAGAAGAGGCCGACCGCAGCGCCGATAAGTGCTGTCATCGCGATCATAAACACCGATAGCCCATCGGCATAAAGCGCGATCCCAAGGGGCGGTGTCCATCCAGCCAATTGCGTTGTGATCGGTCCGTCGTTGGCCACGGCTGCAAGCAAACCGACAGCTCCGCCGACACTCGTGATGGTGCCGAGCAGACCAACCAGCGCAGAGATGCGCGGAACCAGAAGGCACAGCGTTCCAGCCAGAAGCGGTCCCATCAGAAGTACCGTTTTGGGGTCTAGTCCGAGGAATTCAGATGTCATCGGTGTCGGCCAACTCATCAATGCGGCGAACAAGGCAAAGCGCGGCGGCGGTTGTTGCAACAAGAACGACGATGCCAGTCAGGACGAAGGCTTGCGGAACCGGGTCCGCGGCAGTGCCGCTGCCCCGATAAGCCGAAGCGATCAGGATCGAGCCGACTCCGACTGAAATCACGTTCACGGCGACGATTTGCCAAAGGGCCTGGGTGGAGACGGCGAGCCGGTAAAGGCCCATGCCGATCAAGCCAATTCCGGTGAAGGCATAAATGATATCAGGTGTCATGCCGTGGTTCCTTTCCGCAAAGCGCCGACAAAAAGTGCAGCGAGCGTGGCTGCGACAGAAACGGTGAGGGTCGCTTCGATCATCACGATCCAGGTCTTTTCCAAGCCTTCGGGATAACGCAGCATCTCGCTGGTCAGGATTTGACCGCCGATGGCCACCAGAACAAAACCGGCAAGGCCGATCCCACACACAAGGCGGATCAATGCCCCGTCCCGCGCCCGCGGGTCGTAGTGCTGCCCCAGGATCAGGACGATCCCGCCCGCGGCAAGTACGGCGGCGGCCTGAAAAGCACCGCCGGGCTGCGACGCACCGAGCCAGAGCAGATAGCCTGCGATGATGACACTGCTGGGCACGATAACTTTGGCAAAGGGTAAGAACAGCGGGCCAAGCGGTCTTGGCGATAACGGCTTGCTGCCCAGCATCAGCATGATGGCCAGCGCCGCCGACAGCACCGCGATTTCAAGCAATGTGTCGTATGACCTGAAGTTCAGCAACACCGCCGTCACCGGGTTGGTGACGCCGCTTTGGTCGAGGCGAATGGCGACAGCGCGGTCATATCCCAGGCTCGCCTCCGGTGCCATCAGGAGTGCCGCCCCAAGTGCGCCGACGATGATCAGGGACAAGACACCCGCAACCATTGCGATGGGCCAATGCGGTGCGCGTTCTTTCGGAGCGTGGCGCAAGCTGCTGAGCGTGCGCAGCAACAAGGCACCGGTTATGCCAGCGCCCACCGCGGCTTCGGCAAGCGCCACATCGGGCGCGTTCAACCGCACCCAACTGAGCGATGCAAGGATGCCGAACATCATAAACATCACGATCATTTGGAACGCGGCGCGCGAGGCCAGCGCCAGCCAGGCAACGACAAGCATACCACCCGCCAAGGTCAGGTCGAATGCGATCCACGGGTCTGTCATGATTTATCTCTCAACGCGTGGCGTGCGATCAGATGACCGCCGATGGCGCCGGAGACGGCGATCAGGATCCAGATCAGAAAGAGCTTGGCTGCAGTGAACCCATCGGCGGCCAAAATGCTGGTGCCGAGCGCGATCAAGGCCAGCCCAAGATTGTCGGCCTTGGTCACCGCGTGCAGGCGGCTGAACGCATCGGGAAACCTTAGAATGCCAACGGTGCCCGCAAGGAAGAACACTGTGCCCAGCACCATGATGCCCACGCCCATGATGTCTTGTACGCTCATGGCTGATGTCCCGACCGCGCTGTGGCGACAAAGGCTGCAAGCGAGATGGCTGCGAGGATGGCAAACACGAGCGCGACGTCGAAGAGCGCGGGTGCCTCCGTCGCCACGCCGATCACCAGGAGGATTGCGACTGTCGATGTCCCGATCAATTGCGCTGCCAGCATTCGGTCGGCGGTGGTCGGCCCGCGCATCACGCGGATCAGCCCGACCAGGGCGGTCAGCAGCAGGAACGTGGCTAAGTAGGGAAGGAGGATCATGGCGAAGGGTCCAGTGTGGTCAGTGAAAAGAGATCTCGGATACGGTTTTCAAGCTCTGGCAGGTCCGGTTCGAGATCAGGGTCAATCAGATGGATGGTCAAAGACGCCCCTTTGATGTCCGCTGTCAGACTGCCGGGCAGCAGGGTCAGTGCGTTGCAGAGTATCCAGCGGGGCGGCCCATCCGGCAGACTGGTTTCCCGCGTTACAAAGACCGGCTGCAGGATGTGCCAGGGGTTGAAGGCGCGCAAAGCGACATCAATCGCGCCGAGGACCGTTTGCGTCAGGAAATAGAATGCAAACCGCACCAGCCCCGACAATGAAACATGCTGCGGCGCCGAAGCCGGAAGCACCAAGACCGCTGCGACCGCCAAGGCAACCGTTGGTCCGCCAATAATCCAGCTGAACAGGTCGCCTGGGTTCAGCATCCACCACATCGCCGCAAGCACGATAACCGCAAAAACAATACGTCGCAGCTGGGTGCGGCGCGGTTGCGCAACCACAATGGGCAGCGCGGGCTTTTCGTTGAGCAGATCGGGGGCGGGGGCCGATTGAGCGATGTCCGAGAACTCGGTTTTGTCCTTCTGGGCCATGACATCATCCTGGACAGCGCAGACATGCCTATTCAGAATTCCGACATCACAACCTGCTGTCGAAGGTTGCCAGAGGGGCCCGGACCTGGTGTTCCCCCAGAGTTTTCTGGGTCGGCGGCGCAAGATCCTGTGACCGTGGCCGCCTTTCTCATCACATACGCGCGAGCGCTGGCGTTCATCCCCCAAAAAAATGGACTGCTCCAGAGAACAGCCCAAGTTTGGCGAAATGCAGGCCATGTCGTATGGGCGATCGTGCCGCCGGTTCAGGTGACCTCTGTACCCCCAGGTTTCATCTCGGCATCTGTCGGGGTCGCGTGCGGTACAACCGCCAGCGGCATCACGGTCACCCACCGCTTCCAGAAACCTGCGACGGTCAGAACACCGCCGATGACCACCATGAGCCATTTCACGTTTTCAATCGGCAACGCTGCCGCCGCAAAGAACGGCGCAAGGCCGAGACCGATGCCAAACAGCACAAACCCAAGCCAATCCGTGACGTGTGAGCGCATAAGGCTTTTGACAGCCAGAACCACGGTGACGACACCTAGGAAGTGGGCAGCCTGCGCGACGGGCGGCGCCAATTGCACCGCAAACGGAGCCAGGCCCACAGCAACACCAGCCACCAGCGCAAGGATGACCGGGTGATTTGCCCGGTCGTTGAAATCAATTTTGGTCTTGATCATGTCGTGTTCCTCTTTTCGTGTTTCAGGATATCGACAGACCCGGAATGGCATTTCTCCTGTTTTTCGGATCGGTCATAGGAATTACGCGCAAGCCAACCGATCCATCCCAAAAAGCTTGACTAAACAAGGATTTGTGAGTTGCCGGTGCGGTCAGAAAAAAGAGGAGCGCATGAAAATGCGCTCCTCTGTCCAACTCCAAACTTGGTTTGAAAGCAGGCTAGTTCAACAGCATCGCGATTGCACTTGTCTCGATGGAATTGGACTGAGACACGATTGCATAATCCAAATCGCTCGTTCGCCAATAAGCGACCTGGCGATCAGGATATTCGACGACTTCCAAAGCGCGCAGTGGCAAGTGTTCCGGATGATCGGCAACCACCAGAGACACGCGCGCTCCGGCATCGTCTTCGTAGAGGAACTGCGCGAGCGGACCGGCATCGCTGCCCAGAAGTTGTGCGCCAATAAGATCGAGACCAAGCGATTGCAAACCCGGCACATCAAATGCGTGGCCCGTGTTTTGCATGAACCAACTTGCTGCAAGATTTGCAGACGCAGCGTCAAACTCCACGGGATAGGGTCCGCTTTCGACAAAAACGCGGTGCGCACCAACGGCATCCGAGACATAGTCTGGAATGCGCTCCGCGCCGACGGGCGAGATATAGCCGTGACCCAACCAGCCAAAGCTGACCAGCGCCACCGCCGCTGCGACTTGCACCAAGGGCCGGAAGAACCCACGTCGGGCCGGTTCGGCCGGTGGTGTCGCGCGCTTTTCAAGCGCTGCCACAAGCTCTTGTTCCAGACGCGCGGTGCGTAGGTTGGTGGGGCTGTCATCCAGCGCATCGGCCGCCTCAGCGATCAGCGCCTTGTGACGGACCATCGCTTCGAACGCTTCCCGTTCATCGGGATCGTCGTCAAGCCTGGCTTCCATCTCGGCCGCTTCCTCCGGACCCAACTGTCCGTCGAGATAGGCATTCGGGGACATGTTGTTCTTCTCCATTATTTCCTACCTCTCAGCTTGACGACTTTAGGGTCAGCGTCGTCGGTTTCGTCGAGGATCTTGCGCAAGGCATTTCTGCCGCGGCCAAGGCGGCTATACAGGGTGCCCATGGGCACGTTGAGCGCTTCGGCGGCTTCCGCATAGCTCATCTCGTTCAGCGCGATCATAATGATCGGACGGCGTTGTGCCTCGGGCAGTTGATCAAGTGCGTCCAGCACCTGATTGACCTGCACCCGCAATGACGGATCGCTGCGGTCCACCGGCTCTGGCAGATCCGCTTTGGCGTCCTGGCGCACTTTTGCCTTTCGCAGCGCGCTGATGTGGGTGTTGTGCATGATGCGAAACAACCACACGCGCAGATTGCTGTTTGGATCCCAGCTGTCCGCAGCTGCGATGGCTTTGACAAGCGTTTCCTGCACGAGATCATCAGCTATATCGCGATTGCGGGTCAGGACAAGCGCATAGCGCTTGAGGGAGGTGACGTACTCTTGCATTTTGCTGCTGAGCTCTTTGACGACCGCCATATCTCTTCCTTTCCCTTTAGTAGAACAAACGCACCACGTCCGGAATTCATCCCGCGCATTTGCCGTTTTGTGGCAGTTGGCATTCGGGGATGAATTTCGCTGATCCCGCGTTTTTCCGGCAGCACGCGGGAGATGATCAGCATGACCACTTACGAAACTGATGCAAACGCAGGGGCTGACGGAAAAGACATCCGGTCCAACGCGCTGGTCCCTGTTCCCGCCGATGACGCAGAGGGGAACGAAAGGGTGCGCGGCATACGGCGTATCTGGTCCTGGCGTCGGCATCTGTCGCGCCGCGTCCTGCGGACCAGTGGCATCGTACTGATCACGGCTTCGGTGCTGAATTGGACGGTGGGTGCGGCCGCAGTCCATAACATCAGCACCGATGTGGATTTTGCGCCGCCCGTGCACATGACAGGTGGCAGCGCGGCAGTGTCCATCGCTGCGGCGCTCGTGGATCGTGAGATCAATCAGAACGCCTGGACACCGAACGATCCATGGTTCACCCCCGGCGGATTTCTGGACAACATGCCGAACTACCAGATGGGCATCTTGCGCGCCGTAGGGCGGTTCAGTTTTGAGCTTCTGGACGAGATTGCCCGCACGCGCGGCTCTTCCAGCAATGATCCTGACCTCGAGCGTGCCGCGGGGTTTTTGCAGTTCCCGCCCGACATCTGGATTGTGAACACGAGCAAATCCATCTTGCCCACCATCCCAAGCGAGCAGCAGTACCGCACCGGGTTGAGGTCGCTCTTACGATACAATGAACGCGTGGAACTCGGGCAGGCGGTGTTTGACCGCCGTGCGGATGCGTTTGGGCGAACGATGCAACGGATCGCCGCCGATCTTGGCGCACAAACGGCTGCCATCGAGCGGACCCGTCCGGGCGGCTGGTGGGTGTTCAACCACCAGGCTGACGACCTGTTCTACCACAACAAGGGGATGCTCTACGCTTACTACATGATCCTCGACGCCCTTGGGTCGGACTTTGAAGCGCTCATTCGCGAGCGCGGTGTGACCCTGGTCTGGACCCGCGCGTTGCAGAACCTTGAACGCGCGAGCCAACTGAGACCGATGGTCGTTCTGAACGGTAACAGCGACAGAAGCATCTTTGCCAACCATCTGATGCTGCAGGGTTTCTATCTGAAACGCGCGATTTTGCAGCTCGAAGAAGTCGCCAGTGTTCTGGCTGTCTCATAACCACGACTGTAGCGAAAGGAGACCAAGATGATGTTCAGAACTTCAAATGAAAAGGGCCCTTCCCGTGACCGCTTGAACCGTGGGGGCACTTGGCGACGGCTGGGCAGGGCACTCGGGTTTGCCGCCCGTGAATGGCACCAAGACAGAGATACGTTTGCCATCAAACGCGCTTTGTCGCGCTTGTCAGACCGGAGGCTGCACTTGATCGGATTGCGGCGTCAAACGCTTGAGACCGATGTTCGACGTATGATCTGGGACATCGAGGAAGAGCGCAACATAGGGGCCGAAGTGCTACAGATCCTGGACGACGCGCATGCCCGTAACAGGAACAGTGAGCCGCGGGATCGGTCACCATCCTACCGAAAGCCCACCACCCACATCGCGAAACTCGATCGTGCATGAGCATGCAGAGTGGTTCATTTGATGCCGAAACCTCGGTGTGACACTCTTTGACCGCAAGCCGGATCTTCTCTTGTAAGATCCGGCATCATCTGCGGCTCAGAATTGCGCAAACGCCTCGGCCTCCTGCAGCGTGATCCGTCCGAAACGCCGTTGCATGATCTTGAACGGCGCAGACTGAGGCCGAGACATCAAGACGCTGCTTCACGTTCCCTTGTGCATCCCGCAGCACACCATGGCATCGGTTCATACGCGCTGCCGTCGTTTTCAGTCAGACATCCTGTCATGCCGAGGCACGCTATGCAGCTTGGAAACATCACATATGGCGCGGCCTTGGTCATCATGATCGGTTGGATGCTGTGGATCGGCAAACCCATCCTGCTGCCGGTCATCACTGCGTTGATCTCGGTCTACATCCTGTCAACCGCCGCGACACATATGGAGCGGTATCCGATCATCCAGCATCTGCCGCTTTGGGCACGGCACATGCTGGTCCTGATCGGTTTTGCAGGCGGTGTTGCGCTCTTTTTCATGCTTGTCACCAACAACATCACGCAAGTTATCGCGGCGCTTGTCCGTTATGAGGCGAACCTCGATGCACTTGTGACGCAGTCTGCAGGTCTTTTGGGGATCGAGGACGAACCGACTTGGTCGAACCTCAGGCGCATCACCTTCGATGAGATCGACATCAGGTCCTGGATCGCGCCCGTGCTCGTGTCGCTTCAGGGTCTCGGGACATTTCTTTTTCTCGTGGTCCTGTTCGCGGTTTTCTTCATGGCTGAGCGGGGGAGCCTCGCGAAGAAACTTGTCCTTGTCTTTGACACGAAGGGAGCCGGTGAACGGGCGCTGGTCTTGCTGCAGCGCGTCAATGATCGGATCGGCGGCTACTTGTTTGTGAAGACTGTCGTGAACGTCATTTTGGGTGCGATGTCCTATGCGATCATGCTGGTCTTGGGCATCGAGTTTGCGCTTTTCTGGGCGGTGTTGATCGCCTTTTTGAACTACGTGCCGTATATCGGATCGCTGGTTGGTGTTCTCTTTCCCGTCCTGCTGAGCCTCGCTCAGTTCGGAACACTGTCGATGGCCGGTCTTGTGGCTATTTCGCTGACTGCGGCTCAGATGTTCGTGGGGGGCTATCTTGAACCGCGATTGCTGGGCCGTGCCTTCAATCTCAGCCCGTTCATGATCCTGCTGGCTCTGCTCGTGTGGAGCACGCTTTGGGGTCTTCCCGGAGCGGTCCTTGCCGTACCGTTCACCACCAGCCTTGTTCTGGTGCTGGCCGAGATCCGCTCGACGCGGCGCATTGCGATCATGTTGTCCTCAAGTGGGCGGGTTTAGAGGCGCTTTGTGTTTCGTGCGGGACGGCAGGGCATTGGCCATGGCAAGAACGCTGTGTGGTCCCGTGTTCCGGCCCAACCGTGAAACAGGGACCTGCCGGCTCTCTCATTGGCAGACAGGTGCCCGTCGAATGTGCCGCGATGCTCCCCAGTTGTGATAACCAGACAATCAGGCGGCCGACCTGTTCGAATAACTCTGTTTCTATAGTCGTGATGCTTGGGACTGTTTTGTGGTTTCAGAAGAGCCGATCTTTGGCACACAACACGCCATCAGCGTCCGCATAAAGCCAGTCACCGGGCCTGATGGTGACGCCGCCAAGATGGACTGGACACCCTACCTTACCCCAACCGTCTTTTGCACTTTTGATGGGACTGGTGGCGAGGGCGAAAACAAGCGTTTGCATCTGCGCAATCTCCGCACTGTCCCGGATGGCGGCGTTCAGTACGATCCCGGCCCACCCATTGTCGATCGCAAGCTGAGCGAGCATGTCGCCCAAAAGTGCGATCCGCGTGGACCCGCCCCCCTCTACAACAAGGATACGATCATCGCCAGCCGTCTCCAACTGCGCGCGCACGAGCGTGTTGTCCTCAAAACACTGCACGGTTTGAACCTGTCCGGCAAAATGAGGTTTCAACCCAAACCGCTGAAAGGGCAGGTGAACAAAAGAGAGCCTTTCGGCGTGATCGTCTATCAGGTCTGCGGTCTTCATAATGCCTCACATATTGGGAAAACTGCGGCGGAGATCGGCAACATCGGCGTCAGACAACAGCCGTGTCTTTTGATCCTTGGTCATCATCAACAGCTTTGCTGTCTCCTCAAGTTCTTCGGCGGCATATACTGCCGAAAAGAGGTCCTTACCGCTGACCACCGGTCCGTGATTGGCAAGCAGCACAGCGGCATATTCACCTTTCAGGTCCTTTATCAGAGCACCTGCTTTCGCGTCGCCGGGTTTGACATAGGGCACGCGTTTCACTGTTCCCACCCGCATCACGACATATGGCGTTAGTGGCGGGATGCAGTCGTCTGGATCGACCTCTTCAAGACAGGAAAGCGCGGTTGCCCAAGTGGAGTGCAAATGCACAACAGCACCGCATTGGGGTCGGGTTTCGTAGAATGCGCAGTGTAGGAAAGCTTCTTTCGTCGGCTTGTCTCCCGAGATGTGGTTGCCTTCTGCATCCAGCTTCGCGATCCGGTCAGGATCAATCGCGCCGAGTGTGGAATTTGTTGGCGTCATCAGGATGTCATTGCCGATCTTGGCCGAAACATTACCCGCTGTTCCGACACTGAAACCGCGCTGGAACAGTGATGCGCAGAGTGTCGATAATCGCAGACGGAGTTTGCGTTCCTCTCCCGTCACAGCGCTCCGTCCATTTTGCTCAATGCCTTGACGAAAAAGTCTTCGCTGCCAAAGTTCCCGGACTTCAACGCAATTGCCACGGGGTCATCGGTTCCGACCGTAAGAACGGGAATGCCGGGATCAATCTCGGGACCGATCTTCATGGCCGAGACACCGAGTTGATCAGTCACCGCCCTTGCTACCGCCCCAGAGGTCTCTCCACCGGCCACAACGATGCGGCGATATCCGTTTTTGACCAGCATCCGCGCGGTATCCGCGAACAGATCGTCAAGTTTTGCAGATACGGCTTCACGGCCAAACTGAGATTGTAGATCGTTGACTTCGTCTGGTGCGCCCGAAGAGTAGACCAAGGGTGCCAAGCCCTTGTTGGCAGCAAGAAAGGCAACAAGGTCTTCCGCTGTCAGGCTTCCCGACATGACCGCGGGCACGTCGATTGCGAGTGCCGGGTGATTGTGGCGATGTCGGGCGACTTGTCCACGAGTGGCGCCTGAACAGGACCCGGCAAGGACCGCCTCGGGCCCAGAGACGGGACTGAATTGAACGCCGTCACCTTTCGCCAGGCCTGCCCGTATGAAGTTGCGCGGCAATCCCAGAGCGATACCGGACCCTCCTGTGACAAGGGGCCTGTCGGCCAATGCCTCTCCAAGCACAAGCAGATCGCTATCAGTCACGGCGTCAGCAACGATGAACCGGTTTCCTTTCATCATCTCTGCGGACAGGATGTTTTTTGTTTCATGCGCACCGGTAAGGAATGATTTCAACGGAAGGTGTCCGATCCTGCTTGGTGTCTGATGGCTCAGCCACCGACGAAGATCGGGATCGGTCATCGGGGTGAGAGGGTGGTGCTGCATCCCGGACTCACTCAGCAGCGTGTCGAAGACGAACAAATGACCCTGGTAGACGGTTCGACCTGTCGTTGGAAATGCTGGACAAACAACCACCGCCTGCGCATCCAAAGCTTCCGCCAACGCATCTGCGACCGGGCCAATGTTACCCTCCTTGGTGGAGTCAAATGTGGAACAGTACTTGAAAACGATCTGTTTGCAGCCCTGTTCACGCAGCCATTTCAATGCCGCGAGGCTGTCCGCAGTTGCTTCGTCAATCGGTGCTGATCTGCTTTTGAGAGAGATCACGCCTGCCTCGACCGAAGGATCACAGGGGTTTTGCGGAACACCCGCAAACTGCGCCGTCTTTAGCCCGCCCTCTGGAATAACACCCTTCGCCAAGGTGTTTGCGATATCGCTCGCACCGGTGAAGTCGTCTGCAATTACGCCGATCAGCATGCCGCGGCATCCTCTTGGTTGCCTTCCACCCGGTTGCGCATTTCGTGAATGGCGGCATCAGGACTCGTCAATACGGGGATGTCAGTTGCAGTCCGCACCAAATCTGCTGCGCCCGACATTGAGAACTGGCCAAGCATAATGACGTCCGCGCCAGCAATCCGAGATGCACATTCCGCGATCAGGTGGTCATGTTTTGCATCGTCTCCGTCACGTTTGGCCGCCAACGCGCCTTCGCAAAAGTAGGAGGTGATGCTGGCCGTACTCCTTCGCGCTCTTACGGCTTCACGGAACTCTTGTTCCATTCCAGCGGTTGCCGGTTCGAACGTCGTGATCATGGCAACCCGGTCGCCCTGAGCGAATGCGGCATCGAACATGGCCTCGTTGGGCTTCATCACTGGGATGAGACTACCACATGCCGCATCCTCAATGGCTGTGCCGAAGGCCGAGCAGGTAAAGAGGATGCCCTGCGCGCCCGCGCTTTCCGCATACTTCGTAAGGGTGATGATACGGTCCCGAAGGTTCGGCGCCAGTTCTTTGTGTTTCTGCCGATCCATCGACAACCCCTCGTCAAGCAGCGTCATGGTTTCGGCTTCCGGCCAAAGCCTTTTCGCAGCTTCCTCGATTGGATCGATTGCGACGCGTGTTGCATGGACAAGAGCTATGCGGGGGCGATCGGTCATCTGCCTACACCTTTGAAAAAGAGGGGTGACACCGCCCAAGGACGGCGTCACCAGATGCGCGGAGGGAGGATCCGCGCGGGCGTGTTAGGCAGCGACCGCTTCACGGGCTACTGCATCGGCGACAAGACCGCCAAATACGTCGGTATTCACATCACCGCCCAGATCGCGCGTCCGTTTGGCCGGGTCGTCAATCACGGCATCGACAGCATCGGCAATCGCCGTGCCCGCTTCGATCAGTTTGGACTTGCCGCGCTGCTCACCCAGCCAGGTCAGCATCATGGCGGCAGACAGGATCAGTGAGGTCGGGTTGGCGACGTTCTTCCCTGCAATGTCAGGAGCAGAGCCATGCTGGGCTTGGGCACAGCACAGCCCGGTCTCGGCATTGGCGTTGATTGATCCCGCAAGCCCGAGTGAGCCGGATAGCTCAGAGGCGAGGTCAGACAGTATGTCGCCATAGAAATTGGTCGCGACGACCACATCATATTCATGAGGCTTGCGCACCAGAAGGGCGGCGAAAGCATCCACGATCAACTCTTCGGTCTCGACCTCCGGATAGTCTCTCGCCACTTCGCGGAAGCATTCCAGAAAAAGCCCATCCGTCATCAGAAACGAATTGGCTTTGTGGATCGCAGCGACCTTTTTGTTGCGCTGCATGGCGAGCTTGAAGGCCTCGCGGCAGATCCGCATTGAGCCGTGTCGCGTGATCTTTCGGACAGAGAGCGCCATGTCCGGGTCCGGCATCATCTCACCGATGCCCTTGAACATATTGCGATCCGGGTAAAAACCTTCTGTCGCCTCCCGCATGATGACCAGATCCATGCCCGGGGCTTTGTTGGGTAGAAAGTCGCGTGCGCGCGCAGGGCGAACATTGGCGTAAAGGTCGAGACCGATCCGGAAGCCGGCAGAGACATTGCGACCGCCGTCAGCCACGGGCGGATAGTCCATGTGCGACTGGGTTCCCAAAATGACGCCATCGAACTCTGTGCGCGCGCGATCAAGAACCTCTTCTCGCAGAGTGATGCCGTGCTTCTTCAGGCTGTCGAAACCCGCATCTTCTTCATGGAACTTGAGCCCCAAGCCGAAGCGTTCACTTGCTGCCTGAACAACCTCAAGTGTGGCCGCCATGATTTCCGGCCCGATCCCATCACAAGGCAATGTCATGATTTTCATTTTCTACGTCTCCTCTCGGCCGGTTCACTCTGGGTAGCTGACGCTAATATTGATCTTTTAAATTTAAATATGCAATATGCAAGCCAAAAAATGCAATCATTATGGAGGCTGCTCAGGTTGGTGCATTCTGTTGATGTCCTAAAGATAGGGTTGGGATAGTCCCTTATTCGTGTGTCCTGTGGAGAGCTATTGCATCCCGTTGTGATCAGATTTGCATTTCTTGTTGACAACATGCAATCTACCAACTTATTGCACTAAGTGTTATAAAAATGCAAAGTGATCTTAGGGAGGAAACCATGATCAAGCGCCGCACATTTACTTTGACGGCTGCTGCTGTTGCTTCAATCGCCTTCGCCATGCCAGTAGCAGCCGAAGACTACCCATCCGAGCGATTGACCTACACGATTGCCTTCGGTCCGGGCGGTGGGAACGACCGGATGTCGCGCACGGTGGTCGACGTTCTTCGGCAGTATGAGCTGTATGCAAACGATATCGTGGTCGAAAACCGTGAAGGTGGTAGTGGTGCCGTTGGCTTCAGCTATGTCAGCCGCAAGGCGGGCGATCCGTACCGTCTGACGTCCACGAGCGGCAACTTCATCGGTACTCCGCTTGTGGCTGACACAGATTGGACCTATGCGGATTTCACGCCTATCGGTCTTCTTGCCAGCGACGCCATGCTTCTTGTTGTGCGGTCCGACTCCGACTTCGGTGACGTCGATGCATTCGTCGATGCGGCAAATGCTGGCCGTGTCACCATTGCGGGTAGCGGGTCGGCCGGCCCCGAACGTGTGACGGCGGCTCTGTTCGCCAAAGCAGCCGGGATTGAGTTTGAATATGTCCCGATCGGATCAGGGGGTGAACTGGTCACTGCGCTGACCTCCGGTTCTGTGGATGCAGTTGTTGCCAACCCGTCGGAAGTCTCCGGCCAGCTCGAAGCCGGCACGCTCACCGCACTTGCCTTTTCCGACTCCGCGCGCAGCACGAACAACCCGGATGTGCCGACCTTCAAAGAGTTGGGCTACGATTTCAGCTTCTCGTTGCCACGCGGCATTGTCATGCCAAATGATCTGGATCCGGCCGTGCAGGACTGGTGGATTGCGACATTGAAAAAAGTGATCGAGACGCCTGAGTGGCAGGAGTATCTCGTCACGAACGGCATGTCCGGCAACCCGATCTGGGGCGATGAGTTCGCCGCCTACCTTGCCGAGACAAGCGCGCAGTACCGCGCGACGCTGGTCGAGATTGGTGCCATCACTGAATAATCCGTGGAGTACAGGCAGGGCGGGCGATGCGTCAGCCCTGTGACACTTTGTTTGCATTCGGAAAAGGCCAGATCTGATGAAAAAGTGGTTCGCCGCAGGTCTTCTTGCGTTGGCTATTGGCTACACGGTCTACGGGCTCCACACGCTTACGCTCGTGACATCATCCGGGCGGCCAGCCGCAGGGTTTTTCCCGCTCTTGATAGGTGTGCTTCTGATCGTTTCCTGCACTGTGAACCTTTGGGGCGACGTTCGCGAATGGCTGGAAGAAAAACGGACGGGCATCGTTCCTGTTCATCAGGCAGACCCGGAAGCAGAAGCAAAAGCTGATGCGCTCGGTGTTGATGCGCACGCAATTGACGGTGGTCCGGAATTTGGCCGCGATGTGTTGATCGTTTTCCTCTACATCTGCGGCTTTGTTGCGATCATGAATGTGGTTGGCGCGTTCCTGGCCATGTTGGCTTTCATGCTTGTCTACCTCTTCACGTTCAACCGTGCTCATCCCGTCAGCAATGCAATTTACGCTCTGGCGTTGCCAGCATCCCTTTACGGTCTCTTCAAAATTCTTCTCAACGCGTCGCTGCCTGTCGGCCCGCTGGGCCTTTAACGTCTCGCGAAAGGAACGCACCGATGCTTGCTGACATCGCATCCAATCTCTCACTTGGCCTCAGTGTAGCGGCTTCGCCCGAAGGATTTCTTTTTCTCGTCATCGGAGCGTTTCTGGGCATGATTGTCGGGCTGTTCCCAGGTTTTGGTCCAGCGGCTGGGATCGCGGTTTTGATCCCCATGACCTTCGGGCTACAGCCAACCATCGCAATCATTATGCTGGCCGGGATTTACTATGGCTCGATGTATGGCGGCACGATCACATCCATTCTGATCAACACGCCTGGGGAATCCGCGACGGTCGCCTCCACAATTGACGGCTATCCGCTGGCCCAGAAGGGCCGTGCCGGACCCGCTCTGGTGATGCAAGCCATCGCATCCTTCTTTGGGGGCACCATCGGTGTCATTCTGATCACGGCCCTTGCGCCATCCCTGGCCAACTTTGCGGCGTCCTTCGGCCCGTCCGAATACTTTCTGATCATCGCTGTGGGTCTGCTGATGCTTACCACGATGATGGGCGACAACAAATTCAAGGGGTTCATCTCCGCACTGATCGGTTTTGCAATTGGCACCATCGGTGTTGATGTAATGAGCGGACAGCAGCGCTATACGTTCGGGTCTCCGGAACTGATTGGGGGCGTCTATTTTGTCGCCGTCGCGATTGGTCTCTTTGGTATCGGTGAGCTGTTGCATTGCATTTTCAACGGGCAGCACCGCCAGCCCGCGAAGCGTCTGCGGATCAGTTTCCGTGACAAGGAGTTCTGGCCCTCCCGGAATGATTACCACGAGTCCCGTTGGACCTTCTGGCGTGGCTCCGCCATCGGATTTGTCGCAGGCGTCCTGCCTGGCTCGGGCGCAACCCTTGGCTCGATAATCGGCTATTCCGTCGAAAAGAAGGTGGCAAAGGATCCAGAGAAATTTGGCAAGGGCGAAATGCGCGGGCTCGTCGCGCCGGAAGCGGCCAACAACGCCGCGTCTGCTGGGGCCATGGTGCCGCTTCTATCTCTTGGCATTCCCGGATCAGGCGCGACGGCCGTCCTTTTGGGTGCATTTCTGATGTGGGGGCTGCAACCTGGTCCACTTCTGATCGTCAACGATCCAGAATTTGTCTGGGGTTTGATCGCCAGCATGTACCTTGGCAACATGATCCTGATCGCGATGAGCATCTTTGCCATCCCGCTTTTTGTGAAGTTTCTCGACATTCCCTACGTGAACGTCGTCCCCGTGATCGTGCTGCTGTGCGTGATCGGGGCCTTTGCGATTAACGCCAGCATTGTCGAGACCTGGATCCTCGTGCTGAGTGGTTTGGTTGGATTTGCCATGAAAAAATATGGCTATTCACCTGCAGCGACGGTGCTGGCGCTTGTTCTCGGATCAATGGCCGAAGAGACGTTCTTGCAGACCTATATCATCTCGCAAGGCACGATGAACCTGTTCTGGGAACGGCCCGTATCCCTGGTGTTGTCCATCGTCCTGTTGACAGTCATCGTCACGCCGATCGCACTTTCTATCCTGTCTCGGATCAAGGGTGGCACGTCCAAGATGAACAAAGGAACCCCCTAGTCGAAGTTGCTCAGCTTGGTTGTCGTTCTCCCCCCAAAACAAAGAGCGGACATTCTTGCATATCAAAACAGTAAAAACCGGAAGATGACTTACCTCTTGCATTTGTAAGTGCAAAAGTCGCTACCAGTAACTGGTGTCAGAAAGGCTCCAAAACACTTACAGGGTGAGGCCCAAGCATGAGAACAAGTGATCTTCCTCAACGTATCTCCCGGCGGTTGCTGCAGGACATTGCAGCCGGGAGCATTCAGGCGGGTCACCATCTTGGCGCACAGCAACTTGCGGATCGCTATGGTGTCTCGCGCACACCCATTCGGGACGCCATGATTATACTGGAAGAAGGCGGGTTTGTCGTGCGGCGCGAAAACCGCGGGTATTTCGTTGCCGATGTCGATGTCGATACGCTGACCGAAGTCCTCGAGCAGCAACCTGCGTCGATGAATGATGAATACCATCGCTTGGCCGAGGACTGGCTGACCGGTAGGTTGCCGGAAGAGGTAACAGAACAGTTTTTGCGGCAGGAGTACGGATGGTCGAAATCCTGGACCAACGACCTTCTGGTGCGGGCCGCGCGAGAAGGCTGGGCGGAACGTAAGGAGGGTTACGGATGGCGCTTTCTGCCTGTTGCCAACACGCCAGAAGCTTTTGACGAAATCTACCGCTTCCGCATGGCCATCGAACCGGCTGCGATGCTGGAGCCATCGTTCAAGCTCGACCGCAAGATCCTCACCGAACAGCGGCGCATTCAGGAAGGCATGCTCGAGATGGATTTCAGCACCGTGCCGGCGGAATCCCTCCTTGAAAACGGTGCCTTGTTACATGAGGAGCTGATCAAGTTGTCAGGCAATCCTTACTTTCTCATGGCACTGCAGCGGGTCAATCGGATGCGCCGACTGATGGAGTATCGCGCGGAGGTGAACCACGAGCGCCTCGTTGAGCAGTGCACCGAGCATTTAGAAATCTTGGCATTGCTCGAAGCGGGCAACACGGTGGACGCGTCTTACCGGATGCGCCAGCACCTCAGCGGCGCGCTAAAACGCAAATCACCCGTTGCATGGAACTGGGCGGCGGACAAAGAGGTCGCGCAGCCGATGCGATCCACTAAACGATAAAGATCGTGCTTGTCGGCGAAGGCCGAAGAAAAGTCCGGCGATTGCATAGGCGACGCGGCATGATCCTAAACCGCCCAACCCAAATCTTCTTGAAACAGAGAAAACCGCTAAACAAGCATTCGACACCAAGCCCAAGCGGCCGCGGTCACGACCAAATGGGCGTGCTATCAAGTATTTTGCAGCCACTCGGGCGTGCGTCCTATCTCGTGCAGTAAGAAGTCCATGAAGACGCGAACCTTGGCCGATAGCACGTTCGCTTGCGGGTAAAGCAACCAAAGTGCCGTGTCTGTGACGCATCTGTATTCGGGCAGGACACGGCGCAGAGCACCGGATGAGAGCTCTTTGTGGACGCTCCACAGAGAATGCAGTGCGATGCCGGCGCCCGCCAGCGTTGCCACTTTGTGGCTTAGTCCGTCATCAATGATCAGATTGCAGCGCCCGGCGTTTGGATTGAATTCGGCAATTGTGCCGTCATCTCGGGCAAGTCGTTGTGGTGTATCACTGCCGAAGGCCAAAAGACGATGGTTTTTGAGGTCATCAGTTGTGGTTGGAGAGCCTGCTTCGGTTAGGTAAGCAGGCGACGCGCATAAGACCCGGACATCATCTGCCAGTTTGCGTCCGCGCAATGTGGAATCCTCAAGGACGGCGTTGCGCAGGGCCAGGTCGAAACTGCCATCAATCAGATCGAACTGTTTGTCTGACAGTCGCAGATCGAGGCGAAGTTCAGGGTGGTCCGCCATGAAGGCAGGCAGAAGCGGAGCGATGTAGAGTTGCGCAAAGGTGCTGGGCGCTGTGAAGCGCAGGGTGCCTGAGACTGCGGCACGGCCTTGCCCCAAGGCGGCGCGCGCTGCATCTTCGCGTGCAATGATGTCTCGGGCATAAGGCAGGAACTCCAAACCTTCGGTCGACAAGGACACCTTGCGCGTAGACCGGTGGAGGAGATCAGCCCCAATGCATTTCTCCAACTTGGCCATCCAAGCGCTCGCGACGGAGGGGGCGAGACCAAGCTCTCTGCCTGCCGCGCTGATATTCGATTTGTCAGCCGCAAGCACAAACAGGCGAAGGGTATCAGTTTCCATTTTATATCCAAAACCAGAAAACTGATTTCCATATTGCCTCAGTTTTTTCGGATTTCGCAATAGTTCATATCGGTGTCATCGGATGCTTAACCAGGAGACATCGAATGACCTGCTACTCTGTTCTTGCCGTCACGCCCTCCAGCGAAGACTGGATCCCCGACTACTTGCCGACTGCCAATACGTTGGTCGCCAAACATGGCGGCAAGTACTTGGCGCGCACCGCATCCCATGAACAAGTTGAAGGACATGATCAGCCAGCGGCATTGCGCATCATTCTTGAATGGCCATCCAAAGACGCCGCCATGAATTTCATGAACGATCCCGACTACAAACCACATCTCGACGCACGAACGGCTGGCTCAGAAAGCTTCCACTTCGTGATCGAAGGAACTGATGACCTCGTCTGACGTCCAAAAATCTGGCCCGGTATGACGCATCCGCCCCTGAGCAAATGAGGATTCCAATGACACGAACCGCCACCGTCAACTATCACGTTCACAAACCCGAGCGCCAAGCCTACCATATTGACGCTGGCGGTGTTGCGGGTCAGCTCATCTCGCCCACGCTGATCGCGACAGACGTCGCGCTGAACGATACACGCGGCGGTGCCGAGGTGGGTTTTGCGCTTGATGGCGTGGGGTTTTTTCACGCCCCTTCGGATGTCACAGCCTTTGACGACAACCACCCGTGGCAGAGCATATATGACCGCGAGTTGACCGAGCTACTGACCCGCGAACTGGGTGCAAAAGATGTCCTCGTTTTCGATCACACTGTGCGCGTTGATGATCCCCATGCCACACGCAAACCGGCCCGCAATGTGCACAGTGACTATAGCCCGGAAGGCGCGCAACAAAGGCTGATTGACATCCTCGGCGCGGACGATGCAGCCCAATGGTCGAAGGGGCACTACGGTTTCATCAATGCGTGGCGTCCAATCGAAAATCCGATCAACTCAGCGCCGCTTGGCTTTGTGCGTCCGTCAAGTGTCGCAAACGAAGACTGGCTGTTGCTCGATCTGATTTACCCTGATCGGCGCGGCCATATAATGGGGCTTGTCGCCAATCCTGATCACGAATGGATTTACCGATCTCGGATGACACCGGACGAATTGGCGGTTTTCAGTATCTATGACAATCAGGGGAAGGCTTCGGTGGCACATTCCGCGTTGGATATGATTGAGGATCCGATGATCACCACGCGACGCCGCAGTATCGAGAGCCGTACCCTGGTGCGATACGGGTGAGTATGATGATGACGGAGGACCGCACCCTGCCAAACGCCCAAACCTGCCCGGTTTTCCCGGCGCTGAACCGCGCCTACAACACGGTGTTTCAACCCGGTGCATTGAGCATCGGTTTGGTGGCGCCACTGGATGCGCATCAGGCAAGCCCTGTGCCCGATATGATGCGCCATGTCGAACGTGCGCAGATGGCCGATGAACTGGGGTTTGCTGCCCTTTGGCTCCGCGATGTGCCCTTCAACGTGCCGAGTTTTGGCGATGCGGGACAAATGTTTGATCCGTTCGTTTACCTTGGTCACCTGTCTGGCGCGACGCGCGATATCGCCCTTGGAGTGGCAAGTATAATCTTACCCCTGCGCCATCCCGCCCATGTCGCCAAGGCTGCGGCCTCTGCCGATCAACTGTCAGGTGGTCGTTTGCTTTTGGGCGTCGCATCCGGTGATCGGCCGGAAGAATACCCGGCGATGGGCATGAGCTTCCCCGACCGGGGTGAGCGGTTTCGCGACAGCCTCGCTTACATCCGCGCAGCCGCTACGGACTACCCAACATACAGCGGACCACATGGAGCGTTGAGCGGCTCCATGGACATGCTGCCCAAACCTGCCGGAAAGCGGTTGCCGATCCTGATCACAGGCGGATCACAGCAAAGCCCGGATTGGGTGGCTGCCCATGGCGACGGCTGGATCACATATCCTAGGGATGTGTCCGCTCAGGCGCAAATCGTCCGCGACTACCGCGACCGTTCAACATGCGCAGGCTCCGTGACCAAGCCCGTGATGCAATCGCTCTACGTTGATGTGGTGGAAGATGATCATGCCCCGCCACAGCCCATTCACTTGGGCTTCCGCTCCGGCGTTCCATTCCTGAGGTCCTATCTTCGCCAGTTGCGCGACAACGGGATCAACCATGTCGCCCTGAACCTGCGCTTTAATCATGCCAACGTCGAAGACACGGTAAAGCGCCTCGCCCAAGAACTGCTGCCAGACTTTCCAACGCAAGGATCCGCGCAATGACCAAGACAATTCTCATCACAGGATCAACCGACGGCATCGGCCTTTTGACCGCAAAGACACTTGCTGCCCAAGGACATGAGGTCATCCTGCACGGACGCAGTACGGGAAAGCTGGAGGCCGCCGTGAAAGACGTTGGCGGTAAAGTGGCCAGCTACGAAGCAGACCTGTCGTCACTTAAAGCAACATCCGCCTTGGCGGAAAAAGTCACCGCCAATCACGACCGTATTGATGTTTTGATCAACAATGCTGGCGTCTACAAAGTCCCGGATCCGACACTGCCAAACGGGCAAGACGTCCGCTTCGTCGTGAACACGTTGGCCCCGCATGTGTTGACGACGGCACTGTTGCCGATCGTTCCTAACGACGGTCGTGTTATCAATCTGTCCTCTGCCGCGCAGGCTCCGGTCCATTTAGCAGCGCTTTCCGGAAAAAAGGCGCTGCAGGACATGGAAGCATACGCACAAAGCAAGCGCGCCATTACACTTTGGTCTGCACAGATGGCAGAGAACCACCCCGATGGCCCCGTCTTTATCGCGGTGAATCCCGGCTCCTTACTGGCCTCGAAAATGGTAAAGGAGGGCTTTGGAGTCGCAGGCAACGACCTTCAAATCGGCGCAGATATCCTCTGCCGTCTTTCTTTGGATAGCGCCTTCGCAACGGCTTCGGGCCAGTATTGGGACAATGATGCAGGCCGCTTTGGCGAAATCGATTTGTCGCAGGCCAAAGACGTCTTTCGCGTCCTGAGCGAGCTTGCGACGTGAGCGGTTGTTGCCCACTCAAAGCAGTTGTACGCAACCGGTGAAGCGATATTTGCCTTTTCCGCGAAGTGCTCGTTCGCATGCCTCCGGGCTGTGGTTTTGGGTGATTGATCCGTCTTTTTCTCTGTAGAAAAGCGAAGGTTGCTTTAAAGAAATGGCAAGCCAGATCCCATCCTCGATGGTTTCTGTCTCGTTGTTGACGATTGGGATTTCGAATGGGTCCCGTCGATGACCGCGCGAAACTCCATGGATCGGTGCTTGCCGCGTTTCTGCGAAACCCAGCTTCTGCATAAGTCAGTTCTCACGCCGTAGAAACCGACGCGACGGTCACGACTGAATTTCGTCCTGCATATCGCCACACGCGGCACTCAAGCCCGCACCCCGAATTGACGAACCCGACTACAGAGTGCTCTTCAAGTCTGGATGGCGTTTGATGAAGGCATCAAAATAGTCCGCAAAGGTTTCAACCACCGGGGGCAATTGCTCATAAGGTGGGTAATACAGCGTCAGCCACAATGCGCGTACGCTCCATGTCGGCAGAACAACTGTCAGCGATCCGTTTCTCAGTGCCTGTGCCGATATGAAATCGGGCAAGACGCAAATGCCTTCGCCCGCCACAGCCATCGCGCCTAGGAAATCACCGTTGTTGGACGTCACAAGTGTGCCTGCGCGGATCTTGCGTTGAATGCCATTGGCTTCAAATTCCCAGGTCTCGGCGCCCCCCTTGGGGTGGTAGGACATCAAGGTTTCGGTCGATAGGTCATCCGGATGTGTGGGCTTCGCGATCCGGTCAAAAAGCGAAGGGGCTGCCACCGCATGGCGCGGAACCTCGCACAGCTTGCGCCAGATGGTGGATTTGTCACTTGGCGGGCCCGAGACCCGGATGGCCAGGTCGCAGGTTTCCTCGATCACGTCGACCAGGGTATCTGTGAAGTTGATGTCGACCGAAATGCCAGGGTGGGCCAATCGAAATCCGGCAATGACCTCGGGCAAGAGCGTCACGCCCAGCGATACCGGTGCCGTCAACCGCAATTGACCGCTGTCAGGGCGAAAGGCGCGCTGCACGTCACGCGTGACTTCCTCGAACCCCTCAAGCAGCGGCCGGTACCGTGCCAGCACCGATGCACCGGCGCCGGTCAGCGCCACTTGCCGCGTGGTGCGCACCAGCAGTTGCACACCCAGGTTACTTTCGAGTTGCGCAATGATGCGCGTGACCGAGGCCGGGGCGAGGCCAAGCTCTTTCGCAGCAAGCGAAAAGCTCTTGAGGTCGGAGACAGCGCGCAACACGCGCAGGGGCTTCAGCTCGATCATCGGGCTGAGTATATTTCGTTTTCATCAATAATAAATACGCATCCTTGGCTATTCACTTCATCAACCCAAAGCGCATCTATGTCCCAACAGCATAAAACGCCAAGGAGTGGCACGATGATCAAAGACATCAAGGGATTGCACCACGTCACATCCATGGCGGCGGATGCCAACACCAACAACCAGTTCTTCACGAACACGCTTGGCCTGCGCCGGGTCAAGAAGACGGTCAACTTCGACGCGCCCGAAGTCTATCACCTCTACTACGGGGATGAGCTCGGGACGCCTGGGTCCGTCATGACTTACTTCCCCTTCGGCACGATGCCGAAAGGGCGGCGTGGCGCAGGCGAGGTCGGTGTGACAGAATTCGCGGTGCCCGAAGGCAGCTTACCCTTTTGGACCGAACGTTTGAGCTCCAAGGGCGTTGCGGGTCTGGCTCAAGACACGGCCTTTGGCGAAACGCGGCTCAGTTTTGAGGGCCCGGATGGCGACGGCTTTGCGCTGGTCGAAAGCGACGCGCAGGGGCGGACCGCCTGGACCTCGGGCAATGTCTCGGAAGACGCGGGCATCTTCGGTTTCCGCGGTGCACGGTTCCGCTTGCGGGACGCGGACGCCACGGGTGAGTTGCTCACCTACATGGGCTACCAGAAGGCCGAACACGAAGGCGACATTACCCGCTATGTGATCGAGGGCGGCAATGCCGCCGACACCATCGACCTTGAACAGGTGGGCAATGCTGCGCCCGCCGCCGATCAAGGTGCTGGATCGGTCCACCACATCGCCTTTGCCGTCGAAGACCGTGCTGCACAGCTGCGGGTGCGCGAGGCGCTGATGCAAACCGGCTATCAGGTCACGCCCGTGATCGACCGGGATTACTTCTGGGCGATTTACTTCCGCACACCCGGCGGTGTGCTGTTCGAGATTGCCACGAACGAGCCCGGCTTTGACCGTGACGAAGACACGGCACATCTGGGCGAGGCACTGAAACTGCCGACCCGGTATGAACCCCATCGTGACAAGATCGAGGCGCTGCTGCCCCCGATCGCCGCCTGACGGAGGATCACATGAGCACAGACCTGTATCAGGCGCGGACTTCTGCGCCCGACCCTGCACGTCCGCTCGTCTTTGCCTTTCACGGCACGGGTGGGGATGAAAATCAGCTCTTTGAGCTGGCAAGTCAGATTGTTCCTGGGGCGGGCGTTGTCTCGCCCCGGGGGGATGTGTCCGAAGGAGGCGCGGCCCGCTTTTTCCGTCGCACCGGTGAAGGTGTCTATGACATGGACGACCTTGCGCGGGCGACGGCGAAAATGACCGCCTTTGTCGCGGCGCACCGCGCGGCCCATCCCGGCCATCCGGTCTATGCGTTTGGGTACTCCAACGGGGCCAACATCCTGGCGTCGGTGTTCCTCAAGCGTCCGGATCTGTTTGACCGTGTGGGGCTCTTGCACCCGCTGGTGACATGGGGTCTGGCCCCCAATCCTGCACTCGAGGACCGCCCGGTTCTTGTCACGGCGGGTCGGCGCGACCCGATCACGCCTTTGCCTATGAGCGAACAGTTGATCGCCTGGCTCAAGGCGCAGGGAGCGGATGTGCAGACGGATGTCCACGATGGCGGGCACGAGTTGCGCAACACTGAACTGACCGCACTGACACGCCTATTCGGCGGGCAGCACTGATGCCTCGCGGATCGCGTTCAACGTCGTCAACACCGCCGCCTCTTGGCGCGCCCAGGACAGGAAGTCACGGATATGCTCCTCTTTTTCCCGCCCTGGGCGGCAACAGATAAAGTACTTGCGGCCAGAGGGTACCGCTGGACCGAACGGGCACACAAGGCGCCCATCGCTCAGCGCCCCATGCACCAGCAACGACCCGCACAAGCCAACCCCGATCCCCGCAATTGCGGCATCGGTGGTTTGGCCACCCGGGGGTTGCTCAAATCGCATGGCGTTGTCCAGATTGATGGCGTTTTCCAGACCGGCGTGCTGCGCCCAATATTCCCACCGCGTCACCGTGTTGCCGTAGAGCGACGATGTATCATGCAAGATCGGCACCCGTCGCAAATCCTGCGGCGCGGTCACAGCATAGCGATCCAGCAGCGTGGGGCTTGCCACAACCAGCATCAACTCGGTGTGCAACACTTCGGTGTACATGTCGCGCGGCGCCGCTTTGGCATAACGGATCTCGACATCAGCACTGTGCGCGCTGGCTTCGTCAAAGGGACGCTCGGATTCGATGTGCACCTGCAACGCCCGATGCGCGACGGTAAAGCGGTGCAAACGCGGCAGCAGCCATTTGCTGATGATCGCGTTTGTCGCGTGGATCCTCAGCCTCGGGGAGTTTTTCGGCCGCACCTCGTCAATCACCTGGCGCATCTGCAAAAACGCCTCGCTGATCGTCGGATGCAGTTGCTGACCCGCCGCCGTCAGGTGGATCGCACGGGTTTTGCGCACGAACAAGGCGACGCCAAGGTCGGCCTCCAGCGCCTTGATTTGCTGGCTGACTGCGCCGGGCGTGACCGCGAGTTCGAGGGCGGCCTCCTTGATCGACCCACGACGCGCCGCCGCCTCAAAGGCGCGCAAGCTCGACAGTTTGGGCAGGCGGGTCATCGGCATCGGACACAGGCTCATGGATTAGATCAGCTAAACCATAGCTGCAGAACTTCTGCTTTGTCGAGCGTTGGCGCGGCACCAATTCACGTAGCAGTTCAAGGATAGAGACAATGATCAAAATCCACGATAAGGCAACGCGCGGGCGCACCCGCACTGGATGGCTCAACAGCTATCACACCTTTTCGTTTGGCGCGTTCAACGATCCCTCGCGCATGGGCTTTAACGCGCTGCGTGTCATTAACGACGACACGCTGATCCCCGCGGGAGGCTTTGCCGCCCATGACCACAGCGATATGGACATCCTGACGCTGGTGCTCGACGGTGCGCTGCGGCACGAGGATGACCAGGGCAATATCGCGGTCATCCGCGCGGGCGAGGTGCAGGCGATGTCCGCTGGCAGCGGTGTGCGCCATTCAGAATTCAACGCCTCCGAGACCGACACAACGCGCTTTCTGCAGATCTGGCTGATCCCCAATGAGACGGGCGGTACGCCGACTTATGCGCAAGCCAAGGTGCCCGAGACGGGCAATGTCTTGCTGGCAGGCGAAGGGGGCTTGATGCCCGTACGCTCAGGTGCGCGGCTCTGGCTGCGCCGTTTTGAAGAAGGCGCTATTCAGCATGTATCCGTAAGCGACAATGACCACTTCGTGCATCTGATCGACGGGCTCGCTGACGCCGAAGGCGAGCGCGTCAGCGCAGGCGACGGCTTGCAAGTGCCTGCACCCGAAGCGGTGTCACTCGCTTGGCAGACCGCTGGCGCGGCGCTTGTCTTTGAGATGCCGCCCGCCCGCCTTGCCGCTCCATCACTCGCTGCAAATCAGGCCGAACTTCATCCCTAGCGCGCCCACTCCTCGGCGCAACAGTTTGACGACCCCAACCCCCGAAGACGGAGATGACCGATGTCGAAAACCCAAGTCCTCACCCCGGAAAACAGCCAGCTGATCTTTATCGATCACCAGCCGCAGATGGCTTTCGGCGTCCAGTCCATGGACCGCCAAACTCTCAAGAACAACACGGTTGCGCTTGCCAAATCGGCCAAGATCTTTGACATCCCGACGATCATCACAACCGTGGAAACAGAGGCCTTTTCGGGTCATACCTATCCCGAACTGCTCGACGTGTTCCCCGACACACCGCTCCTCGAACGGACCTCGATGAACTCCTGGGACGACCAAAAGGTGCGCGACGCGCTCGCCCAAGGGGCCGCCGAAGGCCGCAAAAAGGTCGTGGTCTCGGGCCTGTGGACCGAAGTGTGTAACGCCACCTTCGCGCTCAGCTGCATGGAGGACACGGATTACGAGATTTACATGGTCGCCGACGCCTCGGGCGGCACCAGCGTTGAGGCGCATAACTACGCCATGGACCGCATGGTGCAGGCGGGTGTCGTGCCCGTGACCTGGCAGCAAGTCCTGCTCGAATGGCAGCGAGACTGGGCGCGCCGCGACACCTATGACGCGGTGATGGACCTTGTGCGCGAGCATTCGGGTGCGTACGGAATGGGCGTCGATTACGCCTACACGATGGTGCACAAAGCGCCGTCGCGTAGCACTCACAGCGGACCCCGCCACGATGCGGTGCCCGCCACGCCCATCGCTGCCGAATAACCACGCCCCGCGTCCCCCGCACCAAGCGCGGGGGACCACACCGCCCAACCTGTCCCAGCCCCGGCACCTGCCGGGCGCTGAACCCACGCCCATACCCGGAAGGAGCCCTGCCATGACCGCCCCCGACACGATCCTTTTCAACGGCAAGATCACCACGATGGACCCGGATATGCCCGAGGCGAGTGCGGTGGCCATGGCTGGAACAACGATCGCAGCGGTTGGCAGTGACAAGGACATGCTGGCGTTGGCCGGGCCGGACACCGAAACCGTCGATCTGGGCGGTCAACGGGTCATCCCCGGCCTCATCGACAGCCACACGCATATCATACGCCAGGGCAACAACTTCGCGATGGAATTGCGCTGGGACACCGTGCCATCCCTCGCGGACGGTCTGCGTATGCTCAAGGCGCAGGCGCAACGCACCCCCGCCGGGCAATGGATCCGCGTTGTGGGCGGCTGGTCCATCGACCAGTTTGCCGAAAAACGTCTGCCCACGATTGATGAGATCAACGCCGTCGTCCCCGATGTGCCTGTCTACGTCCTCCACCTCTATGACCGCGCCTGGCTGAACAAGGCGGCCTTACGCGCCATCGGCATCGACAAACATTTCTACGAACCCTTCGTCTCCGGCCGTCTCGAGCGCGACGACCAAGGCAACCCCACGGGCCTCGTCATGGCGCGGCCCAACGCGCAGCCGCTTTATGCACTTCTCGATATGGCGCCCAAGCTCGACTTTGAACAACAGATCACCTCGACCAAGCACTATTTCCGCGCGCTGAACGGGCTGGGCTTGACCTCAGCCCTCGACTGCGCGGGCGGCTTTCTGAATTACCCGGACGATTATGGCGTCATCTCGGAACTCAACAAACGGGGCGAACAGACGGTGCGCATTGGCTACCAGCTTTTCGCGCAACGGCCCCTGTTCGAGCTTGAGGATTTCAAGCGCTGGAATGACATCGTCAAACCGGATGAGGGCGACGACTACCTCAAATGCGTCGGCGCGGGCGAGATGCTGGTGGCCTCCGCCTACGACTTCGAAGATTTCAGCTACCCCCGCCCCGACCTGCCCAAAAGGATGGAGGGCGACCTGCGCCCGGTGCTCGAATTCCTCTTCGACAAACGCTGGCCAATCCGCTTCCACTGCACCTACGAGGAAAGCGCCCACCGCCTGCTCGATCTCGTCGAAGAGGTGGGCCGCGACAAGGGGCTGGAAGAACTCAACTGGATTTTCGACCACGGTGAAACCGCGTCCGAAGCAACGATGGAGCGGGTGGCGCGCCTTGGCGGCGGCATCAGCTACCAGAACCGCATCGCCTTCCAGACGACAGCGTATCGAGACCGATATGGCGAGGATGCGCTGCGCGAGGTCATGCCGGTTAAAAAGATGATGGCTTCGGGCGTGCCGCTGGCCGCGGGCACCGATGCGACGCGCGTGTCCTCCTACAACCCGTGGCTTGCCATCCACTGGGCCGTGTCGGGCAAGGGGCGCGGTGGCGACCTGATCTGGGACTCGGCCAACCGGCTCGACCGTCATGACGCGCTGCGCCACTGGACGGCCGCGGGCGCGTGGTTCAGCCGCGAACAGGGCAAGAAGGGGCAGATCAAGGCCGGGCAACTTGCGGACATTGCCGTGCTCGACCGCGACTATTTCGCCGTGGCCGAGGATGAGATCACAGAGATTGAGGCCGATCTGACCTTCACCGGCGGCGCGGTTGTGCATGCAAAGGCGCGCTTTGCCGATCTGGCCCCCGCGCCACTGCCCACGCTGCCCGACTGGTCGCCCGTGCTGACCTACGGCGCACCGGGGGCCGCAGTACCGACCCCGCCTGGACTGGCTGCTGAATGACACGGCGCGGGCAAGGGCCGATTTCTGGCCTCCGCCCGCGCAGACCCCTTTTCGAGCATCGGAGAGACCCCATGCTGGACGACCAGAATGTCGACGTCACCTACAGCGAAAGCGACACCAAGGCGCGCTTTGGGGCCTCCGTGCGTGGCTTTGCCAGTGCCGCCGAGCTGATCCTGTCCAAGGTGACGCCAGAGCTTGTGATCGCCGATCACACCTATGTCCCGGATGAGTTACGCGGGTGCGGTCTGGCCCAGACCCTGATCCTGCACCTGATCGCTGATGCCCGTGCCAAAGGGCAGCGCATCGTGCCGCTCTGCCCCTTTGTCCGCGCCTATGCCCAAAAGCATCAAGAGGAGGTTGGCGATGTCTTCCAGTGGTGATGTCGCAACCGCGCCAGCGCCATCGGCCTGGGCCCCGTTCGGCTACCGCGCCTTTGCGCTTTTGTGGACGGCCACGCTGATCTCGAATGTTGGCACGTGGATGCACGATGTGGGCGCAGGGTGGCTGATGACCACGCTCAACTCGTCCCCCGCTGTCGTGTCGCTCGTCCAGGCGGCGACAACGCTGCCGGTTTTCCTCTTTGCGCTTTACGCGGGCACGCTCGCAGACCGGCTCGACAAGCGCAAAATGCTGATCACGGTGAACGCGATGTTGCTGGTGATCATCGCGGTTCTGGCGGGGCTGGTGCATCTGGAACTCGTTACACCGGGCCTTCTGATCCTCTTCACGCTGGCCATCGGTACCGGCACCGCCTTTATGGCCCCCGCCTGGCAGGCCATTGTGCCCGCGCTCGTCCCGCGTGAGGCTTTGCAACCTGCCATCGCGCTGAACTCTATGGGGATTAACATCAGCCGCGCCATCGGGCCTGCGCTCGCCGGTCTGCTCATCGCCTCGGTCAGCTTGTCTGCGCCCTTTGCGCTGAACGCGCTCAGCCACGTGGTGATCATCGGCGCGTTGTTGATGTGGAAGTATGACAGCACGCCCAAGAAAACTTCGCAGCCCATCGCCAACGCTATGCTCACGGGCCTGCGGCATGTGGCCCACAACGGCCCGCTCAAGGCGACGCTGATCCGGGCCTTTGCCTTCTTCATCTTCGCCTCGGCCTATTGGGCGCTGCTGCCGCTGGTCGTGCAAGGGATCGAAGGGGGCGATGCCACGCTTTACGGCCTCCTGCTGACTCTGATCGGTACGGGCGCTGTAGCGGGGGCGTTGACCCTGCCCAAGCTGCGCGCGCGCCTCGACGCCAGCGCCATGGCCGCCGCCGGTGCTGTGGGTACAGCTGTCGCGATGGCCGTCCTGGCCACGGCCGCGCAACCGCCCGTCGCTGCCGCAGCCGCATTGCTGGGGGGCTTCAACTGGATCGCCGTGCTCACCACGTTCAACGTCTCGGCCCAAACAGCGCTTCCCAACTGGGTGCGCGCCCGTGGCCTTGCCATCAACCTCATGGTGTTCTTCGGCTCCATGGCCTTTGGATCAGCAATGTGGGGACAGGTGGCCTCGCTCACCTCGACCACAACCGCTTTGCTGATCGCAGCCGCAGGCCTGCTCGCGGGCCTCGCCCTCACCCGCCACCACGTGCTGGGACAGGGCGAGGGGATCGACCTCACACCGTCCATGCACTGGCCCGCGCCAGACGTCGCGATTGAAGAGGATGGCCTGCACGCCCGCGGCCCCGTCATGGTCGAGGTCGAATACCACATCAACCCCGCAGACCAGACCGCCTTCCTCACCGCCATCAACGAGTGGTCAGGCGAACGCTGGCGCGACGGTGCCTATGACTGGCGCGTCTACCAAAGTGCTGAGGCGCCCGAGGTCTGGGTCGAAGCTTTCCTCGTCTCCTCCTGGGAAGAGCACATGGCCCAGCACGACCGGGTGACGGCCCAAGACAAAGACGTGCAGGACAAGGTCCGCGCTTTCGACACCCGCGCCGACGGCCCGACCGTCCGGCACCTCATCGCCCCCTAACGCAACCCGTTTACGAAAGGACTGACGCATGACCCAATTCACGCTCAACGGACGCCCCGTCGAGGTCGAGAACCCACCCGACGAAATGCTGCTCCTCGTCCTGCGCGACACGCTTAAGCTCAAAGGCACTAAATACGGCTGTGGTGCCGCGATGTGCGGCGCTTGCACGGTGCATGTGGACGGGGTCGCGCAGTTTGCCTGCCAGATGGCCGTGGGCGACGTGGCGGGCGCAGACGTCACCACCATCGAAGGGCTGTCCGAAGACGGCACGCACCCCTTGCAACAGGCCTGGATCGCCGAACAGGTCGCGCAATGCGGCTACTGTCAGTCGGGTCAGATCATGCGCGCCGCAGCACTCCTAGCCGACAATCCCAACCCCACCCGGCAAGAAATCGTGGACGAGATGAGCGCTAACCTCTGCCGCTGTGGCACCTACACCCGGATCTTCAAAGCGGTCGAACGCGCCGCGCAGGAGGTGTGAGATGGCGCTTGATCGACGCACATTCCTGCAAGGAGCTGGTGGCCTCTCTTTCCTTCTGGGCGCCGGTGGCCTGCAACTCGCAACAGCTTCTGCCGCTACCGCACCGCTCGACGTCAACATCTGGCTGACAATCCACCCCGATGGCCGCATCACCGTCATCCACCCGTCGACCGAGATGGGGCAGGGCAGCTACTCGACACTGCCGCAATTCCTTGCCGAGGAACTCGACGCCGATTGGGACGACATCGAGATCGAGCAGCTTAACGTCGACGACCGGCGCTTCGGCAACCAGCTCTTTGGCGGTGTGCTCTACACCGCAGGCAGCACCGGGGTGCAGTTCTACTATGAGCCGATGCGCCGCGCGGGGGCACAGGCACGCGACGTCCTTCTTCAGATCGCTGCGCGCGACTGGGCCGTCGACAAAAAAACATTGCGGACCGAACCGAGCCGCGTGATCGGACCCGACGGTCAAGGTGCCGCCTATGGTGCGCTGGCCGCCTTGGGCGCGGACGGGCTGGCGGTTCCGGACGCAGACACGATCACGCTCAAGGACCGGGCCGACTTTCGCATCATCGGCCAAGCCATTCCCCGTCGCGACATTCCAGCAAAAAGCACAGGCCAAGCCGAATACGCCATCGACGTCGATGTGCCGAACATGGCGTACGCTGCCGTCCTACGCGCGCCGGTTGAAGATGAAGTGCCTCTCAACGTCGATGACAGCGCTGCGCGCGCCATGGCAGGCGTCATTGATATCGTGACCCTGCCTGACGGTGTTGCAGTGGTGGCCGACAGTTATTGGACCGCGCTTGGCGCACGCGGACAGCTCAACGTTGACTGGTCAACACAATCGCCGTTCCGCAACTCAAACAGCGTCGATACACTGGCAGAGTACGCCGCCGCCGCGGACGCACCCGGCGCCTCCGGAGACGTCTGGGCCGAGACTGGTGACGCACCCGCCGCTATCGCGGCTGCCGATCGGACCTTTGGCCAGCTGTACCTCTCGGACTATGCGTACCACGCGCAAATCGAACCGATGGCGGCAGTTGCAGATGTGGATGCGGACAGCCAAGGGGCCGAGGTCTGGGCGGGCACCCAAACCCAGTCCTGGACCGTGCGCACGGTAACGGAAACCCTCGGCATCTCGGCAGAGAACGTCCGGCTCAATATGATGACAATGGGCGGCGGGTTCGGGCGGCGCACCGCGCTCATGCAGAACTATGTCCGCGACGCCGTACTATGTTCGCAAGCCGTGGGGCGCCCTGTCAAAGTGATCTGGCCGCGCGAGGATGACGTGAAACAGGGCACATTCCGCCCCGCCGCCGCGCAAAAGCTGGAAGCGGGTCTGACCGTGGACGGGCAGCTTGACGGCTGGTATCACAAGGTTGCCACACCCAGCGTCATTGGCTTTTTCAATCCGCTGCGCTGGGACGCGGTACGCCCCAACGACGTGATTTCGATGCGTGGGGCTGAAAGCAAGTTCTACGGGATCAAGGATTTCCGCGCCGATCACATCATCATGGACCGCCACGCGCGCCTGTCGCCCTACCGCGGCATCGGCGCCTCTTACACCGCTTTCGCGGCCGAGGCGTTCATGGATGAACTGGCGGCGGAGGCTGGGCGCGACCCGCTCGATTTCCGGCTTGATCTGGTGCAGGACAACCCGCGCGGGCGGCATCTGCTTGAGAAAGTCGCCGAGATGTCGGATTGGCGCAACCGGGAGGGGCGGGCCTTGGGCCTGTCATTCGCGGGCTACAGCTCTTCAATGGCAGCGGGTGTTGCAGAAGTGGAGGTCGATCCCGACCGGGGCGACATCCAGGTGACCCGCTTCTGGGCGGCCGTTGACGCCGGTTTTATCGTGTCACCAGACAATGCTCTCAATCAGATCGAGGGCGGGATCGTCTTTGGCATTTCCATGGCGCTCAGCGAAAAAATAGACATCGAAAATGGTGAAGTCGTGCAGGAAAACTTCTACGACTACGAGGTCACGCGCGCCTTTCAGACGCCTGAGATCGAGGTGTATATCGCTGATGTGGATGCACCGCCCCTCGGTGTCGGCGAGGTTGGCACGCCGATGGTGCCCTCGGCCATCGCGAATGCGTTCTACGCAGCGCAAGGCAGGCGGCTGCGACACATGCCATTCACCCCGGATCGCATTTCTGCGGTGTTGGAGGCTTGAATACACTCGCGCCAGTCCCTGGACTGGCGCACCTCTTTATCGAGCCTTGCGGAATGCGATGAACGATGCGGTTGGGTAGATAGAATGGTGGAGATTGCACTCACTCTGCTGCGAACGTGTCAATCTACCCGTCTCAGTCCTTCATGTGAACGCGACCTCGAACCGACATCACATCATTGCGGCTGCGCGTCTTTTTTGCTCTGCGCCAAGCTGCCGCCTTTGCATGGAACACAGCTCCGCACTGAGACTGTTTGAACCAATTCCCGTTTTACGACGACCAACTCATGACGCCTGATCCTGGCGCATAGTTACAGAAATGTCGGAGACGAAAAATGACCAAATCCAACTTGCCTGTCAGCGCCAAAGGCACATCCGCTTTGATCACATCGACCGCCATTCTAGGCCAGTACACATCAAGCCGTCCACAGCGGGTCTCGATGAAGGTCGCGCATCGCCGCAATCTGCCCAAAAACCCCCGGCAGGTTTCTTACGCGGCGCTTGCAGAAGACCCGATTTACCGGCGCATCGCCAATGAGGCGTGTCCACAAGACCTCGCTGAGGCCATCACGCGATACGGGTTTGACAGCGCCGCCGATGTCGCGGCCTGCAAATCCGTTCCGGTGATGATGGCGCGGATTGCCCGCGCCGGGACGCGCGTTCAAACCGACGATACTGAAATGCGGCGGCTGCTCAGCCGGTCCCGGCGCGAGGCCCTGCGCAGCTACCGTCGGATGCGGCATGCATTGGCGATCAATGATCCGATGAACCAGGCGCTGCGCCATACGTCATCCGGGTCGCCGCATGGTGATACCGCCCGCAGCGCAGAGGTGCAGGCCTACGCGAAACCGACAAGCCTGCAATCCAACCAGTCGCCCGCTGCCTATCTTCGGTATCTCTACCGTGTTGCAACGGGCGATGCGCGTGGCCTTGGCATCTCGATGGACAAGGACAGCCCCTTTGCGCTGATCAACCGCCGCCCGGACCTTGCAGCACTTGTGCTGAACGAGGCCAATCTGAAGCGTGAGGTGCCGACCATTGAGCTGGTCAACGAGGTCCTGCGGGCCGGAATTTCGGACTTTGACATGGGCCGACACGAACAAACCGTTGCTTTGCCTTACGATCATAGGGTGACCGCGACGCGCACGGCCATGGCAGCGTTGGGCGACGCCAGGATCAACGACATTGCGGTCCGGACAAACCGTCTGGCCCTAAGCGCTTTCGCCGGTCATCGCTGGGCGCAGGATACGGCAGGGTTGATCGGAGTGCTGGGCGCGGAGGACACGACCGCAGCGGAGGGCAATACGCTGCGGCTGGTCTCGGAAATAGCTGACGATCACACGACCACTTCGAATACGTTCGGCGGGCTTTATCCGTCGACATCGTCGCAAGACCCCGGCCTGATAGATCCGCTTATGACAGTTCTTGGGCTTGATCATGATGGGATTGCCCAGCTTTTCGGGCTTTACGCCGTCGCACAAGAAAATGGCGCACCGGTGGAACAACGCGACTTTGCGACCGCGTTTCTGGGCAATGCCGAGCCGATCAAGCTGCGCATGACGCCCGACGGCAAGGCCGTCGGGTCAAGCAGCGGGCCGGTACTGCGCACCTTCAACTACCTCGCCCGGCTCCATCACGGCACAGGGCTTGCCTTTCATGATCTCAACACGGTGTTGGCGCTGCCGGGTGCTGCTGACTATGTTGACGGGCACCTGACCAGCAATCATCTGCCCAAACGCAGGGTGACCGATACCGGCCTGCGGCTCTTGGCGAGCTATCCGCTTTACAAAGAGGCGTTCAACCTGAGCCCTGCGGGCTTTACCGCATTGTTCGGTGAGATCAGCCCCTATCGGCGGGCCGATCAGATCATCGAAGGTGATAATGCAGTGCCGGGGCTTGAACAGACAGAACAGTCTTTCATGGCGTCGCTCTTTCACGATGACGCACCGCATCTGCATCGGTTGGTGACTGAGGGCAGCACGCCGATCAATGACGACGTGCTTGCAGCGCTCGTCGCCCGAGGGTTCGGTCTGTCGGCGCTGGAGTTTGAGGCGTTGGCGGACGCGCTGGATGATGGGTTTGGCCTGTCGAAAGGCGTCGATATGCGCGGACTGGGCGCCATTTATCGGCTGGTTACGCTCTGCCGGATGCTGGGCTGGCCGATCCTGTCGGGCATCGCGCTGATGCAGCGGATCAGCGACGGGCTTGGCGACGCACCGTCGCTCTGGGCGACACTGACCCGTCGCAACGAGACCGAGGCTGACACAGATGCGCTGTGCAGTGCCATGGACTGGCTGGTTGACCTCGCCCGTTGGATGACGGAGGGCGACGTGAGTGCGGATAGCTTGCTGTCCCTGTTGACACCGCCTGCGGCAAGCGGCGTGGCGGCACCGGATGCGGATATCGCGTGGTTTGAGGGGGTGGCAACAGCCTATGCACCCGTAGCGGTCAGAGCAGACACTTTTACCGGCTTTGAAACATGGGGCGATGCGTCCGTCTCTGCCAACGCATGGTTCGCGCATGTGAGCGGTGATGGTGCGATCTGCGATGTGGACGGCGTGTTCCTTGATGAAGCGACACGAGACGGGATCGAAGCCAGTTGCCGCGCCTGCCTTGTCAGCAATGGGATTGATCCCGATGTGGACGCGAACGCCGATGTGCTGGTGACGCTTGTGGACCGTCTGGGGACTTTGCGGGACCGACAGTTACAGATGATCGAAGCGCAGGTTGCGGGGATTGATGCTCGGATCAGCGCGGTCAGCGTGGTACCTCTCCTGCGCTGGGCGCAAACAGGACCCCTTGATTTACTGCGGATGGTTCATAAGGGGGCAGACGACAGCGAAGCCCGCCACTGGCTGACCGAAATCCGGCGTCATGTCGCGGTTGTCGCAACCTTTGAGCTTGGCGATGTCGAGATCGCGATGCTTGGGCACACGCCGCACTGGATTGCGCCTGAACTGTCAGACGCAAAGGGCGCGCCGCGGCCCTTGGACCTGGCTCAGCTTGTCTGGGTGCAGCGGTTTGCGATGTTGCAAGTTACGCCCGCCACCGATGCCGCCTTGCAAGGGTATCTGGCGCTGGCAAACGCGGATGACGCCGGGACCGACATGCCAGACCAGATGCGCGCGCAATGGGTGGCTGGCAGCCGGCAAACGCTTGCGCTTTTGTTGAACTGCCCGGCAGAGGACATGGCCGTGTATGCGGATGCTCTGATCGGACCAGGCGCGGTGGCAAGCACTGTCGCGCAGATCGACCTGATTGCGCAGCATGTTCGACTGGCAGGGGAACTGAACCTGAGCGCGCAGGACCTGTTGGCGCTCAAGCGGGTCAGCAGTAGTCAGCGTAGTGAAGACTGGACCGCTGCTGCAGCGGCGGCGCAGGCGGGGCTTGCGCGGTTTGACGATGGCAGCCACGTGGCGGGCTTCCGCCACCGTCTGGCAGAGCGGGAACGCGATGCCCTGGTTCCGGCGTTCATGCAGACCCGCATTGCAAAGGACAAACTCCTCAAAGACAGCGTGACCAACAGCGAACAACTGTATTCCTACCTGCTGCTGGATGTGAATGTCACCAGCGCTGTGCCCACAAGCCGCATCGTCGAAGCGATCAGCACGCTGCAGCTTTTCATATCTCGCGCACTGGCCGGGCTGGAACCTGGGGTCAGCTTTACCAATGCCGATGGCGCCGGCAACCGCGACCAGCTGGCCGCGCAATGGGAGCTCGACAAGGACTACCGGCAGTGGGAAGCCAACCAAAAGCTGATGCTCTATCCCCAGAACTACATCGAGCCCGAGTTGCGCCAGATCACCTCGCCCGAGTTCGACACGCTGCAACAGGCCGTATCGGGGAGCGACGTCACACAGGACGGCGTCGAAGCGGCCGTGAACGCGTATATGAAGGGGCTGGCCGGTGTGTGTGACCTGAGCCTGTGCAGCCTGCATACCGAGCGTCACCGGAGCGATGGCGGCGTCGAGAACGCCACCTATCACCTGCTGGCCAAGGCCAAGTGGGAGCCGGGGCGGTTTTATTACCGCAAGCTGGATGCCGATTATCAGACAATCGCCGATCTGCCCAAAGACAGCCCATTCCTGAAAGCGATGGACTGGACCTATTGGCAAGAGGTCGATGTGCCCACCACGTTTGACCTCTTCTCCGAGGTGACGGTCTGCTTCTTCAAGAACCGCTACTTCTTCTTCTGGCTTGAGTTGGAAGAACGGCGGGTGCCCGTGGAAGGCGGCGATACCCCCGGCGCGCATAAATCGCTTTGGCGGCTACACCCGCGCTATATGCGGTGCGATCTGAATGCGCTGTCAGGTCCGATGCTGACGCCGGGGCTGTTCGTGACGCCGTCCTCGGGCACGCCAAAGGAACTGTCGGTGGATGGCGCGTTTGAATGGATGGGTGAAAAACCCGTCCTGAACGGGACGTACCACCCAACCCGCGCCGAGAACGGGTTGGAATATGGCAAACTGCAAAGGATCAATCGCGCGGCCAGCAATGAGACGCTGATGGCCTCTTTCGGGATCACGCTTGCGCGCAACGTCAGCAAGGATGACGACAAGGTTGACCTGAAAACCCATGAGACGGCGCTGCACGTCCGGCTATCGGACGAATGGTCGGACGCTATCTTGGAATGGAACGGCACGTTGGTGACGACCTTCGATAATGCCGCCCCTGACGGCTACGCGAGTGTCTATCCCCGGCCCGTCGACGAATACAACGCCATTGCGGACCAAGGAACCACTTGGAGGGACTTTCCCGACCTCTCTCATTTCGTGGCTGATTTCAGGGGCAAGTCCGTGACTGCGAAAGCGCTGAACAAGGCGGGCTCGACCATCGGTTTCTTCTCTTTCTATCCGGGCGCCAAACATTCCGGCACATTGGGCAGGATCAAGTTGTGGCTTGCCACAGGGATTGAGGAGCTTCATATCAATGTGCCGCCCGGAGGGGGTTGGTCCTCAGGGCATTCGGCTTGGAGCAAAACGACCGTCGATTTCCTAGTCACCTTCACCACGAGTGAAGGGAAGAAATTCGAACAGCCCATCGAAGGTCTTGTCACCGAACGGAACCTGACCAGCACCGAAAGTGAACCCTTGCCTGGGCACGACTACATCCACGACTACCACAATTCTGTTGAACCCATTTTTGAGATCCCGCCCGGCTGGACCTTTGACGGCGCAGCCTATGCGCGCGTGAAAGTGACGGCTAAGATCAAGCGTGAGTATAAATCCAGAACGTTCTATTATCCAAACGCGTCCGGTGACAGCACCCGAGACGACCTCCACCCCGTTAATCCGAAGGTCCACAAGGCGGAGTTCACCTTTGCCGAGTTTACCCTGCGCCCGCCGGCGGGGAAGGACAACACCGGCTGGGTCCAGACCGGACAACACGGCAATCGCACGTTTTTGCACCTGGCTGAAAACCCGACGCGTGGTCTTGGCGAAACCTTTGTGCTGATGAATTCGTCGTCGGTGATGTCGGATCTGGCGAAGTCGATGCCGCGACCAGGCGGCTCTGAGAGCCTGTTCACCTTGGACAACCAATTTGCCCGTCCTGAGGATATGGGCGGGTTCCGGGATGCGTTTGAACAGACGCTGCGCCAGCTTTATTCCAGCGAAGACGACAAAGGCGGCGTGCCCGATGCGCATTGGCCAAGCGGAACCTTCGATTTTGACAGTGCTTATGGCGCCTATGGCTGGGAGGTTTTCTACCATATCCCGTCGGCCATTGCTGCGGGCTACGCCAACAGCGGGCAGTTTGGCCTGGCCCTTCAGTGGCTGCGGCGCATTTTTGACCCGCAGCGTGTCAATCCCTGGCAGGTGGCCCCCCTTATCGACGCGGTTGAACCGACGGACGGGCTCGCGTTTGACACGGGCGATGTTATCGTCGATCCCGACCGGATCGCGCGGGATTATCCGTTCTATTACCAACAAGCAACAATCCGGAACATGCTGGAAGTGCTGCTTGATTTCGGCGACGCTGAGTACGAACAGCAAACACAGGAGAGCCTGCAAAGGGCCAAGGCGCTTTACGTTTCTGCAAAGCAACTGTTTTCGGACAACCTGCCCGACACGCTGGACAGCCTGACCAACATACCCTGGACGGACCCGACTTTGGGCGAGGTTGCAAAAGACGATTGCGAGGATTTCTTGCCACCCTATAACGGTGAGCTGCGCGGGCTTTATGAAACATTCGAGGCTCGGCTGTTCAATTTGCGCCATTGGCTCGACTTGAACGGTCACCCGCTCAATGTGCCGCTTTTGGCGCAGCCGATTAATCCGCAGGTTCTGCAACGGACGGCGAAATCCCGTCTCAGCCTTGGCAGACACAGCGCCGGGGACGGCGACGCGTTCGATAGCCCGCTTAACTTCGGCTATGTCCTGCGCTCGGCAAAGGGGTATATCGCCAATCTCAAATCCACCAGCGCACGGCTTCAATCTGCCAGCGAGAAAGAGGCGGACTCGGTGTTGGAAGAGTACCGCATGAACGCCGCGGTCAATCGGGCGGGTCGCGCGATTGATCTGCAGGATTTCACGATCGACATTGCGGATATGGATGTAACGATAAAGCGGACCGCGCTGGCGAAGTCTTCGACCGCGCTGGCCAACAATGTCGTGCGCATGCTTGCCAAACAGGCAGAGGTCGGGGTTCAAACCACGAAAACGGCCGCTTCGACTGCAAAATGGGGTCGTGAGAAGATCAAGGTCGTGGGCAAGCAAATCTCGGCTGGGCTCAAGTCCACTCTGCCAAACACGTTTGGGTTTTCCAACGGCGGGCAGAACCTCGAACAGGCGGAACATGCCATGATGCTCGGCGGTGTTCTGGAGTTCCTCTATTTCTGGAACAAAAAGGACGACGCAAAGGCGTTGAGCAGCACGTTCACTGATGCGACCAATCTTTTGCGCAAGACGGCTGAGCTGGCGGCACAAGTGACGCTGGACGGTGAAGAGCTTGCCAAAGCCCGCAAGGTCGCCGCCAAGGAAAAGGAGGTGCGCGAGGAACTTGAGTTACAGCATGAGGGTGCACAGGGCCTGCTTGATACCTGGAACCACGTTTTCGGGGGGAGCTCTTTCTACAAGCCATTCCGCGAAGACATCGAAGCGCTTTATGCCGAGGAATGGGCAACCACCCAGGATTTCTGCAAATTGCTGGTGAGCCTCTACCAAGACGAGACGGGATCGACCAACGGCCCTACGTTCGTGCGTACAACCAGTCTTGGCAATGACGTCGAAAAGTTCAACGCGCCCCATCGCCTTGCCCTGGATATTGAACGCCTCGAGATGGCTTACATCCAGGCCGGCAAAGATAGGTCGGGCCAGATGACTGAACTTCGATTTGCGCTGAGCGAGTTGCCTGCAGTCGGGGCAGAGACTTCGGCCCTCGAAGAACTGACGAAGCAGGGCGAGGTCTACTTCCAGCTGACGGATGAAATGTTCGACGTCTTTTATCCGGGACAGTACGACCGCGTCATTCAGAGCATCAACGTCTGTTTCCCGGGTTTGGCGGCGGCAGGCCTCAGCCCGCATGCACGGCTGACGCAAGTCTCGAACACCCGCTTTATGGTGCCCGGACGCGATCCGGCGCGCGGGGCCAAAGTGCGCAAGAACCGTCATGCCTTGCAGAGCATTGTGGTTGGCGCATGCGAGGTCGACACGCGGGATCTTGATGCACCTGACGGGTTGTTGAAGCGGTTCCAGAACACAGGCGTCGAGTCGTGCTGGCATCTTGTTATGCCAACGGTTCAGGAGTTGCGAAGAGGCAAAGCAGCGAACGGCCGCAATCGTGACTGGCGCGCTGTCGCCGAGAAACACCACCACGCGCTCGAGTCAAACATGACCGAAGTGGACTTCACCGTACGGTTCTCGGGACGGTGGGTCGGTGCCGAAGGGTTGCAGTACTAGGGTCGGTTCCCCTAGAGTGACGGCGAGACCAGCGGGTGGAATTCCATGGTCTCGCCGCCTTTCATTTTGGCAAATGTCGAGAAGACGGTGCCCCGTTGTTTCGCTTCTCGGCAGTTCCCCTGCGATTGCTTTCAACGTCGAAACCTAGATCCAGAGTGATGCACGGGACCGCCGCTGACTAGTGCACAACGATTGGTGAATTCGGGCCCCATGTGAAGATGGCCTCGATAGATAGAATTTCTTTGGTTTCCGCAATCGCAATAAGTTTTACCTTGGCAGCTGTGAGGCATACGCGCGTTGTTCACAGCCTATATTCGCTCGAAGCAGGGGGGCGGATGGGCTGGCAAGGGCGTATCTTCCACTGTGTAGCTTCGCCTCAACGCAGCTAGACCTCAGGAGATTTTCAATGCTCGCACATGCAGGCAAAAGGGCGGCAACCGTGTCTGTCGCCCCCATGACGGCTTCGATTGTTTTTTATGTGTTTCGGTCACCTGACAATCCACGTTTGCACTTCATGTTCATGTTCATGTTCATGTTTTGATCGCGCAGTGTCACTTTTTGGTGTTGCACATTTCGCTTAGTTGTGTGCGATCCGCAACTTGTAGGAGCCTCGTGCGTGAGACTGTTTTGAACATCCAAGCCGCGAATTGCATCTTATCGCGGCCAACTCTTTGAAACTTGACGTCTGTTGTTTCGGCCGGACCTGCAGTGGCAGAAGCACACTAGTATTAGCCGCACTGAGATCGAGGCCAGTACACTGGTCACGTCTAACGAGTCAATGGAATGGATCTGATAAGCATCTGATAATGCCGGCTTATTGAGCGTAGAGGAGACCAACGAGGTGGAGCGGTTTGCACATCATATTTTAAACGAAAGCGCCGTCGTGGGATAATCTTTTGGCATGACATACCAGTCTGCGGCCACCCAGAACGAGCTAGTTAATCTACCGAACCTGCCCGCTTGGGTCACCTCCGATCAGTCAGAAACCCCTGAAGATGTGGCGTTTTTGTCGGACGCAGCGTTCGGCCATCTGCATCTTGTGTTGAGCCAGAACGATGTCCCCCAGAGCTTGTTTCGAGCGCGGCTGGCATTGCGCGCTGCAGGGGCCTGCGTGACGCACCAGGGACGCCCCGAACGGGCTTCAGAATCACGCGATGCGGTGGCGTTCCTCCAACTCGGCGATAGTCCAGAACCGGCGGGTGACATCTATCTTTCATGGCGTCGAGCGGTTGAGCGGCCGTTCTCGGTCGAAGTCCTGCACCGCGCACTTCCGGGGTTGGAGGCGGACCAAATCGCAACTTGGCTGGTTGCAGGGCAGGGGACGCCGGTCGCGCAGGCCGCAGCCGTGTTTCAAGCCGTGATCGATGAGCCTTCGCGAGACCATACCGCGCCGCTGCTGCTCGCGGATGCGGCATTGGCGAATGCCCTCGGGTGGAGCCATGTCCTGCCGCTCATCGCGTTGGATCTAAAGAGGACCGATCTGCGCAAGACTGGCGCAGACCTGCAACTGGCCTGACATCGAGCGATCGTGGCTGCAGCCGTCGAGGTGACGCGGGAGGCCACTGACTTTGCCCGGCGCGTGTGCAGCCTGAAAGAGGTTGCGCCAAAGCTTCGGGCGAAGGGAGCTGAGGAAGCGGTGGCGCTGTTCTTGAACCGGGACGCTGTTGCCCCGACGTCGCTCACCTCGCTCCGGTCCGATCGCGCCGCGCGTCGGTTCTGCGACCGGCTTATCGAGCTCGGCGCGGTGCGCGAACTGACCGGGCGCGACACGTTCCGGCTTTACGGGATCTGAGCAATGGCGAAGGATCACGCTGACCAAGAACTCGATCGGGAGCTGGAGGAACTGCCCACCGATCTGCGCTGGCGGGAATGGACGCGCCGGATCGAGGCCGTGCTCTTTGCCACCGCCTCGCCCGTGACGCGCGAGGACCTGGCCCACGTGGTGGGGCAGGAAGCTTCGGTCAATTTGTTAATCGACGATCTGGTTGCCGATCTTGAAGGAAGGTCTTTTGAAGTCGCCAAAGTCGCGGGTGGCTGGATGATGCGCACGCGATCGGCTTATGCACCGGCCTTCAAAGCTGCGGCGGATTTGGGAAACCAAGACCTCGACCTACGCGAATACGATGTCGCGGTGCTGGCAGCTATTGCTTGCCACCAGCCAATTACGCGCGATGGGCTCAACGACATCTTCGGCAAGGAGATCAGCCGCGACCTGATCGGGCGGTTGCATGATCGCGATTTGATCGGCACTGGACCCCGATCCCCACGGCGCGAGGCCCGCTACACTTATGTGACAACCGAAAAGTTCCTTGCGGCGTTTCATCTGGAGGCTCTCCAGGACCTGCCGGACCGGGAGGAGTTGGAAGATGCAGGGGTAAAAAGTTGTGCGGAGCCTCGAGTCGAGAGGATCTAGCAACGGTTTAAATGCGAAGCACTTTCAATTGGTCGGGCGTTGAATAGCAATCGGTCGAAGTGTCAGCCGAGGAGTTTCTCCAGCTCTTCCCTCTGCTTGGCGTGTTTTCTTGGATTGTCCCTGATCAGTCGCTTCAGGTTGAGAAGCTTCCAACGCACGGCGGGAAGCTCGGAAGCCTGTGGTCGATTGATGGCAGAGAAGTCCGGGGTGCCATCCTGCAAGCTTAGCGGGAACTGTTTAGTGCTTTCGTCGAAACGGGATTGAGCGTCCGCGATCAGCTGGCTGTGTGTCATCAGGAGGCCATCAAGTTCGACAGGTGATTTGGTCATGCCTTCGAACTGACGGATGTAGGGTTGGTTGAGATATATGAAATTGGGGTTCAACAGCTCATGTGCAGGACGTGATGAACAAGCGACGTGGATCAAGAAGGTCCTGAACAGATCTTCCGTCAGGCCTTCGTGCTCGTAGAGCAGCTTCACATCGTAAAGATCGCGTGGATGCTGGCGATGGACTGCGGCATGTAGCTTGCTGCCGAACAGGTCTTCGAACGACACAATTTGAATTTCTGCATAGCCACGCCAGCCGTCGCTACGGTGCCGCCCATCAGAGCCGCTATGCGCTGTGCTCTAAGAAACGGCAAAGCGGCCAACTGACCGCGTGGACTAGGCTGCAGGTCGCTTGGTCCTCAGCAATTTCATTTTTTATGTGCTTAAACCACTACGTTCGGGTGCGCGACGCTTGATCAAAACATCTGGTACATCGCGCCGGTATGCGGTGCTTGGGCCACGAGCGCAGAGCCTGCGCAACAGCGCGATACGGCCCTCCTTTCGTTTCCCGCATCATAAACGCAGAACAACCCGTTTTAGGCCGGCTTGTGGGCCGTGTCGGGCACGGTACCCGGTGCTTCGGTGAGGCAGAGCCGCAGGAGGGGTGGCACCGTGAGCAGCGTCAGGAAAGCTGACATGCTGAGACCACCCACCACCACTGCGCCCAACCCACGGTAAAGCTCGGACCCGGCGCCAGGGAAGAGGATCAGTGGCAACATCCCCATGACGGAGGTCATGGTGGACATGAAGATCGGGCGGATACGGTTGCGGGTCGCTTCCTCAATTGCGTCGATGGGGCTCATGCGGTCGGTGCGCAGGTGAAACAGTGCTTGGTGCACAATCAGGATAGCGTTGTTCACTACGATCCCTACGAGGATGACGAAGCCCAATAGGGTCAGCATATCCATCGGCTGTGTCTGGTAGAGGTTGAGCAGCGCAAGTCCGCCAACGCCACCCGCTGCAGCTACCGGAACAGCGATCAGTATGACGAGCGGCAGCACAAAGCTCTCAAACAGGATCGCCATGACAAGAAACACGATGATCAGCGCAACCACGAGGTTGATCTGGATCGCGTTCCAGGTCTGGCTCAACTGGTCAGCAGTGCCCGTGACACTGAGGCGGATGTCGCTCGGCAGGCCCTGTGTCTCAAGCACGTCGACCACCTCGGTCTGTAAGAGTTCCACGGCGGCTTCCAGCGGCAGCGCGTCGGACGGGCGGACCTCCAGCGTGACAGTGCGCAGACGGTCGCGGTGCCTTATCTCGGTTGGACCGGCTGTGAGGAGTACTTCCGACAGGGCCGAAACGGGCACGATCTGGCCGCCGGGCGTCACCACCGGATAGTTGCCGACGTCTTGGGTGCGAAGCGCCTGTTGCACGTTACTGTCGCCCTTCAGGACCAGGTTGATGCGCTCAGCCCCCACCGTGATCTCAGCCACGCGAAGCCCGTCATTGAAGGCATCCACGGTTGCGGCAAGGGCAGAACTGTCGAGCCCGGCATCGGCCAGACGCTGGCGGTCCGGGATTAGTCGTACTTCGGGCGCGCCCAGTTCCAGGCCAGGAATGGGGCGGAACTGATGCCCTTCGGATCGGGGCAAAAGCCCGCTGACCAGGCCTGCGGCCTGGCCTGCGACGGCGAGGATTTCGTTCAGGTCCTGACCGGATACGTTCAACTCGATCGTGCGTCCCCCGCCAACGCCGCGCCCAAAGAGCGAGGGCTGCGTCATGAAGCCGAAGGTGCCGGGTTCCGCGAAAATGGGCTGCGACAGGACCGGGATGAGCTCCGCCGCGCGCTGCCCGTCGGTGGCGGCGGCTCCGACGAAGCTGTTGCCGGGTGTGGCCACGAAGAAGAAGTTGTCGATCGTAGGGGGGCCATCGAGGTCGGTTTCCGGGCGCGCTTGCCAGAGGGGCTCTGCCACCCGCTCAATGCGCTCTGCGATGGTTTGTGTCGTATCGAGGTTGTAGCCTGGCGGCGGGATGATCAGGCCAAAGACAAGGTTGCGGTTCCCCTCGGGCAGGTATTCAAGGCGCGGCAGGAAGGCGATGCTGGCCACCGCAGCACCTCCTGCGATCAAGCCGACCATCATCAGCCCCAGCACGCGACTGCGCACCGTCCAGCGGACATAGACCATGACCAGCCATTTGAACGCGCTGCCGAAATGGTCGATTCCGGGCAGGCGGATTGGGCGCTGGTCCTTTTCGCTTAGCAAGCGCGACGCCAATGCCGGGATTACGGTAACGGCGACAATGAGGCTGAGAAGAACCGAGACCGAGATCGCGACGGCGATGTCGCGGAACAGCTGGCCTGCTTCAAGCTGCATGATCAAAATGGGGATGAACACCAGCACCGTTGTCAGTGCCGAAACGAGGATTGCGCCCCAGACCTGTTTTGCGCCTTCGTAGGCTGCCTCGCGTCGGGACTTGCCCGCCTCACGAAGACGGAAGATGTTTTCCAACACCACGATGGCCGCGTCCACGATCATGCCTACAGCAAAGGCGATGCCTGCCAGGCTGATGACATTTAGTGTGCGCCCCGTGAGAGCCATGACAACAAAGGTGGCCACAATGCTCACAGGGATGGACAGCGACACCACCAGCGTCGCGCGGGGGGAGCGGAGGAAGAGCATCAGCACAAAAGCCGCAAGCAGGCCGCCGAAGTAGATGTTCTGCGTTACAAGGTCGATGGCACCGTCGATGTAGATCGTCTCGTCATAGACCTGTTCCATCACTAGGTCGGCATTTGCGACCGGCCCCGCGCTAAGTTCAGCAAGGGTCTCGCGCACATCCTCCATCGTGGAGATGACGTTGGCTCCCGCCTCCCGCACGATGTTGAAGGCAAGGCCCGGTTCTCCCCGGAAACGGAGGCGCGACGTGGGGTCGGAATATGCAAAGGCAACCTGAGCAACATCCGAGACACGTACCTGCCCGATGCCGCCGTTGGCCGCACCCGAGCGCAGAACAACGTCGCGAATGGCATCTTCGGTGTTGAGGTTGCCTTCGGTCCGCACAACGTAACGGCGCTTGCCCTCGTCGAGGTCCCCCGCGGAAATCGAGATGTTTTCCGCGCGCAAGGTCTGCACAACCTCGGGCACCGTAAGGTTGAAACGCGACAGGCGCAGGGGGTCCACTATGATCTGTAATTCGCGGGTGACGCCGCCAAAAAGGTTCACCGCCGAAACACCCTCGATCCGTTCGACGCGATCTTGCACGGTGTCCTCGATGAAGTCGCGATAGGTGGCCATGTCGCGCGTGTTGCCCTCGGCTGCGGTCAGGACGACCCAGGCGATGGGGCTGTCGTCTGAACCGGACGTGTTGAGCGTCGGTTCGTCGGCCTCATCCGGGTAGCCGCTGACCCGGTCTAGCCGGTTCGAGACCAGCAAAAGAATATCGCCCATGTCGCTGCCGACGGCGAATTCCAATGTCACTTCGGCCTCACCGGTCTGAGAGCGTGAGGTCATCACCTCTAGCCCTTCGAGCCCGCGCAGCGCCTCTTCCTGAAGGTTCACGATCTCGCGCTCGATTTCCGAGGGCGCGGCCCCTGGCCAGGTGGTTTCCACGACCACGATGGGTTTGCGCACGTCAGGCGCCAGTTGCACCGGGATGCGCGTCAGGGACAGAACACCGAAGAGAACAGCGATGAGAACGGTGGCAACGACGGCGATGGGCCGGTCAATTGCGTATCGGATCGCGTCCATCAATTCACCTCTGTCGGGCTGATGTCCTGGCCTGGGCGCAGGCGTTCGTTGCCGCGCACCACAACCTGATCACCGGGCGCAAGGCCTGTCAGCACCTCGTACCGGTCACCTGAGGGTGCGCCTATGAGCACCGTGCGGGGTTCGGCCTTGCCGTCATTTGCCACGAAAACTGTCCAGCCACCACGCGCCTGCACCAGCGCGTCTTTGGGCACGGTCAGGGCCTCGCGTTCGACGCCCACTGGCACATCCACCGTCAAAGACTGACCCACGGCGATGTTAGGCAGCGCGTCAATTCCCTCCGCCGCGAAACGTACGGCACGGGTGCGGGTGGTAGCGGATTCCACGGGCAGAATTGCCCTGAGCACGAGGGAAACGGTAGTGCCTGTTTCAAAGGTGCCCTGCATCGACTGGCCTGGCCGCAGGTCAGTAACGTAACGCGCAGGAATGCTCGCTTCGACCTCAAACGACCGGGTGTCCAGCAGGCGCACCACGGGCGTGCCTGCCTGGATGAAGGCACCGGGTATCGTTTCCACGTCAAGCACAACGCCCGCGAACGGCGCGCGAACAAGGCTTTGGGTCAATTGGTATTCAGCTTCTTCCAACCGCGCGCGCCCCGTTTCCAGCCGGGCCTGTGCTTCGGCCAGTTGAGTGCGGGACACTTGCAGATCGGCCTGTGCATCGTCAAAGCGGCCTTGCGAAAACGAAGCCGAGTTGCGCAGCGCGTCTACACGACGGAAGTTGGTCTGAGCACTGTCGACGCGGACACGACCCGTCTCCACACTTGCTTCTGCCTCGGCGATCTGGGCCTTGGCTTGTGAAACTCGGATGGCAAGCAGATCGCGGTTGAGTTCGACGAGGATGTCACCCTGTTCCACGCTGTTGCCCGCCAGAACGTTGACGGTTTCCACGCTGCCCGCGACACGGCTGGCCACGGCGCCATCCCGCGCGGTTACGATCTCGGCAAAGACGGGCACGGTTTCAGACATGAGCCGCATCGCCACCTCCTGCACGCCGACAGCAGCGGGACGGCCCTGGGCTAAGGCGATCAAGGGTGTGGCGAGGACGAGGGTGGCTGCGATGAGGAAGCGGCGCATTGCGATCTCCGGGCTGGCTGCGAAAGAAAATAGCTCCGATGCTGCAAATGCAATGTTGGCTTGCCGCAGGGCTGCTGTGCGTTGACGTAGGTGTGAACGTAATACTTGCACTGCGCGAGCCGATCTGCCGAGTTCTGCAAATCGACCCATCCACCTTTTACAAACGCCTTGCTACAAAACGCGATCCTGACCGGGCATCTGATCGCACCACGCGGGATGCGTATCTGTGAAAGAAGATGAAAGAAGCACCAATCAGTCTATGGAGCACGCAAGCTGTAGCACGTGATGAAGCGCGAAAGCATTGATGTCGCCCGCTGCACCGTGAAGCGACTGATGCGGCACATTAGCATTCAAGGCGTCACGCCAATCAAAGCGGAGGAACAATAGGAAAAAGCTTGGAAGTCAGATAAAATCGAAGGTTGAAATACGAACTCAAACTTTCTCCGGCAAGGCCGGCGCGGTTCACAGTTCAGTAGTTCTTCCGTTTCATCATCTCTGATCTTGTCTTCTTCGCAGATCAGCAGACAACAAGTCGTAGCTTGCATCAGTGCCCGAATTTTGGGGGGCAATTCACAGGTACGCTACTACATGGCGGCGGAAAGGATAGAAACACACTATGTGAATGGTGGTAAACGACGAAAGACCTCATACAGAATTAAGACTGTACGGATTTATTTTATTAAAGTGAGTTTAACGCGACGAAAACTATACATCTAAAATTTTTCACGCACTCCTAAATAACGCCAGAATCCAACCCACATTGAAATACGCTTCTCTGCAAAGATAGCGGTGACGCCAGAAACAGCCTGGCACCGGTATCCCAAAGAGGCTCAGCAGAAATGACCAAAGCGACGGTAGGCAGAGGACCACAGGACACTTCCAAGCTTGACGGTGGCGTCAAATTTTCACCAAAAGACAGGGTACACCAAGACAGCTATGGTTTGCGCAATTGTGAGCTTGAGTTTCAAGATGGATGGCCAATCATCCTATGGAATGATGTAGTCTTAAATCTTCTTGGCACCTTTGAACCGTTAAGTGTTCAATCCGTTGACCTAATTAGCTCGAACGATTTTCTTCAGGCCGGTTTTAGTGATGTTCCGGAAGCGGAATCTGTCGTTGAAATGGATATGCTCTATACCAGTATGGATTTTGCGTTCTTGACAGCCTCCGATAACTCGTTTCAATCGACAAATGAGCAAGTTTCGCAAGCCTCGTTCGAATTTGCAGATAGCCCAGGGGCCTCACGATCACTTGCCGACGAGGCTACAGACGCGCCCCAATACTTAATTGGAAACATGGCAGCCACAGACACTGCCGCTACATATGGTTCAAACCTGCACATATCGGCGACGACTACAGTAAGGTCCCTAAGTACATCGGCCGTGGATGGTACAAGTGAGCCTCAAGATATCAACGGTGGAGTCGAAAAAAGTGTTTTCGATCTTAGTCCAGCCGAGGACACTACGGTTGTTTCTAGGCGAGACATGTCCCTTCTGGAGATTAACGACTACAACCTTCACGTATCTGAAAAACACTTTGGAGGAAACGTCCTTTACACGCGCAATACAGTCGACGGTACTCCATCTGATGATTTTCTCGATGCTGTGGACTACTTGGATATTACTTATCAGCGTTATCCTGCCGGGCAACCAGATGTGGCATACATTGACGGTGTGATTGTAGACGGCTACTTGCCGGATAACTTGGTTAATTTTCTTACCGCTGCTAGAGAGCAAGGCTTCAAAGTTCTAGTCGTAACACCCACTCATGCCGCATACACAAACGCTGAAGACGTTGGACGTTTTGCGGAGTTGATTGCTCGAGATTTCGGTGACGTATTACATGCATTCGAAATTGGGAATGAATATTGGAATCACCAAACAGAAACATCCTATGGGCAGGTGGCGAACGATTCAGTTCTCGCGATTGCAGATGCTCTCGACGGCCTTGGTGTTGACTATCCAATATGGGTTCAAATGGGAGACGCCGGTGGCTGGGAGAGCGAGTTTCACACACGAAATGATGACCGTGGTTGGCTGACCCGCACGATTGAGGCAAATAATACTGTTATAAAACAGATTTCAGACGAGGCGTTTAAAAAGATAGACGGTGTTGTTGAACACTTTTACCTTCGAGATGGTGGCGGCCAATTCATTCAAGTGGATAATCTCAATGACCAAATGATCTCGTTGGATTTTGCAATTTGGCAAAACTACCTGAACGAAGACGCAACTCTAAACATCACAGAATGGAACATCAGAACATCGAACCTCGACCAACTAGGTATCCGGGCGGCTTCGAGTCTCATCGCCCATTTCACGCATATTGTGGAGCTGGGTGCTGATGAAGCATATCTATGGCCACCTCATCTTAATACTTCCAGCGACCTCGCCGGGTCTGGAGAGGTCATCGTAGATACAGAGACCGGTATTGTGATCAACAGCGTTGGCGGAGCTGTGTTCGACCTGATGTCGTCCAGCTTACCTGGATTGGAGTACCTTTCTTCAGCAACTTCCAGTTCATCTTCACGCGTGCTTCACCACCTGTATGGAAGTGATGAAAAGGTTGTTGTTTACCTATCGTCGCGCTCTGAATTTATCGAAGAAGTATCATACTCTTTAGGAGGTCTTTTCGAAGGCTTTTCCCTGACATCGGCGATAAAGATCGGCTACGATCACTCCACGTCAGACGGGCGTCATTTCAACTACCGAACACGCTCGTGGGATGAGAGCAAAAAGATCACGGTAAACGGACAAGACTATGTCATCAACGAACATGACGTTAGAGCCTCTGTCGAAGTCCTAAACCACACACAGGTTGAGGTTGACGGCAAATTCACGGTTGAACTCTTGCCGTATCAAGTCGTGGAGCTCGCGTTCACGCTGCCAAGCTACAACGAGATACTCGGAACGGCTCAGATTGACGTTATTGAAGGGACATCATCCGATGATTTAGTTAACCTGTTTGGGGGTAATGATAGCGTCACAACAGGAGGAGGCGCAGACACGATTTACGGAGGTAATGGCGCAGACTTCTTGAATTCCGGTAGCGGTTCCGACTCTGTTTTTGGCGGCAAAGGGAACGATTCACTGCGCGGTTGGGGCGGTAACGACTCTCTTTATGGAGGTGATGGACATGACAATATCCAAGGATCATTCGGTAAAGACTCCTTGGAGGGAGGGTCAGGAGACGATTTTCTCGATGGCGGGCAGTGGCACGATACCCTCGACGGAGGCGACGGCAACGATACACTCATTGGTGGAGACGGCAACGACGTCCTACGAGGCGGCGATGGAAGAAATGAGCTGAACGGGAATGCTGGAAATGACGTAATTTTTGTGACGTCAGGCGTGGATACAGTATTCGGTGGCAGCGGAGACGATACTCTTTCTCTTGCAGAATTCAATGAGGGCGTCACTATATGGACAAGACAAGAGATAGTTGAAACTGATCGGGGTAAAGTCGTTTTCTCCGGCGTCGAAAGTTTGGTAGGAACGTCACATGCAGATCGATTTATAATTACTTCAAACAATATGGACCTTGATGGTGGCGAAGGCAATGACGTTTTTCAAATCATCGGTGGGGAGCGTTTGAGGGTTTCCAGTGGTTTCGGCAACGATTTAATTCATATCTATGGCGGCAGTCAAATCGAGATCCACGCTGGTGTCGGCGACGATACAATCATTTCTCATAATGCTGGCGGTGATTTCTGGGGTGGAGTGGGAGCTGACGAAATTACTTTGAGAAACGAAACAAGGGATCGCGTCTACTTTTCGAAAGACGATGGTGCCGATTCGGTTTTCGGCTTTAACAGCGCACAGGATGAGTTGATCATCGACGCAGCTTTGAGTTCTCAGGTAGACGTCACCGTCAAAGGGGATGGAACTGTCCTAGATTTTAGTGGCGGTGATAAAATCGTGTTGTATGGGGTTTTTGACTTTTTGCAGTCTGAGGACTTAATCTTTGTTTGAAAAACATCTGAAGTTAAGGCTCAAGACGCATAGCTGATAGATTACTACAGCGGTTAGAGCGATTGCTGAGAGGAAGACTTGAGGAGGCCTGTCTTAGCGGGTCGCTATACGGTGCCCGTCTTCTAGGGTCAGGACCCA
>NZ_VCBA01000012.1 GCF_007995245.1 Tateyamaria sp. syn59
ACCACGTCCTTTATCGGCCAACTCTCCGAAGCACTCGAAGATCTTTCCCGCTTCAACGGACTTGTCCCCGCGGGGACAATGACGCTCCCCAAATCCTTCCTCGACCTCCGCTTCCTGCTCACCCGGTTCGAGCCGGGCAATGACCTGCACCGCGCCATGCAAGGCGCCTTCCAAAAAGTCTTCGGTGACCGCGTCTGCGAACACCCCATCGAAATGACCCGCGCCGTCGAACAATCCGGGCGATTCCTCAGCAGCATCTACGAAATAGATTATCGAGATATGACCCGCGAAACCTGGCGCCGCGCCCGCGCGTCCTTCGATCGGGCCTACGAAGAATTCAAAACAAATCTGGGCGAAGCCTGGGACAAACTGGAGGATGAGGCATGAGCAAGCGCCGCGTATTCGACATCGACTTCGAACCCGACGCGGGTCCCGGGCCGGAAACAGAACAGGCGCCTGCCCCCGAGACCCGACGAGGTCCCATGGCGGCGGCCATCTCGGAAAATGCCGATGCGCTCACCGAACGCCAATCGGCCGAGGCGGAAATTCGTGCCGAAAACGACCGGCTCGCCCACGAATATGTGTCTCTAAAAAGGGATGGTGCCATCGTTGCCCGCGTTCCCCTCGGGGACGTCGCCATGCGGAAACTCACCCGCGACCGCAGCACCAATCGCGACCCGGACCTTGAAGAACTCAAGACCTCGATCCGCGATCTGGGCCTGTCCAACCCGATCCAGGTCGAAGACACCGGCGACGGCTACGAACTCATCCAGGGCTTCCGCCGCCTCAGCGCCTACAAATCCCTGCTCAAGGAAACCGGCGACGAGCGTTACGCCACCATCCCCGCCGTGCTCGTGGCCAAGGGCGAGGCTCTGGAAAAGCTCTATCGCCGCATGGTCGACGAAAACATGGTCCGGCGCGACATCTCCTTTGCCGAGATGGGTCAACTCGCCGCCAGTTACGCCCGCCAGATGGACCTCGAAGTCAACGACGCCATCGCCGTTCTCTTCGCCTCCGCCGGACGGCAAAAGCGTAACTACATAGGCAATTTCAGTCTCTTGATGGACAAGCTCGGCCATCTGCTCCAATACCCCGAAGCCATCCCGCGCGCCCTCGGCCTGAAGCTGGTCAAAACGCTCGAAGACCAACCCCGCGCCGCCCAGCACCTGAGCGCCCTACTTGAGCATCAAAAGCCCAACGACGCCGTTGCCGAACTCGCCGTCCTGAACAAGGTCGTCGCCCCTAAACCGGTCGGTGAACAGGCCGCACCTTCCACGTCCTCCAAGACCACCATCAAGCTCAACCGCAAGTCCGGCGCGGCGAAGGTCATCGGCTCGAAAGGCAAGATCGAACTCCAAATGAACCGCGACTTCGGCGCCGTCGATCCACGCAAACTGGAAGCTGCCGTGCGTGCCTTGCTGGACCAACTCGACCTCTGAATTCTGGTCTGTCCCCGCGGGGACAAACAAGAAAAGCCCGCCAATCCGGCGGGCTTTTTCGTGTCGCAAACCGTTTGTCCCCGCGGGGACAAACCATCTTTCACACTACTGTCTCTGCAGAATATCCCGGATCAGCGCGGCAGTTTCTGCCGGCTGCTCCTCATGCGCTAGGTGTCCCAGACCCGGCAGTTGATGCACCTGCGCGCTAGTTAATAGCGCAGCAGCTTTGACGGACACATCCGGGCGCACCGTCTTGTCCCTGTCCCCAATGATGAAGTGCATCCGCGACGGATGATCCCCCAGCCGCTTAAGCAGCGGGTTCAACTGCCATTGCGCCATCATCAAAAGCGTGCCGTCGACGTGGTTTCGATCGGCTACAAGGCGGCGGTACAGGTCCAGACCCTCGGCGTCCAGCTGCGATCCCGACGCGCTGATCAGCGCCTTGATCCGGTCCGGTTTTGAAGACGTTCCTGAGAAAAGCGCAGCAGTAAATGGAACCGCCGCGAGAGCTTTCGCCATTGCCGGAAACATCATCCCAGCGAGACCCTTGAACGGCTCCAAGGCTGCATTGATTCCGATCACGACAGGGGCCTGTCCCCGCGGGGACAGATCACCTTCGGCGAGCCTGAGCGACACCGCGCCGCCCGCCGAATGGCCGATGATCGCTGCGGGGGTCCATCCTTCGTGCGCGCACAGCTTGGCGATGTCCTGCGCCATGGCGTCCAGCCCACAGCGATGCCGTGCGCCCAGTTGGGTGAAGCCGTGGCCGGGCAGGTCGAGGGCGACGACGTGGAAGTCTTTCGCGAGTTGGGGGATCACGTCGCGGTAGCTGTGCGATGAGGCGCCTGCGCCATGCAGCAACAGCAGGGTCTCACCCCGTCCCGCTTCCTGGATGTGCCAACGGTGGACGGGCCCCTGTCCCCGCCGGGACAGGTGGGCGTTTGGCCAGGTGTCGATCTGTGCCCAGTCCATTGTTCAGACATCCAGCGCTGAGGTCACGGCTCCACTCAGACGCTTTGCATCGGCACGAGGCAAGGGGACGTAAGGCGCGTCCAGAGCGCGGCTGAGGTCCTGCAGCGCACGTTGCGGGCGGTTGGACATGTCGATGACCAGAGCGGCTATGCCGGCGGCGCGGATGGCGGTGGCCATGGCTGTCGCATCCTCAGCCGCCTGAGCGCGGTTGGCGCTGCTATCGAGGGCGATGTTGCTGCGCCCGTCGGTGATCAGGATGATTGTGGGAGTAAGCCCTTTGGCGCCGCTTTGCTGTGCGAGGATCAGGGCGTGCTGGAGGCCCGAGGCGAGCGGTGTGCCGCCACCGCCGGGCAGGGCGGAGAGGCGCCGTTTGGTTTGGACGAGTGAGCGGGTTGGCGGCAGGAGCGTTTCGGCTGCGGTGCCGCGGAAGGCGATGAGGGCGACGTGGTCTCGGCTGGCGTAGGCGTCTGCGAGCAGGAGTTCGATAGCGCCCTTGGCCTCGTTCAGGCGGGACATCGCGGCGGAGCCGGAGGCGTCGACGGCGAAGATTAGGAGGCGGTCGGATTGTTCCGCGTAGCGCTTGAGTCGGATGTCGGACGGGCGGATGAGAAGGCCTTTGCGATCCGGCTGCTGCTGCCGACGTAGAGGCTGCCACGGGGCGGCGGCGCGGAGGGTTGAGATGAGGTCGATGCGAGACGTGCCGTCTAGGCGTCCGGGACGGGCGGGCAGGGGGCGTCCACGGCGGTTGGAAATGCGTTTTTTTCCCGCACCTGCGTCGCCGGATTTTCGGGTTGTCCCCGCGGGGACAAGTCCGTTCAGGAGGTCCGGAGGCAGGGCGGATTTGACGGCTTCGACCAGTATTTCGGCGTCTGGGATCGTGTCGCTTTCCGATGTGTCCCCGCGGGGACAACCATCATCTTCCGGTGGGGGAGGGGGGCTTTCTGGCTCCTCGATTTCCTCGGGAATGATCGTGGCGCGGTGGGGGTAGACGAGGGTCGCGGCGATCTCGAGGTCGGTGTCGGTGAGGTGGTCTCGGCCCATGAGTTCGGCATGCGCGCGGGCGGTGCGGAGGGCGAGTGTTGGGGCGCGGAGGGTGGTGATGCCGAAGCGGGCGGCGAGGAGGGTAAGTTGGGTGATTGCGTCGCCGGTTTCGATACGTGTCCCCGCGGGGACAGATTGGGTTGTCCCCGCGGGGACAAGTGCGTTTCGGCCCTGTGGTTCGAGGTGGAAGGCGCAGCGGTCGGCGAGGGGGTCGGGGGTGCGTTCGTCGGGTTCTATGCCTTCGTCGAGAAGCAAAAAACCCTGTGTTAGAGACTGATCTGCGGCATGAGCGAGTTTGGCAGCGAGTGCTGGGGGGCAGCGTTCGGCCATGGGGATTTGGGCGATGACTGGATCATTGAAAAATGATTTATTTTCAATAAGTTGTGCGGAGCGGAGTGTTGCGGTGAGGTCGATGCCGCCGAAGAGTTGGTCGTCGGGGATGGTTATTGGGAGTTTTCGGATGGGGAGGGCAGGGGTGAAGCCTGCGAGCAAGGCGTCGCGGTCGGGGCTGGCGCGCATGCGGATGACGGCGCCGCCGAGGCCCTGGGGGTCGAGGGCCAGGAGTTTGAGGGCGAGGGCCGCGTTATGCCAGGTTTCTGCGGTCATTTGGGCGGGTTGGCGGACGACACGTCCGCCTTACGGGGTTTTGTGAGGGTGGGTTTTAGGAACCGCGGAGTGAATGGCGGGGTGAACCCCGCCCTACGGCGTGGAGGCAATCGTAAGGCGGAGGTGTCCTCCGCCCCGCGTGTCATGCGAGGACGGCGTCGACCGTGCGGGTGACGCGAGTGGTGCTGCCGGCTTCGTCCAGCGGGTCGCGGCGGAGGCGGTGGGAGAGGGCGATGGGGGCGATCCGTTTGAGGTGGTCGCGGGTGAGCACCTTGGCTTTGTCGTAGGCGGCGAGGGCGCGGGCGGCGCGGAGAAGGGTCAGTTCGCCGCGCAGGCCGTCGCTGCCGAGGGCGATGCACAGCTCGGCGCAGTCGTGCAGGATGTCGTCTGGCGTCTCGATCTGGGGCAGGAGTTTGCGGGCGGCGAGGATCTTGCGCCGGATCTTGGCGTCTTCCTTGGTGTATTTGTCCATGAAGGCTTTGAAGTCCGACTCAAAAGCGTCGCGGCGTTTGATGACCTCGATGCGCTCGGCCACGTCGTTGGGGCTGCGCACTTCGACGGACAGGCCGAAACGGTCGAGGAGTTGGGGGCGCAATTCGCCTTCTTCCGGGTTGCCGGAGCCCACGAGGACGAAGCGGGCGGGGTGGCGGATGCTCAGTCCTTCGCGTTCGACCACGTTTTCGCCGGATTGGGCGACGTCGAGGAGGAGGTCGACGATGTGGTCTTCGAGCAGGTTGACCTCGTCGATATAGAGGTAGCCGCGGTTGGCGCGGGCGAGGAGGCCCGGCTCAAACGCCTTTTCGCCGCGGGTGAGAGCGCGTTCGATGTCGAGGGCACCGACCACGCGGTCTTCGGTAGCGCCCAACGGCAGGTCGATGACGGGCGTGGGGATTTTTTGGGTCTTTTTCGTCTCTACATTGGCCCAATCGGGGCATTCTGCGTGGGATTCCGCGTTGATTGGGCAGCCTTGCACGGCCGTGATCGGGGGCAGGAGGGCGGCCAGCGCGCGGACGGCGGTGGATTTGCCTGTGCCCCGGTCGCCGAACACCAGAACGCCGCCGATGCCAGGGTCGATTGCCGTCAGGATCATCGCCCGTTTCATGTCGTCCTGGCCGACGATGGCAGAGAAGGGGAACGGGGTTTTCGTCATTGCAATTGCAGTCCTTCGAGCGGGCTGGCGCCGCCCCATGTGCCGCTGTCGCCGAGGATGGTGAAGCGGGCGTAAAGCTCTTCCCGAAACCATGCGCCGTCGCGGACGGCCTTGATGGCTTCGGCGTGGGGGCCGTTGTGGCGGGCGAATTGGGCCATTTCCTGCGCGCCTGGCCAGATGGAGAATGTGACCTGGTGGAGCATGGGGACCTCGCCGATGCCGATCTTGAACACCACGTTGGGATCGCTGCCGATCATTGTGGAGATGTCGGGGACGCGGTTCCAGAATTTTGCGGCCACGCGGGGTTTGACTGTGGCGCGGGTGAGGGCGGCGAGGGGGCCGGTTTTCGGCTCTGATACAGGGGAAAACGGGGTTTTCCCGCTCCATGCGCCGCGGGCGGAGGTGGGGGAGAGGTAGATTGTCCAGTGCTCGGACGCGCGGGCGCGGTAGCGTTGGAAGATACGTGTGATTTCGATGCGTTTGCGGGCGGTGGCTTCGTCCGGCCAGGTGCAAAGGATGGCGTAGACGGCCGTGTTGGGGACCGGTGTGAACCCTTCGCCCGTGCCGGAGCCGCAGAGTTTCCAGAAGCCGAGGTCGGGCACGCGGGACATCGCCAGCCGAGCGCCGCCCATCATCGTGAGCGCCCATGCCCGGTCGCGCCACCGCGGGAAGCGGAAGAAGGATATGGTGGTTGTCTGGTTCATCATTTCGCACTGGCAGCGTGCACAATGGCACGGTTTTCAGCCTATCCTTCGAAAAGAAATTGTCAACTAAACTAGACACTCTTATTGTTGGTAGGAGATGACACGCCTTGATCCCATCGAATCGAAGGCCCGTGTGGGCAACCGCGCCATTGTGATTGGTGCGGGGCTGGGCGGCTTGGCGGCTGCCATGCGCCTGGGGGCCAAGGGCTATACCGTTACTATCATCGACAAGCTGGACGTGCCGGGGGGCCGTGGGTCGGCCATTTGGCAGGACGGGCATCGGTTTGATCTGGGGCCGACGATTGTCACGGTGCCGCAGCTGTACAAGGAGTTGTGGGCGGCCTGTGGGCGGTCTTTTGAGGATGATGTGGAGCTGCGGCCGCTTGATCCGTTCTATGAGATCCGGTGGCCGGACGGGACGAAATTTGTCGCTCAGCATGATACTGAGGCGATGCGGGCCGAAGTTGCCAAGATCGAGCCGCGCGATGTGGCGGGCTTCGATCGGTTTCTGGAGGATTCGGCGAAGCGGTACTGGTTTGGCTTTGAGGATTTGGGCCGTCGGTCCATGCACCAGCTTTGGGAGTTGGTGAAGGTGTTGCCCACCTTTGGGATGTTGCGGGCGGATCGGTCCGTCTACGCCCACGCCAAGCGGCGCTTTATCAATGAGAAGCTGCGGATGGCGTTTTCGTTTCATCCGCTTTTTATCGGTGGGGACCCGACCCATGTAACCAGCATGTATATTCTGGTCAGCTACCTCGAGAAGCAGTTTGGTGTGCATTACGCCATTGGTGGTCTGGCCGGGATGGCGCGGAAGATGGCGGATGTGGTGGAGGATCAGGGCGGGACGCTGCTGATGGATACTACCGTCGATGAGATTGTCGTTGAGGGCGGTCGTGTGCGTGGTGTCCGGCTGGAGAGCGGGTTGGAGCTGGGGGCCGATGTGGTTGTCAGCAATGCGGATGCGGGCCACACCTATGATCGGTTGATGCGGGCGGCGCCCAAGAAGCGGTGGACGCCCGCCAAGTTGAAGCGGACGCGCTATTCGATGAGCCTGTTTGTCTGGTATTTCGGGACCAAGGGCACGTGCGGTGATTGGGCCGATGTGGGGCATCACACCATTCTGAACGGGCCGCGCTATACCGGGTTGCTGCATGACATCTTCATGAAGGGCAAGCTGTCGGATGACATGAGCCTGTATGTGCATCGGCCTTCGGTGACGGACCCGAGTGTGGCGCCGGAGGGGGATGATACGTTTTATGTGCTCTCGCCCGTGCCGCATCTGGGCCATGGCGGGGTGGATTGGAGCACGGAAGCCGAGGCCTACAAGGCGAAGGTGCTAGCCGTGCTGGAGGACCAGCTTTTGCCCGGGTTAGGGTCGAAAATCTCGACCGAGCAGGTGTTTACGCCAGAGACGTTTCGGGATCGGTATTTGTCGCCATATGGGGCGGGGTTTTCGATTGAGCCGAGGATTTTGCAGTCGGCCTGGTTTCGCCCGCACAACATCAGTGAGGAGGCCGAGGGGCTGTACCTGGTGGGCGCCGGGACGCATCCGGGGGCCGGTGTGCCGGGCGTGATTTCGACGGCGGAGGTTCTGGCGCAGTTGGTGCCGGATGCGGTGGCGTGAGGTGCGGTGCGCGCACAGCGCGAACCCTACGGGAGATGTGCCATGATTGATCCTAGGGACCTTGAGGCGTGCACCGAGGCGATCCGGCATGGGTCGCTGTCGTTTCATGCGGCCTCGAAACTGTTGCCGAAGCGGGTGCGGGATCCGGCGTTGGCGCTCTATGCGTTTTGCCGGTTGGCCGATGATGAGGTCGATCTGAAGGCGGAGAAGGTGGAGGCGGTGTTGCGCCTGCGGGACCGGTTGGATCTGGTCTATGCCGGTACGCCGAAGGATGCGGCGGCTGATCGGGCCTTTGCTGCCGTTGTTGAGCAGTTTGACATGCCGCGAGCGTTGCCGGATGCGCTGTTGGAGGGTCTAGCGTGGGATGCCGAGGGGCGGACTTATGCCACGCTGTCCGGGGTCAAGGATTACTCGGCGCGGGTGGCGTCGGCTGTCGGTGCGATGATGTGCGTGCTGATGGGGGTGCGCGATGCGGATGCGTTGGCGCGGGCGTGTGATCTGGGCGTCGCTATGCAGCTGACCAATATCGCGCGTGATGTGGGCGAGGATGCGCTGGAGAGGCGGCTGTACTTGCCGACCGACTGGCTGGCGGAGGCGGGGATGACGCCCGAGAGCTTCTTTGCCGATCCGCGCCCGACCAAAGCGGTGCGGGCGATGACCAAGCGGTTGGTGATGGAGGCAAACAGGCTCTATTACCGCTCAGAAGCCGGGATTGCGGCGCTTCCAGCATCCTGTCGGCCGGGCATTTATGCGGCGCGGTTTATCTATGCGGGTATTGGCGGGCGGTTGACTGGGATGGGCTATGACAGCATCTCGGCCCGTGCGCGGACCAGCAAAGCACAGAAGCTTGGGTGGCTCGCGCAATCCGTTGCGGCGAGTGCGACCACGTCTGTCATGCCGCAATCGGCTGTGCTGTATGCCAAGCCGCTGCCGGAGGTTCAGTTTCTGGTGGATGCGGCGGCCAAAGGCGCGCGGGCAAGCCGGAGCGACAGCCTGTTTGAAGCGCTGGCGGCACTGGAGGCAAAACGACGGGCAGACCGCGCCACCTTGATTGGCTCTCGGGCGCGCGCTACCTGACAGTCATGTTTTGGCTGCTTTTCTGCATTTTCTTTGCCGCCTGTCTGGGTGCTGGCGTGACCGGTGGGTTGTTTCCGCCGGGTCAGTGGTATCGCGATCTGAACAAGCCGACATGGACGCCGCCGGACTGGGTGTTTCCGGTCACCTGGATGGTGCTTTATGTCTGTATGGCTGTGGCGGGTGCGCGGGCGGCGATGGCCGAGGACAACGCGATTGCGATGGCGTTTTGGGCCATGCAGATCGCGTTCAACGGGCTGTGGACCCCGGTGTTTTTCGGGTTGAAGAATATCCGGCTGGGGATGGCGATCATTGGCGTTTTGTGGGTGACGGTGCTGAGCGCGCTGTTGGCCTTGTGGCAGGTCGATACGCTGGCCGGGATGCTCTTTGTGCCGTATCTGGTGTGGGTAACCATTGCGGCGGCGTTGAACGCCGAGGTGTGGCGGTTGAACCGTGGTGAGGCGGCTAAGGGGTCTGTGGCTGCAGAGTGAGCGTTGAACCGGTCCGGCCCGGCCCGATTTCAGATCACTTGCACGATGTGATGGATGCCGGGTTTCGCATCGATGACATCGGTTATTGCCTGATTGATATACCTTCAATGGCAGCTACGGGCGTGATGTCGCTTGCCGCTGTGTCGCGAAGATCAAGCACCCTCAGATTGATCATACTCGCCAGTGGCGAAAGGTCGGTCACCGGCGTTCCGCGCAGATACAGTTCTTGCAGGCTGGTCATGCCTTGCAAGGGTGTCAGATCAGCGATCTGCAACCCGGTCAGCGATAGAGCCTTGAGCTGAGACAATTCGGCAATCGATGCAAGATCGGTGATACCTGTATTGGCTAGGTTGAGCGTCTCGAGTTGTGGAAAAGAGGCCAGGTTAGAGACATCTTTGACTTTGGCGTCCTGGAGATTGAGAGACGTCAGACCCGGAAATTCGACGAGTGGGTCCAGATTGGCCCAACGCGCATTTTGTGCGTCTATTTCGGTCAAATTGGGCAATTGACGCAAGGCTCTGACGGGGATCGTATCGGAAAACCTCAGGTTCACGCTGTAAGAGTCGAAGTGGCGACAGAACCGGCCAATGATGACGCCGGGTTTGCCCATGTCGGTGCAGTCGACCAGTTCTTCTGGTGCTGCTTCGGGTGCGACCTTGTCGAGCAACGCCCGACTTTTTGGCGGAAGGTCTGCCTGTGCGCTTGGTGCGGCAAGCATCTGCGCCAGGTCCTTTTGCGAGGTTGGATTGAGATGATTGACGACCACGAAGGTGAGTGCGGCGATCACGGCTGCGCCGATCAGTCGAGATTTCATGGTCTGTACCCCTCAGAATGTCCCGACCCCTGATGCTGTGCGGCGTGCGTGGCGGATCGGCATGACTGTGATGTCTCAACCAACGAGAGAATCGGGGCAATTTTGAGAACGAAATTTGGAACTATGGTGACCTGCATCGGGACGGCGGAGTGTGTCGCCGTGAGGAAGTTGGTGCGCAGTGAATGCGCACCCTACGGGATCACGAGAAGGTCCATTTGGCGCGTCGTGGCACCCGGACGGCCAACATCGGTTTGATCAGGGGCGAGCGGAAGCGCCTCAGGTCTAGTGCTTCGTGGACGCCTTTGGTGCGTTCTCCGTTGAGAGTCGTTTCGACGGCTGAGCGGGAGTAGAAGGGCGCGTCGAGCATGTTTTGGACCTGCCGCGCTTGTGCCCCGGCGTCGCCGCGGGTTTCGCGGCGCACCGCCCAGAGGGAGCGGCGCATGGGCGCTTTGGGGGGCAGGGGGATGTCGGTGGCCTGGCCCTGTTCGTCGAAGTGGAAGGCGGCGGCGAGTTCACTGCCGTCGAGCCGGGTGGCGTCGTAGAAGCAGGTGGCGCCGTCGCCGGTAGGGTAGCGGCCCCAGGTCCAGTAGCTGAAGTCCTCTTCCAGTGCTCGGGTGCCGAAATTGGCGTCGAAGTAGCCTTCGCCCGACCATTGCCAGCCGGGGCGGTCGATGTCGACTTCGATGCGGCTGCGCGGGGCGAAGGGGCGCCAGATGTGGGCGTTATCGTCGGTGAGGGCCAGTTCGACGTTGGTGAGGGCGGAGGGGATGACGCGGATTTGCCCCTTGATCCGGGAGATGAGCGGGGGGGATGAGATTTCGTCGATGTCGATGATCAGCGTGTCGTCTTCCCAGCGCATCATGGAGGGGCCGACCTCGAACCTTGAGGCCGTTTGGCGCAGGGCGGAGGTGCCCCGGTCGGTCATCGTGAAGCGGCCGCCGCGCCCGTAGGTGGCAACGTTTATGCAGACGTGGTTTTGCGGATTCCTGCGCCCGGACCAGCGGTACCAGGGCGAGAAGACGGAGCCGATGAAGCCGATGACCGATACGGCGCGGGTGCCGCAATCGCTCAGGCCGTCGACATACCACCACGCGTAGCCGTTGGGGCCGACCGAGATGTTGAAATTTGGTCGCTCAAGATCGCCTCGACCGCGTGCCGGGCGGAGAGGGTGGCCATGGGCACACCCGCCCCCGGGTGCGTCCCGCCCCCCGCCAGGTAGAGGTTGGGGATCTTGGTCCGGGCTGTGGGGCGTTGCAGGGCGGCTGTCAGCCCGTGCGGCGTCTGCCCGTAGAGCGCGCCCTGTGTCGCGGGAAACATCTGCGCGAAGGCTTGGGGCGTCGTTATCGTTGTCGTGTCCGGGGTCGGGCTGAAGCTGATCCCGTGTTGCGCCATCTGGCGCGTGATCTGATGAAGCCATGGGGAGAGGTCCTCCACTTTGTCGTCGGCGGTCGCCGGGGCGTTCGTGATGATTTCGAACCGTTCGAGCTGCGGCGTGTGCTTGCCGTGGCCGCGGTCGAGGGCGCAGATGTAGAAAGACGGGTGGGCCGGGATGCGGCCTGCCATGAGGTCGTTGAATTCGGATTGGGCGTCTTCGGCGAAGAAGACGTTGTGGTGGGCGAGGTCCGGGCCGTGAGGTGCGGCGGCGAAGCTGAGGACGCGGGCAGAGAAGCTGCGTTTGGCCTTCGCCGTTTGCTTGGCGATGTGGGTTGTGGCGGGGCCGAGGGCGCCTGTTGCCAGTGCGCGGGGGTCACCGGCGTGGATGAGGACGTCGCAGGGGATATGGGTGCCGTTTGCGAGGTGGACGGCTTTGGCGTGGCCGTTTTGGGTTTCGATGCGGTCCACATGGGCGTTCGTGTGGGTTTCGACGCCGTGTGCGTCGAGCAGGCGCCCGAGCGCTTGCGTCAGCTTGTGCATCCCGCTCTTGACCACCCAGACGCCGTTCGCTTCGGCCTGCCAGATCAGGGACAGGATGGCGGGGGCGTGGGTTGGGCTGCCGCCGACATAGGTGGCGTAGCGGCCAAAGAGTTGCCGCAAGCGCGGATCGCGGAAGCTGCGTTTGAGCAGGGTTTTGAGTGTCGAGAGCGGGGCCATCGCCGGGATCAGGTGGGGTTGGCGCAGGACGTGTTTGGTGAGTGCGGCCAGCTTGGGTTCGGGCGCCTGCATCATGGGGGCGTCGAAGGCGGAAAAGAGCTGGCGCGTGCGTTTGGTGAACTTGAGGAAGTCGGCGACGGCTTCGGGTCCGCCGAAGGTGCGGAGAGCGCCGACGGTGCGCTCTTCGTCTGCGTAGAGACTGAGTGTGCTGCCGTCGGGCCAGAAGTGGCGGGCCAGTTCGTTCTGTTTGATGAGTGTCACGTGGTCTTCGACCCGTGTGCCCAGTTGGGCGAAGAGGTCGTCGAAGACGTGGCGCATCGTCAGCACCGTGGGGCCCGCGTCGATGGGGCCCGCGTCTGAGGGGATCGTGCGGATCTTGCCGCCAACTGTTCCGTGTCGTTCCAGGAGTGTCACCGCAAATCCTGCTGCCCGCAGTCTGACCGCGCAGGCCAGACCTGCGATGCCCGCGCCGATGATGACAGCACGTTGGGGGGCAGGCGCATTGACATGAGTCATGGGCGGACATGTTGACTCGTGATACCGCATATGTCCAGTATGGTTTACACTTTGGTGTATCGCCATCGTGACATTTATCCGGAAGGAGAGCGGCAGATGGGCCTGAGCACACGGATCGAGGCGGCGATAGCGGAGGCTGTTGCCGTGGGTCAGGGGGCCGGGCGCGCGACGCCGCCAAAGCTGGCGGAGGCGCTGCATTATGCGACGGCGCCGGGCGGGGCGCGCATTCGTCCCACCATTCTGATGTCGGTTGCCATGGCTTGCGGCGATGATCGCCCTGCGGTCTCCAATGCCGCAGCGGCGGCGCTGGAGATGATCCATTGCGCATCGCTGGTTCATGATGATCTGCCTTGCTTTGATGATGCGGATGTGCGGCGGGGGAAACCTTCGGTCCATCGGGCGTTCTCGGAGCCTCTGGCGGTGCTGGCGGGGGATAGTTTGATTGTCCTCGCCTTCGAGACCTTGGCCCGGCAGTCGGGGCAAGCGCCCGAGCGGGTGACTCAGTTGATCATGACTCTGGCCCAGCGGACCGGGATGCCGGGTGGCATCTGTGCGGGGCAGGGATGGGAGAGCGAGGAGCAGGTCGACCTGTCCGCTTACCATCAGGCCAAAACGGGTGCCTTGTTTATTGCGGCGACTCAGATGGGAGCCGTGGCCGCGGGGCAGGAGGCGGAGCCTTGGTTTGAATTGGGTGACCGGATTGGCGAGGCGTTTCAGGTGGCCGACGATCTGCGCGATGCGCTGTATGATGAGGCAACGCTTGGCAAGCCTGCGGGGCAGGATGATTTGCATGGGCGGCCCAATGCGGTGACGCAGCTGGGCGTGCAGGGCGCCATCGGGCGGCTGAAGGATATTCTGGGCGGGGCGATTGCCTCGATCCCAAGCTGTCCCGGTGAGGCGCAACTGGCCGAGATGGTGCGGATGTATGCGGAGCGGCTGACGCCCGTTGTGTCACCAAGCCGTGTGCCGGGTGAATGAGCGCCGAGGCGCATGACCTGCCCGCATGGCGGGGCGGGTGGCTGAACCGGTTGGTGGCCAAGCCCGGCTTTCAAAGCTGGGCCAGCAAGTTTCCTCTGACACGATCACGGGCGCGGGCCGATGGGGCCGCGCTGTTCGATGTGGTGCAGGGCTTTGTCCAAAGTCAGGTGCTGATGGCGCTGGTCGAGTTGGATCTGTTCCGGCGGTTGCGGGCTGGGCCGCAGAGTGCCGAGGTGCTGGGCCGGGCCTGTGATGTGCCTGCCGAGCGGATGCAGGTGCTGTTGCAGGCTGGGGCGGCCCTGGGGTTGCTGAAGCGGAAGCGGGATAAGTTTGCCTTGGCCCGGAAGGGTGCCGCGCTGATGGGTGTGCCGGGGCTGGAAGCGATGATCCGGCATCACAAAGCGTTCTATGATGATCTGCGTGATCCCGTGGCGTTGCTGCGCAAACCCGAAGAGACGCAGTTGAGCCAGTTCTGGCCTTACGTGTTCGGGGGCAGCGTCGATGAGGGTGACGCTGCGATTTATTCGGACCTGATGGCACAGTCTCAGCGGTTGGTGGCTGAGGATACGTTGCGCGCGGTGTCGTTGAAGGGTGTGCAGCATCTCTTGGACATTGGCGGCGGGACGGGTGCGTTTCTGGAGGCAGCGGGGCAGGCGAACCGGTCCATGCAGATGACCCTGTTTGATCTGCCGCCCGTGGTGCCCGACGCGCAGGCGCGATTCGATGCGGCCGGGATGGTGGACCGGGTGACGATTGCGCCGGGATCATTTCGTGAGGATGCGTTGCCCGAAGGCGCCGATGCGATTTCGTTGATCCGTGTGCTTTACGATCATGCCGACGACACGGTGCGTGATTTGCTGGCCAAGGTGCACGACGCGCTGCCCCCCGGCGGGCGGCTGATCGTGTCCGAGCCGATGGGCGGAGGTGCGCGGCCGGATCGGGCCGGGGATGTCTATTTCGCCTTCTATACAATGGCCATGCAGACGGGCCGTGCGCGGTCGGCGGCCGAGATCGGGGCGCTTTTGGCCGAGGCGGGGTTTGCCGACATTCGCAGCCGTGCGCCTGCCCGGTCTTACGTGACGCGGGTTGTGACGGCTGTGCGTCCTGAATGACCCCCGATTTTTCCTGTTTGACGATTGATCTTTGTCAATGTGTCTAATCTGATTGACACATATGGTTGTCTAACTAGAATGACAGTTAGCGACAAACTGCCGCCCTGAGTCTGTGACACCGGAATCAGGACCGTGCAGTGCCAACGAAAGGGAGACATCCGTGGACACCTCTGCCGTCCTTCTCAAAGGTCCCAAGGATCTGGACGTGGACACGCTTGCGCTGACCGCGCCGGGTGCGGGTGATCTGGTTGTTGATGTCACGCATTCGGGAATTTCGACCGGGACGGAGAAACTGTTCTGGACGGGCGAGATGCCCCCTTTTCCCGGCATGGGCTATCCGCTGGTGCCTGGCTACGAGGCCGCCGGTGAGGTGGTCGAGGCCGGGCCGCTGACGGGCTTCAAGCCCGGGGACCGTGTCTTTGTGCCGGGGTCGAATTGTTTCGAGGGTGCCTTTGGCCTGTTCGGTGGGGCGGCGAAGACTCTGATCACCGACAGCGCGCGGGTGACCCGCATTGATCCCGAGCTGGGTGCCGAGGGCGCGCTGCTCGCGCTGGCCGCAACGGCGCGTCATGCGATGGCCGGGATGAACAAGGCTGTGCCGGACCTGATTGTGGGTCACGGTGTTCTGGGTCGGCTGCTGGCGCGGCTGACGATTGCCTCGGGCGCGCCTGCGCCGATGGTGTGGGAGATTGACCCCGCCCGTCGCGATGGCGCGCAGGGCTATGAGGTCATACACCCCGATGATGATGAGCGCCGCGATTACCGGTCGATCTATGACGCCTCGGGTCGCGGTGATCTGCTGAATGATCTGGTGGGGCGCATCGCCAAGGGTGGCGAGATCGTGCTGGCCGGGTTCTACACCGCGCCGCTGAGCTTTGCCTTCCCGCCCGCCTTTATGAAAGAGGCGCGGTTTCGGGTGGCGGCTGAATGGACGCGCGAAGACTTGGCGGCGACACGTGCGCTGGTCGAGTGCGGGGCGCTGCGGCTGGATGGCCTTATCACACATACACGGCCCGCGGCGGATGCGCGCGCGGCTTACGAACAGGCGTTCAATGATGGTGCCTGCCTGAAGATGATTTTGGATTGGGAGCACTGAGCCTATGAAAGACGAAGTACCTAATCTGAAGGATTTCGATCAGCGTCTGCGGGACGAGGCCAACGAAGACCTGGCTGACGTGCTGCCGCAGGAGGCGACGAAGAAGACGCAGATCATCGCGATCTACGGCAAGGGCGGGATTGGCAAGTCGTTCACCCTCGCGAACCTGAGCCATATGATGGCGGAGCAGGGCAAGCGTGTGCTGCTGATCGGCTGTGATCCGAAGTCGGACACCACCAGCCTGCTCTTTGGCGGTAAGGCGTGCCCGACCATCATCGAGACATCGACGAAGAAGAAGCTGGCCGGGGAAGAGGTTGCCATTGGCGATGTGTGCTTCAAGCGCGGCGGTGTGTTTGCAATGGAGCTGGGCGGGCCCGAAGTGGGTCGCGGCTGCGGTGGCCGGGGGATTATCCATGGCTTTGAACTCCTCGAAAAACTTGGCTTCCACGATTGGGATTTTGACTATGTCCTCCTGGATTTTCTCGGAGATGTGGTCTGTGGCGGTTTCGGCCTTCCGATCGCGCGGGACATGGCTCAGAAAGTGATCCTGGTCGGGTCCAATGACCTGCAGTCGCTCTATGTGGCCAACAATGTGTGTTCGGCGGTGGAGTATTTCCGCAAGCTGGGCGGTAATGTGGGCGTGGCCGGGCTGGTCATCAACAAGGATGACGGGTCGGGTGAGGCGCAAGCCTTTGCCAAGGCCGTCGACATCCCGGTGCTGGCCAGCATTCCGCAGGACGATGACCTGCGCAAGAAATCCGCCAACTATCAGATTGTCGGCACGGCAGAGAGCCAGTGGGGTGCGTTGTTCGCTGAACTGGGTCTGAACGTGGCCGATGCCCCGCCGGTGCGGCCGACCCCTCTTACGCAAGATGGATTGTTGGAACTCTTTGATGGGTCAGACACCGGCGCGGGCGTGGTTCTGCAGCCCGCGACCGATACGGATATGCGCGGCAAGAACGCGAAGCCCAAGGAAAGCCTGGAGGTGATTTATGACGACGCCTGATCCGGTTTTCAACAGTGTCGCCCTGGTCGCGCGCAGCGATGCGTTGATGCGGTCGAGCATGGAAGCGATTGTCATGTCGCAACAGGCGTGCGCCGTGGCGGAACGGTTGCGCGAAGAGTTGGGCTATGAGTGCCTGGGTGCCGATGTTCTGCATCCGACGCTGCGCCAATGGGCGGGGCAATCTTGAGCACCAAGGTCACATATGACGCCTCGGAAGAGGTTGTGGTGACCGAAGGCCACCCGCGCGAGGCAGAGATGCCGCGTGGCGAGGCGCCTGTCGACGGGCTGGGATGTCATTCCGGGTCCGAGATGGAGAAGGCTGCGCGGATGGCGGGCAACTCCGAGATGCTGGACAAGTTTGCCGAAGACTATCCGCAAGGGCCGCATGACAAACCGCAGAGCATGTGCCCTGCCTTTGGCTCGTTGCGCGTGGGGCTGCGGATGCGTCGCACCGCCACTGTGCTGAGCGGGTCGGCCTGCTGTGTCTATGGCCTGACCTTTGTGTCCCATTTCTATGGGGCGCGGCGGTCTGTGGGCTATGTGCCCTTCAACTCGGAAACGCTGGTGACCGGCAAGCTGTTCGAGGACATTCGCGAGAGCGTTCACGACCTGGCCGATCCCGAGAAATACGACGCCATTGTCGTGACGAACCTGTGTGTTCCGACCGCATCCGGCGTGCCGTTGCGGCTGTTGCCCAACGAGATCAATGGTGTCCGGATCGTCGGGATCGACGTGCCCGGATTTGGTATTCCCACTCATGCTGAAGCCAAGGATGTTCTGGCTGGAGCGATGTTGAACTATGCCCGCGCCGAAGTGGAGGCGGGGCCGGTGGCTGCTCCCGTGGGTGGGAAATCCGATCGCCCGACCGTGGCGCTGCTGGGCGAGATGTTCCCGGCGGACCCCATGATGATCGGGCAGATGCTGGCGCCTTTGGGACTTGCGGCGGGGCCGGTTGTGCCATGTCGCGAGTGGCGCGAGCTATACGCGGCTTTGGACAGTGCGGTCGTGGCGGCGGTGCATCCGTTCTACACGGCGGCTGTGCGTGAGTTTGAGGCGGCTGGTCGGCCTATTGTTGGCTCGGCCCCTGTGGGTCGTGATGGCACGGCGGCGTGGTTGAAAGCCATTGGCGAGGCGCATGGCTGTTCGGCCGAGCAGATTGCCGAGGCGCAGAATGCGATGTTGCCTGCGATTTCCGGTGCGCTCGGTGCGATGCCGATCAAGGGGACCATTACGCTGTCGGGCTATGAAGGGTCCGAATTGCTGGTCGCCCGTCTGCTGATCGAGAGTGGAGCGGAGGTGCCTTATGTGGGCACGGCCTGTCCGCGCACGCCTTGGAATGCCGAGGATCAGGCGTGGCTTGAGGCCAAGGGCGTGAAGGTCAAGTTCCGCGCGTCTCTGGAAGATGATTGTGCGGCAATGGAGGCTGTGAAGCCCGACCTCGCCATCGGTACCACCCCCGTGGTGCAGAAGGCCAAGGAGCTGGGTGTTCCGGGCTTGTATTTCACCAACCTGATTTCAGCGCGGCCCTTGATGGGACCTGCGGGCGCTGGATCGCTGGCGCAGGTCATCAATGCGGCCATCGCCAACAAGGGGCGCATGGATCACATGCGGGAGTTCTTTGAGGGTGTTGGCGAGGGCGACACCGCTGGCGTCTGGGAAGGCGATCCGAATGTGCGGCCCGATTTCCGTGCGCAGAACGCCAAGAAACTGGAACGTCAGGCCAAGGCCGCGAAGGCGGCGGAGATGATCTGATGTTGGCGCGGGTGACATATTCCTGGAGCGAGGGGCCAGCCCCTCACACTCCCCGCGGTTTATCTGGCGAAATGAAGCAGAGGGGGCGTTCCCCATGCTGATCATGGACCACGACAGGGCCGGTGGGTATTGGGGCGCGGTCTATGCGTTCTGTGCCGTGAAGGGTCTGCAGTGTGTGATTGACGGGCCTGTGGGGTGCGAGAACCTGCCGGTGACCTCTGTGCTGCACTACACCGACGCCTTGCCGCCGCATGAGTTGCCGATTGTCACCACAGGTCTGGGCGAGGAAGAGCTGGGCCGGGATGGGACCGAGGGCGCGATGAAGCGGGCCTGGGGCACGCTTGATCCGGCGCTGCCTGCCGTTGTTGTCACCGGCTCCATCGCCGAGATGATCGGGGGCGGTGTCACGCCCCAAGGCACCAACATTCAGAGATTTCTGCCACGCACCATCGACGAAGATCAGTGGGAAGCAGCAGACCGGGCCATGACCTGGATCTTTACCGAGTTCGGTATGACCAAGGGTCGGATGCCCCGCGAGGCCAAGCGGGAGGAAAGTGCGAAGCCTCGTGTCAACATCCTGGGTCCGATGTACGGCACGTTCAACATGCCGTCGGACCTGGCGGAGATCCGGCGCCTTGTTGAAGGCATCGGGTGCGAGGTCAACATGGTTATGCCACTGGGCGCCCATGTGGCCGAAATGCGAAATCTGGTGAATGCGGATGTGAACATCTGCATGTACCGCGAGTTCGGGCGCGGATTGTGTGAGCTTCTTGCCAAGCCATACCTGCAAGCCCCGATAGGGGTCGAGAGTACGACCAAGTTCCTGCGCGCACTGGGGACCTTGGTCGGCCTCGACCCCGAACCTTTTATCCAGCGCGAAAAGCATTCGACGCTGAAGCCTGTGTGGGACCTGTGGCGGTCCGTGACGCAGGATTTCTTTGCCACGGCCAGCTTTGCCGTGGTGGCGAACGAGACCTATGCCCGTGGGCTGCGCTTGTTCCTTGAGGATGACATGGGCCTGCCTTGCGCATTCGCGACGGCGCGGGTGGCGGGCAAGAAGACCAACAACGAGGAAGTGCGCGCCTGGATGGGGCAGAAGCGGCCCTTGGTCGTGTTCGGGTCCATCAACGAGAAGATGTATCTGGCCGAGATGAAGGGTGGGCATGGCCCCAGCCCTGCGTTCATTCCCGCCAGCTTCCCCGGTGCCGCGATCCGGCGGGCCACGGGGACGCCGTTCATGGGTTATGCGGGCGCTACTTACGTCATTCAGGAGGTTTGTAACGGCCTCTTTGACGCGCTGTTCCACATTCTGCCCTTGGCCACCGATATGGACGCGGCCGAGGCGACACCGACGACCCTGCGCCGTGACTTCCCCTGGGATGCCGATGCGCAGGCCATGCTCGACAAGATTGTCGAGCAGCACCCCATCCTGACCCGGATTTCCGCGGCCAAGACCCTGCGCGATGCGGCTGAGCAAGCAGCCCTCGCCCAAGGCGCGGACCGGGTCGTGATCGAGACCGTGCGCGCCTTAGACCCGGCTTTGGCCGGGTCGTCAGACAACGTTTCCGAAGGAGGAACAGCATGACTGACATGACATCGAACGTGGTCACCGAGACCCATGCGAAAAAGCGCAATGGCGAGCGGACCGAGTTCATGGTCTATTTCGCGATCATCTTTGTGGCGACCCTGCCGCTGGCCTGCCTGACCTGGGCACTGGCCGCGATCAAGTCGCGCAGCTTCACCGAAAAAGGGCCGATGGCCAGGGCCTGGACTCAGGCGCGGATCATCACGCCGATGATCTTCAACGCGTGACCTGCACCGATACATATCATCGAATTCTCGGCTTATGTGCGCCTGCCGAGACACGAGACTGGACGCCTGGCAACAGGTGGACAGAGCCCGGAGGGGGCAACCCCGATGGACCCGGCCGCGGGGTGCGCGGCGTCAGCTTAAAATTCCGGAGGAATTCCTATGGCTGAAAACCTGTCTTTCACAGGTCTCACAGACGAGCAGGCGCAAGAGCTGCACGCTGTCTACATGAGCGGGCTCTGGCTTTTCACAGCCGTGGCCGTTGTCGCTCACTTGGCAACGTACATCTGGCGTCCCTGGTTCGCGAACGGTTGGTAGGGACAAGACATGGCAAAGTTCTACAAGATCTGGCTCATTTTTGATCCCCGCCGCGTGTTCGTTGCGCAAGGCGTCTTTCTGTTCCTGCTGGCAGCGATGATTCACCTCGTCCTGCTGAGCACGGAACACTTCAACTGGTTCGAACTGGCGGCGCAAACCGCCCAGTAAGCACTGGTCCGAAGGGATCCAAGACAGCGCTGCGGGCGGGGCATAAAGTGCGCCCCTGCCTGCCCGCAGCAAATCAATTCTGACGACAAAAGACGGCTGACGTGCCCAGAGGGGGCCCGCGCCGCCAAACGCGGAGACGTACGAGATGGCACTGCTATCCTTCGAACGAAAGTATCGCGTCCGCGGAGGGACGCTGATCGGCGGCGATCTGTTCGACTTCTGGGTCGGCCCATTCTACGTGGGCTTTTTCGGGGTCACGACTGCCTTTTTCTCATTGCTGGGCACCATCCTGATTTTCTGGGGTGCATCGCAGCAGGGCACATTCAACCCCTGGCTTATCAACATCGCACCACCGGACCTGAGCTACGGTCTGGGCATGGCGCCGCTGCTGGAAGGCGGGCTGTGGCAGATCATAACGATCTGTGCGACCGGTGCGTTCATCTCATGGGCGCTGCGCGAGGTTGAGATCTGCCGCAAGCTGGGCATGGGCTACCATGTGCCCATCGGCTTTGCCTTTGCGATCTTTGCCTATGTGACGCTGGTGATCTTCCGCCCGCTTCTGATGGGCGCGTGGGGGCATGGGTTCCCGTACGGGATCTTCAGCCACCTCGATTGGGTGAGCAACACGGGCTACGCCTATCTGCACTTCCACTACAACCCGGCGCACATGCTGGCGGTCACGCTGTTCTTCACGACCACGCTGGCGCTGGCGCTGCACGGCGCGCTGATCCTGTCCGCTGCCAACCCCGAGGAAGGCGAGCTGGCCAAGACTCCCGATCACGAGGACACGTTCTTCCGTGACTTCATTGGCTATTCTATCGGCACCTTGGGCATTCACCGCCTTGGCTGGCTGCTGGCGATCAACGCCGGGTTCTGGAGTGCGATCTGCATCATCATCTCCGGCCCGGTCTGGACCGCTGGCTGGCCCGAATGGTGGAACTGGTGGCTGAACCTGCCCATCTGGGGCGCCGATCCGCTGCCTGTCTATCAATCCGGATTTGGGGGCTAAGATCATGGCTGTTGAATATCAAAACATCTTCACCCAGGTCCAAGTTCAGGGGAACCCCGAATGGGGCATGGACGACAGCGGCGAGATGACGAAGGAGCGCGTTGGGCGCCCCTGGTTCTCGACCCTCGCCGGTTGGCTGGGCAATGCGCAGATCGGACCGATCTATCTGGGTTGGACCGGTATGGTGTCGCTGGCCACAGGCCTGATCTGGTTCGTGATGGTCGGCATCTCGATGCTGAGCCAGGTCGGCTACTCGATCCCCGAGTTCATCCGGCAACTGTTCTGGCTGGCGCTTGAACCGCCATCGCCGGAATACGGCCTAAGCATGCCGCCGCTTGATGAGGGTGGCTGGTACATCATCGCCAGCTTCTTTCTGTTGGTGTCGGTGATGACGTGGCTGCTGCGGTCTTACCTGCTGGCGGCCGAGCACAAGATGGGCAAGCACGTGTTCTGGGCCTTTGCGTCCGCCGTGTGGCTGTTCCTCGTGCTGGGTCTGTTCCGTCCGGTTCTGATGGGATCGTGGAGCGAGGCCGTGCCTTACGGTATCTTCCCGCACCTTGATTGGACCACGGCGTTCTCGATCCGCTACGGCAACCTTTACTACAACCCGTTCCACTGTCTTTCGATCGTGTTCCTGTATGGCTCTGTCCTGCTGTTCTGCATGCATGGCGGCACCATTCTGGCGGTTACCCGCTATGGCGGCGACCGCGAGTTGGAGCAGATCTATGACCGCGGCACGGCGACGGAGCGGGCGGCCCTGTTCTGGCGCTGGACCATGGGGTTCAACGCGACCATGGAGGGGATCCACCGATGGGCCTGGTGGTTTGCCGTGCTGACACCCATCACGGGCGGTATTGGCATCCTGCTGACCGGGACGGTCGTGGACAACTGGTTCATCTGGGCGCAGGAGCACAACTTTGCTCCGATGTATGACGGCGCCTATGGCTACGAAGACTATGGCTCCTACGAAGCCTTTATCGGGCAGGAGGACTGATCATGCTACCCAAGTGGTTTACAGACTGGAACAGGGAAAACCCGACCAATGTCTTCGGGCCCGCCATCGCCATCGGTATCGTGGGCAGTGCTGTCTTTGTCGCCGCGCTGGTGGTGACATGGGGCAATCCGTACCAGACCGAGAGCATGCAGACGGGCCCACGCGGCACGGGCATGTCGGTGCCGGAGTACAACGTGTCACGCCTGGCACCAGACCCGGATATCGAAAACTACTACACCGAAGCGCCTTACATCCCGGAAGGGGGTGAGGAGCTGGCCAAGGACATCTACGAGAATGTCCAGGTGCTGGGTGATCTGACCGAGGACAACTTCAACCGTGTGATGCTGGCCATCACGCAGTGGGTGTCACCGGAAGAGGGTTGCGCCTATTGCCACGGTGATGTCGATATCTCGGAATACGGCGCAGATGACCTTTACACCAAGGTCGTCAGCCGCCGCATGATCCAGATGACCCAGAACCTCAACGAGAACTGGGCCGGGCACGTCAATGCGATCGAGGAGGTCGGTGTGAACTGCTACACCTGCCACCGCGGTGAGCATGTGCCGAGCGACATCTGGTTCAACGTCACGCCGGTGAACGAGAATGTCAGCGGGTGGGCTGCGGATCAGAACCGTGCCACGGCGATGTCGTCCTCGACCTCGCTGCCGTCTTCGGCCTTGGAGGTTTATCTGACGGACTATGACAGCCAGGTGAATGTCCATGATCTGGACAGTCGTGTGGCCGGTGTTCCAGGTCTCGATGACGAGGTCCATACAATCCAGAAGACCGAGATGACCTATTCGCTGATGAATTACTTCTCGAACTCGCTGGGTGTGAACTGTGTGTTCTGCCACAACAGCCGCGCCTTCTATGACCCTGCGCAATACACGCCGCAATGGGGGATCGCGCAGCTGGGTCGTCAGATGGTGATCGAGATGAACCAGGAGTACCTGATCCCACTGAAGGATACGTATCCGCCGGAACGTCTGGGTCCGATCTTTGCCGATGCGCCCAAGGCGGCGTGCCGGACCTGCCACAAGGGCTATCAGCGGCCGCTGCAGGGCATGAACGTGATTGCCGACTGGCCGGAACTGGCGACGACGGGTGCGCCTGTTTACGAGTGATGGGTTTGGCGGGCGACACGCCCGCCTTACGATTTTCGCCCCGGTGCGGGCGCAGCAAGATGTGGCGTGGGCGGTTTGCGCCGTCCCCGCGACGCCAGGCGCGGGTCATCGGCTTCCTTGACCCACGTGCGGGATCGTTTGATCCCGGTTCCCTTCCTGTTGGCTACAGGAACCTGGCGTCGTGCTTGAACCCTCAGGCACGACGCCTTTTTGCCCCAGGGGTCCGCGCGGCAAGGCGGGCGGGGCGGCATGAGGAGGATGTGCGCAATGACCCATTCGATGACTAAGACACCGCTGCTGGATACGGTTGCTGGGCCGGCGGATTTGAAACGGCTGAACGATGCGGAGTTGGGGCAGTTGGCGCATGAGCTGCGCGCTGACGTGATTGATGCTGTCAGCCGGACGGGCGGGCATCTGGGGTCGTCCCTTGGCGTCGTTGAGTTGACGGTGGGCATTCACGCCGTGTTCGACACCCCACGCGACAAGCTGATCTGGGATGTCGGGCACCAGTGCTATCCGCACAAGATCCTGACGGGCCGCCGTCATCGCATGGGGACTTTGCGCCAGAAGGACGGCTTGAGCGGGTTCACCAAGCGGGCTGAGAGTGATTTCGATCCCTTTGGGGCGGCGCATTCCTCGACCTCGATTTCGGCTGCGCTTGGCTTCACTGTGGGCCGTGACATGGGCATGCCCACGGGCGACGCGGTCGCTGTGATCGGCGATGGGTCGATCTCTGCCGGTATGGCCTATGAGGCGCTGAACAATGCGGGGCACGAGGGGCGGCGGCTGTTCGTGATCCTAAACGACAATGAGATGTCGATTGCGCCGCCCACAGGGGCCATGAGCACATACCTGTCGAACCTCTCTCGTAACTCGCCCTTTGCCCCGCTGCACGCCATTGCCGAGGGGATGGAGGCTGCCCTGCCCAAACCCATGCGCGACGGCGCCCGCCGTGCACGTGAAATGGTCACTGGCGTAGAGAGCCGGGGCACCTTCTTTGAAGAGCTGGGGTTTGACTATATCGGGCCTATCGACGGCCATGACATGGAGCAGGTGCTGGGTGTCCTGCGCGCGGCAAAGACTCGCGCGACCGGCCCTGTTCTGATCCATGCCTGCACGGTCAAGGGCAAGGGTTATGCCCCCGCCGAGGGGTCGGCGGACAAGTATCACGGCGTGTCCAAGTTCGATGTTGAGACGGGAGAACAGTCGAAGGGCAAGAGCAACGCGCCCTCCTATACATCGGTCTTTGGCGAGACGCTGACCGATCTGGCGTCCAAGGACCCGTCCATCGTCGCCGTCACTGCCGCAATGCCGTCTGGCACCGGCGTCAACAAGATGGCTGACCGCTTCCCGGCCCGCGTCTTTGACGTGGGCATCGCCGAACAACATGGCGTGACCTTTGCCGCCGGGATGGCGGCGTCGGGGCTCAAGCCGTTCTGTGCGATCTACTCGACCTTTTTGCAGCGCGGCTATGACCAGGTGGTGCACGACGTGGTGCTGCAGGGTCTTCCCGTGCGTTTTGCCATCGACCGGGCCGGGTTGGTCGGTGCCGATGGCGCGACCCATGCGGGCTCGTTCGACATCGGGTACCTCGCGTCGCTGCCGGGCATCGTCGTGATGGCTGCTGCGGATGAGGCGGAACTGGTCCACATGGTCACAACCGCCGCCGCCCATGACACCGGCCCTATCGCTTTCCGCTACCCGCGGGGCAATGGGCGCGGGGTCGAGATGCCGCAACAGGGCGAGGTGCTGGAGATCGGCAAGGGTCGGATGATCCAGGAGGGCGAAGACGTGGCGCTTTTGTCGCTTGGCACGCATCTCGATGCCTGCGAACGTGCGGCCGCCCGGCTGGAGGCCGAGGGGCTGTCGGTGTCAATCGCCGATGCCCGCTTTGCCAAGCCGCTCGACATGGAACTGATCCGCGATCTGGCAGCGCGGCATGATCTGCTGGTTACGGTGGAACAGGGCGCCATGGGCGGCTTTGGCGCCATGGTGCTACAGGCGATGGCGTCGGAGGGGCTGCTGGATCAGGGCCTCAAAGTGCGCACGATGCATCTGCCAGACCGTTTCATTGATCAGGCGAACCCGGATGAGATGTATGCGGATGCGGGCCTCACAGCCGAAGACATAGCGAATACGGTGCGGCAGGCGATGCGGCGAATCGAGACGAACGTGGTTGATCTGATCGCAGGTGAATAGCGCGCCGCCGTCACATTTGGCGAAGTGGTCCCTTCTTCCCTGTTTTAATAAATCCCCGCCGGAGGCTCCGACATCTGATGTAGGAGCCTCCGGCGGTCGTATTTTCAGTCAGAAGAAACACGCGCGCGTGCGTTGGCGGCTTGGGCTGGAAGCCCTGACTTCTCGTAGACATCGGCCAGCATCGTGTTGAGCGGAACCCCGTCGGGGTCGAAGGTGCGGCGCATTTCCAGAACCTGCTGCGCTTGGCTCGTCCGGCCCGCGCGGATCAGCGCGTCGAGGTGGATTTGTTCAAAGAGGTCCCGTTGGGCGTGGCTGCCGCCGCATTCGGCGAGGCGGGGCAGGGCTTTACCCAGGAAACGGATGCAGTCGTCATAGTCTTTGGCGGCATGAGCAGCGATGCCGTGCGCGGCCCAGAGGGCCACGTCGCGCCATACGGGCCAGTCGTGTTTTGTTTCGTCTTCTGCGCGGGCCTCGATGGCTTTCAAGAGGTCTTCGCCCTCGGGTCGTTGGGTGCGACCGAGGGCATAGAGGTACTGCAGTGTCAGGAAAGGGCTGGTCGTGTCGGCGCCGCGTTTGGCAATGTGGTCCGCTACATCCTGCCAGCGGTCGCCCACGTTGATGCCCGCAAATTCGATGCGCGCCAGCAGGGATACGGCGCCCACCTGATCTTGGCTGTAGTCCCTGTTCTGGTTCCAAACGTGGGTGTCGTAGGCCGCAAGCAGGTCGTTCGTGCGCCCTGCGGAGATGTAGAACAGCGCCAGGTGCCACCAGTTGTGGCTGTGCATGAAGCTGTTGAGGTCGGCCCAGTGGTGCGCGACCGACTCAAGGAACGCTGTGCCCTCGGCCACCTGGCCACGTGTGAGGTATATGTGGGCGAGCGCGTGGTGCGCCCACGGTTCGCTTTCGTCGAGTGTGAGCGCGTACCGCGCGGCAGCTTCTGCATCGTCGAGCAGGTGGCATTCTTCGAACCCGAAGGCGAGCATGCCGTGCGCGTAGGGGATGTCGGCCGCTTCGGGTTGCGCTTTTTGTGCGATGCGCAGCATGGCGGGGAAGTCGCCGATGTTGAACGTGTGGTACTGCCCCAGTTTCAGCATGACCATGTCGCGGGGGTAGGCGCTGACAGTCGCCTCGCAGAGTTCGATCAGTTTCGGAATGTCGCCCGCGACGAAGAGGCGGGCGGCTTCGACGGCGGCCTCCTCGCGCGGGGTGAGGCCTGTGGCGGCCTGCGCGTTGTCAAGGAACGGGTTCGCCAGGTCTGGCGCAGAGGGCGCTTCGAGCAGCATGTAGAGGATCGCGGCGTAGGCGTTGGCGAGGCCGTTTGTGGGGTCAGCCTTGGCCGCCTTCAGGATGTTCACCGCCTTGGTCTGGAAGCTGATGAAGCCGTGCACGAAGTCGTCGATGCCTTGGCGGGTTGCGTCGCTGTCGCAGGTGATGGGCAGGCCAAAGAGATCTTGCATGATGCCCCCTTCAGATCGGGTGTTTGGCGGCGTAGGCGCGCAGGAGCTCAGCCACCTGGTCGGGCGCATCCCAGTGGATCGAGTGCCCGGCCCCTTCGAGGATATGGTGCGGTAGGTGGCTGAGCACCGCGAGGATGTGGTCCGGCGGCACGATCAGGTCGAGCGCCCCGATCAGCACCTGGGTGGGGCATGTGGGGCTGGCAAGGGCCGTCCCATCGAACCCGCGCAGGGCGGTGAGTTGATGCTCCATTGCGTCGGCGGATTGCGCGTATGGGTAGGCGAGGCTGTCGGCCACAGCCTGATCCACCGCTGCTGGATCGTGGTAGACGCGGGGGTTGAAGAGCCAGGGGAAGAGGGCGCGCAGCCATGTGTCTTCGGGCGCGTTGCTGCGGCGGATCGCGATGAGCGTCGCGAAGAGCGCTGTGTTGCGGGGCAGGCGCACGGGAGCGGAGGCCGCGATATGGGTCGAGGCCATGCGGTCGGGCACTTCTTGGGCCATGTGCAGGGCGATGATCCCGCCCATGGAATGCCCGATGGTGTGGTAGCGGTCGTGGCCGAGATGGGACATGAGCGCCAGCGCGTCCTTGCACATCAGGTCAATGCTGACGGGCGCGTCCCATGGCGTTGTCTGTCCCGTTGTGCGGTTGTCGGGCATGATGCAGGTGAAATGCTCCTGCAAAAGCGGGACGAGCGGTGTCCAGCTTGCATGATCCGACATGAAGCCCGCGATCATCAGCAGCGGTGGGCCGTTGCCCGTCGCCTCGTAATGGAGCGCGATGTCGTCCCTCTCAAACGTCGGCATTGAGCTGGCTCCAGGTTGGCAGCAGGTCGTTCGGGGCGGGCGTCGCGGCGTAGACACCGCGGGCGATGGCCCGGCTGAGGCAGAGGGCGGCGGCGTGGCCGATCATGCTCAGATCCATCGGCGATGACAGCGGATTGGCGCTGGTCGAGACGCTGAACACGAGGTCGCCGTCGCCGGGGCTGTGCGCCGGCACGCAGGCGCGTGCGATGCCATCATGGGCCGCGATGGCGACTCGCTGGCACTGCGCCTTGTCCAGTGTGGCGTCGGTGGAGACGATGGCGATGGTGGTGTTGGCCCGTTCCATCATCGCGGTGAGCTTGCGGCTGTCCTGAGGCTGGCCAAGGCCCGATGCCGGATCAGCGCCGAGCCCGCCGAATTCTTCGTCGATCTCGAACGGGGCGGCCCAGAAGTGTTTGTCGCCGGGTGTTGTCACGCTTCCCATGGGATTGGCGGCCACTAGGGCGCCCACCGTAATGCCGTTGTCGAGGGTGAGGGAGGCGGTGCCCAGCCCGCCCTTCATCATCGCCGTCATTGCGCCTGTGCCCGCGCCCACCGTGCCGATCGGCGTGTTGTCGGTTGCTGCGTCATACGCCGCGCGGCCAAGTGCGGGGTAGGGTGTGTCCGTCCACGACTGGTCGCCGCCCGACAACAGGTCAAAGATGATGGCCCCCGGCACAAGCGGGATGATCGCATTGCCCACGCGGTAGCCGCGCCCCCGCGCCCGCAGACCCGCTACGACGCCAGAGCAGGCATCGAGCCCGTAAGCCGACCCACCGGCCAGCACCAGAGCGTCGACCTGTGCGACGGACTTGTCGGGCGCCAGCAGGTCGGTTTCCCGCGTGCCCGGCGCGCCGCCTTGCACCGCGACCGAGGCCGTGAATGGCGTGTCGGCCGTCAGCACGGTGACGCCGGATTTGAGGGTGTCGTCCTGCGCGTGGCCGACCTTGAGCCCGGCAATATCCGTGATCGCGTTTTGCGGGCCTGGGGTCATTGAGATTTCGTGCCTCCGGCGGCGGTTTACTTGGCGAAATGAAGAAGGATCAGATGCGGGGTTTTGGAGCTGCTGTAGCCGGATCTCCTGTGTTGGGGACACCCTTGGGTTCGATCAGCAGCACCTTGCATTCGTGTTCCGCACGGGGGCGGTGGGTGATGCCCTTGGGCACGACAAAGAGCTCTCCGGCTTTGACAGCGTGGCTTTGGTCATTGATGTCCATCACCATTTCGCCCTCGAGCACGAGGAAGAAGTCATCGGTGTCCTCGTGCAGGTGGAAGGGGAACTCGCCCTGGAATTTCACCACCATGACGTCGTTGTCGTTGTAATCGGCCACCACATGCGGGTCCCAGTGGGTTGAGAACTGAGCAAATTTGTCGGTGAGGTTGATGGGCTGCATTGCTGTCTCCGGTTCGGTCGGGGTTATCATTCCTGAAAGATCGCCGGTCTCAAGAGTGGCACTTCAACCGGTGAGGAAGGCGCGCATCATGCGTTCGGCGCCCTCCGGGTCATCGCGATGGACGCCGTGGCCGCAGTTTTCGAATAGTTCGAGCCGGGCGTTGGCGCCTATGGCGGCGGCGATTTCTTCCGAGCAACGGGTTGGGGTGACCGGATCTTCTACCCCACCCAGCACAAGGGTGGGGCAGGAGATGGCGGCGAGTTGGGGCCGCAGGTCCATGCCCATCATTTCGTTGGCGAAGAAGTGGATGTTGACCTCGGGTTTTTCGATGGCGCGGTTGCGGAAGGATGCGCCATCGGTCGGGATGGTGCGGGAGTAGAGTGGGAGGCAGACCTCGCCATAACGTTTGTAGCCGTCGAGGGTCGGGTTGGAGAAGAAGTCATGCGCGATCTGCCCAGCTTCCGGGCCGCCGAGTTCGGTGGCTTTGGCGACGGTGTCTTCCAGCAGGAACCGCGCGGCGGTCGAGGACAGGATCAGCCGCGCCGGGTGATCGGGGTGGCGGGCGGCGTAGTGCATGGCCACCATGCCGCCAAAGGACTGGCCGAAGACAAGTGGTTTTTCGATGCCGAGGGCTGTGCAGAAGTCGGCAATATCGTCGGCCCACTGGTCGAGATGCCATGTGTTTTGCGGGGCGTCGGATCGGCCACAGCCGCGGTGGTCAAGGAAGACCACCTGGAACGCATCGGCGAACCGGTCGAAATAGGGGCGCAATGTGCTGTGGTCAAAGCCCGGACCACCGTGCAGAACAAGCAGTGTGGGCCGTTCGACCATGTGGTCGCCCTCGGGCTGCAAGCGCGGACCAACCGTGTCGAAGAAGATCCGCGCGCCGTTTAGATGCAGAAACATGGCCGTACCTTTCCTAGATGCAGCGCCCGCCGTCCACTTCCATTGCCACGCCCGTGATCATCGATGCCGCGTCGGAACAGAGGAATGTTGCCGCAGCTCCCATATCCTGTGGGGTCGAGAAGCGCCCGAGCGGGATAGTGGACAGGAACTTTTCGCGGGTTTCGGGTGTGTCCTCGCCCATGAAACTCTTGAGCAGGGGCGTTTCGCCCGCGACCGGGTTGATGGCGTTCACGCGCACGCCGTGTGGGGCAAGCTCGACCGCCATCGCCTTGGTTGCGGTGATCATCCAGCCCTTGGAGGCGTTGTACCAGTTGAGCCGGGGCCGGGGGCTGACGCCCGCTGTTGAGGCGACGTTCAGGATGGCACCCGCCCCGCGCTCCTTGAAATGCGGCACGAGGTGGCGCGCGGTGAGGTAGACCGACTTGGCATTCACGGCGAGTACGCGGTCGAAATCGTCTTCGGTGACGTCCTCCATAGCTTGCGGCAGGTGCGTGATCCCGGCGTTGTTCACGAGGATGTCGAGATGGCCGAAAGTGTTGATCGCATGGTTGGCCAGCTTCTGGACCGAAGTGTTGTCGGAGACGTCAACTTGGGCCGGTAAGCCGCCGATGTTGCTTGCGATGGCTTCTGCGCCATCGCCATTGATGTCCGCCACCATGACGCGCGCGCCTTGGGCGGCAAAGGCTCGGGCGATCCCTTCACCAAAGCCGCTGGCGCCACCTGTGACTATGGCCGTCTTGCCCTCAAGCTGCATCCGACACCTCCCCTATAAAATTGCGCATGAGGGTATAGAACGCATCAGTCGCGTCAAAGTCGACCGTGTGGCCTGCGTTTTCCAGCAGATGGTAGCGGGCGTCGGGCAGGTGCCTGGCGATCTCCGCGCCCAAGGTGTGGGGCATGATCGGGTCCTTTTCGCCTGCAATGACGAGGGCGGGGCAGGGAACATCGGCAAGAGCCCTGCGGAAGTCAAAGCGCCCATGCTCGTTTCTGGGGCCGTTGAAGTGCATGGCCACGGGGTTCTTGACGATCATGCGGGCCATCATGTCGGGGTTCAGCCCCGTGACGGAATAGAGCGGCAGGCACGTGTCGAAATAGGCTTGGCGGCGCTCTGGCGTTGGGTCGGACCAGTAGGTGCGTGCCACATCGCCGGCTTTGTCACCTCCGATGCGGGCGAAGGCGGCGAAGACCGCTTCGAAATCCACCTTGGCTGCGGTCACCGACAGGATGAGACCGGACAGCCGGTCGGGGTGCCGGGTGGCAAAGGATTGCGCGACATAGCCGCCAAAGGACGCGCCATAGATGATGGGCCGTTCGATCCCCAGCACATCGCACAGACCCGCGATGTCATCGCCCCATTGGGCGAGGGTCCAGGTGGCGGGGTCGCCATCGTCGGACCGCCCGTTGCCGCGATGATCGACATAGAGGATCTGGCACAGGTCAGTGAGTTGGCCCAGATGCGGTTTGTAGATGGAATGATCCGCGCCCGGCCCGCCGTGCAGGGCGATGAGTGTCGGCTTTTCCCGCATGAGCGGACCATCTGGGACAAGGCCAGCACCTTCGATGTCGACATAGAGACGGACGCCGTTCACCTCGATCCGCATTATGCCGTGGCCCTTCCGCCCGACTGGTCGAAACAGAACCCGGTGGTGAAGCTGGCCTCGTCCGAGGCGAGCCAGCAGGCCATGCTGGCGATTTCGTCCACGGTGCCGAAGCGGCCCATGGGGATCTTGGATTGCATGAAGTCGATGTGTTCTTGGGTCATCTGGTCGAAGATTGCCGTGCGTACCGCCGCCGGGGCGATGGCGTTGCAAGTCACACCGCTGGTTGCCAGTTCCTTGCCCAGCGATTTCGTCAGGCCGATCACACCTGCCTTGGAGGCGGAATAGGCCGGCGCATTCGGGTTCCCCTCTTTCCCGGCGATGGAGGCGATGTTGACTATCCGGCCCCAGCCCTTGTCCCGCATGATCGGGGCGGCGGCGCGGTTGCAGTAAAAGACGGCGTTGAGGTTGAGATTGTGGACTTTCAGCCAGTCGTCGATGGGATAGTCCCAGGTGGTCGTGTTGGGCCCGGTGATCCCGGCAGAGCAGACGAGGATGTCGGGATCGGCCTCCGCCATGGCATTGGCAACCGCCTCTGCGTTGGTCACGTCGATCAGACGCGTGCCCATGTCGAGCGCGGCAAGTGCTTCGGCATTGATGTCCCAGACCTCGACCGTGCCGCCCTCGGCCGTGATCCGTTGCGCAATGCCGTGACCAAGCCCTGCGGCGCCGCCTGTAACGACGGCCTTGCGCCCGTGAAATCGGTTTTCGAAGATCATTCCGTGCCCTCATCGTATTCTGCGTCATGTATCGGTGCGTCCGGCGCTTGGCAGTCAAGACTGCGCCGATAGGCGATGCAGCCGCGCATGAACTGATCCCAGGGGGGTACGGCGATGTCCGCTGCGTTCGTTTCCGGCAGGAGGCCCCACAGGTCGGGGTGAAATCAGCACAGGTCATGGCCGGAACTGTCGCGATGGGAACGTATGCCCGCGCGCAGGCGTTTGACGTCGGCCACCAGTGCGGTGCGGTCCATTGTGTTCAGGTCGTCATCCATGGTGCGTTGCCACCGTTTTGAGCGTGGAAAAGCCGTAAAGCGCCTGGAACCCCTTTTCGCGGCCATGGCCGGACTTGCCAACGCCGCCAAAGGGCAGTTCGACCCCGCCGCCCGCGCCGTAGTTGTTGATAAAGACCTGGCCCGCGCGCAGCCCCTTGGACAGCCGCATTTGCCGCGCGCCTTCGCGGGTCCAGACGCTGGCCACCAGCCCGTAGTCGGTGCCGTTGGCGATACGCAATGCGTCTTCTTCGGTGTCGAAGGGGATCAGCACCTGGACCGGGCCGAAGATTTCGTCGCGGGCGAGGGCGTGGTCCGGCGGGACGTTGTCGAAGAGCGTCGGCAGGACGTAAGCGCCAGTTTCGGGCGCGTTCTGCGGGTGACCCTGGGCGGCGATGGTCAGGTCCGAGCCTTGGGTAAGAAAGCCTTGGACGATCTCTTGCTGGCGTTTTGAGATCAGCGGGCCGACCCGCAAGTCGTCCAGCGCAGGTCCAACGGTCAGGTCCGCATATTCGGCGGCCATACGGTCACGTACTTCTCCATAAGCGCCCCGCTGCACGAGGATCCGTGAGGAGGCAGAGCAGGTCTGCCCGGCGTTCTGAATGCCTGCGTTCACGAGGAAGGGCAGGGCCGCGTCGATGTCCGCGTCGTCAAACACAAGTTGCGGGGACTTTCCGCCCAGTTCCAGCGTCACCGGCACTACATTTGCGCCCGCCGCCTGTTGCACCAAAGCGCCCGTGCGAACCGATCCGGTGAAACTGATATGCTGCACGCCGGGATGCGCAGCGAGGGCCGCGCCGGCCTCTGACCCCAGCCCCGGCACCACGTTCAGCGCGCCGTCAGGCAAGCCTGCGTCCGCCGCGATATGGGCAAAGGCCAGGGCGGTCAGGCATGCCTCCTCCGCCGGTTTCAGCACGCAAGCATTGCCCATGGCAAGCGATGCACCGACGCTACGCCCGATGATTTGCATGGGGTAGTTCCACGGCACGATATGGCCGGTAACGCCGTGTGGTTCGCGCAGGGTGTAGACAGTGTAGCCGTCGAGATAGGGGATCGTCTCGCCCATCACCTTATCTGCTGCGCCGCCGTAGAATTCCATGTAGCGGGCGAGCGCCATGGCGTCGGCACGGGCTTGGCTGAGCGGTTTGCCGACGTCCATCGCTTCGAGCGTGGCGAGGTCTTCGACGCGCTCCAACACTTTGCGTCCGATTTCGGTCAGTATACGGCCCCGTTCAGTGGCGGTCATGCGACCCCATGCTCCGGCCCGCGCGTCGTGAGCAGCGACAACCGCGGCGTCGATGTCGGCGGCACCGCCGCGCGCGATATTCGCCAAGTCTGTGCCATCAGAGGGATTGATCAGTTGCAAGGTGTCAGCAGCCGTCCGCCACGCGCCGCGGATCAACATGCAGGCCGGATCGAACCAGAGCGGGGCGGTCATGGTCATCTACTCCTTTGGCAAGCCGAACATGGAACGCCATTTCTGCGCGCTCATGTTGCGACGGTAATCCGCCGTCATCCCGGGGTCGAGGGCCTCGATCAGCACGCGGTTTTCCAGCCATATCTCGACGCAGTCAAACGGTCCCCGATTGCAGATGCGTGCCGTCCAGCCGTTCTCGGCCCCGATGTCGAGGAGCTGTTATTTTAAAAGGCGTGAGGTCAGGCACACATGCGTTGCCACTGGACGTGCGTCGGACCTGCCTTGGACAAAGGTGATCTGATCGGCGCCGCACTGCACCTCCGTTCCCTGGGGATACACTTCGATTGCAGTGCCACCATCTGCGGCATCAAAAGCAATGAAGGCATCGGGGCAGGGTGTGAACGGCAGGGCGTCACCGTCCATGATCCTTGCGAGAATGCCCGCGACATGCTGCGGGTTCTGAGCATCTATGGACAGGTGGGCGAGTGTCATGTGATGGCCTCCGGTAAGGTGGGAGCGGCATCGATCAGTTGGCGGGTGTAGGGGTGTTGTGCCGCGCCAAAAACGGCTTCCGTCTCGCCTTGTTCCACGATCCTGCCGCGCTGCATCACCATCACGCGGTCGGTGATCGTGCGAACCACGCTCAGGTCGTGAGATATAAAGAGATAGGTCAGGTCGTATTGGCGACACAGATCGGCGATCAGGTCGAGGATTTGCGCGCGCACCGACACGTCGAGCGCACTCACCGCCTCGTCAAAGATCACCAGTTCTGGCCGGATGATCAGCGCGCGCGCAATGGCGAGCCGTTGGCGCTGCCCACCGGAGAATTGGTGCGGGTACTTCTGCGCATCTTCGGGCGACAAGCCGACATCGTTGAGGGCGGCTGCGATGCGCGCATCACGATCCTTGGGCGGCGTATCCAGCAGGTGGAAGGGTTCGGAAATCAGCCGGGCCACCAGGTGACGAGGGTTGAAACTGCCGTAGGGATCCTGAAACACAACCTGCATCTTGCGGCGCACGGATGAGTCGGTGACGGGTGTGCCGTCCAGGGTGATGGAGCCGCCCTGCACCGGCTCCAGCCCGAGGATGGCGCGCGTCAGGGTGGACTTGCCGCAGCCGCTTTCGCCCACCAGACCGACCCGCTCGCCGCGCCGGATGTCAAAGCTGACGTGATCCACCGCCCGATGTGTCCCCGCGGGGGCAAACAGGCGCGTGCGGGGCAGGGTGTAGTCGCGCACCACATTCTTGACCTGCAACAGCGGTGTGTCTTTGTTACTGTCTGGCAGATCGACGCGGTGGTTGGAGGCTGCGAGCAGGGCTTGGGTGTAGGGGTGTTTTGGGGCCGCCAGTAAGGCGGGCGTGTCGCCCGCCTCGACGACCTTGCCGCCGCGCATGACGGTGATCCGATCCGCTATCTCGGCGACGACGGCGAGGTCGTGGGTGATCATCAGAAGGCCCATGCCATCCTCGGCGGCGAGTTGTTTGAGCAGATCGAGGATTTGCGCTTGGGTGGTGACATCCAGCGCAGTTGTCGGCTCGTCCGCGATCAGCAGCTTTGGCCCACAGGCGATTGCGATAGCGATGACAACCCGCTGGCGCTGGCCACCGGACAGTTCGTGCGGGTAGCGGGTGAGGGGGATCGCTTGCAGGCCAACACGGTCCAGCACGTCACGTGCTCGTTTCAGCGAGTCGAGGTCCGGGCGGTGTAGTCTGACGGTTTCAGAGACTTGCGCACCGATGGTCTGCACCGGATTCAGCGCAGTCATCGGCTCCTGGAACACCATGCCGACCAGATCGCCGCGTAGAGTGCAGAGCGTCGCCTCGTCCAGCATCAGGAGGTCATGGCCGTCCAGGGTGATCCGGCCAGTCGCCTCCGCTCCGCTTGGCAGCAGTTGCATGACCGCCAGCGCCGTCATCGACTTGCCCGAGCCGCTTTCACCGGTGACGGCCACCACCTCGCCTGCCTCAAGCGTCAGCGATACATCCTGCAGGATAAGCGTGCCCGTGATGGAGAGCGACAGGTTCCGGATGTCGAGCAGGCTCATACCCGCGTCACCCGCAGTTTCGGATCAAGCGCGTCGCGCAGCCCGTCGCCGAGCAGGTTCAAGCCCAGCACCGTCAGGATGATCGCGAAGCCCGGCACCAGCGCCATGTGCGGTGCGATGCTGACCAGCGTTTGTGCATCGGCCAGCATCCGGCCCCAGCTTGGCGTCGGGGGCTGCGCGCCAAGGCCGACATAGGACAGCGCTGCTTCGGCCAGAATACCGAGGCTGAATTGGATCGTTGCCTGCACAATCAGCAGGTTCGCGATATTGGGCAGGATGTGTTCGACGCTGATCCGCGCCGCGCCCTTGCCTGCCACGCGCGCGGCAAGGATGAACTCGCGCGCCCAGAGCGGCAGGGCGCCGCCGCGCGTGACACGGGCGAAGACGGGGATGTTGAAGATGCCGATGGCGATGATCGCGTTGATCGCGCCTGCGCCGAAGATGGCGGTGATCAGGATGGCGATCACGAGGCTCGGGAAGGCAAAGATCAGGTCGTTGCCGCGCATGATCACCTCGTCCACCCAACCACCTTGTCGCGCCGCGGCCCACAGGCCCAAGGGTACGCCGAGCCCGATGCCGATGCCCACGGCGACGCAGGCCACTGCGATGGACGTGCGCGCGCCCACCATGATCATCGAAAAGAGGTCTCGGCCGAAGTGATCGGTGCCGAACCAGTGCGTGCCGTTGGGCGTTTGCAGCCGTTCGGGGATGTTCATCGCGCTGTGGTCGAAGGGGGTCCAGACAAAGGACGCGAGCGCGGCGACCAGCATCAGGGCGGATAGTATCCCACCGATGATCAGCGTCCGGTTCAAGTGCGCGCCCTCAGCCGTGGGTCGACGGCAGCGTATGCCAGATCGACCAGGAAATTGACCGTGATCACGGCAAAGACGAGGAGCATCGTGACCGACTCCACCACGATAAGGTCGCGGGCTGAGATGCTTTGAAAAATCAGCCGCCCAAGACCGGGGAGGTAGAACACCTGTTCGATGATGATGCCCCCGGCAAGCAGGAACGAGAATTGCAGGCCCAGGATCGTCAGCACCGGGATCATGGCGTTGCGCAGCCCGTGGCGGCGCAGGGCCTGCGCGCGGCTTAGCCCCTTGGCCCGCGCTGTGCGCATGAAATCCTCGTCCAGCACATCCAGCAGGGCGGATCGCATGACGCGGGCGAGGATCGCCGCTTGTGGCAAGGCAAGAGCGATGGCGGGCAGGGTGAGGGATTTCATGGCCGCCCAGACCCCTTCGTCCCAACCGGTAAAGCCACCCGCGCTGAACCAGCGCAGATTGATGGCAAAGATCAGCACCAGGATCATTGCGAACCAGAAATTCGGGATTGCGACGCCTATTTGCGTGGCGCCCATCACGCTGACATCGCCCGCCTTGCCCCGGCGCGACGCGGCGTAGATGCCTGCCGGAAATGCGATGAGCGTCGACAGCGTCAGCGCATAGAGTGCAAGTGGTAGCGACACCCAGAGCCGGTCGGCAATCATCTCCGACACTGGTGTGCGGTACTGATAGGAGGTGCCGAAATCGCCCTGCATCATCCCCCCGACCCAAGCGAGGTACCGCTGCCATTTCGGTTGATCGAGCCCCAGTTCAGCGCGCAGGGCGGCAAGCGTGTCTTCCGCCGCGTTGATCCCCAGCATGAAAGAGGCCGGATCGCCAGGCGCCACCTCGATCACTGCGAAGATGACCAGCGACGCGATGGCGAGGCTGACGATCAGAGACAGGAGCCGTTTGAAGGTGTAGCGCAGCATATTGCCCGCAGGCTAGGCGGGCGGTTCCGTGCAGGCAAGCACGTCCGTGAGCGCGCCCAGATCGCGGGCGATCGTGGCCATGGCGAGGCCCCGGATGGTTGAGATGTAGCAGTCTTGCGACCAGCCGCAGGTTTGGGTCAGATTCTCCCAATTGCGCACTGACAGCAGCGTCCACAGAAGGTCGGTTGCCTGTTCGATGTCGGTGTTGGGGGGCAGAGACCCGTCTTCGGCCAGCGCGTTGACAGCGGCAGCGCAGCCCTCGCGCATATCCTGCATGCGGGTGTTCCAGGCCGCGGCGGCTTCGGCATCTGTGTCCGTGACTGCCATGATGGCCCGCGCCACACCGTAGATCTTGGGGATATAGTTGCCCCAGGCGGTGACAAAGGCGTCGAGCCGTTCGGCACCTGACCGCGCGCCACGGCTGGGGGCGAGGGCGGCATCTACCTGGTTTTGCTGATCCTGGTAGCGCGTGGCGGCGACCAGCAAATCGGTGCGGCTGGGGAAATGCAGATATACCGCCTGTCGGCTGATGCCCGTGGCCCGCGCGATGTCGGTCATCGTGGGCAGCTTGGCGTTTGGTCGTTCGAGCAGTCCCAGCGTGGCCTGAACGATCTTGGTCGGGGTGTCGATTGTTTCGCTTGACATGCTGTCAAGAAGCACATACTTGACACGTTGTCAATTGACACTGTGTCAAGCAAGCGATGGAGACGAAGCAATGACCAAACGTATTTTTATCTGGGTGGCGCATCCCAAGGCTGGATCGCTGAACGCAGCACTGGCGGAACGCTATGCAAAGGGCGCACGGGCCAAGGGAGCTGACGTGCGGATTATGCACCTGGCGGACATGGCGCCGGAGGCTGGCTACAGCGAGGGGCAGGACCTCTCGCCCGACATCCAGGTCTGGCAGGACAACATAAGCTGGGCCGATCACGTGATGATCGTCCACCCCTATTGGTGGGGCGCGATGCCCGCGCAGGCCAAAGCGGTGATGGATGCCGGTCTGCAGTCGGGTTTTGCTTACAAGTATCACGGGCGAGGCCTCGGTTGGGACAAGCTGCTTGACGGGCGGACAGGAGACGCGATCATCACGGCGGACACGCCCACCTGGTTGGACACGCTGCTGTATCGCAGCCCCGGGCGCCGGGTGATGCGCAACCAGGTGATGAAATTTGTCGGAGTGAAGCCGCGCAACGTCGTGTTGTTCGGGTCGGTCAAACTGGCCAAGCCGGAAAAGATCGCGCGCTGGCTGTCACGTGCAGAAAGCATGGGGGCCGCGGCGGCGTGATCCCCTCGTCATGCAGGGTGTTGCACCTATGTTAGGGCGATGCTGCACCGCCCTCTGTTTATCGGATCGGAGATCTACCGAGGATCCTCCTATGGCGCGTGGCACCCTCTGCGGGTGCCGCGTGTCTCGACCGTGATCGACCTCAGCCGGGCGATGGGGTGGTTGCCGAGTGAAGTGTATGTCCCCAGCCCGCGCGCCAAACCGAACGCGTTGACCATCTGGCACACCCCCGACTATTTGTCGGCCCTGCACGCCGCCGAGGCTGCGCAATACGTATCGGACGACGTGCGCCAGCGCCACGGGCTCGGCTCATCAAACAACCCTGTTTTTCCCGAAATGTACCGTCGCCCTGCCACGGCAGCAGGCGGATCGCTGCTGGCGGGCGAGCTGCTGCGAGATGGAGGCATTGTCTATCACCCGGCCGGAGGCACGCATCATGCGATGCCGGACCGAGCAGGTGGCTTTTGCTATCTCAACGACCCGGTGCTCGCCATCCTGTCGCTGCGTCGCAACGGCGCGGATCGCATCGCCTATGTGGACATTGATGCGCATCACCCGGACGGGGTGGAAGTGGCCTTTGCCGATGACCCTGACGTGATGATGATCTCGGTTCACGAGGACGGGTTGTGGCCGCGCACCGGTCCGTTGGGGACCACCGACACGCTCGTCAACCTGCCCGTGCCGCGCGGTTTGAATGACGATGAGATGGCGTTGATCCGTGATCAGGTGATCCTGCCGCGCATCGCGGATTTCAAACCGGATGCCATCGTCCTGCAGTGCGGCGCCGACGGAGTGGAGGAAGACCCGCAAGCGCACCTGTCGCTGTCGAACAACGCGCATTGGGCTGTGGTGCGCGGCCTGATCGGCATGGCCCCGCGCCTGCTGGTGCTGGGCGGGGGTGGCTATAACCCTTGGTCTGTCGGCAGGCTCTGGACCGGGGTCTGGGCGACCCTAAACGGCTATGACGTACCCGGTCGTATCGAGGGCGCAGGAGAGGATGTGCTGCGCGCCTTGCGCTTTGACGGCAACCGGCGGGGCAAGAACCCGCCCGACCACTGGTTCACGACCCTGCAGGACACTCCACGAAACGGCCCTATCCGGGACGAGATCCTCGAAAGGATCCTTCATCTTGCCAGATAAACTCCGGGGGGAGGCGCAGCCGGGGGGCTGGCCCCCAACCACCCTATCCTACGTAGTCTGCGTCGCTGACCTGTTCGATCCATGTGGCCGCGGACCCATCCTCCGCCTCTTGCATGGCGATGTGCGTCATTGCGGTGTCGGGACCAGCGCCATGCCAATGTTCGACACCGGGCGGGATCCAGACTGTGTCACCGGCCCGGATCGTCTGCGGTTTTTCTCCGCGCAGGCAGATACGCCCTGACCCCTGCGTTACGTGCAGCGTCTGACCCAGCGGATGTGTGTGCCACGCGGTGCGGGCGCCCGGAGCGAAATGCACCGAAAGTGCGTGCAAACGGGCGGGTGCCTCGGCAGAAATGATGGGGTCCTGCCAGACGTCTCCGGTGAAGTAGTCGGGGTTGGCACGTGCGCTGGGGCGGCTGCCTGCGGGGTGGATGATCATATCCGTGTCCTTTGTCATACGGTGGCGCGTTGTCCTCTCGGAAAGACAGAGTGGCAGATCGGCCCTTCGGGGAGGATTTTTTTGAAACAGGGAAGGTTTGGACCCCTGCGCCTATTCGGCCCAGCTGACGCCTGTGAGGTCCGTGGCCTGGGTCGGCGCATTGGTCCACAGGCCCTGCACGCCTGCCTTGGCGACCGACAGTTGCGCCAGCTGGAAGAGGTAGCCGTTGACGGCATCATTGGCGATGATTTCTTGCGCCTTGGCCATCAGGTTGGTGCGCGTGTCGGGGTCTGTCGTGCTGTTGAGTGTCGTTATCAACTCTTGGAAGGCCGGGTTGTCGTATTGGAAGTAATAGTCCGGGTTGGCATAGATCCCGATGTCCATCGGCTCGGTATGGCTGACGATGGTCAGGCCGAAATTCTTGCCCCGAAACACGGTTTCCAGCCATTGCGCCCATTCGACATTGATGATCTCGGCTTGGATCCCGACCTCGGCCAGTTGAGCGGCGATGATCTCGCCCCCGCGACGGGCGTAGGAGGGGGGTGGGAGGTGCAGTGTCGTCTCGAACCCGTTTTCCATACCTGCCTCGGCCAGCAGGGCGCGCGCCTTTTCCGGATCGTAATCGGATCCGCCTGTCAGGTCGACATAGGCCGGGTTGTGCGGCGCGAAGTGGGTGCCGATGGGCGTTCCGTAACCGAACATCGCACCGTCAATGATCGCCTGCCGATCAATGGCGTGGGCCAGCGCTTGCCGGACGCGCAGATCGTCAAAAGGGGCCTGCGCGTTGTTCGTGGACAGGATCGTTTCGCCTTCGGTGCTTCCGATGAGGACCTGGAACCGTGGATCAGCTTCGAATTGCGGCAGGTTCTCAGGCGCGGGGAAGCCGGTGAACACGTCCACATCCTCGGCCATGACGGCGGCAAAGGCAGCGGTGGGGTCCGAGATGAATTTGAACGTCGCTTCGGTCAGCGCGGGGGCCTCGCCCCAGTAGCCGTCATATTGGCTGATCCGGATGCTGTCGCCTTGCGTCCATTCATCGAATTTGAAGGGGCCGGTGCCGATGGGCTGCTGTTTGATGGTCTCGATGCTCTCTGGCGCGACAATGACCGCATCGCCCCATGCGAGGTTGAAAAGCAGGTTGCCGTTGGGCTCGCTTAAGGTCATGCGCACGGTCTGCGGGTCGACCACCTCGACCGCACTGATCGTGGTATAGAGCGCCTTTTGCGCGTTGGCGCTGTCGTCAGCCAGGATACGGTCGAAGGAGAATTTCACGTCTGCGGCGTCCATGGCGGTGCCGTCGTGAAAGGTGACCCCTTCGCGCAGCGCAAAGGTGTAGGTCAGACCATCATCCGAGATTTCCCAGCTTGCTGCCAGCCCCGGCACGACCGACCCGTCACCCATGAAGCGCGTCAGCCCCTCGAACACGTTGGAATAAAGCACCGAGTCGATGGCGCCCGCCGCCCCCGAAGTAGGATCGAGATGCGGGGGTTCGAGCTGCATCGCCACGGTGATGTCAGTTTTGGCCCAGGCACTTGTGGCAAGGACAAAAGTCGCAGCGGTCATCATCAGTCGGTTGAGCATAATCATCTCCCCATGGGTGCGATTTACTACAGCTTTCCCGCAAACGTGGCGTCGTGCAAGGGTGGTGCGCGGTTTGTACAGTGGCGCACGGGACGCAGGGCTGGTATCTGCCCCCGCGACACGACCAGCGAAAGGCCCCAGGATGAGCGCCACCGCCCGCAAGACCGCCCCCTTGCCCGATGACATTCGAGCCATGAAGGGTGGCACGCCGATTGTCAGCCTCACGGCCTACACGACGCCGATGGCGCAAATGATGGATGCCCATTGCGACTTTGTCCTCGTCGGTGACAGCGTAGGCATGGTGCTGCACGGGTTGCCATCCACGCTGGGTGTGACCATGGACATGATGGTGATGCACGGGCAGGCGGTTGCGCGGGGGCTGTCTTCGGCGATGCTGGTGATCGACATGCCGTTCGGCTCCTACGAAGAAGGCCGGGAACAGGCGTTTCGCAATGCAGCAAGGCTGATGGCCGAGACGGGCGCAGGGGCTGTGAAGCTGGAAGGCGGGGTTGCGATGGCCGATACCATTGCCTTTCTGGTCGCGCGCGGCATTCCGGTGATGGCCCATGTGGGTTTGACGCCGCAGTCCATCAACACGCTGGGTGGCTACAAGGTGCAGGGGCGCGGCGATGCCGGCGATGCGTTGAAAGCTGATGCGCAGGCCGTGGCCGAAGCCGGCGCCTTTGCCGTGGTGCTGGAGAAGGTGCCGGAAACCCTCGCCGACGACATCACGGCGGCCGTGGACATCCCGACCATCGGGATCGGGGCGTCGGCAGGCTGCGATGGGCAGATCCTTGTGGTCGACGACATGCTGGGCCTGTTCACTGCGTTCAAGGCGAAGTTCGTGAAACGCTATGCCGAATTGGGCAACGAAGGCGAGGCGGCCATCGCCGCCTATGCCGAAGACGTGCGCGCACGCCGGTTTCCGGGGCCGGAGCATGTGTTTGGGGATGCCGTTCCTGGGGCCAAGGCATGACCGCGCCTATCGTGCATACTTTGGCCGAGTTGCGGCAAATGACGCGCGGCTGGCAGCGGGCGGGCGAAACCATTGGCGTGGTGCCGACCATGGGCGCGCTGCATGATGGCCATCTGAGCCTTGTCGCCCGCGCCAAGGAGATGAGTGACCGGGTGATCGTCACGATCTTTGTGAATCCCAAGCAGTTCAACAACCCGGAGGATCTCGCGAATTACCCACGGACCGAACATGAAGATGCGCGCAAGCTGGAACGCTTTGCCGTCGACGCGATCTATGTTCCCGACGGGCCGCAGATGTATCCCGACGGGTTCGCAACGACCGTCAGTGTCGACGGTCTGACCAATGTCTTGTGCGGCGCGCACCGAGCCGGTCACTTCGACGGGGTGGCGACCGTGGTGACGAAGCTTTTTACCCAGACCTCGGCCGATCTGGCGTTTTTCGGTGAAAAGGATTTCCAGCAATTACAGGTGGTCCGACGGCTAGCGCGCGATCTGGACCTTGGGGTCGAGGTCGTGGGCTGCCCCACCATTCGCGAGATCGACGGGCTCGCCATGTCATCGCGCAATCTTCTGCTTTCGGACAAGGCACGCAGCCGCGCCGCCGCGCTGAATGATGTGATGGAGGAGATGGCCGAGGCGCTCGGGCAAGGTAAAGACATCGCTGACCTATTGCCCGAAGCCAAAGGCCGTTTGGCAGCCGCCGGGTTTGGGGACATAGACTACCTTGAAATGCGAACCAAAGATACGCTCCGCTTGATCGACAGGGCGACAGAACCTGCGCGCTTGTTTGCCGCCGCTTACATGGCGGGCGTTCGACTGATCGACAATATCGACGTTCCGGTGGCTGACTAGACGGAGTTCTACGCGAACTCCGTGGGCTTTCTGGCGCAGAAAGCCACAACACGCAGGACATCCCGTGGATTTCCAGCCTGGCTTTGCGTCAAAGACCGTTACAGTTTGCCAAGCGGCACCTTCAGCGCCATGTCGCCCGCGTCGTCGCGCGGGATTTCTCCGGCCCGCATGTTCACCTGAAGTGCTGGGATGATCAGGCTGGGCATTGCAAGCTGTTTGTCCCGTTCTGTACGGAACTTGATGAAATCCTCGCGTGTCTTGCCTGCGCCGACATGGATGTTCTTTTCCCGCTCTTCGGCCACCGTGGTTTCCCACGCGATTGCGCGGCCACCGGGGCCGTAATCGTGGCATATGAACAACCGCATCGCGTCGGGCAGGGCCAGCACACGCATGATACTGTCGTAAAGTTGCCCCGCATCGCCGCCCGGAAAATCCGCGCGGGCCGAGCCGCCGTCGGGCATGAACAGCGTGTCGCCGACAAAGGCGGCATCGCCGATCACATGTACCATGCAGGCGGGCGTGTGGCCCGGCGTATGCATGGCAAAGCAGGTCATCGCGCCAACCTCATAGCTGTCGCCATCTTCGAACAGCGCGTCGAACTGGCTGCCATCACGCTGAAATTCGGTACCTTCGTTAAAGACCTTGCCGAAGGTGTCCTGCACCTCTGTGATCTTGGCGCCAATGCCGATCTTGCCCCCCAGCGCCTGCTGAATATAGGGCGCACCGGACAAGTGATCGGCATGCACGTGGGTCTCGATGATCCACTCAAGCCGCAGGTCATTGGCGCGGATATGCGCGATCATCTTGTCCGCACCATCAAAATTCAGCGCTCCGGCGGCGTAGTCGATATCCATGACCGCGTCGATCACCGCGCAGGCCCGTCCGTTGGGCTCCTGCACGACGTAGGAAATGGTGTTGGACCGTTCGTCAAAGAAAGGCGTCACGATCGGATGGCACGTCATGTCTGGGGTCACGTCTTGTCCTCCTTTTCAACCGGCCCGCCCTGCGCTTCCCAGGTCGAAAACCCTTCGCGCAGATGGGCCGCATCAAATCCCATGTCTTGCAATGTGGCCACGGTCAGCGCCGATCGCCAGCCCGAGGCACAGTGAAACAGATAGGTCTTTCCCGTCTGACCGAAAACGTCCTTGAAATACGGGCTGTCCGGGTCGACCCAAAACTCGATCATGCCGCGCGGCGCGTGGACGGATCCGGGGATGTACCCGCTGCGCTGGCGTTCCCGGATATCCCGAATATCGACGATCACGACATCCGGATCATCGACCATCTTGATCGCATCGGCTGTGTCCACCTCTTTGATCCGCGCGCGGGCGGCGGCGACCATGTCGGCGGCGGTGGTCTTCAGGGCCATGGATCCCTCCGGTTTGGGTGAAGTCTGACAGCGGGACAGGGTTACGGCAAGTCATTCGGTGCGGCGGCGCACGCCCTTTGTCATGCGCGGCAATCCGCCAACCACTTCTACTTGGGGTAGGGAGTTCCTGACTTGGGGTTTGTGCACCTGCAGCATATGTTTGTGACACAAGACGAGGACAACGCGTCATTTTCCGCGGTCCCGATTATTAAGAACCAATTTTAAGACCTTCCGGTCCGATTTTTCGGGCCCTGACACTTCGCATTTTGAACAAACCTATTGATTTCTCTCAGGAGATTAAAATGAAACGCCATATTTTTCTGGCGCGGTGCGCTGCCGCGCTGCCCCTCCTTTTTTTCCTATCCACACCGATCAACGCCCATGAGGCATGGCTTCTCAGCCCGGCCGAGATCGAGGCGCTGTCGCAAGCGCCCGTGCCGGAACTGTTCCGCAGCCCGGTCTGGCTTGGGCTTGCGGCCACTGTCGGCTTTGCGCTGACGCTTGCAGCACTCGGGCTTGAACCGGTGCTTGGCCGTCTCGAAGACCGCGCGATCCAGCCCATTTGGAAGCGCTACGGAGATGTCGGGCCGCTTGTGCTGCGCCTTGGGTTGGCGGCCATGACGCTGCTTGCCGCCTTTGGAGGTCTGCCGCGCCACGGCACCGAAGCGTGGACCGTTTCAACCTTTCTCGTGCCGGATATGCAGCTCACTGATGTAAGCGGCGCAAGCATTCTGATCGGCGCGCAAGCGATGCTGGCGGTCTTTTTGATCGCGGGTCTGGCAACCCGTGCCTGTGGTGTCATTCTGATCGCTCTGTCACTGGCAGGTCCGGTGATCTTTGGGCCCTCGTTTTGGTCCTATACCCCGCATTTTGCGGCGCCTGGGCTGATCCTGGTTGCGTTGGGTGCCGGTCGGCTGTCATGCGATCATGTGCTGAACACTGATATCGGGGCCTATACCGCCGCTCCGCTGCGCCAGATCCTGTGGCGCATGTCGCACATCCTGATCGGTGCGGGCTTTGTCTATCTGGGCTTTGCCTACAAGCTGATGCAGCCGACACTGTTGATTGCGATCCTCGAACGCGGAGACATGCCAACCTTCGGGATTCAGATGCCCGTCATTGCTCTGATCATGACTGGTGTCGAAATCCTATGCGGGGCCTTGCTGATCATGGGGCGTCTTGTGCGGCCGGTGGCGCTGGCGATCCTCGGAGCGATCACGTTTCTGGCCATCACCTTGGGCGAAACGCCGCTGTTTCACGCCAACCTATACGGCGCGTTGCTGGTGGTGCTTTTGGCAGGCCGCACAGTACCCATTGCGCACCGTGTGCCGGGCATTCAATGGGCGAGGGCTGTCTGATGTTGCGTGTATTTCTGAACCGCCTGGGGCTGGCGCCCTGTGTCATTGCACTTATGCTCGGCACATTGGTGATTGCAGCACCCATCGTGAACGCCAAGGGAGGACCGCCGCGCACGGTCTTCCTCGTCCTGCCCGATATCATCGCCCCACCAACCGTGCAGGTGCGGGCCGATGCATTGGGCGGAGGACGGTATCGGCTGTACCTCGATACGAGGAATTTCGCGTTCACCGACATCTGCGTCCTTGAGGCCGAAGCCGCACCGATTGGGCACGCGCATATCCATGTGGATGGGGCGAAAGTCGCCTCGGCCTTTTTCCCTGTCATCGACATCGGCCCGCTTGATCCCGGCGCCCACCATATTGATGTCGTGTTGCGGGGGCAGGACCACCGCGCCCTTATCGCGCAGGGCGCCATGGTGCAGGGACACACGCGCCTTGTTGTGCCGGATAGACCGATCTAGCTGGCCGCAGGCAAGCGGTTGAGCGCAGCATGCGTGAGCGCGATAAGCATCCTTATGTAAATTTTTGAAAAGCCATATCGTGTAAAAATGCGTATCTTACCGCCTACGCGTTGCTGCTCTACACAGCCTGGGTTGCAGCGATGGCGCGTTGCCAGCGGGCATAACCGGCGTCACGGTCAGTTTCAGACATCTGTGGGTCGAACCGCGCCTCGCGCGCCCAGGTCCCGGCAAACCCCTCCATGTCGGGGTAGATACCCGCGCGCATCCCAGCCAGCCATGCCGCGCCAAGGGCCGTCGTCTCAAGACCCGCAGGACGATCCACCGGCGCGCCCAGCATGTCCGAGAGAAACTGCATGGCCCAGTCATTGGCGCTCAGCCCGCCATCGACGCGCAAAACGGCGTCGCCGCCATCCGGCCAGTCAGCGCGCATGGCCTCCCACAGATCGCGGGTCTGGAAACCGATGCTTTCCAGCGCGGCCCGCGCCATATCTGCCGGCCCCGTATCACGCGTCAGACCAAAGGTTGCCCCACGGCAATCAGGGTTCCAATAAGGCGCACCAAGGCCGGTGAACGCAGGCACAAGGGTCACGTTGCCGCTGCCCTTTTCTGCCAGTGCTTGCGTTTCAGCCGCGCTCGCGATGATACCCAGCCCGTCGCGCAGCCATTGCACGACCGCACCTGCGATGAAAATCGACCCTTCCAGCGCGTAAGTCGGTTTACCGTCAAGCTGATAGGCGACTGTGGTCAGCAAACGATTGTTGGACGTGACAGGCGCATCCCCGGTATTCAGCAGCGCAAAACATCCGGTGCCGTAGGTGGATTTCAACATGCCCGGCGCAAAACAGGCCTGCCCAATTGTCGCCGCCTGCTGATCTCCCGCCACGCCGTAAATTGGTGTCTCGCCCCCCAGCAAGTCGGTCACGCCGAAATCTGATGCGCAGTCGCGCACCTCGGGCAACATCTCCATCGGGATGTCGAGCATCGCGCACATTTCGGGGCTCCAGGCGCCCTTGTGGATGTCATACAACATCGTGCGCGCCGCATTCGTCGCATCTGTGACATGTGCCGCGCGCCCCGTCATGTGCCAGATCAGGAAGCTATCGACAGTGCCGAACAGCAGCTTGCCTGCCTTCGCGCGGTCGCGTGACCCTTCGTTCTGATCAAGGATCCACTTCACCTTTGTGGCCGAGAAGTAGGGATCAAGCAACAGACCAGTGATGGTCGTCACCTGATCTCCATAGCCATCGGCGCGCAGGCCTTCGCACATCTGGGCCGTGCGGCGGTCCTGCCAAACGATGGCATTGTGCAGCGGAGCGCCCGTCTCTGCATCCCAGATCACGGTCGTTTCGCGCTGGTTGGTGATACCGATGGCCGCGATGTCGCTTGCGCCCAAACCGGCCTTCTCCATCGCCGCCTTGCAGGTTGATTGCACCGTGGCCCAAAGGTCCGCAGGTTCATGTTCGACCCAGCCGCTGTTTGGAAAATGCTGCTTAAACTCTTCCTGCGCCGAGGCGACCGGCTGCATGCTCCCGTCAAACACAATCGCGCGGGACGACGTGGTGCCCTGATCGATGGCTAGAATATGGGTCATGCGGCGTGTTCCTTCATCCAAGTATCCACGGCCCCACGCTCTTCCGCGCTAAGGCGCAGACCAAGCTTGGTCCGCCGCCACAGCGCGTCATCGCCCGCCACCGCGTATTCGCGGGCCATCATCCATTTGAGTTCCGCCCCGGTCAATGTGGCGCCAAAATCCGGGCCGAGGTCATCGGCCGCCTTGGCATCACCCAGCACCTCCCACGCTTCGGTGCCGTATGCCCGGATCAAGCGACCGGCCCATTTTTCGTCGAGAAAAGGATAATCCGCCGCCAGCTTCATGGTCAGCGACCCGACCTCAGCCACCTTGAAATCCCCACCCGGCAGCGCGACGCCTGCGGTCCAAGCCTCACCCAAACCCATCTTGGCCAGCGCCTGTTCTGCCAGCTTGCGATAGGTGGTGATCTTGCCACCAAAGACGCTCAGCACCGGCGGGCCGTTCTCATCCAGCGCCAGCACATAGTCGCGCGTGGCCGCCGTCGCCGACGACGCACCATCGTCGTAAAGCGGGCGCACACCGGAATAGGTCCAGACAACGTCCTCCGCCGTCACAGGCTTTTCAAAATACTCGGACGCAAAGGCGCACAGATAATCTCGTTCTTCATTCGTGATCGCAGGCTTTGTATCCGCATCCGTATGTTCCGCATCCGTGGTCCCGATCAGGGTGAAATCCTGCTCATATGGAATGGCAAAGATGATGCGCCCATCGGTGCCCTGAAAGAAATACGCCTTGTCATGGTCATAGAGTTTCTTGGTCACGATATGCGAGCCACGCACCAGCCGGATGTTGTGTTGCGAGTTCTGGCGCATCACCCCGGTCAAAATATCAGCGACCCAGGGGCCGCCTGCGTTCACCAGAGCCTTGGCGCGGAACGTGCCCTTCTCGGTCTCAATCCGCCAGGTATCGCCATCGCGCGAAGCTTCCTTTACGGCACAGCGCGTCAAGATCGTCGCACCACGCGCCTCCGCATCGCGGGCGTTCAGCATCACCAGCCGGGAATCCTCGACCCAGGCGTCACTATATTCATAGGCCATCTTGAAACGCGATTTCAGGCCCTCGCCCTCAGGTGCTTTGGTCAGATCCAGCGTCTTGGTCCCGGGCAGGATCTCGCGCCCGCCGAGATTGTCATAAAGAAACAGACCCAACCGCACGAGCCATGCAGGCCGCCGCCCCTTCTCGATCCAGGGCATGGTCACGCGCAGCAGACGCGAGGTCGGCGTATCACTGTCGAACCGCATGTCGGGGGCGTAGGGCAGGACAAAGCGCATGGGCCAGCTGATATGCGGCATAGCCTTCAGCAGCACCTCACGCTCTTTGAGCGCGGATTTCACAAGGCCGAATTCAAAGAACTCAAGATAGCGCAACCCCCCGTGAAACAGCTTGGTCGACGCGCTAGAGGTTGCACCACCCAGATCCCCGGCCTCGGCCATTGCGACACTCAGGCCCCGGCCAGACGCATCGCGGGCGATCCCCGCACCGTTGATCCCGCCGCCAATCACGAACAGATCAAAGACTTTTTCGTCGGCCAATACAGCGTCCTCCGCGTTCAATACGTGGACGTCTTAAAAGCATAGTAGCAGCATATCAATCGTTAGCGTTAACGTTGCGGCGTGATGTCCTTGATGCCCAGCAGCGCGGCGGCACCGATCATCAGCCCGCCACAGATCCGATTGATGGTGGCCAGCGACGCGTTCAACCGCGCGGCCACCCGGTCCCCCGCCCAGCCCCAAAGCAGCAGGGTCGCGCCGTCTACAACCAGATATGTCGCCCCGAGAATGAGAAGTTGCGGCAGAACAGGCGCCTCAACCACGATGAACTGCGGAAAGAGCGCGGCAAAGAACACGACAGCAAAGGGGTTGGTCATCGACGTGACAAAGCCAAGACGGAACAGACGCGCGGGCCGTCCAGCCGCTGTCTGTCCGCGCCTCGAAGTGCCTTGCGACATCATCATCCTCAACCCGATCCAGACCAGATAGGCGACGCCCAGCCACTTGATGACACTGAACGCAGTGGCAGATGTGGCAATCACGGCGGCCAATCCGAACGCCGCCGCAGTCATTTGCAGCACGTTGGCACTCAGATCACCCGCGACCACCCACAGGCTACGGCGCAGCCCGTGTCTCATGGAATTTGCAATGATCAAAAGCTGGCTGGTATCTGGTGGTGTTGCAAAGAACACTGCGACGGCGGCCAGATAGACAAGATAGACCTCGGTCATCACACGCGCGCGGCCTGCGCCAGATCGGCGCCAAAGATCGTGCCGGAATGCTCAGCCAGGTAGATACGCAGCCACGGCGTAAAGCGCTTGGGATGCCGCTGCACCGTCGCCATCAGGTCATGATAATCGACCCACTCGTGGGCCATCACCTCATCCGGGTTCGGCGCAATGGACAGCGTCCCGCGGACATGGCCCAGATAAACATCAACCACCTCGTGTTCGATCAGGTCATTGCCGACATCAGCGCGGTATTCCAGGTGGTGACGATGCTCAAGCGGCACGCCGGTGATCCCAAGTTCTTCGTTCAGACGCCGGGCCGCACAGACCGAAGGCGCCTCATCCCAATCGGGATGGGTGCAGCACGTGTTCGCCCACAGGCCGGGCGTATGGTACTTTCCCATCGCGCGCTGCTGCATCAGCACCTCGGTGCCCCGGATCAAAAAGACGGACACGGCCTTGTGCTTCAGCCCGCGCTGATGCGCTTCCAGCTTTTCCACCGGGGTCAACGTGCCGTCGACCCAAGCGGGGATCATGATACTCATACGTGTTCCGCCTTCACCAACCCGGTCAGATGCGCCAGGTTCTTGATGCCGATCTTGAGGTGCGCCATGGGCCGCGCCTTGACCAACTTCTTGTTCATATACGCCTCGAAGGTCAGACGCTGCACATCAATGTCGTGACATAGTGACACAAAGCGTTCGCGCCGGTCGTCGCTGCGGTAGTAGGCGTTCTGCATGGACGCCAGCACACGAAACACCGTCTTGTGCTCGCGCATGAACAGCTTGCGGGCGAGTTTCAGGTCCTTAACCCGACCGCTCGCCAGCGTCGCCGCACAGGCCGTTGCCGCGACCCGGCCCCCGACCATGGCATAGTAAATGCCCTCGCCCGAGGATGGCGCAACTACACCGGCCGCATCACCGGCCAGCACGACATCCTTGCCGTTGTCCCAGCGGTCCATGGGTTTCAGCGGAATAGGCGCGCCCTCTTTCCGCAGCGTCTCGCACTCGCTCAGACCCGAGGCCGCGCGCAAGGCCGCCGTCGCTTCCTTCAAATTGACCGAGGATTGCTCCGATCCCATCCCGACGCTGGTCGTGCCGCCATGCGGGAACACCCAGCCATAAAAGTCAGGCGAGATCGCGCCGTCATAGATCACATCGCAGCGCATCGGATCGTAGCTATCGGTGGCCTCGGGCGCCTTGATGATCTCGTGATAGGCAAAGACCAGCGGTACCTTGTCGGCACCCTCAACCTCGGCCTGTCCGACGCGAGACTTGGCACCATCGGCCCCAATGACCAGCTTGCAGGGCAGCTCGCGTTCCTCTTGCGTGGCCTTGTCGCGGTAGATCACCACCGGGTGCCCATCTGGCCGCTCAATCCGCACGAAAGTGCCAGTGAAATACGCGGCCCCCGCATCGACCGCGCGCTGGCGCAGGAACGGATCAAAGTCCTTGCGGTCGACCATCCCGACATAGCCGTTCTCGATCGGAATATCGACGCGCCGCCCAGTGGGCGAGATCATGCGGGCGGTTGTGACCTTGGTCAGCAACTGCTCTTCACCGATGTGAAAGTCCTGCATCAACCGCGGCGGGATCGCTCCGCCACAAGGCTTGATCCGCCCCTCCCGGTCCAACAGGGCGACGTTATGGCCCGACCGCACCAGATCTTCGGCAGCGGTGGCGCCGGACGGCCCTCCGCCCACAACAACGACGTCATACATCATCAGATCATTCTCCCGGAACCAGGGTTGCATCAGAAGTCTCCGCCGCCCGCATCACGCGGGAAGCAACAATAGCCGCGCACAGGAACAGCGCCGCCTCGATCGTAAACACCGTGCCATAAGCCGCCGCATCGGGCAGGATCATGCGGGTGAGGTCCAGCATGCCGGTGGCGACCAGACCGGCCAGACCGGCAGCAATCGCCTGCGCTGCACCAAAGACACCCATGCGCACGCCGGTCGAGCGTGCATGCGCCGCCGCAAGCTGCATCATCGACCCGACAGCGCCCACGACAAACAGTCCGTTGCCCAGGCCAAGAGCGACCGTCGAGGGGACCAGCGGCATCCCGGCCCCAAGGCCGAGCAGCCCAAGCGCCGAAATCACACAGCCCGTCACCGCCCAGAACCGCAAGCTGCCGATCCGCAGATGCGACAGCACCCCGGCCCCGATCATACCCATTAGGGCCGCTCCATCCTTGCCGCCTGACAGCTTGGTGCTGTCCTCAGGGCTCAGACCATGCACATGCCCGGCAAAGGGTTCAAAGATCAGTTCGGACAGGTAGAAGGCGAGGATCGACAGGAACACAAATCCAGTGAACCGCCGCGCCACCGGGTCGGCCCATGTATGCTTCAACGCTGCCACCAGCGGCGTGTCATCCACCACATGCTCGAACTCCGCATGGCTTTCCACACCCATCGTCGCGATGACACACAGCAGGAACGCAATACAGCACACGGCGGCCACCACCCAAACGAGCCGCTCGGGGCTGTAGGGTTCGAGCGCAATGCCCGTGCCCACCGAAGCAAAGATCGCCCCCGCAATCAGCAAAAGCCACGCCAGTGTCGCCGCGGCACCCTTGCGCGGACCGGTCACGCAGGCGAGCAACGCCAGGAACGACGTACCCGCAGCCCCAATGCCCAGCCCGATGGCGATATAGGCAAACACCCAAACGGTCAGCGCCATAGTCACAGACGTTTCAGCCAGCAGGATGCCCCAAGCCGCGCCCAGAACACCCAGACCCACCAGCGCGATACCACCGAGGATAAACGGCGTCCGCCCACCCTTTACATCCGACCGATGCCCCCAAACGGGCCGCGTCAATTGCACACCGTAATGCAGCGCCACCAGCAAACCGGGCAGCAACGCAGGCAAGGCCAGCTCGACCGTCATCAAACGGTTGAACAGGTTCACGGGCAAGGCCGCGAGGCCCCCGATGGCGGCATTCACCAGGCACAGCCGCACCAACATGCCCCACCCCGCCGTCATGCCAGCCCCCTCAGAGCAAAGGCGGCGACCATCATCCCGGAGACATAAAGCAGCACGCCGGTGCCGTTGTACCACGGCGCCTTCGCCTTCGGATCACGGAACATGATCGTCATGGCCCAGAACTGCAGCAACAGGACAATCGCAACACCCGCCGCATGCGCTGGCCGGTCCCAAAGCGCCAGCAAAGCGATCACCACAGCCTGCGGCACCGCCATCACGACACAGGCCACCTGTGCCGCGCGGCGCGGACCAAGGGTGACGGGCAGTGAGTTCACACCCATCTTCCGATCACCCTCCAAAGCCTTGAAATCATTGAGGGTCATAATGCCATGCGCACCAAGCCCGTAAAGCAGCGCCACCAGCAGAACCTCCCACCGCAGCGCACCGGCGGCCAGCACGGCAGCCCCCGTGATCCACGGCAACGTCTCGTAACTCAGACCAACCAGTCCCGGACCCCACCAGCCCGACCGCTTCAAACGCACAGGTTCGGCGGAATAGGCCCAGGCCGCCAGCACACCCGCAATCGTCGCGGCAAAGCCCCAAGGGCCCAGCTGCCAGCCGACGAACAAGGACAGGGCGGACATCGCCAGCGCGATCCACAGCCCCCACCGGCCCGGAATGCGGCCCGACGGGATCGGACGGTCAGGCTCGTTGATGGCATCCACATGCCGGTCGCACCAATCATTGGCGGCCTGGCTCATCCCGCAGACGATGGGACCGGCCAGCAGAACACCCAAAAGCACAAGATGCCACTGGCCCGCGGGCGACGCCCCGGACGAAATCACACCGCAGACATAGGCCCACATCGGCGGGAACCACGTGATCGGTTTGATCAGGCGCAGGGCGGCGGCAGGCTCGGGAAATCGGCGCGCAGGTAAAGAAGGGCTGACATCCATGTGTCAACTATGGCTGACACTTTGAGTCGGCGCAAGGGTGGCGCGATGTCGCTACCCGTTCTTGCTCAGCAGACCATACTTGCGCAGCTTGACGTAAAGCGACTGCCGCGACAGGCCCAACATCTCGGCCGCCGCGACCCGGTTGTTGCGGGTCAGGTTGACAGCCGTCTCAATACACATCTTCTCAACCACATCCGTGGTTTCAGCCACAATCTCTTTCAGTGAGGCGGAGCCGACCAGATCCATCACATTGCGCCCCGGCTCCGGCATGCTGGCATTGCCACTGTCGGCCTTGCGCACCCCTTCCATACGACTGACATCGCGGATGATTAGCGCCACGGCCGGGTTCTCGGCGTCCTCAAGCGCCGTGGCCGACACCTCGACCGGCACACGCGCGCCCAGATCGTTCACCATCCGCGTGGCATAGACGCGCATCTGCCCACTGCGGGCTGCATTCTCAAGCAAGACACCCAGATCAATCTGCCCGCGCGCCAGGTATTCGGCCAGCGACTGCCCCACGACATCGGATAGATGCGTAGCCCCAACCAGATCAATGAACGCGTCATTGACGGACAGTGTCGTGCCGCGCGGATCCATGAACACAACCGCGTCCGTCGTCGCCTTGAACAGCGCAGCCGGATGATTGTTGGTCCCCGAGGCAACCGGGATCGCGTTCGCACTGACCAGACGACACATCATGACCCGCTGGCCCGACGCCCGAAACAGAACGGGATTGAGGACAATCTCCTGCCGCGTGCGCGCACTCATGACCGTCACAGCCGCGCCATCGTCGGACAGGGTGGCATTCATCAGGCTCTCGGTCAGCTCGGCCGTCGAGCGATCCGAAAACAGACTGGCCAGTGATACGCCGGTCAACGCGTCGGGCTTCAACCCGAGCATTGCCGCCGCCTGCTTGTTCGCATCTTCGATCCGGCCGCTCTGCACCGAAACGAACACCACGGCATCATCGACATTCGACATAACCACGCGATACCGTGCATCGAACTCCCGCCGCGCCTCGTACCCCTGCTCAAGCGCGATCTGCGCCTGCACCAGCTGCTGCTGCGTCTCGGCAATCGGGCGCAGGTCACGACCGAGCAACAGAACAGCATTCTCTTGCCCGAACCGGTGAAAGGTATAACGGACAGGATACTGCCAGACAGCATTGTCGGAATGGTTCAACTCCAGCGGCTTTTTCGGCAACTGCCCGGCCATGTATGCATCATGGGCCAGCTGGAACTTCTCGATGCTCTCCTGCGTCAGGAAATCGACGACCGGTCGCCCTTCCCAATGCTTGAGATTGCCAAAGCTGTCGTCCTGTGTGTTCAACAGCACGGACAGGATCATGCCCTCGGCCGACACGACCAGCGCAATGTCGGATGCGGCTGCGATTATGCTGCTGAGAAATTCAGGCTCAATGAGCGGAACAGATCCGCTCGTCCAAAAACTGCTGCCATCCGTCGTCATCTGGGGCCCAACGCCTTCTGGCGTTTTGTCGTGAAACCGACAACATCCTTGGCCGTGTTCGTCACCAGATCGACGCCTGTTTGTTTTTTTATACCGTCAGTGACACCGGAGAACGCACCCCCCAAGGCAAGCACAGGCGCCGGGTCACCATTATGTCTGATCTTTTTAACTGTTCCGCGTATGGTTTCAAGGGCCAGGGGCCGCGCGCAGGAAAACAGCACCATGTCAGGCCGGTCATACGCAACACGATCCACAAGCTGCTGTTGCGCCTCGTTGATGCTGACACTCACATCGCACCCGAGGCGCCGCAATTGGGCTGCCACGACGCTCGCCCCCAAAAAGTGCTGTTCGGCCTCCGGTACGACGACCAGCGCATGCAGGACGTTTGTCATGTCGGCGTGGTTGCGGGACAATCCCTGCGCCGCCTCACCCAAAAGCGCCTGCAGGCGCAGCGCGCCGATGGTCACGGCAGCGAAATCCAGGTCAGACGTCATCCACAACGCCCCCAGGTGTTCAGCTGCCTTCGGGATATAGATGTCAATCAGCGCATCATTGGTCAGCCGGTAGGCCGCCATCTCATCCAACACCAGCCGTGCGTCAAATTCGACCCGACGCGTGACGGCCCGCACAAGATAATCCATCGCGACCTGACGCGCACCGGCGCGACTGACCACCTGCCGATCGTTCAAGATCGAGATCACCTCGCTTGCCAGCGCGGCATGGTCGCAACTGCGCCCAATGGAGCCGCGGGTCGTGCCAAATGGGTCGTCCTGCGTCATGGATTACCTCGATCCGTGAAAACGCATTGAACGGTTCTGGCGCGTCAGAGCCGTGGGATGTCAAAGTGTCGGTCCGAACACGCAAGATGTCAACCTGATTTGACAGTTTTGGATCACAGACCAAGGATATCCGGCAAGCAGAAGCAAATTTTCCGCCGAAACCAGTGTTTTCCAGCCAAATACACCCCGCTTGATTCAAATCAATACGCCTGCGGCTGACAGGCATAGTGTAAGTTCTAATTGACACTTTTTACCTGCAACCGATACGCTGGTCACGGACAGCAAAAGGGAGAGGCTCAGGCACATGTCCACCCGGACATCCCCACAGACCGCACCGCTTGGGCTCTACACGCCCGAGGAACGCGCACGCCGCGACGCAACGATCTGGACCCCGGTCCAGGGTGTGCTCGCGCCGTTGCAATTCGTGGTGTTCCTCGTGTCCCTCGTTCTGGTCATCCGCTACCTGATGACGGGCGAAGGATACGCCATCGCCACTTGGTCCATCGTGATCAAGACGGGCGTGCTCTACATCATCATGGTCACCGGCGCGATCTGGGAAAAAGTCGTTTTCGGTCAATACCTTCTGGCACCCGCTTTCTTTTGGGAAGATGTGTTTTCCTTCCTCGTGATCGCGCTGCACACCGCCTATCTCTGGGCGCTCTTCACCGCCGCTTTGGATCCCGTCCAACTCATGTGGCTGGCGCTCGCTGCCTACGGCACCTACGTGATCAACGCGGTGCAGTTCGTCCTCAAACTGCGCGCCGCCCGATTGCAGGCCGCCGCCCCGCAGGAGGCCCCCGCATGACCGAGCTTCCCCGCCTTCCTGCCACCGGTGGCTGCCGCAACACCCCGATTCTCAAGCAACGCGGCCAGCGCGAGGTGTTCTGCGGCCTGACAGGAATCATCTGGCTGCACCGCAAGATGCAGGATGCGTTCTTCCTCGTCGTGGGCTCCCGCACCTGCGCCCACCTGCTGCAATCCGCCGCCGGTGTTATGATTTTCGCCGAACCCCGCTTCGGCACCGCGATTCTCGAAGAAACCGACCTCGCCGGTCTGGCCGATGCCCAGGATGAGCTCGACAAAGTCGTGGACGAACTCCTCGCCCGCCGCCCCGACATCAAGCAACTGTTCCTCGTCGGCTCTTGCCCATCCGAGGTGATCAAGCTCGACCTCGCCAAGGCGGCCGAACGCATGACCCAGCGCCACGCGCCGTCGGTCCGCGTCCTGAACTTCTCCGGCTCCGGCATCGAAACGACCTTCACCCAAGGCGAGGACGCCTGCCTCGCCTCCATGGTCCCTGTCCTACCGAAGACAGACGATCGCCAACTCCTGCTGGTCGGCGCGCTCCCCGATGTGGTCGAAGAACAGGCCATCGGCCTTCTGGAAGCCATGGGCATCGGCCCGATCAAGGTGCTGCCCGCCCCCCGCGCAGGCGAAGACCTCGGCATCGGCGAAAACACAGTCTACGCCCTCACCCAACCTTTCCTCGGCGACACGCACGACGCGCTCACCCGTCGCGGCGCACGTCACCTCCCCGCCCCCTTCCCTTTCGGCGAAGAGGGCACAACACAATGGCTCGCCGCCATCGCCACCGAATTCGGCGTCGCCCCCGACCTCTTCGAACAGGTCACCGCCGCCCCCCGCGCCCGCGCCCGCAAGGCCATCGCGCAGGCAGCTGAGGCGCTGAATGGCAAGACCATCTTCTTCTTCCCAGACAGCCAGCTCGAAATCCCGCTGGCCCGCTTCCTGACCCGCGAATGCGGCATGGACGCCATCGAGGTCGGTGCCCCCTTCATCCACAAGGGCCTCGTCGGCCCAGACCTGGACCTCCTCACCGAAGGCCCCACCATCTCCGAAGGGCAAGACGTCGACCTCCAGCTTGACCGCGCCAAGGCCGCCAAACCCGACCTCACGGTCTGCGGCCTCGGTCTCGCCAACCCGCTCGAGGCCGAAGGCCTCGCCACCAAATGGGCCATCGAACTGGTCTTCACCCCCGTCCATTTCTACGAACAGGCAGGCGACCTCGCGGGCCTCTTCTCGCGCCCCATCCGCCGCGCTGATCTTCTCAAACTGAACCCTGTTTCTTCTGACGGAAAATACGACGGGGGTGTGGGGGCTGGCCCCCACGCAGGCCAACAATGAAGCTCACCGTCTGGACATATGAGGGCCCGCCCCATGTCGGCGCTATGCGTGTCGCCACAGGCATGCGCGACCTGCACTACGTGCTGCACGCCCCGCAAGGCGACACCTACGCCGATCTGCTCTTCACCATGATCGAAAGGCGCGACCACCGCCCGCCGGTCACCTACACGACGTTTCAGGCCCGCGACCTCGGCGCCGACACCGCGAACCTGTTCAAGACTGCGGCGCAAGAGGCCTATGACCGGTTCAAGCCGCAAGCCATCATTGTCGGCGCCTCCTGCACCGCCGAACTGATCCAGGACGATCCCGGCGGCATGGCCGAAACCATGGGCCTGCCGGTGCCGACCATCCCGCTCGAACTGCCCAGCTACCAGCGCAAGGAAAACTTCGGCGCGGACGAGACGTTCTTCCAGATCGTCAAAACGCTCGCCAAGCCGATGGAGCGCACGAAACAGATCAGCGCCAACCTGATCGGTCCTACCGCCCTGGGTTTCCGTCATCGCGACGACATCCAGGAGGTGACAACGCTGCTGTCTGATATGGGCATCAGCGTCAATGTGGTGGCCCCCATGACATCGTCTCCCCAAGACATTGCCCAAATGGGGGCCGCCCATTTCAACGTACTCATGTATCCCGAAACCGCCGAAAGCGCCGCGCGCTGGATGGAACGGGAACTCGACCAACCCTACACGAAGACGGTGCCCATCGGCGTCGGCGCCACCCGCGATTTCATCGCTGAAGTCGCCGCGATCAGCGGCAATGAGGCGTATCTCGACACCTCCCGCCTCCGCCTGCCCTGGTACTCCAAATCCGTGGACAGCACGTACCTCACAGGCAAGCGCGTCTTCCTCTTCGGCGACGGCACCCACGTCCTCGCCGCCGCGCGCATCGCGCAGGACGAGATGGGGTTCGAAGTGGTGGGCCTCGGCTGCTACAATCGCGAAATGGCCCGCCCCGTCCGGGCCAAGGCCAAAGAGATGGGCCTGACCGCTACGATCACTGACGACTACCTCGAAGTCGAACGGGTCATCGAACAGCTCCAGCCGGAGATGATCCTCGGCACCCAGATGGAACGCCATATCGGCAAACGCCTCGGCATCCCCTGCGCCGTCATTTCCGCCCCCGTCCACGTGCAGGACTTCCCCGCCCGCTACTCCCCGCAAATGGGGATCGAGGGCGCAAACGTCATCTTCGACACCTGGGTTCACCCGCTGGTCATGGGGCTCGAAGAGCACCTCTTGCACATGTTCCGCGAGGATTTCGAATTCCACGATGCGGCTGGCCCGTCGCATCATGGCGGCCATGCGCCCAAGCCCGAGGACACAGGGGGGCCAGCCCCCCAGCCTGCGGCTTCCCCCCGCGGTTTATCTGGCGAAATGAAGGATGGATCGGTGATCTGGCTCGCCGATGCGGAGAATGAGCTGAAAAAAATCCCGTTCTTTGTGCGTGGCAAGGCGCGCCGCAACACCGAAACCTTTGCCGCCGAGCGCGGCGTGGCCGAAATTTCGGTCGACACCCTCTATGAAGCCAAGGCCCACTATGCGCGATGACACGCACATCAATGGGCGTCTGCCCGGCTACCGCGTGGTGATCATCACGCTGGACAGCCATGCCGCGGGCCCGGCCCGGCGGGCCATGGATGCGCTGGCCGTGGACTATCCCGGTCTCGACCTGCAGATCCACGCCGCCGCCGAATGGGGCGAGACCCCCGGCAGCTTCGAGGCGGCAGAAGACGCGGTGATGAACGCTGACATCATCATCGCGAACCTCCTGTTCCTCGAAGAGCACGTTTCGCGCATCCTGCCCGCCTTGCGCGCGCGCCGCGACGAGTGTGACGCCATGATCGGCGTCGTGGCTGATGCCGAGGTCGTCAAGCTGACCCGCATGGGCACCCTTGATATGCAGGCCCCGCCCTCAACCATGGGCAAGCTGATGAAGCGCCTGCGCGGCTCCTCCAAACCCTCGACCGAGGATGGGGCCAAGAAGATGGCGATGTTGCGCCGTCTGCCCAAGATCCTCAAATTCATCCCCGGCAAAGCGCAAGACCTGCGCGCCTGGTTCCTCGTCATGCAATACTGGCTGGGTGGGTCGGACGACAATGTCCGGGCCATGATCCAGTTCCTACTGAACCGCTACGCCACCTCCGCCGACTGGAGCGTGCGGCCCGAAGCGGCCCTGCCCATCGACTACCCTGATGTCGGCCTCTACCACCCGGATCTGCCCCAGCGCATCACCACCGACGCGGCAGACATCCCCGGCCCGAAAGGTGCCGAGATGACCGTCGGCATCGTCATGCTGCGCTCCTACGTGCTGGCCGGTGACACCGCGCACTATGATGGCGTGATCCGCGCGTTCGAGGCGCGCGGCATGCGCGTCCTGCCCGCCTTCTCCGGCGGTCTAGACGCCCGTCCCGCCATCGACACCTATTTCAAGGATCAGGTGGACGCGCTTGTGTCCCTGACGGGCTTCAGCCTCGTCGGCGGTCCCGCATATAATGACAACGAGGCGGCCATTGACGTACTGGCTGACCTCGATGTGCCCTACCTCGCCGCCCACGCGCTCGAATTCCAGACGCTGGGCCAATGGGCAGGCAGCACCGGCGGTCTCGGCCCGATTGAGACGACGATGCTCGTGGCCCTGCCCGAGCTGGACGGCGCCACCTGCCCCACCGTCTTTGGCGGACGGCTGGGGCCTGAAGGCTGCGATGGCTGCGCCCACACCTGTGCCGCGGGTGAGCCCAAGGCCATGGTTCCTTGCCAGGAACGGATCGACAGCCTCGCAGAAAAGGCCCTGCGCCTCGGTCGTCTGCGCCGGAAAGAGAATGCCGAGAAGAAGGTTGCCATTGTTCTCTTCGGCTTTCCACCCAACGCGGGCGCCGTAGGCACCGCCGCCTATCTCTCCGTTTTCGAAAGCCTTTTCAATACGTTGAAGGCGATGCAGGCACGCGGCTACCAGGTCGAACTGCCCGAAAGCGTCGACGCCCTGCGCGCGCAAGTCCTGCAAGGCAACGCCGCCCAATACGGGCAAGAGGCGAACGTGGCTGCCCATGTGGACGCCGACACCATCGTGCGCACCACACCGCCGCTCCACGCCATCGAAGCCGTCTGGGGCCCCGCCCCCGGTCGCATCCAATCCGACGGGCGCGGCGTCTTCGTGCTCGGCAAAGAGATGGGCAATGTGTTCATCGGCGTCCAACCCGCCTTCGGCTACGAAGGCGACCCGATGCGGCTGCTCTTTGAAAAAGGCTTCGCACCGACCCACGCCTTCACCACCTTCTACCTCTGGCTCCGCAACACCTACCAGGCCGACGCGGTGATCCACTTCGGCATGCACGGCGCGCTCGAATTCATGCCGGGCAAGCAGGCGGGCCTTGGCGCGCGCGACTGGCCCGACCGACTGATCGGGGAGATGCCGAACATCTACCTCTACGCCGCCAACAACCCGTCCGAAGCGTCGTTGGCCAAGCGCCGCTCAAACGCCGTGACAGTGACACACCTGACGCCGCCCCTGGCTCAATCCGGTCTCTATAAAGGGCTGGCGGAGCTGAAAGACTCCCTCACCCGCTGGCGCGAGATGGACAGCGATGATGGCGCCCGCACGGACCTCGAAGAGCTGATCGCCGAACAGGCCGACGCGGTGGACATGGGCGGCACGCCGCCTGATGCGCTCTGGCTCAAGCTGCTGGAAACCGAAGACGCGCTGATCCCCGATGGCCTGCATATCGTGGGACAACCGCTCAGCGATGCGGCGCGCGAAGAGTACTTGAACCTGATGCCCCACGCGGACGATGACACGCGGGCTCGCGTGGAAGAGTTGCTGCGTAACGAAACCGAACTTGCCGCCCTGATGACAGCGCTCGACGCGCGCTATATCCGCCCTGTCCCCGGCGGCGACCTCATCCGCTCGGCGGAAATTCTGCCCACAGGCCGCAACATCCACGCTTTTGACCCGTTCCGCATGCCCACGGCCTTTGCCTGCCGCGACGGGATGAAACAGGCGCAACTGCTGCTCGACACACACCCGACCCTGCCGCGTTCGGTGGCACTGGTGCTCTGGGGATCGGACAACATCAAATCCGATGGCGTGCCCATCGCACAGGCCCTCGCGCTCATGGGCTGCACCCCACGCTTCGACAGCTTTGGTCGCCTTGCCGGGGCCGACCTGATCCCGCTCTCCGAATTGGGCCGCCCCCGCATCGACGTGGTGATGACCCTCTCGGGCATCTTCCGCGACCTCCTGCCCTTGCAGACCCGCATGCTGGCCGAGGCGGCGCTGAAATGCGCCGAAGCGGACGAGCCGCTGGATCAAAACTACATCCGCGCCCATGCGCTGGCCTATGCTGAGGCACAAGGCGTCGACCTCGCCACCGCCGCCCTGCGCGTGTTCTCGAACGCCGAAGGCGCCTATGGCTCGAACGTCAACCAGCTGGTCGACAGCTCCGCCTTCGGGGATGAGGACGAGTTGGCCGACGCCTATGAGACGCGCAAGAGCTTTGCCTATGGTGTCGATGGCAAGTCTGCCGCCAACCCCGCGCTCCTGCAAAAGGCGCTGGCGGACGTGGAGGTGGCCTACCAGAACCTCGAATCGGTCGAATTGGGCGTGACAACCGTCGATCACTATTTCGACACGCTGGGCGGCATCGCCCGCGCGGTGAAGCGCGCACGCGGGTCCGAAGCGTCGGTCTATATCGGCGACCAGACGCGCGGCAACGCCAAGGTGCGCACACTCAAGGACCAGGTGGCGCTGGAAACACGCAGCCGCGCACTGAACCCCAAGTTCTTCGAGGGTCTGCTGAAACATGGCGCCGAAGGCGTCCGCCAGATCGAGGCAACCGTGACCAATACCCTCGGTTGGTCGGCCACGACCGGCCAGGTGGACGACTGGGTTTACCAGCGCATCTCGGAAACCTTTGTGCTGGACGAAGAAATGCGCAAGCGCATCGCGGACCTGAACCCGACGGCTTCGAGCCGCATGGCCAACCGCCTGCTGGAAGCCTCGGACCGCGACTACTGGGCGCCCGACGCCGAAACGCTCGCCGCCCTGCAAGACGCGGCCGATGCGCTCGAAGACAAGCTCGAAGGGATCGCAGCCGAATGATCCGTTCCGCAAACACATACGACAGGAGCCTCCGGCGGCGGTTTTCTTTGCGAAATGAAGCAGGGGATCCTTCCCCATTCGAAAGGAGGGGCGCATGAGCCCACTGGACAGAAATCCCCCCGTCCTTCGCGGGCAAGACGGCGAAGGATCGGTTCAAGTGCATCAGGACGCCGACGCCAAGATCGAAGGGGCCAAGGTGTTCTCGGTCTACGGCAAGGGCGGGATCGGCAAGTCGACCACCTCATCGAACCTGTCGGCGGCCTTTTCCAAGCTGGGCAAACGCGTGCTGCAGATCGGGTGCGACCCGAAGCATGACAGCACCTTTACCCTGACCGGCCACCTGCAACCCACGGTCATCGACATTCTGAAGGAGGTGGACTTCCACCCCGAGGAACTGCGGCCCGAAGACTTCGTCACAACCGGCTTCAACGGGGTAATGTGTGTCGAGGCCGGTGGCCCACCCGCGGGCACAGGCTGCGGCGGTTACGTGGTTGGCCAGACCGTGAAGCTGCTCAAGCAGCACCACCTGCTCGAAGAAACCGATGTGGTGATCTTCGACGTGCTGGGCGACGTGGTGTGCGGCGGTTTTGCCGCCCCGCTGCAACATGCCGACCGCGCGCTGATCGTCACCGCCAACGATTTCGACAGCATCTACGCCATGAACCGGATCATCGCAGCGGTGCAGGCCAAGTCGAACAATTACAAGGTGCGGCTTGCGGGCTGCGTCGCCAACCGTTCGCGCGAAACGGACGAGGTCGACCGCTACTGCAAAACCGTCGGCTTCAACCGCATCGCGCACATGCCCGACGTGGACGCCATCCGGCGCAGCCGCCTGAAGAAAAAGACCCTGTTCGAGATGGACGACGAGGAAGACATCGTGCGCTGCCGCGCCGAGTACATCCGCCTTGCCGAAACCCTCTGGAACGGGACCGAGGGGCTGGCCCCCGCCCCCATGGAAGACCGCGATATCTTTGAACTGCTGGGATTCGATTAATGGACTACGGCTCCACCCGCGCCCGCGTCGAAGACTATTTCGACCGCACGGCGACCCAGACATGGGAGCGTCTGACCTCGGACGCGCCGGTGTCGCGCATTCGGGAAACCGTGCGCGCGGGGCGGGACCAGATGCGCGACCTGATGTTGAGCCGCTTGCCCGAGGATCTGCGCGGCGCGCGTATTCTCGATGCGGGCTGCGGCCCCGGCATGGCAACAATTGAATTGGCCAAACGCGGCGCAACGGTTGTGGCGGCCGACATCTCCCCGCAACTCATCGACATCGCCCAACTGCGCCTGCCGCATGACCTGCAAAAGCAGGTGACCTTCCACGCGGGCGACATGCTGGACCCGAAACTGGGCAATTTCGACGCCGTCATCGCGATGGATAGCCTGATCTACTACACGGCCCCCGATATCGGGGAGGCGCTGGCCAAACTCGAACCCCGTGTTGGTGGCCCCATCGTGTTCACCGTGGCCCCCCGCACCCCAGCCCTCATGGCCATGTGGTACGCGGGCAAGGCGTTCCCCCGCTCCGACCGCTCCCCGGTCATGATCCCGCACGCGCATCCGAAGCTGGCCCAAGCAGCCAAGGCCGCAGGCACGCGCCGTCTCTTGCGCCCCGTCGACCGGATCACATCGGGCTTCTACATCTCCGAAGCATTGGAGCTGCGCCCATGAGCGCGCTCAAGCATCTCTCGCTGAAGGCGCTGCCCTTCGCCGATGCAGCGTCGCCAGACCTGCCCATGGGCCAGCTTCTGCGCCTGTCGCTGTTCCAGGTCTCCGTCGGCATGGCCACGGTCATGCTCTTGGGCACACTGAACCGAGTCATGATCGTGGAACTCTCGGTGCCCGCGATGATCGTCGCGGTCATGATCGCGCTGCCGGTCCTCTCGGCCCCCTTCCGCGCGCTTCTGGGCTTCCGCTCCGACACCTACCGCTCCGCCATCGGGTGGAAGCGCATCCCCTACATCTGGTTCGGCGCGCTCTGGCAGTTTGGCGGGCTCGCCATCATGCCCTTCGCCCTGCTGGTCCTGTCGGGCGACACAGTCCACGACATCCCCTTCGCAGGCGAAGTCCTCGCCGGGCTCGCCTTCCTGATGACCGGCCTCGGCATCCACATGACGCAGACGGCTGGCCTTGCGCTGGCCAGCGACCGGGCGACCGACGAAACCCGCCCCCGCGTGGTGGCGATGCTCTATGTCATGTTCCTTGTGGGCATGGGCATCTCGGCCCTCGTCATCGGCGGATTGCTCAGCAATTACAGCAGCTTGACACTGATCCGCGTGGTGCAAGGCTCCGCCGTCGTCGGCGCCATCCTCACCTTCATCGCGCTCTGGAAACAGGAAAGCGTGACGCCCATGAGCCGCGAAGAGCGCGAGGCGCCCCGCCCGCTCTTCCGCGACGCCTGGAACGACTACGCCCGCGGGGGCAAGGCCGGGCGGCTCCTCGCCTGCGTTTTTGTCGGCACCATGGCATTCAACATGCAGGACGTGCTGCTGGAACCCTATGGCGGCGAAATCCTCGGCCTCTCGGTCTCGGCCACCACGATCCTGACCGCGCTCTGGGCTGCGGGGGCGCTTGCCGGGTTCCTCTGGGCCGGGCGGCGGCTCGCCAAAGGGTCCAACTCCTACCGCCTCGCGGGTGGCGGCATCCTTGCCGGCATCTGGGCCTTCTCCCTGGTGATCTTTGCCGCCCCCATGCAAGCCAACATCCTGTTCTACGCAGGCGCCACCCTGATCGGCTTCGGCGGCGGGCTCTTCGCTGTCTCGACCCTCACCGCCGCCATGGCAATGCCCGCCAAAGGGGTCGCCGGACGCGGCCTCGCCCTCGGCGCGTGGGGTGCGGCCCAAGCCACAGCCGCAGGCCTCGCCATCGCCCTCGGCGGCACGCTGCGCGATTGGGTCGGCGCCATCGCCATGTCCGGGGCCTGGGGCGAGGGTCTCGCCACACCCGCCACCGGATACTCCTTCGTCTACCATCTCGAGATTGGCCTCCTCTTCGTCACTCTCGCCATCCTGGGACCGCTCGTGCGCACTTCGGGTCCCCTCACCGAACGGAAGGACGCACGGCCACTGGGCCTCGCGGATTTCCCCACATGACCTTCTCCAGGAAAGGACATCTGTCATGACCTCAACCTTCTTTGGCGAATTCGACCTCGCGTCCCTGTCGCTATGGTTGTTCTATTTCTTCTTCTTCGGCCTGGTGGTCTGGATCCAGCGTGAGAACATGCGCGAGGGCTACCCGCTCGAGGACGACGACGGGAACAAATCCTCGAACCCGTCCATGTGGCCCCTGCCCGAGGACAAGACGTTTGAACTGCCCCACGGGCGCGGCTCTGTGACCGTGCCGTCGGGCCAGGTGCCCGAACGCGCGGACATCCCGATGAAACGCTCCGGCCCCGGCAACGGTTACCCGCTGGAACCGACGGGCGATCCGATGCTCGACGGTGTCGGCCCGGCCTCCTGGGCTCCGCGCCGCGACGTGCCGGAGCTTGACGGCCACGGCCATCCGAAAATCATCCCGATGTCGGCCAATGAAAGCTTCCGCTTCGCGACGGGCCGTGACCCGCGCGGGCTGCCGCTCATGTCCGGTGACGGGGAAGTCGTGGGCAAGGTCGTGGATATGTGGATCGACGAGCCGGAGCAGCTGGTCCGCTACCTCGAATACACGCTCGATGCCAAGTGGGGCACGGGCAACCGCCTTGTGCCGCTGACGCTGGCACGGATCAAATCCGACCGCGTCGTGGTCCGCACGCTCTACGGCAAACACTTCGCCACCGTGCCGCAGCACGCCAGCAGCACGCAGGTGACCATGCTCGAAGAGGAAAAGATCAGCGGCTACTACGGCGGCGGTGTCCTCTACGCCGACAGCAAACGGCAAGAGCCGAAACTTTGACGAACCGCGGGGTGCCCCACGCGGGGCGCCCCACCATCCGCAACCGAAAGAAAGGGAACGTGCGCCATGTCCCATGATGATTTCGCAGTCGAGCCGATCAAAGGGCTCCCCGAAGCCCCGCCGGAGGGCGAACAGATCCTGTGGCAAGGCAGGCCGGACACGCGCGCGCTCGCCCGCGATGCGCTCAACATCAACTGGGTGATGGGTTACTTCGCGGTCCTCGCCGCGTGGCGGTTCATTTCGGTGATTGACCTGATGCCGATCGGGCAAGCGGTCGGCGCCACGCTCCCCATCATCCTGCTGGGCGCGGTGGCCTGGCTGCTGCTCTACGGCATCGCGCTGATCCAGGCGCGGGCCACGGTCTACACGATCACAACCTCCCGCATCGCCATGCGGATCGGCGCAGCGCTGACCATGACCATCAACCTGCCCTACCGCGAACTGGGCAACGCAGCACTTGATCTGCGCAAGAACGGCACGGGCACAATCGCACTCGACACCACCGGAGAGACCAAGATCAGCTACCTCGTGCTCTGGCCCCACGCCCGGCCCTGGACCTTTGGCAAGACACAGCCCGCCCTGCGCTGCATCCCCGACGCCGAAAACGTCGCACGCATCCTGGCCGACGCGGCAGAGGCGCGGATCAGCACACCACAGATCACACGGGTCGCCCCAGGCGACGCCGTCGCGGCGGAGTAGGCCCATGTCCGACGCACACAGCCCCCGCATTCACGCCAAGGAGGACGAACTTGTCCCCCGCGTCCTGATCCGCGCGGTCCTGGCCCTCCTGCTCATCGTATTGTCGCTGGTGACCATCGCCACACTCACGGACCGGCCGCTGGAAAGCACACCGGCCCAAACGCCAGTGATCGCCGAACGGGCCATATACCTCTCTGGCAACCCCTCGGGTGCAGCGCGGGTGATGGGCCTGAACGGCACCATCCTGGCCGACTTCCCGGCAGACAAGGGCGGCTTTGTCGCGGGCATCGAACGCGTGATCGCCCGCGAACGGGGCAAATCGGGGGCAGACGCCTCTGCCCCCGTGATCTTGCGCCTGCGCGAGGGCAACCGCCTGTCAATCTACGACCCCGAAACCAACTGGTCAGCCGAGCTCATGGGCTTCGGCGCCGATAACCTCAGAACCTTCGCCAGGTTGCTGAACCAACCCTGACCCAGAAAGGAAGCCACCTCATGGGACTACTGACAAAGGACGTTGAACGTGCCCCGTGCACGGTTGAAATCAGCCACAAGTTCGAAAGCCTGCACGCGCATGTGCGGTTCAACAACGGCGCCGTCGTCTATCCGGGCGACGAAGTGCAGGTGCAAGGGCCCGAAATCATGGCCCCCTTCGGTGAAATCGTGACCGAAGACCGCGAGGCCGTGATCGTCCGCGCCTCGAAACTCGAACGGCTCTGGACCCGCCTCACAGGCGATTTCGAAGTCATGGAACTCTGCGAATTCTCCTTCTCCGAAGAGGTGACGCTATGAATATCCAGAACACAGACAAACACACCGCCGACGCCACCTCCGTTGAGGAAGGCCTCGCCATCGCCCAGGCCCAGGACGAAAAGTTCACGTCCGAGTTTGCCACCGAAACGGCGATGCAGAACACCCTGCTGACCCCACGCTTCTACACCACCGACTTTGATGAGCTTGACGCTATCGACGTCTCCTCGGTCCGCGAAGATTGGGACAAGCTCATCGACCAGATGGAAAGCGACCCGAACAAAGGCCATTTCAAGAAAAACGAAGACTGGGATCACGTCGATTGGGACGGGATGGAGCCGGAACTGAAAAAGGAATTCATCGACTTCCTGATCTCCTCCTGCACCGCCGAGTTCTCGGGCTGCGTCCTCTACAAGGAAATGAAACGCCGCGGCGCGAACAAGGACATCACGCAACTCTTCCAGCTCATGGCACGGGACGAAGCACGCCACGCGGGCTTCATCAACGACGCCCTGCGCGAGGCCGGGCTGCGCGTAAACCTCGGCTTCCTGACGCAGAAAAAGAAATACACCTACTTCCGACCCAAGTTCATCTACTACGCCACCTACCTGTCGGAAAAGATCGGCTATGCCCGCTACATCACCATCTTCCGGCATCTCGAAGCGAACCCCGAACACCGCTTCCACCCGATCTTCAAGTGGTTCGAAGAGTGGTGCAATGACGAGTTTTCGCACGGCGAAGCCTTCGCCCTGCTGATGAAGACGGACCCGAAACTGACCTCTGGTCTCAACGTCTACTGGATCAAGTTCTTCCTCACAGCCGTCTACGCCACGATGTATGTCCGCGACCACCAGCGCCCGGCATTCCACAAGGCGCTCGGCGTTGATCCCGACTGGTACGCGCACGAGGTCTTCACCAAGACCTCCAAACTGTCGGAACAGATCTTCCCGATCACACTCGACATCGACCACCCCCGCTGGCAGCGCGGGCTGGAACGGCTGCAAAAGGCCAATGTCGACATGGCAGAGGCGAAGGGCCTGAAGAAACTCGGCGCACAGATCCGGGCCGCGGCAGCCTTCGTGTCGCTCTACACGATCCCGGCGAAAAAGCATGTGGTGCCTGCCTCCACCCGCCTGGAGCCTGCGTACTGATGCCGTTTTCTGACGCAGAAAACGTCTGGACCGCGACGCGCGGTCCAGGGGCACCGTCCTCAGGACAGTGCCCATTTTCCGCGTCGGAAAATGAACGGAAACTGCGTCAGTTTCCAGTCACCGGGGGGACCAAATGACCCCCTGGATCGCCGCCCTCATCGCCCTTTTCATCTGGTGGTTCTCCACCGGCACCATCCTGATGGCGGTCAAATACGCCGACCGCGCGGGCGACCGCGCGCGTCGCACCACCACATGGGTAGGCCTTCCGCTCATAATCCTCGGCGCCTACGGCACATACTGGTCCATGACCCAGACCGACATCCTGGGCACCTACGTGGCGTTCCTGTCATCCCTCGCGCTCTGGGGCTGGATCGAACTGGCCTTCCTCACCGGCGTCATCACCGGCCCCAACCGTCGCGCCCTGCCGCCCCACCGCCCCGAATGGGAACGGTTCATCCGCGCCTGGGGCACCATCGCCTATCACGAGATGCTGCTGACCGGCACGCTCATTGCCCTTGGCCTCGCGCTCTGGAATGCGAACAACCCCTTCGCCTTCTACACCTTCGCGGTCCTCTTCTTTGCCCGCATCTCGGCCAAGCTGAACCTGTTCTTCGGCGTCGCGCGCATCAATGTCGAATTCCTGCCCGAAGCACTCGCGCACCTGCCCAGCCACTTCCGCGTGGCGGCAATGAACTGGCTCTTCCCCATTTCGGTGACCGCGCTCACCTTCGCCGCCGCCTGCTGGCTCGAACGGCTCTACGCCGCCGACACCGCAGGCGCAGTGACAGGCTTTGCGCTCCTCACCGCCCTGACGGCCCTCGCGGCCCTCGAACACTGGGTGATGGTCCTTCCCATCCCCGACGAACGGCTCTGGCGCTGGATGCTGCCAGAGGCGAAACCAACCAAGAACACGACACCTACAGGGGGACATCATGGACTTTGATGCTTTGTTCCAAACCCAACTCGATGCACTGAAAGAGGAAGGGAACTACCGCATATTCGCCGAACTGGAGCGCCAATCCGGCGCCTTCCCGCGCGCCAAATGCCATGACGACGACGCCCCGGACCAGGTGACCGTCTGGTGCTCCAACGACTACCTCGGCATGGGACAGCACCCGTCGGTGACCAAGGCGATGAAAGACACCATCGACGAATGCGGCGCAGGCGCGGGCGGCACGCGCAACATCTCGGGCACCAACCACGCCCACAAGCTGCTGGAAGAAGAACTCGCCGACCTCCACGGCAAGGAAAGCGCCCTCCTTTTCACCTCCGGCTACGTGTCCAACTGGGCCGCCCTATCGACCCTCGGCTCCCGCCTGCCAGACGCGGTGATCCTCTCGGATGAACTCAACCACGCCTCCATGATCGAAGGAATCCGCCACTCCCGCGCCTCCAAGGTCATCTGGAAACACAACGACCCCGAAGACCTCGACCGCAAACTCGCGGCCCTTCCCGCCAACGCCCCCAAGATCGTGGCGTTCGAAAGCGTCTACTCCATGGACGGCGACATCGCCCCCATCGCCGAAATCCTCGACGTCTGCGAAAAACACGGCGCGATGAGCTATATCGACGAAGTGCACGCGGTCGGCATGTACGGCCCCCGCGGTGGCGGCGTCGCGGAAGAGTTGGGGCTGATGGATCGCATCACCCTGATCGAAGGGACGCTCGGCAAAGCCTATGGCGTGGTCGGCGGCTACGTCACCGGGTCCGCAGCGCTCTGCGACTTCATCCGCTCCTTTGCGTCCGGTTTCATCTTCACCACCGCCCTGCCCCCGGCGGTGGCGGCGGCGGCCCGCACCTCCATCCGGCACCTCAAACAGTCGGACCAGGAACGGATCCAGCAGCGCGAGCGCGTCGCCTACCTGCGCAAACGTCTGGATCAGGAGGGGATCCCCCATATGGACAACCCCAGCCACATCATCCCCGTGATGATCAAGGATCCGGTCAAGTGCCGCATGCTGTCCGACTACCTCATGCAGCAATACGGAATCTACGTCCAACCGATCAACTATCCCACCGTGCCCAAAGGCACCGAACGGCTGCGGTTCACCCCCTCGCCTCTGCACTCGACAGAGGACATCGAACACCTCGTCTCCGCCCTGAAAGACCTATGGAAACAGTGCGCTATCGCCCACGCGGTCGCGTAACGGGGGAAAACACACACGCAATTCCCGCCGACATGCTGGTCAAGTCAAAGTTACTGTTGACTTGACCGCCAACCCGCTACGTTCTGTTGCAAGAACTCAGGAAGGAGACCCACATGTTCCGCACACTCGCCATTGCAGCCACAACTGCCACGCTGGCCGTGCCCGCATTCGCCCAGGACAGCGTCGATCTGACCGCCACAGGCGACGTCGCCGCAGGCGAAGCCGCGTTCCGCCAATGCATCTCGTGCCACGTCGTCGTCGATGACGCAGGCGAAACACTGGCAGGCCGCAACGCCCGTACCGGCCCGAACCTCTACGGTATCATCGGCGGCAAGTTCGGCATGGTCGAAGACTTCCGCTATTCCGACATCAACCAGGCAGCTTCCGAAATGGACGTGGTCATCAACGAAGAGGTCTTCGTGACCTACGTTCAGGATCCCACGGGCTATCTGCGTGAGATCACCGGCGACAACGGTCGCTCGAAAATGACCTACAAGGTCCGCAAGGAAGAGGACGCCGTGAACCTCTACGCCTACCTCGCCTCCATTGCGACCAACCCCGAGGCGGCGGCTGGCGAAGGCAGCTAAGCCCCCTTCACATTCAGTCACACGGAGAAAGGCCGCCGGGCATCCTGGCGGCCTTTTTCGTTCCCGCACGCCGCTTATGTGACACAAGACCAGCGCAAACGTGAAAACATCACACTGGACGCAGGCGCACGGAACCCGCATCTCTGAGCGGCAACAGCCCCCAAGGACGCCCATGCCCCTGACCGCCCCCATGACACGCCGCAGCGTCCTTGCCACGCTCCTTGCCAGCGCCGCCCTGCCCCGAACGGCCCTTGCCCGCGACCTCGGTCAGCCGTTCTCGTTCGCGGCACTCAAGGCAAAGATGGAAGCCCGGTCCAAGGAACCGGACAGGCCACCCGCACCACTGGACAGCTTCCTGCAGAACCTGACCTACGACGACTACCGCAACATCTACTTCCGGCCCGCGGCCGCCCACTGGTCGGGCACCCCCCTGCCCTTCCACGCCTCGCCCTTCCATCCGGGCTGGCTGTTCAAGGATCCGGTGCAGATTCACGAGGTCCAGAACGGCAAATCCTACCCCATCACCTTCACCACGGACGATTTCGAATACCGCAACGATGTCGGCGACCGGGTGCCCAACAATGCGGAATTGCCCGGCATTGCGGGACTGAAACTCACGCACCCCTTGAACCGCCCCGACAAGTTTGACGAAGTCGTCACCTTCCTCGGCGCCAGCTACTTCCGCGCGCTTGGGCGCGGCAACAGCTACGGCCTGTCGGCGCGCGGCCTCGCCATCAACACGTGGCTGCAGGGGCCCGAAGAATTCCCCCGCTTCTCCGCATTCTGGGTCGAACGGCCACAGGCGCTGGACACGTCCCTCACCCTCTACGCCGCCCTCGACAGCGCGTCTGTCACAGGCGCCTACAAGATCACGATCACCCCCGGCGACGACACGACAATGGATGTCGAGGCGACACTCTTTTTCCGCGACAGCGTCCCGCAACTGGGCCTCGGCCCGCTCACCTCGATGTTCTATTTCGCCGAACACACCGAACGCGATTTCGACGACTTCCGCCCCCAGGTCCACGACAGCGAAGGGCTGCAAATCATCCGCAAAGACGGCAACACGCTCTTCCGCCCACTCAACAACCCGCACCGGGTCTCAAGCTCCTATTTCAACGAACCCAACATGGCCCAATTCGGCCTGATCCAGCGCGACCGCCGGTACGAGGATTACCTCGACGCAGGCGCCCGCTACCACGACCGCCCCTCGGTGATGGTCGAGCCGCTGAACGACTGGGGCCCCGGCACCGTCCGCCTGGTCGAAATCCCGGCAGAGCTAGAGATCGACGACAACATCGTCGCCTTCTGGGTGCCCAAAGACGCGCCACAGGCGGGTGAAAGCCGCACCTACGCCTGGCGCATGCACTGGGGCGCCCTGCCCCCCTCCGGCGATCTGGCGTGGGTCCAGGGCACGCTCGCAGGCGTCGGCGGCCCCTCGGGCGTCCCGCTCGAAAACCCCAACCTGCGCAAATTCGTCATCGATTTCGAAGGCGGCGCTTTGGGCGACATGGACCCAGACACCGACCTCACCCCCGTCATCACCCACTCCGCAGGCGAGATCGCAGGCCACGTCCTCCACAAGGTCGAGGGCGCGGCAAAACCCACCTGGCGGCTCTTCATCGACATCGACGGCGGCGACACCGACCTGATCGAGCTGACAGCCCACATCACCAACGGCACCGAGCGGCTCAGCGAAACCTGGCTCTATCAATGGCTGCGCGACGTCGCGCCAACCTGATGCCACCCCCTCTTTCTTCTGGCTGAAAATACTTCCGGGGAGGCCCCAGGCCGGGGGCAGCGCCCCCACTGACAAGGCCCAATCAAAGCGCGAGCCGATGCATCTCGGCAAAGCCCGTAGGGTGCGCATTCACTGCGCACCCTTCCCGCGCGGCACTCTGGGTATCAGCTAAACCGTTCCCACGCCGACTGCCGCGACACACCCAGCGGTTCCGCTATCTTCGCCCAGCTTACATCCCGCGCCCGCAACGCATCCACTGCGCGGGCCAGATGCTCCTTGTACGCCTCCGCCGTCGTATCCAGCGCCGCCAAGGCCCCCAACAAACGGTCCGTCGGCCATGTCATGGGGTCAAAAGTCTCCGGCGGAACAGCCGCACCATCCATCACCAGGCGGCACGCCTCGACACACTCGTTGCAAATGTACAAACCACCTGGCCCCGCAGCGAGCTTCTCCACCACATCCGACGACTTGCCACAGAAAGAACAATTCAGCATTTTCATTGAATCTCATTCCGTCAGGTTAACCCTGACAGTCAATTAAGTCCTGACGCACCACCTTTCAACCCACCGTAGGGTGCGCATTCACTGCGCACCATTCCCGCGCGAAAACCAAACCGCTCCCAAGTCGATCAACTCAATCCGGCACCACCACTTCATTTCGCCAAATAAACCGCCCCCGGAGGGCCGGTGGGCCAACCGCACCAAGACATCGCACAAAATCTGTGATGTCCTCAGCCCATGCGATTTGTGAACCCCCTCCCCTTCGTGGCCGACATCAACCGGTCCAAGGCGTTCTACACCACCATCCTCGGCCTCAAGATCGTCGAAGACCACGGCAATTTCGTCACCTTCACCGGCGGCTTCGCGCTCCATGACGGCGCATCGCTCTTTCGAACGACCTTTGGCACCGACGATACCAGCGCACCGCCCTACGGACGCGAAAACCTCGTGCTCTATTTCGAAGAGGTGGACCTCTACACCGCCTTCACCCGGATCGCACCCCAGGTCGATCTGATCCACCCCATCCGACGCGAACCATGGGGCCAGCGCGTCTTTCGCCTCTTCGATCCCGACAGGCACATCCTTGAAATCGGAGAGCCACAATGACCGAAACACGCAGCGCGGCCCTAACGCTCTGGCAATTCCACTGCGTCTACGATGACCTCAGCCCCTCCGACGCCATCGTCGGCCTCGGCTCCTACGACCTGCGCGTGGCCAGCCACTGCGCCGATCTCTACCACCGGGGCCTCGCCCCCCGCATCATCTTCACCGGCGCGTCAGGCAATTGGACGCGCGACATGTTTCAGACCACCGAAGCCGAAGCGTTCAGGGAGCACGCCATCCAAAACGGCGTCCCCTCACATGCCATCACGATTGAACCGCACGCGACCAATATCGGCGAAAACATGCGCCTCTCCGCCACGCTCCTGCCGGACGCCAAGCACATCATCCTGGTCACAAAACCCCAGACCCAACGCCGCTGCCAGGCCACGGCCCTCCGTCAATGGCCGGGCATCAAACCACTGGTCACCGCCCCTGCTACCTCTTTCGATGACCAACCTCTTGCGCACCACGACGCACGCGCGCTCATCTGCGAAATGGTCGGCGACATCGCACGCATGCCCGCCTACGCCGCCCGCGGTTTCCAGATCGACGTGCCGCTGCCCCGCGCCGTCCAGGACGCCTTTGACCAGCTGGTCCAGGCCGGTTTCACCGACCACCTGCCCACCGACCCGTAGAGTGCGCATTCACTGCGCCCCAGCGCTCACACAACGATCCGCACCTCGGTCACATCCCCATCGACCTCACGACACGCCGCCAGCACCCGCCGCTCCAGATGCGTCTGCACATAAGCCCCGTGAAACCGCGACGGGGCCTTCAGCGTCAACCGCCCCCCTGCCCGCTCGACCCGCTCCAACCCGGCCAACCACGACGCATAGATCCCCGCATCCTCAGCATGCAAAATCGCCTGCGCAAGCGCCCACTCCGTACCCCCCGACACATCCGGCGCGACAACAGACCCCTTTACAGGCAACGGCACGACCTTCGGCGCCTCCCCCTCGCTGGCCCCCATGCGCAACTCGAAATCCGGCCCCACAGCCGTCCAATACGCCTCCGTATCGAGCAGCACCCGTTCCAGATCCAACCCATGCTCGGACACACGCCCCCGCGCACCCTGCCGCTTCACGACCAGCCAGCCCCGCGCCCGCAACAGCGCCATCTCCCGCTTCACCGTCCGTTCATCCACCGACCACAGCCGCGCAATCTCGCGCTGCCCCACGGCCAGCTCATCGCGCGCCCAGTTGTAGCGCGCTGTGATCAGCGTCATCAGCCGCAGCACCCGCCGCTGCTCATGCTTGCCCTGCGCGAGCGCGAACGCACCCAAGGCTGTCAGAATATCATATTTGCGCGCAGACGCGCCCCGGCCCACTGGCCTCAGCGTTTGCATCCCTGCCCTCATTTTCTCGAAACTGTCCGGTAGACCGAACATCACCTGCCGACGGTTGTTTTGTGCGGTTCTGGCCGCTTTTCCGTCTCTGCCCCTGATTTGCGTCCCAAGCCGCGATTCTGTCAAGGGCAGATGTGGATAACCTGCCAGACCCAAACCCAAATCAAAAGAAAAGCAGGTAGATATGGTATTGGGGGACAGCCAATGTGTCCCCTATTATGGCAGTTCTGTCACCCAATAGGTGGGGGCACCCAAAAAACTGTCCCCCTAAATCTGGGCCTATGCTCCAGCGCACGCGGCGTTCACAGAATCACAACCATTCGCGTCTGATCGCGCACGCTGACCTCGATCTGTCCCCGCGGGGACAACATTAATCCGCTTTTGCTTTTTCCGCAAAATCAGCGTAAATCTGGAAATGAGTAGAATTAACGTCCCCACGGGGACAAAAACACAACCTGTCCCCGCGGGGACAAACCACAGGCAGCGCATGTTCACGCATACAGACCTCGCCCAGCTTCAGGCGCAATCCCTCAAGATGCAGGGCTTTATCCGCCAGCAAACCTACTCCCCGGAAAGCGAAAAAACGCTCCGCCGGTTCTCAAGCTGGGAGGTGGCGGAGCTCATCTTCAAAGCCAACCAAAGCACCCTCCGCGGCCGCCTCGCAGCCGACCCCTCCCTGCCTCAGGGCACGGTCGAGGAAGACGGCCGCCAACGCTGGTACTCTCTCGAAGAAATCAACGAACTCCGCCGCCGCATCAAGGTGAACCGCAAATCCCTGATGCCCTACCGCCCCGCGAACAAGCGCGCGATCCGCGCCGCCATCGCCAACTTCAAGGGCGGCGCCGGCAAATCCACGACCGCCCTCCATTTCGCCCACGCTGCCGCCCTCGACGGCTACCGCGTCCTCTGCGTCGACTTCGACCCCCAAGCCACGCTCAGCCACTCCATGGGCCTTTCGGACGTGGCCGAGGAATACACCGTCTGGGGTATCATGGCCCGCGACCTCGGCCATGAAACCGACCGCATGAACTCCGCCCTGCGGGGCGCCGAATCCGGCACCGCCCTGCCCCAACGCAAACTGCCTGCCGCGATCACCGACATGGGGCTCAATGACCTGCGCGCCAGCGATTTCATCAAGCCCACGAACTGGCCCACCATCGACATCGTGCCCAGCTGCGCCAACGCCGCCTTTGTCGAATTCGCCTCCGCCCAATACCGGCACATCAACCCAGAATGGTCCTTCTTCGCCGCCGTCTCGCGCTTCCTGGACCAGATCGCGCCCGACACCTACGACCTGATCCTCTTCGACTGCCCGCCCGCCATCGGCTACCAGTCCATGAACGCCGTCTTTGCCGCCGACGTGCTCTACATCCCCTCCGGCCCCGGTTATTGGGAATACGACTCG
>NZ_VCBA01000013.1 GCF_007995245.1 Tateyamaria sp. syn59
TCTGCCAAACATGATCTAAGTCCGAATGCGGCGCCTGTTGTATCGGAAAGGTATCTCGCGCTCTTTGCGACCTGGAATGCACGCCCGTTCCCTCCTCCAAAACAACGTAGTCAAAACGACCACACCGTCGCCGTGATGCGCCAAATGCCGCCGCAGCAATCATTCAAACGCGATCAGCGAGCCCAAAGCGGAACTAACGTTTCCTGTTTGCTTGCGAACGCTAACATGTCATGCGCAATGCAGCCCCGGCTAAAGCTGCACACCTTTGGTCAAGGCTCCATCAATCACAAGATTTGTTCCTGTGGTGAAACTGGAACAAGGCGCAGATAAGAACACAACTCCGGCAGCGACCTCTTCGGGCGTACCCATGCGACCCGTTGGGTTGAGCGACATGGCCTCGGCAAAAAGCTCGGGATTGCCTTCTTCGATCTGCTGCCAGATGCCCCCTGGGAAGTAGGTGTTGCCTGGTGAGACCGTGTTGGCACGGATCCCTTTCCTCGCCAATTTGTATGCTAAACCCTGCGCGTAATGCACTAACGCGGCTTTGAATGCCCCGTAACTCGGCCCGGTAAAATCTATCTCGCGCCCCGACACTGACGAGATCAGGGTAATTGCTGCATGATTTGACTTTTCCAACCAAGGCATCGCGGCGTTCACCAGGCGGACGGAGTGCATCATGTCGGTGTCGAAACCGGCATTCCAAGCGGCTTCATCGTCGCCGACGGCCAACGCAGACACATTGGCGATGATGATGTCGATGCCTCCGAGCGCTGCGGCGCTTTCGGTAACCCAGCCCTCCAGCGCGCTCTTGTCGGACACGTCCACCGGCGCACCAGAACACAAGGTGCCGTGGGCCTTCAGGTCGGCTACCGCGGCCGCGACCTCGGTCGCGCTGCGTGCGCAGATCGACACATTGGCCCCTTCCCGCACCATCAAATCGGCGCAGCGTTGGCCTATGCCCTTGCTGCCGCCGGTTATCAGAACATTCAGCCCTTTCAATCCCAGATCCATGGCCGTCTCCTTCTCAAACCAAGTAGCGTTTCAGGATCGAAGCCCCGACCGAGTATTTCGGATCGACCATATTGCCCAAGCGCACCTTGCCGCACATCGTCAACAGCATATAGGCTTCCTCTTCCGACTGCCTGGTCTGCGCAGCAACCCAGCGGACCAATTCGCGATAAGCAATCCGCGAGGCGTCCTCCAGCGGGCGGGCGCTGCCGACGAACATCATGGCGTCTTCGGTCTCCAGCTGGGGCCAAGCATTGCCATGCCCCTTTATCAGATCAATCTGCAGCTCCACCGTCGCAGGGATTTCAAGCGCCACACCGCAAAGCTCACCATCGCCCTGAATAGCATGGCAATCCCCGACATAGAGATACCCGCCCGGCGTATTGACGGGCAGATAGATGATCGCCCCCGGTGCCACATCGGGCAGGTCCATGTTACCGCCGTAGTAATCCGGCTGCAGCGACGAAATCGCCTCGATCTCGGGCGCGGTCCCAATAGTGCCGATGAAGGGCTCATAGGGGAGTGTCAGCGTGTCGGACCAATGCACGCCCTCTTCATCCACCACCACTTTCTTAACGATCTCGGGTAAGGGCGCGTTCAGCATTGCGGTCTGACCAGTTGAGACCAGGCCCCCGAATTCTGGGATAAGACATGTTGTGCCCACAGGTTGCGGCCCACGTGGCGTGATCGAGATAATTCGCACCGCCAAGGCATCGCCCTTTTCCGCACCGCGCACATGGATCGGGCCGGATTGCGGGTTGAGGAAAGGGAATTGCAGGATCTCGGACGGTTTATCCGCCTCGCTCAGGATCTTGCCCTCAAAGGCGTCATGGGTTTCGACTGTGACGACAGCACCCGGCTCGATCTCCAGCACCGGATCGGCATAGGGCCCATAGACGTAGTGAAAGGTTTTCTGATCTTCGACGGTCAGCTTGTACGCCGCACCAGCGATACCGCCAGCCACCCCCTTTTGTCCCATGATCGACCGTTTCAACCACTCCATACGCGCGTCTCCCTCTTGCTGTTGGTCACGTTCAGATATGCACTCCACCATCTTTGGACCAAGATGGCAGCGCAGCTAAGGCCGCTGTCGATGCGCTTTGCGTCTGGGGGAAGCGCTCACCGGCCACCGGGGCTAGCCCAGGCATCCAGGTCTCATGAATAAAGGACCAGGCCACACCCAACGGTGCAGAGGCGGCCGCGGTGTAGAGGACCGTCGACAGCCGGGCCGAGCTTTGACCATCGAGATCATGCCATTCCTCATAACTGACCAACGCGTGATCTTTCCAACGCCGCAGAACGCTTGCGTTTTCAACCCTGATCACAAACACCTCGCCCTGCGCAGACAGCGAGCCATGGATGGCCTCGAACTCCGTGAGCAAAGCGGCACGTTCCGTAATGGTGCCCAACGGGCTCACCACGCGGCAGGGATCGCCGAGCGCGTCGGCGAAGGGGGCAAAGCCCGCTGGCGTCCGCGGCAACGTCCCGCGCAGCCAGTCTTGCAGGACCACATGTAGCCTGTGCGCCTCTTCGATACAGGCGCTTGCGAACCTATCCATCTTATGTGACTTCGCGACAGGTGTGCAGCACCACGTCACCCTCGATCAAACCCGGGGCCTTGGCAAAAAACTGTGCGACAGCCTCCGACCCATTGTGCGTATCCTTGGCGGCCTCATCCACGAACCGTTCGTAGGTTGTGAAGATTGCTGTGTCCTCAAGGCTTTGCGCCACGTGGAAGCCAAGAGTACCGGGCTCATGCGCGGCCACATACGCAGCAACTTCCAAGAGGGCATCCTGCAAGGCTGTCTCTTGTCCGGGCTTAGACTGGATAATGGCCGTAATCGTGATCATGTGGCCCTCCGATGACTGGAGAAACCGGGGCCGACACAGCACAGGATCAGCCCCGGATCATGGTTACTCTGCGGGGGTCAGCTCAGGTTCGGGCGTGACCGCCTTGGGTGCGGTCGCCGCTACACCCACCGTTGCCTCATATGCGGCAGCCGCGGCATAGACGGTGCTTTCGGTGTAATCCGCCCCAGTCAACATCAGACCGACAGGCAGGCCATCGACCTCACCGCAGGGGATCGACATAGACGGATGACCGGTCACGTCGAATTGCGACGTATTGGCGATCATCTCAAACGCCCGCGCGATAACTTCAGAGATCGGTGCGCCGGGCTCGGGCAGTTTCGATGCAGTGATCGGCAGCGTCGGCATCAACAGCAGGTCGTAGTCAGCAAAGACGGCATCATAGGCCGCCTTGACCTTGCGCGACAGGTTCTGCGCCTTGGCGTAGTAGCGGCCATTGTAGTGGTCGATGCCGTATTGCCCGATCAACATACAGATCTTCAGGCTTTCGGACAGATCATCCGCCTTGCCGCGCCAGTTTGCATGATAGTCCATCAGCCCGACGTCGTAGGCCCCTTTCCAGTTCATGCCCATGCCGTTGCCCTGCATCATCTGCCACTGCAGGCCTTCAATCGCAATTGGCCCCCAGACGGCGGCGGCCAAGAGATGCTCGGGGATCGAAATCTCTTCGACCGTGGCCCCCAGACCGCGATAGGTCTCTGCTGCCTCTTTCACGGCATCCGCGACGCCGGGCATCATGTTGCCTGCCACAAAGCCCTCTTTCAGAACGCCGATTTTCATGCCGGTTACACCGCGATCGAGCGCGCTTGTGTAGCCGTCGACCTTCGGTGCGTATTGGCGCGGATCCAGGCCATCAGCGCCTGCCAAAACCTCAAGCATCAGGGCGTTGTCGGCCACGGACATGGTCATCGGGCCAGTGTGGTCAATCGTGCTCTCGATGGGCATGACGCCGGTGTAGGGCACCAGACCATGCGTTGGTTTCATGCCTGAGATCCCGCAGTAGGACGCAGGCATCCGGATCGACCCGCCCTGGTCGCCACCGATGGCCATATCGACCTCGCCTGCGGCCACAAGCGCTGCGCTGCCGGAGGACGACCCACCCGCCGAGTAGCCCATTTTGCGCGGGTTATGCACCATCGACGGCTTGGAGGTGTGGCTGCCGCCCGACAGGCAAAAGTATTCGCAAACTGCCTTGCCCTTGATCGTGGCTCCGGCATTCAAAAGCCGCGTGACGATGGTTGCATCAGCGACCGGCACAAAGCCCTCCAGCGTCGAGGCACCATTTGTCATCGGCACGCCAGCCAAGGCCACGTTATCCTTAAGAGCCACGGTCTTGCCTTTAAGCTTTCCGCTTGCCGCCCCTTCAACGTCAACTTTGCGGGCCCAGGCACCGAATGGATTTTCAGGCGCCGAGGGCGCATAGCCTGACGTGCGTGGATACATCACAGGTGGCGTAAAGTCCGGCTCTGCATCAACCACATCATAAGCGTCGAGGTTTGGCTGCATCAGCGTGTGATACTCTTCGGCCTCGGCCCGGGTCAGGCTCATTCCCAGCCCTTCCGCAATCTCTAGCACCTTGTCGACTGTAGGTCGTGTGATGGTCATGGGTTGTCTCCTCTGGGTCAGTTGAGTTGTGCAAATGCGGCCTCCCCGCCGCATCGCTTAGATGGTCAGGCCGTTGTCATTCCAACGAATTCAGCAACGGTTTCGGGGTTTTTCAGATCCTGCGGGGAAAGCTCACCGGTGATCGCGCCTTTCTGAATGATCAGTACGCGGCCCGACAGCGCCGCAATGAAATCAAGGTTTTGCTCCACCAGCACCAGCGACAGGCCCCGGTCCCGAAGCGCCTTCAGCGTGTCCACGATTTCCTCAAGGATAGACGGCTGGATGCCTTCTGTAGGCTCATCCAAAAGCATCAGTTTGGGCCGGGCGCAGAGGCACCTGGCCAGTGCTAGCAATTGCTGTTCCCCGCCCGAAAGCGCACCCCCGCGGCGGTCGAGCAAGCGATGCAGGCGCGGTAAGAGATCCAGAATGTCGCCTAACAGGTCAGCGTCTTCGGCCTTGCTGCCCGCCATCCCCATGCGTAGGTTTTCGTGCACGGTGAGGTCTGGAAAAATCTGGCGACCCTGCGGAACCAGGCCCAAACCGGCGAGCGCGCGCTTGTGCGCAGGCTGCCGGGTCACATCCTCGCCGTTGAAGCGGACGGTGCCACCGGTGGCGGGCAAATGCCCCATCAACGTGTTCATCAGCGTCGTCTTGCCCATGCCGTTATGGCCAAGGATGCCAAGAAACTCGCCTTCTTCGACATTGAGCGTGACACCGGCGAGGATCGGAATCCGGCCGTAGCCGGAGCGCAGCGCATCGACTTCGAGGATCATGCCGCAAGCCCTTTGCCGAGATAGACATCGCGCACGCGGGCATCTTCTAGCACGCGTGATACATCATCCTCGATCAGCACGGCCCCCTGATGCAACACAGTCACCGTCTTGGCGATCATCTTGATGAATTGCATGTCATGTTCCACGACGACCAAAGCACGCGACCGATTGATATCCTGTATAAGTTCTGCGGTGCGCTCGACCTCCTCGTGGGTCATGCCCGCTGCCGGCTCATCCAGGAGGATCAGCTCAGGTTCACCCGCCAGTACGGTGCCGATCTCGACCCATTGCCGCTGTCCGTGGGCCAATTGGCCAACTTCCTTGTGGGCAATGGCGGTGAGGCGCAATTCCGACAAGATCTGGTCGGTCAATTCTGTTGCATAGGCAGGCGTGTGTTTGTGCCGCGCGGCAATCCAGAGGTTTTCCTGAACCGTCATTGCATTGAAAACGTTTGGAACTTGCGTCTTGATGCCCACGCCCAGCCGCGCAATTTCATGTGGCCGGGCACCCGAGATGTCTTGGCCCCGCAGATGCACGTGCCCTTCGGTCGGGTGCAATTGGCCCGTCAGCAGCTTGAAAAAGGTGGACTTGCCAGCGCCATTGGGCCCGATCAGACAGCGCAGTTCAGCCTCCTTGAGGGTGAAGTCGACCTGATCGACCGCCGTGACCCCGCCAAAGCGGATCGTCAGGCCACCGGTTTGCAGCAAGGGCACGCTCATGTCTTCACCTTTGCGGTTGCGTCGGCTGTTGGTGCCGGTGCTGTGTCACGCGACAACCGTGACATCGCCAGATCGCGCAGCGTGGGAGCGATGCCTTTGGGCACCAACAGGACAAAGACGATAAGGATCGCGCCGAGCACAAAATTGGCGTCCATCGCCTGTTGCGCGCCGATTTCTGTGACCAGCCATTGCAGCAGTAGGCAGCCGATGACTGGTCCGATCAGCGTGCCACGCCCGCCAATAATGACCCAGATGATGATCTGCGCCGACAGGCCCAGTGCAAAGATCGTCGGGCTGACGAAGGCCCCCCAGTTGACATAGAGAGCGCCCGCCAACCCGGCGATTGCGCCACCGATCATGAAGGTGATGAGCTTGTAGATGCGCGGGTCGTAGCCCAGCAGGGCGGCCCGTGTTTCGTTCTCGCGGATGGCGACGATGATGCGCCCGAACGAGCTAGCGATCAGCACGCGCAGACCTAGATAGACCAGGATAAGCGCCATGCCGGTCACCATCCACGCCTGTTCTGGTGTCAGGATGTAGCTGGGATCGCCCGGCAGGTTGAAGGTCGGCACTCCCGGGATGCCGTTAAAACCGCCAAGGCGCGCCTCTCCGATCTTGTAGAAATCGCCTGCGGTGGAGTTCACCAGATTGAACAGGATCAACGAGACGGTGAGCGTGATCACCCCCAGATACACATCGCTGATCCCGCCATAAATCATGAAATATCCCAGCAAAGTGGCGAAGATCACTGGGACAAGGATGGCCAGCGCGATGGCGGGGGTGCTGTCGCCAAAGTTGATCGCCGCGACCGCATAGGCATAGGCACCCAGCCCGAAAAACGATGTCTGGCCAAAGCAGAGGATCCCCCCATAGCCCCAAATGAACCCAAGGCTCAGCGCCAGCACTGCCATCGCGGCAAAGACAGTCAGCTGCATGATCTGGAAGAGATCGATGTAAAGCGGTGCGGTCAGGATCGCGACGGCGGCAATGGCCGCCCCGATCAGCGCGCCCCTCATTCCGTTCAAAAGGTGCATTACAAACGTCCCTTGAAAAACCGACCAGAGATGCCCGTAGGCAGCAACCGGATCAGGATGATGGCAGCGATGAAGAGGATCACCTCACCAAAGACCGGCGTGGTCAGGAAGGCCGCGATCTGGTTGATGAAGCCAAAAAGGCCCGAGGCGGAAATCAGGCCCCAGAGGATTGAGGTGCCGCCGCCCACCACAGTGATAAAAGCCTTGGCGATAAACGCGGCCCCCATTGTCGGGACAACCCCGGCAATCGGCGCCAACAACCCGCCCGCAAGGCCCGACATTGCCGCCCCCAACCCGAAGGTGGCCATATAGACCCGCGCCGGGTTGACACCGAGGGTGGCAGCCATGTCGGGGTTCTGCATGACCGCTCGCGCTATGAGACCAGCGCGAGTGAAACGCATCACCCCAAACACCGCCGTCATAAGCAATAGTGCCATGAGCGCCAGAAATGGCGTGTAAAGGCTGGACTGATACGCCCCGACCTGAAATCCGCCCAGAGGCGAGGATACCCCCACAATCGTATTGCCAAAGATCATCGTGGTGCCGCCGACGATGACGAGGCTGAGCCCCCAAGTAGCCAGCATCGAATCCACCAGCCGCCCGTAAAGAAACTGGATCAGGCAACGCTCGACGATCATGCCGACGAGACCCACGAACACGGGCGCAATGACCAGCATGGCAAACCAGATGTTCACACCAGCCGACACCGACAGCACCGTGGCGTAAGCCCCGAGCATGAGGAATTCCCCGTGCGCTAGGTTGATGATTTTCATCATGCCGAAGATCACCGCAAGACCGGCGCTGATCAGCACCAGCGAGGCGATGCCGCTTACAACGTCCAGCCCTACAATGATCGCGATGTCCATGTGCCTGCCCTTAGATATCGATGATGTAGTGGGTGGTGTCGTTCGGGTTCGCTTCGAGATCGCAAACGGCCGCCGTATCCAGCGGTTGTTGCTGCTCAAAGGTTTCCAGCACTTTCCACGCCCGATTTTCGACCTCTGCCAGGAAGGTGTTGCGGGTCACGTGGTGGGTCTTGGGATCAACCACCACCTTGCCGCTCGGCCCTTCAAAGGACAGGCCAGTCTCCAGCGCTTCGATCACCTCCATCCGGTCGACCGATCCCGCCTGTCTGACGCCTTCGGCCCAGAGGTGGACGCCTTCGTAGCTGGCCGCAGCAAGTTCGCTGACGTAAGGGGTCTGTGCCCCGTGCCGGTCCTTGATCGCTTTGACAAAGGCGACGCTGGCTGGCGTGTCGAGCTCTTCGAAGTAGCCGTAGCTGCCCAGAACGCCGGTACTTTCCGCATCCTCCAACGTGGCCGGTTCGTTCACCAGACCGAATGTCGTCGAAGCGATCGGGATTTCGTCCTTCAAACCGGCTGCGGCCCACTGCCGGTAGAAGGCGGTGTGGTTCCCGCCGACCATGGCTGACAGAAGCAAATCGGGCTCCGCCGCCTGAATGCGCGAAATCGACGGGCCGAAATTTGTCACATCCAGCGGGAAGAAGTCGATGGAGGCCACTTCGCCGCCATTGTCTTCAACGTATTTGCGCATCCATTTGGCGGTGATCTGTCCGTAATTGTAATCCGCCGCGATGATGTACGCCTTCTTGCCCCAAAGGTTCATGGCGTGGGGCACCAATTTCTCGACCGTTTGCGCAGGTGTAGTTCCCGTATTGAACGTGTTGCGGTCGCAAACGCCGCCCTCATAGAGCGTGTTGTAGAAATAGAGAGTTCTGAACCGGCTAAAGATCGGCCGGATCGCCTCGCGTGATGCCGAAGTGATACCCCCATGGATCACGTCCACCCTGTCCCGCACAGCCAGTTGCTGGGCAAACTGGGAATAGAGTTGGATGTTGGACTGGGTGTCATAGTTGATCAACTCGACCTCACGCCCCAGCAATCCGCCTGCCGCGTTGATCTCTTCCACAGCCAGCATGATCGCATAAACCATGGGCTCTCCGGTGGCAGCCAGCGGTCCGGCCAAGTCATGCAAGCTACCCAGCTTGATCGGACCATCCTGCGCTCGCGCCACGCTGCCGATAAGCGCAGGCGCGGCCAACGTCGCCCCGCCTGCTGCGGTGTTGCGAATGAACTTACGGCGTGAAAGTGTCATGGAAATACTCCTTCTGTTGGTCTTAGGTCGCGTGCAGTGCCGCGACCGTTTGGTGCGCCGTGCGCCAGGGCAAATCGCGTCGCGCAAGACGGGGTTGCGGCAACGTCACTCGACCGCTGCATTCTCAAACGAAAGCTGTTCAACTGCTGCCGCCGCGCGGTAGAGCGTCTTTTCATCCAGCTTGGCGGCGATAAACATGGCCCCAATCGGTCGGCCATCGCCAGTCGTGCCGGCGGGGACTGAAATGCTGGGGTGGCCCGAGGCACAGGAGGGCGCGGTGTTGGGGATCATGGCAAAGGCACGCTCGACAATCGTCTCGCGGCTGACCTCCGGTCCGGGCAGCGGGTGCGTTGCCATCGGCGTAGTGGGCATCAACAGCACATCAAATCTGGCCAGCAGATCGTCATAGGCCGCCGTCAACAAACGGTTCAGATTCTGCGCCTTGCCGTAATAGCGCCCTTTATGGCGCGACGACATGTAATGGCCCATCAAAAGGCCAAGCTTCAGCGTCTCCGACATATCGTCGGCCTGCTCTTTCCATCTGGATTGCTTGTCCAGCAGGCTTTCGAGAAAGACGCCCTTCATGTTGGTGCCATAGGCGTTTTGGCGCATCATCAATTCGGTGGCACCTTCAAGGAAGATCGGCGTCCAGATCGCAGCACCCGCGGCATGCAGCGGCATCGAGACCTCCTCGACCTCAGCCCCTTGCGTGCTCAACCTGTCGGCCACCTCGCGAATGCGGACATCGACCTCAGTCTCTGCCCCTGGATGCTCAAACCCCTCCGCAAGCAGGCCTACCTTTAGTCCACGCGGCGGCGAACCGAGGTGTTTGGAGTAGTCCTGCGATGGCGCACCCGTCTGGCGCGGGTCAAGCCCGTCCGGTCCGGCCATGACCTCCAGCATCAGTGCATTGTCCGCCACGGTTCGCGTGATCGGCCCGACGTGGTCAACGGTCAATTCGACAGGGAAAACGCCTGTATACGGCACAAGCCCGTGGGTCGGTTTCAGACCGACGACGCCACAAAACGCGGCCGGAATGCGGATCGAACCACCCTGGTCGCCACCCGTCGCCATGTCGACGATGCCCGCCGCCACCAAGGCCGCAGAGCCGGAGGATGACCCGCCCGCGTTGTGCCCCGGAACAACGGGGTTCTCCACAGGACCGCTTGCCGACGTATGGCTGCCGCCGGAGGCACAATAGTACTCACAGACCGACTTGCCGTGGATGTCAGCACCGGCATCAAGCAGGCGTGTGACGATTGTCGCGTCAGTTTCCGGGACATAACCGCCAAGAATGGTCGAACCATTCTCCATCGTGACGCCCGCCACATTGACGTTGTCCTTGATCGCGACGGTCTTGCCCGACAGCTTGCCGTTGGCAGCGCCCTTAATCGTGGTTTTGACGGCCCAGGCATTGAACGGGTTGTCATTCGGGTCGGGCCGGACTCCCGGCGACCGGTCGTATTTGACCTCTGGAAGCGGAGTGTGCATGCCCGCCACAAGGTCATATGCCTCAAAGAGACCTTCCATAAGGCCTAGAAAAGAGGCACTGTCTTGCGAACTAAGATGCAAGCCCAACTCGGCCCCTGCGGCACGCACAGCCTCTGCGTCTGGACGGTCTATCATCTTGGTGGCCCCATCTGTTCAGGCCCGCCCGGGTGCGCGTCCGGGCAGTTAATTGCTGTTTCGCTGCGTCCAAATAGTCAGCATCAGACGCGTAACACGCTGTCTCTACTAAATAAAATGAAGCAGTCGCGTCTTGCCGCACGACGGGGCCTCATGTACTCCCGCTGTCCTTACCCAACCACTAACTGAAAATTAGTTGAATTGGAAAGTTAATTTCGGTTAACCTCTCGATAGCCACACTGCAACAGATCGCAAAAGGAATTTCGACGATTTTTGCAGCCTCTCGACAAGGTGCCCGGTTTTTAATCAGCGACACTCCAGGTTTTGCGCCACCATTAACAGCTTCTCTGGACTGATCGGACTGTGACCAAGCCGCGTCAGTGTGCACCGCAGTTGAGGCGCACCAACATTGCCAAGGAGACGATAAACATGCCTCATGACCATCCCCACGCGCACAACAAACCGCTGTCGGATGTGGAATTGCGCGTCAAGGCGCTGGAATCCGTGCTGAGCGATAAGGGGTTGATCGATCCAGAAGCCATCGATCTGATCGTCGAAACCTATGAGACGAAGATAGGGCCGCGCAACGGCGCGCGTGTCGTTGCAAAGGCATGGTGCGATCCGGCCTACAAAGATCGGCTGCTAACCGATGCCACGGCTGCAATCAGCGAACTCGGCTTTTCCGGCGTGCAGGGCGAGGACATGGTGGTGGTTGAGAACACCGAAACCGTCCATAACATCGTCGTCTGCACCCTGTGCTCTTGCTATCCTTGGCCGACGCTGGGCCTGCCGCCGGTGTGGTACAGGGCTGCACCCTACCGCGCAAAAGTGGTGAAGGACCCGCGCGGCGTTCTCGAAGAATTCGGCGTCACCCTGCCAGAAGATACTGAAATCCGCGTTTGGGACAGCAATGCCGAGTTGCGCTATCTTGTTCTGCCCAAACGACCTGCTGGCACCGACGGGCTGACCGAAGAGCAACTGTCCGAGCTTGTGACCCGCGATGCGATGATCGGAACAGATGTGCTCGCTGCGCGCTGAACGGCCCAACATGACAGAAAGGACAGTCGGATGAATGGCATACATGACCTGGGCGGCATGGACGGGCTTGGACCGATCAACCCCGTCAAAGAAGAGCCTTGTTTCAAGGATGAATGGGAGCGCCGGATGTTCGGCCTCTTTGTCTCCTGCTTTGCGGGCGGGCATTACAACGTGGATGAGTTCCGACATGCTATCGAACGCATGGGCCCGGCGCATTATCTTGAGACTAGTTACTACGAGCATTGGCTCGCCTCGCTTGAGACGCTGCTGACGGAAAAGGGCGTTGTCACCCAGGATGAGTTGGAAGCGCGCAAGAAATTCATCGCGATGGAGGACGCCTGATGCCCACTTTGACCCCAGACATTGTGCCTGGCCTGATTGCCACAGGCGCGTCGGCGCGCCTCGACGAAGACGTGGCCCCTAAATTCAAAGTCGGCGACAGGGTGGAGATGAAGAACATCAACCCTGTGACGCATACCCGCCTGCCACGGTATGTGCGTGGCAAGACCGGCGTTGTGCAGCGCGCTCACGGCGTCTTTGCCTTTCCCGACACCGCAGCCCACGGTCATGGCCACAAAGCGCAACACGTCTATTCCGTCAAGTTCTCGTTCCGTGAGCTTTGGGGCGAGGATCACGCCGAAAACATGTTTCTCTATATCGACATGTTCGACGACTACATGAGGCCGGCACCATGAACGATCAGATCAAGGGGTCCGACTTGAAGCATACGCCGCACCTGCCTCACGACGAAGGCGGCCCGGTGTTCAACGCGCCATGGGAAGCCAAAGCTTTCGCCATAACTGTCGACTTGCACAAGCGCGGTGTCTTTGACTGGTCAGAGTGGTGCGACACCCTCGCGGATGAAATCCGGTCGGCTCAGGCCGCAGGCGATCCAGATCTGGGTGACACTTATTACGCGCACTGGCTCAACGCGTTGGAGACGCTGATCACCGCCAAGAAAGTGAGCACCGCCGAGAGCCTTCTAGCGGCTAAAGATGATTGGCGCGCTGCCGATGAACATCGTGGGTTCGGTGAGGCCCCTGTATTTGTGAAAGGTGCGGCGCAACCCGGTGCCTAAGCGATTGTGAGCTGACCAATACAACGGCTGCATGCACCCCGATGGGTCCCGCAGGCTCGCTTGCCATGGATCATGTCAGCGTTTGAAGTGCTTCGCGCAGTAGCTGCGCCTTTTCCGAACCGATCGTCTCAATGATCCGGTCGTTTTGCTCTTCGACATGCAATACGATCTCGTCAGACAGTTTGACCCCGAGGTCCGTCAACGCCAAGTAGACCCGACGTTGATCATGCGGCGACAGCTGCCGTTGCACCAAACCATCGGCAACCATTCTGTCCACCAGCTTAGTCAGTGTCGGGGGATTCATCAGAACACTATCCGCGAGTTCACGCATTGTGATACCCTTGGTAACACGCAATGACTGCAGCACACGCCACGTCTCGACCTGCACGTTGAGCGTCTTCAATTTGTCGCTCAATTCGACGTGAAGCTTACGATGCGCCGCAGCAAGTGCGTAAGAAATGTACGAGTCTATGGATTTCTGTGGCTTTGTCATCCTGAGACCAGCAGTACACTCGTTGAAAAGTTGACGTTGGACACACCACGTACCACCGTCTTGAATGCAAAACTAGCAGAGAAACAGATCGATGGCTTCGACGCGCGTGCATCTCTGGCGAGCCAACGAAAAGGCGGATCTTTCAACGGACCGACCGGATATACGCACAGACCAAAGGAACGAGCATGCCTACCGCGTCGCCTTGTTAATCCCGATGTGTGGCGCGGCAGGCATGTGGGCGCCGTCCTGCATTGCAAGCGCCGAGGTTGCCTTGCAAGAACTCAACGCACAGTCAGGTATCTGCGGACGTTACGTCGAACTTGTGCTGATCAATGCCGCCATCGAAGCGGAAACACCAGCCGAAACCCTGATTGACGACCTGATCATACAGGGGCAAATCGATGCCATCGTAGGGATGCACATCAGCGCCGTGCGCCAGAGGGTCATCGCAGCCGTCCGCGGCAGAATTCCATTTATCTACACCCCGCTCTACGAGGGTGGTGAGGCGGCACCCGGCGTCTTTGCAATCGGTGATACCCCCGCCCGTCAGCTAGGTCCGGCTATTCGGTACATGAGCGCGCGGTTTCGGCTGAAGAAGTGGGCACTGATCGGAAACGACTACATATGGCCTCGCGTATCGCATGCCCACGCCAAAAAAGAACTGCGCTGCCAGCATCTCGATCTGGCTTCAGAGACTTACTTGCCGTTCAGCTCCAACAAGATCAGTGAGGCCGTGGAGGCCATTGGGGCTTCCGGAGCAGACGCAGTGCTGATTTCACTGGTGGGTCAGGACGCGGTTGTATTCAACCGCATTTTCGGCGCGATGAAGTTGCATGACAGGATGTTCCGCCTGTCCTGCGCCATCGAGGAAAACGGTCTGTTGGCAAGTGGCGTACGAAACCTTGATCGCTTGTTCTCTTCTGCATCCTATTTTGCTCGGCTCGAGACGGCGGAGAATGCTGAATTTCGTGCAAAATACCACAACCTTCATCAAGAGCGCGCGCCGATGCTGAACGCCTTGGGCCAATCGACATATGAGGGGCTTCACTTTCTGGCCAGCTTGGTGAGCCAACCTGGCCAAGACTGGCGGATGCGTGCATCCGAACCAGTTTTATATAAGAGCGCGCGGCGTGGCTTCTATACAACCAATGCCTCCAACACGTCGCCTGTATTTGTCGCACGTGCGAATGGATTTGTTTTCGACGATTTACGAAGGCTTCCCTGACGCAGCCTGAAGTGCACTTGTAACGTAAGCGATAATGCCTCTGGCCCCTGGGCTTATGATGGGTAAGTACGTTTGGGCGATCGGCGTTTTTGTTCGTATCCCAGTCTGCAACTATGCACGGCAAGAAGAATCCGTTTGCGTGGCTAGTTCAACCACGACCACATGACCCGCGCGGAAGATGTTTCTTGTCGTCCCATGCGTCGCCGATTTGGTCGAGGCTCATCAGATCATAGTCCTGCGCGTTGTTGTGGGTGCATCTTTGGCCTAGCAATTGCTGGTCTCTGGAAGGCTCGGGATACTGCGTCCTCAGCAAAATGTGCATCCTAAGATGCTTCAGATAGTTGCTGAACCGGCCCAAACCTGCCATCCAACTAGCGCCTTCGGCGCTGCGGCGCAGCCCGCCAAAGACACCATTCGCTACCATCGCGAAATCCAATTGTGCTGAGAGGTCAGCTAAGCAGGACCAAGCGCTTACTCGCTGCGTAGTTACCAGCTGAGAAGTGTTGTGCTCGTTGACGGAAGCCAACTGCTGAGCGCCACTCTACGTTGTTGTTCGAATGCAAAAACAGTGATCGTGGTTGGCGCGGCCTGACGGAGGTTGGCTGGGAGGTGATCTAGTGGGGTGTATCCCCTCTGCATACGTTGTTCTCGACTCTCGCGGGGGTTCGTGAGATGAGAGGTTCATGCTCAAACGAATTGCGATTTGGCTTTGGAATGCTGGCGGATGGCTTTGGCTGGCCGTCAATGCGGCAACAACCTATGCGACACTGCCCGAGGATATTGAAGAATTCTGGAGGGAGAACATGATGGGTGAGCCGCTCCTGCCATGGCTTGTTGTCGGTACAGGTGCACTTCTTATGCTGTGGGTCTATTACCCAGCATTTCGAGCATGGGGTACCGTCAAAAATGAGCGGGGCGCAGTGGACCGGAGTGTCAGTATTGGCCGCGACAACCTAGCACCAATTTTAACTGGTGACGTTCATATCAACCCAAGGCTTGAGGTCACCGATCACCTCGTTTCAGAACTGGTCCAAGCAATAGACTTGAGTAAACCAGTGGTAGTCGCCTCCGCCATGGACGGTAGGTCCCAGACTTTAAGTTCGGAACTTCGCGAGAGACTGAAAAGCGCCGGTTGCAACGTTTCAAGCGCGACGCTGCAAATTGGCTCTAGTACTGCTATGGTGTACGATAAGCCCGTTACAATCTGGCCTAATGGCTTGCCACTCTTTGGCGGGCAAGAACAGACAGTATTCATTGATGCGGGCGTCCCTCTATGACCAATCTTAAGCAGGCTAGAAACAAAGGCAAAATTGAAGCCTTCATCAAGGAACACGAGGCCGACCCAGACGGCGACCTCGACAAGCTAGACGCCTTGATTAAGCGTCCAGTTCAGGAAAGCGGGAAAGCAACTCATCCAGCATCGTCTCAGGACGCATCCGACGATTGAAGCGGTACTCAAACTCTTTGACGTAACGCTCTAGGTACTTTGGCGAAACGCTGGTGTGCGTGCCTGCAATCGACTTCTTTAAATGGTTGAAGAAGCTCTCAATCTGGTTCGTGCTGGTCCCGTCTGGCGTGGCGTACTCGCCCTTGCCGTGGTTGACCGTCTCGTGGGTGTAGTCGGTGACGGGAAGCGCCTTCTGATAGGCACGCAGTTCGTCCGTGTGAACCTCTGAGCCGGGCTTCACGTGCTCTATAATCTCTGGCACCAATGACCAGCGCGTCTGGTCAGGGACAACTTGCAGGATCGCGTCACCGCCGCGCTCAACCATACCCATGACAACGGTCTTACGTTTACGCCAGTCCATCCCGGTAGTCTTGCCACCCACAAAGGTTTCATCAACCTCTACGACCTCACCAGCGCCGCCCAGAGGCGCATCACCATCGACTGCCGCCATGTGTTCGCGGATCAGCTTCGCCATGCGCCATGCGGTCTTGTACGTCACGCCAAGCTGGCGCTGCAATTCCTTGCCGCTCACGCCGTGCTTTGACGTGGTGAAAAGGAAGATAGCGTAGAACCAGAGTTGCAGCGGTGTGCGCGACTTTTCAAAGATGCTGCCAACCATCGGGTGGATGTGGTGGCCGCACCACTGGCACGAATAGGCCTGCTCATTGGTCAGGCGATACCACTTCGCCTCGCGCTCACACTTGGGGCATTCGTGGCCCTGACCAAAGCGGACGTTGAACAAATGCTCAAGACAGGCTTCATCGTTGGGGAATTGTGTGAAGAACTGGCGTACGTTGGTCTGTTTCATACCCTTTACGTGGGTATTGGTCTACCGTATGTCAAGGGGATACACCCCAGATAATCTATAGTAATCGCTATCCTGAAAGCTTGGATTACAGGCAGGCAGGCTGGTTGCGCATCAGTACGCGGGATTATCCGTTCCCTAGAGCAACGCAAAGGAAACGGCAAAAAAAGGGCAAGCCATCCAACGTTTTTGTCGTTTTGGGAACTGCCGAATACGTGTCGTGACAAGCTGGTTCGGGGGAGCTTTCGTGAGATTGCTCCCAATTACGACGGAGCCGGTTTGTGTGTTTATCGGCAGTGCGCTGACGGTCGTCGGTCGTTTTGACCTCAACGTGGCAACGCCGAGGCGTCGTTACTAGTCTTTTTCGCCCTTGACGCCAATGCTGCCGGTCGCACGTCTTTGCGCGAGGCGGGATGGCTTATCATACACTACCTGCGTATCGTGCACGGAATAGGTCCCACCTGAAAACTTTTGAACCTTTGGAGAGTGTTCAATGCCCAAGAACGCAGCCACTAAGGCAGCGAGACTATCGACTGCCCCCATGATGGATTGGACGGATCGGCATTGCCGCTACCTCCACCGGCAGCTGAGCACGCATGCGCTGCTATACACGGAAATGGTGACGGCGCCTGCGTTGGTGCGTGGCGGCGCATTGCATCTGTTAGACCACGATCCAGCTGAACATCCAGTGGCGCTGCAGCTTGGCGGCTCTGATCCCGCCGAATTGGCACAGGCGGCGCGATTGGGGGCGGTCGCGGGTTATGACGAGATCAACCTGAATTGCGGCTGCCCATCGGATCGTGTCCAGTCGGGGACATTCGGTGCGATCCTTATGCGCCATCCGGCAACTGTCGCCGCTTGCGTGGCCGAAATGCAGGCCGCAGTGGACGTGCCTGTCACCGTAAAGTGCCGCATCGGTGTGGATGACCAGGATCCCGAAGAGGTGTTGCCAGAGTTCCTGTCCCGTATCGTTGCCGCCGGTTGCGAGCGGGTCACAATTCATGCCCGCAAGGCCTGGCTCAAGGGGCTGAGCCCCAAGGAAAATCGCGATATTCCCCCGCTGGACTATGACCTCGTTCAAAGAATGAAGGGGCTCTTTCCCAATCTGCACATTTCCATCAACGGCGGTGTCACTTCGTTGGAGCAGGCGGAAGCGTTGCTGGACAGTGGGCTTGACGGCGTCATGATCGGGCGGACAGCCTACCACCAGCCAACAGATATCCTCGCACAAGCGGATCGCAGAATCTTTGGCGCGGGCGAGGACCGATCAGCCGAAACCGCCGTTTTTGCCATGCTGCCCTATATCGAGGCGCATGTGAGTGCGGGCGGACGTCTGCATCAGGTCACACGGCATATGCTGGGCCTGTTTGCCGGACGTCCCGGCGCGCGTGCATGGCGCCGTGTCATCAGCGAGGGTGCCACCAAAGATGGCGCGGGACCGGAACTGGTCGAAGCGGCACTTGCCCACGTCACTGCACTGGTCCCGGACGCCAAAGCGGTGTAGCAGCACGCGACATTCGGCGGAGCCGCTTATGCCGGACACCACTCTTTTCATCCATATGTCGCTGCTGCTTGCGGGCATCGGTGCGTTTGCAGGCGTGTTTGCGGGTCTTCTGGGTGTAGGCGGCGGCATTGTTCTGGTGCCAGCATTCTTCTACGCATTCCAGACCCTCGGCTATGACGGACCCGACGTGATGCAGATGTGTCTGGCCACTTCGCTGGCGACGATCATGGTCACATCCGCGCGCTCTGTTCTCAGTCACCACAAAAAAGAGGCCATTGACTGGGACATTCTGAAAGGCTGGGCGCCGGGTATTATCATCGGCGCTGTGCTGGGGATGCTGTTGGTCGCGCAATTGCGCTCGACGACGCTGCAAGCAACTTTTGGCATCCTGGCCCTTCTCATCGGCCTCTACATGGCGTTTGGCCGGGAAAGCTGGCGGCTGGGCGCGTCCATGCCCGTGGGCGCGCGGCGCGCCGCTGTGTCGCCTGCCATGGGCTTTCTGTCGGTCCTTATGGGGATTGGTGGCGGCAGCTTTGGCGTGCCGTTGATGAGCCTCTTTTCCGTACCGATCCACCGCGCCGTCGCGACGGCCGCAGGCTTTGGCGTGCTGATCGCTGTACCCTCGGTTATCGGCTTTCTAACGGTTGGGATCGAAGGGCCGGTGCCACCTCTGACAATTGGTGCGGTGAACCTGATCGCCTTTGGCATCGTCATCACCATTACATTGATCACGGCGCCCTGGGGCGTGAGGTTGGCACATGCGATGGATCCGGGCCCGCTAAAACGGATTTTTGCGGTTTTTCTGGTGCTGGTTGCCCTGAACATGCTGCGCAAGGTTGTCCTCGGATGATGTCCCGTGATGGCTTTGTCGTGTTCGACCACGATCCACGCACGGCGCGGTGGGCTCATGCCGCGCACAACGTCGCCGCAAGACTGGCAACGGATCCGCAGGTCCGAGCGCAGAACTTGCGTCATGGCGACACCTGGTTCGTGGGTGTCGATCTGCTCCCGAATGACCGCCAAGGCGCTGTCGAAAACGTCCCGCTTGCCGGTCCGTGGCAAACGGATGTGCCCGATCTGCTACTTCATCCGGCACAAGTGTCGATTGTGTATCCCGGCTATCCCGCGCGCGACCCTGATCAGTCCGAGGCAAATCATCGGTACCGCGTGACGCGCATGGCTGCTCATGTGGACGGATTGCTGCCAGAGGGGAAAGACCGGCGGCGCTTTCCACGTGAGTTTCATGCATACATCCTGGGCTTGCCCCTGAAGGACGTGTCCGCATCGCCGACCGTCGTGTGGAAAGGGAGCCACATCATCATGCAGGCTGCCCTTGCCGACGTAATCGGGGGGCGTGACCCCAAGACTGTAGACGTGACAGAGGCCTACCACGCCGCCCGCCGAGAGGTTTTTGAACGCTGCGATGCCGTGCCGATGGCCGCAAGGCCGGGCCAGGCTTTCCTGATCCACCGCATGGCGCTGCACGGGACCGCACCTTGGACCGGGCCGCCAGGTGCAGGGCGTATGATCGCGTTTTTCCGCCCGGAGTTTGCAGACCCTCGAGATTGGCTAAACGATCTTTGAAGGGTCTTGTCGGGTCCCGAGGTGGTCCACGCTACCGTTTCAGCCGGGCCGCCCGTCCGCCGCGCCGTCCCTTGGGGGCTGCCTCCCGGTTCGGCAAGTCCGCCATGATCGCACGACGCTCTTCGGGCGCCATCCGGCTCCACCCGCCAATCTCGTCAATGGAACGGGCGCATCCCGTGCACAGACGCGTCTCGGGATGAATCACGCAGATCTGCACGCAGGGGCTTTCCATCTCGTTGCGTTTCCACACCACTGAACTGGGAACGTCGGTCATGCCTGCCTCTTCATAACTGCCAGCCTGTCCAGCAGTCCCTGCAAGATATAACCGGCGGCCACATGATCAATCACCTCGGCGCGACGTTTCCGTGTCGTATCCGCCTCAAGCAGCGCTTTTTCCGCTGCAACCGTGCTGAGCCGCTCGTCCCAAAAGGTGATGGGGCCGTCCCAAAGCCGCTCGAAATTCCGCGCAAAGGCGCGTGTAGACTGGCAACGCGGCCCCTCGGATCCATCCATGTTGCGCGGCAGGCCGAGGATCAGGCCTCCGACCCGCCGTTCTGCGATGATTTCTTGCAAACGGGCGGCATCCACACCGAATTTCTTTCGGCGCACAGTCTCAAGCGGTGTGGCCACAGACCAGAACGTATCCGATACCGCGACACCAATGGTCTTGTCGCCCAGGTCCAGGCCCATCAGCGCCTGCATCGGCGGCAGGGCGTTCACAAAAGACGCAGTGTCGTCTGTGATCATTCGAGGCCCACGCGGTCGGCCACTTCGCTCAGGATGTCACCGGCGCGAGGGTCGTCGCCGAACACCTCGCGGGCGTTGATCAGAATGGCGCGGGCCTGATCCATCTGACCCAATACGCCAAGGGCAGAAATCAACTGGGCCCAATCCTCTACCGGGCCACCCTCGGTCGCAAGCCTGTCGGACAAGCCCGAAACCATGCCCTGGATCATATCCATACGCTCTGACGGGCTCAGATTTTCGGCTGCCGCGATCTGGTCGGCGTTGGGGCCACGGCCTGTGCCAATGGCAGGCAGGGCGTAGTTGACCCCGGCGCGTATGGCGATGTCCTCGATCTGAGCCGACACGGGGCCGATCCATGGCGCTTCTGCCGGACCTTCCCGCAGCAGTTGGTCCCAGATGCGCAGCGCCGTATCCGGGCGCCCGGTTTGGGCATTCATCAAGCCATAGTAGTAACGGGATGGTCCGTCGGTCGGATCCATCGACAAGGCGCGTTCAAGCACGCCCTCTGCCTCGGGCGACACATATCCGCCAGCCGCGAGGATCAGCAGGTCGGCATATTCCGAAAAGTCGGATGCGGTCGCGTCTGCACCTTTCAGGCTGATCACCTGCGCCTTGGCGGCATGGGCGCGTGCAAAGTTACCAAGCCGCCCCTCGGCTCGGCTTAGTAATTCGTGCCCTTCAATGTCGCCTGGGCGGGTGACGACGGCCTGCCGCAACTGCTCGACCAGCGCGATGTAATCAGGATCGACATCCGCCGGCGGTGGGCGTTGGTCCAGGCTCGCCTCGGCCGTCTCCTGGCTGGGGCGTTCTTCGCGAAGGATTTGTGCAGCCTCGATCCGATCCGCCAGCGCGAGATCGCCGTATCCGGGCGCGCCCAACGCGTCATAGATCACATATGTGCCCACCACGATCGAACCGATGGTTAGCCCAAGCGTGATATACCCGCCGGAGCCTTCCAGCTTCTGCTCTTGCTTTTGCAGTGCGGCATCGGCGGCCAGGATGCGACGCGACACTTCGGTGCGCACCCGGTCGGCATCAGCCTCGGACACCACGCCGCGCGCCAGATCGCGATCCACCTCGCGCAATTGGTCGCGGTACACGTCCAGATCATACGCCGCCGGTGGGCGGTCTCCGACCGAGCCACGCAGCATCGCGCGGGCCAGCGTTGCCAGAACCGCAAGGGTCAAAAGTGCTGTCACAATCCAGAAATACATGCGCCTCACATCCAAGCCTTCACGTCATGTAACCCCTGCATGCGCCACGCAAAAGGGGCCATGCCGGACCCGTTATGTCGCAGGGCTGATGGACGTGTCGCAAATCCGTCAAAAAGCGACGCGGGTGCGGCCCCTTTTTTCGGGCGCAAAGGCGATTAAAACGTGAGAAATCCGCATCGCGATTCCAAGGTTCCAGACGGCTGCACATGAAAAAATACTCTGCCTTTGCCATCGCCCGAGAGGCCGCGCGCTACCACACCGGCTGGGAACGGGCCTGGCGTGCGCCAGAACCGAAGAAGAAATATGATGTGATCATCGTCGGTGCCGGCGGCCACGGGCTCGCGACCGCGTATTATCTGGGCAAGAATTTCGGCATCACGAACGTGGCGATCCTGGAAAAAGGGTGGCTCGGTGGCGGCAATACGGGCCGCAATACGACGATCATCCGCTCGAACTATCTGCAGGATCCCTCGGCCGCCATCTACGAAAAGGCGCGCAGCCTGTATGAGACGATGAGCCAGGATCTGAATTACAACGTCATGTTCAGTCCCCGCGGTGTGATCATGCTGGCGCAGACCCATCACGAGGTTCGCGGTTATCAGCGCACGGCCCACGCCAATGCGCTTCAAGGCGTCAAAACCGAATTCATCGGCCCGGAAAAGGTCAAGGAACTGGTCCCGATCATCCATTTGGACGGCCCACGCTACCCGGTCATGGGAGGTCTGTGGCAAGCGCGCGGCGGCACCGCGCGGCACGACGCGGTCGCCTGGGGCTACGCGCGCGCGTGTTCGGACATGGGCATGGACGTCATCCAGAAATGCGAAGTCACCGCCATCCGGCGCGAGGGCAACAAGGTTGTTGGTGTCGATACCTCCAAGGGTGCCATCGACTGCGACAAGCTGGGCATCGTCGTGGCAGGGCATTCCGGCCACCTGGCCGACATGGCGGGCTTCCGTCTGCCCATTGAGTCCGTCGCCCTTCAGGCGCTGGTGTCAGAGCCGATCAAACCCTGCATGGACGTGGTGGTGATGGCCAACACGGTGCACGGCTACATGAGCCAGTCCGACAAGGGAGAGATGGTGATCGGTGGCGGCACCGACGGGTACAACAATTACACGCAGCGAGGCTCGTTCCACCATATCGAGGAAACAGTGCGTGCCCTGATCGAAACCTTCCCCATGATCTCGCGGCTCAAGATGCTGCGTCAATGGGGCGGTATTGTGGATGTGACGGGTGACCGCTCTCCCATCCTGTCGAAGACACCGGTGGATGGCGTATTCATCAATTGCGGCTGGGGGACTGGCGGGTTCAAGGCGATACCCGGATCCGGCTGGGCCATGGCAGAATTAATCGCCAAGGGTCGGTCACCACTGACCGACGAATTTGGTCTCAACCGCTTCCGCGAGGGGCGGTTCATCGACGAAAGCGTTGCGGCAGGGGTCGCACACTGATGTCAGTCGTGCGTCTTTTCTCCTTCGCCCGCGGCAGAGCCAAAGGCGATCAGGCTGGCGACATCCACTTCGCGCCCGCCACGGGCTTCGAGCCGCTTGGCCGCCGCGCGCCGTTCGAGCATAAACATGATGACCGCACCTACTGCGATCGCGCCAAAGACCAGGATGGCGCCGGTTGTGTGATCCATGGTGATCTCCTGTCAACTTTGGTTGACAGTGGCACAGAATCGCCGGTCAGGTCACGCAAAATCACCAAACAAGCGGAACGTGGCCACCTGAAACCGGCTAAACCGGCTGCCCTCGGCCCGTTTCCGGGCCATTGCCGCGTACCAATTGCGCTAGGCCGTTCCAGTGCTGACATGAGGCTTCAGAAATCGGAGGCTTACTCATGTCAGACTATCCTAACCCGAATATCTATCGTGGCGACGGCGTGTCCGGCCGCGGGCTTCTTATCTCATTCGCCGTCGTCGTTGCCGTTGTCGCGCTGCTTGCCCTTCTGGGCTCTGTCGGCTCGGGCGGTCGCGAAGGCGCGCCAACCCAGGATGCCGTTGCGCCAGCAGTCATTGACTCGACCGGCGCTGCAGGCATCGCGGTGCCAACCGAATAACTCCTCCCCAACTATTCGGACCGCATTAGGCGGGCGTCTTCGGGCGCCCGCCTTTTGCGTGTCCGCACCAACCATCGGACCACGCGCATGCTGATGCTGACTTGTCCCGTATGCGGCGTCACAGCCGAAGAGACCGAGTTTCACGCAGGGGGTGAGGCACACCTGACCCGCTTCGGACCCGGATCATCTGACGATGACTTTGAGACCTACCTGTTCATGCGCGAAAACCCTAAGGGCGTGCATTTCGAACGCTGGCGGCATGTCTATGGATGCGGCAAGTGGTTTCATGCGGCGCGCTGCACAACGACGCTTGAGGTGTTCGGGACGTATTCGGCCCAAGTGACAGAACCGCCAAAAGAGATCCTCGACGCAATCTCTGAAAAGCGCCCCGGCTGGACGTGGAGGGACCTCGCGTGATGTTTCTTCTGCCCAAAAATACCACCGCCGGGGGCTCCCACGCCAGCCGCAGCGATGAGGCCCAAACATGAGCACACGTCTTGCCACGGGTGGCCGCCTACTCAACAAGGAAAAGGCGGTGCGCTTTACCTTCAACGGCCAGCACATGCGTGGGTTCGAGGGGGACACGCTCGCCTCTGCCCTGCTTGCCAATGACCAGATGCTGGTGGGCCGGTCGTTCAAATACCATCGCCCGCGCGGCATCGTCGCTGCCGGAGCGGAAGAGCCCAACGCCTTGGTCAACCTCGGGGTCGAGGGCAAGTTCGAGCCGAACCAGCGCGCCACCACGACCGAGCTGTTTGAAGGTCTGCTTGCCACATCGCAGAACCACTGGCCGAGCCTGGAATTCGATGTGGGTGCCATCAACGCCAAGCTGTCGCGGTTCATGCCCGCAGGCTTCTACTACAAGATGTTCATCCACCCGCGGCCCTTGTGGAAGCACGTGTACGAGCCGTTCATCCGGCAAGCCGCCGGCCTGGGCCAAGCGCCCAAGGGACGGGACGCGGACACGTATGAGCATTTCCATGCGTTTTGCGATGTACTGGTGATCGGCGGTGGCATTGCCGGTCTTTTGGCCGCGCGCTCAGCGGCTCAGGCTGGTGCGCGGGTTCTGATCCTAGAACAAACGGCCCATTGGGGCGGTCGTGCGCCCGTTGACGGCGGCGAAGTTGACGGCAAGCCTGTGGATAAGATCGTGGACGAACTGGTGTCAGAGCTCGCTGACATGGCAAATGTCACGATGCGCACACGCACGATGGGGGCAGGTTTGTATGACCACGGCTATGTCCTCGGGTATGAGCGCCTGACGGACCACGCACCCGAAACAGACGGTCCGCGCCATCGCCTGTGGCGTATCCGTGCCGGGCACATCATCACCGCAACAGGCGCCATTGAACGTCCGTTGTCCTTTGCAGGCAATGACATACCGGGCGTGATGCTCGCCTCTGCCGTCCGGGATTACGTGGTGAACTACGGTGTCAGCGCGGGCGACCGAACCGTCATCGTGACCAACAATGACGACGCATACCGCACTGCAACCGCTTTGAAAGCGGCGGGGCTGGATGTTCCGGTCATTCTGGACGCACGTGTGTTGCCCGTCGACAGCCCGCTTATGGCCGAAGCGAAAGCCGCAGGCATTCGGGTGATGATGGGCCACGGCGTTGCCAAGGTTCTGGGCGGTAAGCGCGTGACCGGCGTGGCCGTCTGCGCGCAGGCGGGCGAGGGCGCAGTTCTGGAAGAGATCGCCTGCGACGCGGTTGCCATGTCAGGCGGCTGGTCTCCGGTCGTCCACCTGTGGTCGCATTGCGGTGGCAAGCTGCTCTGGGACAGTGATTTCGCCATGTTCCGCCCCGATGTGGATAAAGCGCCGACAGGCGCGGATGGTTCACCCTTCGTCAGCTGCGCTGGCGCTGCAAACGGCCATTTCGGTCTGACCGAGATTGTCGGTGACGCACACGCCATGGGTCACGCAGCGGCCCGAGCGACTGGACATGAGGCCATACCCAAGCCCGCACCCGACGCCGCCAGCACCGAAGAGGCGCCGATGGCCCCTGTCTGGCTCATGCCGCAGGCGGCAGGGACGGCGTTGCGTGGCAAGGCGTGGCTCGACTACCAGAACGACGTCAAGGTGTCGGATGTGCAGCTTGCCGCGCAGGAAGGGTTTGAAAGCGTCGAACATGCCAAACGCTACACGACCCTCGGCATGGCGACGGATCAGGGCAAGCTCAGCAACATCAACGGGCTCGCGATCCTGTCGGACGCCTTGAACCAGCCGATCCCGCAGACCGGCACGACTACCTTCCGTCCGCCCTATACGCCTATTTCCATGGGCGCCATCGCGGGCGAAGCGCGTGGCAAGGTGTTCCAACCCGTCCGCCAAACCCCGATGCATGCCTGGCATCACGAAAACGGCGCAAACTGGGAACCCGTGGGCCACTGGCGCCGTCCCTACGCCTATGTTCGCAGCGGCGAGACCGTGCACGACGCTGTTATGCGCGAGACCAGAAACGTTCGTGAAAACCTTGGGCTGCTCGACGCCTCAACGCTCGGCAAGCTGGTTGTCAAAGGGCCGGATGCGGGCAAGTTCCTCGACCTGCTCTACACCAACATGATGAGCACGCTGAAGCCTGGCAAATGCCGCTACGGCCTGATGTGCAGCGAAAACGGTTTTCTGATCGACGACGGCGTGGTGGCCCGGATCGACGAGGACACGTTCCTCTGCCACACCACCACCGGAGGGGCCGAGCGCATCCACCAACACATGGAAGAATGGCTGCAGACCGAATGGTGGGACATGAAGGTCTATGTCGCCAACGTGACGGAGCAATACGCCCAGATCGCCGTGGTCGGCCCCAAAGCGCGCAAGGCTCTGGAAGCGCTGGGCGGCATGGATGTCTCTGCTGAGGCGCTTGGGTTCATGGAATGGGCCGATGGCACGCTGGGCGGGTTCGACGTCCGCGCCTACCGCATCTCGTTCTCGGGAGAGCTCAGCTACGAGATTGCCGTCAAAGCCTCCGAAGGGCAGGCGTTCTGGGATGCGCTGATGACCGTCGGCGATGCGCTTGGTGTCATGCCCTATGGCACAGAGGCGCTGCATATCCTGCGCGCCGAAAAGGGCTTCATCATGATCGGCGACGAAACCGATGGCACCGTGATCCCCCAGGATCTTGGCCTGCACTGGGCGCTGTCGAAGAAGAAGGACGACTACCTAGGCAAACGGGCGCAGGAGCGCACGCATATGATCGATCCCGAGCGCTGGCAGCTTGTCGGGCTGGAAACCGTCGATGGTTCGGTCCTGCCTGACGGGGCCTATGCTGTGGCAGCTGGAACCAACGAAAACGGTCAACGCAACATGCAGGGGCGGGTGACGTCGTCCTATCACTCACCAAACCTGAACAGGGGGATCGCCATGGGCCTCGTGCTACACGGTCCTGATCGCATGGGTGAGGTGATCGACTTTCCCGGCACTGATGGCACCACCTATACGGCCAAGATCGTGAGCCCCGTCTTTTTTGATCCCGAAGGGGAGAAGCAGAATGTCTAAGGCAGTCAGTGCGCTGAACGGCGCCACGTGGTCCGACGGGATCGCAACGATCAGCGAAGTGACACTGCAGGGCATGATCACTCTGCGCGGCGACCTAAGCGATCCGGCCATACGAAGTGCCGCGACTGGCGTTGCCGCGGTGGATATGCCCGATCAGGGACAGGCGCAGTGCACAGACGACCGCGGTCTCTGCTGGATGTCGCCGGACGAATTGCTGGTGCTGTGCCCATATGATGAGGTCGCGGCAAACATCGAAAAGATGCAGACGGCTCTCAAGGGCATTCACAGCCTGTGCTTCAACGTCTCTGACGCGCGCGCGGTCTTTGACCTGTCCGGCCCGAACGCGCGGGATGTTCTGGCCAAGCTCGTACCGGTTGATCTGGCGCCGGAGCGTTTCACGAAAGGTATGTTCCGACGCACTCGGATGGCGCAAGTGCCTGCTGCCTTTTGGCTGCACGACACGGACCACTTCCGCATCATCTGTTTCCGCAGCCAGGCGCAGTATGTTTACGATTTGCTAAAGACCGCATCTGCCTGTGGCTCAACTGTGAGTTACTTTTAGTCTGGAAATCGGCATAGGTTTCGTGTTTGGGTGCAATAGCAACAACCAGATCTATGAGTATCGAGTGAAAACAGTATTGTTGGGCGCAGCCTCCGCAATCGTAATGTCCACAGCTGCCTTTGCGGAACAGTATGTTTGCAACATCAAGGCAGCGAAGGACTCGTTCGTGTCGCCCGTTCTGGCATTCGAACTTGTGCCAGGCCAGGACAGCGCCCTGGTTTACGACGTCTTTGTGCACGAGGTGCATGGCGAACCGGTCGCGGCCAAGGTAAAGAAGATGGGTGGCGACAAGTACCGCTTGCAATGGGTTGTGAACGGTATCCCGACAACGACCACACCGGCCAGGGTCAGCTACCGCGCCACAATTGATATCGCCACGAAGCAGGTTTTTGTGCGCGGCAACATCTTTGCTGCTGACAACACCGTGCAGGGGCGCGGCGCTTGCGTTATCGAATAGCGTGCTAGGCAAGCATGAGAGTTAGCCGACCACCTGCGCACGCAGTATAAGAAATCAACTTACACCGCACGCAAAACAGCGCTGCATGTGCTTTGCGAAAACTCCGCGATTGTATTTCTCTGAAAATGGGCCCGATCAATGAAACGTAATATTCTGAAACTGGCGACTGCTGCTTTAATGCTGACCGCACCAGCGGCTTTTGCACAAACCACGACCTATGATTGTAAGGTGGCTTCCCTGGAAGGACGCGGGTTCATTCAAGACCGCGTCATCTTCTCGGTCAATCCGAACACGGGTCAGGCGGCTGTCGTCGATGGAGTCGTCATGTATGTCTACGAAAAACCTATCGCCGCTGACTTCCAACTGCTTGGCAACGGACAGTACCGGCTGAAGTGGGAAGTGAACAACCTCAAGTCGGGCTCACAAAGTTTCAACGTCGACTACACTTTGCAGTATCGCCCAAACGACAAGGGGTTCACCATGCGCGGTTGGCTCAGCGGGTTTGCCAACCGTCCTTTCGGCAGCGGCACCTGTGCTGTTTCCTCTGGCCGAGCGCTGTTCTGATCCTCAGACACAGTGACATTTCGTACGGCTTCGCCTTGATCTTGCAGCGTAACGCACGATCTGTCAGGAGCGGACTGTAATACGAAAATGAGGTGGCCCCAATGGCTTTTGAACTTCCTGACCTTCCCTATGCCCACGACGCTCTGGCGGACAACGGCATGTCGAAAGAGACGCTGGAATATCACCACGACCTGCACCACAACGCCTATGTCACGAACGGCAACAAGGCGATTGAAGGCACCGAGTGGGAGGGCAAGTCGCTCGAAGAGATCATCGTCGGCACCTACGATGCCAGCGCCGTGGCCCAGAACGGCATCTTCAACAACATCAGCCAGTTGTGGAACCACAACCAGTTCTGGGAAATGATGGGCCCGGGCGACAGCGCAATACCCGGTGAGTTGGAGAAGGCCCTGACCGAAAGCTTTGGTTCGGTCGACACGTTCAAAGAACAGTTTTCCGCGGCAGGTGCAGGCCAGTTCGGCTCCGGCTGGGCGTGGCTGGTCAAGGACACCGACGGTAGCCTCAAAGTCACCAAGACCGAAAATGGCGTGAACCCGCTCTGCTTCGGTCAGACGGCACTGCTGGGATGCGACGTGTGGGAGCATTCCTACTACATCGACTTCCGCAACAAGCGGCCTGCCTATCTGACGAACTTCCTCGACAATCTCGTGAACTGGGAAAACGTCGCCAGCCGCATGTAATCGGTCTGGCCAAGCTTAATACAGCTTTGTGGGGGCTGGCAGCGCTGCTGCCGGCCCTTTTCATTTGTGTTTGATGGAACGAAGCAGCGAGGTTGAGGCGGTGTCGGACATCACCGGAATCGCGTTTTGCGGATTGCCAATGCCGCAGCCGGTGCCTAACCCAGCGCGGCCAGTGCCTCAGCCGCGCACTCGACAACCGAGTAGTAGTCCAGCAGTGACTTGTCGGCGAACCCCTTTGTCACAACGTGCTGCAAAAGGTCGACCAGCGGGTCCCAATACCCTTCGACATTCATCAGAACGACCTGCTTCTCATGCAGACCCAGTTGCCGCCATGTCAGCACCTCGAACAGCTCATCAAGTGATCCGGCACCGCCCGGCATGACAACCACCGCATCACAATTCATGAACATGACCTTCTTGCGCTCGTGCATGGTCTCGGTCACGACGTAGCGGGTCAGGTCGGTCTTTCCGACCTCCCAGTCCACCAGGTGACGCGGAATGACACCGAACGTATCGCCGCCCTCGGCCTGTGCGGCCCGTGCGACTGATCCCATCAGGCCCACATCCCCCGCGCCATAAACCAGTCGCCAACCGCGCGCTGCAATGCCTGCGCCAAGGGCCTCGGCCTCAACGCTGAATGCGGGCGAAACACCCGGGCGCGAGCCGCAATATACGCAGACGGACAGATAGGACATGTGGTGCTCCTGTAACGGGCGCGCGAAAGTGATGGTTTTGTGACGCCGTTCTTTTGACCGCTATAGCGCCGCCTGTTATTGAAGCGCAACGAAACCGGGAAAACCGGTGCGGTGGAAAGGGTCTACATGTCCAAATGGGCGGCATTTGCCGGGTCAAACGGTGCCTTGGTCGGGACGGTCGCGGTTGTGGCGGCAGTGGCCGTTGGCGCTGGGCTGTACTTCAACGCCAACCAGTCCGGTCCAGTCCCGGTCGCACAACCGACCGAGGTTGCGACCGCGCCGCAAGTGACCGCCGCCGCGCCTGATGCTGAAGCTACACCTGACGTCGCTGTGCCGCTTGATCCGCCCTCGATCGACGAGGTGCGCGTGGAACCCGATGGCCTGACCGTGATCGCTGGCCGCGCAGCGCCAGGCAGCAAGGTGTCGGTGCTGCTGGACGGCGCGCAGAATGCAGAAACAACCACCGACAACGGCGGAAGCTTTGCCGCAATCACCAAATTGCCGCCCAGCCAAAAGGCGCAGGTCCTGACCGTCGTGCAGCGCGTCGGCATTGACGAGATTGCATCGGTGGATGAGGTGATCCTTGCACCGCAACGTCAGCCCGAGCCGAATGCCGTTGCCACAGCCCCGGCCGAACCCCAACAAACGGAAGCGGTGGCTATGGCCATACCGGAAGATGCGATAGAGGAGCCGCGCCTGCCTGCAGACGCGGGCTCCGCACAAGCGACCCCGGAGGCTGCGACACCGGACGCTCAATCAGTCGCTGCAGCATCCGACGCTACGGCGCCGACTGACCCTGTTGCACCCGAGCGGCACGCCGAGGACACCGCCGCCGCGAAAACAGCGCCCGACCCGGCAGGGGCTGCGGTCACGCAAGCGCCGGTTGCCGAAGCTGACGCACCGCAAGCAGACCCGGTACAAACCGCACAGGTCGACAGCGCGCAGCAGGTCACAGTGCTCAAATCCACCGAAGACGGCGTTGAAGTGCTGGGCAACACAGCCCCCGAGGCGTTGGACAATATTGCCCTCGACAGCATCAGCTATTCCGACGCAGGCGAGGTTGAGCTTGCAGGCCGGGCGCAGGCCGACGCCGATGCCGTGCGCGTCTACGTGAACAACGCGCCCGTCGCCGACATCGACGTGGCATCCGACGGCCGCTGGAAGGGCGAACTGCCCGACATCGACACAGGCACCTACACCCTGCGCGTAGACGAACTGGACACCGCGGGGCAGGTCACCAGCCGTGTCGAAACACCATTCCGACGCGAAGACCCACAAGTGCTGGCCCAGACAGAGGGGGTCGCAGCCCCCGCTACACAGATCACGGTTCAGGCCGGAAACACCCTCTGGGCCATTGCACGCGACCGCTACGGTGAGGGGACGCTCTATGTGCAGGTGTTCGAGGCCAACCGCGACCGCATCCGCAATCCGGACCTGATCTTTCCCGGCCAGATCTTTGCCCTACCAAACTGACGTGTAAATCGACCGGCGCGCTGGCAACTCACCCACCGCTGCCTTAGATAGTGGCACCTGAACGTCAGGAACCTACCCGCATGCCCGCAGACAGCTCAGCGTCGTCAGCACCCGCTGATCAAGCGCCCCACTCCAATGACCCCAGCGACAAGGTGGCAGAAGCCGAACGCAAATCCGGCCTGCGCACGATCCGTAAGGTCGCGCCATATCTCTGGCCTGACGACAAACCGTGGGTCAAGAAACGGGTCGTTCTGGCGATGCTGGCGCTGGTCCTGTCCAAGGTCGTGTCGGTCTACACGCCCATCCTATACCGCGACGCCGTCAACGTCCTGAGCGGCGAAGGTGTCTCGGACCTCGCCCTTGGGGCTATCGGCCTCACCGTTGCCTATGGGGTGGCGCGGCTCATGAACGTGGGCTTTCAGCAACTGCGCGACGCCATCTTTGCCCGTGTCGCGCAGCGCGCGCTGCGGATGCTGGCGCTTGAAACCTTCCAGCACATCCACCGCCTGTCCATGCGCTACCACATCACGCGCAAGACCGGTGGGCTGAGCCGCATCATCGAACGCGGGGTAAAGGGCGTCGAATTCCTGCTGCGCTTCCTTCTGTTCTCCATCGGGCCGCTGGTGCTCGAGCTTTTGATGATCGGGGTCGTGCTCACGATCCTTTTCGACATCTGGTATCTGGTCGTCGTGGCCGTCACCATTGGGCTTTATGTCTGGTTCACCTTTGCCGTCACCGAATGGCGGGTAAAGCTGCGACGGGTCATGAACGACCAGGACACGGACGCCAACCAAAAGGCCATCGACAGCCTGCTCAATTACGAAACGGTCAAGTATTTCGGCGCCGAGGCGCGCGAAGCCGGGCGCTATGACAAGGCGATGGAAGGGTACGAGGCGGCGGCGCTCAAGACCAGCTATTCGCTGGCCTTCCTCAATTTCGGCCAGTCGCTGATCATCACCGCGGGCCTTGTGGGTGTCATGGTTATGGCGGCCATCGGCGTGCAGAACGGGTCGCTGACCGTAGGCGATTTTGTCATGGTCAACGCCTACATGATCCAGATCACTATGCCGCTCAATTTCCTCGGCACCGTCTACCGTGAGATCCGGCAGGCGCTGGTGGATATGGGCGAAATGTTCGATCTGCTCGAACAACCGGCCGAGGTGGTGGACGCTCCGAACGCCAAGGCACTGGATGTGACCGGCGGACGGATCGAACTGGATAACGTGCATTTCGGCTATGACGCGGCCCGACCGATCCTCAAGGGCGTATCGGTCGTGGCTGAACCCGGCCAGCAGGTGGCCATCGTCGGCTCGACCGGGTCGGGTAAGTCCACAATCGGGCGACTTCTTTTCCGGTTCTATGATGTGGCGTCGGGTGCGCTGCGCATCGACGGGCAGGACGTGCGCGAGGTCACCCAAGACAGCCTGCATGCAGCCATTGGCGTCGTGCCGCAGGACACGGTGCTGTTCAACGATACGATCCGCTACAACATCGCTTATGGACGCGATGACGCCACTTACGCGGATATCGAACGGGCGGCCAAGGCGGCTCAGATCCACGATTTCATCATGGGCCTGCCGGACGGGTATGACACCGCAGTGGGCGAGCGCGGGCTGAAGCTGTCGGGCGGTGAAAAGCAGCGCGTCGGCATTGCACGCACGCTTCTGAAGAACCCGCCCATCCTCCTGCTGGACGAAGCCACCAGCGCGCTCGACACCGAGACAGAGCAGGAGATCAAGGAAGCACTGAACGCCGCCGGTCAGGGGCGCACAGTCCTGACCATTGCGCACCGGCTCAGCACGATCGCAGAGGCGGACCGCATCGTTGTGCTTGAACAGGGTGAAATCGTCGAAACCGGAACCCACGATGAATTGCTGGCCAACGATGGGCGCTACGCCCAACTGTGGCAGCGGCAGCAAGCGGACGAGTTGTGACGCGCCGCGCGGCCTTGTCTTGCCGTCAAACGGACTCCGCCTGCCATCCCGTAGCCGTTTCATAAAGCACGCGTTTTAATAAACGCAGACAAGATGCGGCCTTGTCTCAAGGCAAAAGTCTGCGCTGTAGGAAGCTCCTGGCGAGGTAACGCAGAACGTGGGTTCTACCTTTATGCCGCGTGGTCGCAGGCAGGTGTGCCAGATTGACAGGCGGTTCGTGGACCCGGAACGAATAAAGCGCCGGTCGGAAGACCGGCGCTTTTGCTTTTCGGCGCGGCAGCGCTCGTGCGCCTATTCCGCCGCTTTAAGCGGTGCCGCCGTGAGTGGTTTGGGCAGTGGCGCCTCAGCATGGGCGGGTTCTTCGCCGAAGTCCCAGACCAGTTCCTCGGTTGCCACGGTCTTGCAATCGCGCGACAGCGCCCAGTCCTGTGCCGCGCGGCTGGCGCGGCCCATGGAAAGTTTGGCAAAGAGCTGGCTGAGCCAACCGGCATAGGTCACGATCCAGACCCGCAGCGCCAGCAAGGATGGCGTCACCATCAGTGTCAGCACCGTGGCAATCCCCAGGCCAAATACGACCGCCGTCGCCAACTGCTTCCACCAAAGTGCCGTGGGGCTGTCGACGGTGTAACCGCCATTGCCGAAGTCCAGAGACAGGCCGAACATCATCGGCGCAAGGCCCGCCATCGTCGTGATCGTGGTCAGCAGCACGGGGCGGATACGGTCCTGCGCCGTGCGGATGATCGCCTCGATCCGGGGCATGTATTTTTCGTATTCCTGGTAGGTGTCGATCAGCACGATGTTGTTGTTCACCACGATGCCCGCCAACGCGACGATGCCCGTACCCGTCATGATGATCGAGAACGCCTGTCCCATGACAAGCATCCCGATCAGCACACCGGTCGTGGACAGCACGACCGCACCTAGCACGAGGAGCGCGTTGTAGATCGAATTGAACTGGGCCAGCAGGATGATGAACATCAGGAACAGGGCCCCGGCAAAGGCTTGCCCCAGGAACGCACTGGATTCGGCCTGATCCTCCTGGTCGCCGGTCCATTCGGTTTCGACGCCTGCGGGGAACGGGTTCGTTTCGACCCATTTTGTGATCTCAGCGATGCGCTCGTTGGCGTTTACGGGGATCATCCGCAACTCACCCGCATTCAATTCTGCCTGTAGGTCCACGCCCCGGCCCTCGGGCGCGAGGTTGAAGAGGGCGTATCCCTGCCCATCGACAGTGACAACGGCATCCGTTGAGGGGCGCACGGTGGCGACGATCTGCTCGACATCTGTGGTGCCATTGACCCGCTCGGTCCGCACCAGTTTATGCAGGCCGTCGAGGACATCCGCCTTCACATCGAAATACCGCTTCTGATCGACCCGGCTGATCTGCGCCAACTCGGCCACGGGGATGCGGGTGATGAAGTTGGCCAGCGGCACCAGACCATCCGCCGTGCGCACCTTCAGCGTGTCGAGCGTGGACAACACCCGGTCATCTTCCGGCAGGCGCACGCGGATTTCGATTTCCTCGTCCGACGTGTCCACCCGCATCGTGTCCAGCAGCAGACCGCGCGTCACCAGTTGCACCATCGCGCCAACGGTCGCCACATCAGCGCCGAAACGGCCCGCTTTTTCGACATCCACGTCGATCTGCCAGTCGATGCCGGGCAGGGGGCGCGTGTCCTCGATCCGGGTCAGGCCCGGCGTGCTGTCGAACTGGGCTCGGGCGAGGGATGCCGATTGCAACAGGTCTTCCCAATTGTCGCCCTTGATGCGCAGATGCACAGGCTTGGCCGATGCCGGGCCCTGCGCCAGCGCTAGAACCTCGGTCCGGATGCCCGGGATCTGCGACAGCTCCGCCGTCAGCTCATCCAGGATGGTGTTGCCGTCAAAATCAGATGCCTTGACTTGCCGCATGACCGTCCGATCGGTGAAGGGGATCGTGAACCATGGCTCGGACGTGTCGGGCCGGTCCTCCCATGCGATGGTCTCCAACTGGATCTGACCAATGGTGTCGCGCGGGCTTTGCGCACCGCCGGTGTTGGCGTTCAGACCACCGGCACCGGCAAAGGCAAAGGCGCTTTTGATGCCGGGATGCGCCAGCACGATCTCTTCGGCCTGACGCAGCAACGTGTCCTTTTCGTCCAGCGACATGTTTCCGCGGGCCAGCACATAGACAATCGACTGCTCCGGCTCCGTCTCGACAAAGAACTCCACACCGCGATTGTTGTTGATGAAGAAGATCATCGTGGTGCCGACAAAGACAAAGACGCAGCCGATCATGACCAGTGGCATGATCGGATTGCCGACAATGCCCTGAATGACATAGCCGAAGGTCGACCGCTGATAGCCCGCATTCACACGGCGATTGCGCGTGCCAAACACTTTGCGCCAGCCCCAGGTGAGGCCAAACCCAAGGCGCAGAAACAGGGCGGTCACCGACAATGCTGCCATGATAGCCCCTGCAAAGGCGAGCGCGGCCAGCACCAGCATGGTCAGGCCGAACATGAACACGTCAATGAAGGTGGGCAGGACGGATCCAAACACGTTTTGTTGATCCATCACCGCAAAGGCGCCGGTAACACGGTCGAGCAGAAACGGCACCGCCATGAGGCCAAGCATCATTACGCCGGACAGCACGAACAATCCCGCATGGGCCAGGATCGGCATCGTGGCGATGCGCTGGTTGCCGTTGCTCAGCGCCTGAATGAACCGCCCCAGCACACCGCCCATCACAGGCAGGTAGACCAGCGCAACGATCAGCGACGCGGACAGAACAAAGATCAGCGTGACGGGCAACATGCCCATAAACTCGCCCGGCACACCGGGCCAGAACAGCATGGGTAGGAACGCGCAGAGCGTGGTCGCGGTCGACGACACGACCGGCCAGAACATACGCTTGGCCGCATCCACATAGGATTGCATGGGGCCGACCCCCGCCTGTTGCCGCTTGTCGGCATATTCCACGACCACGATGGCCCCATCCACCAGCATACCCACCGACAGGATCAGGCCGAACATCACGATGTTCGACACCGAAATGCCCATGATTGCCAACAGGACAAAGCACAGCAGGAACGATGTCGGGATGGCAAAGCCCACGAGGGCAGAGGCCCGCGGCCCCAGAAACGCCAGTGACACGATCATCACCAGCGCGATGGCGGTCAGGACAGAGCCTTCGAGCTGACGCACCATCGACGCCACTTCGCGGCTCTGGTCGTTCGATGTGCCGACGTTGACAACCGCTTTCAGCCCATCGGGCCACAATGCACTACGCTCGGCGACCAGTTCCTTCACCTCGGTGGCGGTGTCGATCAGGTTGAAACCCTTGCGTTTGACAACCTGCAGGGCGACGGTGTCCGCCCCGTTGAAACGGGCGGTCGAGACGCGGTCCTCAAAGGTCAGATTGATCTGCGCCAGATCGCCCAGCGTGATGACGCGGTCGCCATTGGTCTTGACCGGCAACTCATAAATGTCGCGCACGTCGTCAAAAGAGGAGGGGATCTTGACGGCAAAGGCACCCTGCGCCGTCTCCACCTCACCTGCTGCGATCAGTTGGTTGTTGTTCTGGACAACCGTGATCAACTCGCCTGCGGTGACATTGTAGGCCTCAAGGCGCAGCGGGTCGATGACCACCTCGACCATCTCGTCCCGGTTGCCGACAAGGCTCGCCTCCAGCACCGCGTCCAGCGCTTCGATATCGTCCTGCAGGTTCTTGGCCACGCGGGCAATCGTGCGTTCGGGGACGGGGCCCGAGAGGTTGACGATCACGATGGGGAATTCGGAAAAGTTGAACTCTTCAACCGTGTATTGCTCGAACCCGTCAGGGAAATCGGCTTCAGCCTTGTCCATGGCATCCCGCACATCGGCCATGACCTGGGTCTTGTCCCAACCAAACTCGAACTCCAGCACCACGTTGGCATAGCCTTCGGCGGCGGTCGTCGACATGCGGTCCAGTCCGTCCAGGTCGGCCAGTTCGGTTTCCATCGGCTTGATCAGCAGGGTCTCGGAATCCGAAGCCGAAATGCCGGGGAACGGCACCGAGATCACCAGTGTCGGGATTTCGATGTCCGGCTCGCCTTCCTTGGGCAACACGATATAGGCCAGTGCCCCCGCCGCGATAGACAGAAAGACAAAGGCCACGACCATCCGCGCGCGGGAGGCGGCCCAGTCAACGATACCGGTCATTGTGTCTGCTCCTGGAAGGTCGGCGCGACAGTGACACCTGCGGTCACGAATTCCTGTCCCACCACGATCACGTTGATCTCATCGGGTAGATCGGCCAGCCAGATGCCCTGTGCGGTGTCCCGGACGACCGTCGCCGAATTGAATGCGACAATGCCGTCTTCGTCCACGGTGCGCAGGCCCAGGGCCCCATCCTCGTTCAGTGTTAGTGCCGATGATGGAAGGAAATGCGCCTTCGCGCCTGCTGCGGAAATGGCGATTTCAGCCGTCTGGCCGTCGCTGATCTTCAGATCGGCATTGGGCACTTCAATCTCGACGCGGAAGGTACGTGTGGTCGGGTCAGCCGCACGGCTGAGGAAGGTGACTTCACCCGAAACCTCCTGCCCGCCTGCCGCGAGGCGGGCACCGGCGGTCGCGCCCGGTGTGATACGTGCGACCTCGGTTTCCGGGGCGTAGGCCACCAGCTTGATCGGATCAAGCTGGATCACGGTGGCGCAGAGTGAACCGGGCTGCAGCAATGTGCCCAGTTCTGCCGTGTCGCTTTCCAACAACCCGGCAAAGGGCGCGCGAATCTCCAGCCGCTCCAGTTCCTTTTCCGCCGTGGCAATAGCTGCGCTGGCGCTTTCGATCGTGGCGTCTGCGGCCTGCAAGCCGGATCTGGACGCGGTCACGCTGGCCTTTGCTGCTTCGAGCGAGGCTTGCGCTGCTGCTACCGCCGCATCGGCGTTCTTGACGCGGGTTTCTGCCGCAAAACCGTCTTCGCTCAGGCGGCGGGCCGCGTTCTGGTTCACAAGCGCTTCGTCGATACGGGCCTGCGCCTCGATGACCCGGCTCTCGGCTTCCGGCACCCGACTTTCTGCTTCGGTCTTGTTGGCGATGGCTTCGGCCAGCCGCGCGCGCGCCTCTGCGAGGGTTGATGCACGCGTGCCAGGGTCCAGCTCGCACATCAGCTGACCTGCTTCGACAAATGTCCCCTTGCGCAGCGGCGGAGAAATGACGGTTGAGGATGTCTCGGCCCGCACTTCGACTTCGCGTGCGGCCTCTGTCTGGCCGCGCAAGACCACGGCATTGTCTATTTCCCGCGCAACCGATGCACGGGCAACCACTCGGATCAAGGCTTGGGTGTCAGGGTCGCCCGAAGCCTCTGCAGCCCCGTTCAACGGCGCATCCGCGGTGTCACCTTCGGCGGTTTCAGCCCCGCCCGCAAGAAACGCGAGGGTTCGTTCCCGCTCGATAATCCAAAAATACAGCCCTGCGCCCACAACAATGGCCAAGATCAACGACACAATCCGCATTTCGTATTCTTTCCTGATAGACGGCACTTCGCAAACTGACGAAGCGTCACGCGGCATATAAGAGCTTACGTCTAAACTAACCAGTTCAGATTAAAAAAATTGAGACACAATCGCAAGCTTGGCCAAATGCCGCAGATTTGAGCACGATTACCCGCTCTTGGCTTGGGCGCGCCATCACGATAAGACAGCCGCGAAAACAAACACGGGGTGGCCAGATCCACCACGGGAACTGGGAGCGCGGGCGTGAGCGATACCGACAGCTTTATTGATGAAGTCACCGAAGAGGTGCGCCGCGACCGCCTGTTTGGCTATGTCAAACGCTACGGTTGGATTGCCGGGTTGGTCATCCTGCTGATCGTCGGCGCCGCTGGCTTCAACGAATACCGCCGGGCCCAGGAACAAGCGCGGGCTCAAGCGCTCGGTGACGCGATGCTGGCCGCTCTCGCGTCCAATGAAGACGCCGCACGGGCCGAAGCGCTGGCAGGTGTCACCGCTGAAACGCCCGAGGGTGCCGCCGTGCTGGCTTTCATGACCGCGGGCGCGCAGGCCCAGGCAGGCCAGGACGCGGAGGCCATTGCCACGCTGGCACCGGTCGCGCAATCCTCTGACCTGCCGCTGATCTACCGCCAGATCGCCACGTTCAAATCGCTCATGCTGCAATCGACAACCGAGGATGCCGACACCCGCCGCCAGGGCTTTGCGGCCCTCGCTGTTCCCGGCGTCCGCCTCCGTCTGCACGCCGAAGAGCAACTGGCGCTCATCGATATCGAGACCGGCGACACAGACGCGGCAATCGCCCGCTTTCAAAGCATAATGGACGACGCCGAAGCGACCCCGGGCTTGCAACGCCGTGCCCTACAGGCAATGGTGGCGCTGGGCGGCGCGCCAGAGGCCACAGAGACCGCCGGAGAATAAGATGGGTCGGACGATGAGGGATCGGGGCATGGGACTTTACGCGCAGCGCCGTGCCGTGTTGGGGATTGTAGCACTTGCTGTCCTGGCCGGGTGCGCCGAACGGGAAACCATCCTGCCCGGCAAACGCGAACCGGTCTCGGCCGCGCTGTCCGGCGAAGCGACCGAAGCCGTGGTCCTAACGGACGCGGCCCGCGACATCACACTGCCACCTCAGGTCGCCAATGCCGACGCGGCGCAAAGCTTTGGCACACCGGCCTTCCGCACCGATCACCCGCAACTGAACCAGACACTCACACCAATCTGGTCCGTGAATATTGGCGAAGGCGACAGCCGGAAACACCGCATCGTGGCGGATCCGGTCGTGGCGGGCGGGCGCGTCTTCACGCTGGACGCTGAAACGACCGTTTCTGCCGTCTCCACTTCCGGCCAGCTGCTATGGCAACGCGATATCCTGCCCGCCCGCGCCGAACAGGGCGATGGCACCGGTGGCGGGCTCGCCGTTGATGGCGATGTGCTTTATGTCTCAAGCGGCCTCGGCACGCTCACCGCGCTTGACACCAGCACTGGCGGCACCCTGTGGACGCAAGAACTGGAGGCGATCGGCGTCGGGCGCCCTACAGTGTTCGAAAACCTCGTTTACGTCATGGCTGGCGACGACACCGGCTGGGCTATCGAAAAAGACGACGGGCGTATCGCCTGGCAAGTCACAAGTTCCGAAGCACGCACGAACGTGCTGGGTGGCCCCGCGCCCATCGTGACGGACGGGCTCACGGTCTTCTCCTTCGGCTCGGGCGAGTTGCAGGCCGTGTTCCGGCAGGGCGGGCTCCGGCGCTGGGACGCCTCTGTTCTGGGGGAACGGCAGGGGCGTGCATTGTCCAAGGTCGATGATGTCACCGGTCGGCCCATCGCCAAGGATGGTGTCATCTATGCCGGAAACCAGTCCGGGCGCACCGTGGCCGTGAACGCAGGCTCCGGCACCCCGATCTGGACCGCGGGCGAGGGGGCGATCGACACCGTTCTGCCGGTGGGCAACAGTGTCTTCCTGATCTCCGACCGCAACGAACTGCTTCGTCTCGATGCCGCAGATGGCAGCCGGGTCTGGGGCACGCGCCTGCCCAACTTTGTTCAGAACCGGCCAAATCGCCAGTCCGAGGTCTTTGCCCATCACGGCCCCGTTTTGGCTGGCGGCCGCCTGCTGGTTGCCTCGTCGGATGAAGTGCTGCGCAGTTTTGACCCTACAACGGGCGCGCTGGCCGGTTCGGCAGATATTCCCGGTGGTGCATCCACGGCCCCCGTGGTTGCGGGGCAAACACTGTATGTCGTGTCGCGCAACGGGCAATTGCTGGCCTACCGATAAACGGTAGGTGCCCCTTGGACCGGCGCGCGTGCATAGGGCCTCAAACGGGACCTTTGCGTGCAGTCTTGGCATAGATCACCTGCTCCGCACCAAACCGTTGAACCCGCGTGATCGCTACCATGCCCAGCTGTTCAAGCAGGCGGCAGGACGCCCCATTCGCGGTCTGGGTTTCCGCGATCACCCGCTTCAGTGCGCCAGTGCAAAGGGCTTCGGCAACGACAGCGCCAACGGCTTCGCGGGCATATCCATGCCCCCACACGGCGGGATCGAACTGGTACGACACCTCTGTATCTGCCCCGTCCTTGTGCCGCCCCAGCTCCACCATCCCAAGCGATTGGGCGTCTGCAGCACGACAGACCAGCCAGGCCGCCGCACCATCGGGCAAGGACAGGTATTCCCAAAACCGGCGCATCGCATGTTGCCTTGATACGGGGCCGCCCAGATACCGTCGCGTGTCGGCATTGCCCAGCAAGCGTACGAAGAACCGGCAGTCCTGCAGGGCCAGCGGACGCAAAACCAGCCGCTGTGTCCGTATCTCTTGTGCAAGCCTCATGGAACCAGCAAAGGCAGAGCCGTGGGACAACGCAAGGTTCGTGTGCGTCGGACCCCCTTTAAGTGACCGTCCGCATAGTCTATGTGCACGGCTTGATCTGTCGGATACGCACCCCATGACCATGACCCTCGCCATTGTCGGACGGCCCAATGTGGGCAAGTCGACGCTGTTCAACCGCCTTGTGGGCAAGCGCCTGGCGCTGGTCGACGACCAGCCCGGCGTGACGCGCGACCTGCGCGAGGGACTCGGGAAGCTCGCTGACCTGCGCTTTACCGTGATCGACACGGCCGGGCTTGAGGAAGCCAACGATGACAGCCTGCAGGGCCGCATGCGCCGCCTGACCGAACGTGCCGTCGACATGGCCGATGTGTGCCTCTTCATGATCGACGCCCGCACCGGCGTGACGCCGACGGACGAGGTCTTTGCCGACATCCTGCGCAAGCGCGCCGATCACGTGCTGCTCGCCGCCAACAAGGGCGAAGGGTCCGCCGCCGATGCTGGCGTGCTCGAAGCCTTCTCGCTCGGTCTGGGCGAGCCGATCCGACTGTCTGCAGAACATGGTGAGGGGCTCAACGACCTCTATGCCCAACTGCAGCCTCTTGCCGATCTCTTCGCAGAGAAAAACGCGCAGGAAGATCCCGAAACCGACGTGAGCGTGGACGGGGAGGACACCGACGAGGTCCCCCAACCCACAGCCTCGAAACCCCTGCAAGTGGCTGTCGTGGGCCGTCCGAACGCGGGCAAATCCACCCTCATCAACCGCATCATCGGCGAAGACCGCCTGTTGACCGGCCCCGAAGCCGGGATCACCCGCGACGCAATCTCCCTGCGTACCGACTGGGACGGCACGCCCATGCGCATCTTTGACACCGCAGGCATGCGCAAGCGGGCCAAGGTGCAGGAAAAGTTGGAAAAGCTGTCCGTCTCTGACGGCCTGCGTGCCGTGAAATTCGCCGAGGTGGTTGTCGTGCTCCTTGATGCCGCCATCCCCTTTGAACAGCAGGACCTGCGGATCGCAGACCTCGCCGAACGCGAAGGGCGCGCTGTCGTCATCGCCATCAACAAATGGGATGTCGAAGACGACAAGCAGGCCAAGCTGAGGGAGCTGAAAGAGAGCTTTGAACGGCTTCTGCCCCAACTCAAGGGCGCGCCGCTTGTGACCGTCTCGGCCAAGACCGGTCGCGGCCTCGACCGTCTGCACGGCGCGATCCTGCGCGCCTATGACGTCTGGAACCGCCGGGTTCCCACCGCTGCTCTGAACCGCTGGCTGACCGGTATGCTCGAACAGCACCCGCCGCCGGCACCGCAAGGAAAGCGGATCAAGCTGCGCTACATGACCCAGGCCAAGACCCGGCCACCGGGTTTCGTTGTCATGTGCTCGCACCCCGACAAGGTGCCGGAAAGCTACAACCGCTATCTGGTGAACGGCCTGCGCCTCGACTTCGACATGCCGGGCACGCCAATCCGCCTGTTCATGCGTGGGCAAAGCGATGCCAATCCCTACAAGGGCCGCAAAAAGGCGGGGCCCTCCAAGCTGCGCAAACACACCGAAGGACGGCGCGGTTAACCTTGGTTAACGGAATTTAACAGAAAAAGCGTTTGAAATCAGAGTTGTCCCCGCGGGGACAGATTTTCGCCGCGTATGGCGCTTACCGTGGGTCGGATCATGACGACCGCTCCCAGCACCGCCAGCGCCCCGACCGAGCGTGGATCAAAGCCGTTCTGAACGCCAATGGCCACCAGCGCCCAGATGACCGCGACCCCATAGGTCGGCGCGCGCCCGAGGCCTCGTTGGATCAGCAGCGCGAGGATCACCGCCGCGGTCACCATCAGCCAGGCCGCCGTCCGCTCGGATGTCCAGCCATATCCACCGAGCATCAGCCCAAGCGCCACACAGCTCGCCGCACTCAGCCACCCAGCATAAAGGCCAACCGGCCAAGCCGCCGCCCAGGGATCGAGCCGCGGACTACGCCAAAGAGCGATGAGCGCGCTGATCAGCATCACCCAGATCAGGACGGTCGCCCAGACTGGGCTCTGCACGGCGACCGGCAACCAAACGCTGCCCACCGCCAGCGACACCGCCAACGGGACGCGCATCGGAGCCCAATCCGGTGCCGACCAGCGCTTAACCACGCCAAAGCCCGCGCCGACCACCAGCCAAAGGTAGATCGGCCCCCAGATCGCAAACGCGTATCCTTCGGGCTGCACGGGCGGGTTGATCTGCGGAACGGGGAACTGGTCGCCTTCGAACCCACCGAAATCCGGCACCCAGAAGGGCGACGCGGCAAAGGTCAGGGCGAGGATCAGCACGAGCGCAGGCATGGTTTTCCACCGTTTACAAAATTTCTACCGCAGATCATCTTTGTGACGAAACCACGAATTTCAGCCAGTCAGAACCTAGTCTGGCGCATTGCATTTCAAGGACTTGCCTACCATGACACGTATTGCTGTTTTCTGCGACGGAACCTGGAATTCGCCCGATATTCCTGAACCGACAAGCGTACACAAACTCGCCCAGGCGCTTGTCAACGATCCGGCCAAAGGGCAGGTCGTCGCCTACTTCAAGGGGATCGGCACGGACAGGCGGTTTGACGGGCCGGTCATGAAAGCCTTGAACAAATACGCGGGTGGGGCGTTCGGCTGGGGGCTCGATGCAAAGGTCAAGCAGGCGTACCAGTTTCTCGCACAAGCCTATCAAAACGGGGACGAGATCTATCTCTTCGGTTTCTCGCGCGGAGCCTACACCGCCCGGTCCGTCGCGGGGATGATCCGCAAATGCGGGATCGTTCAGGACACCAGCACCGACGGGATCAACAAAGCCTTTCAACTTTACCGAAAACGCGGTGCGCGAAACCATCCGGACGCCCCGCATATTCGCGAGGCGCGACGTGAGATGTCGCCGAATTTTGGCACATCTGTCAGTGACTTGGCCTGGCGAAACGATACATCCCGCATGGTCGCCATCCCATATCTAGGAGTGTGGGACACGGTGGGTGCGCGGGGCATCCCGCCATCGCTTCTGGGGCCGGTCGCAAGCCTATGGAACAGGCAATACGCATTCCATGACATGGCGCTGTCGAGCCTTGTGCAATCTGCCCGTCATGCGCTGGCGCTGGACGAATTGCGTGTCATGTACAAACCCGCCAAATGGGACAATCTGGACGGGGACAAAGGGTTGAACAACGGCGATGTAGGGCCGCTGCGCCCGTATCAGCAGATGTGGTTTGTCGGAAATCACGGCATTGTAGGCGGGTCGGGCACGTCGCAAGGTTTGTCTGCGATCACTCTGGACTGGGTCGTGCAGGGGGCTGGCCGTTTGACGATTGAGCCAGAGAAAACCTTCCCGCCCACCTCGCCGGACCCGCTTGCGGACGCAGAGATGGACATCAGCCTGTCGTGGTTGCGGAAATGGCGGCAAGGGCCCGGGTCAGATTTGGAACTCCACCCGTCGGTCACAGAACGCAAAACGGGGCGGCCTGAATACCGCCCCGGGTCTTTGCGGTTCTAAACCAGCGCGCCGTCCGCGCCGAGTGTTGTCCTGCCCCCGAGGTAAGGTGCCAACGCCTTGGGCAGAGTGACAGACCCGTCGGCTTGCTGGCCATTTTCCAGCACCGCGATCAGGCAGCGGCCCACGGCGAGGCCCGAGCCATTAAGTGTGTGAACGAATTGCGGTTTTCCGCCGTCTGCGGGTTTGAACCGGGCGTTCATGCGGCGGGCCTGGAAGTCACCCGTGGTCGAGACTGAGCTGATCTCGCGGTAGGTGTTCTGACCCGGTAGCCATGCCTCGATATCATAGGTGCGGCGTGCGCCAAAGCCCATGTCACCCGTGCAGAGAACGACGGTTCTGTAAGGGATTTCAAGAACTTCCAGGAGGCCCTGGGCGCAGCCAAGCATCCGCTTCTGTTCGTCCTCGGAGGCGTCGGGGTGGGTGATCGACACCATCTCGACCTTTTCGAACTGGTGCTGACGCAGCATACCTGCCGTGTCGCGTCCCGCGCTGCCCGCTTCGGAGCGGAAGCAGAGCGTGTGGGCCGTCATGCGGATGGGTAGGGCCGCCTCGTCGAGAACGTCGCCGGCGACGGTGTAGGTCAGGGGCACTTCGGAGGTGGGAACAAGCCACATACCGTCTTCGGTCCGGTAGCTGTCTTCGCCAAATTTTGGAAGTTTATCAGTCCCATACATGGCATCGTCGCGCACGAGCACGGGGCTGTTCACTTCCGTGAGCCCATTCTGATCGACATGGGTGTCGATCATGAATTGGGCGAGGGCGCGGTGGATGCGGGCAACGGCGCCCTTGAGCATGACAAAACGGCTGCCCGAGGTCTTGGCAGCGGTCTCAAAGTCCATGGAGGCGGCGACGCCTGCGATCTCGAAATGCTCTTTTGCATCGAAATCAAAGGTTTGCGGGTCGCCCCACTTGTGGATTTCGACGTTGTCATCCTCGTCCGCGCCTTCCGGCACGTCCTCGGAGGGCAGGTTGGCGATGCGCGCGAGGGCGTCGGTCAGCTCGGCGTCGAGCGCCTTTGCCTCCTCCTGCATCTGCGCGATTTCCGCTTTCTTTTCAGCGACTAAGGCGCGGAGGCGTTGGAATTCATCCTCGTCCCCGCGGCCCTTGGCGGCGCCCACTTCCTTGCTGGCCTTGTTCTGGTCTGCCTGCGCGGTTTCGGCCGCGAGGATCTTGGCACGGCGCGCTTCGTCGAGGGCCAGAAGGGACGACGACATCGCAGCGTCCCCACGGCGCGCGAGGGCGGCGTCGAAAGCGGCGGGATTGGCGCGGATGGCGCGGATGTCGTGCATTGGTCTAATCCTCGGGACAGATTTTACAGTGCCGCCCCTATGCCCGATCAGGGGGCAGGGGCCAAGAGGTTAAGGCAGCGTACGGTGGGGCTGTGGCAGGGTGTTGCGGGCAAACTGCGATGTTTGGGGGTGAAACTGCGTGTTTTGGCGGGGTGGAAATGTGGGGTTTTGAGAGGGGATTGGGGAAACTGCACATTTTGCAGGGGAAACTGCGTGTTTTGGGCGGTGGTGGGGTGGTGAGGTTTGGTTAACTTTTGGGGGGCGTTAAGGTTTGGGGTGGGAGGTTAGGGATTGGGTAGGGTTTGGGGTGTGAGACTAGTCAGCCGAGGTGTCCCAACCAACCGGTAGGCTGGACTGCCACATGCGCCAAGCGTCATCGAATTCACCTTCGCGTAAGACATCACTACTCCAGTGCGGTGGCCGTTTAAGATAGTGCGGCAGCGTTACGGAACCGTCTGCAAAGGTCGCGTTGAGATGCCCTTGCTTTATGCCTACCTGAGAGAAGTCGATCTCGCGAAAGGCGCAGCCGAGAAATTGTGACTTGGTGAAGGTAGTGTGTCGGTCGAAAACGAGTTTTCGCAGCAGACACCCGACAAAAACGCTGCCGTGAAAGAGTGTCGATCGGCAGTCCGCTGCACGGATATGGCATTTTTCGAAACGACATCCGTGCAAGCTTGATTGGCCAAACTGTGCGAGGTTTAAACGCGCGTTGCGGAAGGTTCCGTCAAGTAGCCTTTCTCGTGAGAAGTTCACTCGTCTTAGATCAACAAAGAGGTCGCTTCCAAAGAAACCAGTTGAGGGAAACATTGCGCAAACGCAAGCGGCTGATTTGAGCGCCGCTCTGATGTCGCCGCTCACGCTGGGTTTCTTGGTTGATTGCGTTGTTCTCTTGCTGGAGCCTGTTGCATGTTCTTGGATGTAGTAGGCCAGCAGTTGTAAGATCTGAACTTTTATGGACATCGAGTGTGCCTCGGATGCGATACGTTCAAGTGACATGATCGCCGCTATTCTGACAGCAGTGTTTGGTCTTGTACCGTTTGGATCCGAGATTGTTTCGCCAAGCGCTTTGGTCGCCGTGTTCAATTTTTCAACTAGTAGCCCGTCTTCTGTCGCTTCTGTTTGACGCGAGGCTAGTCTGAGCCGGATCAGCGTGACCGGCAGAGCGATGGCAGCGCCCAATACTGTCGTGAGCGCGGTGAGCTGCACCAGTTTGAAACGAAATTCCCAGATGGCAGCGATCTTCTGGCTCTGCGTTGCCGGGCTGTCGGTGGGCGCTGTTCGCTGAGGGACATGATCAGTGGCAACATCCAGTATTAATCCGAAGAGCCCCACCACCAATACAAGGGTAAGACCGGTCCAAAGGACGATGCAAGTGAGGAAAACGATGGGGTGCAGGCCCTCCGCGCCGAAACGGGATTGTAGGCCGACCGGGCCAGTTGTGTCGTTGGCTTTAGGTAGGCTGATGTAAACCAAGCCTGAAGCTGCAATCACGCCTGCCAGGGTTATCAAGCCCCAAAAGAATGTCGCGGGAAGGGTTATCAGGATAGTAATTGTATTCTCCATCCCACCATTCTGACGCGAATGTGCGTCGGGCAAAAGGTCTTTGATCCGGCCCGTGTGATCTGTGACCTATCAATCCCCCGTTTTGTGCCCCCTTTGTGCCTTGCGCTAACACCTCCCCGCCCATAGGTTCTGCCAAACTCTGAAGCGGGCCAGTTGCCGCCCCAAGACCAAGGACAATTCCCATGGAAGCCATCGGCCAGTTCATTCCCCTGATCCTGATCTTTGCGATCATGTATTTCCTGCTGATCCGGCCTCAGCAAAAGAAGGTCAAGGAGCATGCCGCCATGGTTGAAGCCCTGCGCCGGGGTGATCAGGTGGTGACCCAAGGGGGGCTGATCGGCAAGGTGTCGAAGGTCAAGGAAGACAATGAGGTCGAGGTGGAAGTGGCCGAGGGCGTGAAAGTCCGCGTCGTGAAGTCCACCATCGCGCAGGTGCTCAATAAAACCGAGCCTGCGAAGTAATGCTTCAGATCGATGCGTGGAAACGGGTACTGATTTGGTCCTTATGTGCGCTGGGCCTGATCCTTGCCCTGCCCAACGGGTTCTATACCCGCGTTGAGCAGCACAATGATGCGGCCCAGGCCATAGAGCTGGGTGCTGATACGCCTGAGAACCAGGCGCTGTTTGCACAGTGGCCGGATTTCATGCCCTCTGCATTGGTGAACCTTGGCTTGGACCTGCGCGGGGGTGCGCATCTGCTGGCCGAGGTGCAGGTCGAGGATGTCTATGCCAGCCGGATCGAGGCGATGTGGCCCGAGGTGCGTGATACCTTGCGCGCGGAGCGTGCGACCATTGGCACCATTCGGTTGCAGCCTTCGGATGCGGATGTGCTGCGTATCCGGATTGGCGAGCCTGCGGGGATGCAGCGGGCTTTGCAGTTGGTGCGGACGTTGCAGCAACCCGTGCAGACGCTGACCGGTGTGGGCGCGAATGACATTGTTGTCAGTGCCGATGGGCCGGATGTTGTCGTTGTTCAGTTGAGTGACGAAGAGAAGTTGGCCTCGGACGAGCGGACGGTGCAGCAGTCGCTTGAGATCGTGCGACGTCGGATTGACGAGGTGGGCACGCGGGAGCCGACCATTCAGCGGCAGGGCGCGCAGCGGATTCTCATTCAGGTGCCGGGCATTGGGTCGGCGGCCGAGTTGAAGGAGATCATTGGGACGACGGCGCAGTTGACCTTTAATCCGGTTGTGAACCGGACGTCGGACGAGAACGCCTCGGCCGGTGTGGGCAACAAGCTGGTCCCATCACTGGATGAACCGGGCCTGTTTTATGTCATCGAGAGCGCGCCGGTGGTGACGGGCGAGGACCTTGTCGATGCGCAGCCGAGCTTTGACCAGAATGGCAATCCGGCTGTGTCGTTCCGGTTCAATACGACGGGCGCACGGCGGTTTGGGGATTATACGGCTGAGAACATTGGCTCGCCCTTTGCCATTGTGCTGGATGATGAGGTGGTGTCTGCACCCGTGATCCAGAGCCATATTCCGGGCGGGTCGGGGATTATTACCGGTCGTTTCTCAGTCGAGGAATCCACGAACCTCGCGGTGCTGTTGCGGGCGGGGGCGTTGCCTGCGGAGCTGACATTCCTTGAGGAACGGACCATCGGGCCGGAACTGGGGCAGGACAGCATTGATGCGGGCAAGGTGGCGACCATGGTCGCCTTTGCCGCGGTGCTGGTGTTCATGGGGCTGAGTTACGGTCTGTTCGGGATCTTTGCCAACATTGCGCTGATCATCAATATCGGGCTGATCTTTGGTTTGCTCAGCATGATCGGGGCGACGCTGACCTTGCCGGGGATTGCGGGGATTGTGCTGACGGTTGGTATGGCGGTGGACGCCAATGTGCTGGTGTTTGAGCGCATCCGCGAGGAGCTGAAGTCGTCGCGGGGGCCTGCGCGGGCCATTGAGCTTGGCTATGAAAAGGCGTTGTCGGCTATTCTGGATGCCAACATCACGACCTTCATTACCGCTGTGATCCTGTTTGCCATGGGGTCGGGCCCCGTACGCGGGTTTGCGATCACGCTGGGTCTGGGCATTTTGACGTCCGTGTTTACCGCGATCTTCGTGACGCGGCTGATGGTGGTGATGTGGTTCGAACGCCGCCGCCCCAAGACAATCGAGGTGTAAGATGCGACTGAAGCTGGTCAAACAGGGCACCAATTTCGATTTCTTCAGCCGGTGGAAGATCTGGTTGGGCATTTCCGGTCTGCTGATCGTGCTGGCGGCGGTGTCGTTCCTGTTGCAGGGGCTGAACTATGGCATCGACTTCCGGGGCGGGACGACCGTGCGGACGGAAAGCACGCAGCCGGTGGATATTGGTCTCTACCGTGATGCGCTGACGCCGCTGGAGTTGGGCGATATCTCGATCACCGAGGTCTTCGATCCGACCTTTGACGCAGATCAGAACGTCGCGATGATCCGCATTCAGGCCCAGGAAGGGCAGGAGGCGGTGACGCCCGAGACCATCCGCGCGGTGCAGGCGGCGATGAGTGCCGCCGTGCCGGATATTCAGTTCGTATCGGTGGAGTCGGTGGGTCCGAAAGTTTCGGGCGAGTTGATCATGACGGCCGCGATTGCGGTGCTTTTGGCCATCGGGGCGGTGCTGATCTACATCTGGCTCCGCTTTGAGTGGCAGTTTGCGTTGGGGGCCGTTGCGGCCCTTGTCCATGACGTGATCCTGACCATCGGGGTGTTTTCCGAGCTGCAGATCAAGTTTGATCTGGCCATCATCGCGGCCCTTCTGACCATTGTGGGCTATTCGCTGAACGACACGGTTGTGGTGTTCGACCGGGTGCGGGAGAACTTGCGGAAGTACAAGAAGAAGCCGCTGAACGAGGTGCTGAACATCTCGATCAACGAGACGTTGAGCCGGACGGTCATGACCTCGGTGACGACGCTGCTGGCGCTGATTTCGCTTTATGTGCTGGGCGGCGACGTGATCCGTGGCTTCGTCTTTGCGATGATCTGGGGCGTGATCGTGGGGACGTATTCTTCGGTCTTTGTCGCCTCGACCATCCTGTTGTGGCTGGGCGTGAAGCGTGACTGGTCGAAACCGGATGCGAATGCGGGCAACCAGTTTGCCAATGTGGATGCCTGACGCGCTGGCCTAGCGCTGGCGCTGAACTGGCCCTTGCTTGCAGGCCGTGAGCCTGCAAGCTGGGCGCATCATGACAGCAATGATTGCGGATACGCTGGCGTTGCCGGGCTTTGTCTGGGTGCTGCTCGTCACGGTGGTGGCGGGTGTCGTCTATGGCTTTGCGGGCTTTGGGGCGGCGCTGGTCTATATGCCGGTGGCGACAGTGTTCTTGCCGGTGGAGACGGCGATTGCAGCTTTTGGCGTGACGGCGTTGGCGTCGCTAGTGTCTGTTGTGCCGAGGGCATGGAAGCAGGCGGACCGGCCGAATGTGGTGTTGATGATTGTCTTGGCTACCCTTGCGCTGCCGCTTGGGATCGCGATCTTGCGGGTGAATGATGTGACGACCATGCGTTGGGCGGTGCTGGGCGTCACGACGCTGACCCTGATCGCGTTGGTGCTGGGCTGGCGGTATCAGGCTGCCCCGACCCGGGCGGCGCGCATGTCTGTCGCCGCGGCGACTGGGGTCGTGGGTGGCGCGACGGGCCTAGTGGGGCCGATCATGGTTCTGTTCCAGTTGAGCGGGCAGGAAGGTGTGGCGCGGGCGCGGGCCAATACTCTGGTGTTTCTGACCATCACCGGGCTTTTGACGGTGCCGTTGATGGCGATGCAGGGGCTCCTGACCGTTGAGGCTGTGGTGCTGGGGTTGATCTTGATCGTGCCCTATGGTGTCGCCTCGCGCATCGGGCAGGCACTGTTCGATCCGGCGCGGCAAGTGCTGTATCGGCGGGTGGCTTATGTGATCATCGCGGTGGCGATTGTCATGGGGCTGCCGGTGTTCGGGGAATGAGCGCGGCAGTCGTTGAGGCGCTGGCGTTGCCGGGGATCTGGTGGCTCGTCACTGCGATCCTCGCGGCCGGGCTGGTGCGTGGTTTTGCGGGGTTCGGGTCGGGCATGATCATCATGGCGGCGGCAAGCTCGGTTCTGTCGCCCTTTGCTGCGCTTGCCTTTCTGACCGTGGTGGAGCTGTGGGGGCCGCTTCCGAACCTGCGTCCGGCCTTGCGTAATGGGAATTTGCGGGAGACCGGTTGGCTGTTGCTGGGCGTCGCGATTGGTTTGCCTGTGGGGCTATGGACGTTGTCCTTTGTCAATCCAGTGGCCTTTGGCTGGGGGGTGTCGATTGCCATCCTGATCTTGCTAGGCGCGCTCATGTCCGGCTGGCGCTACCGGGGGCCTATGGGGCCGCGCACCACCGTGGGCGTGGGCACGTTTGGCGGCTTTCTTGGTGGTTTGGCGGGTATTCCCGGGCCGCCGGTCATTCTGCTGTATATGGCGTCGGCCAAGGCCATTGCGGTGATCCGTGCGAATTTCCTGCTGTATCTGTTAGGTGTCGATATGATGAAGCTGGGGATCTTCCTGGTCTTCGGTCTGCTGGATGCGCAAGCGGTCATCATTGGGCTGGTGATGGTGCCGCTTTACATGGTTGCGAATGTGGTGGGGGCGTGGTTGTTCGACCCGCAGGCGGAGCGACTTTTTCGCATAGTGGCCTATATCGTCATTGCGGCATCCGCTATTCTGGGCCTGCCGATTTGGGAGATGGGTCATGCGCCTGAATGAGATCACTTACACCGATGCGCAGCCGGTCGAGGGCTATGGGCCGGGGTTTTTCCGCATTGGCGGAGAGGTGGTTGAAGGTGGTTTGCTGACCGGTCCTGCGGGTACGGGCGGTTGGGGTGGTTATGAAGACCGTGCGCCCCTTTTGGCGCTGGCAGGACAGGTGGATGTGCTGTTTATGGGCACGGGCGCTGATGTCGCACATATCCCTGCCGATCTGCGGTCTGTGCTGGAAGAGGCTGGCTTGGGTGTTGAGGTGATGTCGTCGCCGTCTGCTGCGCGGACCTACAATGTGCTTTTGAGCGAAGGGCGGCGCATTGCGTTGGCGGTGCTGCCTGTTTGAGAGGGTGGAGGGGGCCAGCCCCCCGCGCGTTGCGCGTCCCCCGCGGTTTATTTGGCGAAATGAAGTTGGATCGGGGGCTTTTGGCAGGCCGCTCAATCGGTTAGCCATGTTCCATGGAATTGACTGTCACTGATCTGGCCGTGGGCCGTGGTGGGGTGCCCGTTCTGGCTGGTGTGACGTTTGTGCTGGGGCCTGGTCGGGCGCTGGTGCTGCGGGGGCCGAACGGCTCGGGCAAGACGACGCTGTTGCGCACGGTGGCGGGGTTGCAGCTGCCGATGGCCGGGACCGTGGCGGGGGCTGATGACCGGATTGCCTATGCTGCACATGCGGATGGGTTGAAGGCGGCGTTGACCGTGGCGGAGAATTTGCGGTTCTGGGCGTCGGTGTTTGGGCAGTCGGATATTGCGCCTGCGCTGGCGGCCTTTGATCTGGAGGATTTGGTGGATCGGCCTGCGGGTCGGTTGTCGGCGGGGCAGAAGCGTCGGTTGGGCCTTGCGCGGTTGATGGTCACGGGGCGCGATGTGTGGGTGCTGGACGAGCCGACCGTGTCGCTGGATGCGGCGTCGGTTGCGCTCTTTGCCGAGGCCGTGAAGGGGCATTTGGCGCGCGGTGGGTCGGCGTTGATGGCGACGCATATCGATCTTGGGATTGAGGCCGAGACGCTGGATGTGTCGGGCTTTCGCGCGGCGGCGGCTGAGATGGATGCCGCGGACGAGGCGTTTCTATGAGGGCGTTGTTTTTCCGTGATCTGGCGTTGGCCTTGCGGGCCGGGGGTGGGTTTGGCCTGGGGCTCGCGTTTTTCCTGATTGTCGTCGTGCTGGTGCCCTTCAGTGTGGGGCCGCAATCGGCGCTGTTGACCCAGATTGCGCCGGGGGTGTTGTGGTTGGGGGCACTGCTGGCGTGTCTTCTGTCGCTGGATCGGCTCTTGGCCGTCGATTGGGAGGATGGCGCGCTGGATTTGCTGGCGACATCGCCCCTGCCGCTGGAGGGGATCGTGGCGGTGAAGGCGGCGGCGCATTGGGTGACCACGGGTTTGCCGTTGGTGTTGGCGGCGCCTGTTTTGGGGGTGCTTTTGAACCTTGCGCCGTCTGGATATGGCGTGCTCGTGTTGAGCCTTGCCCTCGGGACGCCTGCGCTGTCGATGATCGGGGCCTTTGGGGCTGCGTTGACGGTTGGGATTAAGCGCGGGGGGCTTCTGCTGTCGCTCTTGGTTTTGCCGCTTTACGTGCCGACGCTGATCTTTGGGGCGGAGGCGGCGCGGCGGGCGGCGGAGGGATTGGACTCCGGTACGCCCTTACTGCTTTTGGCGGGGATCACGCTGGCCGTGCTGGCGGCGATGCCATTTGCCGCAGGGGCTGTGCTTCGGGTGAACCTGAGATAACGCGGATGTCGATTGAGATGGGGCCTGCGAGGGGTTAGATATCAAATATGTCACTTTGGGAATACGCCAACCCTGTCAAGTTTCTGCGTCTGAGCGAACGCGTACAGCCGTGGCTGTGGTGGGGGTCCGGGGTATGTCTGGTCGTGGGGCTGATCTGGGGGTTCTTCTTTACCCCGGATGACTTCCGGCAAGGATCGACCGTCAAGATCATATACCTGCACGTGCCGTCGGCGCTGATGGCGATCAATGCGTGGTTCATGATGCTGGTGGCCTCGCTGATCTGGATCGTGCGGCGGCATCATGTGTCGGCGCTGGCGGCGCGGGCGGCGGCGCCTGTGGGGATCGTGATGACGTTGATTGCGCTCTTTACCGGCGCGATCTGGGGGCAGCCGATGTGGGGGACCTGGTGGGCGTGGGATCCGCGGCTGACCTCGTTCCTGATCCTGTTTCTGTTTTATCTGGGCTACGTGGCCTTGTGGGAGGCGATTGAGGATCCCGATACGGCGGCGGATTTGACCTCGATCCTGTGTCTGGTGGGCACCGTCTTTGCTGTGCTCAGCCGCTATGCGGTGCTGTTCTGGAACCAGGGGCTGCATCAGGGGGCGTCGCTGAGCCTCGATAAGGAAGAGAATGTGGCGGACGTGTTCTACTTCCCGCTGCTGGTCTGCATTGCCGGGTTTGTCCTGCTGTTCCTGGCGCTGGTTCTGTACCGGACGGGGACCGAGATACGGGTGCGTCGGACGCGGGCGTTGATGGCGCGTGAGACGCGGGGCGCGGGCTTGCGGGCGGAGGAGGCGTGATGCCTGATCTTGGAAAATATGCCGAAGCGGTGCTGTCGGCCTATGCGGTGTCGATTGTACTGCTGGTGGCCATCGTTGTGCTGACCGTCTGGCGTGGGCGTAAGGTGCGCGCCGAGATGGAGGCAGTGGAGCGGCGGAGTGGTCGCAATGGCTAAGCTGTCGCCGTTGATGCTGGCCCCCATCGGGATTTTTGCGGGCTTCGTGGCGCTGGCAGCCGTGGGCATGTTTCGCGAGAACCCTGATGAGTTGCCCTCGACCCGGATTGGTGCGCCTGCGCCGCCGCTGACGGATGCCCAGCTTGCTGATTATACCCCTGTGGCTGAGGGCGATCTTGTGCGGGGTGAGGTGACGCTGGTGAACTTCTGGGCGTCGTGGTGCCCGCCGTGCCGGGCCGAACATCCCAAGCTTTTGGAGATGGCCGCAGAGGGCATGCCGATCATTGGGGTGAATTTCCGCGACACCGAAGGCCCAGCGTCGAAATATCTGGATGAGGACGGCAATCCGTTTGTCGCGGTCGCTTTTGATCCCGGTGCCCGGTCCGCCATCGACTGGGGGGTGACGGCGCCGCCCGAGACGTTCATTCTGGATGCGGATGGCACGGTTCTTTATCGGTTTCAGGGGCCGCTTGTCGGGTCGGATTACGAGAACCGGTTTCTGCCCGAGCTGGAAAAGGCGCTGTCAAATTGAGCGCCTTGCGGCGCACTACACTTTGATCCGCGTGGTTTCTTCTGGCTGAAAATACTGCCGCCCATTGCCCGACAGGTGGGTTCCCCACCGAGAGGGGAGGCTCCCGCCGCTGATGTCTGGAGCCTCCGGCGGGGATTTTTTTGAAACAGGGAATTCGAACCGGTCCGCGCAGCGGCAAACACTCCGGGGGAGTGTTTGAGGTTCGAATGGGCGGAGCCCCAGCCCGGTCCGCGCAGCGGCAAACACTCTGGGAGAGTGTTTGAGGTTCGAATGGGCGGAGCCCCAGACCGGTCCGCGCAGCGGCAAACACTCTGGGAGAGTGTTTGAGGTCCGAATGGGCGGAGCCCCAGCCCGGTCCGCGCAGCGGCAAACACTCTGGGAGAGTGTTTGAGGTCCGAATGGGCGGAGCCCCAGCCCGGTCCGCGCTGTTTACAGGCGGTAGCCTGCGTTGACGTCGAGTATCGCGCCGCTGATTGCGCCTGCCGCGTCGGAGGCGAGGAAGCGGACGGCGGTGGCGATGTCTTCGGGTGTGGCCATGCGGCGCAGGGCGCTGTCGTTGATGATCATGTCGGTGATGTCATCGGGGCGGGTGGCTTCGGGCGTGTTGACCGCGCCGGGGGCGACGGCGTTGACGCGGATGCCTTTGGGGCCGAGCGTTTTGGCCGCGATTTTTGTCCAGGTGTCGAGGGCGGCTTTGCTGGCCGAATAGCTGTGCGCGACCATGGCGGGCAGGCGCGCGTTCTGGGATGAGATGTTGACGATGGCGGCCCCCGGTTGCAGGTGCGGCAGCGCTGCTGCGACGAGGCCCATTGGGGCGTTTACGTTGACGTTGAAGTTGGTGGCGACGGCCTGGGCGTCGTAGTTTTCCGCGTCATCGGTGAGGATGCTGCCCGCGTTGTTAACGATGATGTCGAGACTGCCGAACTGGTCGATCACACGTTTGGGCAGGTCGGCTGTTGCGTCAGGATTGGCAAGGTCGATCTGGAAGTCTGCAATATTGGGGTGATCGGTGAGCATGCCGGTCGGTGCGGTGCTGCGCCATGTGATGGCGACGTTGTGGTCCTGGGCCAGATTGAGGGCGATGGCGTGTCCGAGGCCGCGGGCTGCTCCGGTGACGAGTGCGGTTTTCATGGCATTCTCCCAACAAAAATGGGCGCCCCGAGGGGCGCCCGTTCTGGTGGTATCACATCCGCTTTAGGCGGCAGACGCAAGGTTGCGCAGCACGTAGTGCAGAACGCCGCCGTGTTCGATGTATTCGATCTCGATTGCGGTATCGATCCGGCACTTGAGCATGATCTCTTTCACCGTGCCATCGCCCATGGTGATGGTGCAGGGCACCTCTTGCAGCGGCTGGATCGTGTCGAGGCCGGAGATGGAGACAGTTTCATCCCCCTTCAGGCCCAGCGATTTGCGCGTGTCGCCGCTCGTGAATTCGAACGGGATGACGCCCATGCCGACGAGGTTCGAGCGGTGGATGCGTTCGAACGATTCAGCGATGACCGCCTTCACGCCCAGCAGCGCCGTGCCCTTGGCGGCCCAGTCACGCGAGGAGCCAGCGCCGTATTGTTCGCCGCCGAAGATCACGAGCGGGGTGCCGTTTTCCTGGTGCGCCATGGACGCATCGAAGATCGACGTTTGGTCGCCATCCGGCCCGAGGGTGTAGCCGCCTTCGACGCCGTCCAGCATTTCATTCTTGATGCGGATGTTGGCGAAGGTGCCGCGCATCATGATCTCGTGGTTGCCGCGACGCGAGCCGTAGGAGTTGAACTCGCGCGGTTGGACTTGACGTTCGGTGAGGTAGCGACCGGCGGGGGTCGATTCCTTGAACGAGCCTGCGGGCGAGATGTGGTCGGTGGTGATCATGTCGCCGAGGATGGCCAGAACCTTGGCACCGTCGATGTTGGTGATCACGCCCGGTTCGGGCGACATGCCCTGGAAGTAAGGCGGGTTTTGCACGTAGGTGGACGCGGGTGGCCAGTCGTAGGTTTTCTGGTCCGTGGTTTCCACGCCTTGCCATTTCTCATCACCGGTGAAGACTTCGGCATATTTCTCCTGGAAGGCTTCGCGTGTCACGGTCGCTTCGACCAGTTCGGCGACTTCCTGGCTGGTGGGCCAGATGTCTTTCAGGAAGACGTCATTGCCGTCCTTGTCCTGTGCGATGGGGTCGGAGGCGAGGTTGATGTCGAGCGTGCCTGCCAGCGCGTAGGCCACCACGAGGGGCGGGGACGCGAGGTAGTTGGCGCGGACGTCGGGGCTGATGCGGCCCTCGAAGTTGCGGTTGCCGGAGAGGACCGAGGTGGCGACGAGGTCACCGTCTGCGATGGCCTTGGAAATCTCGGGTTGGATCGGGCCGGAATTGCCGATGCAGGTGGTGCAGCCGTAGCCCACGAGGTTGAAGCCGATCTTGTCAAGGTCTTCTTGCAGGCCTGCCGCTTCGAGGTAGGCGGACACAACCTGCGAGCCGGGGGCCAGCGAGGTTTTCACCCATGGTTTGCGGTCAAGGCCCAGTGCGGCGGCTTTGCGTGCCACGAGGCCCGCGCCGATCATCACGTAGGGGTTCGACGTGTTCGTGCAGGAGGTGATCGAGGCGATCACGACCTTGCCCGATTCCATGGTGTAGTCTTCGCCTTCGACTTCGACTTCCTTGCCCATGGGGCGCTTGAAGGTTTCTTCCATTTCCTTGGTGAACGCCGCTTTGGCATCTGTCAGAGCGACATAGTCCTGCGGGCGTTTGGGGCCGGAGATGGCGGGCACGATGGTGCCCATGTCGAGATGTAGCGTGTCGGTGTAGACCGGCGCATAGTCCGCGCCGCGCCAGAAGCCGTTTTCCTTGGCGTAGGCTTCGACCAGTGCGATGCGGTCTTCGTCCCGGCCGGTGTTGCGCAGGTAGCGGAGCGTTTCGTCGTCGATGGGGAAGAAGCCGCAGGTGGCGCCGTATTCAGGGGCCATGTTGGCGATGGTGGCGCGGTCGGCGAGCGGCAGGCGGTCGAGCCCTTCGCCGTAGAATTCGACGAATTTGCCGACGACGCCCTTGGCCCGCAGCATTTCGACGACTTTCAGGACGAGGTCGGTGCCGGTGGTCCCTTCGACCATGGAGCCTGTCAATTCAAAACCGATCACTTCGGGGATGAGCATGGAGATCGGCTGGCCGAGCATGGCGGCCTCAGCCTCGATCCCGCCGACGCCCCAGCCGAGGACGGCTGCGCCGTTGACCATGGTGGTGTGGCTGTCAGTGCCGACGAGCGTGTCGGGGTAGGCGACTTCGGCGCCGTTCTGGTCGTGGTCGGTCCAGACCGTCTGGGCCAGGTATTCTAGGTTCACCTGGTGGCAGATGCCGGTGCCGGGGGGCACGACGCGGAAGTTGTTGAAGGCGGACTGGCCCCATTTCAGGAACGTGTAGCGTTCCATGTTCCGTTCGTATTCGCGGTCCACGTTCATCTGGAAGGCGCGGGGGTTGCCGAATTCGTCGATCATGACCGAGTGGTCGATCACGAGGTCAACGGGGTTCAGCGGATTGATCTTTTCGGGATCACCACCCAAGGCCACCAGACCGTCGCGCATGGCAGCAAGGTCCACCACGGCAGGCACGCCGGTGAAGTCCTGCATCAGCACGCGGGCCGGGCGGTAGGCGATTTCGCGGGGGTTCTTGCCGCCCTTGGCGCCCCATTCGGCGAAGGCCTTGATGTCGTCGACGCTAACGGTCTTGCCATCCTCAAAGCGCAGCATGTTTTCCAGCACCACCTTCAGAGCGGCGGGCAGGTTGGCAAAGTCACCCAGGCCCGCGTCGGTCGCGGCGGGGATGGAGTAGTAGTCGATGGACTGGCCGCCGACGGTCAGCGTCTTGCGCGTCTTGGCGGTGTCGTGGCCTACGGTGATGGGCATGGGGTTTTTCCTTTCCTGAAGCGGATGGGGCAAATCTTTGGGTGCGTCATGCCCCAAATGTGCGGGTGCGATCAACCGCATTTGGGGTGCCTGCGACGATTTTGTATACTATTGCATACAGTTTTAGTGCGCAATGCCGTGATCCGGCTGTCACATACGCTCAACAAACATTGATTGGCTCTTTGCGACAGGCTTTCCTAGTTACGCTGCATGGTTAAAAACCACTCCCGACGCAATGAGTGTGCTTCTTTTATGAAACGTCTGATCCCCCTTGTCTTTGCGGCTGTTGCAAGCCTTGTCACCCCTGCAGCCGCGCAGTCCCCGGTCGTGGTGGAGCTGTTCACATCGCAGGGCTGCTCGTCCTGCCCGCCGGCAGACAAGCTGATGCACGAGTTGGCCAAGCGGGATGACGTGATCGCACTGGCGCTGCATGTGGATTATTGGGATTACATTGGCTGGAAAGATGAGTTTGCCGATCCGGCCTACGCCAAACGTCAGCGCGGTTATGCGGTCGCCGCAGGGCGCCGGTCCATCTATACCCCGCAGATGATCATCAACGGGCAGGCTGACATTGTGGGTGCGCGCCCGATGGAGTTGTCGAGGCTCATTTCGGACTATTCCGACAAGTCCAGCCCGATCACGCTGGCGGTCACACGGTCAGGCGATCAGGTTAAAATCGTCGCGCAGAGTGCAGAACCGAGCGGCCCGTTGGTTGTGCAAATTCTGCGGTACACGCCCGAACGGACATCGCGGATCACGCGGGGCGAGAATGCGGGTCATACGATCACCTATGCCAACGTTACCGAAGGGTGGAAAATCCTGCAGCAATGGGACGGCGCGACCGATCTGACCATTGACGCAGACGCGCCGGGCGACAAGCCGGTTGTTGTGATGGTGCAACAGGGCGTCGATGGCCCGATCCTTGCGGCCGCCCAGATCAGGTAGCAGCGTCGGGATAGCATTCGTCGATACGCCAGCGTCTTGCGACCCAAAGCCACTGTTCGGGGTTCGCCAGGATACGCGCGCCAATGCTGTCGTTCATGGCTTGTGTCATTTTCTCGGGATCTGAGGGCGTTATGGGTGCCTCCATCACGCAGTCAAAGCCCAGTCCGTCGGGTTTGCGGATACCGTAGAAGGGGATCAGCAGCGCGTTGTAGCGCAGAGCCAGCTCGGCTGCGGACACGGCGGTTCGGGCCGGGTGGCCGAGAAAATCGAGGATAGGCGCACGCTGGACGTGCTGGTCAAAGAGCAGGACCAGCTGTCCGCCCGCCTTGAGGTGGCGGACGAACCCGGCAGTCCCCTTGCGTCCCTGAGCAAAAACCGGGCCGCCGAAGGCCTGCATTGTGCGGACGTAATGCGCGTTGAAATAGGGGTTCGACATGTCCCGGTAGAGCCCGCCGACATCGTAACCGCGCCCCACGAGGGTGGCGCGCAGGGCCTCGTAATTGCCGAAATGGCCGGTAACAAGGATGACCGGCTGGCCCGTTTGTGCCGCCTGTTCCAGCGCGTCGATGCCGGGGCCGTCGATCTTTGCATCCTTCTGGCGGGCGAGAAGGGCGCCCGTTGAATAATTTTCGATCAGCGTACGCCCAGCGTTGTCCAAGCTTTCGCGTGCGATGCGTTCGTGTTCGGCCGCTGGCAAGTCGGGCAAGACAAAAGCGATGTGCTCGACCGCGCGTTTTTTAAACCCTGCGACCGGACCGACGATGTGGGACAGAATCCACCCCATGAACGGAACACGCCAAGCATAGGGTAGGGCAAGGGCGGCGCCGATGCACCCAACTGCGATGGCATTGGTGGCCAGATAGGCCAGCTTGGTCCGCCATGGCAGGTCTTCGGGGTCGTGTCGCATTCGGGTCCAGGTCCTGGTCGCGCCTTGTGTCTGCACGCAGAGTGTCGGGCCAGACATAAATCCCCCCTGGACGGTTCACAAGCAGACGGTGTCGCGTCGCAAACGCAAGCGGTGTCTTTGCCGTTTCAGGAATTTGGATGCGGCCCGCCATTTTTGATGCCGCGTGGTGCCTGTCATCACCCATTCAGCAGTGCGCGTTCAATGATCTGTTTAGGCGCGTTGCCCAAAACCCCATGCATGATACGCACGGAGCCTTACCGATGCCGGGCATCAGTTTTCGTCGTCCTGCGTGATGAGCATCAAGTCGCCGCTGGCCTCCATGTCGCGGATAGCTCTGACAATATTGCCCATCGCGTCCTCGATTTCCGCGGGCTTTTGCTTGCCCGCTTCCTGCACCTCTTCCCGCAGTTGGTCGGCCATCCGTGCTGACATGTTGTTCAGCACGAACTCTACCGATGTATCGAGCCCCATGTCCGGGGCGCCCGCGAATGCGGTGACCAGGTCCTCTTGCTCGACATTGCGGAGGATGCGGGGGATGTCCCGCGGTGCAATGCGCGTTGGGATGTTTGCGAAGGTGAAAATGGCTTTGCGGACCGCCGTTGCGAAGCCTTCGTCCGTTTCCTCAAGCCCGGCGAGCATGTCGTCGCGCGTATGTGACGTGGACGAGTTCAGAATCGCGCCCACGCGTTCGACCGGGCCATTGTCGAAGGCGCGCAGCGGTTGTGCATCCATCTGGCTGGCCAGCGACAGACCGATGCGTTCCACCGCTTCGGGTGTGACAGCCCCGGTTTGGGATACGGCGTAGGTGATCGCACGGGCGCGTGGGCCGGGCAGCAGGCCCAGCAGCTCAGCCGCCTTGGCCACGTCGAGTTTCGACAGCATCACAGCGGCAATCTCAATGCTTTCCTCTTCGAGGATCGGCACCAGTTTGTCGGCGCCCATGTCGCGAATACGCTGCCAGGGATCGCCGCCCCGTTTCACGCCTGCTTCTTTCCTGAGCCGCGCCGCCGTCTGCGCACTGATCTTGCCATCAAGCGCGTCGAGCGCGCCTGCCATGCTGCCCGGCAGGCTGAGGCCGATCCGTTCCACTTCCTCGGCGAATTCCGCTGCTACAGCCTGCAACGTGTCGCGGTCCACGACGCGCATGGATCCCATTGCTTTTGTTAGGTCGGCCTGCAGGTCTTCGGGGAGGTCCTCAAGTGGGATGTCGGCCCCTTCATTCAGGAGAAGCCGCACAACAATGGCCGCCTTGGCCCGGCGGGACAGGTTCGCGGGCGGGCGTGGTGCTGGTGCAGGGGTCAAAGAAACGCCGCCGCCCGGCTGCACAGGTGCAGGGGCGGCGGACATGGGTACCAAGTCTGTCATGTCCTGCCTCGAAACGATTTGGCGTCGTTGTGGCAGGCAAAGGTTGAGAATCCCTCAACCCGTCAGGGCGTTAGTAGTTGTAGGTGGTGCCGGTTTCGATGGCGTCGCGCAGGCTCGCTTCGGCCCAGGTACCAGCACCGCCGCGCTCTTGGATCTCGCGCAGTTGGATCATTGCGGCGACTGTGTCGCCCTCGACCACCTTGCCCTGGCCCATGTAGGAGCGGGCGAGGATGTTGTCGGGGTTCGCGTCGATGGCTTGCTGGTAAAAGACGTTGGCCAGTTCCAGTTGACCGGTCTTGCGGGCGGTGAAGCCACGATAGGTCAGCACGCGGTCTTCGGCCTGGTCGGGCATCTGGTCGAGCACGGTGTTGGCTTCGTTGTAGCGCCCGGCATAGGCCAGTTCGCGCACGGCTTTATAAAGCTCATCGGCATCCAGGTAGGACGTTTTGTCTGGGCGCACGCATTTGCCGATTTTGGCGTCCCAGACGCCATTCACGGGCTGCGAGAAGCGGACATAGGCGTTCTGCTCAGGGTCCCACTGGCGCACGTTCAGGCAGTTCTGCGTGGTTTCGGTTTTCTTGGGTTTGGCGTTGTCATCGCTGCCTGCGGCAAAGCCGGTTGTGGGCAGGGCGAGCGCCGAAGCGATGGCGGTGGTCAGGATCAGCGTGCGCAACATTGTAAGTCTCCGTCGTGAGGTGCGTCAGGTTCGATGCTGAGGTAACCCGTCGCACCTCGGTCTTATGCGATCACGAAAACGTGAGTGTTAGCCGGTGGTGGCCACGCAGCTGTTGGTGTCGGCGTCATAGACGGTGCCCGCAGCACAGGACATAGCCTGTTGTTCGAGCTTGTCGTAGTTGCAGCCCATGGCGAGGCTGAGTGTGGGGGCGAGCGTGAGGGCCAGTGCCACCAGAACGGTTTTGGTCTTCATCTTTCGTCTCCTTTTTTCGGGTGACGTAAGGGTAGGGCGGATGGGCCGTTCTGCCAAAGGAAAACAGGTTTGGGCGCATCAGGATGCGCCTTACTGCATACTCTCGCGTCACTCGTAAGGCGGAGGTGTCCTCCGTGCTTGCCGATTTAATCCTCGGCGAAGACGCGGGCGAAGATCGTGTCGACATGCTTGGTGTGGTAGCCAAGGTCGAACTTTTCCTCGATTTCTGCCGGGCTGAGCGCGGCGGTGACGTCCGCATCTGCCAGCAGCTCTTCCTTGAAATCGGTGCGGTGTTCCCAGACCTTCAGCGCGTTGCGCTGAACGTATGTATAGGCGTCTTCGCGGCTCACGCCCGCTTGGGTCAGGGCCAGGAGCACGCGCTGGCTCATTACGAGGCCGGGGAACTTGTTCATGTTTTCCAGCATGTTCTCGGGGAAGATCAGCATCTTGTCGACGACGCTTGTCAGGCGGGCGAGGGCGAAGTCGAGCGTGATGGTGGCGTCTGGCCCGATCATCCGTTCCACCGACGAGTGGCTGATATCGCGTTCGTGCCAGAGGGCCACGTTTTCCATCGCCGGGATGACGGCGGAGCGGACCATGCGGGCGAGGCCGGTGAGGTTCTCGGTTAGTACGGGGTTCTTCTTGTGCGGCATGGCTGACGAGCCTTTTTGGCCCATCGAGAAGAACTCGGCCCCTTCCAGCACCTCGGTCCGTTGCATGTGGCGGATTTCGACGGCGATGTTTTCGATGGAGCTTGCCACCACGCCGAGGGTTGCGAAGAAGGCGGCGTGCCGGTCGCGGGGAATCACTTGAGTGCTGATCGGTTCGGGGACGAGGCCCAGCTTGGCGCAGACGTGATCTTCGACCGCCGGGTCAATATTGGCGAAGGTGCCGACCGCGCCGCTGATGGCGCCGGTGGCAATCTCGGCCCGTGCATCGCGCATGCGGGAAAGGTTGCGGTCCATTTCGGCGTAGAAGCGGGCGAAGGTGAGGCCCATGGTTGTGGGTTCGGCGTGGATGCCGTGGCTGCGGCCAATGCGGACTGTGTCCTTGTGTTCATACGCGCGGCGCTTGAGGGCGGCGAGCAACCCTTCGAGATCGGCGATCAGGATGTCGGCGGCGCGGGTGAGCTGGACGTTGAAGCAGGTGTCGAGCACGTCCGAAGACGTCATGCCCTGGTGGACGAAGCGTGCCTCTTCGCTGCCCACATGTTCGGCGAGGTGCGTGAGGAAGGCGATGACGTCGTGTTTGGTCACGGCTTCGATTTCGTCGATGCGGGCCACGTCGAATTCGACATCTTTGGCTTTCCAGACGGCGTCGGCGTTTGCGCGGGGGATGACGCCGAGGTCTGCCATGGCGTCGCAGGCGTGGGCCTCGATCTCGTACCAGATGCGGAACTTGGTGGCCGGAGCCCAGATCGCGACCATGTCGGGGCGGGAATAACGTGGGATCATGGGGCACCTTTTATGTCTGTCGGATCGTTGCCCGCGTCCTTAGACTGAGGCCCGGTGAACGACAAGACGAAGGCCATCATATGAGACGCTTTGCCCTGATGCTGGCAATCGTGCCGGGTGCGGCGGATGACATCACCGGGGCGTGCCATGCCGACTGAACGGGTGCTGGCGGATTTCGAGGGGGCTTGGAAGATCGAGCGTGTGATCACTCCCGAGGTGGGAGCGTCTGCGCGGTTCTCGGGGAGCGCGACGTGGACGGCGCAGTCAGATGATCTTGCCTATGCCGAGGTGGGGACACTGTATATAGACGGGGCCGCACCCATGCAGGCGGAGCGGCGGTATCTGTGGACGCCGGGCTTGCATGTCTATTTCGATGACGGGCGGTTCTTTCATACGGTGCCTGCAGCCGGGGGTGAGGCATCGCATTGGTGCGACCCGGATTCCTATCATGTGTCTTACGATTTCTCGGACTGGCCGGACTTTCGCGCCACATGGACCGTCGAGGGGCCGCGCAAATCTTACGTGATGACCAATCACTTTCGTCCCACCGGGCGTTGAGCCTGCGCCGCTGCGTCTGTGATCGCAAACATCGGCTTTGCGCTTGCAGAAATTGCGGGTGCTTGGCACAAGGCTGTCAAATTTCTGTCACGTCAACAGGTGAGATCACATGGAATCGACTTGGAATAACAAGGTGCTGAGCGAAGCGTTTGGCGCGAATGAGGGCACCGCCCTGCGGATCAAGCAAGCGGCCCTCGTGGTGCTGGGCATCGCCTTTCTTGCGGTAGCAGCAAAGATCAAGGTGCCGATGTGGCCCGTTCCGATCACCATGGGGACGTTTGCCGTACTGACCGTCGGTGCGGCTTATGGCGCGCGCCTCGGCCTCGTGACCATCATGGGGTACATGATCGTCGGCGCGCTGGGTTTTGACGTCTTTGCCGGCTCGTCGGCCGAGAAGTTCGGTCTGGAATACATGATGGGTGGCACCGGGGGCTATCTTGTTGGCTACGTGCTGGCGACGCTTGCGCTGGGCGCACTGGCCCGTCGTGGCTGGGACCGGTCGGTTGTTTGGATGGCTGTTGCCATGCTGCTCGGCAACGTGCTGATCTATGTACCCGGTCTGGCGTGGCTGGGTCAGCTTTATGGCTGGGACAAGCCGATCCTGGAATGGGGCCTGACGCCCTTCCTGATCGGTGACGCGCTGAAGCTGGCTTTGGCGGCGCTGGTTCTGCCCTTGGCCTGGAAGCTGGTGGGCCGCGCGCGCGGCTGATCCAACGCTTGAGTTAAAGTGAGAGGCGCGGCTCGTGATGGGACCGCGCCTCGTTTGATTTTGGGGAACAGGTGGCGGGCCTGAGCACTTTATGTTCTAGGTTGTCTCAAGCACTTCGCTGGCAGGTGCGAGTTCCGTCAAGACCTTCGATGTGTGTTCGAGTGTGCGGTGCACCGGGCATTTGTCGGCAATTTCGAGCAGGCGTTGGCGCTGCGCATCGTCAAGCTGGCCGGTCAGGGTGATCCGGCGTTTCCACTCGTCAATCTTGTCGCCTTGGGTGCCGCTTGCGTCCTGCGCGTGGACCTTGTTGTGGCTGACATCGACATGGACGTGATCCAGTGGCCACTCCTTGCGCCGCGCATACATGCGGATGGTCATGGACGTGCAGGCCGCAAGCCCGGCAGAGAGCAATCCGTAGGGCGACAGGCCCTGGTTGGTGCCGCCATAGGCGCGCGGCTCGTCGGCGAGGATGTGATGCCGCGTGCCGTGGGTGATGTCCTGTAGGAAACCCTTTGGATCGGCTTCGGAACTGCGCACGACGCCTTCGGGTGCGCCGATGGGCGGGGCGGGCGGTTTGAGTTGCAGGTATTTCTTGGCCCAGGTCGCGATGATGTCGGCGGCGTATTCGGCGTGGTCTGCATTGGTCACGAGGTGATCGGCATCGTCGAGGGTGACGAAGCTTTTGGGGTGTTTGGCGGCCAGGAAAATCTCGCTCGCGTTGTCGATGCTGACGATGGCGTCGCGGGGGGCGTGCAGGACGAGTAGGGCAGCGTTCAGTCGGGCGATGGCGGGGTGCAGGGCTTCTTCGGCCACGTCTTCGATGAACCCTTTGCCGATGCGGAAGGGGCGGCCGCCGAGGCTGACCTCAGCCTCGCCTTCTTCGATGATCTTGGGCAGGGCGTCAGCGAAGTTGTGCGTCACGTGTTCGGGGTCGAAGGGGGCGCCGATGGTGGCGACCGCCTTGATCTGGTCAAGCTGGGCCGTGGCCTTGAGGACGGCGGCACCGCCCAAGGAATGGCCGACCAACAGGGCGGGGGGCATGTCGCGGGTGTTGAGGTAGTCGACGGCTTTGACGAGGTCCTGCACGTTCGAGGTGAAGGATGTGTTGGCAAACTCGCCTTCGCTGTGGCCCAGACCGGTGAAGTCGAAGCGCAGGACTGCGATGCCCATCGTGGTCAGCCGCGCCGCGATGCGTCGTGCGGCGGGGATGTCCTTGCCGCAGGTGAAGCAGTGGGCGAAGACCGCCGTGGCCAGGTGCGGCCCTTCGGGCAGGTCGAGCCGTGCGTCGAGCGTTCCGGCGTGGCCGGTGAAGGTGATGCGTTCGGTGGGCATGTGTCGTCTCCTTGGCTGGGAGAATGGGGGCCGCGGGCCAAGCATGGAAGGGACATGACACGTATCTCACGCAGAGGTGTGAGTCTGACACAGTGCGTTTGTGGGGGTCGCATTGGGCGGTCGGCGGATGGGCTGACGACGTGGTGGCGCTGCTAGAGTGCGTGTTCTTCGGCCTTGGTTTCTGAGTGCTGGCGTTTGAAGTTCAGGTTCGCACGCTCGCGCCAGAAGGGCGTGTCGAAGGGGAGGGCGGCGTATTGCAGGTGTGTGCTGGCGTGGGTGCGTTCCGCCGTGCGTGCAGCGAGTGCGGCGTAGATCATGGGGGCTTCTGCGTCGCCTTCGACCGCATCCGCGATGGCGTTTCCGGCGAAGAAGCCACCGGAGAGCGCGTTGAAAAGCCCCTGGGAGGAGATCGGGTCGAAGGCGGCTATGGCGTCGCCGGTTGCGACCCATCCGCTCTCGCTTGCGCGGTCGAGGACGGCGCTGCGGCAGTCCAGTGTTGCGCAAGGCGTGGTCGATTTCGGGATTGGAATGCGGGTCAGGGTGCGTGCGGCATGCTCGAGTATGGTGCCCGGTGCGTTCTGCACCCGTTTTGCGCTTTCCGCGCTGGTGACAAAGCCGACGGTCGAGCCGCAGCGGCTGGGCACGGCGTACCACCAGCCGTCTTCGGTTGCCTCGGCGACCATGATCGGTTCTGCTTCATTAGGGGTATTCCAGATTAATGCGACGAGGTTGGGGCCGTGCAGGGCCGTCGCACCGTTGCGGCGGGCGATGTGGCTGGGCCGGCCTGTTGCGTCGATCAGATAAGAGGACGTGGCCGTTCGGACGTTTCCATTTTCGGAGATGTCCACCTGCCAACCTGTGTCGTTTTTGCGGGTGTGTCCGATCCGTCCTTTGACAATCTTCACGCCCATGGCCGACGCGCGCGCTCGCATCGCAACGCTCAGTGAACGCCGGTCAACGCCCCAACTGTGCAGGCCGAGCCCCGGGGTTGCGCCGTGAGATTGCAACTGCGCAGTGCCCCAGACGCTTTCGACAGCTTTGATCCGGAGAGCGTCCTCCAACACTTGGCCAAGGCCAAGGCGCTGCATGATGACGCCTGCGCCGTGCGCGAGCATTTCGGCCCGCGTCTGAGCGATGCAGTCGGCGGGATCGACAACCGTCACACTGACCCGGCATTCGGCAAGTGCGATCGCGGCGGCCAGCCCTGCAGGCCCGCCACCTGCAATCAGCACCTCTGGCACTAGACTTCGCCGCGGCCCAGCCGCTCGAATGTCTGTTCCTCAAGCACTTCGTCGGCGTCGGCTTTGGGTGCCGCGCGTCGGGCGAGCGTTGTCATGTGCTCTTCGGTCGATTGCAGGGCGACGACATCCTGTGCCAGCTTCAGGCTTGGATCACCCGCGGTGAAGGTCGGCGAGCGGCCCGTTTCGACAAAGCACGGATCGGGCAGACCGGACCCTTCGGGCGGTGTGTGCGCCTCGACCAGGCCGGTCATCCACCATTTGTGGACCATGTTGTCGATCCGTGCTGCATAGCCCGTGCCCTGCAAATCGCGCAGCCAAAAGCGGCGATGGCTGAAGTGGCGTTGTACCTGAAGCGGGGCCAGTTCCGGAGTGGTGGCAATAGTATAGGCCTCGATCGGTAACACCTGGTTCGGGACACGGGCGCCCCAAAAGCTGGGTGAGGAGAGATACAGGCTGGGCGTATAGACCAGACCTGAATTGCAGGACGCTTCGTCCGTCTGCCAGGGCACGCCCATCCAGCGGGTCAGGCTGCCGGGGCCTGTTGGGCCCCATGGACCGTCCCATGCCAGCGCCTGTTCGCGGCTGAGTGTGTCGCCATAATCCTGACGGACCGGTTCGCCTTCGGGAAGGGGGCGCAGGCGGTAGGGGACATCTGGGTTCCACATCGACGCAAGGCGCATGGGCCATGTCATCTCGATCCCCGGGTGGAACGGGCCGCCCAGACATTCGTGCAGGGCGGCGCGGTCCAACTCGCGGGGCTGGTCGCAGGTGGGGATGTCGTCAAAGGCCGGGATGGCGGGGATGCCCGTCCAATCGGCTTCGAAATCTCCGGCCGCCCAGTTTTCCAGGTGCTCGTACTGGGTTTTGGTCAGGAACAGATCCTCGCGCGTGGGGTTCACGAGCTTGCCCTTGTTCGGGCCATCCAGATACCGATCCCCGTAGGTGTCGCCATAGAATGGGGGCAGGGCGGCGTGGTTCAGCGCTTCGGTTTTGCTGTTGCGGAAGAGGTTGAAGACGGCCTGGCGGTAGGCGGCGCTTGCGTCGGTCGGGTCGGCCATTTGCGCGATGATATCGGGATCGCGGGCATCAAGCGGCGTGCCTTGACCGGCTAGGAGCAGAATGCCGTCGCAAACCCATTGGTGCCCGGTCATTCGGTCGAAAATGGGCCAGACGTCGCGGGTGAAGCTGGTCGTCGTTGGCGGCTCCAGGATCCCTTCGCGAAAGTAGAGGTCGCGTACGACATCGTCCATCGTGACCACGCCAAAGAGGCCCGGTCCGAAATTGGGGGGTGCGACGATCACGTGGGCCGGTGTCGCCTCGAACGCGGTGTCGCCGATGGTGACGGTCGCCCGGACTGGGCCGTCGCTGGTGTCGTCGTGCCAGCCGTCATTGTTGGCGAATGTGGTGGGGACGGTGCCGGGCACCAGCGGCGCGGAGTGGCCGTGCCCGCCAAAGAACAGAAGCCGCCCGGCATCATCTGTGCGCAGTTCGCCCAAATAGACGGGTTTGCCGAAAAATGTGCCGTCGTCGAACGGCGCCGATGTCTGGTTCGGTCCGGAGATTGTGCGGGGAGACGGCCGAATGCTGAGCCGTTCGCGATCATTGCCATTGAATGTCGCATTGCGTTTTTGGGGTTCGAATACCTGCTCCGGCGGCAAATCCATTGCGTGCTGGAATTCGTACCATCCGGCTTTGAGATTGGCGATCTCGACCCGCCAGTCAATTTGCGCGTCAGCGTCGGTCAGTTCGCATACTTCGCCGGAATTCAGCGTTGCATATACACGAAACCGCGCGACTTGCCGTTTCAGACGACCCTGCGCATCGCGAAAGCCATCTGTATCGTAGGGAGTCGCGCCGATGACGTCTGGCGCCAGGAAATAGTCGTCTTCGGAATTACCGACACGTGCAACACCGATGGCCGGATGTATCGCGATGCTTTTGATGTCGCTCGGCTGCATCCAAAGGTCCTTCAAAAGGAATTTGTCAAAATAATTCTGTGAACCGATTTTGAGAATCGATCCATGTGTTCACGTTATGCGAGAATCGTAATTTAACCTACGATTTCTTTGAGGAAAATTGCTTGAGCCAAGCTTTGGACGTCCTGAACCCAGTTTACGTTTCCAAGAGTTCTTAATGGAGTATTTGTGCGCAAATACTCCCGTTGTTTGATGCGTTCGGTCACCCGTCTCCCATGAGGGCGTGGTCAAAGGGGTAGGTGATCAGGTTTTCGTATCCGGTTTCGGTGACCAACACCTGATCCTCGAGCTTGATGGAAAAGTCGCCGCCAACTTCGCCAACTGCCGCCTCGACACACAGCACCATGCCGGGTTCGAGCGGGTAGTCGAAGGCGCCAGGTACCGCTTTGTCTGGATAAGCAACCAGCGGCCATTCATCGCACAGACCGACACCGTGCATCAGGCAGCCGTATTTCTGGGCCTGATACTTGTCGTCCAGCACATGGGTGTTCGCGGTCAATTCCGGGATCATCACGCCAGGTTTGATCATTTCCATGTTCTGCATGATGTGCTCGTGCGCGTGTTGCATGGCATAGATCATATCGGCGCGGGGTTTCTCCTCCCCGATCCACCAACTGCGCGAGATGTCGACGCAGATACCGTAGCTGCCCACGAGGTCGGTATCGAAGCTGATGATTTCGTTCTGTTGGCAGATGCGGGGACCGCATTCCTGAAACCACGGATTGGTGCGTGGCCCAGACGACAGCAAGCGCGTTTCGATCCACTCGCCACCGCGTCTGACATTCTCGGTGTGCAGAACGGCCCAGACATCATCCTCGCACGTTTTGCCATCGCCGACATTCGCACGCGCAAAGTCTTCCATCGCCTGCACAGCGGCCTCGCAGGCATTGACCGCGCAGCGCATCGCGAGGATTTCGTCCGGGCCCTTGATCGAGCGGGACTTTTCAGTGACCTCTTCGCCATCCATGACAACAAAGCCCTGCGCTTCGAGTGCGCGCAAGCCGTGCATCATGGGCTTGTCAACGGCGAGGCGGGTCAAACCCGGTGCGCGTTCGGCGCAAATCTCGCGTACGGCATTGGCAAAGACATCGGCGGCCACGTCAATCTTGTCGCCGCGGTCGAAATAGAACAGGTCGGCGCCATGTCTGACCTCGCGCACGAGCGGGTTGAATGACGACAGGAAGGGCGCGTTCTTATAATCCCAGATGACCATGTAGCCATCGGCGCACAGCAAGACCGCCCGAAACGGATTGTGGGTGTTCCAAAGCTGCATGTTGGTCGAGTCGGTCGCGTATCGGATGTTGAGCGGGTCAAACATCAAAAGCCCGGCATAGCCTCGATCCACGATGTGCTGCGTCAGGCGCCGCCATCGGTATTCGCGCATGTTGGCGAGGTTTGGCAGGGTAAGCCCAGCGGCCTCCCATTCCTGAAACGCAAGCTGGGTCGGCCCAATCTCGATCCGATTAGCATCGTTCGGCGTGCCATCGCCCAAGGTTGCGCCGCGCTGCGGGTCGATCTTGCGGGTGTCGCGATAGTGCTGGTTCATGTGTGCGTCCTTGCCTGACGGTAGCGTGCCGCGGAAATTGCGCGGCGAATTGCCAGTTTCCGACAGCGATTTGGCGTTTTTTTCCGCTAGAGGCGTCGCAATCCGCATGTCACAACGCGGTATGGCTGCGATTTTGCAAACCCACTTGCCTGAAGACATGCGCATGTCGCGTGCATTGCCCGGTATTCGGCCAGAGACCGGACCGTGGCTGCGGGTAGATGAAGCCTATGCAGAGCAGATGGCCCGGCGCGAGGATCTGCTGGCGGCGCATCCGGCAGATGTCTTGTACCTCGAACCTGATGCGCATCCGGCGGCTGATGAGCTTTTGACCATGGTATTGGAGTTATTGCCTGAACTCGGCTTTGACGTGCTGGCGAATTCCGCTCGATGCCCGGACGGGCGCCTCGTGCGCATTGATCGGGTCGCGCCGATGGCAACACTTGGGCGCTTGTGCCAGAACGATTTCGTATTGATGCAACAGTGCGGAGAAGAGCATGTGCTGACGGGCGCTGTCTTATGTTTTCCTGCGTCGTGGCAGCTTGGCGAAAAGGCCGGGCGTCCACTGACCGAAATCCACATCCCTGTCGAAGACTACACAGACGACATGGCGCGGCGCGTTCAGCGCTTGTTTGACGGGATCCATGTGGGGCGCCCGCTGTGGCGGTTCAATCAGCTTTGGTACGAGGATCCGGAACTCTTCCAGCCGCGGTCAGAAAATGCGCCCCGGCGTGTGGGCGCTGGATTGCAGGACGGCCCCTATTATCGGACGGAACGCCAGACGTTGCTGCGGTTGCCGCACAGCCGGGCCGTTGTTTTTGTTATCCACACCTATGTTTTGGCCCGTGCAGATGTGCCGCCGCTCGTATAGGGAGGCGGCACATCCGTGTTGCAAGTTATCATGCGCCAGACCAGGCATCCTGTATCACGACATGTGGTTGTCCATCCGACGTTGCGCGAACTGAGCGGCCCGTACCGTTCACAACGCAATTCACCTGTTTCCGCCACGCCGAAAACTGACGTGAATGGACAACGTCGATCGCGTCATCAAAGCGCAGTGTCAGAGCGTGTCGACCGCCCGGCATCAGGCGCGCCGATTTGACGACACCGCTGAAACGATGACCAAGATACCGGCCGTTGACACGCTGGCCGGGAAAGTAGCCATGCTGCGGTGCGTCCTGCGCCTGCGCACTCAGCGTGTTCCAGTCCCGTACGCCCCACTGGTGGGCGACCGCCTCAAGCGCCTGGGCGTGGGTGAGCGGCGTACCGGTCGCGTTGACCGTCTGCCGCAATCGTTTCGCCTGCGCCTTCAGCGCAGATCGTGAAGGAAGGGGGATATCCATATCCAGCTCCGTTCTCCGGTCGCATGGGTGTGGCGTTTCGGGGCTCCGCATTGCCGAGGCTGCGACCGTTGAAGGGGTCTGATAACCAGGACTTCACCACGATGCGGAGGGCAGGGGCCTGAACCCTATGACGCTGGCATTATGTCGATATGTGCGCAAGCGCAAGCGCCATGTCGCGCCTGCGCTCGGGATGTGGTCGCTATCCGTCGATGCGCGCGCCCATGATGGCGATGGATTGCTGATAAACCGTGGCGGCGTTCCATTGCTTGATGACCGCAAAATTTGGCTGTCCTTGCTGGTAGCCTTGGCCAGGTTTCCACCCTTTTTGCCGCAGAAAGTTCGCAGTCGAGGCCAGCGCGTCTGTCTGGTTGTAGAGGTCGACTCGGCCATCGCCGTTGGCATCCACACCGTAGGTGAGTGCGTTGCCGGGCAGGAATTGCGTGTGACCCAACTCGCCATGTTTTGCGCCCTTCGTCGCGCCGGTGATGGACCCTTGGTCGACCAGTTTCAGTGCGCCGATAGCGTGGGGTTTGAAAAAGTCCGAACGGCGGCAGTCGTAGGTCAGCGTGAGAATGGCCGACACGACGGAACTGTCGCCCATGAACCCGCCAAAGGCTGTTTCCATCCCGTGGATTGCGATCAAGACACCGGCGGGCACCCCGTATTGGCGTTCCAGCGCAGCGTAAAAGTCGGGACTCCGTGCTTTGCGTTTTCTTCCCTGTGCGACAATCGTGTCGGCGCCCCGAACCTGCATGAACTTGTCCAGGCTGTAGCGGAACGACTTCTGATTCCTGTCAGCAGCGATGGTGCGGTTGGCGTAGGTTGCATTGGCAAGCGCCTGCAGACCACGCGATTGAACCCCTGCACGCTGGGCATCCGAGGCAAAACCGGATTTCCACGCCTCAAAACCAGCGGATGTATTGCCGCATTGTGCATATGCAACAGGCGCACCCAGCGACAGCACGGCCGCGAAAACGCCACCGATCCAGTGTTTCGGATACATCTTTTAGCCTCCCTCTGACACGTCTGGGGCAGAGTATCGCGTTGGTACACGCTGCCCCAAGCCTTTTCTCCGGGTGTGCCGTTAGGCCATGTGCGTAAGGATCATGTGCAGCCCCATAATAACCGAGGCAGCGACGCAAACGCGGAGACAGAATTGAGTTGTCGTCATAAAATTCACCATTCCTAAACTTATAATGGTGCTATCGTCCGCTTGCAGAGGGTCAGATGCAAGTAAGGAATACACGACCACCGCTGCGTTGCAGCAGGATCGGCGAGATTACGCTCATTTTTTCGGCAGCGTAGAGTTATGATGCTGTTTTAAGGAGGTTTAATTTTGCTTGCAATCGCAGCAGAATGGTTAGCGCCATTGCCGCTAGAGCTCTTTGAGATCGCCTTTTGAAGTTCCCGCAAGTGTACACACTCTCAACATCTAATTGTGTGAGTTAACGTTGGTCCAGCCGACGTTCGACCGTGTTGCTTTGCGATGGGAATGTCTCGGTATGCCAGAACATGCGCGCAATCGGCATATGGCTGGTTGCTTCATGTTGGCAGGCACTGAGTAGCGGGTCGTTAAAAATGCTGAAGAGTCTTGCGCGGCAGCAACAAAAAAGGCGCCCCGCTGTGGGACGCCTTGAGTTTCAACTGCCAGGGAGGATCAGCAGCTGTAGTACATGCCGAACTCAACCGGGTGCGGCGTGTGCTCGTATGTTTCGATCTCTTCCATCTTCAGCGCGATGTAGCCCTCGATCTGGTCTTTGGTGAACACGTCACCAGCTAGCAGGAAGTCCATGTCGGCTTCCAGTTCTTCCATGGCTTCGCGCAGCGAACCGCAGACGGTCGGGATACCGGCCAGCTCTTCCGGCGGCAGATCGTAGAGGTCCTTGTCCGAAGGATCGCCGGGGTGGATCTTGTTTTGGATGCCGTCGAGGCCAGCCATTAGCAGAGCTGCAAAGCACAGGTAGGGGTTGGCCGACGGATCGGGGAAGCGGGCTTCGACGCGCTTGGCTTTGGGCGACTCGGTCCATGGGATCCGGACGCAGCCTGAGCGGTTGCGGGCCGAGTAGGCGCGCAGCACAGGAGCTTCGAAGCCGGGGATCAGACGCTTGTAGCTGTTGGTCGACGGGTTGGTGAAGGCGTTCAGCGCTTTCGCGTGCTTCAGGATGCCGCCGATGAAGTACAGAGCTTCGTCCGACAAATCAGCATACTTGTCGCCAGCGAACAGCGGCTTGCCGTCTTTCCAGATCGACATGTTGCAGTGCATACCGGTGCCGTTGTCGCCCGCGATGGGCTTGGGCATGAACGTGGCCGACTTGCCGTAGGCGGCGGCGACATTGTGGATGACATACTTGTACTTCTGCAGCTCGTCAGCCTGTTTTGTCAGGCTGTCAAAGATCAAGCCCAGCTCGTGCTGACAGGACGCCACCTCGTGGTGGTGCTTGTCGACCTTCATGCCGAGGCGCTTCATGGTGGACAGCATCTCGGACCGCAGGTCCTGGCTTTCGTCCGTAGGGTTCACGGGGAAGTAGCCGCCCTTGACGCCCGGACGGTGGCCCATGTTGCCCATCTCGTATTCGGTGTCGGTGTTCCAGGACGCGTCGGTCGCGTCAACTTCGTAAGACACCTTGTTGATCGAGTTCGAGAAGCGCACGTCGTCGAACAGGAAGAATTCAGCTTCGGGGCCGAAGAAGGCCGTGTCGCCGATGCCGGAGGATTTCAGGTAAGCTTCGGCCTTTTCGGCTGTGCCGCGGGGGTCGCGATCATAGGCTTCCCCTGTGTCGGGTTCCACGACCGAGCAGTGCACGCAGATCGTTTTTTCCGCATAGAACGGATCGACATAAGCACTGTTCTGGTCGGGCATCAGCTTCATGTCGGAGGCTTCGATGGATTTCCAGCCCGCGATGGAGGAGCCGTCAAACATAAAGCCTTCCTCAAGGAAGTCTTCGTCGACCTGGTCGGCCATGACGGTCACGTGCTGCAGCTTGCCGCGCGGGTCGGTGAAACGGATGTCGACGTACTCGGCGCCTTCTTCCTTGATCATATCGAGAACGGGGTTGGCCATTCCTATTGGTCCTTCCTGACTTTTGGTAAGTTTACAGTGCGTCCGAGCCGGTTTCGCCGGTACGGATGCGGATGGTTTGTTCGATTGGGGTGACAAAGATCTTTCCGTCGCCGATTTTCTCGGTCTTGGCGGCATCGACAATGGCGGCTATGGCAGCATCGACTTGATCGTCGTCTAGGACGACTTCGACCTTCACCTTGGGCAGAAAATCGACCACATACTCCGCGCCGCGATAGAGTTCTGTGTGGCCTTTCTGACGACCAAACCCCTTAACCTCGATGACCGACAGACCCTGGACGCCGACCTCTTGCAGGGCCTCTTTCACCTCATCAAGCTTAAACGGCTTGATGATTGCTTCGATCTTTTTCATGGGGCTGGCCTCCCTTTGTCGCGCCTTGGAATGGGATGGACCATTTCCGGGTTTGGAACGTCCATGGCATGGGGTAGAGAATAGGTGTGCTGCGGACGGATTGTGAGGCATGCGCCTTCAAACTAGGCTTTCCGCACAAAAAATATGCGTTATGAAAACTTTAAGGATTTCGGCATGACGGAACTGGTGACAGCGGCGCAGATGCGAGCGCTTGAACAGGCCGCCATCGAGTCGGGCAAAGTCACGGGGCTTGAACTGATGGAGCGTGCCGGAGCGGGTGTCGTGGAGGCCGTGTTGGAGGAATGGCCGGAATTGGGTGAGGGCGCGCATCGGGCTGTTGTGCTGTGCGGGCCCGGCAATAACGGAGGTGACGGGTTCGTTGTGGCGCGATTGTTGAAGGCGCGTGGTTGGGATGTTGATGTATTTCTATATGGCGATGCCGACAAGCTGCCACCGGACGCGAAAACCAACTATGGGCGCTGGACAAAGGACGGTCCGGTCACGTCGGTTGGCCACCGTAGCTTCGCGGATGGAATGAACGCTCTTTACGCTGCGCATTTTGAATCTGAGCTTGTGGTCGATGCCCTCTTCGGCATCGGGTTATCTCGTGACACGCCGCATTTGGTCCAAGATCTCGCGCAGGATTTCACTGAAGCGCTGTCATCAAACGGCACCTGTGTTCCAATCGTGGCGGTGGATATACCATCGGGTCTGTGTTCCGACACAGGGGCCGAGCGTGGCACCGCTCTGCCTGCAAACTTGACTGTGACGTTCCACGCGGCAAAGCGTGGTCATGTGTCGGGACTGGGCCCCGAGGTATGCGGCGTTGTTGTGGTCAAGGATATCGGCTTGAATGACTGATGAACCGCCCAAGTCTAGCGCCGAGGCATCAGGCCCGGATGGCTCTCACGCAGTGAATCCAACCGGTCCCGGCGAGATCCCAAGCTCTGAGAAGCCACGCAGTGTTGAAGCGCCGAAGTCTTTGGCAAAAACATCCGGTCACAAGTTCGATTATGGCCATGCGTTGGTTCTGACCGGTAGCCCGGGTCGAACGGGTGCTGCCCGCCTCGCTGCCCGTGGCGCCTTGCGGATTGGGGCGGGGCTGGTCACGCTGGGTGCCCCACCTTCGGCACAGATGGAGGTGGCATCGCAGATCACTGCGCTGATGCTTGCAAGGGTTGCGGATGCAGATGGACTGGCTGCAGTGCTCTCCGATGAGCGGTTCAATGCGCTGTGTTTGGGTCCGGGTCTGGGATTGCATAGTTACGCCGCTTCGCTTGTGGATGCAGTGCTGGGCGGAGGACACCTCCGCCTTACCAGACGCGTTGTTTTGGATGCTGACGCGTTGACGCTCGTCGCACAGGACATGCGCCGCATGCAGGCGCTGAATGAACATGCGGTGCTGACACCGCACGGGGGCGAGTTTGCGCGTCTGTTTCCCGACATTGCCGAAAGACTGAATGCCGTCCCGGCTAAGGATTCCGCTTACTCACATGTAAATGCAACACGCGATGCGTCACAGCGCTGCGGAGCGGTTGTGCTGCTCAAGGGGCCGGATACGGTGATCGCGCATCCCGATGGCCGCTGTTCGATCCATGCCGCCGCGCGTGGCCGCGAAGCACCCTGGTTGGCAACCGCTGGCTCCGGAGATGTTCTGGCCGGGTTTATCACGGGCCTTCTTGCGCGCGGGTTCGAGCCAATGGAGGCCTGCGAAACAGCCGTGTGGCTGCATGTGGAATGTGCGCGCATTTTCGGCCCCGGCTTGATCGCCGAGGACCTGCCGGAAATGCTGCCGCAAGTTCTGCGTAAACTTGAGAGCTAGGCTGCTTCCGCGCCCGTCATGGTCATTGCGGGCACCGACAATTCCAGACCGTCGGCATAGATCACATGCGGCGCGTCAAGACCCAGCCGGACCAATGTCATCTGGCGCGGACCCAGCGATGTGATGAACTCGCCGTCAATCAGGCATCCTGCGGGCATGACCGCCTGCGCTGCACCACGCATGGCCCGGGCACGCCAGTCACGCACAAGCACCATCTGGGCGGCGGGGATGATGACGTTGTGCGTGGGTTTCGTATCACCCAGCGACCCGGCGGCAATTTTCACCGCTTCGTCCGTGGTCCTGTAGGACTGCGTTGCGACCAGCGGAACAAGTCCGGCGTTCCGCGTGATCACGCGATCGCCTGCCGAGAGGTACTCGACCGGGATCTCACCATCGGATGTTAAAATCAGCGTGCCGGACACAAGTCCGACATGCGCTATGTCAATGCGCAAAGCGGGCATCCGCCCGACCATTTCGCGCCCGACCGTATTCGGTTTCATGGCGTCTCTCTTTCTGTAACCTGCCTCTAGGTTGGGCATAGCTTACCTCAACATCCGCTTAATGTCGTGTGATTTTTCGACAAATACGTCTCGCCTCCCCGCGCGCTCTTTGCTATTGGAGCGCGTGTTGCGGGCGTGGCGGAATTGGTAGACGCACCAGATTTAGGTTCTGGCGCCGCAAGGTGTGGGAGTTCGAGTCTCCCCGCCCGCACCATTTCTCAAGCATGCGATAGGGCATGTCACGACTGTCGGTCCGTGTTGCAGTGCATGTTTCGGCAGGTCGAGGATCCACATTGAGAAACCAATGCGCGTTTCGTACGTTCACCCGTGATGACGCATTCAGAAACCAGCAACGTCCCGCCGAAAGACCCCGCATTGTGGTGGCGCGCTGTTCGGCACGTCGTGCGCTTGAATAATGAAAAGCGTCTTGGCCTGATCGCGGCCGGTGTCGCATTCTATGCCATTCTCGCCGTCTTTCCGGGTATCGCGGCAACGATTGCCTTGTGGGGGATTGTGGGCGATCCTGCCTTGGCGCTTCAGCAGATGGAAGAATTCCAGGCACTGATCCCGGCGGATGTCTACGCTTTGCTTGCGGCGCAATTGATCAAGCTGTCGACCACCGATGGCCTCACGCTGGGCTGGGCGTCCCTTTTGTCATTCGGTTTCGCCCTTTGGTCGGCGCGTGCCGGTGTGGCAGCACTCATGCAGGGTTTGAATGCTATTTACGACGCGCCCAATCGCTCAGGGCTGTCCCATTATATACGGGCGTTTCTGTTGACGCTCAGCCTGATCGGCGTGGTCCTGACTGCGATGGCCTGCATCGTTATCGTGCCCGTCGTCCTAGCATTTTTGCCCCTTGGACCATGGGCAAATTTCGGGGTCGAGCTTTTGCGGTGGGCGGTTGGGATTGGCGTTTTGCTGGTTGGCTTTGCGCTGATTTACAGGCTTGGTCCGAACCTGTCTGGCCAGCGTCCGCGTCTGATCTCGCCGGGTGCGGCGTTTGCGGCCATCTTCTGGCTGGCCGCATCGACGGGATTTTCAGTCTACCTGCAGAATTTCGGCAATTACAACGAAGTCTACGGCTCCATCGGTGCTGTCATCGTGATGCTGATGTGGCTGTTCATCAGCGCCTATCTCGTATTGCTGGGTGGTGCCTTGAACGCAGAATTGGCGCGGGCTCGCAGGGCGAAACTGTCTATCCCAGAACCACAAGCCACATCCATGCCGTCAGGATAGTCAGCGCAGTTGCAACCAGCACGGATGTTGCCGCGACACGCTTTGCGCGGCCATACATGTTGGCAAAGATGTAGCCGTTGACACCCGGTGCCATCGCCGCCGTGAGGACCGTGGTTTTGTGCGTATCGGCTGGCACGGCGAGCGCGTTGCCCAGCATGAAGGTGATGGCCGGATGCAGGAGCAGCGAAATCGCGCAGACCATCGCGATCACTCGCGCGTCGCCCTCGGGGCGGTATCGGATGAGAACGCCGCCCAGGGCAAACAGTGCGGTTGGCAACGCCGCGCGGATGACCAGGTCCAGTCCGTCCTGCAGGACACCGGGGATCGTCACACCGCTCAGGTTGACGACAAAACCGGCAATGATTGCCAGAACGAGCACGTTGCGAAACATGGCGATTGCGACGCCCTTAGCCATGATGAGCGGGCTTTGACCACGGTTGCGCGCAATTTCCATCGCGGTGATGCCCAGCCCGTAGCAGAAGGGCGAATGGAATGCGATGATGGTAAAGGCACCGGACAGCGCCTCGGGGCCATAGGCGCGTTCGTTGATCGCTAGACCCAGAAGGACCGAGTTTGAGAACAGACAGCAAAAGCCGATGGCGATGCTGTCTTCGATATTGCGTTTGAATATGTAGAAGGCGCCCGCCGTCCCGACTGCAAAACCGGCTGCGGCGCCAACGTAAAAACTGCTCAAGAGACGCAGATCGAGGCTGGTCGACAGGTCCAGATTTGCAATGGCCGAGAACAGCAGACACGGGATCGCAAAGTTCTGGGCGAACTTCATCAGGCCATCAATGCCGCTTTCTGTAAAGAAACCACGCCACACAGCAACATATCCAAACCCGATGACCAGAAAGACGGGCAGAATGACGTCGAGGAGCGCTTGCATGATCAGGCCTTTGCGACGGGGTCAGAGGGCGGGAGCCTCCGGCGGGGATTTTTTGAAAACAGGGAAGGTCAGGATACAGGTCGCGTCAGCGTCAGCCCGTCATAGGCGGGCTGGACATGATCGGGTGTTTCGGCAAGGACCGTGTCATAATCGAGGTCGATGTGCATGTTTGTGAGAATGGCATGTTGGGGTTTGACACGGTCGATCCACTCAAGCGTGTTGTCTAGGTGGCTGTGCGTCGGATGCGGGGCGCGGCGCAGCGCGTCGACAATCCAGGTATCGAGGTTGTCGAGATGGCCCCACACGTCGTCGGGGATTGTCGCAACGTCCGGCAGGTATGCGACATCGCCGATGCGAAAGCCAAGAGCGTCAATGGTGCCGTGATTGACCTTGAAAGGGGTGAAGGTGATCGAACCGCCGGGGCCGTCAATCACCGTGTCGCCCATTATCGTGTTCAGCTCGAGAATAGGTGGATAGGGCGACCCCTTGGGTTGCACAAACGCATAGCCGAAGCGGCTGATCAGGTCGTCTTGCGTGTCTCCGTCTGCCCAGACCTGCAGCCGTTCGCGCATGTTGAAGACGATCATGCGCAGATCGTCGATGCCGTGCACGTGGTCGGCATGGGCGTGGGTATAGATCACGCCATCAAGGCGGCCGGTTCCGGTCATGAGAAGCTGGTTGCGTAAGTCGGGTGAGGTATCGACAAGTACGGTGGTAGTACCGGCATCGCCCTTGCGCTCAACCAGCATGGAACAGCGTTGCCGCCGGTTCTTGGGGTTGCTGGGGTCGCAGTCTCCCCAATGCCCGCCCAATCGTGGCACGCCACCGGACGAGCCGCAGCCAAGGATTGTGAAGGTGAGCGTATCGTTCATGCGGCGACCGTGTAGGCTGCCGCCTTGGAAAACAGGCGGTCAAAGTTCGTTTGCGTGTGTGCCGCGAATTCGGCGTAGTCGAGGCCCATGGTCTCCGCTCCGATGCGCGCGGTATGCGCGGTAAAGGCGGGTTCGTTGCGCTTGCCTCGATGAGGCGGTGGCGCAAGGTAAGGGGCGTCGGTTTCCACCAGGATGCGGTCAATGGGTGCGGCGGCAAAGATGTCGCGCAAGTCCTGGCTCTTCGGAAATGCAGCGATGCCGGACATCGAAATGTAAAAGCCAAGGTCGAGGGCGGCTTGCGCCAGATCGCGTGATGAAGAGAAACAGTGCATCACGCAGGTGTAGGCACCCTGTTTGTACTCATCTGCCAGGATGTGGGCCATGTCATCATCTGCGGCACGCGCATGGATGATAAGAGGCAGGCCGGTGTCTCGGGCTGCCGCAATGTGGACGCGCAGCGACTGTTTTTGAATGTCGGCGCTGTCCGACGTATAATGATAGTCCAGCCCACTTTCACCGATGCCGACAAATTTTGGATGCCGGGCCAAGGCGATCAGTTCTTCCGTGGTGGCGAGCGGCTCATCTGCCGCACTCATGGGATGTGTTCCGGCGGCATAGAAAACGGGTGCGTGCGCCTCGGCAATGGCGCGGACTTGGGGTTCCAGTCGCAATTTGGTGCAGATCGTGACCATGCGCGTCACGCCTGCGGCGGCTGCGCGCTCGACGATGTCGGGAATCTGGCCCTCAAAATCCGGAAAATCGAGGTGGCAGTGGCTGTCGGTGATTTCTGGGGTCATCGGGCGGGGGCCGTCTCGGATAGCTTGAACAGCGTATCTAGGACGAGTGCGGCAGGGTCAAGGTTGACTGCCCTGCCGTGGCGGGCGCGTGTCAGTGCGGTTTGGGCCGTTTGCGCCCAGGCGCGCGCGTGCCCTGCATGGGGCGCAAGGCGCATCAGTATGGCCGCCTCGTCCGGTGCAGCTTCGACCGGCGGCGGGTGACCTAGAGCGCCAGTCCGTGCGAGGCGGGCCAGCGCAACGTCGATCAGCGTGTAGAGAAGATCCAGCTTGTCCTCGGCACCACGCCCTGCGGCGGCTTCGGCGAGGGCAAGTGCTCGGCCTCGGTCAAGGTTCGGCAGGCTGCTCAGAAGCTGGATGACTTCGCGATAGATCTTGAGCCCGTCAAGCAGAGAAAGGCGCAGGGCGTCCCCGACCGATCCGGCGCTCAACTCTGCGAGCGCTGTCGCGTCAGGGCCAGGGTCCACGCCAGCCTGGGTCATCGCTTGCTCCATCTGCCGCGGATCAAGCGTGCCAAGGCGCAAGGTCCGGCACCGTGATCTTATGGTTGGCAATAGGCGGCTCGGCTGGTGGCAGATCAGCAGCAGTGTCGTGCGTGCGGGCGGCTCCTCCAGCATCTTCAAGAGGGCGTTGGCTGCGTTGACGTTCATGTCGTCCGCCGCGTCGATGATGACGACCCGACGCCCGCCATCAGTGGCGCTCAGCTGGAAAAAAGACCCAAGTGCGCGGATATCTTCAATGGTGATTTGGTCCCGCACGCGCTTGGTTTTTTCGTTCTCGGTGCGATGAACAGATTTCAGACCCGGGTCTGCGCCTACTGCAATCCTGCGCGCCACGGGGTGTTCTGGCGACACATCGAAGGTTCTTGGCACCGGCGCGCCAAACATGTCGTCGGGATCCGGATCGGGGGTCGCAAGAAGAAAGCGCGCGATGCGCCATGCAAGCGTTGCCTTGCCGACCCCGCGCGGGCCGGTCAACAGCCACGCATGATGCAAACGGCCGGAATTGAACGCATCGAGGAACGCGCCTTGTGCGTCGTCCTGGCCGATAAGCTCGACTGTTTCGCGCGGGTGCGGTGCACCGGGAATGCGTGTTGGGTCTTGGGTTTCTTCGGCCATAGGGTATGACCTATCACTCGAGTTGGGAGGGGGGCCAGCCCCCGAGCGCATGGCGCCTACATCCGAGGCCGTTTTCAACTAGGTGAGGAGAGGTATGAGGCGGTTGCTGACTGCACATCCCGCGCGACGGCATCAACGTCCTGTCCGCCATCAATCGTGCGAAAACGGCTTGCGAACTCCTTGGCGAGGGCAAGGAACCCCGCGCGCATCTTTTCCTGCAGTTCGGTGCCGAAGTCCTCGAACCGTTCCTCTGTTCCCTGACGTCCCTTGGCGCGGGCCAGGCCCTGGCCCGGGTCCATGTCGATCAGGATCGTTAAGTCAGGCTCTTGCCCGATCATCAGCTCATGCAGTGTATCGACCTTGGCGCGCAAGTCGCCACGGCTCAATCCCTGGTACATGCGGGTGCTGTCAGCAAAGCGGTCGCAGATTACGATTTGTCCTGCATCCACGGCGGGTTGGATCAGACGCTCCATGTGGTCGCGCCTTGCAGCCGTAAATAGCAGCAATTCGGTTTCAGCAGACCAGCGATCCGGGTCGCCTTGTAGGACGAGTGCCCTTATCTCCTCTGCGCCGGGGCTTCCACCCGGTTCGCGGGTCAGGACCACGTCGTAGCCTAGGCAGCGCAGGTGATCGGCCAGCAACCGCGCTTGCGTGGATTTGCCGGAGCCGTCGATGCCTTCGAAAGTGATAAAGTGCCCTTTTGACGTCACGCGCCACCTTCTGGCGCGGTTTCCTCGTTAAAGCGTTCGATCAGCGACAGCGCGGCTGTCGAGATCTTGGCAAGGAAACCGCCATGGGGTACGTCCGCTTCGGCCAGCAATGGAATGACCACTTCGGGCAGACCCTCGGGTTGAATGATAAGTTCACCCAAGGGCGTTCCTGCCGCAATCGGTGCCTGCACGGGGCCTGTATAGACGACCTCGGCGCTTACGGTTTTTCCGGCGAGGATGGGCAGCAGGACTGTCACGTCTTCTTCGGGCACCAAGCCCACTTCGGGTTCTGCCCCTTCCCATACGCGGGCCGTGGCGACACGCGTGCCGCCCTCGACCACGGTGCGTTCCGCGAATTGGCGAAAGGCCCAGTTGACGATCGCTTCGGATTCCTGCGCGCGGCTTTCAACCGTATCGAGGCCCGAAATGACAAACACCACACGGCGTTCGCCCTGCTTGGCGGAGCCTGTGAGGCCATAGCCCGCTTCTTGCGTATGCCCGGTCTTGAGCCCATCGGCGCCGATACCAAGGTTAAGCAGCGGATTGCGGTTGAAGCGGTTGGCGCTTTCGTTGGGGTCAAAGAGGAACTCGGTTTCCGCGAACATCGGGTAGAATTCCGGATAGTCCGTGATCAGACGTTGTGCCAGCAGACCCAGATCGCGCATCGACATCAGGTGCCCTGCCGCCGGCCAACCACTGGAATTGGCAAAAGTGGAATTGGTCATGCCCATTTCCTGCGCGCGCCGGGTCATCAGGCGGGCGAAACCGGCCTCGGTTCCATCCGGGCTGAGCGCTTCGGCGATGACGACACAGGCGTCATTGCCAGACAACACGATGATACCGCGAATGAGATCTTCTACCGTGACTCGTTCGCCCTGTTTCAGGAACATAGTCGATCCGCCGAAGCTGTGGGCATGGGCGGACACGACCAACTCGTCCGTCATTGACAATTGTCCGCGCTGTACGGCCTCGAACGCCATGTAAAGCGTCATCAGCTTGGACATGGATGCGGGCGGCATCGGCTCGTCCGCATTCTTGTTCAGCAACACAGTGCCTGTTGTGTGGTCGATGACATAGGCTGTGGTCGCCCGCGTCTCAAACGCGGTGACGGGCAGGGCGGTCGTTGCAATCAGCAGTGCGGCGGCAGCAAGAGGGCGGATCACGGGTGAATTGCTCCTGGTCAGTTGGTGACGGCGTATGCGTCTGTGAACCCTTCGCCCTTGATGGTTTTCAGCAGCTGGCTGCGTTCGGACGCGGTGCCAGCGGGGCCGACAACGACGCGCCAGAACGGTTTGCCGTCGCGTTCAAAGGATTTCACGGTTGGGATAACCCCGGCACCGCGCATCTGCTTGGCGGTACGTTCGGCATTGGCCTCGACCGAGAAGATGCCGATCTGGATGAACGGCCTGTCGAGGGTGGAGGCGCGTGGCGCCGCCGTTGCGGCTGCCGGGGTGGGTTCGATGGTCGCGGCAGGCTGTATGCCCTGCGCCGCTGGGGTGGGTGCATCAAGCGCTGCAGCAGCGCCTTCAATGGGATCAAGCGTTGTGGTTTCGACGTCAGCTGGAGCTGCTACGGATTCCGCGTCGACAGGCGCTGCCTCGGGCTCAACCGACACTTCTTCCTTGCGCAGGGCTGTGACGTTCAGTTGTGCCGGGGCGCCCGCGAGCATGCCCAAAGCTTCGGCCGCATCCGAACTTATTTGAATGCGCGGGCCCGGGATGTCACGCTCACGGCGGAACAGGGCGCCCACGACGAATTGGTCGTTTTCGGTGTTGCGGATAATCACGCGCTCGGGGTCAGTGACATCGGGGTGCGCGACCCACACACCGCCAAGCGACGGGCGCCCATCCCAAAGTCCCGCTTCGGTGGCGGAAAACACGTCGGGCGCCTCCACCTCACGCTCGACCGTTTTGACAGGCGCGCCTGTTTTGGGCGTGCCTTCAACGGATGTATTTGAGCGTTTGAACGCGTCCATGGCGACAAACTGGCCGCTTTCGTTGCATCCGGCCAAAAGGCCGAGCGCCAATAGTGCAGCCGTACCGCTGCGAAATGTGGAACGGGATGAAAGTCTGCTCATGGACCAAGTCCTTGCCTGCTGTTGCCTGTGCGCCCTGTTTTGGGCTGTTTTGGTGCCGCGTCCGGCACAGATTGGTGCCCTGCTTATGCAAGGTTCACCCTCAATGATAGCGTGAACTGCACCTTCTGAAAAGCAGGTGATTCGCAGATCGGCAAATTTCCACGGCGGCGTGAGCATTTGCAGAATCGCATTCGCCACCCTAAAGCACGTCGCACCGGAGGTTTGGCAGAGTGGTCGAATGCGGCGGTCTTGAAAACCGTTGGGCGTGAGAGCGTCCCGTGGGTTCGAATCCCACAGCCTCCGCCACACTCTCTGTATCGTGGTCAAAATCACCTAAGGCCTCGTGAGGTAAGGTGTTTTTTTTGGTGCGAACCTTTTGTCTCGGCCATGCGTGATGGGGCTGCGCAAGCGAGTTTGAGCACGGTTTAGCCATCCTCTGCTCTGTCTTTTTCTCTTTATTACTAGAGGCTTGCCAAAAGGCTCATCGCGGTTCGAAAACGGTTGTCGAAATCTCCGCCTATTGACTTGGTTTTGGCAAGGTCTTCGCTGACCAAAGTGGACCAGGCTTCGAACTTGCCTATTTAAGTGGTCAACACGCGGCGGGTAGCGCAGTTTGGTGTGTCGGGCATTTGATCAGCAGCTTCATGCGAACTGTGCGAAAAATGCAGATCGGAAATGGCCCTCAAACAGTCGCACAATGGTCCGCTTCTTATCGCTGCGCTGAGTCCCGGAAAACGACGGCCATTTTGTATCCGCGGACAGACTGCACGACCCTTGTGGTAACAGCCAATCTGATACGTCGCATCGACAGCGTTCCAAAAAAGACGCGCTCGGTTGCAGTCTGATGTCGAGCTGCGCAAATCAAGTCTACGCCCCTGTTTTTGTTAACTTGGCCGCCACTTGGGAGACCGGCGCTACCTCCGTCCGCTTCATCGCCTGAGCACTGCTGACATGCACAGAAATTTGACTCTGCGCGAAAAAATGCCATCCGAGCACTGGCGTCTGCCATGTGCTTGCTGGGCTTTATGCACCACCATAATGTACACGTAATGCGTGTATGTCGCTTGGGGA
>NZ_VCBA01000014.1 GCF_007995245.1 Tateyamaria sp. syn59
ACCCGTTCCGGCCCAAGGATCACATCCACCTGACGCACCGCATCAAACTGCGTGCGCACGCCACGGGGCAGGAATGGGACATCGTCCTGCGTCACCGCGCCAACCCCTCGCCTGGTTGCCAGCCACCGGGCGGAATGCGCCCCGGCTCGACATAGGCCGACCACAGCGCATCGAGCTGCGCCCACAGCACCTCGGTCTTGAAGGTCAACGCGCGCACGGCAGCATCCTGATCGGCCTTGGTCACGGCATGATCCATCACCCACCCGAGGCCAAAAGCAACATCCTTCGGCGCCTCGCTCAACCGGTTCTGGAAGTAGGAAAGCGTTTCGGAGTTGGCGAACTCATAGTGCTCCAGCAACCCCGCAATCCGGTTCTTGTGAATGGCGGGGGCGAAGAGCTCTGTGAGCGATGAGGCCACCGCCGGCAGCAACGGCTCATCCCGCACAAAGCGCACATAGGCATCAACGGCAAAGCGCGTCGCAGGCAAAATCCCAACCTCCGACGCAACATAGTCCGGGTCAAGGCCCACGCCCTCGGCCAGCTTCAGCCAGCGGGCGATACCCCCCTCACCCGGCGCAGACCCGTCGTGATCCTCGATCCGCGACCGCCACGACCGACGCAGCGCCGGGTCGTTCACGCGCGACATGAAGGCCGCGTCCTTCATCGGGATCCGCGTCTGATAGTAATAGCGATTGATCACCCAAGCCCGCACCTGATCCGGAGTGCAGCCGCCAGAATGCAGCTTGTGATGAAAAGGATGCTTGTCGTGATACTGCGCCTCACCAACCGCGCGCAGCCGCGCCTCGAACACCTCTTGGCTGTCCGGCATGTCCATCACAGCGCAATCTCCATCCCATCAAAGGCGATATCCCACCCTTGGGCCGTCACCTCCGCCCGCTCGGCACTGTGCGGCTGAAGGATCGGGTTCGTATTGTTGATATGGATAAACACCTTGCGGCCTTCCACACCCGATAAACGCTCAAGACTGCCCAGCTCACCGTTCAGCGGCACATGGCCCATCCGTGCGCCCGTTTTCTCTCCGGTGCCGGTGCGCTGCATGTCATCATTGTTCCATACGGTCCCGTCAAAAAGCAGCAGATCGACACCGCCCAAGCGGTCGAGCAACCAATCCGGAATAGCCGCACAGCCCGGCACATATGCCGCTCGCGATGTTCCGTTATCCAAGAGTAACCCCACTGTCTGCTCGCCCACCTCTTCCAGGTTGAGCGTATCGCCCTCCAGGAACAAGGCCACCTTGCCCGGCACCGCAAAGGGCGTGATCGTCAGGCCCGGCACAGGCTCGAATGGCACATCCAACGCAATCTGATGCTGCGCCACCAACGCCGGATCAAGTACGCCAAAAACCGAATTCGACCGCAGAATATCCAAACCGGCCGAGGTTGCATAAACATCAAACCCAGTCTTCTCGCGAAGCGTCAGTAGGCCCGCAATGTGATCTATATCCCCATTGGTCAGCACCACCGAAGCAATGGGCGAACCGCGCAATTCGGGCGGGTGCATCGCGGCACAAGCATCCACCTGCGCCCGGATGTCAGGCGAGGCATTCAGCACGACCCAAGCCGCCCCATCCACCGACACCGCGACCGACGACTGCGTCATGCGCGGGATCACACCGGCACGCGCATCAACGCAATTGCGGCAGCCACAATTCCATTGGGGCAGCCCCCCACCGGCGGCTGCCCCAAGAACAATCAGTCTCATGAACTGAAAAGTGGTTTAGATCACGTCACGCTCGGCGCCGCGGTCATCATCTTCACCGGGGCCATACATGTTGATCTCCATGCCGCACTTCACTTCGCGCGCCTTGGGTTTTGTCCATGCCATTGCAGATTCCTCCTCTTTCACTCAGCCAAGATAGCGTCGCACCCCGCCCCACCATATGCGACTTTAGCCCTAGGCGGTTCACAATCACTCGAGCCAGGCCGCCATGCGCCGGTCGATGGTCTTGCGCGATACCCCCAACCGGCGCGCCGCCTCGGCCCTGTTACCATCGCACAGATCCACCATGCGCAGGATATGGCGCTGCACGACCAGCTCCAGGTTCTCGATCGCTTGCGCGCCTGTCACCGTCCCTTCACCCGCAAATTCCTCGGGGAACGCGCCAAGGATCACGGATCGCTCAATCATGTTCCGCAACTCGCGCACGTTGCCGGGCCAGTCGTAGCGCCGCAGCTTCAGCAGCGTTTCCTCGTCCAGCTCCAGCGATGGCATGGCAAGCGAGGCTGAAAACTGCGCCATGAAGTGCGCCGCCAACTCGACAATGTCGTCCATCCGGTCCTTGAGCGGCGGCATGTCGATCTTGACCACGTGGATGCGGTGATACAGGTCCGCGCGGAAGCGACCCGCAGCTACCGACGCCTCGATGTCATCATTGGTGGCAAACAGGAAGCGGACATTGAGCGGGATCTCCCGCTCCGCCCCAACGGGGCGCACCTTCTTATCCTCAAGGACACGCAAGAGCGCCGCCTGCACCGTCTCGGGCATCTGCGCGATCTCATCCAGCAGCAGCGTGCCGCCATCCGCAAGCAGCAGAAGCCCCGGCTTCAACCGATCCTCCGCTTCGACAAGCCCAAACAGCTCCTCGGCAAAGCGTTCCGGCTGGATCGTCGCGCAATTCACAGGGACAAAAGGCGCCTCCGCCCGGTCCGACAAGTCGTGCAGATGCCGCGCCGCCATCTCCTTGCCCGTCCCACTGGCGCCGGTGAACAGCACCGGCGTCGGCAAAGGCGCCAGCCGCGCCAGCATCGCCCGCACATCTTCCATAGGTTCGGAGTTGCCCAACAGCTTACCGTGCCCCTGCCCCGAAGACAGCTCACGCCGCAACAACGTATTGTCCCGTTGCAGATACTTCCGGTCCAACGTCCGTGCCACAGCGCTCAGAATCTGGTTCGCCCGAAACGGCTTCAAGACGAAATCACTGACACCTGCACGCAGCGCGGCAATTGCCGTCTCAAGATCGGCATAGGCGGTGATCAGGATCGCATCGGCAAAGAACCCCTTGCGCTTCTGCTCCGTCAGCCAGTCCAACCCCGTGCCCCCCGGCATCAGATTGTCGAGGATCACCAGATCGTACTGCGCCTCATCCAGTGCCTTGGTCGCCTGCGCGGGCGAGCCCACGGCATCGACGCGCTTCACGCGGGTCTCAAGCGTTTTGACCAGGAAATGGCGCATCCCCGGCTCGTCATCGATGACCAGTACCTTCGCGCCAGCCAGCGACTTGCCGTAGATATCCGGGGTGGAGCGTGGCGCGTTCATGCGTTCAATCCAACCTCACCGCATCGCCCGAGCCCACAGCACCAGCCGTCAGCCCCAGCTCCTGCAAGCCAAAATACGCCCCCACCGAAATCACGATCATCACGGCAAAGCCCATCATCATGGCCTTCATTCTCTACTCCTTGTTCGTTGCCCCGCGCAGGTACGCGATCAGATCGGCGCGGTCCTGCGGTGCGGCAATCACCTGCATCGGCATTTTCGAGCCGGGGATATAGTGGTCCGGCCCCTCATCAAACAGCGCGTCGATGGTGGTGTCGTCCCACACTATGTCCGACCCGTCGAGCGTTGGCGAGTAGCGATAGCCCGGCACCACCCCCGCCTTGCGCCCAAACACCCCATGCAACGTTGGCCCCGCCTTGCGCGACGGCCCATCCTCAAGACTGTGGCAGATCGAGCATTTGCGCATGAACTGCCGCTCTCCGTTGCTCATCGTCTCTGCATCGCGCAGGAAACTGCGCGTCTCGCCGCCTGCCGGATCATATGTGTCGAGCAGCGCCACCGGCCAGGCATAGATCACATCGTCGATCCCCCCGGCATGGATCACGGTCCCATCGGTGGAGAACGCCAGCGCCCAGACCGGCCCCTGTCGCATCGCGCGAAAGTCACGGGTGATGCGCCAATCGTTGGTGTCCACCATCATGATGTGGCCCTCACCATCGCCAATGGCAAGCTGCCCGGTTTGCACGTGGTGGTCCATCGACAGGATCGGACGACGGTCGAGGGTGAAATCATAGAGCGCATCACCCGTCTCCGCATCAATCACCCGCGTCCCGCCATCGACAGCGCCATAGGCCAGCCAGTCATCGCCCACGATCAACCGATTGACGCCAAACCCATGCCGCACCAAGGGGCGCGGCGTGTCGCGGGTGGCCATATCATAGCGCAGCACATCACCCTTGGACGTCGCCGCATATAGAAACGCACCATCCGCAGAGTAGGCCACCGCGTTCACCCCGGCACCGGGATAGGGCAGCGTCTCTGCCTCCCCTGCCCCAAGCGGCCAAAGCACGATATCCCCATCCCACGACCCAGCAGCTACCACAGCCCCATCAGGGGACGGGGCCAGCGACGTCACCTTGCCCTTATGCTGGCCGATCTTGCGCGGCGCATCGCTCCAGTGCCAGACAGCGAAGTCATCGCCCCCGGTTACAAGCGCACCGTCTACATCTTCTGAAATGGCCGTCACGGCAGCATCGTGGCCTTCAAGCCACGCTGGCACCGCGTCGTCCCATACCCCGACAGAATTGTCGAAACTGGCCGACGCAAGCGTGCCATCCCCGGTCACGACCAGACCCATGACGGGTCCACCGTGGCCTTTGTAGGTGGTGAATTCCTGCGCCCCGACCGGCAGGGCAAGGCACAGAAACAGGCTACTCAGCAGGCGTCGCATCTTTGGGCGCGGCCTTGTCCTGTGCCTGCAACTCCTCCAGCCACAGCGAGTGGTGCTGGCGGGCCCAGGCCTCGTCCACCTCGCCCGACCCCATCGCGTCATAGGCCCCTTCCATGCCGACCGACCCGATGTAGATGTGGGCAATGATGATCGCCATCAGGACAAAGGCGACGATGGCGTGCCAGGCTGCCGCGTACTGCATCTCTTCATGCGGGGCCATCGCCGTGGGCAGCGGGCCGTAGATCGGCAGGCTCTCGATCCCGACGCTGCGCATCAGGTCAAAAGTCTTCATGAACATGGGAAATTCGAAGGGGAACAGCAGCGACACGCCGGACAGAGAAATAGACCCCCCCAGCAGGATCACCGACCAGAAGATGATCTTCTGCCCACCATTGAACTTCTTGGCGGGCGGGTGCTTGGACCCCACGATGCCGCCAGCTTGCGCGAACCACGTGATGTCAGTGCGGTTCGGAATGTTGTGCCAGACCCACATGACAAAGATCGCAACCAAAGCGACCATAAAGGCCCAGGCCACATTGTTGTGGATATACTTCGACGCCATCAACAGCGTCGCGTTGAACTCTTTCGAGATGTAGGGCGCGATGAACATCCGCCCAAACAGGGTCAGCAGGCCCGTGACGCCCAGCAAGATGAACGACCCTGCCAGCAGCCAATGCGCCGCCCGTTCAAAGCTCTTGAACCGGGTCACGGTACGACCCGTTTTCTCATAGTCCAGCTTCACCTTGCCCCGCAGGACAAAGAACACAATGAGCAGCGCAATGGTACCCAGCAGCAGATAGCCACCGTAAGTGGCAAGCGGCCCTTTGCGGAACTCCAGCCAACCCATGCCGCCGTCTTGCACCAGAACTGTCGCCACCTCGCCGCCCGACGACACGGTGATGTCAGCCGACCCGTAGCGCAACGCACGCCACAGGTCGGGGTCAGAAGAACCACCCAAAGTCCCAAGCTGGCCCGACAGATCGCGGGCCTTGCTTGCGGCATCGCCGGTCTTCGGCGCCACCTCTTCCCCGCGCTGGCGGGCGAGGATGTCGTCCAGCGTTTGCGCCCCGCCGGTGGCGGAGCGGTCGATGGTGTCTTGCGTCTCTTGAGCGGCGGCATAAGGCGCTGCAAAGGGCATCAGCCCCAGGCAAAGCACCAAAACCAGAAATGCGCGTAGCATGTCATGTCTCTCCATATGCCGCGCAAGGACGCGGCGTTAACTGTCGATGCTGATCAACTCGATGGTGAAATTCAGCACTTCGTTGGGGCCAATCGCCTGACCCGCACCTTGGGGGCCATAGGCAAGCTCGGACGGAATCCAGACCTCCCACTTGGCACCCGGTTTCATAAGTTGCAGGGCCTCCTGCCAGCCCCGGATGACGCCGTTGACGGGGAAGCTCGCAGGCTCCCCACGCTCGATCGAGCTGTCAAAGACAGTCTCGTCCAACAGACGGCCCTCATAGTGCACGGTCACAGTGTCGGTCTCGGCCGGGGTTTCGCCTGTGCCTTCCTCGACCACCTGATATTGCAGACCGCTGTCGGTGGTGGTCACGTCCTCACGCGCACCGTTCTCTTCCAAGAATTCCGTATTCTCGGACAGTTTCGCCTCGGACGCGCGGGCATTCAGTGCCTCGAAAGCCGCGACGATTGTCTCTTGGTCCAGACGCGGATCGGCCCCCGCCTCGACATCAGCGATGCCCTGAACAAAGGCGTCGAGGTCAAACTCCAACTCGTCATTCTGGGCCAGATTTTCGCCAATCTGCAGACCCAAGCCGTAGCTGACACGGGAATCCACCGACTCCAGCGGCGGGCCGTCCTGTGCCAGCAGAGGTGCAGCAGACATAAGCAGGGCGCTGACAGTCAGCGCAGAGGTAAGACGATGCATGGTGAACCTTTCAAGATAAGAAAACATCATGGCGCCGTTGCTAGTCCCTGCGGGGGTCGAACCCAAATCAACAGAAGCGGAGCGCGCGAAACCTCGCTGCACACCGATGCGGAAACGGGCATTCACCCGCTTTTTTGATTGAGAGTGCCCGGACGACCTTGCCGTCGTCCGGGCCAGAGGGGATCACCGCGGCTGGCTAAGCACACTGGCCAGTGGTCCCCGTCGCTTAGCCGTCCTGACGGCCGTAGGCAGAGCCCCAGCCCCAGGCGCCGGAGCCGAAGCCACGCGCCACGACACGCTCGCGGTAGATGGCGGACACAACGTCGCCGTCACCGGCGAGCAGCGCCTTGGTCGAACACATCTCGGCGCAGATGGGCAGCTTGCCCTCAGCGATCCGGTTGCGCCCGTACTTGGCGAACTCGGCGGTCGAGTGGGTCTCTTCGGGGCCACCGGCGCAGAAGGTACATTTGTCCATCTTGCCGCGGCTGCCGAAGTTGCCGGCCTGCGGGAATTGCGGCGCGCCGAAGGGGCACGCATAGAAGCAATAACCACACCCGATGCAGAGGTCCTTGGAGTGCAGAACCACCCCTTCCTCGTTCTGGTAAAAGCAGTCTACCGGGCAGACCGCCATACAAGGTGCATCGGAACAGTGCATGCAGGCCACGGAAATCGACCGTTCGCCCGGATCACCATCATTGATGGTGACCACGCGGCGGCGGTTGATGCCCCAGGGCACTTCATGCTCGTTCTTACAGGCCGTGACACAGGCGTTGCATTCAATGCAGCGCTCGGCGTCGCATAGGAACTTGGCGCGTGCCTGTCCTCCTAATGCCATGTCGTCTCCTCCTTACGCTGTCCAGATTTTGCAGAGAGTCGCTTTGGTCTCCTGCATCTGGGTTACTGAATCATAGCCATAGGTCTGGGCGGTGTTGGTGGATTCACCCAGCACGTAGGGGTCAGCCCCCTCCGGATATTTGCTGCGCAAATCCTCGCCCTGGTAATGACCGCCAAAGTGGAAGGGCATGAAGGCCACGCCTTCGCCCACCCGGTTGGTGACCATCGCCATCACCTTGACCTTGCCGCCTTCGGGCCCTTCGACCCAGACCTGCGCACCGTCCCGCACACCAAGGTTGTTGGCGTCACGCGGGTTGATCTCGATGAACATGTCCTGCTGCAACTCGGCCAGCCACGGGTTCGAACGGGTCTCGTCCCCACCGCCCTCATACTCGACCAGACGGCCGGAAGTGAGGATGATCGGGTAGTCCTTCGAAAAGTCCTGTTTCTGGATCGACGCATACAAGGTCGGCAGCCGGTAGGCGTGACGGTCCTCGTATGTGGGATAATCCGCAACAAGATCCCGGCGGTTGGTGTAAAGCGGCTCGCGGTGCAGCGGCACCGGATCGGGGAAGGTCCACACGACCGCGCGGGCCTTGGCGTTCCCGAAAGGCGCACAGCCATGCTTGATCGCGACCCGCTGGATGCCGCCCGACAGGTCGGTCTTCCAGTTGGTGCCCGGCCCTGCGATGGCGTCGATGGTCGCCCGCTCTTCGTCGGTCAGATCACCGTCCCAGCCCAGATCCATGAGCATCTGCATCGTGAATTCGGGATAGCCATCCTGAATTTCCGACCCGACGCTATAGACCCCCTCGGCCAGCAGGTTGTCACCGTCCCGCTCGACACCGAAACGCGCGCGGAAGGTGAGACCACCCTCAGCCACAGGCTTCGACATGTCATAGAGGTTCGGCGTGCCCGGGTGGTTCATCTCGGGCGTGCCCCAGCTTGGCCATGGCATCCCGTAATAGTCACCGTCGGCAGGCCCCCCGATGGCTTGCAGCGTCGTCCGGTCGAACGTGTGCTGGTTGGCCATGTGAGTCTTGATCCGCTCGGGCGACTGGCCGGTATACCCGATGGTCCACATGCCGCGGTTGATCTCGCGCAGCGTGTCCTCGGGGTTCGGGGTCAGACCATCCTCTTCCAGCTGGATGTTGCGGAACATCCGGTCGTGATAGCCGAACTTCTTGGCAAAGAGCGCGATGATCTCGTGATCGGGCTTGGACTCGAACAGCGGATCAATGATCTGCTCACGCCACTGGATGGACCGGTTCGATGCAGTGACCGACCCGCGCGTCTCGAACTGGGTCGAGGCGGGCAGCAGGTACACCCCATCGGTGCGGTCATGCAGCACGGCAGAGACGGTCGGGAAGGGGTCGATGACGACCAGCATATCCAGCTGCTCCATCGCCTTCTTCATTTCGACCATCCGGGTCTGCGAGTTGGGCGCGTGGCCCCACAGCACCATGGCACGCACCTTGGCGGCCTGGTCCGTGTTCTCCGGGTCTTCCAGAACGCCGTCGATCCAACGCGACACGGGAATACCGCTCAGGTTCTGCAGCGCCTTTTCCTTGCCATCTGCACCTGTGGTGGTGGCGAATTGACCCGCCAGCCATTCAGGGTCTTCACCCCAAACACGGGACCAGTGGCCCCATGCGCCTGCCGACAGGCCATAGTAACCGGGCAGCGTGTGGGACAGAACACCAAGGTCCGTCGCACCCTGCACGTTGTCGTGGCCGCGGAAGATGTTGGTGCCGCCACCGGACGTGCCCATGTTGCCAAGGGCAAGCTGCAGGATGCAGTAGGCGCGGGTGTTGTTGTTGCCGTTGGTGTGCTGCGTGCCACCCATGCACCAGATCACGGTGCCGGGGCGGTTGTTGGCCATGGTCCGGGCCACACGCTTCAGCTGCGAACCGGGGGCACCGGTCACACGCTCGACTTCCTCGGGCGTCCACTTGGCGACTTCATCCTTGATCTGGTCCATGCCCCAGACGCGGGTGCGGATGAACTCCTTGTCCTCCCACCCGTTCTCGAAGATGTGCCAGAGGATCCCCCAGACCAGCGCCACGTCGGTGCCGGGACGGAAGCGCACATACTCGTCCGCATGGGCTGCGGTGCGAGTAAAGCGCGGGTCACACACGATGACGGGGGCATTGTTCTGCTCCTTGGCGCGCAGCAGGTGCAGCAGAGACACAGGGTGTGCCTCGGCCGGATTGCCGCCGATGATGAAGATCGCCTTGGAGTTATGGATGTCGTTGTAGCTGTTGGTCATGGCGCCGTAGCCCCATGTGTTCGCAACACCCGCAACAGTGGTCGAGTGACAGATCCGCGCCTGGTGATCCACGTTGTTCGTGCCCCAGTAGGCCGCGAACTTGCGGAACAGGTACGCCTGTTCGTTGTTGTGCTTGGCCGATCCCAGCCAATAGACACTGTCCGGGCCACTTTCTTCCCGGATGTTCATCATGCCGCCGCCGATCTCGTCGATGGCTTGCTCCCACGAGATACGGACCCATTCGCCGTTCTCTTTCTTCATGGGATACTTCAGGCGGCGTTCACCATGGGCGTGCTCGCGCACCGCGGCGCCCTTGGCGCAGTGGGCGCCCAGGTTGAACGGGCTGTCCCAGCCGGGCTCCTGACCCGTCCAGACGCCGTCCTGCACCTCGGCGACGACCGTACAGCCGACCGAGCAGTGCGTGCACACCGATTTCTTCAATTCCACCTTGCCCGCTGCCGCCGTGGCAGCGTTGGCCTGGGTGACGGTTCCGCCCGTGGCGGCAATGGCCGACAGGCCCCCGATCACCAGTCCCGTTCCGCGCAGAAACGCGCGCCGGTCTACCGAAGCGTTGGCTGCTTCAGTCAGGATACTTGTCCGCTGGGGGCGTCTCGCAACCCCGTTGGTCTTTTTCCTAAGCATATCGCTCTCCCCTTGCTTGCACCCCCTTGCCGGGGCCGCTCGCTTGGTTTCTTCTTTGGCTCTCAGCAGTCGGGCGTCACGCAACCAGTCGCTGATCCCCTGCCCCGTCCGGGCTTATTCCCGGGCGTGGCGTCCTCCCATCCGGCGTTAGAACCGGGCGCTGTCAAAATACGCGCGCGTGTGCGCGGTATCCTGCATGGTCTCTTTGCTCAGGTCGGGCTCTGCCGCCTCGACCTGCTGCGCACCGGTCGCAACCGCCACCGCCGCAACGGGCGCCGTGGTTCCAGCCAGCTTCAGAAAGTCACGGCGCGATGCGCGCTCGTCTTTCTTCGTCATGCGATCGTCTCCTCTCGCTGTTACGGGCAGGTCTCCCTGCCCACCCTGACGCCTCAGTCGGCGCCGCTCATCCGGAAGGCTTCCGCCTCCACGGCCATGAAAATCTTCCCCACCGTCCCGACAGGCGTGTAGAAAACGGACGTTTTCGCCTCTTCCAGATCGGTAAAGAAGTGGCCCGCCCAGGGGCCGATATGCCTGTTGAAGAACTCTTTCTGCGCGCCCAGATCGGCGGGCGTGCCAAAGCGGCCCACGATCATGGCCGCCATCATCTCCATCAGGCTGGCAATGCTGTCCTCGGGCTCGAACACGGTTTCCGACCGCTGCATCCCGATGCGGGTCATATCCTGACGGAGCACCGCCAGCGGCTTTTCGTTCAGGAACCCGGTCAGATAATAGCTGGCAAACGGCAACAACTCGCCCCGACCCAGACCGATGAACAGCTTGTTGAACTCGGACTGCGCCGCCTTGGGTTTGGTCACGCGCGCCAGCTTCGACAGTGTGCCGATGGCTTGACCCAGCTCAGTGTCATCCCCGGACAAACCAGCGGTCTGCGCCAGCAACATTTCGTCCGGCGGACCGGCCAGCAGCGCGCCCAGAAAGTTGTAAAGATCGGCGCGGGCCCGATCCATGTCTGCGATTTGAATATCTTCAGCGGCTGTCATCTTCGGGTCGTCCATCATGCAGTGTCAAAGGCAAAGCGCATCCGGCGTTGCGGCATCGCGACGGGTTCGGGTTCTGGCTCGGGCAAAGGCACAGGTTCGGCAGCCACAATCAGCGGCGCCTCTTCCTCTTCTTCCATCTCTTGGGCGGGGGCTTCTTCGACATCCTCATCGTCTTCGTCCTCAAGGAACGCAGTCGCCATGCCCTTGCCCACCTGGTACACGGTCTGCATCTTCTCGATGACCATGGCCGCGTCGGTGAAGTCCTCACCGTAGTCGACCAGCCCATCCAGATTGGCGAGCACCGGGTTCAACCGCCACAAGCGGCGCAGCGCGCGGGTCTTGAGGCGTTGGGGCAGTTCAGCTTTCAGAAAGTCACGGACCGCATTGGGGCTGTCCAGCGTCTCGGGTTCCGGCAGGTTCAGCTCGGCGAGGATCTCTTCATCCGGCCGATCTTCCAGCTTCGCCGCTTCAGCCTGAACCGCACGCGCCTCCAGCGCCTGCTCTTCGGCTTCCACGCCAGCACGACGCCGGGACCAGAAGTCACGCGCGCTCAATGCACCCGCCTCCGCTGCCGTGCGGGGGACGCATAAATGTCCGCCGCCGTCGCAATACGCGGATCGCCAATGCCGTCTTGTGTCAAGTCCGTCCGCTTCTTGTCTCGCTTGCGTTTGATGAACACCTCTTCCTCGTGGAAGTTGGTGACAAAGTTCTGCACCCACGCCACCAGCCCGGCAGGCATCGCGACCTTCTCGACAATCTCTTCACCGCTGTCGGTGTAATCCTGCGCCTCGTAGGGCGACGCCGTGACCAGCACGACGTCCAGCGGCTGATCACTCACACCCTCGCGCATCACCACATAAATGCTGGGCACCTCGGCGGACAGACCGTGCAGATAGGCTTCGGTCTCCGCTCCGTGCAGATCCAGCTGCAGGGTCGCAGCGTGGTATTCCACCGCCTCGCCCTCGCGCCGCAGCTCCTGCCAATCGGCGGGACCGGCACCGGGTAGAACGGCCACGGCTTTCCAGGAATAGGCGGCCCACCGCGTCACGCCGGGCAGTCGTCGCAAAACAACGCCCAAAGGCATGGACTGGTACTTGTCTGGGTTTCGGATCAACCTATCTCCTCCGTACAGTTATCAAACTGCCTAATTTCTGATCCGAGAAGCGTCTTATGTGAGGTTTCACGGTGTTTGCGGAAGCAAAGGCAATTTGGCCACCCTGTCCCACCGATCCGCAGCGCAATGGACGAAATGTCCATCATGAGCGTTTCAGTCGGGAATACCGCCGTATACCGAAGCACGAATCACTTGGGCCAATTCGGCACCGTCCGGCGCGGTCGCGACACAAGAAATCGGTTTGTGAACGCCTGCGAATCGGGGCTACGCTACGCCAAACATCAAGCCGGACGACGGGCTTTTCAGCCGTCGCAGCAAGGGGAAAACACGTGGCCAAGTCACTGATTACATGCGATTGTTTGGGCACCCAGACCATCGATGCCGAAGGGTTGTCGCAGGCCACTGGCCTCGACGTCCGCCCCCCCTGTTCCGCCCTCTGCACCACCCAGTTGGACCGCGCCCAAGCCACCCTCGAAGGGGGCGATGCAGTTTTTTGCTGCACCCAGCAGGCCCGCGTTTTCGAGGAGTTGGCAGAGGGTCTGGACCTGCCCGCACCCCCCACCCTCGACCTGCGCGACCGGGCGGGGTGGAGCGATGATGACGTTCCAAAACTGCCCAAAATGTCCGCACTCGTCGCCGACGCCATGCTGCCCGGTGAGCCAGAGAAGACCCTGGATGTGGTCAGCGAGGGGCTGTGCCTGATCCTTGGCCCCGCCGACGTGGCGCTGGACGCCGCAGAACAACTCAAGGATCACCTGGGCGTCACCGTCCTGCTGAGCGATGCAAGCGACGTTCCTGACACCCGCGACTTCGACGTGGTCGTGGGCAAACTGCGCCGCGCGTCCGGCGCCTTCGCCAATTTCGAAGTGGTCATCGACGCCCTGCAACAGATCGAACCGGGCGGGCGCGGGGCCTTCACCCTTACCGACCCGCAGGACGGCGCCAAATCGCAATGCGACGTCATCCTCGACCTGCGCGGCGACACGCCCCTCTTCCCGGCCCATGAAAAGCGCGACGGCTACCTGCGCGCCGAACCCGGCCATGCGCCGGGCGTCGCCGCAGCCATCCTTGCCGCCTCGCACCTCACCGGCACGTTTGAAAAGACGCTCTACGTCAAAACCACCCCCCTGCTTTGCGCCCATTCCCGCGCCGAACAGACCGGCTGCACCAACTGCCTCGACCTCTGCCCGACCGGCGCCATCACCTCCGCAGGCGAGCACGTCGCCATCGACCCGATGATCTGCGCGGGCTGCGGCGCCTGTTCCGCCGCCTGCCCTTCGGGCGCTATCACCTACGACGCGCCGCCGGTCGATCTGACGATGCGGCGGGTACAGACGATGGCCAAGGCGTTCCTCGACGCAGGCGGTACCGCCCCACGCCTTCTGGTCCACGACGCGCACGGGGCCGAGATGATCCGGCTCTCGGCCCGCCACGGCCGCGGCCTGCCCGCCGACGTGATCCCGCTGGAGATGTCGGCCATCGGCGCCTTCGGCCATGCGGAGGCGGTCGCAGCCCTCGCCGCAAGCTTCGCGAACGTCACGGTGCTGCCCGGCCCCAAGGCCGATATCCCCGCATTAGAGACACAAATCGCGCTTACCAATGCCATCGCAGGCGCGGGCATGGCGACCCTTCTCGACACACCCGACCCCGACGCGATGAGCGACGCGCTCTACGGCGCCGAGGCCCCTGCCCCGGTCGCCACACCCGTCCGCCCCATGGGCACGCGGCGGCAGATCACCCGGCAAGCGGCCAAGGCCCTTCACCCCGGCACCGAAACCATCGCGCTGCCCGACGGCGCGCCTTACGGGGCCGTGCTGGTCGATACGGACGCCTGCACGCTCTGCCTGTCCTGCGTCTCGCTCTGTCCCTCGGGTGCCCTTGGCGACAATTCCGACAAGCCGCAACTGCGGTTCCAGGAAGACGCCTGCCTGCAATGTGGCCTCTGCGCCAATATCTGCCCCGAGGATGCGATCACCTACGAGCCGCGCCTGAACCTCACCGACGCAGCGCTGACACAAACCATCCTGAACGAGGAAGAACCGTTCCCCTGCATCGAATGCGGCGCGCTCTTCGGCTCTAAATCCGCCATCGACCGGATCACGGACAAGCTGAAGGATCACGCCATGTTCTCGGGCGACAAGCTGCGGATGATCCAGATGTGCGACAATTGCCGGGTGCAAGCGCAGTTCCACGCGGACGACAATCCGTTCCAGGGCGGCGAACGCCCCCGTGTGCGCACCACCGACGACTACCTGTCAAAACGGCGCGATCACTGATGTTCGAGCGGCTTGCCCAGATCGGCGGGGTCCAGCACGGCCACGTAGGCCAGGATGGCCTCAAGGTCGTCGAGCGTCAGTTCGATAGGCGCGATGGGCGACGGGCGGTCGATGGGAAACGGATCGGTTACGCCCTCAAGCTGGGTAAAGGCCGCGTGGGGTTTCAGCACGTAAAAGCCCGCAAAGCGCGCCTGCCAGTCCTCGAACCCGCGCATGACGAAAAAGCTCGGCGTCGAACCTATTCCGAAGCCGCCCCTGCCCCGCTCGGTCACGTGACAGCGCCCGCATTTGGCCCAGGACACGCCCTGCCCCGCGATGGCATCGCCCGTCATCTCGACCTCGGCCACGACGCGCTCCTGCACCTGCGGTTCAGTGAACAGCGCCTCTCCATCCGGCGCAAACCCCTGTACCGTGCGGCGGCCCACGTCGGAGGTCAGCCAGTCCGCAAAGCGCTGCGCGCCCTTTCCGTCACCGCGCAGATCCATGTGCCACGTCTGGCCCAGCCCGGAAAACAGCGCGCGGCCGTCGGACCCCAGAACGAGATCGGCGCTGCCGGGATCGTCCACAATTTCGACCCTAACCTGGGTTTTCAGCGAAAAACGCGGCGCGATATGCTTGATCAGCCCGCTTTCGACCAGCACGGGCGGGGCATAGAACACCACCCGTTTGTCATCGGCCATTGCCAAACCGGGCAACAGGGCCAAGATCAGTACCAACATGCGCATGGGTCCAGCCTACGGTCCCGCTCTGCGCTGCGTCAACAAGAGGGAGGGGGAAGCCCCATGAGCGACGATTTCAACATGTCCATGCGCAAGTTCCTGAAACAGGTCGGCGTAACGTCCCAGCAAGCCATCGAGGAAGCGATGCGCGAGGCCGAGACAGGCGGCAAGACCTACAAGGTCAAGGCCGTGGTCACCATCGAAGAGCTTGATATGACACATGAAGTGTCGGGCGAGATCACGGGACAGGACTGACACGTGACGACAAGCAGGGATGAGGTGCTGGAGGTCCTGAAAGGGATCGAAGCACCGGGCGGTGACATCGTATCGACAGGTGTGATGCGCGCGCTGAACGTGGACGGCAGCACCGTGCGCTTCGTGATGGAGATCAACCCGGCGCAGGCCGCCGCCTATGAGGGTGTGAAGGCGCAGGCCGAGGCGGCTTTGGGTGCGCTGAACGGGATCGAGAGCGTCGCGATTGTGCTGACCGGACATACGGAAAAGGCACCGCCGCCCGATCTGAAACCACAGCGCCCGGCCGAGCCAAAAGGGCCACAGAAAGTGCCGGGCATCGACCGCATTCTGGCGGTCGCCTCGGGCAAGGGCGGCGTGGGTAAATCCACCGTGTCCGCCAACCTCGCTTGCGCACTGGCTCAACAGGGGCGGCGCGTGGGTCTGTTGGATGCGGATGTATACGGGCCGTCCCAGCCGCGCATGCTGGGTGTCTCGGGACGCCCCGCATCGCCCGACGGGAAAACCATCCTGCCGATGCGCAACCACGGCGTCACGATGATGTCCATAGGCCTGATGATGAACGACGATCAGGCGGTCGTGTGGCGTGGCCCGATGCTGATGGGCGCGCTGCAGCAGATGATGTCTCAGGTGCAGTGGGGTGCGCTGGATGTGCTGATCGTCGACCTGCCGCCGGGCACCGGTGACGTGCAGATGACGCTCGCGCAAAAATTCGCGGTGGATGGGGCCGTAATCGTCTCTACACCGCAAGATGTGGCCCTTATCGACGCGCGCAAAGGCGTCGATATGTTCCAACAACTGCACGTGCCCATCGTCGGTATGATCGAGAATATGAGCACGCATATCTGCTCGAACTGCGGGCATGAGGAACACGTGTTCGGCCATGGAGGTGTCAAAGCGGAAGCCGAGAAGCTGGGCGTGCCCCTGCTGGCCGAAGTGCCCTTGCACCTGCAGATCCGCCTTGCCGCCGATGGCGGTGCGCCAATCACCGTCAGCCAGCCCGACAGCGCGCAGGCGCGCGCGTTTCAGGAGGTCGCCGCCGACCTGGTCAAGAAGGGGGCCGCATGAGCGAGGCAGCCGTCACCTTCCCCCCGCTGATGTGGGGCGAGGAAGCCCCGAACAGTGCGTTTGACCACGCCGTCATGCGCGCGACGCTGGGCTGTGACGCGGGTCTGATCGCTTACAAATTGGGTGCAGCAGAGATGGAGGCGGCGCTTGTCTTCGCCCCCGAAGTGCCGTTGGCCAAGGCGATGACCATGCTACCGCTCTGCGGTGTGGGCTTTCAAAACGCGCTTGGCGCACTGGCCCCGCCCGAGGTCGCCGTGCATCTCGACTGGTGGGGCGGCATTCGCGTGAACGGCGCGCGCTGCGGTGGGTTCAGGGCGATGGCGTCGGGGGCCGATAGCGATGCTGTACCGGACTGGCTGGTCATCGGCTTCACACTGCCGCTGATCCCCGCCTCTGAAGACATGGGGCACACGCCGGATGAAACCGCGCTTTTCGCCGAAGGCTGCGCCGAGGTTGATCCCCCTACCCTGCTGGAAGCTTGGGCGCGACATACGCTGAACTGGTTGAACCGTTGGGAAGATGAAGGCTCCGCGCCGTTGCATTCCGAATGGCGTGGGTTGGCGCACGGGATCGGTGAAGATGTGAAAAACCAGTCTCTAACCGGCACATTCCTGGGTGTGGATGAGGATTTCGGAATGCTTCTGCGCGACGACACCACCACCCACCTGATCCCGCTGACCAAAGTGCTGGAGGCACAGACATGAAACTCGCCCGCGCGATCCACTTTGACGAAAGCGACATGAACGTCTTTGCCTCTCCTGCCCGCACGGGCGAGTGGTGCATTTCCGGCGGATTCGAGTTTTCAAACTGGGGCGAAGGCGACCTGACGGGTAAGGCGCGCCAAGCCTTTGCCAACGGCTGGTTCGGGTTGGAGACCGGTGGGCGTGTGACCTTTGTCGCGGTCACACAAATGGAACAGGCCGAGTTGGAGACGCTGACCGACTTGCTGGCGCAGCACTTCGTCACTTACTACGGCGCGCCCTCAGTCGAGGCTGCACGCCCTGTTGCGACCGAGGAACTGTCGCAAATGATCGAGCTATGCGAAGACCACGATCCCAATACGTTGCTGACCGTGGCGCGCGAATTGACTGAGGCCGGCGTACGCGAAGCCTACCGCACGATCCAGCCGCAGGATGCGGGCCTGGACCAGTTCGCGGTCCACGGGGATACAGGCGATCATGGCGGCCACAGCCACTGAGATGGTTTTGAATTCGCTGGACCAATCCGACTGATGCGGGGGCGCTGCCCCCGCGCCCCCGACATATTTTTAAAGAGAAGAAGCCAAAACCGTCTAGTTAGAGACAGGTTGTGCGTTGAAGACGAACAGGGTCTCGCCGTTGATCCTGTATCCGTCGATCAGCGCCTTCGCCCGGTCCGAGGTCAGCCAGTCCTCCAGCTTCATCACCAGCTCGGATTTGACATGTGGGTGGCGTTCCGGGTTCACGGGGAGATAGGCGTATTGATTGAACAGCACCGGATCGCCTGCAAAGAGCAGCGCCAATTCGCCCTTGTTCCCGAAATTCAGCCAGCTTGCGCGGTCCGACAGGATGTAGGCGTTGAGGCCCGACGCCGTGTTCAGGGCTGCCCCCATCCCGGCGCCCACGGCGCGGTACCATTCGCCGAACGTGTCGGCGGCCAGGTCCGCATCGGTCCATAGACTCAGCTCTTTCTTGTGCGTCCCGCTGTCGTCACCACGGCTGACGAAAGCCGCATTGGACGCCGCAATTTGCTGGAGCGCCTCAGCAGCCGTTTCCGCGCTCGCGATGTCGGCAGGGTCTTCGGACGGGCCGACAAAGACGAAATCGTTATACATGATCTCGCGCCGGTGCGTACCGAACCCGTCGGCGACAAAGGCCTCTTCGGCCATGCGGGAATGCACGAGGATCGCGTCGACATCACCCGCCTCCCCCAGCTTGAGCGCCTGGCCTGTGCCGACCACAAGCAATTGCACCTCAAGGTCCAGATCATTTGCGATTTCGGGCAGCAGCACATCGGCGAGACCGGAGTTATGGAACGACGTGGTGACCGCCATGCGCATCTGGTCCGCGGCCTGGGCCACGCTGGCTGCCATCAGAGCCAAGAAGGCGAAGAACACTCTCTGTTTCATTCCACGATGTCTCCTTGCAGAAAGGCCCGTGCTTCGGGCGTTTGGGGGGCGTCAAAGAATTGTGGCGCGGCGCCGGTTTCGTGCACCTTACCACCGAGCATGAAAACTACCTCGTCCGCGATCCGGCGTGCTTGACCCATGTCATGGGTCGACAGGATCAAACGTGTTCCATCCGCCTTGGCCTGCAGCAGAATCGCTTCGATTTCGCGCATGGCGCGCCCGTCGAGCGAGGCGGTCGGCTCGTCCAGGAACACGAGCGTGGGGTCGGTGATGAGGGCGCGTGCGATGGCCAGCTTTTGCTGTTCGCCACCCGACAGGACCATCGCGCGGCGCTGCAGATGCGGCTCTAATCCGACCTTTTCGGACCAGTCCCGCGCCGCCGCGCGCGCCGTTTTCCGCGCGACACCACGCAGCTGCAGCGGGTAGGCCAAGTTCTCTTCCACCGTACGCCGCAGCACGACCGGTTGCTGAAACACAAAGGCCTGATGATGACGCGCCGTGTCCGTGTCACAGGTCCACTTTACGGTCCCGCCGGTCAGCCGCGCTGTGCCGTGCATCAGGCGCAAAAGCGTCGTCTTGCCGGACCCGTTGGGGCCCATGACGACGCACAGCCCCTGCCCGTCCAGCGACAGATCAATCGGCCCGACGAGCCGCTTTCCGCGCCGAGACGTCTCCGCCCCTTTCAGCGTCAATGGAAAGAGGTCGCTTACCATCGACTGTCCCTTTCCGTCTGGCCGACCCAGTGGATCAACAGGTTTACCCCGAGCGCCAGAGCGATGAGGACAAAGCCCAGGGCCAATGCCAGTGCAAACTCGCCCTTACCTGTCTCAAGCGCGATGGCAGTGGTCAGCACGCGCGTGGCGTTATCGATGTTCCCGCCGACGATCATGATGGCACCGACCTCTCCGATGCCCCGTCCAAAGCCCGCCAATGCGGCCGTCAGGAGCGCCCGGCGTGCGTCCCAGAGCAGCGTGCGCACCTTTTGCATCTGCGTGACGTTCAGGGAGATTAGGAGATCGTGATATTCGGCCCACAACTCGCGCAGAGACTGATGCGCGATGGAGGCGATGAGCGGGACGATAATGATCACCTGCGCGATGATCATGGCCGTCGGTGTGAACAGCAGGCCAAGCGCGCCAAACGGGCCGGAACGCGACAGAAAGATGTAAACAATCAACCCTACGACGACCGGCGGCAGGCCCATCAAGGCGTTAAGAACAGCAATGGTTGCGCGCCGCCACCGGAAGCGACGTACAGCGAGCAACGCGGCCAAGGGCAACGCGATCAGGCAGGCGATCACAAGAGCCGTCAGCGTCACGCGCAGCGAGCGCAACGCGATGTCCGCCAGTTCGGCATCGAACGTGACGATCAGCCAGAATGCGTGGCGCAGACCCTCCCACAGATCGACGATGGCCGATCCTCCCATTGCTTTATTTTGCCTGAAATTGAACGGTTTTTCGGGGGGATACCACCCCTGTTCTGCCGACCCGCCAGCTTGTCGCTGGCGGGTCGCATGGCTCTATTCGGTGTGGTCAGATTGTCCGCGTAACAAAAATTGCCCACGGGCAATGTTCGGGTGCGGGATCAGAAATTGCCCATGGGCAATTTTCCAATTCAGCCGTCAAATTCGGTTTTCAAATAGGCGGAAAACGCCCCTTCCAGTTGAGCGCGACTTAGATCCGCATCGAACTCCACATGGATTTTACGCCCCTTGCGCGACACCTCGATCCCGCGATCATGCGTGCTGCGGCGGTAGACCTTTCCAGTTGGTTCAGGCTTTGGCATCGCGGGCCGTCCAGCGCGCGTCAGGCGGCGCATCACTGTCGCTGCATCCACGAACGACCCTCGACCAGAGCGCGCTTGCGCTTGTTCGCGCCCGATGGCGCCAGCCTCTTCCAACACGACACGGGAGGTATCTGGTTGGGACAAAAGCGGCTTCAGCTCGCGCGCATTGCGCTCGCGGATTTCGCGGATGTTCGGAAACGCCTCGACAATAGCCTGCGGTAGCTTTGCCAGTTGCAGATAGCGGGACAGCCAGGGCTGGCTCACCTCCAACCGCTCCGCCATCGCCTTTTGCTTGCCGCCGTAGTAGCGCGCAACTGCGTCCGCATAGTCCAAGGCGCGTTCATAATCCGAGATATCCTCACGGTCGCGGTTTTCGATGTCCGCCAGCCGGAACGCTTCTTCGTCGGACAGTTGCCGCGCCTCAACCAGATATTTGTACTGCGTGTAGTTGTTGTTGCGCAGCCAGGATACGGCGAAGTGGCGACGGGCGCCGCAGATCACTTCGAAGTCATACTCCTCGTCATCGACAGGCCGCACGATAGCCGGGAATTCCTGCTGACCCTGAGACCGGATACCGTCGATCAGGTCACGGCAATTGTCTTCGGTCAGCAGTGCGTAATCGCGGTTGTGGCGCGCCCACATGCGACAGCGGGCCGGATCGACCCAGCGCAATGTCTTTTCCTCAACCTCGCCAGCCAGCCGATCGCTGATCGCGGTCGTCCGCTTTAGAAAGCGTGCCCCGGCGCGGTCAGACGCATCGGGAACGCCTTCCAAATCGCTCAGGACATCGTCAAAGATTGCATCGTGCTTGCGGGTCATAGCAGTCCCTCCTTGCGCAATTGCGCGTGATGGCTTGGCCAGGTCTTGCGGATCAACACCTCGATCTCGCGACAGACGGCATCCAGGTAGGCGCGGCAGCGTTTGTGCGTCTCGGTCCGGGTGGCCGGGCCGGTCAGCTCGTAGACGGTGGACAGGTTCGCCGCGGCATTGTCGATCTCGGCGCTGTCCTTGAGCACCGATTGCAACATGTCCATGGGGAAGACCGCGTCCATCATCCGTTTGATCGCCATATGCGCCGATTTCGAGTCGTTCATCTTGGTTGCGAGGATCTTAACAAAGGCATAATCGCGCGTACCCCCGTGGCGGGCGAGTTCGTTGAGCGTGGCGCCCAGCATTTTGAGGAAATGCGCGGTGGAGCCGAAGTCGATGTTGTTCGGCGGGGCAGGGATGACCAAGGCATCTGCCGCGCGCAGCACAGAGAGCGACAGCATCCCAAGGGCAGGGGGCGGGTCGAGCAGGATGACGTCGAAGCGGTCCTTGATCGTCTCTAATCCGTTGCGCAGGCGGTCCAAAACGAAGACCTGCTCCCGCGCCATGCGGGCGGCGAATTCGTACTCGGCGTCATAGAGCCCAAGGTTCGCGGGGATCAGCGCGATGTTTGGCCAGTAGGTGGCGCGCAGAGCGTAGGACAGGTCTTGCGGCCCGCCGTGGCGGAAGAAGGGGTAGAGCGTGTCCTCCTCTTCATCGACATCCACGTCGGGGTTGAGGCCGAAGACGGAGGTTGTGCTGGCCTGACTGTCACAATCCACGACACAAACGCGGTAGCCTTGCAACGCGAGGTGTTGGGCGAAGTGGCAGACCATCGTGGACTTGCCGACACCGCCTTTGAAGTTCTGTATGGCAAGAACCATCGCCGGATCGCTGTCGGCGCGTTGGGGCAGGGTGCCGAACACCTGTCGCATGCGGTTGACGTCGGCAAGGCTGTAGCCCGTGCGTCGTCCAGTGGTTGGATCCTTCTCTGGCATCGGCAGCCGACCATCCGCTTCGGCGTCGCGGATCAGTTTGTCGCTGCGTCCGACCATATCCGCAGCGCGCTTGACGTTGAACCGCAGGTCGAGCGACTTTTGTGCGCCGGGGGCATACAGCCTGTCGCGCAGCCGGTCGATAACCGTGGACGCGCGGGTGGCGAGTTTGTCCAACTCCTCGAGGGAGACGGGGGGTAGGGCGGACTGCTCCATTTCGGACCTCTTCAGGGGGTGTTGGTCCGAATCATGACGGGTGCGGGCGATTGCCTCAAGTGCAAACTTTTAGGGAAGGGTTCGAAAAAAGCGGAAATCTGCGGGAGGGGCGCAAATGGTCAGAAGCTGCGCCCCGATGCTTCGATGTATGGAAGTATTAGACTGTTTTTAGCCGAGCCTAACCCAGATGTGTGCGTTCGGAGTAGCATCCCAGACGGTTGCCCCGAAATTACCTGGAAATCTAAATCTAAAAACACGCTCTATTCAGGATTCTTAGAGTTCTATGTTCAGGTTGCGCAAATCCCTGTGTTTCAAAGCCCAAACGGCTCTACCGCTTACGTTCCGGGGCGGTTTGGCTTACGTTCCGGGACGGCAATTCCTACGTCTCGGGGCGCTTACTCTTACGTTTCGGGTGAGCCTTAATCCTTACGTATTGGGTTTGTCCGTGCTCCGACTCAGGCCTTTGATTTTCTGGTGTATTTCGAATCACTTCCCCGAAGCCTCGAATCCGCACAGTTCGCTTAACCTTACAAATTGGGTGCCCCGCTTTTTGTGGACGCCTCTCGGCAACGCCGTTATTCTTACGCCACACTGCCCGTCAGAGGTAAGAGAAGAGCAGCATGGCGGAACGCCCGACACAATCCTACCGGACCATTGACGCCCGGCCAAATGCGCAGAGCCTGGTGAAGCCGGGTGAGCTGGTGGACCTGGTGGAAGTTACGCCTCTGACGCTGGCGGATCGGCGCATCTATAATCAGCTGCTTGAGAATGCCTGGGACGCGATTGAAAAGCCGGTGACGCATGTGATCTCGAAATCTGATCTGCGTGGGTCGCACAATTCCAATGATAGGGTAGGGGAGTCGGTCGAGCGGCTGATGTCGGCCATCGTCAAGGTGAAGGTCACCCATGAGGGCGAGGATGCCATCGAGCGGGTGCAACTGCTGGGCGGGAACATCGAGACGACGCGGCGCGACGGGGTGCTAGAATACGAGATCCCGCAGCGCCTGCGCAAGATCATTAAGGATTCGACCGTGTTTGCCCGCCTGCAGCGCGAGGTGATGTTTGCGCTGAGTTCCAAATACGCGCTGACACTCTACGAGATGATCCAGAAGCGGGGGAACTTGCGCTATCGGTCGTCTGAAAAATTTGCGCTGGATGATCTGCGGGGCGTGCTTGGCGTGCCCAAGGGCAAGCTGACATCCTGGTCAAACCTCAAGCTGCGGGCGATTGAACCGGCGGTGGCCGAAGTGAACATGCTGTCGGACTACATGGTCGAGATTGAGCCGGTGAAGACCGGGCGGCGTGTGACGCATATCGAGTTGAAATGGTGGCGCAAGGACGGAGCAGGGACCGTTAAGGCGGAGCGCGAACTCACATTCTCCAAGGTTGGGCGCAAGGCGCGGATGACAAACACGACCGAAGAATTGAAACCCCGTCCCGCTTGGTTGGAAGCAGCAGGTCCCGCGTTGCGCACCGAGACCTACGAGACTGCGCGGCTGCGCTATCCGGGCTATGATATCTACCATGTGGAAAAGGAGTGGCGCGCCTGGGCCGCGTCGAAGGAGCCACCGCGGGATGCTGACCGCGCCTACCTCGCCTTTTTCCGGAGCTTTGCGGAAAACAACCCGCTGCGCTAGCGTACGCCCATGAACTCCGTCCGTTTCCGTCTGTTGATCCTGGCCCTCGCGCCGATGGTCGTGCTGATGCCGCTGCTGCTCTTTCTCGGCATGACGCGGTGGACGGCGGATTATGACGAGGTACTCATCGCGAATGTGGAAAGCGACCTGCGGATTGCGGAGCAGTACCTGTCGCGGCTGATGGTACAGACCGGGGATGAGGTGCAGGCGGTGGCCGGATCGGTCGAGTTTGCACAGACGCCGCCCGAAGGCTTCGACGTCTTTTTTGAAGACAAGCGCGCCGCGCTTGAGTTGGACTTTCTTTACTATCTGCCGCGCGACGCGGTGACGGACCAGTGGCCCGTCGAACAGAGTGCGGCGGCAGGGCAGGGGCGGACCGAGATCGACATTTTCTCAGGCGCGGCGCTTGCGGCCATTTCGCCTGAGCTCGCGGCACAAGCGCGCTTGCCGCTGATTGATACCGAAGCCGCGGTGCCCACTGATCGCACCGTCGAGGATCGGGGGATGGTCATTCATTCGGCCACCCCGGTGTCGCTGCCGGGCCGCGATGGGGTGCTGGTGGGGGGCATCCTGTTGAACCGGAACCTGGGCTTCATCGATACGATCAATGCGCTTGTTTATCAGGACGCCGTTGGGGGCGGGTCGCGGCAAGGCACGACCACTCTGTTTCTTGAGGACGTGCGCGTTTCGACAAATGTGCGCCTGTTCGAGGATGTGCGCGCCCTTGGCACCCGCGTCTCAGCCGCCGTGCGCGGCAAGGTGTTGGGCGAGGGGCGCACGTGGCTCGACCGGGCCTTCGTGGTGAATGACTGGTATATCTCGGGCTATCTACCCCTTACGGACAGCTTCGGGGATTATGTGGGCATGCTTTATGTCGGCGTTCTGGAAGAGCCGTTTACGATTGCCAAGCGGAACGCATTCCTTGTCATTCTGGGCGCTTTTGTTGCGGTTTTGCTGTTGTCGGCGCCGGTGTTCCTGTGGCTGGCCAAGGGGATCTTTGCGCCGCTTGAACGGATGACCCACACCATGTTCCTGGTCCGACGCGGCAATCTTTCGGCGCGGAACGGCGAGAGCGGCGGCACGGGCGAGATCGGGGAAGTGGCGGGGCACCTCGATGATCTGCTCGATCAGGTGCAGGAGCGGGACGAGGAATTGAACGTGCGCGTGGCGCAGCGGACGGCCGAGTTGCAGAGCGCGAATGAAAAGCTGGAAGAGACGTTCCGGCAACTGGTGATGAGCGAAAAGCTGGCCTCGATCGGGGAGATCACGGCAGGTGTCGCGCATGAGATCAACAATCCCGTGGCTGTAATTCAGGGCAATGTGGATGTGATCCGCGAAACGCTCGGCGAGGATGGCGATGCGATCCGCACCGAGTTGGGGCTGATCGACAGGCAGGTGGCGCGCATCCGGACCATCGTGGGCAAGCTGTTGCAGTTTGCGCGGCCGGGTGAGTTTGCGGATGTGGAACACAGCGTGCCAGTCGGGCCGGTGATTTCAGATTGTCTGGTCCTGGTCAATCACGTCATCTCGCAGACCGAGATTGAGGTTGTGACGGAGCTGAACGCGCTGAACGACGTGCGGATTGATCCCGGAGAGATGCAGCAGGTGTTGATCAACCTGATCATGAATGCGGTGCAGGCGATGGATGGGCAGGGGACCCTCACCATCGAGGCCGAAGATGCAGTGCAGGAGGGCGTACAGGGTGTGCGTGTGGCGGTGCAAGACACCGGGCCGGGTATTGCGCCGGAGCGGGTCGATGATGTCTTTGCCCCGTTCTACACCACCAAGCAGGCAGAGGGGACTGGGCTGGGCCTGTCGATCTCTCAAACCCTGATCCAAAGGGCAGGGGGTTTGATCCGGGCGCGCAACCGTACCACCGGTGGCGCCTGTTTTGAGATCTGGCTGCCGGTGGCGGCGCAGGACGATATGGCGCTGACCCACAGCGCCTGAGTCGCGACTCAGGTTGTCGAAAACTACGTGATTCTGGGTATGCACCCGGTCTGTCAGGTTGGGTTGACAATTTGTCACAGGGGCGGACCTCGAACTGTTGTCCGCTAACAGTATGCAAACGGATACCGTTCCCGTTTTGCGTGAAAACGCTAGAGCACCGAAAACCTTGGAAAAAATGAGACAAATATAAAATCATTTACAAACTGCATCGTCTGGCAGAACAAAAATTTACAAAAAAATCCAATAACACCAGCAGACAAAGCGCGATTTTACAGAACCGTGTATGGTGATCCTCAACAGGCGAGTTGAACACGCCCCGGGTGATGAAGCCGATGCAAAGCGGATCAGAGCCCAAACCGGAGGAGACACCATGAACATTCAAAGCACGCCGAATGCGGCGACATTTCCGCCATCGGAGGAGACGAAAGCCCGCGCCCATCTGGATGCTGATGGCTATGCCAAGATGTACGCCGCGTCTGTGGCCGACCCCGAAGCGTTCTGGGGTGAGCAGGGCAAACGGCTGGACTGGATCAAGCCCTACACCAAGGTGAAGAACTCGTCCTTCGAGCCGGGCAATATCGACATTCGCTGGTTTGAGGATGGTACGCTGAACGTGGCGGCCAACTGCATCGACCGGCATCTTGAAACGCGTGGCGATCAGACGGCCATCATCTGGGAACCGGATGATACGTCGAAGGTCGAGCCGAAACATATCACGTATCGCGAACTGCACCGCTCTGTTTGCAAGATGGCAAACATTTTGGAAGAGCTGGGCGTTCGCAAAGGCGACCGGGTTGTCATTTACCTCCCCATGATCCCGGAAGCCGCTTATGCGATGCTGGCCTGTGCCCGCATCGGTGCCATCCACTCCATCGTGTTTGCCGGTTTCTCCCCGGACGCGCTTGGGGCGCGGATCAACGGCTGTGATGCCAAGGTTGTCATCACCGCTGATTACGCGCCCCGAGGCGGACGGGAGACACCCCTGAAGTCGAACACGGATGCGGCGCTGCTGCATTGCAAGGACAGCGTGAAATGTCTGGTGGTGAAGCGGACCGGCGGTCAGACGACCTGGACCGACCGCGACTATGATTACAACGAGATGGCGCTGGAAGCCTCGGATTATGCTGCCCCTGCCGAGATGGGTGCCGAGGATCCGCTGTTCATTCTGTATACGTCCGGGTCCACGGGTCAGCCGAAGGGTGTTGTGCACACGACTGGCGGCTACCTGACCTATGCCGCGATGACCCATCAGTACACGTTCGACTATCACGAAGGTGACGTGTTCTGGTGTACCGCGGATGTGGGTTGGGTCACGGGCCACAGCTACATCGTCTATGGCCCGTTGGCCAATGGCGCGACCACCATCATGTTCGAGGGCGTGCCGACCTTCCCGGATGCTGGCCGCTTCTGGGATGTGTGCGAGCGTCATAAGGTGACGCAGTTCTACACCGCGCCGACCGCGATCCGTGCGTTGATGGGTGCCGGCAATGAGTGGGTCGAGAAGTACGACCTGTCGTCGCTGCGCCTGCTGGGCTCGGTCGGTGAGCCGATCAACCCAGAGGCCTGGACCTGGTATCACGAGGTTGTCGGCAAGGGCGCGTGCCCGATTGTCGATACGTTCTGGCAGACCGAAACCGGGGGTCACATGCTGACCCCACTGCCGGGTGCAACTGATCTTAAGCCCGGTTCGGCGCAACAGCCATTCTTTGGTGTGCAGCCTGTCGTTCTGGATCCGCAAAGCGGGATCGAACTGGACGGCAACGGGATCGAGGGCGTGCTGTGCATCAAGGACAGCTGGCCCGGTCAGATGCGCACCGTGTGGGGTGACCACGAGCGGTTCGAGAAGACCTATTTCGGGGACTACAAGGGATACTATTTCTCGGGCGACGGGTGCCGTCGGGACGAGGATGGCGATTACTGGATCACGGGTCGTGTGGACGATGTGATCAACGTGTCCGGTCACCGGATGGGTACCGCGGAAGTCGAAAGCGCGCTGGTCGCCCATGCCAAGGTCGCGGAAAGCGCCGTGGTTGGGTATCCGCACGATGTGAAAGGGCAGGGTATCTATGCCTATGTCACCCTGATGAACGGTGAAGAGCCCTCGGACGCGCTGCGCAAGGAGCTGGAAACCTGGGTCCGGACCGAGATTGGCCCGATTGCCAAGCCCGACCTGATCCAGTGGGCGCCTGGCCTGCCTAAGACACGCTCAGGCAAGATCATGCGCCGTATCCTGCGCAAGATTGCCGAGGATGATTTCGGTTCGCTCGGTGACACGTCCACGCTGGCCGATCCGTCGGTTGTCGATGACCTGATCGAGAACCGCATGAACCGGAGCGACGACTGATGGACGGAGCGACGGTAGATACGCAGACGCGGCCCGTGAACGTGATCCTGCTTGGCCCTCCGGGGGCGGGCAAGGGGACGCAGGCGCAGCGGCTGGTGGACACGCACGGCATGGTGCAGCTGTCGACGGGCGACATGCTGCGTGCGGCCAAGGCGTCCGGCACCGAGATGGGCAACCGCGTGGCTGAGGTCATGGCGCGGGGTGAGCTTGTGACGGATGAGATCGTCATTGGCTTGATCGAAGAAAAGCTGATGGAGGGCAACTCTGCGGGCTTCATCTTTGACGGTTTCCCGCGAACCCTGGCGCAAGCTGATGCGCTGGGTGCGCTCCTCGAAAAGACGGGGCACCGGTTGGATGCAGTTATCGCACTTGAGGTTGACGACGAGATCCTGGTGAACCGGATCGTGGGCCGTGCCGAAGAGGCGCGTGCCGCGGGGCAGCCTGTTCGGGCCGATGACAATGCCGAAAGCCTGAAGCTGCGGCTGACGGAATACTACAAAAAGACAGCGCCGCTGCTTGGCTATTTCCATGCCAAGGGCGTGCTGCAGTCCATCGACGCGATGGGATCGATCGAGGTGATCGCGACCGAGTTGTCGGGGATGGTGAAGGGCGCCGCCACCTGACAACCGGCGTGTCCTGACAAATGTACCAACGCGGCGTGTGTCTGGCCGCGCCTGCCCTTCGTGTGCGTGGGGGCAGGGTGGCCCCGGTATGTCCGGGGCCGCGTATCCGCCGCCCATGATCTGCATCATCGCATGCCGGGTCCGGACCGCACAAACTGGAGGAATTATGCGGTGACCGGAGCCTCCGGGCACCTGCACCGACCGAAGGGGCCACGCGCGGCCCCGCACTGAAACCAAAGGAGGAGCCGCCATGGCGGAAGAAACCACAAACATTGCCAAAGCGTCCGAAACGGACAAGGGCTATTGGGCGGCCAACGTCCGTATGATTTTGATATCACTTGTCATTTGGGCGCTCGTGTCCTTTGGCTTTGGCATCATCCTGCGTCCGCTTCTCAGCGGCATCGAGGTTGGCGGGACGGACCTGGGCTTTTGGTTCGCGCAACAGGGGTCGATCCTCGTCTTTCTGGCGCTGATCTTTTTCTACGCCTGGCGGATGAACAAGCTCGATAAGCAATACGGCGTGGACGAGGAGTAATCGCCATGGATCAGTTTACACTTAACCTGCTGTTTGTCGGCGCGTCGTTTGCGCTGTACATCGGCATCGCTGTCTGGGCCCGCGCGGGTTCGACAAGCGAGTTCTACGCCGCCGGTCGCGGCGTACACCCTGTCACGAACGGCATGGCCACTGCGGCGGACTGGATGTCGGCGGCCTCGTTCATTTCGATGGCGGGTCTGATTGCCTTTACCGGCTACGACAACTCGTCCTTCCTAATGGGTTGGACCGGGGGCTATGTGCTCCTGGCGCTGCTCCTCGCCCCTTACCTGCGGAAGTTTGGCAAGTTCACGGTGTCCGAGTTCATCGGTGACCGGTTCTATAGTTCGACTGCGCGCCTGGTGGCCGTGATCTGCCTTCTGGTGGCGTCGATCACCTATGTGATCGGTCAGATGCAGGGTGTCGGCATTGCCTTTGGCCGTTTCCTTGAGATCGACACGACCTGGGGTCTGCTGATCGGTGCCTGTGTGGTGTTTGCCTATGCCGTGTTCGGCGGCATGAAGGGTGTGACCTATACCCAGGTGGCGCAGTACTGCGTGCTGATCACCGCCTACACTATTCCGGCGGTCTTCATCTCGCTACAACTGACGGGCAACCCGATCCCGGCGCTGGGTCTGTTTGGGTCGACCGAGAGCGGTGAGCCGCTGCTGGCGAAGCTGGACCAGATCGTGACCGACCTTGGCTTTGCCGAGTATACGGCGGCGCATGGTTCGACGCTGAACATGGTGCTGTTTACCCTATCGCTGATGATCGGTACCGCGGGTCTGCCGCACGTCATCATGCGCTTCTTTACGGTGCCCAAGGTGTCTGACGCCCGCTGGTCGGCTGGCTGGACCCTGGTGTTCATTGCTCTCCTGTACCTGACGGCCCCTGCCGTTGGTGCGATGGCGCGCCTGAACATCTCGGAACTGATGTGGCCCAATGGGACTGCGGGTGAAGCCGTGACGGTCGAAGCCATCGACAGCGATCCGGAATATGCGTGGATGGCGACGTGGCAGAAGACCGGTCTTCTGGATTGGGAAGACAAGAACGGTGACGGCAAGATCCAGTACTACAACGACGCAAATGCCGAGTTGCAGGAACGTGCCGCAGCAAACGGCTGGGAAGGTAACGAGTTGACCAAGTTCAACCGTGACATCCTGGTGCTGGCCAACCCTGAGATCGCGTCCCTTCCGGGCTGGGTGATCGGCCTTGTGGCGGCGGGTGGTCTTGCGGCTGCTCTGTCCACGGCGGCGGGTCTGCTTCTGGCAATCTCGTCGGCGGTAAGCCACGACTTGCTGAAAGGGCAACTGACGCCGAACATGTCCGAGAAATCAGAGCTGCTTGCGGCCCGGATTTCGATGGCCGCGGCGATTGTGGTGGCTGTGATCCTGGGTCTGAACCCGCCGGGCTTTGCGGCCCAGACGGTGGCGCTGGCCTTTGGTCTGGCTGCGGCCTCGATCTTCCCCGCGCTGATGATGGGCATCTTCTCGACCCGCATCAACAACGTGGGCGCGGTTGCGGGTATGCTGGCCGGTCTGGTTGTGACCTTGCTGTATATCTTCCTGCACAAGGGCTGGTTCTTTATCCCGGACACCAATTCGTTCACGGATGCTGACCCGCTCTTGGGGCCGATCAAGTCGACATCGTTCGGTGCGATCGGGGCCATGGTCAACTTCGCGGTCGCCTACGTGGTGTCCGGCATGACCAAGGAGACCCCGCAAGAGATCAAGGACCTGGTGGAAAGCGTGCGTATCCCGCGTGGAGCGGGTGCGGCAGCCGCCGACCACTAAGGCCCTTTGGGCGCATCGCGGCCCTCTCTTCCCTGCGATGCGCCTTGAAATGATCGGCCTGTCCGCGATGCTCGTGGGCAGGCCATGTTCTTGACCGGGAGGTAGCCGATGTCATCGCAGGATCTGACCGTTTTGCCGGTGGACGAGTTGATGACGCGCGATCCGGTCATTTGTGGGCCTGATGCCACCATCCGCGCGGCGGCGGAGTTGATGGCCGGGCGCCGGATTTCATCGGTTTGCATTGTCGATCAAGATAGCTTTCGCGGCATCGTCACGGTGCGTGACATCAATGCGAAGGTGGTTGCCGGTGGTCTGAGCCCGGAAGAACCCGTGGAGCGGGTGATGACGCCCGCGCCTTTGACGTTGCCGCCCGATGCGCTGGGTCTGGATGTGCTTCACATGATGATGGAGCGCCATATCGGTCACGTTCCGATTGTCGATGCAGAGCGTTTGGTGGGCATCGTGACCCAGACTGATTTGACGCGCTTTCAGGCGTTGTCGTCCGCCGAGTTGGTGCGGTCAGTCGCTGAGGCGCCGGATGTGGAGGCGATGGCCGAGGTGACGGCACGCATTCCCGGTCTGTTGGCGCAGTTGGTTGGTGCGGGGACGCGGCATGATGGGGTGACGCGGCTGATCACTGACATTGCCGATACCGTCACGCGCCGTTTGTTGACCATGGCCGAAGAGGAAATCGGCACGCCGCCTGTGCCGTACCTGTGGCTTGCCTGCGGCAGCCAGGGGCGGCGTGAGCAGACCGGGGTGTCGGATCAGGACAATTGCTTGATCCTGTCGGATGAAGTCTCTGACGCCGATATGCTTTACTTTGCCAAGCTGGCGCAGATCGTAAGCGACGGGTTGCACGCCTGTGGATACGTCTACTGCCCCGGCGACATGATGGCGACGAACCCGCGCTGGTGTCAGCCCTTGTCGAAGTGGCGTAGCTACTTCGACGGGTGGATCGCCAAGCCGAACCCGGAGGCGCAGATGCTCGCCTCCGTCATGTTCGATCTGCGGGCGATCGGCGGGGAGGAGAGCCTGTTTGCCGACTTGCAGGCTGAGACGCTGGCGAAGGCGGCAAGTAACTCGATTTTCGTCGCACACATGGTGTCGAATTCGCTGAAGCACGCGCCGCCCTTGGGTCTGTTCAACCGCATGCCGCGCACACCGCTGGATCTGAAGCATACCGGGGTCGTGCCGGTGGTTGATCTGGGCCGTGTCTATGCCCTGCAAGGGCAGGTGACGGCGGTGAACACGCGCGCGCGGTTGGAGGCGGCGCTGGAGACCGGCGCGATGTCATCGAGCGGTGGGGCGGATTTGATTGACGCCTATGATATGATCGCCACCACGCGGCTGCGGCGGCAGGCGCGGCAGATCAGGGAGGGCGAGGCGCCGGGCAATACGCTGCCGCCGGACGTCTTGTCGGGTTTTGAGCGCAGCCACTTGCGGGAGGCGTTTGTCATCGTCAAAACCATGCAATCCGCACTGGGGACGGGCAAGGGAGCATTGGGGTAGGCCATGTTTGTGGAATTGATTGCGACGGTTTTCGCGGGCATCGGCGCCGCGGGTCTGGTCATGGTTCTGAATTTGATGACCGGGCGGCGCTTGCCCAAGTGGCTGATGCCAGTGGCAGCGGGGGCCGGGATGATTGGGATGACCATTTCGAATGAATACACGTGGTTCGGGCGCACGGCGGAGCGGTTGCCTGACGGGGTTGAGATTGCGATGACCGTGGACGAGCAAAGCTGGTTCCGGCCCTGGACACAGGTGGCCCCCTATACCAAGCGCTTTGTCGCGGTGGATGTTGCGAACCTGCGCCGGAACGAGGCGCAGCCGGATCAACGGATGGTGGATCTGTACTTCTTTGGCCGCTGGTCGCCGGTGAACCAGACACCGATGCTGCTGGATTGCGCTGGCGCCCGGTCCGCTGTGCTGATCGACGGGGCGAAGTTTGGGGCCGATGGCAGTGTCACCGACGCCGATTGGCAGGCGATGCCTGGGGACGATCCGATCCTGAGCATGGTATGCGGGGCGTGAGATGCTGACTCGCCTGTCCCTGCGCCTACGCATCTTCCTGTTCTTCTGCCTGATGGCGGCGGGTGGCGCGGCGCTGGCGGCGGGGGCGCTTTACTTTGGCTGGGCGCGGGGTGATGCCGCGTTGCCGGGCGGGCCGTTTGTCACTGCCTTTGTCCTCTTTGCATTTCTCAACACGGGGCTGGCGGCTGTGGTCTGGCTGCTCTTTGACGAGAATGTCGCCAAACCCATAAACGCGCTTGCGGCAGAGTTGCGCCTGCGCGCCCATTCCGGTGTAGCGCGTGAGGTGGATGCCGATGCGGCGCGGTATCTGGGGGATCTTGCCCCCGCCGCGCAGGCCGTGTCGGAGGTGTTGAGTTCCAGCGTCATGGACAGCGCGACGCAGGTCGCTCACAAGACCGCGCGTTTGCAGGCAGAGGCGGAGCGGCTGACCGCGCTTCTGACCGAGATCCCGGTTGCCACGATTATGGTGAACGAGCGGATGGGCATTGTCCTTTATGACGGGCAGGCCGCGGAGATTCTTGCCGGTATTGCGCCGCCGCGGCTGAAGGCGCCGTTGGTCGATTATTTCTATGCTGCCGATCTGGGCCGCGCGAAATCGACCATGAACCAGACGGGGGCCGAGGTTGCCTTTGACCTGCGGGACAAGGATGCGCTGACCACCTTTGCTGCGAAGTTCAAGCCGCTGGATGGGGCGGGCTACATGCTGCTGATCGAGATGCCGGAGGAGCCTATGTCGCCGGAGGCGGCCCGACCCTTGGTCTACGATTTCGATTTGCTGAATGCTGGCGATGCAGAGGATTTGCAGGACACGACCCTGTCCGAGTTGTGTTTCGTGGCGTTCGATTCCGAGACGACGGGCTTGTCCACGGCAGATGATGACGTGGTGCAGTTGGGCGCTGTGCGTGTTTTGAATGGCCGTATTGTCGAGGGTGAGGTGCTGGAAAGCTATGTGGACCCCGGGCGTCCGATCCCGCCGGCCTCGACCGCTGTGCATCATGTGTCGGATGCGGATGTGGCGGGTGCGCCCGACTTTGCGACAGCCGGGCGGGCATTGCACGGGTTTTGTCAGGATGCGGTTTTGGTGGCGCATAATGCGCCCTTTGACATAGCCTTTCTGCGTCGTGGCGCGGGCGCAATGGGGGTGGAGTGGGATCATCCCGTGCTGGACACCGTGCTGTTGTCAGCGATCGTCTTTGGCACGACGGAGGAGCATACGCTCGACGCGCTCTGTGATCGGCTCGACATCACGATTCCGCCCGAGTGGCGCCACACCGCCTTGGGTGACGCGCAGGTGACTGCGGAGGCGCTGGTACGGTTGATCCCGTTGCTGGAGGGCAAGGGGCTGCGGACGCTGCGGGATGTGATTGCAGAGAGCAAGAAGCACGGGCGGCTGTTGCGGGATCTGAACTGACTTGCATGGATCGGGTGCGCGCCCATATACTACTCAGTAGCAATGGGAGCGTATGATGTCTGTCAAAGCCTCAGTCTCGATCACGGATCAACAGGATGAGTTTGCCCGTCAGCTTGTGGCGGAGGGGCAGTATGCGAGCCTAAGTGCGGTGGTGCAGCGCGGGTTGGAACTCGTCAGGACCGAGGAGGAACGCGAGCGGGCCGAGCTGGCAGCGCTTCAGGCGTTCTTTGCCGAGCGGGCGGAGGGGCCGTTTGTGACGGCAGAGGAAGGTCGCCGCCGGACCGAGGACATGATTGCGGCCCAGTCCCGTGCCCACGGGCTATAGGGTTCTGCGCAGCGCAGCCTGCGACGTGGACATCGAGATCATCTTTGACCACCTGTTTCAGTCCTATCGCGATCTGGGCGATCCGCTGGAGGATGCCCTGAACCGTGCCGCGGTGCGTGTGCGCGGGATTGAGGATGCGCTGGCGGCCTTGGGTGATCTGCCATTTCAGGGGACGCTCGCACCGCAGATCATGGATGGGTTGCGGCACGTGACCAAGGATCAGGCAGTGTTCTACTTTATCTCGGATGAGGTGCGTGGCGAGGTGCGGGTGCTGGGTGTGTTTTTTGGTGGGCAGGACCACAGGCGGCACATCTTGCGGCGCATTCTGGAAAGCGACAGGTAATTTGATTTATGTAAAATCAGCCATGGCGGGACGGTATCCCTCGCTCAGGAAATCGCAAACGCGCTGCGCATTCACCGGTTTCGCCAGCAGCTTGAGGCCCAGCCGTTTGCAATGCGCCCTGAGTTCGGTGGTGCGGTCGGCGGAGACGATGGCGGCGGGTACATCGCCGTAGCGCCACAGGATGTCTTCGTAAAGCTCAACGCCGGTCATGCCGGTGCCGAGCTGGTAGTCGAGAAGGAACACGTCAGGCACGAGGTCGATCTCGGAAATTGTCTCGAGCGCTTCTTCACCCGTTTCGGCCAGGATTACCTCGCCACCGCAGCTTTCGATCAGGTGCATGATAGCTTGGGCAACGCTGCGGTTGTTTTCGACCAGCATGACAAGAAGGCCGCTGAGGTCGCGCAAGGCGTTGGATGGCGTTGCGCGGTGCGGGTCGAGCAACCGCGCGGCCGGGGCCGACGCGGGCACCATCAGGGAGAAACAGCTGCCGGTGCCCGGCTTCGACCACAGCTCGAGCGGATGGCGCAGGCCCTTGCAGGCGCGTTCCACGATGGCGAGGCCAAGGCCAAGGCCCGCATTGGCCGCCCCCGGCGCAAGCTGTTTGAACTCCTGAAAGATCGCGCCCTGATCTTTTTCCGGGATGCCGCAACCGGTGTCCCACACCTCGATCCGGGCAAAGTCGCCCACACGGCGGACCCCGGCCAGCACGCGCCCCTCGTCGGTGTAGCGGATGGCGTTTGACAGCAGGTTTTGCACGATGCGCCGCAGGTAGCCGGGGTCGCTGACCACGGTCAGGCCGCTGTGCACGAGAGAGAATGTCAGCCCCTTGGCGCGCGCTGTCGGGGCCAGTTCGTCGCGCAGCGGGTTGAAGATTTCGGTGAGCGAAACGGGTTGGACATCGAAGACCGCCTTGCCTGCGTCGAGTTTTGAGATGGCCGACAGCGCCTCGATGATCTGCTCGACCCCTTGCAGGGCGGTTTCTGTCTTGGCCACTACCTGTTTGATGGACCGATTGTCGGTCTGGTCGGCGATGGATGAAACGAACAGCTTGGCCGCTGAGAGGGGCTGCAACAGGTCGTGACTGGCGGCAGCGACGAAGCGGGACTTGGAGGCGTTGGCGCGTTCGGCCTCGCTCAGCGCCTCTTCCAGTTCGGCGGTGCGCTCCTCGACCCACCCTTCGAGACGTTCGTTCACTTCGGACAGGGCGCGGGTGGCGGCGCGTTCGGATGTCACGTCGGTCAGGCTGATCACGAACCCGCGGTCGGGCATCTCCTGCGCGAAGATGCTGTAGATCTGTTCGCCCTTGCGCGTCACTTCGAAGGCGATGGGTTCGCGAGTGCGGGTGCGGTTGGTCCAGTTGATGAACCGCTCGGCGGGAAAGCTGGTGTCGAACACCAGCTCTTCGCGAAACTGTTCCATCAGGTCGTCAAAATTGAGCGTGTCGCGCAGCCGAATGGGCGCGATGTCGAGCAGGCGATCCATCCGCTTGTTCCAGCCCACGAGCGTCTTGTCGTGATCAAAGATGCAAACCCCCTGGTTCAGGTGATCGAGCGTGGCTTGCAGCTTGCGCGCCTCCTGGTGGCGCATCTTGTCGCGTTCCTGCCGCTCCATCCGGATGATGTCGGTCACGTCGGTTTGCAGGATCACGGTGCCATCGCGCGAGGTGCGGTGTTCGGAGGCTTGCAGCCAGCGGTCCCAGATCAGGCTGACGTTGAACACCACGTGTTCCTCGCGGTGCCGTTCGAGGCGCAGCCTTGCCCATTCGTCGGCGGTCTGACCGTCTGGCAGGGCCAGGAAGCGGCTGGTCGAGATGTAGTTGACGTAGTCCTTGAATGTCAGACCTTCCTTGAGAAGTGGCTCCACATCCTGCAAATCCCGGCAGAACCGGCTGTTGTAAAGGACAAGCCTGTCGTCCTGATCAAAGAGCGCGAAACCTTCGTTGATAGTTTCGATCGCTTCGGTCAGGTTGGCCTGCGCGTTTTCGGTTTCGCGGTTGGCCTGTTCGAGCCGGGCGTTGGAGTCCTGCAACAGGTCCAGCGTGCGTTCCAGATCACGGGTGCGGTCGCGCACTTCGGATTCCAGCAGGGCGGCACGTTCGAACTGCTGGTAGGCAAAGCCGGATTGTTCCGTCTTCTGCTCCACCCGGCGCATCAGGGCGTGCGAGATTTGAAGCAGCTTTTCGTTCTGCCGTTCGAGCGAGTCGTCGGGGTTGATCAGAGACATCAGACGCCCGCCTCGTCTGGGCACGTCGGGTGGTAGAAAGCAACGCCGCTCATGGTGTGGTTCACGTGCAGCGGGCCGATTTGTTCGCCGTAGGTGGAAAAGCCGGTGACACGGTACGTGCTGAGCACGTCAGAGATTTGGCGGGTCTGTTGCGACTGCTCCGCCTCGATCCGTCGCAGGATACAATCGCAGCCAATGATGTTTGCAGGTGCGTCCGGGCGGCCCAGGTCTGACAGCTTGTCCTGCAGGTGGGCCGACAGGTTTTCCTGCGACGCGACAGTCAGTACCATGCCTTCGTCGATGGCGGAGAAGAAGACCAATTCGCCGTGGTCGTTGACCTGCTGAATGGCGCGCACGTGGTGGGTGTCGCCGATGCGGACCACAACCGGATGTGAGGCAAAGGTGAAGCGGTCAAGCTGGTCGGGATCCTTGCCCACCAGCCGGGCATATTCGCGCGCAGCGGGTTCGGCGTTGATTTCCTTGACGATGCGTCGGGCAGGATCAGCGCCGGTGACGACCATTTGCGTGTCGCCCGGCACAAGGTGGTTCAGGCTGAAAACGCGGGTTTCATATTTGCTGCGCGCCAGCGTCAGAATGGCCGCGTTGCTGGCCACCTCGCCATTCAGCGCGACAAAGGTCTGGGAAAAAGCGGTGCCGTCCCCTGCCGACCCACCAAAAATCGGGAAATCACGCAGGGCGGGGGCGATGGTTGCGGCGAGCGTGTCCTCGCTGAGCGACAGGCCATCGACAACGAGGAAGGCGAAGTTTTCGCTGAGATTGGGTGTCTTGTCCCGCAGGGCGATCCGTTCCAGTGTGATCTGATCAACGGTGTCCTGAATGTCGAGCGCGTCGAGATCGTGGATCATCAGGGAGGTGGTGGCAAACCCGGCCTCGGGAAAGCCAACGGCGACCACTAGACCTTCTTCGTAGCCTGTCGTTCCAATCTCGCCCGCTGTCGTGCAGGCCAATACGTCGACGTCCGGAAACAGCGCCTCGGCCTCGGCCACGACGCCGTGAAAGTCGACGGCTGGGGTGACAAAAAGTGCGACCAGCGCAAACGGGCCTTCGCCCAGCTTGCGTTTCAGGTGTTTGACGGGCGACGTCGTTGAAGCGCGCACTTCTGCGGTATGAAGGATGTCATACCTGTCTGCCACAGCACGTCCTTCAAGCCTTCCGGCCTTGGACTGCAATGTCATTTACTCTCTCCCTGACGTTCAAGATATGAGCGTCAGTCGCCGGTTGGCAAGACATTTGAGTATTTGGCTTCCTGCGCGACAAGCACCGCCTGCGTGCGGCTTTGCACCCCGAGCTTGCGCATGATGGCCGTCACGTGGGCTTTCACCGTGGTCTCGGCAATCGACAGGTCAAAGGCGATCTGTTTGTTCAGCTTGCCCTCGCAAATCAGGTCGAGTATGCGCGCCTGCTGGTTCGTGAGGGATGACAGGCGGGCGAGGTGGTCGTCCTTGCCCTCGGCCCCGTTGCCTTCGACAAAACCGGCGGGCTTGTAGATGTCGCCCGCTGAGATGGTTTCGATGGCGTCGCGGAACACCGACCGGTGCGAGTGTTTCGGGACAAAGCCCTGCGCCCCGGCCACAATGGAATTCGCGATGATCGAATTGTCGGTCATGGACGACACGATGATCACCGGCGTTGCCTCTGCCGTGCGCTTGAGCCGCATCAACCCGTCAAGGCCGTCGACGTCCGGCAGGTTCAGGTCCAGCAGGATCAGCGAGGGCGGGGTATCATCGGCGAGCTGTTCAAGCCCGCGTTGCAGGCTGTCGGCGGTCACCACCTTGTCGAAATTGGCGACCGACCGAAGCGTGAGTTCCAGCGCGTCGCAGAACAGTGGATGATCGTCGATCACCAGCGCCCAGCCTTGCGGCGTCTTGGTTTCGGTGGGTTCGGACAGGGGTGATGTTTGTAGCGCCATACGTGCAGCTTAGCCTGCGTGGCGTCCTGCGGTCACCTGTCAAAAGGTCTTACATCACAAGACAAAACGCCCCCGCTGATGCGAAGGCGTCTCGGTGGTTTTGATTGGATCAGTTGGCGGAGGCCAGCTGTTCCGGCAGACGGAAGGTCCAGAGCATGCCGCCTTGGTTCAGGTAGTTGACCTTTTTCGCCACTTCACCACCCCAGAGCGGTACGGCACCGCCCCAGCCGGAGATCACGGTAACATACTGTTCGCCGTCTTGCTCCCAAGTGATCGGCTGACCCACGATGCCCGAGCCTGTCTGGAAGGACCAAAGCTCTTCTCCCGTCTCGTCGTCAAAGGCGATGAACTTGCCTTCGGGCGTACCGGTAAACACCAGACCACCCGCGGTTGTCATCACGCCACCCCAGAGCGGAGCGTCGTTCTTGAACTCCCACTTGGTTTCGCCGGTGTCGGGGTCGATCGCCTTCAGGCTGCCAATGTGGTCCTCGTAGTTGGGCTTGATGGTAAAGCCCGAGCCCAGATACGCAGCACCTTTCTTATAGGTGATCGGCTCGTTCCAGATGTCCATGCCCCACTCGTTCGAGGGCACATAGAAGTTGCCTGTGCGCTGGCTGAAGGCCATCGGCATCCAGTTCTTGCCGCCCAGGAACGAGGGCGACGCGAATACAACCTCGCCCTTCTTGCCATCCGCTGCTTCGGCGGGATCGCCAGGGCGGTTGGCCTCGTTGTAGATCGGGCGGCCGTTTTCATCCAGACCCTCGGCCCAGCTGATGTCCTTGACGAAGGGCACGCCGCGTACGAACGCGCCGTCTTCGCGGTTCAGGACATAGAAGAACCCGTTGCGGTCTGCGGTGGCAAAGCGTTTCTCGCCCGCACGGTTTTCGTAAGCGACCACTTCGTTCACGCCGTCATAGTCCCAGCCTTCGCGCGGTGTGGTCTGGAAGTGCCACTTGATCTCGCCCGTTTTGGGGTCGATGCCCAGACGCGAGGCGGCATAAAGGTTGTCGCCCGTGCCATCGTTGTTCTGGCCCGCATCGCGCAGCCACGAGTTCCAGGGTGCGGGGTTGCCCGTGCCAAAGACCAGCGTGTCTGTATCGGCGTCGTAAGAGCCACCAAGCCAGGTTGCACCACCACCCGTTTTCCACATATCGCCCGGCCATGTTGCGTTCAGCGTGCCGGTCATGGTGCTTTCTTCGCCGTTGAGCATTCCCATGTGACCTTCGATCACGGGGCGGTACCAGACCAGCTCTCCGGTTTCGGCATCGCGCGCCTCAACAGCACCGACGATGCCAAACTCACCGCCAGAGTTGCCGGTGATGACCAGACCGTCAACGATCAGCGGCGCGGCAGTATAGCTGTAACCCGCTTTGTAGTCCGCGATTTTCTTGTTCCAGACCGTGTCGCCTGTCTTGGCGTTCAGCGCCACGATGCGGGCGTCGAGCGTGCCGAAATAGATGTTGTCGCCATAGATGGCGGCACCGCGGTTCACCACGTCACAGCAGGGCAGGATCCCTTCGGGCAGGCGGGCGTCGTACTGCCAGATCTCTTCCCCCGTCTTGACGTCAATTGCGTACATCCGGGAATAGGAGCCGGTGATATACATGACACCATCATGCACGATGGGCTGCGTTTCCTGACCCCGTTGCTTCTCACCCCCCAGCGAGAAGGCCCACGCGGGCACCAGGTTTTTCACGTTGTCCTTGTTGAGCGTTTCCAGCGGCGAGTAGCGCTGCAGGTGGCGGCCCATGCCGTTGGTCAACACGTCACCCGTGGACGCCGTATCATTTGCCAGCATCTCCTCCGTGACGCCCTCGGCAAATGCGGCTGAGGTCGCAAGGACCCCCGCAACTGCGGCTGCGATAAATCTGTTCATATGTAGTCCTCCCAAAACCCGTTGGTGGGCAGTTCTTGCGAAAGCGGTGAACAGATGCGGCACAGCCTTCGCCCTACATCAATTATTTGCGCAAACCCGGCACACAGGTATTGGCCAATGGTCGTAAGACCCGAGGGAACTTGACATATCGCGTGCGACTTTGGTCGTGCTGCGAGTCGGTTCATGCGTTGAGCGCTTTGGGGCCACTTGACTGATTCCACACCGCCGCGCTTGAGGTGCCCCGTGCGTGACCTGCGGCTTTGGTCGTATTCCGGCGCGGCCCGATGTTGCTAGGTTTAACGTGATACGGGAGGATCAACGCATGTTTTTCAAAGCATTTGGCGGGGCCATCGCCGCAGCAGTTCTGGCCACCGCTGCCCTTGCAGACACGCCTGTGTTGCGCGCGTCGGTCCTGAAGTTCGGCACCGTGAATTGGGAACTCGACACGATCAAGCATCATGGCTTTGACACCGCCAATGGTTTCGACTTGCAGGTGCAGGGTGTCGCGGGCGGGTCCGCGGCCAAGGTCGCCTTTCAGGGTGGAGGGGCCGATGTGATCGTCTCTGACTGGCTGTGGGTTGCGCGGCAGCGGGCGGCGGGCAAGGACTATGTTTTCATTCCGTACTCCAAGGCCGTGGGTGGTGTGATGGTGCCGCAAGACAGCCCCGCGCAGTCGCTGGCCGATCTGGCCGGGTCCAAGATCGGGATCGCAGGCGGCCCCTTGGACAAGAGTTGGTTGATCCTGCAAGCCTACGCCGCCCAGGCCCACGGCGCTGATCTTGAGGCGCAAACCGAACAGGTCTTTGCCGCGCCGCCGCTGATCTTCAAGTCGGCGCTCTCGGGCGAGGTCGATGCCGCGATCAACTTTTGGCATTTCCTTGCCAAGATGGAAGCGTCGGGGATGCGCAAGTTGGTGGATGTGGCGGAGGCTGCCACAGCGCTCGGACTTGATCCGAACACGCCGCTTCTGGGGTATGTGATCAAGGGTGAGATGCTGCGGGACAATCCTGATCTCGTGAACGGTCTGGCCGCAGCGTCGCGTGATGCAAAGAACCTGCTTGCGTCGGATGATACGGAATGGGACCGTCTGCGCGACCGGATGAATGCCAAGACCGACGCGCAATTCGACGCGCTTAAGGCCGGGTTCCGAGCGGGCATTCCCGACGCCGGTCCGGTCGATGAAGAGGCCGCCGCCCGGATGCTGGCCCTGATGGTCGAGCTAGGAGGTGAAGACCTGGTGGGCGATGCAAGGGAACTGCCTGCCGGCACCTTCCTGCACTCCGGCAGCTAGGTGACGGCCCCACTGCTTGATCTGCGATTAGGGGCGCTGGCCTATCGGGGCAAGCCCGTTCTGCGGGACATATCCTTTCAACTGGATCGTGGTGATACGCTGGCGCTTGTCGGGCCATCCGGGATCGGAAAGTCATCCCTGCTGCGCGTCATTGCAGGGTTGAACACGGATTTTGATGGCAGGTCTGATCTGTGCGGCACCAGCGCAATGGTGTTTCAGGAACCGACCCTCCTGCCCTGGCGGACAGTTGCCGAAAACGTTGCGCTGCCCACCGGGGCGTCGGATCAAGACGTCACGGCGGCCTTGCACGATGTGGGTCTGAAGGGGCGCGGCGCCGATTTTCCGGGCCAGTTGTCCCTGGGCCAGCAGCGGCGCCTCGCACTCGCCCGCGCCTTTGCGGTGAAGCCTGATGTGTTGTTGCTGGATGAACCTTTTGTCTCGCTCGATCCCGATCTGGTGGAAGAGATGATGGCGCTTTTTGCCCGCCTTAGGGCATCGCACGGCGTCGCAACGATCCTAGTGACGCATGCAGAGGAAGAGGCGAAACGCCTGGCAAACCGCATTGTGACGCTGGGCGGTCAGCCCGCGACAGTCGTGAGCGATATGGCGCCCTAGCCCCTGCGCCCGATCCGCGTGCGCGCGGGATCGTAGCCGACCAGCGCGGCAACCGCGAAGATCGCAGTGGCCAGTAGGGTCCATCCCAGCGCGCTAGGGTTCAATTCGACATAAAGCGCAAAGCGGATCAGTTCGACCGCATGGGTAAATGGATTCACCGCGCAGATGTCATGCAGCAGTTCCGAGCTTTCCGCCATTTTCCACAGCGGGTAGAGCGCGGAGGACAAGAAAAACATCGGGAAGATGACGAAATTCATCACGCCCGCGAAGTTTTCAAGCTGCTTGATGAAGCTCGACAGGAGCAGGCCAAGCGCCCCCAGCATCAGCCCCGCGACCAAAAGCGCCGGCAGCGCGGTGACATAGCCCCACGCGGGCATCCGGATGTCGAACAGGGCGGCGATGGCGAGGAAGGCATAAACCTGCAGGACCGAAATGGCCGTCGAGCCCACCAGCCTGCAAAAGAGCAGCCATCCGCGCGGTAGGGGCGAGGTCAGGAGCAGCTTCATAGACCCCATCTCGCGGTCGTAAACGAGGCTGAGCGACGATTGCATCCCGTTGAACAGCAGGATCATGCCGCACAGGCCGGGGACGATGTAAGTCTCGTAGGTGATGTAGGTCTGGTAGGGCGGGATAATGCTGAGGCCGAGGGCCGCGCGGAACCCGGCGGCAAAAACGAGCAGCCAGACCAGAGGCCGGACAAGGGCCGCGATGAACCGTTCGCGCTGGTGGATAAACCGCAGCGCCTCGCGCAGCACGATGGCGCGCATGGAGGTGATGTAGGCGGTCACGCCTCGGCTCCGGTCATGGACAGGAAGCGATCTTTGAGGCTCACGTCGCCTGCAATGTCCCGCGCTTTCTCCTGCGCCAGTACCTTTGCGCGGTGCAGGATGACCAGGTCGTCGTCAGGCTGCACCTCGTCCGTCAAATGTGTGGCCCACAGGACTGTCTTGCCCTGATCGGCCAGCGTATGCGCGTAGTCCGTGATGGATGCCCGTGCGGCGGCATCCAGACCCACGGTTGGCTCATCCAGCAGCAGCACACTGGGATCATGCAGCAAGGCGCGTGCAATCTCGGTCCGACGCCGATGCCCGCCATTCAGGGCGCGCGCCTTTTCCCCTGCCCGCTCGCGCATGTCGAGTTGATCCAGTGCGGCGTCGATTCGGGCGCGCGCGGTGCGGCCTGACAGGCCATGCAGCGCCGCGAAGTAGTTCAGGTTCTGTTGGACCGTCAGATCGAGGTCTAACGTCGTTTGTTGAAACACGATGCCCAATTCGGCCAGCGCCGCTCGTGGGTTGTTGCGCAGGTCGTGACCTGCAATGACAATCCGCCCCTCAGACGCCACGAACAACCGTGTCAGCAAGTTGAAGAGCGTGGATTTCCCCGCTCCGTTCGGCCCAAGCAGAGCGCAAAACGCACCAGGAGAGACGCTTAAAGAGACATCCTCCAGCGCCTTTTTCCGTCCGTAAGAATAACTGAGGCCTGCGGCCTCAAGCCCTATCATTTAATGGTAATGTCCAACCGTTGCGTTTCGCCCGATGTGCCTGGGATCTTGATGTAGTATGCGCCGGGTTTGATCGCGACGAAACCAATCTCCATCTCACCCGCTTCATCAAACTCGATGCTGTCGAGGCCGAGCGGGCGGATTTCGAGGCCTTCCACCACAATCTCGTCGATCCAGATGGCGCGGAAGAACTCTGGACCTACTAACGCCAGTTCCTGGCTGCCGTCGCCCTGAATTTCGAACTCGTAGTACGTACCGGATTTCAGTTCCCATGCGCCTTCGGGTGCAATCGGTTCGCCTGCCGACAGGATGATCGGCGGCAGGTCTTCCTTGTTGCTGCCGCCAAGCAGGCCAGCCGCACCGAAGCCGGGACCATCATCATCGTCATTGTCTGCCAGCGCAAGTGTGGGCGCGGCAAGCGCCATTGCGGCAATCAAAGCCAGGGTCTTCATTGGGTTTCCTCCCGAAATTCAGTGATTAGGATCCGGTAGGCCGGAATGCGGCCCCCCAGGGAAAGCGGCCTACCTTGATGGACTTGATGGCCTCGCGTTTTTCCACGTCGATGACCGTTACGTCACCCGACACACCGTTGGTAGTGAACAGCATCGACCGATCCTCGTTGAAATCCATGTGCCAGACGCGACGGCCGACGAGGATGTAATCCTCGACCTCATAGGTTTCGGCATTGACTACGGCGACATGGTTCGACGGCCCAAGTGCGACAAAGGCGTGGGTGTCACCGGCAGTAAACTCAAAGCCCACGGGCTGCACGCGGTCTGGGTGGACGCCCTGCACCTCAAAGCTCATCTTGGCCTTCTCAGACTGGGTCGCGGTATCGAACACGGTCAGCGTCCCGCCGATCTCTGAACTCACCCACATCTCAGCTCCGTCCTTGATGAACTCGGCGTGGCGCGGGCGGCTGTCGACGAGCGTGTTTGCAAACAGCTCCTGCGTTTCGGTGTCGATCCAGTGGGCCATGTTCGTGGTTTCGGACGTGGTGATGGCGATCTTGCCATCGGGGCTGACGGCCATGCCCTCCGGCTCCACGCCGACATCAATCTGCGCCACAACCTTGCGGGTTTCGACGTCTACCACTGTCGTGATCGCGTCATCCTCGTTGGCGATGTAGAGGTGCCGATCATCCGGGTGCAGCACGAATTGTTCCGGGTCGTCGCCCGAGGGCAGCTCGTGCAGGATCTCGCCCGAGTTCGGGTCCATCACCTGCACTGCGTTGCTGTCGGAGGCGCAGATATACAAGCGGCTGAAGTCGCTGTTGAACAGGATGCCGCGCGGGCGCTCGCCCACATCATAAGTCTTGATGACCTCAAGCGTCTCGGTCGAGATGACGGAAATGGTGTCATCCTTCTCATTCGTCACCCAGATCTCGCCCGCCATCGCGGTGGACGTCAACAGGGAAAACATCGCAGTCAAACGGATCATTGGAAGGCCTCGCAATTGCTTTCGGGGCGGTCGAGCCCCAGGCTGTCAAGTTCGTTGGTCTGATGTAGGAACCCCTCAAGCGGGGCTTGGGCCACCAGCGCACGGGGGTGCGCGATGGCGATGGGTTGGCGCAGTTGGCCGTTCCAGTTGCGGTAGGTCAGCGGACGGCCCTTGAAGCCCGCCAGCTCGAACTGATCGGACATGATGTATGCGCGGAGGGTTTCGGGGTTGGTCGCATTGGTGCGCGTCACCGCCTCGCCCAGCGTGCGGACGGCAGCCCATGCGGCGTAGTCCTGCGCGGTCATCTCGCGCTCGTGTTCTTCCTCGAACCGGGAATGCAGCTGCGCCGCGCCCCATTGTTCTATGACCGGCGACCAGCCCACCGACGACAGCCCCTCGGACCCAACCACTGGCCGGGCTTCCCATGTATTATAGAGGACGTAGCGCCCGAAATCGTGCACCTCATCCGCGATGATCAGCGCGTCGTAGTCGCCGAAGTCCTGCGTGAACAATGGCACCTCTTGCGACGCATTGCGGCGCATGTCGGCGTCGAACGCCCATTCCTTTTCCGCTTCCAGCGACAGACCGAACTTGGTGAGTGACCGGCGCATCGCCTCGGCATAGCTGATGTCGGCGGGGTGCGTGCCGGTGATCATGACCAGATCGTCCCAGCGCTTCTTCACCAGCATCTGCGCCAGTGCATCGGTGCGCATCGCGTCAGAGGCAAGGGTGTGCAGCAGGTTTCCCCGGCACTCGGCATCGCGCAGGGCCAGATCACCGGCAGAGGTGTTGAACAATATTGCACCTTCCGCCTCGGCCAGATCGGCAATGGCGGTGATGTCTTCGGGCGTGGCGTCAATCACGAGGTACGGGGACGCAGCCAACAGGTCGCGCGCGGCGGCCAGTGGATCTTCGCCTTCGTACACCTCTGCCACGGTCAATTCGTATTTCTGGCCGAGAAACTTGCCCGTCGTCAGATTGTCCGCCAGACCCGTCTGAGCCCCCGCAAGGCCATTGCTTTCCGGGATCGGATCAAGGTTCGACAGGGTCGGAGGCACCGGCTGCTCAACCCGCAAATACCCGATACTTAGCGTGATCTCTGCACAGACGGGTGCCGCCAGTGCACCCCCAAAGAGCGCACCTAAAACAAGGTGTTTCACGAATTTTCCTCCCGCTCCCTCAAGGCTAACTTGAGCGGGAATTGGGTGTGTATAGGACCATGGTCTTACTCCCTTAGGCCCACAACCAAAGTCGAATATCCCACCCCCGCCCTGTGCCTTAGGACAGAAGGCAAGAGGAGCACTCATGTCAGGGAGGCATGTGATGAAAAGCACATCCAAGAAAAGATTTCTGCTGGCCGGCGCATTGACGGCCATTGCAACCCTTGCTGTCGCCCATGGTGACGTCGCGCCGCAAGCCGTGGACACCACTGGCCTGCCCGCGATCGAAGGGGATTGGCTGACCGAGAACCCCTACCGCGCCGACAAGGTGGGCGAGGAAACCTGGTTGCGCGCCATCGAAATCGGCGCCTCGGGCTACAACCAGAACTGCGCGCGCTGCCACGGGCTGGAAGTCGTCTCGGGCGGTCTGGCACCCGACCTTCGGTTCCTTGAGGCCGAAGAATACGGCGACGAATGGTACATGGAGCGCTTTGTCGAGGGCTACACCCAGAACGGCATCACCAAAATGCCCGCTTTTGGTGAGCTTTTGGGGCAAGAAGCCGCCTGGGCTATCCGCACGTATATCGAGGCGCGCCCGGATGATGTTGCCATGGAAGAGGTTGCGGACGAGCTGAAAACGCTGCGTGACGAATTGGCGGGGTACATCAGCGATGCAAGCGGTGCCGATGCCGACGCTCTCAAGGCGCGGCTTGGCGAAATCGCGGGCGAAATCCCGACGCTGTCTGGTGCCCCGGTGGCCGACAGCGTGGCCTTCCGCGCGGCCAACCTGATCGACGGGACGCCCGGCGCATACAAGTCGGCGTCCGAAGCCTTGACGATTGGTCTGTCTGCCGCAAACTGACGGCATGACATTTCGACAAACGATCTTCTCCCTGGTGGTGTTGGGTCTGTCCCTTGGGCAGGCGCACGCTGCTGATCCCTGTGCGGATCACGTGCCGCAGCCCAAGCCCCAGAATGTGGGGCGGGACATCGTCGGCAAGGAGCTGGACCAGATCCAGGACCAGGGGCACATGCTCTTCGCCGTCTACGAGGATTACCCACCCTATTCGTGGCAAGAGGGCCGTGAACCTATGGGTGTGGACATCGAGATTGCTCGTATCATCGCTGAGGATCTGGGTGTCGAGGCGCGCTTCAATTTCGTGGCTGCGGGCGAGAACTTGGACGCGGACCTGCGCAACAATATTTGGCGCGGCGCCCTGATCGGCGGCCGTATCGCCAACGTGATGATGCGCATCCCCTATGACAGTGCGTTCAAGTGCCGGGTGGAGCAGGTGGTGTTCACCGGTCAGTACGCAGGCGAAAGCATCGCGATTGCCTATGACAAGGCGACCTACCCCGAAGAAAAGCCGGTCCCCGCCTATTTCCGGTTCGACACCGTGGGAGTCGAAAACGATTCGATCTCGGACTTCTACCTGTCCGGTTTCGTGGGGGGTCAGTTGCAGCCAAACATCCGCCGCTTCACCACAACGGCAGAGGCGATGGAGGCGCTGAACACCGGCGAGGTGAAGGCGGTCATGGGTCCCTTGGGAGAATTGGAGCACGGACTGAGCGACACAAGCGGTGTGCACCAGCCCCCGCTCGCAGGCTTTGCCGTCAGCCAGTGGACCCTCGGCGTGGCCGTGAATTTCCGCTATCGCCCGCTGTCCTATTCCGTCGACGACGCGATCAATTACGCGCTGCAAGACGGGCGGATTCCGGCGATTTATGAGAAATACGGCCTGACCCACCAAACCCCTGAAAGATAAGCACGACTTTGGTCGTACACACTTGGTCGAATGGTGCATGGGCCCCCTGCGCCATAGGCTTTCAAACAAGCAAAAGGGGGGCATTCCATGAATCTCAGCGACTCACGTGTCATCGACGCCGACCGGGCCACGGTCTGGGCCGCGATCCTCGATCCCGAGGTGTTGAAGGCCTGCGTGCCCGGCTGCCAGGAGATGGAGGGCACGGCGGAGGAAGGCTTTACCGCGACAGTAGTGCAAAAGGTCGGCCCGGTGAAGGCGACATTCAAAGGGGCAGTCACCCTGTCGGATATGCAGGCCCCCGAGAGCGTGAACATCGCGGGCGAGGGCAAGGGTGGCGCCGCGGGCTTTGCCAAGGGCGGCGCCAAGGTGCGGCTTGAGGCGCAAGGTGACCAGACCGTGCTGCACTACGATGTCGAAGCAAAGGTCGGCGGCAAGCTCGCCCAGCTCGGCAGCCGTATTATCGATGGCTTTGCCAAGAAGATGGCGGACCAGTTTTTCAACAATTTCCAGGACCACGTGGGCGCCCCTGCGCCTGCCGAAGAACCAGAGCCGGAGACGTCAGAAGACGCACCCAAGAAGGGCTGGCTTAAGCGCCTCGTCAGCTAGGCGCGGACCAACATATCAGACATTCCAAGGGAGGAACGAATGACCAAGGTAACCATGACGGTGAACGGCAAGACCGTTTCCGGAGACGTGGAAGGACGCACATTGCTGGCGTCCTTTCTGCGCGACGATCAGGGCCTGACGGGCACGCATATCGGCTGTGACACATCGCAATGTGGCGCCTGCGTCGTGCATGTGGACGGCGTGGCCGTAAAGTCCTGCACAATGTTGGCGGCGGAAGCCGACGGTGCGACCGTTGACACCATCGAAGGGCAAGCGAATGCTGATGGCTCGCTGAATGTGATCCAGCAGGCGTTTCAGGATCACCACGGCTTGCAATGCGGTTTCTGCACACCCGGCATGGTGATGTCGGCGGCGGCCCTTCTCAAGGAGAACCCCAAGCCGTCAGAGCAAGAGATCCGCGAGTACCTCGAAGGCAATATCTGCCGTTGCACCGGCTACCACAACATCGTCAAGGCAATCATGGCGGCGTCCGGTCAGGACGTGACCGCCATCGCCGCTGAATAAGGGGAGGATAGACAATGCCCAAGGACACAGGGATTGGCGCCGCCACAGTGCGCCGCGAAGACGTCCGCTTCCTGACCGGAACCGGCGAATACACAGACGACATCACGCTGGCGAAACAGACCTACGCGGTCTTTGCTCGCTCGACCGTCGCCCACGGCACGATCAAATCCATCGACACCTCTGCCGCCGAATTGATGCCCGGCGTGCTGGCCGTGTTCACCGGTGAAGACTTCGCCGAAGTGGGCGGCAACCCCGCTGGCTGGCTGATCAACTCGCGCGACGGCGAGCCGATGAAGGAACCCAAGCGGCCCGTCCTGGCACATGGCAAGGTGCGCCACGTGGGTGACGCCTACGCCGCCGTGATCGCAGAAACGGTCCAACAGGCGCGCGACGCAGTTGAAGCCATTGAAGCCGATATCGAGGAACTCGACGCCATCGTCGACATGAACGCAGCCCTTTCCGGCTCGAACTTCGTCCATGACGAGATCGGCACCAACCAATGCTTTGACTGGGGCTGGATCGAGGACAACCGCGAAGCGACGGACAACGCGATCAAGAACGCGCATCACGTCACCACGCTGGAGCTGGTGAACAACCGCCTCGTCCCCAACGCGATGGAACCCCGCGCCTCCATCGGCAGCTATAAGGCCAGCACAGGTGAATACACGCTGCACACGACCTCGCAGAACCCGCACCTGACGCGGCTGCTGATTTCGGCCTTTGTCCTCGGCATCCCCGAGAACATGCTGACGGTGATTGCGCCTGACGTGGGCGGCGGCTTTGGTTCGAAAATCTATCACTACGGTGAAGAGGCGCTGGTGCTGGCGGCGGCCAAACGGCTCAACCGCCCTGTGAAATGGACGGCAGATAGGACGGAGTCGTTCCTGACCGACGCCCATGGCCGCGACCACGTGACCAAGATCGAACTGGCGCTGGACAAGGACGGAAAATTCCTCGCCTTCCGCACGGATACCAAGGCGAATGTGGGCGCGTATCTGTCGAATTTCTCGACCGCGACGCCTACCTTCCTGCACGGCACGCTGATGGCCGGGAACTACACGGTGCCGCTGGTCTATGTGAACGTGAAGGCCGTGTTCACCAACACCGCGCCCGTAGATGCCTATCGCGGCGCCGGTCGGCCCGAGGCGACCTATTCCATCGAGCGTGTGATCGACAAAGCCGCGCGTGAGTTGGGCATGGATCCCATCGAGCTGCGCCGCAAGAACTTCGTGAAGCCCGATCAGTACCCCTTCGCCTCCGCTGCGGGTCTGGAATATGACGCGGGCAACTACGATGCGCTCATGGACAAGATGGAAGAGGTCGCGGATGTGGCAGGTTTTGCTGCACGCCGGGCCGAAAGTGAGAAGAACGGCAAGCTGCGCGGCTTTGGTGTCAACGCCTATATCGAGGCTTGCGGCATCGCGCCGTCGAACCTCGTCGGTGTGCTGGGCTCTCGCGTGGGCCTTTATGATGCGGCCACGGTGCGTGTGAACGCCACCGGCAACCTGAGCGTCATGGTCGGCGCGCACAGCCACGGGCAAGGGCACGAGACGGCCTTCCCCCAGGTGGTGGCCGAGATGCTGGGGATCGACCCCGCGGTCATCGACATCGTGCACGGCGACACGTCCAAGATCCCGTTTGGGATGGGCACCTACGGCTCGCGCTCCTTGGCGGTCTGCGGCTCTGCCGTGGTGCGGGCGACCGAAAAGATCATCAACAAAGCCAAGAAGATCGCAGGCCATATGCTGGAAGCGTCCGAGCATGACATCACGCTGGCTGACGGCGTGTTTTCGGTCGCGGGCACGGACAAGTCGGTGACCTTCGGTGAGGTCGCGCTGAAGGCGTACATCCCCCACGAATACCCGCTCGAGGACATCGAACCGGGGCTGGAGGAAACGGCGTTCTACGATCCCGCGAACTTCACCTATCCCTCAGGCGCCTATGCCTGCGAGGTCGAGGTGGACCCGGAGACCGGCAAGGTGACGGTCGAGCGGATGACCGCCGTGGACGATTTCGGCAACGTGATCAATCCGATGATCGTGACCGGTCAGGTGCAGGGCGGTCTGGCCCAGGGCATCGGGCAAGCGCTGCTGGAAAACACATCCTACGACGAGAACGGCCAGCTGCTGAGCGCGTCTTACATGGACTACACCATGCCCCGTGCCGACGACCTGCCGATGTTCGCGGTGGATCACAGCCAGGGCACGCCATGCACCCACAACCCGCTTGGGGTGAAAGGCTGCGGTGAGGCCGGCGCGATTGGTTCGCCGCCCACGGTGGTGAACGCGGTCATCGACGCGCTGCAGTCGGGGGGCAAGGACGTGACCCATATTGACATGCCCGTGTCGCCCGCCCGCGTTTGGGAAGCGATGCAATGATCTGAGAGGGCAGGACCGGGGGCCAGCCCCCGGACCCCCGGGATTTTTTTGAAACAGGGAAGCGAGAACCCGCACTCTGTTTCAGATGAAAGGAACAAGAGATGTATAACTTTGATGTTGAAACGCCGGTTACGGTTGCGGACGCTGTCGCGGCCATGGCGGCAGAGGACGCGCAGGCGCTGGGTGGGGGACAGACCCTGATCCCCACGTTGAAGCAGCGACTTGCCAGCCCGTCCACGCTTGTGTCGCTGAAAGGTGTGGCCGAGATGCAGGGGATCACACGGGATGGTGACAGCCTGCGCATCGGCGGCGCCACGACTCATGCCACGGTCGCCGCCGATGGCAGCTATCCGGCTCTGTCGGCGCTGGCTTCGCACATCGGTGATCCGGCGGTGCGCAACCGGGGAACCATTGGCGGCTCGCTTGCCAACAACGACCCTGCGGCGTGCTACCCTGCAGCAGCGTTGGCCTCGGGCGCGACCATCGCCACCAATACTCGCGAGATTGCGGCGGATGACTACTTCCAGGGCATGTTCGATACCGCCTTGGAAGAAGGTGAAATCATCACCGCCGTCAGCTTCCCGATCCCGCAGGCGGCGAACTACCAGAAGTTCGTCCAGCCTGCCTCGCGCTTTGCCCTGGTCGGCGTGTTCGTTGCCAAATACGCGGACGGCGTGCGCGTGGCTGTCACCGGTGCCTCGAACGAAGGTGTGTTCCGCTGGACCGAGGCCGAAGCGGCGCTGAGCGCCAACTTCTCCGCCTCGGCGCTTGAAGGCTTGAGCGTTTCGGCGGACAACATGATTGCGGACCTGCACGGATCCGCCGGATACCGCGCGCATCTGGTCAAGGTGATGACGGGCCGGGCCGTGACAGCTGCAAGCTGATCCTCGGCGAGATCAAACTGAGAGGGCGGGGAGCTTCCCCGCCCTTTGTCATTTCAGAGTGTGGTGAGGTCACCGCCCGGATCCACCAACGTGATCCGGTGCACATAAGGTTCGCGGCGCACCTGTTTCACCTGCTCAAGATCTGCCAGCACCAGTCCGGTCGACAAGGCGTCGGCCATCGCGGCAGTATCTGCTTCGACCGACACGGTAGACCAGCGCGGCAACTGAACCGAATGCACGATGTGCCCGTTCGGGCCGACCGGCGTTGCCATGGGGCTCGACGTGGCCACTGCCCGATTTTCGATGGTGCGCATGGCAAGCATCCCATGGCTCGGATCGGATAGGCCCAGCCGCCACGGCCCGCCGGTACCGCGATGCTCACCGACGTTGACCAGAGTTCTTTCAAAACCGCGGGCGCGCAGCATGTCCGACACGAGGTCCGTCGCGAACCCCTGCGCGATGCCGTTGAAGGTTAGCGCCTGTCCTGGCGCAATTGTCACGTAAGAACCCTGACGTGTGACCTGATCCCATCCAATGCCTGCCTGAGCCGCCTCGACATCACCGCCGTCAACCAGCGCGCGCCAGAGTGGCTGAACCGTCGGGTCAAAGAGGCCACCGGTGACCTGATGCGCCGCATCCGCAATCCGCATCAGGTCCGTGAACCGCGCGGGGACCTTGCGTGCGCCTTTAGCATTGAGCTTCGCAAGCTCCGAAGCCGGATCGTAAAGCGAAAACAGGCCCTCAATCTCTGCAATAAGGGCGCGGGCCTCTTGCAATGCAGGACCGGCGACATCCGCGGGTCCATGCAGTTCAATCGACACCTTAGCGCCAAAGGCACGACCTGCCCATCCATGCCGCTGCGCCAGCGCGGGCGTGGCAGCGAAGCAGGCGGCAACAGCCAGGAAACGACGCCGATCCATCATTCTGCGGCCATCCCCAGCTTGCGCCCCTTGGCCGCCAGGATCAGCGGCACGCATTGACGCTCATCCTCGTGAATGGTCACGCAATCAAGACACTGGAAGCATTCGGAATACTGGACCTCGCCTGTCTTTTTGATCGCGCCGTAGCTGCATTTGACCTTGCACAGCTGACAGGGCGAGCCGCATTCGGCCCGCCGGGCGATCCAGTCGCGGCCCCGCACCAGACCCCCAATGGCCATTACGGCCCCCAGCGGGCAGAGGTACCGGCAGAACCCTTTGAACAGCACCATCGACAGCACCAGCAGTGCGACGGCATAGGCGACGTAGTACCATTCGCGGACAAAGAACGTGGTGATGGCCGTCTTGAACGGCTCCACCTCAATGGCTTTGTCAAGTGCCGCGGGCGCGCTAATCATCAACGTCACCAGCACTGCGAGAACCACATATTTCAGGTTCTTCAACTGCGCGTCCCAGAACGCATTCGGCTCGACTTGCGGCAGGCGCAGCAGGCGTCCCAGATGGTTGGCGAACTCTTGCAACGCACCGAACGGGCAAAGCCAGCCGCAAAACAGTCCCCTGCCCCACAGTACAAAGCCGAGGATCGTTACGCCCCAGACCGCCAGTGAAAACGGGTCATAAAGCAGGAAGGCAAAGCTGCCCCCGTCCAGCGCCGTGCGGCCCACGGCCAAGGGCGTCGCGATGGACAACTGCCCCTGCCCCCACCAGCCGATGAAGCCCACGACAAAGGCCAGGACGCCCAAGCGCAGCGGTGTGAACCAAGGCGACCCAGCCAGCCGGTTCTGCCCAAAGAGCAGCAAGGCGACGAGGCCTACCAGAAACACACCCAGCACCACCAAATCGACCGCCCGATTGCGCAGCGCATCGACCCAGGGCGGCGCGGGCTTGATCACCTCGGGGCGCTTGTAGAACCGCTCGGGCGTCACATGCGGCACGTCCAACGTGACCGACCCGATCTCCGGCTGGAACGATCCGTGCTCGCGCAGCGCCTTGACCTTCAGCACCCACTCGCTCGCCGGATCAAAGCCCAGCCGCCGGTCTGTCCGCAGGATCAGCGCCGCCCCGTCATAGACCGCATTATGCAACGCGTTCGGTAGCGCGTCGTTCAGCTCGACATAGATATCGCTGTCGCGGAACGCGATGGGAAAGCCACCTTGTTCCGCGCTGATCAGGTTGGGCGCGGTGTTGCGCACGAACTCGTCGGTCACCAGCCCGTGCCGTCCAGCCTCGATCACCAGCACCGGCTCATCCGTATCCGCAATCTCCATGAAGCCTTGCAGCTCTTCGAAACTGCTCGGGCTCAGCACGGCCTCAGCGACGGAGGGCGCACCGATGTCGACCACCCAAAGATCCAGATAGGTGCCGTCGGGATCATCCTTGGCCTCCGGGTCGTCATCCTCCCAAAGCGTGCCGTCAAAGGCGACATCCATCTCGGCATTGGTGACAACCTTCCGCGTCGCAATGCCCTGCGCCACCAGATCATCCCACGTCAGATCCTCGCGGTACTCCGGATCCGGATAAGCGGGCGGACCGGATGAAATCCCACCCATCTTTTCCCGTGCGACCTGCAAGGCGGCCGCCAGAATGCTCTCATGCGCGATCCGGACCGAGGCCGTCCCCTTGGTCACGCCGTCCAGATAGACCAGCGCCGACCCGTCACCGCCCGCGCCATAGGGCGAGCCGACAACCAGCGTGTCCGAAATAGAATGCCCACGATACTGCTTGAAGAAATCGTAAAACAGCTTCTCGGGCAGGCCGGAGACAAAGATCGGCTCGTTGTGCGAGATCAACTGCACATCCAGAAACCGGCCGTCCAGATCAAGCACGACAAGCATATTGATCGCGGCACCGGAAAAGCCCGGCAGCGGCGCCATCGGCTCGGTCTCGAACACATATCCCGCCTCCGCCCCGCCGGAATTCAACAGCTGCCAGACGCCCTGATCGTTGATCTGTTCCCCAAGTGACATGGGCGGGACGATGTAAGGCGCGAGCACCTCGCGCGGCAGGGGTTCGGCCATGCTCGCGACCAGCGACATACTCCACAGTATGGCACCCAGAAGACAAGCAGATATGCGTTTGATCCCTGACATCTGTCGCAGCCTATTCCGGTGCGCCATGCGACCCTATGCGACTAAGGTCTCACCAAGGCCGGAGATGCTTTGGCAAAGGTCACATTTGTGACAGGCTCGGCCCATGAACGACGCCCGCTTCGACATCACGGCCCTCTCTGTTTCGCTGCTCGGCTTGCTGGCCCTTTGGTGGGCGGCGGCGTGGCTCGGCAGCGACCCAACTGTCCTGCCCTCCCCGGCGGAGGTCTGGCGCATCTTTCTGCGCGAAGTGGCAGATGGCGAGATGCAGGTCCACTTCACCGCCACCCTCATGCGGGTCGCTGCGGCCTTCTCCCTCGCCATGGGCTTCGGGTGCCTGATCGGCCTCGCCATGGGGTTCAACGACCGGGTCAACCGCTGGTTTTCGGCGTGGCTGGTCGTGCTTCTGAACGTGCCCGCGCTGGTGGTGATCGTCCTGTGCTACCTCTGGATCGGCCTGAACGAAGTGGCCGCAATCACCGCCGTCGCCCTCAACAAAACGGCCATGGTCGCTGTCGCCATCCGCGAAGGCGTCCACGCGCTCGACCCCAAGCTGCGCGACATGGCGCAAGTGTTCCGCATGTCACCCACGACGCGACTGCGCCACGTCGTCCTGCCGCAGCTTTGGCCTTACATCGCCACCTCGACCCGCAACGGGCTGGCAATCATCTGGAAAATCGTTCTGGTGGTCGAATTCCTGGGCCGCAGCAACGGCATCGGCTTCCAGATCCACCTCTATTTCCAACTGTTCGAAACAGGATACGTGCTGGCCTATGCGCTCAGCTTCGTGGCCTTCATGCTAATTCTGGAATTCACACTTCTGCGCGCGATGGAGATCCGCGCCACCCGCTGGCGCCAGAGCACGGCCTAGAACAGAAGGTTGCAGCCCAACGTCCGGTTCATCGCCGCGATCAACTCGTCCACCGTTTCAGTCCCAACATACTCCCCGCCTGTCTGAATGGCGAGGCACTGGGCCACGCTGACCGAATTCAGGTAATCGGTATCCCCTTCGGTCTCCCATCCGAAATGCTCACCCCGGACCTTGAAGCCAATAACATGAACCGTCAGCGCAGTGCCTGAAAGCTGCGCCGCCAGCGCACAGGTTTGCCCGCCACAGGTTTCCTTGCCATCTGTGACCAGAACGACAGTTCCCGGTTTCTCCGGCGACCCCAGCGTTTTGGCCGCCAACGCCACGGCCTCGGTCAATGCCGTGCGCCCCTCCGGCTGCAAATTCTCGACGGCCGCAATCACGGCCTCCGCCGCGCCAGTGCGCGGGCCAAAGCGTAGCTCAATCCCCGAACACTCACCCACACCGCCCGCGCCACCGGGACCATAGACGATCAACCCAATGCGACGGAATTGCTCCACCTGCGGCATCACGGTCCGCATGGCCCTGCGCGCTTCAAAAATGCGGGGCTCGTCAATCTGGTTAAAGCCCATCTCGGCCATCGAACCGGAGCCATCAAACACGATCATCGCGTCATCGGTGCAATCCGCACGCGCAGCGGTGGACACAAGAACTGCCGCAATGCCAAGCGTCGCTGCAATCCTCTGTCTCATGCCAGCCCCCCTACCGCCGGTACACAAACGAGGGCGCAGCAACCTCCTGCACCTCTTCCACCAATAGCGCATCCAAGGCCGCGCGTCCCGGCGACTTAGTGCACACCGGGTCCGGTGCTGCAGCATCGCCCAGCACCGCCATCGCCTGACAGCGGCATCCGCCGAAATCAATGTCGCGCCGCTCGCAGGATTGGCACAAGGCTGGCATCCAGTCGGTGCCGCGATAGGCGTTGAACGCATCACTTTTATACCAGATGTCCGACAGCGCCCGATCCGTCACCTTTTCAAATTGCAAATGCGGGATGGTCTCTGCCGCATGACAGGGCAGTACGGTGCCGTCTGGAGTGATATTCAGGCCCGTCGATCCCCACCCGTTCATGCACGCCTTGGGAAAATCAGAGTAGTAATCAGGCGGCACAAAGTCGATGACCAGCCGACCCTTCAGCGTCTCTATGGCCCGCGCAACGGTCCTCTTGGCCGTCTCGACCTGCTCCCTGCTGGGCTGCAAGGCCGCGCGATTGACCAGCGCCCAACCCTGGAACTGCACGCACGCCACTTCGATCCGTCGCGCGCCCAGGCGCAGCGCCATGTCGATGGTCTGCGGCAGATCATCCAGGTTCTCGCGGTGCATCACGGCGTTGAGTGTCAGGGGAAAGCCGATATCCGCGATGATCTCGGCCACGTGCATTTTGCGGTCAAACCCACCTTTATAGCCTCCGATGCGGTCGGCCATCTGTGCTGTGACGCCCTGCAAGGACAGTTGCACATGGTCGAGCCCCGCGTCATCCAGTTCCCGCAACCGCCGCTCAGTCAGCCCAATGCCCGAGGTGATGAGGTTCGTGTAAAGCCCCGCCTCACGCGCCGCGATGACCAAGTCCACCAGATCACGCCGGGATGCGGGCTCACCTCCGGACAAATGCAATTGCAGAACACCCAAGCGCGCCGCTTGCTGAAACACATCCGCCCATGCCTCGGTGCTCAGCTCAGCTTCCTTGGCCAACAACTCCGTGGGGTTCGAACAGTAAGGGCAAGCCAGCGGACACCGATGCGTCAGCTCGGCCAGCATTGCCATGGGGGGATTAACGCGGACGGACATGTACCATCCCCCGATCTCGCAAATCCTCGACAAAGGCCGTCACATCCGGCGCGATCACATCGACAGGCGCGTCATAGACCTGCGCCAGATCGGCTGAAATCTCGGCCAGACTAGCCTCTCCATCGAGCCGTCCGACAACAGCCTTACCCACCTGATCCAACACCAGC
>NZ_VCBA01000015.1 GCF_007995245.1 Tateyamaria sp. syn59
CTGTAAATGATTTCGCCGATAACGACCGACCAAAACGGAGCCCCCAACCCGCTTTCAAAAGACAATATCCTCGCCCACCACCGCCATCTGCGCAACGAACTGGGCGCGAGGCCTGCAACCATCAAGTGGCGGCTCGCACTCTCAAGTCGCATTATGCTTGGCATGAGGATCGGACCAGCCCCCTGCCCTCGGCGAGCGCTTGCACGGGTCGATGTGCTGAGTGAACTGCTACAGTCACGGCCCACTCCTGCCGTTCGCCAAGATTTCAGCACGCGGCAGTGCAGCCCACCAGAGCCGCCGTTCGCCGAGATTGCAAATTGTCGGGATAGTTGAACTGATGGATCGCGGACACAACCGGCGTCCATTCTTGAGTTTCCTGAAGCAGCATATTTGCAATCGCAGGACGACACTTTTCATGACGCTACGCACGTTCTCGAACTGGTCGTTCGGAAATGTGGATTTGGCCTCAATCAAAACGGCACTCATAGATTGGGTAGTGCTGCGTAAGTCTCGCCAAAGATTGGCAACAGTCCTCGTTCGAACTGCTTTTGAATTGGAGACCAGCTATGCCTTTACCGAATTATGTCTGCCCCTGTCGCGAAACATCTCGGCCAATCGCTGCATCAGAGTGACGACATTTGTTAACGAAAATCCCACGTTTGGACTTTCAGAGATCAAAGTATCTCACGTTGCGTGGGTTTTTCGTGAAACAAGTTGAGTTCCAATGGCACGCGCTATGCAGGTAGCTGAACCTCTATCCATTGTGCAACTCGGAGCCGCATATGCCCACCTCAACCTCAGCTCGCACGATCTTCCGCGTGGAAGATGTAACTGCTCAAACCCTCGGCGGTACGAACATCACCGCAGGGACTCAGTTGACCGCTGTGACACTGCTTGCCATCGATCCGCTCAACCCAGATCAAACTGGTCCCGTCCAGGAAACTGACGCAGGTGCTTTGGCCGGCGCGACGCTCCGCACGTTTTTGGGCGGCTTCGCCAGCACCTCCAGCCCTGCCGAGGAAGCGACGCTGTTCATCGACGGAGTGGAAGTTGCCCAGCAGGTGCCGGAACTGAGTGTGATCGAACCTCAGGGACCCAGCAGCCTAGATGTTCTAACAGACGGAGGCCAGCTGGAGAGACCGCTGTTTTTCGAGATCGACGGGGTGCTTTTCCTTGTCCCAGGTGATGCTGGAGCTGATGTGTCCGGCGTCACGGAAATTACAGCCACCGTCACACTTGCTGACCCAAGTTTCAACGAAGTGATCACCGTCGACGGCACGATCAGTAACGATCCCGTAGACCCAGACCCAGTCGATCCAGATCCCGTGGATCCGAACCCGGTCGATCCTGCCCCTGCACCGGTGAATGCTGTCAACGGCACAGGTGGGAGTGATGTTCTGTCCGGCACGCGCGGTGCGGATGAGATCAACGGCGGTCGCGGCCGTGACGATCTGTTTGGTCGCGGTGGCGACGATGTTCTCAACGGCGGCGGTGGTCGCGACGAGTTGCGCGGTGGAGGCGGTGATGACGAGTTGAACGGCGGCGGCGGTCGCGACGAACTGCGTGGTGGCGCGGGCGACGATGTGCTCGACGGTGGGCGGGGCAACGACCTGCTGATCGGTGGCCGCGGTGCTGATACTTTTGTGTTCGAGACGGGCGATGGCGATGACGTTGTCCGCGGATTTGGGAGCGACGACGTTGTCGACCTGAGCGCCATCGCATCGTTGAACAGCTTTGCGGATGTCGAAAACGCGCTCACCCAAACGCGTTCTGGCGCAGTGCTGGACCTCGACAACGGCGACAGCGTTTTGTTCACCGGCGCGTCTGCAGATAGCTTCGTATCTGACGACTTCCTATTCTAGACGCGTGCGGTGATGCTGCTGAATGTATTCCGGTGGCATCACCCGTTCCATATAGGCCGCCCAAGGCGTGGCAGCACTTTCGCCCGTCGATTGGTTGGCTTGGCGGACATTGGATCATTTTGAACCTGCCAAAGCTATCGATAGCCTAGAAAGAAGGCTCAGGAAGCCAATCGATCAACAGGTCTTTGCTTTTGCGCGGGATGGCTCCCTGCCCGCCTATGTGATTCAAGGAGTTAACTGGCAAAAACTAAATGGCCCACAAAGCCAAAAGCCTCGCAAGACTGTTGATGATCGGTTGAGCTTGCTGCGGTTTTCCTCTGGAATTTACCGCTTCAGCATGTCCTTGACCGGGGAAGCCACCTTCATTCGCGACGTGATCTTAAGTCTCAAAGCGTTTACTGCGCCCAGCACAAGCGACTGGCTTTCCAAACGAAACACAGCGTCCATCACCTAGCGCTCGCAGCGTTTTTCGCACTGCGAGCGCGTGCAGAAAAGATGCACAATGATTGTTTTGGGCTCCGTACTGCAGTTTGGGCATCCGCAGCATCGACCTTAGTCAGGTGCCAAACGCCTTCGAAGGCAGCCCAATCCTGCCGTTTGCCACTGCTCCACGAGGATGCGCTCGCAACCCGCAACGGGAAAGTTCAGGACGGCAACACATACCCAAGTCGAGAAGTACCGATCCAACTGTCAAACGGCGCCGACATATTCGCCGCGGGCTGGATAGTTGTTGGCAATCGCAAAATCCAGTGCGCTAACCAGTTCCGAAAAATGCGGTCGCACAAACGGCATCGTTTGCACTGATCCGTAATAGAGCGTTTGCTCAGGTGTCACCATGAACAGGCCCGGCTCGGAAAAAAGCGCGGGCTCCTCAATCCCGATTGAGGTCTTGCCACGGGACGTCGAGATGTAAAGCCCCCATTCGCGCGCTTTGGAGAGCGTCAGATTATAGGCAAAGCGCAGTCCGTCGTTTTCGATCTTGTCGGACATCGCACGGGTGCGCTCTTCTCCGTCACTGCTGACTGCGATTGTGTTGACACCGCGCTCCGCAAAGTCGGGGACCCGCTTTTTGAACTCCGCGAGGTAGGTTGCACAGATCGGGCAATGAAGGCCGCGATAGAAACAGATGACAGTACCCCGTTCGGCGGTTTCGGCGGCAAGGTCGAACGTTCCGTGATCAAGGGTTGGCAAGGTGAGACCTGGGGTCTTTTGGCGAGGCAGGAGCATGAGCTTTTCCTATGTTTGAAGCATTTCGGTGAGTGCCGACGCACGTGACAACGCCGGCCCTCGGTAAGACGTCAGTCTTTCAACGTCACCGTCCGCTAACGGCTGTGCCGAGCGCCGGAAACCGAACGATGCGATAGGTGCCTTTTGACGCGTCCACACCGCCATTCAAAACCGGAGAACGGTGAAGTTCGTTGACCGTCGCATAGACAAAGCCATCAACGCCCATCGAGAACCCGTCCGGCCAAGGCAGGTCTTCGTCAGACTGAAAAAGAACCTCATAAGTGCCATCGGGTTTGGTCACCCCGATGGCATTGTCGGTCATCGCGGTGATGTAGACGTTGCCCTCTGCATCCACGGTGGATCCATCTGAAATCACCTTGTCGCCGTAGCGTTCGACCTTGGCGGCAAGAGCATCGTCGCTGAGGCTCGCGTCCAGAAGATCGGTGGTCCGCACACGGTACATCGCACTTGCGGTCATTGGCGCAAAGTAAACCCATGTATTGGTCGGATCGATCGTGATCGGGTTGATCCCGATCTTTGCGGGGCTGCCACCCAGCGTGATTTCGCGTCCGTCGATGATCATTGGCGTGTCTTCCGGTACCGTGAAAGCACTGCCTTCAAGAAGACGGCGCGCCTGCCCGGTATCCATATCGATAACGATGATGGCCGAGTTGGCGCCGTCGCCCGTGTCGGAGATATAGATCGCGCCGTGTTCGCGGTCGATTGCCAGGTCGTTCAAAAACGATGTCGAGCGGGCGACAGGTTGCCCGATGTAATAGATTGCATGAAGTTTTTCGGCCTTAGTGTCCCAGCCGACCACGCGCCCGGTCTGACCTTCGCCCTGCCCGTCGAGCATCCAGAGAATGCCCTCGCGATCGGCCCGTAGTCCCAGAACCCCGCGAAGGCCATCACCGTCGCCTTGCGGCGCGCGGGCCCAGGCTTCCGTGGGATAGGGCTTCGTGCTGCCATCGGCCATCACCTCTACCACGCGCAACTCGGGGCCGTAAAACTCGTGCACAGACATGAACATGCGACCGTCAGGACCGATGGCAAGATTTCCAGGCGGGGTGTCTTTGGGGAACTCCAGGAAGGTCTCCAGACCTTGGGCTGAGGCTGGTCCGGCTAGAACGGCGATGATGCTGACGGCGGCAAACAGGCGTTTCATGATATCTCCTCCAAACTATCGACGCCTAGTAGGCCGATTGAAGAAATGAAATGAATAGGCCAAAATAGGAAACCAGCATTCGAAAAAATCAAATGTACTCCATTGACGATCTCAAGACCTTCGTTGCGATAGCCCGGGCTCAAGGTGTGACCGCCGGAGCGAGGCGCATGAGCATCTCGCCAGCCACCGCGAGCCATCGTTTGAGCAAGTTGGAAGCGGCGTTGAAGCTGACACTCTTTCACCGCAACAGCCGCATGTTGATGCTGACAGACGAGGGGCAAATTTTCCTCGAACGGACAGAAGTGATCCTCGCGGATTTGGCCCAGGCCGAACGCGACGCCGGCAGTGGAACGGCCAGGTTCAGCGGCGTGATCCGCTCCACGATGTCACCGTGGATTCTGTCCCGGTTCATTCTGCCCCGCCTTCCAGCGTTTCAGCGCGCGCATCCTGAACTGCGCATGGAGTTTTTGGCCGTCGACCGTTTCGTTTCACTTTCCGCAGAAGGGCAAGACTGCGCCATTCGGGTCGGAGAGCTTTCGGACAGCGCTCTTTTGGCCCGTAAGCTGACAGATAACGATCGCATCATCTGTGCCGCGCCCAGTTTTCTGTCTCAACACGGATCGCCAGACACCTGGCAGGAGGCACTTGATTTTCCTTGGGTCTGCCTTCCCTGGCAGACCAGGATGTCCTTCGTAGATCCCAAGGGGAAGCGTCAGGACGCAACTGTGCGGTCCAACGTGCTCGTGTCGAACTCCGATACGTTGACCGATGCCGTCTGCCAGGGCGTCGGCATGGCCATCAAGTCGCGTTTGGCGGTGATGGACGAACTCGAGCGACACGAACTTGTCGAAGTCTTGCCCGGCTCCCTTTGGAAGCCGAGCGCACCCATCTGGTTTGTCTATCCCCCCGAGGCGAAATCTGCTTCGAAAACCGACGTCTTTGGCCAGTTCATCTCGACTTGCTTTGGATCGCGTGAAGTCACGGTCTGAAGTAGTGAGATCCGCCTCGAACTTGAGTGCGGGCGCGAGCTTCCAGCTTCCTCGAATTCAAACAATGCGGAAGGAACCGGATCTATGCACCTGCTACTGGCCCAGCAGTGTATCGCTGTTTGGCGGCGGACGTCACAGGCTTTCGCTTCGCAAAGGTTGTTTTTGCCACTTGCAGAATGGACAGCCGTCCACAACGAGATCAAGCGAACGTGTATTGGACCTTCGAGCTGCCGACGGCATTGTACGTTCTTGGCGTAAAACAAGACTTCGGCTCGGACGTTGTCACCGAAGCCTACTCTAGTCGCGCCTGTGGAGGGTTCTTTTCATTGCAAAAAAGGCCCCTTAAAGAAAAACCACACAGGCATTGTGGATAGTAATGAATTTACGAGATTTAGAGTACGTCGCCGCAGTGGCGAAATGTGGAAGCTTCAGCGCCGCAGCGGAACACTGCAATGTCTCACAGCCCGCCCTTTCAAACCAAATCAAAAAACTTGAAAACGAGCTGGGCACCGATCTGTTCCTGCGTCTGACCGGCGAGGTAAGACCGACGGCGGGCGGTCAACGCATTGTAAGAATTGCCGAAGAGATGCTTCTCAGCGCTCAACGGATCAGAGACACGGCAACCGAATTTCGAGACCCTGAAGCGGTGCCATTCAAAATTGGCCTGACCCCAACTTTGGCCCCGTATCTGACGGACTACTTCTCAAACCTCTTTGGCGTCCTCTTTCCAAGCATGAGGGTCACCATGATCGAAGATCTTCCGCAGAACATGTTGAAGAAGGTCGAGGATCACAGCCTGGACGTGGCTTTGGTGGCGAAACTCAATCACAATCCAACGCTCGAATTCACGTCGATCTGGGAAGAACCTTTGTATTTGGCGGTGAACAAGGGCCACCCGCTTGCGCCCCTGCCAGCCATCAAACCTGAGGACGTGCCCGAACATGACTTCATTCGTCTTCCACATTCGTTCGGATACGAACTTGAAGAGCGGTTACCAGCACCTGACCAGGCATCACGCGGGGCAAAGAAATTCGACTTATCTGCGCTGCGTTTTGAAACCATCTGTCGGCACATCTGCCATTCGGACGACTGTACTATTGTCTCGGCCCTCGCAGCCGAACAGTTCCGTCAGGACAATTGGCCGTTGTCCTTCATCCCATTCGAAGGCCCCGGCAACCTTCGCAATCTAGGTGCAGCATCCCGATTGAACTGTCCCAGAAAACCCCTGCTTGCCAAGATCGGGGCCTATATTCAGCAAAATCCACCCAAAGGCGTCACGCCAACATTTGTGGCGTGACGCTGCGTTCTCCTACTCGATAAATGTGCGGGCCAACCGGTCACTCAGAGGCTGGGTCAGGTAGCTGAGGGCCGTGCGTTCGCCGGTGTTCACGAACAGATCAGCGGGCATGCCCGGCACCAGTTCCAGTGCAGCCACCTCTCGGGATTGGACGTCATCCAGTTTGACACGCGCGGTGTAGTAGTAGTCTCCGGTGCGCTCGTCTTCGAGGCTATCGGCAGAGATGTCGATGATACGGCCCTCGGCCTCGGGCACGTCGCCCTGATCAAAAGCAGACAGACGCACGCGGGTGGACTGACCGACATAGAGCTTTTCGATGTCGGCAGTATTCACTCGGGCCTCGACCACCAGCGGTTGGTCAATCGGCACGATGTCCAGAATGGGTGCCCCCGGACGGACAACGCCGCCTGCAGTGAACACCGTCATCTCGACCACGCGGCCACTGACGGGCGCCGTGATCGCCACCCGCTTTAGCCGTTCCGAGGCCCCGATGAACTGCGGCTCGAGCGTGGCAAGTGAGGCGTCGATCTGCGCCAGTTCGGTCGAAGCAGCCTCATCCCGCAAGGTGCGTGCGCCGATGCTGGCCAGATGCAACTCGCTGATCTGGTTACGAGCCTGAGCCTCCTGCGTCAGCAGGGCCGCGTCCACGCCGATCAAGCGCTCGACTTCGACCCGGCGCGCATTCACCCGCGCCGCCGCCACAAGCCCTTTGTCCAGCAGGGTTTGCAGGTTGCCCAGCTCCTGGCGTGTGATGTCCAACTGACGGGTGTTGGACGCGCGTTGCGATTGCAGGCCGCTTACTTGGTCTTCGAGATTGGCGATGCGTTGCGCTGTCAGTGCATCTTCGGCATCGCGCGACCGGCGTTCCGCATCGAACAGCAGCTTTTGGGTGGCATACGCGTTGGCCCAAGTTGCGGGGTCCAATTCCACACGCATCATCTGCGCAACAGCCCCCTGATCAAAGCGATCAGCGTCCTGCAATTGGGCCATCAGCCGCGCGCGGCGCAGCGACAGGTCGCTGAGCTGGCTTTCAATGACGTCCAGATCGACGCCAAGATCGGTGCTGTCCAGTTCTAAGAGGGTCTGACCCACTTCGACCAGGTCGCCGTTGCTGACAAGAATGCTACTGACAATGCCGCCATCCAGATGCTCGACCGTCTTGCGGTTGCCTTCGACCACAAAACTCGCCTGGGCCACAACGGCACCATCCAGTTTCGACGCGGTTGCCCAATAAGCCGCACCGCCAAGGAAACCGGTGACGGCCAAAAGCCCAAAGATCACAAAGCTGGTGATACCTGCGCCTGCGGCTTTGGGTTGAACGCGATTGTAGTCTTCAAGGCGCAGAACGCCGGTCGTGCGAGCGGGGGTGAGTGCGTTTGTCATTGTGCTGCTCCTTTCACAGCGGGTTCTTGTGAGCGACGGGCGGCAAGTTGTGCGGCAGCCGTCTGGGCCACGGGTGTCCCCTGCTGACGCGGACGCAGCATGTCTTCCTTGTCGCCGAAGCCCGTTTGCGTGCCTTTGTTAAGGGTCAGAACCTTGTTGACTGCTTCCAAAGTGCTGGGGCGATGCGTCATCACAAAGGTGATGGCCCCCCGCGCACTGGCGCCGCGAATGGCGTTGCGCAGCGCCGCTTCGCCCTGCCCGTCCAGGTCAGAGTTCGGCTCATCCAGCACCAGAATAAACGGATCATCATAGAGCGCGCGCGCCAGTGCGATCCGTTGGCGTTGACCGCCGGACAAATGGAACCCGTTGCCGATCTCGGTCGCATAGCCGTCGGGCAAGCTGCTGATCAGACCGTGCACATCGGCAGCGACGGCAGCGGCGAGCACCTTGCTGTCATCGATCGACGTCGAAAACCGTGCGATGTTCTCGCGGATGGTCCCATCGAACAGATGCACATCTTGGGGCAGATACCCCACCAACTGCCCCAACTCTTCGGGATCCCATTTGGCCATGGGCGTCCCGTCTAGGCGAATGGCCCCACGCTGCGGTGTCCAGATCCCCGCCAGCATCTTGGCCAGCGTCGACTTGCCGGACCCACTGTGGCCGATCACGGCCAAAACGTCGCCAGCAGACAGGGAAAACTCAATCCCGCCGATGGTGGCGTTTTGCGCGAGAGGCGGGCCTGCCTGCTGAATGGTCGCGTTCAGCGAAATTTGCGGACGCGGCAGCGCCAACCGCTTGGGCGGTTCGGGGTAGGCCTCAGAGAGGGCGCGCAGGGTCTTGTACGACCCACGGGCGGCCAAGAAGGTGCGCCACTGACCGATCAGCTGGTCGATGGGTGCAAGCGCACGGGCCAGCACGATGGTCGCCGCAATCATCACACCGGCGGTGGCTTGACCACTGACGGCCAGAGCCGCACCCAACCCCAGCATGCCCGATTGCAGCGTCATGCGGGTCGTCTTGGACATCACCGAAAAGCTGGCCAACCTGTCAGACACGCGCGATTTCAGGTGATGCGCATTGTGTTGCAGAGCTGTCCAACGCCGGGCGAGATCACCAGTCATACCCATCGCGTGGACAAGCTCTGCGTTCTGCTCACTGGAGGTGAACAAACTGTCGGACCTGGCGCGCGCTTGGGCCGCGCCTTGCATCACATCGGCGGAGCGCGCGTTGTTGATCAGGGCCATAAGGGTCAAAAACAGCGCACCAGCCAGACCCAGCGCCCCAAGATAGGGGTGCAGGACATAAAGCACCCCAAGATAAAGCGGGATCCACGGCGCATCGAAAAACGCAACCAGCGTAGGCCCCGAAATGAAATCGCGCATCCCATTCACATCGGCGGCGGGGGTATCGCCGGTGGCCTTGCCTTGGACCCGGCGGCGGATCGAGGCCTGCAGGATCGGCGCGCCAATCTCCAGCTCAAACCGCGCGCCAAGGCGGCTGAGGATCCGCATGCGGATCAGATCGAGAAGGCCGGTAACCAGGAAAACGCCACCCAGCAGGATGCTGAGGGCAATCAGGGTGTCCATATTCTGGCTGGTCAGCACGCGATCGTAGACTTGCAGCATGTAGAGGGGGCCGGCCAACATCAGCAGGTTCAGGATCATGCTGAAGAAGCCGATGGCGACAAAACCGCTGCGCAGCTTGCCCCATGCGGATTTGACGGTGGATTTTTTCTGAAACATTTGGGTGATCTCTTTTCAGCGTGAAGAGGTGGCGACATGTGCCGCCACCTCGGTCTGTTTCAATCAGGCGATGAAGTCGTCGTCGCTGAAGTCGCGGCTGTTGACCCCTTCGAGGCGCACGGAAGCGTCCGAGGAGAAGGTCAGCAGGGCGTCGTCGCCGTCTTGCGACACAACAAGGCTCTCAGCGAAGTCCGGGCCGAAGTCGGAGAAATCCAACCGGTCCACACCCACTTCAAAGTCGCCCACCGTGTCATTGCCGAAGAGCCCTTCGAAGGCGAACGTGTCAGAGCCTTCGCCACCGAAGAGGAGGTCATCCCCCTGACCACCATTCAGCAGGTCGTCACCGTCTTCACCCGACAGGGTGTTGTCAGCATTGGACCCGATGATGATGTCGCCATCGTTCGACCCGATCACGTTCTCGATCGAGCTGAGGACGTCCGTCTCGACCACTTCGTCGATGACATCCAGACCGGACACACCCGTGGGCGCATCTGCGTCAATGGTCGCACCAGCATCCACCAGCGTGTCCTGCGCAATGGGGCCGTTGATCCCGGCAGGTGCGTTGTGCAGGTGGATGGCCGACACGACACCCGGAACCGGGGTCTGCAAGTCCGCTTCGTTCAGGCCCGTCACGGTCAGCTCCGAGGAGTAGACGACTTGACCGGTGGCTTCATCGACCGAGATGGTCAGTGTCGCCGTGCCTGTCGCCTCGCTGTCGGATGTCGGGCCAGGTTCCTGGCTGGCGTCGAGTGTTGCCACCAGTTCGATGACACGCCCGTGCCCGTCACCCTCATCGCTGACAACTTCGAACTGGCCGCGGATTTCGCCGCCGGGGAAGTCCGAGGTGTGGATGTTGTAGTAGAGGTTCCCGGCAATGGCTTCCGACACAAATCCGGCAGCGTCGTTGATGTTCTGGGTGGGCTGCAAGGATGCCCCGACCACAACATTCTCGACGGACACCGTGAACCCGGTTTCGCGGGTCGCCGTGCCATTGCCGTTGGCGCCCAGGTTGACAGTGACCGCAACATCCTGGTCCGAGAAGTCGGCGGTGTCGATGCCTTCACCACCTTCGATGAAGTCGTTGCCCAGACCACCGACAATCACGTTGTCGCCTTGACCGGCAATCAGAACGTCATCGCCTGCGCCGCCGTCGACGACACCGTTGATCTGACCAAGGTCCACAACGATGTCGTCTCCAGCACCAAGTAACACGTTACCATTTACCACACCTTCATCGTCATTGACGAATGTCACGTCGCCTGCATCGCGGGCATCAATGGCGTTGACCGTGCCCGTGATTTCACCGTCGTTCAGGATCGCGCCGAGCAGGTTCAGACCACCGTCGATGCGGATACCCGCAGCGGCGTCGCTGTCTTCGGACCCGGCAATGACGCCTTCGTTCTGCACCAGACCGGCAAAACTCGCGTCTTCCTGATTGCTAAACAGGCGCAGGCCATCGCCGACAGTGTTGCCTTCCACCGCATCCCCGCGGCCTTGGAACAGACCGTCGTTGAAAATGGCAGCCGATACGACATCACCATCCACGTCGCCGGTTTGCAGCGACACGGCAGAGCCATTGTTGCCCAGCCCCGCGTCAACGGTGCCCGTGTTGGTAAAGGTGTAATTGTCAGCGGTCCCGTCGGCATAAACCGTGCCGTTCCGCTGATCGCCAGTGCCAAGGATCGCGCCGGAGTTCACAACGTCCAGTCCTTCGCCGTCGATGTTCAGCGCGCGGCTTCCGGAAGAGACCACGCCGCCTTCTCCGTTCACAAACGAGCCACCGGTATGATCGCCCGTGCCGAAGTAGACACCGTTCTGCACACCAGAGATCGTTCCGGAGTTGGTCAACTCACCCTTAAAGTCGATCCCGTTCACGACACGAACACCGGCAACAGTGCCGTTGGCGCCTTCGGACGTGATGGTGCCGGAGTTGGTGATGATGGCATCGGTTACACCCACATTGCCAACATTGCCGATCCGGACACCGTCGCCTGCCAGCGGTGTGCCCGCAGCTGCATTTCCGCGGCCCTGGATCGTCCCGGCGTTGTCGAGGGTGAAGCTGTTCGCCCCATCGGCGGCACCGCCAATCTCGGCACCAAAGCCAGAGCCCTGGTTGCCTTCCCCAGCATCGATTGTGCCGCTTGCGAGGTTGCGCACGCTGAAATCATCCGCCGTGCCATCGGCATAGACAGTGCCGTTGCGCTGGTCGCCGGTGCCGAGGATGTCGCCCGCGTTGGTCAGATTAACGCCCGTGCCATCGATGTTAAAGGCACGGCTGTCCGACTGGATCGTCCCGAAGTTCAGAACATCAAGGTCATGTTCGGCCTCGCCGATATACAGACCATTGCGCACCCCTTCGATCACACCGGTGGACGTGTTGAGAATACGACCTTCGGCAGCGGCACCATCAGCGATACGGATACCTGCAGCGGTCCCAACATTGCTCTCGGAAGAGATAAGCCCCGAGTTCACAATGTCCGTGTCCGACACAGTGCCCTCTGCGCCATTGTTGATGCGAATGCCGTCGCCCGCACCGCCGGTGTTTGCAGCAGCTTGGCCGCGCCCTTGAATAGTGGCACCAAAACCGTTGAATACAGTGTTCGACACCACGTCGCCCGCTTCGTCGCCGACCTGGAACGAAATGCCTGCGCCGTCGTTGCCGTCGCCTGCGTCAATCGTCCCGCCTGTGAAGTTCAAGATGCTGACATCTTCCGCTGTCGCGTTGGTGTAGATGGTGCCGTTGCGCTGGTTGTCAGTGCCGACAATGTCGCCAAAGTTACGAACGCTGATGCCTTCGCCTTCGATCTCGACCGCGCGGCTGTCTGACGAAATCACACCGCCACGGAAGTTATCCAGCGTGCCCGAGCTGTTTGGCCCGCTAAACTCAACACCATTCAGCTCGCCCGCGATGCTGCCAAAGTTGCGAATGTCGGCGCTGGAGCCGTCGGTCACTTCGATGCCCGTGGCGTCTGCGCCATTGGCCTCAATGCTGCCTGTGCGGAAGTTAAAGACCGACACGTCCTCGGCCTCGACCGAGACTGCGGAAGGCGCGCCGTTCGTTTCGACCTCGCCAAAGTTCAGAAACCGGGAAAGGTCGTTGTTCAGAACGAAGGCAGGCGTGTTATCGACAATGGTGCTTTGGAAAAAGCCGTTGGTCAGTGTCTGTCCGTCGCGGACAGTTTCCTGAGCCAGGGACGAGGTCGTCAGCAATCTGGCGCGCAGGCTTGCAAGTAGTTCGGAAAGCATGGGTGATCTCCGCTTGAGATTTGGTTACTGCGGAGATCAGACCGAGACTGTGGCCTCTCCGCTGTGCAACCAAGTGCGGATGCGGGGGAGGTATTGGAAATTCTTGGTCCGAATAGCCAGTATATGCTTGGGAAATAGTCACGAACCCTGTGAGGGACACGGAAACTTTTCCTTTTCATAACAAGGATGTAAAAGGGGTTTTGTACATGCCAGAGTTATTCTCTGACGCCTTTTCACGAAACTGTTCGCGAAGTTTACCGGAAGAGCCAGAGTCGGCGCAAATTTCAGGTGGTGGCAGCCCGCCGCCTCAACAGTGTATCAAACGTCAAAGCAGGAACGGCTAAACCAGCCTGCCCACAACTGCTGTTGCTGGCCCCCGGCAAAGCGCTGATGCGGCCCGTCGAAGCCACCATTCGCTATGTATCGACACCAAGCTCCGCGGCTGTGACCTGATGAAGATGAAGGTGGTTGATGTGATGGTTTGAGGTCAGATCAAAGAACAAGCATTCGTTCTGCAGAGAAAAATGGATGAACCTGTTAAATCTGAGACGTCGAAAGGGACACGTTCCTTGGTTGAGAAATGGATCGAAGACAAACGGATGGTTGGCGACGTGCACCTATGGCCTAGTCGCCTTCATGAAAGACTGCACATATAGTCCCGCCAGTAGGTTTTAATCCACACGATCAGTGCACTACACACGGTTGGGACCTTTATCAAAAGATCTCGCGTTTTTCATCTAGTCGCTCAGACCGTCTGTTTCAGCGTGTGCAAGAATGCTTGGATTTTACGGGAGCGATGGAGGTCAACGTGCGTGACCAACCAAAGCGGCATTTGCCAGTCTGCAGGGCTTGGAAACACGGTTTGTAGCCCGTATCGCGCAGAGGATGGCAATTCGGCCACGAGGCCAATCCCTAACGCGTTGGACACCGCTTTTTCCACAACGCTGAGGTCTCTCGAAGACAAAACAACTTGGCTCCTAGGTATGTGTTCATCAAACCAGACCGAAAATGGCATGGTCCTGCTGGGCGTGTCCCACCGAACAAATCTGTGCGTACTCACGTCCTCTGGAAGGCTGGGGTGGCCGTGCACCTCTAAGTACTCTGGGTGTGCATAGAGCCCGAACCTGAGGTCTGTAAACGGCAGAACGACGTTATCCGGTTCTGATGGTTTGGGCCCGCTTCTCAAAGCCATGTGCGCCGCGCCATACTCGAGTTTTAGCACCTCGGCGCTGGCGACGTACTGCACATGCAGGTTTGGATTTTCAGACCCAAATTGCGCCAGCGTAGGCATGAGAAGCTCGGCGACATGTTCATGCGACGTCACGATGAAGTCGCCGGACAGGTCGCTAGACGTATTGCGCGTTCGGGCGGCCAGTTGGTTGAATTGATCCTGTGTTGCGCGCGCGACGTTGAGCAAGTCTTGACCGACCTCTGTTGGCTCATACCCGCGACTGTGACGGTGGAACACTTTGGTGCCAAGCTCTTGTTCCAAAACATCAATGTGACGCACCACCGTCGCACGATGAAGCCCAAGGACCTCTGCGGCGGCGCTGATTGTTTTGAGTTCCGCCACTTGGAAGGCCGTGCGTATCTCTGCCCAGTTCTGCATGTGCCATATGTACAAAATTTCGACATATAGTGAATACCACGTGTTCTTTTGTACATCAATTCTCGGACCTATACTGCTGCCGTCACACTTTGGAGTACGGCACATGAACACGAATATCAGCGAATGGTTCGAAGCAGACATCGCATCGCGCCCTTACACGGCCCTGATCTTTTATCGCGGCAAATGGTGCCCGTTTTGCGAAGGTCAGATACGCGAACTGAACGGCCGCTTCCTGAAAGATCTGCGCGCACTGGGAGGAGAGCTCTATGCCGTGACCTCTCAATCGCAGGAAGGTGTTGATCAGGCGGCTCAGGATTGGGCTTTGGATTACAAGATTGTGTCGGACGTTCAAAACACGCTGGCACAGCGCTTTGACATCGCCGTCTCGCCCAAGGAGATGCCCGGAGAATACCCAAATGGCATGGTCCAACCCGGCGTTGTGATCTTGGATCGAACAGGCGCGGTGCTGGTGCAGTGGGCCATTGATCCGCAAGAGATCAACGGATTTGGGGCGCTTGGACGTCCGACACCCGAGGTTATCTGGGCGGCCTTCACAGCGGCGCGCAATGGCAGCGATGCGGTGACATTTGATGGCCCGACTGTTGATCCCGCATTTCTGCAGGCGAAGTACCCTGCAGCCTATGAAGCGTTTGACGCTTGGATGAAGGCCAACGCGTGAGGTTGGTACGCCGTGTAGAACAACGCATTCCTGATTGAGACAAAACCATGACACAACGCAAGATAGCTGAGCATCCCCACCAGATTGCGGCGTGCGTCGCCGAATTCGTGAAAGACGGAGATATGGAGGGTGTTCTTTCCATGTTTCACCCGGATTGCCGCGTCGCGATGGACCCTGACGGCGCACCAATGGAAGGGCACGATGGCGTGCGCGAGATCTTCCAAGATTTTGTGGCAAGCCGGCTTATTCTAAAGCCCTCCGTCACCGGAGAGATGATCAATGGGGATACAGCTATTCTTCAGGGAGAATGGACCATTGAGGATCATGACGGCAACATCGTGGGTGGTGGTGTATCCACCGAGGTTACCAAACGGATGGACCATGGGGGCTGGGCGTACTTCATCGATTGCCCGATCCGCGTGCCAAGACCAGTGCGGTCATAGCTGAAAGACACTCCTCTAAGATCGAAGTCGCCAATGCCCGCCGGACCAGACCTGCCGTTAAGGATCGCAGTCCCTTGGCATATGAGCCTTCACGACACCGCCACAACTAAATCTCCAAGCTCGAAGCTGTTGAAAACGAATCGTCGTAGCGGAGAGATTTGAACCTGCAAAAGCGTCTTGCGCCGATCAGTGCGTCGATCACGCGGCGGGGAACAACCAGGTCCGCCAATGCAGCTCTCAATTTGCCATTGCAGGTGTTCAGGGGCTTCTGCGCGATGTGCAGGTTGAGCAAGTCATGCGGGAGGCTAATAAGGCAGCCAAGTCGTCCGCTTTTCCGGGTCTCGCCTCGATCGCGATGTAAGTGGCGGCTGTTGCGGTGTAGAGATCAACAGGTGCCTTGGCCGACAGCGCGTTAGAGTTGTTGATGTTGGCGACAACACCTCCGTCCCAGCCTCCTGCGACCAGCGCATCAGCGTTTTCGTTCAGCGCCGCTGCGACAGCGCCCGAAAAGTGTGCGTTGCGTGCCTCGTCATCAACAAAGATGTCAAAGATGGCCGGTGTGTCGCCGTCTTGCAGCGCGAACCAAAGCTTTGTTCCCGGTTCGGTTTCTTTCACGACGGGTGCAGCGCCTGCGAGAAACTCAACAAAGCTCTCGGTTTGGCCTTTGGCAGCTGGCATAAGGGTAATCGTCTTCATCTATGTGAATACGAAAACCAAAAGGCTGTCCATTTTCGAAGCGGTCGCATGTTTCCAGCCAGCTTTCCACCTTGGGGCCAAAACACCGACGCTGCATGCCCCATATCCTGCCGTGTCAATCGACCGAATCTGGAATTTACTGAAAGCCAATGAACCGTTCAAAAAATTCTTTGCTTTGATAGGGGCACGGGGAGACACGAACCTGTTGCGGGAAATGCTGGCGCCTGGCCCGGTGCGCGACAGCATCCAGTACTGGCTTGAAACCGCACGGGCGCTGCTGCGATTTCTCGACCTAGAGGTTGCCCGACGCCCTCTCTACCAATTTGTAGATTGCTGCACTTTCTGCTCATTTAGCAGAAATATGCTTTGATGCCTGTTTGATTGATCGGAAAACGATCCAAATTGCGCCGCAGTCTTGGGCTTCCGGGAAAGACTAACGCGAATCCGGAAAAACAAGCGTTGGAGCATATGCAAAAGCAGTTCTCCAGATGCGATTGCAGTTTGGCTTAGGTCGCCGCCGGACAGCCTGCAGTGATCAGGCCTTATGTCTTCGGAAGAATAGAGTCTGAGCCGATGTCCGATCAGACATACTCCGGCAGACCGCACAAACTGAACAAATCCATCTCCCGGCACATAAAGGCGTAATGCGCTGTCCGGCATGTAGAATGTATCGGGCATTGCGGTTGATTTGCGCTTAGGATCGGCACCAACGATCTAGTTCACCCCAATGCAACGGTTGATTTTGTTTAACCTCCCACGGACAGGCTCATTGGACATCAACTCCCTTAACAATCCGAGAAAACGCGTTAAGGGCAACTTAGATAAGCGGTACTTAACTGTTTCGAGGTAGGACAGACTGGAACAGTCGGCATGCAAGAACAAGAAATTCACTAAACAACAGGTCATCCTCCCAGAATTCGAATTCTTGCCAATTCCCTGCTGACAGCCTTCACGGTGGTGGATTTCAAGGGCCCGTAGCGGCATTCACCACCTATGCGTCGATCCTTGCAGAATGCGCGCGTTGCACGGATCAGCGGACCGTTCATATACGGGCTCTTGCGCCCGACACTATAGCCCAAATGTCTCAGTTCTTTCTGAAGTATCCGGACATATGCGTTCTTGTTCAGCTTGAACGTGACGACCATTGCTCCGGCAAACTGATCTGAAGGCAAGCCGCCAACCATCTCTTCAGAAACAGTCCAAAAGCGCGGGGCCTGTGTGAGGTGGGCAAGGCGAAGTTGTTCTTCGTTAAAGACTTTTGCCCGAATCCCCGGAACAGACAAAAGCCGCTGGCGCAGTTCAAGTGTTCCGGAAGGATTTTTATGCCGCCAGAAGTACTGCAAAAGCACCTCGGCAGCTTTGGGGTCATCGTTCGCTGCACGTTTAACCAGCTGTTCTATCAGCCAATCCGCGTCACCGCTTTGCCGCACCTCGCGCCGCAGCGCATCCAGCAGCAAAAGCTGAGCATGGCGTGCATCGGTCTTGGCAAGGCTGTTGAGGGTGTCCCATCCATCACGCCGCTGCGACTGCGCGCCGAGTTGCCCGGTTGCATGTGCCCAGGCAAGCGTTGCGGTGGCCCGATCTGACCCTGTGGCGGCAGCACGTTCGAAAGTTTCGCGCGCCTCAGCAAAAGCGCCGACCGACAGATGTGCTTTACCCAGCGAAACCAACGACTTATTGCGCCCCATCTCGACTGCCTGTTGGTAGAGCGCTATTGCCGCTTCGGCATCGGCATCTGTTCCGATGCCTTTCAAGTGGAAGTAGGCCAGCCGATCGGTTGCACGCGCATAGCCTGCGTCAGACAAGGCGCGCAGGTCCGCAAAAGCCTCCTTTGGGGCAGCACCAACGGACAGCATTACAGCGGCGTAAAGCTCCTTGTGGGACGGCTCCGCGCCTGTGCCGGCCAAGGCTGCCGATCCGATCTGCGCGCAAACGAGCAGAAGTCCAAGTGTTTTTCGCATGGTCAACTCCCTAACAAATCTGTCCCTACGACCTTCGCGCAAAACGGAGGTTTAGGGGCGCGCTCTTCGGTATAGTTGCCCGCGAAAAAGATGTGTCACCCCACCTCAGAAGGTGAGCGGCAGTACGATCCGGCGTTGACATGCAGGCAGAATAGGCCAACACCAACCAGGCTCGGCAACAAGGGTCTTCAAGTGGACAAAGTGGACATCATTCGCAGCACCTGGGCTCAGGCAGCCGCCTCGCCAGAAGAAACCGCGCGCGTTTTCTATTCCACGCTTTTCCAGATTGCGCCGCAAAACGAACCCCTGTTCCGCAATGATCTGGCTGCACAGGGCGAAAAACTGATGGAGACATTGGGCTTTGTCGTAGACCACCTTGATGACGAAGACACCTGGATACCGGCGGCCAAGGATCTGGCGATCCGCCATGTCGCCTATGGTGTTAAGGCCGAAGACTATGACAGCGTCGGCTCAGCGTTGATCCAGACCTTCGAGACGTTGATGGGCGATACGTTTTCCACACAGGCCAAGGCCACGTGGATTGAGGTCTATTCGGAACTCTCTAAGCAAATGATCGAGGCGGCTTATCCGCACTGACTATACTTCGGTATAGCCTCCTTATGCCGATGCTACCCCTCTTTGTGCACCTGCCGTGGTATGACGCGCGGGAGTGAGCCTATTTGAGGAAGAGAGCGTGCACATCGAGACAATCGAGTGGTCAGACGGCAGCGCGGCAGCGCGATTGAAGGAACGAAATGCGGAACATGGGTCAAAGCCCGATCTGGTGGCGCTGCACTATGCTTGTGACATCAACCCCGCTGACATCTCGGCGCTGGCGTCCGAAATGGCAACGGGCTTGCACGCAGCGACCTCCTGCAAAGGCAGCGTCACAGAAGGTTCCCACGCCCCTGCCCCCGCGACTGCCTTTTGCATCTGGGATGCGATGGGTGACTACGGCACAGCCCTTGCCTCCTTTGACAGCCAATCCCCTTTTGACGCAGGCGCGCAGGCGGCCAGCGCTGCCCTTGAGGCAGCAGACAGGGTCGGCGAGATGCCGGATCTGGTTCTTGTGTCGGCAACACCAGGCTACGAGGAGACCGTGCTGCAAGGGATCATGTCCATCGTTGGCCAGGACGTGCCGATTTTTGGTGGCACAGCGGCCGACAACACTGTTTCGGGCGAGTGGCGTGTTTCAGATGGGGCTGCCTTCCACGCGCAAGGCGTTGTGGTCAGCGTGTTGTTCCCCTCAACCAAGCTGCATTTTGCCTATCACAACGGCTATGAGCCCAGCGCCAATCAGGGGCAGGTCACCCGGTCCGAAGGGCGCAAGCTGATCGAGATTGACGGCAAACCCGCAGCAGAGGTCTATCACACCTGGACAGGCAAGAGCGTGCTGCCCAACGCGCTGGGATCAGAGCACAACATTCTGGCCGAGGCGACAATGACACCGCTGGGTGTCGAGCTAGGCGTGCAGGACGGTGTTGGGAATTACCTGCTCTTGCACCCTGCCCAATTGCACGCAGATGGGTCTTTGGGTCTTTTTGCCGAAATCCCCGATGGGACGATCCTCACCCAGATGACCGGTGACGAACAGGCGTTGGCGGAACGCGCAGGTCGCGTTGCAGCACAAGCGGTAAACGTCGGATCAGTGGCTCCACAGGACGTCGCTGGGGCCTATATGATCTACTGTGGTGGCTGTCTGATGGCCGTCGAAGACCGGGTGTCAACCATCCTGGATGGGGTGCGAGCGGCCCTGCCCGGCGTTCCGTTTCAGTCGGCGTTTACCTTTGGCGAACAAGGTCAGGTACGCGGCGTAGGCAACAAGCATGGCAATCTGATGATATCATGCGTAGTGTTCACGAAACTGCCCAACTGACACACCAAACACCCGACATATGCCAGCCAGTGAGCGCCTTCGCGAGATACTGATTGAAGTGCAGACACTGCGCGAGCGCGAAGCGCAGGCTCTGAAGGAAACAACCTCCCTGCTTGACATGCTGGAGGCCGTGGCAACCGCTGCCGAGCCGCAAGACGCCATGCGCGCTTTTCTAGGGGAGATCGCCAACAGTCTGGATGCAGAAGTGGTCGCGATCCTCCGCATCGAGGAAGGCCGCCACACCCTCGTGGCAAGCTGGCCAGAAACAGCAAAGCTGGAGCCCTTCACACCGCCTGCTAACCTGGGGGTCAAGTTCAGGACGTTCGTTGATCTTGATGCTGTGCCGGCATGGTCTGACGTGCTTGGCGGCGGCTTTACCGCCACACGAAGCCTGCTTTCCGTCCCGGTCAGCCACCCCGATGGCAGGCCAGGCGCTGTTGCCTGTTTTCACACCGAAGCCAAACACTTTTCCAAAGAAGACGCTCAGCTTCTACGGCGGCTCAGCCGCTTTGCCTCGCAAATCCTCAACGCGCTGCATCTGAGCGCGCAGAACGCCCTTCTGGCAGCGGTTATTGACGGATCATCCTCGGGCTTTGCCATTGCGGATGCCACCGATGACGAAATGCCGCTGGTTTTTGTCAACAAGGCCTTTGAAGACATGACCGGTTACTCTGCGGCAGAAGTGCTGGGCAAGAACTGTCGCTTCCTGGCTCAGGATCCCTCCGACAGCCCTGAACGCAAGCGGTTGCGCCAAACGGTGAAGGACCGGGGCGCAGGCCATTTCCAATTGCGCAACCGAAAAAAGTCGGGCGAGCTTTTCTGGAATGACCTGACGCTGTTCCCGGTCCGCGATGACACCGCGCAGGCCACCCATCTGGTCGCGACCCAGACCGACGCCACAGATCGCGTCACGCTGGAGGACGCCCAGCGCGCAGCACAAGCGCGGCTGTCTGCAACGCTTGCACATACCAACGATGCCTTTCTGCTGATCCTCGACGGCGACAGGGTTGGCTTCAGCAACCCGGCCCTGCGCCGCCTGTTTCCCGCCCCGGGGCGTGATTGGGCGGAAGGATCGCTATTTGCGGAAAATTGGGCCGCCTATCTTGATGCTATCCCTGCAGCGCAGCGGCCCAACGGCGAGGCCTTCCTCAAGCCCGATCTAATGCAGCTGACCCGGAACGAATCCGGCCAGCGCCTTCAACTGCCAGACGGCAAGCAGGTGCTTGTGCGCGCCGATCAGGCGGAAGACGGCAATCTGGTGCTGTCCGCCACCGATATCACCTCGCTGCGCAATACAGAACGGCTGTTGCGCCAGCGCGCGGTGGCAGTTGAAAACGCCTCAGACGGGATAGCGATTGCCGATGCGAGAGGGCGCGTGATCTATGCAAACCCCAGCCTTGCGCGGCTTCTTGGCGCGAAAGACGAAGGGCATCTTGTCGGGCGGAAATGGCGTAGTTTCTACACTGACGTTCCGACAGACGTGCCGGACAGCGCCCGTGTCAGCGACGGCGGCGGCACCTTGATGGCCCTGAAGACCACCTCTGAATCAAACCTTTACCATGAAATTTCCTCCACCCTTGCGGACAAGGTGGGCGAGGTCGTGGTCATTCGCAACGCCACGGCCCGTGTTCTAATGCTGGAGCGGCAGCAGGAACTCAACAAGCAGCTGGAACGCTCACGGCGGCGCGAGGCGATCTCTCAACTCGCTGCCGGATTGGCGCATGATTTCAACAACCTGCTGTCTGCCATCAACGGCTCTGCGACGCTGATCGGGATGGAGGGTACCGCGACCCCCGCAATCCGCGATCACGCGAGCCGGATTGGCCGGGCGGGCAATCAGGCTGCGCGTCTGGTGAATACGCTGCTCGATCTTGGGGCTGCTGGTGAAAACGACAGTGTGTTTGATCTGCGCGCCGTTGTTGCTGAGGCTGAGGAGCTGATCCGCGCAAGCCTCGACACCGGTGTGACCCTTCGTGTAGAAGCGCCGCCCGAGGCCCTACTGATCCGTGGCCAAACGGGGGACCTGAGCCAGGTGCTTGTCAACCTCTTCCTGAATGCAAACGATGCCTACGAGGGGGCTGAGGGCACAGTTGAGGTCTTGCTTAAACCCACGATGGGCCATGACACCGACATGCGTGTCGGGGACTTGCGTGCCGGACGCGCCTATGCCCGCCTGAGCGTGCGGGACCAAGGATGCGGCATGATGGCGGAGACGCAAGAGCGCGTGTTCGAGCCTTACTTTTCCACCAAAGGCAGCGCAGGCACAGGGGTCGGCCTGCCCATGGTCGCAACCATCGTGGAACGCGCAGGCGGGGCCATTGATCTCAGTTCCACCGTCGCGGAAGGCACCACATTCACAATCTACTGGCCGCTGGATGAGCGCGAGGAAACCTGTGCGCTCTCGCCCGAGGCCAACAGCGACCTTTCTGGTCATACGATCCTGCTGCTAGATGATGAGCCGCAGGTGATGGAGGTTCTTGGGGCCTACCTCGAAGAACACGGGGCCGAGGCCGTTGCCATTTCACACCCGGAACTCGCGATTGAGACGCTGCTCGAAGACGGAGGGGCCTGGTCGGCCCTGATCACCGATTACGACATGCCGGAACTCACCGGGGGTGATGTTGTCCACCAGTTGCGCAATGCAGGCTGCACCGTGCCGATCTATGTTGCCACCGCATTGGCCCGGCGCTTGAAGGACCCCCGCATCAACGGCCAGACCGTGTCAGAGATATTTGCAAAACCTCTGAATTTGAGAGAACTTGTGCAACGACTGGCAGAGGATCTGCCGCAAAAAGATTGAACGCCTCATGCGCATACTTCTGGCCGACGACCACGATATGGTCCGGGACACACTAGCAGCCTTTTTGTCCCGCGAGGATGACATCGAAGTGGTGACCGCTGCGGACCTGCATGACGCGGTCGCCATCATCGACAAGGATCGCCCTTTTGATCTGGTGTTGCTGGATTACTCCATGCCCGGCATGGACGGCCTGAAAGGGTTGGAAACCGTGATAAATACCGGGGCCACGCGACCCGTTGCAATCATGTCGGGCACCGCCCCCAAAGCCGTGGCCCAAGAAGCGCTGGATGCTGGAGCCGTCGGCTTTTTGCCCAAGACCATGGCGGCAGCCTCCATGGTCAATGCGATCCGCTTCATGGCAGCGGGGGAAACCTTCGTTCCCGTGAAGTTCATGACTGCCGAGGATCCAGAAGAAACCAATCCGCTGGCAAAGGGTCTGAACCCACGAGAATTGGAAGTGTTGGGGGGCCTGTGCCGCGGCCTTGCCAACAAGGAAATCGCACGCGAGCTGGAGTTACAGGAGGTCACGATCAAGCTGCATGTCAAAACGCTGTGCCGCAAGCTTGAGGCCAAGAACCGCACGCACGCGGCCATGATTGCAAAAGAGGCCGGTCTGTTCTGACCGGCCTCCCTGCTTGTTTCAGAACAGGATCGCGTCGCTCACATCCTGCAGGAAGGCGTTGCCAAGGTTCTGGTGATCGTCGAGTTCCAGCGTCAGACCCTCAAGCGTGACCTGAAGGGTGTTTGCGTCGCTCCAGATCAGATGCTGTGTGACCCAGTCCTCTTCGCTTTGCCCCCCTGACAGCAGGTCCAGCGCTCGAAAATCGAGCCAGTCCCCGTCAAAGTCGGTGATCCGGTCGGTGCTGTTGTCCAGATCGCCCGCGCGGAAGATGAAGACATCCGCGCCTTCGCCGCCTGCCATCGTGTCGTTGCCTTCACCGCCATAGATGCGATCCCGGCCGGCCCCGCCGTCGATCAGGTCATCGCCCCGGTGCGCGTTGATGTAGTCGCGCCCGTCGCCGCCGTTCACAACATCATCGCCAGACCCGGACCGGATGCGGTCATCCCCCGCATCACCGGACACCACGTCGTTGCCGGTGCCAGCATTGATATCGTCGTTGCCGGTGCCACCTCTGATCTGATCGTCCCCCGATCCACCTTCAAGCGTATCGGTGCCTGTGCCGCCATCAAGCGTGTCATCACCTGATCCGCCGTTTAGCAGGTCATCGCCCGCGCCGCCCATGAGATGGTCAGATTGCGCACCGCCAGACAGTGCATCGTCACCTTCCCCAGCGGCCAGAACATCGTCACCAGATCCACCCGAAAGCGTATCATCCCCGATGCCGCCGCTAAGCGTGTCGTGCCCGGCAGAGCCGTCCAACAGGTCGTTGCCTTCACCACCAGACAGAATGTCGTCATCCTCTGGCAGCAGGTTGCCGAATTGATCATAGCGCAGGCCGTTTTCGTCATAGGTGGATATTACCCCACCGCCTTGATCAGGCCCGGCACCGCCATAGAGCGTGTCATCCTGCGCACCGCCATCCAAATTATCTCCGCGCGAGCTGCCGATCAACAGGTCCTCGCCAATACCGCCCTGAATGGTGTCCTGGCCCGCGTTCCCGTCGATCACGTCGTCATAGGAATTTGCCGCGTCCTCGGTCAGCACCAGATCAGGCGAGTCGATCAGCACAACGGCACCCGCATCAACGGAAGTAAACGGATCAATCGCGCGCGGGTCAAAGGCACCGTCGTTCGAATAGGACCGAGGCGCATCTGCAACCAGCACCAAAACGATCTCGCCCGTGTCGGCGTTGATATCGACGCGATAGATGCCGCCAGACGACGGCGTGCTGTCATCCATATCATGATCACCACTGTTGCCGCCCACATAAAGCGTGCCATCCCGGTCCACCACGGCGGCCCCAAAGGTCACACGCGGCGCGCCTTCGTGGAATTCGCCATCAATGATGGTGCCGGAGATATCCATGGTCGAGAATTGAGGCTCCCCTCCTTCGGAAACGCCAGAGACGTCCACGGTGAAGAGCTGCGCTATGCCGCCTTCCTGCGCCGGGCTGACAACACCGCGAAAGACCTGCGCCTCTGCGTCAAACGCCAGATCCCAGACCCGGTCTGTCACCAGATCATGCTCGAAACGGTAGACAGTTGTCACCGGGTTGCCGTCTGCATCAAACTGGTCCACGTCGATCACGGACACTCGGTCCATCGACGAATGGAACGACCACAGGTTGCCCTGATCGTCAAAATCCCCGGTCCAGGCACGATAGGGGCTTTCGCCGAGACGGTAAGAATTGCCTTCAGCGTCCAGCATCACGATGTCGGTCTGCGCCACCGCGTTGCCAAGGCTGTCGACGCCATTGCGCACTGCCACGCCATAAAACAGGTCGTCTTCCTGATTGAATCCAAGGCTGTTCACAACCACGCTCGCATCCGCCCCAAGCTGGGAATAGCTTTCGCTGGCCGGATCAAAAGCAAACATCGTGCCGTTAATGATCTGGTAGATGTAAGGCTGGCCTGCAACAACCGCGCGCACCTCCAGCTCTTCCCCGCCGATGGTCACGCCCCGGTCGTAAGACAGGATAGGGCCATCGTCGTGGATAGTCGGGCCGGCATCGTTTTCGGATTCCGAGGCCCGGAACGTCAAAACACCTTCACCTCCCGTCCCTGCGAAGCTGACTTGATGGGCCTGAAAATCACCAGAGTTGGTGTCGAAGCTGTCGATCACCTCGCCGTTCCAGAGAACCTCGACAAGACCGGAAAGTGTGCCGCCTGAAACGTTTGATGCAACGTCAAAAGACAGCGTGTACGTGCTGCCTTCGAGGGTCTGAACCGATTGGCTCATTTCCTGCGCGGCACCGTTTTGGTGCACCTGCCAGGCACCATCTTGCCCGTATTGTGCAAAGGTCAGCGCGTCCGAGACGTCGGTGATCAGGTTTTCGCCGGGGGTGTCTCCGACAAGGATGTCGTTGCCAGCGCCGCCGGAAATTGTGTCGTCGCCTGCAAGGCCGGTGATGAGGTCAGATTGGCTCGATCCAGTCAAATTGTCATGCTGATCGGTGCCCAGAAGTGTCTGTGACATGGGGTGTTCCTTTGATTTGAACGTTTGGGTTTGAGGGGAAGGCGGGGCTGCTGTTACCAGCCGATCCCGTCGTAGGTGCCCTTGGCAGGGCGTTCCGGCGTCAGCCGAACAAGATCGATCACGGGGCAGTCCGCGCTCAGGGCGGCCTCCACGTAGTCATCGTTGCGTTGGGTCACGATCAGGGCGTCGACGGCGCCGGTCACATCCGCGAGGTCATCGCGCAACATGCCAGGCAAGTGCTCTGCCATGTCCTGCAGCCCCTGGCTGCCGTTCTGAACATAGGCCAACTGGCCCTCCAACGGTGTTTCCGGCGAAATGGCAGGGTCATGGATGACCACATCGACACCTTCGGCGCGCAGATCCGCGATGACCTCCAGTATCGGGCTTTCGCGCAAATCGTCGGTGCCGGGTTTGAACGCCAGCCCCAGCACGCCAACCTTTTTTGCACCCGTCTTGCGCACCATTTCGGTCGCTTCCGCGATGTGGCAGTCGTTTGACGTGCCAAGATGCTGAATGAGCGGCAGATCAACGCCGAGGTTTTCGGCAATATGGGCCACCGCACGGACTTCCTTGGGCAGACAAGACCCGCCATAGGCAAAGCCGGGCTTGAGATAATAGGGCGACAGGTTCAGCTTGGTGTCCTGGACAAAGACGTCCATGACCTCGTGACTGTCGACACCCAGCGGCTTGCACAGACGCCCCACTTCGTTGGCAAAGGTCACCTTGGTCGCATGCCAGACGTTGTCGATGTATTTCACCATCTCGGCAGTTTCGATCGACGTGATGACCGGGGCCGCGTCCACCGGTGCGTAGATCCGCGCGAGTATGTTCGCAGAGCGATCACAGGTCGCACCAATCACGGTTTTAGGCGGCTCGTGGAAGTCGGCCACGGCCACACCTTCTCGCAGAAACTCGGGGTTGAATGCGATGCCGAAGTCATCGCCCAGCACCTTGCCCGACATCTTTTCGATGATCGGGGCCATCACCTTCATCGTGGCCCCCGGCGGGATCGAACAGCGCATGACCACCGTGTGAAAGCCATCTTTCTGCGCGATGCCCACACCAATCGAGCGCGCGGCGGATTCGATGTAGCGGTAGTCGCACCCGCCGTCCGCTGCTGTGGGCGTGCCAACGCTGACAAAGGTCACATCAGTATCGCGCACTGCATAGGCCAGATCATCCGTTGTGGTAATCAGGCCGTTTTCCACGCCCTCCGACAACAGCTCGCCCAGACGATCTTCGTGGATGGGTGAACGGCCAGCGCCAACATCTGCGATCTTGGTCTGGTCTAAGTCCACACCGACGACACGGTGGCCAAGGCTCGACAGGCAGGCGGTCGACACAGCGCCGACGTAGCCAAGGCCAACGATGCTGATAGCCGGTTTCTCTTCGATGACGCGCAGGGCGACTGGGGTTGCGGGTGCAGTAGCAAAAGGTGTCAGATCCATCTCAGTTCTAGCTCCATCCAGGGTTTTTCACTTTCTGCACCCCTTCTAAAATATTGTTTTTGCTTTATGTTTTGGGGGAATGGATAGGAAGGGCGGCAAAGGGCTTGCCGGACTATCCTTTCGCATGGTGCCCGCTCACCCATCGAGAACGCGCAGCATGGCGCACAAAAAAGACCCCCCGGTGGTGGTGAACCGGGGGGCCTCTGACGGCCAGATGAGAGAGTTGAGTGGAGCCGCCTGGCCGATATCTTGAAGGGGTGTGCGTCAGGCCGCAGAGGCCTCCGCGCGGGCGTAGATGTCTTCGTAGCGCACGATGTCATCTTCGCCGAGGTAGCAACCCGATTGCACTTCGATCAGCGTGAGCGACAGCTTGCCCGGATTGGACAGTCGGTGCACCGCGCCCAGCGGAATGTAGGTGCTTTCGTTCTCGGTCTTCAGCATGTCCTCGCCGTCCACATGCACGATGGCCGAGCCTTCTACGACCGTCCAATGCTCTGACCGGTGATGGTGGGATTGCAGGCTCAGCTGTGCACCAGGCTTGACCACGATCCGCTTGACCTGAAAGCGCGGGCCGAGGGCCAGGGTTTCGTAGTGGCCCCAGGGACGATGGCACCTTGAGAACTCGGTCGCCTGTTTGGCGTCCTGCGCTTTCAGGGTGCCCAAGACTTCCTTCACGCGCTGGCTGTCGTCAGTTTTGGCCACGAGGATCGCATCGCCCGTGACAATCGCGGTAATCCCGTCCAGACCCAGCCCTACAAGGGCGGTGTCCCCATCCGAGCGCAGCAGCGTATCGGTGCAATCCATGGCGGTCGCGTTGCCTTGGGTGACATTGCCGCCTGCGTCCTGATCGCCTTCACGCCAGACCGCATCCCAAGACCCCATGTCGGACCATCCGCAATCCATGGGCACCACCGCCAGATCGTGATGTTTTTCCATGATCGCATAGTCGACCGAGATATCTTCGACCCGGCCCCAGGGCTCTTCCGCCAGGCGGATGAAGTCGAGGTCGCGTTCCGCGTTGGCGAGTGCGCCATGGCACGGCAGCATCATCTGCGGGGCGTAGCGGTCAAAGGCGTTGATCAGCGTGTCAACGCGGGCCATGAACATGCCGCCGTTCCACAGATACTTGCCGGTTGCGATCATCTCTGCGGCGCGCTCTGCGTCGGGCTTTTCGACGAATGACAACAGCGGCTGTGCGTCAGCACCGGCGTCGATGGCTTGCGCCAGTTCAAGGTAGCCAAAACCTGTCTCGGGCCGTGTCGGGCGGCTGCCGAAGGTGACGATGCGGCCCTTGGTTGCGGCCTTTTCGCCTGCGTCCAACGCAGCCTTGAAGCCCGCGTCATCGGCAACAGTGTGGTCAGACGGGCAGATCAGAAGAACCCGCTCAGGCGTGTCCGCGTGCATCAGCGCAGCCGTCAGGATCGGTGCGGCCGTATTGCGGCCCTGAGGTTCGATGACAATCTGTTGCAGCGCGCGACCTGCTGCCTGCTCGGCGGCGATAAAGCGATAGTCATTGCCGGTGATGACCACAGGGGCCTCAAGGTGTGACAGCCGGTCCAGCGTGGCCTGATAGAGGCTCTGATCACCGGTCAGATCGGTAAATTGCTTGGGGTATGCCTTGCGGCTGACAGGCCAAAGACGGGTGCCGGTGCCACCGGCCAGGATGATAGGAGTGATCATTGTGCAAGCTCCACTTTGCAAGAATTGTTTTCGATGAGGCAGGTGTAACCTGCTGATTCACCGAAATCTTCTGAGCGGAGGGATGGTTTCCGGCGCTTTGGGTGAGCAGGAGGTCTCGAAAGTATAGGGGGCATTCACCTTGCAAATGAGCGTGCCGCGTTCGAACCGAAGGGTGGGCGAGAAACGCCAATCCCGTGGGGGCGGTTCGGTCGCTGCCCGTGCACAGCACGGGCATGATGCGTTTTCATTGACGAACGACAATAGCCGGAAGATGGTGGTAAATTCTGCCTGTCAAAACGGCAGCGCCATCACCCCGGAGTAAAGCGCCAGCCCGTAGACAAACCCGGTCACCGTCGTCACCAGCTGAAATTTGGCCATCCAGCCTTGCAGCCGCTGGCCGTCCCCGGCGGACTGATTGCCCCGGTTTGACCACTTCTGCTTGGACAGATGGAAGATCATGAAGATCTTCACAGAGGCGTTGATCACCTGATTGAGGTATAAGATCACCGGCCAGCTCAAATCGATCCGCAACGAATAGCGGAACAGAAACAGGCACAGCAGGACCCGGCTGAAAAGCACCCAGACCAGGCAATTCCAGATGTAGATGGGCTCGGCCAGTGATACCAACACCGCCATCACCGGACTGACCATCATTGTCCACATCGCCAGACGCTGATCGACAAGGCACCACCATATGAAGGGGTTCACCTTGCGCGGTCCTAGTGCAATGGCGCGCTGGCCGTTGCGCAGCATGTTGCCGGACCAGCGGCGGAAGTTCTGGACCATGCGGCCCAGGCCGTTCTCCTTAATCACCTCGATGGTGTAGACGGTCGCGTCGGGCACATAGCACATCTTCGCGTCGCGGGTCAGCATGTGGTACCAGGTCGATTTGTCATCGCCCGACAAAAACCGGAAACGGCCCCACAGCCAGTGGTCCAGATGGTCCGCCTCAATCGTACGAATGAACTTCTCAGACAACATGTGTTCGGCTCGGAACACCGACATGCGGCCTGTGAGGGTCAGCACCTTGCCCGCCAGCGCGTGGCTTTGCATCGCCAAACGACGCTGCGCAAAGCGCATGTCGAGCCAGGACGCGATCCACTGGGGGCCGTAGCAGATCACCTCTTCATCCGTGGTTAGCGCCTGCAACTCAGGGTCCGCGCCAAACATGCTCAGCGTCTTTTCCAGCACGTCCTCGCCATAAAGCGCGTCCCCGTCCATGAAGATCACCAGATCGTCGGGGTGCACGCCATTGCGGTTGATCGCGCGCAGGATCATGCCAATGGCCATCCGCTTGCCCGGCTGGTTCTGGCGCAGGAACACCAGTTTCGCGAGCTCATCAGGGATATCGGCGGCGTGCGTGCGCACGAACTCGGTGATGATCTGTTCGTCGTAGTACGTCCCTGTCCCGATATAAAGCGTCGTCGGGATCCGCTCGCGCCGGATCTGGCCGAGGATGGAGCCGATGACCCGCTTGGTGATCGCCGGTTCTTCGTAGTAGGTGGTCATCTGGATGTGCAGGCGACGGGGGCGCCAGCCGTCGGCCCAAAGCGCAGAGGCCCGGGCGCGAGTGCCGGGCCAGACGCGGCGGGCATAGATTTCGGCGCGCACCGCATGGGTGAACCACCAGCCAAAGCGCCAGATGCCCAGCGTGCCAAGCATTAGCGTCACGTGCATTGTTGTCGGGACAAAGTAGCGGTTCGGCATATGTGTGAGCAGCCAGACCAGCAGAGTGAAGAGTGCCGCAAAGCCAAAGATCTGCCGCCATGACCACCGCGCGCGGCCCTGCCCCTTGAGCTCCACAAGAGTTTGCAGGCGACCCGTCAGGTCCTTGTCGAACTCATAATCGCTTTCAGGCGCAGACATCAGTTCACCTCCGCCCTAGTGAATCCACTCCGGGACCCAGGCGCGCCGGATGCGCAGGTCCACGGGACTGAGCGGGGTCAGCTGGGTCTGTGGCGGGGTGGCAACGGTAACAATCAGGCCGAAACCCCGCTTGGCAGCACTTTCGTCGACCCCCGCCACAACGGTCAGAACCTCACCTTCAAACTGCTGAGGGCCTTCCGGCGTTGGCACCGTCATCTGCGCCGTCATGCCGGGGGCCAGGCGGGTCAGGTGCGCCTCATCCACCCAGGTGCGGATGGTGCGGGGCGCATTTTCCTCGACCACCGCAAGGGGCGTGCCGCGGGCCACATGCATGTCTTGCAAGGCCGTCACATCCCGAACGGTGCCTGCGACCTGCGCCTTGATGTCCAAGAGCCGTGCATCAGCCTTGGCGATACCGACTGCCCGCTTGGCGCGACGCACGTCCTCTTTGCGGGCATTGCGCGTGGCAACCAGATCTGCGCGGATGTCATGGTAGTCGCCCGACCGCAGGCTGCGCCCGTCTTCGAGCGCACGCACGGCGGCCCTTATTGCGTCAACGTCGGCCTGCGGGCCTGGTATATGCCGCTCCCCCTGACGCGCCAGCGCAGCTTCAAGCTGAGCCTCCAGCGTCTCCAGAACCTGCGGATAGGTCGCCTCATGCTTGCGCAACAGGGCGCGGGCCTCTGTCAAGGCGTGTTCCTTATCGTTGAGCGCGCGGCGGGCATCATCCAGACGCCCCTCGCGGCGTGGATCGGACATGCGGATCAGCGTGTCACCCCGTGCAACACTGTCACCCACTTGCACCATGATCTTGTCGATATAGGCGGGTGCCGTCGACACATGGGTGACTTCGGGGGCAATCACCCGGGCCTGCACCGTCGGAATGGTCATGACCCGCAAGATCACGCTTTGACCCAGCAGGCCAAAGATCAAAACGGCCGCCGCGAGATAGGTCAGAAGCGCCTTGACCAACCTGAATGCGCGAGACGGAACATGTGCGGTGGCAGCGGCTTCCTCCTCTTCCGTTTCGCCCATCGGCACCAGATCAACCGGAGTATCAAGTGCGGTAATCATGTCTTGCGTGCTGGCCATGCGACCGGACAGCAGGTTCGAATGAAACAGCGCCAACACCTCACGCTGCCGAACGGTCAGATCTTCGAAGGCATAGAAGTCTCCACTGGCATCTGCTGAAAGCTTCACCGGAAAGCCCAGATCAATTCCCTGGAAGGGGATGCTCAGGGTTCCGCGCGTTGGGAAAACGTCCATACCCTCTGGCTTGCAAACGCCGCTCACGCACCATGCGTCAATCACCACATCCGGCTGATCAGCGACCCGCAGTTTCAGCGGGGCCCGCGCAAAGAAGGTCAACTCCTTGTGCGGTGGTTCATGTACGATCTCCATTCTCGTGCCCTTTGTCGGCTCCAACTCGAGGCCCTGCATAAAGGGCGCGGGTGCCGGCACGACAGGTCCCAACAGGGTAAGTTCAGGCGTAAAGGGACAGCGCCCTATCCTTTGGTAGAGTCCCCCTATCCCACCTGCACCCGTTGCGAGTTCATTCGCATAAGACGCAATGATTTCATTTATCAAACGGGCCTGGGCGTTCTAGGAGCGGTTCAAGCGCTTTTGTGGAGTATGCGATGATGACCCGTCTTTCCTGTTTCAAATCCTACGACATCCGGGGCCGGGTGAACGAAGACCTAACCGAACAGCTGGCTCGCGATTTGGGCGAGGCTGTGGCGCAGGTGATGGCCGCCAAAACGGTTGTCATTGGCCAAGACGCGCGGGCGGACTCGCCGCGCTTTGCGGCGGCGTTGGCTCAAGGGCTCAACCGCGCGGGCGTGGACGTGCTGGACCTGGGGCTCTGCGGGACCGAAGAGGTTTACTTCGGCACCGACCACTATGACGCCGGTGCAGGCATCATGGTCACGGCCTCACACAACCCGATTGATTACAACGGGTTTAAGCTTGTGGGGCGCGGCGCGACCCCCCTGCCCGATAAGACCTTCCGCAAGATCGAGGCCGCAACCGCCACCGCGGATTTTCAAAAAGCCGCCCGACCCGGCAGCCTGAAGCAGGCGAATTGCCGCGAGGCATATGTCGCACGGGTCCTGTCTTTCGTGGACCCGTCTGATCTTGACGGCTTCCGGGTGCTGGCCAACGCAGGCAATGGTGCTGCGGGCCCGACCTTTGACGCCGTCGTGGAGGGGCTCTCGGCGGCGGGGGCGAAGCTCGATATCGTGCACCTGCACCACACACCGAACGCGACCTTTCCCAATGGCATCCCCAACCCCCTGCTGCCCGAAAATCAGCCGGTCACCGCAAATGCCGTGCTGCAGAACAAAGCCGATGCGGGCCTGGCCTGGGACGGCGACTTCGACCGCTGCTTCTTTTTCGACGAAAAGGGAGCCTTCATCCCCGGCGAATACATCGTCGGCGCGCTGGCGGATGCCGTTCTGGCCCGCAGCCCCTTCGAAAGCATCGTCCACGACCCGCGTGTGTTGTGGAACACGCAGCGTATTGTGGCGCAGGCAGGCGGCACGGCAGTCGCCTCAAAAACCGGGCACGCGCTGATCAAGGCCAAGATGCGCGAAACGGGTGCGGTCTACGGCGGAGAGATGTCCGCGCACCACTATTTTCGCGACTTCATGTATTGCGACAGCGGCATGATCCCCTGGGTGCTGCTGCTGGCGCGGCTTGCGCAGACCGACCAATCGCTCAGCGCGCTGGTGGCCGACATGCGGGACCTGCATCCGTCGTCCGGAGAAATCAACTTCCGCGTCACAGACGCCAAAGCCGCCACGGCGGAGGTGGAGCGGTTGTTCACGAGCGCAGAAACGCAGATCGACCGTCTCGACGGGCTGAGCCTGACAAATGACAGCTGGCGCCTCAACCTCCGCGCCTCCAACACCGAACCCCTGCTGCGACTGAACATCGAAACCCGCCAGGATGGCGCGTTGCTGGAAGACAGGGTCAAGGCGGTAACAAAATGTTTGGAGCAGTTCCTGGCTGACACGGCTTAAGGTGCCAACTGACAAAAGACACCCGTTTGTAACAGGTCTTCTCATCAAGTTACCCTCGCCGGGAGCACGTTTTGGAGACGAAAGTCTGACCCGCCAACCCACACTCATAAAAAGCAAAGCTGTGCTTCGGCAAAGGAAAAGTTCTGTCGCAAAAGGAAGAACTATGTGTCGCCTTACAATTTGAGAAGTGGCGGACCGAGGAGGATTCGAACCCCCGACCCCCTGATTCGTAGTCAGGTACTCTATCCAGCTGAGCTATCGGTCCACTGGCGGGCGGTTTAGTCCTCGCGCCACAGGTTTGCAAGGGGATTTCCGAGCAAATGGGCAGAGAGGCTCAGATATCTTCGCCCTTTGGCAAGCGGATGGAAAATACAGTCCCCTTTGGCCCGGTCCGGTCCAGCTCCAACGCGCCGCCGTGCCCCCGGATAAGTTCTTGCGCAATCGCAAGGCCCAGGCCCGTACCGCCCTTGGCCACACCACCCTGAAACGGCTGAAACAGGTGCTCTTGCGCCTTGGGTGGCAGGCCCGGTCCCGTGTCGGCGATCTCGATCCACCAATTGTCAGCATCTTCATAGGCCGATACGTTGATCTCCCCCGACTTGCCCGTCGCAATGATGGCCTGGCGCGCATTGCGCACAAGGTTCGAGACGACGCGGAACAATTGCTCGGGATCCGCGCGCAGGGAAAACAGCGGTGGAATGTTCTCGCTCAGCGAAAGATCATGATCGCCCACTGCCAGCCGTTCGCTGTCCAGCACATCGGCCACGATATCATCAAGGTTGAAGATCATCAGCGTCGGGCTCGGCTCTTCGGCCTTGCCGAAGGCGAGCGTGCTTTCACACAGGTGGACCGCGCGGGTTATGGAATTGACCAGCTTTGGTGCCATCCGCCGCACCAGCGGATCCTCCGATGCCTCAATCCGGTCCGTGAAGAGCTGGGCCGAGGTGAGAATGTTGCGCAGATCGTGACTGATCTTCGACACCGCGCCACCCAGTTGCGCCAGCCGGTCCTTCTGGCGCAGCGCTGAAATCAACTCGGTCTGCAGGCTGCGCAACGCCTCCTCCGCCTCGCGCAATTCGGTCACCCCAGCGTTGGGGGTGATGATCCGACGCGCATCCTCAGGGGCTGCGGCATAGCGCTGCATATGGCCGACCACGCCGCGAATTGGTTTCACAAGAATGGCGCGCACAGCGATGAACAGCAGTCCCGCGGTGACAATCGAGATGACCGCCGACAGAACCAGAATACGAATGCCGTAATCGATCATTGCAACCCGCAGCGGCTCGGTCTCCATCGTGATCTCGATCAGCAGACCCGCCTCCCGCGTCGGCGCACCGATCACGCGGATCACTTCATTCTCCGGCTCCACGATCCGCATCAGCGCATCCCGGATCAGGACCGGCGCCGTCCCGTCGCGCAGATCAAAGGTGGCGTCGATGGGCTGCGGCATGGGCGAGGCAAGCATAAGCTGGCGCACCTCATCCCGGCGCAGCACGACATTGAACACGCCCGCATTCTCCAGAAGCTCTTCTTCAAGCGCGCTGTCGATCATGTCGTCTGCGAGCAGCGCCAGCGATGCAATCTGTGCGCGCTCGAGCCTATTCTGCAGATACTCCTCCCGAAACCGCGCGATAGACGGGACAAAAATCAACACTTCCGCCAACATCACGAAGATCGTGGTTAGGATCAGGAACCGGCCGGAGAGTGAATTCATCATCGTGCTATGTGGTCAGGGAATAAGGCGCTGCACAAGTCCCACGACGCGCTTCACCGTCGGGTTATCAAAAAGCCGCGGACTGAAATAGGCGCCCGCAGCCCGCTTGTTGACCTCACCGATGGTTGGGTAAGGCGACACCATCGCCGCGACCTGGCTCATCTTCATGTTGTTGGCGATGACCAGCGACCAGAGATTGATCAACTCGCCCGCCTGATGGCCGGCGATGGACACGCCCACGGGCCGCCCTTTGACCACCATCACCTTGATCAGCCCGTCCGTCTTGCGCTCTGCGATGGCGCGGTCGTTGTGGTTGTAGTGAAAGCGCACAACCTCCAGCTTGTCGCCGTGCTGCTCTTTGGCTTGCGCTTCGGTCAGGCCCACCTGCGCCAGTTCGGGGTCAGTGTACGTCGCCCACGGGATATGCGCGGTCTTCGTCTTTGCTGGCAGGGCAAACAGAAGCGACCGGATGATAACCCCAGCATGATACCCCGCGACATGGGTGAATTGCAGGCCACCGGCCACATCACCCACGGCATAGACACGGCGGTTCGTCGTACGCAGGCTGTCGTCGACCTTGACGCCCGTCTTCGTCGTCTCGATGCCAGCAGCACTAAGGTTCAGCTTGTCGGTGTTCGACTTGCGGCCCACAGCCACCAAAAGATGCGAGCCGTCAAAACGACGTCCATCTTTTGTATGAACCGTGACCGAACCATCTGCACCTTCGATTTTCTCGGCCAAGGCGCCTTCGACAATCTCGATCCCCTCGCGGCGCAGGTTGGTCAGCACCACCTCGGCCATCTCGGAGTCATCCTTGCCCAGCGCCTTGTCGCCTTCGATTACTGTCACCTTTGAGCCAAGCCGCCGATGCGCTTGCGCCATCTCCATGCCGATGGGGCCACCGCCAATGATGAGCAGGTGATCCGGGCGCTCACGTAGCTCCCACAGCGTCTCGTTCGTCAGGTACGGTACAGTATCAATGCCGTCGATAGGCGGCACAAACGGGCTCGACCCCGTCGCAATCACCACGCGCCGGGCCTTGATGACGGTATCTCCCGCCTGCACCTCGGTGTCAGAGATGAAATGCCCAAACTCGCGAATGACCTGCACGCCCAAGGTCTCGAACCGCTCCTGGCTGTCCACGGGTTCTATTTGCGCAATCACCTGCGCCACGTGATCCTTAGCCGCCGCGTAGTCCACCTGCGGGGCGGCATTGGCCACGCCGTATTCAGCACTATGCGTCTGGCCATAGGCCGCCTTGCCGCTGGCAATCAGCGCTTTCGAAGGCACGCACCCATAGTTCAGGCAGTCGCCGCCCATCTTGTGCCCTTCGAGCAGGACAACCTTGGCGCCCATCTGCACGGCACCGGCTGCAACGGACAGGCCACCTGACCCGGCACCGATGACCAGGATGTCGGTCTTGATACGTTTCATTGGAATTACAGACCTTTCTTGCCTGTCACTGCCTTGACCACCACCGGCAGCAGGGACAGCGCCGCCAGCCCGAGGATAGGCAGCAGAACATGCGGTTCAAAGATGATGCCGAGATTTGGCGTCTCGCCGCGGGCGAACACTTCGCCAAGCCCTGCGCCGACCGACGTATATACAACAGAGCCCGGAATGATGCCGAGGAAGGTCGAGATGACGTAGCGGTGCAACGGAACCTGCATGAAAGCGGGCACAAGGTTGGCGACAAAGAAGGGCACGACCGGGACGAGCCGAATGACAAACAGCATGGACCACTGGTTTTCGTCGATGCCGTCTTTGATCTTCTTGATCGTGCCCTTGGACGCTTCCATGCGCTGGCCCAACGTCTCGCCAAACCCATGTCGGGCGGCAAGGAAGATGATAGTCGCTCCAACGGTCGCGGCAGTGACGGTAAAAACCGATCCGAACACGGTGCCGAACAAGAAGCCTCCGGTCAGCGTCGCGATACTGGCGCCCGGCAAGGAAAAACCAACGATCAGAACGTAGACGGCGACATAGACCAGCGCCGTCAGCACATAGTTCGCGTTGCGAAAGTCAATCAAAGCCTCGCGATTGTCCGCCAAAGTCTGAAAGCTCAGATAATCGCGCAGGGTAAAGGCGCCTACGGCGGCCACGATCAGGATGGCGATCAGCGGCAGGTTGCGCATCAGGCCGGATTTCCGGGGTTGGCTTGTATCAGTCATGCCGTATCCTTTGATCGCACCGCATGACAGCGGCACATGTTGGGCGGGTTGTGACCTGAAAATGCGCCTGCCGCACGTCGCAAAACAGGGTGTTCACGGCGCGTTGAACGGTTACCCCCCGTTCCGTGAGGTTTTTTCGATCCAATACGCCCCATTGAAACATACCAACCGGCCCAGGCGCCGATTTGTTGCAAGGATGCCGAATTTCCGTGTCCAAAGGGTTTACTTGGATACCTCTCCGCTTTAGAGGACAGACTTCGAATACCGCCCTGTCCCGAATCCGCGGGTGCAAGGGCCAACAGATCCGGAGCCAATGCGATGAAACGCACCTATCAACCTTCGAACCTCGTGCGCAAACGCCGTCACGGTTTCCGTGCCCGCATGGCAACCAAGGCTGGCCGCAAGATCCTCAACGCCCGCCGTGCCCGCGGCCGGAAGTCGCTGAGCGCGTGAGCTTTCCCCGAAAGGGATGACAATGACCCCGCCGGAGGCCGCTTTGCCCAGCTTCGACGCTGGCAAAGACATGCCGCCGGCGGGGCTTTTGCGTTTTGAGGTTCTGAAAAAACGCGCCGATTTCCTGCGCGCGTCCCGTGGGCGCCGCGTGGTGATGCCCGGCTTCATCCTTCAGGCACGCAGCCGCGATGACGATGGTCCCATCCGCGTCGGCTTTACCTGCTCCAAAAAGGTCGGCAACGCCGTCGCCCGCAACCACGCCAAACGCCGCCTGCGCGAAGTGGCCCGTCACGTCCTCACGCGCCACGGCAAACCCGCCACCGACTACGTCTTCGTGGGCCGCGCCGAGGTCACCGCCACCCGCTCCTTCGCGGAACTGATCGCAGACTGCACCGCCGCGCTGGCACGTCTCCCATGACGCCAATCGCCTTCATCGTATCCCTGCCCGTCCGCGCGTACCGCCTCATCTTTTCCCCTTGGGTCGGTTTCAACTGCCGCTACCAGCCGACCTGCAGCGCCTATGCAATGGAGGCGCTGGAGAAACATGGCGCGATCAAAGGCACATGGCTCGCCGCCCGCCGCATCGCCCGCTGCCACCCCTGGGGCAGCAGCGGCTATGACCCGGTGCCGGGATGCAAATGCGAACGGGACGATCCCTAGTGGATCACTCTGTGGACAAAGTGATCACCGCTCTTTCTCAAATGTGATGATCACGTCCCCGATATCCACACCTGCGCGTTTCATGTAAGCGCGGTTCAGCAATCGGTCGTCACTCAGCAACCACATCCAGTCGTCAAAGGTCACGCGCAGGGTCCCATCCGGCACCGGCAGATCAATGGTGTATTGCCAGTTGAACGTGTCGCCCTTCTCCTGCCCCGTAGCCACGCCAATCACCCCCGGCGCCGTCCCCTGCCAACTGTCAGGCCCGGTCTTGGTGAGGGTCCACACCCGCCGCTCGGTGCTCTGATCCTCGTAGACAAAATCCTCGACCAGCGTCAGCGTCTCGCCATCCCACGTACCCTCAATATCCACGGTAAAGCGACGGCGCACCGTGCCAAACAAGTCTTGAAACTGCCCATAGGCCGTCAACCGCCCGTCAAAAAACTCCTCTAGATTCAACTGACGATCCGACAGCACCTCATCATCCGGCGACGGCTTGCCGGTGCAAGCACCAAGGACAAACAGCCCCAAAACCAAGATCATCCACCGCATCGTATGCCCTTTCGTGCTTTGCATAGGATACGGCGCACGCACTCTTTTGGTTCACGCCGCCCTTGGTGTAAGAAAGCGCGATCCCAGCCCTCAAGGTGGCCCATGCTTGACGACAGTGACGACATCCACCCGCTCTTTGCCGGTGCGCCCACGACCACCGAATTCAAGAAGCTGCGCAAGCGCATCGTCCGCTACACGCGCGAGGCGGTCGAGCAATACGGCATGATCGAACCGGGCGGCAAATGGCTCGTCTGCCTGTCGGGGGGAAAGGACAGCTACACCCTGCTCGCAGTGCTCCACGAACTGAAATGGCGCGGCCTTCTGCCGGTCGACATCCTGGCCTGCAACCTCGACCAGGGCCAACCCGGCTTTCCCGCGACAGTCCTGCCCGAATTCCTTGAACGCATGCAGGTCCCCCACCGGATCGAATACCAGGACACCTATTCCATCGTCGTCGACAAGGTCCCACAGGGGCGCACCTACTGCGCGCTGTGCTCGCGGCTTCGACGCGGCAACCTCTACCGCATCGCGCGCGAGGAAGGGTGCACTGCGGTCGTTCTGGGCCACCACCGCGACGACATACTCGAAACATTCTTCATGAACCTCTTCCACGGCGGAAGACTGGCCACGATGCCCCCGAAGCTCGTGAACGAGGAAGGAGACCTGTTCGTCTACCGCCCCCTCGCCCATGTGGCCGAAGCCGATTGCGAAAAATTCGCCCGGTCCATGAACTACCCGATCATCCCCTGCGACCTTTGCGGCAGCCAGGACGGGCTGCAACGGCAACAAGTCAAACAGATCCTCGACGGATGGGAAGCCAACAGCCCCGGACGGCGGCAAGTGATGTTCCGCGCCCTTATGAATGCGCGGCCCTCGCACCTTCTCGACCCCAAACTGTTCGACTTTGCGGGCCTTGTCCGCGGTTCTGAACAATTTGAGGTAAAAAAAGAGAACATTCCCGATTTGCGTTAAGCGCTGACTCACTTTGACGCCCTACCCCTTGCATGGCCCGGTGATGCGTCAGGGCACGTCGGAAGAGGGGTCAAAAATGCAGTTCGGTGCGCGAGAAAAACTCAAAAACCTGCGCCAAGGGGCAGTTGCGGTGCTGACAGGCCCACAAATGCTGGCCTTTTTACCAGCACTGATGCTCGCCGCCTATTGGCTGGGCGGAGAGGTAGCGCTGACCGCCGTGGCGATTGCCGTGCCCCTGGCCTGGCTGGGCTTCGGCGGGATCGACGACCTGATACGGCAACGTATGGCGCGCGAATTGCAGCCCGGGGTCGTCTCCCAGGATGCTTTCGGGGACAAGATTGACACAACCAGACAGGATGCACCCGCCGCCGACCGAAACAGCGCCATCTTTTCAATCGAACTGGATGAACATACCACACTCGCTGACCGGTTCGAACCAGCAGCCATAGACCGCATTCTCAAGGCGGTAGCGGATCGGCTGGTCGCAACCATGCGCGACAATGATACTCTATGCCAAACGGGGGATTTTCGCTTTTCGCTCTGCCTCGGCCAAGTGCAACATCTCGATCTGGAAAGCTGCATCCAGCTGTCGGGCCGCTACCAGCAAGCGATCGAGGAACCGATCGCCATCGACGGGACGACGATCTACGTGTCCGTAAGCGTCGGGTTTTGCCTGTTGAACCGCGCGCCCGGCGATACGGGGCGCGATTGGCTCAACGGATCGCTCGCCGCTTTGACCGAAGCGCAACGGCGCGGTCCATCCTCTGTGCGCGCCTATTCCACCGAACTGCACTCACGGCTCAAAAATCGCGCGCACTTGCGCGACGAAGTCGCCGCCGCGCTCGAACGCGGGCACATTCAACCGTGGTTTCAGCCCCAGATTTCGACCGATACCGGCAAGGTCGCCGGGTTTGAGGCGCTGGCCCGCTGGATCCATCCCGACCGCGGCGCCATCTCTCCAGCCGAATTCCTGCCCGCAATTGAAGATGCGGGCCTCCTTGAACGGCTGGCCGAAATCATGATCTATCACAGCTTCACCGCGCTCAAGGCATGGGATTCCGCTGGTCTGCGCGTGCCGCATGTCGGTGTAAACTTCAGCGGCTCGGAGCTTAACAATCCCAAACTGGTCGACAAGGTGCGTTGGGAACTCGACCGCTTTGACCTGACACCCGACCGCCTTGCCGTAGAAGTCCTGGAAACGGTCGTGACCGACACGACCGACGACACGATCACACGCAACATCAACGCGCTGACAAAACTGGGCTGCCGGATCGACCTCGATGACTTCGGGACGGGTCATGCCTCGATCTCGTCCATCCGCCGGTTCGGTGTCGGCCGGATCAAGATCGACCGCTCTTTTGTCATGAAGGCGGACCGCGACCCGGAACAACAGCGAATGATCAGCGCCGTGCTCACCATGGCAGAGCGGATGAATATCGAAACCCTTGCCGAAGGGGTTGAAACCGTGGGCGAACATGCGCTGCTGGCGCAACTGGGTTGTGACTACGTACAGGGCTTCGGCATCGCGCGGCCCATGCCGTTCGAAAAGACTCTCGATTGGGTGCGCGCGCACGAAGCAAAGCTCAAGGACGCGCCCTCGCTTCCGGTACGACGCACAAACTGACCCGCCTGACTTTGCCGATGTGCATGGCCGCGCAAATGCGCAGGCGACCTCTGTCCTGATCGTGAAGCCGCATTGGCCGGAGCGGCCCATGCAACACCCGAATCCGCTTGACCTTTGCCCCTGCACTCTGTTGAACCCGTGCAACGTTTCAGACAGCAGGTGGCAGTCCCCGATGGACGATCAGAACAAGAACCTCATTCTTGCAACGGCGCTCAGTTTCCTTGTCATTCTGGTGTGGTTCGTGGTCTTTCCGCCGCCCGAACCCGACGTACCGCTCGACGCGCCAGCGCCCACAACAGCGCAAACCGAAGACGCCGGAGCCGTGCCGGCGGCCCCCCCTGCACCGGGTGCCGTGCAACCCTCCTCGGACGCAGCAACCGAAACCGCGGACGCCCCGCGCATCCAGATCGAGACGGACCGCGTTTTGGGCTCCATCTCGCTGCTCGGTGGTCGCATCGACGATCTGCAACTCAAGGACTACCGCATCAGCCAGGAGCCCGGCGCCGACATCGTGACAATGCTGGCGCCCGTCGGTTCCACCGATGCCTATTACGCGGTCTACGGCTGGGCACCTGGCGGGGGCCTCGACGCCGACGCCGTACCCGGTCCGAACACAGAATGGACTCTGTCCGCTGGCGACACGCTCGGCGTTGGCTCACCTGTGACGCTGTCGTGGGACAACGGCGCCGGTCTGCTCTTTGAGCGAGAGATCAGCATTGACGAAAACTACATGTTCGGCATCACCCAGTCGGTGACCAACAACGGCAACGCTGCCGTCCGCGCCGCGCCTTACGGGATGCTGACCCGTCACGGCGAGCCGTCTGACCTCAGGAACTTCTTCATTCTGCATGAAGGCGCTGTGGCGATGGCCGATGGCGAGTTGGCGGAAACAAACTGGGACGAAATTCCCGAAGCGTCCGTTGACCCCGCCTGGGGCCGCCCCGCCATCGTCACCGAAGGCGTGACCGAGGGATGGGTTGGTTTCACCGACCACTATTGGCAGTCGATCCTGATTCCCACAGGCGTGCAAAGCTTTGACCAGGCGCTGACCTACGCACCGCGCAGCGACGTCTATCGCGCCATCACCCGTCTGCCCGCACAGGACGTGGCCGTCGGCGCGACCGTCGCGATCCAGACGCAGCTCTTTGCGGGCGCAAAGGAATGGGAAGCCATCCGAGAATACCAGGCCGCCGGGGTTGAAGGCTTCATCGACAGCATCGACTGGGGCTGGTTCTTCTTTCTGACCAAACCGATCTTCTGGCTGCTGCACGAATTGAACCTGCTGATCGGCAACATGGGCTGGGCCATCATCGGCCTCACGCTCATCATCAAGGCCGTGCTCGTCCCGCTCGCCTACAAATCCTACGTCTCCATGGCAAAGATGAAGGAACTGCAGCCGCAGATGGAGGAGCTGAAAGAGCGCGCAGGCGACGACAAGCAGAAGCTCCAGCAAGGCATGATGGAGCTTTACAAGAAGGAAAAGGTGAACCCCGCGGCGGGCTGCCTGCCCATCCTTCTGCAGATCCCGATCTTCTTCTCGCTCTACAAGGTGATCTTCGTCACGATCGAGCTGCGGCACGCGCCCTTCTTCGGTCCCTTCCAGGACCTCAGCGCGCCCGACCCCACCTCGATCATCAACCTCTTCGGCCTCCTGCCGAACGAGGCACCCGATCCGACCAGCATCATGGCGCTTATATTCATCGGCATCCTGCCGATCCTCCTGGGCATCTCCATGTGGCTGCAACAAAAGCTGAACCCGGCGCCCACCGACCCCACGCAACAGATGATCTTTGCCTGGATGCCCTGGGTCTTCATGTTCATGCTGGGCGGTTTTGCCAGCGGCCTCGTCGTCTACTGGATCGCCAACAACGTGATCACGTTCACCCAGCAATACCTGATCATGCGCAGCCAGGGCTACAAACCCGACCTTATGGGCAACATCACCAGCGGCTTCAAAAAGAAGCAGGCCGAGGACGCCAAGAAGTGACGGCCACCCTCGCCCATATCTGGCGGCACCCGATCAAGGGGATCGGGTCCGAAGCCTGTGAGCGCGCTGACCTGACCCCGGATCAGGCCGTTGTGGGTGATCGGGCATGGGCGCTCCTCAACGCGGAGGCCGAAGATACAGACGCCTGGCAACCGCGGCGCAACTTCCTGCAAGTGGCCTCCGGTCCGGCCCTCGCGGCTGTCGGCGCAGTGTCCACGGCGGACGGCGTGCTGCTCACGCACCCCGACCGCGACGCACTGGACTTCAAACCCGAAACCGACCCAACAGCCCTCGGCACATGGGTCGGCGACCTCTGGCCCGCGGGCCGCCCCGGCCCCGCCCGACTGGTCAAATCCCCAACCCAAGGCATGACGGATGTCGAGTTTGCCTCCGTCTCCATCGGCAACCTGTCGTCGCTCCGCGCGCTCAGCCAAAAGGCAGGCATGCACATCGACATGCGCCGCTTCCGCATCAACCTCTGGCTCGACGGCCTCGCCCCGTGGGAAGAGATTGACCTGCTCAGCCGCGACATCACCCTCGGCGGCGCGACGCTCTCGCCGGTCGAACCCATCGAACGCTGCCGCGCACCGGATGCAAACCCGCAAAACGGCCAGCGCGACATCGGTATGCTCCGCACGCTCGAAGACGGCTGGGACACGCGCAATTTCGGCGTCTACTTCAAGGTCAAGTCGGGTGGCACCGTCGCCGTCGGCGATACAGTGCAATGATGCTGCCCTTCCCTATTGCCGAAGCGCCTGATCCGCAAACCGCCGAACAGGGCCGTCTCCTCTTCGCGGGCGAGACCGAGTTCGTCAAAGGGGTCGTTGCCATGTCTGGCCTGCCCCCCGCCGACCGGATGGAGGTCTGCTTTGCCGGGCGCTCCAACGTCGGCAAATCCTCCCTTATCAACGCGCTCACCGGGCGCAAAGGGCTCGCCCGCGCCTCCAACACCCCAGGCCGCACGCAGGAGATTAACTACTTCACCGCAGGCGACGATCACTACCTCGTCGACCTTCCCGGCTACGGCTACGCAAATGCCCCCCTGCCAGTAGTCGAAAAATGGCAGCGCCTGCTGAAACAGTACTTGTCCGGCCGCCAAACCCTGCGCCGCGCCTTTGTCCTGATCGACGCCCGCCACGGGATCAAAAAGGTGGATGAGGATATCCTCAAGCTCCTCGACACCTCCGCCGTCACCTTCCAATGCGTGCTGACCAAGGCGGACAAGGTCAAGGCCAAGGACCGCGAAGCGATACTAACACAGGTCCGACAAGCGCTCTCCAAACACCCCGCCGCCTTTCCCGAAATTGTGCTGACCAGCAGTGAAAAGGGCGACGGCATCGAAACCCTCCGCGCCATCATCGCCACGCTCGAATAGCGGACCTACCGCGCCACGCGGTCCCCTCCCCATGGGGGAGGGTCAGGGAGGGGGCAGGACATGTCTTGCGCGCCAGCGCGCAATTCCGGATAAGCGGCGAAACCGCCAAGGCCGCAACAAGATGAAGACCCAAAACATGAACCGCGATTGGATCGGCACTGCCCGCACGCTCAGCCAGGCCCTGCCCTACATGCAGCGCTACACCGGCGCGACCGTCGTCATAAAACTGGGCGGCCACGCCATGGGCTCGGATGAGGCGATGGAGAGCTTTGCGAGTGACGTCGTCCTGATGCGGCAGGTGGGTGTGAACCCGGTCATCGTCCACGGCGGCGGCCCGATGATCAACGACATGCTCAAACGGCTCGACATCCAATCAGACTTCGTGAACGGCAAGCGGGTCACCGACGCCGCCACCATGGAAGTCGTCGAAATGGTGCTGTCCGGCGTCGTCAACAAACGGATCGTTCAAGCCATCAACCGCGCCGGGGGCAAGGCGGTGGGCCTCTCGGGCAAGGACGCCAATCTGATCACCTGCGACCAGACGGACGCCGCCCTCGGCCTCGTCGGCACACCGGCGCAGATGGACCCAACGATCCTGTCGACGCTCTTCGAACGCGCCATGATCCCGGTCATCGCCCCCTTGGGCGCAGGCAAGAACGGCGAAACCTTCAACATCAACGGCGACACCGCCGCCGGTGCGATAGCGGGCGCGCTCAAGGCCGACCGCCTCCTCCTGCTCACCGATGTCTCCGGCGTCAAAAACGCCGAAGGTGAAGTCGTCACAGAACTCACCGCCGACCAGATCCGCGACCTGACCGCCAACGGCACCATCGCAGGCGGCATGATCCCCAAGACAGAAACGGCCCTAGACGCCATCGCGAGCGGCGTGCGTGCGGTTGTCATCCTCGACGGACGGGCGCCAAATGCCTGTCTTCTCGAACTTTTCACCGACCACGGCGCAGGTTCCATCATCCGGCCCCGCTGACACAAACGTGTCCGCGCGCCGCATTGCGTGACAGGTGCGACGCGGTAGATATGGGGCATGGAAAACGAAACCCTGATCCGTTTTGGCGTCTTTCTCGGCCTTTTCGCGCTCTTTGCGTTGGTCGAAACGCTTCTGCCGCGCCGCCAACGGACCCAGACGCGCAAACAGCGCTGGGTGACGAATTGGGGCATCACCATCGCCAACACATTGACGGTCCGGGCCATGGCCTTCCTGCTCCCGGTCCTCGCCGTGGGTGCGGCAATTGATGCCAGCAATCAGGGCTGGGGCCTTTTCAACGCGCTCACCCTGCCCGTCTGGATCGAGATCATCGCCGCGATCCTGATCCTGGATTTCATCATCTGGGCGCAGCACCTGATCACGCACAAGGTCCCGCTGCTCTGGCGCCTGCACCGCGTTCATCATGCCGACGTGGACATGGACGTGACCACCGCCATCCGCTTTCACCCGATTGAGATTGGCCTGTCGATGCTGATCAAGATCGGCGCCGTCTACCTGCTGGGCCCCGCCGCCCTCGCCGTGATCCTGTTCGAGATCATTCTGAACGGCACCGCCATGTTCAACCACGCCAACATCCGCCTGCCCCTCTGGCTCGACGCCATCGTGCGGCGCGTGATGGTCACACCCGACATGCACCGCGTGCACCACTCGGTCCACCGGCACGAGCATGACAGCAACTACGGCTTTTCCCTGTCGATCTGGGACCGCATGTTCGGCACCTATATCGCGCAGCCCGAGGCCGGGCATGACGACATGCAGGTGGGTCTCGAATGGCAAGACGACCGCCCGGCCAAACTCGGCTGGTCCCTCGCCCTCCCCTTCGCCCGGAAATGACACTTCAGGCTGTGGCAGCCGCGGTGAAGCCCCATGGCCTCATGGTTATGGGCCACAGCGGCCATCGCATCCTCATCGGCACCGACGCGGGCTGGTGGCACGTCTTCAAGCAAAGCCCCGAATACCTGAACAAGGTACAGGACCCCGTCGACACATGGTCCAAACGCATCATGGGTGGCATCGCTACAGAGTTGGGCGCCAAAGCCCACTACCCCTCCGATGGCCCACCCTACGCCCCCTTCATCGCATGGGCGCTGGAAACCGGCCGTTTCTGGCAAAGCCCGACCGGCATGATGATCCACGAAAAAGCCGGTTTAATGATTTCTTTACGTTGTGCGCTTGAATTCATTGAGGAATTTCAATCTGTCCCCGCGGGGACAAATCCATGCGACACTTGCAACACCAAACCCTGCATCTCCGCCTGTCCCGTAGACGCCCTGTCAGACGCCCACTTCTACGACGTCCCAGCCTGTAAGGCGTATCTCGATACGCCATCCGGCACGAACTGCATGACAAGCGGCTGCCTCGCCCGCCGCGCCTGCCCGGTCAGCCAGTCTTTCGCCCGACCCGAGGCGCAATCGGCATTCCACATGCGGGCCTTCGTCGGATGACCCGCACACTCATCCTGATGCGCCACGCGAAGTCCAGTTGGGACCATCCCGACCTCACTGACCACGACCGGCCCCTCAATGACAGGGGCACCGCATCGGCCAAGGCCATGGGACAATGGCTGCGGGACAACGGACACCTGCCGGACGCTGCCATCAGTTCCAGCAGCGAGCGAACAGGGCAGACCTTTCTGGGTCTTGGCCTAAACATCCCCATCACCTTCACGCGCGCGCTCTACCACGCCGGACCGGAGGTGATGATGGAGGTCCTGCAAGGGCAAAGCGCGGAAACGGTTCTGATGCTCGGGCACAATCCGGGGATTGCAGACTTTGCCGACCGCCTTGTCGCCCAACCGCCAACGCATCCCCGATTTGCGGACTACCCGACCTGCGCGACGACGGTGATCCGCTTTGATGCAGGCGCCTGGTACGACATCGGCTGGCGCGAGGGCCAGCCGATTGATTTCGCGATACCGCGAGAGGTGATGGGGTAAGGCGGATCCTGATCCGCCTTACGAGTCAGTGCCCCAGGATCTGGCTGAGGAACAGCTGCGTACGGGGGCTTTTCGGATTGTTGAAGAACTCTTCGGGCTCATTCTGTTCCACGATCTGGCCCTCATCCATAAAGATCACGCGGTTCGCCACCTGACGGGCAAAGCCCATCTCGTGCGTCACGCAAAGCATGGTCATGCCTTCCTCGGCGAGCTCAACCATGGTGTCGAGCACCTCCTTGATCATCTCGGGGTCAAGCGCGGAGGTCGGTTCGTCAAACAGCATGATCCGCGGACGCATACAAAGCGACCGGGCAATGGCCACACGCTGCTGCTGACCGCCCGAGAGCTGGCCGGGATACTTATCGGCCTGATCGGGGATCTTCACCTTTTCCAGGAAGTGCATCGCGATCTCTTCAGCTTCTTTCTTGGGCGTCTTACGCACCCAGATTGGGGCCAGCGTGCAGTTCTCGAGGATCGACAGGTGCGGGAACAGGTTAAAGTGCTGGAAGCACATGCCAACCTCGGACCGGATCTTGTCGATGTTCTTGAGGTCCGACGACAGCACCGTACCATCCACAGTGATCGTGCCCTGCTGGTGCTCTTCCAGCGCGTTGATGCAGCGGATCAACGTGGACTTGCCTGAGCCGGAAGGCCCCGCAATCACGATACGCTCGCCGCGATAGACGGTCAGGTCGATGTCGCGCAGCACGTGGAAGGTGCCGTACCACTTGTTCATCTTGTCAATGGAGACGGCGACTTCGTCCGACACTTTGGCCGCAACATGCGGCAGGTCGCTTTCGGGCAGGGTTGTTGTTGTATCAGTCATTTTTACCCACTCCTTAACGGTGGTCAGTCGCAAGCTGGCGTTCCAGCCATTGCGAGTATTGCGAGATGCCGTAGCAGACGACGAAGAACAGGAGCGAGGCAAAGCCCAGCAGCTCCCAGTAGACGCCGTTCCACTCCTGCGCGGACAGGATCGGTCCGCGGATCATGCCGACGAGGTCGAACATCGAGATGACCGACACCAGCGTCGTGTCCTTGAACAGGCCCACGGCCACGTTCACGATCCCGGGAATCGAGATCTTGAGCGCTTGCGGCAGGATGATCAGACGCATGGCCTGCGGATAGTCGAGGCCCAGGCTGTCCGCCGCCTCATACTGCCCGCGCGGCAGGGCAGCGAGGCCACCCCGGATCACCTCGGCGATATAGGCGGCCGAGAACATGGTGATCATGATCACCACGCGCAGGAACAGGTCCACATTGCTGTCCGGCGGGAAGAAATAGGCCAGCATCACCGACGCCACGAAGAGCAAAGTGATGAGGGGCACGCCCCGCACGAACTCGATGAAGACCACGCAGATCCACTTGATGATCGGCATGTCCGACTGACGGCCCAGCGCCAGCACGATGCCCAAGGGGATGGACAGCGAAACGCAGGTCACCCCCAGCATCATGTTCAGCATAAAGCCACCAAGGTCACGGCTGGGCACGTAAGGCAGCAGCGCGTTCGCATTCGCGTTATCCGGAATGAGCCAGCCCCCAATCGTCCAGACGAGGATCGCGGAGATCACGGCGCCAAAGAAACCCGCACCAAAGCTGGAGGTGCTGAGCTTTTGGAACACGAAGTAGCCCGCCACGAAACCGGCAAGCCCCAGGATCGGTGTCAAAATCGTGCCGCCCCAGATCAGCCAAAAGGCCACGAAGGGATAGAGCGCCGTGATGATCAGCAGCTTGCGGGGCAGCGTGTAGATCAGCACCGGCAGGGCCGCCACCAGCAGCAAGACGAGGGCAAGGTTCGGGCGCCAGTATTCTGCCGCCGGGTACTTGAAGCCATAAAGCAGCTGGTTGACCCGCTCGGTCAGAACCGAGAAACAGCCGCCGCGCACGCCGTCGAGGACTTCTCGGCACTCTGCGAGGCTGCTTGTCGTCCAGACACCGTTGAATATCCACGGCAGGGACGCGGCCAGAATGGCGTAGATCGCATAGAGCGACAGAAGTGTCAGCACCGTGCCCCAGACGCCGTTAAAGAGGTTGCTGCGCAGCCAGCCGACCAGTCCGACCTCGGATGCAGGTGGTGGCGATGGAGGCAATTGCGTGTCGCGCACGAAGGCGACGGTTTGTGCGTGTGTGTCGCTCATCTCACCGCTCCTTCAGCTTAACGGAGTTGTTGTACACGTTCATCACCGCCGAAATCGCGAGCGAGATCGTGAGGTAGAACAGCATCAACAAGAGGACGCATTCGATGGCGCGCCCCGTCTGGTTCAGCGTGATGCCCCCCAGCGTGCCGGTGATGTCCATGTAGCCCACGGCGATCGCGAGCGACGAGTTCTTGGTGATGTTCAGATATTGCGAAATCAGCGGCGGGATGATGACCCGCAAGGCTTGCGGCAAGATCACAAGGTTCATGATCCGACCAGGCCGCAGTCCAAGCGAGGCTGCGGCCTCGCTCTGCCCCTTGTTGATCGCCTGAATACCTGCACGCACGTTTTCGGCGATGAAAGCGCCGGTGTAGATCGCGAGCGCGAACCAGAGGGCAATCAGCGATCCGCGAATGGTCAGGCCACCGCCGAAGTTGAACCCACGCAGTGCGGGAATGTCCCAGCTGAGGCCCATGATCGTCAGCAAGACGATCAGCGGCACGAACCAGATGGCCAGCGTGATATACCAGGTTGTCGGGCGCTCACCCGTCAGTTCCTGTTTGGCATTGGCCCATGCGCCCAGTGCCTTGGCCCCGAAGAAGGAGCCGACCAGCCCCAGGACGATCAGCAGCCACCCCATGGCTGCAGAGCCGAAGAGCGGATTGCCGAGGATGGGCGCAGGTACATAGACGCCGCGATTGGTGAAGGCGAAAAGACCCAGTAACATGGTGGCGTCAGGCTCATCCCCGCGGAAGGCGCGGGGTGCGGGCATGACGGCCGTCATGATGGTGAAGATGATGATGATCCAGATCAGGACCGGCACGTTGCGGAACGCCTCGACATAGGCCGACATCAGCTTGGAGACGAGCCAGTTGTTGGACAGGCGCAGCACCCCGGCGATCACGCCCAGCACCGTTGCCGTCACACAGGCCAGAAAGGCCACAAGCAGCGTGTTCAGCACGCCGACAACCGTAGCCCGCCAATGGGTCATCTGGCTGTCGTATTCGATCAGGCGCTGGTTGATGTCGTAGCCCGCAGGCTCACCCAGGAATGCCCAGCTTAGGAACAGGCCCTGGTCGCGCAGGTTCGCGAACATGTTGCTCATCAGGTACGCGATGGCCATCACAAGTGCCAAAAGCGCAATGAATTGGAATGTATAAGATCTGTAACGCGTGTCGTTCAAAAGCATCGACAGGCGGAACGACTCCTGAGGAGGGTCGGTCATCGTGGTCATGGAGAGGGTCCCCGTGGTTCCGACCCTTGGTTTTTGTCGCGCCGTGGCGCCGGGCCGGGTTTTCAGAAGTTGGCTGTTCTGAAGGCAGTCCTGCCGCTGTTTTCAGCGATCTTGTGCCCCAGAAGCATGAGGGGCGCAGGATGATCCTGCGCCCCTCGGCTTGGTATCTTAGCGGAAGGGCGGGCTGTAGAGCAGGCCGCCTTCGGTCCACTGAGCGTTCAGGCCACGGGCCAGACCGATCGGAGTGGATTCGCCGATGTTCTTCTCGAAGATCTCGCCGTAGTTGCCGCCAGCGGTGATCGCTTTGGCAGCCCAGTCAGCGTCGAGGCCCAGCATCTCACCCAGCGTGCCCTCGGTGCCGAGGATACGGTTAATCTCCGGGTTGTTGGTGCCAGCCGACATCTCGGAGATGTTTGCCGAGGTGATGCCCAGCTCTTCTGCCGAGATCAGCGCGTTGAGGGTCCAGCGAACCACATCGCCCCACTCGTTGTCGCCGTGACGGACCAGCGGGCCCAGCGGCTCTTTCGAGATGATTTCGGGCAGCAGGACGTGATCGTTCGGTGCCTCGAATGCGGCACGTGTGGCGGCCAGACCGGAGGCGTCCGTGGTGTAGACGTCGCAGGCACCGGCAAGGTACTGCTGCTGCGCTTCGGCGTTGGTTTCGATCGGAACGGGCTCGTAGCTGATGCCGTTGACGCGGAAGAAGTCCGCAAGGTTCAGCTCGGTCGTGGTGCCGGTCTGGATGCAGACGGTTGCGCCGTCCAGTTCCTTGGCCGACGAGACGCCCAGATCCTTGGGCACCATGAAGCCTTGGCCGTCATAGTAGTTCACGCCGACGAAGGTGAACTTCAGGTCCACGTCGCGCGAGAAGGTCCATGTGGTGTTACGGGCCAGCATGTCGATCTCACCCGAGGCCAGCGCGGTAAAGCGCGTTTTGCCTGTTGTGGGGACGAACTCGACCGCTGTTGCGTCGCCCAGAACGGCAGCAGCGACAGCGCGGCAGACAGCCACGTCAAAGCCCTGCCATTCGCCGTTGGCGTCAGGTGTCGCAAAGCCCACGAGCCCGGTAGCAACGCCGCAGTTCAGCGTGCCGCGTGCTTTCACGTCATCGAGCGTGCCAGCGGCCGCAGCGCCGGCGGCAAGGCCAGCGGCGGTCAGCGCGCCAAAGATTACGGTTTTTTTCATTTTTACCTCTTCCTGATTTTCCGTCGCGTTTGGACGGTTCGATCGGCATGGCCTGAGCATTCACACCTCGCCGAAGACGATCCGGTAGGGGTTATCCCCAGCCGATGGCCCATAGTGTGCGGGGATTCATCGCGAAACGTCAAGGGCGGCATCATCAAAAACGATGCATATTTGTGCGCTTTTCGCGGTACAGACTTGACGTTGGGTCAGGTCAATTTCGACGCATCAAAAAAGGCTTTTGCGTGCAAAAATGACCCTTCTTTGATCTTGGCGACCTCCTGAGCCTCCTCGTCCTCGCCCCATTGCTCTTCCTGCCAGGTTTCATCCAGCCGAGACACTGCCCAAATTGTGAGCGGCGGGTGCAGGTCTTGGGCGGCGGCGAAACCGAGGATCAGCGATCCAGACAGGCTGACAAGGTCGTGGAAGGCGGCCAGTTCGAAATGCGACATCGCATGGACCGGTGCCGCGAGGGCTGCAAGCGCGTCCGCGTCCTGTGATTCGTGCATCAGACCCGTGCGCGGCATCAGGCGTGCGCCAAACGTCGCGTCGGCCCAATCAAGGTACGGATTCCATTGCGCTGCCTGACGATCCACAAGCGCCTGCGGGGCGTCCGCCCGGTAGCACAGCAGATCCGCATCGCCATAGGCGGCCAGCATGTCCGCTACTTCGGCGTGCTGCACCGCGACCTTGTCGATGGCTGCGTTTGCACTGCGGGTGAAGGGCATCGACAGTGGGTTGACCACCTCGTCCTGGGCGTCCCATTCGGCCGCAATCGCTTCGGCCATGCGTACCGTCGGAAGGGTCAGCGCCGCCTTGGCCGGTGTCTTGACCGCACGGCCATCCAGCTCGACAGTCCAACCACCCTGGACCTGCTCGGGCGCGGCTGCTTTCCAGAACCGTTTCTGCTTCCACTCACTCATGTCATTCCACCCATAGTGCGCCCAGAGCGTCATCAAGGTCATCAAAACTATTCAAGACCGTCCGCGCACCGTTCAGTCGCGACGGCGGGTGATAGCCCCAGCTTACGCCGATAAATGGCATGCGCGCCGCCTCTGCCATGTCGGCATCAAAGCTGGTGTCGCCGATCATCACGGCATCCGCGGCGTACACCCCAGCCTCGTCCATAGCGGCGTGCAACATGGACGGGTGCGGCTTTGACGGATGGAAGTCAGCCACCTGCCGGGTGACAAAGGCACCGCCCAGCCCATGCGCGTCGATCAGACCATCGAGCCCGCGCTTAGACTTGCCCGTCGCGATGCCCAAGAGGATGTCGTCGCGCCCGTTCAACCGGTCCAGCGCCGCACGCGCACCGGGATAGAGAGGCGAGGACGCCGCCCCCTTGGTCATGCGCAGATCGGCATAGCTGTCCTTGTAGACCGCAACCATCCTGTCGTGATCGGCCTCCGGCGCAAGGGTCCGCATGGCCACAGGCAAAGACAGGCCAACAATGCTCAGAATATCCTGCCGCGTCGGTGCGGGCATCTCCACCGCGCCAAAGGCCGCTGCCATGCTGGCGACAATGTCAGCCTGACTGTCGACCAGCGTGCCATCCACGTCGAAAACGACCAGCCTCATTCAAAGCGCCTCAAACGGGTCGTCCGCGGCGAGGTCTTCGGTCCAGCCGAACGTGTCCCAGCTTTGCTTCATATGGTCGGGCAGTTCTGCTGTCACGGTGATGACCTTGCGCGTCTCTGGCTGTTCGAACCGCATCATGCGCGCGTGCAGGTGCAGCTTTTGCGAGATGATGCCACCGACCTTAGCGCCCCAGCCGTCGCCGAGATTTTCCTGGCTCGATCCGCCATATTTGCCATCGCCCACGATTGGGTGCCCGATCTCGGCCATGTGGGCGCGCAGCTGGTGGGTGCGGCCCGTGATCGGCTCCATCGCGACCCATGCGGCGCGCGAGGCGACACGGTAGAGCGTTGCATACATCGTATGCGCCCGTTTTGCGCCCGGTGTTCCATCAATATCGCGCGGATGTAAGGCGATCATCTTTTCGCCCTCGCCCCCACGGCCCCGTCCGGGGGCCTTGACCAGACCGTATTTGATCTCGCCCAGATACGGCGTCGGCACACCCGCGACGAGCGCCCAGTAGATCTTGCGCGTGTCGTGGTGGCGCATGGCGGCTGTCAGCGACTTGGCCGCGAGGCGCGTGCGTGCCAGCAGCAGGACGCCCGAGGTGTCCTTGTCCAGCCGATGCACCAGGCGCGGCTTTTCGTCGGCCTCAAAGGTCAGCGCCTCGGCCAGCCCGTCGACATGCTTGGTTTGGCCGGAGCCGCCTTGGGTAGGCAGGCCCGACGGCTTGTTGATCGCGATGACCTGATCGTCCTTGTAGATCACGCAGTCGCGGATCATCTTGGCGTCTTTGTCGGAAATGCGGGCTTTCTGGATCATGGGCGCGGGTCGGTCAGGCAGCGGCGGGATACGCACCTGCTGGCCTTCCTCGACACGAGTCGAGGATTTGACGCGGCCCCCATCGACCCGGCATTCACCCTTGCGGCACATCTTTTCGATCATGCCCTGGCTGACCTGCGGAAAGCGGCGCTTCATCCAGCGGTCGAGGCGCTGATCGCCTTCGCCTGGTTCGACGGTCACGGTCTGAACACCACTCATGCGAGGAGCCCACGTGCGATGAGCAGCCCCACCGCGAGAGCGCCGACAGACAGGCCGACGGAGAGCGCAATGTAGAGCGCGGCAGAGGCCGTTTCCCCTCGCTCGATCAGCGTCATGGTCTCAAGGCTAAAAGCGCTGAACGTGGTGAACCCGCCCAACACACCGGTCATCACGAAAGGCGACAGATACGTCAGCCCCTTCTGCGCTGCGGCCACAACAAAGACGCCCATCAGGAACGAGCCCACGACATTGACCGTGATGACCGCCAGCGGAAAGTCGGACGGCCCCAACGCGCGCAGCATCGCCACGCCCGTCAGCCAGCGCAGCGACGCGCCGATCGCCCCGCCAAGGGCCACGAGAGAGAGGGTTGAAAACATGGCCGGTCTGTCGTCGCTCAGCCGCAAAGAGTCAAGCCGCGCTAGCTGTTCCGCTTGGCCCGCAGCTTGGCAAAATAGTCGACCCGCTTGCGCAGCTCGCGCTCGAAACCGCGCTCGACCGGTTGGTAGAGGTCGGGCCGCTCCATCCCGTCGGGAAAGTAGTTGGCCCCTGAAAACCCATCCTCGGCATCGTGGTCATAGGCATAGTCCTTGCCATATCCCTGATCCTTCATCAGCGATGTGGGCGCGTTCAGGATGTGCTTGGGCGGCAGGTGCGATCCGGTCTGTTTGGCGGCCCTGCGCGCGCCCTTGTAAGCCACATAAGTCGCGTTCGATTTCGGCGCGAGGGCAAGGTAGACAAGCGCCTGCGCCAGAGCGAGTTCGCCCTCGGGCGAGCCCAGCCGTTCATATGTTTCCCACGCCTGCAAGCACACCGCCTGCGCCTGCGGGTCGGCGAGGCCGATGTCCTCAACCGACATGCGCGTGATGCGGCGGGCAAGAAAGCGAGGGTCTTCTCCGCCCTCCAGCATCCGCGCAAACCAGTAGAGCGACGCATCGGGATCAGACCCCCGCACCGATTTGTGCAGAGCCGAGATCAGGTTGTAATGCGCATCGCCTGATTTGTCGTATTGTGCGGCCCGGCGCATCAGGCGGGTGGCCAGCGCATCCTTGTCCAGCTTGCCCTCAACCGTCCAGGCGGTGACCTGTTCGATCAGGTTCAGCAGCGCACGCCCGTCGCCGTCCGCCATTTCCAGCAGTGCCTCGCGGGCGGGGCCATCCAGCGGCAGGGCCTTGTCCAACTCCTGTTCGGCCCGTTGGGCCAGCAATTCGAGGTCCTTTAGGTCAAGCCGTTCCAGCACCAGCACTTGCGCGCGGCTGAGCACAGCGGCGTTCAACTCGAAGCTCGGGTTCTCGGTCGTGGCCCCCACCAGCAGGATCGTCCCGTCCTCCATATGCGGTAGGAACCCGTCCTGCTGCGCCTTGTTGAAGCGGTGGATCTCGTCAACGAACAGGAGCGTGCCCTGCCCGTTCTGCCGCCGGATCTTAGCCGCCTCGAACACTTTCTTGAGGTCCGGGACACCTGTGAATATCGCCGAGATCTGGACGAAATGCAGGTCTGTCTCATGCGCAAGCAGCCGGGCGATGGTCGTTTTGCCCACGCCGGGCGGGCCCCAGAAGATCAGCGAGGACAACGCGCCGGAGGACAGCATGACGGTCAGCGGTGCCTCCGGGCCCAGCACCTGCGCCTGCCCAATGACCTCCGACAGCTTTTTCGGGCGCAACCGGTCTGCAAGGGGGCGCGGCCCGGTATCGGGCGCGGGCGGCGCTGATCCGAAAAGGTCGGTCACGTCAGAACCGCAACACGATACGGCTGTTGCCGCGGATGGCGCGCACGGTTGTACCGCGCCGGGCCTCGGAAAGGATCGCCGCCGCCTGCGCGGGCGTATCCACATCCTGTCGGTCGATGCGCTGCAAGACATCGCCGCGCCGCAGGCCCACGCGGCGGCCAATTGGCCCTTCGTCCAAAACGACGACCCCTTCGGCGGCAATAGGCAGGTTCAACTCCGCGAGCAACGCGGGGTTGATGCGTGCAAGGGTCAGGCCGGGCAGACTGCTGTCTTCGGGCAGCACGGTCTCGTCCCGAGGCGGATCGTCGGGCGGTGGGATCAGGGCGACGGTCAGGTCCTCCTCTTCACCGCCCCTCAGCCGGGTCATGGTGGCACTGTCCTGATCGCTGGCAACGCTCATGCGGAATAGCATCTCACCCGGGCTGCCCACCGGCGCGCCATCGACGGAGAGAACCACGTCGCCCACTTCGAAACCAGCATCCGCCAGAGGGCTCGCAGGATGCAGTCCAGCCAGCATGATGCCACCGGGACGGTCACGGCCAAGCGTTTCCGCCAGATCCGCATCCACCGCCTGCCCGGTCGCCCCGGCCCAGGGCCGGACAAACCGGTCGTTCCCATCGCGCGCCTGTTTGACAAACGCCGCGACCAGATCAGCGGGGATGGCAAAGCCGATCCCGTTCGAGCCACCCGAGCGGCTCAGGATACGGGTATTGATGCCCAGCAGATCGCCCCGCATGTCCACCAGCGCTCCACCCGAGTTGCCCGGATTGATTGGCGCGTCGGTTTGGATGAAGTATCCGGCCCCGCGTCCGTTCGACCCACCCGACCGGGCAAGGCCCGAGACGATGCCGGACGACACGGTCTGCCCGACGCCAAAGGGGTTGCCGATGGCGAGTGTCAGTTCGCCGACCTCGACCGTCTCACTGTCGCGCAGGGCTAGGAAAGGCAGATCGCTGACGTCATCGATTTTGAGGATCGCCAGATCACTCTCCTGATCACCCAGCAGCACCCGCGCGTCATATTCCCGGCCATCATTCAGCACGATCCGGATGTCGGTCGCCTGCCCCACCACATGGTAGTTGGACACGACAATCCCGTCGTCACTCAGGATCACACCGGAGCCGAGCGAGTTCTGCACACGCGGTTGCGGCTGACCAAAGCCTTCAAACAGACGCTCAAAGAACGGATCGTCCATGAATGGCGTCCGCGCGCGGGCCTGCGTGACGAAGCGGACATAGATGTTCACGACCGCTGGCGCCGTTTCTCGCACCAACGGCGCAAAGCTGAGGGTAATCTCGGACTGGCTTTGCGGCACGCGAGTCTCAGCATTGGCCACCAGGGGAAGACAGCAGAGAAGGAGGGGGATCAGAAACTTCATTGTTCCAAAAATATGCAAATCCAGCGCGGCCAATACAAGCGCAGCGGCACATCAAAACAAAAAGCCCCCGCCGCGGGGCGAGGGCTTTTCATCAGGCATCACATCCTGGCTTATTCTTCGGCCGCATCCTCGGCAGCAACGCGGGCCTTGTCGGCGGCACCCTTCGCGTCGCGATCGCGGTCCACGAATTCGATGATGGCCATCGGCGCCATGTCACCATAGCGGAAGCCGGCCTTCAGAACGCGGACGTAACCGCCCTGGCGGTCCTTGTAGCGCGGGCCCAGAACGTCGAACAGCTTTGCGACATACTGGTCTTCTTTCAGCTTGGCCGCGGCCTGACGGCGGGCGTGCAGGTCGCCGCGCTTGGCCAGCGTGATCATCTTTTCGATGATCGGGCGCAGTTCTTTTGCCTTGGGCAGAGTTGTCTTGATTTGCTCATGTTCGATGAGCGAGCCAGCCATGTTGGCGAACAGAGCCTTGCGGTGCTCATGTGTCCGATTCAGGCGGCGGTAACCACGTGCGTGACGCATTTTCTTTTCTCCTTTTTGCCCTCTACGGGCTGTTTTGCTTTGTCTGGCCCGCGATGCGTGTCACGGACTCTCCTTGGGGCATCCTTGCCCAGGGGCGGTAGGGCGGGGTTTCACCCCGCCGCACCATTAAAAGTTGTCTTCGAACTTCTTGGCCAGATCTTCGATGTTGTCCGGCGGCCAGTCCTCGACATCCATGCCAAGGTGCAGACCCATGCCCGACAGCACTTCCTTGATCTCGTTCAGCGACTTGCGGCCGAAGTTCGGCGTGCGCAGCATCTCTGCCTCGGTCTTCTGGATCAGATCGCCGATGTAGACGATGTTGTCGTTCTTCAAGCAGTTTGCAGACCGGACCGACAGTTCCAGCTCGTCCACTTTCTTCAAGAGAAGCGGGTTGAACTCGAGACCGTCGTCGTCGTCCTGACGCGAGGCGCTTTCCGGCTCGTCGAAGTTGACGAAGATGCCCAGCTGGTCCTGCAGGATGCGCGCGGCAAAGGCCACGGCATCGTCAGGGCTGATGGAGCCATCGGTTTCGACCTTCATGGTCAGCTTGTCATAGTCCAGCACCTGGCCCTCACGGGTGGGCTGCACGTCATAGCTGACCTTCTTGACGGGCGAGTAGATGGCGTCGATCGGGATCAGGCCGATGGGCGCGTCTTCCGGCTTGTTCTTGTCAGCCGACACGTAGCCCTTACCGGTATTCACGGTCAGTTCCATGTAGACATCGGCACCGTCGTCGAGGTGGCAGATAACCAGATCGCGGTTCAGGATCTCGATCCCGGCGCTTTCGGAAATGTCACCCGCGGTCACAACGCCCGGACCCTTGGCAGAGATCGAAAGGCGCTTGGGGCCTTCGACTTCCATGCGCAGGCTGACCTGCTTGAGGTTCAGGATGATGTCGGTGACGTCTTCACGGACACCGGCCACGGATGAAAACTCGTGCAGCACATTGTCGATCTGCACGGATGTGATGGCCGCGCCTTGCAGCGACGACATCAGCACGCGACGCAGCGCGTTGCCCATGGTCAGGCCAAAGCCGCGCTCCAGCGGTTCGGCAACAACAGTGGCCTGTCGCGCGGGTTCGTTGCCCGGCTTGACGTCAAGCTGCTGCGGCTTGATCAGTTCGGCCCAGTTCTTGTGGATCATGCGTCCCTCCATTCCTGTCTGCGTGCCATGTCCAAACGCGCAAACTCCCGAGGTTTCAAAAAGCGGTTTGGGGCCGTGCGAACCGCAGGCCCCAAAGAGTGTTCAGTTGTCGCTTAGACGCGGCGGCGCTTGGGCGGACGGCAGCCATTGTGGGCAATCGGCGTCACGTCGCGGATCGACGTGATGTTGAACCCAACGGCGGCCAGGGCGCGCAGTGCGCTTTCACGGCCCGAACCGGGGCCCTGCACTTCGACTTCCAGCGTCTTCACACCGTGTTCCTGCGCCTTGCGGCCCGCGTCTTCGGCAGCCATCTGGGCGGCGTAGGGCGTGGATTTCCGCGAGCCCTTGAAGCCCATGGTGCCAGCCGACGACCACGAAATGGCGTTGCCCTGCACGTCCGAGATCAGGATCTTGGTGTTGTTGAACGAGGAATTCACGTGGGCAACGCCCGCCGCGATATTCTTGGAGACCTTGCGCTTACCGCCGCGCCGTGTGTCACGTGCCATGGATGCGCCTCCTTATTTCTTCTTGCCGGCAATGGCCTTTGCGGGGCCTTTGCGGGTACGAGCGTTGGTGCTTGTGCGCTGACCGCGGACAGGCAGGTTGCGACGGTGGCGCAGGCCACGGTAGCAGCCCAGGTCCATCAGGCGCTTGATGTTCATCTGCGTGTCGCGACGCAGGTCACCCTCGACGGTGTAGTTCTCGTCGATGTGCTCGCGGATTTTCAGAACTTCTGCATCGCTCAGTTCGTTCACGCGGCGTGTCAGGTCGATGCCGACAGCTTCGCAGATTTTCTGAGCGGAGGTGTTGCCGATACCCGTGATGTAGGTCAGGGCGATCGGAACACGCTTGGCGGTGGGGATGTTGACCCCTGCAATACGTGCCACGTAAGGCTTCCTTTCGTTGCGAGCCCGTCATTCCAGGCCCTTTTTTCACAACATAAGGCCCAAGGATTTTGCCCCCGGGCCTGCCGCTGATCAGGTGATCCGACCGGACGCGTTTCGGTCTTTGATTCTCGTTAGAGATGGCGTGAGATAGGCGTTGATTAAGGGTGCGTCAACCCCTCGACTTAGCTGTCAAGGACTTTGGCAATCGCCGCCTTCACATCCGCGATTTCACCCAGCCCATCAACCTTCGTCAGCTGACCCTTGGCATAGTAGTACCCAATCAGCGGAGAAGTCTTCTTGTAGTACTCCATCAGGCGCACTTTCATCGACTCGGCGTTGTCATCCGCCCGCACGGACTGGCCTGCGGCAGCGGCCTCGGCAGCGCGGCCCACGATGCGGTCCACCAGCACCTCGTCATTGACCTCAAGTTCGATCACGGCGTCCAGGCTTTCGCCCTTCTCGGCCAGCAGATCCGCCAGCGCATCGGCCTGCGCCAAAGTGCGGGGGAAGCCGTCAAAGATGAAACCGTTCGCCTTGACCGTCTCAAGCTGTTCGCGGATCAGGCCGATGACGATTTCGTCCGTTACAAGCCCGCCACGATCCATGACGTCGGCCACGATCTGGCCCATCTCCGTGCCGCTCTCCTTGGCTGCGCGCAGCATATCACCGGTGCTCAGTTGCACCATGCCACGCTCTTCAACAAGAAAACGCGCCTGCGTTCCCTTGCCCGCGCCCGGCGGGCCCAAGAGAATAATGTTCATCAGCTGTCCCCTCCCTTGGTCGCCTTATCGGCGCACAGGGCTCCGTTTGCGGCGGGTCTTGTTGCCCTTTCCGCGCAGTTGCGATTTCTCAATCAGACCTTCGTACTGGTGCGCCAGCAGATGGCTTTGAACCTGTTGGATCGTGTCCATGGTCACCGACACCACGATCAGCACGGATGTGCCCCCGAAGTAGAACGGAATGGCGAACTCACCGCGCAGGATTTCCGGCAGCAGACAGACCAGCGCCAGATAGGCAGAGCCCAAAACCAGCACGCGGTTGACGACATATTCCAGGTATTCCGAGGTTCGCTTGCCCGGACGAATGCCTGGGACAAAGCCGTTCTGGTTCTTCAGGTTCTCGGCCACGTCATCCGGTTTGAAGCTGACGTTGAACGTGTAGAAGTAGGCAAAGAACACGATCATCGCGGCAAAGAACAGCAGGTAGAGCGGCTGGCCAGGACCGAAGTTGGCAAGCAGCCACGACATGACCGGATTGGTCGAGCCGCCCGAGAAGGTCGAGATGGTCACGGGCAGCAGCAGCAGCGACGAGGCAAAGATCGCGGGGATCACACCTGCGGGGTTCACCTTGACCGGCAGGTCGGACTTGCCGCCGTCATAGACTTTCATGCCGACCTGACGGCGCGGATATTGGATGTGGATCTTGCGCAGTGCGCGTTCCATGAACACGACGAAGGTGATGGTGACGATCACCATCACGATCACACCGACGATGATCGCGGGGCTGAGCGCGCCAGAGCGGCCCGAGGCAAAGAATTGTGCCAGTGCCGCAGGCACCTCGGCAATGATGCCGACAAAGATGATCAGCGAGATACCGTTACCGATGCCGCGTGCGGTGATCTGTTCACCCAGCCACATCAGGAACATGGTGCCGCCAACCAGTGTGATGAGGCATGAAATGCGGAAGAACATGCCCGGATCAGTCACCAGATCACCGGATTCCAGCGACACGGCCAGACCGTAAGCCTGCAAGGTCGCCAACGCCACGGTGCCGTAGCGGGTGTATTGGTTGATCTTCTTGCGCCCCTGCTCGCCCTCTTTCTTGAGCTGTTCAAGCTTGGGCACCATCGAGGTCAGAAGCTGCACGATGATCGAGGCCGAGATATAGGGCATGATGCCCAGGGCAAAGATGCCCATCCGGCCCAGCGCGCCACCCGTGAACATGGATACCATGCCACCGATCCCCTGACCGGCGCTTTCCATGAACTCCCGCAGGGCCGCGCCATCAATGCCGGGCACCGGGATGAAGGTACCAAGGCGGTAGACGATCAGCAGACCGAGGGTAAACAGGATGCGGTTGCGCAGGTCGGTGGCCTTGCCCAGAGCGCTCCAGCTCGTGTTGGCGGCCATATTCTCGACGGCAGATACCATGCGGGCGTGTTCCTTTATGGCGAAACGCCGCCCTGCACGGTTTCCCGGCGGGCGGCGTAGGAAAGACTAGAGACTATGTAAGCCGCTGGCGCGCGGCTCACAAGGCGTCAAACTGGCTTACTCGGCGGCCGCCGCGGTGGTCGTCAGCGACCCGCCCGCTTTTTCAACGGCTTCGACAGCCGATTTGGAGGCGCCAGTCACCGAAAGTTCAACTTTCGTGGTGATCTCACCCTTAGCCAGAACGCGGATACCGTCCAGCTTGCGGCGCACGAGACCGGAGGCAATCAGCGCGTCCTCGTCGATAGCAGCCTTGGCGTCCAGCTTGCCCGCATCGATGAACTTCTGGATCAGGCCCAGGTTCACAACGGCAAATGCCTTGCGGTTCGGCTTGTTAAAGCCGCGCTTGGGCAGACGTTGATAGAGCGGCATCTGGCCGCCTTCGTAGCCATTGATGGCCACACCCGAACGGGATTTCTGACCTTTGATACCACGGCCACCCATCTTGCCCTTGCCAGAGCCGGGACCGCGGCCAACGCGGGTGCGTTTCTTGGTTGCGCCGGGATTGTCGCGCAGTTCGTTCAGTTTCATATCGCTTCTCCTTGCCGGATGTGCCCCACGAAGCGTGAACGGGACAACCACGGCGTTTCTTGGTTTTGATTCTCGCGGCGCACTGCGCCACTGGGCGCGTATAGACGGCGTGTGGCGGCGGATCAAGCCCATGTAACCCGCGGCACGCCAAAGCATCGCGACAGTAAGGAATACCGGACTGATCGAGCTGGGCGAGGTCTGATAGACGGTTCCGTATAGTTATTGCCGTACGTTTTTAGCAGCACACACATTTCACGACCCGCATCCACCCGGATGCACCGATTTTGGAGAAGCCATTTGATTGACGTCCTTTTGCAAGGCGGTGGGCCTGCCGCTTTCTTTGGTCTGGCCTCCGCCTTGCTGAGTATTTATGCCTTTTACCCGTATGCGCGCGATGTGGTGCGCGGGCGGACACAGCCACAAAGGGCATGCTGGCTGATCTGGTCCGTCCTGGGCAGCATCGCCCTCGTCTCTCAAATCGTGGAAGGAGCGACCGCATCTCTGTGGTTTGCGGCCATACAGGTTGGCTGGACCATGGTGATTTTCGGGCTGTCGATCTGGCGCGGTCAGGGGCGGTTCCTGAACCCGGGCGATGAAGCCATTCTGGCGGCGGCAGCGATCGGTCTGGGCCTCTGGGCCGCGACGGACAGTGCCGCGTACGCACTGCTCATCACTATCTCGATCTCCATGTTGGGCGGTGCCGCAACCATCGCCAAGGCGTACCGAACGCCAGGCACCGAAACGATGTCGACATGGGTGATCTCGTGGTTGGCCGCTGTCTGCGCGATCTGTGCCGTGAAGCATCTCGATTGGGTGCTGCTGGCTTATCCGCTCTACCTGCTGTGCCTCTACACTGGCATCATTCTGGCGATGGTCTTGGGCCGCACCCGCGGACATCACGCCGCTTTTGCTACGACGCGTCGGCCCGCGGGCAATGCGGTGTAGAAAAATCAGGCGCCCGCCCAAGATATAGCTGTTCTTGCGTGGTTTTCGGGTATACTTGGCGATCAAGACGAGCCCGAACGGGCCATCAGCAGACCAAACAGGCCACCACACGCAACCGGAGCCCGCCTTGCTGCACGCCATTGCACAGCATCCTGACGTCGCCTATCGCGCCGGGCTCGCATCAGCTGCGCTCAGCATTTATGCGTTCTGGCCCTATATTCGGGACATCCTCACAAACCGCACACGGCCCGAACGGGCCTCATGGCTGATCTGGGCGCTCCTCAGCGCAGTGTCCCTGCTCAGCCAGGTCTATGAGGGTGCCGACCAGTCGCTCGGCTTCGCCGCGATCCAGACCGCGGGCACCGTTATCATCTGCGCCCTGACGTTCTGGAAGACAACCGGCCTGAAGTTCCAGACCGAAGACAGCCAGGTCCTGACTGCCACCGCCGTCGGCATCTGGCTCTGGGCCGAGATGGAAAATGCCGCCTATTCCCTCTTCGTCACCATCACCATGTCGATGATGGGCGGGCTTCTGACGATGAAAAAGACGTTCCTCGACCCGCAATCAGAAACGTGGGCCACATGGGCCGCATTCTTCGTCTCTGCCCTGTTGGCGGTCGTGGCCGTCGGGCGCGCGGACTGGCTATTGTTGGCCTACCCGCTCTATGTCATGGCGCTGTCCGGCGGGATCATGGCCTGCATGGCCGCTGGGCGGCTCGTTCAAAAGCGGCGCCCGGTCGCAGAAGAGCCCGAGCATCGCCAGCACCTGACCCTGTCGGTCATGTCGTTTCAACGGGCGGGTTCACCCAGCGCGTCGGAGTGAACGGCTGCGTTACTGCGCGCTCCAGCAACTCCAGCCGGTCCTGCCCGTAAAAAACCTCCCCCTCCAGCACATAGGTCGGTGAACCGAACACACTGGCCGCTAACGCCGCCTGCCCATTGGCCTCATACTGCGCCGCCACCTCAGGCGCGCTGGCCGCAGCAAAGAGCGCATCCGCATCATGGCCCAACCCGGCCACAAGCGCGCGCAACGTGGGCGCATCCGACAAATCCGCATCGTCCCACCAATGCGCCTCGAGAATGGCATGCGCCAGCGCATCCACATCCGGCCCCCGGTCGCCAAGGGCAAGGAGCAAGTGACTGGCCAGCGCATAATCCGCATCGTGATGGGTCGGACGGAACGACACGACCGGCACGTCACGCAGCTCTGCCCACCGCTCGATCTCACGGCCAAAGAAGTAATCCACATGCGCCTGCGTCCGCTGCCGAAACGGCAGACTGCCCTGCGCCTCGACCACCGGTGACAAAGGCATGGGGCGATGTACCAATGTCAGCCCATGCGCAGCACAGATCTGCATCACGCGGGCAGAGCCGAGATAGGCAAAGGCAGAATGGGCGGAATAGTAATAGGTCAATTCGGTCATGCCGCGCAGGCTAGGACCGAACGCGCAGGCACACAATGCACCGTTGCGACCGTCCGTCAGCTAATGCCACTCTGCCCTTATGTTCCGCATCCTCACCCTTGCCGCCGCCTTCGCAACCGCCCTGCCCTCAACCCTCACAGCCGCAGGCTGCGCACGCGACGCGATGCTGGTCTTCGACGGCTCCGCCTCCATGGACGAGCTCAGCTTCGACATCTCACGCAAAACACGGATTGTGGACGCCCGCGACGCGCTCCGACAGGCCCTGCCCGACATCACCCCCTTCCGCCGCGTGGGCCTTCTGACCTACGGCCCCGGCAGCAACGCAGATAGCTGCGCCAATATCGACCTCCGCTTCGGCCCCCGCGCCGACGCCGCCTTAGACATCCTGACCGAAATCGATGCCATGCAACCCAAAGGGCTGACCGCCCTCGCCGCCTCCGTCCGCGCGGCAGCAGACGCGCTCGACCACCGCAACCGATCCGGCATCGTGGTACTGGTGACAGACGGTAATGAGACCTGCGGCGGACGGCCTTGCGCGCTTGGAACAGCACTCGCGTCCGAGGCCAAAGACCTGACAGTCCACGTCATCGGCTTCCAGGTGGTCGTGGACTTCTTCAGCTGGGACAACCCCGAACAGGTGGACGTGGGCGCAGGCAACACGGTGGCCAAATGCCTCGCCGACCGGACGGGTGGGCTCTATCTCTCGACCGAGACAGTGAATGAGTTGGCGGATGCGCTGCGGGCGACATTGGGGTGTGCGTTGATTGGTTTACCAGTTCAACCCCTCGCGGCCCCATCCCCGGAACTTCGCTCGCACCCGTCTTTGAAATCCTGATCAGACATATTCAGGGCAAAGTCATATAAAATCTTGACCACGCAATCGCTTCGATAGGTTGCTGCCAAATACTGCATATCTACGAAAGCAAAAGACTTACGTTGGACGTAGAACGGCAAGGGATGCAGGCGAGTTCGCAACGCTATGGTTTCCCTGGACATTGAACTGCCTGGCTCGAGCGCAGCAATTTCTTCAGCGTCAAGTTTAAAATACTTGATTAACTCGTTCTCTCGCGCGCTGTCGAACCCATCAAGAACAAAAAGAAACCTGTCAACGTCATTCACGTCATCAATTGTCTCACGTGAAGAAACCCTAGGATCACGCGGAACCTGCTCTCCGTTGGAGATGGGATTTAAACCCACATTGGCGCTGCTACTTGAGAAAACAAAGCCAACAACTGGCTTGAGTAACCGCGTTTCCAATGCCAGCACAGCTGGAACTTGCGTGGCAGCCGCAAATGGCCAAGCTCCATAAGTCACTAGGGCCAAAACATATGCCGCTAAGCCCCGCCAGACCCATTTCCAAAACAAAAGACACACCTTTCTTCTTTGCTTCAAAATACGCAACTATAGGCGCCCAAACCCCTTGCAACATAAAAAACGCCCCACCAAAAGGCGGGGCGTTCAAAGTCTCTCATCCGGCACAGGGCCAGACAGCCGGGGCGTTTAGCCCTTCTCTTCGATGATCTCGACCAGGTGCGGGATTTTCCGGACCATACCGCGGACGGAAGGTGTGTCTTCCAGCTCGCGGGTCTTGTGCATCTTGTTCAGGCCCAGGCCGATCAGCGTTTGGCGCTGCTTTTCGGGGCGACGGATCGGCGAGCCGATCTGTTTGACGACGATTGTCTTTGCCATCTGTCTCAGGCCTCCTCAGCCACTTGGCTTTGCTCGGACGGCGCTTCGTCCCGCTTGGGCAGGATGTCGGCGACCTTCTTGCCACGACGCTGCGCAACGCCACGGGGGCTTTGCTCTTTCTTCAGACCGTCGATGGTGGCGCGGATCATGTTGTAGGGGTTGGCCGAGCCGATGGACTTCGACACAACGTCCTTGACGCCCAGCATCTCGAACACGGCGCGCATCGGACCACCGGCGATGATACCAGTACCCTCAGGTGCGGTGCGCATGACGACCTTACCGGCGCCGTGACGACCTTCCATGTCGTGGTGCAGCGTGCGGCCTTCGCGCAGTTGCACGCGGATCATCTGGCGCTTGGCTTGCTCGGTGGCCTTGCGAATGGCCTCGGGGACCTCTTTCGCTTTACCTTTGCCAAAGCCAACGCGGCCCTTCTGGTCGCCCACAACGACGAGCGCGGCGAAACCGAAGTTCTTGCCACCTTTCGTTGTTTTCGACACGCGGTTGATCGCAACCAGGCGATCTGCAAATTCCGGTGCCTCGTCGCGGTCGCGACGGTTGCCCCGGCGGTTTTCACGTTCTGCCATCAGAACACATCCTTACTCAGGTGGCTTTCGCCAGTTCAACTCAATCCCAGTGAACCAAAGGCTCCCGGATCATCGGAGGGGCGGTGCCGCCCCTCACAGGGTCTTAGATCTTCAAACCACCTTCACGCGCAGCGTCGGCCAGAGCCTTCACCTTGCCGTGAAAGAGGAACCCACCGCGGTCGAAGTATGCTTCTTCCACGCCAGCTTTCTTCGCGCGCTCGGCAATCGCCGTGCCCACCTTGGTGGCCGCGTCGATGTTGTTCTTGCCGACAACGCCCAGGTCCTTTTCCAGGGAAGAGGCCGAGGCGAGGGTCACGCCGTTCACGTCGTCGATCAGCTGCACGCTGATGTTCTTGTTGGAACGGTGCACGCTCAGGCGCGCGCGTCCAGCGTTGACCTTGCGCAGTTTGTTCCGGACGCGCAGGCGGCGCTTGAGGAACAGGGTCCGTTTGCTGTTTGCCATCTGTCTGGTCCTTACTTCTTCTTACCTTCCTTGCGGAAGATAAATTCACCTTTGTAGCGGATGCCTTTGCCCTTGTAGGGCTCGGGCTTGCGCCACTCGCGGATTTTCGCGGCCACTTCGCCAACCTGCTGCTGGTCAATGCCCTCGACCACAATCTCGGTCTGCTTGGGGGCAGTGACGGTGACACCCTCGGGCGCCACGAAATCCACGTCGTGGGACAGACCCAGGTTCAGCTTCAGGGTGTTGCCCTGCATCTGCGCCCGGTAACCCACACCCTGGATTTCCAGCTCTTTCTTGAAGCCTTCGGTCACGCCGGTCACGCAGTTCTGCACCTGCGTGCGGGACATGCCCCACTGCTGGCGCGCGCGCTTGGACTTGCCGCGGGGTTCGATGGTGACAACGTTGTCTTCGACCTTGAGGGTCACGTCGTCGGTGGCGGTGAAGCTGCGGGTGCCCTTGGGGCCCTTCACTTCGATCGTCTGGCCGGAGAGGGTGGCGGAGACACCCGAGGGCAGATCGACCGGTTTCTTACCAATACGAGACATCTGCTGTTCTCCTTAGAAGATCGTGCAAAGCACTTCGCCGCCAACATTCTGGCTGCGCGCGCTTGCATCCGACATCACGCCCTTCGAGGTGGAGACAATCGCTACACCGAGGCCCTGACGGACCTGCGGGATCTCGCCCACACCCATATACACACGACGGCCAGGTTTGGACACGCGCTTCAGTTCGCGGATCACAGGCTCGCCTTCGTAGTACTTCAGGCTGATTTCAATGGCCGGGTGGCCGTTTGCACCGGTGGTCTTCTCGAAACCACGGATGTAACCCTCGTCCGCCAGCACTTCCAGAACGCGCTCGCGCAGTTTCGACGCAGGCGTCTCAACCACGGATTTGCCGCGCATCTGGCTGTTGCGGATACGGGTGAGCATATCGCCGATAGGATCGTTCATGACTATCTCTCCCTTACCAGCTTGATTTCACAAGGCCGGGGATCTGGCCGGCAGAGCCAAGCTCCCGCAGCGCGATCCGGCTGATCTTCAGCTTACGATAGTAAGCGTGCGGACGACCGGTCAGCTGGCAGCGATTGTGAAGGCGCGTGGCCGAGCTGTTGCGGGGCAGTTTTGCCAGCTTCAGCGAGGCGCGGAAACGCTCTTCCATCGGTTTGCTTTCATCGCTGATGATCTCTTTGAGTTCCGCACGCTTGGCGGCGTACTTCTTCACCAGCTTTTCGCGCTTCACTTCGCGCGCGATCATGGATTTTTTCGCCATATCTTTGTCCTCTGCGCTTACGAGTTGAAGGGCATGTTGAAGTGCTTCAGCAAGGATTTTGCTTCGGCATCGGTGTCGGCTGTCGTGGTGATCACGATGTCCATCCCCCAGGTCTCGTCGACCTTGTCGAAGTCGATCTCGGGGAAGACGATGTGCTCTTTCATGCCCATGGCGTAGTTGCCACGGCCATCAAAGGATGTGCCGGACACGCCGCGGAAGTCGCGGACGCGGGGCAGCGCGATGGTGATCAGACGGTCCAGGAATTCATACATGCGGTCGCCGCGCAGGGTTACTTTCGCACCCAAGGGCATGTCCTCACGCACGCGGAAGCCAGCGATGGACTTCTTGGCTTTCGTGGTCATGGCCTTTTGTCCGGCGATGGCGGTCAGATCTTCCTGTGCGGATTTTGCTTTCTTGCTGTCTTTGACAGCTTCAGCGCCGCAACCGATGTTCAGAACGATCTTGTCCAGACGCGGGATCTGCATGTCGTTCTTGTAGCCGAATTCCTCTTTCAGGGCAGCGCGGATGCTGTCCTTGTACTGGGCCTTCAGGCGCGGGGTGTAGTTGGCTGTGTCGAGCATCAGATCACGTCCCCTGTTGTCTTGGCAAAGCGCACTTTCTTGTCGCCGTCCATCTTGAAGCCCACGCGGGTGGGTTTGCCGTTGGCGTCAAGCAGAGCCAGGTTCGACAGGTCAATCGGCATCGCCTTGGGGATGCGACCGCCTTGGCTGGTCTGGCTTTGACGGGTGGCGCGGATGGCGATGTTGATGCCGTCAACGACGGCTTTGTTCGCCTTTGGGTTCACGGAAGAAATCGTGCCTTCCTTGCCCTTGTCCTTGCCAGCGAGAACGACGACCTTGTCGCCTTTTTTCAGTTTGGCAGCCATATCACAGCACCTCCGGGGCGAGCGAGATGATTTTCATGAAGTTCTTGCCGCGCAACTCACGCACCACCGGCCCGAAGATACGGGTGCCAACGGGTTCGTTGTTGTTGTTCAGGATGACGGCGGCGTTGCGATCAAAGCGGATCGCTGTGCCGTCTTCGCGACGGACTTCCTTGGCGGTGCGCACGACGACGGCCTTGCGGACGTCCCCTTTCTTCACACGACCACGCGGGATGGCTTCCTTGACCGACACGACGATGATGTCGCCGACGGATGCGTATTTACGCTTGGAACCACCCAGAACCTTGATGCACTGCACTCGGCGGGCGCCGGAGTTGTCAGCAACATCCAGGTTTGTCTGCATCTGGATCATTTGGTGTCTCCCGACCTTTGGGGGGCTGATGCGTTCGCCTGATCCCCAGGGTTTCGATTAATGCGGTTGGTGCGATGGCTCATCCGGCCCCCTGGCCCGTCTTCGCGAAGACAGACCGTCAGGTCTGGATGAGAGCACAGGCTTACGCCTCCAGCACCTCCCAGCGTTTTGTCTTCGATTTCGGCGCGCATTCGATGATGCGAACGGTGTCACCGACCTTGAAGGCATTTTTTTCATCGTGCGCCCGGTACTTCTTGGACTTACGAATGGTCTTTTTCAGAACCGGGTGCGTAAAGCGGCGCTCGACGGACACGGTCACTGTTTGTGCGTTTGCGTCGGAGGTCACGACGCCTTGCAGGATACGCTTTGGCATAGTGCTCTCCTTATTCTGCCGCGTTGCGGGCTTGTTCGTTGAGGATCGTCTTGACGCGCGCGGCATCCCGACGGACCGAACGCAGACGCGCCGGGTTCTCAAGCTGACCTGTGGCCTGCTGGAAACGCAGGTTAAAGGCTTCTTTCTTCAGATTTGCCAGCTCATCACGCAACTGGTCCGGGGTTTTATCCCGAAGTTCCTGGGCGTTCATCGCCATTGTCCTTTCAACATCACGAGGGTGCTGCCCAGCTGGGCGTGACACCGATTCCCGTGGAGTGGGTGAATAGAGGGGCCGTATATGGGGGCACCGGGGGTATGGCAACCCCTTTCCGGCAAAGAAAAACACGGCTGTTATGGGCCGCCGTCGCGCACACAACATCTATGTCTTGTCCGGCTGCGCAATACCATTCAACCGAGTGCCGCTCTCGTACATTTGCTACCGCAAATACCCTGTCGCGCACTGGTTCAATATCGCGTTCCGCGATATTGAACCGACATGTCTCAAATCACATCCCTCTTCGCCACCCGCCTCTACCACGCCCCGCTCTCCGAGTTCGCCCCCAAGATCGACCCGGACGAGTTGGAACAGCACTGCTATGCCATCGCCGAGGATGACGAGGCCGGCCACGACTGGTGCGAGCGCGAGGGCTATCCCGGCTACACCTCCTACGCCTCACTCGACGACCTGCCCTGGCGCTTCCCGATCTTCGCGGACGTGGTCAAAGCACTCGACGCCCACGTCGCCGCCTTCGCCAAGGAACTCGCCTTCGATCTGGGCGACAAGACACTCAAACTTGACAGTATCTGGATCAACATCCTGCCCGAAGGCGGCATCCACACCAGCCACATCCACCCCCACTCCGTGATCTCCGGCACGACCTACGTGGCGATGCCCGAAGGCACGAGCGCGCTGAAACTCGAAGACCCCCGTCTGCCGATGATGATGGCCTCACCGGGTCGCACAAAAGACGCGCCCGAGGACCTGCGCCAATTCCACTACGCCAAACCGTCGGTGGGCGATGTGCTGCTCTGGGAAAGCTGGCTGCGGCACGAGGTGCCCATGAACATGGCCGAGGAGGAACGGGTCTCGGTGAGTTTCAACTACGGTTGGGAGTGAGAGGACCGGTTCGCGCAGCGGCGATCAGTGAAGCGGATCAGCGAAGGCCCCAGTGGGGCGTTTGCCCGCTGAACGGGGGGTGTTTAAGGTCCGAACGGGCGGAGCCCTAGACCAGCCACGTTACCTCTTACTCCGTAGGGTGCGCATTCACTGCGCACCGCACGCGCCCGATCCAATGCGCCGAGCCGCGCCATCGACAGGCCACGGTCTGTCGATCCAACGCACCTTCAGCAGCACTTTATGGCAGCCAAGCACATCTTCCATCCGAGCGAAGCGCTGACATCACCCAATCGACAGGCCCGGGGGTGGCCTGTCGATGACGCGGCGGCCTGCGGCCTTGATTCCGCGCTGGGTCTCTCGGTTCTTACGTTCGAAACAGGCCGGCGCCCGACCGACCTGGAGGGCCTCTGATCTGCGCGCTCCCTCACCGTCAAGCACAGCATAACCGCTCAGCGCAGATGTCGACATAGCGCCCGCCCTCCGGGGGGAGGTCGGTCGGGCGCTGGCCAGGCTGGGTGCCTGGCTGGGAATTGCAGCTCAATCGTTGCGCTTGCGAAAAGTTGGCAAGGCTTTGATCAAAGTTGCCAAGCTTTCCCCGCGACGTGCGCGCAAGACAATCGCCAACGCAACCAACGTAAGCAATACAGCACCCAAACCGCTGCCTGACATAACGAACAGGTTCAGTTCCGCTTCTCGTAGGATGGTCCAGAACTCCATACACATTCCTCGCTATAGAATGATGTTTGAGCTCCTAGCTCCGCTAAATATTGGCAACCATCTCACTGGGGAAGAGAAAAATGTCCGAAAGCCGTCGAAGCAATTAAGTTGCATACGACACGTGGTGCTTGGCTGCCCTCACAACACCACTGAGTGGGGTTGCGCCAGAAACATACCAACATCACGTTGAACAACCCGCATAAAAAAACCCCGACGCTCTCACGCCGGGGGCTTCTCAATTTCTACCGGGTGCCGCTCTCGTGCATTTGCCTTTGGCAAATACCCTGCCGCGCACGGATTGCGCCCCGATGGGGCGCAATCGGTTTACCAGTCTTCCCGAACAACAACCCGCGTCTTGATCGGCAGCTTCATCGCCGCCAGACGCAGGGCCTCGCGGGCCACATCATCGTTCACACCGTCGATCTCGAACATCACGCGGCCGGGTTTGACCTTGGCCGCCCAACGGTCGACCGAGCCTTTACCTTTACCCATCCGCACTTCGATCGGCTTGGCCGTTACAGGCACGTCGGGGAAGATCCGGATCCAGACCCGGCCCTGACGTTTCATGTGACGTGTCATCGCACGACGTGCTGCTTCGATCTGACGGGCGGTGACCCGTTCGGGCTGCAGCGCCTTCAGGCCGTAGGTGCCAAAGTTCAGGTCGGACCCGCCCTTTGCCTTGCCCTTGATCGAGCCTTTGAACTGCTTACGGAACTTCGTACGCTTTGGTTGAAGCATCTCTACTCTCCTTTAGCGACGGCCACCGGCGCCACGGGGGGCCGGACCGTCCTGGAGTTCCTGGGCCTTGCGGTCGCGCGCAGCCGGATCGTGCTCCATGATCTCACCTTTGAAGATCCAGACCTTGATCCCGATGATCCCGTAGGGGGTCATGGCTTCGGCGTGGGCGTAATCGATGTCCGCCCGCAAGGTGTGAAGAGGCACACGGCCTTCGCGATACCACTCGGTGCGGGCAATCTCGGCCCCACCCAGACGGCCGGCAACGTTCACGCGAATGCCCAGGGCACCCATACGCATGGCGTTCTGCACGGCGCGCTTCATGGCACGGCGGAAGGACACACGACGCTCAAGCTGCTGTGCGATGCTCTCGCCCACCAGTTGCGCGTCCAGCTCGGGCTTACGAACCTCAACGATGTTGAGGTGCAGCTCGCTCTCGGTCATCTTGGCCAGCTTCTTGCGGAGCACTTCGATGTCCGCGCCTTTCTTGCCGATGATGACACCGGGGCGGGCTGTGTGGATCGTGACGCGGCACTTCTTGTGCGGACGCTCGATGATCACACGGGCCACACCGGCCTGTTTGCACTCTTCCTTGATGAACTCACGGATCTTGATGTCTTCCAACAACAGATTGCCGTAGTCCTTGGTGTCGGCGTACCAGCGGCTGTCCCAGGTGCGGTTCACCTGCAGGCGCATGCCGATCGGATTGACTTTCTGACCCATCAGGCTTGCTCCTCTACCTGGCGCACTTTGATCGTGATCTCGGCGAACGGCTTGATGATCTTGCCGAAACGACCGCGGGCACGTGGGCGACCACGTTTCATGGTGAGGTTCTTGCCGACCCAGGCTTCCGCCACGATCAACTCGTCCACATCCAGGTTGTGGTTGTTTTCTGCGTTGGCAATTGCAGATTGCAGGCACTTCTTGACGTCCTGCGCGATCCGCTTCTTCGAGAAGGTCAGGTCGGTCAGGGCCTTGTCCACCTTCTTGCCACGGATCATCTGGGCAACCAGGTTCAGCTTCTGCGGAGACGTGCGCAACATGCGCGTCTTCGCCATCGCCTCGTTGTCCGCCACGCGGCGGGGGTTCTTATCCTTGCTCATTTGCGCTTCGCCTTCTTGTCAGCGGCGTGACCGTAGTAGGTCCGCGTGGGCGAATATTCCCCGAACTTCTGGCCGATCATCTCTTCGGTCACGTTCACGGGAATATGCTTCTGGCCGTTATACACACCAAAGGTCAGACCCACGAACTGGGGCAGAATGGTGGACCGACGGGACCAGATCTTGATGACTTCGTTGCGTCCCGACTCGCGGGCCGCTTCCGCTTTCTTCAGCACATAGCTGTCGACAAACGGGCCTTTCCAAACAGAGCGTGCCATATCTTAGCGCCCCTTCTTCTTGGCGTGACGCGAGCGGATGATAAGCTTCTGCGACGCTTTGTTCTTGTTGCGGGTCCGCGCACCTTTGGTGGGCTTGCCCCAGGGCGACACGGGGTGACGACCACCCGAGGTCCGGCCCTCACCACCACCATGGGGGTGATCGATCGGGTTCATAACCACACCACGGACGCTTGGGCGAATGCCCTTGTGGCGCATACGGCCTGCTTTACCGAAGTTCTGGTTCGAGTTGTCGGGGTTCGACACGGCACCCACGGTGGCGCGGCACTCCTGACGGACCAGACGCAGCTCGCCCGAGGACAAACGGATCTGGGCATAGCCCCCATCACGCCCCACGAACTGGGCATAGGTGCCGGCAGCACGCGCGATCTGACCACCCTTGCCGGGCTTCAGTTCGATGTTGTGCACGATTGTCCCGATGGGCATGCCGGAGAAAGGCATGGTGTTGCCGGGCTTGATGTCGGCCTTCAGGCTCGACACGATCTTGTCGCCCACGGCCAGACGCTGCGGCGCCAGGACATAAGCCTGCTCGCCATCTTCGTATTGCACGAGGGCAATGAACGCGGTCCGGTTGGGGTCGTATTCGATGCGCACGACTGTGGCCGTGACGTCCATCTTGTTCCGTTTGAAATCGACGATCCGATAGAGGCGCTTTGCCCCGCCGCCCTTGCGGCGCATCGTGATCCGTCCGGTGTTGTTGCGGCCACCATTCTTGGTGAGACCTTCGGTCAGCGCCTTGACGGGGCGCCCCTTCCACAGCTCCGAACGGTCGATCAGAACCAGCCCACGCTGGCCCGGCGTCGTCGGCTTGTACGACTTGAGTGCCATGTTACTGTCTTCCGTTTTGCTAAACGACGATGGGTGCGATCACCCCCGCCTATGGTTAAAGGCCCCCGAAGGTGCCCGAGTAGTGCGTCCGATCTGGCGGATGACGCATCCGCCTTACGAACAACGGCAAAGCCCCGGACGAATCCGGGGCAGTGCAGATGGGGTCGTTTAGGTCAGGCAGGAAGTGGGGTCAACCCGTAGGGTGGGCATTCCGCCCACTGTCCAACATCGGCAACTCACACACCGTTAAGCCGGACACATCAAAGGAGCGGTAGGGCGGGCTTCAGCCCGCCGTCCCCCATAGCCACCAACACCACCCAAAGCCGGTCGAGCACCTGACGTGGGCTGGCGCCACAACGCTCGAACGACACACTTTATGGCAGCCAAGCACATCCCCACCTCCCATCGGGCAGCGCGCGGGTGACATAGCGCCAGACCGCCGGGACGGTCAGGCGCTCGCCCGGCGCCTTCGGCTTGATTCCGGGCGGATACGCATTTTGAAGTGTGTCGCCTAGGGTCAGGACCCG
>NZ_VCBA01000016.1 GCF_007995245.1 Tateyamaria sp. syn59
GCAAAGCTCCTTCTCTGTCTCAAGGGTGGCGGGGTGAACCCCGCCCTACGGTGGGTGGTAGGGCGGGGTTCACCCCGCCTTCCCAGTGGTCGGGAAACCCGACCTTATTAAGCGTATTTCGCCTGGATCTCGTCGCTGATGTTCTGCGGCACCGGATCGTAGTGATCGAACTGCATGGTGAACTGGGCGCGGCCCGAGCTCATCGAACGCAGGGTGTTGATGTAGCCGAACATGTTGGCCAGCGGCACCATTGCGTCGATGGCGATGGCGTTGCCGCGGTTTTCCTGGCCCGACACCTGACCCCGACGCGATGTCAGGTCACCGATGATGCCACCGGTGTATTCTTCAGGCGTGATGACCTCGACCTTCATGATCGGTTCCAGAAGCTTGGCGCCCGCTTTCTTCATGCCTTCGCGCATGCCCATGCGGGCTGCGATTTCAAAGGCCAGAACGCTGGAGTCCACATCGTGGAATTTACCGTCGATCAGTGCCACCTTGAAGTCGATCACAGGGAAGCCCGCCAGCGGACCGGAGTCCATGACCGACTGGATGCCCTTTTCGACGCCCGGGATGTATTCCTTGGGCACGGCGCCACCGACGATGCGGCTCTCGAAGGAGTAGCCTTCGCCCGCTTCTGTCGGCGAGATGATCATCTTCACCTCGGCGAACTGACCCGAACCACCCGACTGTTTCTTGTGGGTGTAGGTGTGCTCGACCTCGTGACCGATGGTCTCGCGGTAGGCCACCTGCGGGGCACCGATGTTGGCTTCGACCTTGAACTCACGCTTCAGGCGGTCAACCAGGATGTCGAGGTGCAGTTCGCCCATGCCCTTCATGATGGTCTGACCGGATTCCAGGTCAGTTTCCACACGGAAGGACGGGTCTTCTGCCGCCAGACGCGCCAGACCCTGGCTCATCTTCTCCTGGTCGCCCTTGGTTTTGGGCTCAACCGCGATCTCGATCACCGGATCGGGGAAGGTCATCGTTTCCAGAACGACCGGCTCTTTTTCCGAGCACAGCGTGTCACCGGTGGTGGTGTCTTTCAGACCCGCCAGCGCGATGATGTCGCCTGCAAACGCTTCCTCGATTTCCTCGCGGTTGTTCGAGTGCATCATCATCATCCGACCAACGCGCTCTTTCTTGCCCTTGGTCGAGTTCAGCATCGAGCCGCCCTTGTTCAGGACGCCCGAGTAGATGCGGGTGAAGGTCAGCGAGCCCACGAAGGGGTCGTTCATGATTTTGAACGCGAGACCCGAGAACGCCATGTCGTCGTCCGCGCGGCGGGCGATGTTACGCTCTTCTGTTTCGTCACCGGGGGCAAAGCCCATGTAGTCAACCACGTCCAGCGGGCTAGGCAGATAGTCGATCACAGCATTGAGCAGCGGCTGCACACCCTTGTTCTTGAAGGCCGAGCCGCCCAGAACCGGAACGAAGTCCAGCGCCAAAGTGCCCTTGCGCAGCAATTTACGCAGGGTGGGAACGTCGGGTTCGTTGCCTTCGAGGTAGGCTTCCATCGCGTCGTCGTCTTGCTCGACGGCGGCTTCGATCATCTTCTCGCGCCATTCTGCGGCCATGTCCTGCAGCTCGGCGCGGATGGGGGCCTTGATCCAGGATGCACCCAGGTCTTCGCCCTGCCACAGCCACTCTTCCATGGTGACCAGATCAACCAGGCCTTCCAGCTCGGTCTCTGCACCGATCGGGATACCGACGGGAACGGCACGGGCGCCGGTGCGGTCTTCGATCATGCGGACGCAGTTGAAGAAGTCGGCGCCGATCTTGTCCATCTTGTTGACAAAGACCATGCGCGGCACCTTGTAGCGGTCAGCCTGACGCCACACGGTTTCGGTCTGCGGCTCAACACCGGCATTGGCGTCTAGAACGCACACAGCACCGTCAAGAACCGCCAGCGAGCGCTCAACCTCAATGGTGAAGTCCACGTGGCCGGGCGTGTCGATGATGTTCAGGCGGTGCTTGGGCGTGTCAGCGGTCTGACCGTCCTCGGTGCGCTCCCAGAAGGTGGTGGTCGCAGCCGAGGTGATGGTGATGCCGCGTTCCTGCTCCTGCTCCATCCAGTCCATGGTGGCCGCACCATCGTGCACCTCACCGATGTTGTGGGACTTGCCTGTATAGTACAGGATGCGTTCCGAACATGTGGTCTTGCCAGCATCGATGTGAGCCATGATGCCGAAGTTGCGGTAGCGGTCGAGCGGATATTCGCGTGCCATGGGGCTGCTTCCTCAGGGTGTCTGGATTACCAACGGTAATGGCTGAACGCTTTGTTGGCGTCGGCCATCTTGTGCGTGTCTTCACGCTTCTTCACGGCAGTACCGCGCGACTGTACGGCGTCGAGCAGTTCACCGGCGAGGCGTTCTTCCATTGTGTTTTCGTTGCGGCCGCGGCTGGCAGTGATCAACCAGCGGATTGCAAGCGCTTCGCGGCGCTCGGGACGCACTTCAACCGGCACCTGGTAGGTGGCACCACCGACGCGGCGCGAGCGCACTTCCACGGACGGTTTGATGTTGTCCAGCGCTTCGTGGAACACTTCCACGGGTGCGCGCTTGATCTTGCCTTCAACACGGTCCAGCGCGTTGTAGACGATGCGTTCGGCGGTCGATTTCTTACCGTCCAGCATCAGGTTGTTCATGAACTTGGTCAAAACCTTATCGCCATACTTGGCGTCGGGCAGGACTTCGCGTTTCTCGGCGGCGTGACGACGTGACATCTGCTGCTCTCCTTATTTGGGGCGCTTGGCGCCGTATTTCGAACGGCGTTGCTTACGATCTTTGACGCCCTGGGTATCCAGAACACCGCGCAGGATGTGGTAGCGCACACCAGGAAGGTCTTTGACACGGCCGCCGCGGATCAACACAACCGAGTGCTCTTGCAGGTTGTGGCTCTCGCCGGGGATGTAGCTGATGACCTCAAACCCGTTCGTCAGGCGCACCTTGGCAACCTTACGCATGGCCGAGTTCGGCTTCTTTGGTGTGGTGGTGTACACGCGTGTGCACACGCCGCGCTTCTGAGGATTGCCCTCAAGGTGAAGCGACTTCGAGCGTTTTACTTTAGGCTGCCGCGGCTTGCGGATCAGCTGTTGGATCGTTGGCATTGCAGGTTCTTTCCCCGTCTCATCAACATATGTCGTGCGGGACTGCCCCGCGGTTTCAATCTCATCGCTTGCTGTGCGTCCACAACAGCGCAAAAACCGCAATCGCTCCGGTGGACGGGGCGACGCGGTGGGTTTCCAGAGGATCGGGCCAATGCAGGGGCCGGATCGTGTCCACTTAAGTTTTGATTTCGGTGCCGGGACTGACCCCTTGCCGAGATAGCGGGCGTATATGGCGAGTCTCTTAGGGTGTCAACAGGCCCTGCCCCATGATCATATGGCCATGTCGCTTATTTCCAAAGGCTTGGATCGCGCCCTTTTGCTGGACAGAGGCATCGGGTCGCCGCTACAGCTTGTCGGATCAGGAAATTGGACGAAAAATGAGAAGCTTAAGTCTTTTGGCCGCGCTGTGTTTGGCCCTTATCACCTTCATCTTCCCCCAGCCTGCCGACGCCCAGCGCCTGCCCGTCGAACGCAGCATGAAATACAACACGACTGACCACGGATTTGCAAAGATCAAAGGGAACACCCGTATGGGCAAACGCGCCCAGCGCTTTGAAGTACGCGCCGGCGATTGCGGGTGGGACGACGGTTGGAGCGATTGTGACAACGACCGGGAACGCTCGGAATTAAATGTCAAGAAGGATTGGCGCGCGGGCACGGACCAATGGATCGCGTTTTCGATCTATCTTCCGCCAGACTTCAAAACCTCTTCTCGAGTGCGAACCACAGTGGGTCAGGTGAAGATGAAGGGCGGCCCGACAGGTTTTACTGGTGGCTTCCCCTCTGAACCAGGTGTGTTCCAAATGGAGATGCTGGGTGACCGATACTTCTTGCGCGTGCACGTTCTGTCAGGTCCGTTCGACAACGTGCGCAACGACATCAAGGACTACAACCTTGCCAGCATCCGGGAACTGCGGGGCAAGTGGACCGACTTCGTGGTACGTCTGAACACGAAGTCCGCGCCGGGATCACTGGAGGTCTATAAAAACGGAACACGAGTGGCCGCACACGCCTACAACCAGAACTACGCGCCCGAAGCCTACTACTTCAAATACGGAATCTACCGCTCCTTCGTCAGCCAGCACCGCGGCCCCATGCCCACTCAAGTTGTGCTCTTTGACGAGGTGCGCATGGGCCGCAGCTATGACAAGGTCGCGGTCGAACGCCAGCGTCGCGCCGTAGACTGAGCAAACAGAAGGCACAAAATGCAGATCATCGGACTCTGCCGCTTTTCCTATCCCGCCATCGGGGGCTTTCAGGTTGGTCACGAAACCATCGAAGAACGCATGGATTACCTCTGGGCCCATGACCGGATCGAAGAACGGTTTCGCCTGCTCGAAACCATGGCCCTGCCCTGTCTGCGCGCGCAGACGGACGAGGATTTTGACCTGCTGATCCTGATCGGTGACCAGTTCCCAAAGGAACATCGCGACCGCCTGCACGACCTGACCGCCGGCATAAAACAGATCCAGATCATCGCCGAGCCCCCTGCCCCCAGCCGCGAGATGTCCAAGGCGCTTCTGAACAACGCCCGCCGCGACCCGTCCAAACCCTGCATCCAGTTTCGCCACGATGACGACGACGCCTGCGCCGTGGACTTCATCGAAAAGCTGCGCGAAGCGGCCAAGGATGCCCGCCCCCTGACTAAGAAGCACAAGACCGTCGGGCTAGACTGGAACCAGGGGTACATCGCCGAAGTGGGCGCAAAGGGGATTTCGGCCACCCAGATTTACCGCGCCTTCTATGTCTCCGCGCTAGGCATGCACATCCAGGGCGACTGCGCCATGACGATCCACAACTTCATGCACGAACGCATCCCGCAATTCATGCCCTGCGTGACCTACTCAGACCGCGACATGTTCGTCCGCACCCACAACGGCTACAACGACAGCCGCAAGAAAAAGGTGAAGGACTGGCCGGTCGAGCCACTGACACCCAAGCAGGTGCGGCTCTTCCGCAACCGCTTCGCCGTGGACGTGGACGCAGTGAAACAGGTCTTCTCAGCCCCCTGACACCTGCCGCTCGCGATAAAGCGTAAAGAGCCCCGTCGCCACGACAATGGCAGCCCCGAGGAGCGTCAGCGACGAAGGCCAGTCGCCAAAGACCAGCCACCCCAACACCAGCGCCCAGATCAACCCGGTATAGCGGAAGGGCGCGATAAAACTGATCTCGCCCACGCGCATCACCTGCACGGAAAAGAAGTAACCGCCGATGATAAAGACGGACGCGCCACCGATCAGCACGGCTAAGCGCAAATCAATGGGCACCCATTCGGAACCGGCCCCGCTGACGCCAGCAAACAGCGTCACCGTCAGCGCCGCAACAAGGGTCACGGTCATCGACGGCACCTCCTCCGACAGCCGCCGCGTCGCCAGATCGCGCACGGTTACGCAAGCCACCGCGATCAACGCATAGACGGACCAGACCGAAAACCCCTCCGCCCCCGGTCGCACGATCAGCAACATACCCATGAACCCGATCAGAATGGCCGACATCCGCCGCCAGCCCAACGGCTCGCGTAGGAACAGCGCAGCCCCCACGGCCACGGTCAGTGGCAGCACCTGCAGAATGGCCGTCACATTGGCGAGCGGCATGTTCAACAGCGCTGTGATAAAGAAGTACGCCGCTCCCACCTCGGCCCCCGACCGGACGGCAGTCAGACCCCAGTCGCGCCGCGCGATGCGAAAGTGAATGGCGCCCAGCCAGCGCGCCATCACCACGATCAGAACGGACGAGATCACCCCGCGAATGACCAGAAGCTGCATCAGCGGAACCGCCCCATCCGTCATCTTGATCAGCGTATCATTCAGCGTGAACGACGCCATCGACGCCATCATCAAAAGCGCACCAATCGTGTTGGGAGACATGGGGAAACCAATCCTAAGCTTGCCCGGCGACGCTATCTTCATCGTTTCGCAGTGACCAGAGACACAGGTCGGAATTATTCCTTGACCTCAAGTGGACTTGACCTCTTACGCCGTGAAAAACTCTGACACGAAAGACCCAATGGCAGACCGCTCCCTCCTTCCCCGTTTCATCGCAGCAAGTGGCATGACCAATCTGGCCGACGGCATCGCCGTCGTGGTCTGGGCCTGGATCGCATCCCTTCTGACCCGTGATCCCGTGCTGATTGCGCTCATGCCCATCGCCCTGCGGCTGCCGTGGTTCCTCTTTGCGCTGCCTGCGGGCGTGGTGACGGACCGCGTGGACCGGCGACTTCTGATCCTCGGAATGGATGTCCTGCGCGCCGCCGCATTTGCCGCGGCGGGCCTATGCGTGTGGATGTCGATGCCACTCACGCCCGCGCCGGACACAGGCACCGCCAACCCGATGCTCTTCTACGCGCTTCTGTCCTGCGCCTTGTTCGTGGGCACGGCAGAGGTGTTTCGCGACAACGCCGCCCAGACAATCCTCCCAGCGCTCGTCCCCCACGCGCAGCTCGAACAGGCCAATGGGCAGTTGTGGAGCGTCGAACTGGTCGGAAACTCCCTGCTCGGCCCAGCCCTCGGCGCGTTCCTGATTGCCGCCGTGATCTGGACCCCCTTCGCCCTGAACGCCGCCATGTTCGCACTCGCCGCACTGCTGGTCCTGTCGCTCAGCGGGCCTTTCAAGCCGACACGGACGTCACAAGGGTCATGGCGCAGCGATCTTGCCGAAGGCTGGCGCTTTCTGCGCGGGCACCCGTTCCTGATGGTGCTGGCGGTGATCACCGGCATCTGGAACCTGCTGCACCAAATGGTCGTGATCGCGTTGATCCTGCACGTACAGGAAAACCTCGGGATCGGGGCACAGGGCTACGGCCTGATCCTCGCTGCCGGAGCGGTCGGGGGCATCGCGGGTGGCATCGTCGCCGCGCGCGTGGTCAAAATGATGGGCCAGAACGCCGCCGCCCAATGGATGACACTCGCCTCCGCCGTAGCCTTTGCCATCATGCCCTTTGCCCCGAACGGCTACGTGCTGGCACTGGTGCTGGCGATGTTCGAATTCACCGGCCTCATCTGGAACACAGTGTCGGTCTCCTACCGCCAACGCTCCATCCCCGACGCGCTCTTGGGCCGGGTCAACAGCATCTACCGGCTGCTGGCCTGGGGCATGATGCCCATCGGGCTTCTCCTGTCCGGTCTCATCGTGCGCTGGTCCGAAGGTGCGGTGACCCGCGATCTCGCCCTGATCACGCCTTTCGTCCTTGCGGCTCTGGGTGCCACAGCGCTTACGGCGCTGGCATGGCGGCCTCTGGGCCGGGGGTTCAAACCGATCAGCGCGCCGCAATAGGCACAGTCAATCAGCAGCAAGCGGCAATTCCAGAACAATACAGGCCCCCCGCGCCCGTTCTGCAATGGTCAAACGCCCACCATGGTTCTCCATCACACGGGCCGCAATGGGCAACCCAAGGCCCGTGCCCGGTCCGGCCTTGGGCTGGCTGAAGCGGGCCACGGCAAGGGGACGGTCCTCGGGCGCGATACCGATGCCATCATCCTCCACCTCCAGCCGCGCAATGTCGCCATGGGCAATCAAACGCAACACGATGCGCGTCAAGTCCGGGCCACCATGTGCAACCGCGTTCGTCAGCAGGTTCAACAGCGCCTCTTGCAACATCAGATCATCACCACGCACCTGCACCTCATCAGCGGGCGGATCAAAGCTTACCTGAATATGCGCAACTTCCACCGACGCTCCGCCCCGAAACCGGGCAACCACGGACTGGCATAGCGCACCAAGGTCAACAAGCTGCAAAGACTGCGCCGTATCCGACCCGCTCGCCCGCTCAAAAGACAAAAGCTGGTTGGTCAGATGCGTGGCCTCACGCGCCGCTGCCACCAACTCTCCGCTGCGCGCCTTCGACGCCTCCTGCGTCGGGGCACTCTCGACCGCCTCGGCCAGCGCAAGCACCCCGGCAATCGGGTTGCGCAACTGATGCGCGGCGTTCGAGATGAACTCGTCCTTGGAACTGATCCGCCGCGCCACACGGTCCAGCAGCGCATTCAGCGTGGCCACAACGCCCTGCGCTTCGGTCGGCACCGCGCGGCGGATCGGAGTAAGATCGCTGGGCGTACGCCGCGCAATAGCGTCCTCCAACTCCAGCAGGGGCCGCAGCCCCAAGCGCACGCCAAACCACACGATCAACGCAACCGACAGCACCAGCAACAAAAGGACAGCAATCGTACGCGACACCACAGCGGTCACGAACGATGCGCGGACGCCCATATCCTGCCAGACCGAAATTGTAAAAATGCCAGTAATCCCGTCCAGCGTCGCCGCATCCTGAAACCGCAACGCGCGCACGTCCCGACCCTGATAGGTGGCATCGTAAAAAAGCGGCTCCGCTTCGGTGATGGGTACGGCAGAGGGCGGGCGCGGCGGCGTCGCGTATCCGGTTACGAACACGCCATCGGGTGCAAAAACGTGGTAGAACAGCTCGCCCCCGGAGGTGTCACTGATCAACCGCCTCGTGTCGGGTGACAGCGCGTCGCCCCCGGACAAGGCCACATCCCGCGAAATGGCCAACGCCGCCGACAACAACCCGCGATCAAAGATCTCGCCCGCCCGCTCGGTCGTGCCGCGAAACTCGAGAACCGCCAAGCCAACAGCAATCAGCAAGAGCGGCGTCAGGATGATGATGATCAGGCGCGTGCGCAGCGATCGGGTCTTCATGGCGCCTCGCTCACGCGCAACTGATAGCCCAGACCCCGCTGCGCCTTGATCCCGATGCCATAGGGCTTCAGGCGCGACCGGATGCGCGAGATATAAACCTCGATCACCTGCTCCTCGACATCCGCACCAACACCATAGGCATAGTCCAGCAGCGCCGACTTGGTCACCAACCGCTCGCCCGCATCCAGCAGACACTCGAACACCGCAAGCTCGCGGCGCGGCAACTCAACGGGCGTGTCCCCATCCAGAAGCTGGCGCGCATCGGGATCAAAGGCCAGCCGCCCCACCTGCCGCACCCGGCGCTGCGGCACCGCGCGCCGCCGGGCCAGCGCACGCACACGCGCCTCAAGCTCGGCCATCTCGAACGGCTTGATCAGGTAGTCATCTGCCCCGGCATCCAGTCCCAGCACACGGTCCTCCGTCGCGGCCCGTGCGGTCAGCAACACGACCGGACGCTGATCTCCCCGCTCCCGCAACTCCGACAGGATACGCAGCCCGTCCGTCCCCGGCAGATTGATGTCGAGGATGATCATATCCGACGTGTCGGTCCGCAGGAACTCCGCCGCGTCGGTGCCGTCATGCAGAATATCCACCGCGTGACCCGCATCCTCCAACCGGTAGGCGATGCCTTTTGCCAACCCGACATTGTCTTCCACCAACGTGATCCGCATGAATTTCCCGGTCTGCAAGTTTCGCGCAAGGTTCGCAGGTCAACTTGTACACATCAACCAGGCACGGACAGCCCGGTCACATGGCTTCGGTCGGCCCGGGGAGGGGACGACCAGCACATAAGGGAGGAACACATGTCCAATATCAAAACCACACGTCGTGTGGCCTGCAGCCTCGTGGCTGCGGCAGCCGCGACTTTCGCGGCGCAGGCCAACGCAGGCGGCCACGGCATTGATCTCGAAGGCAAGACCGTTGAATGGATCATCCCGTTCTCGGAAACCGGCGGCTCGGCCAAATGGGCCAACTTCTACGCGCCCCTACTCAGCGAAGCACTGCCCGGCCAGCCCACGGTCGTGGTCAAGTTCATGCCCGGCGCAGGCTCCACCAAAGGCGCCAACTTCTTCCAGGAACAAGAGTACGCAGACAGCGAAGGCACGCTCATCTTCGGCTCGTCCGGCTCGACCCAATTCCCGTTCCTGCTGGACGACCCACGGGTCAAGTACAATTACGCGGACTGGAACGTCGTTCTGGCATCCGGCACGGGCGGTGTCGCCTACCTGCCGCCGGACATGGCGGCCAAGATGGACGGGCTCGATGCCTCGGGCCTTCAGGAAGAGGACTTCATCTATGGCTCTCAGGGCGCCACACGCCTCGATCTTGTGCCACTTCTGGCGTGGGAAATGCTCGGCCTGAACGTCGAGCCTGTCTTCGGCATCAAGGGCCGTGGCGATGGCCGCCTGATGTTCGAACGAGGCGAGGCAAATATCGACTACCAGACCTCCTCCGGCTTCCTGTCGGGCGTGACACCACTGGTCGAGGCTGGCACCGCCGTTCCGATGATGAGCTGGGGCGCGCTGGACGCGGATGGCAACATCGTCCGCGACCCGACCTTCCCCGACATGCCGACGTTCAAAGAGGTGTGCGATGCGACCGACGGCTGCGAAACCTCCGGCACGCAATGGGACGCATGGAAAGCCTTCTTCATCGCGGGCTTCCCAGCGCAGAAGATGGTGTTCCTGCCCAACGGCGCATCAGCGGACGCCATCGCGACCTACACGGCGGCGTTCGAAGCGGTCCAAGCCCGCGCCGACTTTGCCGACATCTCGTCGAAACGTCTGGGCAAGTACCCGCAAATGACCGGGGCAGAGGCGCAAGCCGCACTCGAAAGCGGCACCAACGTCCCGCAAGAGGCCAAGGACTTCGTCACTGGCTGGCTCGAAGAACGCTACGGCGTGACGTTGAACTAAGACTTTGCTGTCTGACTGTCCTGTCCCCGCGGGGACAGGGCGCTTTACCCGGTAAGGCAGAGGCATCTCATGGACATTCTGGCAACAGCCCTTCCTGCGCTTGGGCAAGCGTGGGTCCTGATCCTGCAACCCATCGTGCTGGGCTATCTGGTGCTTGGCGTCGTCATGGGCCTGTGCATCGGCGTCTTTCCCGGCCTTGGGGGCATTGCGGGGCTGTCACTGCTCCTGCCCTTCATGTTCGGTATGGACCCGATCCTCGGTCTGGCGCTGATGATCGGCATGGTCGCCGTGGTGCCCACATCAGACACGTTCGCCTCCGTCCTCATGGGCATCCCCGGCTCCTCCGCATCCCAGGCGACGGTGCTTGACGGCTTTCCCATGGCGCAAAAGGGCAAGGCGGCGCGCGCTTTGTCCGCAGCCTTCGCCTCGTCGCTCTTCGGCGGCCTCGTCGGCGCCAGCTTCCTCACGATCTTCATCCTGATCGCCCGGCCCATCGTGCTCGAATTCCGCACGCCGGAACTCCTGATGATTACGATCTTCGGCCTGTCCATGGTCGGCATCCTCGCTGGCCGGGTTGCCATCAAGGGGCTGGTCGCCGCAGGCCTCGGCATGCTGATTGGCACCATCGGCGAAGGGGCCTCATCAGGCGACCTACGCATGTCGTCTTACAACTACCCCTACCTGACCGACGGGCTGAAGCTGGTGATCGTGGGCTTGGGCATCTTCGCCATCCCGGAAATCATCTCGCTGCTCCGTCAGGACCGCGCGATCGCCAAGGAACAATCGCTCGGCGGCGGCTGGCTCGACGGGGTGCGCGACTGGTTCGCCAATATCTGGCTGTCGGTCCGCTGCTCGATCATCGGGGTCGTCGTCGGCGTGATCCCCGGCCTCGGCGGATCGGTCGTCGACTGGATCGCCTACGGCCACTCGGTCCAATCCACCAAGGACAAGTCGAACTTCGGCAAAGGCGAAGTGCGCGGCGTGATCGGCCCCGAAAGCTCGAACAACGCCAAGGAAGGCGGCGGACTGGTCCCCACCCTGATGTTCGGCATCCCCGGCTCAGGTTCCATGGCGATCTTCATCGGCGCCATCGCACTGTTGGGTTCCGGCCAGATCGAGGTCGGCCCGGCGATGCTGAAAAACAACCTCGACATCACATACTCCATCGTATGGCTCCTCGCGTTGGCAAACGTCGTGGGCACCATCATCTGCATCGCGGCCTCCGGTGGGATCGCCAAGCTGACAACGATCCGCTTCGCGCTCCTCGCCCCGTTCCTGTTCATGATCATCAGCTTCGCGGCCTTCCAGTCCGGACAGAACCTGATGGACCTCGTGGCCCTCTTCGCCATCGGCTTCCTGGGCATCCTGATGCGCCGCTTTGACTGGTCGCGGCCCGCCTTCCTCATCGGCTTCGTGCTCAGCAATCCCGCCGAAACATACGCCAACCAGGCCCTGCAAATCGCCCAATCCCGCTTCCGCCGCGGCTTTGAAGAAGGGCTCGACTACATCTTCTCCCCCATCGTCATCGTGCTGATCATCATCACCGTCCTGTCGGTGGTCATCGGCCTGCGCCAATCGAAAAACATCATGGCCGAGGGCGACGTTCAGTCCGGATCAAAACGCGCGCCCTTCCTGTTCCTGGTCGCGATCACCGCCTACGTCGCTTACGCCTTCTACGACGCCTCTTCGATCCCAAGCTTCAGCCGCGACCGCACCTTCCCCATGTTCGTCGCGGGCGTTTGCCTCGTGGGCTGCGCGGTCCTGATCATCCGCATGATGCTGAAACCCGAGACCGACACAATCTTCGCCGACCGCGAGCGGGAAGGGGATGACGCCGCCGCCACCCACGGCCTCTGGCCCACCCTCGCGTGGTTTGCCGCCCTCCTGATCCTGACGTCATTCGTCGGCTTCATCCTCGCCCTCGCCCTCTTCCTCTTCGCCTTCCTCAAACTCCGCGCAGGGCTCAGCACGGCCATGGCCGCCGGCTACACCGCCGCGGGCATCGCCTTCATGTGCGTGATGGCGGGCCTCCTGAACCGCGACTTCCCGCCCGGCCTGCTGCAAAGCTACGCCGACCTACCCTGGCCGCTGACATGACCCAGACAGCGATCCCATACCTCTTCATGCGCGGCGGCACCTCGCGCGGGCCCTACCTGAACCGCGCCGACCTGCCCGAAGACCTCGACACATTGGCTAAGGTCCTGATCGCCATGCTCGGCTCCGGCCACGCGCTCAACATCGACGGCATCGGCGGCGGTGCGGCGGTCACGACCAAGGTCGCCATGCTCTCGCAGTCCGAAAACGACTGGGCCGACATCGACTACTTCTTCGCCCAGGTCAGCGTCGAAGACTGCCTGGTCGATTTCAAACCCACCTGTGGCAACATCCTCTCCGGCGTCGGCCCTGCCGCCATCGAAATGGGCCTAATCCCAGCGCAAGAGGACGAAACCCAAATCAACATCCGCGCCGTCAACACCGGCGCCCGGGTCAGCGCCACCGTCCAAACCCCGGACCGACGCGTCGCCTACGCAGGCAACGCGCAAATCGACGGCGTCCCGCACACAGCCGCACCCGTGGCGCTGCAATTCATGGACACCGTTGGCGGCGCGACCGGAGCCTTCCTGCCCACCGGCAACCTGGTCGACACAATCGACGGCATCCCCGTCACCTGCATGGACGTCGCCATGCCCATGGTCATCGCCCGCGCTTCCGACTTCGGGCTGACCGGATACGAAAGCGCCGCCGCACTGGACGACAACACCGAGTTCTTCACGCGGATGGAAACGATACGCCTGAAAGCCGGAAAACTCATGGGCATGGGCGACGTGTCAAAGTCGGTCACGCCGAAATTCGGCATCGTCGCCCCGGCCCGCGACGGCGGCACCATCGCGACACGCTATTTCATGCCATGGAAAACGCATCCCACGATGGCGGTCACCGGCGCACAATGCCTGGCCTCATGCGTGCTGACCCCCGGCACCGTGGCGGACGCGCCCACGCCGAACGAACGCCCGGCAACAATCACACTCGAACACGCATCGGGCCAGATCGACGTGCTGGTCGACTACGACCTGACCGGCAACGGGATCACGATCAACTCCGCCGGACTGGTCCGCACGGCCCGCAAATTGGCCGCCGGGCATGTGTTCATTCCAACGCATATCTGGGAAGGGAATTGACCCACGTTCAAAATTGTATACAAGCGGATACAAAATTGGAGGTGCAAGATGCTCGATACGTTCGAAGACTGCGTTCTCGCCGCCCGCGCGGAACTGTCCATGGCCCGGCAACTGCTGCAGGACGAGATTTCCAACTACCCACGCCCCATCGCGGGCTGCGACGCGCAATTCAATCACCTGCTGGCCGAACGGCAAAAGGTGCTGACAGCGATCCAATCGCTGGATGACTGCGTGTTCGTGCCCACCCCACGCTCGCCAACCCCACAGGCAGGTGTCGAGAGCCGATGAAAGTCCACATCCTAGACGACTGGTTCAACACGCTGCGCACCCTGCCCTGCTTTGACAAACTGGCCGCGCACGACGTCACCGTCTGGACGGACCACGAACCCGATCCCGTGACCCTCGCCCAGCGCGTGCAAGATGCCGAAGCCCTTGTCCTATTCCGCGAACGCACGAAGATTACCGCCGACCTGCTCGAACGCCTGCCAAACCTGAAACTGATCTCGCAACGCAGCGTCTACCCGCATATCGACGTCGAGGCTTGCACAAGCACCGGCGTGCTCCTCTGCTCGAACATGCATGCAGGCACGCCCTCTTACGCCGCCGCAGAACACACTCTGGCGCTGATACTCGCGAGCTACCGCCAAATCCCGGAACAAGTGGCCTCGATCCGAGCGGGGAACTGGCAATCCGGCGTTGGACGCACCCTACGCGGCCGCAGACTCGGGCTCTACGGCTATGGGCGGATCGCCCAAGCGGTTGCCACGTACTCCAAAGCCATCGGCATGAATGTCCAATGGTGGGCCTCGGAAGATGGCCGCGCACGGGCACAAGCTGATGGTGAAACGGTCGCCCCCTCACGCAACGCTTTCTTCGCAACCTCCGACATCGTCAGCGTCCACGTCCGGCTCAAACCCGCCACGCGCGGGATCATCACCGCCGACGACCTTGCCGCCATGTCTCCGCGCAGCCTCTTCGTAAACTCATCGCGCGCGGGCCTCGTCGCACCCGGCGCGCTTGAGGTTGAGATCGCACGCGAGCGCATCTTCGCAGCCATCGACGTGTTCGACACCGAACCGCTCACCGACCCAACACACCCCCTGCTCACCGCACCAAACGTTCTGCCGACGCCGCATATCGGCTACGTCACCGAGGACGAGTTTGACCTGCAATTCTCCGACATCTTCGACCAGGTCAACGCCTACGCCAGCGGCGCCCCCATCCACATGATCAACCCCGAGGTTTGGACCACCCCATGACGCACATCATCATCGCTGGCTCCGGCAACGCCGCCCTCTGCGCAGGCATCGCGGCCCTCGAAAAAGGGGCCACCGTCCTGATGCTGGAAAAAGCGGACGCGGCCCTCGCTGGCGGCAACACGAAATACACCGCAGGCGCCATGCGCTTTGCCTACGAGGACGGGGCGGACCTGATCCCACTCCTAAAAGACCCCGACGACCCTCGCCTGCCTCACACCGATTTCGGAAGCTACACGCAAGAGAAATTCGGCGCTGATCTCCTCGGCTTCAACGATGGCCGTCCGCTTAGCCCCGAACAGCAAACGCTGATCGCCGAAAGCTACGACACGCTCAAATGGCTCGGCGGTCGCGACGTCAAATTCGAGCCCATCTATTCCCGCCAGAGCTTTGAAAAGGATGGCCGCCACGTATTCTGGGGCGGTCTGACACTGGCCGCCGAAAACGAGGGCGTCGGCCTCTTCGACCAGGAACTTGCCGCATTCAAACGGCTGGGGGGAGAGATCCGCTACAATACCGCCGTCACCGACCTGATCACCGACGACGGCCACGTCAACGGCGTCATCACAAATACAGGCGAAAGGCTCAACGCCGATGCCGTCATCCTCGCCTGCGGCGGGTTCGAGGCCAACGCCGACCTGCGCCAGCGCCATATCGGCACCGACTGGGACAAGGCCAAGGTGCGCGGCACGCCCCACAACACCGGCGACGGGCTGGTGATGGCGACCAAGCTGGGCGCAAAGGAATACGGGTTCTTCGGCGGCTGCCACGCCACGCCCATGGACCTGCACATGTCGGACTACGGCAACCTCGACATCCCCCCGGGCGAGCGCAAGAACTACCGCAAGATCTGTTACTTCCTCGGTGTCATGCTCAACGCAAACGGCCACCGCTTCGTCGATGAAGGGATCAATTTCCGCAACTACACCTACGCCCAGTTCGGCGCTGCCATCATGGAACAGCCGGACCACTTCGCCTGGCAGATCTTCGACGCCAAGGTGCTGGACCTGCTCTACGGCGAATACCACTTCCACGACGCGCATTATGTCGAGGCGGACACGCTCGACGCCCTGATCCCAATGCTGGACGGCGTCGATCACGCGCAGGCCGACCAAACGCTCAACGCCTACAACGCCGCCGTGGACGACGGCACAGCCTTCGACCCCACAATCCTCGATGGCAAGGCCACCCAAGGGCTGCCGCTCGCCAAATCAAACTGGGCCCAACGGCTGGACCAGGGGCCCTTCCGCGCCTACCCGGTGACAGGCGGGATCACCTTCACCTATGGCGGGCTCAAGGTGGACCAAACTGGCGCCGTTCTGACGGACAATGACGCGCCCATTCCGAGCCTCTACGCCTGCGGCGAGCTTGTGGGCGGCGTGTTCTTCAACGGCTACCCCGGCGGCTCAGGTCTGACCTCGGGCGCCGTCTTCGGACGACGCGCGGGCTACGGCGCAGCCTCGATCTAGGTCAGATCCGCCACCGACCCCCGTTCAATAATCCCCGCCGTCAGCAACTCATTTTGCAGCGGCGCGCCATCCTCAAGGTACGCCACGATCCGCTGCGCCACCATCTCGCCCATGCCCACGGCGGGCAGGTCGATGGTGGTCAGCGGCGGCACGATGTCCCGCGACCAGTCGAGGTTGTCAAACCCCATGACAGAGATGTCCTGCGGGATGCGCTTTCCCGCCTCGGCGCAGGCAAAATACGCCCCCAGCGCCAGCACGTCGGTCGAACACAGATAGGCGGTGAAATCCCGCGGGTCCTCAAGCGCGGCCCCTACACACGCCTTGCCACCCGCCACATCCAATGGCGCTTCGAAAAACGCCAGATGCTCAAACCGGTCGCCCACAGACGCCGCACCCGCGCGGCGGGACCGGGTCCGGTCGCTTTCGGCTAACGGCCCATGCACGACAGCCACCCGCCGATGCCCCCGGTCCGCCAGATGCTGCATGGCCCGCTCGGCCAGCAACGCATTGTCATAGCCAATGGTCGGCCGCGCACTCCGGTCGTCCCAGGCAGAGGTAAAGACGTAAGGCACCGCGCGGCGTTCCAGCATCTCCAACAACAGGTCACTGTGGTCGAGCCCACTTAGGATCAAGGCATCAGCCCCCATACCCAACAGCTTGCGGGCGGCCGCAAGTTCCTCTGCCTCATCCGCCTTCGCAATCGCCATGATCAGCGAATACCCGCGCTCCCCCAATGTCCGTTCGACGGCCGCAATAAACTTGGCAAAAACCGAATGCTCGATGGTCGGGATGATGGCCGCCACGGCCTTCGACCGGCGGGTGGACAACGCACGCGCGGCCGGGTTCGGCAGGTAGTCCAGCCGCGCACAGGCCTCCAGCACCCGCTGCCGCGTCTCGTCGCTCACCTTGCTGCCGCCATTCACCACGCGCGATATGGTCGCCGTGGACAAGCCCGTTTCGCGGGCAACATCGCGGATACTGACGCCAATCTTGTTCACAAACTGCTCCCTGCCGTCCCTCGCCCTTGACCGAAGCGATTCGCGGGTGTTGAAGTGTAACCGGTTACACCGCACCTACGTCAATGATGTGGAAACCGAACAGGGAAATAGGCTCGTGTTACAACGAAGCGACAGCATTGCACCGCAGCGGGTGCGCTACCAGGGTCTGAAGGACACGTCGACCCTGCGACGCGACGTGCGGTATGGACGTATTGAACAGGTCCGCGTGCGGGCCGGGTCTGTCATCTCGCTGACCACGACAGATGGCGGATGCGATGTCTGGATCACCGCGCGGACGGACACCGCGCGCACCTTCGACACCAGCGCGTTCGAGGGTGTGACAACCGCAGGCGACGCCCTGCCAACCACCGGCTACGACACGCGCCCCATGAACGCCATGGCACACGGCCGCGACAGCACGCTCGACGCGGCGCGCGGCCTGCACATCTTCGGACCCGAGGATGCACCGGGCGAAACCCATATCGGCAAGATCACGCAGGACGCCGACCTGATCTGCATCCTGCCCGCGCAGGACGGCTTCATCGAAACGGGCGCAGGCGGGAGCGTCACGCTGACGATCCAGCCCCCCGCAGGCAACGGCTTTGACCTGGCACTGCCCGACCCGCTCGGCCACGTGGTCGACGAATGGCGGGTCAGCCGCGGCACGGCCCACGCCTATACGCTCAAAAAAGGGCAATTCGTCCAGATTATCGACGTCGAAGGGCAGCAATGCTCCGACTTCATGGCGATGCGGGCCGACGCACTGGACGGCGGGCTGGAACGCTATATCGACAGCACCGTCTCCCGCACCATGGCGCGGGGCGCCTACCCCACACCCGGCCTGCACGACAAATTCTTCGATCAGGACATGGTGCCCCTGCTGGCACTGCGCCAAGACACTGTGGGCCGCCACGACACCTTTGCACTGGCCTGCACCGCGCGTGGCTATGAAGAGCGCGGCTTTCCCGGCCACATCAACTGCTCCGACAACATTTCGGGCGCCTTCGCCCCCTACGGCATCGGCAACCGCCGCGCGTGGCCTGCGATCAACTTCTTCTTCAACTCGTGGATCGACTGGCAACACCACCACATTGCCGCGGACGAAGCATGGTCCCGCCCCGGCGATCACGTCACCATGCAAGCGCTCACCGACCTCGTCTGCGTCTCAACGGCATGTCCCGACGACGTGGACCCAATCAATGGATGGAACCCAACAGATGTGCATGTCCGCATCTATGACGAAAACAGCCGGATACAGCACGCCGTCGCATGGCGCGCAAACCCCGAGGACGCAGCGCAAATGACCGCCCATTCCGCATTCCATCCGCGCATCTCAAAACTGACCAGCAGCTACCAGGTCGCGCGCCAGCTTTGGATGCCCACGCAATACGACGCAACAGGGGCTATCGCCGAATACTGGGCGTGCAAGAACGCCGCCACACTGCAGGACATGTCGGGCCTGCGCAAATTCGACATCATCGGCCCCGATGCCGAGGAACTGCTGCAGATCTGCCTCACCCGAAACGCGGCCAAGCTGTCCCAACATCGCGGCTTCTACGCCCTGGTCTGCGACGCACGCGGGTCGGTGCTGGACGACGGCACGCTTTTTAGGCTCGAAGACACGGCCTTCCGCTGGTGCTGCGGATCGGACAACTCCGGCCTGCACCTGCGCGAACAGGCAGCGGCCCACGGGTTGAACGTCCGGGTGCTCAGCTACGGCGACAAGATCCAGAACCTTGCCCTTCAAGGGCCCAAATCCCGCGACATCCTGCGCAAGATCGTCTTCACACAGCCCTCGCGCCCGTCGCTCGACAACCTCAAATGGTTCGGCTTCACCATCGCCAGGCTGCACGACCGCGACGGGCCGATGTTCATGCTCTGCCGCACGGGCTTCACCGGGGAACTCGGCTACGAACTCTTCTGCGACAGCGCCGACGCCGTCACCATCTGGGACGCGCTGATGGAGGCTGGCGCACCCGACGGGCTGGTGCCCATGGGCGGCAACGCCCTGGAAATGCTGCGGATCGAAGCGGGTCTGATGATCTCGGGCGCTGAATTCGGGCCCGAGGCAGACGCTTTTGAGTCGGGGCTCGGCTTTGCCGTCGATCTGAAAAAAGAAAACTTCATCGGGCGCACCGCGCTTGAACGCAACAACACGGCACCACGGCGCAAGCTCGTGGGCCTGCACATGGCCGGCAATGAGGTGCCCGTCCATGGCGATGGTATCTTTGTGGGACGCGAGCAGGTGGGCACGATCACCAGTGCCTGCCACTCCCCCGCACTCGGACATGCGATCTGCATGGCCCGGGTCGCCGTCGAAAACGCAGCACCCGGCACGGAATTGGAAGTGGGCAAACTGGACGGACATATGAAGCGCCTCGGCGCAACGCTTGTCGACCTGCCCTTCCTCGACCCAAAAAGAGAAAAGGCACGCGCTTGAACGACAACAGGGAAGAAGGGGTGGTCGTCACCCGCAACGTTTGGAAAATCTTTGGCAGCCGCGCAGACGAAGCGATGGAAGCCGTCCGCAGGGACAACCTGTCCAAGGCCGAGGTGCTGGAACAGTTCGGCGCTGTCGTGGGGGTCAAGGATGTCTCGATCTCCGTCGGCGAGGGCGAGATTTTCTGCATCATGGGCCTCTCGGGTTCGGGCAAATCCACCCTCGTGCGGCACATCAACCGCCTGATCGAACCCACGGGCGGTGACATCCTGATCAACGGTGCCAATGTCGGCAAACTCAATGCCGAAGAGCTTCGCGCCATGCGCGCCGACAAGATCGGCATGGTCTTCCAGAACATGGCGCTTCTGCCCCACCGCACGGTGCGCGACAACGTCGCCCTGTCGCTGGAGCTGCGCAATGTCGATGCCTACACCCGCGCGCAAGTCGCCGACCGCGTGATCGAACTGGTCAGCCTGCAAGGCTACGGCGACCGCCTGCCGTCGGAGCTGTCAGGTGGGATGCAGCAGCGCGTGGGCCTCGCCCGCGCCATGGCTGCCGACCCGGACATCCTCTTGATGGACGAACCCTTCTCGGCCCTCGACCCGCTGATCCGGCGGGTGCTTCAGGACGAATTCCTCGACCTGTCGAAATCGATGAACAAGACGACGCTCTTCATCACCCACGACCTCGACGAGGCGATCCGCATGGGCAACCGCATCGCCATCATGAAGGATGGCGAGATCGTGCAGGTCGGCACACCCGAAGACATCGTGACCAAGCCCGCCGACGACTACGTGGCGGACTTCGTGGCTGGCATCTCCAAGCTGAAGCTGCTCTATGCACACACAGTCATGGAACCGCTCGAAGCCTACGAACAACGCAAGGGCCCCATCCCGCAGGCAGAGGCCCCGGTGGCCGAGCCCGACGATGACCTCGACAAGCTGATCGCGCTCAGCGTCAACCAGGACCACCCGGTGCTGATCAAGTCGGACGGCAATGTCGTGGGCGTGGTGTCCAAAGATGCAATCCTGCACGGCGTCCAGGGGGAGGCATAACATGACCGACACAACACCCGATCAAATGGGCGCAGCGCCTGCTGCTGCGACAGACGAAACCAAACCCTTCGCCGACTTCGCAGACAAATCCGGCGGCTACTTCGCCGAAACCTTCCTGTCGATCCAAAAGGCCAAGCTGCCCGCCACCCACGTCAACTGGATGGCGGCCATCGCGGGCTTCCCATGGGCTGCCCTGCGCGCCAACAAGATGCTGTTCTGGATCGGCTTCCTGATCGACCTCGTGGCAGCGGTCTACCTCATGCAAGTCTGGAAATTCTCACGCGCCGCCGAACAGGCGGTCATCGACAACAAGGACTTTCTCGTCGAACGGTTCGAAAACTGGACCACGTCCAGCCTCTGGGCCGCCGTGATCATCTTCATCCTCGGCCGCATCCTCTTCGGCTGGCTCGCCGACCGCATCTACTTCCGCCAGTACAACACCTGGCGCGTGGACCACTCCAAACCCTCCGGCTGGGACATGAAACGGCTCGTTTGGGCGACACTGATTGTCGCCATGATCGCGCCGCTCATGCTCTACCGCGCCTCGCAATTCCCGCCCGAAGAACGGACCTGCATCAAACAGGCCCGCTCCATCGCCGCGGGAGAAGAGGTCGCGTTCAAGGACCAGTTCGACTGCATGATCATCGGGGAATTCCCCACCATTGTCTGGCTGGAACGGCGCGACACGGTCACCTACCCGCGCGACGACAACGGCGACCGCTTTGTCCGCCGCGAAGCCCCGCGCGAAGGTCTGCCACCGGTCAACCTGAACAGCTACACAGCCCAACTCATCGATGACGGCATCGGCTACCTGACGGCGTTCTATGGCTTCTTCTTCGACGGGATCACGACGTTCCTGCGGTCGATGCTGTCGGCCATCACGGCGGTCTTCGTGGGCACGCCATGGATCATCGCCATGGGGGCCATCATGGCGATCAGTTACACAATGGCCGGGGCGCGAATAACCATATTCGTCGCCGCATCGCTCTGTTACCTCGCCCTCTTCGGCTTCTGGCAAACAGCGATGGACACGATGAGCCTCGTGGTCGCGGCCTCGATCATATGTATCGTCTTCGGCCTGCCCCTGGGCATATGGGTCGGCAAATCGAAACGGGGGCAGGCAATCATCACGCCCATCCTCGACATCATGCAGACGATCCCATCCTTCGTGTACCTGCTGCCTGCGGTCGCTTTCTTCTCGATCGGCAAACCGCCGGGCATCCTGGCCACAGTAATCTTCGCCATGCCACCCATGGTGCGCCTCACGGCCCTCGGCATCCGCCACGTGCCCGAGAACACCAAGGAAGCAGCCCTGGCCTTCGGCGCCAACCCGCGACAACTGCTGATGAAGGTCGAACTGCCCCAGGCCCTGCCGTCGATCATGGCAGGGGTCAACCAGGTGGTGATGATGGCATTGTCCATGGTCGTCGTGGCCGCGCTGATCGGCGCGGGCGGCATGGGCTTTATCGTGACGGAGGCGCTCGCCAACACTCGCACGGGCGCAGGCATCCTGGCAGGCATCGGCATCGCGCTTCTTGCGATGATGATCGACCGCGTTGTCCAGAAGGCCAACACCGTCAAACACTAACCAAGAATGAGTTCAATAAGGGAGACACATATGAAACTCATCACAACCCTCACCGCTGCCGGGGCGCTTTCCGTCGCAGCAGTCGGTGCCTCGGCTCAGGAAAAGGTCGCCATCTCCGACCTAAACTGGACCGGCGCCAAGGCCATCGCCCACGTGATCAAGACGGTCATCGAAGGGCCGCTGAACTCCGAAGCCGAAATCGTCGAAGGTCTGTCCGACCAGGCCATCATCGGCGCAGGCATGGACAAGGGCGACGGCTCGGCTGACGTCTGGACCGACATGTGGATGCCGAACCAGCAAGCGCCTTGGGACAAGTATATCGAAGACGCAGGTACAGTTGCCCACAACCAGCCCTATGCCGGAACCCAGCAGATGTACGTGCCCAGCTACATGGCTGACCAGATCAAGTCCTTTGAGGACCTGAAGGATCCGGCGGTTGCGGCGATGTTCGACAAGGACGGCAACGGCAAGGGTGAATACTGGGCCGGTGACGCCTCGTGGAAGTCCACGAAGATCTGGCAGGTCAAGATGAAGTCCTATGGACTCTCCGAGCTGTGGGAGCCGGAGGTTATCTCCGACGCGACCTTCAAGGCGCAGCTGAAAACGTCCTACGGCAACCAGAAACCGATCCTCTTCTACTACTGGACGCCCGAGTGGATCCACGCCGCCTATGACATCACACCGCTGGCCGAGCCCGAGCACACCGAAGGCTGCATGAACCTGCAGCTCGACGGCGAGGACTGGCTGGAAGTGTCCGAAGCAGGCTGCAAAACGCCCGACGCTCAGATCTTCGTCAGCTACTCCAAGTCGCTGGAAGAGCGGAACCCGCCCGCGGCCAAGTTCCTGAGCCAGATCCAACTGGACCCCAACACGGTGAACGAATGGATCCTGGCCATCGGTCGGGATGAGATGGACCCGCAAGACGTGGCCGAAGAGTGGGTGGCCGAGAACATGGACATCGTGGAAACCTGGATCAACTAAGCAGCTGATCTGTAGAGAAACCGGCGCAAGCAATCGCTTGCGCCGGTTTTTTGTTGGATGAACGTCGCGGTTGTTACTCCGGGCTTGCTAGTGACCTACACGGCAGGCTGATCGCTCGAAAGGCCGCGAACACATCCAAATCCGCTTTGCGACGGTACCGTTTTGGTTGACGTCTAGGACCGCAAGGTCATCAGAAGCGAAGCCCCGGGCGCACCTGTTTGTAGGCGCGCCCAAAGGGCAGTTTCTTTTCTCTACGAAAGAACGCTGTCGTTCACACCGGTATCGATGCCGATGATCAGCGGATCGTGGTCAGATGACGCGAATTGGCTTGGCTCGTAGAAGTTGGAGTTGTTGAAGGCCGAGTTGTAGCTCAGCAGATCCGGCTCATCTGCGTTGATATGCCATTCCGACGCGCCCGTTATCAGGCCCGCCATGCCACCCGAGGCGATTGCATGGTCAAGCGCACCGCGCTGGCCATCAAATACAAAGCTATAGGCTTCATCCTGACCAATGAACTGATCTATCAGATCAACAAGACCGGGATCGTCCGTCAAGGTCTGCACCGGGTCTTCCTTCGCATAGGCATTCAAATCACCCATGATGATGAAGTTGTCGACGCCCGTGCCCATATAGCCGTTCTCGATCCAGGCCTGCACTTCAGCCGCCGCGTCTGCACGCACCTGATTCCAGAACGCCTGACCATCGCCCTGATCATAGTTTGGGTCATTGATCAGCGCGTCGATATCGGCCTGGTTGATGTCGGTGCCGCCATTGTCGAGATAGTCTTGCGCGGCCTCCACCAGATCAGTCAGACCGCTTGGCCCCTTGGACTTGAAGTGGTTTGAGACGATGGTGAACGTCTCGCCCGTTTCGTTGTCTTCAAAGGTGGCCGCCACGGCCGGGCGGTTCCGCTGGAAGTCACCGACGCGATCATCTTCGGGCACCACCGCATTCAGCACTTCGGCCAGAGCAAAGGTTGTCGCCGCTGACGCCTCCTCAAAGACGAGGAATTCAGAATGGGTAACGGTCACCGCGTTCGCATCATAGATGATGCCCGTTGTGATCGCATCGGTGCCGATGAAACCTGCATCTGCCGTCGGATCAACAAAAGCATAGGCTGCGCCGGAACCGGACATCGCCGCATCCTCGTTCAAGGCGTCCACCAGTGCGTCGATGGCAGAGCCTTCTGCAAATCCTCCATTCTCGATTTCCTGAAGCGCAAAAATCTCGGCACCCGTTCCTGTGATGGCTTCGACCAGCTTGTCGGTCTGCCGTTCCAGATCATCGGCCGAGGATGCGCCGCGCGGATCAAGGCCGCCCGGACCCGAGGTGCCCTCGCCACGCAGCGTCGTGAAGTAATTGAGGACATTGATCGAGGCGACCTGAATGTCGCCACCCACATCGGGCGCGTCTTCTTCGCGCGCGCCGGAATTCGTTTCCTCGTCCACGTTTAACTGACCATCAACCAGCATCCGGTACTCGCCGAAACCAAAGGTCATGACCCCAGTGGTCGGTCCATCAATCTCGGCCCCCAGTCGCAGGGTGGGACCCTCGGCGGTGAACGTATCGCCCGCATCCAGATACCCGTTGCCGTTGTCGCCATCGGTGGTGTTCGGAATGTAAACAAACTCGTCGGGGTTCTGCTCTGACACGCCATCGTCGATGATCAGACGGTTGTTCAGGTTGGCTTCGATCAGCGCCTGCACCTCTTCCTGTTCGGTTTGGGCGTCGAACAATTGTGTCGCCTGTGTCTGAATGCCCGCCGACACCGTGATTTCACCAAAGCGGTCGAGATTGAAGTTTTCGATGACGGTGATGTTTTCGCCCTCGATACCGCTGTCGAGGGTAAAGCGCATGCCCTCAACGGCTTCGAAATTCTGCTCTGTACCACTCAGCAGCACGGTCGCCGCCGTCGGCAACGGGTTGCCCGACGACACCACGCGAACAAAATCCTGGCTGAGCTGGGTTTGGCCGAACCTTTCCTCGACCACGCCGCGGGCGAAAACCAGATCACCAACAGCAGGCTGGTCCACGCCACCCGTAAAGACAAAGATACCTTCCGAGGTCAGCGCATTGCCATCGCTGTCACTGTCCTGCTCTTGCAGGAAGTATCCGTCCGACGTCACGTAGGTCACGACGGCTTCGACGGTGACGACCTGGTCAACCAGTTCGCTGGCGTCACCAGCGCCCTGAATGTCGGAGATCAGTGTGATGTCATCATCATCCAGGATCTCGACCGAGGCGCTGTCTGTGGTGATCTCTCCACCAACCGGGTTCGACAAGGTAACCGTAAAAGTCTCGTCATCTTCGATCACATTGTCGCCGGTGACGGTAAAGGTCACCGTGGCACAGGTCTGACCCGCCGCGAACATGACCGCGCCCGCTGGCAGCATGCCACCGAAATCGTCCGCATCAACGTCACCACCGATGGTAAAGTCCACGCTGCCCGCCTCGGACACATCGCCATCGCGGGTTATGACAAAGCTGTACTCGGTGCTCCCTTCATCGCCTTCCAGCGCATCACCGCTGTTTGTCGAGATGGAATAGGTCGGGGGTTCGGGCTCAGTGGCGCCTCCGGTCCCTTCGATGATCAGGTTCTGGAAGGCAAAAGCCTCTGATCCGCCATCGGTGTCGGCAGTGAACGTCAGGTTCAGGATGGAACCTTCGCCCTCAATCGCACCGCTTAACGTTTGCAAAACGTTCGACAAGACTTCACCGGAACCGGCAACCGTCAGCGGGTCGTCGAGGGTGAACACATCTCCGTCCGCAAGCGTATAGTCTTGCGACGCCGCCTCGTCCGCGACGAAGTCGAACAGCGTCATCTCGGCGCCGCCGTCGATGTTGTATGTGAAGATAAAGCTGTCGGACCCTTCGAAATCACCCATCGCGCCAGCATCAAGTGACAACATCAGATCGCTGAACCCTGAGATGTCGAAAGCCCAGGTCGCCGAAACAGGTCCAGTGGTGTCGCTGTTATCGGTGTCCGTTACGCCAAAGAATGAGGTCGTGTTGGTGGACGCATCGATGATACCCAACGTGTCATTCGCAAAGCCTGCATTGCTGTCATCGACAAGGCTGAACGGGATCGAAGCACTTGTGCCAACCTGAAAAATGCCAAAGCCGTCCCCGAGGCTGGAGAAGGCCGGGGCGTTGTTGGTGAAACTGATAAGGTTCCGGTCAGCATCGCCCGTCAAAGTCGATGCCACCACCTGCGATCCGGAGGGCGCGGCCCCTTCGATCACAAGGTTCTGCATGGCAAACGCTTCGGATCCGCCGTCGGTGCTTGCCGTGAGGGTGACATTCAGGACCGCACCTGTGCCCTCGAGACTGGCGCTCAGCGTTTGCAGGATGTTCGACAGAACCTCGCCCGACCCGGCAACCGTCAACGGGTCGTCCAGGGTTTCGACATCGCCGTTCGCGAGGGTGTAGTCGAGGGACGCATCCTCATCGGGCACAAAATCGAACAGCACGATCTCGGCACCGCCATCAATATTGTAGCTCAGCGTGAAGGTGTCGGAGCCTTCGAAATCACCCATCGCGCCCACGTCGACCGACAGGCTCAGATCCGTTTGACCTGCAATGTCAAAGGACCATTGCGCCTCATAGGCTTCGTCGTTCGGATTGTCGCTGTTGATCGTATCAGTCACACCGAAGAACACATCGGTGTTCGCGCTGGCGTCGATGATGCCGAGGCTATCGCCGGGAAATGACGCCGCGCTGTCATCAACGAGGCTAAACGGAACCGATCCGGCACCGACTTGAAAAAATCCGAACCCGTCCCCCGCGCTCGAGAAGGTGGGCGCCGTGCTTACAAAGCCCAGAAGGCCAAGCGACGCACTGCCCACCATGTCAAACGCAATCGGGCTGGAACCGCCGGTTGCAGGCGCCCGCTGCACCTGGACCTGAAGCTCTTGGCTGGTCGTGTTCACGCCATCTGACACCAGAAGTTCGAGGTCGTAGATGCCGTCGCCACCCTGATCAAGCGGATTGTCGGCGGTCGGCGCGTCGATGAAGCTGATGGCGCCCGTCTGGGCATCAATTGTAAACAGGCTCGCATCAGCGCCGGCCAGGGCAAAGCTGAGCGTATCGCCCTCTACGTCAGAGGCGGCAATGACGGCCTGAAATGTCTCGTTGCCTTCGATCAGGCAGATCTGATCCACGGCCAGCAGGGTCGGCGCGTCATTCTCGCCCTCAATAGTTACTGTAACAGTGGCTGTGACCGTACTGCCCTGATTGTCCGTGACGGTATACGTGAACGTATCGGTCGCGGTTTCGCCCACCTCAAGCATGTCGAAAAGATCGCCCGGGCTGTAAACCACCTGCCCATCGACCAACTCAACCGTCGCACCGGATGCACTGGTACCCGACACGCCATTGATTTCGAGCGTGTCCCCGTCAAACTCCTGGTCGTTCTCCAAAAGCGCTCCGACGCCGATGGTCAGGGTTGTGTTTTCGGCCGTGGTGAATGCGTCATCGCCCGCCAGGACCTCATTGTTTCTGCCGTCCAGAAACAGGGTGTAGTCGTCCGCTTCGAAAAACAGCGCTTCGACGCTGTAGAGCTTGTCGCGGCCTGCGTCTTCGACGTCACCCACGGACTTTACGGTCGTGGGCCCCCACCGACCACCGGTTGAAATGCTGTAATCGTTGATCGAGCCTGAGTACGCGGCTGTGTCGAAGCCAAAGCCGCCAAAGATGCGATCATTGCCCCCGCCACCATGGATCGTGTCATTGCCGAAACCTGCAAAAACCACGTCATTTCCACCACCGGATTTGATGCTGTCATCACCAAAAAACCCAAAGATGTAGTCTCTTTTTTGTGTTCCTGTCAGGGTGTCCGACCCGAACGATCCAAAGATGAAATTTGTAGAAAAGAAGCCCATTGCATATTCCTCAATCAGCAAGACAAGCCGTGCTATGGCACCTCTCTATGACACACGTTTAACGATATATTTGAAAGTCGGGGGACAGCGGAAATCTCCATAAACAACGGAGATCGCCGAGCACAGCATCAAAAAACAGCAAGCCCGCCTGAGCTTCATCGTGGATCGACCGAACAAGGGGATCAGGCCGGGTTTTCGCGGCTCTTGGACCGGCATCCATCAGCGCACGCGCTTGATGGGATTTGACGCGCCACTGCACCTAAGCGCGGGTAGGTCAGATTGATCTCTCCCAGCCCAGCCTTTATGCCAAACGGGTCAGAGCATGGAGCCGCGCAATGTCTGAATACGTAATTCCTGCGCCACCCATTACGTCGATCCCCGTCGCATCAGGCGGGGCTTTCCCGGTACGCCGTGTCTATTGCGTCGGACGGAACTATGCTGCGCATGCCATTGAGATGGGCCATGATCCGGACCGCGAGCCGCCTTTCTTCTTTCAGAAAAACCCCGACAACCTAAACACCACGGGTCGCTTCCCCTACCCGCCCCGCACGTCCGATGTTCACCATGAAGCGGAATTGGCCGTCGCGCTGAAGTCAGGCGGCACAAACATACCGGTCGAACATGCACTAGATCACGTCTACGGCTACGCGTTGTCCTTGGACATGACCCGCCGGGATCTTCAGGGAGAGATGAAAATGGCAGGCCGCCCCTGGGAAATCGGCAAAGCCTTTGAGCACTCGGCGCCCATCGGCCCAATCCACACGGTCACGGATGTTGGTCACCTCGAAGAGGGCGCAATTACCCTCCGTGTGAACGGCGCATTGCGGCAAGAAGGCAACCTCAATCAGCTGATCTGGAAGACACCCGAGATGATCTCCTACCTGTCGGAATATTTCGAATTGGCCGCGGGCGATGTGATCATGACCGGGACGCCATCCGGGGTTGGCCCTGTCAGCCAGGGCGATGTCATGGACGTGGAACTTGCAGCGCTCGGCAAGCTGTCTGTGACCGTCACATAAATTCTCAGAAAGTGACCCAACGACGAAGACGCTGTTCAAGGGAGTAGTAAGGCGTTCTCATGCTCGTTTAGGCCGGCGCCGCAAAAGCCAAAGCTAGCTTGGCCACAGACCTACGCCATCCTCCCGCTTAGTATAGAACATGGACGCACTGATTTACCCGCTGAGGCGATGCCGGTTGGAATTGGATGATGCCTCTTGTAGGGACATGACCGCCCGTCCTGGCAAGCGCCCACTTTAGGAGACATTCGACATGAATAAAACTGATCGGATTGTCGTGATCGGCGCAGGGCTTTCCGGTCTGACAGTGGCGCGCATGTTGGCGGACGACGGTCGTGACGTGGTTGTATGTGACAAGAGCCGTGGCCTTGGCGGACGCATGGCGTCGCGCCGGAAAGATGGATGGCGCTTTGACCACGGTGCCGTCGTGCTGCGCCCGACCGAAGGCATTTTTGCCAACTTTATCACGCAAATCGAAGGCCAGGGGACCGCGGCGTATTGGACAGATGCCAAAGGCTGGACAGGGCTACCGGGGATGAGTGGAAGCGTCAAACCGATTGCCAACGGTCTGACGATCTGCACCCAGGCCGAAATCACGGCATTGGATCGCGGGTCAGACGGGTGGTCCTTGCAAGGACATGCGGAATTCTCGGGGCAGACCTTCGACCAGCTTGTTCTTGCGATACCGCAGCCGCAGGCACACAGGCTTGTGTCGCCATGGCCCAAGGTTCAGGCACAGATCGAGCACGCAAAGATGGCCCCGTGCTGGACGCTTATGGCGGGCTTTGACGCCCCCTTACCCACCGACGTCACCTACATCAACGACTGCGCGGGCCCCATTTCTGTCATCGCGCGAGAGATTGCAAAACCGGGCCGGACCCCACCCGGCGACGCATGGGTCATTCAGGCCAACGCCGAGTGGAGCACCGCACATCTGGAATACGAACGCGCGGAGATCGAGAGCTTGTTGCTGCAAGCGTTCTTCGCCGCGCTCGACTGTCCACCTGTTTCGCCCGTTATCAGCATGGCTCACCGTTGGCGCTATGCTCTGACCTCGCAACCCTTGGGCCAACCCTGTCTGACGGACGAAGCGCTTGGGCTTTCGATCTGCGGAGATTGGTGCCTTGGCGCGACCGCGCAGGACGCGTTCATGAGTGGCCGAAGCCTCGCCGAGACGCTGTTATCCGAATAGTCGTCGTCCGCAGATCGCCAACAATCTGAGAGAGGAATGACCACGGAGAACACAATCAAGTCATTCTTGCCGGGCACCTGGGCGATCTGCCCGCCATCGGAGCCGCCGGGCGCCCTTGGTCCAGCTAAGACGGGTTGCGGCACCTATCAGAGGACGTCACCGCAAGCCTGCACGCTATGGGGATCAGCGCAGAAGACCACGTTGCGATTGTCCTTCCAAACGGTCCCGAAATGGCACTGCCTTTGTCTCGGTTGCTCCGGTCGCGACGACCGCACCGCTTACACGACTTGAACTGCTTAGCACATCCTCAATACATCACAGTATTCAAAGTGACAGAAACGGGTTGCCCAACCTTAACCCCCGCGCTGCCGCGAGCGAGCAACCAGCCGTCTTCACGGCGCAAATGCGCGACAAGCCGCAGTTTCGGCGTCCCGGTCGCGCGTCCTGGCCATGTCAGGGGAAATTCGATCTGCCGAGACTTTCCGTCGCTTTCGATGGTTAGCGCCTCATCGCCTTGCAGCCGCACATTACCACCTTCAGCGTCTTCAATGGTAATTTCAATCCGACCCGCCGGGATGACTTGCCCGCCCGCATAGGTCACGCCGCCGCGCATATCCTCCGCTTGAGCCTGCGCCATCCCCGTAAACACAGCGGCTCCCACGAGGATCCCGATAAACCAGCCGCTGCGATAGGACCAAAACGTCACTTCAGCACCTCCATCATCAAATTTGGCTAATTAGCAATCGTGCAACAACACGGGTCCGGGCCAGAGCGAGTTGAAAGCGCCCCGGCCACGTATCATCAAAGAATGATGAAATTGTCCGCAGACAGGTCCAGACCTTCGCTCAGCTTGGCAAACCTGATTGCGGCGTCTTCGCCGGAACCATCCGCATCATAGAATACGGTGCCAGTCTCCGTGTTGTAGATGATGCGATCCTCACTATCGCGGGCGACCCCAGTCGTGCTGCTGTGGAACGCACCGAAGGACAAAATGCTTTGGCCGATCAGGTCCTCAAAGATCAGGCTATCGAGAAGGATCAGATCCTCATCGGTGTCAAAGTCCATGATCCGATCCACGTTGCCACCCCCCAGCGCGGTGGAGAAGCGGAACATATCCTCTCCCATCCCACCGTTGAGGGCATCGGCGCCCAACCCGCCATCCAACAGATCGCTGCCGCGCCCGCCATAAAGCACGTCTGAACCGGCCTCACCAGGTTCAGCAGGCGCCGGCGGGAATTCGACCGAGACATTGAGCGTGTACGTGGAGCCTTCGGGAACCGCTTCGGTCCAGCCGCCGTCCTCGGAGTCCTCGGTCCAGCTGCCCTGCACGATGTAATAGGTGCCGGTTTCTTGGATGACGTGAACCGCACTTGAATCGCGGATGGAAGTCGAGCCGGGGTCTCCGCCGCCATCGTCATTCTCCGCTACGATATTGCCGTCGCTGTCCAAAAGCCTGATCCAGCTGTCATGCACGGCTGGATCCGCGATGCCGTCCACATCGATTGACAGGACAGTACCAGCGGCCAGGTCGATGCTGTAATAACCGCCCTGGCCGTTGCCCGTGGCTTCCACCGTTGTGTGCAGCACGGTGGTCGAGTCGAAGATATTCGGGTCCTCTTCCAGTGAAAAGTTGTCCGAAATGTCAAATGCGGTCGCAATCGAGTTGTTGTTCGCGTTCGGTCCCAGCGTCGCATAGCCGGTGCCCATGCCCGGCGTTGGCAGCGTGTCGCCTGCATAGGCGAAATCGCCCAGCACGGTGTCATCGCCGTTGCCGCCACGCACCTTATCGTCGCCACCCTGCCCTATCAGGACGTTTGCGGCCTGGCTGCCCTTGACCAGATCGTCGAAACCGGACCCGGACAGGTTTTCGATCGACACGTAAGTGTCCCCTTCGGACATCCCGTGGCGGAGATTGAGCCTGACGCCGCTGCTGGCGTCCGAGTAGTCCGCCGTGTCGCTGCCAGCGCCGCCATCCAGCAGGTCGCTGCCTGCGCCCCCTGTCAGCGTATCGTCGCCTACGCCAGCGGAAAAGCCGTTCATCTGATCGTCACCAATCAGCCAATCATCGAAAAACGAACCTTCCACGTTTTCAAAGCCAACAAGGATGTCGTGCTGAATTGCAGTGCCACGCCCCACGATCTGAACCGGCCCGTCAGCGTCGCCGCCCGTGGCCGTGCCATTGGCCAGATCGACCGTCACACCGCTCGCGCTGGTCCTGTAGACAACCGTATCTATACCTTCGCCGCCGTCCAGATAGTCCTGGCCAGCGCCGCCGATGATCACGTCGTCGCCACCTTCGCCATACAGTATGTCACCATCCCGCCCGCCGTCCAACGTGTCGTTGCCCGCCCGACCATTAAAGACATCTCCGCCGCCCTGGCCGATGAAGTGATTTGCAGCCGATGTCCCGATAAAGCGGTCGATCCGGTCATCCGATCCGATCAGGCCCTCGATGCTGTCGAACGTGTCGCCCGATGCGGTACCGCCGTTGGCAAAATTGGTTTCAAGATTGACGATCAGCTGAAATGGGCTTTCGCGACTGTAGTCGACGGTATCACTGCCCGCGCCACCTCGGAACACATCGACACCGGCCTGGCCGCTGAGCATGTCGTCCCCGTTACCCCCATCGAGCAGGTCATCGCCCTGTCCGCCAAAGATGCTGTCGTTGCCGTCGCCGCCGTAAAGCGCATCGTTGCCGTCATCGCTTTCGGTCTGGTCCTCCAGATCCTCGATGGCTATGGTGTTGTTGATGTCGCGGCTCTCAAGCGAGTCCGTGCCACCGATGATGATGTCATCGCCACCGCGTCCAAAGACGGTGTTGTCACCCGCACCGCCGTCAATCGTTTCATCCGTATCGTCACCTAGAATGATGCTGGTGCGCGTGTTGTCCCCGGGCGCGGGAGGTGTTTCGCCACCTGCCTCAACCAGTTCGGCAAGCGAGCTATCGACGTAGATGATGTTCTCGACATTGGCGATGTTTCCAATCTCAAGGTCTCTCGACATCACGATGACGGTGTCATTGCCGCCACCCATTTCTTCGCGCACCACGTCGTCGAGCGAGTCCACGAAATAGGTGTCGTCACCGTCACCACCGGCCATGCGGTCACCGCCGCCGCGCCCATCCAGCACGTTGTCGCCGTCATTCCCGATCAGAATGTCGTCGTATTGGCTGCCGATCCCGTTCTCGATGTAGTATTCGGTTTCGTCCGCATTGTGTCCGGCAAAGATCGACACGTTGTTGTTGTGGCCGTTGACGCTGGAAAACTGCCCGGCGCGCATGTCGAGGATGGTGCCCGCGATTGAACCGGAAAAATCCATCGTATCGGTCCCGCCGGTGTCGTGGATGACAAAGCCAATGTCGCGCGTCATCCCCGATGAGGTCAGTTCGTAGCCATACTTCGTGCTGTTGAACCCATAGACATCGTCGCCGGTGTTCAGGTTGATCGTCTGATAGGTCCGCACACCGTCTTCATCCACGGTCGAGAAATAGGTGCGGATCACCGCCTCGATATCACCCATCAGCGGGGTAGCAGCAGACCAGCGCGTGTCTTCGCCCACGTCGATCCCATCGAAATAGGACATGACGCTGTATTGCTGCCAGTCATAGGTCCAGGTGGCGTTGTTCAGATAGTTGATCTGCACGCCACCGGGGCCGCTATAGTTGTAAAGACCAGGGTGGTTCAGCCCAAACTCATGCCCGTATTCATGGATGAACGTGTCAAAGACATAGCCGCCGATATCGGTCAGGTTCGGCTCGGTATCATGGAACCGCTGGCCGACACTGATATAGCGGTCAGATGAAAAGGCGCTGCCGTCAAATTGCTCGCCGATTTCTGGGCTGACGACCTGCATCCAGTCCGTGTCTTCGTCATAGGGCGTGTCATCGACGATTTCGAATTCAAGCGGGGTCACCGCCGCCCACATGTCAAGTGCACCCACGGCGGCTTCCAGATAGCCGGGATGGTTGCTCAGCTCGCTTACGTTGATCCGCAGCGGCTCTGCCGCGATCTCTGGCGTCAGGCTGCGCGGCAGCGCGCCCAGATAGTCAAGGTAGGCTTCGTAGTCCTCGCTCTTTCCAAAAGGATTGTCCGGTGTCTGGTCATTGACCCACCAGGCGTCTTCGTTCGTGTCTGTGCTGGCTTGTGAGCTCACCAACAGTTGGTCGGATCCCTCCAACGTGGCGGCATCACGTTCTTCGGAGCTGTTGCCTCTGTTCGTAATTTCAGTGATCTCGCTCGCTTCGACAGGGTCGGCGCCTGTCTCTTCGAGTGCTGCGAGAACTGCCAAGGTCGGTGTCAGGGTCATCGCCTCGGCCAGGACCACTTTCAGACCGGTCTGTTCTCCACCAATCTTGTCAAACGGGGTTTCTTGCTGTGGGCCGTAGCCCAGCTGGCACATCATGCACATGTTAAGACTGTCCTTTCTTTGAGATGCCGATGTCCTCACGTCCGATCATTGGGCAGGACCGATGATGATCAGTGGCTGATGCTGATCGTCCCGGACATGACGGGCATCTTTTTGTTTTTGGGTATGTCAGGGTGTTTGCGGCGACCACGTGACGCCGCGCGTGGTGTTCTTCAGGCACTCCTCTACTGGCAACCGTAGGACACTACGGTCGTTCACGATGAACGGCGCCCGGGTTCATCGGACGTCGAGTTGGCTGGTTTCGGAAAAAGGGTTGGCTAAAAAAGTGACACCTTCATCACGGGTGGATGCGGCGTTTCTTGTGCGTAGAAATTCTACCTATACTTGAACAAGTGAGATCACGCCGTTCAGTTCAACCGGATTTTTTGATGGCAGCAGTATCGGCGAAACTTGGCTTGAAAACCGGTGTTTAGGCGGTGACAGGCTGCCTCTTTCTTAGGCCAAAAGCGCGTCAGAGTGTGACGCGCAACCGCAGACGGCAGGCGAGCCCGGATCTAGCGAGCCGGTTTGGCGTGTTTGTCGCGATATGCAGTTTTGCTTGCCATCTAGCGCTCTCAAACAGCGGACCGCTGTTACAAGCCACGGGTTAAGATGCTAGTGCGACGCTTGCAACAGGCCGTAACACTGCGCGCGGCCTGAGCAGTCAAATACGATGGAAACACTGTTCGCGAGGACAGGCCACACAGGCACCAACGCAGCGGCAATGTCTCCTCGAACGAAGTATAGGCCTCGGATGAAGGCCATCACGTCCGCTTCACCAGAGCGACGCAGCCGCTGTCGTTCAATAGTCCTCTGGCAACAGCGCATCCGGCAGGTTTTGGTAGCAAACCGGGCGCAGAAAGCGGCGGATGGACAAGGTACCGACGGACGTGGCGCCAAAGTTTGTCGATGCGGGATAAGGTCCGCCGTGGACCATGCTGTCGGCCACTTCCACACCCGTGGGAAAGCCATTGACCAGAATGCGGCCCGCTTTCTGTTCGACAATCGGCATGAGCGATCGGGCCTGATCGGTGTCATCCTCGTCCATATGGATCGTGCAGGTCAGTTGGCCCTGGATCGACTTTGCGATCTCTTCCATTTCGGTCTCGTCCGCCGCCTCAACCACGATGCCAAGCGGTCCAAAGACCTCTTCCTGCAGGCTGTGTTGCGCCATCCAATCTCGTGCCGCGACGCGGTAGAGATATGGTTTCGCTTCACGTCCGCTGCTCGCAGTGCCCAAAAGCTCGATGGTTTTGTCGCTACTGGCGACACGCGCCACGCCGTCGCGATAAGCATCGGCGATGCCGTCCGTCAACATGGTCTGCGCCGCGGCATCCCCAAGCGCGGTTTCAGCTGCGGCCGCAAATGCGTCCGCACCGGGCGGCACAACGGCGATACCGGGGTTGGTGCAAAACTGTCCTGCGCCCATTGTGAGCGAAGCGGCCCAGCCCGCGCCGATCTCAGCCCCCCGTGCCTTGACAGCCGCAGGCAGCAGGAACATCGGATTGACCGAACCAAGTTCGCCAAAGAACGGAATGGGGTCAGGGCGCGCTGCGCACAAATCAAACAGCGCGCGCCCACCGCGCAAGGACCCGGTAAAGCCGACGGCGCGGATCCGCGGGTTTTGCACCAACGCGGCCCCTACTGCGATGCCACCGTCATGGACCATCGAAAACACGCCCACCGGCACGTCGCATTTGGCAATCGCAGCATGGATCGCATCGCACACGATCTCGGTTGTACCGGGATGTGCGGGGTGCCCCTTGACCACCACCGGACATCCCGCAGCAAGGGCCGCCGCCGTGTCACCGCCAGCGGTCGAGAAGGCCAGCGGGAAATTCGAAGCACCGAACACCGCAACCGGACCGACTGGTCGCTGGATCATCTTAAGGTCAGGGCGCGGCAAAGGCGCTCTGTCGGGCAGCGCCGGATCATGCCGACGGTCAAGGTAGTCACCCTTCAGGATATGCTCGGCAAACATGCGCAACTGGCCGGTGGTTCGCCCACGCTCGCCTTGCAAACGTGCCTCGGGCAAACCGGTTTCCTGCGCTCCGACTTCGGTTATCGCGTCGGCACGCGCTTCGATCTCATCGGCGATGGTGGTCAGAAACGCGGCCCGACGTGCAGCAGAACTGTAGCCGTAGGACCAAAATGCCTCCGCCGCGCCCTCGCAAGCTTGCTGGACCAGATCGGGCGTACCCGCAAAGAACGACCGCGACGGGCCGTGGGCGGGATCGGACTGAAATGTCTGGCCGCTTTCGACCCAATGACCGGCGATGAGGTTTTTTCCGTGCAGGGTGACGCTCATATTATGTCTTTCTGTGTTCTTGTTTGCGGCATCGCGCAGCGTTCAATGCGCGATGTGTTACAATTCGGCGGTGCCTCGGTTCTTGTGGACGCACGTCACTAGCGTAAAACGCGCAATGGAAAGGCCCGCGCACCCGTTAGACTTTCTCGTCAGGCGGCAGCCTCGGATTTCGCTTTCCGCGCCATGCGGACAAGCAGATCAAACGCCTGACGACTGGCACTCACGTTGGCTACACCCTGTCCGGCGATGTCAAAGGCCGTGCCATGGGCTGGCGTTACAATCGGGATCGGTAGGCCACCGGCAACGGTCACGCCGCGCTCAAACCCCATCAGCTTGATCGCGATCTGACCCTGATCGTGGTACATGGTCACAACGGCATCGACCTCGCCGCGCTTGGCCTTGAGAAACACGGTGTCGGAGGGCCAGGGACCCGTCACGTTCATCTGCCGCGCCTGGCAGGCCTTGACCACGGGCTCGATCACGTCGATTTCCTCCCGCCCGAATTTGCCATTGTCACCGGCATGGGGGTTCAGCGCGGCGACTGCCACATGCGGGCGTGTGTTGCCTGATCGGGCGAGGGTTGCGTGCGCCAGTTCGATTGCCCGTTCGATGCCCGGCCCGTCTATGTTCGCGGCAACGTCCTTCAGCCCGATATGGCTGGTCACACGTGTTGTCATAAGCGCGTCGAGGACATTGATTTCCGAGTGATAGCCCGTGAACCCGAGGTAGCGCGCCATATAGCGATGCTCATCTTCCGCGTTCAGCCCCGCCGAAGTCATCGCTGCCTTGTTGAAAGGGGCGAACATCACCCCGTCCACCCGCCCGGCCTGCGCCAGATCAAGCGCTTTGTCGAGACAGCGCAGCGATGTGGTGCCGCCTGCCACGGTCACTTCCGCGACCTGCACGTCCTCCGGCGCAATTGTCTGCATGTCGAGATGCGCCACCCCGCGAAACGTGTCGATGTCCGCTTCGGCTATGGTGTTGAGGGTCACCTCCACACCCGCCTGCGCAGCACCACGCTGCCAAAGGTGCGCGTCGCCAACCAAAAGGATGTCAGCGGCCTCGGCCACGCCGTCCTCGACCAACAGCTTGGCGATCAGCTCTGGTCCAATTCCGGACGGATCCCCGGGCACAATCGCAAGTCTGGGATGCATCATTCGGTCTCCCTTTCGGTTTTGGCCTCTGCCATCGCGGCCGCGATATTGACCTCGGCCGTCCGCAGATGCTGCTTGAGGGCGCGCCGGGCCGCAGTGGCGTCGCGTGCCTTGAGGGCCTCAACGATTTCCAGATGTTCGCGGCGGGTTCCGTCCTGGCTCGCAACCCGTTGCGAAGACAAAAACCGCACGCGCCACAAACGCGCATTGTAAGTCGCGTGGGTTTCGAACAGCGCACGGTTGCCCGACGCCTCGACAATGGCATCGTGAAACGCCATGTCGCGTCGAAAGGCAGCCACCTGACCTTCGGCATTGCGCGCCTCCGGGATCGAAGCGTTCAGCCGTTCGATCTGCGCAATCTGCGCATCCGTTGCCATCTCACAAGCCAACTCGCCGGCAAGCGCTTCGAGGGCGCCCTGAACGCGCAGCCAGTCGTTGATCTCGTCCAAAGAAGGGTCCGCTACGACCGGTCTGCGGGTCGGGCCATAGTCGATCAGCCCCTCACCTTCGAGGATGCGCAGCGCCTCTTTCAGCGGTGTACGCGAAATCCCAAAGGCTTCCGCCAAATCACGCTCGCGCACGGGCATGCCAGGCGGCAATTTACCCAGAAGGATGAACTCGCGCAGATTGTCCGCAGCCTCGGCGGCCAGCGACCTGCGCGGCTTCAACTCTGCGAAATTCCGCAATTCGTTGGTCCATGCCGTATCGCTCATTTTATGTACCCCACCGCAGGACCAAGGGGTCCAGAGGTTCTAACAGATCTATCAGGCGGGACCGGATTGCCGGATGCAAGGGCGGGATCGGATGGCGGCAGAACTCGGACCTGATCACGCCGCCTTCGACCATAGCGGCCTTGCAAGACTGCCAACCGCATTGGCGGTTCTCGTGATTGATCGCCATTGCGACCCGACCATAGGCCTCGGTGGCGCCCTTGACGTCCCCCGCATGGTGTTTGGTGATCACCGGCTTGATCTGGTCAACGATCATGCCGCTGGTCATCGCGCCTGTGGCCCCGGCATCGAGGTCGGCCAGCAGCGTAATGGCTTCTTCGCCATCGAACGGTGCCTCGATCGCGGCGCCGCCCTGTTCGATCAAGGCACGGATCTTGTTGGCCGCGCGCGGGCACTCGATCTTGAAAAGTTTCACCGCCTCAATCTCGCGCGCCATACGGACCAGCAGCGGCACCGACAGGTCAACACCGGACAGCGGTGCGTCCTGTACCATAATCGGAATTCCGACCTCACCCACAGCTGCAAATTGTTCAAAGCTCTGCTCTGGCGTGCCCTTTAGAAGCGCGCCGTGATAGGGCGGCATCATCATCACGATATCCGCGCCCAAATCCTTGGCAAAGCGGGCGCGCTCAACCGCGATCTGCGTTGCGTAATGGCTGATCGTCACAATCACCGGCACCCGGCCCGCGACATGTTCCACGCTCAGCCGGGCAAGCTGCGCGCGCTCGTAATCCGAAATCAGGAACTGTTCCGAGAAGTTGGCCAACACGCAAATCCCATCGGCGCCCTGATCAATCAGGCAGTCGAGCACGCGCTTCATGCCCTCAAGATCGAGCGTACCGTCGTCGTGAAAGGGCGTGGGGGCGACGGGCCATATGCCGGTATATTGCGTCATTCAATGATCTCGAAGTGTTTCAGGTGTTTATCGGTGATCGAGATGCCCAGACCCGGAGTGTCGTCATTCAGTTGCAGATACCCGTTCTCGGCTTCGGCGTCGCCCTCGAAGATGTAATAAAACAGCTCGTTGCCAACCTCGACATCGAACACCGGGAAGTATTCAGAGATCGGGCAATTCGTATTGGCCATGGTCAGGTGGTAATTGTGCATCTGGCCCGCGTGCGGGATCACGGGGATCTGCGCGGCCTCGGCAATCGCATTGATCTTCTGCGCCGCGGTGATGCCGCCAACGCGGTTGGTGTCGTATTGCAGGATGCTGACGGCCTTCTTCTGGATCAAGTCATTGCACCCCATAACGCTAAACTCGTGCTCCCCGCCCGAAATCGGCACGATCCCTAAGGCGTTCAGCTCCGCATACCCCGCGACATCGTCCGCAATCACCGGCTCTTCCAGCCAGCGCGGCTCGTACTTTTCCAGCTTTGGCAGCATCCGTTTGGCATAGTCCAAGTTCCAACCCATGTAGCATTCGAGCATGAGATCAACGTCATACCCCAGAACCTCGCGCAGCGCTTCGACGCGCTTGAGGTTTTCGCGCATGCCCGCCATGCCATCCTTGGGGCCAAAGCCGAAACGCGATTTGAACGCCTGATAGCCATGGCTGGCCGCCTCTTCAGCCTCGCGCTGCATGGCCTCAATGCTGTCGGCATAGAGCTTGGAGTAGTAGACAGGTATCTTTTCCTTGGTGCGCCCGCCCAGCAGCTTGAAGACCGGTTTGCCAACCAGCTTGCCCATCAGGTCCCAGATCGCGATGTCGATGGCGCTGATCGCGGTCATGCCGATGCCCTTGCGACCCCAGGCATGGGTGCGGCGGTACATCTTTTCCCAGATATAGGCGTAATCGAACGGGTCTTCCCCGATCACAAGCGGCGCGTACCAGTCATCAATCGCTTTCTTGACGACCGTCGGCGCCAGTGCGGCATTGCCGATGCCAACGGTCCCATCCTCGGTTTCCACCTCGCAGGTCAGCCATTGGTGGAACCGGAAAGACGCCATGGCATCCCCTTTGATCCACAGGGCATCCGACGCGTTGGTGCAGAAATTGCCCTGCGGTGGCACAGTCGGGCCGGTCCAGTTCCAGACCCGCGTCCGGACAGATTTAATCTTGGTCATGACTTACTCTCCGGTCGATACCAACGGGTCGCGCTGTTTGAAAAGCCGCCAAAAGTACGGTCCGAACAAGGCGAGGATTGTGAGAACAAAAAACAGAAGCGACAGCGGGCGCGTGAACATCAGCCACCACTGATCGTCCAGCATGATCAACGACTGGCCCAGACGCTTTTCCAACATCCCGCCCAGGATCAACCCGATGGCAAGTGGGACGACGGAGTACCCAAAACGGCGCATGAAATAGCCCACCACGCCTGAGGCCAGCGCGATATACACATCAAGCATGGACTGGTCCAAGGCATAGGCCCCGACAATGGAAAACGTAAACACGATGGGCCACAGGATCTGCACAGGGACAAAGGTGACCTGTGCGAATATTTTGGCACCAAAGAGCCCGACAAAGATGAATGTCACGTTCACCAGCAGCATGGCCCAGAAGATCGCATAGGCGAACTCGGCCTGTTGGGTGAACATCGTTGGTCCCGGTTGCAAACCATGCACCATGAGCCCGGCCAGAATGACCGCCGCCGTCGGGCTGCCTGGAATACCCAGCGCAAGGGTCGGGACCATCGCGCCACCTGTGGCCGAGTTGTTGGCCGCCTCGGATCCCGCAATGCCTTCGACAGATCCCTTCCCGAACTCTTCGGGCGTTTTTGACCAGCGCCGCGCCTCGTTATAGCCGATCATCGACGCAACGGTCGCGCCCTCGGCCGGCAAAATGCCGATGAACGTGCCGATGCCGGAAGACCGCAGAATGGTCTTCCAGACCTTGCGGTAGTCTTCTCGCGAGGGCAACTTGATGGCCTTCATCTGAATGAGCTTGCGTTCGGCCTGAAGCCGTTCTGCCTGCACCAGCAACTCGGAAATTCCGAAAATGCCGATCATGACCGGTACAAAGCCGATCCCTTCGGACAATTCGTTGAAGCCGAAGGTAAACCGTTCAACCGTCGTCAGCAGGTCTTTACCCACCGTGGCCAGCAGGATCCCAAGCGACCCGGCAATGATGTTTCGCATCGGTGTACCGTCGCCGATGGTTGCCAGCATCGAAATGCCAAAGACGGTCAGCGCAAAGTATTCCGGCGGGGCAAAGTTGTATGCCATGCGCGCCATCAACGGGGCGGCCAGCATCAGGCAGATGACCGAAATGATCCCCCCGATCGTCGACGACACCGTCGCCATGCCCAGTGCCCGGCCGGCTTCGCCCCGCTGCGCGAGCGGAAAGCCGTCCAGACAGGTCGTGGCACTTGCGGACGTACCCGGCGTGTTGATCAGGATCGCGGTAATGGCGCCGGCAAAAGTCGCAGCACAGTAGATCGTGGTCAGGATTGCGATGGCCGGAATAGGCTCCATCGTAATGGTGAACGGCAACAGAAGTGCGGCACCTGTGGTGGCGTTCAGCCCCGGCAAGGCACCGATAATCACACCGCCCAGCGTCGCCGCGAACAGCAAGATCAACAGCTGGGGATCAAGAAGTGCGTAAAGTCCTGCGAACAAAGGGGCCATCGTGCTCACCCGTACCAAAGGTTGGTCAGAAACCCGCGCGGAAAGCGGATGCGGAACGCCTGATCAAACAGAAGGAATATCAGCGCCGGACTGACGAGCGAGACAAAGCCGATGCCCCAAGCCCGCCTTTCGCCCCAGGCGTAGGCCAACCCACCGGCAAACACGCCAAGACCCAGAAACATGTCGATCTGTGCCAGTAGCACAAAGACGATGAACAACCCCATGCTTGTCCACACGTTTGGCCCGATAGGCGGATGTTCGACAGGTTTATCAAAGATCATCACCAGCACCGACAAGGCCATGATCAGCAACAGGACCATCTGCGGAAAGTCCGCCGGCTGCATGCCCCGCAACAAGATCGGCGGAACCCGGTCAAACTGCGTGCTGAGCCAAAAGGCGAACAGGCAGAATACGATTGTGCCGCATGGGACTGCGTAACGCGTCATGGCGTGCCTTTCGAAACAGGGCGATCAAGGGCCCGGCCCGTCCCGCACCAGGGACGGACAGGGCAGTTTCGTGATTTATTCGATGAAACCCAGATCGCGCAGGGCGGCATCCATATCTGACTGCATCGACGTCAGCTGTTCGCCCCAGACATCGGAGCCAGCCACAGACGTCGCATCCAGCCCCACCGAGGTGAGGAACCCCTTGTACACGGTGTGGTTCATTGCGTTCAGCAGCGCTTCCTCGATCTTTGCTGCGACCTCGTCAGGCGTGTCGGCATGCACGACAAAACCGCGCACGGTCGAGAAGTTTGCGTCGATACCCAATTCCTGAGCAGTCGCGACATCCGGCAGACCGCTCATGCGCTCGGGCGCCAGGACGACGACAGGGCAAATGTCACCCGCCTCGATCTGCGATCCGGCTTCGGCGAGGTTCAGCACCGCCACGTCAACGGCACCGGCGACAAGCTGGGTTGCCAGCTCGCCGCCCCCTTCGAAGGGCACGATCTTGGGCGTTGCCAGCTCACCGCGCCGCGCGAACATAAAGGCGGACACATCGTCGATGCCGCCCAGATGTGTCGTGCCATAGGTCAGCGGTTCATCCTTCTGCGCATCAACAAATGCCTGCGCCGACTCGTATGCGCCGCAGCGCGCCATCAGAATTTGCGGATCATCGGTGCCCCGCGCGATGGGACGCACGTCGTCAAGCGACATCTCGGTCTTGCCCAGCGCAACAGTTGCCGAATGGCCGATGGTGAATGTCAGGATGCTGTGACCGTCGGCTTCCTGCGTCAGATAGTAGTCCATAGCCGAGGCGCCCCCGCCGCCGCGCTTGTTCACGACGACCATGTCGGTGCCCAGCTCGCGGCGCGCGCGGATCATCATCATCCGGGTGGTCACATCGGTCCCGCCGCCGTTCCCGGCGTGCGTGATCACTTCGATGGTTTTGGATGGGAATTCTTGCGCGACGACTTCGCCGCCGACGACTGCGGTGGCTGCCGCAATGGCGAGTAATTTTTTCATGGTGTCCTCCCTAGGAAACGGCGCTGTGTGCGCTCGGCATATTCCATATCAGGCATTTTAATATTTTGGAATACCAAAATTCCAGACATGGAGTTTGAACCCCAGACAGACGACTTGAAGGCGGAAACTTCCAAGATGACTTGGGCGTCGACGTCACCTCCTAAACGGCGGCAAAGCCGTGCATCCTGCTCATCCTTGGACAAGCCTGTTGATGAACCGTGTGGCTTACGTCCTGTACGCTCCATCGGCGCAGAGATGCGCGCTGCACAACGGGTCACCTGGCACCCGTTCACTCACGTCCCATAAACGCAAAAACCCCCGCCTGTCCGGGCGGGGGTTTCCATTCTCAAAACCGAAGGACTGTATCAGTCGCGGCTGTCTTCCGAGTGGTCGATGACCGTGTCGAACACGTCGCCACCCACCACATCGTCTGCCGTGGGCGCCGCGAGGGCAGCGGCCGCTTCGGCCTCTTCCCGACGCGCTTCGATCACAACATTGTCGCGGTCCGATGCGATCTTGCGCACAGCCTGAGTTGCCCCACCAGTGCCCGCAGGGATCAGGCGACCCACGATCACGTTCTCTTTCAGACCGACCAGCTTGTCCTTCTTGCCCTGCACCGACGCTTCGGTCAGCACGCGTGTGGTTTCCTGGAAGGACGCGGCAGAAATGAACGACCGTGTCTGCAGCGAAGCCTTTGTAATCCCAAGCAGAATTGGACCACCCTGCGCCGGACGACCACCTTTCGACAGCGCCTTCTCGTTGGCAGCATCGAACTCCTGCTTGTCCACATGCTCGCCTTTCAGCAGCGTGGTGTCGCCCGAGTCCTCGATCTCCCATTTCTGGAGCATCTGACGCACGATGACCTCGATGTGCTTGTCGTTGATCTTCACGCCTTGCAGACGATAGACCTCCTGCACCTCGTTGATCATGTAGTCGGCCAAGGCCTCCACACCCATGATGGCAAGGATGTCATGGGGGGCGGGGTTGCCGTCCATGATGTAATCACCCTTCTGGATGAAGTCGCCTTCGGCCACCGGGATGTGCTTGCCCTTGGGCACCATGTACTCGACCTTCTCCATGGTCTCGTCGCTGGGCTCAATCGCAATGCGGCGCTTGTTCTTGTAGTCCTTGCCAAAGCGCACGTAACCATCGATCTCCGCGATGATCGCGTGATCCTTGGGACGACGGGCTTCGAACAGCTCGGCCACACGCGGCAGACCACCGGTGATGTCCTTGGTCTTGGCACCTTCGCGCGGGATCCGGGCGACGACGTCACCGGCTTCCACGGTCTGGCCATCCTCGACCGACAGAACCGCATCCACGGACATCGGATAGGTCACCGGGTTGCCCGCATCATTGCGGACCGGCTCGCCATCTTCGCCCACCAGGATGATCTCCGGCTTCAGCTCGTTGCCTTTCGGTGCGGCACGCCAATCGATCACGATTTTCTGTGTCATACCAGTGGCATCGTCGGTCTCGTCGCGCACGGCCAGGCCGCTGACAAGGTCGACATACTTCGCCGTACCCGCCTTCTCCGCAATGATCGGCAGCGTGTAGGGGTCCCACTCGAACAGCTTGTCGCCGCGCTTCACATCCTGACCATCGGTCACGAACAATGCCGTACCGTAGCCCAGCTTGTGGCTCGCACGCTCGTCGCCGTTCTCGTCAACGATGGCCATCTTCATGTTCCGGCCCATGACCAGAACCTGACCGGCTGCGTTGGTCAGCGTCTGCGGGTTCTCAAAGACGATCTTGCCTTCCTGGCTTGCTTCCAGGAACGACTGTTGACCACCCTGAGCAACCCCACCGATGTGGAAGGTCCGCATCGTCAGCTGGGTGCCAGGCTCACCGATGGACTGTGCCGCAATGATGCCGACAGCCTCGCCGGTGTTCACCATGGTGCCGCGTGCCAGGTCGCGACCATAACACATGGTACACACACCCTCTTCGCTTTCGCAGGTCAGGGGCGAGCGGATGCGCATCGACTGCACGCCCATCTCTTCGATCATGTCGGACATGCGCTCGTCGATCAGCGTACCAGCAGCCACCAACACCTCGTCAGTGCCCGGCTTCAGCACGTCGTCCGCAGCCACACGGCCCAGCACACGCTCGGCCAGCGATGCAACCACCTCACCGTCATTCACAGCCGCTTCGGCAGTGATGGCGTTTTCGGTGCCGCAATCGATGTCGCGCACGATGCAGTCCTGTGCGACGTCCACCAGACGACGGGTCAGATAGCCCGAGTTCGCGGTTTTCAGAGCGGTGTCAGACAGACCTTTCCGCGCGCCGTGGGTCGAGTTGAAGTATTCAAGAACGGTCAGACCTTCCTTGAAGTTCGAGATGATCGGCGTCTCGATGATGTCGCCATTCGGCTTCGCCATCAGGCCGCGCATCCCGCCCAACTGCTTCATCTGCGTGACCGAGCCACGGGCACCGGAGTGCGCCATCATGTAGACCGAGTTCGGCTCCATTTCGGCGCCCGCCTCGTCCGTACGTTCGGCCGAGATCGAGCCCATCATGGCGTCGGTGACCTTGTCGTTACACTTCGACCAGGCGTCGACCACCTTGTTGTACTTCTCACCCTGGGTGATCAGGCCGTCCATGTACTGCTGTTCAAAGTCCTTCACCTGCTCGCGGGTGTCATCAACGATGGTCCACTTGCTGTCGGGGATCAGCATGTCGTCCTTGCCGAACGAAATGCCCGCCTTGAACGCTTCCTTGAAGCCCATGGACATGATCTGGTCACAGAAGATGACCGACTCCTTCTGACCGCAATAGCGGTAGACGGTGTCGATAACCTGCTGCACTTCCTTCTTCCGCAGAAGGCGGTTGACCAGCTCAAACGGTGCCTTGTTGTTCAGCGGCAGAAGCGCACCCAATCGGACCCGGCCCGGCGTGGTTTCAAAGCGCTGCATGACCTCTTGGCCCGTCGCATCGATCTGCGGGATCCGCGCGGTGACTTTGGCGTGCAGGTGCACTTCACCGGAATCAAGGGCGTGTTGCACTTCCTCGATCGAGCCAAAGACCATGCCTTCGCCCTTCATACCCGCGCGTTCCAGCGTGGTGTAATACAGGCCAAGGATCATGTCCTGCGACGGCACGATGATCGGCGCACCGTTGGCAGGCGACAGAACGTTGTTCGTCGACATCATCAGCACGCGGGCTTCAAGCTGGGCTTCCAGCGAAAGCGGAACGTGGACCGCCATCTGGTCGCCGTCAAAGTCGGCGTTGAAGGCCGAACAGACCAGCGGATGCAGCTGGATCGCCTTACCTTCGATCAGAACGGGCTCGAACGCCTGAATGCCCAAACGGTGCAGCGTCGGCGCACGGTTCAGCATGACAGGGTGTTCGCGGATGACCTCATCCAGAATGTCCCAAACCTCGGGACGTTCCTTTTCCACCAGCTTCTTGGCTTGCTTGACGGTCGAGGACAGGCCCTTCGCCTCAAGCCGCGAATAGATGAACGGCTTGAACAGCTCGAGCGCCATCTTCTTCGGCAGACCACATTGGTGCAGCTTCAGTTCCGGCCCGGTCACGATGACCGAACGGCCCGAGAAGTCGACCCGTTTCCCCAAAAGGTTCTGACGGAAGCGACCCTGCTTACCTTTCAGCATGTCCGACAGCGATTTCAGCGGGCGCTTGTTGGCACCGGTGATCACGCGGCCACGACGGCCGTTGTCGAACAGCGCGTCGACGGATTCCTGCAGCATCCGCTTTTCGTTGCGGACGATGATGTCAGGCGCGCGCAGTTCAATCAGACGCTTCAGACGGTTGTTCCGGTTGATCACCCGGCGGTACAAGTCGTTCAGGTCAGAGGTCGCAAAACGGCCCCCATCCAGCGGCACCAGAGGGCGCAATTCAGGCGGGATCACGGGGATCACGGTCAGAACCATCCACTCCGGGCGGTTGCCGGACTCGAGGAACGACTCCACCACTTTCAGGCGCTTGATGATCTTCTTGGGCTTCAGCTCGCCTGTCGCCTCTTTCAGATCGGCGCGCAGGTTTTCGGCTTCGGCTTCCAGGTCGATCTGGGACAGCATCTCGCGGATCGCTTCCGCACCGATATTGGCAGTGAAGGCGTCCATGCCAAACGCGTCCTGCGCGTCCATGTACTCTTCTTCCGACAGCATCTGGCCGTAGGAAAGGTCGGTCAGACCCGGCTCGGTCACCACGTAGTTTTCAAAGTACAGCACACGCTCCAGATCACGCAACGTCATGTCCAGCATCAGACCGATGCGGGACGGCAGCGATTTCAGGAACCAGATGTGGGCCACGGGTGCGGCCAGTTCGATGTGGCCCATCCGCTCGCGGCGGACCTTTTGCAGCGTGACTTCCACACCGCATTTCTCGCAGACAACGCCGCGATACTTCATGCGCTTGTACTTGCCGCACAGGCATTCGTAATCCTTGATCGGGCCAAAGATACGGGCACAGAAAAGGCCGTCACGCTCGGGCTTGAACGTCCGGTAATTGATGGTCTCGGGTTTCTTGATCTCGCCAAACGACCACGAGAGGATGCGTTCGGGCGACGCCAGGCTCACCTTGATCTCGTCAAAGACCTTGGGCGGCGTCAGCGGGTTGAACGGGTTGTTTGTCAGTTCCTGGTTCATTGGGTGTCCTTTCCAGGTTCCGGGCATTTGAACGCGTAGAAGCGGCCCGAGTAGGCTGCCAGAGTGCGCGTAAATTCGATGACCGAAGCATTTGTATTGGTAGGCAGGTCGCAAGTTTGAAGAGCGCCACGCAATGCGCGCTGATAGCCAGCATTTGAGTCTGTCAAGCGAATAACATCGACGCTGACGCTATGCGTCGCGCCGCTGCGCTGGCGGATTGGACTATCCTTCGCCAACTCAGCAACTCTTGGTCCGCAAGCGGATAATGCACAAGCGCCAGCAGTTGCAAGCATTGCGTGGCTCATCTTCACTCGTCTTCCTCGGCGTCGAGCAGCTCCATATTGAGGCCCAGACCGCGGACCTCTTTGACCAGAACGTTGAACGATTCCGGCACGCCGGCTTCGAAATTGTCCTCGCCCTTGACGATGCTCTCATAGACCTTGGTCCGGCCCGCCACGTCGTCCGACTTCACCGTCAACATCTCTTGCAGGGTGTAGGCGGCGCCGTAGGCTTCCAGGGCCCAGACCTCCATCTCACCAAAGCGCTGACCACCGAACTGCGCCTTACCACCCAGCGGCTGCTGGGTCACAAGCGAGTACGGACCGGTCGAACGGGCGTGGATCTTGTCGTCCACAAGGTGGTGCAGCTTCAGCAGGTACTTGATGCCCACCGTCACGGGGCGGCTGAACTGCTCGCCCGTGCGGCCGTCAAACAGCACCGACTGACCCGAGGTCGAGAACCCGGCACGCTCCAGCGCGTCGTTCACGTCCGCCTCTTTCGCACCGTCAAAGACCGGCGTCGCGATCGGCACACCGCGGGTCACATTGCCCGCCGCTTCGACAAGATGCTCCTCGTCCATGCCGCTGATGCCCTCGTTATAGACATCCTCGCCATAGGCCAGGCTCATCGCTTCGCGCACTGGGGTCAGATCACCCGACCGGCGGTACTCTTGCAGCGCCTCGTCCACATTCACGCCCAGACCCCGCGCGGCCCAGCCCATGTGCGTTTCAAGGATCTGGCCCACGTTCATGCGCGATGGCACACCCAGCGGGTTCAGACAGAAATCGACCGGGGTACCATCCGCGAGGAACGGCATGTCCTCCATCGGCACCACTTTCGAAATCACACCCTTGTTGCCGTGACGACCGGCCATCTTGTCGCCCGGTTGCAGCTTGCGCTTCACCGCCACGAACACCTTAACCATCTTCATCACGCCCGGGGGCAGATCGTCACCACGGCGGACCTTCTCGACCTTGTCCTCGAACCGGGCATCCAGGGCACGTTTCTGCGCCTCGTATTGCTCGTTCAGGGCCTCGACCACCTGTGCGGACTGCTCGTCCTTCAGGGCAATCTGCCACCATGCGGAACGCGGGAAGGCTTCCAACAGATCGGCGTCCACGTTGGAGCCCGCCTTGACGCCTTTCGGCCCCTTGGCGATCTCTTTGCCCAACAGCATGTCGCCCAGACGGGCATAGATGTTGCGGTCCAGAATGGTCAGCTCGTCGTCCCGGTCACGGGCCAGACGCTCGACTTCCTCACGCTCGATCTGCAGGGCACGTTCGTCCTTCTCCACACCGTGGCGGTTGAACACACGCACCTCAACGACCGTGCCGAAGTCACCCGGCTTCACGCGCAGCGAGGTGTCGCGCACGTCCGAGGCTTTCTCACCAAAGATGGCGCGCAGAAGCTTCTCTTCCGGCGTCATCGGGCTCTCGCCCTTCGGTGTGATCTTACCGACCAAGATGTCGCCCGGCTCCACGTCGGCACCAATATACACGATGCCCGCTTCGTCGAGGTTGCGCAGGGCTTCCTCACCGACGTTCGGAATATCGCGGGTGATCTCTTCCGGACCCAGCTTGGTGTCACGGGCGGCGACTTCAAACTCCTCGATGTGGATGGAGGTAAAGACGTCGTCACGCGACACGCGCTCGGAGATCAGGATCGAGTCTTCGTAGTTGTAGCCATTCCACGGCATGAACGCGACGACCACGTTCTTGCCCAGCGCCAGTTCACCCATATCGGTGGATGGACCATCGGCAATGACCTCACCCTTCTGAACCGTGTCACCCACCTTCACCAGCGGACGCTGGTTGATGCAGGTGTTCTGGTTCGACCGCTGGAACTTGCGCATGCGGTAGATGTCCACACCCGCGTCACCCAGCTCAAGGTCGTGCGTCGCACGGATCACGATCCGGGTGGCGTCCACCTGGTCGATAATACCGGCACGTTTCGCCATGATGGCCGCACCAGAGTCGCGCGCCACAACTTCCTCAATACCGGTGCCGACCAGCGGCGCCTCGGCTTGCAGAAGCGGAACCGCCTGACGTTGCATGTTCGAACCCATAAGCGCCCGGTTCGCGTCGTCATTCTCAAGGAACGGGATCAAGGACGCAGCAACAGACACCAACTGCTTGGGCGACACGTCGATCAGGTCCACCTGATCCACGGGCGACAAGGTGTAGTCCCCGGATTTCCGGGTGTTCACCATCTCGTTGCGGAACTTGCCGTCCTCGTCCAGCATCGCGTTGGCCTGCGCCACGGTGTGACGCATTTCCTCGGTCGCGGACATGTAGTGGACTTCGTCGGTCACCTGACCTTCGTTCACCACGCGGTAGGGCGTTTCGATAAAGCCGTACTTGTTCACGCGGGCAAAGGTCGCAAGGCTGTTGATCAGACCGATGTTCGGCCCTTCCGGCGTCTCAATCGGGCACATCCGACCATAGTGGGTCGGGTGCACGTCGCGCACCTCAAAGCCCGCGCGCTCACGGGTCAGACCGCCCGGCCCAAGCGCCGACAGACGACGCTTGTGCGTCACTTCGGACAGCGGGTTCGTCTGGTCCATGAACTGCGACAGTTGCGACGAACCAAAGAACTCACGCACGGCAGCCGCAGCAGGCTTCGCGTTGATCAGGTCCTGCGGCATCACCGTGTCGATCTCGACCGAAGACATACGCTCCTTGATCGCACGTTCCATGCGCAGCAGACCCACGCGGTACTGGTTCTCCATCAACTCGCCGACGGAGCGGACACGACGGTTGCCAAGGTGGTCGATATCATCGACGTCACCCTTGCCATCACGCAGTTCCACCAGCGCCTTGATGCAGGCCACGATGTCCTCTTTGCGCAGGGTCCGCTGGGTGTCTTCGGCGTCCAGCGCCAGACGCATGTTCATCTTCACGCGACCAACGGCCGACAGGTCATACCGCTCGCTGTCAAAGAACAGCGTGTCAAACAGGGCGCTTGCCGCATCCACGGTGGGCGGCTCGCCCGGACGCATCACGCGGTAGATGTCCATGAGCGCGGTTTCGCGGTTCATGTTCTTGTCTTGGGCCAGCGTGTTGCGGATGTACGGACCGACATTGACGTTGTCGATGTCAAGGACCGGAATATCGGTGATCCCTGCGTCAATCAGCTCTTTCACGGTGCCACCGATCAGGTCGCCATCCTTGTCGTATTCCAGGGTCAGCTCATCACCGGCCTCGACATAGATCGCGCCGTTTTCTTCGTTGATGATGTCCTTGGCGACGAACTTGCCGACGATGTTCTCGTAAGGGACCAGCAGGTCGGTGACCGTGCCCTCGTCGATCAGCTTCTTGACAGCCCGCGGCGTGACCTTCTTGCCCGCTTCGGCAATCACTTCGCCGGTCTTGGCGTCGACCAGGTCATATGTCGGACGGGTGCCGCGCACACGGTCAGGGAAGAACGGGGTAACCCAGCCCTTGTTCTTCTCCAGCTTGTACTGAACCGTATCGTAATACGCGTCCATGATGTCTTCCTGGTCGAGACCCAGGGAATACAGCAGCGTCGTGACGGGCAGCTTGCGGCGACGGTCGATGCGGGCGAACACGATGTCCTTGGCGTCGAACTCGAAGTCCAGCCACGAACCGCGGTAAGGAATGATCCGGCAGGCAAACAGCAGCTTGCCCGAGGAATGCGTCTTGCCCTTGTCGTGGTCAAAGAACACACCGGGCGAGCGGTGCATCTGGGATACGATCACACGCTCGGTGCCGTTCACGATAAACGTGCCGTTCGGTGTCATCAGGGGCATGTCGCCCATGAACACGTCTTGTTCCTTGATGTCCTTGACAGACTTTGCGCCCGTGTCCTCATCGACATCAAACACGATCAGACGCAGGGTAACCTTCAGCGGCGCGCTGTAGGTCATGTCGCGCTGCTGGCACTCTTCCACGTCGTATTTCGGCTTTTCCAGCTCGTACTTGACGTATTCCAGAACGGACGTCTCGTTGAAGTCCTTGATCGGGAAGACCGACTGGAACACACCCATGATCCCTTCGCCGTCCATCGGCGTCGGCTCATCACCGGAGTTCAGGAACAGATCGTAGGAGGATTTCTGCACCTCGATGAGGTTCGGCATGTCCAGCACTTCGCGGATCTTGCCGTAGTATTTACGTAGACGTTTCTGACCAAGGAACGTTTGTGCCATGCGGTTCTCGCACTCCATCTTTGTTCTGGTCGCGCAACGGAAGGGGCATTCCCGGCGCGATCCTCAAAGATCGAAAAGGTGATCTATCCCTGCGCACCCGCCCAAGATGCGCGCCCGATCACAATCTTTCCTAAAAAGCCGCCGCAGCGGTTCGGACCCAGCGGCTTTTTGCGAAAGATCGGAACATGAAGTGTGTGTTCGGCTGACCCCCATAGATACAAGACGCAAAAAGCCGGGCGCGAATCATCGCTCCCAGCGGAGAGGTTCATTTAGGACGCTATCGGGGAAAGCACAAGGGACACACTGCGCCAAACCCCCGCTTTTGTCAAATCCCCGCCCAGAAACGGAAAAGGGCGCCCCGTCTCCGGAACGCCCCCTTCAATGCGAAATCGCAAGGCTTAGGCCAGCTCGACCTCGGCGCCAGCTGCTTCCAGCTTGCCCTTGATCTCTTCGGCTTCGGCTTTGTCGACGCCTTCCTTGATCTTGCCGCCGGCTTCGACCAGGTCCTTGGCTTCTTTCAGGCCCAGACCGGTGATGCCGCGCACTTCCTTGATCACGTTGATCTTGGAGGCGCCTGCGTTTTTCAGGACAACGTCGAATTCCGACTTCTCTTCCTCAGCGGCGCCACCGGCGTCGCCTGCAGGGCCAGCCATCATCACTGCGCCGCCAGCGGCGGGCTCGATGCCGTACTCGTCCTTGAGGATGGTTTTCAGTTCTTGTGCTTCCAGCAGGGTCAGACCCACGATGCTTTCTGCGAGTGCTTTCAGATCAGCCATTGTATCAGCTCTTTCCGTTTACATGTGTTCCAACGTGCAGCGTTTACCGCACGCCAATCAGACAATGCCTCAGGCCGCCTTTTCCTCGATGGTCGAGAGGATGGAGGCGATGTTGCTTGCAGGTGCGCCAATGGCCCCGGCGATGTTCGATGCAGGTGCGCCGATGCAGCCCACGATGGAAGCAATAAGCTCCTCGCGCGAAGGCATCTTCGACACAGCCGTCACACCGGCCCGGTCCAACGCGTTCTCACCCATCGCACCACCAAGGATCACGAACTTGTCGTTGCCCTTGGCAAAGTCCTCCGACACCTTGGCGGCTGCCACGGGGTCTTCGGAATAGGTCAGAACGGTCATGCCCGTCAGGTAGTCAGCAATGCTTTCGCAGGGCTTGTCCTGAAGGGCGATCTTGGCGAGCCTGTTTTTGGCAACACGAACCGCAGCATCCGCTTCACGTGCTTTCGCGCGCAGATCCTGCATTTCGGCAACTGTCAGACCGGCGTAGTGGGCAACCACAACGACGCCAGAGCTTTCAAAGATCTGGCCGAGTTCCTCGACCACTTTCTCTTTCTGGGCTCTATCCACAGTTTTCTCCAGTTTATGGGACGCGAACGCCCCGGCTCAGTTTGCACCGGATCACTCCGGCGGTTTGGTCCTCGAAATACACGGGTCCAAGACCGCCAGAGGCTCGACGGAGCATCTGGAGAAGTAAGGTCTGTTCCCGCCTCGGGCAGGATTTATGAGCTATCGCTCACCCACCGTCTCGGACGAAAGCGAGGGCGTTCGAATCAATCGGACACCCTCGCGGTGGGGAGTTAGAGGGTTTTGGGGGATTTGGGAAGGGGGTTTGGGGTAGAGTGTACAGTTAAAATTCGTAAGCTCTAGATGTTAGCCAACTGCCACAATAGTAAGGAGCGAAGTCTGTTTACGAGCGAGTGTCGCACATGGCCAACCCAAGTGAATTTCATATCAAGCGCGTTGATGACGCGACAATTTTTCGTCTGTTCAAATCGGCTCAAAACGCTGGGGAGAAAACTCTTCAGCGAGTTATAGATGCGGAAATAGAATTGAAGGGTCGCAACCACCAAATAAGCACTTCTTACAGCTCTTCGCTTCCTTGGACGATTACTGAGGATGACTTGAGCCAGTCGCCGCCAGGTGAATACGCCATCGGTCGAGCATCGCTAAGCTTCGTTTCAAAAACGGTTGATAGACAACAACAAAGGCAGGATTCTGTTACCTTCGAACTAGTTCGTGGAACGGACGGTGGTGTAACCGACACATTTAGAATTTCTTCAAGCAACCAATATCATTCAATGAATGGTTCGGGGGAACAGACAGTACAAAGGTCTATCCATAAGTCATTATCCACTTTACTCCAGCCGGTGGCCCCCGAGGACGGTGGGTTAGTGCCTACACTCACAAACCTTTCTCAAGCATTTGACACAAGTTATCAAAGGATTGCATCCGAATTATCTACAGCAGTTGCCGCAGTGAGCAAAGAGCGTGCTGAGCAGATAACGGAGTTTCAAAATGAACGGCGTAAACTTCGGGAAGAAATGCTGGAAGAACGAGAAGAACTTTTAGCAACCGCGCGGAAAACATTAGATACCGAACGGCTTGAACTCGAAACGCTTGAGAAAGAAATTGCGGAAGAGCGGCTGAAGTTGGAGATTAGCAGTCACAAAGATGCCAGAAGGAAACAGTTTGATGGGCTGCAAAAAGATCTACTAGAAAGCTTGAATGCACCTGCTGTTGACAAGGGTTTAAGAACCATGCGGTGGGCGGTTTTCATAGCATTAATTGCTGCTGGATGTGCAGCAGGGTTCTTCGCTTTCTTGAGTTTCGATATTGCTACTTGGGAAGCAGCAATCCCATCTTCTGCGGTGGACCGGTTTAGCACTGTAATGATGCTTGTATTGCGCACAGTTGTGCTCACCGTAGCTTCTTTAGGCGCCTTTCTGGGGGCCGCAGCTTGGATGCGTTACTTTTATAATCGTGACCTACAGACCCAAGAGGACATGAGGCGCTTCCGAAATGACATGGCTCGCGCATCATGGGTGATGGAAGCGGCCTTGGAGATCAGAAAAGAGCATGACGAAGAGATCCCACCTGAATGGATTTCAGGGGTAACCGAAGGTTTGTTTTCTGCAAACAAAAAAGAAAGCTTGGAAGAAGGTGCTCAGGCTCTTGCGGCGTTAATGGGTTTATCGGCTGGCGCGAATATTGGTCCAAACGGAATGGAGGTACAACTTAGCAGAAAAGGTAGGAAAGCTATCGCAAACGCCGCTGGCGATACTTAGGCGTTACCCATTTGAACTAGTTGTACGCCTGTTGAGACTTTCGATATCTGCCAGCTTGTGGACACAACAACACCTTTCGCTAAGGCCCAACCAGAACTTGACCAGTCCGGAATCAAGCCGAAGGCGCCGGACATCGCCAGACCGGCCCCACGGGCTGGCGATACATCTCCACCTGCACCCCGCTCAACCGTCCGATGACCCCACGACCATAAAGCGCGCCGCACCACCCCAAGATCGCCATCCCCCGGTCCGGCGATGTCCGTCTCACCGCGCGCCTGCTGTAGGGTAGGCATTCTGCCCACCATGCCAAACGCCGTAGGCCGGGCTTCAGCCCGGCATCCCCCGCCAATCAAATGCCCAAAATTCTCGAAAACCCAAAAACCGCCCGCCTTCGGGCGTCATGCTACAAATCAACCCGTTAAAATCCCTGAAACCCACCGTGCGGTGGTCCAACCCCCTGACCCGCCTGACGGACTCGAAAGTCCCTAACATCGCGTGACCCGTCCGAACACGCTGTCCCCGCGGGGACAAACCGCTTATGTCCCCGCGGGGACACGAAAAAATGGCGCGCACCCCATCGGGCACGCGCCATCCAAACTCTCTCGAACTCGTCCCCGATTATTCGGTAACGGCGTTCTCCACATCGACGCTCACGCCCGGACCCATGGTCGAGCTCAGCGACACCTTTTTCATATAGGTGCCTTTCGCGCCCGCGGGCTTGGCCTTGGCCACAGCCCCCACAAACGCGCGGATGTTTTCGACCAGCTTGGCCTCATCGAACGATGCTTTGCCCACGCCTGCGTGGACCACACCGGCCTTCTCCGCCTTGAACTGGACTTCACCGCCCTTGGCCGCTTTGACGGCGTCCGCGACGTCCATGGTCACGGTGCCGACCTTGGGGTTCGGCATCAGGTTGCGGGGGCCCAGCACCTTACCCAGACGGCCCACGATGGGCATCATGTCGGGGGTGGCGATGCAGCGGTCGAACTCGATGGTGCCGCCCTGAACCGTTTCCATCAGGTCCTCTGCACCCACGATGTCGGCCCCTGCCGCTTGCGCTTCCTCGGCCTTGGGGCCGCGGGCAAACACAGCGACGCGCACGTCCTTGCCGGTGCCGTTGGGCAGGCCAACCACGCCGCGCACCATCTGATCCGCGTGGCGGGGGTCGACGCCCAGGTTCATCGAGATTTCAACCGTCTCGTCAAACTTGGCCGAGGCGTTTGCCTTGATCAGGCTCACCGCATCTTCGACGCTCAGGTTCTCTTTGCCGGCGAAGGCTTCGCGGGCCGCTTTTGTGCGTTTTCCGATCTTTGCCATCTTACTTCACCTCGATGCCCATGGAGCGGGCGGAGCCCAGGATGATCTGCATCGCGCCGTCAATGTCGTTGGCGTTCAGATCCTTCATCTTCGCTTCGGCGATCTCGCGCACCTGCGCGGCCGTCACTGTCCCGACGGTTTCACGCGAGGGGTTGTTGGCGCCGGATTTCACCTTGGCCGCTTTCTTCAGATAGTAAGACGCAGGCGGCGTCTTGATATCCATGGCAAAGGATTTGTCCTGGTAGTAGGTGATCACGGTCGGGCACGGCGCACCGGGCTCCATGTCTGCGGTCTTGGCGTTGAACGCCTTGCAGAATTCCATGATGTTGATGCCGCGCTGACCCAGGGCCGGACCAACCGGCGGGGACGGGTTTGCTTGACCGGCGGGCACCTGCAATTTCATGGTGCCGGCAAGTTTCTTGGCCATGTGCCAATCTCCTTTTCAAACAGCCTTGGAACGCGTTCCAAAGCCTATGTTGACGTGGTCGTGGTCTGGGCATCGCGATGCCCGCGCCTCCCACGGTGGACGCTGCAAAAGCAACAGAAGCGCCGGTTACAGCGCTCCTGTCAAAAACACAAGAGGGTTTGTCCCCGCAGGGACAATGATCAGCCTTCTTCGAGGATCACATCAAAGCGGACACGGCTGCCGGGCAGGCCTGCGTCGTTGAGAGGACGAGAGGGCGCTGCGATAATGATTTCTTCAGTATTTACCCCTCTGCCCACCAGCATCGCCATCAGCGCCTTGGCGCGCAGCAGCCCGGTTGAGACGCCTTCGCCCGATCCCACGTCACCGGCGTGGTGGCCGATCACGCGCAGACGGGCATGCGGGCATTCCATCGCCATGGTCGCGAGGGTCATCGCCGTATCGACGTCGCTGGCACCCAGCGATACCGAGCGCGGGGCATAAAACAGCATCGTGCTGTCCACCGCCTTTTGCAGCGCGGTCACGCAGGTGGCATTTGCCCAGGGTTTGGGCGCCGCTGCAGGTGCGCGGACGGCAACACGCGTAACCTCTTCGACAATGGAAAATTCGACGCGACGGTCATAGTAAGAAGCCGGTTCCGGGCCGACAATACCGGAGGGCTGGCGATCGCCCATACCCTCAGCAAAGAACATGGTGGTGTCGAGACCGGAGGCGCCAATGCGCTTGATCACCTCCTGCGCGCGGGCCTGGCTGAGGCGCTGGTTCGCGGCGGGGTCACCGGAGGGGTCCGAATGCCCCTCGACCCGGATCTGCACGCCCGTGCAATTCTGCGCGATCAGCCCCAAAAGACGCCCCTGCTCGATCCCGCCTTGATCGGCGTTCAGACCGCCGCTGGGAAAGTAGACGCGGGCCTGATCCGCCATGGTGCGCAGATCGTCGATGCACTGCTGCTGCGCGCCCGCACCAAAGGTACTGGTGTCAAAGACGGGCGCAGCCGATGCCGTGGCCAACGCGGCAGTGCGTTGTGGCGCGGGTGCTACGACGACAGGTTGCGCCGGGGCGGGCGTGGCGGCGGCGGCCAAGGGCTGGGGTTGCGCGACAACGGATGCGACGCCGGTCAAGGAGGTGTCGGGGGCCACCTGACGGGCGACAACCTCTTGATCGGCGGAGGGCAATGTCGGCGCGGGCGCGGCCACCTCTACCGGTGCTGCCTGTGGCGCCGTGGCAGCAACGGGCTGTGGCTGTTCGGCGGCGTCCTTGCCCCCCAGCTCAAGAAAACCAGACGCTGCAAATACAATTGCGGCAGACGGAACCAGCCACGGGAGGCTGTCCCGCACATACTTCAATGCCATAGAATATCCCCCAGATACGCTGCTCGGCTTTGTGTGGCACATCTACATCGTGTGCCTGTGCCCATCAGTAGGCGATAATCCGCCGCTTTCGTCAACAGGACTTGTGGATGTTTCTGTGGATAAGTTGCGCAGCGTGACGTCAGTTTGTGACCTGCCGCGCTTGGCAATGATCAACCGAACTCATGTTGCGGTAGATCTCTGGCCGAACACATCCAATGCCCCTGCCTATACGGGTTTCGGCTTTGCCTTTCCTTCGGAGGCGGCGATTGCGGCGCCCATCAACACGAGCGGCAGTGCGAGCAGAAAGCTGGTGGCCAGCGGAAGTCTGAAAATCAGCAGGTCCGCCAGAACCGGCCAGAGGAGTGCGATGTATTCGAACGGCGCAAGCCGGGACGCTTCGGCATAGCGGAACGACAGCGTCATCGCGATATGGGCAAACCCGCCGAACAGCCCCGCGAGCACCAGCAAAATCGCTGTCTGTGCATCAAGCGGCGCCCACCCCCAGGGCAGCGTCACCAGCCCGCCCGTCATGGAGGCGACCACAAAGTAGAAGGCGATGGCGCCGGGGCTTTCGGTGCGTGTGAGGCTGCGGACCATGATCAGCGCAAAAGCCGTCAGGAGCGCCGTCAGCAGGCCCAATCCGATCCCGAGCATGCGGCGCGCGTCGACGACCCCGCCCCCGATGTCAGGCCAGACCAGGACGAGGACACCGGTCAATCCGAAGGCCAGCCCGATCACGCGCCACAGGGTCAAACGCTCGGACAGAAGGACGACAGCTGCGATCGCGGTCAGAACCGGTGCAAGTTGCGCAAGCAGCACCGCCTCAGCCAGCGGCAAGAGGGCCACCGATGCAAATGAGGTGAACATGGCCGCCGCCCCGAAGAAGGAGCGGACGAGGTGCCCAAAAGGACGCGTCGTACCGAGGCCGGACGGGAATTCGTGCCGCAGTATCAGAAAGATCACCAGCGGGATCAGGGCAAAGACGGATCGGAAAAAGACGATCTGGCCCAGGGGTGCCGTGTCGCTGACCACTTTGACGCAGATGACCATCCCGGTGAACAGCATTCCTGACAGGATGCGCAGCATGATCCCGAGCGTCGGGTTGTCTGGGCGCGTCACGGCTTCACCCCCTCCTCGGCGAGCGCATCGCGCAGGGCATCGCCCGCAAGGTTGATGGCCAGCACCGAGACAACGACCGCGAGCCCCGGCCAGATCATCTGCAACGGAGTCGAGCGGATGTGAATGCGCGCATCAAGCAGCATCGTACCCCATTCCGGCATGGGTGGTTGAACGCCGAAGCCGAGGAACCCCAGCGCCGAAATGCCAAGGATCGCGCGGGCGAGCATGCCGGTCCAGACCACGGTCAGCGAGGGCAAGAGCGAGGGAATGTAGTGCCAGCGCGCGATGGCGAGCGGCGACAGGCCAGCGAGGCGGGCCTGCACGACGTATCCTCGGGTGCCGATCGACAGGCCGATGCCGCGTGCAACACGGGCGTAGCGCATCCATCCCGTGACTGAGAGCGCAAAGATCAGCGACGCCGTGCTGGCACCGAGGACACCGGCGATGACGACGGCGGCAATCAGCTCTGGAAACGCAAGAAATGTGTCGGTGACGCGCATGGCGAGCCAGTCCGCCAGTTTGCCGCCCTGGGCGGCGATCAGCCCAATCACCGTACCGATGATCAGGCCAAGGAAGGACACGACAAAGGCCAGCCCGAGCGACCAGCGCGCGCCGTGCAGGAGGCGGGACAGGATATCGCGGCCCAGCGCGTCGGTGCCCAGGAGCCACGCGCCGCCCGGCGGGGCCAGCCGGTTGGGGATGTTGATCGCGGTCGGATCATGCGGGGCCAGCATCGGGCCGAAGAGCGCCAACAGGAAAAGCAGCAGAACGAGGATAGCCACACTACGCATCGCGGCCCTCCATGCGTGGATCGAGCCGGCGGTAGATCAGGTCGATCAGGAGGTTCACGACCACAAAGATCACGGCGGTCAGGATGACGACCGCCTGCACTTTCGGAAAGTCGCGGGCGAAGATGGCGTTGACAAGAAAGCTGCCCAGGCCGGGCCGGGCAAAGATCACTTCGACCACCACCAGCCCTTCGAGCAGGAAGGCGAGTTCGAGGCCGATCACTGTCACGACGGGCACGGCGGCATGGGGGGCCACGTGATCGCGGGCGATGTCGCGGGGTGCCACGCCGCGGCGTCGGAATGCCGGCAGAAACGGCTGGCCGCGCGCCTCGAGGATACCGGACCTGATGATGCGCGTCAGCGAGGCGGCGATGCCGAACCCCAGCGTCAGCGCAGGCAGGATGCTGTGGGATATCGTCTCTGCCCCCATCGCGGGCAACCAGCCGAGTTGGACGGCAAAGAGCAGGATCAGCAGCAGGCCCAGCCAGAAGGCCGGGATGGCGACACCGACCGAGGCCAGGGCCACCGCGCCGCGATCCACCCAACTGCCGGGCCTGCGCGTGGCGATCAGCGCCAGCGGGATCGAGATGGCCAGCCCGATCCCGAGGCTGACCAGAGCCAGGGGGAAGGTGTAGGACATCGCCGTGACCAGATCGGGCCAGACGTCGCGGCCATTGACGGACGATTGCCCGAAGTCACCCTGCAAAAGCGGGACGAGCCACGCCCAGAAGGCGCTCCAGAAGCCGCCGTCAAAACCGGCCTCGGCGCGGATGAAGTCGAGCACCTCTTCGGACACGATGGTGCCGTAACGGGCCTCGGCGATAGACAGCGCGGGATCGCCGGGGGCGTGCCACAGGAGCGCAAAGGTGGTGATCGCCGCGCCCGCAAGGACAACGCAGGCGCGCAGGACCAGCCCGGCCAGAGCACCGATCATGCCACGCGTTCCAATGCGCCTAGGGAAAAGGCCGCATCGCGCAGCGTTCTCCCATAGGCGGTCTGCGGTGCCTCAACAAAGGCGCGCGCTGCGCTGTATTCCTCGATCCGGCCCGCGCGCAGCACGGCGATGTGGTCGGCAAAGGCTGCGGCGTATCCCAGATCATGGGTCACGATCAGGGCAGCGAAGCCCTCTTGCCCCTGCATGTCGGAGATCAGCCGGGCGGTATGCTTTTGCGTGGCGGCATCGAGGGCGGACAGCGGTTCGTCGAACAGCACCAGCGGCGACTTGGCGATCAGGGCGCGCAGAATGCCCATCCGCTGCGCCTGCCCGATGGAGACCTGATTGGGACGACGATCCAGCAGGTCGGGGTGCAGTTCGAGGCCGTCACATAGACGGTACAAACGGTTCAGATCGCCGGCAGACGCCTGCTTGGCCAAAGGTTCCATGACCGACCGCCGCAGCGACAGGTGCGGGTTAAAGGCTGCACGTGGCTCTTGCATAACCAGCGCGGGACGGCACTTGGGCGCGGGCGCATCGGTCCATGTCACCTGACCAGCGGCACAGCGTATCAGGCCGAGGATTGCACCGATGAGCGTGGACTTTCCCGCGCCGCTTTCGCCGACAACGGCCAGGGTGGCACCCGGCGCCAGCGCCAAGGACACATCATGCAGTACCGGCGTGCCGCCGCGCCGGACGGAGATGCCCTCGACCTTCAGCACGGCAATTGCAGCCAGTTGCGATGCGCGCAAAGCGCCTTGGCGGCCCGTGTGGCAGGCGCGGCCAGAAACCGTGTCGTTGGCGCATCTTCGACGATCCGTCCCGCATCCATGACCATCAGGCGGGACACCCGCCGTGCCGCCAGCCCTAAATCGTGTGTGATCAGCACGAGCGCGGTCTGGCGGCCCGCAAGATAATCCTCCAGCAAATCCATTGTGCCGGCGGCCACCACCGGGTCCAGGGCAGAGGTTGGTTCGTCCATGACCAGCACACCGGGTGTCCCGATGAGCGCCATGGCAATGACGAAGCGTTGCTGCATTCCACGGCTCCACCCCCAGGGTCGTTTGCGCATATCGCCATGCCCGATCTGAAGCGCCTCGAAAAGATGTGTCCGTCGCGACGCATCCGGAGCGAGGCCCAACGCAATCTCGGCCTCACGCCAATGATACGCCATGGAGCGCAGCGGATCGAGTGCCTCGTCCGGGCTTTGCGGCACATGGGCGACGGCAGTACCGGCGCCGCGCAACCCATCGACCAGCGCATGCCCCAATGTCGATTTCCCGGAGCCCGACGCACCAACAAGCCCGACGCGTTCGCCGGGCTTGAGGGTCACATCCGTGGGATGAAGAATGGTGCGGCCAGAGCGCACAGCGCTTAGGCCATTGGCCGTAAATGTCATTCGGCGAAGCGTGTCTCGTGTGTGATCCAGTAGGTTTCGGTCGGGTGCACCTGATAGCCTGTCAAATCCGCACGCGCCACCACGGCCTGGCTGACGTGAAAGACCGGGATCAGCGGCACGTCCGCCGCGATGATCTGCTGAACCTCGTCGTAAATGCGCTCACGTTCTGCCTGGTCGAAAGTGTTCTGACCCTCGACAAGAAGTTCGTCCATCGCCGGGTTCGCATAATTGCCCGCGTTCGATCCGCCGTCCGTGGACAAAAGCGTGCTGAGGATAGACGCAGGATCGCCTTGCGGCAGCATGACCCAGGCCTGCAGGAACATGTCCCCGTCACCGGCCTTGAGCGCATCGTTGCTCGCACCGTATTCGCCAATACGCACGGAGGATGTGATGCCGATCTGTTGCAGGAACGCTTGCGTGATCTCGGCCGTCGGCGGCAGCGCCGCGCGCGAGGCATAGGTCAGTATTTCAATCTCGAGCGGCGCGCCGTCCAGCATCCAAATGCCGCCCTGTTTCACGGCACCCGCCTCGATCAACAGCTCTTCGGCCCGTGCGGGGTCATATGTGGGGGTAATGTCGGCGGCCCAGCTTTTCCCAGCGGGATAGATGGCGCCCGCGGGCACACCACCCACCCCTGACAAAACAGCTTCGACAATGCCGTCCCGGTCAATCGCCAGAGACACGGCTTGCCGGATCAGCGGATTGGCGAGTGGACCGGACGCCGCGTTCATCGAATAGAAATAGAGGCGCGCGGTTGGCGCGGTGAACCCCTGGGCACCGGTTTCCTGAATGCGTGCGAAATCCGTCTCGGGATAGTTGATCACCATGTCTACATCGCCAGCCTCGAAGGCGAGCGAGGCGGTCGCGGGATCGGGGGAGGCCACAACGCGCACCTCGTCAAAGCCGGGTTCGCCCAAGCGGTAGTCTGCGTTTGCCTCGACTCGGTAGAGTTGCTGTGGCACCGCCTCGCGGAAGATATAGGGGCCTGTGGCATTGATCGGGAACGCGTCCGAAGGCGTACCGAGAATGGCAACACCGGGGTCAGACAGGCCCCATTGAAACGCCGCATTGGGGCTGTTGGTCGTGAAAACCACAGCGGTGTCGCCATCTGCAGACATATCCGCAAGGTCCAGAACACCGGCAATACGCTTGTTGAACGCCGGATCGTTCTCGTCCGAGATGGGGGCAATCGCGTCGATGACGGCTTGCGCAGTGACGGGGGAGCCGTCGTGGAACGTCACACCATCGCGCAGTGTCACGCGCCATGTGGTCTGATCAAGCTGCTCGATGCTTTCGGCCAGTCGGGGGTAAAGACCAAGATCATAGTCGATGCCCATCAGGGTTTCCGTGACGCCGGTCTGGTTCGACATCCAACCGTTATACCCCGCGCGTGGGTCCGGCACCTCTGCCGTTGGACCGTACGTGACAGAGATGTTCAGCGTATCGTCTTGCGCCGCCACGGGCAGGCTTGCGCCACATGCGACCACGGCAGCAGCGGCGAGGCGGGTGAAAATGGTCATCGAGGTTCCTTCAGGTCTTGGTTGGTACGTATTTGGAGATTGAGACGTTGTCACGCGCCAGGGTGCGGGCTTCGGCCTGGGACAGAACCGACAGCGCGTCTTCGACGCTCATGCCCTTGGCGCAGGCACGGTTCCATACGCGGCGTGCCGAAGCGGGTGACCAAGGCAATGTCGCCTGGGCCAGCCAGTGTCGCAACGGCGCGGGCAGCGCATCGTAACTGCGCATCGGATCCGCCGCGCGGCGTTTGCGGTTGAGCGAGGTAGAGCCGAGGTTTCGCGTCACATCTCATCCTCAAGACTGTCGACCGCATCGAGGACGAGGACCAGCCGTGTCTCGCCCGTTCCTTCGATGGGAGGTGAGCGGTGCAGGAGGCCGGACGCCGGTTTTTGCGGCCAAAGCGTGCCGCGCAGAAGGATCGGCGCGCCCGTTGCAACCGAGAACACCCGCGTCGGGTCATTGCCATCGGTTGAAATGCCGTATTGCGTGCCCTGTCCGCGGTAGGTGCACACCAGACGGGCGGTGAGGGCGTCGATGTGAAATTTGCGGCAGGCATTGGTGGTGACCGCCTGAAGCCGCAAACGCACATAGGCGGGGTGCAGGAGATCGGCGAACATATCGGCCAGGGCGCTGATGTCCCCCACCAGTTGATCGCGTTCGGGGCATGCCGGTGTGCCGGCACGGTCGCAGAGCGCATGCACCGCAGCACCAACCGCGTCAGGGCGCAATGTGATGCGCCCTTGCGGCAGCAGCCACGCGTCAAGCGCGTCGATCCACTCCTGCAGCCGTGGTGCGGGTTGCCTACGCCAGATCGCTGCCGCACAGCCTGCTTGGAGGAACGTCTTGAGGTCTTCGGGCTGGTCTGCGACGGCTACGCCGATCGCCGCGTTCCTGACCAGCGTCTGCGCGCTCGTCATGCCGCTTGCTCTTCGCGCCGCCAGACGGGGAACGGATCGGGATAATCCGGCAAGTCCTCTGGTCCGCTGGCGGCGGTTGCGGGCACCAGGCACGCATCAAGCCGTGCCTTCAGAGCAGGCCAGTCGATGCCAGCGCCGATGAACACGATCTCTTGCCGCCGGTCGCCCCATGGCTCTTGCCAGTGCTGCTCCATATAGACGCGCGCACCCTCGTGATCGGGCCAACGGTCCTTGGGCACCGACGCCCACCACGTGCCCAGAGGTTTGACGCTGGACAGGGCGCCTGCGAGCGAAAACTCTGCCACCCAGCCGGGTCGCGTCGAAATCCAGAAATGGCCCTTGGCGCGGATCACGCCCGGCAGGTCACCGGTCAGCACGTTGAGTATGCGGTCGGGGATGAAGGGCAGACGCGCGCGGTAGACGAAGGATGCGACGCCGTATTCCTCGGTTTCCGGGGTGTGGTCGGCAAAGCCGTAGAGCTCCTTGGCCCACATCGGATGTTCGTGGGCTTTCTCGAAATCGAACATACCCGTGTTCAATATCGCCTCCGCGGCGACATCCGAATGGTCGGTCTCGATGATCTTTGCATCCGCGTTCAGGCTGCGAATGATCTTGCGGGCGGCATCGACCTTTTGCGGGCCCGCGTCGCTGACCTTGTTGAGGATCACGACATCGGCAAACTCGATCTGGTCGGTCAGCAGATGGACCAGCGTGCGCTCGTCTTCTTCGCCAAGGGTCTCGCCCCGGTCGCTCAGGAAATCATGGCTGGAAAAGTCGTTCAGCAGGTTCACCGCATCAACCACCGTCACCATCGTGTCGAGGCGGGAGACATCCGACAGGCTATCGCCAAACTCGTCCCGAAAGTCAAAAGTGGCGGCGACGGGCAAGGGTTCGGAAATGCCGGTCGACTCGATCAGGAGGTAGTCAAAGCGCCCTTCGGCAGCGAGCCTGCGCACTTCGTCCAGCAGGTCGTCGCGCAAGGTGCAGCAGATGCAGCCATTCGACATCTCGACGAGCGTTTCGTCCGTGCGGCTCAACTCGGTATCCGCCCGCACGAGGTCGGCGTCGATGTTCACCTCGGACATGTCATTGACAATGACGGCAACGCGGCGGCCCTCGCGATTGTTCAAAACACGATTGAGAAGGGTCGTTTTTCCGGCGCCGAGGAACCCTGAAAGAACGGTGACTGGAAGTCGGTGGTCTGACACGTTATGCTCCTGTCCTGATGCTACAGGTCACGCAACTTACGCAGTTGCTTTACAAATGCAACTGCAAAAGTTACGAGCAACGCCCACTCGGAGACACCCGCCCATGAAGCGAAACTCTCGTCTGTCACTCGCCCTGCATACACTGGGTCATATGGCCAGCGATCCAAATCGGGTCCGCACGTCTTCTGACATTGCAGAGCATGCGGGAACCAACCCGGTCGTGGTGCGCCGCGTGTTGGGAAAGCTGCGGGAGGCCGGTCTACTCACGTCGGAGAAAGGCCATGCGGGGGGATGGCGTTTGGCCCGTCAGCCGCAGGACATCACGCTTGCCGATGTCTATCTTGCACTGGACGAACGCATGGTCGCGACCGGCGAAACCAGTGAGGCGCCCGCGTGCTCGGTTGAGCATGCGCTGCACAAACGCGTTTCGACCGTTTTGGAGGACATTGAAGCAAGCCTTGTGAAACGGCTGAGCGAGACCTCTATTTCTGAAGTGCGCTGAATCTGATCACAGTCTTTGGACTGTTACTCGTACCATGTACGTTGGTGAGCCCACTGCCCCGCCCAAAATGAAAAATGGCGCATGAAACATGCGCCACTTCGTCACCACAGATCACGCCGATCAGATCTGCTTCGTGACCTGCGTGTATTCCAGTTCGACGGGCGTTTCGCGACCGAAGATCGACACGGTCACCTTGAGGCGCTGGTTGTCTTCGTCCACCTCTTCGACCATGCCGTCGAAGTCTTCGAACGGGCCGTCGTTGACTTTGACCTTTTCGCCGATCTCGAAGCTGATCATCAGCTTGGGCGCGTCTTCGCCCTCCTGAACACGGTTCAGAATCTGATTCACTTCGGCGTCGCGCATGGGCATCGGACGCCCCTGAGGCCCCAAGAAGCCGGTGACACGGTTGATCGAGTTGATCAGGTGATAGCCCTGGTCTGACATTTCCATATGCACCAGCACGTAGCCGGGCATAAAGCGGCGTTCGGTCGTGACCTTCTTGCCGCGGCGGACCTCGATCACCTCTTCGGTGGGAACCAGCACTTCGTCGATCTGGTCCTCAAGCCCGTTTTCCTCGACCGAGGTTCGGATCTGTTCGGCGATCTTCTTTTCGAAGTTGGAAAGAACGCTGACCGAATACCACCGTTTTGCCATGTCTTGTTTGGCCCCTCGCCCGTTTGCTTTGCCGGAGGTGCGGCGTTCGTGAACCGCTGCCCGGAATAAAAAGTGGCGCGGGGCTCGAATCGCCGCGCGCCTGTGTCAGATCAGGTTTGGGAAATACTCTGCACCATTTCAAAGTGCAAGAGGTGCGCCCCGGTCCGCCCCTAGCCGAAGGTCGTGAGGACCGTCTCAAGCCCCCAGCGGATAATGATGTCGACCAGCGCAAAGAACACAGCTGTAAGGGCGGAGAGGATGAACACCATGACTGTGGTCAGGAACACCTCGCGTCGGGTTGGCCACACCACTTTCGAGACTTCCGAGCGGACCTGCTGGATGAACTGAAGTGGGTTGGTGGTGGCCATGGATCATGTCCTTTGCTGCGGATGGACCGCATGTAACGGCACGACGGAATGAATTCAAGGCGGGATTGCACCCGCCCTGGTCACGTGTTGGCGATAGGTTCAGCCCTCGTGCGCCATACGGTTGAGCCGGTCGCTGACCACTTGCTGATGGTCGATCTCGGCCCGCTGCATCGCCTGAAAGTCGGGCATATAAAGGCTGTCGACCATACCGTCGGGGAAGATGTCGAGCACGCTGTCCCAGCGGTAGGCAAAGGTGTCGAGTTTGACGCGCAGGTCGTGAGCGCGGGAGGGATCGCGCGCTTCTACCCGGTCGAGCCAGGCGAGGACGCCGCGCCAGATGCGGTCAGCGCCCAGAATGAAGAACGTAGCGGCCACCAGCAACACGCCGAGGATCGCCCCAATGATGAACCAGTGCGGTCGCAGGACGATCAGAAGCGCCGACAGCGCGAGGGCGATGTGCCGTGTCGTCGGTTGAAAACTGCGGATGCGCGCAGTCAGTGCCGATGCGGGGCGCAAGACCGCTGCCGCACTCCGGGATGTCAGGCGTGCGCGGGATGCCGGGATGTCCTCGGCCACCGCAAGGTCGGGCAGATCATCGGCCCGGCGACGCGGCGCGGGTGCGGGCGTTTTTTCGACAAAGGCGCGCGGTTGCGCTTCGGGCATCGGGTCAGGTTGCGCGGGGCCCGTGTCCATGTCGTCCGTGAGGACCGAGCGGATCATCGACATCGTTTCTTCCTCACTTGCGGTGTGAGACTGACCGGGGATCAATGTGTATTTCATCTGGCAGCTTCCTTGCCCCGTCACCATTCGGGGCATTCTTTACCGGCCCGAGGCAGATCGGGCGTGTGATACAGGGCCGCGTCATGCGGATGAGGCGAAGCTAGGGCTAGAATGTGGGCGGTCGGTGTCAGAGTTGTGGCGAGAATGTGGCACTGTCTGCAGGGCACGTTCAGTCACGGGATGAGGCCGGAGACTGTTTCCATCATGCGCGGGATTGAAAAGACAGGGCCGCACATATGCCCGGAACCTGACACATATGCATGAATCACTGTATCGGCACGTCCCTGCGCCCTGCTTCCCCTTATGCCGGTCTGAGAACCTCGTTTTGACCTGCGGACAGACCGGCAGGTCAGGCACTCAGGCATGACCGGGCGCGTCCGTGGCAAACATAACGGCATGTGCGATGCCGTCAGATCGCCGACACCGCGCGTGACTGTCCTACCCAAACGCACACAGTGAACGGCCAAGCGGCAATCAGGCGGTGACGCGGCCTGATTCGTTCGAGTTTTAAGACCTAAAGTCTCATTTATTTAGTCTGAGTTCCGGTATTTTGGCCCCTACGCCCAGGTACTGCTCGAAATCACGCCAATGAAAAATCCTCAGATCAGCAGCTTCCAGCCACTTTTTCAACCCTGGGTTATCTTCCTGCAACCGGTTTCAAGCCTGTGCAAGTCCTCTTTGCATGACTGTCCTGGCGCCAAGTGGCCGGGGCGGCATGCCACTTAAAACCGGAGAATACGACTATGAGTCTTGATCTTGTGAGTTCTTACGCGGATGACCAGTTTGTCTTCAAACAGGTGCCGGACGGCATCGATGCGCTGCAACCAACAAACGCAATTGCGGCCCTGTCAGCAGCTCTGACCGCCCGCGATATCGACCCCGCGTCTCTTACCAGCAGTCAGATGAGTGTACTGGCCGATTTCGCAGAGGATCTGGAAGTCGCACGGACGTCTAACGTGACGACGGCAGAGGACGCGGCTGCCCTGTTCAATGATACGCTGGACGTTATCGTTGTCGATGATCTCAAGACTTTGGATGGTGCGAAACTGAACGGTGCAGCCACTTCCGACGGGCGCATCCTTCTGGACGCCGCTCTGAAAGGGGAAGCGCTCACCGACACTCTGGTGGAAGAAGTGAGCGAGGCAGCATTCTACGCAATCTTCAACACGGTTTCGCAAGGTGACTTTGGGGCGGAGGTTCAGGCCCGGCTGTCCGGTGTCACATCCCCGGATGAACTGGCGCGTTTCACACAGGTCAGTGAAGAGGATACCGTTCTAACGGAATTCGGCGAGGCTCAGGCCAATAGACCGGCACCTGCTGCGCTGACCAATGGCCTGGCGGCGGACTACAAGGCGGCCAATGCCGGCCACACTGTCACAGGAATTTTCACCTACGATGGTGGCAATACGCCGACGGCAGAAGACTTCACCAGCTTTAAACCGGTCGTTGACTTTGATCTTCGCGGTCTCAACCTGTCGTCAATAAATGGGAAATACGACGCAAACAACGACGGCGTTCCCGACCAATACGCGCTGCGGCACGTTAACACGGACTTCAATTCGCCCAGCTTGGACGGCGGCAACGCGCTTTACATTATAAGTGCCACGCCAACAGAGATCATACCGACATCGCAATCTGCACAGGTTTTGATCGGCAGAGGGGAGGCATCCACAACTTGGGTTCTGAGAACCCAGGAAACGCATTCGACAGCCAGAGAATTCAACTGGAACGTGTCGCTAGCGAAGGAGGTGGGCGCATCCATAAACTTGGGCGCCGTCGACCTTTCGGGATCGGTCACGACCACAATTGAGGGAGGAGGCTCGACCACCAGAACCAACACTTTCACCGTGGGAAACGAAGTGCGCGACACCTACACAATTCCCGCCGAAGCCTACAAGGAGGGCACACTTGTCTCGTACGGGTTTCATATGCTGACAGGAGATGTTGATCTTGTTGAGAGCTACGGTGTCTATGCCGCAATCACAAATGCCCGCGAGGGATATGATGATCACCTGTTCCTGAGAGGTGCCGTTCGCGGTCAAGTCGATGACCACTACCTTGGCATCGTCATGACAGATTTTGACATGGCAAATGTGCCGAACGCAGCGGATCTTTTTGACATCGCATGAGACGTTGCCGCCCATTGCTTTGGGCGGCAACCATCGACCCTATCCTGAACGCCAGTTGTCGAACCGACGCGGATACCATTGTTCATCGTGTTTGGATTGCTTGGTCAGGACATGCACCGAGCAGCCGTTGATTTCACAGTCAGTCACCGGAGACATGCGCCACGACAGCAATCGTACCGTCCTTTGGCATCCGGGGGTTTTCTGGCCCAGGAGATACGTGCGCACGGCCATTTGGAGCTTTCGTCGCGCCGATGGGTATGACGTCTGCCACCCAGAATTGTGAGTTTTCTGATGATTGCGCGCGCCATGAGTGCTTGGACCGGTTTCGTTCAGGCGGTGTGCAGCTACACCGCTCCTGTTGGGTTTGTTTACCCGAAACTACAATTGGCTGGTTTTTGGCAGGGGCAGCAGGGTTCGAACCCGCGACCTACGGTTTTGGAGACCGTCGCTCTACCAGCTGAGCTATACCCCTTCACGCCGGACTGAATTACGCGGCAGTCCGGCGCTTTGCAAGGGCGAAATCAGGCGGCGGTGCGTGTCGCGCCATAGCTGTCCGATTGCACAATACCGGCATCAAAGAGATGCGCGATCTCAGTGTCTGTCAGACGCGCGATGTCGCCCAGCACTTCCTCGGTGTGCGCGCCGAGCGATGGGGCCGCCTGTGCGGGTGCCCGGTCGGCGGCGCCAAAGCTGGCCGGGTGACGCGGGACAGGATAGGTGCCAAGGCCCGGTTGGTGCAGGATGTCGAACATCGGGTTGTCCGAACTCAGGTCGGCGTCATCCGCCAATGCTTCGCGAACGGTGCGGAATTCTGACCAGGTCAGGCCCGCAGCATCAAATTCAGCGCGGAATTCGCGCACGCGACGTGATGCGAACCATGGGCGCAGGATATCTGTGATCTCCGCCCGGCGCCGCCAGCGCTCGCCCTCATCCGAGAGCGAGATGCCATAGCGCCGTTCCATCGCCTGCATCGCGTGTTCGGTGCCTGTCGCCTTGACCAGCCCGCGCCACTGCCGGTCCGTCAAACCAATGACCATGATCCGCCGACCGTCGGCGCAGACGAAATCCTGCCCATATGCCCCGTAAAGCGCATTGCCCGCCTTGGTCCGATCCGTGGGGTTCAGCGTGGCGTCGCCCAGCATGCCAAGATGGCCCATTGTGGCGGCTGCGACGTCCTTGAGTGCGAGTCTCACATCTTGTCCTTCGCCAGTGCGCAAGCGGTGACGTTCGGCTGTCAGCAGGGCCGACACGCACATGTTCCCGGCGATCAGATCCCATGCGGGAAGCGCATGTGCGACCGGGTCATGCGATCCTTCGGGGCCTGTCATATGCGGGATACCGAGCGCGGGATTGACTGTGTAGTCCACTTGCGGGCGGCCATGGCGATCGCCTTTCAGCGCCACGGTGATGATGTCGTTGCGCAGCGTACGCAGCGTTTCGTGGTCGAGCCAGCCGCGCGCAGGCAGGTTTGTGAGGAACAGGCCCGCATCGTCCCCCGGCGCAGCGACCAGTTGCTGTACGAGCGCCTGTCCTTCGGGATGGCGCGTGTCGACAGCAACGGACTTCTTGCCCTTGTTCATACCGGCCCAGAACAGGCTTTGACCCGACGGCGCGAGCGGCCAGCGCCCCGCATCCAGACCGCCGCCCAAACGATCAACGCGGATCACTGTGGCGCCCATCTGCGCGAGGGTCATGCCAGCCAGCGGCACGGCGACAAAGGCAGCGTGTTCGACAACGCGCATTCCGGACAGAAGAGTCATTGTGTACCTCCAAACAGGGCTGTGGCTTGCATGCCTTGGTGGCCGTCCTGGCCGGTGAAAAGCGACAGGACACCGTCATCTTCGGTGGTGCAGATATCCACTGGCGTTCCGGCGAAGAGCGGGTGCACGGCGCGGAAGTCGAAGAAAATCGGCCGTTGGCCTGTCTGTTTGGTGGCGTGACGCATCAGCAGGGCCGCTTGCAGCGGGCCATGGACGACAAGGCCGGGATATTTTTCAACCGACCGTGCGTAGTCCAAATCGTAGTGGATGCGGTGACTGTTGAAGGTCGCCGCGGAGTAGCGGAACAGCAGCGTGGGCGAGGCATCGACCCGTTCGGTGGTGTCCGCGGGCATCCCGCGTTTCTTGGGCGGCGTGAAGACGTCAGGCATTGGAAGGTAAACGATGTCCTGCCGTTCTTCGATGGCGAGGCCCTGTGGTCCGGTGATCGTGTGATCGAGCGTGACCAGCGCCATAGGTCCGGCAGCCGTGGTTTTCGTATCCACCGACCGGACGGCTGTCTGGCGGTGCAACGTGTCGCCGACGTGGATCGGCGCATGAAAGCTGAGCGCCCCCCCTGCCCACATCCGGCGTGGCAGGCCCAGTGGTGGAAGCAATGCGCCCGGCGCCGGGTGTCCGTCGACGCCGAGGCTGTCGACGTGGCTAAGCGGCGGAAACGCCGACCAGTGCCACAGGGAGGGAATGAGCGCGCCCTTGCGGGGTGCTGTTTCGTCGGACCGACCAATCGTGGCGTGCAGCTTGGCGGCAAGTGAATTGTCGATACCACCGACGTCAGAGGTGCTTTTGCCGACCCACGCGGCCAGGTTCACTTGATCCATTGGCTGTCCTCCCGTTTTCACCAAAAGGGACCAAGGTTAGAAAAAAATCAATATATTTTAATGACTTAGCGGGATACCGTCGTATACCGTCGCCGCCTTTCTGCGGGTGCAGCATGCTCAGACGTCTGGATTATCAACGACTTTTTTTGTGACTTTGCAAATGCAGCGAAATCAATATGACAGGAAAAAATATGCGCGTTGGGCGGGAATTTTGTGCCTTCGGTTCGAGTGTGTGCGATTGAGTGTGGCGTCTAAAGGTGGAGGCGGCGCGTGTGAGGTCTGGATGATTCCCGTTGAATGCGCACGGGTCAAAACAAAAAAGGGCGGCCCGTTGGCCGCCCTTTGTTTTGGTGGTTTGGCAGGGCGGATCGAGATCCGCCTTACGTGTCGTACTCTATTGCTGCCGTGGTGCTGCGGCTGGGGCTTCGCCACTCTGTTCAGAGTGGCACCACCCCGTGCCGCACACTGGGCGTGTTTCCCTGATTACTCCGT
>NZ_VCBA01000017.1 GCF_007995245.1 Tateyamaria sp. syn59
GATCATCTTGACAGCTTCTATCACAAGTATGCAAAGCGGTGCCTGGACCTTGTGCTGGTGATCGCGGCCGCGCCCATTGTGCTGCCAGTGATGCTGATGATGATCCTGATGGTGTACCTGGACGGCGGCAAGCCGATCTACTCGCAGATGCGCCTGGGCCGGAACGGTCGAGCGTTTCGCATCTGGAAGATCCGGACGATGACTGTCGATGCGGACGCGCGTCTGAAGGATTACCTTGCTGCCAACCCGAAGGCCCGTGCCGAGTGGGACGCGACGCAAAAGCTGAAGAACGATCCGCGCATCACAAAGACCGGTTGGTTCCTGCGCAAATCCTCGATGGATGAGCTGCCGCAGCTGCTGAACGTGCTGACCGGTTCCATGTCGCTGATTGGACCGCGTCCCATGATGGTGTCGCAAAAGCGGCAGTATCCCGGCGTTGCCTACTACAAGCTGCGTCCCGGCATCACGGGCCCGTGGCAGGTGTCGGATCGCAACAACTGCAACTTTGCCGACCGCGTGCATTTCGATGATCAATATGCGCGCACGGTGTCGCTGCAAACGGATGTGAACTTGCTGGTCAAGACCGTCGCGGTCGTGCTGAAAGCCACCGGATACTAGGGCATGGCACCTTGTCCCGACATTGCCTCGTCTTGGGGTAAAGGGGGCGGTGCAGCCTGACTTGAACTGCCCAGCAATAACAATGTCAGTGTCGGCGCGGGAACGTGCCGGCGCTTTGTGTCAGTACGGATGTTATATGTTTAGATATGTGCGCAAATTCGGGGTTGCCGTTGGACTAAGCCTGGTCCTAGTAGCCTGCCAATCGGCGGAAGAAAAAGCCGAGAAATACCTGGCCTCAGCAATGGAATTGATAGACGCGGGGGACCCCGACCGCGCCGTGATCGAATTGCGCAACGTGTTTGCGTTGGTGCCCAATCATATCGAGGCGCGCGAAACGTTGGCGGCGTTGATGCTGGAGCAGAATGACGAGGCCGCTGCCTACGGTCATTACCTGCGCCTGGTCGAGCAGGTGCCAGACCACTGGACGGGCCGCACGATCCTGGCGGAAATCGCATTTGAGGCGCGCAACTGGGAAGAGTTCGTGCGTCATGGGAAGGAAGCGGTTGCGTTGGCGCCTGACCATCCACGCAGTCAGATCATCGACCTCGCGTTGCAGTATCAGAAGACCATCGAGGATCGCGACGGACCTGCGCGCGATGCTTTGCGTGACCGGGCCACTCTGCTGGCAGCCGACACGCCCGATAGCGGTGTGTTGCAGCAGGTTTTATTTGACGCGCACATGCGTGACCGCAGGTTTGACAAGGCGCTGGAGCAGTTGAACCACGTGATTGCCCGGCAGCCGGACAATCCCAGCCTCTATCGCAAGCGTCTGGATTTGCTGACCCAGCTTCAGGATTTCGCCGCGGTTGAGGCCGGGCTGAAGGAGATGATCGCGCGCTTTGTTGATGATGAGCGGCCGAAAGAGGACCTGATCCGCTTTTACCTGGCCCGTGACGAGGTCAACAAAGCCGAGGCGTTTTTCCGCGATATTGCCGATCCGACCGATCCGAACCCGCGCTTTTTCCTGGGCCTGGTGCAGTTCCTGGCCGAGATACGGGGGAAAGAGGCCGCGCGTGCGGAGTTGATGGCTGCCGTTGATGTCGCGCCGGAGCCGGAGCAATTGCGCATGCGGCTGGCGATCATGGATTTCGAAGCGGGTGCGCAGGACAAGGCCGTTGCTGATTTGCGCGGGCTTTTGAACGGTGACGCGCCGGGTACTGCGCAGAATGCGATCCGCGTGACCCTGGCCCAGATGCTGGTGGCATTGGGAGATGTCGCCGGTGCGCAAGCGCTGGTCGATGATGTGCTGGCCGCGGACGAGATGGATGTCGAGGCCCTCAAGATGCGGGCCGAATGGCAGATTGCGGCAGATGAGACAGACAGTGCGATTGCGATCTTGCGGTTGGTGCTGGACCATGCGCCGGGTGACATCAGGGCGATGCACCTGATGTCTGACGCTTATGCGCGGGCGGGCAATCACAGCCTGTCGCGCGATTTCATGGCCCTTGCCGTCGATGCGTCGGACAATGCGCCGGACCCGTCACTGCGGTATGCGCGGGTGCTGGCCGCTGATGAGCGTTACCTGGCGGCGGAAGAGGTCGTGATTGCCGCCCTGCGCCGGGACCGGCGGAATGCTGATATTCTGGTTCTGCTTGGTGAGATTTACCTCGCGTCCGAGGATTATTCCCGCGCGGATCAGGTGATTGCGCGGCTGCGGACCATTGGAACCGACCGGACGCTGACCGTGGCCAACGCGCTTGAAGCGCGGCTGTTGGGCAATCGCGAAGGGGTGGAACGCGCGCTCGGGTTTCTGGAAGAGTTGGCTGCGCGCGAGGATGCCGGGGTGACCACGCAGATCACGCTGTTGCGCGCACGCCTCAGCTCGGGTCAGACGGCGCGGGCGTTGCAGCAGGCCGAAGCCTTAGTCACCGAAAACCCCGATAATCCGTCGCTCAAGTTCATTCTGGCTGCGTCGCATGCCGCGTCCGGTGCGCCGGGTGTGGCTGAAATGGTGCTGGCCGATCTGTTGGAGGAAGACCCGAACCGGATGCGCGTGTGGGCGCAGCTTTACCGTATGCAGCGCGTTCAGGGCAAAAGCGCAGAGGCCACGCAGACCCTGTTGGACGGGCTTGCCATTGATCCCGACAACCGGGCGCTGCTGTGGGCGCAGGCCGTGGAATTTGAACGCGCGGGCGATATCGAGGGGGCCATTGCCAATTATGAGCGTCTGTATGATGCGGATTCTGGCGACCTGATCGCGGCGAACAATCTGGGCAGCCTGTTGGCGAATTACCGGGATGACGATGCGTCGATTGAGCGTGCATGGACCGTTGCACGCCGGTTGCGCGAGACGGCTGAGCCGACCTTTCAGGATACGTATGGATATGTCGCTTTTCGCCGAGGCGAGTTCGAGGAGGCGCTGAGCTATCTTGAGCCTGCGGCTGCAGCGCTGCGCGATGATCCCATCGTGCAGTTTCATCTGGGCCGGGTCTATGGCGCGTTGGATCAGCGCGAGCAGGCGATTGCGCAGTACAATCGCGTGCTTGAGATGGCCGGGGAAAACGACACGCGCCCCGAGTTTCAGACCGCTCGATCCGAGATTGCGCGTATCCAGAATCTTCCTGTGTCGGTCGAAAACTGACCATTTGCGCGGGGCAGGGGGGTTAGCTGTCAGTGTCGTGGCTGCGCAGCTGTGCCATGGCGGACGCCAGTGGCATGGCCTTGACGCCGCCCTGTCCCGGCACTTCGCGGGCGTCGGCATAGACCAGAATGCGTTCGGCGGCGCCTAGGTCGTCCGCTGCGATGTGAAAGCCGCGGGTGACCTTGGGGCTGGTCGTGCGTTTGATTTCGATGGCCCAGAGTGCGCCGCTGGGCAGCGTCAGGATCAGATCAATTTCCGCGCCTGCGGAGGAGCGGTAGAAGCTCGCCTCCGTCCCGCGCGGGGCTGCGGCGATCAGGTTTTCGATGCAGAACCCCTCCCACGAGCCGCCGACGACAGGGTGACCCAGGAGCGCTTCGGTCCGGTCGATGCCCAGCAGGGCATGGGTCAGACCTGCGTCGCGGATATAGACCTTGGGCGATTTGACCAGACGCTTGCCCTCGTTCGCATGCCAGGGCGGCAGGCGGCGGACCAGCATCAGATCGACGAGCAGATCGAGGTAGCGGGCGACGCTTTGCCCCGACACACCCAGACCGGCGGCAAGCCGTGCGGCATTCAAGAGCCCACCCTGTTCGTGGGCCAGCATGGTCCAGAAGCGACGCAGGGTTTCCGACGGGATTCGCAGGCCGAAACTGGGGATGTCCCGTTCAAGGTAGGTGCGGATGAAATCCGTGCGCCAAGCGAGGCTGATGGTGTTGGTGTCTGCCAGATAGCTGTCAGGAAACCCGCCGCGCAGCCACAGGGTGGACAGGCTGTCTGCGCCGGTTTCATCGAGGGTGAAGGGCGTGAGTTCGTGGTAACTGACCCGCCCGGCCAGTGATTCCGCGCTTTGTTGCAGCAGCGTGTTCGAGGCCGACCCAAGCAACAGGAACTGGCCTGTCCGATGGCCCGCCCGCCTGCGTCGGTCGATCTGGCCGCGCAGGGCGCCGAACAGCCCGGGCATCAACTGCACTTCGTCGATGATGACAAGCCGCCCCATCTGTTCGTCAAGGTAGAGGTCCGGTTCTTCCAGAACCTGCCGGTCCGCGGATCGCTCGAGATCGAGATAGACGGCATCGCGCGTGTCTGCGATGTCTTGGGCGAGGGTGGTTTTGCCCACCTGACGGGGGCCGAGCAAGACAACGCCCGCTTGCGAGGCGAGCGTTTTTTGCAGGGACGTGTGGTGGAAGCGATCGATCATACCTTGCATATGTGCTACGTGATGGAGCATATGCAAGGTTAATTCTGTGCTTTTGACGTGCCAAGACACGATGCGCAGCAGCCCGTCAGGCTGCGACGCGTGAGGGATAATGCTACGAGCGGGTCAAAGCCGCCCGTAACAGTCAGATGGTGCGCCGGGTTTTACAGTACGAAGAATTCGTCTTCGAACTGGGCGAAGGCCTGCGGTTGGCTCTCTTCGCTTTCAAATGCGACCGCAGCGGGCGCGCCTGCTTCGAAAACAAACGCATCTGCGCCGCCGCCGTCCACGCCGACCGCATGGTGAAATCCTTCGTCCCCTTCACAGAAGATCGGCAGGAAGGATTCGGAATCGTCCGGCTGTTCCAGTCCAATCGTCTCGATCGAGACGCCTGATCCGCCGCCAAGGTTGAGCCAAACCTCGTCGCTTTGGTAATCGACGGTAACTGTGGCGCTGCGCGCGCCCACGCCGATCACTTCGAAGCTGCCGACCAGACCGGTCACCTGGTCTGCTGACATCAACAGATAAGCGCCGTCGCTGATATAGGCCTGCGTCAGGTCGATGGTCAGGTGCAGATAGCCAAGGTCGATCTGGGATGTCACATCGGGGTTGTCCCCGAAGGCGCCAGATCGGAATTCTGAAATGCGTCCCAGACCGGTTTGGTCGCTGGCGAATGTCAGGCAAGCACCCGTATCAAAGCGGATTATACCAGTGTCGCCCGCATCGCCGTCAAAGCCCACGAGGGCATCGGCCCCTTCAATATGCAGATGGTAGTCGCTGCCGACCGCAAACAGACCGCCATCAGCGCTCAGGATCGCTTGCCCGCTTTCAACCACGACATCGACATTGCCCACGACGGCGCCGGTATTAGCAAATCTGCCACCGTCCTGCGTGATGCTAAGCGTGCCGGCCCCATTGTACCCGTGCATCCAGAACTGACCGGCATTCGTGATGTCGACCTGACCGCCCCATGTGTCGGACGTGGTCTGGCCGATGACGTTGAGCCGCCCGTTCGAGACATCGAGCCGACCGCCATCGCCAAAATCGAGGCCCAGAATGGTATGCGTGCCGCCGTAGGTGACGTGGTTGCCGCCCAAATTCACAAGGTCATTGGCGACGCTTCCGGCGATGTCGTTGGTGTCCCAGTTCATCCGGTTGTCCCAGCGCACGCCGTCGCCCAGTTCATTGGGCACGAACTGCACTTCGCGCGGATCTGTGCGGAGCACTTCGAGGATGCCGAACGCCTGCTGGAAGTAGGCGTTGAGCGTTTCGGCCTCAATCTCGGTCTGGCCGATCCAGGCGACGAGATCGTCGATGTCGGCGTTCGGATCGTTCAGCATGATCTTGGCGAGGTTGTCCGCCGTGGTCTGGTCCAGCACGCTCCGGTCCAGACCTTCGATGTTCTGGTTTTCGCCTTCTTCGATGCCGCGATCGACGTGCCAGGACCCATACCAGCGGTACACCATGGTGTCGTCGTAGTAGGGCGAATGTTCGTGGACGAGCCCACCCTCGTTGATCGAACGCTCTGCCAGTTCCTGCGGGTCGTTGGGGTCGGCCAGGTGCGCCACGATGTTGCCGATCAGGGTCGTGTCGTTGCCGCCGTTATAGATGCCCATGGCATGGTAGCCCTGGCCCTCGGCCACGCTGCGGTAGCCTGCGGCCGTAATGACGTTGCCCGCGACGAGCGAGAAGTTTCCGATGGGGCCTTCGCCCCAATACTCACCGCCGCGGAAGATCAGGCCGCCGCCGCTGTCCATCAGCAGGTTGTCTTCGATGAAACCGCCGCTGCGCAGCTGTGCCGCCATCGACGCGGCCGCCGCTGAGATGTTGTCGCGGAAGGTGAGGTCCAGCACGTCATGCTGGACATAGATGCTGTGGGAATAGGTGCTGGGCGGTTGTGGCCGGTCGCCGCGACCGTTGTAGTCGTACCCTTCGTCCCAGCCGATGCCGGTGAACCGCGTTCCTTCGACCAGAAGCCCTTGAACATCCGAGAAGTAAGACCCCGAGAAGCGTTCGAGGTGGGGGCTCCAGCTGCTGCCGTAGCGGGGGGCGTCGGGCCCGGTATCGAGCATGTTGGAGTCGCGCAGCGTGAAGCTGTCTGCGCCTTCGACCACGATCCAGCCCATGTCGGTCGCGGTCACCGAGTCGACGATGATGTTGCCGCTGCCCTCGGTCGAGCCGCGGAACAGCAGTTCCTGGGTGATATTCAGGTCGTGGATCACGATGTTCGAGAATGTTTCACCGTTGTATCCGGCGACCCAGTGATTGTTCGCCAGAACCGGCTGTGCGCCGTCGCCGTAAGAGGTGATCACGACCGGGTGCAGAGGGCTTTCGCCCTGGATGCCCGCCGGCATAAGCCCATTGTCGGCGATCTGGTCGTAGACATATCCGCTTTCGAGGCGCAGCCAATGCGAGCTGGGCGTCGCTTCTTCTCCGGTCGCGAAGTTGCGGCCTGTGAGCTCCTGCCAGAGCAGCATGCCAGCATCCTGGGCCAGCGCATTGTTTTCGTCCGAGCCGTATTCGGGATTGTTCGCCAGCCATTCACCGGTAATCTGCCAGGTCTGCAGACCCTCCTGCGCGGCGATGTCCGCGATGGTCAGAGCATCGGCGGACGCCGAAACATAGACCTCGCGGTGGTTTTGGCCGGTTTCGATGACCAGCTCACCCTGCGCGTCCGTTTCCAACATGTAGTGGTTGGAGCCCGTGCCCCACCCACCTTGTTGCGAGGGGGGCGTGACGTCGATGTTGAAGGTCTGTTGCGAGACGTTGCCGTTCTCATCCGTGATCTCGACGGTGAAGTCGAGCGGGCCAGTATGGTCGGAATGCGTCATGACCAACGCAAGCGAATTGTCGGGGTTGACGGTCAGCGTGCCGAAGTCGGGGCGGTCGACAATGCTGATCTCGCGGACGGTCGCAAAGTCTTCGATTTGCAAAGTGGTGGTGCGCGCGCCGGACACCTGCGCGATTTCAGAGGTATTCAGTGTGGTGGGCATTAGTACGTCTTCCGTTCGGTCGTGGTCGGTGGCGGGCCACCGGCAATAGGTCTCTGTCGGCTGTCCCGATGGTGGGAAGCCGTGGTTCTCTGTGCGCAAACGGGCGCGTACATGCCCTGCGCGTTACCTCACATCGATGGGTACAAACTCGATCACCTGCGTTAATTACTTATGAAACGTGCAGGAATTGGCCCATGTCTAAGGCCGTTTTATGGCAAGTCGTTAAACTGACAACCCATCCGGGGAAAATACTGCACCGTGTGGTAAAACTGCGCAGAAAGCTGCCAAACGAATCTCGGGCGGGCGCGAGACTTCGCTTTGAATAGACGCAAACGTATGCGTTCAGTGGCGCTAAGCGTATCTGCGCCGACGTCTCGGCGGCGAAACGCTTAGCTTTTCTGCTGCTCGAGCCATGCTTGGACCATCAGGACGTTCCACAGCTGTGGGCCCCAGTTGAATCGCTCGGACAGGTGCTGTTGCCATAGCTTTTCGATCACATCGGCGTTGAAATAGCCCTCGCGGCGCAAGCGTGTGGGATCCAGAAGGGCAGCGGCCCAGTCCTTGAGACTGTCGCGCAGCCACAGCCCGATGGGCACTTCGAAGCCCATTTTGGGCCGTTCTATTAGGTCCTTGGGCACGTGGCGGTAGAGCACCTGGCGCAGCGCCCATTTCGTGGTGTCGCCGCGCAGCTTCTGGTCTTCGGGCAGGCCGAGCGCAAATTCCACCACGCGGTGATCAAGCAGTGGGGCGCGGCTTTCCAGCGCGACGGCCATGGTAGCGCGGTCCACCTTGGCCAGGATATCGTCCACCATGTAGGTCAGCATATCGAGCTGCAACATGCGTTCGATGTCACTGAGCGACCCCTGGGGCGGCAAGTGTTCGGCCAGCAGGGACGGGGGGTGCGAGGCGCCCGGCACCGCGGCCTCGGGGAACCGCCAGACCGACATCATGGCGCGGTGCAGCGTTTCGAGGTCGGGTTGGCGCGCATAATTGGCAAGGCGGTGCAGGCGCTGGCCGATGGGTTCCTTGCCCTGCGGCGTGGGGATCAGACCCTGCAGCGCGGCGGTCAGAGCGCCTGCGGGGATGGCCCGAATGGCCTGCGCGCCGAGGTTGCGCAAGGGTTGCGGCATGGATTTCAACCGCGCGCGCAACTTGCCCGCATGGGCATAGCGCCCGTAGCCGCAGAACAATTCGTCCCCGCCATCGCCGGACAGCGACACGGTCACATGCTCGCGCGCGAGTTTCGAGACGAGGTAGGTGGGGATTTGCGAGCTGTCGGCGAAAGGTTCGTCATACATCGTGGGCAAGAGCGGCACCACGTCGCGCAATTCCTTGTCCGTGACGTAAAGGTCGGTGTGGTGGGTGCCCAGGTGATCGGCGACCGATTGTGCAAACTCGGCCTCGTTATAGCGTGCTTCGTGAAATCCGATGGAAAAGGTGTGGACGGGCCGGTCGGACAGCTTTTGCATGATGCCGACGATGGTCGAGCTGTCGATGCCGCCTGACAGGAAGGCACCAAGCGGCACGTCGGACATCATCTGTTGGCTGATCGCGTCGGTCAGCAGTGCTTCCAGCTCGTCCACGACCTGATCGTCGCTGCGGCGCGGGGGCTTGGGTGCGGCGGCAATCTCTGCGCCGTTCCAGTAGAATTCCGTCTCGACCGTGCCCGTCGACGCCTGAATGGTGACCATTTCGCCGGGGCGGACCTTGCCGATGCCGCGATAGATCGAGCGGTTTTCGCCCACATTGCCGTGGCGGAGCGCTTCAACGATGCTGTCGCGCGCAATCTCTCCCTCGAAGGACGGATGGGTCCGCAGCGCTTTGAGTTCTGATCCGAAGAGAAGGGTGCGTGCATCGCCGGTACCTTGCCAGCCGTAATAGAGCGGCTTTTCCCCCATGCGGTCGCGGAACAGGTACAATGTCCGTGTGTCCCGATCCCAAAGCGAGATTGCGAACATGCCAATGGCCCGGTCCAGCGTGTCGCGCAGGCCCCAGACATCAATTCCGGCCAACAGTGTTTCGGTGTCCGAGGTGCCGCGCCACTCAGGGGCTTTGCCCGTCTCTTCGAGCGTGCGGCGCAGGACCTGGTGGTTGTAGATCTCGCCGTTGTAGCACAGCACCCAACGGCCCGAGGCGGACGTCATCGGCTGGGCGCCTGCCGGGCTGAGGTCAACGATGGCGAGGCGCAGGTGGCCGAGCGCCACGCCCACATCTGCGTCCGTCCAATGATCCTGGCTGTCCGGTCCACGGTGGGCAATGGCCTGCATCATCGGCAATATCACCTCGTCCCGCGCAAGGCCGGGGGAGGTCGTGCAGAGGTATCCGGTGATGCCGCACATATCAGGAGGATCTCTTTATCGGGTCGGGGCGTATCTTGCCGTCATGTGTGCCCGCAAAAAGCGCCCCTATCCGGGCGGCTTCGTGGCGCACATCGAACTCGGCGCGGACTTTTTCGCGGCCGCGCGCGCCCATGTCGGCGCGCCGGTCTGCGTCGTCGGCCATGTCGTGGATCCGGGCGGTCAGCGCCTTGGCATCGCTGGCGGGTACGATGAAGCCCGATACGCCGTCTTCGACCAGTTCGCCCACACCGGCGAGTTGGGTGCAGATCACCGGTTTGCCTGCCGCGAGTGCCTCCATCAACACGACGGGCAACCCTTCGGCAAAGGAGGGCAGGACAAGTGCGTCTGCTGCGGCCAGCGCGTCCGCCACGCCCTGTTGGCTTTGAAAGCCCAAGAACCGGACGGCATCACCGAGCGGGGCGGCCATGGCTTCGAGATGCGCCCGGTCGTCGCCATCGCCGACCAGTGTCAGGGTCAGGTCGGGGCGCGTGGCGTGGGCGGCGGCGAAGGCGTCCATCAGCACGCGCAGGCCCTTGATTGGGGTCAGGCGGCCCACGAAGACGAGGTTCGTGCCGGTGGTTTCGGTCGTCTGCGCCGCCTCGTAGCGTTCAGGGATCACGCCGCAATGTATGATGTGCAGCTTGTCCCAATGCGCCGGGTCGGAAAAGTACATGGCCTGCGAGCGGCAGAAGTGGCTGATGCAGGCGACAAAACTGGCCTGTGCCGTCTTTTCGCGCAGGGACCACGTGTGCGGTTCGTAGATTTCGGCGGGGCCATGCAGCGTGTAGCTGAAGGGAATGCCTGACAGCGCTGAGGTCAGCATCGCCACATTGGCAGGCGGGTCCGCAAAGTGGACATGCAGGTGCTGCACACCTTGGCTGCGAAGGTGGCGGGACAGCACGAGCCCTTCAAGAAAATAGGCGATCTGTTTGAGCGCCCCTTTCATTCCGGGCGGTGCCGTGCGGGCGGCGACGCCGAGAGCTTTGAAAAAGCGGGCTGGTGTCGCCAGCGCCGAGCCAAGCGCCTGCAGCATCCGAACGGGGTTCTTGCCCGCTTCGATGATGTAGAAGGTGCTGTCGTGCGCGGCGTGCTCTTCAGGTCCGATCAGGTGCGTGGCGGCAGGCCGCCGGACCGAAGCTGTGACGATCTCAAATCCCAGTTCGCGCAAAGCGGTAACTTCGCGCAGGATGAACGTGTGGGATGCAGCCGGAAAGAGCGATGTCAGATAGGCCACGCGCGGCAAGTCGGACATTTACATCAACTTCCTTAATCAAACAGAGGTGTTATGGCGAAAGCGTGGTGGTGAGTAAACCGCGGGCCGTGACTGGAACGTAGACAATTCGAAGCAATGGTTGTTTCGCGGGCACAGTCCGCATCCGCCCATGCGACCGGTCAAACGCCGAGAACATCGCGGCGTTGCTGCAAGGCCCATTCCGCCGCTTCCGCCTTGCCGCTGCGCAGGGCACGCATCTGATAGGCGCGGATAAAGGCGGTCATGTCCCGGTCGCCGAAGCGTTTTTCGCCCTGAAGCCACGCCTTCATATAGCCGTAGATGGAGAACAGCGTGCCCGTCACATAGGGCCGCTGCCGAACCGAGCGGTAAAGCGAGCTAAGCGTGAAGAACAGCGGATGCGCGCCCAGATGGAACTGCCCTTTGCCGTGGCGGATGCGGCCGCGATAGATGCTTTTCTGGCTGGACCCCATGGGACGCAGATGAATGAACTGCAGGTCAGGGTCATTCCAGCTGATGGCGCGCCAGCCGAACCAACGTGCGCGGTGGCAATCGTATCCGTCCCAGCCCACTTCCGCCACGAAACCGCCGATCTCTTCAAAACAGGTGCGGCGGTAAAACTTGGTCATGCCGACCGAGGCCTCGTCACCACAGAGCTCGCTTTTGCGTTCATTCGTGATGGGATGCATGTAATATGCCTTGCCCGACGCGGTCCCGAGACGCGGGTCGGCTGCCATGCGCTCGAGCAGAATTTCGAAGTAGCGGGGCGGCAGGTCGAGATCGACATCGAGTTTGCACAGGTATTCGTAGTCCGCGACGTCAACCGCCGCGAGGCCGGTATTGAATGCCTCGATCACGCCACCGCCCACGCGCCGTTCGCCCTTGGGCCGGTTCACGACCTTGATGTAGGGCATCGAAGGCAGATATTTTTCGATGATCTCTGCGCTGTTGTCGGTGGAGCCATCGTCGACGATGATCCACTGCGCCGGCGGCACCGTCTGGTCCCGGATCGAGATCAGCGTTTTTTCGATATAGGCCCCCTCGTTCTTGCAGGGGGAGATCAGAATATACGTCATGGACACCGTTTATCGCGAAGGTAATTTCTTTAGCGTGAATACACGTTTGGTTTGCTACAAGATTGCAGAGGCAAAACAAAATCTATTCGACCGGTGCCGAACAAATTCTTGAAAGACTGTGATTTCACAACATGACGTCAGTAGAAGCAGACCTTTTGAAGGTCATCCATAAAACGGAGCAGGATTCGCTGGACTGGTCGCTGGACCAGTTGCATCCGGGGCAGGGTCCGCAGCGGTTGATGTTCCTGAACGCCCATGGGGTGAATTGCGCGGCACGGAATGATGCCTTTCGCCAGCAAGTACTGCAAAGCGACTTTCTGCTGCGGGATGGTGTGGGCCTTGCCATCGGTATGAAACGGCTGGGGCTGCGGGAGACTGAAAACCTGAACGGCACTGATCTGATCCCCAAGGTGCTGGCGCGTCACCGCGCCGCGCGGCTTGCGGTTTGGGGTTCATCCGAAGAGGCGCTGGACAAGCTGGGCGTGCGGCTGCGCGAAGAGGGGCATGACGCGCTTGTCTCGCTGGAACACGGGTTTCATGATGACTCGTTTTATGTCGAAAAGTATCGCGCGCTTCAGCCTGACATTCTGGTGCTGTGCATGGGTATGCCGCGGCAGGAGCTGTTGGCAGGTCAATTGGCAGGCGAGGCAGGGAATGGTCTGATCATCTGTGGTGGTGGCTGGGCCAATTTTCATTCCGGCCACATCCCGCGTGCGCCCCTGTGGGTGCAGCGCCTGCGGTTGGAGTGGCTGCACCGGTTGAGCCGTGAACCGCTGCGTTTGGGGCGGCGGTACACGGTTGATGTCCTGAGGTACTTCCAGCACATCCGGCGCCTGTCAAAACATGGCTGACACCTTGGGCCGTGAGGGTCAGAGGCTGGGGATGCGGCGTGGTTTTGGTGTGCGTCCGGTGACCTTGTTGAACAGACGTCGCTTGAGGGACAGAACGGGCAGCTGTTCGCAATCCTTGTCGAAGGTCACGCCGTTCAGGCTTTGGTCGTGCCAAAGGGCAAGCCCCACGCCCCACGTGGCTGCCAGCGCTGGGTCCGTGCCGTCGGGCAATCCCATCTCGGTCCTGAGTGCGCCGGGTACCCAATCGTTGATGATGATGTCGTGGAACCTGTCGCCCAGATCCCGGACCATGGCCTGTGTCAGAATGCGGCAGGCGCCTTTGGACACCGAATAGGCGGACGCCATATAGGTCGGATCGTTGCCCGCGAACGTCGCTACGTTGATGATCCGGCCATGGCCGCGCGGCACCATACGCTCCAGCGCCAGCATGGCACAGGTCATGGTACCGCCGAGGTTGATGTCCATCACCTGCCGGAAGCTTTCCGGGGTTTCATCGAGGAAGTCGCGGTGCGGATAGACGGCCGCGTTGTTGAACAGGATATCCACAGGCCCAAGATCGGCGTCGATCCGGTCGAACGCTGCGCGCAGGGCATCCACGTCGCCGACATCCGCAAGGACGGGTGTAATAGCGCCGGGCAGGTCTGCCGTTTCGGTCGCGAGCGCTTCGATGTCCGCCAGTTTGCGGCCAATGGCGGCCACCCGCAGACCTTGTGCGGCCAGTCCTGCGGCAAGGTGGTGGCCCAGTCCGCGCCCGGCACCCGTGACGATGGCGACCTCGGGGGCCGGGGAGGTGTCTGGCGCGATGCCGCTATTCGGCTGCGACATCTTTGGCATCCTTCTGCTTGGCCGCCTTTGCGATCAGGTCCCCCACGCGCAGGGCATTCGCTGCGATGGTCAGGCTTGGGTTGACACCCATGGAACTTGGCATGAACGACCCGTCGGCCACATAGAGATTGTCCAGATCATGGGTCCGGCAATCAGGGCGCAAGACCGATGTTGCGGGGTCGGTGCCAAAGCGCAGCGTGCCGAGCGGGTGGCCGAAATTGAGGACGGGCTGGAGCGACACCAGAAACGACAGGTGTTTGCGGAACGCTTTTCGGATCGCCCGGCGGAAGGCTTTGCGCCGCTCCAGCAATTCCGGGTGATACTCGTATTCGAAGGTCAGCACCTCGGGATCGTCGCTGTTCAGCACCACGCGATTTTCGGGGTAGGGCAAGTCTTCCATGATGCCGACGAAAACGGCGGCTTTGCCGAAGAGGCGGCTGGCCACAAGGGCTGGTATCCGGATCAGGCCGCGCAGGCGACGAAAGCGGCGCAGGAACGACTGATCGAAGATCTGCCCGAGGAAATACACGATATTGCCGTAACTGACGTCGAGCCCGAGCGACTGCACCAGACCGAAGCGTTTGCCCTGCGCGGTGTAGAGGTCACGAAGTGAGACCGCCTTGCCAAAGGGCCCGGTCCGGGCTGATTTGGTTTTGGGCCACAGCACAAACAGTTCGTTGATATGGAACATGAGACCGCGCCCGACCCAATCGCTGGAATTCGCGCAACCTTTTTCGGAATGGCCCTGGGATGCGAGCATGAGCCGGGCGGAACCCAATGACCCCGCACACAAGGCATATCGCGTGCCTTGCAGTGTTGCCGTCTCGTCGTGGGCATGGACAAGCAGGCCGGTGACCGTCGCCCCGTCATTCAGGATTTCGCGCACCTCGCAATTGTCCAGAAGGGCGGCGCGCCCGCTGGACAGGGCAGGCACCACGCCAGCCGACCGTCCGTCCATCTTGCAATTCCATCGGCACTTCCGGTCAAAGCACTGCCGACATGTGTCGGCATGTTTGACAGCGACGTGCAGACGGTAGGGGTGCAGGTTGCTGTTCTCCATCTCCTGCATGAGCGCGAGGTCGGCATCCGATGCCGTGATGGGTGGCTTCAGCCCTTTGGGATCGGGTTCCGGCGACAGGGGATCTGGCGTTCCGCTCAGATGCAGAAGGGCCGTGGCCTCGTCAAAATAGGGTTGCAGTGCATCAAAGCCGACGGGCCATCCTCCGGTCGGGTGAGGCAGGTCCGGGCTGTCGTCGATGTCGTGGCGTTCGGGTCGTTCCAGGGCTGCAGCATAGAAGATGGACGAGCCGCCAACGCCGCTGCCATAGGGCCCGAAGAACTGGGTTGTGACGCCGCTGAGGCGCATCTCGGCCGGCTTTGGCCAAATGCCACGGAGCTGGCGCGCTTCCGGTGTCACGGGGCTGTCGCGCCCGGTCTGGCTGTCGGTATCATAACCGGCAGGCCCTTTTTCGACGAAGAGTACGCGCAAACCGTGATCGGTCAGGCGTCGCCCCAGCAGCCCGCCGCCCATACCGGCCCCGATGATAATGACATCCCAGAACTGCGACTGCGCATCGGAGAGGGAAATCGTCTGCATGCCCTACTGTCCTACAAGAACAGGCTGGAAAACATCCCGCAAAAGGAGGGCACCGGTATTGGTGACGTGATTGTTGTCAAAGTAGTAGGGAGTGCCGTCAAACACCGCAGAGCAATGGGTGTCAGAACACAGCCGGGACCAAAGATCGAGGACCGTAATGCCCGGCGACTGTTCGATCAGGCTCAGGGCCGCACTGACGGTCGCAAACCTGTCTTGCAACGCGTCGCGTGTGACCTGGCCGGTTGTGGCCAGAAGCGTCGCTGTGTCTGTTCGATTGAACGCAAGGGCCCGGGCGGCGTCACGTGTGGAGTAGTCAAAGATTTCCGGCACCTGTTCGAGCACGAAAAGCTGTTCGACCTTTGGCGCAAGGGTTGCCACAGTATGTTCCAGAGCTTGGGTGAACAAATCCTGCTGGGTTTGATCCGGTGCCAGCGGACCGTCGGGCCGTGCTTCCAGCGTGATCCAGTTGTGGCTGTCTGCGCCGGTTCCGGTGCCTTCGGCGTAATAGCTCCAGCGACCGATCATCAACAGCCGTTCGATCGACGGCGTTGCGGCGAGCCCCTCGGCCACGACATCCACGGACCGCGCGCAGAACGCCTCTTGCGCGGGGGTCGAGACCAGTTCGTCTTTTAGGACACCCAGCAGGGGCGGGCAGCCCGCGTGCCAGATCAGCAGCCCGGGCGCATCGGCCTCGGACGCGGCGAGGTCCACGCCTTCCTTGAAGGCGCGGGCGTGGCTGTCGCCCCAGACCAGAAATTGCGGCGGGCCGTCCGGGCCGATTGGGCAAATCTCGATCCCGGCCCAGGCGCCGTCCTGTGGCTGTGTGCAACGTGACCAGTCCTGGATAAAACCGCGTGTGGCGGCGATGAAAGGGCGCGCTTCGCTGGGGAAGCGGCCCGGCAGACCTTCGGAAAATGCAAAAGATAGTGCCCCGGCAACCAACGCCGTGGCCGCCGCGCCGTAGCTCGTCACGAGGTGCCAACCGGGCAGGGCCCCCCGACGAAACGGGGTTTCGACATATTTCAGGGATAGCCACGACACGGCGATGGCGGCCCCCAGCAAGACCGGAATTTGCCAGAGTGTCGGCGCGGCCCCCTGATAGTTGTGGAGCAGCGTCACCATCGGCCAATGCCACAGGTACAGCGAATATGAGATGAGGCCGAAGAACAGCGCGGGTCGGCTGCACAGCGTACGATTGACGAGGTTGTCGTCCTGACCGTTCAGGATGATCAGCACCGCGCCTGCGACCGGCACAAGCGCGTAGAGCCCCGGAAAATGATCACCGGCCTCGAACAGGAAAACGGCCCCCGCAATCAGCGCGATCCCAACCCAGCTGAGTGCGGCATGCACCCGCCATGTCAGCCCCCGACGGTATCCGACAATGGCGAGGCACACACCGGCCAGCAATTCCCAGGCGCGGAACGGGAACAGGTAAAAGGCGGCGGGGGGCGAGATCGTCATCATCCACAGGCACCCCAGCAGGGACAGAACGCCAAGGATGATCAAAACAACTGGCAAATGCGCGCGCCAGCGGGCCAGCCCGATCAGCAGTAGCGGCAAGACGATATAAAACTGCTCTTCGACTGCAAGCGACCAGGTGTGCAGCAGGGGTTTCAGTTCGCTGGCCTGATCGAAATAGCCTGCGTCATTGAAGTAATGCACGTTTGCCAGATAGACGGTCGCGGCAACGAGTTCCTGACCAAACTCCCGAAAGTCGAAAGGCAGCAGGACAAACCACGCCCCGATCAACGTCACAAACGCCATCAACAGGTAGGCGGGGGCCAGTCGCCGAATGCGCCGCACAAAGAACGCACCAAGTTTGATCGTGCCGGTGGTGTCGAGTTCCGCCCAAAGGATGGAGCCAATCAGAAAACCGGAGATAACAAAAAACACGTCAACGCCCACAAAGCCGCCGTCCAGACCGCTGACGCCAAAATGGTACAGTACGACCGGCAGCACCGCGACCGCACGCAAGCCGTCGATCTCAGGCCGATAGCGCGTGTGTGGCGTGTGGCTCATGTGCTGACGTCCATGTCAAAGGTGCAGCGTTTCATGTGTTTGTGTCTGAATTCATTGAAGTATCATCATGGGTTAGCATGTTCGCATACTAAAACAAGCGCCCTGACAAAATGGAGTTAAGAGTTCTTGAAAAGCGCGGCTTTTCGGTCGCATTCGCGGATGTCGTTCTGGATGCGGTGGTTGCTTGGCAAGTTGCAGAGCAGATGCCGATAGAAGTTCACCTCATTGATCTCAAAAAATCATGTAATGTGAATTATGTATAAAAAATGGCAGAGACGATATCGCCTCTGCCACCTTGTTTCGATTGACGTCCCGACCACAACATCGTCACCGACGCGGTGCGGTCTATCAAGGCTTAACCAACCTCGGTTGCCCCGAACGAAGCCGGTTCCGGTCGAAGGTCACCCCTGAAATCGGTATGCGCATTTGGCTCGGTCAGGGCCTCGCCAAGTGCTGGCGAATTCAATGCGGGCATCCAGATCGTTGCCATATCGGTCGGGTGGGCAAACTGCGTAGCCAAAGGTGTCGACGAGTTGCGATACCCGAGGTAGCGCGGTTCGAAAGCGCGTATCGCCGTCATCGGCGCGTACCGCCGCCCTTGTGCGCCCAATGCAGGTGCGTGGATCAGATTGTTGCGTGGGGTCACGCTGCTGAAACCAATCGAATCCCGCACCTCGGCCGCCACGATATCCGTTAGGTTCACCAGGGTATTGTTGTAGAACAGAACCGGCGTTCTTTCGTTTGCAGGGTTGCCCTGCCCGCCGCCTTCCATCCACAGGAACCCGCCCTGAATACCGGCGTTGAACCCGCCAATAGATCCGCTGTTATGCGAGACCGGGGCGAAGATCGCCATGTTGTTCCGGATCGTGCTTCCGCCGTGGCTGACTTCGAAAATCGCGCGGGACTGAAACCCGGCGATCAGGATGCAGCCTTCGACGAGCGCATTAACGAGATTGCGTGCCGTGCCCGCATTCTGGCTGTTGATCGACAGCGGGGTCCACGCCGCTTCCATCGCACAGGATTGCACGTTCAACCGCGCGCCCGCATGTCGGGCTGATGTATTCCAGCGCACGCAGGGCTGCGTCGCCGAAATCCCACCCCACCGCGCCCAGCCATTGAGCGAGAAGAGATCACAGGCACTGATGACGGATCGCCACGGGTCGGTAATCCGGATCGGCGCGTTCGGCTCATTGGTCCGATCACCGCCAGCCTGTGCATTCGGGTTTTGCGCAATCCGGCAGCCTGTGATGGCATGGCTCGATTGCGACGCTTCAAGAATGCCGTACCCACCCCATTCGGTGATCGTACAGTCATTGTATGTCGCCACACGGTTCGTGACCCCCCGCCCTGACGGCCAGTCGCTGCCATAAAGCGTGATCCCCCAACCGGTAAAGTTACAGGCATCGAAGGTGACGCTTGTCGGACCTGATCCACCGCTTGCCACTTGATAGAAGGTCAGGCGCACACCGCTCTCATTGATCGCGTTCCATTGGCCGCGAAAATCAATGTCCGAGAACACGGTCCCGCTCGAGGCAGACGCGGAATTGCCAACGGAGTTGTCGTAAAAGACATTCGCTTCCTGGCCGGCAAACCCTGTCGCTTGCACCACCGGCTTTGCCGCATCAGACGGTCCCGTGCTGGGACGCGCTTGCATCCTGAGGCTCACGCTGGCCGCACCAGAAGGCTGGTATAGCGAGATGTCGGATGGCGAGATGGTGTAATCCTGCCCGCGTTCCAGCACGATCCGACTGGCGCGCCTGGCATTTGCCATGACATTCCACGCATCCCGAATACTGGTGAACTGCAATGCGCCGCCTGGGGCATTCGCAAACGAACCCGAGGGATCGACAAACAGTGTGGCGGTACCCCTGTAAAAGCTGTCAGGGTCTCCAACCGTGACCGTCGCGACACCCTGTCCCCACTTGCCAGAGGACGGCTCAAGCACAGCGACCCGGACGGTAAAGGTGTCCGCCGAACGATAGGTGTGCGCACCCAGCGGGCCTCGCATATAGCGGCTCGATGTCCGGTTGCCACCGTCCGCGGTGTCCATGTCGGCAACCTTGGTCGGCGCCTCGAACGTGTAGTCCTCACCGAAATCCCAGAAGATGACCTTGTCATGGTAGCTAGGATCGTATTGGCCAACCGGCAGCGTATCCGTGTCAAAGCCGTTCAGAGTGACGTCAAACATCATGCCTTCGGGGGCCACTTGATGCTCTGAGCGCTGAATGTTGATCTCAACACTCGTCCCAGGTGCGGCGGGGCGATCCCAAACGGTTTCGCCGTTTGCCACCTGTCCCCACGCGTTGACTGTGACGCCGCCAATGGTCACCGTCGATCCTGCCGAAAAACCGGAAAATGCAATATTGGGCATGGTCTTAAACTCCGTCGAAGGCAACTGTGGTCATGGATGCACCATGCTGCCACGATGGCGCACCGCCATCTATCTGCAAGGCACTGGTGAACGGCCCGACCGAGACGTCTTCCGCGCTGGCGCAGGTGCTACCGAAAAAGGCCGTGAGGCGTGTTCCAACAGCATCCGTTCCAATCCAGTCCTCATTCCCGTTCATCCTGTCCGAATAGCCTGCACACAAGGACAGGACGAGGTTTTGAGAAACAGAAGGCGCAACAGATGTGGACAGGCGCTCAGCCGTTCTGGTTTGCGCGCCGTCGGCAGCCACGCGCGTGCCACCCGAAACGATCGCGCCCACAAAGATGTGGCCGTTTGAGCGTGACGCCCCAAGATCGACGGCAATAGCAGCGTCTTCCGAACCGTTGCTGGTCAAAACCAGTTCATACAGATACCCGCTTGTCTTGTTTCCGTTCGCTCCTGCCGCGGCACTCGCAATCCGCGTCATCACCTGGCCATCAACAGTCAAGGCAACCGGGGCTGACGCGCTGTCTGTGCCGTAGTGGATCACAACCGTGTCGCCCGCAGAACCGGCCGACAGGTCCATCGTTGCGGATGCCCTCGACGTGTTGTCATAGTTCGCAGCCGCCGGAGGCAGCGTGAAGGTGGGTGTCGCAGCCTGAACAGGCAGTGCATCAGCGATCGCGACCTCGTTTGAGTTGGCCTCTGCCATGTTGGCGCCTTGCGTCCCTCGCGCAGCGATCGAAAGGGTGGTTCCAGCATCCGCCGCATCAATCAAAAGCGTTGGATTGTTCGGATCCCGCGTATCGACATCATTTGTGGCGTCGGTCGTATAGGAGACCGCAAGGTCGCCTTGTTCCGGATCATAAGCAAACAGCGCCGGAACAATGGCCAGTCTGTCACCTGCAGCGGTATTCTCGTCACCGACCAGAACAGGCGGCACCAGAGGAACCGCGCCCGCTTCTAGTGCGGCCGCTGTCACGTTATACGTGCCGTCGTAACGGTTTTCCGCATCGTCGATGATAAAGCTGCGTCCGTCATTGCCCTCGATCTCCAGCGTTCCATCGTCACTCAAAACGACATTGAACGTGGCTGGCAACGCTGAAATCTCAATGCCGTTCGTCACGCTTTCCGCAGTTCCCGCACCTTGCGATGCGGTCGCGGTTACAACCAGTGTCGTTTCCGCATCCGCCGGATCCACCAGGACGGTGGGTGCAGAAGGATCGCTCGCATCAACAACGCTCGCACCATTGGTGGTGTACTGCACCGAAATGGTCCCAAGTGCCGGGTCACAGGCAAACAGAGCCGGTACAATGGTAAGCGTTTGACCCGCTTCGGGTGTCGTGGTCACACGCAGAACTGCCTCATCAAGCGCAACCGGACCGGAGATCAGATCGGCGGCCGAGTATGTGCCGTCGTAGACGTCATTCGGGTCATCCAGATCGAAGATGCGCCCGTCATTGCCCACAATCTCCAAAAGACCGCCTTCTGTCAGCCGCACGGCAAAAACGTCCTGTTGAACGCGAACAGTGACCGGATTTGAAACGACACTATTCGCGCCATTCGGTCCCGTCACAGTCTCGATCAGTTGTAGGCTTTGGTCTGCATCTTCCGCGACGGGGCTGTATTCAGGGCCTGTCGCACGGGAAATATCAACGCCATTGCGTTGCCAGCGATAGCTGCGTGTCGGGGCTTCGCCATCATCTTGGCACGCCCAAAGGCCGGGCACAGCAATGCGCAGCGGCTCGTTCTCGGCGGTCTGTTCAATCTGCGGCGCCAGAACACTCACTGGCGCGTCTGACAGAAGGTCACTTTGCAGTGGGTAAAGACCTTGGTGCGTGGCTGGCGCGAAAACGCCCGCAACTACGATGCCTGCGTCGGCCGTCATTGGCAGAAGAAAATCGGGTTCAACTGTTTCAAAGACTTGGACATTCAGGGTTCCGGGGGACGGTGCCTGGCTAAAGCCAAGCCCGATTGCCATTGGACTCATTGAAAGTCTCCGTAATGTTTGATGCTTTTTGAGGATCGCGAACAAGACGCGTGCGATTGGAGTGGCCCAGCCGGGCGGCGACAAACGCTATTTTGTCGCGTCGCAGCGCCGCCTGTTACACCGACAAGATTTCGTTCATTTGCAGAACTCCGCACGGGTTTCAGACGACGACGCAACAGCCAGGCTGGCCAGCGTCTTATTCGCGCCGATGTGCGCTGCAACTGGTTTGCCCAGTGCCCTTGCGTATCATCGACGCCCCCAAAAAGACTAAAGTTGTATTAACATGATCCTACACAACCGTACGTTGCATACGCCTGTTGCAGCGCCGAGAGAGTGACGCTTACTTTTTCACAGCAGTAGTAAATGTTTAGGTTGTCTTACCGCTCGGAACGAAACGAGGCAGCGGTCCTTGAAGGTTGTTCAGAACGTCCTGCAAGCGACCCTCAGCCGCGTGTTCGGGTTCACCGTCCAACAAGGGTGTCATCAGCCGGACAAGCGCCCCGTCCGTTCGGCCGGTTCGAATACCATCGACCATCAGCCAGTATTTGGCCTCGAAATCCCAGGCGATGCGACGGCCCTTCTGTTCGAACCAATAGTAAACCATCATCTTCTGCTCGCCCTTCTGAATGATGGCTTTGTTGATTTCAAAAGGGGCATCGCTGCCAATTTCGGCCGCAACGTCGCTTCGCTCCAACCAGGCAATTTCCCAGCCACCGCCCGGCAAGCAAATCTCGGGGCTGTGGACACCGCCCTGTGATTGGTCCGCGTACCACGCCATGAACACCGCAACACCCGCGTCCGCCTGTGGTTGCGCCAAGTCTATGTGCAGGTAGTCGTCGGCCTGCAGGGTCTCTTCCACCTCGGGCGCCAGAAACCGTTGCGGTCCAGACCGGCGCCAGTCTCCAAGCTGCGAAGGGAACAGCGCAAAGCTGTCACGCGGTGGAACCGCACGCTCACGCTCCGGTACGCTTTGAAATGCCAGAAAGACCGCCAAAACAGCAACCGTCGACCCAATGAGCGCGGCAGAGGGCTGGACCAAGCGCAGCCGCATAAGCTGCTGTCCCAATCCTTCAGTGTCGAGGTCAAGCGCTTGCGTCAGGCCCGTCTTGCTCCGGTTCAACATCAGCAAAACCTGCGCCAACAGGAACAAAAGCAGGATACAGGACAGGAAAATCACCCAGCCCTCAAAGAAGTGGGTGAAGCCATCCAGCCACTCGACGCCGTAATAACTGACAATGATACCGGCCAAAGCAATGCGCAGCGAATTCATCAGCACGGTGATCGGTGCCGCCGCAAGTAGCAGCACCGCCTTGTGCCACATCGGCCCTTTGTAGAGGATCGCGAAGATGTAGGAGAAACTGAGGATCGGAAAAAGGTAACGCAGGCCCGAACAGGCTTCGGCCACGTGCAGCTTCATGATCCCCAGATCAATGATGTTCCCGTCCAGAAACACCGGAATGGAGAGCAGTTTCAGGAACACAACGCCCAGCTCAGACGAAATCAGCTGAAGCCACGTGGTCATCTTGTAGTACAGCACGCCGGGCAACGGCAGCATGTAAACAAGGTGCAGCACGGCAGGCCAAAAATGCTTGCCCGTAGACCAGCCAAAGCTGACCAAAAGCAGGCCACCCACCCAAAGTATCAGGGCGTAGGCCACGATATCGTCGATGTTTGCAAGCTGCCCCAGCGTGCCCAAGGCGATCGAGGCAAGGATGACAATCACGCCCGGCCAACGATCACGCACCAGGCCATGGTTCTCCGGCACCGACTTGAGCTGGCGCAGGAACAACAGCGCCGACAATACGGGTATCAGCGGCCCATGGCTGTACTCCGGCAACTGCCAGGCCGCCAACAACGCCCGCGTTCCATCCCAAAAGAACACAAGCGCACCAAGCGTCGCGATCAAAATCCAGAAGACACCCCAGCTGACAAAGCCGTGCTGCCGCTCACGGCTCGGATCCTGTTCCTCAACCAGCGCCATTCAAGTCAACCTTCGCAGGCGAATGGCGCAGCACCACACCATGTAGGGCCGTAGTGGTAACGCCTTAAACGCTGTCATTGCACGACATCTTGCGCTTCGGGCTTCTTCCACGTGGTCCGCAGGATGTTGGTCAGCAACTCCTCATCCCGGTACGCAGCTAGCGCACCGTCGGCCCGCAGCTTGTCCAGCTCCGTTTTCATAGCGTCAGGCGTCGGCAGTCGTACATTGTCGGAACCGTTCCACGTGCTCTCGAAGCTCTCGAGATACTCGTTCAAACGCACCTTGTTCACATAGCAGTTCGGCTTGACCAAATGCTCGGTTTCGGGACGCAGATGGGCCCAATACGGAAATCCGTTCCGGTCGCCCGCATAAATCCGTGGATCATGCGCACCGCTGTCGCTGGTATAGAGATGCGTGTGGATATGCGCGACGCCACCCGGACGCAGCACACGGGCCACTTCCTTCATCACAGCGACAGGGTTAGGCAGGTGTTCGAACACGTTATGCGAAACAACAACGTCAAAGCTGTTGTCCGGAAAGTCCATGTTCTCCGCATCCATCACACGAAATTCGATGTCCACTTGCGTGACGCCGATCATGTTGCGCATCGTCTTGTCGTATTTGCGCGACAGGCCCGTCACGTTCTTGATGGCGTTCTTGGCGGCGCGCGAAATGCCCCTGTCCCGCAAATCGTCCCGAAAGTCTTTCAAGACCTTGCCGGATGGCGCCGGCTCAATATCAATGCCGACATACCGGTTGCGGGCACCCAACAGATATCTGAACGCAGACCGCTGACCCGAACCGACCTCAAGCACATCACAACCCTCGACGGGCCGTCGCAACATGGTGGCGATGTTGCTTTCGGTTTCACGTGCCGCTGTCACCGCATCGGCAACCGTCCCACTGACGTCCTGGAAGTTGCTTTTGTACAAGGACCATAGTTCGTTCAACGAAGCTGATTTCAGATATGTCGCCAAAACTCAGACCTCCCGGCGTCGGGACAAACGATTGTTCAAAAGCAATGCACTGCATCCAAATATGAGCGACGCGTCTCGCGCCCGGACAGAATGCAGTTTTCCCGCATCAGACGCCCGGAGACGCGGCACCGCACAATGCCGCACGAACATCCCAATGATTTTGTAAAAAGCAAGGTTATTATGAGGCATTTGCAACCTTGGGGATCAATATTTGTTGAAAAACATGCGGAGTGTACGCGCAACGCACCCCCAATCTATTTGTGTCGCGCCACCATATCGCTGGCCTCTCCACACGCGTGACGCGAATACGCGCGCGGCAGGCGCAGACAGGTCACACCTGGCGCAAAATGTGAACCCATTGTGCAAAGTATCAAAGATATCAGGCCCACACGGTATACACATGCACCGGTAAGCATGATGCAGCTAGAAACTGGACAACCGGGTCAGAATGCATAATGTTCAATGTGGTTTTCTGGACTTCTAATTTTGGCACGTGTGCGGCCCATTTTTGGCGTATTCCTTGGGTAAATTGTAATCAACCGTAGTTCGAGTTCACCTATTCATGACTGACATAGCAATCATAGGCATGGCCGCGCATCTGCCAGGGGCAGATGATATCGAGGCGTATTGGTCCAATCTCAAGAACGGGATTGAGTCCATCAGGCACTACTCGCGAGAGGACCTTCTTGCCGCAGGCGAAGCACCGCATCTGGTGGAACGGCCCGACTATGTGCCAGCGGCGGCACCTCTCGATGGGTTTGAAACCTTCGATCCCGACTTCTTCGGTCTTTCGCCCAAGGAAGCGGCGATCATGGACCCCCAGCATCGTCAATTCCTGGAAGTGGCATGGGAAGCGCTTGAGAACGCGGGGCGCCCCCCGTCCAGGGCCGATGGCCCAATCGGCGTCTATGCGGGCTGCGGCATGGGCAGCTATTTCTATTTCAACATCTGCTCAAACCGCGATCTGGTCGACGATGTGGGCATGTTTCTGCTGCGTCACACCGGCAACGACAAGGATTTCCTGGCCACCCGCGTCAGCCACATCTTTGACCTCAAGGGCCCCAGTATCAACGTACAGACCGCCTGCTCCACCTCACTGGTTGCGACGCACTATGCCGTTCAGGCGCTCCTCGCAGATGATTGCGATACGGCCATCGCGGGCGGCGTGACCATCGAGCTGCCCCAACATCGCGGTTACCTCTACAAAGAGGGCGAAGTGCTGTCGCCGGACGGCCATTGCCATGCCTTCGATCATCGGGCGCAAGGAACGGTATTCGGCTCGGGTGCGGGCGCGGTGGTCTTGCGCCGCCTCGAAGACGCGGTGCGTGATGGCGATCACATCTGGGCCGTCATCAAAGGGTCGGCCATCAACAATGACGGCGCGGCCAAGGCGGGTTACCTCGCCCCTTCCGTCGACGGACAGGCCGAAGCGATTGCCGAAGCACACCTGATGTCCGGCATCACCGCCGACACCATCGACTATATCGAGTGTCACGGCACCGGAACCTATCTCGGCGACCCGATTGAAGTCGCCGCCATGACCCAAGCCTTCGAAGAGACAACGGACGAAACCGGATTCTGCCGCATCGGATCGGTCAAGACCAATATCGGCCATCTCGACACAGCCGCCGGGGTTGCGAGTTTGATCAAGGCGTCGCTGTCGCTGCACAAAGGCCAAATTCCGCCCTCGCTCGGGTACGAGGCGCCAAACCCCGCAATTGATTTCGAACACTCGCCCTTCCGCGTCAACGACACGCTCAGTGATTGGGTCAGCCACAAGGGTCCGCGCCGGGCTGGTGTGAATTCGCTCGGCGTCGGTGGTACAAACGCGCATGTGGTTCTCGAAGAAGCACCAGAACGCGCGCCATCGGAGGAGTCCGACTGGCCGTTCCAGATGTTGGTGATGTCGGCACGGTCCAAGGCCGCGCTCGACGGCAACGCACAAAAACTCGCGGCGCATCTACAGACACGCACCGATCAGGACCTGGCCGACGTGGCCTGGACACTCAAAGAGGGTCGGCACGCCTTTGAACACCGCCGGATCGTCGTGGCCGAAACGCATGAAGAGGCCGCACAAAAGCTCGAAACCAACGACCCGCGACAAGTCTTCACCCATACGGCTCTGGACACGCCCGATGCGGTGTTCATGTTCCCCGGCGGCGGGGCGCAATATGCCGGGATGGCGCGTGATCTCTATGAAACCGAGCCGGTCTTTGCCGAATGGATGAACAAGGGGCTTGAGATCCTCGCCCCCAAACTCGACTATGACATTCGCGCGCTCTGGCTGCCGGAACCGGGGACCGAGGCAGACGCCGACGCCAAGCTGACCCAGCCCTCCGTGCAGCTGCCGCTGATCATGATTTGCGAGTACGCGCTGGCGCAGCTCTGGATGAGCTGGGGCGTGCAGCCCACCGCATTGGTCGGCCACTCCATGGGCGAAAACACCGCCGCCTGCGTGGCCGGTGTTATAAGCTTTGAGGATTGTATCGGGCTTGTGCATCTGCGCGGACGGCTCTTTGACACCGTCCCAGCTGGTGGCATGCTGTCCGTCGCCTTGCCCGCAGACGCCCTGCAGCCCCTTCTGGGCAACGATCTGGATCTCGGCGCGGTCAACGCGCCCAATCTGTCAGTCGCAACCGGCCCTCAGGCCGCCCTTGATGCCTTGGAAAAAGAGCTCGCGGAACGCGATGTCGATTGCCAACGCATCCCCATCGACATCGCCGCACACTCGCGCATGCTGGAACCCATCCTGCAGGAATTTGGCGACTATCTGCGTTCCATCGACCTGAATGCGCCGCAAATTCCCTTTACCTCCAACCGCTCGGGCCAGATGATTACCGAGGCCGAGGCCACATCGCCGGACTATTGGGTGGGCCACCTGCGCGGAACCGTACATTTCGCCGACTGCATTGGCACGCTGGCACAAAAGAACCGCATCTTTATCGAGGTGGGGCCGGGCAAGGCACTGTCATCGCTGTGCGGGCAGCATTCGGATGTCGAGACCAACCAGGTTATCTCGTCCCTGCGGCATCCCAACGACACGGCCGCCGATGACGCCTACTTCATGGCGATGCTCGGCCGCGTCTGGGCGTTGGGCGGCGACATCGACTGGACCCAGGTCTGGGGTGAAACCCGGCGCGTGACGCTGCCGCTGCCCACCTATGCGTTCCAGCGGGCACCCTACTACATCGAACCATCACAAGCGCCGGTTGAAGACAGCGTTGAATGGCTGATGCGCAACGACGATCCCGACAGTTGGGGCTGGCGTCCCGCGTGGCGCCCCGCGTATGCCGGGTGCGACATCGATGTGACGGGCGACTTGTCCGGCATTACCCCGGAACGCTGGCTGGTGTTTGCGGATGACGCAGGCCTGTGCGATGCCGTGACGGATCGACTGGTCGCCGCCGGTCACGACATCCTGACCGTACGCGCTGGGGACACGTTTGCGCGCGATGGCGACACCGGCTACATCCTGTCGCCGGAACGCGGGCGCGACAGCTATGATGCGCTGATCAGTGACCTGATGGAGCGGGAATTCCTGCCCACACGGGTGCTGCACGGCTGGCTGGCGACGACCAAGGAAACGTTTCGGCCGGGTTCCAGCTTCTTCCACCGCAATCTGGAACAAGGCTTCTTCAGCCTCCTGTTCCTGGCCCAAGCCATGGGTGACGAAGGGTGGAGCCATCCCATTCACATGACCGCACTCACCTCCGGTGCGGTGCAGGTGACCGGCGAGGCGCTGCAATACCCTGAAAAGGCAACGCTTGCAGGCCCCGCACGTGTGATCGGGCGCGAGTTCCCACAAATCACTGTCGGCACACTCGATCTGGATCTTCCACAATCAAAGGGACGCACGACCTCTGACCTGACCAGCTTTGCGCACCCGGTGCTCGAAGAACTGCTATCGCCGCCAACCGAAACCGCCGCAGCCCTGCGCGGAGCGAAACGCTACGAAATGTCATGGCGGCCGCAGCCACTCGACGCTGTCGAGACCGGCCAGACGCAGTTGAAAGACCAGGGCGTCGTCCTGATCACCGGCGGTTTTGGCGGCATCGGGCTGACGCTGGCCGAACGTATGATCAAGACGGCGGGCAGCCGCATTGTTCTGATGTCACGCGGCGGTCTGCCCCCGCGCGAGGATTGGGACAAGGTGCTGGCCAACACCGCACCGGGTGACGCCCTGCCCCGCCGGATCAAGGCGGTGCGGGCACTCGAAGCGGCGGGAGGCGACGTCCTGTGCCTCGCCGGTGACGTCTCCAACGTCGAGGATATGCGCGCCCTGCGCACCGAGGTTGAGGCGCAAATGGGTCCCGTATCCGGCATCATCCACGCCGCTGGCGTGATTGCCGACGGTCTGATCCAGACCAAGACCATGACCGAGATCGAGGATGTCTTTGCTCCCAAACTGCACGGCACACGCGTGATAGAAGAGGTCTGGCCCGATGGCGATCTGAACTGGATGGTGCTGTTTTCCTCCAGCTCCACCGCAACCGCGCCCGCGGGTCAGGTCGACTACGTCGCCGCCAACGAATACCTGAACGCCTATGCCAAGGCACGCGCCGGGGACAAAACCCGCGTGCAGGCCATCGGTTGGGGCATCTGGGCGGATGCAGGCATGGCGGCGGATGCCATGGCGGCACGCACCGGCGCCAGTGAAGAGGCCCCTGTGTTACCAGCAGGCATGCCGCTGCTGGACCAAAAGACATTCGATGCCGCAGGTCACCGCATTTTCACCGCTGATTACACGGTCGCAGACCGCTGGGTGCTGCACGATCACCGGACCGCGGCGGGCGATGCCCTGATGCCCGGCACCGGCTATCTCGATCTGGCGGCACAAGCGCTGCGCGCCCAGGGCGAGACCGGTCCATTCGAAATCCGCGATCTCTATTTCCTGCGCCCGCTGGCCGTCAGCGAAAGCGAAACCCGCGACGTCACCCTGCGTCTGCCGCGCAGCGAGACGGGATATGACTTCGAGGTGCAAAGCGGACCTGACGGGTCAGTTGAGATGAACGCGCAGGCCCACCTGTCGCTCTTGCCAATGCGCGCACCCGCACCGATTGACGTCGCCGGGATCGCTGCGCGCTGCGCCACACCCGTGCGCGCGCCCGAGGGCGGCGCGCTCAAAGCCGCGCAAGAGGCGCTTTTGCAATTCGGGCCGCGCTGGCGCGTCTTGCAATCCATGGCCCTCGGCGCTGGCGAAGGCCTGGCCGAGTTGTCACTCCCAGAAACCGCGCAAGGCGATCTCGAGGCGGGCTACCGCTTGCATCCCGGTCTGATGGACATCGCCACCGGTTGGGCCATGGGCCTCATCGAAGGGTATGACCCCCAAGCCTACCTTTGGGTGCCGGTCAACTACCGCTCGGTCAAAGTCTTCCGCGATGTGCCTGAACGCATCGTGTCTTGGGTGCGCAATGCAGGTGAAAACCGCGCAACAAGCGAAATTGCCAGCTTTGACGTGACCCTTGCCACGCCCGAAGGCGAAGTCTGTGTCGAAATCCGGGGCTTCTCCATCCGGCGCATGGAAACCTCTGTCGGATTTGCCGCAACAGAAGAGACGCCCGCCCCGACCGGTCCAGAAACGGTCCAACCGCTGTCGCCCGCCGAAGAACGGCTGCGGCACAATCTGGGTCAGGGCATCCGGGCCGAAGAAGGCGCCGACCTCTTCCTGCGTGCGCTGGCGCTCAAGACGCCGCAAGTGATCCTATCCTCTCTCGACATCCCCGCCATGATCACACAGGCCGGACAGGTCGAGGATACCAAATCAGGCGGCGGCCAGACCTTCGAACGCCCGCAACTCGACAGCGAATATGCCGAGCCCGAGGGCGCAATTGAAACCACACTCGCCGGGTTCTGGGCCGAACTTCTGGGCGTGGACCAGATCGGCGCCAACGACAGTTTCTTTGATCTGGGCGGGCACTCCCTCATCGCGGTGCGGCTCTTTGCGCAGATCCGCAAGACGTGGAACGTGGATTTCCCGATCTCCGTCCTGTTCGAGGCCCCAACCATCCGCAAAGTCGCCGCTTTGATTGCCGAACGCGGCGTGTCGGACGAGAGCGGCGAAGCCCCGGTTGGCGACCAAAGCGACGCGACACCCACACGCCGCTTCACCCATCTGGTGCCGATGCACTCGGGCGAAGGGGGGCCGCGCGCGCCGTTCTTCCTGGTCGCTGGCATGTTCGGCAATGTGCTGAACCTGCGCCATCTGGCGCATCTGTTGGGCACTGACAGACCCTTCTACGGCCTGCAGGCTCGCGGTCTCTATGGCAATGAGGAACCTCACCGCACCATCGAAGAAGCGGCAAGCGACTACATCGCCGAAATGCGCCAGGTTCAGCCCGAAGGGCCCTACATGCTCGGCGGTTTCTCCGGCGGCGGGATCACCGCTTTTGAGATCGCACGACAACTTGAGGCACAAGGCGAGGAAATTGGCGCCGTCATCCTGCTTGACACACCCCTGCCACAGCGCCCGCCGCTGACGCGCCGCGACCGGGTGATGATCAACTGGCTCAACCTCAAGTCCGAGGGCTCGTCCTATGTCACAACATGGGCCAAGAACCGCATCGCATGGGAGCTACAGAAGCGCCGTGGTGGCAGTGACGAACCCGCCGAAGAAGGTCAGCAGTTCCACGACGCCGCTATCGAGGCCGCATTTCTGGAAAGCGTCGGCCGGTATGAAGTGACCCCGTGGGACGGCCCCCTGACACTGTTCCGCCCACCCCTGCTCGCCGAATGGGAGGTGGCACCGGGCCGTCTGGTCGACAAAGACCGGCACTACATGTACCCCGACAATGACTGGACACGGTTCGTGCCTGGGCTCGCCATCTACGAAGTGCCGGGCGACCACGACTCCATGGTGCTTGAACCCAACGTGCGGGTGCTGGCAACGCGCATGAAGAAGGTTCTGGAGGCTGCTGAACTTGAACTGGCGCAGCGTCCCGCACCGGGCGGTCCATCATTCCGGGAGGCTGCGGAATGACCGCAGCGCAACCGACCGTTCTTACGATCATCCTGAACTACAAAACCGCCGACATGACACTGCAGTCGGTCGAAGCGGCGCTTGCAGCCATGGACGGCATCGCGGGCGGTATCCTGATTGTCGACAACAACAGCCAGGACGGATCATTCGAAACGCTTTCGGCACATGTGTCCAAACAAGGTTGGGATACAGGCGACCGTGTGCGGGTGATCCAATCGGGCCGCAACGGCGGCTTTGGTGCGGGCAACAACGTCGGCATCCGCACAGGGTTGCCCGGAAACGCACGGCCCGATTACGTCTACATCCTGAATTCCGACGCCTTTCCTGCACCAGATGCGATCCGCGTGTTGCTGAACCACCTGGAGGCCATACCCGGCACAGGCTTTGCCGGCAGCTACATCCACGGCCCTGAGGGCGACACACACCTGACCAGCTTCCGTTTCCCCTCCATCGCCAGCGAGTTCGAAGGCGCGATCCGCTTCGGTCCTATCAGTCGCCTTCTGAAAAACAGCAAAGTTCCGATCGAGACGCCGACCGATACGATGACGGTTGATTGGCTGGCGGGCGCTTCGGTCATGATGCGCCAATCGGTGTTGGACGAAATCGGCCTCTTTGACGAAACCTTCTTCCTCTATTTCGAAGAAACCGAACTGTGCCTGCGTGCCGCGCGGGCGGGGCACAAAACGGATTATCTGCCTGCCAGCAAGGTGGCGCATATCGGTTCCGCCTCCACCGGCATGAAGGAATGGAAACGCACGCCCGACTACTGGTTCGACAGCCGTTGGTACTATTTCTCCAAAAGCCATGGCCGCGCCTATGCTGCGCTTGCCACGCTTGCACATCTGGTGGGCGGCGGCCTTCACTGGTTGCGCTGCGCGGTAACCCCCAAAACACGCGGCGTCTCACCGGGTTTTCTAACCACTTTACTCACCCACGATTTTCGCGCGCTCCTGACAGGGCACCGCGCCTTCACGGTGCCTGACCCGTCAATCCCCGCGCCACAACCCAAAGTCTAGTTCAGGGATTTTCCCCATGTTGTCATTCAGTACCATTCTTATCGGCCACGAAAGCCTTGTCATCCAATGTGGTGAGCTTCTGCGCGATGCAGGGCACCGCATCTCAGCTGTGGTCACCCGCAACAACGATGTCAAAAACTGGGCAGCAGATGCCGCGCTGCCGGTCGTCGCCCCGGCCAAGGGGCTGGCCGACCGGCTTTCCGGCATGGACTGCGATTGGCTCTTGTCCATCGCCAATCTCGACATCCTGCCCGACGCTGTCCTGACCCTGCCAAAGCGCGGTGCCGTGAACTTCCACGACGGCCCCCTGCCCGCCTATGCGGGGCTCAACGCGCCGGTCTGGGCAGCGCTTTCGGGCGAGACCACGCACGGCATCAGCTGGCACCTGATCGAAGGCGGCGTGGACGAAGGCGACGTGCTGGCCAGCGCCACGATCAACATTGCACCCGAAGACACGGCCCTGACCCTGAACACCAAATGCTACGGCGCGGCCATCGAAAGCTTTCCTGCGCTCATGGCCGAGCTTGCCAAGCCGGAGCCGAACCGACGCAAACAAGACCTGAGCCAGCGCAGCTATTTCGCCCGCGACGCGCGGCCCAATGCGGTTCTCGACTTCAACCAGCCCGCTACAGATCTGGTGCGGATGATCCGGGCCCTTGATCACGGCGAATACTGGAACCCGCTCGTGCTGCCCTCGTTTGAGGCGGGCGGCAAACTGTGGCTCGCGCGCGCGGCACATGTGTCCGAGAGCACATCTGGCGCCGCACCGGGTGCGGTCCTGATCGCAGATGGCGACCAACTGGGCATCGCGACAGGTCAAGGCGACCTCGTTCTGACCCGCATCACGGACACATATGGCCGCGCAGTCACGCCGGGCGAGATCACCCGCACCGGTGCCATCCTGCAAAGCCCGTCCTCCGACAAACAGGCCGAGCTGCAGGCCACTCTGGCCCCGCTCGCCAAAACCGATCCAACATGGCGCCGCGCGCTCGAAGATATTGCGCGCACGGACCTGCCCTTGATCGGGTCACCCGATGGCCCCGCTCAACCCCTCGCGCGCGACATCACCGCCCCTGAGGGCGTCACACCGGACCAGATCCGCGCAGCCTTTGCCCTCCTGATGTCACGCGTGACAGATGACGGGCGGGCGGACTTTGCCCTGTCGATGCCGGGCAACCACGCCTATCTCAGCGACTGGGTCCCCCTTCAGATTACGGCTGATGACAGCTTCGCAGCCATGACAACGGCGCTGTCCCAAGCCATCGACGCCGCCCGCACGCGGGGGCAGTTTGCGGCCGACCTCATCGCCCGGCTTCCTGACAGCGATGCTGCCCTGCCAGCCCTGGCCTTCAGCGACACGGCAGAGGCTGGCCTGATCGGCCCCTCCGCCCTGACACTCGCCGTCACCGAAACCGGCACAACACTCTACGCAGACAAGGCCCGTATCGACGAAACCGCCCTTGATCTTTACGCCGCACGGCTCACACATCTGCTGGCACATCTGGACCGCACAGACACGACCGCCGATCTGCCGATCCTGCCCGAGGCCGAGCGGCAACTCACCCTGGTCGACTGGAACGCCACCGACACAAGCTATAACCCCGACCAATGCGTCCACCAGGCCTTCGAAGCGCAGGTCGCACGCACACCTGACGCCCAAGCGCTCGCTTTCGAAGGGGAAAGCCTCAGCTACACTGACCTGAACAAAGCGGCGAACCAATTGGCCCACAAGCTTGTCGGCATGGGCGTAAAGCCCGGTGTCACCGTGGGCCTGCACCTGCCACGATCCTCAGGTCTGGTCATCGCAGCCCTCGCGATCATGAAGGCAGGGGGCGCGTACCTGCCCATGGACCCCGCCTACCCCGCGGATCGCACGGCCCTCTATCTCGAGGACAGCCAGGCAGGCGTGGTCATCACCAACGCCGAGCTTGCCGCGGCCCTGCCCTCCAGCTCCGCCCAGATCCTCGATATTACCACATCCGTCGCCGACCAGCCCCACACCAACCCGACCAGCACCGTCACCGGCGCCGATCTGGCCTACATGATCTACACCTCCGGCTCGACCGGGCGGCCCAAGGGTGTGATGGTGGAACACCGCAACGTCGCCAACTTCTTCGTCGGCATGGATGACCGGATCGACCACAGCACCGGCAGCGTGTGGCTGGCGGTCACTTCGCTCAGCTTTGACATCTCGGTGCTGGAGCTTTTCTGGACACTGGCACGCGGCTTCAAGCTGGTGCTGTCAGGTGACGAAAACCGGGCCCTCGTCGCGGGCGACAGCGATACGGGCGGAGGCGGCGTGCCCGGCGGTATGGAATTCAGCCTCTACTACTGGGGCAATGACGACGGGCGGGGGCGCGACAAGTACCGCACGCTGCTCGAAGGCGCGAAATTCGCCGACCAGAACGGGTTCGTCGCGGTCTGGACGCCGGAACGGCACTTCCACGCCTTTGGCGGCCCCTACCCGAACCCCTCGGTGACCGGCGCCGCCGTGGCAGGTGCCACGCAGAACATCGGCGTGCGCGCGGGATCCTGCGTGGCGCCACTGCACCACACCGCCCGCATCGCCGAAGAATGGGCCGTCATCGACAACCTGACAAACGGCAAGGCGGGCCTCGCGATTGCCAGCGGCTGGCAGCCCGATGACTTTGTGCTGCGACCCGAAAACACGCCGCCGGAAAACAAGCCCGCCATGTTCCGCCAGATCGCCGATCTGCGCAAATTGTGGGCCGGGGAACCTGTGGCCTTCCCGCGCAAGGACGGCCAGTTGCACGACGTCGTCACCCAACCGCGCCCCATATCAAAAACGCCAAACCTATGGGTCACCACCGCAGGCAATCCCGAAACTTGGAAAGAGGCCGGGCGCAACGGCTGTCACGTGCTCACACACCTGCTGGGCCAGTCGGTCGGTGAGGTCGGGGAAAAGATCAAGCTTTACCACCAGGCGCTGCGCGAAGCGGGCCACGACCCCGCCCGCTTCAAAGTCACGCTGATGTTGCACACCTACCTCGCCGCAACGCGCGACGAAGCCCGCGAAGTCGCACGCGAACCCATGAAGGATTACCTGCGCTCGGCCGCCGGTCTGATCAAGCAATACGCCTGGGCCTTCCCCGCCTTCAAACGGCCCGAGGGCGTGGACAACGCCTTCCAACTCGATCTCGGCTCCCTGACCGAAGAAGAGCTTGAAGGGATCCTCGATTTCGCGTTCGAACGCTATTTCAACGACAGCGGCCTCTTCGGCACGGTCGAAGACGCCATCGCGCGCGTGGTCGAGGTTAAGGACATCGGCGTGACCGAGATTGCCTGCCTCATCGACTACGGCATCGACGTGGACACCATCCTCGACGGGCTGCACCCGCTGGCCGAGGTCCTGCGCAAGACCAACGCAGGCAGCGGCCCCGCCGCCGATGATTTCTCGATTGCCGCCCAGATTACGCGCCACAAGGTCACGCATTTGCAATGCACACCGTCCATGGCACGGATGCTGGTGATGAACGAAGAGGCAAGCACCGCTCTCAGCGCCGTCAAGCACCTGATGCTCGGCGGTGAGGCACTGCCCGGCGCACTGGTCAGCGATCTGAACGCGCTGACGGACGCGCATATCGAAAACATGTACGGCCCGACCGAGACGACAATCTGGTCCACCACCCGCACCGCACGCGCGGATGCCGGCGTGGTCGGCATCGGCACGCCCATCGCCAACACACAGGTCTACATCCTCAACGACAAACACGAACCGCAACCCATCGGCGTGGCGGGCGAACTTTATATCGGCGGCGACGGCGTCACGCGCGGCTATTGGCAACGCGCGGATCTGACGGCAGAGCGTTTTGTGCCTGACCCGTTCGCGGCCAAGGACGGCGCCCGGATGTACGCCACCGGCGATCTGGCCCGCTGGCTGCCAGGCGGAGAACTGGACTTCCTCGGGCGCGCCGACTTCCAGGTCAAACTGCGCGGCTACCGCATCGAACTGGGCGAGATCGAAACGGCCATCGACGGTCTGGACGGTGTCCGCCAGTCGGTGGTGGTCGTTCGCGAAGACATCCCCGGCGTCCAGCAACTCGTGGCCTACTTGCTCGCAGATGGCAGCCCCGAGGAACCGGCGCTCAAAGCAGCACTGGCCGAGGCACTGCCCGCCCACATGATCCCGGGCCGCTTCGTAACACTCGACAGCTTCCCGCTGACCCCCAACAAAAAGGTCGACCGCAAGGCGCTGCCAGCCCCCGCCGCGCCAACACGGCCCAAGCCGGTGACGCCTGCCGCTACGGACAACGCGCCAGTGACCGCCGCGAACGACGCTTCGGGCTTCGACGGGGACGTCACTGCCGCGATCAGTGGCATCTGGACATCCATACTGGGTGTGTCCGACATCTCGGCGCGCGACAGCTTCTTTGATCTGGGCGGGCACTCGCTGCTCGCTGTGCAGGCCCATCGCGAGATCAAGGCGCAGCTAGGGGTGAACAAACTCTCAATCACGGACATCTTCCGCTTCCCGGTTCTGGGCGATCTTGCAAAAGCGGTTGAGGGCAAGCTCGAGGCGCCAGCGCCGAAACCGGCGGTAGCCTCTGCACCCGCAGAACCGGTGAAAGTGCCCGAACCCGTCGGAGCAGAGGCCGCACCAGCATCCCGCGCTGACGCCATGGCCCAACGCCGGGCCATGCGCGCCGCGCGTCGCAAAGGCAGATGATCGACCTCGCGCGGCTGGCAGAGGTCGCCGCGCAACATGTCCCAAACGGCTTCGGCGTCGGCGCGGCGGACCCGTCCGCCCCCGCTACAGCCCTGCTGCCCCCGGAGCGCGCCGCAACTACCGGCATGATCGACACGCGCCTGCGCGAGTTTTCCGCCGGCCGCGCCGCCGCCCGTCAGGCGATGGCCACCCTTGGCCTGCCCCCGGCTGCCATCCCCATGCAAGGCAACCGCGCACCCCACTGGCCCGCAGGCCTCTTCGGATCCATCACACACACCTCGCACGCCGCCCTCGCTATTGTCGCCCGCAGCACCGCAGCGCAGTCCATCGGCATCGACCTCGAAGAGGCGACGCCCCTGCCCCAAGACCTCTGGGACGTGGTGCTGACACCCGCCGAACGCGCGCGCACCCGCGACGGCGCAATTGCAAAACGCATCTTCTCGGCCAAGGAGGCGGCGTACAAAGCGCAGTTTCCCATCACAGAGCAGCCGCTGGAATTCACCGACATGACCATCAAATTTGAGGGATCGCACATGCGGGTCCACAGCACGCACCCGGCGGTCAAACCCCTGCTGCCAAAGCTACATGCGCAGTCGATTGAAACCGGCCTCGGGGTTTACCTGTCGTTGGTGTTCATTTCGGCTGAGTGACGCGCTACAGGCAGGCCTTTATGATCTCGCTGCGGTGTTCAAAAACACTGTCCTCGTCAAACGGCTCACCATCCCGGGCCGCACGTTTGATGAGATCCGCCAGCGCGGCCCTGTCCTGATCCAGCGCCACCACGGCCTCCGCCAGCGCCGCCACATCATCGAGCGGCACCAACCGACCACCCTGATGCACCGCGATCAGGTCGCGCGGGTATGACCCGTCGTAGCCCACAATAGGCGTGGCAGACACCAGCGCCTCGATCAGGCAGCGCGGCGATTCCGGTGTCTTGTGGCAAAACAGAAAGACATGCGCGTCCCGCAGGTGCCGCAAAACCGTAGCGCGGTCATCGACAAATCCGGCAAAATGCACCTTCGCCTCAATCCCCGCAGCGGCGACCAGCGCCTTCATCTCGGCCAGGTCCGGTCCATCGCCCAGCCAGGTCGCCTGAAAGTCCACGCCTTGCGCATTCAGACGATCCAGCACGCCCACCCAATCCTGCGGTCCCTTCATGGCGCTGGCGCGACCGGTATAGACGATGTTCAGCGGTCCATCTGCAACACCCGCAACTTTCGCCTGCACCTGATCCTGCGCAATATGATCGGCCTTGTTGAGGTGGATGTCATGGACAAGCCGCGGCTGCCCGCAATAGGGCGCGTAGGTGTCAAAGGTTTCCTTGCCGTGAAACAGACCCAGCGTGGCGCGGCGGATGATGAACTTTTCCCACCACCACATCAGCCGATGCTCCAACCGCGCCCGCACGCGGCGACGCCACAGATCGCTGCTGGACGCAGTGCGGCGCACAACCTCGGATTCCACCCGGTCCGTCCAGACTGCAAAGGGCAATCCGGCGCGGTGCGCCTGCCACGCGGCCACGGACCCCCAATCACCCGTCAGGCCCCCAATGGCAAAACTGAGGTAGTCGGCCTTGGCAATCTCGTCCCGGATCACGTCACGACAGGCGCGATAATGGCGCAGGAACTGATCCGGACGATACGCCATGGGAAGCGGCACAAGGCGAATACGCGCCATATCCAGATCGGTGTCGCTGATCGGGACCCAGCCATCGGGCAAGGCACCAGACGCCAACGGGTTCATGCAGACAACTTCGTCAAAATGCTCGGCCCACAACCGCAGCCCATTGCAGGCCTGGCTTTCGAGGTGCAGCCCGGCATCCGTCTCCACCAGCGGCACAGGCGCATAAATCAACAATTTCCCAGATTTCGTCATAAAATAATACGTTCCGCGACCGTAAATCAAAACGCAGCCCGTTTACCGGACTTGCAATAACTCATTGAGCAATCACATATCTAAAGAAGCCATTATTGTCACCAAAGCACATTGTTTCCATGATCTTCCACCGCCTGAAACGCAAATCCGCCACACTGCTTTTTCTCTTTTTGTCGGCCTGTGGCCTCACAAGCAGATGCGGCGTGCCCGACCCGCTGGCAGAGGCGGACTTCAACGCGCTTTACGAAACGCCGCTTACCCCAGCCGCCTCTGGCCTGAGCGTCTATCACCTCGGTCACAGCCTCGTGGGGCGCGACATGCCGGTCATGCTGGAACAGCTTGGCGGCGCTGACCACAGCTTCAACAGCCAGCTGGGCTGGGGGTCGATGCTGCGCGAACACTGGGAACCGGACATGCCGGTCAAAGGGTTCGAACAGGAAAACCAGCACGTGCAATTCCGCGACCCGCACGAGGCACTGGCAGAAGGGTCCTATGACGCCGTTGTCCTAACCGAGTCGGTCGAGATCCGGGACAGCATCAAATACCACGATCCTCAGGAATACCTGCGCAAATGGGCGAACGCGACGTGGGACGGCAATTCGCAAACCCGCGTGTACCTTTATGAGACCTGGCACAACCTCGACGACGCAGAAGGGTGGCTAACCCGCCTGGATCTGGACCTCGACCGGTATTGGGAGACCGAGATCCTGCGCCGCACCCTCGCCCATGACGATGTCGCACAGCCCATCTATGTCATCCCGGGCGGGCAGGTCATGGCCGCCTTTGCGCGCCAGTTGCAGGACGCGGGCGGCATCGGGCCGGTCAAAACGCACGAGGATCTGTTTTTCGACACGATCCACTTCAACGACTACGGCGCCTACCTGATGGCCCTGACGCATTATGCGGTGCTGTACGGGCGCAGCCCGGTGGGCCTGCCCCATACCTTGCTGAAATCCGATGGCACGCCTGCCGATGATCCGGGACCGGAGCTTGCCGCGGCCATGCAGGAGACGGTCTGGCAGGTCGTGACCGGCTACGCCCCAAGCGGGGTGCGCGGCGACTGATCACTGGATCGCCAGCACCCGCAGCAACGCATCCTGGTTGATCCAGAACACAAACGCGCCGCAGATGATCGTCAGCGCCATAAAGAACCCGTCATGCAGCGGATCCTCGGCCCGGTAGGGCCGGATCATGCGATAAAGCACCGGATAACTTATGATCGCTGCCAGCGGTTGCGCCGCCAATGCGCCAATCAGGCCGTAGTGGATCACGCCTAGCGCCAGAAGCGCGGTCTGCAGAACCGCGCGCAACGCCTGATAGGCCGTGAACACACCCGACTTGCCAGCGGACAAAAGCACAAAGGCATGGCCCCGAATGATCAGGCTGGGCATCAGCGACACACTCATCACCACAAGAATCGGCCCCGCCGCCCAATACTCCGTCGTGTACAGCAACTCGATCAGCCACACGCCCAACAGCGCCAGCCCGAACTGGATCGCAAAAAGAAAACCGGTCAGCCCGAACCGCGCTTTGGAGAGTGCTTTGCGGTTTGCCTCGGACTCCGCCGGGGGGCGTGCCGAATACAGCGGATAGACCACCCGAACCGCCAGATTTCCCATCAGCATCAAGGGCACGGACCCAAAGAAATACGCGATGTTGTAAAAGCCCAGATTGGCGAGCGTAAAGAACTTTGACAGCAACATGCGGTCGCCGTTCTCGATGATGAAAGTCAGCCCCGAACTGACAAACAGGTACTTGCCGAAATGAAACAGCTCGAGAAAGGCCGCCTTTTCCAGCTGCAAACGGTTCGGGTGGCCCGGCAGCACAAGATGCGACAGAACGGCGTGCAACGCCTGTTGCAGCATCATACCGATCACCAAAGCCCAGACCGTTTCCCAGATCCACGCCACGACGACCATCACCGCAATCGCCACGACCTGACACCCCAGATCGAGGAACGTGACCCGCCCCAAGTGGATGTTGCGCGACGCGGTGCCGATCTTGGTCGACCGCATCTCCATGATGAAAACGGTAAAGGCGAGGCCGAACATCAGCTCGTACAGGATCGGCTCTTCATAGAATTGCGCCACCGGGCCCGCAATCACGCAGCAGATCAGCCCCAGCAACACGCCGCGCATCACCTGCAATGTCCAGGCCGTGTTCAGGAAAACCGGGTCATTTCCCCGCTTGGACTGCACGATGCTGGCGCTTAGCCCGATGTCCGAAAACATCTGCATACCGGCCAGAAACAGCGACAGGATAGCCATCAGGCCAAAGGCTTCGGGGAACAATAGCCGCGTCAGGATCAGGTTCGACAGAAGGCGCAGGAACTGCCCGCCCCCAAAGCCAAGGAAAGTCAGGACAGACCCACGCATGACGCGCGCGCCCATCCCGTCGTCAGACAATCGCCGCCGGATGACACCAATCATGCCGAAGGGGCTCTCGTCAGGCCGCAAAACATGTCCATAACGCCCTATTCCGCCTTGACCGCACTCGGATGGCAGCCGTTCACGACAACCCCCAGGACGTTCGTGCTCTCCGCGACTTCCCGTTCACATATGTCCAGCTGGCTGAACCGCGTCTTCTCGGCAAGTGCGACGATCAGCGCGCAATCGGTGTTCTTCAGAAATGCACGCGCGTGATCACCGCCCAAGATGGCAGGCAGGTCGAAAATCATCACGTCGGGTTTGTACATCTCCTGAACGCCGTCCAGAAACGCGCCGATCTCATCCGACAGGATCAGCTTGTTCGGATCGGCCTCGACCTGAGGCGAGATGACGACACCAACATGTTCCCTGATCCGCTTGGCATGGTCCGACAGCGGCACCCGGCCCGTCAGTACGGATTTCAGGCTGTGGCGACTTTCAAGACCCAGGAATGTGTGGATCGACGGATCACCAAGATCGAAATCAAACAGCATCGTGCGCAGGTTGTTCGTGCGCCCCAACCCCATGGCCAGATTGCACGCAATCGTCGTCTTGCCGCTTGAGGATTCAGGCGATGTGATCGCCAGCCGCGTCCACCCATTTTGCTGCATCTGCAGCAGTGTCTTTGTCCGCAGCACGTCAAAAGACTGCGCACTCGTGTCCGGCGCCTGCGACACGATCCGGTGCTTGCGCAGGGTCGCATCGGACAGATGCACCATCTCCAGGTCGTCCCACGCACCGGGCGACACGGGCTGCGTCGGGGACTTCGGGCGAACCCTGCCCGTATCCGACCGTTGGGACCGCGCCCTTGCCAAAGCGGCCTGCAGTTTTTCCATACGAATTACGCTCCATTGCAGCCGTCACGCTGCGCCGTCCTAAACCAATCCCAAACGGGTCAAAATCTTGTTCGCAACAATCTCGAGGGGCATCACTTCAGTGTGCACGTAATACAATCCTGCGGGCACCAGCGCGATGACCGCCAGCATCGCCACCACCTTCAGCAGACGGCGCCGGATCCGCTCGCTCCGCGTGTCCAGATGAGGGACCACACCAATGGGCACGATGTTGAACCGCGACTGCAGCTCGTTCGGATGTCGGATTTTCTGATTGAGCAGCTCGAACAGAACAAAAAGACCAATGGCCAGCATCATGCCGCCCCCGACCCCGGCGGCCGCAATCTTCATGCGCGGCGGCCCCGACGGCACCTGCGGCACAACGGCCCCTTCGATCAGGCTGATACGCTGGCCCTGGGCATTCACCTCCACCCGCTCGGCCATCCGCGCCTGGTTCAGATTGTTGACTGACGTGTTATAGCGCGTGCGAATGCTCTCCAGATCGCGCTCCAACCGTTCCAGCGTGATCGAGTTGGTCGCCGTCGCCGCCAGCGCACGCGCCAGCTTTTCCAGCTCGGCGTTGATGCGCACGATCTCGAGGTCGATTTCCTGAATGCGCTGGTCCATCTCCGTCAGTTGCAGATCGAGGAATGACGGCTCCGCGTTTTCCGCATCCGCCTCGTCCCGCGGCCCGGCCCCGGCAATGCTGCGCTCCAACTGTTCAATCTGACCGATGATCTGGATCAGACGGGGGTTCGTCTCTGAATAAATCGTGCGCGCTTCGGCCAGCTCCAGTTCCAGGTCTTGCAAGCGCCGTTCTTCGGGCGACAGCTCGCGACGCACGGTCGACCCCAGCCGCCCGGTCGCCTCGAACACCGCGATCATCTCGCTGCGGTTGCTCACAATCGACGCGCGGTCCTGCTCAAGGCGGCTCAACCGCTCCTGCAGGGTGGATTGGCGATCCTGCCGGTACAGCAAGTCCTCGGGCAAGGCCTCCACATTCGCGTTCTTGAACGCGATGATCCGATTGGATTGCGCGTCGATCTCATCGGCCAGCCGGTCGGTCTCCTGAGCAAAGAAGGACACGGTGTTTTCAACCCGTTCCCGGCGGAAAAAGCTGTTGGCCTCTAAAACGAGCGTCACATAGTCGTTGACGACCTCCGCGGCGGTGGACCCATCCGACGCGCTGAACGAAATCGACATCAGCGTGGCCTGGTTGTTCCCGCTCGACCGTCGAATGCTGGTGCTCTCGCGCATCGCCTCGACAATCCGGTCCGGCGTCATCGCCTCGATGTCCTCGAACACCTCGTATTTCTGCGCAATGTCCAGCAGGTTCGCCCGCGTCATCAACTGCTCTTCGATGACCTGCAACTGCTCGCCCGCTTCGGTTTCTACGGTATTGCGGCCCAGTTCGATCGTGATCTTGGGCGCCTCGACCTGCAGCCGCGCCATCGACGAATAGACCGGCGGCAAGGTGAAGGCGGCAAACACCGCCAGCCCCGAACACAGCAGGACAATCAGCATCATCAGCGGCATACGCCGTAACAGCAGCATCCAGTAGAAACGCAACGGCAGGGTCATTCGGCTGCCTCCTCGGTGCGCTGGCTTGGCATGGGAACAGCGTATCGGTTGGACAGAAACAGGGGCCGAACCGGCGCGGTCAAAATCACACCATCAGCCAGCAACTCCTCGATCAGCGCGCCATCTACCACCGACTTGTCGGCGCTGACGGCATAGACCAACGCCAGGTCGCACATCTTGTTGATCTCGCGGGGGATACCGCCACTGATCTGGTGGATTAATGTCACCGCTTCTTCGGTGAACTCTTCGCCACTGCCGCCAACGTGCTGCAAACGGGACTGCACATAGGACCCGGTGGTACACCGATCCATCGGTTCCAGATGATAGCTGACCGACACCCGTTGCGCGAACTGGCGCAACTCGGGCTGCGAAATCATCTCGCGCAGCTCCGGCTGACCCAGCAGGACCAGCTGCAACAGCTCATCCTTGCCCGAATTGACATTGGTGAGCATCCGCAGCTCTTCCAGCGTTTCCGATGACAGGTTCTGCGCCTCGTCGATGATCAGCAGCACGGAATGACCCGCCGCATATTGCCCGATCACGAAATCCACAAATTGCTGGTGCAGGGCCACGTAATCCGCCGTCGGCTCGGCCTGCTGGTCAAACGCATTCAACACCCAGCGCAAAAGCTCACCCCGACCGCCCTGCGCATTGGAAATCAGCCCGACAACGACGTCACCATCAATCTGCGCGATCAACGCCTGAAGCAGCGTGGTCTTCCCCGCGCCCACCTCACCGGTCAGCACGGTGATCGGCGCCTGGGTGATCAACCCGTATTCCAGAACGGAAAAGGCACGGGTGTGCCCTTTGGACCAGTAAATGAAATCCGGATCCGGCAGAAGCGCGAAGGGGCGTTCCCGGAACTGGAAATGCTGTAGATAAAGGTCCGTTTTCAAGGAACTATCCGAATGCTCTGAACTAAACAGTATTTTGTAGTTGGCTCTTACAGGCTGTACGACTGTATCACCTAACATCATTTTGCGACAAGGTTTATCGCGGCCACAAAACCGTGCGCAGCCCCCGGATTGTTGCGCGAATTGCGCCTTTGGCTGCCCCATTTCAATCTGGCATGACATTCCCGCGTGCCGCAGATCTGATCTGTCATCGAAAGCGATGTGAATCACCGCACAGCCAGACCCATGTAACCGCTCAGCCATAACGTCAAAGGCCAGCGCACATTGCGTGCCCCCGGCTCATCCACCAGAATGACAGGCCGCCCTGCCCTTGGCAGACGGGCCACAATGACCGTAAACTGAAGCCGCGCGGCAATTGAACGCCCGCAGATTGCAGAAATCGTGCAATAAGCCCTTTTGAAAACCGTCTGAATCACAGAAAAAACAGAATTTTAATGAGTATGGTGTCGATGCAGCATGACGTAGACCGCGGAGCGGGGACATGATACCTCCCGTTTTTGCGCTGCTCAGCTGGCCCGTTCTGGTCAGCCTGATCTGCCGTGGACGCGGCCTGCAAATCACCATTCTGGTGACGATCCTTGGCGGCTACCTGTTCCTGCCGGAACTCCACGCCATCGACCTGCCCGCGCTTTACGAACTCAACAAGGTGTCGATCCCCGCCTACACAGCCCTCGTCGTTGCCATTGTCGCCATCTCGCGCGCATCGAACACGGGCCGTGGCGGTAACACGGCCCCGGATCCCACTGCGTCACAATGGCTTGATGGCTGGATCCCCCGCATGCGCCTGCCGCTCCTGTTGATCGGGCTGACGATGGTCGGCGCCGTGATGACAGTGGTCACCAACCGCGACCCGATCATCGAACTCGACATCTACAACTGGCCCCGCGGCATCGTGGGCGAGGATATCTTCATCACCGGCCTGCGCATGCAGGACGCGGGCGCCAGCATCCTGGTCGTCATCGTATCGCTGATCCCAATGCTGCTCGCACGCAAGTTCTTTGCCCACCCCGAGGGACAGAAACTGCTGCTGACGGCCTTTTGCATCGGCGGCCTCATCTACGTCCCCCTCGCGATCTTCGAGGCGCGGATGTCCCCGCAGCTTAACCAGTGGACATACGGCTTTTTTGCACATCTGTGGTCCCAGCACGTGCGCGGCGACGGGTTCAGGCCCATCGTCTTTCTCAGCCACGGCCTGATGGTCGCCCTGTTCATGTCCACGGCCATGATCATCTCGGCAGGTCTCGCACGGGTCCACACCGGACGCCTGCGCACCCGCTTCCTCATGGCCACGGGCGTCCTCTTCATTGGCCTGCTCATCACCAAATCCCTAGGTGCGCTGGTCATTGCACTGTTTCTGTGCCCCATCCTCCTCTTCGCACCGCGCTGGGTGCTCCTGCTGATCACCTCCGTCATCGTCGGCATCGCACTGCTCTACCCGATTGTGCGCGGCACGTCCCTGATCCCGATGGAAACGGTGCTCCAACTCGCCGCACAGGTAAATCCAGAGCGTGCCGCCTCCCTCCTCTACCGCCTCAACTTCGAAGAACAGCTGCTCGCCCGCGCGCAGGAGCGCCCGCTGTTCGGCTGGGGCAGCTGGGGGCGCGATCTGTACCTCGGCAACGGCGAATTCGCGGTGCCCGACGGCGAATGGACCCTCGTGCTCAGCCGCTCCGGCTGGTTCGGCTTCATCGGGCGGTTTGGGCTCATGTTCATCCCGGTCATCCTCCTGCTCTGGCGCTGGCGCCGGGACGGGATCGGCATGGAAACAGCCGTGATCGCCACCGCACTGACGGCGGCGGCCATCGACCTGATCCCCAACTCCGGTATGACACCGGACAAATGGCTGCTAGCCGGCGCACTCTGGGGTCGGCTCGAACTCGGCCGCGTCACGGCCACCGCGACCGAAGAAGTGCCCGACCCCCCTGCCCTGCGCCTGCGCCCCGGCTACGCACGCCCCGCCGCACCCATCGCCCATGCCCGCGCAGACGCGTCCAGCGCAACGGACGACCCCTCTCCGCGCTACACCCGGCAGTCGCAACGCATCACGCGCGGCAGCAAGGCACCCACCGCAAAGCTCTACAGACGGTAACATGTCCCTCGGTGTCATCATCATCGGTCGCAACGAAGGCGACCGCCTTGTCCGCGGCCTCGCCTCTGTCCAAAGCGCCGCACGGATCATCTATGTCGACAGCGGCTCTACCGACGGCTCGCAGGCAGCAGCCGAACAGGCAGGCGCCGAGGTTGTCGCCCTCGATATGTCCCAACCCTTCACCGCCGCCCGCGCTCGCAATGCCGGGCTGGATCACATGCGCAGCAACGGCGCGGCACCCGAATTTGTCCAGTTCATGGACGGCGACTGCGAACTGCAACCCGGCTGGTTCGACACCGCCCGCGCCTTCCTAGCCGCCCACACGGATGTCGGCATCGTTTTCGGCCGCCGCCGCGAACGGTTCCCCGACGCCACGATCTACAACCGGCTCTGCGACTGGGAATGGGACGTCCCCATTGGCGAAGCACGCGCGTGCGGCGGTGACGCCCTGATGCGCATGGCCGCACTCGCGGCGATTGACGGCTACAACCCCACCCTGATCGCCGGGGAAGAGCCGGAGATGTGCGTGCGTATGCGCGCCGCTGGCTGGAAAGTCTGGCGCCTCGATGCCGAGATGACATGGCACGACGCGGCGATGACCCGCTTTGGCCAGTTCTGGTCCCGCGCCCGCCGCGCCGGTCACGCCTGGGCTCAAGGGGCTTTTATGCACGGCGCCCCACCGGAACGCCACTGCGTGGCCGATGTGCGCCGCATCCTGACCTGGGGCCTCGCCGTGCCTGCGGCAATTCTGGCCCTCGCGCTCCTACTCAGCCCATGGGCGCTGGCCCTTTTCTCCGTGTACCCGCTGCGGGCGGCGCGCATGGCGCGGCGCAGCGGCGGCGCGCGCACCGATTGGGAACGGGCGAGCCTGATCGTGACAGGCCAGTTTGCAGAGGCCATCGGCGCGCTCGAATTCTATTTGCGCCGTCTCGCCGGGCGCCCGCGCGGACTGATAGAGTACAAATAGCCGCGCCCTGCCCCGTCAGACAAAGATCAACGCGCGCATCGTCCCAAACTCCGCCTCCACAGCAGACCGCAACTGCCGCGCCAAATGTGTCTCTATATAACGCTCCACGAACCGGCTCGGCGCTTTCAGGGTCAACGTGCCATCCACGAAACCCTCGAACTCCAGCCGGTCAAACCACGCTGCGAAAACAGCCGTGTCCGCCCGCGCCAAATCCTCTCGTACCCGGTCCCACGGCGCGTTGCTCTCCGCCTCTGCCGGGGTCACCCTCGCATTCACATAGTCCTGAAGCGAGATGACCTTCACCGCCGCGTTGCCAACCCGCTCCCGCATCCGCTGTTCAAAATCCGGTCCGATCAACGCCCAACCCGGTTCTGACAACTCAAGGATACGCGCAATGTTCAATCGGTACACGGCCACCCTGCCCCGCACACCTGGTCGCGTGCAGACCAGGATCTCCAGCCCCGTCAGCCGTTTGATCTCGCGCTTCACAGTGCGCTCGTTGACCGACCACATCCGCGCCATCTCGCGCTGCCCTACACACAGCTCATCCCGCTTCCAGTTGTAGCGTGCAGTGAGCAGGCTTATCAGCCTTGTCATTGACGTCATCATGACGCCCGGACTGGCCAGACCAACCACGGACAATCCGGCCAAGAGGTCGTACTTGAAAGACGCCGCACCGGGACCGGTCAAGCGTGTTGCATTCTGCATGGGGGCGCTTGTCATGCTGCTCACTGCCTCTGTGTCCGCCCTCTTTGGGACGATTCGAACTGTGCAATGATTAGTGCTGAATTCCCGTTTTCTGTCAAGGCGGATGGAAAAGCGGGATTTCGCATAACGGCCTCCAAAAACTATCATAAATGAGGTTCTATTGGTATTAGGTGACATCAAGTGACACCCAAAGAGCCGTCCCGTGTCACCTTAATGTAGGAATTCGGGCCCGCGTGACACCAAAATATGGTGCATGACCGCGAATATGGGCATCACCCGGTGATCAAAAGCCCGCTCAGGCTCTATTTCGGCCGTTTTTTGTTTTGCGGTATTGCAAAAATCGCGTTATTCCGAAACCCGAGCAGAAAAACACGAGGTCCACCGTGCCAAACCACTCCGATCTGTTGCGCATGAACGAGCGCAGCCTTGCCCAGCAAGCAGCCGTGCGCAAGGCGACCTTCTCTCCGGGCGAGGTGAAAACGCTGCGCACCTTTTCGATCTGGGAGATCAGCCAGTTCATGTTCGACGTCCCGGCCGATACTCTGCGCAAGAAGCTGTCGGACGATCCTTCCCTGCCTCAGGGCGAAACCCAGGATGACGGACGCCAGCGCTGGTTCTCGCTTGAGGACATCAACGAACTTCGGCGCCGCCTGCGCTTTCGTGGCCGCTCGCTCTTGCCCACTCGCCCCGCCGGACGGGCTATGCGCGTCGCGGTCTCGAACTTCAAGGGAGGCGTCGGCAAGACAGTCGTCGCACAGCACCTTGCCCATGCCGCAGCCCTCGATGGCTACCGCGTGTTGCTGGTCGATTTTGACCCACAGGCAACGCTGACCCATTCCATGGGACTCACGGATGTGCGCGAATGGAATACCGTCTGGGGTGTGATGTGCCGCGATCTCTGCAAGGAAGCGGACCGCATCATGGCAGGATACGACGACCCCGACGACTGCCCCTTCCCCTCTTCCGAAGAGCTGCCGCAGGATGTGCAGTCCATCGGCGCGCAGCGGGTGCAGGACTTCATCCAGTCGACATGCTGGTCGACCATCGACATCATCCCGTCCTGCGCCAACGCCGCCTTCGTTGAATTCGCCTCCGCCCAATACCGCGCGCTGCACAAGGCGTGGAGCTTCTTTGGCTGCGTCGCTCGCTACCTCGATGAGCTGCCGGACGACCAGTACGATATCATCCTCTTCGACTGCCCTCCGGCCATCGGATACCAGTCTCTAAATGCGGCTTTTGCCGCCGACATTCTCTACATCCCGTCCGGTCCCGGCTATTGGGAATACGACAGCACAACCAGTTATCTGGGCCAGCTTGGCGACGCGATGGCCGACATTTCCGAAGGCTTTGCCGCGCACGCAACGGACGCTGGGATAACCTTGCCGAAAGAGTTTGCTGACATCCGCATGCTCATGACCCGGTTCGAGGCGACCAACCCTTTGCATATCGCGATGATGGACGCGTTTCGCAACGTGTTCGGGTCAAGCGTGTGCCAGCACGCCATCGAAATGACGCGTGCAGTTGAGCAGTCGGGACGATTCCAGATGTCGGTCTACGAACAGGACTATCGTCAAATGACACGCGAGACATGGAAGCGTGCACGGCAAAGTTTTGACCGCGCCTACGAGGAGTTTCGCGGCACGGTCCTGACGGCCTGGCCTGGCACGTGCAGCACGCGGGAGGCAGCGGAATGAGTGGCTCGAACAAATTCGGTTTCGCACCGGTCGATACAGAAACAGCAACCCCCAAGCGCACGCGTACGCCGGGCCCCATGGGCGCAGCGGTCCGCGATACGGCCGAGACGCTGGCCGACACGACCGAAGCCAAGGTTGAGCAGCGGCGCCGCAATGCGGAAGACGCGCGCAAGTTTCGCGACGCACAAGAAGGTGGCCTGCTGCTGGTGGAGTTACCCGTGGGTAACGTCCTGACCGACGACCTGCCGCGCGACCGGCTGGTGCTGGATGAGGTCGCGGTGTCCGAAGAGATGGACGAGCTGAAAAGCTCGATCCGTGCGCGGGGTCAGAAGGAACCCATCGAGGTCTACGAAACCGCGCCGGGGCAATACCAGCTCAAGAAGGGGTGGCGGCGCCTGACCGCGCTGCGGCAATTGCTGTCTGAGACCGGAGACGAGCGGTTCGCGCAGGTGATTGCGCGGGTGGAAACCGGCGACGGTGATCGGCTGCTGCGCTATGTCGACATGGTCGAGGAAAACGTCGTGCGGGAGGATCTGACCTTTGCTGAAATGGCGCAGGTTGCGATCACCGCGGCGCAAGATTCCAACGTGCCCGAGACAGATCCGGCGGAGCTGGTGTCGAGGCTTTACAGCGCGCTGATCAAGACCAAGCGGTCCTACATCCGCAGCTTTGTCTTTCTGCTCACGGCGCTGGGTGATGATCTGAAGTGGCCCAAGGCGGTGCCCCGGAACCTGGGTGTCGGTGTTGCGCGGGCCATCAAGTCGGAACAGCAGATCGTGCCGTTGCGGTCGGAGTTGAGCGCGTGCAGCAGTCCTGAGGATCAGACGCGTATTCTGACCGAGTTTCTGGCCAGTGATAAAAAGCCGGAGGAGGGGGCGACCGCCAAGCCCGAGCCACGGCAAAAGCTGGAGTTCTTTATCGGCAAGACGAAGGTCACGGCGCGGGATGGTGAGTTGCGGATCGTCAGCGGTAGCGACTTTGCCAATACGTCTCGGCAAACATTGGAGGAGGCCGTGAAGGCATTCGAGGGTGTGCTGAACGGTACCCCGCGGATCAGGTAGGGTTACCCACGGGTAACCGGTAACCCGCTATCACAGTCTGCAGGCCGCCACTGAAAGACCATAAGCAAGGTTTGTGCGCCCGTGTTTTGGCGCGTTTGGTACCTGATGAAGTCTGGTGTGTCTTGTAATATTATGTTAAATAATTGGCAGGCAAAATCACGGGTTGCATAAGCCGTTCGTGGTGTTTGGCGCGTTCAAATCGTAGCGCTGCGCGCGATGTCGGTAGAAGTGCAAAGGTTGCCGAAAAGGGCAGGGGACACTCTCACCAAAGCCCTTGCGTGTTTACGACATTGCATCTTGAACAGCGTGTCAAAAAGAGAACATAACGCACCAAAACCTGTGTAAGCGCGGCAAAATTTCTTTGCGGTGCGCGATGATGACCCTAGGACAGGGCCATCGAGCACAACTTCCAACAGGGGCAAATCCTGTGATGCGTATCGTTGTAAGTCTATTTACTGCCCTCGCCGTTCTGGTGACGACGTGGTCGTTTGCCGAGGCGCAGAGCAACTACCGCGTGCGCACCGGCGACACGCTGGAAATTCAAGTCCTCGAAGATCCGAGCCTGAACAGATCGGTACGGGTGCTGCCCGACGGACGGTTCAGCTTTCCGTTTGCGGGGACACTCCGGGCCGCAGGTCTGACCATCCCGCAGATCGAGCGCAACATTCGCGTTGGCATTGCCGACAACTTTGCCAACGAACCGAACGTGTTTGTGTTCGTGGTGCCGGAAGAGCGCGAAGAGCTGGATCCGGAGACTATCAACATTTACCTGCTGGGCGAGTTCAACACGCCGGGCCTGGCCGAAATGCCGCCGGGCACAACCATTCTGCAAGCCTTGTCGATGGGCGGTGGGATGACGCGGTTTGCCGCGGTCAAGCGCGTTCAGCTGCGGCGTACAGATACGAAAACGGGCGTTCAAACGGTCCGGAAAATAAACTTTAAGGCCCTGTCGAACGGGGCGGCTTTGAGCAATGATATAGTGCTGAAGGACGGGGATGTTATTCTTGTACCAGAAAGGCGCTTGTTCGAGTAAGCGGCGCAAACCGGCGGGGACAGGCACGCCATTCTATTGGGTTCGACTGCTTGGGGCGGGTGCTATTGGTGCGTCGGCCCTGTCGCTGACCGGACAGGCGCAAGAAGCGCCCGAAGGTGCGCAGCGGATCACGCTGGATGTGCGCACCGGCCTTGAATGGTCTGACAACCCCGACCTTGTTGTGGATGGCGACAGTCGTGTCGTCAGCCGGACGCGGCTGGACTTTGCCCTCGAACGGCGGACCGACATCGACAGGCTGACCTTTGGCGCGGCTGGTGATGTCGTTCTGGGCGAAGACACTGATGACGTGATCGAGAACCCGGAACTGCGGTTGCGGTGGGACCGGGATGTTGGTCGGTCGCGCCTTGGTGCGGGGCTGACACTCGAAAGTGTCGAGTTGGACAGCACGAGCTTTTCAGATGGGGTCAGCGCAGACAGCGTGGACTTCAGCACGTTTGATGGCGGAACGCGGCGCCTGACTGGAATTGACGTCGACGGCGCGTGGGGTGTGGATGCCCCGTTTGGTGGCAGCTACAGCCTGTCGCACGATCGCATTACATATAGTGGCACCGATGACCCTACGTTGCTGGACGCGGATTCGGTGGATTTCCGGTTTGCCCTGACCGGTGCGCTGGATCGGACGACGACGCTGGGGCTGATCGGCTCCTTCACCGAATTCGACGAGGACGGGGCAGGGGAGCTGGACACGCGGTCCGTGCGGCTGGGGGGTGAGTTGCGGTCGGAGATTACGCAAACCCTGAGCGGCCGGTTGGCCCTTGGCTGGCAGGAAGCCGAGGAGTCGGGCGCGGATACTGCGCGTTCGGAGGGTGTGTTTGTTGACGGCGATCTGACCTGGGCCCTGCCAAACGGGACCGCAGGTATTGTCTGGGACAGCCCCATCGAGGTGGACCGGCGGCGGACGACCGTTCGGTTCCAGCGCAGTCTTGAAATGCCGCGTGGCGATTTCGGCTATTCCATCGGTGCATCGCGCGCGTCTGGTCTTGGCACCCGACCGCTCTTTGGCCTGAACTGGGAATACGAGATGCCGCGCGCTAGATTCATCGCGGACCTGTCCCAGACGCCTGCAACGACCCGTGACAATGTGCAGACCATCAACTCGGTGCTGAGCCTGAACTTTAACCAGCAGCTGACGACCCGCGGCAATCTGGACGTCTTGTTTACGGTCCGGGATGGGGACGAAGACGGCGAGGGCGCCGTCGACAACCGACGGCTGGGGCTGGACGTGACCTATCGCCATGACCTGGCCCAGGACTGGGATCTGGTCGGGCAGTTTTCCGCGGTGCGCGTGAGCGAGGACGATGCGCAGGATCGCAGCTCCAACACGATCTTTATCGGGTTGGAAAAGCGATTTGGCTGGAACTGATGCCGGTAGCGTGACCGGTGGCGAAATGCCCGTCCCGATGGGAGACCATGCGCAGCCGTAAGGGGTGCAACGGCGGATCACGGGGTAGGGGGGCTAAGCCCTTGTGGGAACGTCATTTTGACGCGGATGTTTGCCGATCTGAACAGTCGCTTTTGCCGCCCATTGGCGAGAATCTGACCATTCCTAAGCGGATGTACGCCCATCTTGGTGCGATTCGATTCGGTTTGGGACGCTGTTCCGTTTGATTCTTCGACCCATGCGAGAAGCGTTTCTATTGTGGGTAGTATTTCCGAATTTCAACCCGATGTTAGCGTCATTCAAAAGGTCTATAATTCAATGATTTCAACCTGCGGTCGGTTTACAAGGTTGATTTACATGAACAAACTGAGTTAACGAGATGTTAAGCAAATTTTTGCCGATCCTACGTGACGCAATTTCAGTGCTTTTGATGGTGTAATGTTTACGACGGTACGGATAAGAACATGACTTTTAAGACGACCTTTCACTCAGCGTATTTGGCGGCGGCCCTGACTGCAGCGGCCAGCGTGGCAAGTGCCACGACGATCAATTTTGATTCTTATGAGAACTACACGCGCGGGTCGAACTACTACACCAGTACGGACGGACAGGTTTCGGTCGGCGTGGACGGTGTGCACGTGTCGAGCGACGGCACGATTGTAAACTCGCGGAACTTTTGGACGGCCAGCTGGGAAGGCCCGAACAACAGCGGTGGCCTTGGCGTCTATGACTGCCGTCTGGCCAACCTGTGCATCGACAACACCAAGATCGATGGCAGCGGGCCCGATGAATTCGCGCTGATGGATTTCGGCAATCTGATCGTTGAGATCACATCGGTGACGTTCTCGTACTGGGACAGCACGGATACATTCGCGTTCGGCGTCTATGAGGACACCAGCCTGCCGGCACAGGCCCTGATCTATGAAGAGGATCTGGGTGAAGGCGACGAGAACCCGTACACGTTCAATTTCGCCCCGGGCACAATTGTCGGGTCGATCATCGGATTTGGCGCCGACAGCTGGCGTGACAGTTTCCGGTTGAACAGCATCACGTTCGACATTGTGGGCGCGGTTCCGCTGCCTGCTGGTGGTCTGCTGCTGTTGACCGGCCTGGGTGGCCTGGCAGTGATGCGCCGCCGCAAGAAGGCTGGCGCGCCTGTGGCTGCGTAAGGCAAACTGATTAAGGTGTCTGCGGGCATGCCCGCGGGAGTGTGTTGAAGACGAGTGAAGGTGCCGCGTTTTTGAAAGCGGTGTGGTTACTGGAATTGAAGAAAGTTTTTAGTCCCTCTTGGACACTGACAATTGAAACGACTTCGACCGTATCGGCCTAAGTGCCTCAATCGGTTGTTCAGCACTAAATGGCCTTTCGACTGCTTACATATATGTGGTCGGAAGGCCGCCGTTTAAGGCGCAGCGGCGCAGATCCTATTCTGTGCAATTGCGCCAGAGCGAATTGAAACCCCGAGTCAGGGGAGAGTAAAGTATTGTTCTAAATAAGAAATTTTTGTGACGAAGATGATTCGGGTGCTGTGACACCGGCGCATCAAAAGATTAAGGAAAGGTATTCCTTACTTCCCGAAAGAAGAGAATTGGGGCAATCAGGGGTAGAAGCAGTTGGATCGGAAACAAACCTTTTCTTCAAATTTGAGTAAATTGGGCAATAACACGCTGATTTCTTCTTTGGTGGGTAGTTAAGAAATGATAAACATACGGTGAAGGGGCGCTGAAAGGCGCAAAAATAAAGTGGATGGTAGTTAATTTTTTGCGCGCCAGGTTACTGCTAACTTGGCGGGGGGTATTCTTATGACAATTCAACCCGTTAATTTCGACGGACAGCTGGCTGTTCTTCAGGCTGATCAAAATGGC
>NZ_VCBA01000018.1 GCF_007995245.1 Tateyamaria sp. syn59
GCGTGCGCTTGCGGGACTGATAGCATGCATGTGCACAGCAGCCCTGCTCGCAAGCAGTGCAAATGCCCAGGTACAGGTGGATTTGCGCGACGCAGACTTGCGCAGTTTTGTCGAAATCGTCTCCGAAGCGACTGGCCAGAACTTTGTCATCGACGAAGCGGTGCGCGGCACCGTCACCGTGTTGGCGCCACAAGACCTTGAGGCCGATGAACTCTATGCCGTTTTCCTGAATGTGCTGGAATTGAACCGCTTGACCATCGTCGAAGGCGTGGGCGCTGACCGTATCGTGCCGATCAATGTCGCGCGCGAACTGTCGACCGGTTCAACGCAAAACATCACCGGAAATTTCGAGACCCGCGTGATCGAAGTGCAAAACACCTCACTGGAAGAGATCATCGAAGTCGTCCGACCGCTCTTGCCCGCCGAAGCGGTGCTGACGCCGGTTCCCAGATCGAAGCTGCTGATCCTGTCGGACCGTGGCAACAATCATGCGCGCATCGCGCAACTCATCGAGCGGTTGGATCAACCCCGCGAACGCCCGATCGAGATGATACGGCTGCGCAACGCGGATGCGCGGGACGTGCTGGAGGTGATCCAATCCATGGACATCGTGCCGCCAGGCGCTGCCGTGTCCGTGGACGAGCGGTCGAATGCGCTGATCATTTCCGGCCCGCCGAACCTGCAGCAACAGCTTCGTGTTCTGGCTTCTCGTCTGGATACGCAGCGCAACAACATCGTCAGCACGGCCGTTGAACTGAACTATGCGGACGGTGCGGCCCTCGCGGACGTGGTTCTGCGCGCGATTGCCAATCAGACTGGCGACAATCCGGCGGACCAGAACACCATACGCATTATCCCCGAGGCGCAGACCAATACGCTCCTGATCACTGCGCCGCAGGACCGCGTAGATGACATCGTGAACATGATCCACTTCCTAGATCGGCGCCCGACCCAGGTGCTGGTCGAAGCCGTCATTTTCGAGATGTCGGTGGACGGTTTTGCCGATCTGTCCGCCCAGTTCGGCGCCATCCTGAACGACGCCATCATTGGCGGCGTTGAATTTACACTAACGGGGCGCCCCAGCCTGACAAACCTTGTCAGTTCGGTCCTTGATGGCGACATCGCGTCACCGGGCAATGGCGGGACGATTGGGGTAAGCGCACGCAGTCAGGGTGATGGCATCGTCGGACTGATCAGTGCCATTGCAAGCAGCAACTCGACGCGCTTGCTTAGCACGCCGTCCATCATGACCCTGAACAACCAGGAAGCGGAAATCATCGTGGCGCAAAACGTGCCGTTTGTGACAGGTTCGTTTTCGACGGTGGGCGACTCTGCGTTGCCGGACAATCCCTTTCAAACCATCGAACGGCAGGATGTCGGTTTGACCCTCAAGGTCGTGCCGCAGATCAACGCGGACGAAACCGTGAAGCTGTCGATTGAACAGGAAGTCTCGCGATTGACCAACGCGACCGCCTCCGCCGGGGGCGAGATCACGGCCCGCCGCGCGCTGACCACCAACGTGCTGGTGCACGACGGCAATGTGATCATGCTGGGCGGCCTCTTGGAAGACGGATCGGGGTCGGTGTCGCAAAAAGTGCCGGGATTGAGCGAGGTGCCATTGATCGGCGGGTTGTTCCGCGGCAAGAATTCGACCAAGAACCAGCGTGTTCTTCTGATCCTGCTCCGCCCACAAGTCGTCAAGTCCGAAGCCGAGGCGCAGCGTCTGACGCGTAAGCTGGCGCGCGAAGCAAAGGCCGCAAGCCTTGCCATCGCCCCCGTGAACGAGCAACAATTCCCCCGCACGAACATGGTTGGGCTGCCCTTTGACGGTGCCGACCTCAATCAGCCCTTTGACGCCGGATTTGTGGATGAAGTCGCCCAGCAACGCAATTTCCCACCCCTCCCCTCACGGCTCAGGTTTGGTGAAAACTAGGCTGCCCTTTGCCTTTGCGCGGGACCAGCAGGTCATTCTGGACGGTACACGATTGGTCATTGGGCCGCACGCCAGCACGATCGGTCTGCGCGAGGCGCAGCGGCGCCTCGGCTCGGGTCAGGCGCCCAGACCGCACGTCGTCGACCAGGACACGTTCGCGCTTGAACTGTCCCGGATCTATCAATCAGGCACCGACGATGAAGAGACATCGACCGATGCCCTTCTCTTCGATCTTGAGGACGGAACGGACGCTATCCGCCAGCGCGATCTGCTCGAGGACAGTTCAGAAGCGCCGGTGATCCAGCTAGTCAATCAGGTGCTGCGCCGGGCCGTCACATCAGGCGCGTCCGACCTGCACCTCGAACCGTCCGAAGACGGGTTGCGCATACGAATGCGCATTGATGGCTTCCTGCAACCTGTCATGCACAGATCGGATGTGCCGGTAAAACGCATTATCTCCCGGTTGAAGGTCATGGCCGGGCTCGACATTGCCGAAACACGTCTACCACAGGACGGACGTATTCCCCTGTCACTGGGCGGGCGCATGATTGACACGCGGGTGTCGTCCCTGCCCGGAAACTACGGCGAGCGGATTGTGCTGCGTATCCTCGACCGCTCCTCCGGTCTGCGCCCATTGGCTGACCTGGGGCTGTCGGACAGCCAGATCACCTTGCTGGAACGCATGGCGGCGATGCCCAACGGTATCATTCTGGCCACCGGGCCCACCGGGGCAGGCAAGACCACGACGCTTTATTCCCTGCTGCAGCTCGCCAATCATGATGAGCGCAACATTGTGACTGTCGAAGATCCGATAGAATACGACCTGCCGGGTGTGAGCCAATCACAGATCAATGCAGACATAGGCATGACATTTGCGGCAGGGCTGCGCGCGACTCTGCGCCAGGACCCGGATGTCATTCTGGTGGGCGAGATCCGGGACGCGGAAACGGCCACCGTCGCCAGTCAAGCTGCGCTAACCGGCCATTTGGTCCTGTCTTCCCTGCACGCGAATGGATCGGTGGGGGCCGTCGTGCGCTTGCGTGATCTGGGGTTGGACAACTTTCTGATCGCAGCCACGCTACGCGGTGTGATCGCGCAGCGGCTTTTGCGGCGCCTGTGCCCGGACTGCGCCTCACCGCGCCCACCGACCGACGAGGATGACGCCCATTTCCGGCGCCACGGCTTGACCATACCTGACGTCGTGTTTGACGCCGCAGGGTGCGCCGCCTGCAACGGGACTGGATATGCGGGCCGACTGGGCATCTTTGAAATGATCGAGATTGGCGATGCGTTGCGACAGGCAGTAGATCGTGGTGCAAACGAGACGGACCTGATGGCCCTCGCGCTTAACGAAACGGAAACCCTGATCGGTCAGGGCCTGCGAGAAGTGGCCGCCGGTCGCACCACGCTGGCCGAGACATTGCGCGTTGTCGGGGATGTCGCGTGAACGCGTACGGCTATACCGCCTTCACGCATGCGGGCAAACGGCGCAACGGCACCATCATTGCAGAGACCGAAGGCCACGCCGCCGCACAGCTTCAGGAACAAGGGCTGCATGTCTCACATCTGGAACTGCGCGGGGCGGGCGGCGACTGGCGGGCGGCCCTTGTGGGTCAGCGGACGGCCCGGCTCAGCGCCGACCTCCAAGCGGTGTTCACACGGCAAATGGCCGTTCTTCTCGGTGCAGAACTGCCGGTCGAGGCCGCCCTCGAAGCGGTCCGGGAAGGCGGGCAAGGAACGTTGGACACAGTGGCCGCCCGCGCCCGCGCGTCCCTGATGGATGGCGCACCCTTGTCCGAGGCACTGGCTCAATCCGGTGCCGGGTTTGCCCCCTATTTTACAGCAGCCGTGCATGCTGGTGAGACCGCTGGCGATTTGCCAACCGTCTTCGATGCACTCGCCGAATTCCTGGAAACCCGCGGCACAGACCGGGCACAGATCACCAGTGCGCTTATCTATCCCGGCTTTGTCGCCGCTGTGTCGATCCTTGTCTGCGGTATCCTGATGGTCAGCGTCGCACCGGAAATCGTCGCCATGTTTGAGGTCACCGGCAGACCATTGCCAGCGATCACGCAGAACGTGCTGGCGGTCAGCGACTGGATGCAGCGCAATGCGCTGGGGCTGGGTGCCTTTGGTCTGGCCGGTCTTTGCCTGATCATCGCCGCCGGGATCGTGCCCACACTGCGCAAGACACGCGACCGCTTGCTGTTGCGTGTGCCAGTGATCGGGCGCTTCATGCGGCTCGCTGCTGCGGTGCAATACCTACGCACGCTCGCACTGATCCTCGGCGCGAAGCATTCCGTTCTGTCCGCTGCGGAAAACGCGGCCAGTGTGCTGACCATCGACACGTTCCGAACAGAGGCGGATGCTGTGTGTGTCGCCATTCGCCAGGGCGAAACGCTGTCCAAAGCACTCGACCGGCTCAGCATCATTCCGTCGGTTGCGCGTCAGTTGATCCGCGCAGGCGAAGCCTCGGTCCGACTTGCCCGCATGACAGACCGCAGCGCCGTTCTGGTTGAAAACGGCCTGAGCATCGAGCGTAAACGTCTAACCACTCTTCTTGAACCGATCCTGATGATGATTGTGGGCGGCTTTGTCCTGATCATTGTTCTGTCCGTGTTGCTGCCGATCTTTGATCTGCAGGCGGTCGTGGCAGGCTGAACGCAGACCTCGAGCGGTATGGCGGCACAGCATCGGCACCAAGACGAGTTCCAGCGTAGTGCAAGGGCAAGCTTTGCACCCTTCGGGTAAAGTGAATTAATTCAATGCCTTAAGATTAAATGTAGCAAGCCATCTGCGCGCACTTGCCGTGGGCTGTCGAAATTTCTTTTGAATTTCGTCTTCCAGATGTCGATTGGCGTCTTCCCCGTTCGTCATTGAGATGAAGCGGCCAAAAAGCCCTTCGCCGACAAAGACGAGAGGACAGACCAATGGACGTCAAAACATACGCCATCTATACGGCTTGCGGCATCGCGGCCCTCGCTGTTACAACATTCGCACTCCCCGGCCACGTGAGTATTGAACGCAAGGCCGTGATGGATGTGGCACCGCAAGCCGTCCTTGACCTCGCGGCTTCCAACACGGGCTACCAGACCTTCAACCCGTACAAGGACCTTGATCCGGACCTGCAGGTCGACATGTTCGGTCCCGCCTCCGGCGTTGGCTCCGGCTTCACCTTTCAAAGTAAAGACGGCGCGGGCCAGCAGTCCGCGACATCCGTGGCGTCTGACCAAGTGATCTTTGCCCTTGATCTCGGCCCGCTGGGGCAGCCGACACAAGCGATCTCGGCGGTGCTGGCCAATGGTGCGACCGAGGTCACATGAAGGATGGACATGGATTTGGGCATCAACCCCGTCCTGCGGGTCATGGGCCTGTTCATGGACGGTATGATCGGGCCGAGCTTTGAACTTGGCCTTGCCAACATTGCTGACGTTGCGGCTTAATCTGAAACACCAACAAGGAATTAAAACAATGCGTTACACGTTTCTTCTTTATTCAAACCCCGCGGACTTTGCCCACATGACGCCTGAGGACTGGGCAGAATCCAAAGAGGTCTTTGGCAAATACATCGCCGCCCTTCAGGAGGCTGGCGTTTTTATCGACACTGATTGGCTGCACCCTGCGGATACGGCGACGACCATCACGCTCGCCGGTGGCGAAAAGCGGGTGCAGGACGGACCCTTTGCCGAGACCAAGGAAACGCTCGGTGGTTTCTTCGCTATCGAGCTCGAGAACTTGGATGAGGCGCTGGCATGGGCTGAAAAATGCCCCGCCGTGCACTATGGCAAGGTCGAAATTCGCGCGTCTGCCATGGACAGCGTGTGAACGGACCCGACGCACAGGCGCGGGCGGAGGATGTCGCCCGTGCCGCCTATGGCAAGCTTATTGCGATGCTGGCCAGCCGGACGGGCGACATCATCGCCGCCGAAGATGCGTTGGCCGATGCCTTTGTCGCGGCCCTGAAAACCTGGCCCGACCGGGGTATCCCCGACAAGCCCGAAGCCTGGCTGCTGACCGTGGCCAAAAATAAACGCACCGACCAGGCGCGCCGGGATGCGCGTTTGGTGATCACGGATGAGGCAAGCGACATGGCCGACGCACACGCCACCCAACCCGAAGAGGCGCAATTGGACGAAAGGCTGAAACTCCTTTTTGTCTGCGCCCATCCTGCCATTGATCAAACCATCCGCACGCCCCTCATGTTGCAGACGGTGCTGGGGCTGGAGGCGGAGCAGATCGCCAAGGCCTTTCTGCTGTCACCTGCGGCGATGGCGCAGCGCCTTGTGCGCGCCAAGAGGAAGATCAAGTCTGCCGGCATTCCCTTTGTCGTACCGGAACCGGAAGCGCTCCCCGAACGCATGGGCGCGGTGCTTGAGGCGGTCTACGGCGCCTATGCCGTGGACTGGCTGGACGGTGACGGCGATTTGAGCCATGAGGCGTTCTTTTTGTCGACTATCCTGGCCGAGCTTGCGCCGGACAATGCCGAGGCGTTGGGCCTCACGGCGCTGATCGGGTTTATCGAGGCCCGCCGCGATGCCCGCGTGCAGGACGGCGTTCTGGTCCCCGTGCCTGAACAGGATGTGACCCTTTGGGACGCGGCCCTGATCGACCGTTCCGCCAGCATTTTGACCCAGGCCTCACTGCAAGGGGCGTTGGGGCGGTTCCAGCTGGAAGCGGCAATCCAGGCGGTGCATGCCGCGCGGTCGGTGACGGGCAAGACCGAGTGGCGGGCGCTGTCGCAGCTGTATCACGGGCTGATGCAGAGCTATCCCTCCATCGGTGCCGCCGTCAGCCGCGCCGCCGTTGTCGCCGAGGACGCAGGCCCGGCAGAGGGGTTGAGGATGCTGGCCTTGATCGACTTTGACGGTGTGCAACACTACCAGCCGTTTCACGCCGTTCGGGCGCACTGTCTCGCAGAGTTAGGCCAGACAGCCGAGGCGGTGGTCGCCTACCGAACCGCCCTTTCCCTAAGTACCGACGCGCCGTCGCAAAGATGGCTGGAAAGAAAAATCGAGGCTCTGCGCAAAAAAATGTCGTGAGCTGTCGATTGGCGGCTTTGGTCTTCGTCGTGTGGGCGGAAGGGACCGAAAACCCTTCGTAACCTACAGTCCAGAGGGAATAGACCAATGACCATTGTTTACACTGTCCTGACCATCCTTGCCGCCGTCGCGTTGATTGCACTGCTCCTGCCGCGAAAGGTGGTTGTGTCCCGTCACGCGGATGTCGATCTGAGCGTCGAGGACGTGATCGCCCGCGTGGCCAGCACCGAAGGGTTCCAGACCTTCAACCCCTATCGCACCACAGACCCCGCGCTGAAGATTACGCCGTTCGGCCCGGCCGAAGGCATCGGTTCCGGGTTCCGCTTTGACGGCAAGGAGGGCAAGGGCACGCAAACCGTGACGGACGTGACGGCCACACGGGTCACGCACCTCATTGATCTGGGGGCCATGGGAAAACCGGTTCAAGTGATCGAAGCCAAGGCGACGGCATCGGGCACACGCGTGACGTGGACGGTGACCTCGGACCTGGGCTTCAACCCCGTGTTCCGCATCTTTGGCCTGTTCATGGACCGGATCCTGGGCAAAACCTATGAACGGGGCCTCAAAAACATCGCCGCGCTGACCTGACCGTGTTTCAGTGACCGGAGAAAAGCGGGCCGATTGGCCCCCTTTTTTGTGCCCACGCGCTCTTGGGCCATCGGTGTCATCGCGGCTGCGACCTCATGAAAATGTGATGTCTTACTGACCCTGTCGGCTAAAGTTTGCCGATGTCACATAACGTAGATTGACGCAACGTAAGCCATCAACCTAGCGTAGTGACCTCTGCTGAATTGGCGCTGCCTGCCTGAATTTTTCTAACCGGCGCCGGAATTGTACGTAATTTTTTCTGTTTTGTTTCTGATGCTTAGATAGCTCGGGAAAAGTTCATGGACATTGACCATGATTAATGAAGCGCTCGAATTTATCCGACGTGAGGTGCGGGACCACCTGAATGTGAGCGATGCCGAGGCGCAATTGGAAAGCGCGCGTGTGCTTGCTCAGGAGGGCACGGCCGAAGGGCTCGCCATCACGCTGATCAATGTCGAGGAAGAGCCAGCACTTCGAAATACCCCGAACACGATCATCGCAGACGGGCAGCCCGTCACGCGCAAGCCGTCGGCCTTCATGAACCTCTATCTGCTCTTTGCGTTCGACTTTCCGAACTACGGGATGAGCCTTCTCAACCTGTCCGAAACGATTGCGCTGTTTCAGGACAGGCGGATATTCACGGCCGCCGACGGCAGCGTCGACAACCCCTTTCCCGAACGCGCCGCCCAACTTGCCTTTGACCATCACAACATGAGCTTCGAGGCGCTGAACAACCTCTGGTCGATCATGGGCGGCACGCTGTTTCCCTGCGTGATCTACAAGGTCCGGCTTCTCGAAATCCGGCATGAGGCCGAGGAGTTGCCCGGCCCGCCCATCCGCACCATCGCCATGGACACGAGCGGCACATGAGTTTCGTGTGGCAGTATAACCGCTTCCTGCGCGTCGCCTTTGATGACGACAACGGCGATGCGGTCACCAGTCTTGTCTGCAAACCGACAGCGCCCACGCGAAAGATCATGGAAAACCATGCGCTGGTCTTTCGATCCGAGCCCGCCGGATTTTCAGTGTTCAGCCGCGCGTCCCCCGAGGCGGCGGATCCGTTGATTGCACCCATCAGTGACCGGATCAGGCTGAGCTTTGGCGTGGCCCTGCAGGACAGGCAGTTCTTCAGCCGCTATCATCCGGACCTGTCTGCCGCCGGGCGGCAGATTCTGCTGGAAAATCTCGATGCGGGCGGGGCCATCCGCCTGTCCGGTGCCCTGAGTGCTGGTGACACCGTCGAACAGACCGAACTGGTGCATGCAGGTCCGGCCAGCGCGTTCCCGGTCACCATTGATCTGACGGGCGGATCACCCGACCGGGTGCGCGCGCGCGACCGGTTCGACAATACCCAGTTGCTGGAACAACTGTTTTCGCCGCCGCCCGGTCCCAGCCTGCAAATGAACATCGACCTTCAGGCCCTGCCCCACCCGGCAGCGCGCCTGACAACCCCCGTCCCCGGTGCGCTCGATCAACAGATTTACGCCGACAATGAAATCGCACGGTCCGGTGTGCCCGTGATCCTCGATCTTTGGTGGGATCAGCGCCAGGACACCGTGCCCGTCCCCGCCGGTGCCGAGTTCACCGCAACATTTCGCAACCGCCTCGCCCCCTGACAGGAGAACCGCAATGAATGACCTTATGCTCTCGACGCCCGGCGTGGCGGTCTTGGAACAGTCAGCCTTCCCGCAGTCGATCGCCGGGGTTGCAACGGCCATTCCCGCCTTCATCGGCCCCGTGGAAAACCCCACCAGCCCGGACGGCACCACGTTGGTCGGCAACACCTGGCGCATCAGTTCGTTCGAGGACTTCAAGTTCCTGTTTGGCACCCCGACACCCAGCACCTTTCTGATCCATGTCGACAAGTTCGTCGATCAAGAAGGCGGTCTTCTGGGCACCGATGTCAGGTATGTGAACCAACCCGAACGTGTCCCGACGGGCGCGCGCCTGCTCTTCCACGGGATGGACCACTACTTTGCCAATGGCGGCGGCCCCTGCCATATCCGCCCGATTGATGCCGCAGCCACACAGCAGGATTACGTCGACGCCATCCGAGCGCTCGAAAGCATCGACGAGATCACGATCAACGTCATTCTGAATACCATAGGTGCGAATGCCGTGAACTATGGAGCCTTGGTCACGGCATCCCTGCAATCGTGCCGCCGGATGAAGGACCGCTTCACCATTGCAGACGTGTTCGAGGCGCGCCCCGGCGGGGCCGTCGACAATGCCAATCCCAGCCCAAGCCTCGCTGAGCTGGTCACGTCAGAGTTTCGCGACAACGTCACGACCGTCGCCGAGGACGAGTTGAAATACGGCGCCGCCTACATGCCTGACCTCAACACGACGATGCCGATCCTCTTTGACCCCGACACCGTCGACATTGATGACGCCTCGCAACTCATCACCGTCGATGCAGAAGGCAACGAGGATGGCGGCGCGGATCTGTTCAGCGGCGGCAACGACTTGCCCTTGTCAGACGGGTTTTTCCAGGGCGTTATCGACACCGTCACTCCAGCCAACAGCACCCCCGGCGAAAAGAACGTCGAGGCCGAGGTGCTCGCCCTTCTGGGCCGAACCTCCCTCATCATGCCCCCCTCGCCCGCCATGGCGGGTATCTATGCCCGAACGGACCGGCAGCGCGGGGTGCATGTCACCCCCGCCAATGTCGGTGTCAACAACATCACCGGACCGGCCCTTGCCATCACAGATGCCGAACAGGGCCTGCTGAACGTGGACCCCACGTCCGGCAAATCGGTGAACGCGATCCGCGCCTTTACCGGTCGCGGCACGTTGGTCTGGGGTGGGCGCACACTGGCGGGCAACAGCGGCGACTGGAAGTTCATCAACCGCCGCCGCACCGCGCTCTATCTGGAAGAAAGCATTGCAACCGCACTGGAGCAATTCGTCTTCCAACCCAACGAACCCAAGACATGGGTCCGCGCCAACCGGATGATTTCGGGCTTTCTGCTGAATGAATGGCGAGCAGGCACACTGACCGGCCCAACGGCCCCGGACGCCTTCGACGTCACCATCGGCCTGGGCACAACCATGACCCAGCAGGACATCATCGACGGGCTGATGCGCATCCTTGTGCGCGTCGCCATTCCGGGCCCGGCCGAGAAAATCATCCTGCAATTCACCCAGAAAGCACAAGCGGCCTGATCCGCCCGTTTTGAGAGGACCACAGCCATGATCGACTACCCACTGGCGAAGTATAATTTCGAGGTCGAAATGGACGGATTCACCCGTATCGGCTTTACCGAGGTCTCGGGCCTGGACATGGAAAATGAGGTCATCGAGTACCGCGAAGGTGCCTTTACATCGCCGTCCAAGATCGTGATGCCCGGCATGTTCAAATACAGTACCATCTCGTTCAAGCGGGGCATGGTACGGGGCGACAATGACATCCATGACTGGTTCCAGACCATTCTGGATCCCGCCAACCGACGCGACATCCAGGTTACCCTTCTTGATGAAGTCCGCGAGCCGGTCTTTGTCTGGGTCATCTCCAACGCATTTGTAACCAAGTGTTCGTCGACCGACCTCAAGGCCGAAGGCAACGAGATCGCGATTGAAACGATGGAAGTCCGCGGCGACTCCATCTCTGTCTCCGTACCCTGAGGCGACGGTCTTGGCCCTCGCGCACCCTTATAACCTGCCGCTCGCCTTCAATTTCCGGGTTGAGTTTGATCTGCCCGATGCCGGCGATCTGGACATCCGCTTTCGCGAGGTGTCGGGGCTGTCGATGGAACTGGAGCAGGAAACGATCACTGAAGGCGGCGAAAACCGTTTTGTCCACAAGGTGCCTGTGCGGGCAAGCTACCCGGACCTGATCCTGAAACGCGGCCTGATCGCGGAAAGCGCCGTGACAACCTGGATCCGCGACGCGGTACAAAGTTTTGTCATCCGCCCTGTCACCGTCACCGTGATCCTGCTGGACACGCAACTTGAGCCAGTGCGCAGTTTTTCGGTCATCAACGCATGGCCGAAAAAGTGGAACGTGTCGGATTTCAACGCGGAAACCAGCGACATCGTCGTTGAAACGCTGGAACTTGCCTACGCCCATTTTCAGGAGATCTGAGATGACGGTCAGCATCAATCTCATCGAATTCCGCGCCCGTCTCGAAGGCAGCCCGACACCCAAGCCGGAAAGTGAAATGTCCAAAACCGAAAAGGCGGCAGAGCGGGAAAAGATCATATCCGCCGCCGTCGCCGAAGCCATGGCCGTGATGCGGCGCCGGGAGGAGCGCTGACATGGCACCGGTCGACGGGACCTTGGTAAAGCTGATGATCGTGCCCTACGACACGTCCAAGGCCTTTGCCGACAGCCAGCCGTCCGGGCCGCCCTTTGTCGCGCAGATCAATCCGGCGGAATACACCGATGCGGTCCAGCTGCAGATGAATTCCGATGAAACGCCACAGGGCGCGGATGGCAACGAAGCCAAGGTCAAGGGGATCGAGCCGCGCTCGTTCACGCTGGAACTGAAGGAGGAAGGGTCCGGCGCCCTCGACGTCGATGGCCGCCACGGCAGCACGCCCAGTTCGGCCCAATCGCTTCAGGACCGCCTCAACGCCTTTCGCGAAACGGTCGGTTTTTCCGGTGAGGTCCACCGCCAGCGCTTCTTGCATCTGGTCTGGGGCACCCTTTCGGTCAGCTGCGCGCTCGAAAGCTATTCGGTGAACTACAAGCTGTTCGATCCGCAGGGCAATCCGCTGCGGGCCGACCTGAGCGCCACGTTTATCGAACACAAGGATCCCGAAGTTCAGGAGAAGGAGAAGAACCTCGCCAGCCCCGACATCACCCATGGCCGCCTGGTCCATGAAGGCGATACGCTGCCGAATGTTGTCTACGGGATCTATCGCGATCCCGGCAGGTATCTTGACGTGGCACGCGCCAACGGTCTGAACACGGTGCGCCAACTCGACAGCGGATCAGAACTGATCCTGCCGCCCGTGCGGTAGACTGGTGAGATAGCCATGCCCCTTGATCCAGAAACCAGCGCCGCCCTGACCACCGTGACCATCCGGTCAAACGGATCCGACATTCCCGGCACCTATGCGCTGTTGTCTCTCGAGGTGTCGCAGGTCTGTGGCTGCATCCCTTACGCCCAGCTGATTTTCCAGGACGGTGATCCGGCCAAGCAAGATTTCGAGATTGCCGCCGCACCTGAGTTCGTGCCCGGCGCCGAGATCGAGATCGACCTGGGCTACAACCGGCTCGAAGAGCTGGTATTTCGCGGCGTGGCCACGCGGCTGCGCGCCGACGCGCCTCTGCACGGCTCATCCCGCCTGCATGTCGAGGTCAAGCACCCCGCTTTTCGGATGCACCACGCCCGGCACTCGCGGGTCTGGTCCGATGTCACAGACGCCGAGGCCATCGGTGATCTCGCCGCCGCCCACGGGATCAGTTTTGACGGCTCATCCACCGCCAAACGGCCCCAGCTGGTCCAGCATCAGGCGACGGATTGGGATTTTGCCGTCCTGCGCGGGGAACGGATCGGCCAGTTGATGGTGGGGACTACGGATGGCCTCCGGCTCTTTGAACCCGATCTGGATGCGGAACCGGCGACCGAGGTCGAATACGGGCGGACCGTGTTCAGCGTGGATCTGGAACTCAACGCCGAGGGGCAGGCCGGTGCCATCACCGTCGGCAGTTGGAGCGCGGCAGACGCCGCAGTCCAGACCGCCGAAAGCGATGCCGGTGACGTGGCAGGACCCGGTGATCTGGACGGGTCCGCCCTGGGAGACGTCACCAACACCAAACCGAGGCCCCGCCACGGCGGCGACCGTGATCAGGCAGAGCTGGACGACTGGGCGCGTGCCGTCATGACACGCCGCCGCCTGTCAGCGGTCACCGGTGTGGTGCAGGTTCAGGGCTCGCATACCCTTGCCGTCGGCGACATGCTCACGCTCAAGGGGCTGGGCACCCGGTTCGACGGTGCGGGCTTTGTCTCGGGCCTGCGGCACATGCTGGTGCGGGGCGACTGGCGCAGCTTTGTCCAGATCGGGCTGGACCCGGCCTTTCACGACCAGCGCCACGACATCTGCGCACCACCCGCCGCGGGGCTGATCCCGGCCATCTCCGGCCTTCAGATCGGCATCGTCGAAGAGGTCCATGGCGACCCTTCTGGCGAAGACCGCGTGGCCGTGCGGCTGGTCACCGAAACCGAAACATCCGAACCCATCTGGGCCCGCCCGATGAGCATTGGCGGCGGGGCCGACCGGGGCTTTGCCATGCTGCCGGACCCCGGCAGCGAATGCCTTCTGGGCTTTCTCGACGGCGACCCCCGCGATCCCATTCTCATCGGTGGCCTGCACAGTTCCGCGGCGGGCTCCCCCCTGCCCGGCGCGGATGGCAACGACCTCAAGGGCATCGTGTCCCGCACAGGCACGCGGCTGGTCTTCGACGACGCTGGCCCCTCCTTCACGGTCGAAACGGCAGACGGCCGCTCGATCACGCTCTCCGACGCGGACGGCGTGATCACCCTGGCGGACAAGGCCGGAAACGAGGTCACGCTCAGCAGCCAGGGCATCGCGCTCAACAGCGCCTCCGACATCTCCCTCAGCGCCCAGGGCGACATCACGCTCGACGGCACCAACATCACCGGCTCTGCGAAAATCGGGGCGGAGTTGAAAGGCAACGCCTCCGCCACCCTGACAAGCAGCGGCTCGACCGTCGTCCGCGGCGCCACCGTGGACATCAACTAGGACCAAACGCCATGCCCCCCGCCGCCCGGATCACCGACTTTCACAGCTGCCCCCTGCAGACCCCCGCCGTCGTACCGGTGCCGCATGTGGGTGGCCCGATCGCCGGGCCGGGGGTGCCGACCGTCCGGATCGGGGGCATGGTCGCCGCGGTGGTGGGCGACACCGCAATCTGCGTCGGCCCGCCCGACGCCATCGCCAGCGGATCCACAACCGTGCGGATCGGAGGACGGCCCGCCGCACGGCAGGGCGACCCGACAATTCACGGTGGGCAAATCGCCGTCGGTCTGCCCACCGTCCAGATCGGAGGATGAAGGATGGCGATTGAGGACCGCTTCATCGGAACCGGCTGGAGCTTTCCGCCGACCTTCGAGAATGGCGAAGTTCTCATGACGACCGGCGTGCGCAACATCCGCGAAAGCCTGCGCACCATCGTCACCACCAACCTGGGCGAACGGTTGATGCGCCCCGATTTCGGCTGCCTGATCGAGGATGAACTCTTCGGCCCGATGAATGCGACCCGCCTCACGATGATCGAAACCGTCATCCGCCGCGCCATCCTGCTGCACGAACCGCGCGTCGATGCCAAGCGGGTCGCAGTCACCGCAGCCCAGAACACAGGCACCCTGCGGATCGAGATCGAATACGAGATCCGCGGCGCCAAATCCCGGTTCAGCCTCGTGCTGCCGTATGAGCTGGAGGCGGCGCCATGAACGCATGCGACCGGCGCGGCCCCCTCTCTCGAACAGGCACGGCCCAGCCTGACCGCGACATGGCCGAACGGCGGGCCGATCACTTTCACCTCGACGAACGCGACGTGGCCGACCTGATCCTCTTCGGTCGGCGCTTTGCCCGCTACCTGCGCTACTACGCCCCCGACGGCACGCCGACGGGCGACTGGTCCAGCTTTTTCGACAGCGACATTTCCGCCATCCTCGCCTCCATCGCCCGCCTGCCGGTTGACCCGTTCCGCCGGGCGCTGGCGGATGCGCAATCTTTCCTCGAAGCGGACCCAGGCCGACCCGAGGCAGAGCTGCGCGCACATTTCACGCTCAGTTTTCACCTGCCGCTGGCCCTGGTGCAGGAATTGACCCAGCGCCTGACACCCTTGGCGCCCGAACATCCGCTATGGCGCAGCCTGACCCGGCAACTGGGCCAGACCATCGCACCCCGCCTTGCGGATCTGGCCCGCTATCATCAGGGCGGCGTGACCGCTGGCGTCATCGACACCGGCCCGCTTGATCCCGCGGATTTCACCATCGGGGCCAATGCCGGTCCGGGCATCCAGATCGCGGACGAGGTCGCGAATATCGTCTTCGGCACCGCCGCGTTTGAGGATGTCACCCTGCCCCTGCACATCGTGCAGGGATTTGCACCCACAGGCTGGCCGGATTTCTACACCGCGCAAGACCCAGATCCCTCCCCCTACGCGGACGGGGCTGACACCTATGCCCGGATCTTTGACGCGTTGAACTACAACCTCCTGTCCTCCAGCATCGAACGCGTGTTCCAGGCCCTGTCGCGCGCCCGCAGCGAAGCCAACGCGCAACTCGCTGAAAGCCTTGAGAATTTCGCCAGCCACACCCCGCATTACGGATTGTGGCTCGCCTTTTTGTCGATGTTTGACCGGGCGCAGACCGAACTGAACGACCTGACCGGTCGGCATATGGATTTCTATTTCGAGGAGGTCCTGCGCCTCGCCCTGAAGCCGCCCGAGGCCGACCATGTGCACCTGCTCGTGGACCTCGCGCGGGGCACCGAAGCGCATCTTTTGCCGGCCGGAACGCTGTTGCGCGGAGGCAAGGATGCCAGCGGCACCGATGTCACCTATGCGCTGGAGGAGGATTTTGTCGCCAACCGCGCACAGGTCGCGGATCTCAAGGCCGTGTCGGTCGACACAACGATGTTCGCCGGTCTGCCCTATACGCGCGTGCGCGCCGCCCCAGTCGCGATGTCCGCCGATGGGTTGGGCGCTGAACTGCCCAAGGACGCCCCGCATTTCGCACCGTTCGGTCCCGCAGACAGCCCCTTTGCCCGCGTGGGCTTTGCCGTGGCAGACCGGCAATTGCTGCTGCGCGAAGGCACGCGCGGGGTTGAGATCCGATTTACAACGACCCAGCCCGGCGCGCTGTCACCGATGCCGGGTTTTCGCATCCGCCTGACCACAGAGGACGGCTGGCTTGAACTGCCCCACGGCAGCGCCTTCACGGCCACCTTTTCCGCAGGGCAAGTGGTGTTCAACCTCTCGCTTTCAGGCGATCACCCCGCCATCGTGCCCCACGACCCAGAGGTCCATCAGGGCCCCTACCCCGCAGGCATACCCGTCGCCGAAATCCTGCTCGACTGGGACGGCGCCGAGATTGCCGCATCCCGCGCGATGGCCCTGTTTCGCAATGCCAGCCGTGGCGCCATCCAGATCCGAACCCATGCCAACGGATTGCGCCAGATGACAATCCGCACCGATGACGGCACAGCGGATCCGGCCTCCGGCTTCCTGCCCTTTGGCGCAGTGCCGCGGCGCAACGGCACCTGGATCATCGGGTCCGCCGAAGTGTTCTGCCGCCCGCTCGAATCCCTGTCTCTCAAGGTGACATGGGCCGCGCCCTACAGCCAGGGTCTGTTTTTCGACAACGTCGCTGTGGGCAATTACCGCGTGGGTTTTGACTATCTGTTCGGGGGCAACTGGACCAGCGGCAGCACGGCAACCGTGTCCCTCGACCTTGGCGGCGCAGGCGCCCGCACCCTCGCGGCCAAAGGGGTCGACAGCGCTCCGTCCGACGCCGAACTGACGCTCGAAGACCCCGAATACGACGCAACGCAGCGCACCGGGTTCATGCGCATGACCCTCAACCGCGATTTCGGTCATGCCCACTATCTCGATGCCAAGACGCTCGCCCTCATCGCGCTGGCCAGCGGGGCAGAGCCGCCGCCCGATCCGACCGAGACGTTCACCGATGTCCTCGCAGCCGGCGGCACGCCATCCGTCAGCATCGTTTACAATGCCTCCGGTCTGCCCCAGCCGCCCTTCACGCCAGAAGTGGCCGAGATCACGCTCGAGTATCAGGCCAAACAGCAGGCGGCAGCACAGGTCTGGCTATTGCACCCGTTCGGGGTGGAGCCTGACACCGGGCCCGGACGCATCCTGCCCGACCTCCCCTTCGAGGGGGCACTGTTCATTGGGGTGGATGCGCTGGACCCGCCGGAACGGCTGTCGCTCTTGATGCAGGTGGCCGACGGCACCGGCGATCCGCTGCTGGACCTGCCCACGCTTGATCATGCCTATCTGGGCCGCAACGCCTGGACCAGTTTCAAGAACCAGGACGTGATCGACCGCACCGGCGATCTGGCGGGCTCGGGCCTCTTGTCCTACGCCATGCCCGATGACGCCGCCATCGACGCGCCACAGATGCCCGGCGGTCTACATTGGCTCCGTGTATCTGCCGCCGAAAACCCGGCTGCGGTGAACCGCCTGCACATGGTGGCGGCACAGGGCGTGCGTGCGGTCTTTACCGACAACGGCAACGATCCCGCCTTTCTGGACACGCCCCTGCCCGCAGGCACGATCAGCAAACTCCTGATCCCCGATCCGGCGGTCAAGGGCCTGACACAACCCTTCGCCAGCTTCGGCGGACGCGGGCCCGAGGATCGCCCCCGCTTCCACCGGCGTGTGTCGGAACGGCTGCGCCACAAGGACCGCGCTGTGACCATGTGGGACCACGAACATCTCGCTCTCGAGGCGCAGCCCAATCTATACCGTGTCAAATGCCTGAACCACACCGAATTGCAGCGCCAGAACGGCAGCGTTGTCGCAGACAACGAACTGGCCCCCGGCGCGGTCACCGTCGTGGCCGTGCCCTACGTCCTCGACATCGAACCCCGCGACCCGCTGCGGCCCTACGCGGACCGCGCGACGCTGACGGCGCTGCATGACCATCTGGCCAAGCGCTGCTCGCCCTTCGTCCGTCTCGAAACGACAAACCCCAAGTTCGAGGAAATCCACATCCGCATGAACGTCGCCTTCCGCGACGGGATCGCCGACACAGATTTCTACCGCAAAGAGATAGAAGAGGCGCTGATCCTGCACCTCACACCCTGGCAACGGCAGGGCGCGGCGGGGGTCGAATTCGGCGGGCAGGTCTACAAATCCACGATCATAGATTTCGTCGAGGAACTGGCCTACGTCGATTTCCTCGAGGACGTGCAGATGTTTCACAGACCCAAGGCAGATGGACCCGTTCCACCGATTGACCTGGACATCATCCGCGCCACCACCGCACGCTCTGTCCTGGTGTCGGCCCGCAGCCACGTGATCGGGTTGGTCTGATGGCGGACGATCTGTTCATCCCCCGCACCACCACGGCCACCGGCGCACAGGATTACGAGGCGCTCCGCAGGCTTGGCATCGAACGCATCACCGCCCTGTGCGGTGACGTATGGACCAACCAGAACAGCCCCGACGCCGGGATCGCGATGCTCGAGGCGATGGCCTACGGCATCACCGACCTGGGCTACCGCACCGCCTTCCCGATGGCGGACCTGATGACGCGGCCCACGGGCGGCATGGGACCGGCCACTGAAACCGGCCTGTTCCCCGCGCACGAGGTTCTGACGACATCGCCGGTCACCATCGACGATCACCGCCGCCTCCTGATCCGGGTCGAAGGGGTGCGCAACGCCTGGTTCGACCCGATGACGGACCCGCAGGACCCGGACAATTACCGGCTGTCTGAAACGCCCATCTTTGCCGACTGCCTCGCCGACGCGCTGTCTCACGACCCACAGAACGCCGCTGATGAGGACAACCACCCGGTGCAGCTCAGCGGCCTCTACCGCGTGCTGGTGGAACTGGACAAGGACGACCTGCTGGGCTCGCTCAACGAGGCCGCGCTCGAAGTCACGCTGCGCGCCGGGCCGCTCAAGGGCGTGGTGATCGCGCTAGACCAACCGAGTGACACCACCCTGCCCTACGAATACGCCGCCCTGCCCGACCCCATCGACCCCGAGACCATCACCCTCAGCAACACCAGCGACGCGGGCAACGGGATCGAGTTCGGCGCCGACATCACGGTCGCGCAGGGCGGCAACGACATCGCCACGCTGACTGGTATGCGCATCACGGTGCTCGAAGACCGCCCGCGCCTCGCCCCAGACCCGATCCCGGTCACACTTGCGGACCTCGAGGACGCGCTGGACGATCCCGGCGCGGACGGGCCCGTGGCGCTCTACCTGCGCAAACGCGAGGCGCGGCGGCGGGCCCTGACAGCGGTGCGGCGTGTCCTGCACGCCCACCGACCCCTGTGCGAAGACTATTTCGAGATCGCCACCGTCGCCCCCTTCCGGATCGGCATCTGTGCCGACATCGACGTCACCCCCGACGCCGACCTCGAAGAGGTCGAGGCGCGCATCCTCCACGCCATCGAGCTATACTTCAATCCGCCCGCCATCTTTCGCACGCTGGATGCCCTCCTGTCCGACGGCATGCCTGCCGACAAAATCTTCAACGGGCCCTTCATCGACTTCGGGTTCGAGGTCGAAGGGCGGCCCGTCTTCACCAAGCCCGGCTTCATCACCGATGATGACCTTGCGGCCTGTGACCTGCGGCGGCGGGTGCACGTGTCGGACATCATCAACATCCTCGTGGATCTCGACGGGGTGGTGGCGGTGCGCAACCTCACCCTGCGGGCCTACGATGCCCAAGGCGTGGCGCAGGGCGACACCGAACACTGGACACTGGACATTCCCGCAGGCCACCAGCCGGTGCTGTTCTTCCCCGGCACCAAGCTGACGCTCTACAAAAATGAACTGCCCTACCGCGCGCAGCCCACCGAACTGGAACGCACGCTGGAACACCTGCGCGCGCTGGCCCGGTCCGAACTATACGTGCCGCCAGATCAGGTCCTGCCGCCTGTCATCGGGCGCTGGCGCGACCTTGATAACGTGCCGACCCTGCAGAACGATCTGCCCGGAAACTTCGGCACGGGGCGCGACGGCCTGCCCCGTGACGTGCCAGCCGAACGGGTCGCACAGGCCCGCCAGCTCAAGGCATACCTGACCTTCTTCGACCAGGTGCTGGCGGACTACCTGGGCCAACTGGCTGGCACCCGCCGGATGCTGTCACCGGACAAGACGCTGGAACAGACGTGGTTCCCCCCCTATCTCGATCACTTTCCAGGCCTGCGCGACACATTCGAAACCGAGTTCTTCGCGCTGCCTGCCGAACTGTCCAATGACACAACCCGCGTCCGCCTGAACGAGACCGAAGAAGGGTTTCTTGATCGCCGCGCCCGCGCGCTCAACCACCTGATCGCCCGCTTTGCCGAACGCTTTGCCGACTACGCGCTGATCTCGTTCCAACTGTCGGGCGATCGGCTGATGACGGCCCGCGAGCTGATTGACGAACGCTGCGATTTTCTGGCGGACTACCCCCGGCTCAGCCGCGAACGGGGCAAGGGCTTCAACCAGATGCCCGAGGACCCGGACGACATCTGGGACAGCGACAACATCTCGGGGCTGGAACGGCGGGCAGGCAAGCTGCTTGGCATCGCCGACCTGACACGGCGCGACCTGCACTGCGCCGAAGTGTTCGAAGAGTTGTTTTCCACCCGCAACACTGCCGGCAACTTCCGCGTCGAGATCGTCAACGACAGCGACGAGGTTCTGTTTTCGTCAGAAGAGACGTTCCCCGACGCACAGGACGCGCTGGATGCCGCCCGCCCCCTGGAATTCCTGATGGCCGACGCAGACACCTATGTCATCGACGACAGCGCAGGCGACGGAGCCGTGGTCCTGCGGCTCGAAGGGGGCGGCACCATGCTGACCCAACGGGGTACCTTCGACGACACGCACGCGGCCTTTGACGCAGCACGGCAGATCCTGCACCGCCACAACGCGCTCTTGCAGGAGGATTTCTGCGACAGCGAGGGCATGCACCTGATCGAGCACATCCTGCTGCGCCCGCGCACCACGAACGACGCGTTTTTCCAGGTCTGCCTGAACGACGACTGTGCGTTCTGTGGCGAAGAGGATCCCTATTCCTTCCGGGTGTCCGTCGTCCTGCCCTACTGGCCAGAACGCTTTCGCAACCTGCATTTCCGTCGCTTTGCCGAACGGGTCATCCGCGAGGAATGCCCGGCCCATATCCATCCGCGCATCTGCTGGGTCGACAATGCCGATATGGCAGCCCTCGACGCAGCGCATCAGGACTGGCGCAGGGCACTTGCGGCATGGCCCCGCGACGACGCGGCGCTGTCCGAGGCTGCCGCGACCCTGATCGCGGTGCTCGATAGCCTGCGCACCATCTATCCAGCCGCCACGCTGCACGATTGCGACGACGGCGGTGACGACAACATCGTCCGGCTGGATGAAACCAATCTCGGGTATTTCTGAGGGAGAAACGCCATGAACGACCATTCCATCGCGCATTTCGTATCCGGCCAGGTGCTGGGCGCGCGCGCCCTGAACGACGTCGTCTCGTATCTCGAAGGCCAGGACCGGCTCAGCCGCCGCACGCTCTCGGGCATCGGCGTTGTGTGCGGTTTCGACGTGGACGTCGAAGGTGCGCGGGTCGACATATCGAAGGGCGTCGCCGTCACTTCCGAAGGCTACCTGATCACCGACGAGGCCCAAAGCTTTGACCGCTTCCGCCCCTACGAGCTTCCCGTTTCAGATTCCGAAGACGTCACCGAAGCGCAGTTGGAAGAAGAACGCTACCCCTTCTTCTTCGACGCCAACGACACCCAGATCCCGCTGTTCGAGCTTGTCGATACCGATTTCGTCCCCGCCCCGGGCGAAGAAAACCCCGAAGGCCTGACCTCCGCCTTTCTCGCGGACAAAACGGTGATGCTGTTTCTCGAATGCCGCCTGGAATCCCTCAAAAGCTGCGATGTGAACGACTGCTCGGACCGGGGCAGCGAGTTGCGCTTTACCCTGCGCAGGCTTCTGCTAACGCACCAGCAGGCCGACGCCATCATCGCGCAAGAGGCGGAGATCGCGAACCGCCCGGTGGACCGCGCCACCCACCCCATGAACAACCTGCCCCACCTGCGCGTGGAAAAGCTGCGGATTGACGCCACAGGCACCAATAACATGGGCGCGCTGATCCTGCGCATCGTCGGCATCGCCCTGAAGCTTTCCGCACATCTGCCGCAGGCCCTGCGCGACGCTTACGCCGCCTACGACTACATCATCGCCGATCTCTACGCGCCGGGCGAGGATGTCTTTCCCGACACCTACTTCTCGAACGTGTGGGGGCAGCTCGCACAGAACATCTTCATGGTACAGTATTTCTACGACTACATGCGCGATGTGGTCATGGCCTATAACGACTTCGTCGCCGCCGCCGCACGGTTCGAACAGGAATGCCTGCCCAACCCTGGCCGCTTCCCCCGCCACGTCCTGCTCGGGGATGCCACGGCCAAACCCGATGCCTTCGCCACCCGCTTTCCGACCCCGGCGGATGTGCTGGCTTTCGACCCGCTGACAGCCAGCACCGGCGCGGGCCTGCGGCCACGGGCGGAAGCGCGGCGCACGCATTTCGTGCCGTCCCCGGCACATACCCACGGCCCCCGGCTCGAAGAACTGCGCGCCCTTTTCATGCGAATGCACCTGCTGGCCCTCGCCTACAGCACCGTGGATCAAGCCACAGCGCCCATACGCCTAACCCCGTCCAAGACCGGGGACGCACCGCTCAGCGACCGGGCCATCCCCTTCTACTACGCATTCGAACCAGGCAGTGACCTGCATCTGAACTGGAGCTACGGCAAGACCCGCACACGGCTCCTGAACACCGTCTATTCCTACATCTTCAGCGCCCCCGACGACGCGCATCCGCTGCTCTTCCGGCTCGACGATCAGGACTTCATCCGGATCGAAGGGATCGTCGGCAAACCGCTCGGCTCCGCTATGGCGCAACTGGTCGCGTGGAAACGCGAACTGGGCCTGTCCTTTGCCATCGAACCGGTATTCATGCCGCTCGCCCTTGGCCAGGACGACGCGGCAGGTCAGCAGCTTGACGCCGTGGCCCAACGGCAGGCACTCGAAGCGGCCCGCCAACTCCTGCTCTGCAGGCTCGGCCCCATCGACCTGATTTTCCTGGTGGTCATCCGCGCCATCTTCGCCTTCCTCGTCCTGCTGATCCGCCGCCTGTCGGATCAACCGACCACGCCCGGCGCGCTGCTTGCCCCGACCGACAGCCTGACGCTCAATCCCGGCGACACGGCGGCGCGCGGCCCGGCCAGCAGCCTCTTTGAAACCGCCACCGTCGCGCGCTTTGCCCTCGATCTCGACCCGGCTGACACCGACGCACTGCGCCTGCGCGCCGACAGCCTGCGCAGCGATATCATCGCACGCCCCTTCGCCGTCGCCGAAGTGCTCGAGCGTACCGCGGACACCCCGGCGGACGGCACGGCAGGCGCGCTCTTTGCGCAGGTGGGCGATCCGCGCGGCGGCGGCAACCTCTTTGACCGGACCAACCGGGCGATCCGGGCAGAGGGGGGCGATGAGGCGGACGTGCGCGCGGCCTACGCCTCGGTCAGCCTGATCAACCAGTCGGTCGGGCTGATGAACACACTCTCCATCGACAGCCTCGCCGACTTCCGGGTCGACGAATTCAGCACACTCTACCGCGGCTTCGCGCAGGCCTACGAAAACTACGCCGACACCGTGCGGACAACCCCCGCCGCCGCACCCGACGTGGCCGAAAGCCAACGGCGCATCGTGGCTTCGGCAGAACTTGTGGCGGCCCAAAGCAGCGCGTTCGCCGCGTCCAACATCAACACCGAAATCACCGCAGCCCTCCAACAGCTGCTGTCCGAACTCACGCTTGACGGATATGCAAGGCGGCACCCCGGACTCGAACACAGCGCCGGGGTCGAGCCGGGCGGCACCTTCATCCTTGCCTACTGTTCCATCGACGCGCTGCTGGAACATGCCGAACGCATCGGCGTGACGGTGAATACCCCGATCGCAACGCTCACAGACACTACGCCACCGCTGGACAACGCACTGGCCCAGGCCACAGGCGCCCGCGCGGCCGCAACCCGTGACCCGCTTGACCGGTTTGTCGTCGTGGCGGACTTCGAACTGCCCTACCAATGCTGCGACACCGATTGCTCCGACCGCTATATCGGGCGGCGCTTCTCGGCCAGCCCGTTCGGGCGCGAGGTCGATCCCGGCCCCATGGGCGTGCCACCCTTTGACGATGACACACCCACCAGACCCGGCGGCGGCGGCAATTTCGGCGGGCCGGGCAGTTTCACCGGTCGCTTCGAACGTCCCGTGGTCAACAGCATCAGAACCCCCGGCGGCATCCTCTGGCGCGCTGAAAGCCCGGTGCCCACGGACCCCGACGACGGGTCACAGCCCCTGCCCACACCCGATATCCCGATCACGCGCGAACGTGCCATCCTGCGGGGCATCGTCGCGCTTGAACCCGGCCGTAACGCGGACCCGATCCCCGACACCGAGGTCATCCTGTCCGAGGCCGGAGCCGCCACGCGCCACATCGCCACGGAGGACGGACGGTTCGAAATCACGGTCCGCCCGGGCATGATGGCCGTGGGCGCCGCCTCCCCCGATCTGCAGGGTACAATGACCACGCTGCACCTCGATCCCGGCGAAGAACACGACATCGTCCTCGTGGTCAGCCGGCGCCGGGGCTGATCCCGTGGGGCGGCATGTGCACCGGGTCGGCTGCGTGCGGTTCCAGGTCACGGGGCCCGACCAATCCGCCATTCTGCAGTGGCGGACCCGGCTGGATGCCGCAGGCGCAGACGATCTGCCCGCCGCCCTCGACACGGCGCTGACCGAGGTATCGCCCGGTGACGATGACATCCTTGTCATCGACAGGCTCGTGGTCGACCTCGGCACATTCGCCCCCGACGACTTCGATCTGGACCGACTGACCGCCGCCACGCAAAAGGCCCTGCATCGCGTCAGGATCGACACGCCCCGCGATTCCGGAGCGCTCGGCACCGGAACCGACAGCGACCCTGAAACGCCCGAACCGGGCCGCGCCTACCGGCTCACGCGCGGTCTGTCGGCCCAGCGGACGCTGATGCACTACCTCGCGACGGGCCAGATCAGCCAACAGGCCCCGTTCCCGGATCTTGCCACGCTGTACGACGCCGTAACCGACAATGGCCCCACGGCCATGGACTTCCGCGACCTGCTGCTGTCCTCAACCCGCACCGGGCGGCTTGCCGTGCTCTTGCGCCTCTTTGCAACCGCCCCGCCGAATTTGGCACTGCGCCTTTTGACCGCCGCGTTTCCCGATCCGGCCGCCGCGATCAAGGCGACCCTCTCCCCTGCCCCCAGAGGCACAAAAAACCCTGACACGGGGCGCGCAGAGACCTTGGCCCATCAGATCGACAGCCTGCTGGAGACAGCACACCCCACCTCCCAAAACTCGACACGCAAGGAAAAGGCACGTGACACGGACCCCAACGCCGAACCATACGGCATCGAATGCGACAATGCCGGACTGGTGCTGCTGCATCCATTCCTCTCCGCCTATTTCACCGGCATCGGACTTGCCGAGGGGCGCAACTTCGTCAGTCCCGACGCACAAGTGACCGCAGCCCGTCTGCTCCACGCCATCGCCACCGGCGATGAGGCAGGCGAAGAACCCGACCTCGGAATACCGCGCCTTCTTTGCGCCGTGCCCCCGGATCTGCCCGTGCTGCCACTTGCTCCGCTCGACCCCGATCATCTCGCCGAAGCCGACCGCATGCTCGACGCTGCAATCGCGGCGTGGAAGGGCGTGGGCCACATGTCCCCCGCCGGTCTGCGCGAAACCTTCCTGCAACGTGGTGGTCTCCTGCAGGGGCCGGAGGATGCCCTGCGCCTGACCCTCGAACGGCGCGGCGTCGACATCCTGCTCGACCGCCTGCCCTGGACGCTCAGCGTGATCAAGCTGCCGTGGATGCCCGCCCCGCTCAAGGTGGACTGGATATGAAAACCGCCGCCCGGATACAGTCGCAGACCGAAACCGGTCGCGCGTCCGGGCGTCCGCAGGGCCCGTTTTTCAGCGGCCCTGCCGTGCAGGCCAAGCTGAACGTCTCCCGCCCCGGCGACAAACACGAACGGCAGGCCGATCAGGCGGCGGATGCCGTCGTGCATGGCCGCGGCCCTCTCAGCCGCGGCGGCCCCATCGCCAGCCGCATGACACCCGTTGTGCAACGCGCGATGGAGGATGACACCGCCCAGGCCATGCACGACCGCGCCTCTGACCCGCAATACGAGGAACACGAACCGGTCCAGCGCCCCGACTACCCCACCGTCGAAGACGAACCCATCCAGATGGCCGAGGAAGAGACGGCACAAACCGCCCCGGAAGAGGCCCAGATGGCGGAGGAGGAGGTGCAAACTGCCCCCGAAGACGCCCAAATGGCCGAGGACGAGGTCCAGACCGCGCCGGAAGAGGCACAGATGGCGGAAGACGACGCGCAGATGGCGCCGGAGGACGAGCAGGTCCAGGCACGCGCCCAGGGTGCCCCGCCCTCCGCCCGCGCAATCCAGATGGCCCGCGTGGAACGGCAATTGCGGGCCGCGCGCGGGCGCGGCAACCCCCTGCCCGAGCCCACCCGGCGCAAGATGGAGGCGGGGCTCGGTGCCGATCTCTCCGGCGTGCGCATCCACACCGACACGCCCGCGGCCCTGATGACCAAGCTGCTGAACGCCAAGGCGTTTGCCTCCGGTCGCGACATCTTCTTTTCGCCCACCCGCTTTTCCCCCGGCACCCAGCGCGGCGACCACCTCATCGCGCACGAGGTCGCCCACACGCTGCAACAGGGCGCCATTGAACTCAGCGACAACGCCCCCGCCCAACGCGCCCCCGAAGGCGACACCGTCGCCTCGCGTCCAGAAAGCCTGCGCGCCATCGGCTACGCCCGCCAGCACATCGGCAAGATCAACACCAAGCTGACGGACGAGGACGGCAACCGCCAGGGCTGGGAACGGCTGCTTGAGATCTTCCGCGGCGCCTTTGACGGCGACGTGATCAGCCCGGCGGTGATCCAGAAACCGATCATGAAAGATCCCGGAGGGCTGCCGCACTGGTGCGGCATCTTCGCCTGGTCCATGCTGCGCAAGGCGGGCATCCCGCTGCCGCCCTGGCAACTGGGCAAAAGCATCCTGCCCCATGTCGAACCGCGCCCGCCCAACAAGCTGCCGGAAAAGGGCGACATCGCCTACCGGCAGAAATGGCCCGGCCTCGACAAGTTCACCCACCACCAGGCCCTCGTCACGGGCGTCGAAAGCGTGGAAACCGCCGCCGGAAAACCCTTTGACGCGGTCATGATCCGCACGGTCGACGGCAACACCGCAGGCAACGACAACCTCGGCGGCCAGGTCGAGGAGAAATGGCTGCCCGCCCGGCTCTGGGACCACTTCTTTGACCCCACGGCCAAGGTCGACCTGCCCGACGTGCCGCTGATCGAAACCGACCGCGCGTCCGATGATCTGGGCGGCCTCGGCCCCGAAGACGTCCCCCAGACCGACAGCGCAGACCCCACGCCCGAGGCCGAGTTAACCCCCGACGAGGCCGACGCCGCCCCGCCCCCACTGCCCGGCGACGTGCTGCAACCCTCAACCGAAGAGGTGGGCGTCGACCTGCCCCCGGCTCCCGACGCCTCCGTCGAACCCCCCGCCAAGATCGAAAAGCTGACGCTCGAAGGATCCTCCGACCAGGCGATGACGTCCTTCCTCGACGCCGGGCCCAGCCAGATGGCGATGACCGCGCCCACCGTCGGCAGCACGCTCAACGCCAAGGCCGATGGCGAAAAGGCGGACGCCGCCGACAACCCGCCTGTGCTCAAGGCGCAAACCGGGGGCGAACTGAACCCCGAACTCACCGCCCCTTCCGACATTCCCACACCTGCCGACACCACGCTCGCAGCCGACGGCACCGGCCCCGAAAACGGCGACCTCACCCCCGATCCCTACGAGGAAAAGGGCACAGCCCCCAGCACCAAGACCATGCGCGACAAGGTCAAGAAACAGCCCGAGGGCGGGTTTCTCGACTGGCTGCGCAACCAGTTCGCCAACATCATGGCCAGCATCCGCACCAGCGATGACAGCATCAACACAGGCGCAGGCGCACGCAAACGGGTCGCGCTGACCGGCAACGCCGATCTGGGCCAGATGGGGCGGCAACGGTCCGAGGGCACCGAAAAACTGCGCGGCGAACGGGACAAGCAGACGGCGGCCTTCCGCAACCACCCGGGCCAAAGCAATATCCAGCCCCGCAAGGTCGACGAAACACGCACCGCCACCGTGTCAAGGGAACCCACCGAACCGGTCACCGACATCCCCCCCGATGACGGGGCCGCCGAATACGTGGGTGCCGAACTGCCGCAAAACGTGCGCGATGCGGCAGATGCCAAGATCGCCCCAGACCTGCACGCAAACCTGGCCGACGCCCGCGCAGAAACCGTCGCCGCCGCCAGCAAACGCGACGCCGACCGCGATGCCAGCGAGGCCGAAGCCGAAAGCCGCGCGGAAAAGGCCAACACCGACGCGGACGATCTGCAGCGGCAAGCCGTGGTGGCGGGGCGCACCGACGTGGCCCGCAAACAGGGCGAGGCCATCGGCCAGGCCTATGACGGGGTCGCCAAATTCGCCACCGACGCGGGCCAACGCGAAACCGACGACACCAAGAAAATCCGCGACGACGTCAAGACCGAGGAAGGCAAGGCCGACAAGGAACTGGACAAGGGCGAGGGAAAGGCCCGCCAGCACAAAAAGGACGAAGAGGCCAAAGCCGCCGCAAAGAAAAAGGAACTCAAGGAAAAGAAGGAAAAACAGGGCCTGCTCGACCGCGCCGCCAGCTTCGTCAAGGATGTGGTCAGCAAGATCACCGAAGCCATCGACGCGATCTTTGACGGGCTGCGCAAGCTGGTCAAGGCGGCCATCGACGCGGCCAAGGATCTCGCCATCGGCATCATCAACGCCGCCCGCGCCGCCGCCATCACCGCCCTCGAAGGGTTCCGCACCTTTGCCAAGGGCCTGATCGACACGACCGTCGGCACCTTCTTTCCCGATGTCGCCAAATCCATGAACGAGGGGATCGACGGCGTTGTCGATACCGCCGTCGACGGGGTCAACGCGGCAGCCGACGGCGCCATCGCGGGCGTCGAGGCCGCCGCCGACTGGCTGGGCAAGAAGCTCAATGAAATCCTCGACAAGTTCAAGGCAGCCCTGAAAGGTGCCGTGCGCATGGCCGGGGCGCTGATGACGGGTGATTTTGCGGGGGCCGCCCGCATTGCCGTCGAAACCGCCTGTGAAATCGCCGGGATCGACCCGCAGCCGATCTTTGACTTCATGGACCGGGCGAAATCGCAGGTGGCCGCGATCCTGAAGGCACCCGGCAAGTTCATCAACAACGTGATGACCGCCGTCGGCATGGGCGTGCGCGGCTTTGCCGAACGGTTCGGCCAGCATTTCAAGACCGGGGCCATTCAGTGGCTGACTGGGGCGCTGTCCACCGTGCCGATCACCCTGCCCGACAAATGGGACATCAAGGGCATCTTCAGCCTGGTGGCCCAGATCCTGGGCATCACCTACGACAACATCAAATCCCGCGTGATCAAGAAATTCCCGAAGGCGGCCAAGATCTTCGACCTCGTCGAAGCCGGTTTCGCACTGGTGAAAAAGCTGATCGACAAGGATTTCAGCGGCCTCTGGGAAGAGGTCAAGGCCAAGCTCGCCAACCTCAAACAGACGGTCATCGACGGGATCAAGGGCTGGGCCATCACCAACGTGATCAAGGAGGGGATCATATGGCTGCTCAGCCTGCTGAACCCCGCCTCCGCACTGGTCAAGGCGCTCAAGCTGCTGGCGGATCTGGTGTTCTGGCTGATCGACAATTTCGAACGGATCAAGACCTTCGTGCTCAGCGTCTACAGCGCCATTTCAAACATCGCCGCAGGTGTGCTCGGCCCCGCGGCCAAAGCGGTCGAGGACGCGATGGCGCGGTCCCTGCCCGTCGTCATCTCCTTCGTGGCCTCCGCCATCGGCTTGGGCAACATCGGCGAAGCCGTGCAGGGCGTGATCGCCAAGATCACCGCGCCCATCAACAAGATGATCGACGCGCTCATCGACCGCATCGTGGCCTTCGCCAAAAAGCTCTGGGGCAAGACCAAGGAAGGCGCCAAAAAGGTCAAGGACAAGATCCTGAAATGGTGGAAGGCCAAGCGGCCCTTCACCTCCAAGGACGGCGGGTCGCACGAGCTCTACTACAAGGGCAGCGGCGCGGGCGCCGATCTGTGGATCGCGTCCAAGCCCAGCCCGGTGAAAAAATTTCTTAACAAAAAGATCAAGGAGGCCGACGACGCCGGCGACAAGGCGCTCTTCAAAAAGGCGCTCAAGCAATACGGCACCGTCCTCAAGCACGAGGCCGCACTTCAGAAACTGATCACCAAGAACGCCAAGAAATCGCAGATCAACGCCGAAGAGGCAAAATTCCGCTCCGCGCTCGACACGGTCAGGGACACCTTACGCCAGACCAATCTCGGATCCGCCGCCGAGGAACAGACACAGGTCAAATTCACCGACGGCTCGACCAAATCGGCCTACGCCCTCCCGCTCACACGGCTTGAAGGCAACACCAAGGGCTCCGCACCCAAATCCTCCGCCGTCAGCCCCGAATGGACCCACGCCACCCTGATCGATACCGATGCCAAGGGCAAACGCATGAACCTCTGGGTGCGCGGCCACCTGCTCAACGACAACCTGCACGGTCCGGGTGAAAACAAGAACCTCGTGCCCATCACCCAAAAGATGAACAGCAAGATGCGCACCGGGGTCGAGGCGCAGGCCAAATCGCAACAGGCCAAAAGCGAAGACCCGATGTTCTACAAGGCCGACGCGACCTTCTGGTCGGCCGCCGCCCCCGTCAACCGCTTCCCCAAATCCATCACCGTCAAATGGGGCCTGTCGGAAAAGAACGGCAAGAATTTCCGGCAGAAAAAGACGCTTGGCCAGGACACCATCACCATGCCCGAAAAGCCGCCCCTCACCGCAACAGCCAAGGCGCCCAGCATCGCCGAGGGCAGCACCAGCCAGATCCTCGCGGGCATCTCGGGGCATGGCGGCGTCACCACCCATTTCGTCACCACCCACCTCATCGCCAAATCCCCGTTCAGCTCGCGCGCCAACATGCGCTCGCGGCTCTACACCAAGGTCAAGGCCGAGCTGATCGCCCATGGCGGCGATGACCACGCCAACACCCGCAAACGCTATGTCGACAACACCTACAACGCCCTCAAAGCCGGAGACATTCGCCTGTGAACCGCCCCACGCACGGCCCCGAGGATCTGGGCGCCGACAACACCGCCAACCTCGAAGAGGCGTTCACCCTGCTGGCCCGGCTGATCAAGGCGCGAATCAAGGGGGACGACATCGCCCCGGACGGTGCCATCGCCATCGACTTCTTCGATGACGGATCGGAACTGGGCAACCTCATCCGCGACCGGCGGCCCAGCTTTGCCGAATACATCTGCCTCCTGCTCGCGCTGGCCCCGCACGCCATGCCCATGCTGCTCGACCGTGAAATTCGCGCAGCCCTGTCGCAACAGGGGGATTTCCCCGAAATCGGCGGCATCCGGCATGACGGATCGCGCACCTTCCTGCCCACGGGCCAAACGGCGGCCTACCTGCTCGCCGATGCCGACCTCGAAGGAAGGTTCGAGGTGCAGCGCCTCTTTCGCCCCGACCACTGGTTCGCCCTCACGGGCATCCTGCGGCTCGAAACACCCGAAGAGGGCGCGCCCGCCCTCGCGGGGCGCCTCGTCATGGCACGCGACTGGGCCGACCGGCTCACGCTCGGCGCAGCCGAGGCGCCGCCCTTCTCCGCCGCCTTCCCGGCCCGGCGCATCCGCACCCAACTGGCCTGGGACGACCTCGTCCTGCCCCCCGCCACCCGCGAACAACTGGACGAGCTGCTGCGCTGGACCCGGCACGAGAAAAAGCTGGCCAGCGACTGGGGCTTTGGCCCACGCCTGCGCCAAGGCTACCGCGCGCTCTTTCACGGCTCCTCCGGCACGGGCAAGACCTTTGCCGCCACCCTTCTGGGCCGCTCCACCGGGCGGGCCGTCTACCGGGTCGACCTCTCGGCCATCGTCTCGAAATACGTGGGCGAGACGGAAAAGAACCTCGCCACACTCTTTCAGGCCGCACAGCGCCGCGACTGGATCCTGTTCTTCGACGAAGCCGACGCGCTCTTTGGCAAACGCACCGCGGTCAAGGACAGCCACGACCGCTATGCCAACCAGGAGGTGTCGTACCTCCTGCAACGGGTCGAGGAGTTCGACGGGCTCTGCATCCTCGCCTCAAACCTGCGGGCCAATATCGACGACGCCTTCCTGCGGCGATTCAACTCGATCATCCGCTTTCCCGAACCGGCCCCGCCCGAACGCGCCGCCATCTGGGACAGGGCCCTGCCCGACTGCGGCCCGGCCCCCGACCGGGCCGCCATGATCGACGCCATCAACGGCTACGAACTCACCGGTGGGGGGATCGTAAACGTCGCCCAATTCGCCGCGATCGAGGCGGCGGCACGCGGTGAAACCACCCTGCAACTGCGCGACCTCGAACTCGGCATCCGCCGCGAAATCGAAAAGGAAGGCCGCGTCTTCCGCCCCAAATCGGACCAGCGCAAGGGCAAGGGCTAAACCCCGTCAAACGCCCCGGGCACCAGGTCCTCCCAGAACGCGCGGATGGCCTGCGCATTCAGCGCCGACATCCAGCCATGACGCTCGAAATCATCGCGGGCGGCCCCGTCAAGCTGGCTCAGAAACAACCGCTTGTCTGCATCGCGCTGGGTTGGACTGCGCCCCGCCACCAGATCCTGCACCACCTTCAGCCGGGCAGCCCGATCCGATGTCACAGGCGCCGTAGGGGCCTCGTAATCGGCCTGCATCGCGGCTGTCAGGTAACTCACCGGATTGCGCACGCCGTGCTGGCCCGCCACGTAGTCCATCTTGGCGGCCACATGGTCCTCCCCATGCTCGGCCACCCACTGGCGCGCCAACCGGTCGCTGACCCCCAGCGCGCGCAGCCGGGCATAGACCGGCGCGTTGCGCACCCCCTCCCCGTCGTCCAGATCCAGAATCGCCAGCTGCGGGTTCTCCTTGATCTTGAACCGGATGTCGCTGACCGCCCTGCCCCGCTTGCGGATCTCGGGCGTCAGGATGATGTTCGACGACTTGTTCACCTCCGCCACCGCGGGCTTGATGATCTTGGCGTTCAGATGCTTGTAGGTCTCGTAATAGGCACTGTCGCCCACCCCCATTAGGCGCCGGAACAGGCCCAGGTCCCACCACCCCGTGCTGCCTGTCCGCACAAACCGGTAACAGTTCTCATAAAGCGCCAGCGCATGACCGGACGTGAACCGGCGCTGGATGTTCAGGTTGATCAGGGCAAACACCTTGGGGTCGTTCAGCTTTTCCGCCAGCGCCGGGGAATACGCGTATTCACACACACCCCCCTTCAGCTTGGCATAGGAAAGCAGGCTCGAAACCCCCCATTCCTGTTGCCCCTTCGCATCCAGCATGTCCCATTCCGCCACCGTCTCGGCCAGCCCCCGCAGCGACTGTTTCAACGTGTCCATGTCGTTCGAATTATAGCCGATCATCATGCACAAGGTGCGCGCATCGATGACATGTGTGGCCTGGCTGGTCAGCGTGTCATAGGCGTTCAGCAGCAACACGTTCGACAACTTGCGCTGGAGCAGCGTCAGCTTGCCCGACACGTGAATGGCCGCGACATGCTTTTTGACGGCACTGCGCCGCAGCGCTCCGCTCAGCTTCTCCCGGTCGATGTCCTGCATGGCTGCTCGCCTTATTGATTGCCAACAGTATCCCCCGAAAGGCACCCGCAGACAAGTCCGCTCAAGGTGCCTGTTTGGTGGCGGTCTGGCGTCCCGCAAAGGGGTGCCTTTGGCGCAAGCCGGAAGGTTTAGGCACCCGAATACGGGATAGGTGCTCTGAGGGTGAGCGTCTAAATCGCCCACTTAGGGTCTAATACGCTGCATCCCGACTCTGGGTGCCCCATACCACGCGAATCGGCACCTCTTGTCCCGTAGACTGGCGCCTCTGGTCCCGCATAAGGGTGCCTTTCATCCCGCAGACCGGCACCTGAATGAACTTACCCCCTTGAATTTAAATAGGTATTTTTAGGAAAAGACTCTAAAGTCCTGAAAGATTCTTCAATCTTTTTGGACGTGTTCTTCTTTTCGAGTCCTAAGAATGGGTGAATTTACCGTACGATGGATTCACTTTACATCCATCATGTGCGATAAAATATCCTAAGTCGCCAAAAGACGCGCACATCCCCGAGGTTCCATGACGTCCCCGAGCAAACCCCACATGCCGCCCTACTTCAACATCGACCCGGCCACCGCCGCGTCCCGCCTGTCCGATCCTATAGATACCGCGCGATTCGCCAAGGCTGCCGCCTTCGGGGCCAAGGGGCGCGATGATCTGGCGCGGCGCGGCTATGCCCCCGATGGGCGCAAGCGTCTACGGAGTTTCTCCACATGGGAGGTGTGCCGTTACCTGCTGCCCGTTGCCCCCGCGCATCTCCGGCGCGTGCTCAAGGCCAATCCGGACCTGCCCCAGGGCACTGGTGAGGGAAACACCAAGTGGTTCACCCTTGAGGACATCATGGCGCTGCGCGATCACTTCGCTGCCGAGGGGGCCGCGAACAAGGAATACAAATCCTGGCGCCCCGAGGGCCTGCCCGCCAAGATCGTGGCCGTCGCCAATTTCAAGGGCGGCGTGGGCAAGACCAGCACCTGCGCCCACCTCGCGATGAGTGCGGCGCTTGATGGCTACAAGGTTCTGGTCGTCGACCTTGACAGCCAGGGCTCTATGACCTCCATCATGGGCGGTCAGGTCGAGGATGAATGGCAGACAGCCTTCCCGCTCATGGCCAAGGATTTCGCCCGCCACATGCAGGGCGAAAACGCCATCCGGCAGGCGCAGGGGGGCACCGCACTGCCCTTTGACGAAACGTTAACAGAAGCCCTGGAGGTTTCGCCGCGAAACCTCATCCAGTCCACGCACTGGCCCAATATCGACCTGATCGGCGCTCAGCTGAACCTCTACTGGGCCGAGTTTCAGGTGCCCGTCTGGCGCCTGCAAAGCCGGTCGTGGCCCCTCTGGGACGCGCTCACGAACGCCTTCGACAGCGAGGGAATTCTTGACGATTACGACATCATCCTGCTCGATACCCCCCCTGCCCTCGGCTACCTGACGATCAACGCCCTGGCCGCCGCCGACATCCTCGTCGTGCCCCTTGGCGCCAGCTTCCTCGAGTTCGATTCCACGGGCCGCTTCTTCGACATGCTCTACTCGACCTTCGCCTCCATCGAGGACGGCGAGAACAGCGTGCGCCGCCGCGACGGGCTGCCGGAGATGAAGTTTGAATGGGACGCCGTGCGCACTCTCATCACCCGCTTTGACGCCTCCCAGCAGACCGATCTGGCCAACGTGATCCAGGCCTATTTCGGGGATTTCATGGCCACCTACCGGCAGGATCTGACGGCCATGGTCGGGCAGGCCGCCGAGCAGGTGAACGGCATCTACGAGGCCGACCACCGCCAGTTCAACCGGGACACCTATGTCCGGGGGCGCGAGGCCTTCGACCAGACCTGGGCCGAGGTCAAGGAGGTGATCCTGGGGACGTGGTGGCGGGACAGCCAGATGATGCAGCCGCAACAGAGGGAGGGTTAAGACATGGCCAAGCGCAGACGCCTTGAGGCCCCTACGGCCGCTGAGATGAACCAGATCGAAGAGGAGTTTCGCCGCGAAACCTCCCCTCCGCCGCGCGCCGCGGCCCCGATTGCCCAGGTGGCGGCGGAGACGGCCGGAGAGCTGAGCTTTGGTGATCCCGCCACCCGCGCCGAACAGGCCCGCGACAAGGCCGATGCCACCCGTCTGCGGGATGCGGAGGAGCAGGGCCTGATCCTGCTGGACGTGCCGCTGGATCAAGTCAAACCCGACGCCATGATCCGTGACCGCAGCATGCTGGAGCAGGACGAGTTGACCGAGCTGCAGCTGTCCATCGCCGCCAACGGGGTGCGGCTGCCCATCGAGATCTTCGCCCTCGAAGAGCAGGCGGACGGCGCGCCGGCCTATGGTCTGCTGTCGGGCTACCGCCGCTACATGGCCGTCCAGAACCTGCGCGCCCTGCATGGCTCCGGCCCCTATGACAGCATCCGCGCGATCCTCCGGCAGCCAAAGGCCGACGCCGACCGCTTTGCCGCCATGGTGGAAGAGAACGAGGTGCGCGCGTCGCTGAGCCACTACGAGCGTGGGCGCATCGCGGTGATCGCGGCGCAGCAGGGTGCGTTTGAGAACACCGAAGGGGCCGTCAACGCGATGTTTCCTGTCGCTTCGAAGGCGAAGCGGTCCAAGATCCGGTCCTTTGCCCTGATCTTTGAGGAGCTGGGCGACCTGCTGGTGTTCCCGGAGCGGATCAAGGAGAAGGAAGGGCTACGGCTGTCGGCGGCGTTGCGGGCGGGCGGCGAGGACCGGCTGCGCGAGGTTCTGGCGACGGGGCAGGGGACCGACCCGGAGAGTGAATGGGCCCTGCTGGAAGCTGTGCTGCCGGAGTTTGAGAACGGCCCGAAGGTCACGGCGCGCGGGGGGCGGCCCAAGCTGAAGGTGCCCAAGCCCGGCTGGCATGGCAACGACACGCTGCAGCTGTCCAACGGGATCACCCTGCGCAAAGAGAGCGATTCATCGGGGTATGTCATCCGGATCGCGGGCTCCGCTGTCGATGCCGAGCTGATGGACAGTCTGATCGAGGAAATCCGGCGGCTGCTGGAAGCGCCCTAGGTTTCGTGGCGAAACCCGGTTTCTGGAGCCAGCGGCCATTTGCCCTTGTTAGGGTCTGTTTTTGCGAGTTTGCGGGCATGACCAGCCGTGAAAACGCCACCTGCGGTGCCTTGGGTACGGTGCCGTAGGTCAGCCGGATCCGGCACAAAAATGGTTGTGCAGAGACTGTATCGGCGGCGTCAAAAATAGCATCTTAGTCCCTGAACTGTGCCCAATTCCGCCCGAATTGTGCCCAACTCTTGCCAGAAAGGCCCGGAACGCGGTATCAACTTCACGGGGAAACGTCCTGTGCGGCACCTGGGAAGGTCGCATAGGGACGAGTGTGTACGGATGCCAAACGACCGTTGCACGAGGCTGCTGACGAGGACGATGCCATGCGCTGCTTGAAAGACCAAAGCGTCAAGACCATCGACGTGGAACCTGGACAGGACGCCCACGCGGTGTTGGGTCAATCCGGTGCCCTGCGGTTTGCCCGCAGCAATGGCGCGATGGCGGGGCAGGGGGCTGTGTCGGTCGACGGTGATGTGGTCACCGTGAGCTTTGTCGACGGCACCACCGTCAACATCAAGGCTTAGTCGACGGGTTGCGAGCCCGACGCGATTGAAAAGCGGATGTCGGTTTCAAAATGTGACCGTCCTGCCCTGAATTCATCATAGTACACGATCAGGTTTGGCTTGGGGGCGTTGTTCGTCGCCTTGTCCCACCGTTTGTGCCATGTGGAAAACACGCCGCGCCGGTGATGCGGCGTGGTGGATGAGCCAGCGGTTTGCGGGCTGACCAGCGGGCCGGAATAGTCGCATTTCAGCGTGTCATCGACCCAGACCCTGAGATAGCCGTCAGGGCCGGTGCCGAAATTGGTGTTCACGGTGATGTCGACCCACGTGCCGCGCTTTGCCTGCATATCGAACAGGCGGCAGACGTAGCCATCATTCTGCGCCGATCCCCAGCCGCGGGCGTTTGCGATGTCGCTGAGGTGGACCACCAGATCGCCACTGGCCGCCCCAGTTTCGGCGCAGATGGAGGGGTCGCATGCGTCAAAGTCGCCTTCGTCCGTGCCAAGCTGCAGGAACCGGAACACGGGCCGGTTGTCGCCGCCGACGGTCCATTGGCCAAAGACCAGTCGGAGGGAGTTTTCTTTGGTAAAGGAGGGGACGGTGGCGTTGTAGAAGCTGTAGCTGTACCAGGTGTCCTGACCGACCCGCGCCGGATTGATGTCATCGGTCATCCGAATCTCGGCCCGCGAGCGGGGCTCAAGGCAATCGGAGCCGCCGCAATCGCCGTTGCGCAGTTCGAACCGTTCGGAGCGGTCCCCGTAGCGCACGGGGTCGCCTGCCGTTCTGAGGCCGTAGCGGAAGTTGTGGGGTGCCGGGCTGAAATTGCGGGTGTAGCCCTGTGGCACAGAGGGATTGCCGAACGCGCCTGTGTCGCTGGCCAAGCGCGTGATGTTCTGCTCGATCACGGACAAACAGCCGCCCAATGCGGTGCATGCGACCAGCATGCTGCACATCTTGATTACCTGCATTTGCCTCGTTTTCCCGTTACTTGCGGACTGCTGATTTGGGCATTTGATGACAGATCCGGCGTTTGATGCCGTGTTTTTGTGGCGCTTGCCTTTGGCATATTTTGCACAGGAAGGCGGGTTGCGTTCACCTCTCTGCGGAAAAACGGGTGACTGTCGTGACAGAATTACCACAGCCGTTCGGGTTTTTTGGGCGTGTCCGGATGTGGCGCTTTCCCGCTTATGGGCGTGAGAGGCATAGAAGAAAGTAATGAAGCCCCAGGCAAAGAACCGGGGGTACGTTGAGGCAAAGCAGAAATGGCAAAGATTAGCGTCTTTGGCATTGGCTACGTGGGTGTTGTTTCCGCAGCGTGTTTGGCACGCGACGGGCATGACGTCATTGCGGTCGATGTCGATCTGGGAAAAATCAAAGCAATCAACGCGGGCCAAAGCCCAATCGTCGAAGAAGGTATCGACGCATTGGTGGCAGAGGTCGTTGCATCGGGAAAACTGCGCGCCACGGACGATTTCGCCCAGGCCGTGCTGGACACCGACGCATCGTTCATCTGTGTCGGCACGCCGTCCGCACCCGACGGGTCCGTCGGTCTGAGCTATGTCACCTCCGTGTGCGAAAGCATCGGCGCGGCATTGGGGGACAAGTCGATCTACCATGCGGTCGTGGTGCGATCGACGATCGTGCCGGGGTCGACCACCGAAGCCTGCATTCCGACGCTGGAGCGGTATTCGGGCAAGGTTGCGGGCAAGGATTTCGGTGTGGGTTATTACCCCGAGTTCCTGCGCGAGAGCACGGCGATTGCGGATTACTATGATCCCGGCCTGATCGTGTTTGGCTATCTGGATGAGGGCACGCGCCACATTCTGGAGGGTCTGAACAAGGATCTGCCCTGCGAGATGCACCAGGTGGATATTCGCACCGCCGAGATGGTGAAATACACGTCGAACACGTGGCGGGCGGTCAAGGTGACCTTTGCCAACGAGATCGGCAACATCGCCAAGGCGAGCGGCATCGACGGGCAGACCGTGATGGAGATCCTGTGCTCGGACGACAAGATCGCGATGAGCCCCTATTTCATGCGCCCCGGTTTTGCCTTTGGCGGCTCGTGCCTGCCCAAGGACGTGCGCGCGCTGCGCTATCTGGCCAACAGCACTGGCACGCCCGCGCACATTCTGAACGCGGTTCTGGATGCGAACGAGGCGCAGATTGCCAAGGCCGAGCAGATGGTCATCGACAGCGGCACCAAGAAGGTCGGCTTTGTCGGGATCTCGTTCAAGCCGGGCACGGATGATCTGCGGGAGAGCCCGCTGATTTCGCTGGCCGCGCGGCTGATCGACAAGGGTGTCGAGGTCAACGTGTATGACCCGTTCGTGCAGGAAGCCTATGACACCGGCACGCCCGGTGCAGGCCGCGGCAACGAAGAGGTGCCGGATCTTGAGGACCGGATGGTCGCGGATCTGGATGAGCTGATCGAAGGCTCGGGCACTGTGCTTGTGGGCAACCTCTACAAGGACACGGTCGAGCGGCTGAAATCTGCGGCTGAGCAGAGGCCCGTTGTCGATCTGACCCGTCTCAACCGCGAGATGACATCCAACAGCCAGTACCAAGGCATCTGCTGGTAAACCGCCCGGAGGGGAGTGTGCGTCCGTGCTGATGGCATTGACACATCTGGCCTATTTTTCGGTGGCGGTGCTGCTCTTGTGCGTGACCCCCCAGGGGTTCCTGGGGGACATGCAGGGCGCGAAAGGCACCGTCCTGATCATCGGCGCGCTGGGGATCTGGCGCTACAGTTGGGCTGTGCTCAACTTCTCGCGGGCGCTTGTCTTCAAGCTGCGGGTCTATCCGCGCTGGCGCAAGGCGCGGGATGCGCGCTTTGCCCAGAGCCGGGCGCGGCATCACTGCTTTTTCATGGTCACCAGTTACATGGTGGATCAGGACACGACGCTGCCTGTCTACCGCTCGATCTTTCGGGCGGCGATGGCGGCGCGGGATGGGGCGACCATTGTGGCCTCCGTGGTGGACGGGATGGATGAGCGGCTGATCCGCGACATCTACCGGGCGATGAACATCGACCCAAATCACGTGGCGTTGGTGATCGACCGGATCAAGTCGAACGGCAAGCGCGACGCCATGAGCCAGGCGCTGCGCATCCTGGCCAGCTTTTCACCGACGCATAACGACATCATGGTGTTTGTCGACGGGGACACGCTGGTGCCCGAGGACATCTGGGCCCGGTCTGCGCCCGTCTTTACCGATCCCAAGACCGGTGCGCTGACCACGGACGAGGCCGCCATCATCGACCGCGAGGGGGCGTTCAAGGACTGGTTCACGCTGCGCTTTAACCAGCGGCAGGTGATGATGTGTTCGATGGGCCTGTCGAACCGGGTGCTGACCCTGACCGGGCGGATGAGCGTGTTTCGCGCGGATCTGGCCACGGACCCGACATTCGTGCGGGCGGTGGGGCAGGATTATCTGGATCACTGGCGCTTGGGCCGGGTGAACTTTCTGACGGGCGATGACAAGTCGACCTGGTTCTGGCTGCTGAGCCGCGGGTTCGAGACGGCGTACCTGCCGGATGTGCAAAGCCGCAGCTATGAGACCCAGCCGCGCGACACATTCTACGACAGTGCCAAGACTCTGATGGTGCGCTGGTTCGGGAACATGATGCGCACCAACGGCCGCGCGATTGCCATGGGCCCCCGCGACATGGGCTTTTTCACGTGGTGGTCGATCCTGGATCAGCGGGTGAGCTGCTGGACCACACTGGTGGGGCCGACTTCGGTGATCATCACCGCGCTGCTGGGTACGCCGATCATCATCCCGCTGTATATCAGCTGGGTGATGCTGACCCGGTACATGTTCTGCACCTATATCGCGGTCTTCAATCGCGAATGGTTCCCGGTCACCCATCCGTTCATCCTGTATTTCGGGCAGGTGGCGGGCGCGATCATCAAGACATTCGTCCTGTTCCGGCTGGACCGGCAAAAATGGACACGGCAGGGCGCGGGTGGGGGCGGCAAAAGCGCCATCCCCTTCTATGACCGCCTGAAAATGGCGGAAAGTACCGCCTTTCACGCACTTGGCTTTGCATGGCTGACGCTGGCCATCATGTTTTTGAACACGTTGGAGTAGGGGCACGATATGAAAGATGCAACCAATCCAAGTGATACGCCGACCGTCCCGGTCGGCTTTGGGCTTGAGAACGAGCACCCGATGCTGACGATGCCGTTCACCCTGTCGGTGGCGGGTCAGACATTCGAGGGCAAGCGCATCTCTGTGACCGAGATCGAGATTGCCCTGCCCAGGGGCACGATGATGTCCGGGTCAAGGGAACTGGCCACGCTCAGCTTTCCGTTCGAGGATTTCACCATCACGCTGATGGCGCAGATGACGGCGACGGATCGTGGCGATGACGGCACGTCTGTCCTGCTGTTTTCCGAACCGACGGGCGCGCATCTGGCGCAGCTGCGCTATATCATCAACAGCGTGATCGCGGGCGACATCGTCACGCTGAAGGGGATGATGGCCTATACCGGGCCGACACAGCCGAAATCGCCCAAGGCGGCGGAGGCCAAGTCGAACCGGGATCGCCTGCGGTCCATTGGCGTGGCGCTTGTGTCCCTGTTTATCGCGTTCATTGCCGGGACGGCCGTGTTCTCGCGCTATACGACGGCGTATGAAATGCACCCCGTCTTCATTGACCGGATGGGGCTGGCGATGCAGGCCACGGTTGCGGGACAGCTGACATATCTGGACCCCGAGGCCGCCCCCGGAGAGGTCGCCTATACCATCGCATCGACGACCGGTGACGTATTGAGCTTTCAAATGCCGCGCGAGGGGCAGGTCTCTGTCAGTACGGATGTATTTGAAGGCGCAACTGTCCTTCCTACGGACTTAATTCTGACAATTTTCGACAATAGCGATGCAATCAGGTTAAGGACATTGATCAGCATCGAAGGTCTGACACGTGCCTTGCAGGGTGACCCTGCGACGATTGAAATGAGTGATGGGCGCACATTGCCCGTGACCGTTCAGGTACGTGACACAACCCGCGCTTCGGCGCTTCGAGGTGATCTATTCGTTCCCGTTGACCTGACGGTGCAAGGTGGGAGCCTGGGGCCGTCCGACATGAACAAGTCGGCGCGTTTGCGGTTGTCAAAAACACTGCTCGGCGCGTTCGGCATCGGGCAGGAGAATGGACAATGACGCGGATCACACCCCTGATCATATGCGGAGGAAACGGCACACGGTTGTGGCCGATTTCGCGGCGGCATAGCCCCAAGCAATTCCAGCGCATTGGCGGGCCCGAAAGCATGACGTTCTTTCAGGCGGCCGTGCAGCGTCATCGCGGCCCCACATTCGCCGAGCCGGTCATCGTGACGGGCCGCATTCACCAGGGGACGGTGCGCAAGCAGTTGCAAGAGCTGCAGGTGTCTGCCCGCATCATCTGTGAGCCGATGGGCCGCAATACGGGTCCGGCTGTTCTGGCTGCGGCCGAGGTCATGCATGCCGAGGATCCGGACACCGTTTTTGTCGTCGTGCCTGCCGACCACGTGATTGAGGGGGATCTGGCCACGCCGATGACCGCCTGTCTGCCTGCGGCACAGGCCGGGCAGATCGTGACCTTTGGCATTCCGCCGCGTTTTGCGGAGACGGGCTTTGGCTACATTGTCGACGCAGGTCCGCTGGATGGATTTGATGCCGTGCGTGCGGTTGAGCGGTTTGTCGAAAAGCCCCCCTATGACGAGGCGACTGCGCTGATCGCGTCGGGCAACGCCTATTGGGCGTCGGGGATTTCCATGTTTTCGGCCCGCACGATTCTGGACGAGTATCGCGCGTTCGACCCCGACACGGCTGCGTTCGTCGCCCAGTCGGTTGAGGAGGCCGTGGACGAGGCCGGTGCGCTGCACCTTGCCTCCGGCAGCTTTGGCCAGGCCACGGCGGAGCCCACGGAAAGCGCTGTGTTCGAGCGCACCGACAAGATCGCCATGGCGCCGCTGAACGTGTCCTGGGACGATGTTGGAAGCTGGAAGGCGATGTATGGCATTTCCAAGCCGGATGCCGCGGGCAACGTGTTGCAGGGCGATGTCATTGCCCGTGATGCGCAGAACACCATGGTCCGCGCCGACAGCCGCCTTGTGTCTGTCGTGGGGCTGTCGGATGTTATCGTGATCGACACGCCTGACGCGTTGCTGGTGGCACGGATGGACCAGACGCAGGACGTCAAGGCCATCGTGGACGAGCTGAAGAAAACCGCGCGCCCCGAAACCGAACGCCATGCCGAAGCCAAGCCCGCCATGGTGCCCATGGTGGATCAGAAGACCGTGTCCGCGCTGGCGCAGAGCGACAATTACCAGGTGGGTGCCGCAGAGATTGCCGTGGGCCGCGCCATGACCATCGAGCCGGGCGATGCGCGTCAGGCGCTGGTCGTGCGTGGCCGGTTGCAGGCCGTCGGGTCGACCTGGCAGAAGACAGTGGGCGAGGGCGGTCGCATCTATACCGACCCTGATGGCGCCATCACCATCACCAACCTGTCGGATGAGCCTGCCGAGTTGCTGTTCGTGACCCTTGCGTCCACCGACTTTCAGCCGAAATCCATGGGCCGGGCCTTGTATGGCTAGGTCGTGCCAACATAGCTGGCGGTCGGTTCTGGCCGCCTTGCTGGTGGTGTTTGCACCTCAGACCGCGCTTGGGGACCTGGGCGCGGTTGACCTTTCTGATCTGCGCAAGACGCTTGCCGAGATCGACGCTGAGCTGGCGGAGGATCGGGGCGGTCCAGTTGATGTCGAGGCGATCTGGTCGCGGTTGTTTGTTCCGGCGCCAGTGCAGTTTCCGGATGTGCCGACGGAACAGCCAGCGGCCCCGCAGCCTGCGCGGTCGTTTCTGTTTGGCGAGGCGCCGCAAGCCACCACAGGCGCCGCCGCCGGCTTGCGCCCGGCAGGCGCGTTGTTCGGCTCCGCGCCGCCTGCGCCGGTGGCTACGGCCGCGACGCCGGGTCTGGGGCTGGCCGGCGTCTCCGCTGCGGCCCCATCTGCGGCGGTCGATGTCGGCACCGTGAATTTTCGTCTGTTTCTGGCGTCGCTGGCGCAGGTCTATACCGGTGAGAACAATCAGGCGGTTGTGAACGCGCAGGGCCCGGCGGGTCCGGTTGCGCTGTCCGTGACGTCGGGGACCGTGACGCTGCGGGATCTGCAGTCGTTTTCGGCGCTGCACGGGCGGGCGCCGCGGATGGACGGGACGCTGACCATGCCGGTGGTGATCTGGCCGGGCGCGACGCTGCGCCTGAGCCCGGGCGAGCGGCTGGCGCTGGCGCGGGACAGTGGCGCGTTTGTGCTGTCCATGGGCACGCTTGATATCGAGGGCGCCACGGTCGAGGTGGCCGGGCAGGAGAACAGCTTTACCCCCAGTTTTGTGCCGTTCGTGACCGTGATAGGTGGCGGATCGCTGATCGCGAAGAATGCCACGTTTCGCGGTCTGGGGTTCGGCAACACAGCCAAGTTCAGCGGGCTGTCGGTTGCGGGCGACCTGATCAATCAGGGCAAGGGCAGGGTGGTCATCGAGGACAGCCGGTTCGACGCGCTGAAGGTCGTGAGCCTTGCCAACATCTATGGTGCGGAACTGACCGGCAACACGTTCTATGACGCGCGTAACAATACGCTGAACCTGATCAATGCGCCGCATGCGCGGGTCGAGGGCAACCTTTTTGCGGGCCGGTCGCCCACCAACGCGATCCGGGTTGAGACCGGGTCGAGCCATGCGCAGGTGTCGCGCAATATCTTCCTGCATGGCGAGCGGGTGGCCGTTCTGGTCGACCGGGGGTCGGACCACGTGGAGGTGCAGGACAACCTTGTGTGGAACCGCGCCGGCGCGGGCGTGAAGTTTCTGGGCACGCGGTGCGGGCTGGCCCATGGCAATCTGATCCTCGACAACGATCAGAAGGGCATCGAGGTGCGCAAGAGCGACGGCACCGTCGTGCGCGACAATCTGGTCGTGGGCAATGGCAGCGCGGGCATCTGGGTGTCGGCGCAGCGCGCGGATGCGCGCACCTCTGTCACCGGCAATATCTTTCGCGCCAATGGCGCGGGCCTTGCTGCGGCGACCGGCGCCGAGATCGAGATTTCGCAGAACGATTTTGCACGGCAGCTGCCGCGTCTGCTGGATGGCGACATCGCCCGGCTGACCGGGCCGGTGGCGCGGGATCTGACGGGCACAGGCATGGTGCGGTTCAAGAACGGTCAGGCCGAGACGCTGGGCGAGATGAGCACCCTGTGCGGAAGCGCCTCGTGATGCGGGCGGTGGCGATCCTTGTCGCGGCGCTGGCACTGCCTTTTGCGCCTGCGGTGGCGCAGGACATACCGGCCTCGCGCATCCCGAATGTGATTGCGCCTGCGGGTGTGGAGGCCGAGCGTGTCTCAGTCGTGGTTGATCCGGGACTGACCAGCAACAAGCAGTTGCGCAGCACGGCACTGCGCCGCGCGCGCAAGGCGATGCAGGCCGGTGAACCGGTGACCGCAGACCAGTTGCGTGCGCTGGCAGAGGCGGGCGATGGGCTGGCCGCACAGCGCTATGTGCGGCTGTTGCAGGCCAAGACGGTTAAGGGCACGCCGTCGGATCTTGCCTATTTCTCGGCCATCGCGGTCGGAACGGGCCGTGTCTGGACACTGGGCGCGATGATCGACGCCATGCACAGCCTTGATCCTCAGACAGAGCCGAAGGCCCGGATCAACAAGTATATTCAGGTGCTCTATCCCCATGCGTGGGCCGGGAACCGGCTGGCGTTTGAGGCTGTCGTGGATTTCAACGGCGAGGGTCGGCTTTTTGGGCCGTTGTCGGAGCGGACGCGCGTCCGCATCCTTGAAGAGGCGCAAAAGCAGGGCGATGGCCGTATCGAACTGGGCATGGCCATGGGTCTGCTGGAACGCGCGGCAGAGGCCGGTGCGGCAGGCGACCAGCACCTGACCGACGCGCGCGCCCTGTTGCAGGTGGCGGCGCAATCCAATCATCTTGCCGTTTCGACAACGGCGGCGAACCTGCTGCGGCACACGGCGGTGGGGCAGGGCGCGGACGAGTAGACAACACGAAGAAGCAGAACCAACACAACCGGACAGCAGCGGGGGCTTGCAATGAAACCGGGTACTGGAACAGGCAGAACGCGCGCAAGATGCGCTGCGGCTTTGACATTCTTATTCACGGCATTTGCAGGCACCGCGCATGCGTTGTCCCCGTATGGATGCCGTGGGCTTGAAACGCATCCGGCCCTTGCTGCGGTCGAGGGGCGCGACGGGGTGTTCTTTGCCATTCGGCCAGAGCTGCAATCCCATCACGGGTTGGCCGAAGAGACGATCGCCCATGTCGCCGACCTGAGCGCCGCGCTTGCGGGCCGTGGCACGACACTTGTGTTCCTGCCGGTGCCGACGCGGGCGCAGGTGATGTCGCATATGCTGCCGCCCTTTGCCGCTGACCTTGGGTACGACGCGAGCGTGGCCACGGCGGTGCATGTCGACACGGTTGCGCGGCTGGAACGGGCAGGGGTGGTTGTGGCCGACCCGCTTGTGGCCTTGCGCGCGGCGGCGTTGGCGGGGGAGCGACCGTTTTTCGAAGCGGACCCGAGGCCCACGGCCACCGGCGCGCGCATTCTTGCGGATACCGTTGCCGGGGCGCTGTCGGATCACGCGTCCCTGACGGATGCGCGCACCGCATCCTTCACGTCCGTCCCGGCGGGGACGCAAACGCTTGCCTCAGCTATGCGCAGTGGGCTGCAGTCCGCCTGTCTGAGTGAGCTGCCAGCGGTGTCCACTGACGCGTTCACGACCAATGCAGGGCAGTTCGGGGCCAATACGGACACGCAGATTGTCGTCGGCACGGAGATCACCGAGACATCGGCGCTGAACCTGCCGGGGTTCTTGAGTGAGGCGACGGGCCTGCGCACCCTCGGCTACGGCGTGCCCGGTGGTGGTGCGTTTGCGGCGATTTCCACCTATCTGACCTCGCAGGATTTCCAGACGGCGCCGCCAAAGGTGCTGGTGTGGGAGGTGCCCGTGTCGGCCCCGCTGGGCCAATTTGGCGATCAGCCGATCCGGGAGTTGACGGCCGCGGCAGGTGCCACGTGCAGCGCGCCTGTGCCGGTGCGCGCGGCGGATGCCAGCGGGGCGTTGACGGCGGAGTTGTCCTCCGCCCAACTAACGGAGCGCACGGCGCTGTCCTTCAACACGGGAGGCACAGGCGTGGCGGCGGTTCGGTTTGATTTCGTGGGCGCGGACGGGTTTGCGCGCAGCCGCAGCATCTATCGCCATGACGGCCAAGTGCTGACCGGGCAGTTCTTTGTCCCGGTGGGCGGGCTTGCAGATTACGGTGTCACCTCTGTGCGCATCTCGGGCAGTTCCGCATTCGGTACTGCGCCGCAACTCAACGTTTGTTTCTGAGCAGGGGGGCCGCAAACATGTTTCGCGCCTTGACACTGATCCTTGCACTGACCCCGGTGGCCCTGCACGCGCAGGCTGCCCCGCTGGACCTGGATTTCCTGCCGCCGCCCATTGCGCCGCGCGATGTGTGTGTGCCTGCGCCAGCAGCACCCGGGCAGGACGATCTGACCGTCGAGGGGACGGAGGATGAGCTGACCGATCGCGAGCGCATCCGCTATCTGCGCCGCGACATTCGCAATTACACCGACGAGGATGCGGACCGCTTTTTCGCGTTCATCAGTGCCTTGATCGTGCGCCGGGCCGAAATTGACGACACCTTTACCGACCTTGACGCGGCCTTTGCCCGGATCGAACTGATGCTGCGCGCGGGCCGCATGCAGGCCATCGCCGACGAGGGCGCAGTTGTGCAGCTGCGCGACCGGGTGGGCGACATGACCAACACCCAGCGGCTGGTTTTGTCGCGGTATTATCAGGACGGGATCGGCGTGGCGCCTGATCCGGCCTATGCCCAGACGCTGTTGCGCGAGGCGGCCTTTGGCGGCAGTGCCGACGCCCTTCTGGAGATCGCGCGGCTGGAGCAGGAAGGCCGGTTGGTCGAGGGTTGGGATGCGCCGCTGGATCTGACCGTGAACATGGCCTTTGGCGGGATTCTGGGCGGTCTTGATCGTGGCGTGTGCCGGCGTGCGGCGCGGATTGCGCAGGAGTACATCCGGGGCGATCTGGTGGCCGCGAACCCGGCGCATGCGCTGGCGTGGTTTCGCTTTGCCGCTGATATGGGTGGGGCGGAAGCGGCCTGGCGCGTGGTCGAGTTCCACCTGAACGCCGACGCGGACCAGAAGGACAATATCGCGTTGCGCGCCTATCTTGAGCGTGCGGTTCAGCTGGGCGTTGCCGTTGATGACCGGGCCGGGGCGGCGCTGGTGTCGTCCGGGGCGGTCAGTGAGGACGAATTGGCCGAGATCCTTGGCTTCAACCACAGTCAGGACGACCGGCGCACGCGCGCCTCGATCACGCCGCTGTTGCAGCTGGTGGTGAATATCGACGGGTTGGAAGCGGATGACGATGGCCCGTTTCTGCAATATCTGCGCGAGATTGCGGAGTTGCCCGAGGCGCCGGGCCGCGTGTTTGACCGGCTTGCGGGCGAGGTGCTGGTGCGCAAGGGCCGGTGGGCGGGTGAGGCCGAGGCGATGGCCCTGTTGGAAGAGGCGGTGCGGCGCGGGGACGGTCCGGGGCAGCGCCGCCTCGCGGGCATGCTGGTGCGTTACCGCGACGATCCGGCGGCGATTGTCCGGGCGGAGAACCTGTTGACCGAGGCCGTCTCGCGCCATGGCATGTCCGAGGCGATGCGCGATCTCGACAGTCTTTACCGCTGTCAGATCAATGATGCGCCGCGCCTTGCGCTGGCTGATCCCTGGGCGGCGGCCTATCGCGGGTCGGGTCATGCCAATGTCACCGTGTCGGCGACGGATCTGTTGGCGCTGTCGCTTGACCGCTCGCCCGAGGCGATTGGGAAGATACAGTCGCTTGCGTTGGAGCGGCGTATCCAGATGGTGGCCTCGCACGCGCAGCGGGTACAGGCGAATCCGCTGGCTTCGTCGCCTGCGTTGCGGTTCTGGGCCAGTGAGCTCAACCGGTCGGATCAGGCGCTGGAGGCTTTTGCTGAGCTGGAGTTTGAACTGGCCACGACACCGGCGCAACGGGACCTTGCCATCGAGTTCTTTCGCCGGGTCTACCTGAACAATGGGGTGACCAGTGCGCTCGACCTGGCCATCGCGCTGGTGGAATACAACGGGCGCGACCCGGAGATTGCGGACGAGATTGTCCACCTGCTGACCATGGCGGGCAACCGGGGCGAGGGGGCGGCCATTCGGCTGCTGTCGCGTCTGCAACGCGGCACCCGGACCGAGGCGGAGGTCTTTGCCCAGTTCGCCGACAAGATCGAGGCGCGGGGCGACTTTCTGGCCCTTATGTTCGCGATCCCGCATATCGGCGACCGTCAGGTCGATGACTATATCGACCGGGCCGTGTCGCTGATGAATTGCGGCACCAAGGATGCGGACGAGTTGGGCGATGCCTATGCGATACGCGGGGACGGCGAATTGAGCTATCACTGGCGCACCATCGGGCTGCATTTCGAGGGCGGCCACGTTCTGTCGAAGCTGCGGTTGTCGAACCGGCAGATGGGCCTGTTCGATGACGGTGCCGCGCCTGACCCGGTGGACCGGGCCGAGCGTGCGCTGGCCAGCAACGACCCCAGCGCCCGTTATCGCCTGATCCAACTGACCGCCAATCCCGACCTCAGCACCTATGACCCGGAGGCTGCGGTTGAACATCTGTTGATCGCCCTGATCAGTCGAGACGAGACGCAAACAGCGCTGATCGCAGAGCAATTCCGGCTGGCCCCGGACGAGATCCGCGACCGGGTGCGCGAGCGGGTGGACGTCACGGTGCTGCTTGAGCGCGCGGCGGCGGCGGGGGACCGGGATGCGGCCTATGAGCTTGGTATGCTTTTGCGCGACACCGCGACGGCATCGGAGGATTTGGCGGCGTCCCTCAAATGGCTGGAAACCGCTGCGGGGCAGGGCCATCGTGACGCCATGTTCGAGGCAGGCTTTGCCCTTGGCCTTGGGTTGGGGCGTGCCAGTGACAGGGCGGCGGCGACAGCGTTGCTGGATCAGGCCAGCGCCCTGGGCCATCCACGCGCGGCCGCGCTGGCCCGGTCGCTGCGCCTGAATGACGAGGGATAAGCGATGCGCCGTCTGCTTGCCGCCGTTTTTGTCCTGATGCCGCTGAACGCATTTGCGGCCTGTGGCACGGTGCCTGAGCCGGTTGTCAGCCTGAGCTTTGACAGCCGCTACGCCGAAGATGACGAGAGCCGCAGCCAGATCGACATCGAGGCCGAGGAAGAGGCAAAACAGGCGCTGGCGGCGTTGGATGATTTCGTGTCGCTTGTCACAGCGAGAACCGACGCGGCGCTGAGCGAGGGGGACGCGGCGCAAGGGGCTTGTGTCATGTCCGCGCTGGCGGACTGGGCGCGGGCCGACGCGCTGTCGCAATTGGGGACCGAAACGGTTGAGCTGACCCTTGGGTCCCGGCTGGCGGCGCTGGCGTTGGTTGCCGCGCAGGTGGCCCCGTCGGCGAAAACCGCCGATCTGGCTGCTGTGCAGGGGTGGTTGGACCGGCGCATGGCCGAGCAGATGACGTTCTGGGAAACAGCCCCGAACGGCGCGGCGTCCGGCAATTTGCGCGCCTGGGCGGCCTTGGCGGCTGCGGCGACGTCACTGGTGACGCAGGATCCGATTGCGCGGGGATGGGCGGCGTGGTCGCTGAATTATGTCGCCTGCACGGCCGCGCCGGATGGCAGCCTGCCACAAGAGATGCGCCGGCGGCATCTGGCGCTGCATTATCAGGTTCACGCCATCACGCCGATGGTTGTCACCGCCGCTCTGCTTGAGCGGCAAGGCGTCCCAGTCATGAGCCGCTGCACCCGTGCGCTGGACCGGATTGTTGATTTTACGATCACAGATCTGGCCAGTGGTGGTGCTGCCAGTGCTGCCATCGCGGGTGTCCCGCAGACCATGGATGCCGGGTTGGCTGGGCTTGAAGATTTCCAGCTGTCGTGGGCCGAGGCATGGCTGACCCTGCGGGCCGATCCCGCGCTTGAAGCGGTTGTCGCCAGCCGCCGTCCCTTGCGGTACTCGAAACTGGGCGGGGATCAGACCCGTATCTGGGGTCAGTAGCGGGTCAGTAAGATTGAGACGGTGGTAAAAATTTACATAAGCCTGATTATCACCACGTTCTGACAACAGACGACAGATCGTCAAACACCGCGTCGGCCGAGATCAAAGGCGCTGCCATCGCCTCTGCCGTGGCGCCGATCAGCCTGTCGAATGGATCGCGGTGGTCCCACTCCATTGTGCTGGCGCGGATACAGATGTCGGGTGTCATCGTGGCCACCGCGCCGCCCTGATCACGCAGGTAGCTGGCAAGCTTGTGCACGTGCGGCTCCATTTCCGGCCATTTGCCGATACGTACCTTTTGCCCGATTTCGAAGAAGGAGATTGGGCTGACATGCACCTGCGCTGCATTGGTGATCGCCGCGCGAGCGGCCTGGGTCAGTCGCGGATCGTCGGTGAGTGTCCATACCCAGCTGTGTGTATCCAGAAGAACACTGGTCACGCGCCGCCTTCCCAAGCCTCCAGCGTGTCGGCGTCGAGCGGTTCGAGAAAGTCGGGCCCTGCCCCTACATCCGGTAAAACACCCAGTTGAAAGCCCGACTGGGCCATTGGCACCAGCCGCACGACCGGGCGATTGCCCTTGGCGATGATCACTTCTTCGCCTGCGAGGGCAGCCTCGATCAGTTTGGACAATTGGCTTTTGGCGGTGTGGACATTGAACTGCATGGGTTAGACATAGCTAACTTAGCCAACTTGTTCAAGGGCCGTCGGGGCGCCCCATGCGCGCGACCTCTTCCTGCAGTGCGGTGGCGGCCAGCACATCATCCTTGGGAAACTGTGACAGGTTCACGGCCTGCCCGCGCCCGATGGACGTGGGTGCGATGTCGACGACGTCTGTGGCGCCGGGGGGCACGTTCAGAAAGGACCAGATACGCCTAAGATGCGGCGCGGGCCGGGTGCAAAAATCGTCGTAATCCACGAGGAGGAACCGCCCCGCCATATGGTCCGCGCCAAAGGATATGGCGGCACGGTTTGCAACCGTCCAGAACCGCAATTGCCGGTGTTGCATGTCCCCCTCTTGAGGCAGGTCGAACACATGGCTCCAATGGCGCATCTGCCAGGTCTTCGTGGTCAGGGCCATGTCCCGACCGTTGCGCACGATATGGATGTAGCGCAGGCCGGGGATATGGTGGTTCAGATGGGGTAGAAAGACGTGGGTGTTCGGCTCTTTCCATCCCCAGAGGCGTGGGGTTGCGGGGCCGGTGGATGCGCGCAGTCTGTCAATCAGTGGGGCGCGCGGCCCTGCCTTCCAAGGGCCGTTGGGATGCACCGTCGCTGCGAGGTGATCGAGAAGCGTTGTGTCAGTGGGCCGCAAGCCGTGTTGCAAGCCTGTCGTGCTGGCGCGGTGGAACAGGTCGATGGTGTCGGCCACTGCGCGGTCATCGAGCGCTGTCTGGCCTGTCTGCTGCACCCAGGCGGCCCGCTTGAACAGGATGGAGAACCACAGATTGTCCAGGGCCCGATTGAGCGCGGTGCCGATGTCGAACCCGGCTGCGCGCAGCACGGTGGCAAAAAGGCGTGTGCCGCTGCCGCCAAGCCCGCCGATGGCCACCGGCTGACCGGGAAGGGCGCGCGATGGAACGGTTGGCCGCCGATCAGACACAGGCCGCCTTAAAGCGCTGGAACACACCCGGCTTTGGGCATAAGGTGTTCATGGATATGGACATTCTTCACCCCTGTCACAAACCCGACATTTCATCAAGTTGCTGTGCCTTGCGTGATGACCCCCTCTGAACCCAATATCGTCAGCACGCCGCGCGCGCTGTTTCGGCCGGACCCGGTGATCGGGTGGTCGCTGACGCCGGGCTACCAGGTCAATGTCGGCTTTCGGCCGGGTGTCGTGCAAAGGATTGATCCCGACGGGTGGCGGCATGTGCCGGGCTCCGACGGGAACAAGGCGGGCCTGCGCGTTGGGCTTTATGGCTGTTCGTTCACCTATGGCAAGGCGCTGGCGGATGAGGAGACCTTTGCCGGGCAGCTTCAGGCGCAATTGCCGGACCTGCGCATCCTGAACCGCGGCATCAGCGGGCATGGCACGGTGCAGAACCTGTTGCAGTTGCGGCGTGATATCGCCCGACAAGCGGTGGACGTGGCCGTTTTCAACATCATCGGGGATCACCGTTATCGCAACATCGCGCACCCTTACCGGATGCGCCAATACCTGGCACCCGCCTGGCACCGGCAAGGGATCGAACATGTGCCCGTTGCGCGCCTGGCCTCTGACGGTCGGCCGGAGATCGTCTATCACCCGATTTGGCAGCCTGTGACCCGCGATGCGGTGTTCCACATTTTTCTGCCCGACGATTTCATGATCAACCTGGCCTCGGCGGCTGTTCTGAACCTGGTGCAGGAGACGGCACAGGCCGCGAACATGCCTGTCGCCTTTGCCCTGCTTGACGAGATGGACCCTGCGTTCAATCGCATGGTGCAGGATCGGTTGGACCGGGTGCACGACATCGCGACACCCCATGACGCGCACCACCGCTTTCTGCCCGATGACGCGCACCCCAATGTTGCGGCCAATACCCATTACGCCAACGGCCTTCTGCCTATCATCGAAGAGCTGTGCGAGCAGTATAGCGGGGTCAGATTGTGAGCGCGGCCCCGACGATCCTTGGTATTTCCTCGCATTTCCATGATGCGGCTGCCGCGCTGGTGCAGGGCGACAGGATCATTGCGGCAGCACAGGAAGAACGCTTCACGCGTGAAAAGGGGGATTGGCGGTTTCCGCACAAGGCCATCGCCTATTGCCTGTCACAACTGCCTGATGGCACCAAACCGGACAAGGTCGCCTATTACGAAGATCCCGGGCTGAAAGCGGCACGCATCCTCTATACTGCGCGGCGGGTTGCACCGGGGGGTGCGCAGATGTGGCCGAATATGCTGCGCACGCTGCGTGCCGTGTCGCAGGAGTTGCCGCATATGCTGTGTGAGGTGGCCCGGTCACCCGATGACATTCTGTTTGTGCCCCATCACAGGTCGCATGCGTCTGCGGCATTCCACCCATCGCCCTTTGACAGCGCGGCTGTGCTGGTCCTTGACGGGGTCGGAGAATGGTCCACGACCAGCATCTGGCACGGCGATGCCGAGGGGTTGAGGGCGATCAGCGAGATCACCTTTCCGCACTCTCTGGGACTGTTCTACAGCGCGTTCACCCAGTTTTGCGGGTTCAAGGTAAACTCCGGCGAATACAAGCTGATGGGTCTGGCGCCCTTTGGTGTGCCGAACATGCGCAAGCTGATCAGGGACCACCTGATTGACCTGCGGGATGACGGGTCATTCGCGTTGAACATGGATTACTTCGGCTTTGACCGGAGCCTGTCGACCACGTCGCCCCTGTTTGAAACTCTGTTCAAGCAGCCGCAACGCGCGCCCGACGCCCCCGTGACTGCATTTCACATGAATGTCGCAGCTTCGGCGCAGGCGGTGTTGGAGGATGCGGTGGCGCGCCTGGCGCGCACTGCGCTCGAAACCACGGGTGAGCGGCGGTTGTGCATGGCCGGAGGTGTGGCGTTGAACTGCGTGGCCAACAGTTACCTGTTGCACACCGTGCCGACGCTGGAGGCGCTTTGGGTGCAACCGGCGTCGGGTGATGCGGGCGGTGCGCTTGGTGCTGCACTTGAGTTGGCGCATCGAAGCGCGCCATCGCCGCAACATGCCAAGCGTGATCGGATGTTCGGCAGCCTGCTGGGTCCCGATTTTGATGCGGGTGACATTCAGTCCGCGCTGGACAGCGCCGGGCTTGCCTACTGCCACGAACCCGATCCGGAACGCTATGCCACCGATCTGGCCGCTACGTTGGCCGATCAGAAGATCGTGGGCCATTTCCATGGCCGGATGGAATATGGGCCGCGCGCCCTAGGCAATCGGTCGATCCTCGCAGATCCGCGGGGGGTCAAGACCCTGAACCGGGTGAACCGGTCGATCAAGTTTCGTGAGGATTGGCGGCCCTTCGCCCCGATTGTGCTGGCAGATCGGGCGGTGGACTATTTCGAAGCGCCGCATCACAGCCCTTACATGCTGCTGGTGTCAAAGCTGCGGGAACAGCATCGCGGGCCTGCCAATATTCGCCAGGCGCGGGCACGTGGCGCGGCGGGTCCGATGGCATTGCAAACGGCTGTCACCAGTGACGTAGCCGCCGTCACCCATGTGGATTTCAGTGCGCGACTGCAGACCGTTGATCCGGACACCTCGGCGCAGAATGGCAGCCGTATTGGCGCGGTTCTACGCGCGTTTGAGGCACAGACCGGTTGCCCGATGTTGCTGAACACATCGTTCAACGTCCGCGGAGAGCCGATCGTGTGTACGCCACAGGACGCGATCAACTGTTTTCTCAACACGCATATGGACGTCCTCGCCATCGGCGACTTTCTTGTGCACAAATCGGAGCAGCCCGATTGGGCCAGCCAGGCCGTGGGAAGGACCCGTTTTGACCCGGATTGATATTGCCGAACTGAACGACGTACTGCACCGGTATCTGACGGAGGCGGGCCAGCCTGCGGCGGCAGAGCATCCGGACGCCGGCACCCTGTTGCAGCCCGCTGACGAAACGCTGAACGCGCCCTTGCGCAGTTTTGGCGATGTGTATGGTCAGGGCGACGCGTTGCTGGTGCAGATTGCGCGTCAGACGGACGATCCCGGTTTGGTGCAATTGGCCGAAAGGTTGGCAGAGGACATTGCAGAGGACCGTCTGACATTGGCGGACCGCGAGGCGCCTGCCCCGCGTATCCTGTCTTTTGTCTACCCCGTGGTCTGATCGCGGGGCACGATCCTTTCGCGCCGGACTATGACCGTGACGGGTAGATACCGACCAGAGCGATGCAGTACCGGACTGTCTGGCTGGGGTCCAGGGTGCTGAAAGGTTGGCTGTTGCCGGTGGTGCCGATCATGCGGGAATCCATGGTGACGTTCGGACCTTGATCAGAATAGATCGTTTCCTGGCCGACGCCCCGGTTTGGCGCTGCCGCCAAAAGCTTGTCCTTGGGGCCACCCTTGTCACCGTCGAGGTTTGTCGCTTGTACCATATGGCTGTGTGGGGCGTTCTGCGCCTGTGTCAGGGCGACCTGTTCATTGCCGTCGCGCTGACCCAACCTAACCGGACTGAGGCCGGGCCCCTGCCCCGGATGCGTGGGCACGCGGCCACGCAGGTCCGGCAGCCCGAATGTCGTGCGCCCGTCGCCGCCATAGATCGTGCCGAGCAGCGAAAACAAGGCGTCGTTTTGCGACACGGCGAGCAGTTGCCCTTCGGCAGCGGCCCAGCCGCGTGGGCAAAAGCTGGCGACGCCCGTCGCGATGATCTCGCCAATATAGGGTTCGGCTGCTTGTGCCTTGACCGAACCGGTTGTCGCGACCAGGGACGCCAGGACCGCGGCGGCGCCCAGACAGGCGGTTTTTGAAGATACGCGTTTCATCATCTTTTTCATGCCTTTGTCTCGGGTCAATTGCGCGACGGGAAAATGCCGGTTGTCGCGATGCAATGGGTGACGGCCAGTCTTGGGTCACCGATCTGGATCGGCGCCCCGGCACCGGAACTCGCGATCATGCGCGAGTCCATGAATTTGTTCGGTGTGGGTGTGTCGCTGTAGATTGTCTCTTCGCCCACGCCGTTGATGCGGGATGCGCCCAGGATCTTGTCACGCGGGCCGCCTTTGTCGCCGTCGAGGTTGGTGGCAAAGACGGTGTGGGTGTGTGAGGGAAGCTGAGCAGCCGTCATGGTGGTGGTTTCGGTGCCGCCCCGTAAGCCCACGCGCGTTGATGATGAGGGGGCTGCGACCAGCCGACCGCGCAGATCGGGCAGGCCAAAACTTGTCCGCCCATCCCCGCCAAAAGCTGTGCCTAGAATCGAATAGAGGGACTGGTTCTGGTTGATGGGCAGGATTTGACCATCAAGCGCGGCCCATCCCCTTGGGCAGAAGTTAAAGCCGAACATGCGGACTTCGCCCAGCATGGCCTGTTGGGCCGATGCACGTTCGGGCATCAGGGTCGCGCCTGCCACCAACGCGAGTGACACGGGCAGGCATGCGAGTTTCGAAACGAATTTCATTGTGTATCTCCAGTGATCGGCTTGGGTCGCTTGGACCGCGAAGCCCGGAAAATTTGGAATGCAGCGCGGGTCAGTTGCGCGACGGGTAAATGCCTTCCAAGGCAATGCACCGGGTCATCACCAGATACGGATCGCGCGTTGGCATGGGTTGCGCGCCTCCTGTCGGGGTCAGCATCTGGGCCGACATTTGAACATTCGGCGCCTGCTCGGAGTAGATGGTTTCATCCCCGACACCGCCGCGGCGCGCCGCGGCCAGCAGCTTGTCGCCGGGTCCCGCCTTGTCGCCATCTAGATTGGTGGCATTAACGGCGTGACTGTGCGCTGCCAGATTGTTGACCGTCAGGAAGACGGATGGCTGACCCTGTACGCTGCCCATGGAGCGGTTGGTCAGCCCGGGGCCTCTGCCTTGGCCCATGGCCACGCGATCCTGCAGGTTGGGCAGACCGAACGTGGTCCGACCGTCGCCGCCATAGGTTGTGCCGAGCAACGAGAACAGCGCTGAGAACTGGGCAATCGGCAACAACTGCCCATTCGTGGCTGTGAAGTTGCGCGGACAAAAGTTGCCGGCAAAGGTGATGATTGACCCGATGAAGTAGTCTTGCGCTGCGGCCTTTTGCGTTGTCCCCGGCAACGCGCCGGACATCCCAAGCATCAAAGCAACGGCGCCGCAAATGTTGTGAAAGCGAGCCACGTAACCCTCCTTTTTGAAAATAACGTCAAGTGAACAAATACCACTTAGGCGGAATATTGCGCACAGCGCCCACGTAAAGCAACTTATCTTTACCCGGGACGCGAAATTGGGGGCCTTTGATGGTGCGCTTCCAAGCCGACCGACGCAGGGAGGCAGTCTGCGAAGAACTTGATTTTATTCATGAAATCTCTTCGACATAGGGAGGTGGGCGCCTCTCTATTGCCGCTGTATGTCGTATCGTATACCGGCTGAAAACGGGCCTTCGAGTGTGGTCGTCGATCCGTCTGCCCATTCAATCTTGAGTTGTTGCCCGGTCGCGTCGGCCAGGCCGAAATGCACGTCCGGCGCGTCAAAGGACATGAACCCGCCGCCCAACTGAATCTCGCGCATCTGGGTGCGGCCTAGGTTGTCGCTTAGGCGCAGGACAGCGCCGATCCCGTCCCAATTCCCCACGGCATCCTGCAGCTGGAAGACGACGCCGGGGCGTTGGCTGGTGTTGGTGAAAACGCGCAAGGGGCCGTTTACGGGATAGGTGATGATGTCCAGATCGCCGTCTGCATCCATGTCAAATGCTGTTGCCGCCGCTGTCATCAGATAGTCCTCCAATCCGAAGGGGCCTGACGCCTCGACAAACTGGCCATCGCCGGTGTTGCGGAAAAACAGGTTTGAGGGCGAAACCTCGTTCGGGACCCATGTGCCGTTGACGATATAGACATCCTGCCAGCCGTCATTGTCGAAATCCGCGATCTTGGTGTCCCAACTCCACCCGCCGACGGCCAGTCCACTGTCGGTCGCGACGTCGCGCCAGATGCCGTTGTCCGGCGAAAGCAGCACGTTGGTGGACAGAATTTGTGGCGGTGTCAGATCGACATCCGCCTGCAACGGCGGCACCACGGGTTTGAAATGGATATCGCAATAGGCCCGGGGAATAGGCTGGTCCTTGGCGATCAACGCACAGATCGACGGATCACGCCGCTGGATTGCAAGGTCCTTGACCAGCATGGCACGGCATTCATCTTGATCCCGCCCCGACAATTGCGCACATCGTGCGGCAAAGCTGGGGTCAAAGTTGTTTCCCCCGCGGTACCACGCCTTGATCTGCATGTTTTGCGCGCAGGTGGCGTGGTGATCGGGATTGCTGATGCTGTCACAATAGCGATCAAGCGGCTGCATCTTGAGCGTCTCCGACACTCCCGAGGACCGCCCCGAAATCTGCGCAAAGTAGAGGTCGGGTGCGCCTGTGTTGCGCAGATCGGCCGACTTGATCGCCATTGTCGTGGTCGTTGTTTGTTCGATCCGGGCACTGTCGCGCGTGATCATGTCGAACCCGCCGGACCCATCGCCAAGGTAGATGTAGTCAGGGATGGAGAAATCATTGCCGACCAACAAGTCTGCCGTCCCGGAACCGTCGATATCCGAAAACAGAATGCTGAGAGTTTCGCCCGGCACGCCGGGTAGCGCGGTCAGGCGATCAAAGATTCCGCCATCGTTCCAGAGGATGTGGTTGCGCGACTCCTCGCCGGGAATTTCGCGGTACCACCCTGCGGCCCATTGCCCGAGGGCGATGTCCAGGTCGCCGTCACGATCGGCATCGGCGAGTGTCATCGACATAGTGAGGATCGCCTCTGGCGGAGCGGGCAGACGGACTGCGCCCGCTATGTCGAATTGCCCAAGTTCGTTGCGGATCAGGTAGTTGCCGGACAGATAGGTTGCCAGGATCAGATCCTGCCACCCATCGTTGTCGACATCCGCGAGCACCGCGTTGAACACCGGCAATTCGGCAACAAAACCAAGGTCGTCCGTGCGCGCCGCGAAATGGCCCGCACCGTCATTGTCATAGATATAAAGCCCGACGCGGGTGGACGCGACGACGAGGTCGATGTCTCCGTCGCGGTCGATGTCGCCGGAGGCCAGGCTTCGCCCTTCCCAGAACGGTGGCCACATGTCGCGGAACGAGAACTCGACGGGTTGGTCGATGCCGATTGTGTCGGCATCCGCCCGCACGAAATATGTGTCGGCCGGTGCGGAGGACGTGGACAGTTCCGATGCCTGCACGGTCACGTCCGACCCCGCGGAGGCCATGGCTGCCCCCCATGGCGCCGATGTGAGCAGTCGCAAGGCCCGGTCGGATTGCCATTGATGGTAGTTTTGCGCGCCGAGACCGGCCACCACACCCAGCCCTACAACAATAGCTGCCATCAGCCAGGCGGCGCGTTGCCCGATGGACTGCACCACGATAAAGAACGAATAAACCGAAAAAATGCCAAGCGTGAACAGAAGGGCCATCACATATCCCGGTGCCAGCCCGGCGGCCAGCAGTGCGCCGGTTACCACCACGTCGAACGCAATCGGCACCGGCAGGAACAGCCCCACAATGGCGACGACGACAAGCATACCGATGCCGAATTGCAGCAAGACCACTTGATCCTGCGGGACAAGCGTTGCGGTGATTGCGCCCAAAATGCCCGCCAGCAGCATCAGCGGCACTGTCATCTTGATGATGTACCATAGGTTTGCCACGAAACTGCGCACCACCCCCAACATGGCCTGCCCCAACGGCTCTGACTGCGGCGCGTTGGGCAGGGCGGCGGGGAGTGGGCACACCAGATCCTGTTCGGCGATCTGGACTTGCGGCAGGGCCCGACAGATCAACGGAACGGCCACGAGGATGACCAGCAGGCTGAGCGCGATCTTGGCCAGCGCCATGTAGAGCGGCAGCAAGCTGAACAGCATGGTCAGCACCACGATGTTCAGCGTCGGCGAGGCGATCATCGCGCTGAGCGTGGTTTCGGCGCGCATGCCCGCAGAATAAAGGCCGCGCGCAATCGGTGCGGCGCAGTTCACGCAGACACCCAGCGGCGTTCCGATGATCAGGCCAAGAAAGGCGTTTGACGTCCCCCTGCGAAAGGTCTTGCGCCGGACATAGGGGGCGAGGGTCAAAAAGGAGGCGGCGAAAAGAACGCCGAAGGTCATGCCCTTCTTGTTCGTGTCGATCCAGTTCAGCGTTGTCCAGAACATCCGCTCCAGCGTCGACATGCCTTCGGCCAGAGCGAAGCGGGCCTCGAAACTCAGCGGGTCCTCGAGTTGGATGGCACCGGACATCATCGCCTTTTCGTCTAGCGACGGATAGCGTGACCCGGTCCAGAACAGATAGGCCAGCGCACAGATGATCAGCAGCGCGACCGCAAAGCGCTTGTCATAGTGTCTGACGATGAAACGGTCCATGAACTCCCCCAGAGACCCGCGGCGGATAGGCAAGAACGTACACGCACTGTGCCGCAAAAAAAACGGGCGCGGCAAGCGCGCCCGTTCACGTCAAGGATCACATTTGGATTGCCCGATCACTCGCTGAGCGTTTCGGCTTCCAGGGCATCAAGACGTGCTTTCAGAGCGGCGTTTTCCGCGCTGAGCGCCTGGATTGCCGCCAGGGCCACACCCGTGCCGTCCAACGAGGAAATACCGGTTTCGTCACGGCCCGTGCCGAAGGCTGCGTAGAAGTCCTGCGCCATAGGGCCGATGTGACGCACGCCCTCGTCGACTTCGTGCTTGTATGTCCAGGCGCTGACGGGCAATGCGCGGACCTTGGCCAGGATGTCATTGGCATCGACCGGAACGATATCCGTCTTGGCATTGCGGTCGGACGATTGGGTCAGGGCGCCTTTGATTTCCAGATCGCCGGTGTTCGACAATTCCATCATGTAGGCGGAGGCGGTTTCCGAAGGGATGAAACGCAGGCCGCGCCCGGCGCTCAACATCCATTGGGCATCGGTGCGGGTGGTGTTGTTCATGAACAACTGGACGGCTCCGTCGTTTTCCATGCGCAACATCTGCATCGCGCCGCTGTTTTGCTCGTCGATCATGTGGATGCCAGCCTCACCTGCGCCAATGCCGGAGCCCATGACCATTTTCAAACCTGCGTCCGGATTCTCGGTTCCAAAACCGATACTGCCATCTTCGGCGATGAACATGCTGTTTTGAGGTGCGCCAGGTTTTGCACGGAAGAAAAGACGCGATGAGTTCGTCACGTCGCGAATGAAGAAGTTCGTTTCGTTCGCGGCGATATCGTAGACTTGCGGATTAAATCCGTCCGATCCGTCCTGGTCGAGACGCAGCGCCGGTGAGTTGCCGTCAACGACGTGAAGATCGACCACCGGTTCTGAGGTGCCGATGCCGACGTCGCCATCGCTTTCCATGTACAGCGCGTTTGCTCGTGCGCCTGCTTCAACACGGAACGGGATACGGCCGGCGGTCGAATCTTCGATCGCGAAGTAGTCGATCCCACCGTTTCCACTGTCATTCGCAACAAGGCGCCAGTCATTTGCAGGGAACGACGCCGAGGCTGACGTGTCATCAAAATGAATGCGCAGGTTGTTTTCCTTCAGCCGAAACGTATCGAAGCCAAAGCTTTCGCTGGTGGTGCAATCGCCACCGGTACACAGGCTGCCCTGAACGATGACGTCCTGAGTGAAGACCTGCTGCGCGTGGCTTGCCCCTGCACCCATGACGAGCGCCAGAGCACTGACGGTCATTGTTGTCGAAATAGACTTCTTCGAAATCTTCATGGTCATCTCCTTGTCCCCCAGAGCCGGGCACTGCGCGGCTCTTGGTCGTTTCTTATTCTTCTTCTGTTGCGTTCTGTGGCGCGATGATCACGCCGCGTTCGACGTGGAACACGCCAGTCAGGTAAAATGGCTTGGCAGCCGTATCCTGTGCTGCGTCACCGCGCCCGTTGTTTTGCGCGTTTTTGATTTCGACCCGGTCTTCTGTCGCGGCAGACAGTTCATAGCGGTAGACGCCGTCCGTGACATCACGACCAACAAGTTGAAAAACCGGCGTGCCGGACGCCGCAAAGATCGACACGACCTCGCCGTTGGGTTTCGCGATTGTCATGGTCGTGTTGCTGAGCCCTGTCCAGTTTTCGAACCAGACAGCGTTTGAATTGTTCTGTTGTACGGGCTGTGGCGCATCCGCGGCGGCCTCCCCAACAAACGCGACGGACATCAGCAGTGACCAAACGGCGTGCTTCATGGACTTGTCTCCTTGCTCATGTCGTTGAAGGAATGTGCGGGCGCGCACCGGCACTATCGTGCACAAAGGTACGGTATGCGGCAGGGGTTTCAAAGACAATTCGACCCCCATGTTCAAAATTTCCGCTCAGGGCGAGACCGACATGCCTTTCTGTTCAAGAAAGGCCTTGCCGCGGTCCTCGGCCTCATTGATCTGGTCTGGCGTGGCGGCTGTCGAGAATTGCTCTGTCAGCGTGGGATTCACTGTGCCTGCCCTTTGCGCCATCAGCATCCACATATGGCCCAGCACGAAATCCTGCGGTGCGCCCTGCCCACGGAAATACATCAGCGCGAGGTTGGCCATCGACGGACCGTGCCCGCGGTCCGCTGCGCTTTCAAAATGGGTGCGCGCGGCGCGGATGTCTTCGAATGTGGCATCCGGCGCACTGACCAGTAGCCATCCCATTTGGAACCGGGCGACCGGATCATCCGCTGCTGCTGCATCCTTCACGGCCTGCAACGCGTCCGCAGTCTGAGGGGGTGGCGCAAGGCGTGGGTCATACTGAAACCCGCCGGTGTCGTGCGGCGCGCCCGCTCCGGCCATCCGGTACAACGCATCTGCCCGTGCGGTATCCTGCGGCACGCCAAAGCCGTTTTCGTAAAGCACGCCCAAATTGGTCATGGCCTGTGGCAGCCCCTGTTCTGCCGCGGCGGCAAAAAGTTCGGCGGCGCGGGCGTAGTCCTGTTCGACTCCATCGCCGCGCACGTAGAGGAGGCCAAGGTTGTTCTGGGCGCGGGGGTGGCCGCTGTCGAGGCCGTTCTCGTAAAGCCGCTTGGACTCGGCAAAGTTCTGCGGCACGCCCGTCCCTTCCTGGTAGAGCACGCCCAGGCTGATCATCGACGGGACATGCCCATTTTGCGACGCGGTGCGATACAAATCTGCGGCGCGGGTCAGGTTGGCCTGCCCGCCCTCACCCTCCAGCACGCTGGCCAGATCAAAGAGATACTCCGCATTGCCGTCTGTTGCCGCCGCCTCAAGCCAGTGCAGCGCCGTGGTCGTATCCTGGGCAACGCCGCGCCCTGCGTGATAGAGCCGCCCGAGTTGGTTCTGTGCTTCGGCGTTTCCGGACTGTGCGGCCCGCTCAAACCATTGCGCCGCGGTGCCGTGGTTTTGCAAAGTGCCGTCGCCTGTCAAATGACGCATCCCCAATTCGGTTTGCGCCGCACTGTCACCGCCCTCTGCTGCCTGTGTGAGATTCGCGATAGACAGGCCTTGCTGCGCCATCCCAACCGAGGCACAGGCCAACAGAGCCAGCACGGCAAGAAACCGAAGGCGCATCATTGGTTTACCGTGTTCGCGATGCTGTCGGGCGCGGTGGCGTTTTCAAAGAAGTGACGGGCAGCCCCCTGCGCTTCGGCCAGCTGTTCGGGGGTCATCAGATTGCCGATCACTTCACGTGTTTCAACGGCGGCTTCGATGCCATTGGTCGCCGCGATGTTCAGCCATTTATGCGCAAGAACATAGTCGAGCGTGACACCTGTGCCGGTGGTGTAGAGCACCCCGAGCCGGTGCTGTGCCGCGGGTGCGCCAGCCTGCGCGGCCTGTTCCAGAAAACGGGCGGCGACCTGTGCATCCTCACCTGCATCGAGCAGAAAGAGACCGTAACTGACTTGTGCATCTCGCAGGCCCTTTTCGGCTTGATCGGCAAGCCATGCCAGAGCACCGGCATCCCCCTCCTGCGCTGCCGCGACGGTCCATGGCACGCTGAAATGGGGCGGGACCATATCCTTGAGGGCGCCCTGCCCCGTCAGTTGACCCAAACGAACAGCGCCGCGCGCATCGCCTTGTTCAAACGCCGTTCGATACAGCAGGGCAGCAGCCCGCAGGTCCTGCGGCACGCCGCGCCCGTGCTCGGTGAATTGGGCCAACATGAACGTCGCGCGCGCCAGCCCCGTGTCAGAGGCTGCCAGCAAATACGCTGCTGCCTGCGCGTCGTCTTTGAGTGTTTCAAGCGCGCCGCTGAGGCCAATGGCGAGGTTGAACATCGCTCCGGGATCGCCAGCGTCGGCTGCCGCCTTGAGCCAGCGATAGGCCTCTTGCGGGTTTTTCTGCAGAGGCTCGTTGCCTGTCATGTAGGCGGTGCCAAGTGTCCGCTGCGCAATCGGAAGATTCTGTTCCGCCGCCCGTCGATACCAGCGAAACGCAGCAACGATGTCCTGTTGGGCGCCATCGCCCCTCTTGAGTGCATTCGCGAGAAAGTACTGCGCCTCTGTATTGCCACCTTCGGCCGCTGCCGTCAGCCATTGCAGCGCCTTTGCGCTGTCGAGCGGTACGCCATCACCGCGCGAATACGCTTGTGCGAGGACATACTGGGCCTCGACATAGCCGCCGGTTGCCGCCGCTTTGAGCAGTGTCAACGCGGCTGCGGGGTCTGCGGGCAAACCTGTACCGTCCTTGGTCAGCATACCGAGGTAGAATTGCGCTTCGGCGACGTTCTGATCCGTTGCAATCCGCAAAAGCTCTGCAGCCCGTGCCGGATCACGTGACACACTGGCCTGCGGACCCGTCAGGTATACGCGCGCCAGAAAGAGTGCGGCACCCGGATGATTGCGCGCCGCCGCGTTTTCCAGCAAGGCGAGTGCGGCGGTGGTGTCCACCTCACCACCCAGGCCATTCCATAGAAGTTGCGCGTATTGGTATTGCGCTTCGATCGCGTCCTGCGGTTCGGCCAATAGCGCCAACCCCTCGCGCGCGGTCGCATAGTCCCGTTCAGCAAGGGCGTTTTCCACGTCTTGTGGCAAGGGGGCCGAGGCGGTTTGTGCATGCGCGATGGCCGCCGTCACGGTCACGGCGACCGATAGAAAGATACGTGGAAGGACAGGCACGAGACGTAGATACCCTTTTGAGAAAAGTCGGCGCATGTGCGGTGTTGATATCAAGCGCGAACGGCAGGTTTACCGCAAGGGCAAACTCAGGACATCGCCTGCGCGTACGATCCACAAAAGCCCGGCTGATATGCAGAGGGCCGCGCCAAAAGGCAAGGCGCGCATTGGGCCCAGTCCGCCCGACTGCCGACGCGTCAACAGCGCAAATAGCAATGCGAGCAGCGCGGCAACAAGAACCAGCAGCGGCACATCGAACGGCCCCGCGAAAGCCCCTAGTCCGACCATCAGTTTGACATCGCCCTGTCCCAAGCCGACGCGGCCCCGGAGCTTGTGATACCCCCAGGCCAAAAGCGCAAAGCTGCCCGCGCCGATGAGGGCACCGATCACCGCCTGTTGCAGCCCGGGACCGCCCGGCAATGTGGCCATGGCAAGGGACACAAGCGCCAGCACGGCGGTTGGAGCGTTGGGCAGGCGAAACCAGATTAAATCGCAAGCGGTCAGCGTGATCAGCAACCACAGCCAAAGAGCGGTCACACCCATCTCTGCCGCGCTGCCCCCAGCAATGATCGCCAAGACCGCGGCGCCAAGTGCTAGGAGTTCGACATGAAAACTCTGCGCGGGAATGCTGGAGTGACAATGGCGGCACCGTCCGCGCAATATGATGTAGGACACAAGCGGCACCAAATCCTTCACATCGAGGACCGTCCCGCAGGAGCGGCAGCGCGATCTCAAGCGCACGATATCCTCTCTGCGTGGCAACCGATCCACGAGAACGCCCAGAAACGACCCCACCGCTGGTGCCGTCAGTACAAGCATAAAGGGAAACCATATCGCGTCGTGCATAGCCTGTTGTGCCGTGGCTGGTACGCATGGACAAGCCGAGCCGTCACCCATTATTATTGTGCCCACAAAACGGCAGTGATTTAGGGCGATGACGGCAACATGATGAAGGACACATCCAGTTCTTTCACCGTGGAACAGCAGCGGCGCGAGCGTGACGCGGGCTTTTCCCTGCTGGAATTGATGGTGGTCGTGGTGATCCTGTCCATCCTCGCCCTTGTGATCGTGCCGCGGGTTATCGACCGCCCCGATCAGGCGCGGGCGGCGCGGGCGCAATCGGACATCGCCACCATTGTCAGCGCGATCGAACTCTATCGTCTGGACAATCTGCGGTATCCGACGACGCAACAGGGGATCGAGGCACTGGTCACCCGACCGACCACAGATCCGGTGCCGACCAACTGGTCGACCGGCGGCTACATAGACCGCTTGCCCATTGATCCATGGGGCCAACCCTACCAATACCTCTATCCGGGTGTGCACGGCGATTTTGATGTCTTCACATATGGCGCCGACGGCGCTGTGGGTGGTTCGGGCGCTGACGGGGATGTTGGCTCATGGGGCCAAAGCTGAGCCACCGTCATAAACCGAGCGCCGGTTTCTCATTGGTGGAGCTTGTCGTCGTTATCGCCGTTCTATCGGTGCTGGCCGTCGGGACGAGCCTGACGGTCGGGCAATCGCAGCGTATGAAAAATGATGTGCGCCTGTTTCAGCAGGATTTTGAGCGGGTCGCCAACCTGGCCATTCTGGGGCGCGAAACTCGGGGTCTGGACGTCACGCCGCAAGGGCTGACTCACTACATACGCACCGATGATGGCTGGAGCGTCGTCGGCCGCGAACGACGGTGGCGCGGATCTGTGCGGCCGCAAACAGACCTGCGGCGCACCAGCCCAGGATCTCCGAACATCGTCTTTCTGTCCAACGGAGAAGTAAGCCAGTTTTCCGTACGGTTCGTACCTCGGCGTGGTCCGGGCCAGACGTGCCGGTTGGCTGAACCCTATGGATTAACATGCGCATGACCCGGCAGGATGACGGACTGACGCTGTTGGAGCTAGTCTTCGCCGTCCTGGTCCTGACGCTTGGCATCATTGCGGTGCTGCGCACAACCGACCAATCGCGCCTCGCCATCGGTGGTGCGCAGGACCGCATCTTTGCGCAACTGGCAGCGTCCAACCGGGCGGAAGAGATCAAGTTGTTGGGTCCTGACGCGATCCTGCCCGGCAACGTCAGGATTGGCGGCCAGAACTTTGCCATAAGCGCGACAAGCAGTGTGACCGCGGCGGGCCTCGTGCAAGTGCAGGTCACGTCGCGATCCGACCAAGGGCCCGGCGCGCAGCGCACCATCTATGTTGCCAGGCCGCTCAGATGAAGACGCAGGACAACGACGGCACCATCGGTCTGACCCTGATTGAGCTGGTTGTCGCCATGGCGCTGTTTGCGCTGGTCGCGGTCATGGCGGTGCAAAGCCTGTCGGGGATCGTGCGCACCTCTGATCGGCTGGCCGAGATTGACGATGCAAACGCGACACTTGGCGTCACGCTGGCGTTGCTGCGGAACGACGTCTCATCGGTTGTGCCCATGCGGTTTTATCCACCGCAAAGCGCGCCTTTGTCTGCCGTCTGGCAAAACGAAGCAGGCACGATGATTGGCCTGTCGCTGGGCGGGCAACCAACCGTCGAAGATGCCGCCACGGACCGGCACTTTGCCGAATGGCGCTTTCGCCCCGAGGACGGAACATTGCGACGACGCCATTGGCCCACCCTGCTGCCGCCGGATGTGGGTCAGGTCACCGACGAATACATTGTGATGCGGGGCGTGACCGGATTTACCTTGCAGACCTATTGGCCCGGTACCGGGTGGGTGGACGGCCATCTGCCCCCGCTGACCACGCAAATTCGGCAGCAGGCAACAAATGCACTGGATCAGGACCGCGCTGTCGTCGCGCCCGCGGCCTATTTCAGTAACCTGCCCGCTGCTGTGCGCATTGTCATTGGGACGGCACAATGGGGTGACCTGCCCCTTGTGCAGGCGCTGCAATGAGGGGCGCGGACCGCTCGGACGGTTTTGTGATCGTCAACGCGCTTGTGCTGCTTGCGGCGATGTCAGCGGTGGCCGTTCTTTTGTTGTCGCGTGCCGAACAGGGCCGCGCGCGGCTTGCCCTCGCGCAGACGTCCGAAACACTTCGCGACAATCTGGATGCGTTCGATGCCCTGAGCCGCCTGGTTCTGGACCGCGATCAGGTGGCGGGTCGTTCTGACAGTGCACGGGATGCGTGGGCGGATACGATAGACACGGTATCCCTGGCGCAGGGCACCGTATCGGGTAGGATCACGGATCAGCAGGGGCTGTTCAATATCAACTGGCTGGCCGACCCCAACGACACTGTGGCCCAGGACGGTTTCGACGCATTGACAGACAACCTGGGTGCATCCCCCGGCGTCGCAGAGGCAATTGTCGCCTTTGTATCGCGCGACGGTCCGGCAAACACTGCAGCGTACCGCGCGCTGACGCCTGCGATGGCGCCGTTGGGCGGTGCCGCGCTGACCCTGTCACAGCTAGACGTGATACCCGATGTCTCGGACGGCGACCTTGACCTGTTGCGGCCCTATATCACGGTGCTGCCGCCGGGGACGCGTCTGAACGTCAATACCGCACCGGAACGCGTGTTGCGCGCTATGCTGCCGCAATTGTCCGAACGTCAGGTTCTGCAGGTTTTGCGGCAAAGGGCGGATGAGCCATTTCCCACGCTCGAGGATTTCATTTTGGCAACAGGGCTCGACACGGATCTGGAGGAGAACCCGCAGGCGGTGGACGCCGGGCGGCTTGATGTGGGATCATCCTGGTTTCAAGCCGAAGCGACAGCCACGGTTGATACACGCGAGGCAAGCCGCGTCACGCTGTTCAAACGGTCGCCCGCACCAACCGGTACAGAGGTGTTTTGGCGGCTGACGCATTTCGGCGACCATTGATCCCAACCCAAGCAGGAGGCATGGTCGCACCCGAAGCAAGGGCAGCACCGGGACACACGTGGCCATCACATCGCAACGCGCAAGGCAGGTCGTCGCTGCCACTGCCCCGCAAGTGGTTCATGTGACCGCGTCTGGCGCCAAGGCGGGCCAGGGTCAGGTTCTGGCGGTTCCGGGTGCAGATGTTGCACTGTTGCCCATTGAAGTGCCCGACAAACTGCGCGGTCAGAACCGGGAGAACGTGGCACATCGACAGTTGCGGGACAAATTTGACATCGACCCGGATGCCGTCGATCTGCGGCCGTTTTCCGGCACAAAGGGTTCTGACGAATGGTCTCGTGTGCTGGTGACTGACAAGGCACTGCTTGCGCGCTGGCGAGATGCGGTGGCGGAGGACGCACTGGCGATCCTGCCCGACTACCTGACCCTGCCGACAGCGCCGGACATCTGGACCGTCGCCACAGGGGTTGATGGTATCGCCGCGCGCCTGGGTCCGGATGACGGATTTGGCGCGCATGTCGACTTGGCAATCGTCCTTCTGAACAAAGCGCTGGATGCGCGCGACACGCCTCCGAAAGCGATCTTGCGCCTTGGCGAGCCGGTACCCGAGATTGACGCGATCGCCGCCGAACGCAGCATTCCGATCGTCACGGATGTGGCAGCCGCAGGGGCGAAGACCCTCGGCTATGGCGAGACGGCGTGCGACCTGCGTCAGGACCCAAGGCTGGCCCGTGCCCGTATGGCGGCACGAATCCTGCCGTGGCGATGGCCCATCGCCTTTGGTCTGGTGGCCACCATCGTCTGGGGCGCCGCCGAATGGGTCGTGACCAAGCGGATCCTGGACGAGACGCACGCCATACAGGCGCAAACCACCGCGTTGGTGCAAGAGCATTTCGTGGACGGCGCGCCTGTCGTCGATGCACGAGTCCAGGTCACGCGCGCACTTGCAACGGCGCAGGCACAAGCGCAGGGCGCAGGTGCCCAACCCGAACCGCTGACGTTGTTCGCGCAGGCGGCCCTGGTTCTTGATGCAGCCGGAGCGCGAACAGAAACGGCCAGCTTCAGCGCGACAGATGGCTTGCGGCTTGTCACGGCAATGAATGACTTTGCTGCAGTCGAAACGCTGGTCGAGGATCTTGAGGCTGCGGGGCTGGCCGTCAATGTGCAAGACACGCGTGCAAGCGATGCGGGCCCGGGCGTGCAAGCGACCCTTGCGCTGACACAGTCCACCGACGGACCAGAGGGAGAAAACCGATGAGCGGACGGCTTATTGACGCGCTCCTTGGCCTCGCCCCGCGAGAGCGGTGGTTGCTGGGCATTCTGGTGGCCGTTGTACTTCCGCTTGGGCTGATCCTCGGGCTGTTGCTGCCACTCAATGCGGCGAAGAGCACAGCCCTGATGGCCCGCACCGACGCAATTGCCATAAACGTGTGGGTACAGGCGCGCCTGCAAGAGCTGAACGCCATTGTCCCAGCGGACGCTGCGCGCACTCATGACCCGATTGGCACCAGTGGAATTGAAAAAACCTTGATTGACGCCGGTCTTCGGGACGACGTTGCCGAGTTAAGCCAGGACAGCACCGGCATGGTCAACCTACGGTTTGACGCGGTCCGTTTCACCCGCCTTATGCGCTGGCTGTCCATGACCAACGCGGACTGGGGTTACACCATCGAACAGTTCCGATTTGACGCAGCAATTGAACCCGGTGCCGTCCGGGCGGCACTTACCCTCGCGCCGCAGACCTAGCCCAGATTTCTCAGCCGCGCCTCAATGCTCGCCTTGCGCCCTTGCAGACTTCCCAAGGGATCAAGCTGGGGATCGTTGCGCAACACCTCATCGAACGCCTTTTGCGCCGCGCCAAGCTGTTTGGCGCCCTCTGATGTGTCGCCTTCAGCCAAAAGACCGAGCGCGATCTCATGCGTTGCCGTCGCGTAAACGGATAGGGCCGCGCTGCGGTCGGTGCCGGTTGTACTTTGCGCCAGATCCCACGAACCGCGCGCCGCATCCTCAAAATCGCCCGAGCGCAGATGCACATGCGCAAGCTCGAGCTGGATACGCTTGTTCAGCGGTCCGGCACGATCCAACAACCCTGAGTAGAGACGTAACGCATTGCGATAATTCCCTTTTTCAAGTGCTTCTCGTGCGTTAAGATATGGCGACTGGAACGACTGGGTCCCTGAGGTGCCGGGTTCAACACAACCCACAAGGGCGATCATGCATACAGCCGCGCCGACGCGGCCAACCGTACGTATTGCCTTCATGTTACCTGCTCATTTCGTTTTTTAGTTTTGGAAAGAATACTATAGAGACAAATTCGCGTCCAATTTTAACGCGCACAGAACACAAAAGGCCGGACAATGCGCTTGATTGCGACTTTTTTCACACTGCTCGCCCTGATCGCGACGGGTTTGGCTGGCAAGGGCCTTCACGCCGCCCTGTCCGATCCCACACCTGCAGTCCTGCCCCTAAAAGTTCCCGCATCCATTGAAACCGCGTCAAAACAGAAGGGCGCGGACACCATGACGCAGTGGCCACCGCTGTTCGGTGAACCACAGCCGCCCGCGCCGCCGACACCCGCCCAGCCAGTCGTTCAGACTGCCGTCGAACCGCAACCGCCCGCACCCCCGCCTGTGCCACTTGAGTCCATGGGCTATGCCCTGACCGGTGTGGTCCGCGCCGGTGATGCGGTGTGGGGCATGGTTTCCCACCCGACAGGCGATCAGATCCTGCGCGTGGGCGATCAGCTCAACGACAAAATGGCGATAGCACGCATTGATGAAAGCGGGCTGTGGGTCGATGTCGGCGACGAACAGACAGAACTTTTGGGCTTCGCTGAATAGGCGCAGAATCGGAAAAATTTCGCTCGTTCGCAGTTTCGGGTGCAAAATCACGTCGTTTGGCCTACAGTCGCGCCACAACAAAGAACGGTTGCAAAAAAGCGACCAGCAAAAAAGAGCAGGCTATGACAATAATCGAACGGCTTCGAGC
>NZ_VCBA01000019.1 GCF_007995245.1 Tateyamaria sp. syn59
TTTTCAACATCGAGGTCCAGTGTGAAGTTGCCCAGGTTCGTGCGCTCGAAGGCAGTCCGGTCGCCATCGGCTGAGATCGTGACCAGGTTGGCGGCGTCTTCGGCCAGGCGAACAAATTGTGTGTCGAAACCATCGCCACCATCTACGGTGTCCGATCCATCGCCATTGCGCCAGACCGCGCGGTCATTGCCTGCGCCCAGGTCGATGACATCTTCGCCGGTGTTGCCCGCAACGATGTCGTCGCCTTCATCGCCGAGAATTGTGTCGTCTCCCTCGCCGCCAGTAATGGTGTCGCGACCGGCGCCGCCTTCCAAGGTGTCGTTCCCAGCACGGCCATTCAGCCGGTCATTGCCGTCGCGACCCCGCAGGCGGTTGTCCTGCGCATCGCCGAGGATCTCGTCGTCGAAGTTGGAGCCGGACACGTTTTCAATGTTGAGCAGCACGTCGCCTTGCGCGTCGCCACCTGACTGAATGGTCTCCCGCAAGTCGATCTCCACACCTTCGTCGGACCTGACATAGTCGGCCGTGTCGATACCTGCGCCACCGTCAACCGTGTCAGCACCTGCCCCGCTACGGAAGATCGTATCCTGGCTGTCGCCGATGAAGTTGTCGTTGAAATCCGACCCTTCGATGACTTCGATGTCGAAGAAGCTGTCGCCATCGGCATCCCCGGCACCCGCATTCGGTGCCTTCATGTTCAGCGTCACGGCTGAGGTCGCATCGCGATAGGAAACGATATCAAACCCGTTGCCCCCGATGTGAATATCCAGACCGGCTCCACCGAAGAAAAAATCGTTGCCATTGCCGCCGATCTGGATGTCATTGCCCGTCCCGCCAAGGAAGAGGTCGTTGCCGTCGCCACCATCCAGCACATCGTTGCCAGCATCACCGAACAGGCGGTCATTACCAACGCCGCCGCTGATCTCGTCCTGGTCGTTACCGCCGCTTAGGCTGTCGTTGCCCTCGCCGCCGCGAATGGTGTCGTCACCGCTGCCACCGGTGATGGTGTCGTTGCCGTCCTCACCAAAGAACTGGTTCGCGCGGCCATCGCCGTCCAGCGTGTCGCCAAAGGCCGAACCGATCACGCCGTCGATTGCGCGGACCGTGTCGCCTTCGGCATGGCCGCCGGAACCTGTGTCGGCCGCCAGGTCAACCGCGACAGCTGCGTTCGACGCTGAGTAGTCAGCAACATCTTCACCGCTGCCGCCGTCCATGAAGTCGGCCCCTGCGCCGCCGATCAGCAGGTCGTCATTGTCGCCGCCAAACAGGCTGTCGTCGCCTTCGCCGCCGTTCAGCGTGTCCTTGCCGTTGTCGCCTTCCAGCCGGTCGTCGCCTTCGCGCCCTTCCAGCAGATCGTTGCCGCTGCCGCCATCCAGGCTGTCCTTGCCGGTGGAGCCGATCATGACGTCCCGGTCGCTTTCGCCGATCACACGGATGATGTCATTGTCGGTGAACCCGACGAACTCGATCTGCGACAGGTCCACATCCGCGCCATCCATGATAATGGCAATGTCGACCGCCGTGTCAGCGCTGGTGTCGTTGATGCGGATGCGTTCGATATCGTCAAGCTGCGACGAGTTGATGTTGAAGCCCTTGCGACCGCCGGTGGAGTCGTTGATCAGGATGTCTTCGAAGTTGCTGATCGTGTCGTTGCGGAACTCCTGGAATTGGCGCAGCTCGAGCGTGTCAAACCCGTCGCCACCGTCAAGCCCGACGTTATTGCGGTCCTCTTCAAGGCGCAGCCGGTCGTTATGGTCTGACCCGATGAAGCCGTCGATGCCGGAATAAGTGTCACCTTCGGCGTCGCCGCCGACACCCACGCCCCGGTTCAGGCTGACGATCACACGCTCGGCCGAGTCCGCGTAGCTGACGGTGTCACGATTGTCGCCACCGTTCAGTTCATCCGCACCCGCGCCGCCGATCAGAATGTCGTCGCCGTTGCCGCCAAAGATCGTGTCATCGCCGTCACCACCATCGATCGTGTCATTGCCGCTGCGGGCGTTGATCTCGTCGTTCTCTGTCGATCCGATGATAAAATCAGCGTCGTTCTCACCTTCGACCCGGATGGTGTCATTGCGGTCAAAGCCGGTGAAGTTGATGCCAGACAGGTCAGCGTTGACGAAGTTTTCCATGTCGAAAAAGAGGTCAACATCGCCTGAGAAGCTGCGGACATTGATCTCTTCCAGATCAGCAAGCTGATCGGATTTGATATTGAAACCGACGCGCCCAGAGGTGGAATCGGCAATCACGATACGCTCGAAGTTCAGAAGCGTGTCATTCCGGAGATCCTGAAATTCGTTGAGAAACAGGGAGTCGAAACCGTCGCCGCCGTCGAAGAACAGGTTGCTGCGGTTGGCGTTCACATCGAGTCGGTCGTTGAAATCTGACCCGATGATGCCGTCGATATCATCAAGCCGGTCACCCTCTGCGTGTCCGCCGGAGCCAACACCAAAGTTGAGACCGATGCGGATACCCTCATCAGAATCGGCGTAGCTGACGATATCGTCACCGCCGTCGCCGTCGAGGAAATCTGCGCCCTCGCCGCCGATCAGCGTGTCTTCGCCGTCCCCGCCGCGAATGCTGTCGTCGCCGTCACCGCCCGAGAGGATGTCATTGCCACCGTCGCCAAAGATCGTGTCGTCGCCTCCCAATCCGTTGACCGTATCGTTGCCTCCGTTTGCATCAATGAGGTCCGCATCATTCGTTCCGTTCAAAATTTCCGAAGTATTGTCACCGTTAATATTGGCCATCTGTCTTGTCCCTATGTTGGTGCCCAAATGGGCGTTGGATATGGATGGGTCGGTGGACCTCGGCATTCGGTTCAAACTTTTTTGACCTAGCGGAAACTTGCCAACATACGCCGGGATTTGTCGGGGCAGGCGAAAGCGATTGAATCGGGCATACGGCCATGTAAGTTCGCCGCTGATGACCGACCAAACCATACGTCTCCGAGGCGCATCCGATGATGCGGCACTTCTGTCCCGCATCGCCCAGGGCGACATGGCGGCCATGAAAACGCTCTATGAGGCCCATGCCGATGCGGTCGCCCGCTTTGTTCGACCGCGTGTCAGGGATGCGGCAGAGGCCGACGATATCGTCCATGACACAATGCTGAGCGTTTGGCGCGGTGCAGCGGGCTTTCAGGGCCGGTCAAGCGTCCGGTCCTGGATCCTGACCCTGGCGCGCAACAAGACCGTCGATCATATCCGCAAGCAGGCCCGCGTCACGCTGGCCGAGGCGGACGAGACGCAGCCGGACGACGCGCCCGACCCGGAGACCGTGATCGGCGCTGCTCAGGACGCGGCGCGTGTGCGCGCCTGTCTTGATAAGCTGCCGGAACGCCAGCGCGCTGCAATTCATCTTGCGTTCTATGAAGAGATGACATGCGCCGAGGTGGCCGCGGTGGAAGACGTCCCAGAGGGGACGATCAAAAGCCGCATTTTTCACGCCAAGCAGGCCTTGATGCGCTGTTTGTCGCGCAATGGGCGGAAATGATTTTGAACCGTTCTGTTTCTTGCCCGTCCAATAGGTACGGCATAACCTGGCAAAGAGGTTGACATGGACCGAACAGACGGACTGAACGAAGATCTATTGCTCGCGCATCTGCGCGGCGAAACCGACCCTGAAACGGCGGCCAGGATCGAGGCAGAGGCGGAGGCTGACCCCGCCCTGCGCGCGGAACTGGCGTTGATGCAGGGTCTTCCCTGTGCCTTGTCGCAAGGCGATGGCGCCGCCGAAGGCGGCTGGGACAGGCTGGCGTCAGAGATTGAACGCACCAGACCCGCAAACCTGCCGCACCGGCCCATGTGGCGTATCGCGGCCCTTTTTCTTGGGGCCGTCGTGCTGGTTCAGGGGGCCTTTTTGGTCGTCGGGGGCGGCGCAGAGGACGGCCCGCTTTTCCGCACCGTCAGCGAAGCACCGGTCGAGGCGACCCTCGCTGTCGCGTTTGGGCCAGAGACGACGGCGGCCGAAATCGAGGCCCTGATGCGTGAGACCGGCGCAAACATAGTGGATGGTCCTTCGGCTGTCGGTCTCTACCGATTGGTGTTCAGCGATGCTGCTGTGCGCGCAGCGGCGCAGACGGCTTTGGAGACCTCACCGCTCGTCGAGATTGTAGCCGAGGAATGACATGGTGCGCTTGATCGTTTTCTTGTGTTTCTTTCTGGCCGCCTGCGGGCCCGCAGGACCGCCCCGCGTCGCCGGACCCGGTGGCTTGCCGTTTGCTGTGACGGACGAGCGGGAACTGGTTGTGTTGACAGCAGAGGCGCCCGAGGTTCTGATCGCTCGGGCCGAGGCGCTCGGATACGTGGTGATCGCGCAGCATCAGTTGCCCCGTTTGGATGACACGATGGTCGTGTTCCGCATTCCGGCGACCACAACTATTCCCCAGGCGATTGACGAAATCGAAGCTGCTGTTCCCGGTGTGACAGCCGGGGCAAACCATATCTACACCCTGCAGAGCCAGGGGCAGGCGGGCTTCGACTATGCTGCGGCCATGATCGGTTGGCCAGATGGCGGCTGTGTTGCCCGCGCCCGCGTGGGGATGATCGACGGCGGGGTTGCGTCAAATCATGCGGGCCTTGCTTCCGGTCAAATCGTTCAGGAGGCGTTCGGCGGCGGATCGGATCCCACAGCCACGGACCACGGCGAACGGATCGCAGCGCTTCTGGTCGGGCCGGGACGGTTGCGTGGCGCGCCGCTTTACAGTGCCAACGTCGTCGCCGAGGGCGACGCAGCGGGTGTCGTTCCGATCTTGCGCGGGCTCGACTGGTTGGCGGGCAACGGGGTCCGGGTTGTGAACATCAGCATGGCCGGTCCACGCAATAAGTTGATGAACCGCGCCTTGTCGCGGGCGGCCGAAGACGGAATGATTTTGGTGGCTGCGGTCGGCAACGACGGTCCCAATGCGGCTCCCCAATATCCTGCTGCCTTTCCATTCGTGCTGGGCGTGACAGCGGTCGACCGCGACGGTGCTGCGTTTCGTAACGCAGGGCGCGGGGGCCATGTGGATTTGGCCGCACCAGGCGTTGATGTCATCGTGCGCGATGGAACGCGTCTCCGGATCGCCAGCGGCACCTCAATGGCGGTGCCCTTTGTAACGGCGGCCATCGCCGCCGACAGAAACATGTCGCGCCGCCCGGTGGAGCAGGTCCGGGCGTCCCTGGCCTCCACATCGGAGGATTTAGGTCCAGCCGGGCGCGACACAGTGTTCGGTGCAGGGCTGCTGCAGTTTTCCGGCTGCTGATGTCTAGCCAGCGGCGCGATTGACGGCGCAGATGGTCGAGCGGCCTGTCCGACCGCTCTAATCCGCTCTTAGCCGAGTTCTTGAAGGCGGGCGATTGCAGCTTTCATTTCGGCCTCTTCCCCTTCGCGCAGCCGCAGGTTTTCCTTGGCTTCTGCAACCACCGCGTCCGGCGCTGAGGCAACGAAATTCGGGTTGTTCAACCGCCCCCGCAGTCCGCCCAGTTCCTTACCCAGCTTTTGCATGGTCTTTTCCAGACGTGCGATTTCCGAGGCAACATCAATCAACCCTTCCAGCGGGATGCCGAAGGTGCCGCCATCCATGGGAATGGTCACGCAACCTTTGGGAAAGCTGTCCACATGTTCCAGGCTTTCAATTCGGGCCAGTCGCTGGATGAGCGCCGCGTTGTTGTCCCAGGCGGACTGCCCCTTGGCATCCAGCCCCGTGACCAGCAAAGGCACTTTGGCACCTGCGGGCAGGTGGACCTGCGCACGGGCAGACCGGATGTTTTCGATCAGACCAATCACCCAGTTCATTTCCCGATCTGCGTCCGTATCGACCAGTTCGGTGCCGTACTCCGGCCAATCGGCATGGACCAGCATCTTGCCGCGGCTGTCCGCAAGGCCCCAAAGCTCTTCCGTGATAAACGGCATGATGGGATGCAGCATGATCAGGCATTGATCAAGAACCCAGCGCAGGGTCTGCTCTGTCTCGGCCTTGGCGCTTGCATCGTCGTTTTGCAGGATGGGCTTGGAAAACTCCAGATACCAGTCGCAGACCTTGCCCCAGGTAAAGGCATAAAGCGCGTCAGCCACATCGTTGAACCGGTAGCTTTCCATGCCTGCATCAACGGCTTCGCGCACCTTGCCGGTTTCGCCGATAATCCATTTGTTGAGCGTCTGAGAAGCGTCGGGCCGCGTCGCATCGCCGGGGTAGGGGATCTGGTAGTGGCCGGCAAAGCTGAAAGCGTTCCACAGTTTCGTGCCGAAGTTGCGATACCCCTTGATGCGATCCTCGCTGATTTTCAGAACGCCACCAAGGGCTGCCATCTGTGCGTTGGAAAAGCGCAGCGCATCTGCGCCGTAGGCGTCGATCATGTCGAGCGGGTCGATGACATTGCCACGCGTCTTCGACATCTTCTCGCCCTTCGCGTCGCGGACAAGCTGGTGCAGGTAGACGGTGTGGAACGGGTCGTCTTGCAGTACGGCCTGCGACATCATCATCATCCGCGCGACCCAGAAGAACAGGATGTCCTGGCCGGTGATCAGCACGTCGCCGGGAAAGTATTTCATCGCCGGATCGTTTTCTTCGGGCCAGCCGAGTGTCCCAAAGGGCCAGAGGCCGGACGAGAACCACGTGTCGAGGACATCGGGGTCGCGCATCAGCGTAACGTTGACTGCATCTTCGGCTCCGCTGTCGTCCGCTTTGACAACAGTGTGCGCGAATTGCGCCGCGTCCGCCTTCAGTTCCACGGTGGCACTTGGGCCATAGTACGCTTCGGCCTGCGCCCGAATGTCCTCATCGCTTGCACCGCAGAAAAACTGGGCGTCGCCGTTATCGTTGCCTTTCAATGCGTCCTTGGTTGGCCCGTACCAAACCGGGATCTGGTGCCCCCACCAGAGTTGGCGCGAGATGCACCAGGGTTCGATGTCTTCCAGCCAATGGTAAAACACCTTTTCGCCTGACTCGGGCATGATCTTGACCCGGCCTTCGCGCACGGCGTCCAGCGCGGGCTGGACGATTTTCGATGAGTCCACGAACCACTGGTCGGTCAGCATCGGCTCGATCACCACTTTGGAGCGGTCACCGAAGGGCTGCATGATTTTCTTGGCCTCGACGAAGGGGATCGTCGCTGGCATGTCGGTTGGGTCGGCATCGTCCGGATCCGCGGTGTCAAGCGCCGGATTGGCGACCATCACCGCATTGCCCTCCGCCGTGATGTCAGCGACGATACGCGCACGCGCTTCGAACCGGTCCAGCCCACGGTACTCATCGGGGACGAGGTTCATCGCTGCGATCTTAGCCTCGTCAAACCCTTCGTCGCCCCGCGCAATACTCTGTGCCGTTGCGGCTGCGGTGGCATATGGTTCACCGTCGCTGCGCATCTGCGCCTTGGTGTCCATGAGGTTGTACATCGGGATGTTGCCGCGCTTTGCCACTTCGTAGTCATTGAAGTCATGCGCGCCAGTGATCTTGACCGCACCCGACCCGAAATCGGGGTCAGGATACCGGTCGGTGATGATCGGGATCAGGCGGCGGTGTTCCTTTGGGCCCACGGGGATTTCGCAAAGCTTACCGACGATGGGTGCATAGCGCGTGTCATCGGGGTGCACGGCAACAGCGCCGTCACCCAGCATGGTTTCCGGCCGCGTCGTTGCAATGGAAATGTAGTCCCGCGTCTCCCGCAAGGTGACGTTCCCGTCATCATCCTTTTCGACGTATTCATAGGTTTCCCCGCTGGCCAGCGGGTATTTGAAATGCCACATGTGGCCATCGACTTCGTTGTTTTCGACTTCGAGGTCGGAAATCGCCGTTTCAAAATGCGGGTCCCAGTTGACCAGCCGCTTGCCGCGATAAATCAGGCCATCGTTGTACATCTGCACAAAGACCTTGAGCACGGCGTCATGGAAATTGCCGGGCTTTTCCGTTGCGGGGGCGCTGGACGCCCCCGACATCGTGAAGGCCGAGCGGTCCCAGTCCATGCTGTCGCCCAGACGCCGGGCCTGCTGTTCGATCACGCCGCCCTTGTCCGCCTTCCAGTCCCAGACTTTCGCGATGAATTCATCCCGTGGCATCTCGGACCGCTTTCGGTTCTCGCCGTCCGCCGCCATCTGCTTTTCGACCATCAACTGCGTTGCGATCCCTGCGTGATCGAGGCCCGGCTGCCAAAGCACATCATAGCCCTGCATGCGCTTCCACCGCGTCAGCATATCCATCAGGGTGTGATTGAATGCGTGTCCCACGTGCAGAAAGCCAGTCACATTGGGCGGCGGCAGCTGAATGCAAAACGTGTCAGCGCCAGGCTTGGCGTTGGCTCCGGCCACAAACGCGCCTGCGTCTTCCCACATTTTATAGATACGCGGTTCGGCCTCGGCGGCGTTGAATGTCTTTTCCATCGGCGGCTTCCATTGTCTTACATGGGCTGTACTTGGGTACCATATCCAACAGTCCGCCGGTAAAGCCCAGCCGAAATAGTCAGGCGGGAATGCCAACGGCTGAATGAGCGTGACGACGCTGGCGCTTGCGGATGGGTGCGATTGCGGGCGGCGACTACTTGGATAGTGGCAAATCCGCCAGACCCCGCGTTGTCGTTGACCAATTCGAAACTAGCCGAAACAGACAAAGCTCATCTTGTTGCCGTCGAGATCGCGAAGGTAGGCGCCAAAAAAGTCTGTCCCATATTGCGGGCGCGGGCCTGGATCGCCTTCGTTGGTGCCGCCATTGGCCAGGCCAATGCGATGTGCGGTTTCCACCTCCGCAGTGCTTTGGCACTCAAGCCCGACCATGTTGCCATTCCCGGCTACGGCGGTTTCTTCGTTGTGCGGGCTCGCCACCCAGATCCGCCCACCAACCCGCAATTCGTAGCATACCGCGTGGGGCATGAACTCGGCGACCACTTTGCCGCCGATCACTGGCAGGACCGCATCGAAAAAACCGCGCGCCTTGGGGACGTCATTGGAGCCGAGCATGACGTAGTTCAGTGACATTATGTGTGCTCCAGATCGGTGTGGGCCGTGGTGGCAGGTCAGCCAAGATGCGTCCACAAGGCGTTGCAGGCGGGCGGGATCTGCGCCTCTATGGCCTGCATGGCGTCCACGATCAGGTCTTCGCGCCACCTGCGACCTGCGATCTGCACGCCGATTGGCTGCGGTCCGCCGGGCAGGTCGGCGATATGTGTCGGCAGGTTACCGGCGGGCAACCCGATGAAATTCATGATGAAAGACCATTGGGACGCCCCCAACGCGTCGCGCACGCCTTCCGCCCCTTCCGCATCGCGCCCCGGTCGAAAAAAGGGCTTGAGCATGAACGGCGTCAGGACCAGCGGATAGGCTTCGAGAAATAGAGACCATTGGCGCGCATAATGGGTGCGTTTCGCCTGCATGGCGAGGTATTCCGCGCCCTCGTATGGTGGGAACTGGCGATAGTACTCGTCGAAGATGCTGTTCAGTTCTGCCGATCCGTATTGGCGGATGTCTGCGCCAAGTAAGGCTTTCACTTCGCCCATCAGCGCGCGGTAGCCCACGTCGCCGGTTTCTTTTGCCAACGGTGGCTTCACGCTTTCCACTGCATAGCCCGCGTCGGCAAGGGCAGAGGCGGCTTTGTCTAGTGCGGTTGCGACGTCCGGGTGTAGACCAAGGCCGAAATCGTCACGGGATACGGCGACGCGGATGGGCTGGTCCAGGGGCGCGCCGCGCCAGGGCAGGGGCACGTGGAACGGGTCGCGCGGGTCTGCAGCAATCAGCGCTGGCATAGACAGATGTAAATCGGCGGCGTTGCGTGTGATCAGGCCTTGTACAGACATGGATTGCGCCAAAAGACCCCGCTCAGATGTCTGGCTGGGATTGAAGGCAGGCACACGGCCCATGCCCGGTTTGACCGTGACCGCGCCGTTTGCGGCGGCCGGAAACCGCAGCGATCCCCCGATGTCATTGCCGTGCGCAAGCGCGCCGATCCCCGCCATGACCGCAGAACCTGCACCGCCCGACGAGCCCCCTGGCGACACGTGGCGCCCCCACGGGTTTTGGGTTCGGCCATGCAGCGGGTTGTCAGTGTCGGCACGGAAGGAAAACTCGGGCGTGTTGGTGCGCCCGATCACAACGGCGCCCGCCGCCTTCAGGTTGCGGACAAGGGGCGCATCTTCCTGTGCGACAATGCTTTGAAAAGCGGGAACACCGTTGGATGTCGCGTGCCCCTTTTGATCAACATTGATCTTGATGGTTACGGGCACGCCGTGCAGTGAGCCCTTCGGACCGCTCTGCGCATCAAGCGCCTTGGCTTCGGCCCGCGCCTCATCGGCGAGGCTTTCGACCACTGCGTTCAAATCCGGGTTTGCCGCATCCATGCGGGCAAGTGCGGCTTCGGTGACTTCGACCGCCGACAGCGACCCATCGCGTGTGGCCGCCGCGATGTCCGTCGCGCTCCATTGCCAGAGGGGTTTCTTGCCGGTCATGCTATTTTCTTCCCATAGGCTAATTGGGCCAGACAAATGACCCCGACCAAACCGTAGCAGCCCGCAAATCAACTGGCCAAGGCAATACGAATGCAATCGCTTGAGCGGGCCCTTGCTGCTGCCTTAGCGCGTAGATTTCCAGCGGGCGATGTAGCACACGCACTTACCCGATGCTGGCTGCAACCGGTGTCCGCAGCATTAGGCTGGCGATCTCGTCAAAATCGCCGTTCTCTATGGGACATGCGGCATTTTTGGCCATGCCGATATTTGCGGGGTTCCGCATCTCTGCCGACAAAGCTTCTGGCGTGACGCCACGGCATTCTGCAGGAAGCTCATGCGGAATGTCGCAGGCTCGCATCAACTTGGAAAACGCGTCCGGCAGCGCGTCCGCCGTTTCGGCGCCGCCCAAGGCCTGCGCCGCTTTGGCATAGTTGCAGGCGCCCTCGTCGCGCGCCACCAGCCATGGCAGGCTGGCATCAAGCGCCAACCCGGTCGCAAGCCCGTGATGCACGCGCACCAGAGAGCCGAGCGCATGGCTGATGTTGTGCCCCATATGCGTGTTGCAGTTGTGCAGCGCCAAACCCGCAATCATGCTGCCCCAAAGTACTTGTCCACGCGCGGTGATGTCCGCACCATCGGCAACCGCCCGCGGCAATGCATCCGTGAGCACGCGCAGCGCCTCAAGTCCGTAAAGCTGCCCCGCCGGGCTCGTATTGCGTGCCGTGGCGCCTTCGAGCGCGTGGGCGACCGCATCAATGCCTGTCCATGCGGTCAGGTGTGGCGGCAGGCTGAGTGTCAGTTCAGGGTCCAGGACAGCTTGGGCAAACATCAGGTCTTCGCCCCAGAACCAGGTTTTCCAGCCATCCGCTTTTGAGATGACGGATGTACGGGTCACTTCCGATCCGGTGCCGGCTGTGGTCGGGATGGCGATGGCGGGGATACCGTTCTGGGGCAAGGGTTGCGCGGCAAGCGCGAAATCCTGCGCGGGCTGGCCAGAGCGGGCGATGGCGGCGACCAGCTTGGCCGCATCCATGGCCGCCCCTCCGCCCAGGCCGATGACGACCGCCGCGTCCATCTCTCGCGCGCGAGCGCACAGACCATCAATCAGCTCTTCCTTGGGCTCGCCCGAGACGTCGGCGGCCAGTTCGAATGCCAGCCCCTTGGCAGTCAGGTGCCGGGTCAGTCGTTCCGTCACGCCCAACTGTGCAAGGATGGCATCAGCGATGATCAACACCGGGCTGCCGCCCAACGACGTTACCATCCGCGGTACTTTCGACATCCGGCCGGCGCCGAAGGTGACGGGTGGGACTTGACCCATGTTGAAGTGCTGCATTGGCCCCTCTTTCTGTAACCTGATCGGCATCGTGTGCGTGACGTACCCCGATGTAAAGCAGCCGATCGCATTAGGTTATGTGCTGCAAGCGACGCGATAGGTCGCGGGGAACGCATGCCTTAGCAGAAAGGGGGGATTGGAACCGGACTTGTTTCAAAGCCGCGGTTGTTTTACCCACCCGGCAATTGGTGCAGGCCAACAGGCGCGCAAATGGCAAAGGCTGAACCGTACGCGCCCGAAGGCTTTGGTTGAACAGGAGCAGACCGATGTCCGAGCGTAATTTTGAACCCATGACCAAGGCAGAGGTCGTCGCTGCACAACGCGCCTGGGCCAGATGCGTGACGGAGCAGGATGTCGAGGGTCTGTTGGCGCTTTACGATTTCGGTGACCCGGATGAGCCGCTGCTTTTCAAGCCGACCCTGGCAGACGTGATCCGGTTGGATCGTGAGGGTGCACGCGCCTATTTCGTCGGCGGCAACCCGGATTACCCGCAAGACAACGGCTTTCTAAAGCGTGGGTGGAAAAAGGTCGAATTCCAAAGCGCTGTCGGCCCGATCCTCAAGGCCGGTGGGCTTGGGTACAAGGACATGGGCCACTACACGTTTGTCGACGGTGACGGCAATGCGACGCGGGCCGATTACACATTCGCATACCACAAACTCGACGGGCAAGTGTTGATCTCGCTGCACCATTCGTCGTTGACATGGTTTCCGCCTGTCAGCGGGTAGGGTGGGCTTGGCGCATTCTGACCGCGCTGTGTTGGTGCCTCAAGGTTAGGCCTCGGTGGCGTCGGTTAACCGTAAGACGTTCTTGTCTTTGGCTGAATGGAGCGCTGGTCGCAGCGCAGGCGGCGACCAGCTTTCTGTATCCCGAATTTACAAGCAGTCCGCCATGACGCTTGCCATATCGCGGATGAGTTGCGGGTAGAGGTCCGGTCCAGGCTCAAGCCCTGCTCCGAGCGGGTCGATGACACTGGTGTTTGCTTCAGTACCTTCAAGGACTGTCTCGATTAGGCCGGGGTTGAACTGCGGCTCCGCCAGAACGCAATCGATGCCCTCGTTGCGGATACGGCCCTGCACCTCGGCGATGCGCGCCGGGCTTGGGTCAGACGCATCGCTGATGGAAATTGCGCCCGCTGCGGGGAAGTCGAAATCGGTCTCAAAGTACTGGTAGGCATCATGGAAGACGATGAAGCTGCCGCCACGCACCGGATCAAGGGTGGCAGAGACTTCGGCGCTCAGGGCCTCCATCTCGGTCTGGGCAGCAGTGGCGTTGGCAAAATATGCGCCGGCATTGTCAGGGTCTGCGGCCGACAACTGCGCGGCGATGACGTTCAGCCAAACGCTCGCATTCTGCGGTGACAACCAGGCGTGGGGGTCGTGATCGCCATGATCATGGCCCGAGTGGTCGTCGTGACCATGGTCGTCATGTGCGTGTTCACCGTGGTCGTGATCATCATGAGCGTGGTCGTGGCCTTCCGCCTTAGCTTCCTCGTGCCCATGATCGTCATGGTCATGGTCGTGACCTTCCGCTTTGGCCTCCTCATGCCCATGATCGCCGTGATCGTGATCGTGATCGTGATCTTCGGCCTCTTCGTGCCCGTGATCATCGTGATCATGCGCTTCGAAAAGCGCGTTTTCCCGGAACTCCAGCAATGTGATACCGTCTGCTTCCAACAGCGACGTGACAGATGCCGCTTCGGCCAGCGTCTCGATGGCATCTTCCAGTTGCGGGGTCAGGTCATGGCCAATCCAGAACACGACATCCGCATCTTGCAACGCCTGCGCAGATGACGGGCGCATGCTGAACCCGTGCGGGGACTCACCAGAAGGGATGACCAGATCCGGCGTGCCCACACCGTCCATCACACGCGCCACCAACGAATGTACAGGGGCGATATCGACGGCGACACGCGGCACATCCGCCATTGCAGTGCCGCCCAAAAGCGCGGCATAGACAGTGAGAGAGAGAAGCTTCCTAGACATCTGGGCCACCTTGTGATCTTATAACATTACTGTTGCCGTACATGAACAGAGTTTCCATGACAAGCAATCAAACACCCAAGCAGGCGGTCGGTCGGTCGCCGGTCGGATTTTCGATCCACGATCACAACGTGTGCGTGAAAACGGCCCTCGCTGCGGCAGAGACGCGGTGCGCCAGGGATGGATTGCGCCTGACACCCGTCCGCCGCAAGGTCCTGGAATTGCTGCTGCAGGAGCATCGCGCGCTCGGGGCCTATGCGCTGCTGGACTTGCTGAAGGACGCAGGCTTCGGGTCGCAACCCCCCGTGGCCTATCGCGCGCTTGATTTCCTGATAGAACATGGCTTTGTGCACAAGATCGAGCGGCTCAACGCTTTTGTCGCCTGCAGCCACCCGGAGGAAGCCCACGCACCGGCGTTTATGATCTGCCGTCTCTGCGACGCTGTGGTCGAAGCGCAGTCTACTCCATCCAAGGGCACGTTGGGCGAGGCGGCGAGGGCCGCGGGCTTTCACATCGAAAAGACGGTTGTCGAAGCCGAAGGCGTCTGCCCCGAATGTGTTGACAAGGCTAATCCATGACCCTGGTGACAGTGACGAAGCTGAGCGTCGCTTATGGCGCAAACACCGTGCTGCGTGACGTCGAACTGGCGGTATCGGCGGGCGAGATCGTGACCATTGTCGGCCCGAACGGGTCGGGCAAGACCAGCCTTTTGCGGGCGATCATCGGTGCAACCCCACCGGCCAAAGGGACCGTGCAGCTCAAACCCGGTCTCAAGGTCGGATATGTGCCGCAACGCCTGCACATTGACCCAACGCTGCCCATCACCGTCGAACGCTTCATGCGGCTCACCGCGCCCGCCGACCGGCGCGCCTGCACAGAGGCGCTGCAGGCGGTGGGCATGCCGGATCTGCTGACCCGGCAGATGTCGCAATTGTCGGGCGGGCAATTCCAGCGCGTGCTTCTGGCGCGCGCATTGATCAATGAACCGGACATTCTGCTGCTCGATGAAGCCACCCAAGGTCTGGATCAACCCGGATCAGCCGCGTTCTACCGTCAGATCGAAGCGGTCAGGGAACAGACGGGCTGTGCCGTTCTGATGATCAGCCACGATTTGCACGTGGTGATGAGCGCCTCTGACCGTGTCGTCTGTTTGAACGGTCATGTCTGCTGTCAGGGCACACCCGCCGTCGTGGCCTCCGCACCGGAATATCGCGCGCTTTTCGGGGCCGGGACTGGCGGCGCCCTCGCGCTTTACCGGCATGATCACGATCACCACCACCATTCGAGTTCAAAGGCCGCCGAATAATGCTGGACGATTTCATGACCCGCGCGACCCTCGCAGGGATCGGTGTGGCCTTTGCCGCGGCTCCGTTGGGGTGCTTTGTCGTGTGGCGCCGCATGGCCTATTTCGGGGATGCGACTGCCCATGCCGCGATCCTCGGCGTTGCGCTGTCGCTGGCGTTTGAGGTGTCCATTTTTCCCGGCACCTTGGCCGTGGCGCTTATCATGGCGATGACGGTGACCCAGCTTGCGGGGCGCGGCTATGCGATGGACACGCTGTTGGGGGTCATGGCGCATTCCGCATTGGCCTTTGGACTTGTGGCGGTGTCCTTCCTGTCCGGCATTCGTCTTGACCTGATGTCCTATCTCTTTGGCGATATCCTGGCCGTATCACGGACCGATCTTCTGGTGATCTGGGGCGGGGCGGCTATCGTTGTCGCCCTGATCACGTCGCGATGGGCCGCTCTGCTGGCCTCGACACTGAACGAAGACCTCGCCTATGCCAGCGGGTTCAATCCCAAGCGTGAGCAACTCATCCTGACCATGTGTCTGGCCATTACGGTGGCCGTCGCGATCAAGGTGGTGGGTGTCCTGCTGATCGCGGCCCTGCTGATCATTCCTGCCGCAGCCGCGCGCGGGACCGCCCGCACGCCCGAGGCGATGGCCGTGATTGCAGCCGCCATTGGCGCTGTGTCTGCCGTTGCGGGACTGCGCGGCGCCTACCTGTTCGACACGCCCGCAGGGCCGTCGATTGTCTGCGTTGCGGCGATCATCTTCGCGGTCCTCAGCCTGGCGCGGTTGGGAATTGAACGTTCTGGCTGAGGCTTTATCCCAAGCGCGCTGTCCACTGGCCTTTCACGTCTTGCGACGGCCCCTGACACCACACGCGGCCGTCACTGCACCTGCGCAGTATCGCTCTGGATCTTCAGTTTCCAGTCCTCGATCAGCGTCCCTTCGGTCTTCAAACGGCTTGCCAGATAATAGAGCCGCTGTGTCGCCGGGCCCGTCGGGGCCGTCTCAAAACGCTGTTTGAGGTAATAGGGCGGGATCGCCTGCGAGTAGAGCGTGGCCGAAACTGTCGCGCCGCTGGCGTCCACACCGGATGGCAGGGTGATCTTGTAGGTCAGCTGGTCCTTGCCCGCCTTTACGCCGGCATCATGCTCGGCGCGCCCTTCGGGCATCGTGGCTTTCATGAAGGCGGCAGTGACCTCGGAGTCTCCGAACCGTGCCTTGAATGCATCCGTGCCCGGCTCTGCCGCACCCCATGGCAGCAAGCGATTGTCCTTGGGGTGATAGACGCGATGCACAAAGCTGGATGTGAATTCCTTCTTCGCGTTCTGCGTCAACTCCTCATAGATCTGCACCTGGGTTTCATCTTCGATCAGGTCGTGGTGCGGCTGGTACAGCGCTTCGGTCGCGCCATCGGGCACATAGTCCAGAAACTCCGTCTTGAGCGGCTTGCCGTCGGGCCCGATGATCACGCCCGCACCATTGGTGCAGCCCGAACACCAGACCTGCGCGCCACCCGCATCTGTCACCTTCACCTCAAGAAACGCGCGGCGGAACCCAACGCCGGAGGGCAGGCGGTGCCCTGTCTTGTTGTCGACACTCACGACCGCCTCAACCACGCCATCTGCAGCCGTCAGGCTTTCGATGGCCACATCCGCAGTCTCATCCCGCGCTTGCAACGCCATCGTCTCGAGCGACAATTGCGCGCCGTTGGTGGCGTAGGTCATCGGGTCTTTGGGGCTCATGCCCATCTCTTCGTCAAACTGCGACAGCATCTCGACCATAAAGGCGTTTAGGCCCACGAAGTTGTGCCGCTTGTAGTCGTCGCGGAAAGGCACATCCAATTCCTCGTGCGGCAGGGCGTTGGGCACCTCGGGCAGGTTGGTGTCCTGAATGGTCGCGATCTGCGTGGTCAGGCTGTCGATCTTGATCCTGCCATCCAGCGTCTCGAAACTGCTTTTCATGTGGCAGTCCTGGCAGGACTGGGCCGTGCCTGCATCCGCGAACTGGCTGTTCTGCCATTCAAGAAAGGTGGCCTGTTCGATCGAGTGTTGGAACTTCACGAGGGGCTCGCGATAGGTCACGTCAAACTCGTCTTTGAGGAAGTCGACGGCGTTCTGGGCTGCCTGGTTCAAGACCGCCTGTTCCTCGACCGAAAAGCCGGGCAGGGGGGTGTCCGTCGCCCAATCCACATTGGGCAGGTTGATGGTGTGGCAGGCACCGCACATCTCGCTTTCGGTGATGTAGTCGTCGTGGACCGGTGTGATGCCCATGGCGTTCTGCATCGGTTTTTGGCGCACATCCGGGAACGGCCCGATCAACTCGTTGGCGGGGTTGGTACGGAAAACACCCGTCGTGCCATTCATCAGATACGTGTCGAGGGTGTTGTAGTCGGGTTGGCCCGCAGCCCGTTCCGGAGGGGCGATGTGGTGACACACGGCGCAGGAGATCCCCTCGCGGGCGAGGTTGCCATACTCATGGTACTCGAACGTGCCATCCGCGATCTGCTGCTCTTTCTCCGCGGTGGTCAGCGGATCATGCAGCAGGGTGTAGGCCACCTTGAACGTGTTGCCGTCCGGCCCGCTGTCAGGACTGGCATGTGCGTCGATCTCAAGCTGGCGCTGGCCCATCGCGCCGTGACAGGACAGGCACGTCGTGCCCAGGTTTTCGGACAGGTCGCCGACACCCGCGGCCTCCAGTAGGGCAAACTCGGATTCAAGCTGCGCATAGAAAATCGGATCGCGCCCGGCCAAGCCCATCGGCGACCAGCGCCATTCGCCGTATTCCGAGATGTTGTAGCCATCCCCGTATTTCGGCCCATCCTTGATGAACATTGTCACGCCCGAGGGTGCGCCGCCCAGACCACCATGGCAGCCAATGCAATTGTCCGATGTCAGGAAATGCTGGGTGTCGTCGGGCCGCGCTGGCACGTGGTCCAGCCACTCGCTTGGCAGGGTCTGCAGGTTGGCGCGGGTGATATCGACGCCGCCCGTGCCCGGGAACATGTCGGTAAAGGCCGTGTTCTGATCGATCGGCGACGCCTTGGCCGCCGCGATATGCGCCGCGCGCATGGCCGCCGGGTCATGTGGATCGTTCACATAGGACTTGATCATGTCCTCAAGGCTTGCGCCAAAGGCAGGCTTTTGCGCCATGGGCAGATCGCGCCAGCTTTCGTCTACGCGGTAGATCACCGGCTCGCCCGGATACCCTTCGATGTTCTCCAGCGCGGAAAAGATCAACTCTTCGGCCGCGGATGCGTGACACCGCATGCACATCCCGTCACCGCCCGCGCCAAGTGGCGGGCTGTAGGGCGCCTCAAACTTGTCGATCACGGGCGTGCGTGCCTCCATCTCTGCCTTATCCTCGAAATATACCGAGGCAAAGAACCACCCGCCATGCGACAGCGCACTGTCCTTGACCATAACCGTCCAGTTCAGCCCGCCCTGATCATAGGTGTAGCGCGCCATCTCTTCGGCGACCTTTTCCGGGTCGTTCGGGTGCTTGGCAACCAAGCTGGCATAATGCTCGTTGTAGCGGGCCGACGGCGGGGTCACCATTTCTTTCACGACAATGGCACCGTCAGCAATCGTGCCTTGTCGGCCCCCTTCGAGCCACGCCATGATCTCGGGCGAGTAATACATGCGCACGGCAGGGTGGATGCCAAAGCTCATGTCGAAGACAAAGGGACCGGTGTCGCGCCAGCTTTTGTCCCGTTTCCATCCCAGGCCCACATATTCCCGCTTGGCGATCCACGGGAACAGCACATTTTCATAGTCGATCAGAGGCAGGGTGCTGGGCAATGGTAGGTCGGCCCCTTTGCCTTTGTGCGACGCATCGTCGGCAAGGGCAGCGTGCGTGACAAAAGTGAAAATGAAAAACAGGCTGGCGAGAAAGCTGGCGCGCATCGAATAGATCTCCGGCGTTATGCATCGGCAGAATGCCACCTAAGCGCGAATTTGTATACGCAAACTTTCGCCTATATCGGGAAAATCGGGTCTATCTCCGGCTTTTTCGGGGTAGCTGCCTTGATCTGTAGTGCAATCGTCCTAACGCGCTACTTGTTTTGCCACGATGCCCTCCTTAAGCGCGGCGGCCTCGCCAAACCGCGCCTCAACATCGCTCTTGAGACCGTGCTGAGCGGCCTCTCTTGCCTCGGCCTGACGCGCGGGATTTCGCCGAAAATGGGGAACTCTTTCCGATCTCTCCGGTTATTCACCCAGCGCAACCTACTAAACGGAGGTCACTATGACTGACGCACTGAAAGTCGTTCCTTCAAGCGACGACGTCTCAACCGGCGTCCAGGATACCGAAGCGGTCGCAACCGGGCTGGCAGACATTTTGGCAGACACCTACTGCCTTGTTTTTAAGACACATGCCTATCACTGGAACGTCGAAGGGCCGCTGTTCTATTCCGTCCACAATCTGACGGAAGAGCACTACACCAATATGTTCGAAGCCGCCGACGAACTGGCCGAACGCATCCGTGCGCTGGGCGAACTGGCACCGTCGGCGCTTAAGGACGTGGTCAGCCGGTCGCGTATCGAAGATGCCGAGGGCAAGATGTCGACCGCAGACATGGTCGAAGACCTCGCCTCTGATCACGAGCGTATCGCGCACCGCTTGCATGCGCTGGCCGAACTCGCCGGTGACAACCGTGATATCGTGACCGAAGATTTGGCGACCGAGCGCTCCGCGTTCCACGAACAAGCCGCATGGATGCTGCGCGCCATCGGAAAGAGCTGAACACGAAAAAACCCCGCCGGAGCGATCCGGCGGGGTTTTTACCGTCTATTTGAGAAGCGTCACGCCTTCAGCGTTTCCGTTGATGAAAAGAACATCGCCTGACTGACGGCAGATTTGACTTGCGCCTCTGTATAAGGCTTCGAAATCAGGAACGCGGGTTCGGGTCCCTGTCCAGTCAGCAACCGCTCCGGGAAGGCGGTGATAAAAATAACCGGCACGTCGCCCTGTGCTGCCAGGATGTCATTGACCGCATCAATCCCGCTGGAATTGTCTGCAAGTTGGATGTCCGACAGGATAAGGTCGGCGCTTTCTTCCTTGGCCAACTGCACGGCGCGATCACGCGTGCGCGCGATGCCGGTGACCCGGTGGCCCATATCGGCAACAATCGATTCCAGGTCCATCGAAATGATCGCCTCGTCCTCAATGATCATAACCCGGCCGGACACGTGCTGGCTCATCTCGGCATAGGCGATGTCGATCAACTCTTGCGCTTCCTCGGGTGGGATATCCATGACCTGGGCAACTTCGGTTGGTGAGAAATCCTCGACCGTATGCAGCAGCAAGGCTTCCCTTGTGTTCGGTGTGAGCTTGGACAGGTGGTCGCGCGCTCTTCGCGCAATGCCAGGCACATCGGACTGTTCACCAAACGCGGCACCCGACGTGGTCCAGATCGCGTGGAAGCTGCGGAACAGGGCGACTTTTGCGTGCGACCCATCCTGGTATTGATCGGGATCGGACAGGATCGCTTCGAGCGTTGCGATGGCGTATGTGTCACCGCTGTCCTGGCTGCCTGTCAGTGCGCGCGCGTAGCGGCGAAGGTAAGGAAGGTTGGCGCCCACATCGTCCGCGAGCTGCTCCCTTGCGTCCTTGTTCATTTTCTTTGCCTTTTTTCACTTTGTCTCGGAACCTTACGCGCGGCCATGCGTATTGGTTCCGTCACACGCCAATAAAATTACTCGAGAAACCAGATCTGATGACACGGCAGACCCGCAAGACAGACATCGACGCAGAGATCGACGCAAACCTCAAACGCGCTTTCGACAGCTTGGCGCAAGAGCCCGTACCCGACCGGTTTACGGACCTGTTGAACCAATTGCGCACCGGTGACGTTCAGGCGTCGTCCGAAAAAGGAGAGCGGCATGACGACTGACCCGCGTGACGAGTTGGTCGAACATCTCGGTCCCCTGCGTGCTTTCGCACTAAGCTTGTGCCGCAACTCTGCCACGGCGGACGATCTGGTGCAGGAAGCGTTGATCAAGGCGTGGACGAATATCGACAAGTTCGAACCCGGTTCGAACATGCGCGCGTGGCTTTTCACCATCTTGCGCAACACCTACTACTCGCTGCACCGCAAGCGTAAGCGTGAGGTCGAGGATGTCGACGGCGCCTATGCCGATACGCTGTCGCAGAAACCAGACCACGACGGGCGCCTCGCCATGCGGGACTTCGGCGCGGCGTTCGACCAGCTGAACGATGAACAGCGCGAGGCACTGGTTCTGGTCGGAGCAGGTGGCTTTTCCTACGAAGAGGCGGCAGAGACCTGCGGTGTCGCGGTCGGCACCATCAAAAGCCGGGTGAACCGGGGCCGCGCACGTCTGGCAGAGCTGATGGCCGTGGAAGACCCCGACGATATCGAATTGACAGACAGCGTGACCGTGGGGATCGTCTCCGCCCAAAACATGGCCTAAGCTGTGGCACCGGACCGGTTGACACGCGGGCTTTTCGTTCGTCTGGCGGGGCTGATGACGCTGGCCCTGTTCCCGCTGGGTGCCATCGCTCTGTGGCAGACCAACGAAGTTGTCAGCGCCACGGTCAGACTGTCCGAAGAGATTGTCTTGTCCGAGACCGAACGGGCGGCAGCCAACGAACGGCGTCTCCTCGAACGCGGGCGGGGTGCGGCCGAGGGTCTGGCCGCTTTGCTGGGGCCCGTCTCGAACGATGCCGCCCAGTGTTCAGAGATGATGACCCGGTTTGTGAACCGCCAGGACACGTTTGTCTTTGCCGGCTTCATTGATCTCAATGGTATGATGATGTGTTCGTCAAATGGCGTCACGTTTGATTTCGCGGACGACCCCAGCTTCGACCGCGCGCTCGAACAGGAAGGGCAGATTTTCGAGGCAAACCTATCTGGCGTTGCAACCGGCGAATCCGTGGTGATCGTCAGCAACCCCGTAAAGATCGAAGGCAAGTTCGCAGGCTTTGTTTCATTGTCCTTTCCGCATTCCTTGGCAAACCCACCGGCGCGAGGTTTGACTCAAGAAAGCCTGTTTGAGCATGTCACCATCAACCGGTCAGGACGTATCCTTTTTTCGACAAACGACCTCTCGACTGCCGGGGAACTGCTGCCCGCTGCCAGCCAGCCAACCGCGTTCCTGGAACGCGACGGTCAAACCTTCATTGCGGAATCCATTGACGGGCGCGAACGGCTGTTTGCCGTTGCTGCGATCGTTCCGGGCGAGGTGGTCGTGATCGGGTCATGGCCCACAGGCCGCGCGCTCAACAACATCGGAACGACTCCGGTCTGGGTGCCACTGCTTTTTCCAGTGCTGATGTGGTTTGCCGGTGTCTCGGTTGCGTTCCTCGGCCTGCACCGGCTGGTCATCCGCCACATCTACATGTTGCGCAGCTCCATGCGGCAGTTTGCGCTGGGCGAAAGGGATAACCCGGAATTGCGGCTCGATGATCCACCGACCGAGTTCGAAGTGTTGGAAACATCCTACAACCGCATGGTGCGCACGCTCATGCACGCAGAACGGCAAGTCGAACAGGATCTGAACGAAAAGACCATTCTGCTGCGCGAAATTCACCACAGGGTGAAGAACAACCTGCAACTCATCGCGTCGATCATGAACATGCACGCGCGTGCAGCAAAGACACCGGAGACGCGGGCGCTGCTGTCGCAACTGCAACAGCGGGTGCGGGGTCTGGCGACGGTGCACCACACCTTGAACACCGACAGCGATGAAACCAGCATCGACGCGCAGAACCTGATCCGCCGGCTGGTCAAGGAATTGATCCCCATGGCGGACGGGTTGAAACGCACCATTCAGACAACCACCGACATCGCAAAGGTTCATCTGGGGCAAGACCAGGCGGTTACGCTTTCGATGCTCGCTGCCGAAGCGTTGACCAATGCGGTTAAATACATCGACGCCCCGGCAGGTAAGCCGCTGACCTTACACATTGCGCTCACGCACGACGCCGACGACAAACTGACCTTTGCCATTGAAAACTCAGTTGGTGATGGATCCGACCAGATCCCCGACATGCTGGAAAGCACCGGGATCGGAACCCGACTGATGCGCGCCTTTGTTGCGCAACTCGACGGGGAAGAAGACCGCGAAGAGAGCGATACGCATTATCGCTATTGTGTCACGTTCTCTCTGGCCACAATCGAGGACGAAGAACCAAAACCCTGGACCCAGCACCAAGCAGCAGTCTGACACGGTCCGCACCTGACAATCGGGCCACCCTTCTGCGGATTATCCTAGATCAGCGGACGTGGTTGGATATTGTCGGGGTCAATGCCCGACAGCGTTGTCAACGCGTCCTCATCGAGAATGTGCAGTGTTCCATTGCTCCACTGCGCAATTTTCTTGTCCTTCAATTTCGCCAGCGTCTTGTTGGTATGAACCAAAGACAGGCCCAAAGCATCAGCCAGATCCTGCTGTCGAAAGGGCAGGGGGCAGCTGTTGTCCTTGTTCAGATCCAGCGCGCACGCGCGGCGATAAAAGCGGTGCAGGCTCCACCCGATCTTTTCCAACGCACCGCGCTGACCAACGGTGGTCAGCGCATCGCCCAGAAAGTGCTCCTCGACCGCAGCGATATGGGTCAGGGAAAAGGCCCGCTCGGGCTGGTTCTGAAACAGCTCAAACACACGGTTCCGGTTGAACACGCACAGACGCATCGGTGTCGTCGCCTCGACCGAATGGCACATCGCGTCCAGCACTGCGGCCTGCAGGCCGATGAAATCACCCGGCATCACAAAGCCGATAACCTGCCGCCGCCCGTTTTCAAGTGTCTTGTAACGTATCCCCATACCCGACAGTACGGTGAACAATTGCGCTGCGCGGGCCCCTTCCATGAACAGTTGAGTGCCACTGTCTGCCACCATTTCACCAGTTTTGAAGCGTTTCATGAACGCGATTTCCTCCGACTTGAACGGCAGAAACCCGTCCTTGCGCCGCAGAGGGCAGTTGTCGCAATTAATCGTCGAAATATCACCTTGGTATGTCACAGTTTATTGCTCCCCTGAGCCGTCACATGGAATGAGAACGTCCAACAAGAACAAGGGCGAGCCTTCATGACCGTGCGCACACACAACGACCACAGCTTTGCTGTGGTCATAACCCCCAATTTTGTCGAAGCCGAAGACATCGCAGACGCCCTGCGTCGTGTCGGCTTTGATAACGTCACTCACTTTCGTTCTGCTGCGGATGCACGAGACGGGCTGGCCGAAGCCGCTGTGTTGCCCGAATGCGCGTTGCTGTCTTTGCACGGTGCCGACGTCGCGGCTGACGACCTGTGCGGTCGCCTTCACCGTGCCGGATGCCGCTTGGTTTTGATCAATGGCGACCCCGCCCGCGCCAAAGAAATCGACGCTGCCTTTCTGCTCCGCCCCTATTCCGACACCGAACTTGATGGTTGCATCGTTGATGTGATGCGGGGCCGCTTGTCAGCGAGCGGTGCACAACAGGCATGATCGTCGTGGTATACGCCTGAAATGCCCGTCAGGCGGGCCGCCTCGGCTTGTCGTTAGCCCTGCGGCTCGATCATCTGTGCGTCGTCTTCCACAAAGGCTGCATCGTCCTCAACGCTGGAATACATATTTGCCACGAAAAAGAGGCCTGCAACCAAGACAACCGCTCCGATCCCGGCCAAGACAAACCAGTGTTTGCGCGTCTGGGTTTCGATGTTTGTGTCGGGTGCCGACATGTTGTGTCTCCTTCGATTACCGTTGCGAGACAAACGCTCCAAAGCGGTCAGGGTTCCATGCGATATGTGTCACATGACATCCGAGACATAAGACGGGGATGAATTCCGACTGGCGACGCATCGCACTTAAAGGCGGCACACTGGTCCAAGGGAACCAACACCGTGACGCTTGCGTTGTCGGGTCACGTGAAAACATCAGGACATTCCTATGACGGACACATCGTCTTCGCCCCTCGTCGAAGAGAAAGTCGAAGACGAGGCGGTAACGGAAGCGTCTGGCCTTTCGCCCCGGCTCATCTTTGAAACCATCCGCCGCCACGGCGATGAAGAGTTGCGGCGGCCGATCAACACGCTGTTCTGGTCTGGGGTCGCCGCAGGTATCCTGATCAGCTTTTCGGTGCTTGGCGAGGCATATTTGCGTGCTTATCTGCCCGACGCAGACTGGCGCTTTATCTTTGAAAACCTAGGGTACTCCCTTGGCTTCCTGCTCGTGATCCTTGGCCGGATGCAGCTTTTTACCGAAAACACGATCACAACGGTCGTCCCTGCGGTGATCAACCCGTGCCGCGCTGTGTTCGCGCGCGTTGCCACGCTCTGGTCAGTGGTCCTGATGGCCAATCTCATCGGCGCGTTCGTGATCGCAGTCTTTCTTGTCTATACGCCGGTACTGACGCCAGAACTCCTCGCGATTGTCACTGATCTCAGCAAGCATGCGACAGGCTTTCCACCGGTTGAGGGGCTGGTGCGTGGCATTCCAGCCGGCATTCTTATTGCAGCCATCGTCTGGATGCTGCCATCGGCGCAGAACAACGAAATTCTGTTGATCATCATCTTCACGTGGCTGATCGCGCTGGGCGACTTCACCCACATCATCGCCGGGTCGGTCGAGATGGCTGTTCTGGCCGTTCAGGGCTTGATCAGCGCAGAGCAGGCCGTGTTCGGGTTTTTCCTGCCGGTGCTTGTCGGCAATGTCATCGGTGGCACCGCGGTCTTCACCATGATGACCTATGCCCAGATCCGACCCGAAATTGACGACGCCGAATAAAACAGGGCGCCCGAAGGCGCCCTGTCTCTCTCAACCGTCCTCGGCGAGGCTCGATTTCTCCGCGTCCGGATCGTCCATACGTTCCTCAACGCGTCGCTTGCTCAAGTAAGCCCAACCTAAAACCAAACCAAATGTCAGCGCAGGCAGGACTAAGATCAGTGCTTCGATAGTCATGCTGTGTCCTTTCGTGTTGCTTGGATAAGAAACGCCCTGACCCCATCAGCGTTCCCGCCAAACGCGCGTTGGTTCAATTGGTCGCAGCGCGAGCAAGCTGACGCTGACCCCGGCACCGCCGGTGACACTGAACCTCCCCTCGGCGCTAACCGGCGCGTTGCCGCGACTCGCCCGTCCGCGGCCGCAAGCGGTCGTAACGGTGTGCGCGGCAGTCCGGCGCACGAATAAAAGCCGTTTGTTTTCAGTATACAAGATATAATTCTGCCCAAAATGATGAACGCACCTCAAAAATTCGTTGACATGATGTACGTCCCTCAAATAGCGTTTCCCCAAGGTCACCGCCCAAGCGGGACCGATAGGGAGGATCATATGAAAAAAATGACTTCAGCCGCCATTGGCGCGGCGCTAATGACGTCTGTCAGCGTGCCAACCATGGCCATGGCAGAGGATTTGACATTGTGCTGGGCCGCCTGGGACCCGGCCAACGCACTGGTCGAACTCAGCAAAGAGTTCGAGGAACAATCCGGCCACACCATGAACTTCGAATTCATCCCGTGGCCCAACTTCGCCGATCGGATGCTGAACGAGCTGAACTCGGGCGGCAAGCTGTGCGATCTGTTGATCGGCGACAGCCAATGGATCGGCGGCGGCGCCGAAAATGGCCACTACGTCAAGCTGAACGACTTCTTCGACGCCGAAGGGATCAGCATGGACGACTTCGCCCCCGCAACGGTCTACGCCTATTCCACATGGCCCAAGGGTACGCCCAACTACTACGCGCTGCCCGCCATGGGCGACGCAAACGGCTGGTTCTACCGCAAGGACTGGTTCGCGGATGCCGATATCCAGGCCGCCTACAAGGAAGCCACGGGTGAAGACCTGCGCGAGCCGCAAAGCCAGCGCGAAATGCTGCAGATCGCCCAGTTCTTCCAGGGCCGCGAGATCGACGGCAAAACCGTCTACGGCGCCTCTATCTTCACCGAACGCGGCTCCGAAGGGATCACCATGGGTGTGACCTCCGCCCTCTACCCCTGGGGCTTCAAATACGAAAACACCCCGGGCTCCTACGACATGGAAGGCGCGGTGAACTCCCCCGAGGCTGTCGAAGCACTGGAATTCTACAAGGAATTCTACGAAACCGCGACGCCGCCGGGCTACACCAACTCCTACATGGGCGAGTCGCTCGACGCATTCAAATCGGGTCAGGTCGCCATGGCGATGAACTGGTTCGCCTTCTTCCCCGGCCTCTACGCCGACCCGGCCACCGGCGGGGACAAGATCGACTTCTTCGTGAACCCACCGCAGAACCAGGCGGGCTCGACCTTGGGCGGGCAGGGGATCAGCGTCGTCGCCTATTCCGACAAACAGGACGCAGCCCTCGAATACATCAAGTGGTTCGCCGACCCGGAAGTGCAGGCCAAATGGTGGGAACTCGGCGGCTACTCAGCCCACAACGCGGTCCTGAACGACCCGGGCTTCAAGGACAGCGCGCCCTTCGCCGGTGACTTCCTGGAGGCGATGAACGACGTGCAGGACTTCTGGCAGGAACCGGCCTACGCCGAACTGCTGCTGGCCATGCAAAAGCGCATCCACGACTACGTGGTGGCCGACCAAGGCACGGCACAGGAAGCGCTCGACAAACTGATCGAGGACTGGACCGAAACCTTCGAAGACGAAGGCAAGCTCTAAGTCTTCCTCCCATGGGTGGGCAGCATTGCCCACCTTACCTCCGATAACCCGACGCATGCGTAGGGTGGGCAATCTGCCCACCGCACGAAGAGGCTGTGCCAGATGACAGACACCATCGCCAATCGCGCCGCCAAGGCCACGCCGCCCCGCGTCGCGCGCAAGATCAAGGGATTGAGCGACCGCGCCATCGCGTGGATCTTCGTCGCCCCCACGATCTTCCTGCTGCTGGCCATCAACATCTTCCCGCTGATCTGGACCATCCAGCTCAGCTTCACCAACTACCGCGCCAACCGGCTCAACCGCGAACCCGAATTCATCGGCCTGCGCAACTATGAACGCATCCTGACAGACAGCGACATCTGGCTGAACATGCAGGCCACGGCGCATTTCCTGTTCTGGACCATCGCGCTGCAGACGCTGATCGGCTTCACGCTCGCGTGGCTCATCAACAAGAAATTCAAGGGCAACGACCTCTGGACCACGATCATCGTGTTGCCCATGATGCTGTCGCCCGCCGTGGTCGGAAACTTCTGGAAATTCCTCTACCAACCGCAAATCGGCCTCTTCAACTACATCGTCGCCTTCTTCACGGGAAAAGACCCCAGCAGTTTCGAAATGCTCGGCTCGGTCCAGCTTGCCCCCTGGTCCATCGTCATCGTGGACACCTGGATGTGGACACCTTTTGTGATGCTGATCTGCCTCGCCGGTCTCCGCTCCATCCCCGATTACATCTATGAGGCGGCAGAGGTCGACCGCGCCTCAAAAATCCGCCAGTTCTTCACGATCACCATCCCCATGGTGCTGCCCTTCCTGATGCTGGCCGTCCTCTTCCGCGGGATCGAGAACTTCAAGATGTTCGACCTCGTCGTGCAACTCACAGGCGGCGGCCCGGGGTCTACAACCGAACTCACCTCGATCAACCTCAAGCGCGAGGCGTTCGAAAAATGGCGCACCGGCTACGCCAGCGCCTACGCCATCATCCTCTTCGTCACGGTCTTCGGCCTCGCCAGCATCTACGTCAAAGCCCTCAACAAGGTGAAGGAGCGCTGATCATGGCCAAGCTCTTTCATCTTGCCCAAAAAACTCTCGGGGGGAGGTGCGCGAGCACCGGGGGGCAGACAGCCCCCCTCCCAACCTCGACACCCAAACCGGACCTCAAACCATGAGCGCCTATTCCGTCACCGAACCCAGCACGCGGTCGAAATGGTTCGCCGGATCGCTGGTCATCCTCTACGCGCTGATCACGATGATCCCGCTCGCCTGGATCATGCTCACCGGGTTCAAGTCGCCCTCGGACGCCATCAGCTACCCGCCCAAGGTCGTCTTCGAGCCAACGCTCGAAGGCTACGTGAACCTCTTCACCACCCGCACCCGGCAGACGCAGGAATTCCTCGACGCCAACCCACCGCAAAACTGGGCGGACGAGATCGTGCGCGAATACGACATGGTCATCGTCGGCCCGTCGAAATTCGGCGAACGCTTCCTGAACTCGGTGATCATCGGCTTCGGCTCAACCTTCCTATCGGTCTTCCTCGGCACGCTTGCCGCCTACGCGTTCTCACGCTTCAAGATACCCCTGGCCGACGACCTCCTCTTCTTCATCCTCAGCACAAGGATGATGCCCCCCATCGCCGTCGCGATCCCGATCTTCCTGATGTACCGCAACCTCGGGCTCTCGGACACGCATCTCGGCATGATCCTCCTCTACACCGCCGTGAACATCTCGCTCGCCGTCTGGCTGCTCAAAGGGTTCATCGACGAAATCCCGCGCGAGTATGAAGAGGCGGCCCTGATCGACGGCTACACACGGTTCCAGGCGTTCTACAAAGTCGTCCTGCCCCAAGCTGCAACGGGTATCGCCTCCACCGCCATCTTCTGCCTGATCTTCGCCTGGAACGAATACGCCTTCGCGGTGCTCCTCACCTCGGCTACAGCCCAGACCGCACCCCCCTTCATCCCGACCATCATCGGTGTCGGCGGTCTCGACTGGCCCGCAGTTGCGGCAGGGGCCACGATCTTCCTGTTGCCCGTGATGATCTTCACCATCCTGCTGCGCAAACACCTGCTGCGGGGCATCACCTTCGGAGCCGTGCGCAAATGATCCGCCTATGCTCCACCACAACATCTCGGTGCACCGAAACGGTGTACGGGTTGTGCACAGGTTGTGCACGGGTTGTGTACGCCGATTTTCACCAAAATGAGGTGCCAAAATGAAGGGGTTTCTGACCGGCCTCATGCGCCTGCGCCGCGGCCCGTGGGAGATGCTGGCGACCATCATCATTGCCCTCGGGGTCTTCATGCTGATGCAGCCTTTCGTGCTCTGGGCCTTCACCTATTCCTTCATCACAACGCTGGTGGGCACCGTCATGTTCATCATCGTCAGCCACTTCCCGGAAGGTGAGTAATGGCCGAGATTGTTATCAAGAATGTCCGCAAGGAATTCGGCGATTTCGTCGCCGTACGCGAGTCGAGCTTCACCATCGAAGACGGTGAATTCTTTATGCTTTTGGGCCCCTCGGGCTGCGGCAAGACCACGACGCTCCGTATGATCGCAGGCCTCGAACTGCCCACGTCTGGAGAGATCTATCTGGACGGCGAAGAAATCGGCCAACGCCCACCCTCCGAGCGCGATATTGCCTTTGTTTTCCAGATGTTCGCCCTCTATCCTCACATGAACGTCTACAAGAACCTCAGCTATCCTCTGGTCAGCCAGGGCATGCCGCGCGCCCAAGTGCGCGCCAAGGTGGACGAGGTTGCAACCATTCTCGGGATCAAGGACATCCTCAAGAAACCCGTCGGCGGCCTCTCCGGCGGCGACCGCCAGCGCGTCGCCCTCGGCCGCGCCATTGTCCGCGAACCCAAAGCCTTCATGATGGACGAACCCCTCGGCGCCCTCGACGCCGAATTCCGCGAACACATGGCCGAAGAACTCCGCGCCCTCCATGACCGCATGGGGGCCACGACAGTCTATGTGACCCACGACCAGCTCGAAGCGATGCAAATGGGCGACAAGATCGTTGTGATGAACAACGCTGTCGTCGAACAGTTCGGCAAGCCGCAGGACATCTACGACATGCCTGCCACCATGTTCGTGGCCGACTTCATCGGCTCGCCCTCCATGAACTTCTTGAATTTCCATGGAAAAGTGGCGAAGGGCGAAGAGTTGGTTACGCTTGCGGATCAAACGATGAGCGTCCCGACACTGCGCGAAGGCGCCTCCGGTGACCTGGTCTTCGGCGTCCGCCCAGAACATATCCGCCTCTCCGATGACGGCGACTATCGCGGCAAAGTCCTCGCCACCGAATACCTCGGCACCACCCAGATCATCACCCTCGACACCCCCAACGGAGAGGTCAAGGCCCGCATCGCTTCCGACCAGCCTGCGACCGTGGGAGAGACGGTGGGGCTTGGATTCAACGCCAAGACTGTGACCCTGTTCGACAAGTCCACAGGCCGCGCCCTGCGCTCGGAACTGAACGAAGGAGTGCTGGCCCATGGCTGAGGTGCAACTGACCGGCGTGTCCAAATCCTTCAAAGCTACACAAGCCGTCGTCGACATGGACCTGACCATTCCCGATGGCGCTTTCGTCGTGTTGCTTGGACCCACCGGAGCGGGCAAGACCACGACCCTGCGCCTGATCGCGGGACTGGAGAAACCGGACGCCGGGGACATCAAGATCGGCGGTACATCCGTGACCAACCTGACCCCCGCACAGCGCGATGTGGCGATGGTGTTCCAGCAGTATTCACTCTACCCGCACATGTCGGTACGCGACAATCTCGCCTTCCCTCTGCGCTCTCCCATCCTCAAGACGCCTGAGGATGAAATAGCACGTAAAGTCAAAGAAGTGGCGGAAGTTCTTCACATCCCACATAAACTGGACAACAAGGCAACCGAGCTGTCGGGTGGTGAGATGCAGCGTGTCTCCATCGGGCGCGCCTTGGTGCGTGATCCGCAGGTGTATCTCATGGACGAACCGCTCAGTTCGCTAGATGCCAAGCTGCGCGCCGACCTGCGGGTCGAGTTGAAACGTATTCACGCAGAACTGGCCGCCACGCTGCTTTACGTCACCCATGACCAGATCGAAGCGATGACCATGGCCACCCATGTGGGCGTGCTGGACGAAGGGCAGCTGGTGCAGTTCGGAACCCCGCGCAACATCTACGAAAACCCGCGCACCGCCTACGTCGCGGCACGCTTGGGCCAGCCACGGATCAACCTGTTGCCTGTCGGTCTGATGGGCGAGGATGCTCCCGCAGGTGCGCATCAGGTGGGCCTACGCCCGGAAAACATCCGCCACGGCAAAGGCCGCGACGCGCAGGTGGTGCGGGTGGAACATCTCGGCGACCAGACCCGGCTGCACCTCAAAGTGTCGGACCACGATGTCATCACCCTGACCGATCCGCACACCACACTCGAAGCTGGCGAAACCATCCAGATCACCCCGGAAAATCCAGTCTTCTTCGACGCTTCCGGCGCGCGGATCACCTAAGAAAAGGACATGCACATGGCACAATTCGTCAATGCGAAAGAGGATCTGGTTAAGGAAGCTATCGACGGCCTTCTGGCTTGCTCGGGCGGTGCGCTGGCGCGGCTGGACGGCTATCCGCACATCAAAGTGGTGTACCGCACGGATTGGGCCCGAGACCGGGTTGCGCTGATCTCAGGCGGTGGGTCTGGCCATGAACCGGCGCACGCAGGTTTTGTCGGTCCGGGCATGCTGACGGCGGCGGTGTGTGGCGAGGTCTTTGCGTCCCCGTCCGTCGAGGCCGTGCTGGCGGGTATTTTGGCCGTCACGGGCGAGGCGGGGTGCCTGCTGATCGTCAAGAACTACACGGGGGACCGGCTCAACTTTGGTCTCGCCGCAGAACGGGCACGTGCGTTGGGCCGCAAGGTCGAGATGGTCGTTGTCGACGATGACATCGCCTTGCCTGATCTGCCGCAGCCGCGGGGAGTTGCTGGCACGCTTTTTGTGCACAAGATCGCGGGCGCCATGGCCGAGGCGGGCAAGCCTCTGGAAGAGGTCGCCGACGCCGCGCGTCGTATCATCGACAGCGTTGTCTCCATTGGCACCAGCCTTGATACCTGCACCGTTCCAGGCTTGCCCAAGGAAAACCGCATCCCGGCAGGCAAGGCCGAACTGGGTCTTGGCATTCATGGCGAACCGGGGGTGGAGCAGGTGGACTTCACGGGTGCCTCTCAGGCGATGAACACCGTGCTCGAAAAGCTACGCGAGCACGCCGGGCAAGGGCCGTGCGTGGCGCTTGTGAACAACCTCGGCTCGACCACACCGCTTGAGATGTCGGTGCTGAGCCACGGGCTTGCGCAATCCGGCATCGCCAGCCACGTGATCGGCCCTGCGCCGATGATGACATCGCTCGACATGCACGGGTTTTCGGTGTCCGTCCTGCCTGTGGCCGCCGATGACCTCGAAGCGCTGGCGACACCTGTCCCCATGGCAGCATGGCCCGGCCTTCAGGGGCTGGTCGAGGTGCTGGTGACGCCGCTTCCAGACGGCCTCACGCCCATCGAGCCCATCCCCTCGGCCAATGCGCAGACGCGGGACATCATCGCGCAGGTGGCCGATGCGCTCATGGCCGCCGAAGGAGACCTTAATGAACTCGACGCCAAGTCCGGTGACGGTGACACGGGCAGCACACTTGCCACCGCAGCACGTGCGCTGAAAGATCGGCTGGATGCGATGCCTCTGGCTGATCTAACCCAGCTGTTCCCAGCCCTCGGCAATGAGTTGAGCCAGACGATGGGGGGCTCCTCCGGCGTGATCCTCGCCATTTACTTCAATGCGGCTGGTGATGCATGCGCCGGTGGCGCGCCGGTGCACAAGGCGCTGGCTGAAGGGCTGAAACGGGTGAGCGATGTTGGTGGTGCCAAGGTTGGCGACCGCACGATGATCGACGCGCTGGCGCCTGCTTTGCAGGCGTTGTCGCAAGGGATTGATGCGTCTGCCATCGCTGCGCGCAAGGGAGCAGACGGCACCGCGCATATTCACCGTGCAAAGGCGGGCCGGGCGGCGTATGTGCCCTCGGACAACCTGAAGGGCCACAACGATCCGGGTGCGGAGGCGGTGGCGCTGGTCTTCGAGGGGTTGGCACAGGCCATGAAGGGATAGGCGCGGTTGAATAAGCAGGACACGAAGAGCGGCCTAAAACCGACCGTCAATGACATTGCGCGTGTTGCGGGCGTGTCGCTGGCGACTGTGGACCGTGTCCTGAATGCGCGGCCCGGCGTGCGCTCGGTGACCATCGAAAAGGTTAATAAGGCCATTGCCGAACTGGGCTATGTCCGTGACACAGCGGCGGCCAATCTGGCGCGGGGGCGTGTCTACAACCTGCTGTTTATCCTGCCCGATACGGCGAACGAGTTTGTGGTGGCCCTAGATAACCACGTGACAGAACAGGCCGCAAAGCTGCGGCATCAGCGTACGATCTTGGAGACCGCCCGCGTGCCGCCGTTCGACCCGCAATCCATAGTGCAGGCGCTGGACAATGTGGATGCGACACGGACTGACGGGGTAGCCGTCTTTGGGCCAGAGACGCCATCGGTGCGGGATGCGGTTAAGCGAGCGAGGGCGCGGGGCATCGTTGTTGTGGCGCTTGTTGCCGACCTGCCCAGTTCGGATCGCGACCATTTCATCGGCGTGGACAACGTGGCCGCTGGCCGGACGGCCGCGCACCTTATGGGTCGTTTCGCCAAGGGGGCGGGCCGCGTACTGGTCATCACCGGCTCGCGGCTGGCACGGGATCACCTGGAGCGGCGCAAGGGCTTTGACGCTGTCATGTCGGACCGTTTTCCGGAGCTGGACGTTGTGGCCAGTATCGAAGGCCGGGATGATCCCGACCTGATCCGCAAGATGCTGCCAGAGGTCTTTGCGTCCTATCCCGATCTCTGCGGTATCTACTCGTCCGCCGCGGGCAATCCGGGCCTGATCCAGTATCTCAGCGACAACCCGCATCCGGGTCTTGTGGTCATCGCGCATGAGTTGACGCCGACCTCGCGCACGGCATTGGAGCAGGATGTGTTTGATGCCATCATCTCGCAAGACACCGGGCACCTTGTGCGCTCTGCTGTGCGGTTGATGAAGGCCACGGCAGACCGCCAGCCCATCGACCACACGCAGGAACGCATCCGCATCGACATCTATCTGAAGGAAAACATGCCGTCGCCATAGCGGCATGAAGTGAGGAGACATCATGAAAACCATTAAGGGCCCGGCGCTGTTTCTGGCGCAGTTCGCAGGTGACGAGGCGCCGTTCAATTCCTGGGATGCAATCACCAAATGGGCGGCTGAGTGCAGCTACAAAGGGGTGCAGGTTCCCAGTTGGGATGGGCGTCTGTTCGACGTGATGAAGGCGGCGGGTTCGCAAGACTACTGCGATGAATTTCTGGGTGTGGCGCGGGAGAACGGCGTTGAGGTGACCGAGCTTTCAACGCACCTGCAAGGTCAGCTTGTGGCGGTGCACCCGGCCTATGACAGTGCATTCGACGGATTTGCAGCGGAAGAGGTGCGCGGCAATCCCAAGGCGCGGCAGGAATGGGCCGTGGAGCAGGTGAAGTATGCCCTGTCCGCGTCATCCCGGATGGGCATCAAGGCACATGCGACCTTCTCTGGCGCATTGGCGTGGCCCTATGTTTATCCTTGGCCGCAACGCCCCGCGGGCCTGATCGAGACCGCCTTTGACGAATTGGCGGCGCGCTGGCGTCCGATCCTGGATCATGCCGAAGAAATGGGCGTCGATGTCTGTTACGAAATCCATCCGGGCGAAGACCTGCACGACGGAGTGACCTTCGAGATGTTCTTGGAGCGGCTGGGCAACCACCCGCGCTGCAACATGCTGTACGACCCCAGCCACTACGTGCTGCAATGCCTTGATTACCTTGACAATATCGACATTTACAAGGATTGCATCCGCATGTTCCATGTCAAGGATGCGGAGTTCAATCCGACAGGGCGGCAGGGTGTCTACTCCGGCTACCAAAGCTGGGTGGACCGTGCGGGTCGGTTCCGCTCCCTCGGTGATGGGCAGGTCGATTTCGGGGCAGTGTTTTCAAAGATGGCCGCCAATGATTTCGATGGCTGGGCCGTGGTGGAGTGGGAGTGCTGTCTGAAGCACCCCGAAGACGGTGCGCGTGAGGGGGCGCAGTTCGTCAAGGATCACATCATTCGCGTGACCGAGCGGGCCTTTGACGACTTTGCCGATGGCGGAACGGATGAGGCGGCCAACCGCAAGATGTTGGGCATCGAGGGTTAGCGTTGGCGCTTTTGGTGGATCGGCCCTTCGGGGAGGATTTTTTGAAACAGGGAAGAGGGACGGTTGTGCACTCACGCCGACCGGGAGGATGAGATGAGCCGGATCAAATTGGGCATGGTGGGCGGCGGAAATGACGCCTTTATCGGGGCGGTGCACCGCATTGCGAGCCGCATTGATGATCGCTTTGAGTTGGTGGCGGGGGCGTTGAGTTCGACGCCTGAGAAGTCGCAGGCCAGTGGTGAGGCTTTGGGCCTGCCGCGCATCTATGACGATTTCAAGCAGATGGCGCAGCGTGAGGCGCGGCGGAAGGACGGCATTGATGCAGTCAGCATCGTGACGCCCAACCATGTGCACTACTCGGCGGCGCGGGAGTTTTTGAAGCGGGGCATTCATGTCATTTGCGACAAGCCGCTGACCTCGACCCTCGCGGATGCCAAGAAGCTGGTGAAGGCGGCGGAGGACAGTGACGCGCTGTTCATCCTAACCCATAATTACACGGGCTACCCGATGGTGCGGCAGGCGCGTGAGATGATTGCAAACGGCGATATCGGTGCCATTCGCGTGGTGCAGGTGGAGTATCCGCAGGACTGGTTGACGGTCGAGCAGGATTTCAAACAGGCGGAGTGGCGCACCGATCCTGCGCGGTCAGGTGCAGGGGGTTCAACGGGTGACATTGGCACGCACGCCTTCAATCTGGCCTGTTTTGTCACGGGGCTCGAGGTCGAGAGCCTAGCCGCCGACCTAACTGCCTTTGTTCCGGGGCGGCAGGTGGATGACAACGGTCACGTCATGCTGCGTTTCGAAGGAGGCGCCAAGGGGATGCTGTGGTGCAGCCAGGTGGCGCCGGGCAACGAGAACGCGCTGCGCATCCGGGTCTATGGCGACAAAGGCGGGCTGGAATGGGCGCAGGAGGATCCAAACTACCTATGGCATACGCCCTTCGGTGAACCGAAGCGCCTGATCACGCGCAATGGTGCCGGGGCTGGTGAGGCGGCGGCGCGTGTGTCGCGCATCCCGCCGGGCCATCCGGAGGGGTATTTGGAAGGGTTCGCCAATATCTACACCGAGTCGGCAGATGCGATCATGGCGGTCAAGGCGGGGCAGGGGGTGCCTGCGGAAGTGCTCTACCCGACTGTCCATGACGGGCTGAAAGGTGTGCAGTTCGTGTCGGCCTGCGTCAAATCCTCGGCCCGGAACGCGACCTGGGTGAAACTGGACCACTGAACATATGGGCCAAGGGGCGGCTTGACCCGCCCCAGCCCTTGTCATATCTGAGGCATCGGAGCTGCGGGCGTTGTGTAGTGGTAAGACCTTAGCCTTCCAAGCTAATGACGCGGGTTCGATTCCCGCCGCCCGCTCCAAACCTTCCCCATGCGCCGCCCTGTCCACTTGACCAGACTGCACTGGTACATGCATGTGCAGGCGTGAGTAGTTTCCGGAGACCGCATGGCCGACCAGACGACCGCCGCTGCACCGCCCAATCCAGGCACGGAAGAGCGCGAAAAATCCAAGAAAATCGGCGCGTTACGCGCGCTTTGGCCTTTTGTTGTGCCCTATTGGAAGCTGATGTGCGCGGCCATAGCGGCACTTGTGTCGACGGCCATAGTGTCGCTGACGCTGCCCCTGGCCGTCCGCCGGGTGGTCGATAATTTCAATACCGAGCATTCGGAGATCCTTGATCTCTATTTCCTGGCTGCGATTGGTATTGCGGGTCTTTTGGCCATCGGGACAGCCGTTCGCTACATGCTGGTCACGCGGCTGGGAGAGCGGGTCGTGGCCGACATTCGCAAGGCCGTGTTCGACCGGGTTATCGGGATGTCGCCCAGCTTCTACGAAAATATCATGACGGGCGAGGTGCTGAGCCGGATCACCACCGACACCACGCTGATCCTGAGCGTCATTGGTTCCTCCATCTCGATCGCGCTGCGTAACGTGTTGATTTTTATTGGTGGTCTCGTCCTGATGCTGCTGACGTCAGCCAAGCTGACGGGGCTTGTCCTGTTGATTGTGCCCGCCGTTGTGGTGCCGATCCTTGTATTGGGGCGGCGTTTGCGCGTGCTGAGCCGTGAGAACCAGGACTGGATTGCGGCCTCATCTGGCAGTGCATCCGAACAGTTGAGCGCGGTGCAGACGGTGCAGGCCTTTACCCATGAGGCGACAAGCCGGACGATGTTCTCGGACGTTACGGAACTGAGCTTTGGCGCGGCCCGCCGGCGGATCGCGGTGCGCGCACTGATGACGGCCATCGTGATCTTTCTGGTCTTTGTCGGCATCGTCGGCGTGCTGTGGATCGGCGCAAATGATGTGCGATCCGATGCGATGACGATGGGCGCGCTGATCCAGTTTGTGATCTATGCCGTCATGGTTGCTGGGGGTGTGGCGGCCCTGTCCGAGATCATCGGGGAATTGCAGCGCGCCGCTGGGGCGACGGAGCGTTTGGTCGAGTTGTTGAAGGTCGAGGATGCGGTGCAGGATGTGCCGGCACCGGTTGCCGTACCTGAGCCGGTCAAGGGGCATATACGGTTCGAGGATGTGCGCTTTGCCTATCCGGCGCGGCCCGGGATCAAAGCGTTGGACGGCGTGACACTTGACATTCAGCCGGGTGAAACAGTGGCCTTTGTTGGGCCTTCTGGGGCAGGGAAAACCACGATTATTCAGATGCTTCTGCGCTTCTATGATCCGCAGGAGGGTCGAGTGTTGCTGGACGGCGTGGACGTGGCCGAGATGGCACGCGAGGCCTTCCGCCAAGAGATCGCATTGGTACCGCAGGACCCGATCATATTTGCGGCGTCTGCTGCCGAAAATATCGCCTTTGGCCGTCCCGGCGCCAGCCAGGCAGAGATCGAAGCCGCGGCCAAGGCGGCGGCAGCCCATGACTTCATCAGCGCGCTGCCGGACGGCTACGACAGCCCGCTGGGCGAACGTGGCGTAATGCTGTCGGGTGGGCAGAAACAGCGTATCGCGATTGCCCGCGCGATCCTGCGCGATGCGCCTGTCCTGCTGCTGGACGAAGCGACCAGCGCGCTGGATGCCGAAAGCGAGCGCGCGGTGCAGGAGGCCGTCGACACGTTGGCGCAGGGGCGCACGACGCTGATCGTTGCGCACCGTCTGGCCACAGTGAAAATGGCGGACCGGATTGTCGTGCTGGATCAGGGCCGCATCGTCGCACAGGGGCCGCATCACCAGCTTGTGGCAGAGGATGGGCTCTATGCCCGTTTGGCCCGATTGCAGTTCACCGACGGGGTGGCTGCTGAATAACGCAGCCCGATTTTGACCCAAGGTCACCTGTTCTGACGCCGCGTCCGACCGGGCTCGGCACCCTTGCAATGCTTGAACATTGCGTCAATCCACCGCATCTTGTGAAGCGAGGGATTATTGCGCCAACACGAAAAAATACATGGCGCTACAGGGAGGAATACCATGACATATGCCGGGTTCGCGGACCGCGATGCCATTGAAAACGAGATGCAGTGGGAGGAACGCGACGTCGCCAAAACCCTCTTTGGTATGCTCAGCGATACGGCCGAAAAATTCCCGAACCACAACGCTGTCAGCTTCCAGATTTTCTCTGATCCGAAGTCCAAGGCGGAAACGCTGACATGGACGCAGTTGCAGGGTCGGACCGCGCAATGTGCCAATATGTTGCGGCAGCACGGCATCGGGCCGACTGATGTTGTGGCCTATGTTCTGCCGAACGCGACCGAGACCATAGTGGCTCTGTTGGGCGGTGCGACCGCCGGGATCGTGAACCCGATCAACCCGCTGCTCGACGCCGAACAGATTGGGGCCATCCTGCGCGAGACGGGGGCCAAGGTTCTTGTCACCCTGCGCGCGTTCCCCAAGACGGACGTGGCGCAGAAGATGTCCGAGGCCGTCAAGCTGGCGCCCAACGTCAAGACGGTGCTCGAGGTCGACCTGCTGGGGCATGTGTCGGGTCTCAAATCCTTCATCATCCCGCTGATCCGTCCGAAGATGGAGAAGGCGCCGGGTGTCACCTATCTGAACTTCAACGAGGAATGCGCCAAGCATCCGACCACCCTGCAATTCGAGGATGTGCAGGAGGACCGCGTCGCCTGTTACTTCCACACCGGCGGCACCACGGGCATGCCCAAGGTCGCGCAGCACAAATATTCCGGCATGGTCTACAACGGCTGGGTCGGTGCGACCGTGCTGTTGACGGAAGAGGATAACATACTGGCACCATTGCCACTTTTCCACGTGATGGCGGCGCATGTGCTGCTGCTGGGGGCTGTGGCTTCAGGCGCTCACTGTATCTTCCCCACGCCGCAGGGCTACCGCGGCGAAGGTGTGTTCGACAACATCTGGAAGCTGACGGAGCGGTGGAAGATCACGTTTATCGCGTCGGTTCCGACCGCCATTGCGGCGATGATGCAGCGCGGGATTGATGCGGATATCAGCACTGTGAAATCTACATTCTCGGGCTCTGCACCGCTGCCGCAAGAGCTGTTCAAGCGCTATGAAAGTGCGGCTGGTGTGGACATTGTCGAAGGTTACGGCATGACCGAGGCGACCTGTCTGGTGTCGGGAAACCCTATCGACGGTGAGAAGAAAATCGGGTCGGTTGGTATTCCGTTCCCCTACACCGAAGTGAAGATCTACAAGGGTACACCCGAGGGTCCGATCGAGGCGGATGTGGACGAGATTGGTGAGATTTGTGTGAGCAATCCGGGCGTCTGGCCGGGCAATACGTATACCGAGGCGGACAAGAACAAGGACTTGTTCTACAACGAAAAATTCCTTCGCACGGGTGATCTGGGTCGCTTTGATGCGGATGGATATCTGTGGATCACGGGCCGTGCCAAGGACTTGATTATTCGCGGTGGTCACAACATTGATCCGGCTGAGATCGAAGAGGCGCTGTTGGGCCATGAGGCCGTCGCCTTTGCCGGGGCCATTGGTCAGCCGGACAAGCATTCGGGTGAGGTGCCGTGCGCCTATGTGGAGCTTGTTGACGGGGCAAGTGTGACGCCGGATGAGCTGATCGCCTTCTGCAAGGAGCATGTGCACGAGCGGGCGGCGCAGCCTAAGCATATGACAATTATGGATGAATTGCCGAAAACCGCTGTCGGCAAGATCTTTAAGCCCGACCTGCGGAAAGAGGCGATTGCGCGTATCTATAACGCGGCGCTGGCCGAAGCCGGGTTGAAGGCGCAGGTGGTCACCGTGACTGATGACAAGACACGCGGGCTGGTGGCGCAAGTGGCCGCCAATGGCGAGAGCGAGACGGCGATCCAGACCGTGCTGGGCGACTTTGTCAGACCCTGGGATATGGCGTCGGAGGCGATGGCGGCCGAGTAATCCTTAACGCACCGTGCGGTGCGCTGCGAGATCGGGAAAGGCGCGAAACTGCGAAGTTTGTCGCGCCTTTTGCGTGTTTTGGGCCCTGTGTTTTCGGGTGATTTCGGGGTGTTTTTCGGAAACTGCACATTTTCGGGCCGAAACTGCGCGTTTTGCACTGTACTCGTGCGTTAAGAAACCGTTCACACTCGATCAGGCGTTAACCATTTCCGCGGGCCGTTAACGGATCGGTCACCTTTCGGCTGAAATGACGGAGACGTGAGCAGTCCCGGTCCGTTTTCGGCGCTATCGTTCTGAGACTGCAATCCGAGAGATCCCATGCCGAAATCCAGAAAACGCGCCAACGCAGTGACGCCCAAATCCGAAGCCACCGCATCCGTATCCCGCAGGTCACTCTTGGGCGGCGGTGCCGTGGCCTCTGCCATTGCTTTGGGCGGCGGGGTCTGGGGCGTGAGTTCGTTCCGGTCCTATGCGGCCGAGCATGATCTGACGCGGGTGGGGCAGGGTGATCTGGCCATCGTGCAGATCCATGATCCGCAATGCCCGACCTGTACGGCGCTCCAGAAGCAAACGCGGCGGGCGCTGCGCGATTTCGACGATTGCGGGATGGCGTATCTGGTGGCGGACATCAACACGCCCGAGGGCGCGGCCTTTGCCCGTCGGTTCAATGCGCCGAATGTGACGCTGTTGCTGTTTGACGGGCAAGGGGAGTTGCAGCGCCGGGTGCAGGGGATGCAGCAGGCGGCGGAGTTGGCGCAGGTGTTTGCGGCGCATAAGGCTGCGGTTTGAGCTGAGACCTAGGCACGGGATCAAGCCGAAGGCGCCTTGCCAGCGCCGATCCGCCCCCAGGGGCGGCGCTATCTCACCGCCAGCGCGCCGTTTGAAGCGCGCAATAACGGAGTAGCGATAAAGCGCATTGCGGAAGCGTTGTATGCGCAGCCCCGCGGATCGGCGATGGCACGGCTCGGGTCAGGCTAGAAACGGCTTGGCTTTCATCGTGTCCGGGATTTCAGCGCCGAGACGGTGCAGGATAGTGGGTGCCAGTTGCAGCTGGTCGATGACGGTGTCTGCGGCTGGTCCCGTCGCTTCTCCGAAATAGTAGAGCGCGGTTTCCTGCTGCAGAGCGCCGCGACCGCCGTGGTGGCCGCGGTCGTCCTGTCCGTGGTCGGCTGTCACGATCACCTCGTATCCCATGTCGCGCCAGCGGGGGATGAAGGGGGCCAACATCTCGTCCATGACGAAACAGGCCGCGTCCATTTCCTGGCTTTCGTGGAAAAAGCGGTGGCCCATGCTGTCGAGCGTGCAGGTGTGCAGCATGCCGTAGGTCAGGTCGAACCGGGCGCAGAGGTTCGTGAGCGTGCCGAAGAGGTCTACGTCTGATGGCGTCATCTGGTTGTTGGCCCCGTAGCCCGTCATCGTGTGGAAGCGGCCATGGTTGATCGTGTCGCTGTCTGGCTCGTCATATTCGATGTCACGGACAAAATCGAACGGGTGGCGGTTGAAGAATTCCGACCAGAAGGAATGGGCGACGGCCCCTGTGGTGCCGCCTGCCTTGCGGACTTGGCCGAAGACGTCTGGGAGTTCGAGCCGGAAGACATTGCCGTTGCCGGTGCAGCCGTGTTCTGCAGGTGTCACGCCTGTGTGGATCGAGGCGTAGCATGAGGCGGAGATGGAGGGGATGACGCTGCGGTGCGTCCATGTCTGGGCGTCGCCGCTGTCGACCCACCCTTCGAGATTTCCGAAGAGGCGGCGGAAGTTCCGGAGCGGGACGCCGTCGAGGATGATGAGGAGAAGTTTGTTTGGCATTGGCCGCACCCCGGTATTGTTTTCCGGGAGCCTAGGTCCAATCGCGTGGGCCCTCAATCTTTCAGTCTTGCAACCCGTGCCTCACGGTCGCAAGGCCATCATCGCGTTGCGAATGTCACCATTCGTCAGCGACGGGTTGGCCGTTCTGAAGCAATCCACGACGGCGCCGCGCTGGGTGCGCGACAGTTTCTGGCCGGGTTGTGCGCCGGCGGGAATGCAGTTTTGAACCTGCTCTTCGGTGAGGTTCAGCCCGGCGGCGAGTTTGGCAAAATCCAACTGCGCATCCTGAGCGGTGGCCAGGGACGGCAACCAGATGGCGGCAAAGATCGTTGCAGGGTGCAGGACGTTTTTGCGCATCGTTCGCTCCATATCAGTGGGATATGCAGGTGATACGGGTGTGGCGCCGGGTTCCGTCGCGGCAACTTTAGTTGCCGGCGCTTTCCATCTTGCGGTTGGCGATGACCTCTTCGAGCCAGCCGAGTTTCATCTCAGGCACGGAGCTGAGCAGGAGGTCGGTGTAGTCGTCATAGGGCTGCGTCAGAACTTCGGACTTGGTGCCGTAGCGTTGCACCTTGCCCTGGTACATAACTGCGATGCTGTCGGAGATCGCTTTGACCGTTGCTAGGTCGTGGGTGATGAAGAGGTAGGCGACGTCTTCGATCTTTTGCAGGTCGAGCAAGAGTTTCAGGATGCCGTCGGCGACCAGTGGGTCGAGGGCGGAGGTGACCTCGTCACAGATGATGAGCTTGGGTTTCGCGGCCAGCGCACGGGCGATGCAGACGCGTTGTTTCTGGCCGCCGGAGAGTTCTGCCGGGTAGCGGTCCTGGAAGCCTTTGCCGAGTTCAATCTCGTCCAGCAGTTCCTGGATGCGTTTCTGTTTTTCGGCGCCTTTGAGGCCGAAGTAGAATTCGAGGGGCCGTCCGATGATCGTGCCGACCGTCTGGCGCGGGTTCATGGCGGTGTCGGCCATCTGGTAGATCATCTGCAGCTCGCGCAGGTCTTCGATGCTGCGGGAGGGCTGGTCGGGATTGAGTGTGCGCCCTGCAAAGGTGATCTTGCCTGATGTGGGCGGCAGGAGGCCGGTGATGACGCGGGCGAGGGTGGATTTGCCAGAGCCGCTTTCGCCCACCACGGCGAGCGTCTGGCCCGGGCTGATGTCGACGGAGACGTTGTGCAGGACGTCGAAACTGGTGCCCTTGTAGCGGGCCGTGATCCCTTCGACGCGCAGGACGGGTTCGGTCGGTTGTTTTTCCTCGTGCGTGATGGAACGGACGGAGACGAGCGCCTTGGTGTACTCTTCCTGTGGCGTGTTGATGATCTGGTCGGTGGTGCCGTATTCGACCATGCGCCCATGCCGCAGGACCATGATGTGGTCGCTGACTTGCGCCACCACGGCGAGGTCGTGGGTGATGTAGAGCGCTGCGACACCGATGTCGCGGATGGCGTCTTTGATTGCCTTCAGCACGTCGATTTGCGTCGTGACGTCGAGGGCGGTGGTGGGCTCGTCGAACACGACAAGGTCGGGTTCTGGGCAGAGGGCGAGGGCCGTCATGCAGCGCTGGAGTTGGCCCCCGGAGACCTGGTGGGGGTAGCGGCTGCCGATGGTGTCGGGGTTTGGCAGGCCGAGTTTGGTGAAAAGTTCGACGGCGCGTTTCTGGGCGTCTGCCTTGGTAAACTTGCCTTGGCCTACGGCGGCCTCGATCACCTGTTCCATGATCTGCTTGGCCGGGTTGAAGGAGGCGGCGGCGGATTGGGAGACGTAGGTGACCTCGGCCCCGCGCAGTTTGCGGATGTCTTTGAGGGAGGCTGTGCGGACGTCGCGGCCGTTTACCTCGACCGTGCCGCTGGTGAGTGCCACCCCGCCGCGTCCGTAGGCCATGGTGGCGAGGCCGATGGTGGATTTGCCTGCGCCGCTTTCGCCGATCAGGCCCAGCACCTTGCCCGGTTCGACGTCGAAATCGACGCCGTGCACGATGTCGATGTCGTGCGGCTTTTCGCCCGGCGGGTAGACTGTGGCGCCGATTTTGAGGCCGCGGACTTTGAGGAGCGGTGTGGTCATGGCTGGCTTTCGTCGTCGGGTGTTCTGTTTCGGGCCTTTGGCCCGAAATGCGCCCACCCGCCGACCCTTTTGGCGCGTAAAGTCGGAGCGTGGGGTGTGGAGGGCGAGTGGCCCTTCTGGGAGGATTTTTTTAAAACAGGGAAGGAGGATGTGGTGTGCTGCATCATCCACGGCCCCCTTTGAGAGACGTTGTGCGGTTGAGGATCCAGTCGGCGATGAGGTTCACGCTGATCGCAAGCGTGGCTATAGCGACGGCCGGGTAGAGGGCGGCGCCGATGCCGAAGTTGATCCCGTCTTTGTTCTCTTTCACGATTCCGCCCCAGTCGGCGAGCGGGGGCTGGACGCCGATGCCGAGGAAGCTGAGCGTCGAGATGAAGAGCACCATGAAGATGAAGCGGAGGCCCATTTCGGCTACGAGCGGGGAAAGCGCGTTGGGCAGGATTTCGCGGAAGATGATCCAGCCGAGTTTTTCGCCGCGCAGGCGCGCTGCTTCGACGTAGTCCATGACCGAGATGTCCACGGCCACGGCGCGGGCGAGGCGGTAGACGCGGGTGCTGTCGAGAAGACCCATGATGACGATGAGGGTGACGACCGTGGCCTCGATCGAGCTGAGGATCACCAGGGCGAGGATCAGGGATGGGATCGACATGAAGAGGTCGACGAGGCGGGACATCACTTGGTCGATCCAGCCGCCCGAGACGGCGGCAACGAAGCCGAGGACGGAGCCTGTGGTGAAGCTGAGGATTGTGGCGGCGGTGGCGATGAAGATCGTGGTCTGGCCGCCGAAGATCATGCGGGTGAGCAGGTCGCGCCCGATCTGGTCGGTGCCGAGCCAGTGTTGCGCCGAGCTTGGCTCCCACACGTCGCCCACGGTTTCGGCCATGCCGTAGGGCGCGATGAGCGGCGCGAAGAGCGCGGCGAGGAAGTAGGTGCCGGTGATGATGAGGCCGAGGGCGGCGGAGAGGGGGATGTTCTTTAGCATGTGCGCGTGTCTTTGGTTCTGACCCTGCGTCGCTGTGCGACGCAGATCGCCCCCGACCCGCGCCCCAGGGCGGGGGCGATGCCCCCACCCTTGGGTCGGGCGCGATCTGGGGACCTGTAACGTATGGTTTTCACGGTGTTGATCACTTTGGGTGGCGGAGACGAGGGTTAGCCAAGATGGACACCACGTCAGCGACAATGTTCAGGATGATGTAGACAGCGGCGAAGATCACACCGCAGGCCAGCACCACGGGAACGTCTCGTTTGACCACTGCGTCCACCAGGTATTGGCCCATGCCGGGGTAGGCGAAGACGACCTCGACCACCACGACTCCCACGACGAGGTAGGCGAGGTTGATCATTACCACGTTCACGATGGGCGCGATGGCGTTGGGGAAGGCGTGGCGGTAGATGACCTTGAACGTGGTCAGGCCCTTGAGCTCTGCCGTTTCGATATATGCCGATTGCATCACGTTCAGGATCGCGGCCCGTGTCATGCGCATCATATGGGCCAGCACCACCAGCGTCAGCACGGCCACGGGCAGGGAGATGGCGTGGAGTTGCTCCAGGAGCGGCATGCCGGGGCTGATCGAGGCGAAGGAGGGGGCCCAGAACAGTTTGACCGCGAAGAAGAAGACAAGGATGTAGGCGATCATGAATTCGGGCAGCGAGATCGAGGCGAGCGTGATGCCGGAGATCAGCTTGTCAGGCCAGCGGTTCTGGAACCGCACGGCGATGAGACCCAGAAGGATGGCCAGCGGCACCGAGATGATGGCGGCCCAGAAGGCGAGGAACAGGGTCGATGACATGCGCCGGGCGACCTGATCCGCAATGGGCAGGTTGTTGGTGAGCGCGTTGCCCATGTCGCCCGTCACGATGCCGCCGAGCCATTCGAAGTAGCGGGTGAGGGCAGGACGGTTCAGGCCCATTTCCTCGCGCAGGTTGGCGAGGCTTTCGGCGGTGGCGGCCTGGCCGAGGATGGCCTGGGCTGCGTCACCGGGCAGGATTTCGGTCAGGCCGAACAGCAGAGCGGAGGCGGCCACAAGCAAGATCAGGCCAAGGCCTAGGCGCTGTAGGACAAGTGTCAGGATGGGGTGCATGAAAGGTCGGTTCTTGGGGGTGCGCCCGCGGGCGCGACAGACTGTGATGCGCAACGAAAAACCGCGCCCGGAGGGACCGGGCGCGGTTTATTCAGGTTACGCTTTCCAGGTTTTCTTGAACGCGTACCAGTTCATTTGCGGGCCGTTCGGGTCGCTTTCCCAACCCTGAACCTTGGTCGAGACCGCATCGACAAAGTCGTTGAACATGGGCACCATCAGGCCGCCCTCTTCGTTCAGCATGCGGCCCATTTTCGAGTAGATCTCTTTTCGCTTGGCCTCGTCCAGTTCGGCGCGGGCTTCGAGCAGCATGGCGTCGAACTCGGGGCGCTTCCAGCGGGTGTCGTTCCAGTCTGCGGTCGACAGATAGGCCGTGGTGTACATCTGGTCCTGCACGGGGCGACCGCCCCAGTAGGAGCAGCAGAAGGGCTGCACATTCCAGACCTCGGACCAGTAACCATCGTTGGGCTCGCGCTTGATTTCCAGCGGGATACCGGCCTGTTGGCAGGTCTGCTGGAAGAGCGCTGCGGCATCGACCGCACCGGGGAAGGCGCCGTCGGCGGTGCGCAGGATGATGGGCGAGCCATCGTGGCCGGATTTCTTGTAGTGCTCGGCCGCTTTGGCCAGGTCGAACTGGCGCTGCGGGATCGTGTCGTCAAAGAGGGGGTAAGCCGCATTGATCGGCATGTCGTTCCCGATGGAGCCGTAGCCTTGCAGGATCTTTTCGACCATTTCCTCCCGGTTGAGCGCGTGTTTCAGCGCGAGGCGCAACTCGTTGCTGTCGAAAGGCGCCGTGTCGATATGCATGATAAAAACATAGTGGCCGCGGCCTTGGGTCGAGAGCACGTTGATCGTGGGCGCGCGGTCGAGCAGCTTGGCGATCTTGGGCTCTACCCGGTTGATCGTGTCCACTTGCCCCGATTGCAGGGCAGCGGTGCGCGCTGTGGCGTCGTTCAGCACGATCACTTCGACCCCGTCATAGTGGGCCGTCTGCGTCTGATCGCCGCCCCAGTAGTTGGGGTTGCGTGCGCCGATCATGCGCACGCCGGGCTCGTCATTCTCAAGAGTGTAGGCGCCCGTGCCGATGGCCTCGGTCGGGTTGTCAAAACCGCCATTGGGCTGGATCATCAGGTGATAGTCGGCCATCAGGTAGGGTAGGTCGGCGTTGCCCACGCCAAGCGTCACCTCGAACACGTCGCCGTCAGTGCGCATGGACTCGATGCCCTGCACGATGCCGAGCGCGCCGGATTTGGAATCCTCGTTCGAGTGGCGGGCCATGGTTTGCATGACGTCCTCAGCCGTGACCGACTTGCCGTTTGAAAACTCGATGCCCTGACGGACCTTGAAGCGCCAAGTCTTGGCGTCTGCGGAGCCTTCCCAGCTTTCGGCGACAAGGCCGGTGAGTGAGCCGTCGGGTTCAACCTCGACCAGACCTTCGCCCCAAAGCTGTCCGCCCGCAATTGGCACATCGGAGGCCCAGGTGGCCGGGTCCTGGCTGTTGGTGCTTTCGCCGCCCTGTACGCCCATCTTGAACGTGCCGCCTGCGACGGGCGCAGCCTTGGCTTGCGTGGCGATCATGGATGTGGCGACGGCAGCCGACACGCCAAGAGCAGCGGCACGGGCCATGAAGTCACGGCGTGTCATCGTGCCTGCCGCCACCTTGGCGGACAGGTGTTTCAATTCGTAAGACATCGGTTTCTCCCGGTTGGTCCCCTGCGCCTTTTGCGGCGCGTTTTTTGATTACACGCATAGGGTACGCATTTGATGACAGCCTTCAAGGGCCAATCCCAAAGCGCTTAAGCGCACGCACGATGAGTGCCTCGTTCATAGCAGATCACGACCAATCTTCTCCTGAACGGTGCGGTGATAGACGCGCACGTCGTTCTCGAACGCCTCGATGGACGCTGTCAGGTGGAAATGGGTCGCGTCAGACCATATCGCGCAGCGCGCTTCTGTCCGCAGATGAATGTCGTCGCGGCTAAGCTCGTCTGTCCAGTGGCACGTTCCGCGCGCAGACAGCGGGTCATCGGGGTGGATGTCCCAGCGTTCACGGGCGATGGATCCGGCAATCAGTCCGTGGTCAAGGTCGCGCACTTTGCCAAAGTCATCTTCGATGATCAGTGATGTGACGCCGGTGGCCATATCGGTCTCCTGCCTGCGGATGTGGTTTTCGGGGCGCAACTCTTCTGTTTCCCATGGCGGGGCGGCGTCGGGCGGCGAGAACGTCCAGTGGCCTGCACTCCTCATGGCATCGATCGAAAGCGAGCCGCCGTGCAAGGTGACGCTGGCCGTTTCGGGTGCGGGCCAGATCAGTGGCCAGTAGCATGTCGAGATCGCGACCCGGATGCGATGCCCGGCAGGAACGCGGTAAGAGATATGATCGAGGTTCAAGCGCACCTGCTCAGTCTGTCCAAAGACAAGCGGGCGACCTAGATGGCGGGCGAGGTTCAGCACACCGTAGGTGATGCGGGTTGCGGCCCCGTCGGGGTGAATATGGTTGAGGCGCACAGCGATGTGCGCAACCGGTCGGTCTGCGCTGAGGGTCAGATCCAGCACTGGCGCGTCGATGACGCAGAGATCGTCTGCCAGCGGTAGGCTGTCGAAACAGGCGCTCAGCGCATCGTCAGCACGTTGGTCGCCCGGCAGTTCAGGGCCGAGCCAGATGGCGCAGTATTCACCGGCATCTGAGCCTGCGTGTTGCGGAGAGCAGATGGATTGGCTGAGTGTGCCGGGCGCCGTGGTCAGACCAGCGTCGGTCAGGTGCCACGTTTTCGTAACGCTCTGCGCGTCGGCCAGCCAGCGTCCGGGACGGTCGGTGTACCATCTGGCCGGGCGCACGCCGTCCATCAGATAGGTGCGCAAAGCGGGATCGTCTTCGACGCCCGTTTCAATGTCTTTCAGCCAACGGTCCCACCAGCTCAACGCCTCTTGCAAAAACCCGATGCGCGGTTCGGGCACGGCGAAATGCGGGTATTTGTGCACCCATGGCCCGATGATACCCTTGGCGCCTTTTATGTTTCGTACGATCTGTGGCACTGCGTTCTTGTAGGCGTCGCCCCAACCGCCGATGGCAAGCACCTTGGCCGAGATCGTGTCATAGCTTTCGCAGATGGATCCGTGTTGCCAATAGGCGTCACGGCTTTGATGACCCAGCCAGGTTGCGGGCAAGAAGGGTTCGTTCTCGAGCCTGTCCAGCCACATCTCGCGCCAGTCAGGGCGTAGGCCGGGGTCGGGCGCGCGAGAAGAATAGCTCCACATCGTGGCACCCCAGCCGAGGTTTTCATTTAGCAGGCAGCCGCCCTTGTAATGAATGTCATCGGCAAACCGATCGACGGTGGAACACAGCGTGATGATGGCCTTGAGTGGGGCAGGGGCCATGGCGGCCACCTGCAGGCTGTTGAAGCCGCCCCAACTGATCCCCATCATGCCAACCCTGCCGTTACACCAAGGCTGCGCCGCGGCCCATTGGATCACTTCAACCGCGTCATCCAACTCCTGCTGGGTGTATTCGTCAGTCATCAGCCCATGGCTGTCGCCATTGCCGCGGATATCCACGCGCAGGCAGGCATAGCCCCGCTGCGCGAAATAAGGATGGGTGAGTGCGTCACGTGCACATGTGCCGTCACGTTTGCGATAAGGGAGGTATTCCAGGATGACGGGTACAGGGTTATCCCGCGCATCCACCGGAGCCCACATCCGCGCGGACAGCCGTGTGCCGTCGCTGAGCATGATGCCGAGGTCGGGATGTTCTTCGATGTCGCGGAGGGTGTTTTGCATCACTGCACGGTGAGCGGCGTCTTGCGCTGATGTCAAGCCGGGGGGCGCTGCCCCCGGTCTTCGGAGGAGCGCGGGACGCGCGGGGGCAGCGCCCCCTCGAACATGTCGTCGCGCAAGTAACCTTTGGATCAGGTCTTGTGTGCGATGAGTAGGTCCATGACATTTGTGCCCGTGGGGCCGGTCACGACCAGCGCGCTATGCTCCTTGAGCCAAGGATATGCATCGGCACGGGCCAAGGCGTCGGCGCCGCTGTCCTTCCACGTGGTGCCGTCGACCAGCGCGCCCGCAGCATCCGTTGGCCCATCGGTGCCGTCAGTGCCAGCCACCAGGATACGCAGGCTCTCGGTTCCGGCGATTTCGCGCGCCAGTGCAAGGCCAAGCGCCATGTTGCGCCCGCCCAGTCCAGGGTTCTCGGGCAAATGTACCACCGGCTCACCGCCAAAGATGTGCAGCCCCGGCTCTGCATTGCGCAATGCCTGACCTAGTCGCGGGGCCAGATCCGCAATGTCGGCATATAGCGTTTCCTCATTTGTTTCGACCGCCACGGGCGACGCAGCCGCAACGGCGTTGCGGGCGATCGCGTTGCTGGCGATGATATGCGGCGCAAAGCCAAACGGCGCGTCAGCCGGTGCATCTCCGATGCCGGAGCCGATGGTTGCGAGGCTGTCGCCCTCAACATCCGAAAGCGCCAGAGTGGTCACATGCCGCCCCTCGAAACGGGCGAGCAATTTTCCTCCCTTGATTTCCGACCGTGCCGTGCGATGCGTGTTCATGTCTCCTATGGGGGTGCCCGATGCCAGCAGTTCTTCCGTCTCAGCCTGCAACTCGCTGAGCGTGAGACCGTTCGCTGGCACCTCGGCCAGCGACGATGCGCCGCCCGACACGAGCATCAGCAGGTGGCTGCCGGGCGCACAGGCATCAATTGCGTTCATCAAAGCCCGTCCAGCGGCGAGGGACGCGTCATTCGGCACAGGATGCGCGGCTTCGATCACTTCGGCCATTGGCGGCGCCCCGTCTGAATGATGATATTTGGTCACCACGGTGCAGGGCACATCTGGCCAGCGTTCCGAAGCCGCCCGCGCCATGGCGGACGCCGCCTTACCCACCGCCACAATTCGGTCTGGTTTGGAGATAGCGCCCGAACGAAGCGCCGAATGAACGGCAGCGTATCCTTCAACGGCCTTTATGCCTTCCCACCACAGCGCGAGAAGATCGGGGGTGTCAGACATTTGGAACCCTTTTTGCTGCATCGGACTGAGTCCGAATCATCACAATATGTACCTGGAATCTCTGTAAATTGTGATGGCTGGCTAAAAAGACTCTAGCCCTAGAATCATGATTCGCTTATCAATCGCGTAGAACAAGTGGTCAGCACGGCGAAACAAGGCCGGCGGCATGATTAAAAGAAGGGTCCGCAAAAAGCGGTCTGAGGCGAGAGTGGTGGTGTTATGAAGGCGATTGATTTCGTCGTCCGCGACAGTGCGGGCGCAATCCAGCGTGGAGTCGTACCTGTCGAAGGCAATGCGACGGTGGCGCTGGCCGGTGGGCAAGAAGTTTCATTCAATCTTCGGCAGACGGATCTTGTCGGTCAGCGGCGCAGCGGGGATGACCTGATCATCACGCTGGTCGATGGGCGCGAGGTCACGCTTGAGAATTACTTCAACGACTTGGGAGAGGCCAATCGCCTTTTCATTTCGGCAGATGGCTATCTTAACGAGGTTGCTTTTGTCGAAACGGCCGATGGGGAATTGTTCGCCCAGTATGGCCCGACCGAGCAATGGGGCAAGTGGAGCCCGTCGGACGACCTGATCTATCTGGGCAGAACCGAAATCGCTGGCGCGTCTTTGACCGACGATGGCGAGGTGTCCATGTTGGGCGCCGCTCTTCTTGGCGGATCCGGCCTTTTAGGCGGTGGCGCGGCGGCGGCTGCGGCCGTGGTCGGTGGCGCCGCATTGCTGAGCAATGGCGGAGGCAGCGGCGAAGGGGGCACCGGTGGCGGTGGCGGCGGAGGAGGAGGTACTCAGGCTCCGTACGTGCCTGTGGACCCGACCATCGACGGCGCCGGAACCACCACCAATATCGGCGGTGACAATACGTCAGCGCATGTTTTCGAGGTGACGGGCACGGGTGAGCCCGGTGACGTTGTTACCGTGACCGCAGGTTCTCAGATCATCACAACGACAATCAGCGACGACGGAACGTGGCGTGTGACGTTCGAAGGCGCGACCTTCCCCAAGGACGGGACGCTTGATGTCGTGGCCGCGTTTGCACATGCAGGCGGCGGAACGACAACGCTGACCGGGCCGACGTTCGTGATTGACACGACACCACCGGATGTTGCTGTGACCGAGGGCGTCGACTCCGTGGGTCATGTGGTCAACAGCGGTGAGATGTCGAACGGTGTAACACTCAAAGGCACCGGCGAGGCAGGCGCGACGCTTGAGATCACGATATCCGGCGTCACCCGCACCGTGACCGTGAACGACGCAGGCACATGGGAAGCGACCTGGCAGACAGGCACGCTGGCGGAAGGCGAATATTCAACCGGTGTGAGCATCGTTGCATCGGACAGTTTCGGCAATACAACAACCGTTACAGACATGCTTGTCGTCGATACTGTGGCCGAGGTCACGATGGAGACGGCCACCGTCGAGGTTGACGGCATCATCAATGCGGCCGAAGCGTCGGACGGTGTTGTCCTGACAGGCACGGCGCAGCCCGGCTCGACTGTCGAGGTCACCTTTGGTGCGGTCACACGCAGCGCAACGGTTGACGCGGCAGGGAATTGGACGGCCAGCTTTTCGGCGGCAGAGATCCCTTCGGGTGAGACGACGCTCACCGCGACAGCTGTTGCGACCGATGCTGCAGGCAACACGGCGACCACATCCGGTGACGTGCAGGTCGATACGTTCGTAAACGCGTTGAACTACACCTCCACGGCTGGCGGAGACGGCACGGTAAACGCATCAGAGGCCGCAGCCGGTATCGTCGTGACGGGAGTAGTCGAGCCCGGCTCCACCCTTCTGGTAACCCTCGCAGGTGTGACGACCACGGCGGTGGTGGCCGCAGATGGATCCTGGACGGCCACCTTCGCGCCCGGCCAGTTGCCATCAGGCACGTATACGTCCGACATGGTGGCCACAGCGACGGATGCGGCGGGCAACACATCGAGCGTGACGCAATCTGTCAACGTCGACACGCAGGCCAGCGTCCTGACGCTGAACGGCCCGGTTGAAGGCGACGACGTCGTAAATGGGGCAGAGGCCAGCGACGGCGTTGTGCTGTCCGGCACGGCGGATCCGGGTGCCATCGTGAACGTGACCTTGCACGGCGTGACTCACCAGACGGTCGCAGGCTCAAACGGGACGTGGCAGGCGTTCTTTGCAGCAGGAGAGATCCCTGCAGGCACCTATGATGCGCAGATCAGTGCAACGACGACGGACGCTGCTGGCAATACGGCAACCGTCACCGACACGGTCCATGTGGACACGCGCGTCGACAACCTGAGCATCGCAGCCGACCAGATCGAAGGCGATCAGATCATTTCGGGCACAGAGCGCGCGGATGGCACCGTGATCACCGGCACGACCGAGCCCGGCTCGACCGTGATGGTGACCATGGGCACGCATACGGTGCAGGCCATCGTCGATGCGAATGGCAACTGGCAGGCACCGTTCGCAGCTAGCCAGATCCCAATGGGTGAATACACCGCCGACATCTCCGTGACGGCGACGGACCGTGCAGGCAACGTGGCGACAGTGACCGATACGGTCGAGGTGGACACGCTGGTCAACACGCTGAGCCTTGCCGGTCCGATCACCGCCGACGATGTGATCAATGCGCAAGAGGCGCGTGAGGGCATCAACCTGGGCGGCATGGTCGAACCCGGTTCGACCGTGATGGTGGATTTCAACGGCATTGTCATGGCCGCAACCGTGAACGCGGGCGGCACCTGGTCGCTCGATATCCCGCCGTCGGCCATTCCAAGCGGCGAGTATGATGCCGCGATCACTGTTATGGCGACGGATGCGGTGGGTAACACGGAAACCATCAGCGATACAGTGCGCATCGACACCGACGCCCCCGAAGGCCCGGTCATCGCCAGCTTTACGCGCGATAGCGACGGTGTGCGTGGCATCTCGACCGAGCAGAGCGATGGGGATCTGTCCGTGGCGCAGGTCAATACTGACGGCGCGGTCACCGATGTTGTGGCCAACCAGATTGATATCGACGTTCTGGGCGAGACAAGCTTCCAGTTCCAGACCGATGTGCCGGACGGATCGCACCTGGTGGTCAGCTCGCAGGATGCGGCAGGTAACGCGGTTGGCACTTATGTGGTGCTCGACGACGAAAGCGCCGGTTCGAGCATTGATCTGGGCAACCCGAACCTTGGCAACTATCAGATCGAAGCCGTTGATCTGCAATTCGCCGAAGAGGCCAGCCTGACCATCACCGAAGCGCAGTTGCTGAACCTGTCGGAGGGCAGCAATACGCTGACCATCCATGGCGGACGAGATGACACAGTGACGATTGCGGGTGCACAGCGCACCGGTTCGACCACGGTCGATGGCCAGACGTACGACGTCTACAGCCTCGGCACCGAGGGCACGATCATTCTGGATGACGACATCAACGTGAACACGAACGTCGTCTAGGTCGCGGATACAAACGAGCTTTCACTGGGCAAGAGCAACAAGAACAAAATCGAGCATTCTCCAGCAAGACAGAGGCGCGGACCGGACACCGCAACCGCGCCCACCTCCAAACGATAAAAACCCGATACGGGGCAGGACTATGGGGCAAGGTGGTATCAAGTATGCGGTGGTCTTCACCGCCGTCTCGCTGACAGCGGGATGTATGGGGGATATGGGCGAGATGCCTTTCGTGTCTCGCTCCGACGCGGGTGTGGACACGGAGGTCGTGGCCCCGTCGCAAGCGGCGCTGCGGGCGACACCCACAACACATGACGCGACATTGAACGCCGAAAGCCAGGTCATTCAGGGCCTTTTGGCGCGCCGGTCGGTGCTGCCGTCGGGCAGCGCCTATGACCGCGTGGCGACGTCTGTTCTGGCCGCCAATGCCCGCGCTGCCGAGACCGAGTTGCGCGCAGCACGTCTGCGCGCCTCTGCCGCGTCGAAGAACTGGTTGCCGACCATCGGGCCGCGTGTGTCGTTGAACTCGCTTGGCGACATCATCAGCCAGATCGTGGTTGAGCAGGTGATTTTCGACAATGGCCGCAAGAAGGGCGAGCGCGCCTTTGCCAAGGCGGATGTCGAGGTGGCTGCTGTGGCGTTGGCTGAGGATACGAATGCGCGGGTGGCGACGGGGTTGGACCTGTACCTGACCGCTGCCGAAGCCCGTGCAAGCGCTGCCGTCCACCGCGCGACGCTGCGCGAGATGGAGCATTTCGAATACATCATGTCCGAGCGCGTGCGGGGCGGTGTTTCGGACATGTCCGATCTGAACGTGATCCGCCAGAAGCTGGCCGAGATCCGCGCCGCCATCGCCGCAAGCGAAGAGACGGAGGCGACGGCGATTTCCGAATTGAACGCCATGTCGATCCAGCCCTTGGCCGATGTGCGCGGGCTTGAGACGCTGGCCGTGGGAGGCTCTGCTGCGCAGCCATTGGCCGTGACGCGGGCTGAGGCCGAGAAAGAGCGCAGCATTGCGCAGGCGCAGATTGATCGCGCCAACCAGTTGCCCGGCATTACCGCCACGGCGACGGCGGGGGAAAACAGTGGGGCGGGTCTGACGGCTGGCGGTACTGGCATCGGCTTTGGCACCGCTGGGCGTCTGCGCGCCATTGAGGCCGCGCGTGACGCGGCGGGTCGTCAGGTGGCCCAGGCCAATGAGGATGCGAACCGGATCTTGCGCCGTTTGGAAGGCCAGTCTGCTGCGACCGCCCGTCAGGCGGGAGAGGCGCGGGGGCTGACCGCGCAGGCGAAGACGAACCTTGATCTGTTTCAGGATCAATACCGCGCCGGGCAGCGGCAGGTCATGGATGTGGTGGGCGTCTATGAAACCTTTGCCGCGCGTCAGGTCGCCGAGGTGCTGCTGAAATACGAAGCGCTCCGCTTGCAGGTCGAATTGGCCCGCGTGCAGGGGGTGCTTGCGGACGGAGAGCAGATTTGACCGAGAAACGCCCTTTTACCCTGACGATCACCAACGGCAACCGGGCACAGATCACGGCGGCCCCGGTCAAGGAGACGCCGAAGGCCGATAACGCCAATCATCAGGCGGACCGCTTGAGTGCCCGCGCCGATGTGGCGGTGGCCTATGCCGGTTTGCTTGGGGTGTCTGCGGCGGCGTCCGACATGCTGACGACCCTGCGCCAGAATGCGCGCGAGGGGGCGATTGACAAGGTTGAGGCTGGGACGCTGGCGGGCTGTTTGCGCAGCGCAGGTTTGCAGGCGCAGGTGATGTCCGCGCGCGTCCTGACGCCGGAGCACTGGCCCGCGCTGGCCTATATGACCAGCGGTCAGGTGGTGCTGGTCGTGGGGCAAGACCGCGATGATCTGATCATTTACGACAAGACCTGCACGGATAATCGCGCCCATGTGCCAATGGCCGAGTTTATGCTGTTCTTTGCCGGCCTCCTAGTCAAGGCGGAGGCACCTCTGGAGCGGGTGGCGGAGGTGCATAAGACCTTTGCCGTGCGCAACCACTGGTTCTGGGGTCAGTTCCCGCGCTTTCGCAAGGCGCTGGCGGAAGTGGCGCTAGGGTCCTTTGTTGCGAACCTGTTGGCTATGGCCGTGGCCCTGTTTTCCTTGCAGATCTATGACCGCGTGATCCCGCACCAGTCGGAAGCGACCTTGTGGGTGCTGGCCGCCGGCGCCTGTCTTGCGCTGCTCTTGGAGGCGTTTATCAAAATCGCCCGCGCCCGTCTAATGGACGGGGCGGGGCGGCAGATTGAGCTGTCGGTTCTGACCCTGCTGATGCAGCGCGTGATGGGGATGCGGAGTGATCTGCGGGGGCAGTCGCCCTCGATGACATTCTCGGCCATGCGCGAGTTTGGGTCGGTGCGCGAGTTCTTTACCGCGTCGACCATCGGGACGATTGCGGACATTCCGTTTATCTTTGTGTTCCTGTTGCTGGTTGCGTCCATTGCGGGACCTGTGGTGTGGGTGCTCATCCTTGGCGGGGTGCTGATGGTGGTGCCCGGTTTCTTCATGCAGCGCCGGATGCTGCGGTTGACGCAAGAGACGCAAGGGGCGTCCGCCAAGTCTTCGCGGTTGCTGCACGAGGCGATTTTTGAGCGCGATACGGTCAAGACGCAGCGCGCCGAGGACCGTGTGATGCGGCTGTGGCAGGAGTTGACGACGCTGAGTGCGATGAAGTCGTCGGAGCAGCGGCGGTTGGCGTCGGCCCTGACCTTCTGGAGCCAGGGCATGCAGCAGATGACCTATGTGGCTGCGGTGATCGCGGGGACGTATCTGGTCTTTGCCGGGCAGTTCACGGTCGGGTCGATCATTGCCGTGGGTATTCTGTCGTCGCGGACTTTGGCACCTTTGACCCAACTGGCGGGCACCATGGCGCGCTGGGGCAATGTGAAGGCGGCTTTGGATGGTCTCGATGCTATTGCTGATGCGCCGCAGGATGTGGACGAAAGCCGCACCTATCTGCGCCGCGATGCGCTGAAGGGGCATTTTGAGCTGCGCGAGGTGCAGTTTCAGTATGAGGACGATGGCGCGCCGACGCTGGACCTGCCCGGCGTTCAGATCATGCCGGGGCAGCGCGTGGCGGTGCTGGGGTCGAACGGAGCGGGCAAGTCGTCGCTGTTGAAGTTACTGTCGGGTGTCTATGCGCCGACCAAGGGGCGCGTGCTGATTGATGGCACTGACATGGCGCAGATCGAGCCGCGCGACCTGCGGCGGCTGATTGGCTATCTGGGTCAGGATGTGCGCCTGTTTTCGGGCACGCTTCGGGACAACCTGAACCTTACTTTGCTGGAGCGGGATGATGATCGTCTCTATGCCGCGCTGGATTTTGCGGGGCTGGGGCCATTTGTGAAGGGGCACCATAAGGGGCTGGATCTGGAGATTCTGGATGGCGGGCAGGGCCTGAGCATCGGGCAGCGCCAGTCCATTGGCTGGGCGCGGCTGTGGTTGCAGGACCCTGCGATCTGCTTGCTGGATGAGCCGACGGCGGCGCTGGATCAGACGCTGGAGAGCACGCTTGTCAGTCGGCTCGAAACATGGATGGAAGGCCGGACGGCCATCATCGCAACCCATCGCGTGCCGATTCTGTCGCTGACCAACCGCACGTTGATCCTGCAAAACGGGCGCATGACCATCGACGGGCCACGGGATGAGGTGCTGAGCCACATTGGTAAGACCGTCCCGCTGAAGGGCAAGATCGCATGAGCATCGCGAACACCAATCTGAGCGGGCAGCTTGAAAGTGACATGCGTGGTCCGTCGCTGGTCGTTTGGCTGAGTGCTGGGGCGGTGTTGGTATTCGTCCTGTGGGCTGCCTTTGCATGGGTGGACGAGATTGTGCGCGGTTCCGGTGAAATGATCTCTTCGTCTCGACCGCAGATCATTCAGAACCTTGAAGGGGGTATTCTGGCGGAACTGGCCGTGGCTGAGGGCGACATCGTTGAGCGCGGCGATGTGCTGGCGCGGTTGCAGGGGACGCAGTTTCAGTCTCAGGCCGATGATCTGCAGGACCAGATCGCGGCCCTGGCCGTACGGCAGTTGCGGCTGGAGGCGGAATTGGCGGGGCAGTTCGACTTTGCCGTGCCCGGCGCGCTGGAACAGCAGATGCCGGGGCTGGTGGCGTCGGAGCGGGCGCTGCTGAATGCAAGGCAGACCGATTTTCTGAGCCGTCGCGAGGGTGCGCAGCGGGTGCTGGATCAGGCTGCGAAAGAGCGTGGCCTTCTGGAAGATTTGCTGGAGCGCAACATCGTGGCGCTGATCGAGGTGACGCGGGCGCGCAAGGCCCATGCGGATGCCCGGATCAAGCTGGATGAGATCATGACCCAGACCGAGTTGGAGCGGGCGCAGGCCTATTCCGACACGCTCAAGGAGTTGGGCACGCTACGCCAGACCTACAAGGCGGCGCAGGACCAGTTGAACCGGACGGTGCTGGTCAGCCCGATGCGCGGGATCGTGAACAATCTGAGTGTCACGACCATTGGGGGCGTCGTGCGGCCGGGCGAGGAAATCCTGCAGATCATCCCACTGGACGAGGAGTTGTTTGTCGAAGCCCGCGTGGCGCCCAAGGACATCGCCAATGTGCTGCCGGGGCAGGAGGCGAGCGTGAAGCTGAGCGCCTATGACTATACGATCTATGGCGCGCTGAAGGGCGATGTGAAGCTGATCTCGGCCGATACGTTCAAGGATGAGCGCAAGCCGGACAGTGAGGCCCATTACAAGGTGACGGTGCGCGTAGATATGTCGGCGCTGACGGAGCGGCAACGGTCTATTTCCATTCGTCCGGGGATGCAGGCGGAGGTCGAGTTGCATACCGGGTCGAAGACGGTGCTGCAGTATCTGATGAAGCCGCTGTACAAGTCGCGTGAGGCGTTTCGGGAGCCTTAGGCTCAGGCCTCATTGATTTTGGCTTGGCAGCGTGATTCACAGGTCGAAAAAGAGCGGTGAACATGTCTGATCTTTTCTGGCTGACAGACGCGCAAATGGCGCGTCTTCGGCCCTTCTTTCCCAAGTCTCATGGTAAGCCTCGTGTCGATGACCGGCGTGTGCTGAGCGGGATTATCTTCATCAATCGAAATGGCTTACGCTGGCGCGATGCGCCCGCCGCCTATGGCCCGCACAAGACACTGTACAATCGATGGAAACGATGGAGCGATAAAGGCATTTTT
>NZ_VCBA01000020.1 GCF_007995245.1 Tateyamaria sp. syn59
CACTGCCAACTGATCAAGCGCTGCTATGATGTCGGCAGGCAGTTGATAGAGGTGCCAAAGCTCTTTTTCCTCTAAGTGCCGCGCAAAGGCATCGGCGTGATCTGCTGCATAAAGACGCGCAAATTCGATGATCTCATTTCTGGACAACGGTAACAGCGCGAGAACTTTTACAGGTTCTTCTGTATCGTCACTTGTTTCCTGGCCGTCATCCGGCTGTGTGCCGCTATCACGGGCAATCACAGCGGTGAATATTTCTTCCCCAGAGGGAGCCTCGGAAACCTCGGCGATTCTTTCTATGGGCGCGACCAAAGCGGCCACAGCCTGTAAATCCAGTTCGTCAGTCCAATCATTAGGTCGACATGAAACGAAGAAGCGCGCTCGGTGCGTCTGGGCACCTACCGCAGTCTGGATTTTTCGCAAAGCCCTACGAAGCGTGCCTTTGCGCAATTTTAACTCGTCGACCGCGTCCAAAAAAAACACAGCCTCTGCGTCAGACGTCTCTAGCCAGTCTCGAAATTCTTCCTCTTCCTCTGCGGTGATTGAGTCCAAAAACTCTCCGTCTTGAAGCAATTCAAGTGGAACAATAAACGCAGCTTGTCCCTGATCTTGGAGCGCTTGCTTTTGCTGCTTGAATTCATGGGTCTTACCACACTTCCCCTCACCTAAGACGACGACACAGCGGTAAGCATAAAGGTCGCTCCAACGTAGGGAGCCGTGCTCATAACTCCCCCAGATAGATAAATAGTCAGGGTCACGCAGTTGCTCTTCTGATGGGTGCGCAAAACGACGTTCAAATGGGACATGGATCATGTCGCGGTCCACAGGACACGCTTGTCTTGACCCTTCCCAAGAACAATCTGCCAATTCGCAAACTTAGCCTTTGCTTCTCCCGTTGAATCCAGTCCTTCGTGCAAGGTGATTTGGACTTGACCGAACGATCTTTCTGATCTCGCCGCCACAACAAGTTTTGTGTCGGCCCGAGTCACAGAAAGCAATGGCGCTTCAGAGGAGTATTCGTCAACGAAGCTAGTCTCATCGATCTCAATTCGTACAGATGGAATAATCAGTCCACCCCAGCTTTCGTTGCCTTCGGTCTTGAAGAACATTGATTTATGCTGCCCTGAAAGAAACACCGCCGTCGGCAGGTCGTCGAGTTGGCCAACCAGCAACGTTTCCTCATACTTTGAGGTCGGCAGGATCAAGCTGAGCGGGTTTGCGTTACCGATTTTTCCGACTGTGAATTCACTTGGCGACAGCATTTTTCCTCTCAGAATAATGGCCCATGGGCGACAACTGGGATGATCATGAATGGCCCTGCAGTTTCGATTTTCGCATTCCCACTAATCCCAACCCTTTCGAATGTCGGTTCGGCGGCACTCGGGACAATGTACAGCTTTGGTCGGGCGATTGTCGCGGCGAGCTTCGCGTTGTTCGTCCTTGCTAAGCACAGCGGTTTCGAAACGGTGACCGCAATTGTTGCAGCGAAAGCGAGCAAGTTTAGGCATGACTAATACCTGCTTGCTCAATGAACTGGTTCCATAAGTACTCAGCAGCTTGGTCAGGATTTAGCCGGCTAGGCTCATTTCCGAACATTGACATAGTCACAACCAGGAATTGCTCGTATTCGTCGGACGAGACGTTGAAACCGCCGTTTGCCGTATTGTCTGCTGCGTTCTCATTGAATGAAAAATAGATGTCACCAAGCGCGAACCCCGCGTTTCGGCAGTGCACTGTGATATGTGCAGTTCCATGCTGCCGGCCACGATTGACAACGGTGCTGCCAAAGGAGTTCGTGCCTCGGTCTACAAATCTGCCCCGCAACCCCTCGACCGCGTCGATCTCACCAATCGCCAGCTTGAAATAGTTCCTGATCGCAGTGAACGCCGCGTCGCGATATTCACTGCGGTCGATTTCGTCGAAGTCGCGTTGAACGCGATAGCGAGGGGCGGCTTGTGGTGTTGTCGCCGGCTGTTTTTCATCAGCTGTTGAATCGAGTCCGTTCGACACAATCGCATCGATTATCCGGCGAATTTCCTGTATGACATCGAGGTATGCAGTATTCGCGTTTATCCATTCGGAGATCGGTAGACCGTCCTTCGGCACTGCTTTCAAACGTCGGAGCTGAGGCATTGCAGCCCAATCGCACGGTTCGACGATGATAGGTACAACCCGTGCTGCGCCCGCTTCGTGCCGCTCCAAGGCTCGTTGCATCTCCCGTTCGACACAATAGTTGGACGCTATGAAGTCGGGGCTAATCATCAGCAGAAAAAGCTCAGCTGCCTCTAGCTCTTCGCTGATTTCATCATCCAATATCTCGCCCGCCAAGATTTCGCGGTCGTACCATGTTTCGATCCGACCCTCCCGCTGAAGGTTCGCAAGATGAACATGCAGGCGGTCAAGTGCGTCTGCATCTCGATGGGAGTAAGAAATGAAGGCTCTCATGTGTCTGCTCGAAATGTTTGTATTTTGTTCTAATTTATCCAGGCGCGTCTAGATCGGCAACTAAGATTTGGGAGTTACTGCCCAATTCGCAAGTGGGGTATCACTTCCCAACCAATGTGTGCTCTTGTAATGCTGCAGTGCAGCGCGAGTTATCAAGGCCAAGGCCAAGGCCAAGGCCAAGGGCAGGTCTAGGCCGTCCTCATCGACGCCAGCCGGGCGTTCAGATGCTGCGTTCGCTCCGAGGTCCGCAGTGAGCCGATTGTGTTGAAAAACTCCTCTTGAGCGACGCCTTGGCGACTGATTCACTTCTCATGAGGCATGGGAGTTCTGGCAATGATGGGGCCGAGGCAGGTGGCGCAGGGCGCGCTGTTCTACGAGTTCTCGATCGAGGATCACGTGCCGCCAGATCACCTGTTGCGCGCGATGGACCGGTTCGTTGATCTCGTTGATATGCGCAGTTATCTGACGCCGTTCTACAGTTCGACAGGCAGGCCCTCGGTCGATCCCGAGCTGATGATCCGGATGCTGATCGTTGGCTATGCTTTTGGTATCCGGTCGGAGCGGCGGCTCTGCGAAGAGGTGCATCTGAACCTGGCGTATCGCTGGTTCTGTCGCCTCGATCTAACCGACCCGGTGCCTGATCACTCGACCTTCTCGAAGAACCGCCACGGCAGGTTCCGCGATAGCGATCTCTTCCGGCACCTATTCGAGAGCGTCGTCGCCCGCTGCATTGCCGAGGGCCTGGTCGGCGGAAAGACCTTCGCGTCAGATGCGAGCCTCATCCGGGCGGATGCCAACAAGCAGTACGCAGCAGCTAGGGCTGACTGGGACCCAGACCGGATCAATGTTCAAGCGGCACCCCGTGCCGTGCGCGAATACCTCGACGTGCTCGACGATGCCGCCTTCGGGGCGGCGAGCGAGGTTGCCCCGAAGTTCACCTCCTTCGCTGATCCGGCCAGCCAGTGGACCGGTGCCAGGAAAGGACCGGCCTTCTTTGCCTACTCCGACAACTACCTGATCGACACGGAACACGGCGTGATCCTCGACGTCGAGGCCACCAGGTCGATCCGCACGGCGGAGGTTGGTGCCACGCGGACGATGATCGAGCGGACCGGGGATCGCTTCGGCCTGACCCCGGAACGGCTTGCCGCCGACACAGCCTATGGGTCGGGCGAGATGCTCGGATGGCTTACGGAACGACAGATCGAGCCGCACATCCCGGTGATCGACAAGTCGGAGCGGCAGGATGGAACCTTCTCGAATGCCGAGTTCCGCTATCACCCGGAGCGAGACGAGTATACCTGCCCCGGTGGAAAGGCTCTCAAGAAGTATTGGCGCCAGATGAAGAAACCCCGCGAAGGGGTAAGCAAAGACGGCTTCAAAAGATACTACGCCCGACAGCAGGACTGTCGGGCTTGTCTGTTGAAGGAGAGATGCACGCCAAACCAGCCTGCGCGCAAGATCGCCCGGCACGTCCACGAGGCAGCACGCGACTTCGCCCGAACCATTGCGACCACCGACGCCTACGCCGATGCAAGCCGACGACGAAAGAAGGTCGAGATGCTCTTCGCCCTCCTCAAACGCATCCTCCGGCTCGACCGGCTGCGCCTCCGTGGACCCAACGGCGCCAAAGACGAGTTTCTCCTCGCCGCAACCGCCCAAAACCTCCGGAAACTCGCCAAGCTGGTCCGCGGGAAGCTGGCACCGGCCTGAAAGAAAGGCTGAACCGCACGCGACCGCGATCTGACCCCGTCACTTGAGTCGACTTCTTCAACACAATCAGCCCAGACTCACCGATGCCGCATCGACGACGAACGGCCGTTCTCTAAAATGAGCCACCTGCTCAACGCCGGCTCAAAAGACACCATGACATTGAGGCCGCTGGATCCTGATTGGCAAAACTTTCATTCACGGACATCTTTTTGGTGGCTCTTCCAGCAGCGTTCGCGCTTGGATAGGTTGTATTGGCATGGGCTTGACCGAGGCGGCTAGGAGCCGTTTGCTCAAATCACCAACAAACGGCATGGTTAATAGTTGAGACGAGAACTTGAGCGACATTGTTGCAAAGCCCTTGACCCACTTAGAATTTGTTGAGGAACAATGAACAAGCGCCGCATGTTTCTGAATGTCTTTGCAACGTTGCTGGTCTTTATTTTCATTTCCTTATACCTCGCAGAGGGCGCCATCTTTGTTTTTGTCAACCAAATGATAAGTGATATTACAGCTTCGCACGTAGTTGTAACCGATAGAGCGATTTTGGCGTGGACAACGGTCTATGTTGCTCTGTGCGGACTTGCACTTCCGACACCTGCTGAGCTACCATTAGCATTTTCAGAAAGAGTTAGTCTTGCAATGATCATTTTGGCATCAGCGATAAGCAAATCGATTGGCGCAACGATACTCTTTATTGTTTGCACCTCCGGGTTGAAGTTCGGAAATCACGATGCCTATGTTATGCAAAAAACACTTAGAAACGGGTGGGTAGGCAGACTATTCCATGGTGATCGTTTGGGTTTCATTTATGCTCTTTGTCAAGCGATCCCCTTCGCTCCGATGCGTTCCGCAACCGTTGCTTATTCGATTGTCTCGCCGCTGACATTGAAGACCGTGGCCATTGTAGCTGTTGGGAGTTTTTTTGGCACAGTCTCCCGAATGCTAATCTTTGCCGGTCTCGCTTTGGCTGGCTTTTCCTTACTAACGCAAACAGGTGTTCTGAGATAATAATCTGCTGGCGCAGTGGACACCAGTAATGTCGTTTGCATCGGAGCGAAGCAACAGAGGGTTGCCCGTGCAGTGGGGTTCGTTGCAGGCAGCACCCAACAAAAAACCGGGACACTCAAAACGTTTTACGCGTAGCGGGCCAGTTAGATCCTGTTCCCAGCGCAAAGCCAAAGATCGAAAGCGACTTCAACAAATCAATAAGAACCAATTGCGCGCTGAACCAAATTCGATGAAAAAGCGATACGTTGCGAGACCGACTTGAAGCTTCAAACACACTGGACATGCGACTTGATTTGGCATGCTTTCTTACCAACAGCTCAGAAGTGGCAAACTTGATCAGTACCGCAACCAGAAGCCATCCTGTAGACCACGGCAATATCAGGATCGCTGTGAAGGCAACAGGAAGAAAGAAGGTTACCCATACCAAGTAGCCAGCGATACGAATCTTCTGGTGCCTGGTCAGTTTTTTCGACGCAAGGACAGTGAACAGGTGCATGCGACATAAGTGCCCCCAGCCAAAGCTCCACCGGGATCTCTGTTTGAGTAGCTCCCATCGGTCCATGGGCGCAGCTTCAATGGCAAGTAAACGTGGCTCAAATCGAATTTTTCCCCCGCGACACAGTAGTCGAATTGTTGCGTCTATATCTTCGAGCGCCGTATCGACGCGGAAGCGAAGGCCTTTGATAGTCTCTGAGCGAAAATAAGCGTTCGTTCCACGGAATTGGCTGGTGCCTTCTTCTCCTGAAGAAAACGTTTCGCTCATACAGGCAGACACGAGAGACTCGTACTCACAAAAGAGACCGAACGAATTGAGACTTTGAGAAGCTGTGATATTGGATCCCTGAACGCAATCGGATTCCGCCAAGTGGTGCGAAATTAGGTCGAAATCAACTGCCTTTACGGGCCTCGAGTCGGCATCGAATATCGCGATAACTCCGCCGTCAGTTGCCAAGATGGCGTTTTCAAGGTTGTTAATCTTGGAGCCGTTCCCTTCTGTATGCCTCACTTCCAATCGGCAAGATGAGAAGTCAGCGTTGCCGTGCCATCTTCCGTTGCTAGAGATGAACAGTTTTCCGCCAGAGCCAGGGAAACTTTGGTTGAATACGCGTGTCCATTCGAGCGCAAATACCTCATCTTCAGGCACCTGGACCGGCACGACAACATCAATCTCATCTGCTTGCCTATTATTTGATGGGGTGTACGGTTTCCTGGGAACTTTCAGGCTTAAGGACCTAGCACGATTGAACACGACAAGATCCGGCAGAAGAAGGATCAACAATGCAAAGATTCCGCTAAAGAGCACTTGCACTGTCATCAAGTCGATCCCCAATGCTTGCCACCTACGAAAGGCTGATCGAAATGGCAACAACGGCAAACAACATGCCAAGGCGAGTTAGCAGAAGGCCTCGACCTGGTTCGGCCAAATAGATTTTGAAAGCGATTGCGTTAGCCAATGCAGATGCAGTCAAGAGCGCGGTTGACCAAATGCCGCTTGCCATCAGCGCCCCTAGTGTTGGGATGAGAACCAGTGCTCCCCAACAAGTATACTCAAGAAATTTTGGGTCCAACAACTGATCAATGGTCCAGACTCCCCAGTCGCGGTCACTTTCGGCATCTTGAAGATCGATAAGCAACTCCCGCGTAACGATAAACAAGAAGCCAAGACCGAGGATCGTAGCATCTGGCGCTAGATCGAGTGCAACCGAACTGAGGGCAAAGGGGCTCATGCACAGTGCCCCAACCCAAATCGGCTTGACCAGTGGATGAACACGCCCAAACGGAGAATAAAGCAGCAAAGCAGCCATCGTGCAGATCAGCACTAGAGTCGCGCTTGCGCCAAAAGTTGAAAGCGTTAGAACGAGCGCAAAAAGGCACGCAACCACGGTGGCAAAGGCAGCAAATTGTGGCGAAAGCTCTCCGGACGCAATCGGACGCATCTTCCCAGCTTGCCGATCCATATCTGCATCGTAGATGTCGTTCCAAACAAAACCCGACATTGTCACAAGCCACATGCCCAAGAACAGTGAAATGAGTTTGCTCGACGACACGTCGCCAGAACCTACTGCAGCAAGGGCAGCAGCGACGCCCGCGATAGCGGAGACAGGCCACCGTCCCGTCGAAAGAAGCATTCCCAAGATTGTGTCAGTGTTGTTCATCAAGCCAATCTGGTCAAAAGTACCGTCGCGTGCAACAAATTTGGAGTTTCTGATGCCAATAGTTCGGAAGCTTTGACTGAACCAAATTTCTAACCGCATGTTGAACCATGGAGATGAGACGGGCGATAGAAGTTGGGAATACTAAAGGAGTACCTAGTCTGGCCAAGGACAAGATCACTGCGCTTGGAGTTTTCGCGAAGCTTCGGGTATGATCTTCCAACGGCCTATCGCTCGAAATCCACCAACTTTCTAATCTGGAACCGAGCCTCTTACCGCCGGTTGGACAGTGTCCCGAGCGACATGGGCAGCGTCCAAAAGGCTAAGCTGTTCAATCAGTCGCTGTGGGGCGGCTTGGCATTGGCTACTGCTGACGACGAAGCAGATAATGGGAGCATTAACCCGCAGCAATTCCGAGAGCGTTTGCGCTTCATTTTTGAACTCATTTGGGCAAGCTTTCATTACTTCATCGGCGAAGAATTCGCCGAGCGTTTACGCGAACAAGAGATCTTGTTGTGCCCGATCCGAAACATAGAGTTTTCGCCAAGGGACGTCGAAGATCTCAGACATTTCGTTTTTCAGAATGCTCCCAAGCCACACACGATTGAACTCGATGTCAATACGTATGGAGCCATTCTCTTTGGTCGATCTTTAGCGGCGTACGTGAGTCTACTTCATGCCGGAGGTACGAGTTCCCGAAGAATTATTCATCTAGTCCACCTACTCTCAGTAACGCTTCATGAGGGCATCGAAGGGCAAGTCAGATCTTTGTCACTGATTGATGGAAGAAAGCTATCATTCAGGGAGTTTTTAGGGGTATCGCAAATGCTAGCTGTTCCAATTGCGAAAATACTTACATTCATCCGATCACCAGATTCATGCGAGAAGCTAAGAGCTCATTATAAAAGGTATGATCCTACCATTTTTCAGTTCATTCTCGACGATGTGCCCGATTACTTCGAGGACTCATCAACGGGGAAAACTGGAATTCTGCATGCTCTAATCTTAGAGCAAGCCGACTTGGGACGAAAAGTTCTCGCGGCCATGGAGAAAGGACGAGATTCAGTACAACTAGTTGGCGGCGCTTCGATGAATTTCTTGTGCCAAGGGAATTGGTCTTCGACCGCCAACTATGCGCGCACCGGTCACCTGCAGGTAGAGGTGCCGCTCAGTGAAATCCGATGTGCACTTGAAAACTGCCAGATGGATGTTGATATGGAGCTTGCGGCTATCGCCTCAAAAAGGATTGCCTTGGGTCGCCGATTGGCTTCTGCTTTAGATCGCAAGGATCTGAAAGAGTGCGCTAGGGTACTTTTGCAAAGCAAGGTCTTAAAGAAGGTCATCTCAGGTGTTTGGGAAGACCAGACACGAGTTCAGCCAGTCGAGGGTGTGACGTCAAAGGCTGTGAGCCTTTTCCCCTTGGTCACAGGATTCTTGGTTGCAAAGTGCCATTTGGCTGCTTGGGGTTACCGTGCAAGATGGAGAACGAGATGAGCAAATTGATGTCTCCGTCGGACGACGTAAAGTTCGCTATAGAGCGCTATAGCGACATTGTGAAGTTGCGAGCAGCTCAGGTGTTGGCATTGTTCATCGTCTATGCATTTTCCCTTCGCGGTTCGGAGGAGTTCCTCGATGGAGCATCCATTCTGGCGTTAGCGATACCTTTCGCGGCATGGATTTTCGATTTGATTGCGAGACGTCAATATATGTGTCCCTACGCATATGCTGCTGCTCACTACGCATTCCACGAATGTGAATCGCAAGACAAGCGGGAAGCGGTTGATAGCGTACCTAATCTCGTTCTTGACTTTGCAATGGGTCCACGCTCGGAAGCTCATAAGATATTTATGGAAAGCGACGACGAAATGACCCGTCGACGGCGATTCCAAGCGTGGTTCACTTGGAAGGATCAATCTGTCGCTGGACTAATTTTTGCTACATTTTTCGTAATCGCTCTCGCAGCAACTGGAGCTTTTAACCATTCCGAAGAGAATGTCTCAGTTCCCCCTGAGACAGAGACTTCTGCCCCTGCTGACGGCTGAGGCCGATGTCGGAGTTCGCATGCCAGCGTCTTTCTAACCAGAGGATTTTCATCCTCTGCTCCACAACCTAAAAACGTGGGCCCCGTGTCGATGCACAAATCTAGCATAGGCCTAGCACAGATTGGTTCCGGTCCAACAATATCAACGGCGAAACCCACCATGACGCGCACTGGAAATCCACTGCTACACGGTTGTTCTCAAGGTAATCTGACTGCCTTTGGCAGCTTAAAGATCAAAAGCAATGATCACCCGAGTGGACACGCGTCGGCACAGGGCGAACGGCAGCAAGGTCCCGCGATGCAGTCATCGGGCATGCGACTGGTTTTGCAGCTGCAGCGAATGTCTTCTTCGACGGGCTGCGCCGCAGCATGCCAAAGGGTGGGTGAATGGCCGGTTTGGGCCGTCCATGGCCGGGCGTTTTAGCAATTCAGGCCGAATGCTGCGAAGGCTCTGAGGTCGGCTTGGAACCCAACCTGTGAATACGGTTTCTTCGCTGCGCGTGCTCGCAGTGTGGAAACCGCTTCAAGCGCTCGGTTGCGGACGCTGCAGTGCTGCGGGAAAACCGGTCGTTCGAAGGCCACGCAGCGATGATTTGTCCGGTAATGAGCAAAGTGCGGACATACTGGACGTTCAGTTGGCGGCCTCAGCCTTTACATTTAAGTGCGCAAGAATAGCTAAGCCTCTGTATTCGCACATTGATTGGGTCCGTCCCGAAAGGGGTTTCACGCTAGAATTGAAGCAAGACGCCCGAGGATCTGAATCAACGTCGTTGCCTGTTTCAACACCTTGTCCAGATTAGCCATTGCTTTGTCTGCCGCCTTGGCATCGTTGGTCAGGCTTTTCAGCTTGGTCAGTGTCGGCCCCAATGACGCCGAGCGCAAGATTCTGTTCCTTGCGTTCACCGTGACGAGGTTCTTGCGTGTGATCGCGATCCGTGCCGATTTCAGGTCACTCAGGACCTGTGGATCCGTTGTGGACGCCCGCGCTGCTTTCAACCGTGCCATGACATTGCGCCTTACGACGATTATCTGGTCGATTTCATTTAGCGCGGATTGCTGTTGTGGGGTGAGAGGCATGGCTTAGCTCCGGTTGCGCAGCGCGGTCAGAATTTCGTCGATCTGCGACAAGGTCTGCAGAACTTCAGCGCTGTTTCGGGTTCCGTTGAGATGATCAAGGAGCAGGGCATGATGTCTCGCGAGGGCTTTTAGGGCCGTCGCCGGGGACTTCCCCTGTTCATTGCGAAATTCAGTATGTGCCGATTTCATCGCTTTGACCGCTGCGCGATGTGCGATCGGGTCTTTGTTCCGTACCGCGTCGTCTGCCTGCTGCCAGGCCAAGAGCAGGCGGTCCTGCGCCTTGCGCATCGAGCTGTCCTCTCCGTCGAAATAAACGGAGGCAAATGTCACACCCTCCACGATAACCGGATGGGCTTTTGCCACGACACGACGCAAGGCGGTAGTACGGTATTGGTTTGCTGCGAAACCGGATAACGCTGGCACCGTTCCCTTGTTCCTGGCGCCAAAGTCGGCCAGTTTGCCCAGCGCGTCCGAACGCCCCTGCCCGGTCGTTTCGAGCGCTGCCAAAAGTGCGGCGCTTTGGGTCTGAATGGAGTCGGCTGTTGTGCTTGTCGCAAGGTTCGCCAGAGCCGCAAAGTAACCATCCAACAGATCGACAAACTCGAGAACGCTGTACGCGTTCACATCCCCGAGGGTCGGGTCCGCGAAACTGATCAGGCGACAGTCAGGCATTTGCGCATCGGGGTCGATATCATCCAGCGGATCGCATCCGCTCAGGTCCAGGACAGCCTTGTTTCGCGCGATCAGAGCCTCTTCGGCAGCTTGCCTGTCAGCAGCGGCGCGTTGGGCCAGGCTGGCCTGCAGCGGTTTTTGCAGCTCGCGGGTCAGCGTCTGCGCCGTTTCGATGTTGGATGTGACATCGGGGGTCGTGCAGCCCGCGAGGGCTGCACTGCACAATAAAAGCGTCAGACGTGTCATGGGGTTGGCCCCGCGACCGGGTCTTCGGCGACAAAGGTTTCAATACCGTCATGCGGTGACGGTGGTACGCTCCAACCCACCACGAAGGGCACAACAAACAGGATCACGGTCGCGAGTGCACCTGCAACTTCTGCCGGTATCGGCTCAGACACGATCCAGGTATTGAGAACCCACAGGACTAGAACGGTCAATGCCGAGGCGAGGCTGGTTGCCATGACTTTGCGCGCAGGCATGATCCTTCTGGACATGCGCGTTTTGACGATTGGTTCGGGCATTCTGGATTTCCTTTTCTGCTGAAGGGACGCACGCGGAGCGATGCCGCGCGGGCATGGATCACATCAGGCCGGCGGCACGCATCATGTTGGGCATTCCGTCGATGCTGATGCCGCTGGGTGTGACCGAGTGTTCGGGCCGCCAACCATCGCCGCCCGGCGCCGCGTTCAAGTAACTTTGAGCATCGTGACGCAATAGGCCGATCAGGGTGTCGGCCACCAGAAGTGTTCCCAGGGGACCCAACCGGTTTCCGTTTCCGACAATTTCGGCTTCCTTCAGCACATAGAACCACAAGGGGGTATGCTGGTGGAAATTGCCGGCCTGAATGGCACTGGCCGTGTGGCCGGAGGCGATTTGCTCGGCGGTGAGGGGATCGATATGGATGTCATGTTCTGCTGCAAGCGCTTCAAGACATCCCTGCGCGGTTGGAATGCTGAGTCGATAGCCACGGCGCAGGTTTCGCTTTGCCAGGTTTTTCATGACCCCAAAAAGACCCACCGGTTCGTTGTCCATTTTGTGAAGTCGGGGCACCAGCAACGTGTCGATCTTGCGCGCGGCGCGGTCCGGCATGGCGGCTGTCGGTTCGAAAACAAAACGTTCCTGCTCGATCGGCCAATGCTCGGGCAACCGCAGTTGGGACATGCCTGCACTGGTGAACTCAAACAACTGCTGGAACGTAGCCCGCTGGGTCAGCGGTGCATCGCCGCGGCCAAAATTCCGGCTCCAATCATATTCGGCGCGTACCATGGTGTGTCCAAAGCGAAACGCGGCAACCGAAAATTCAAGCGGAAGCGGCATGGCGTCTGGATGTGCCGGCGGGTGACGTTCGAAAAAGGCAGAATAGACGGGCGCTCCGGCCGCCCGCACCGTCTCGAGCATGTCAGGATCGCTGATCGAAGGCAGGTAGGCGTTCATCACCAGCCACTGATAGATCCATTGCGTGGTGGTCTTCGCCCAGGCATGTATTGCTTCGCGATCGTGCAGTGGCAAAGATGCCGGCGCGGCATCCACGATCTTGTTGTGAAGGCGAACCATGGCAAGGTGAAATTGCGCAACGGCCAGGTTCTCGTCATTCCGAAGGTCGCCGATGATGGCGCGCTGATCGCGCGGAGTACCGTCCGCATTGAAGAACGCGTCTCGCAGCTCTTCAGGGATGCTTGCAAGGTCATCATCGGTGATCTGGCCGCTCTTGCGGGCCCAACCCAAACGCATCAGGTCTCGGGCCCGATCCTTGGGAAGCGGGATCTGAGGAAATGGGCTGTCGCTGTCCGTTCCGGCCTCTAGTTTGGCCCGGTCCTCAGGCCAGCGCAGGGCCTCTTGCATCGCTCGGGCAAACGCGCCTTGCAGAGGCGCGCCGCCATACAGGCTGTCCAGGTTAAGAGCACCGAAACGCAAATTGCCAAGGCCGGCTTGGACCTTATCGCGACCGACAGGCGTGACAGTTTCGACGTCGATGACTGACACCCCAGTCTCCCGGTCGGTATTGGCCGTGATATCGTGATCAATGAACTGACCCATGTAAGTGAACACAGGCGGGATCGAAGAATTGGCAGCGCTTGGTGGCTGGTTATCGATCATCTGCACGGCCAGCGCGTCAAGCGCGGCGGTCTGGTCGTGGTCTTCGGGCAGGCCAGTGGCGTCCGGGAAACTGTACGAAAACAACCCCAATCGGTTGCCCACGTCATAGGCTTCGTCCGGGCGAAAACCACATGCAGCTGCGGCTGACATACACTTACCGTCGGGATAGGCCGACATATCGGCGTCGACAACCGGCTGGATACCATGACCTTTAATGAAAAGCATCGAATGCGCTCCTTGATATTGCTTAGTCAACGGGCAAGCTGCAGAAATTTGCTTGCCGCCTCATATCTTCAGGATGCCGGCAAACCGCGTGTCGAAGAAGCAGGGGCCGCGTTAAAACTCGGTTAGAACTGCGTGAATTTCCATGGGTTCACAGGCAGCGGCCCAGCTACAAAAAAAGGCGCAGCGGGAGGAGCGCTGCGCCTTGGCCGGTGAAGAGAGATCGCGCTAGCGTCTTCGCTCCCGGACCCCACGATGGAACCGACCCAGTTTTTCTGGCAATTTTGATGCGTTCATGCGACCGCTGCCCGCTTTCACATCAACAACGCGTCCGGGATAACTAGCCGCCTTTTCTTCTTTGTCCGCTTCCACCTGCAGTTCCTGAATCTTCTTCTCGGGGATGAAACTCACGGTGCTCATCAGATGATCGACAAATCGGCGTGTCATCATCGCCGCGGCGACACTGGTGCCCTGCAAGGCCACAGCCGAACCATCGCGTCCACCGGCAGCGATGCGGCCGAAATGCCCCGTACCATCTCTGCATGGCATGGATGCCGTGGGCTCGCCCGGTACGGTCGTTCCTTCGCCACGTCCGCGCGATGCAAATTTGACGCCGGTCGAGGAATAGGCTTCCATCCGGCCGTCGCTGAACCGATGTCCTGCAGTCAGCAACGTCCAGCGTTCCTTGCCAATTGCATTCAACGTGCCGTGGCGCCGAATGAGGTTCGAGCTGTCGAGTGGCACGGGCGCGCTTACCTGATCCATCGGGTAGGAGTAGCTGTCCCTCTCACGTCCGGTCTCATCAAAACGCTCATAGTCCTGATGATCGAAATAGCTGCGCTGGTTCGTCACCGAATTCGGCTTTTCCGTCTGGTCGGTCTGCGTGCTTACCACCACCAGCATTGGGGCGCTTGAGCGATTGCGCAGGCGGATACGCCATAACCCGGCAAGCCCCAAGGTCGGCGGCGCCGCACCGGTGTGCATCTGGGTCCATCGGGTCGCCAGCACATAGGCCTGTCGCCCGCGTTCCCGCGCAATGCGCGCTTGCTCGTTCTCGCAACTGGTGTCTGATGAATCCGGCTTGTCCTGCTCTGAATTGCCCATTGGCAAGGCATACAGCCGGGCGAGGGGACCTTTACCCGCGCACTGAAATGTCCTCTGCAACTTGCCGGTGGCACTGGTCAGGTCCAGCCGTTCGCCGGTTGGCGCCGTGATTTCTATATCCAGCGGTGCGGGCGCAAGCGCATCATCGGGCTTGGAGTACTCTGCCCAAATCTCAAGGAAATTAGCCGACTGATCTTCGGGTAACACACGCCAGTCGATGGACACCACCGCCCCGGCCTGAAGCCGCGTACGGGCGTTGCCACGCTCCAGGTTTTCGTTTCCTGCTGGCATCGAAAGATAGATCGGCTTCAGCTTGGCCCTCTCGCGCGCCATGTTTAGATCGCGAAGTACCTCAGCCAGCAAATCCGTTCCATCCCGCGAACTCGCTTGTTTGCCGAAGCTGAGATTGACGACGGTGTGGTACCCTTCTTTCCTGTCTTCGCAGGATGGGCTCTCGGTTTTTTCTTCACCGACGCGTTTTTTGTTGGCAAACCAGACGGCATCCGACAGGATCGCAATGCGAAGCAGCCCGAAGATTGCAAAGAATTCAAGATGTTGTGCTGCGTGGCCAACCAGTTCGCGTGATGGAAGATTGACCGCAATGATGCGGCGCGACGCAGCTTGCGACTCATTGTCTTTAACCGTCGCATCATACCCTGCGGCACAATCAAGAATGTGCGTCCCGTGCGGCGCAGCCAGCCCAAGCTCTCGGTGTCCCAGCGTGCGCCAATAATCTTCGACGCACGTGGCGCGGTTGAAGCCCTCTTCGTCAAAATGCTGATCCAGCGTGTATTCGTGGATCAGGTCGTTGATCTCGGTCGCCAAGAGCTCTTCCCCGAAAGGCAGGTAGCTTTGCACGCCGTTCTCCACGCTGCGCCGTGGTGCAGTTTGCTGCCAGGCCGCAAGGAAACGCGTCTTCGTTTGGTCCTTTTGTCGGGTGCGTTGCTGACCCAAAGCCACACCAAGGTCGATCACACCGATAATCGCGCCGTTTTCGTCCAGATGGAATGCGTCGTCTAGTTTGGACTGCTTGAAGGCCTGTTGAACCGTTCCGGTATCGAGGATCGAATGGAAGTACTTCAGCAATGCGTCTGAATCTTGGCTATATGCCGCATCTATCGGAAACGGCGGCATGGCACCGATGGACGCGCGCAACCGGAACAGCACTTTTATGATCAGTTCGGTGTAAATCTTGTCCAGCAGGCCGAGCCGGTCGTCAGGCGGTGCGTTGACGATTTGGTCCAAAAGGGTCTGCAAGGCCGCTTTGTCGACGTCATCACGGGGCGTATCATCGGTCCCGCTGAAAGAAAGAAACTGCTCGCGACCAGGGATATCGACAAAGGCAAGTTTGCCGCGCGCGCCACGGGTTATCGCCGTCAGGCCCATCAACACTTCATCCCAATCGATATAGGGCGAATCGCTGTATTCGGCCCAGTCGGTCCACATCGGCTTTACCATTCCCGACCCACCACAACCTTGTATGCCGCGGTGATCGGACCCTGCACGATATGGTAGGGTTCGTTTCGCACCCAATCTGGCGGCGTGCGCGGTAACAGGAAATCGGTATCCAGCTCGTCGCTGCCGGGCACATCATAGTTACCGCGCCAGTTCAGAACTGGGTCTTGCCCTTCGGCGTCTGTTTCAGGGTTGAAGGATGCGCTTTGCAGCATGGACCAAATCGCTTCGCCCATCATGCACCCCAGGACCATGCCTGCACCGCTGTCGATCGGATAATGTACGCCTGCCACGGTACGATTAACGGCAACGCGATGGGCCAGACGGAACGGCATGGTTTGTGCCGCGACAGCTGCATGCGCGGACGTCCCGGAGGTCAGCCGCTCAATCAGCGTCGCCATGGCAAAGGCTTCGGTTGCATGACCGCTGGGAAAGCTTGAATGATCCGGCGTCTGGATAACCGGTTGAACACGTGACGACAAATCAATCGGGCGCGGGGTCCAAGTCAGCCACTTCACCCTCATCTCTATGGCATAGACCACCTGGTTGGCCGCGCTCAGAAATTCGAGCGTGTGCTGCCTGCTTGCCGCGTCCAGGCGGGTCACCGCCCCGAAAAAGGATGTGATATCATCTAATTGGCGATTGATTTCCGAAAGCCGGTCAAATCGAAGATCAGCGTAATTTCGCAGCCAAATAAGCTGCTTTTTAAGGACATCATGTTTCGGCCCGGTTGTTTCAAAGATCGGTTTATGATCGGCGACAACCGTGGCGTGTCCCGGTTTGAATTTCGTCGGGTCATCATCGGCTTCCGGGCCACTGCCCGTGACATTGAAACGTGCTAACAATTCGGCGCTGAGCAGATCAATACGCCGCGTCGGATCCAACGACTTCAACGGGTCGTGTGCTGGAGGAATATTGCAAAACGGATTCTTCGTGTCCGGCTTTCCGTCCCAATACCCAACAATGGCATCATGCGTGGTTGCCAGTGCTGCATTCAAAATCGGGGACGACCCGCCGCCGGCATGACCAAGACCGCCCGCGCCACCGCCACCGGCCCCGCCACCGCCTGCACCCCCGCCGCCAGCACCGCCACCACCGGCACCACCACCGCCTGCGCCGCCGCCACCCGCACCGCCGCCACCTGCACCGCCGCCGCCTGCACCGCCACCCATTGCTGTCATATCTATTCCTCCAGTGTTTTCTTGCTCTCAATTGCAGCGGGAGATGTCGAAACTGTCAAATCCGCGTATATTTCTTCACGAATAATTCACGAAAGCGGCTCTGCGTTTGATTTGAATCCGGTTTTGTGGTCTATTCTGCGCAATTGATCCAAAGGGTATTGTGTCGTGCCGAACGACAATCGAACATCGGCAAGTCGGCTGCAATTCAGTTTGTTTGGCAGCTTCTCCATTCGCGACGGCAATGGCAGGTCTGTTTTGCCGAAAGGGTCAAAAACCCGCGCGCTTGTCGCTATTCTAGCGACCTCACAGGATCTGTCTCGACCACGCGCCTGGGTTCAAGACATCCTCTGGAGCACCCGCGGGCAAGAACAGCGCGCCGCCAGTCTCCGTCAAAGCCTTGCTGAATTGCGGCGCTGCTGGGCTGACTATCCCGGTCTCCTCAATGCCGACCGGCAACGCATATGGCTGGATCCGGCACAGACGGAAATTCTTGCTGACCAACAGGGCATCTTCCTTGAAGATTTGAGCGTGCGCGACCCTGCATTCAACGCGTGGCTCGGGTTGCAACGCCTGCAACGCGCGGACCCAGAGATGCCGAACCTTACCGAGGCGCAGGGCGACGCGTCCGATGATCCGTTTCGCAAACGCAGGATTGCCATCGCATGTGATCCCGCGCTGGACTCGGCGACAATAAACCTGGTGTCCACAGCTCATGATGTGCTGAACAAGACGTTGTATGAAACCGGAACAGTCGACCTTGTGCGTTCTGGAGCGCTTGACCGTGTCCACCTGGACAGGCTGATTTCGATCGTTAGCACGCGCTCCGGTGACGAAACAGTACAACTGCGTTGCGTGATAGAAGCCCCGAGTTCGTCCCGCGTGATCTGGACTGGTCAATGCGCGGTTGTGGGCTCAAGCGTGGAACCGGCAGTTAATGCGCAGTTGCTGTCGTTCTGCAATCAGGTTGCAGAAGCTGCTTGCCAGTCTGGTGTGGCCCTGCATGCCGGCGCAGTGAAACCAGACGCGCAAGAGCATCCGGACCTGACCAGCAGGATTAGTCTGGCGGTCTCGTCGATCTTCTCAATTCGCAGCGATCTTCTGAGTTCCGCGGTCAATACGCTCGAAGGTCTTCTGGCAGATCGCCCGCAACCGATCCTCTATGGATGGTTGGCCCAAGCCTATACAATTCAGTATGTTGAGCGATACCGGCCCGCCGACGCCGAATTGCGGGAACGCTGCGAAGCCGCATGTCGCGAGGCGCTGGCAGGCGGCGCGCAGAACAGCAATGTTCTTGCGACGGTCGCGAACGCGCGCACGAACATCAGTCGAAACTATCTTGCCGGGCTGCAACTGGCCGAACAAAGCGTCCGCCTGAACGCCGCAAACCCGCTGGCATGGTGGGCGCATTCGAATGCCCTGCAATGCGTGGGCAGATCCGAACTGGCGTATCGTGCTGCGCGCAATGCACAGGTGCTGGCGGAAACAACGCAGCTTCAGTTCTGGACGGATTTTCAGGTGTCCGTGACCGCTGCATTACTGGGGCAAACTGATGTGGCGATCCAAAACGGGGAACGGTCGGTCGCGCTGGTGCCCGATTTCCGCCCGCCGTTGCGATATCTGACGGCGCTCTATGCGATGGGTGGTGATCTTGATGGCCTGTCACGGTCCGCATCCGCGCTCAAATCGGTTGAACTGGACTTCGACATAACGCAGATGATCGAGGACAAGGATTATCCCATCGGCATGATGCGGCGCTACGGTCAGAATTTGACCCGTGCGCTGCGCGACGCGTCCCGAGACACGGGATTGTTGTAGGAACAAGCGGCTACTCGCAAACGTAAACAAGCGCGGCCCGATGACTTGGATCATCCTCTGCACCGGAAAGGCCGCGCTCCGTCAGCCAACCGGCCTCGCCAAGGTTCAGGGCGATGGGGTCGAGGTTCGGGTTCAGTTGCTTCAATCCGGCGGCAACAAGGTTCGCGCGCGCCTGCGACAGCGCCAGATTGTGCAGCGGGTCACCTTGCCCGTCCGCAAGCCCCAGAACATACAACGGCTTCTGCTCACTGGCCTCTAGCAGCAGCGCGCCACGCACCCCGTCTGGCTGATTGATTGGCTTGCCCCGCACACTCCAATTGCCCGCCCATACCAACGGAGTCTGATCACGCGCCGGTTCGTTGACCTCAAAAAACCGCGTTGCCAAGTGATTGCACTTTCCAAGTGCGCCGACCAGCCCGCCTGCGGTCATGGACAGGTCGATGTCTACAAGTGGCCGCGACATCAGACCGCCAAGCCAGGTTTGGCGTTGTTCCGGGAACGTTTCGAGGAGGCGGCGGGCCAGCGCCATCTCATGAAAAAATTGCTCGGCATTCGCGCGCACGACCACCGGGTCCGCGTGTCCCAGAGCGCCTAGACGCGTCTCGATAAGCCCGATATCCTCCAAGATTTGGTTAATGTCGGCGGTCAGAGGTACTTGGCGCGGTTTGGCGGATATGGACACGATTTCGTTCACTTCCCGCATTCCTTCAAAGAAACTGTCAGCGTTGACGCCTACGGAAATGCTCGAATGCGCCTTCAGGTCTTCCAGGGCGGCAATGGTGCTGTAAATCTCGTCAGTAAAATCGGACAAGTCCTCACGCAGGTTTCCGAACCCGTCCGACATGATGTTGATCTGCGCTCCCTGCGCGCAGTGGCGCAGGAAGGGGAACATACAGACATAGGTGGTGCCACCCTTGGGCCCGCCGCCCCGGGGCAGACTGTCCTCTATGCGGCTCAAGCGTTCCACGACATTGGCGTATTGCTGCGCGATCTGGTGCTGCGCGTGTCCCAGCGATCTGGCGTTTTCCGTGCTGGTGACCTCAAGGCAGTCGATCAGGCTGGCGGCAAAAACAGCTTGGTGCAGCAGCTGCAACTTACCTGTCTTCACGGCATTTTCCATCTCATCCTCCATCGCAATGCACCCTTTATGGTCCGGCATCGACATGGGCGATTGGGCTTGGGATGACGCGTCGACAAGCTGCGTGGCGGCCTGTTCTGCTTCGGCATAGATCGGAGGTTCGAACCCACGTTCTGTCCTTCGTTCGCCGATTCTATTCAACATGCTTTGCACAGCCGAATAATCAGTTCCAACATCCGGTTTCATGCCGTTGAGCGGGCTCAGCATTGACACCAACGCCACAAGTGTGGCGTTGGTTGCCGATTTTTCACCAAATTGCCTGTCGGCCCGCGCCCGCTGGTTTTGGAGGCGCGCGCGCAGCGTTTCGATCTGACCGGTGATGCGATGCACAATGGGCGAGTTCGGCACAGCGCCGAAATGGGTGCCCGCCTTCCAGTTGTCCTCGATGGCATTGACCCAATCCAATCGGTCTTGCACCAACCCGCGATCAACAAGGAGCTGCGACAGCATCACATAAGCTTGGCGCAGGAGCCCGGCAGCCACCACAGGCAACGTCCATACGGCATTGACCAATGCTGAACGAAAACTGGCCGCGCCCGGTTTCAGCGTTTTGTCCGGGGTCCAGAATTCAATCCAAGCGGTTAGTGCTTCGACCCAAACCATGTCAGGGCGCGGAACAATTGCGACAACGGCTACAAGAAACAGGATGGTCGGGCCAATGCAAAACGCAGCCCGGTGGCCGAAGGACACGTTCAAAAGCCACAGGCGAAAGCGTTTCCACGGGCGCAGATCGCTATCGGACAGGTTCTGGTCGCGGGTCATGCCAATCGTCATGCCGATCAGCAGAAACCGCCATAACGCAATCAAAAAGAACACGAACGAAAAGAGCCACAAGTCGGTGCGCGACAGATATGGCGCGGCGTACATCGTGCCGATGGCACCGAACAACCAGATCAGGCTCAGCACCAGACTGGACACCATGAAATACGAAACCAGCCGGCCTAGCGCATCGGCCGTGTTCAGCCCCTTGCGATCTTCCGACAACGTGTCGCCCAGGCCATACATCGTTTCCAGCTTGAGCTGGGTGAGATTATGGAACCTGTTTTCGAGCATCTGGTACAGTGTCGCGTCTTTCGGAGGTGCCTGTTCCCAACCAAGCATCCAGTTTTCAGGCTTGGCACAGTCCCAGGCCGTGCCGCTCATTGCCTTTGCCAACCCGGATCCCGTCGATATCCGGGATGTCGCGGCACGGCCCCTGGGCTTGACCTGAAGCGGCCAAACACAATTGCCCGGTATTTCAAGTCGCGTCTCGTCTGACAGAAGGGCCTCAGGATATTCGCGCGCGTGACCCAAGCCGTTGATGGCGTGATCCAAAATGGCAACCACCAAAAGCGCCATCAACCGTGCGGTGTTGATTTCAGATTGGGGTACGTCGGGTACACCGGTTGTGCTCTTGCGCAATGTGATCGCGATATAGACCAGCCCATCAGCCTTGATGGAGGCCGAGATTTTTCTGCCGGGTACCTGCTCCAGCCAATGCGTAATATTGCGAAGACCTGCGTGTTGCTCAAGCCCCTCAAGTGCAGTCAGGCTCAGTGTTTCGGAAGCCATGGATTGTCCGCGCATATCCGCTGCAAATTTGGTGACGACTTCACGGATGCTTTTTTCCTTCGCGGGCAGGTCGATCTGCTCATTGGGCGACAACCATGCTTTCGCGGAATGCGTCAGCGGAATGCGGTCGGCGAAATACATATGCTTGACCGGGGCTGTCAGCTCTTCCGAATATGGGTCTAGCGAACGTGCTGCACGAGCCTGCTTTTTCAGTTCGGGCGATGCGCCGGTCCATTTCTTCTCAAAATCAAAAGCCCCGCCGTCCTTGAATGATCGTGATTGCAACCAAATCGAACCATCGGGATCGACCACGGTCGAGATTCCGTTGATCGTCTGATCGACACGAAAAGTGTTCGAGTTCAGAAACTCGGGCGCGATTTCGTGTCGCGGAATGCGTTCGCCGTCGCGTAGAATGCGCATCACACGCTCGGGTTCGTTCTTGCGCCGCCAGATGCTTCCGCGAATCCGGCTGCCTTTTTCTTCTTCGAACCGCACTTCGAACGCGTTCAGTTCTTTGGCATAGGCCTCGTGCAGCGCATTCCTGAAACTCACGGTGGATGTCCTGCGCAGGTTCACTGCGTGCCCGTCGTCCATTTGGTTCAGCTTGCGGACCACGTCTCCGTTGAAGGCGCGGTACCACATACCGCGACGCTTCTTGTCTGTCGGATGTATCGTTCGCAGGGCCGCCGTCAGTTCTTTCAAGCCACGTTTCGCCGACCTGCGTACATTTGCACGCGCCGCCGCAAGCGCTTCAGCCTGTGCCTGTTCCATCAGTTGCGCCTGGGCCACCAGCCTTGAAACAACCGACGGCTGAACCTGCAACCGCCCTCTCAGATCCTGTCCCGCATCGTCCAGCAGCGCTTGGACAAGCCGTGCATCTGCGGACACAAACGCCGCTCCCATCTCAGCGAGTTCCAAATCTTCGATGTTTTTCCAATCACTGACCACATCTTCGGCCTGCAAAGGGTGGACGATCAATTCCAGTCGCTTCTCGCGGACGGCTTCGACAGCACCCTGCACCGTGGCAATTGCGGAACTGAATGCTTGCGCCTCGGGGCTGACAGCCTTCAACTTTGTGCTCGAAATCGCTGAAACCAGATCGCGCGTGTGCGTAAACGCATTCGCGACAAAGTCGAATAGCGCCATGTGTTTCCCTCCGTATCGAAATCGGCGCGCCAAGCAAAAAAGTACACGCCGCAATATTGCGGCGATGTCACGTGGCAAGGTGCCGACAGATCAACGTTTCGGAAGGAATTGACAGGTTTTTTACGGATTTTTTACGAAGCAAAGCTCGCAGAGACCCTTGTTCCGCGGTGCCGGGCAAAATACCCTGTACGGGTATCGTGAACCTCGTGATGGTTTTGGGCGTCTGCGTTTTCTTGGATTACCGGTCCGTTCCGTGTAGGTACCTACTTTCGTGGTGCCTGCTGGTCGTTCGCTAGGGAAGTGGATTTGCAACTTCTGCTGGGCGTTCCAGCGCAGGGTTGTAAGGCCGAAATGCTTGTTACATTCCACGGTTCAGCTAGCGGTCGAACCACAATTCCACTCGAGCTGAACTGCTTTGCCTCGCGGCACCGTTCTGCGCGGAGCGTAGAATACTGGTTGATGACTACCGTTCGTGCGCCATGATGCCGATCTCAGCCGTAATTTTATTCAAGAGCCAGCGCTCGCATCAACACTGCGCATAGACATCGTCGGGTCACGCGATGGTATTTCGTCCGAAACCTGGCATCCGGTTTTAGTCAGGTTTGTCCTGCGACCTGCGAGTTGCCACCATGATCTTAGCCGTGCCGCGCGTCGATGGCTGGTTTTACCGCTACCGCGCGGCGGCCTTTGCTGGGCAAATGCAACGATTCTCGTGCTGCACGCGCGCACAACGCAAAAACAACGAGCGGGTTGGGGCTCACAGTAGGCATGCGGCGACGCAGCGCCGTCGGGTTCAGGACGGATTTCCGCTCCGCGGACACTTGCTGCATAGCAAAAGATTTGGTGCCGCACATGCGAAGGGATGCTGCGTCAGCGAAGGTTGGAAAACGAACGGTCGCTTTGTCCCGCAACTCGCTGGTCTGACCAGGTTGCGGCGAATGTGCGGTCTCGGTACGGACAGTGTTAACGCTGGTGAACGTCCGGTTCGGTGACCTTCGCTGCGAGGCAGCAGTCTGCCTGCCGCAACCGCAATAGGATGCTGCGTCAGCAATAGCCGCATGTGTACAAGTCTGGTTCTCCCGCGAACCGGACCTTCGAGGACGTGGCAGCCTCGCATCCGCGGCGAATGGCAGGTTTAGTGAAGCTGCGCTGCAGCGGTGAGCAGTGTCACGAACGGCGGGATAGGGCCGGTCAACCCTTTGAAACCGCAGCGCGCGAGACCATTTCGGTTTTCTGTAGGATTATCGAGGCCAAGGAGCGGCCTTCAGATTTGCGGACGATCTGTTGATTGCGCCCGGTTCGAAAAGGCTTGTACGCGCCATGCTTGGATTTCCGGGCAAGTGCTCAGTATGCCTCCTCGCCCGGAAAGTGTCCTGCTATTTCGGCAGCAAGACCTTGTTTACCACGTGTATGACCCCGTTGGATTGATCCACGTCGGCAATCGTGATCTTGGCCGCGTTGCCGTTTTCATCGAAGACAAACACGTTGTTGCCGCGTACTTGTGCGGACAATGCGTCGCCTGACAGGGTTTCGAGGTGGACAAAGCCGTCGCTGCTGCCTGCCGCTTGGGCTTTGATGTCTTGGGCCGAGATGTCACCGGCCACGACATGCGCGGTCAGGATCTTGGTTAGCTGATCCTTGTTTTCGGGCTGCAACAGAGTTTCAACGGTGCCAGCCGGCAGGGCAGCAAAGGCGTCATTGACAGGTGCGAACACGGTGAAGGGGCCGTCGCTCATCAGCGCATCGACTAGTCCCGCTGCTTTGACGGCGGCAACCAGCGTTGTGTGGTCTGCCGAGTTCACGGCGTTTTCGATGATGTTCTTGTCGGTGAACATGGGGGCGCCGCCGACGTCGGGGTTTGCGGCATATGAGGCAGTTGCGCCCAGTGCGAGGCACAGAAGGGCGGCGGCAGTCTTGCGGGGGGTGAACATGAAAATTCCTTTCGATTGGTTCAGGTGTCCCGGTGGGAACAGCGGACAAGACGGGGCGGGCGGCGAAAAAGTTTCGCGGGCGCAATTTTCACAGCAAATGGGACGTGCGCTGAAACTCTTGGCGCTCAGGCGGCGTACAGCCTGACACCCTAGAGGAGACCGAAATCATGGATACATCCATTTCACCCGGCCCGCTGGTGCGCCGCCACACGCGCATCACGCGGATCACGCATTGGACATGGGCCATCTGCCTGTTCTTCCTGTTGCTGACCGGATTGCAGATCTTCAACGCGCATCCGGTGCTGTATTGGGGGGATCAGTCAGGTTTCGACTTCGACAATCGGGTTCTGTGGATCGGGTCCGAAGACGGGCGCGGGTTCGTAGAGCTGTTAAACAGGCGGCTCAGTGGGCTTGGCATCTTTGGCGCATCCGATGGGACGCTTCGCGCCTTTCCGCATTGGGCCACGATCCCAAGCGGCGTGGACCTTGCGACAGGGCGGGTGATCCATTTCTTCTTTGGCTGGGTTTTCCTGGCGACATTGCTTGTGTGGTTTGCGGGCGCTGTTGTGGCGGGCCACCTGCGCCGCGATCTGCTGATGGGACGTGCGCATTGGAGTCTGTTGGGGTCCGACCTTGTCGATCATCTGCGGTTTCGCTTTCGCCATGGCAGGCGGTACGGGCCGTTACAACGGTTGAGCTATGGGCTTATGCTGTTTGTTCTGTTTCCGCTGATGATAATGACCGGGTTGGCGATGTCGCCCGGCGCGAATGCTGCTGCGCCCTGGTTGCCCGAGATACTGGGCGGGCGGCAGTCGGCCCGAACCTTGCATTTCGTCGCTGCCGCCGCGCTGTCGGGCTTTTTTGTCGTGCACATTGTGATGGTGGTCCTTGCCGGACCATTGAACGAGATGCGTGCCATCGTGACCGGCTGGTACCGCGCAGATGCAGAGGAGACGCACGATGCCTGAGCCGATCCTGACACGCCGGGCCCTTTTGCGCGCTGGCATGAGCGGTGCAGCCTTGTCTGCCCTGGGCGGATGCAAGGTGCTGGATGGTCTGAGCGCACCTGACCACCAGTTGCGCCGCTTCATGGAGCGGGCGAATGATCTGACGAAGGCGATGCAGCGCGGTGTGCTGGATCGAGACGCGCTGGCGCAAGAGTTCCAGCCTGCCGATATTCGTCAGCCGCAGCGGCCCAATGGTGTCACCGATCCGCAGGACGACGCCTATCTCGCGCTGAAGTCCAAGGACTTTGCGAACTATCGCCTTCAGGTTGGTGGGATGGTGCACCAGCCTTTGTCGCTGTCGCTTGATCAGCTTCGGGCCATGCCGGTGCGCCGCCAGATCACGCGCCATGACTGTGTCGAGGGGTGGAGCTGCATCGCCGAATGGGCAGGTGTGCCGCTGGCTCATGTACTGAGCCTTGCCCGTGTGCGCATCGGTGCGCGATACGTCCTGTTCCATTGCTTTGATACGATCGAGCGGAGCCTGACCGGCGCGGTGCGGTATTACGAAACCATCGACATGGTGGACGCAAACCATCCCCAGACCATTCTCGCATGGGGCATGAACGGAGCGGCCTTGCCGGTGCCCAACGGTGCGCCCCTGCGGGTGCGGGTGGAACGCCAGCTTGGGTACAAGATGGCCAAATACATCCGCGCCATCGAACTGGTCGACGGGTTTTCGGACATCGGGCGTGGGCGCGGTGGGTATTGGGAAGACCGCGGCTACGAATGGTATGCAGGCATATGAGTTGGGTGACGTGAGGGCAGGTGAAACTCACGGGTCGTGGTGCCCGTATGGTCAGGCACACCCGCACGTTTCCCGCGAACAGTTCGGCATGAAGAAGTTGTTACATCGTTTGCGCGCCATCTTGCGACCGGCGCGGACGTCGCGCCCGGATGTGGACGCGGCGGCACCGTTGGTGCATCTGCTGAAGGACGCGGAGCCTGCGCCAGACCTTCTTGCTCGCATCGAAGCCCAGATTGATCAGCCGGACTATCCGCGCAAGGACCTAAAAAAAAGTGGCGTCATCATTGCCGCTTTTGCGGCCGGTTTGGTTGCTGGTGCAGCCGTGGTGTTTGTGGCGCAAGACAGGCAAGAGATCGTGGCGCGCCCAAGCGCGGATGCGTCTTGGGTGCCATTGGGGTCGGTTACGCTTCGCGGTGCGGGATTGCGCGGTTTTGTCCGCGCGAAATGCGAAGGGCACACACATTTTCTGATCACCATGCACGGCCATGCGCCTACCGATGACCATGACGAGGCGGTGCCCTTAATGGGCGCGGACGAAAAAATTCTTATGGAGTGCATCTTTTGATCCGTGGGCGCCGTAGTGCTAAGAAACGGAGCGAGCGAAAGGACCGGCTGTGGGTGTGACCAAATTGGTGCCCAGGTCTCAGGAACATGGAGGCGCGAGGGCGAAAATGGGGGCGGCGGATCAGTCCAGAGTGCTGGCTGAACTGCTGAAAGCCTGTGCGGCAGGCGACCGGGTGGCGTTCCGACGATTTTATGACGTGAGTTCGCGTTATGTGTTCGGCGTGGTGCTGGGCATTTTGCGAGACCGCGAGATTGCCAGCGAAGTTGCGCAGGAGACGTATGTGCGGATCTGGAAGCGGGCGGGACACTTTCAGGCCGATTGTGGCAACCCGCTGTCTTGGATCGGGTCCATCGCCCGCAACTGTGCAATCGATCGGTTGAGATCCGAACGGGCGCGCGGCTTTGTCCAGTTTTCAGACGAAATCCCGGATATCAGCGGTGATCCCGACCCTGCGAGCACGACCCTGGATACGATGGTGATCCGCAAGCTGCTTGACGAACTGCGACCCGAATACAGGCAGGCGCTGCTGCTGAGCTATTTCCAGGGGTATACCTATATCGAGTTGGCCAGCGTAATGGATGTTCCGGTTGGAACCGCCAAAAGCTGGGTGCGCCGCGGAATCGCGGCTTTGAAGGAAGCAATGATATGAAAAAGTCCGACGCCGCACATTCGGCAGATGTATTGAGCGCTCTTCTGGGTGGGTTGGACACGTCCTTGCCCGGCACGCGTCCCGATCTTGCGGACGAGGCCACGGCCTTTGCCCAGCACCTTACTCCGTTGCTGTCGCGGTTGCCCGAGGCGGCACCGCCGGAGGGTCTGTTCGATGCTATTGAGGCAGAACTTGATGGCGAGGCAGAAGCCCCCTTTCAAAGCGTGCGCGCCGAAGAAGGGGAATGGGAGCAGCGGACAGAAAAGGTCTGGAAAAAGGTGCTGGCCCAAGACACGGAAACGGGCCGATCCATGTACCTGTTGCGGTGCTTGCCGGGGGCGTCGATCAGGCCACATATCCACGAACGCGCCGAACATCTGTTCATCCTCGAGGGTGAGTTGTGGATCGACGGCAAACTGTATTCAGCCGGAGATGCGCAAGTTGCCAAGCCGGGCAGCGTTCACCCCGAAATCACCATGCCTGCCGGATGCCTTGTTCTGGTCAGCGCCTAAGCGCTGATCCGTACCAGCCATATCACCCAAAATGCGCAGGCCAGCCACGGGCCAAAGGCGATCCTGCGTTGCCGTGTCAGAACCGCGAAGGCCAGTGCGCTGACCGCCGCAATCGCCACAAGCACAGGCAGATCACGCAGGCCCAGCCATGCGCCCGCCGCGGCCAGTAGCTTGGCATCGCCAAGGCCGAGCCCATCCTGTCCCGTCCGTCGAAAGAACAGCGCACCGATCCCGGCAAAGATGCCGTAGCCCAGTGCCGCAGCAAGCAGTGCAATCGCAGGCGTGACCAGAGCCGACCATGGGCTTAGGCCCAGCCCCGCCGCAACAAGACCAAGACTGGCCGCGTCGGGAATCTGGAAGCGGCGCAGGTCCACAAGGCTGACCCAGGCCAGCGTGCAACCGAGCCCAACGGAGGCCAGCATTTCCATCATGCCGACGTGTTCCAGTCCGATTGTCATGTGTTGGCCCCTTGTGCTTCTGACCCCCTATACGGATGCGCCCACATTCTTGTTTCAGAACCTGAAACTATTTCTGTTGCCGCTCCGTCTTGTTGGATGCAGCACCTGAAGTCCCAAAGCAGCGCGCCAATGCGCCAGGGCTGAAATCCGCTGTCGAACAGCTTTTTCACGCAAGAACGGTTGTTTTTGCGACCGGAGAAGCTGTGCGCAAAAACGATCTGAGAGGACAAGACACATGAAGATCAAAAAGGCATTGACCCTGACCTCGGCCCTGGTGGCCGTCGTGGCGGCCGCAACAGGGCCTGTCGGGGCGTCATCGCACCGCGAGGCACCTGCCATCACCGAGCATCCGAAAGTGGATGGCACCGATTTCTATATGTTCCGCAGCTACGAACCGGGCCGCGATGGCTATGTGACGTTGCTCGCGAACTACCAGCCGTTGCAGGTGAATTATGGCGGTCCCAGCTATTACACCATGGATGCGGACGGTATTTACGAGATTCACATCGACAATGACGGCGATGCGATCGAAGACCTGACCTTTCAGTTCGATTTCGAGAACCAGCTGGCCAACAACGGCGCGGGCATCGGGCTCGACATCGGTGGCGTAAACGTTGCTATCCCGCTCAAATATGCCGGTCCCATTCTGCCCAATGACCAGTCTTTGCTGAACGAAAGCGAAAGCTATGAACTGACGCTGATCGAAGGCGACCGCCGCAGCGGGACGCGCAGTGCCATCACGCGGTCGGGGTCGGGTCAGACCACCTTTACCAAGCCACTGGATCATGTCGGGTTGAAGACGCTGCCGGATTACGACGGCTATGCGAACCAATTCATCTATGATTTCGACATGTCGGGTTGTGACCTGCCGGGCCGTGTCTTTGTCGGCCAGCGGGCCGATGCGTTCGCCTTGAACCTCGGTGAAGTGTTTGACCTGATCAACTTTGTACCCATCGAAGGCGACAGCGTGCCCGGTGCGGGTGACGGGGCTGGATTTGACGGCGGCATTACCCAAAGCCGGGTGAACGACGACGTGTTCGGCAAGGTGAATGTGACGACGCTTGCCCTAGAGCTGCCGATTTCCTGCGTGACCGAAGGTGATGATCCTGTGATCGGGGCCTGGACATCCTCAAGCCTCGCGCAGGGTGAGTTGGAAAATCCGTCGCCCAGCTACGAAGACACGTCTCGGGTGGGCGGCGCGCTGGTCCAGCAATCGCGCCTGTCGACGCCGCTGGTCAACGAGGTTGTCATCGGGATCACCGACAAGGACCGCTTCAACGGCTCAGAACCGATTGATGATGCAAGCTTTGCCACTTACGTGACAAACCCGACCTTTCCGCGCCTTGTGGAACTGTTGTTCGGGCCTGACCTTGGACTGGTAGATAATGTTGCACCCAAGAACCTGCCGCGGACCGATCTGGTGGCAACCTTCCTGACCGGTTTGCCGGGCCTGAACCAGCCGCAAAACGTGACAGCGTCCGAGATGATGCGTCTGAACACAGCTGTCCCTGCAACGCCGCGCGATGATCAGCATACATTTGGTGTGGTGGCTGAGGACCTTGCCGGATTCCCAAATGGGCGCCGTCCCGGGGACGATGTGATTGATGTGATCTTGCGCGTGGCGCTGGGTGCGTTGTGTCACCCTGTTCCTCTGGGCGCCGAGTTGGGTGTCGAAGGCGCCGAGGAAGACACCGCCACCGACCTGATCAACCTTGGCTTCTGTACGCCGGATCAGGCGCCGATTGGCAATGTCGCTCTGACAGATGGCGCACCAATTTCGGCCAGCGAACTGCAAAACGCTTTTCCCTATCTGAACTCGCCGATCCCCGGATCGCCCAACGGCACTGTGGCTGTTGCCAACTGATCACATGTCCAGAAAGGAGCATCGCATGAACCAAACATATCTGCGCCTTGTTTTTGGGGGTCTCGGTCTGGCCATCCTTGCAGCCTGTGGCGGTGGCAATGCCAGAGGTATCGGCGAAAACATCGGAAGATTGGGCGCCACTTTCCAGCAGGCGTTTGCGCAGGGGCCGAATGACGTGCCCATTGATATCGCCAACGCCGATCTTGTTTTGAGTTTGACGGAAGACCCGTTCGAGCTTTGACACTTAGGCAATTCAAGACATGGCGCCGCCGGGATCATCCCGGCGGCGTTTTCTTATGGCAAGGCCAGGCTTTCAATGACACCGGTGTCAGGATCGCGCACCAGTCGGCGCACCAGAATGGCACGGGCATCACCGATAGACGCCAGCGCCCGAACGTCGAACACATGTGATGTGTATCCGGCCAGTTGGGGCTGCGACAGGCCAAGTGCCGCCAGGTCGTTTGCCGTCAATTCCCCTTGTCCCTTGCGGCGCGCGACAAGAACGCGGGCGGCAATGGGGTTGCGTGTCAGCGCCACCATCAGCGGTTCGGACACGCTGTTGAGGTTCAGTGGGCCGGGTGTGTGCGTGGCAGTGACATGGGGCAGGAGACGGTTCACATCGGACGGCGCGATCCCGTGATCCAATAGCACCTCTGGGCCAGTCAACGGACCATGCCGCGAGACGATTTGCGTGATCTGACTGGCCAGAACGTTTGGCAATTCGAGCGCGGCAAGCAATGCCGTGAACAGTCGGACTTCTGGCAACGCCGCGGGGTGCAGTGTGTTGAGATCGAACTTGCCGCGAGCATCGGTGATCGAGACTTCGAACTGTCCGAAATCCAGGGCAATCCTCTCTTGTGCCGCGCCCGCCCATGCTTCGTTCAGGTGATCGGCCTCTGGGTTCTCTCGCGCATCCCTGCGCAGGCCGACCGCAACAGATGTCACGCCGCCTTGCGCCAGCGCACGTGCCTGGGCGGCGCTGGTCGCCTCCTCAAGGCGCAGGATTGACCCATCCTGGTCCCGCAGCATGACCTGCACAAGGCTGGCGCCAACCGCGACGACTGCCAGAACATTCAGAAGGCTGACGCCCGAGTTGCGATCACGTCTCATTCCAAAGGCAGGGCTGCGAACGGGACCAGTCGCCAGACGTCCGATTCCGGGAGCTTGAGGGAGATCACGCCGGGCGCGTGATTGGACAGAATGGCGGGGTCGTTCAGGATGCCCTGCCGCACGACCTGCCCATTTGCGTCGGTCAGCACACGAACAATGCCGGTGCCTGATGCCTGCCAGGTGATCAGGTGTCCGGCCACCTGAACGTCAAGCACCTCGTTCAATCGCATGTGTGTTGCATTCGCCAGGTCGAGGGTCAGCAACCGAAAGGCCCTGTCTTGCGCCTCAAGTCGGGCGAGCCGACCTGAGACGGAGGCTTCGGCGCGTGTCACACCTTCCAACAGTGCAAACCCCGCCACACCGATCAGGGCTGAAATGGTAAGCGCCACCAGCATTTCGACAAGCGTGACCCCTGCGTTATGCCGGCGACCTGTCATAGCACCGGGCGCACTGTACCTTCGTCGATCCGCAAAATGGCCAAGGCGCGTTCGCAGGTCTTGTCCCGATCAAAGCGGGTGTTCCCCAACAGCCCCTGATAGCCGGTGCGCGTGCTGAGCGTTCTGGCGCTGCCCACCGATTGCGCGAGGCCCACGGCATCGACTGCAAGTGCCGCAATCACACCCATCTCTTCGTCAAGCTGGGCGCGGAAAACCGCGGACATCCGGTCAAAGCGAACCGGATCCGGACCAGTGAAACAGGCCTTGTCCAACCGATCGAATTGGTCCTGCCCAAGCCCGGACCATTGCAGCGATCCGATGGTGGTTACGCCTGTTTGGACAGCAGCTTCGGCCTGGCGGAGCGTGGTGTCACCGGCTTCGGGAACATAGACGATGTCCGGCATTGATCCGCCTCCCGCCTGGCGCAACGCCTCGTCCATTTGGTCTGGTCGGGTGGTTGCTGGAATGGATGGTAAAGGGGAAACGCGCGCGCCCCGCGCGCCAAAATGCAAGGCCTGGGTTGCGTGGTGACCCAGCGTACCACCTGTTTCAAGAACGGTGATGCGCTTTGCGCCGGCGCCTTGTGCAAAACCGAGAACCGCGTCGACGGACTGTGCTGGCGTCACGCCAAACACCCACGCGCCTGTGGCGCTTAGCGCCGTGTCATTGGACAGCGACATCACGGTAACCGGCCCGGCGGCTTCGACCACAGCAGGAGTTTGATCGCGGAACAGGGGACCCACGATGATGTTGGCCCCTTTGGATACGGCATCATGCGCGGCCTGGGCTGCCGCCTGCGGCGTTTCCCCGGCATCAAGCACCATCGTCGTTTTTGGAGTGCCGCCAAAATCCTCGGCCAGCCATACCGCCTTGGCCATTTGCTGACCCAACGTCGCCCGCGCTCCGGACAAGGGGAGCAGCAAGGCAACACTTGTATCCTCTGTTGTGCCGAACGTTCGACGTGCAGGTGTCGTAGCAAGTGAACAGGCTGCCACAACCGGGGCCGTTGCCAGCATAGCCAGGCATCTGCGGCGATGGATATGTGGATTTTCCGACATGTTAGAACCCCCTCGAACTGGCGTTGGCGCGGTCATCATCCGACTAGCGAATTCAGGTTGACGATGGGCAGAAGGATTGCGAGTACCAGAAGCATCACGACTCCGCCCATCCCCAGCAGGACCAATGGTTCCACCAACCCGACCAGCGTTTTCACGCGCGCCTGGAGCTCTTGCGCCTGATCGTGCGCAAAACGGCCCAGCATTGCGGGCAAAGTGCCGCCCGCTTCGCCGCTGGCGATCATAGTGATCATCATCGGTGGAAACCCGGTCTGGCGCGACAGTGCGCGTGACAGGACCGCGCCATCACGAACGTCGCGAGTGACATCGCTCAAGATCCTTCGCGCAGTACTGTTGCCGACCGTTGCCGTGGCCGCAGACAGGGCTTGGGCAAGCGGTACACCGCTTTGCGTCAAAGTGGCGAGCGTGCCTGAAAACTGCACGATGGTCATCTGTCGCGCCAACCCGCTGCGCCACATCGCATTGTGGCAGACCCGCTGGGTCACTGTGTGACGCAATCCGACTGTCCCGCCAGCAATCAGCGTCAGCATACCGCCGATCACCAGCGCCGCGTTGCCCGTCAGAAAATCGCTGAGGCCGATCATCAGTTTCGTGAGTGGTGGCAGATCGGCACCCCGCGCAGCAAAGACGCGGACAATGTCGGGCAACAGGAATGTGAGCAGGCCAATAACGACTGCGACTGAGACAACTATCAGGATGGCAGGGTAAATCAGTGCCAATGCGACCGTCTGGCGGTTGCGCAGCCGTCCTTCGACATGGTCGGCAAGATGCGCCAGAACCGCACCTTGCCGACCTGCCTGCTCGCCTGCCTGTACCGATGTCAGATAGAACCGGTTAAACCCGGCACGTGAATCCCTGAGCGCTGTGCTGAGGCTTGCGCCATCAACGATGGACCGGCGCAATGTCCTGCATGTCGCGCCAAGCCGTGGCGTGGCCTGTTGCGCCAGGGTTCCTAGCGCGGCTTCGACCTGCACGCCGCTGCCCAACAGCGTTGCCATCTGGCGTGTGAAAACTGCAAGATCGGTGGCCGAGAGAGCGCGCGCGCCGTGGCGGTGAAAAAGCGCTGCGACATTGATGTACCATCCATCGGCGGGTGATACGGACAACGGCAACAGTCCTTTGTCGCGCAAGGACGCGCGCGCGGCTGCGTCCCCCGCTGCCTCGATCCGACCGGCATGTGTCTTACCCGCGGTGTCCACCGCCTGATACCGGAACGAGGTCATCTTCTGGCATCCGCTGATGCGTCGAACACGACCCGCGCGACTTCGTGGGGCGTGGTTAGACCATCGCGTATCTTGTCCAAACCGTCCGACAACAGCCCGCGATGCGTAGGGGCAAGGCATTGCATCAATTCCGCCTCGGACGCGCCATTGGTGATCGCAAGTTCAAGGTCCGGTGTGACGTCGATCAGCTCATAGAGGGCAAGGCGACCGCGAAAGCCGGTATCGTTGCACGCCGCGCATCCAGATCCGGCTAGAGTGGTTTCGCCAATGACCAAGGCATCAGACAGGAGACGGGCTTCGGTTGCGGTGATCGTGCGCGGGGTGGCGCAGCCTGCGCAATTTTGCCGAACCAGACGTTGCGCAATCAAGCCGCGCAGCATCGGCGCAAGCAGGAACCGCTCGACCCCGAGATCAATCAGGCGCGCAACAGAGCCAATGGCGGAGTTCGTGTGCAGTGTCGACATGACCAGATGTCCTGTCATCGCGCTTTCAACTGCGACCCGCGCGGTTTCACCATCACGAATCTCACCAACCATGATGACGTTTGGATCCTGCCGAAGGAGCGCGCGTAAGCCGCGGGCAAAGGTAAGCTGCGTGGCAGGGTTCACCTGCATCTGCGCGATACCGGGCAGCGCGTATTCGATCGGGTCTTCGATCGTCATGATGTTGCGTTCGTGATCGTTGAGCGCGTCAAGACCGGCGTAAAGAGTTGTGGTTTTTCCGGATCCGGTTGGCCCGGTGACCAGGATCAGACCGTCAGGACGGTTGAGCATTGCCTCAAACGTGGTTCGCATCTGGTCATTCATGCCCAACCCGGCCACGCCGGTTCGTGTCTGGCCGCGGTCAAGCAGCCGCATGACCACACGTTCGCCGTGTTGCGTGGGAATGGTCGAAATGCGCGCATCGAGGTGAAATTCTGCCACCCGCAGAGACACGCGCCCATCCTGCGGCAGACGCTTTTCAGCGATATCGAGGCGCCCCATCACCTTGACGCGGCTGACCAGTTGCGGTGCCAGGCTGCGGTTTGATGTCAGTGCCTCGCGCAGCACACCGTCGACGCGAAAGCGCACGACAAGTTGCGTTTCCTCAACCTCGATATGCACGTCCGAGGCCCGGGCGCGGATCGCTTCAAGCAAGATCGCGTTGATCAGTCGGACAACAGGCGCATCCTCGCGTTGGTCTAGAAGGTCGTCGACCGACGCGGCCGTATCGGCAAGCGACGCAAGATCAGTCGAGCCGGCGTCAGAAGCCTCTTCCGCCGCACCTGCCGCCGCACTGGCACTGTCACGATAGGTTTCTTTAATGATTTCGGCCAGATAGGCGACCGACGCGACCCGAAAGTCCAGGGTTTGTTCAGTGGTGCGTTGTGCCTCGGCCAACGCAAGAAGCGGAGTTTGCGATGTGAAGTGGCCCTGATCGTCCGTGACGACCATATCGTTGGCCCGTGCAAAGCTGTAAGGCAGCGCGGTCATTGGCCGTCCTCCATCACGATCCGGGCGGACACGATACCCGGTTCCGGGCGGCGCCCGATTTCGGCTGAATAGATTTGGACGCCCGCGTTGGTCGTGAGGGTTTCAAGCCACCCAAGAAGCACCGGGAACGCAACGGCGTCCAAGGACACCGACAGCGCCGTTCCCTGTGGATCAAGGCGGCGAATGTCGATGGATGCGTCGCGGGCAGACGCCGTGATCCGTTCGCGCAAGGGGGCGGTTGGTTCAGCGATTGGCGTGGACGCGGTGTCGGGCAGTTGGTTCAGAACGCTCCAAAGAATGTCGATTTTTCGCAATTGCGCGAAACTATCGGCCCGCGACGCAAGAGAGGGCGAAATCACCACGGTCCATGCGATAACACCGCCGATCAGAATTGCCGCTCCTGCACCAAGCGCGCGTTCTCGGGGGGACAGTTTGCGGATCATGTTGCCTCCGACAGGGTCAGTTGCATTTCAGCGCCAGAAACGCCGGTCGACGCCGCCCCACTTGTGACGATCAATCCACCCGCGCGCAGCGCGTTTTCGGTCTGTTGCAGGGCGACTAGGTCAGCGGCGCTGATCAGAATGGTCAGGGTGCCAAGGCTTGCGTCGTAGCGAACGTCACGAAATGAAATGTCGTCGCGGCTTGTTAGCGCATCGCCGGTTCTTGCCATCAATCGCAAGAACGGGTCGGGCGATGCGCCCGTAGCCGTACGTTCCGCAAGGGTTGCGGTCAGTATGCGGGTCGGAAGACTGAGATCCAGTAAAAGACCCCGCGCAGAGGCATGGTCGACAAGTGCAGCGGTTCGCTCCGTCGTCATATGGTCCAAGGCGCGCGCATCTGCTTGCAGAACCGCGATATGTGCAAGGCCCGCAAATGCGCTGGCGGCCATGGCAAACCCCAGATGTGTGCGCCAGCGTCCACGCATTGATGACCGGTTCAAAGCCAGGTCGAGGGCGAACACGGTTTCACTAACGGGGGGTAAAGTGCCGTGGCGCTGCGCGATGCACACGTCGACAGGCGGCGTGCCGTGCCACAGCTCAAGACGCGGGCGATCAAAGGCGCGCCATACGTCACTGAAGGCGTCGAAGGAAATCACACATCCGCTGCCATCAGACGTCCGGATGTACACGGCACCGGGGCTGCACCAAATGCCCCACGCCGTCTCTTCGAGAGGCTGGGGAACCGCGCACAGATCGGGCAAGGCGGCTCCAGCGCTTTCAGTGTGAACGTGTTCGCTGCTGCGGTTGATCGCAGCACATAAACGAGTCGATCCTAGCAAGACAGGCCCCACTGCGATGTGGGTCTGGTCGAGCGATGTCGCCAGGAATGGTTCTGCCGCAAAACGGGCGGCTGCGCAGCGCTTGCGCCCGGATTTCAGAGGCAGATCCAAAGGAAGCAAAAGGACGGCGGCACCCGGGATCACGCGGGGGGAAGGACGGTCCGAGGCCGCCGCCGCACGCATCAAGCGCGCTTTCAGTTCAGGATCGGTTTCGCGAAAAACATCGCGCGATGGCAGGGGGAACACTGCCGTCGAGCCGATTTCCGAGCAACCAGGATCATCCATGCTAACATATTGATTTAGCATATTTTTTTACCTTTACGGCACTGATTTTCGCGCCTATGTAACCGACAATACGAGCCGCAAAGGGAAATAGTTTCATGTTGGATCTGACGTCTCATACCCGCAGTGCACAGACCAGGCGCGACCCGCTGGCCGGTGTAACGCTGATCGAAATGATGGTGGTGCTTGTGATGATTTCCGTGGTTGCCGCACTGATTGTGCCGAACGTGATCGGGCGCCCGGATGAGGCGCGCGTTTCGGTCGCCGCGACCGATATGCGGTCGATTGCCGGGGCGCTGCAGCTCTACCGATTGGACAATGGCACCTATCCGACGACGGCACAGGGGCTGGATGCGCTGGCGGTCCGGCCCGTAACCCCGCCTTTGCCAAGGACCTGGCCTGTGGACGGCTACTTGACCGTCGTGCCGCTCGATCCATGGGGCACGCCCTATGTCTATCGCGCAGAGGGGGGCCGATTTGACCTGATCTCGCTCGGGGCAGATGCCGCGATTGGAGGTGAGGGTGTGAATGCCGACATCCCGTTGCGGGATGCGCAAGCACGGGCGGGTCTGTGACCGCCACACGCGTCAGAACAGCGGGTGTGAGCCTGATCGAAATGCTGGTGGTTTTGGCGCTATTTGGTGTTGTTGCGGGCGCAGTTGTGATGTCGGTCCCGAGCGGTGCGCGCGCGACGTCGACCGATGCTGCGGCACGGGCGCTGGCCGCCCATCTGGATCACGCCGTTGATCACACGCTGATCACTGGCCAAGGATTTGGCATCGTGCGCGATGGCAAAGACATCCGATTTGTTCAACGCGGGCCGAATGCCACTTGGGTGGCGCATTCCGACAAACGCCTCGGACAGATGAAACTTTCTGCTGCGCCCTCCCGTATCTCAATCAAAGAAGCAGAGGTTTATGCCGTGTCCGCCCAGCTGATCCCGAACAGTGCAATACCGCTCCGCGTCGACTTTGGACGGGGCAACAGTCTGGAAACCGTACTATTTGACGGGGTTGGCGTGCATCGGCAGCCAGGGTCATGACCATGGCTGCGACTGCGACAGACGGGTTCAGCCTGATTGAGACGCTTGTGGCGATGAGCGTACTTGCTGTGTCGTCCTCTGTCATTCTGTCAGCAACAGAAGCGCACACGCGGTCCGTTACCGCGGTAACCGAGCGCACTCTCGCCCGTTGGGTCGCCCAGAACGCGATAACTGAGATTGAATTGGGCGGCATCCTTACACCATCCGTGCAGCTGGGCGGCACCAGTTGGATCGTGCGGCTGGAACGCGCAGCAACCACTGACCCCGATCTTGGACGCGCAGATGTCATCGTAACGACTGCGTCCGATCCGGGTGTCGTACTGGCCCGATTGACCGGCTTCATAGACCTCGAAAAAGGCGCGGGCCAATGATGCGCGCAGGCACAGTTGCGCGGGTGGCTTTGGTTTGCGGCGCCCTTGGATCGGTTGTTTGGGCTGCGGTGCCGATGACACGTCATATGGCTGGAATTGTCGTGCTTGACGCGCACACGGCGCCTGCCGTGCCTGTCGCTCACAGAGAAGTTGCACCTGACCTGACGGCCATACTTACGCTCGCTCCGTTCGGGCGCGTGCCAATTACGCCGCAGACACCCGATCAGGGTATCTCGGACCTGCCCGACATTGTCCTGCGGGGCATATTTGCGGCGCGTGACGCGGATTCGACCGCACTGCTTGATGTTGATGGCGAACCGGGGCTGTACCGTGTGGCGATGCAGATCGCCGACCGGTTGGATGTGGTGCGGATCACACCCGCGCTGGTCGAACTGGCCGATGGCGCGCGCACGATCACACTGCGTTTCGACACCGGTGCCGCGATTGAGGACACACCACAGGTTGTCGAAGGTTCGTCACTGCACGAACGCCTGTCGACCGATCTGGTTATCCCCGCGACATACGAAAAACCGAACAAGCCCGAAACAACAGCCGAATATATTGATTACTGGCGCCACAGGGTGCGCAAGAATCCACAGGCCGTGCTTGACGAAATTGGACTGCGACCGACGGATCAGGGCTATGTGATTGCGGAGACCCATGACGTGGGTGTGCGCCTTGCCGGTTTGCGGTCGGGTGATCTGGTTCGGACGGTGAATGGCCGTGCCGTTGGTGATCCGGAAACAGACCGCCGTTTTTATGACGAGATTGCCGCGGCCGGGCAGGCCCGGATCGAAGTGGAACGCGGTGGCCAGGTTCTTTCTTTCTCATTTCCGTTGAGGTGACGCATGTTTGGTCGGCTTTCCACACTGATGCTTATCCTCGCCCTTGCCGCACCTGTCTCGGCGCAGACGACTGAGGCGACCTATACGATCAACCTGCGTCAGACTGACATCACCATTCTGACAGAGCAAATTGCCGATATCACCGGTCGCACCTTGATCTTGCATCCCGACCTGCGGGGGGAGATCACCGTGGTGTCGGCTGAACCGCTGGACAGTGCAGGTGCGTGGGAACTATTCCAGTCGATCCTGCGCGGCCGGGGGTTTCACGCTGTCCAAAGTGGCGTTGTCTGGCAGATCGTGCCTCTCGAGGCGGCGCGTGCCGCCGCGCGAGTCGAGATGGGAGAGACACGCGCGGGCAGTCAGGATTTTGTAACACGTCTGATCCCGCTTGATAATGTGCCTGCCAGCGAAGCCGTGCGCGTGCTGCGCCCCCTTGTAGCGACTTCGGCGTCGCTCGAGGCATTGGAGGACCCGAACGCCGTTCTGATCACAGATACCGCAGAAGGGGCCGCGCGTATCCTGAGCATCGCGCGTAGCCTTGACAAGGACGAGGCGCGTACGTCGCGTATTATTCAGTTCCGCAACACTCAGGCTGCGGTGGTCGGGGCTGCGATTGCCGAAGTGTTGGGACCGAATGCAACAGGCGCGCGGCTGTCCGTCGATCCCGGATCGAACACGCTGATCATTCGTGGCACCGACGACGAACTGGACGAGGTCGAAATGCTGGCCAAGGCCATGGACGTGCCGCCTGTTACAAACCCGCAAGTGGCGCTGACGACGCGGGTTTTTCCGCTCCGGTTCGGCGAAGCCGAGCAATTGGCCGGAATTTTGACAACGGCGCTGACTGGTGCAGGCTCTGCCGCCACCAACGCGGTTGCCGGAGAGTTGCAGCAGAACGGATTGAACGCGGCGGCACCTGTGTCTGATGTGCCCGACGTGACCGTGGCAGCGGACGAAGCGCAGAATGCGATTGTGGCCCGCGGGACCAAGGCGCAGCTGGCAGACGTCGCCGCCTTGCTGCAACAGCTTGATCGCAAACGCGCCCAGGTTCTGATCGAAGCGGCAATTGTCGAAGTGTCGGGTGAGACGGCGCAACGGCTGAGCGCGCAACTGGGCCTCGGAGAGCTTGCACTACCGGGCGGGTTGGCGGCCACGTCCTTCGGCAACGGGGGTGCTGCTTTGGGAACCTTGCTGGCTGCACTGGGAACACCGAATGCCGCCCTGGCCACGGCGGGGGGCAGCGCAACGATCGGCGGCAACAGCTTTGGGCTTTTGCTGCAGGCGTTGAGCCAATCGACAAATGCCAACCTGTTGTCGACCCCATCGCTCATGGCGCTTGATAACCAGCCTGCCTCGATTGTCGTCGGGCAGAACGTGCCGTTCCGGACCGGCACATTCACAACCGATGGAAACACCGTTCAACCCTTTACCACCATTGAACGGCGCGACGTCGGACTGACCATGAACGTGCTGCCGCGGATCAATGACGGAGACACCGTGCGGCTGAACATCAGTCAGGAAGTGTCATCGCTGGTGAATGCGAATGTCGAAGGTGCGGCCGACCTGATCACAAACCGTCGGTCCATCGAAACCAGTGTGTTGGCCCGCAGCGGATCCACCATTGTTCTGGGCGGGCTGATCACGCGCGATGATCTGCAAAGCCTGCAAAAAGTACCGGGTGCAGGGGACATCCCGCTGCTCGGCGACCTGTTCAAATCGCGTAGCGGCAGCAAGACGCGCCGGACACTGTTCGTCTTTCTGAAGCCGACCGTCCTGCGGTCCGAGCAAAGCCTGAAGCTGACCTACGAAAACCGTCTGAACACTTTGCAACAGGCCCGGTCCAAAAGTGTGGAAGGCACCCGAAACAACAGGGTCACGCGGACCCAGAAGCCTGTCAGGCTGGAAATCGGTGGGATGTACTAGGGGGGGCGTGATGGACGCGACACCAAGTATACTCGATGACCTGGACGGGCTGATTGCGCGTGTTGCGCTGGCCGACCGTCAGGCATTTGATCAATTGTATGCCATGACATCCGGCAGGCTGTTTGCGGTGGCTTTGCGCATGATGAAGAACCGCGCCGAAGCCGAGGACGTTCTGCAGGACGCCTATGTCAGGATCTGGCAGCGCGCAGGCAGTTTTCGTCCCGGAGACGGGCGGTCCATGCCATGGCTCGTGACCATAACACGCAATCTGGCCATAGACCGGATGCGCTTGCGTTCAGCGCCTGTGGCCCCCATCGAAATGGCGCAGGACGTACCTGATGCCGGACCCACGCCCGAAGCAGCTTTGGCCCAAAGCGAAAGTCGCGCCCAGATCGACGCGTGCCTTGAAGAACTGGAAGACCGGCGGGCCGAAGCCGTGCGTGCGGCCTATCTGGAAGGCTGGTCTTACCAGGAACTTGCAGATCGTTTCGACACCCCGTTGAACACCATTCGGACGTGGTTGCGGCGCAGCCTGTTGCGTCTGCGCGATTGCTTGGAGCAGGCACCGAGATGACGGAAGACACCGAAACACGCGATGATGACGGCGCACTGGCGGCCGAGTACGTTATGGGCCTGCTCACAGCAGAAGAACGCAAGGCGGTGGAGCTACGACTTGGACGCGACGCTGAGTTCACAGCCCAAGTAGATGCCTGGCAGGCTTATTTTGCTGGACTGAACGAGGAGTACGGAACTGTGCATCCCCCAAGCCGGGTGAAGGCAAGTATCGACAAACAGCTGTTTGCGCCCAAACCTGTCTGGCGCAACTGGTGGAGCAGAACGGGCTTGGCAGTGGCCATGAGCCTTGCGGTGGCGATGCTTGGCTTGCTGTTGCTGACCATGCCCGGCGACACGCGACTTGTTGCGCAACTGGCAAGCAGCGAAAGCGCCTACAGTTTTTCGGTATCGGTGGATGATCGCAGTGGCGTTGTGGACATTGCATTGACCGGCGGCGAACTGGCGCTGGATCGGACCTTTGAGTTGTGGGTCATTGCCGATGACGGGGTGCCACGATCAGTCGGCACATTTGATCAGGCGGGACAACTGCCGCCGCTCGGAGCAGCCAGCCTTCTGGAAGGCACACTTTTGGCTGTCAGTCTCGAACCGGTGGGAGGGTCACCTACTGGCGCACCAACCGGCCCGGTGCTTGCGACAGGAGCGCTTGAGGATGCTTAGGTTCCGGCCTTGCTTTCTGGTTTGTCTTTCCATCGCAAGCACGGTGGGCGCGCATGAATTCTGGTTCGAACCATCAGCCTCTCACAAGGCGACAAACCCGTCGTCACTAATGGTGGACGTTCTTGTTGGCGAAAACTTTGCAGGCATGGTCTTTCCATTTGAGCCGCGCGCATACCAAGGGGCGTACTGGATCGGGCCAAGGCAGGTCGTCGCCCTGCACACACGGCCGCTTTCGGAAAAAACTCCGATGCTGGTGTTTCAGGGTGATGGGCTGCACACGCTTGCTGTTGCCACCTACGCCACCGACTTGGAACACGAAACAGTCGAAGACTTTCAAGCCTTTGCGCGAGAGATAGGCGCCGGGGATGTCCTTGCGACCTTTCCACCCATTCCAAATAAAGACGGGGGCGTGAAGGAAAAGTACCGACGATTCTCAAAGATGCTGATACCGCACGGTCAAACGGAGGTTGGAGATGTCCGCCACGGGTTTGAATACGAGTGGGTGAAATCGCCCACTGGCCTGACACTTTTCGCACTGAACCACCCGGCAAAACATCACCCGATTGATCTGTTCTGTCGGTCCTCGGACGCGAAAGTCACGTACGAAAGGCACGTGACTGACGCAGATGGTGAGGTTCCGTTTCTATCGGGCAAATTTGATCGTTGTCTGGCGAATGCCGTGTTTCTTGAGGCGTCCCGGTCCGGTCAAGCGTGGTCAAGTACTTGGGTTTCGTTGACATGGGAGCCTAAAGTCGAAAAGCCGCTGTAGGATGCATTTTCTTAGGCGCCCTGAAGTGTTGCAACGAGCGCCAAAAGGTGGAACCGATGCAAAGCGGAAGCGTACAGGTCCTGTACAGGCATTGGTAGTAGACGAAAGTGCCGGGACCCTCCCACATAAGCGAGCGCGCTCATACGCAGAGCTCGTATTCGCGGCGAAAGCCCGCTACGTGCGCCTGCGCGCTGCAAGTTTGTCCGCCTTAACTCCCGACGCAGACGCGGGGTGCTCGATACAATCAGGTTCACTAGGAGCGCGCGATAAGGCTTGCCCAACGGTCCTTGGCAAGCTCTTGGGCGAGGTGATCGAACGTCAGACGTATGCGACGGCTGGTCTGGATTTCACGATGCGTGACCAGCCATGTCTCCATGTTGAAGGTGGGCGCATTCGGCAGAATGCGTTTTAACCCTAGGCGCCCCTCTGCCACGATGGTCGGCAAGAACGCAATCCCTGCGCCTTCTCGCACCAACTCATACATCGCGCATCCGTTCGATGTCGTAACGCCGAAATTGTCTACCGTGACAGGAAAACCCATTGCCGACACCTGGGGGACCAACCTCTCCGGCGATCCATAGCCAATAAAGTTCGCCTTGGCGAAGTCGCCCGGACCGCTCAGGTTGCCCAATTCCGCAAGGTATGACTGCGACGCAAAAAGCGATACTTCGATATCAGCGATGCGCTTTGCCACAAGGTCCGGCTGTTCCGGTCGTGCATGACGGATGGCGATGTCCGCTTCGCGGCGGGTGAGGTCGCTCATTTCGTTCATTGGAACCAGTTCAATGCGAATTCTCGGGTGACTCAGCCGTAACGAGGTGACGCATCTGGGAAGGGTGTAGGCGGCTAAAGCGTCACTGGATGTGATCCGTACGGTGCCCTCGACCGCTTGGCTCTGACCGGCGGCGACGCGAGAGATCTGAATGGCGGCATCGGCCATCGCCTCGACATGTGCCAAAAGTTCTGCCCCCGCATCGGTGATCTGCATGATTCGGGGTCCACGCTCAAACAGCGTGAGACCGAGCACTTCCTCAAGCGCAGTGATTTGCCTGCTCAACGTGGGCTGAGTTTGCTTCAGAGCGCGCGCAGCACCTGATAGCGAACCATGCTCGACCGTCGCCAGAAACGCCCGGATGTGGTTCCAATCGAAGGAGATTGCGTCCCAATTCATAAATTTATGTATAGCAGCGATCCGAAAACAGGCAATTCCATACGTCTGTGGGACAGGTAAACAACGGCGAAACCTGATTATGGAGCCGCCTGACATGACCCCCCGCCCGAATGACCTCCGCCCGACACTCGCGGTACTCTGGCTGTTTGCCATCCTGAACATGGTCTTCCGCGATATCCATGAGTTCACGATGGCCAGCACGATTAACGAAATTCTCTCAGGTAACGTGAATGGCAACCCAATGTCGGAGACAGTTCTCCTTTTCGGGGCCATCGCCGTGGAACTGTTGTTGCTCGCCTTTCTGCTCACGGCGTTGTTGCCGACACGATGGTCAAGAGCACTGAACCTCACGCTCGTGCCAGTTGCGGTCGCGGGGATGTTCTTCATCCCGCCCGCGGACCCGGACGACTATTTCTTCGCCGCGGTCGAACTGTGTGCCTTTGCCGCGATATTCACGTTGGCCTGGCGTTGGAACACAGGCCAACGGTCATCCCTGCTGGATGGAGAACGTCATGCGGTTTGAAACCGAAGTCGCAGGGGTGCAATCCCTTGTGCCGGTCTTTTCCCGATCGCTCGGAAGCTGGCGACTGTCGGTCGAGCGCCGCCCGTATTCCGAATCTGATCTGGCTGACCGCTACGACCGGAAGTCTGGCGCCTGGCACAAGATCATCGAACGCCACCGCTTTCACGATGCCTATCGTGACGTGATAGATCGGGTCATGCGCCAACCGCGCTATCGGCAAAAAGCGCAGGATTTAAGGGTCCTCGATGCAGGGATCGGCACCGGCGCGATGTCATCGGCCTTTCATCAACAGCTGGGCCGCCGGTTCCGTCTGAACGGGATCGACATTTCACTCGCAATGCTCGGTCAGGCCGATGCACGGCTCAGCGGCGAGGAGATCGACGTCGCACTGACGGTCGCCGATCTCACATCTCTCCCCTACGCTGAAAACTTATTCGACGTTGTTTTGGCCGCGCACGTGATCGAGCATCTGCCAGTCCCCCAAGCCGCTTTGAAAGAGATGTTTCGCGTTCTGAAGCCTGGCGGAATTGTTATCTGCTGCATCACACGTCCATCCGCGACAGGCGCGTATATTCAACTGATGTGGCGAACGCACCGAGTATCTCGATCAACTGCGCTCGGTTGGTTCGTTGAGAGTGGCTTCGAAATGGCCCGGGCATTTCCACTTCAAAAGCGCACGGCATCCCGACGGTTTT
>NZ_VCBA01000021.1 GCF_007995245.1 Tateyamaria sp. syn59
CATTGACGTTGAACACAGCTCTTCCGTTCACATGAACGAAGAAGAGCGCCTTCAGCGTATCGCGTGTTACGTCATGGCATTTTTTAAGGCAAACGTCTTCAGAACGCGATCCTCGGAAACGCCCTTCGATTTTGGTTAAATTATTCTGCATCGAATCCCGGGCGGGGAGAGAAGTGGAAACGTATGAATGCATCGAAGTTCACAGACGCGCAGAAGGCGTTCATCATCAAGCAGGTGAAGGATTGGATGCCCGTCGCTTCAGTCTGCAGGAAATTAGGTATCAGTTCGGCGACGTTCTTAAGCTGGAAGAAGAAGGATGCGGGTCTAATGCCGCCGGAGATGAAGCGGCACTATTTTAATGAATCGCAGTGTTGGCGACGGCGCCATAGGTGTGGGAGCCCAACAGAAACCTTACGCCCAGATAAACCGAAATTGACCAACCCGCCGACCGGCTTCGCAGACCAGGGCGTCCTCGCCCGTTTCCCTCGTATCGAGCCGTTCTGGCGCACGACCGCCTCTGGCACGTCCTTGGCGCATGTCGCTTTCTGCGCCATTTGGTTAGCTAGGCGAGTGCTCTGTTTACGCGATCATTTGCCATGCAATGCCGGTGAGTACAGAGCCCACCAGTGCAAACCCCAGGTAGGCTGCGAAAATGCGTGGTTTGACCAAGGCCCACACAGCGAGCGCCGCGGGGATCGAGCTGACGCCGCCCGCAATCATGAAGGACATCGCAGCCCCAGGCGCCATGCCTTGGTCGAGTAGGTCACCGATCAGGGGGGCAGCGGCATAGCCGTTGAGGTAGGCGGGCATGCCGACCACTGCGCCGAGCAGGATGGTCCCGATCCCACCACCGCCGAGGATGTTCGCGATGAAATCTGCGGGCATATAATGAACCATCAGCCCCTCGATCACGTAGGCGAGGGTGAGCCATTTGAGCAGGAAGACACCATTTTCCAAGCCAGCATTGCGGAAGATCTGCTTGCGTTCACGCACCTGCCAAAAGCGCCAGACGGGTGTGGCTGAGAACGGTGCCTTGACCCCGCAGCAGCCACCCACGGCAGGTTTTTCGCGCAAGGGGTCGGTGAAAATGGCTGTGCTAGACAGCATTAGCGTGCCAAAGCCGCCGAAGAGGCCGAGTGCGACGGCGGCGAGGGTTTTGGCAATCGCGAAATCGAGTGTGATGGCGCCCGTGGTGATGGCGAACATGGCTGGGTCCATGAGTGGAGACGCGAGCCAGAAGGCCATGACGCCAGCCAGCGGTGCGCCGACGGCGAGCAGGGCGGCGATGAAGGGGATCACTTCGCACGAGCAGAAGGGCGATAGGCCGCCCAGCAGCGCCGCCATGACGATCATGCGGGCGGGGTTGCCCTGAAACGCCTTGGCCAGAAGGTTTTCGGCGCCCGTGGCCTTGAGATAGGCGATGGCAAAGACGGCGAAGGCGATGAACGGTAGAGTGCCCAGAAGCGCGCGCATGGCAAAGCTTGCGACGTCGTCCACACGGGGCAGGTCGATGATGGCGACGATCAGCAGGATCAGGGCGGAGGCGAGCCAGACGCGGTCGATCCGGGACCAGAGTGACGAGGTGGTGGTTTGAGACGTCGTGTCAGCCATATTCCTGATCCGTATCTGTGCTGTCAGCGCAGCATTCGGTGAGTAGAAAGTCTGCGAGATCCTGCACCTCGTCAAAGGCGACAGCGGCGCAGATGATCGACCGGCCCTGACGCGCTTGGGTCACGAGGCCTGCGGAGGCGAGGATTTTGACATGGTGCGTGAGCGTGGAGCCGGTGACCCCCGTGCGCTCGCCCAGCGTGCCGATGCTCAGCCCCTCGGGCCCGGCGCGCACGAGCGTGCGCAGGACGGACAGGCGTTGTTCGGACCCGAGCGCGGCGAATGCTGCTGCGGCGCGGGTGAGATCAAGCGGGTTAGGCAAATCCATTTTCATATTTTTAGAATTATCGAAATATTTGTCGGAGGCAACAGTTATTTCGTGAAACATCGAAATGATTGTCTAAGTGTCTGGTGTGGCTTAGGTCTTCGCCATGGCTTTGACCGATGACATCCGCGCTTGCACGATTTGCAGTGATAGATTTGCCGCGACCGAGACCGGGCACAGCCCGCGTCCCGTCGTGTGGTTCAAGCCCGGTGCGCGCATTCTGGTGGCCGGCCAAGCGCCCGGTGCGCGGGTGCATGAGAGCGGGCGGCCCTTTACCGACCCGTCCGGGGATCGGCTGCGGGACTGGTTGGGCATGGACGAGGCGACCTTTTACGATCGCGACAAGCTGGCGATCGTACCGATGGCGTTCTGCTTTCCCGGCTATGACGCCAAGGGATCAGATCGTCCTCCACCGAAGGTCTGTGCGGCGACGTGGCGCGATGCGGTGATGGCGCATGTGGGAGATGTGCCGCTTGTTCTGCTGATCGGCGGCTATGCGCAGTCCTGGCATCTGGGCACGCGGATGTCGGTGCGCGATACGGTGGCGGCGTGGCGCGACTTTGCGCCTCGGGCCTTTCCCTTGCCACATCCGTCCTGGCGCAATACCGCGTGGCTCAAGCGGAACCCGTGGTTCGAGGATGAGGTGCTGCCTGTGCTGCGCGCGCGGGTTAGAGAGGTGTTGGCGTGACAGAAACGGTTTTGGATCAGGTGCATGCGGCGATGCAGGCAGCCCCCGGGGATGACGCGGCGCGGCTGCGCTTTTTCGAGCGGTTGGGTGATGCGGAGCTGTTCCTGCTATTGGAGGCGGAGGCCGAGGGCGAGCAGGTGTCGCCGCAGGTGTTTGATCCGGGGACCGGCCCCTTGGTGCTGGTCTTTGATCGGGAAGAGCGGTTGGCGGCCTTTGTCGGCGCAGAGGCCCCCTACGCCGCGCTGTCGGGCCGTGTGATCGCCGGGCTGCTTGCGGAGCAGGGTTTGGGCTTGGGTCTGAACCTGGATGTGGCGCCGTCGTCTTTTTTATTGGATTCGGACGGTGTGCGGTGGCTGGCGCAGACGTTGGGGCATGGTCCGGATGAGGTTGAGGCGTGTTTGGCGGAAGTCTCTGCGCCCGCTGGGTTGCCGGAGGTGTTGATCACAGCGATTGATACCAAGCTAGCGACGGCCACCGGATTGGCCCAAGCTGCGTACCTGGTTGGAACGACCGATGCGGACGGCGCACGTGGCCACCTGCTGGCTTTTGTCGGCGCAGCGCCTGGGGCGGAGGATGCACTGGCGCGGGCGGCGTCCGAGGCGTTGACCTTTTCCGGGATTGAGGCGGGGGCAATGGATGTCGGTTTTTTCGATGGGCGCGATCCGGTGACGGAGCGGCTGGCCCGCGTTGGCCTGCGCTTTGATCTGCCGCAGCCAGCGCCCGCGCGCTCCCCCGAACCTTCAGCCCCTGGCATGGACCCCGCGCGCCCACCGCGTCTGCGCTGAGCCGTCCATGCGATCACGTATTCCCCCGCCCACTCACATCGGCGCGAGGTGGGCTGAAATTGTGGACCAATCGGTCGTACTATTGCATCATGCGCTGCGACAGACGCGGCGTGCCCCGTTTCACAGAGGATGTTCCAAATGATGAACCGTTTCACTTTGGCCGTTGCGGCGGCTGCCAGTGCCCTGACCCTTGGCACCGCCGCCTTTGCCGGTGATCAATATGTTGACGAGACCGGCTTTGCCGTGTCCGGCTATGATGTCGTAGCCTATTTCGACCTTGAGATGCAGCCGGTGGGCCAGACCCAGACGGCTCCCGTGGCGGGCAATGCGGGCATTACGGCGGAGTACAACGGTGCGACCTTTGCCTTCTCGACCGAAGAGAACCGCGACAAGTTCGTGGCCGACCCCGCGCGCTACGCGCCGCAATATGACGGGCACTGCGCCTATGGCGTGGCCAAGGGCGGCAAGGTGCCTGCCAACCCGTATCTGTGGCGGATCGTGGACGACAAGCTGTACCTGAACATTACCGAGAACGTTGTTGGCTTCTGGGAAGAGGACATTCCGGGCAACATCACCCTTGCTGAAGGCAACTGGGTGGGCATCGAGGATGATCCTGCTTCGGACCGCACGATCCCCAAATTCTCGAGCGCGGCGCCAAAGTCGTGAGATGAACGAACTGCCTGAAACAGATCTTCGGGCAGAGGCCCCGGTGCGGATGACGCGCCGGGGCTTTGGGTTTTTGGCGGGTGGTGCCATCATCGGAGGCACGGTGTTTGCGTCACGGTGGTACAACGTGTCGGCGCGCGCCGGGGCCGATGGGACGTTGAGCGTGCCGGACGCCCATGCCGCGGCGCTCAGCGGCGCCGTGCTCCTCATTGATATTCGTCGCCCGGACGAGTGGCAGCGCACAGGCGTCGGTGAAGGGGCTATTCCGATCGACATGCGCCGTGAGGATTTCGCGGACGTTCTGTTGCACCGCACATCCGGTCACATGGATGCGCCGGTCGCGTTGATCTGCGCGCGTGGCGTGCGGTCGCGCGGGCTGACCCGGCGTCTGACTGGCGCAGGGTTCACTGCAATCATTGATGTGCCCGAGGGTATGCTGGGATCAGGCGCAGGTCCTGGCTGGCTGAAGCGTGGCTTGCCGGTTGTCGCGTGGGCGCCAGAGCCAGCGTGATCCGATTGTGCGCCTGACGGCGCACGACATTTTTTGATTTTGACTTCGACTTCACCGAGACAAAGAGGTCGCGGCCGCGCAGACAGACGCGGCCAGTGGCAAGGGCTGCTTTGGCGAAGCAAAAGCTGCCAGCCACCCCGTGGATCATGTGCGCGCAGGGTTTTCACGGCTCGGAAACCAGCCTCACCGATGGTCCCTCGGTGTCGAAATTCAAAACGGGCCGACCGCACTGTACCGGATCAAGTGATCCGGACATTGCCCAAGGTTACTCCGCGGCCATCTTTGGCGCTTCGATTGTGGCGCGCATTTCGGCGCGTTGCGTGCGTGCGCTGACCACAATGGCCGGTTCGCGCAGCGTCAGCGGGTTGTCGAGGCGCAGGCCGGACAGGCCGATCTGGGCGAGGGGGTAGGCGCTGAGACCCGAGAGCGGCACCGCGAATGCGAGGCTGAGGGCGATGGGGATCAGCCACCAGGAGACAAGCCCCATACCAAGGCCCACGAAAAGCAGCCCGCCAATCAGGGATTCGATCCAGTGGAACTTGATCAGCGTCAGCATCGGGTAGGCCTGTGCCGTGCGGCTTTGCGGGGTCCAGCCGCCGCGCCCGATCAGGCCGCCGATCACGGCTTTGGTCTGCTGGATCATCATGATGGGGGCATATGCGACGGACAGCGCCAATTCGGTCAGTACAGCGCCCGCAAAGACGCGGCGGCCACCGAAGAGCCGCACGGCCTTGCCATTGGCCGCAATGATCAGGGCGGATGTGATCTTGGGCAGTAACAGCATCGCGTACATGACAACCAGGAAGATGGCGCTGTCGATATGCGTCATGGCCGGAGGCCAGTTCGGAAACAGCGGGTTCGCTTCGTTGAAGTACGAGATCACGTTTGTCTCTGCATCGCGGCCCAGAAGCGCCCAGAAAATGAGAAGTACGAACCATGCAGGCGACATGAGGTATGCAGCCGCACCCTGGAACAGGTGGAAGCGGCTGACAGGATGCAGGCCGCGGGTTGTCAGCAGGCGCAGGTGCTGCAGGTTGCCGCGGCACCAGCGCCGGTCGCGGATCACATAGTCGATAAGTGTTCCCGGCGTTTCTTCGAAGCTGCCGGAGATGCGGGGCAGAAAGCGCACGCGCCAGCCTGCGCGGCGCAGAAGCGATGCCTCAACAAAGTCATGGGACAGGATCAGGTCGTTGCGCCCGGATAGCGTGCGCAGATAGGGCAGACCGGCGGAGGACGCAAAGGCGTGCGTGCGGATGATCGCGTTGTGACCCCAGTAGTTGCCTTCGGTCCGGGCCCAGTGCGCGAGCCCTTCGGCCAGAAGCCAACCATAGGCGATGTTCGAGAACTGCTGCATCCGGGCAAAGAGGGTGTTCGCGCCGATGAGTTGCGGGAAGCTTTGGATCAGCCCGGCTTTGGGGTCGGCGGCCAGCTCGGTCGAAAGCCGGTCGATGGCGCGGCCTGTCATCAGGCTGTCGGCATCCAGCACCAACATCGCTTCGTAATCCGCGCCCCAGCCGGTGATCCAATCGACGAGGTTGCCCACCTTTTTGTCGGTATTCCGGGCGCGGCGGCGGTAGTGCACGGGGAGCGGCGCGCGCGCTTTCAGAGCCTGGAAGGCGTCCCATTCCTGTGCCGCGATGGCGTCGTCGGTGGTGTCGCTGAGGATGAACAGGCTGTAGCGGTGCCCGCCCTTCTGGCGCGTCAGATCCGTCATCATCGCGGCGGCGTTGCCAAATACGTCCCATGGGGTTTCATTGTAGACCGGGACGAGCAGTGCCACGTCCAGCGGATCGCCGGTCGCGGGTTTGCGGGCCGGGTCAAGTCTGCTGGCCAGTCCAACGCCCACGGTTGAGACGGCGATGGTGACCCAGATGAAGGTGAGGCCAATAAGCGTCAGAAGCACGTATTCGAACCCGGTCATGCCAGACATGGCAAAAAGCCCATACAGGCCCCAGAGCACGCCACCCGTAATCGCAAGCGCAGGCAGGAAGACGGCCATCCGCCAGATCGGGTCCTGACGGTCCGTTCCGGCGTCGGCACAGGCAGGCGCATGGGCGAAGTCCTGAGCAGGCATCGCAAGCGGCGCGCGGGGGGGCATGGCAGCGTGATTCATGTCGTCCACCTATATAGCCAGACTTCACTGAGCGCTTGTCCGTCCAGGCGCAATTGTGCGCGGAATTCGGCCCAAGGAGCGTCCCCGGGGGTGAAAGTGAAGGCCAAACGGGGGCCACCGGTCTCTGGATTGCGCTGAATTATGCCTTCGGTGACGTCACCGGCGGTAGACCGCACAAGGCGCTGGATCTTGGACAGGTCCTTTGGCACGTGTGGCGCGTCCTCAAAATCGATGGTGAAGATGCGCCCGCCTTCGGGTCGTCCACCGGCGGCGGTGTTCAAAACACGCAGCGGCATGGCAGCAGTGGGTGCCGGATCAGCGCCCCAGTCGAGGCGGTAGGTCATGCGATGGGACGTGCCCGCCTCGATATGGCGGGCAGGGCGCCAATAGGCGACGATGTTGTCAAAGATCTCGCTGTCGGTCGGGATCTCGACCAGTGCGACTGATCCGCGTCCCCAGCCTTCACCCGGTGTGACCCAGAGACCGGGACGGCGGTGGTAGAGCGCTTCGAGGTCGTTGAAGTCGCTGAACTTGCGCGCGCGCTGCATGAGGCCGAAGCCACGCGGATTATTGTCGCCAAAGGCGCTGATCTGCAGGGTGCGTGGGTTGGCGAGGGGGCGCCAGATCACCTCGCCCGCGCCGTTGTGGATCATCAGGCCGTCATTGTCGTGCACTGCAGGGCGGAAGTCGTCAAAACGCTGCGTGTCCATATCGTCGAACATGAACATGGATGTCAGCGGTGCGATGCCCACATGGGTGAGTGTTTGCCGGGCGAAGATCTCTGCCTCGACCTCCATAACGAGGGGTTGGCCGGGCATGATCTCGAACCGGTAGGCGCCGGTGCAGGATGGACTGTCGAGCAGCGCGTGAACGATGATCTGCGCGGCACCCGTGCCAGGCCGTTCGATCCAGAAATGGGTGAAGTCTGGAAACTCCTCGCCCATCGGGTCGCCGGTTTTGAGCGCGAGCCCGCGTGCGGACAGCCCGTAGATGTCGTCGGTGCCGATGCCGCGGAAGTAGCTGGCGCCCTGAAAGACGGCGTATTCCTGGAAGATGCCCGGCTGGCGCAGTTCGGCGCGCAGCCGCAAGCCGGAATATCCCAGCGTATCGTCGATGGGCATGTTGGCCGGGAACTTGTCGGTCGTGTCGAAGACGTTGAAATCAAATTGGATCGGGCGTGCCTGATCCCCTTCGACCACATAGGTGCGGATGGATTGCGGGTAGTAGAGGCCGGGTGCCAGCACATCGATGCGCTGGGGCGCGTCAGTGCCTTCCCACAGGGCGTTGCGGCCATCGAACCAGATCTTGCGATACTGGTCGTAGCTTAGGTTCCGCCATGCCTCGGGAATGAGCGGGCGGGGTTCATAGGGGCGCGATGCCATGTCTCGTGCCCTGTCGATGACATCCGCAGGGGTGAATGCGGTCGCATCGCCCAATTGCAGGCCTGGCTCCCCTTGTGCCGATACGGCGTGGGGGGCTGCCGCCAGAGCGGCAAGGGATGCAAGGAACGTGCGTCGATTCATCAGCGGGGCACCTTTGGTTTCCACGGGGTCGATTTGAACCAACCCGCCAGATACGCGGTCAGGATCAGAACCCCGCAGCCAAACGCGTTGACGGCGAGAACGGTTCCTGTCTCGCGGCCCAGCACGTCCATGGCGAACCCGTTGAACCGGGCCACAAAGATCGACACGACGAAGACGGCAAGCGATTGTTGGCCGACTTTCAGAATGAGCTTGAGCACCCGGTCCCACACACGCGCGACGGCGTGCGTTGCCGTCACCCGCAGGCGGTTGCCCTTGTCGCCCGCCAGCACCCAGGCGAGATAGGCCAGCGCCAGGAACTGGATATAGCGCAATATCCCGAAGTCTGACTTGGAAATCCATTGCCGGTTCTCGCTGCGCCATTCACGCGCCCAGTCGAGGCCGAGGCCGCCGTTTTCGCGCACGCCGATGCTAGAGAAGGGGATGTTCGCCAGCACGATGACGGTCGCGATGCCGATCAAGAGCGCGTTGACGGGCGGTTTCGGCAACCAACCGCGCATGAACGCGAAGCCGGTGAAAAAGACAAGCTGCCAAGCAAACGGGTTGAGAAACCAGCGACGTTGCCAATCGTCATCGCCGACCCACGGTTCGGCTGTAAAGTTCAGATAGGGCAGGCCTGCCGCTTCCATGAAACGGCGTTGGCCCAGGATCCACATTGCGATGCAAAACGCCGCAACGAGGCCGAGGTGCACGCGGGCCAGCGCAATGACCAGCGGCATCATTGCAAGGATCACCATGTACATCGGCAGGATGTCGAAGAGGTTGGGCACCCATTGCAGCGTCATGAAGCTGAACAGGATGTTGGCGTTTTCCCAATGCTCGCTTTCGACAAAGAGCATCCAGAGGTTCATCTGCCCCCAGTAGTTGCGCGTCGTGATCTCGAGATCCGTGACGTAGACAAGCAGCGCCGCCGTGGCAAAGAAGAGGCCCACATGCGCCCAGTAGACCTGCCAGATGCGGAAGCCGACGCGAGCGGTGCCAAGGGCGAAGCCAGCCCTGTCGAACGTGGCGCCGAATGCGATGGCGGAGGCCATGCCTGAGCAGAAGACGAACATCTCGGTCGCGTCGGAGAACCCCCAGCGCGCCGGGATCCAGCGCGTCAGGAAGTTGCCGGGCGTATGGGCGAAGAGAATGATGAACATCGCGATGCCGCGGAAGAAATCCAGGCGGATATCGCGCACCCGCACCGGGTTGGCGGTTGAGGCCGCAGCAGGCGCTGCGGTAGCAGTATGTGTGGGGTCGGCGAACGTCATGGCCGCTGTCTACTTTACCTTACAAACTGGCACCATCCCTGCGCGTCATTGCGCGGGGATGCGCCGGGCGTCCTGGATCGAGGCGAGCCGGGTCGCCGCAAACCGGTCGATGGCCCCGGCGCGCCGGGCGATCCGGTCTTCGATCAGGGTTTCGGTCGCGTCATACATGCCGGACCGCAGCCCTGCGTCGATTGTCATGCGCTCGAACACGTCGCGCTGGGCGTGGCTGCCGCCGATGGTCTGCATGGTCGGGCGCGCGGCTGCGAGATCACGGAAAGCCGCGTCATAGCGCCCTTCGGCAAAGGCGTTGAGACCGGCGAGCGCGGCCTTGCCCGGATCGGCAACACGGGCAGGCATTTCACCCTGCCGGGCCGCGTCAATGGCGAAACGGGCCGTCATGTCGGCCTGCGCGTCTTCGCGGCCAGCTGCGCCGAGCGCCAATTGGTAGTGCAGATCGGCAAAGACCAGGCAGCCATCGTCGGTCCGGTTCTGTGCAAAGTCGGCCAGTTCGTCCCAACGGTCTCCGACATGCGTGCCCTCAAGCTCAAGCCGCATCAGAAGCGATGTTGCGTTGGCGATGTCGCGGTAGTCGTCGGTCTTGTCCGCACGGATCTGCTGGTCATACAGCGCCAGGACGATGTCATTCTCCCCCCGGTCCAGGTGCAACAGCGCCTTGTGCCACCAGACGTGGTAGCGGAAGTTGTTGCAGTGGTCCCAGGCCGAGACGTTGTTTTCGATCAATGAGATACCGGCATCGGGCCGCGCCGTCATGTCGTAGACGTGGGCCACCGCGTGCAGGCCCCAGGCATCGTCAGTGGCCAATTTCAAGCCCTTCAGCCCGGCCGCTTCGGCCTCGGCATAATCGCCTGTTTCCTCGAGCGTGAACGCGTGACAGCCGTGCACGTACCCTTCAAGTGCATGGCCCTTGTGGGCGTCGATGACGTTTTCGATCGAGCGGCGCATGCCGACGCCGTCGCCCAGAATGAAGCGGATGGCGTGGCTGACCTTGGCCGACAGCGTGTCTGTCGGGTGTTCGGCCAGCACGCGTTCCATCGCGGCGATGGCACCGGAGGGGCGGCCATCGAGCCATTCGCCAAGTGCGCGGACCCACAGCCGTTCGCGTGCGCTCCCGCCGGATACAGCCAGGGCGGCCACGGCGTCCTTGCCTGCCTGATGCGCGACATCCCACAGCTCCTTACGGCCCATCATGAGCGAGAAGAGGCCCTTGGCCGCAAATCCCATCGCGAAGTGGGGGGCGCCGGACAACACCGCGCCCAAATGCGTCGGTGTGGCAGTGCCGTGGGCCATAAAAGCGTGGATCATCCCGTTCCACTCTTCAACGAGAGCGGGGTCATCGAGGCTGACCGGCGCTTGGCAAATATCGTGCATCATGTGGGCGCTACCTTATACCGTATGCGTTCGTGTTTTTGGTGTAGAACATCTGGGGGCCTTTGACATGTCATGAGGGGTAGACACACGTAACCGTGAAACACCGTAGGGGGTTCCGTGAGCAAAATGTCAGCACATTCGTCAAAAGCAGGCGAAAACCGGCCAAAGACCTAGGGTCAATCAGGATTTTCTTGCGTGTTTTGAGGCAGTAATGTTGCAAGAACCGCCTCCGTATCCTGCCCGAAGCGTGGCGGTGCGCGGCGGTATGTGACCGGCGTTGCCGAAAATTTGAGCGGATTCGCTAGAAGCCGGACGTGTCCGTCTGCCACGTCATCATGCTCGACCGCCACAACCGTGCCACGGGCCTGCGCCTGATCGGAATTCAGCGCCTCTGCCACGTCGTGGATCGGGCCGCCCGGCACCTTTACGGCATGCATTTTGGCCAGCAATTCATCCTTGGTCATGCGCGACAGGATGGGTGTGAGGGATTGCGTGAGCGTGACACGGTTTTCGATCCGCTTGAGGTTGGTCGTATAACGCGGGTCGGCGCCCAATTCTGGCGCGCCAATGGCGTCGCAGAAGCGGACGAACTGGCTGTCGTTGCCGACGGCCACCAATACGTGCCCGTCCGACGTCGGAAACGCGTCGTATGGCACGATGTTCGGATGCGCATTGCCGCGCCGTTCGGGTACGTTGCCTGATACGAGGTAATTGCACCCCTCATTGATCAGCCAAGCCATCTGCGCGTCCACAAGGCTGAGGTCGATATGCTGCCCCTCGCCGGTCTGGTCGCGGTGGCGCAGGGCTGCGAGAATACCTATGGTCGCGTACATCCCGCACATGACGTCAGCGATGCCGACACCCACCTTGGTGGGTGTGCCATCTGGATCGCCGGTGAGCGACATGATCCCGCCATAGCCTTGCGCCATCAGGTCATACCCAGGCTTGTCCCGGTTCGGCCCCGTTTGCCCGAAGCCAGAGATCGAGCAGTAGACCAGCCCCGGGTGCGCCTTCAGCAGCGTGTCGTGGTCGAGCCCGTATTTGACCAGACCGCCGGGTTTGTAATTCTCGATCACCACGTCGGCACGGGCGGCGAGTTGGCGCACCACGGCCTGTCCGTCTTCGGTCGACAGGTCCACGGCCACAGACTGCTTGTTGCGGTTGGCGGCCATGAAATAGGCCGACAGGTCTGTGGCGTTGCCATTGTGATCACGGGCGTAGTTCGGCCCCCAGCTGCGTGTGTCGTCGCCGCCGGTCTTGGGGTTTTCGATTTTGATGACCGTCGCGCCCATGTCGCCCAACAGTTGCGTGGCCGTGGGACCAGCAAGGATGCGCGAGAGGTCGAGGACAAAGAGGCCGTCGAGTGCGCCCTTGGTTTCAGATGCGACCATCATATGCTCCTCGGTCGATGACTGCGGCAATGACGGTGAAGGTGTTGGCGGATTGGGCGGCTGCCAGCGCCTCTTTCAGCTCGCTCCGCGACGTGACTGTGTGTCCGGCACCGCCAAAGGCGCGGCCCATGGCGGCAAAGTCGTGCTTGGCAAAGTCCACGCCCGCATTGGTGAGTTGCCGTTGGCGCTGTTTCAATTCGATCAGGGCGAGGGAGGCGTCCACGAACACCACGAAGATGGTCTTCAGGCCCAGTTCAGCGGCTGTGGACAACTCACCCGCGACCATGAGGAAACCCGCGTCCCCCGAAAAGCTGACGACTGTGCGGTCCGGTTCGGCCACCTGCGCGCCCATGGCGAGCGGGATGGCGCAGCCCATGGTGCACAGGGCCGAGGATTGCATGAGGCCGCGGGGTTCGTAGCATTCCCACATCTGGCTGAGTAGGATGCGGTGCGCGCCACTGTCCGCCGTGGCAAGCGTGTTGCGCGGGAGTGATGTCCTGCAGGTGTCGATGACAGCTGCGGGGCTCCAGTCATCATTTGAAGGGAACGCGGCAGCCAATTCGGACTTGGCCGTGGCAACCTCGCCCCCCGCCCAAGTATCACCTCGTGCGATGCCATCGGCCATCGCCGCAAGTGTCGCGCCACAGTCGCCCACCACGTTCATCGTGGCCTGGTGCATATAGTGATGGTTCGGCTCTGCCGTGATGTCGATCATGGTCTGGATGCCGGGATAGTAGAAGTCGCGCCAGCCGGTTCGCATTTCGATCGGATCATAACCCAGCCCGATGATCAGATCGGCGCGCTGCACCAGCGGCAGCAGGACATTGTCGGCCTTGGGCGACAGACCTGCCCCGCCGAGGGCCAGCGGATGATCTTCTGGCAGCAGGCCCTTGGCCTTGTAGGTGGTGATGACCGGGACGTTGAAGGTTTCGACAAAATCCTTCAGCGCTTCCGCCATGTCCTGCCGTCTTGTGTCGAACCCCTGGTTCAGGGCGTCAACACCGACGATCAGAATGGGGCGTTCGGCTTCGGCAAGAGACGCGCGCATCTTCTCCAACGTCGCGGGCGCAGGGACAACGGGTTCTGCCGCTGCGCGTCGCGCTGGGATTTCGGGTGTGACCGGGGCGACCGCAACGCTGATTGGCACGTCGATATGAACTGGACCCGGCCGCCCCTCAAGGGCGATACCCAACGCCTTGTCCGCGATCACATGCGCGGCGCCGGTGTTCAGGGTAAATGTGGCTTTGGTGATCGGTCGAAACACCTGCGTCTGATCGAGAACCTGGTGCGTGTATGTTTGCGCCTCATCCGCATCGACGCACCCGGCCAGGACGATCAGCGGCACACGGTCCTGATGGGCGTTGGCCACGGCATTCACGCCGTTCAACGCGCCCGGACCCACGGTTGCAACCAGAATGCCGGGCGCTCCGGTTCGGTGCCAAGCCCCTTCGGCCATGAAGGCGGCGGCATTTTCGTGCTTGCACAAGATGAACCGGATGCCCGCGCGTTCCAGCGCGTCGACGATGGTCAGGACCTCGCCCCCCGGCATGCCGAAAGCAAAGCGGCACCCGGCATCGTGGAGCCGCGTGGCCAATACGTCCGCGGCGCGGGGTGAGGCGGGAGAGATATCTTTCATCGGTCATCTTCCAGTGTTCGGCACGGCGCTTAACTGTCACGGTCGAGGCTGACGTACAACTCACACCTCCGCCATGGTTTGTTTCACCGCGGGGCTTGACCTTCCAGTCACTGGAAGGCCTATCTGCGCGCTATGGGTACCGTTTTGACCTTTGGACTGTCCGGCCTGAATTGCGCTTCGTGCGTGCGCCGGGCCGAGGACGCGCTGGCCGCGATGCCCGGCGCGCAAGAGGCGCGCGTGAACCTCGCAGACCACAGTGCCCGTGTGTCGGGGGTTTCGGCGTCAGACGTTGTGCGCGTGATGGACGAGGCGGGCTATCCTGCTGCGGTGCGCCGGACCGAGTTGCATGTGCCCGGCATGTCTTGTGCGTCCTGCGTCGGACGGATCGAGGCTGCGGTGCGGTCGGTGCCTGGCGTCGTGCGCGCGGACGCTCGCTTGCCGACCAAAACCGTCGTGTTTGAAACGCTTGGACCGGACGCGGCGGTCAACGCGGCGCTAGACGCCGCCGGATATCCGGCCGAACATTCACACGCGCCGGATGCGCCGGAAGAAGTGGACGCTGGCGCGAGCGATTTCAGACGCTTTGTGGTTGCGGCGTTGTTTACGTTGCCCGTCTTTCTGATCGAAATGGGCGGGCACGCTTTTCACCCGCTGCACCATTGGGTGATGCGCAACATTGGGACTGCAAACAGCCATCTGTTTCAGCTGGTGCTGACCGCCATCGTTCTGGCCGGGCCGGGGGCCGCCTTCTTCCGTCGCGGGTTTCCCAACCTGGTCAAGGCGCGCCCGGATATGGACGCGTTGGTAGCCCTTGGCGCGGGGGCAGCCTTTGCATTTTCGGCGTTCTCGGTCCTTGCGCCCGGTATCCTGCCGCCATCCGGTGTCTATTTCGAAGCGGCAGCGGTCATTGTTACGCTGATCCTGATGGGGCGCTGGCTTGAGGCGCGCGCAAAGGGGCGCACAGGGGATGCTGTGCGTCGCCTCTTGTCCTTGCGGCCCGATCACGCCGAGCGGATCGTTGATGGCGGCACAGAACAGGTGCCACTTGACCAGATTGCTGTCGGTGACCTGTTGCGGCTGCGTCCGGGCAGCCGCGTACCTGTCGATGGCGTGGTTGAAGACGGGCACAGCCATGTCGATGAAAGCATGTTGACGGGCGAGCCGGTGCCGGTCCTCAAGCGGGCGGGCGATCCGGTCACTGGCGGTACGGTTGCAACAACCGGCAGCCTGACCTTGCGGGCCACCCACATCGGTGAAGATACCGTCCTTGCGCGCATCACGGCCCTGACTCGTGACGCTCAGGCCGCACGGCTGCCGGTCGAGGCGTTGGTCAATCGCATCACGGCTTGGTTTGTCCCGGCCGTCCTGCTGGTGGCGGCCGTCACCTTTGCCACGTGGTGGGTGTTGTCGGGACTGGCTCCAGCCGTGGTTGCCGCCGTCTCCGTGCTGATTATCGCGTGCCCCTGCGCCATGGGGCTGGCCACGCCGATGTCGGTCATGGTGGGCACCGGGCGCGCCGCCGAACTTGGTGTCCTGTTTCACAAGGGCGACGCATTGCAGCGTTTGCAAGACGCATCGGTCATTGCGTTTGATAAGACGGGCACCCTGACACTCGGCACCCCGGATGTGCATGAAACAGCCGTTGCAGATGGCTGGAGCGAAGAGACGGTCCTGACCCTCGCCGCAGGGGTTGAGAGCTTGTCCGAGCACCCGATTGCGCGCGCAATTGCCAGCGCTGCGCCGAGGGCACCGACAGATGTGACGGCATTCGAGGCGGTGCTTGGCGCAGGTGCCATTGCGTATGTGGGGCAACAGCGCGTTGCCATCGGCAGCGCCGATCTGCTGACCCGCGAAGAAATACCTTTGCATCCAACGCTTGCGGTCAAAGCGGACCAATGGGCGCAAACGGGCGCAACTGTCGTTCACGTTGCCGCCGACCACACGCATGTGGCCTCACTCTGCGTTCGGGACACGGTGCGCGACGGTGCCAAGGGGGCTATCGCCACCCTGAAATCGCAAGGGCGCGTCGTTGCAATGATTTCCGGCGATACGGAATCTGCAGCCCGACACGTGGCTCGCGCCCTCGGCATCGAAACGGTTGTCGCAGGCGTGAAGCCGGATCAGAAAGTGAAGGCGCTGGAAAGGCTGCGCGCGGAGCATGGCAATGTAGCGTTTGTCGGGGACGGGCTGAACGACGCGCCTGCGCTGGCCTCGGCGGACGTCGGTCTGGCTGTCAATGGCGCGACCGATGCTGCCATCGAAGCGGCGGACGTGGTGCTGATGTCGCCGGATCCGGCGGCAGTGGTACGCGCCCTGCGGATCAGCGCAGCGACCTTGCGCAATATCTGGCAAAACCTCGGATGGGCGTTTGTCTACAACACCGCCCTGATCCCGGTCGCGGCGGGGGCGCTCGTGCCGTTTGGCGGCCCACAACTGTCGCCTGCGCTCGCTGCTCTGGCCATGGCGCTGTCCTCGGTGTTCGTGGTCACCAACGCGCTTCGATTGCGCAGAAAGGGTGAGACATGAACATTTCGCAGGCTGCCGAGGCGACACATCTGCCCGCAAAAACAATCCGGTATTACGAAGACATCGGCCTGATCACCCCTGATCGCGGCGCCAATGGGTACAGGTCGTTCTCGGACACGCATATCCACCAGCTGACCTTTCTGGCCCGCGCCCGCGCGCTTGGCTTCCCGGTCGAGGATTGCAGGTCTTTACTGGCCTTGTGGGAAGACCGGAAACGCGCCAGCGCCGACGTCCGCAAAATCGCTCAGGAACATCTGGGCGCTATCGAGACAAAGATTACCGATCTGACGGCCATGCGTGACACACTGCGTCATCTGGTCAAAACATGTGCGGGTGATGACAGGCCGGATTGTCCGATCCTGAACAGTCTGTCTTCTTCTGACTGAAAATACCACGGGGGAGGCCGCAGACCGGGGGCAGCGCCCCCTCAAATATGTCGTCGCCGTCGGGCGGCCGCTGGATTAGCGGCGGCGGTCGCGGCGTGACGACATGGGCTGGAACGCCACGCCCACATGTGCCTCGCAATAAGGTTTGCCCTGTTGCACCGGCAGACCGCAGAACCAGAAATTGTCCGTCGCCGGATCGCCCACGGGCCATTTGCAGGTGCGCTCGGTCAATTCCATCAGGCTGATCTTCTTGGCCTTTTTCTCGACCTCGTTCACCTTGGCCAGCGCTTCCGGGCTGATTTCATTGGCAGAAGGCTGCGGCGGCAGGGGCTGGCCTGCTGGGATGATCTGCTTGCGGGCCGGGACGGCGGTTTTGGTTTCGGGCGCCGTGACGGGTTTGACCGCCGGTTCGGTCTTGGGCTGCGGTCTCGGCTCCGCCTTGGCCTTGGGCGCCGCCTTTGGCTTTGCGTCCGCTTTGGCGGTTGTTGCGCTACCGCCGCTGCCTGCGCGGTTGGACAGGCCCAGCCGGTGCACCTTGCCGATGACCGCGTTGCGGGTGACGCCGCCAAGCTCTTTGGCGATCTGGCTGGCCGACTGGCCCTCGCCCCACATTTTTTTCAATAGTTCAACGCGTTCGTCGGTCCAGGACATCAGCAGCTTTCCGATTTAAAAAGCGGCCTCACACGGGGCCGCCTTTGTGTCTCATTTGGTGTTAGCGTTCTATTCTAATCACGTGCGTCGAAGTTACAAGGGAGGACGTGCCGCCCGCGGCCTTGCGCGCCGCCCTTCGCGGAACGCGAGCAACAGGGCACCTGCGATGATGATCCCAGCCCCTAGGATGGTGATCCTATCGGGGATCACCCCGTAAAACGCCACATCGTAAAGAGCCGCAAAAATCAGTGTCGCGTAGCTGAAAGGCGCGACAAAGCTGGCGTCGGCGCGGGCCATTCCGTTCACGAAACAGGCCTGTGCTGCGGCCATCGCGCAACCGACGCCTGCCATCAACATCCATTGAGCCACGCTGGGCTCGGTCCAGACGAAAGACACGGCAAAGCCTGCGATGCACAGACCAATCGCGTTGTTGACGAGAAGGATCGAAAACGGTCCCTCCCGCTCGGTCAGCTTTTTGATGAAGCTCAATTCCAACCCCAGTGCCATCGCCGCGCCGAGGGCAAGGAGTGCGGCAGGTTGGAAACTCTCCGGTGTCGGCCGCAGCAGGATCATCGCACCCACCAGCGCGATGCCCGCCGCCAGCCAGCGCCACTTACCCACCCGCTCCCCAAGAAGCGGGATCGCTAGGATCATGCCAAAGACCGGGTTGAGAAAGGAAATCGCCGTCGCGTCCGCGAGGGGGATATACGCAACCGACGCGAACATGAGAGTGACCCCGGCCCAACCGCTTGTTGTCCGCGCAAGATGCAGGCCAAGATGGGGGCGTTGCAATCGCGGTCGCAGCACCAGCGCGACTGTGCTGATCGTCAGAAAGGCAAACAGAAAGCGACCAAAGCTGATCTGGAAAGGGTGAAGCGGCGTGCTGAACTGATCCGTTCCCAGCGCCTTGGCAAAGAGCGTTGTCGCGGCGATGAAAGCGCAGGCGCAAACGATAAGCAGCGCCGCAAGCGCGGGGTTTTGGGCCTTGGGCGCGAACATGCGTCGTGCCTGCGCCTCCGCGGCGGCGAGCGCAAGTGCGTTTTTGCTGGCATGTCGCGATTGGCTTCGCTAAATGCACACCATGATCAGAACAAGCGCCCTCCGACGATCCACGCGACGCAGCTAAGGCCTGCGACTGATCCATCGTGCCATGATGGCACACCCTCTTCTCAAAATTGTTGACCCCGCCTTATGCCTCATGCACCAACGTGCCCTGACGCATTGGCTCTTCAAAAAGGATGATCCGCATGATCACGTCCGTTCTGCCAACCTACAACCGCGCTCCTTTGACCTTTGTCAAAGGCGAGGGCGCCTGGCTGATCGAGGCGGATGGCCGACGTTTTCTGGACCTTGGAGCCGGGATTGCGGTGAATGCATTGGGGCATGCCCACCCTGCGCTCACGCAGGCGTTGACCGATCAGGCGGGGGCGTTGTGGCACACCTCCAACCTCTATCACATCCCGCAACAGCAGGCCCTCGCGGACAAGCTGGTTGATGCAACCTTTGCCGATACGGTGTTTTTCACGAACTCCGGCACCGAAGCCTGCGAGCTGGCTGTGAAGATGGCGCGCAAATATTGGTACGATAAAGGGCATCCGGAAAAGGTCGACATCATCACCTTCTCCGGCAGTTTCCATGGCAGGTCGTCCGCGGGGATTGCCGCTGCCGGATCCGAAAAGATGACGAAGGGCTTTGGCCCGCTCTTGCCCGGCTTTACGCATCTTGCGTTCGGCGATCATGATGCTATCGCACCCGCCATTACCGACGAAACGGCGGCGATCCTGATCGAACCGGTGCAGGGTGAGGGCGGGATCATTCCCGTGCCCGATCAATGCCTCAAAGGTCTGCGCGACCTCTGCGATGAAAAGGGCATCTTGCTGATCCTCGACGAAGTGCAGTGCGGCGTTGGCCGGACCGGCAAGCTCTTTGCCCATGAATGGGCGGGAATCGAGCCCGACATCATGATGGTCGCCAAAGGTATCGGCGGCGGCTTTCCCCTCGGCGCCGTTCTGGCGACCGAAGAGGCGGCCAGCGGCATGACGGCTGGCACGCACGGCTCCACCTACGGCGGCAATCCACTGGGCTGTGCCGTGGGCTGCGCCATTTTGGACATCGTAGGCGACCCGGCCTTCCTCGATGACGTCAACCGCAAGGCGGGATTGCTGCGCCAAAAGCTCGAAGGGCTGATTGCTGCGCATCCGGACGTCTTTGAAAAGGTGCGCGGCTCGGGCCTGATGATGGGCATCAAGTGCAAGGCAGCCTGCGGGGACGTCGTGTCCGCAGGCTACGCGCACAATGTCATCACCGTGCCGGCAGCCGACAACACGATCCGCCTGTTGCCGCCCTTGAATATCACGGACGAAGAGATCGGAGAGGCCATCACGCGCCTCGATGCAGCGGCGCAGGCCGTTGCCGCCTGATCTTCCCTGTTTCAGAAAAATCCCGGGGGTCCGGGGGCTGGCCCCCGGCGCTTTCCAAACAAGAGTTAAAGAATGACCCATTTCCTGGACATCCACACAACCGATCAACCCGAACTGCGCAAAATCATCGACAGCGCCCACGCGATGAAATCGGCGCGCGCGGGCCGTCCAAAGGGCGCACCGGATGACGATCAACCGCTCGCCGGTCATATGGTCGCGCTGATCTTTGAAAAGCCGTCGACACGAACCCGCGTGTCCTTCGACGTCGGGGTGCGCCAGATGGGTGGCCAGACGATGGTGCTGTCTGGCTCGGACATGCAGCTTGGACATGGTGAGACGATTGCCGACACAGCCCGCGTCCTCAGCCGGTATGTCGACCTGATCATGATCCGCACCTTCGAAGAAGCGACGCTGCTCGAAATGGCGGAATACGCCTCGGTCCCCGTCATCAACGGACTGACCAACCGCACGCACCCCTGCCAGATTATGGCCGACGTGATGACGTTCGAAGAGCATCGCGGCCCGATCAAGGGCAAGAAGGTGGTGTGGTCCGGTGACGGCAACAACGTCTTTGCAAGCTTTGCGCACGCGGCCAAGCAGTTCGACTTTGATCTGACATTCACCGGGCCGGAGCCGCTGGATCCCGAACCGGCGCTTGATGGCCTCTATAAGACCGAACGCGATCCGGACGTCGCCGTACAGGGGGCGGACCTGATCGTGACCGACACTTGGGTCAGCATGCACGACCCGCAATCTGCACGCGAGCGGCGGCACAATCAGTTGCGCGGCTACCAGGTCAATGCCGACCTCATGGCTAGGGCCAAGCCGGACAGCCTGTTCATGCACTGCCTGCCCGCACACCGCGATGACGAGGCGACGTCCGAGGTCATGGACGGCCCGCACTCGGTCATCTTCGACGAGGCCGAGAACCGTCTGCATGCGCAAAAGGCCATCATGCGCTGGTGTCTGGGCACCTGACGTCTTGGTGCGTCCACGCATAGCAGTCGCAGGCGCGGGCAGTATCGGCTGTTACGTGGGTGGTCTGCTTGCTGCGGCAGGGCAGGACGTGCGCTTTCTCGCACGCCCGCAGGTCGCGGCGGCCTGTGCTGAGGCCGGGCTGCGCCTTACGGACTATGACGGGCATGCCGCGCATGTCGCCGCGCCCTGCATGGTTGCAACGGCAGCGGATGCGTTCGATGGGGCCGATATGATCCTCGTGTGCGTCAAGTCGCGCGACACGGCCGACATGGCGGCCGAGATTGCAGCACATGCGCCGGGCGCTCAGGTGATCAGCCTGCAAAACGGCGTCGAAAACGCGGGTATCCTGCGCGCGGCCTTGCCAGCCGCAGATGTCCGCGCAGCTATGGTGCCGTTCAACGTCGTGGCCGAGGGGCCGGGGCATTATCATCGCGGTACATCCGGAGACATCCTGGTCGAAGCCGGCCCACTGCCGGACATCATGACACCGACACTGAAATGGTGTCAGGTGGACAACATCGAGGCGGTCCAGTGGGGCAAGCTGTTGATCAATCTCGGCAATGCGATCAATGCGCTGTCCGACCTGCCCTTGCTGACACAGTTACAAAACCGGGCATGGCGTCGGCTGATGGCGGACCAGATGGCCGAAGCGCTGCGCATCCTGTCGGTCGCGGGCATCTCGCCCGCCAAGACCACCGCGGCGCCACCGCACGTCATCCCTCATATCCTGCGCCTGCCCACGCCGATCTTTCGCCGGATTGCGTCGCAAATGCTGACGATCGACGCCCGTGCCAGATCGTCCATGTGGGAGGATTTGAAGCGCGGGCGGCGCACCGAGATTGACGCGCTGCAGGGCGCGATCATCGCGCTCGCAGACCGACATGGGCGACAGGCACCGCTCAACGCGCGGATACGCCAGCTGATCCGCGAAGCGGAGGAGGCGGGCGCTGGCCCGCCAGGCCTGACACCCGAGCAGATCAGGGACTAGCGATTATCGCCTTGGCTTGGCCCGCAGCGTCGGGTCGGCTTGCGTCGGATCTTCGGGCCAGGGATGTTTGGGATAGCGCCCGCGCATGTCCTTGCGCACGTCCTCATAGGACGTGGCCCAGAACCCCGGCAGGTCTGACGTCACCTGAACGGGGCGCTGTGCCGGGGACAGAAGGGTGATCTGCAAAGGCACCTGTCCAACCATCGGATGGCGCGTGACGCCGAACATCTCCTGCAACCTGACGGAAATACCGGGCGTCGCCTCGTCATAGTCAATGGGCACCTGTCGTCCCAAAGGCGTTTCGAAATGGCCGGGTACCGCGCGGTTCAAGCGTTGCATGTTGTCCCAGCCGAGGTAGGACTGCAGTGCGGGCAAGATGTCGAAGGCTTTCCATTCGGCTGTTGTTCGGACACCGGACAGATGGGGAAGCAACCACGCCTCCAGAGTGTCTAACAGCGCGTCGGGCCCGATATCCGGAAAGTCATCTCTCATCAGTGCAGCACGGGCCATTAGTCGCTGCGCACCTTTTGAGGGCAATAGACCCAGTTGCCGCACACCGCTGAGCATGGCGCGTGCGATGGCATCATCGGGCGCATCGTGCCACGCGCGATCCTCCAGAACCAGCGCGCCGAATTGCCGCCGCGTGCGTGCCAGCACGGCGCCATCCCGTTTCGACCAGGTGCAGGTATCGACCCAGGCGATCTGATCGGGAAACAAATCTTCAAGCTCCGACAATGTCAGTGCCGCGGCCTGCCGGATCCGCGCCTCCCGCGGGTTGCCATCGAGGTCTGTTGCAACAACCAGAGTTTGGCCTGCCAGGGCGTCCCCGTCCGGCATCACGGCGCCCTTGCCACCGGACAGGGCATAGCGCGGGGCATCGCCCGGCCGACGTTTGCCAATCCGGTCTGGATAGGCCAACGAAGCCATCGCCGCAGGGCTGAGGTTCGGCCCTTTGTCTTGCTGCGCGGCCAGCCGTTTTGCCTCGCCCCGGATGCGCGCGATGGCGCCGCGATGCGCAGCCTCCCCGAAGTCCTGCGGGGATCTAAGCGCGCGCAAGCGCAGGCTGAGGTCCACGCCGTGCCCTCGTAGCGGGTCACGGTCAGCCAAAAGCGCAGCAAGCGGCGCGGCCTCTTTGCCCGCGGTCACCAGCATGTGGGCCAGGCGCGGATGCAGCGGGTGGCGCGCCAGATCGCGCCCATGCGCTGTGATCCGGTTCTGGGCATCGAACGCGCCCAGCATGCGCAAGACGCCGCGCGCCTCGTCCAGGCGGCCCTCATGAGGTGGCGTGACAAAACGCAGATCGGTCTCGCGCGCGCCCCATATGGCCAGTTCCAAAGCAAAGCGCGCCAGGTCGCCAACGGCAATCTCGGGGGGCGGAAAGCCCGACAAGGCACCGTCCTCCCCCTTGGTCCACAGCTTGTACGCAACACCCGGGCTCACGCGCCCGGCGCGGCCCGCGCGCTGGGTGGCCTCGGCCCGCGTGACCTTTTCGGTGATCAGCCGCGACATGCCCGATGACGGATCGAATTGCGCGCGTCTCGCCCGCCCGCCATCAACAACGATCTGGACGTCCGGAATGGTGAGCGATGTTTCCGCAATGGATGTGGCCAACACGATCTTGCGCGTGTCGGACGGGGTGACAGCAGCGCGCTGCGCTTTGAAGTCCATCGCGCCAAAGAGGGGCTGCACGTTCGGCAGATCAGAAAGAAGCGCCGACGTGCGTCTGATTTCACCTTCGCCCGGCAGAAAGGCGAGGAGCCCGCCCGGCGCGTCGTGGTAGGCTGTGCGGATCAGGTCCGCCATCGCGGTTTCGAACTTCGATCCCTTGGGTAACGGCGCCTTCAGCCAGTGTGGCGTCACCGGAAAACTGCGCCCCTCGGACGTAAGGATCGGGGCCTGCATCACATCCGCGACCGGTCCTGCGTCCAGTGTGGCCGACATGGCAAGGAGGATCAGGTCGTCCCGCAGCGCCTCAGTCACTTCCAGACACAGCGCAAGGCCCAGATCGGCATTGAGCGAGCGTTCGTGAAATTCGTCGAAGATGATAGCGCCAACGCCGGGCAGGTCGGGGGCGTCCTGCAACATGCGTGTTAGGATACCCTCGGTAACCACCTCAATCCGCGTTTCCGTGCTGACAGCGCTTTGCCCGCGGATGCGGTAGCCGACCGTCTGCCCGGCTTTCTCGCCCAGGGTCTGCGCCATACGTTCGGCCGCGTTCCGCGCGGCAAGGCGGCGCGGCTCAAGCATCAGGATACGGCCCCCGGTTATACCTGCTTCCAGCATCGCAAGCGGCACGCGGGTCGTCTTGCCCGCGCCGGGCGGCGCTTGCAGCACGGCACGACCCTGCGTGCGCAGGGTGTCGATCAGCTCGGGTAGGATATCGTCGATGGGCAGGCGGCTCATAACGGCCTTATGGCTGAACGTGCGTTGGGCGCCAACACTGGACATTTCACGGATGCGCCCGCAGAAAGCCGCAATGGATATTCAGGATTTGTCCCGCCGCATTGCCGCCGGTGAACGCCGTGCACTGGCGCGCGGCATCACGCTTGTCGAAAGCGGGCGCGCGGATCACAGGGCGCAGGCAGCGGAGGTGCTGGGTGCCTTGCCCCGTGACCGACAGGCCCTGCGCATTGGCCTTTCGGGCACGCCAGGTGTCGGCAAGTCCACATTTATCGAAGCGTTTGGCATGACGCTGGTTCAGGCTGGATTGCGCGTGGCCGTTCTGGCGGTCGATCCGTCCTCGGCCCGGTCAGGCGGCTCTATCCTCGGGGACAAGACACGCATGGACCGGCTCAGCCGCGAACCCGGGGCTTTTATCCGCCCATCGCCCAGCCAGACCCATCTGGGCGGTGTTGCCCGCCGCACGCGCGAGGCCGTGGCGCTGTGCGAGGGTGCGGGCTTTGACGTCGTGCTGATTGAAACGGTGGGGGTTGGCCAATCCGAGACGGTTGTGGCGCAGATGTCCGATCTGTTTCTGCTCCTGCTGGCGCCCGCGGGTGGCGATGAGCTGCAGGGCGTGAAACGCGGGATCATGGAGATGGCCGACATGATCCTGATCAACAAGGCGGACGGCGATCTGAAACCGGCAGCCACGCGCACCTGCGCGGATTACGCGGGGGCGTTACGCCTGCTCCGCAAACGTCCGCAGGATCCGGACGGATATCCAAAGGCGATGATGGTGTCGGCACTGGCCGAAGAGGGGTTGGACGCCGCCTGGGCCGACATGCAGGCCCTTGTCGCTTGGCGTCAAGAGGCTGGCTTTTTCGAGGCGACCCGCGCGGCTCAAGCCCGGTACTGGTTTGAACAAGACGTGCGGTCGGCGTTGTTGTCCAAGCTGGACGATGCTTCGGCAAAGCGGGCGATGGAACAGCTTGGGTCGCAGGTGGCAAAGGGTGCGCTTGCGCCGTCAGCGGCCGCCGCGCAGATGCTGGACGTTCTGGATGCCAATTTCGGCCCGGCCCGGGTTGACCCGGTTCCCGATTCCCCCTAAAGCCACGAAACGAATTTCGATGGCGCCGCCACACCTGCGCGGTGCCTATGTCGTTTCGGGCCTTGCAACACGGACCAGGCGGCACAGCGGAGAAGAGGATAAACCCATGTCGCGCGTATGCGAACTGACCGGTAAAGGCCCGATGACTGGCAACAATGTCAGCCACGCCAACAACAAGACCCGTCGGCGTTTCCTGCCGAACCTGAACGACGTGACCCTGCAGTCCGAAACACTGGGCCGCGGCGTGAAGCTGCGCATCTCGGCGGCGGCACTGCGCTCGGTTGATCACCGCGGTGGTCTGGACGCCTTCCTTGCCAAAGCCAAGGATGTCGAGCTGTCGGACCGTGCGCTGAAGGTCAAGAAAGAGATTGCAAAAGCCCAAGCTGCCACAGCCTGAGCTTAGCCTATCCAATTGAAGGCCCCGCCTGCTTTGCACGCGGGGCTTTGTCGTTTTTTGCTTTGCTTCCTTGATACGGCACATGCAATTGTGCCGCAGTTGAGACGGCGCTGCAGTCCCTTTAGATACATGCCATGCAGCGCGCCCTGTCCGCCATACTCCTGAGCCTTGTGCTGGTGGTGACGAGCCACAGCGCGGCGACGGCACGCGGCGCCTCAGCCGCCGTGGATCAAATCGTAATCTGCTCCGGGGCACAGGTCGTCACAATCTTCGTGGATGCAGACGGACAGCCGACGGCTGCGACGCATCTTTGCCCGGATTGCGCCTTGCACCTGCTGGCAGCCCTCGTGCCGCCCGCCGCGGCCGCGACGTCGTTGCCCCACGGTGCAACAGGTGTCTCATGGCCTGCCGGGTTGGCACATGAGGGCAGCGCTGTCCCGAACCCGTCGGCACGCGGGCCCCCTGTTCCGGCCTGACTTCACTGAACTGACATTCAATACCAAAACAGGAGGACACGATGTCCTTGCGCACGACCCTTGCCGCCGCATGTGCGGCGACCTTTCTTTCCGTTCCGGCCCTGGCCGATGGCATTATGATCATGGACCCCTACGCCCGCGCCGCGGGCCCGACGGCAAAGTCCGGCGCGGCCTTTATGATGATCCACAATGAATCCGGTCAGGACGACAGGCTGATCGCGGCCCGCACTGATGCCGCCGCGCGCGTGGAATTGCACACCCATATCGAAAGCGGTGACGGTATCATGCAAATGGTCGAGGTCGAAGAAGGCTTCCCCGTTGCCGCCGGTGAGATGCACCACATGATGCGCGGTGGTGATCATGTCATGCTGATGGGGCTGAACAGCCCGCTTGAGCAGGACGCGACCATCGACGTGACGCTGGTTTTTGAAAATGCCGGGGAAGTGGTTGTCACCATCCCCGTCGATAATGAACGCAAGCCCGAAGCGGGTGCGCATGGGCACGGCGCGCACAGCGATCACGACCACTAGGCCGCACCCTGCAAACCCAGGCAGTAAGGCGGATACTGATCCGCCTTACGTGGCCAGGATCTCGTCCACCCAGGCAGGCACGGTTTCCGAAGCGCGGCCCGGTCGGGTATCCGCAAACAGACCGACATTCTCGCCCGGATCAAGGTTCATCTCGACCGTGTGCGCGCCGACATGGCGCGCCATCTGCACGAACCCGGCCGCAGGATAGACATTGCCTGACGTGCCGATGGCGACAAAGATGTCAGCCTGTGCCAGCGCCCGCTCAATCCGCTCCATGTGGTACGGGATTTCGCCAAACCAGACGATGTCCGGTCGGGCCGTGGGCGCGCCACATCGTGGACAGTCGTGAGCGACCGTCATCGCCAACGGGGCGGGCCACCGGTGTTCACAGCTTGCGCATAGCGCTGAATTCAACGCGCCGTGCATGTGGATGACATTGCTGCTGCCGCCCTTTTCGTGCAGGTCGTCTACATTTTGTGTCACAAGGGTAACCGCGCCCGCGTGCTCTGCCTGCAGCCGGGCAAGGGCGGCATGTGCAGCATTGGGCACGGCCTCTGCCGCCTGGCTTCTTCGGGCGTTGTAAAAGTCCACCACCAGCTGCGGGTTGCGCGCAAAACCTTCGGGCGTGGCGACATCCTCGATCCGGTGCTGCGCCCACAAACCACCCTCATCGCGAAAGGTGCCAAGGCCGCTTTCGGCGGAAATGCCTGCGCCGGTCAGGATCACGATGGAGGATGCGGACATGCCCTGTCTCCGTGTCTCATTTCGCTTCGGTCAAGCGTCCAGCAGGCGCAATTCGCCCGCCAGCCATGGCAGTTGGGCCAGCGCCGGATCCATCATGTGGGTCTTGATCAGCCTGCGCATGGTGTTGGCGACATCCGTCGGCACCTCGCCCGCCCAGTCGGCGCTGGCATAGAGCGATATGGTGCGTGAAAACGGCTTGAAGGGCAGGGGGAACGCATCGACCTGATCGTGAAAGCGGCCCGCGCGCATGTAGCCCAGCGGTGTGGTCACGGCCCAGCCGATCCGCCGCGCCACCATGGCCATCAGGGCCAGGTGGCTGCCGATCTCGAACCGATCTGTAAAGCTAAGCTTCTGCCGCGCCAGATGTGCCTCGATCTGGCGCGAGATCAGTTGCTCACGCTCGTATCGCAGAAAGGGCAGATCCGGGAGGATTGCCATCGGGTCGTTGTTGCGCACCACGCCACGCGGCGCGACCAGGATGAACGGATCACGGGCGAGCGGATACTCCAGTACGCCATCGCGCATCGTGCCGTCGCTGGCCGAGATGGCGATGTGCAGGCTCTTGTCGGCGATGGCTTGCAGAATTTCGTGGCTTGGCGCCGTCGCTAGCGTGAATTTGCAGCGGGTCAGGCTGTCGGCCAGGATCGTCACCAATCGGGGCGTCAGATCGTTTTCAAAATCGTCAATGACCCCGATGGACAGGGCCGACAGGTGAGCAAGATCCATGACCGTCAACTCTGACTGCGCCAGCCGCAATTGCGACAGCGCCGCCTCCGCCCGCGCCAGAAAGCTGGTGCCTGCAGGCGTCAGACGCATGGGTCGTTTGCCGTGATCGACCAGATCGGTGGCAAGGGCCGTTTCCAGGTTGCGCAATTGCTGGCTGACCGCCGGTTGGCTCAGCCCGGTGACAGCCGCCGCCTGAGCGACAGATCCGGTGGCGGCCAGCGCTTCGAACACTTCCAGACCGCGCAGTGTGACGCCCTTGCTCAGCATGTTCTGCCCCATCAAGTTTCATGATCTTTGAATGTGCCGATGGCCCCTTGGTCAAGAAAAATGTGCGTTTGGCCCGCTTTAATTTTCAAAAAATGAAAGGGGTGCCGCGCATCTTGCGCCGCGTGCCTTGCGCGGGGCACAACAGGGTATGAAGATCGCGACCGCCTCTTACCCTCTTGATGTCCTGCCCAGTTGGGCCGCATACGAGGACAAGCTGACGGCTTGGGTTGCCGAGGCAGTCGAGGCGGGCGCGCAGTTGCTCGTTTTCCCTGAATATGGCGCGATGGAACTGGCAACGCTGGCAGGCCCTGACGTTGCAGGCGATCTTGAGGCATCCCTGTTCGCTGTGGCGGATCGCTTGGAAGAGGCGGACGCGCTGCACGCGCATCTGGCCTCGCAATTCAGCGTTCATATCCTTGCGGCATCCGCGCCCGCCACGCGCGATCTGCCCGGTGGGATCGACCGCCCGGTCAACCGCGCTCGGTTTTTCGCGCCCGGCGGCGCGGCAGGGTGGCAAGACAAGCAGATCATGACCCGCTTTGAGGCGGAGACCTGGAATGTTGCGCCCGGTGGTCCCCTTCGTCTGTTCGACACGAGCCTGGGAAAGATCGGCGTGCTGATCTGCTACGACTGCGAATTTCCCTTGCTTGGTCACGCATTGTCCGACGCCGACATCTTGCTGATCCCGTCGGTGACCGAAGCGCTTTCGGGATATTCCCGCGTTCGGATCGGCGCGCAGGCGCGAGCGCTCGAAAACCAGTGCGTGACGGTGATGTCCTCTGTCGTCGGCGCGGCGCCCTGGTCGGAAGCCGTTGACATGTCGGTGGGCGCTGGCGGTATCTATGGCCCCCCTGACACAGGTTTTCCCGATACTGGCGTCATTGCACAAGGCGCCCTGAACGAGCCCGGCTGGGTCTATGGCGACGTCGACCTGTCCGCCATCGCGGCCGTGCGCGCCGACGGCGTCGTGCTTAACCGCCGGGACTGGGCGCTGCAGGATGGTCGTGCCGATCCGGTCACAGTCGTGACACTGGCCTGATTAGCCCTTGAATTATGGGGCGCGGAGGCGCATTTAGTGGCGCGTCCGCAACTTGGCGGGCTGTGTAACGAAGGAGAGACCATGGCCAAGGAAGATACGCTCGAATTTCCCGGTGTCGTGAAGGAACTCCTGCCCAATGCGACGTTTCGGGTCGAGCTTGAGAATGGCCATGAGATCATCGCACACACGGCAGGAAAAATGCGCAAGAACCGTATCCGCGTTCTGGCAGGCGACAAAGTGCAGGTCGAGATGACCCCCTACGATCTGACCAAGGGTCGGATCAACTACCGCTTCAAGTAACCGTACGCTCCGTTAACGGTTGGGTTTGGTGCACAAACGGCGCACGCCCTGTGCACAGGGTGTGTACGGGTTCTGCATTGCCGGTTTTCGCGTGTTAACCATATTTACAAGGGCCGAGCGGACTGGCATGACACCCGCTGTCGCGCGCATGCTGATGCAGCGCACGCATGGGTCAGACACGGGTTAGGATCAGCGATGTTCATCCTCGGATCGGGAAGCCCGCGACGGCTTGAACTGCTCGCACAATTTGGGATCGTACCCGATGACGTGCGCCCGCCTGACATCGACGAAACCCCCAGTAAGGGCGAGTTGCCGCGACCCTATTGCGCCCGCATGGCGCGCGAGAAAGTGGCGGCAGTCACGGCTGACAAAAGCGATGTCGTCCTGTGTGCAGACACCACCGTCGCCCTTGGACGCCGCATTCTGGGCAAGCCCGCCGACAAGGACGAGGCGGCGTCCTTTCTGCGCCTGATGTCCGGTCGACGCCACCGTGTGATCACGGCCGTTGCGGTTCGCAAGGGTGACCAGATTTGGGAACGCGATGTGGTCAGTACCGTCAAGATGAAACCTTTGTCAGAGCCAGAATTGGCTGGCTATCTGGCCACGGAGGATTGGCAAGGCAAGGCAGGTGGCTATGCCATCCAAGGGCCTGCTGGTGCGCTTATCCCATGGATTTCAGGGTCTTTTTCCGCCATCGTCGGCTTGCCATTGGCTGAAACAGCTGGGCTGTTGCAAGCCGCTGGGATGAGGGTCTGGAGATGAAGGGCCGTGAAATCTTGCTTGGCCATATCAATGGGCGCGAAGCCGCTGCCCTAATGGTCGACGGGCGGCTGGATGACCTCTTGGTCGACGCAGATGCCCCGCGACCCGGCACGATCTACCGCGCCGTGACCGACAGGCCGGTCAAAGGTCAGGGGGGCATCTTTCTCAAAACCCCGGATGGCTCCGCCTACCTGCGCGGTGTCAAGGGCATCGGGGCGGGGGAGGTCCTGCAGGTGCAGGTCACGGGCTATGCCGAACCGGGCAAGGCAATTCCCGTGTCGCACAAGCTTCTCTTTAAGAGCCGCTACGCCATCATCACGCCCGAGGCGCCGGGTTTGAATCTGTCGCGCAGCATCCGCGACGACGATATACGCGACGCGCTGCTTGCGCTGGCCCATGACAGGATGGAAGGCAGCGACATGGGCCTCATCCTGCGGTCAGCCGCCGCGGACGCTGCGGCTGACGAGGTGCTCGATGACATCACGGCCATGCGCCAACTCGCCGAACAAGTCACCGCAGACAACGGCACCGCACCCGACATCCTGACCGAAGGCGACGGACCTCATGTCCTGGCCTGGAGGGACTGGGTTGAACCTGCGCAAGTCGTGACGACATCCGGTTGTTTCGAGGCGCAGAGCGTTCTGGACGCGATAGATGCCGTCCGGACTGGCGCGATCCCGCTGGATGGCGGTGCCACCATGTATGTCGAAGCCACACGCGCTTTGATCGCGGTGGACGTGAACACGGGCGCTGACGGATCCTTTGCGGCAGGATTGCGCGCAAACCTCGCATGCGCCCGTGCGCTGCCATCGGCTTTGCGCGTGCTGGGTCTGGGCGGGCAGATCACCATAGACTTGGCGCCCATGCCGAAAAAGGAACGCGCGACATTCGAAACTGCACTTCGGGCTGCGTTGCGCCGCGATGATATTGATACCGTTATGGCTGGCTGGACGCCCTTGGGGCATTTCGAGTTGCAACGCAAACGCGCCCGCCCGGCCCTCGCGGAGGTGGTGAAATGAGCTGCCCGATTTGCGCCCAAGAGACTGATCTGAAGTACCGCCCATTTTGTTCGCGTCGCTGCGCTGACATTGATCTGGCACGTTGGATGAACGGTGGCTACGCAGTGCCGTCGCAGCGCGAGGACAACGAGGGTTCGGCCATTGATGAAGGCCCGTTAACGCACTAGAAAATTGGTGCGATTTTCCTATGGACAGTCCACGGTGATGCGCTTATCACGCGTGCACCCGAAGCCGCAGGCTTCACCCGTGCCCGGGTAGCTCAGGGGTAGAGCAGTGGATTGAAAATCCTCGTGTCGGTGGTTCGATTCCGCCCCCGGGCACCATTTAAATCAAGTAAAAACATTAGCTTGCTGGATTTCTGCGATGCAGCGAAAATCGCTAGAATTCGCGAAAACCCTTATCACAGTGTTAGCACAGTTTGAAAAACGCCTGTTAGCACAGTGTGTTGTGAGCGCCGCGCCGTGCACCTAGCACAGTTCTAGCACAGCAGCCTAGCAACGCTCCTTGCCGTGCTTATGGTGCTTTTGGAGTGATGATGCGGTGTTAGGATGTTGAATTTGTTGGATAAAGTTTCAACCTTGAAGGCCGAAACTAGTTAGAGCCAAAAATCCCCCGTCTAGTCCTTGTAATCGTATCGACAATCTCACCTTGGTAAAGTTCTGCGTCCAAAACCAAGAGTGCTCTATGTGGAAGCATGCTATTGCGCTTCGGCTCCAGTAAAACGTTCTCCGAAAGTTTTACTGAGTGAATTAAGCGGTAGTTCTCCTGAATAGATAGACAGAAAGCCTCCCAATCACCCTCAACAAAGCTCTGTAACCAAGGAATATCCAAGGCTGGCTTGGCGATACCCCGCTCACCATCCTTGTTTATCAAAGACAAAAGGTCCCGTCTGTTGAATGCTGCTTGGCCAACCTTCAAGAGGCTATGCGCAAACAACGCAACGTCGAACCCGCCCTCCTCTCCGTCCAAAACAATGTCTTCGAGAACAAGCCGCTCAAGCAAAGGGACCAACGCGTCTTGTATGGTTGCGTTTTCGCGGAAGTAAGAATCCAGAACGTTGATCAAATATGCGGTGGGTTCAGACGCCAAAGCTGTAGCCATCGCTAGTTCGGGCACCACGTTCCGGCCCTTAGGGAGTTCTTTTGGCAAACGGCCTAATTTCACCAAATATTCGGCGGCCATAAACTCTTGGATGGTCTTATGAGAAAACTCGTAGTCCCCTCGTCTTCCGGTTTTGACGAATAGACTTGTGTGCTCTTCGAGAGACTGAACAACACTCTGCATGTCTATTCTGCCCAATCGGAAGCGGCCACGTAGAGCTTTCAGCAACGCCGAAACATCGAACTCCGAAAAGGTCGAACGGCCTGTCTCAAAAGAAGCATAAAAAGCGAAGCGCTCTAAAAACTCACGTTTACGTTGTCGGTTGAAAACACTTCCTCGCTTATCTCGGATGACAACTCTGTCATCATCCCATTCCTCAATCATGATATCCGTCATTTTCTGATAAAGGTCTCGCGGGTTGGAGGGAACGTCTCCTGTTCTTTCATAAATGGAGCAGATGTAAGCTAGAATGATGGGCCTCATTGCAACATCGCTATAGCCTTTCTCATCAATTGCCTGACGAACCGCACTTTGATCTGATCGGCCAGGAATCCACTTTTTGACAAACGTGTTGATCTGGGAAGATGTCATCGGCGCGATCTGATAGTCTACGAACTCCCGTGGCATGGAAGAGAGCTCCCCTGTGCGGCACGTAAGAATGAAACGTATGCCAGGGCATCTTCGAGCTAACTTGTCTAGTTCCTCAATTACCTCACCCTTCGTCGCAATGGTGCCTGCCTCATCCAGGCCGTCCAAAAGAACGATTGCGGAGATATCTGAAAGCGCCTTTAGAATGCGATCTTCTAGGTAATTTTCGGCCTCTTTGCGTAGCTCAGGTAGAACATCGAGCAGGATGGTGTTCTCAGCATCGATTTTTAAACCCAATTCTTGTCTGATTAAGGTTCTTACAAACCGTCCCTTGGTGTGAGACGTTCTAGCGTCTCGAAAACGTAGCAAAACCAAAGCAGAGTGTGCTTTGGTTGTCTCGGGCCGAGCCTTGAGAAATGAGTTGGCAAAATTTCTCAGAGCAGTGGTCTTACCAGCACCTGCGCCTCCCAAGATAACTAGATTATGGTCCTTCGAGGTAAGCACCTCATCTACTGGAATTTTAGCCCTCTTCTCTTTTTCTGAAACATGTCGTCCGATCGGGACTAAGAACATATCGAGAGGTATGTAGGCGTCATTTATTTCTTTGCCGTGGGGCATTTCGCGAAAGTAGACAAGTTCGCTCCAAGACGAGACTCGTTGCATGTGGTCGATCAATAGATCAGTAACTTTTGAGCCTTCCAGGTTGCTCAAATCCGACAAGGTTTTCGAGCGCGCCTTGTCTGCATCCTCGATGGATAATTTGTGGCTAGCGACAAGTTCGCTGATGTCCTTATTTTTCTTGCTTTTGATAAAATCTGAAACTTCGTCCTTAACCAGGCCGACAGCCTTTCGGATTAGTTCCGTTGAAAGCACGTCTAGAACCAATTCGATCTCCCAAGGACTGTTTGGATAAGCCAAGCTGCTTGTCATGTTTGCCGCGATGGACCGGCGCTGATCAAGGAAATTGTCAGACAGTGTAGGCTGAATTCTATGATATGGTATTTGGTCAGCCGCTGATTCAAGCTTGGGCAACATGAGTGAAGCTTCCAAGCCTACACACTTTTCAGTCGCTCTCCCCATCACATCGCCATAACTGCTTTGGACCCCACAGCAAGAGGTCCCCATGGCGTCAACCGAAGACACCGAGATAGCCCAACTGAACGATGCATTTCGAAAGGGTGATCCAAGCGTGCCAGGGCAACGGTTTGTGACCGCTGGGGTGGTTCACCTGCTGAAACAACTGGATGTCCCCACTGAGATGCTGATCCAAAAGGTTGCTCAGTTCGATGATTTCACTGACGACACCGACCCACATGGCGAATATGACTTCGGCGCGTTTGAATTGCATGGGCATCAACTGTTCTGGAAGGTTGATGCGTATGACACCGACTATGCGATGGGTTCCGATGATCCCACGGACCTCAGCAAGACCCGCCGAGTGCTCACCATCATGCTGGCTCACGAATGGTAAGCTGGCCCTGTAAGAACTCAGAAAGACTTTCGTGAGGAAAGTTTTGGGGAGTATTTCTGAGGAAACGCGTGTGTGGGTGGAGGAAAAAACCTGATTTAATCAACTTTTGTGCTGCTCGACATTCAGTTTTGCCGGGAATTGATTTGCCTCAAACGTCTAAGCTGAGCGAACCACTATCATAGCGTGTCTGGTTGCATGACCCGGCATGCCCCAAGTTTTCTCGCCTTCAACCCATTCCAATTCTTGAGCGACCAAACCGTCGTCACCACTTTCGATTTGCTGTAGGTCGAACCGAAATCCTGGCCACTCACGTTCAAATTCCCTAAGGTCGGCGCTTATCGACGCTAAGCGAGCGGCATGAGAACTTCTGAAGTGTTCCAGGAGATATCGATCCTCAGTCTGCTTAATGTGGATCTGAAACACCGAGAAACCAAGCAGACTCTGAGCATGCGGCGGTTTCATCGATGAGAACAGGTTGAGAATTTTCAGCAGGTCCTTTTTCACCTTGCGAAATGTAGAGACGCCTATTTTCACTTCGATCACAGCAACGGCACGGACACTGTTTAACATGACGCATACGTCGGCCCGTTGGCCGCCAAATGATTGCTTTGAGTCTACGTCAGCCTTCCGCACCATCATGTTACACATTTTGCGATACTGACGTTCAACGTAGGTGTCATGACCAGCTGCCAGTAGTGTGCGGGCGATAGCTGCTGTTAGCAGATATTCCGTCGTTGTAGGACCTCCTCGGTAGTCCGTTAGATCGGCAATCTCAGAAGCTAATTGCCTGGTTCCATTCCGAACTGCGTCAAGGATG
>NZ_VCBA01000022.1 GCF_007995245.1 Tateyamaria sp. syn59
CCGAAAGCCATGTGTTCATCTACCCGTCCTCGGGCACGGGCGCGTGGGAAGCGGCGCTGGTCAACACGCTGAACCAAGGCGACAAGGTGCTGATGTTTGAGACGGGGCATTTTGCGACGCTGTGGAACAAGATGGCGCGCAAGATCGGGATGCAGCCGGAGTTCCTGGAAGGGGACTGGCGCGGCGGGGCAGAGCCCGACCGGATCGAGGCGCGGCTGCGCGAGGATACGGGCCACGAGATCAAGGCGGTGTGTGTTGTGCACAACGAAACCTCGACCGGGTCGGTGTCGAACGTGGCCGAGGTGCGCAAGGCGATTGACGCGGCGGGGCATCCGGCGCTGTTGATGGTGGATACGATTTCTGGCCTCGCGTCGATTGACTTCCGTTTTGACGAATGGGGCGTGGACGTGTGTGTGTCGGGCTCGCAAAAGGGTTTGATGCTGCCGCCGGGGTTGAGTTTCAACGCCGTGAGCGCGCGGGCGTTGGAGCATTCGAAGAGTGTCGAGACGCCGCGCAGCTATTGGGATTGGCAGGACATGGTGGGACCGAATGAAACGGGGTACTTCCCGTACACGCCGGGCACCAACCTGCTCTATGGTCTGAACGAGGCCATCGCGATGCTGCATGAAGAGGGGCTGGACAACGTCTTTGCCCGCCATGCGCGGCATGGGGCGGCGACGCGGGCGGCGGTCCGGGCCTGGGGGCTTGAGGTGCTGTGCGCGCGGCAGGGCGAGGAGTCCGGCGTGTTGACCGCCGTTTTGATGCCAGGCGGGCACTCAGCGGACGGCTTTCGGGCGACGACGCTCAAGCACTATGACATTTCGCTGGGCAATGGCCTGTCCAAGGTGGCCGACAAGGTGTTCCGCATCGGGCACTTGGGCGACTTCAATGACCTGATGCTGATGGCGACGCTTTCGGGCGTCGAGATGGGCTTGGCCAAGGCCGGTGTCCCGCATCAGGCGGGCGGCGCGCAGGCGGCGATGGAGCATCTCAAGGACACGACAGATACGCGGGTGGCCGCGGAATAACGCCCCAAAAACGGGGCACCAAGGGAGGAAAACCATGAAACTCAAAGCAACCATACTGGCCAGTGTGGCGGCCATTGCGATGCCTTTGGCAGCGACGGCGGCTGACTTGACCCTGCGGTTTGGCCATGTCGGCAACCCCGGCTCGCTGTTCGAGGCGTCGGCGGATGCCTTCGCCGAGTGCGCGAATGGCAAACTGGGCGACCGGGCCGAGGTGCAGACCTTTGGCGCGAGCCAGCTGGGTAAGGACCGTGAACTGCTGCAGAAGCTGAAGCTGGGGCAGGTCGATTTCTCGCTGCCCTCATCGGTGATGTCGTCGGTGGCGCCCGAGTTCGGCGTGTTCGAGATGCCCTATATCGTGCAGGACCGCGACCACATGCGTCGCATTCAGGCCGAGTTGGGGGATGTGTTCCAGGAGGCGGCGCAAAGCCAGGGCTACCGGATCATTGGCTACTTCGAAAACGGCTTCCGCCACATCACCAACAACACGCGCCCCATCAACACGCCCGAGGATCTGCAAGGCATCAAGCTGCGCACGCCCAATGGCGAGTGGCGGGTGAAGATGTTCCAGCTCTATGGCGCGAACCCGACGCCGATGGCGTTTTCAGAGGTGTTCACCGCGCTGCAGACCAACGTGATCGACGGGCAGGAAAACCCCTATGCCCAAATCGCGTCGGCCAAGTTCCAGGAAGTGCAGGAATACCTGTCGATCACCGGGCACGTCTATACGCCCGGGTATGTTCTGGTGTCGGAGCGGCGTTGGCAGCAACTGCCCGAGGATGTGCGCGCCGATCTTGAGGCGTGCGGGGCCGAGACGCAGGATTTCGTCTATGACCATGCCGCGAAGCTGGAAGTGGAACTGCTTGATGTGATCAAGGCGGCTGGTGTGCAGGTGAACGAGGCGGACAACCAAGCCTTCATCGAAGCCTCTACCGCGATCTACGATGAGTTTGCGAGCACCGTCGATAGTGGCGCGGACCTGATCGAGCGTATCCAGAACCTCGCCTCGGGGTCCTGACCTGAGACCGGGCGAGGGGCCGCAATCGGTCCCTTGCGCGCTTTGGGGTACACTTAAATGACATCGTCTTCTGACTTCTCCGGGCCCGGCGCCCGGCAAGGACCTCCCATGCTCAAAGCACTGCAGACTTTCTTTGAGGTTGTCCTCGAAAACTTCGTGATCCTGTTGATGGTGATCCTGACGACTGTCGTGGTGGTCGCCGTGACCTACCGCCTCTTGGGGTCGAGCCTGGCCTGGTATGACGAGGTGGCGGCGATCATGCTGGCGTGGATCACCTATTACGGATCGGCGCTGGCTGTTTTGCGGCGGCGCCATATCGGGTTCGACAGCGTGCTGCTCTCCATCGGGATGCCGTGGCGCATGTGGGCTGTGGCGCTGGCCGAGCTGGTCACAGCAGGCTTTTTCGTGCTGCTGGCCTGGGCCGGATACACGGTGATGACCATTCTAGGGGGCATGTCGCTGGTGTCACTGACCTGGGTGCCGGTCAGCTTTGCCCAATCCGTCATTCCCATTGGTGCCGTGCTGTTCCTGATCTGTCAGGCGCTGAGCCTGCCCGATTACTGGCGCAAGACCGCATCGGGCGTGTCGCTGGAACATGCGGAGATAGAAGAAGAGGTGGAAACCGAGATGAAGAAAGCGGGGAACGCCTGATGCTGATGCTGGGGATCTTCATCGCGATGGTGGCGATGATCTGTCTGAACGTGCCTATCGGCGTGGCGCTGGCCGTGTCGGCCATTGGGGGATTGCTGGTGCTGGAAGGCACCGGGTCGCTGGTGAACGTCGCACTCGATATGTATGGCGGTGCGACCAAGTTTTCGCTGATCGCGATCCCGATGTTCGTGCTGGCAGGCGCCATTATGAACGCGGGTGGGATCACCGACCGGCTGATCAACTTTGTGGCGGCACTGATCGGGTTCATTCGCGGCGGCCTGGCACACGTGAATATCGGCGTGTCGCTTTTCTTTGCCGAGATTTCGGGATCTGCGGTCGCGGATGTGGCGGCGATGGGGTCGGTGATGATCCCGCAGATGAAAAAGCGCGGGTATTCCGGGGCGCTGTCGGCGGCGGTCACGTCGTCTTCGGCCTCGCTTGCCATCATCATCCCGCCGTCCATCCCGATGATCCTTTACGCCACCTCGGCCAATGTGTCGGTGGAGCAGTTGTTTGTCGCTGGTGTCATTCCGGGCCTGATGGGGGCCGCGGGCCTGATGGGCGTCGCCTACTGGTTTGCGGTGCGCTACGACCTGCCGCGGGAAGAGGCGTTTTCCGGCCGGGTGCTTTGGCGCGCATTCGTTGATGCGCTGCCGACCTTCGCCCTGCCGGTGATTATCCTGGGCGGTATCTTTGGCGGCTATGTCACGGCGACCGAGGCGGCGGGGCTGGCCGTGTTGGCGGCCATCGCGATCAGCCTGTGGTATCGGCAGGTCGATCTGCGCCACCTGAAACGCTCGATGCTGGATGGGGGGATGCAGACGGCGGTTGTCATGCTGCTGGTCGCTGCGTCCGTGGTCATGGGCGGGTTCCTCACCCGTGCGCAGTATCCGCAAGAGCTGGCGGGCGCGATCCTGAGCCTCACCGACAACAAGTGGGTGGTGCTGCTGATCCTCAACTTCTTCTTTCTGATCATCGGGTTCTTTCTGCACTCGGCGGCGGCGATCATCCTGGTGGTGCCGATTGTCATCCCGCTGATCGACGCGGTGGGGATCAACCCGATCCACTTCGGTCTGGTGGTGACGCTGAACCTGGCGATCGGACAGCAGACGCCGCCCGTGGCGAGCGTGTTGATCACGGCCTGTGCGGTGGCGCGAGCGAACATCTGGGACGTGACCAAGGTGAACATCTACTTCATCGCGGTCCTGCTGACGGTGCTGTTGATGTGCACCTACATCCCGGCGATCCCGCTGTTCCTGGTTGACTACTTCTATAACTGACCTCCCATGGGCTGCCCGGTGTCTGACCGGGCGGCCCGATGATTTCCCGAAGGACTGAATATGAACCTTGATCTTGCCAACGCGCTGATCGCGGCGGCGCTTGACTATCGGCGCGCGCAGAACATGAAACCGCTGACCATTGCGGTCATTGATGCGGGGGGCCATCTGGTTGCCTTGCAGCGCGAGGATGGCACCAGCAACCTGCGGGCGGAGATTGCGCAGGGCAAGGCGAAGGGGGCGGTTGCCATGGGTCTCGGCTCGCGCGCGCTGTTCAATCGGGCGCAGGAGCAGCCCTATTTCATCGATGCGATGAATGCGCTGAATGGCGGGGCGCTGGTGCCGGTGCCGGGCGGTGTGCTGATCCGGCGCGATGGCGTGCTGATCGGTGGGATCGGCATAACGGGCGACAGTTCGGACAATGATGAAGCCTGTGCCGTCGCCGCTATCGAGGGGCGGGGGTTGGTCGCCGATACCGGCGGTTAAGCTGCCATCGCGCGGGCGACGTCGATCATCCGTGCGGAAAAGCCCCATTCGTTGTCGTACCAGCCGAGGAGCCGCAGTTGGGTTGCGCCGATCCATTGGGTTTCGGGCAGGGCAACGATGAGCGACTCGGGCCGTGCGCGCAGGTCGGATGAGACGCAGGGGTCATGGGTGACGCCGATGACCGGGTTTTTCTTGAGGCACGTTTGAAGCGTTGCGGTTGCGTCGCCGGTCGGTGTGTCGCGCAGTTGCAGGACCGCATCCACGGATGACACGCTGATGCAGGGCACGCGGACAGCTGAGACGCTGAGCCGTCCGTCCATCTCCGGCAGGATGCGTGCAATCTGGTTTGCCGCACTTGTTGTCGTGGGCACCATGGACACCGCCGCCGCCCGGCTGCGTTCGAAGCTGGGGCCGGGGGCGTCTACTGTCGGCTGGCTGCCGGTGTAGCAGTGGATCGTGGTGATGTGCCCGTGGGTGATGCCGAATGCGTCGTCCAGCGTCTTGAGCAGGGGCGCGATGGCGTTGGTGGTGCAGGAGGCGTTGGAGACGATGCGCGCGTCGGTCAGTTCGTGGTCATTTGCCCCCAGCACGACCGTCTGGTCGGCGGCGTCCGAGGGACCTGAGATGAGGACGCGGTTGGCGCCGGCTGTGAGACCGCGTGTCGCGATGGCGCGCGTGCCTGCCTTGCCCGTGCATTCCATGACGATGTCGACGTCGCTTAGGTCGAGTGCGGAGAGGTCTGGTGTGTGGGTGAACGGGATGCGCTGCGCGTTTATGACCAGCGCGTCTTGTTCGGATGTCACCTCTCCGGGAAAGGGGCCGTAGACGGAGTCGTAGCGGAAGAGGTACGCGCAGGTGTCGAGCGGCGCGATGTCGTTGATGCCGACGATGTGGACGTCGGCGTGCTCCGACAGCACTTGCCGCAGCACCGTGCGGCCAATGCGGCCGAACCCGTTGATAAAGATCTTCACTGCCTTGGCCTTTGTTATCGCGTCAGAAGTCGACGTGGATCGCGATACCCTTTTTCTCGGCCAGGTCAACAACGCGGGCGGCGACGGCGAGGTCCTGTAGCCCGACGCCGGTGCCGTCGAAGAGCGTGATGTCATTGTCGGTGCTGCGCCCCGGATGCGCGCCGTTGATGACGGCGCCGATCTGGTGGATGTCACCTTCGCTGATCAGCCCGGCGGCGATGGCGTGTTGCGCTTCGCCGATGGAGACGGATTGGGCGACCTCGTCCGTGAAGACGGTGGCGTGGGCGAGGAGGGCGGCTTCGACCTCCTGCTTGCCCTTGGTGTCGGTGCCCATGCAGGCGATATGCGTGCCGGGGCTGACGTGGTCGGCCATGAGTGATGGGGCGAAGGCGGAGGTGATCGAGATGATAACGTCGGCTTGCGCCATGTCCGGCAGGTCAACCGCTTCAAAGGGCAGTCCAGCCTCTTCGGCGACCTTCGCGATGTTGGGGAGCATGTCGGGGTGGTAGTTCCAGCCGATGACCCGCTCGAAGTCGCGTTGTTCGAGGGCGGCCCGCAGTTGGAATGTGGCCTGATGGCCTGCGCCGATCATGCCGAGCACTTTGGCGTCGGGGCGGGCGAGGTGTTTGATGGAGACCGACGACGCGGCCGCTGTACGCAATGCCGTCAGCAGGTTGCCCCCGACCATGGCCGTGGGTTTGCCGGTGTCCGGGTCGAAGAGGAACACGGTGGACTGGTGGTTGATCAGGTTCCGCTTTTCCAGGTTGTGGGGCCAGTAGCCGCCTGCCTTCAGGCCCAGCGTGGCGCCCGCGCGGTCAAAGCCACCCTTGAAACCATAAAGCGCATCCTCGTGCCCGATGGCCTCGCGCACGACGGGGAAGTTGTAGGCGTCCTCCGCCGCCATCGCGGCGAAGACCTGTTCGACGGCGTCGAAGGCGGCTTGCCGCGTCATGAGGTCAGCGATGTCTTTTTCGGGCACAATCAGCATGTCGGTCAGTCCGTTGGTCAGAAAAGGGGGCAGGTCGGGCCTGCCCCCGGTAGGTGTGGCCCGGTGACGGGCCATTGGGAGTATGAGGGGATCGCGCCTAGAACGCCTTGCCGCGCGCTGAGATGGGCCAGAGCGTTTCGACCTTGCCGTCCCGCACGCCCACGTACCAGTCATGGACATTGGCGGTGGGGTCGCAGTGGCCGGGGACGAGGTGCAGCTTGTCGCCCACCTTCAGCACGCCATCGGGGTCGGCAACGACGCCGTGTTCGTCGGAGCATTTGACGTATTCCACATCCGTGCGGCCAAAGATGACGGGCAGGCCGCTGTCCACCGATTGCGCCTTCAGCCCCGCATCCACGATGGCCTTGTCGGCCTTGGCGTGGCTCATCACTTGCGTGAGGATGAAGAAGGCGTTTTCCCACTCGCCGCGGTCGATGCGATTGCCGCCCTTGTCGAGGATGCGGCCATAATCGGCGTCCATGAAGGCGTAGGAGCCGCATTGCAGTTCGTTGTACACGCCTGAATTGCTTTCGAAGTAGTAGGAGCCGGTGCCGCCGCCACCGACGATGTCACACTCAAGCCCTTTGGCCTTCAGCCCGTCCACGGCGTCGCGCACCATGGCGATGGCGATGTCGATTTTCTCTTTCCGGTCGTCGTAGCTGTCCATGTGCTGCATCGCGCCCTGGTAGGCCTGGATGCCAGCGAATTTCAGCCCCGGCGCGGCGTCGATGGCGGAGGCGATCTCGACCACGGCGTCGGTGGTCGTCACGCCGCAGCGGCCCGCGCCGCAGTCAATCTCGACCAGGCATTCGATGGTGGTGCCGTGTTTCTGGGCGGCGGCTGACAGGTCAGCGACATTTTCGATGTCATCTACACAGCAGATCGTGCGCGCGCCCAGTTTTGGCATCCGAGCCAGCCGGTCGATTTTGGCCGGGTCGCGGACCTGGTTCGACACAAGCACATCCTTGATGCCGCCACGGGCGAAGACTTCGGCCTCCGACACCTTTTGGCAGCAGACGCCGCAGGCGCCGCCGAGTTCCACTTGCAGCTTCGCCACGTCGACTGACTTGTGCATCTTGCCGTGGACCCGGTGGCGCATCCCGTGCGCCTTGGCGTAGTCGCCCATCTTCTTGATGTTGCGCTCCAGCGCGCCCAAGTCGAGGACCAGCGCGGGCGTCTGGATGTCGGCGGCGTCCATGCCGGGCTGCGCGGGCACGTCAAAGCCCACTTCGAGGGTGTTGAGGTTGACAGGTGCATTCATTGGTCAGTCTCCCTTGATCCAGGGCAGCGTGTCGAGGTCGACATTGCCGCCGGTGATGATGACGCCCACGCGTTTGCCCGCGAAGCGCTCCTTGTTCTTGAGAATGATGGCGAGGGGCACGGCACAGGACGGCTCCATCACCACGCGCAGGTGTTTCCACGTCAGTTTCATTGCGTCGATGATCTCGTCCTCGGACGCGGTGAAGATGTCAGTGACGTGGTTTGATACGAAATGCCAGGTCAGTTCCTTGAGCGGGACAAGCAGGCCGTCGGCAATGGTCTTAGGCGCGTCGTCCGCGATGATATGGCCCGCCTTGAAACTGCGATAGGCATCGTCGGCCTGTTCGGGTTCGGCGGCGATGATCTCGACCTCGGGCGCGAGGGTGGACAGCGTCAGACAGGTGCCGGAAATCATGCCGCCCCCGCCGATGGGGGCCACCATCATGTCGAGCCCGTCGGTCTGTTCCATGAATTCGCGTGAGCAGGTGCCTTGGCCCGCGATCACGCGCGGATCGTTGTAGGGGTGGACGAAGTCACCGCCTGTTTCGGCCTGCACCTTGGCAAAGGTTTCTTCGCGCGAGGTGGTCGAGGGTTCGCATTCCGTGATCTGCCCGCCGTAGCGGCGCACGGTGTCCTTCTTGGCCTGCGGTGCGGTGCGCGGCATGACCACGTTGCAGGGAATGCCCCGGCGCATCGCGGCATAGCTGAGACACGACGCGTGGTTGCCGGAGGAGTGCGTCGCGACCCCCTTGGCCGCCTGTGCGTCATCGAGGCCGAAGACTGCGTTGGTCGCACCCCGCACCTTGAAGGCGCCCGGTTCCTGGAAGTTCTCGCATTTGAAGAACAGCTGCGCGCCGGTGAGTTCGTTGAGGTAGTCCGAGGTGCGCACCGGGGTGCGGCGGATATGGGGCGCGATGCGGTCGTGCGCGTCGAGCATGTCCTGATAGGTCGGAATGATCATGTCGCTCATATCCTTCATCACGCGGCATCCTTCTGTACGTTGGCAGCACCGTGCGCGCGGTAGACCTGTTGCGCGGCAGCGACGCCGGACCCGAGGGTGATGTCGAGGCCCAGATCGGCCATGCACATCTCTGCCGTGGCGATGCCGGACAGGGCCATGACGTCTGTCAGGCTGCCCAGGTGGCCGATGCGGAACACCTTGCCTGCGACCTCGCCCAGCCCGCCGCCAAAGGCTACGCCGTATGTTGTGGCCGCGTGGCTGACGATGCGGCTGGCGTCAAAGCCCGCTGGTGTGCGGATTGCGCTGACCGTGTCCGAATAGAGATCGGGAGAGGCGGCGCAGAGTTCAAGGCCCCACGCCGACACGGCCGCGCGTACGCCGGAGGCGATGCGGTGGTGGCGGGCGAACACGGTGTCGAGCCCCTCGCTCAGCAACATGGTGCAGGCGTGGCTGAGGCCGTTCATCAGACCGACGGCGGGGGTGTAGGGATAGGCGCCCGCCGCGTAGCCATCGGCCATGTCGCGGATATCGAAAAAGGTGCGCGGCAGTTTGGCCGACGGTTGGGCCGCCATGGCTTTTGCGCTGAAGCCGACGATGGCGAGGCCGGCGGGCAGCATGAAGCCTTTTTGCGACCCGGTCACGGCGACGTCGACACTCCAGCCGTCGAACTGGAAGTCGATGGAGCCGATGGAGGAGACGCCATCGACGAAGAGCAGCGCGGGGTGGTCCGAGGCATCCATGGCCACGCGCACTGCCGCGATATCGGATGTGACGCCGGTCGCGGTTTCGTTGTGGGTGGCCAGCACCGCCTTGATCTCTTGCGATGTGTCTGCGGCCAGGATTTCTGCGAACTGGGCATGGGGGATGCCGTGGCCCCACGGCGTTTCGACCACCCGCACGGTCAGGCCGAGCCGCTGGCACATGTCGATCCAGCGGTGCGAGAACATCCCGTTGCGGGCGGCAAGGACGGTGTCGCCGGGGTTGAGCGTGTTGGTCAAAGCCGTTTCCCAACCACCGGTACCCGTGGCGGGAAAGATGAACACCTCGGCCGTGTCGGACTTCAGCACCTGGCGCACGCCATCACGGGCGGCGTTCAGGATGCCGCCGAAGAGCGGCGAGCGGTGGTCGATGGTTGGCATGTCGCAAGACTTGCGCAGGCTTTCGGGAATGTTCGTCGGTCCCGGAATGAAAACGGGGTTCTGGAAACTCATGGCGCCCTCCTATCTGCACCTCCTTTCTACGACAGGGCGGTGACGCATGAAATTTTTGCATGAAATATGGGCAAGGTCAGAGCGCTGCGGAAATATGCTTGAGAAACAGCCGCTTGCATTTTTCATATTGCGAAATACATTTTCAGAAATTGTGGAGAGTGGCATGTCGGACGCGCAAAACACCCAGGAGAATCCCCGTCGCGCCCGTGGGCGGCCACGAGGATGGGACGACAAGACAGAGCAAAAAACGATCAAGTCGCTCGACCGGGCGATGGAGATTTTCGAGTATCTGAGTGCGGATCAGGGCAAGACGCTCTCGCAACTTGCCTCTGAACTGAGCCAATCGCCCGCGACGGTCTACCGGGTGCTCATCACGCTGGAGGCGCGCGGGCTGGTGGAGTTCGATCCCGAGGAACAGCGATGGTATGTGGGCGCGCGGGCCTTTGTCATCGGGGCGCGGTTCTTGCGGCGGACCAGCCTGGTGGACCGGGCGCGGCCCATCCTGCGTGCCCTGATGGAGCGGACGGGCGAGACGGCGAACCTGGGGATCGAAAAGGGCGGCATGGTGCTTTTCCTGAACCAGGTCGAGACGCATGAGAGCATCCGCGCCTTCTTTCCGCCCGGCACGCTGTCGGACATGCACGCGTCAGGCATTGGCAAGGCGCTTTTGGCGTTCATGGATAAGGACCGGTTTGGCCGGTGGCTAAAGGGGCGCAGTCTTGAAACCTTCACCGCGCATACGCTGGTTGCGCCGGACGCACTGGTGCAAGAGCTGCGCCGCACTCGTGCGCGGGGATATGCAATTGATGCCGAGGAGAAGAACCTGGGCATGCGCTGCATCGCGGCCCCGGTCTTTGACATGTATGGAGAGGCTGTGGCCGGTATCTCGGTGTCCGGACCCGCGACGCGGATGGGACGGGATGTGACCGAGCGCATCAGCCGCTCGGTTGTCGACGCGGCACGGGATCTTACACGTGCCGTTGGGGGATCAAACCGTCACGACGTAGATGGCCAGGAATGAGCGTGCTACCGCCGCGCCCAGAGGCGGCGCCAGAATGACGGCTTTTCTGTATCCAGTGAGGTTGCGCTGTCGAGATCGCCCGACAGGAAAGCGTCAAGGATATCGGTCCGCATCTCGATATTGGTGTGTTTCTGACCGGCGCTGCCCTGCTGCATCTTTGCCATATGCGGATGAATGCCGATCTGCCGCAGCGGCCCGGCCCAACCGCCCCAGTTGTGCGAAAACTGCTGCGTGAAGACGAGGATCCGTGTCTCTGGACGCGCGAATATGAGCATATTGAGCGCAGACCCGATGGGCGCCACGATGGTCTTGGCGCTGCGGATGGTTGCGATTTGCTCGGCAAACCTCTGTTTCTCAAGGAAAACGGGCTGTATGCCACGCTGCTTCATGGCACTCACAAAGCTGTCTTCATTCTTGGGCTTGGCCCAAGTGCTGTTTTGGCGGCTCAGGTATATTTCTGCATCCGGGGTGGTGTCTGCACCGCCCAGACGCGCAAGCACCCGGTCGCGCAGGAATTGCATGGCGGGTCCGGACCACGAGGCCTGGTGTTCATAGGGCACCTTGTGACCGGGTCGCAAATCGAACGGGTAAAAGGTGATGGTCGGCGCGACATATAGCGTTTTGACGCGCACAGCCTCAGTCCGGCCCACTATGATCATCGGATTGTCGCAGATGGCGGACAGGAAATCGACATGTGTTCCGGGCATGTCATCGTTGATCAGGATCGGCAGTAGGTCAAAGTCGGGCAGCTGGCAGAAATGGCGCAGGCGCGGCAGGTATTCACTGAACCAATGGCCGAAATGGTTGGAGGCCAAGCCGCTGAGATTGATGGCGCAGGGAATGTCGCGCTGGATTTCCGGGATTTCAAAGACGGCATCGTCGCCCAATCTGGTGCGCACGAATTCATCTGCGCGCAGGTTGACCTCTGACGCATAGCGTGCATCTGCATAGCTGTCGGAAATGATGGCCCCGTCGTCAGTGAAAACCGCCCCAGACTGGCCGGACACAATCGCGTCGTTCAGAGTTGCGACATATCCGGGATAACTGGCGATTATGTCATATTCATCTGTGTTGGCCCACAATGAGCCGGTCAGGCTGGCGAATTGCACATCGTCGGGCGGCGATTGCAGTTCAAACTGCCCTAAGCGTTTAGCCACCGCATCCTGAACGGACATGATCTTGCCCAATCGGTATGCAGGTTGCTCAATCCTGTCGAGGGCCGCGCGCAATCTCTGCTTGTCTAGTTCGGGCCCTTTCGCAAGCGCAGAAAGCACCCCGTGATCGACCGGAAACACAGCGTTGGTCTGTTCGAGCCGTGTCATGAGTTGTGCGGCCAGGTTGGCCCGCTGTTGGCTGGCGTCCATGCGTGTGAGGCAGTCCATGGCCGCCGCCAAGAGCCTCTCCAACGCACCCGCGGTTTGATCAGAGGGCCACGCGTTCATGCAGGCAACTGCAATCTCCAGTGCCTTGACCGGGCGTCCGGCATTGTGATGTGCGGTGACTGCATAAACCATTGTGTCGATGTCACCGGGCGCAAGGCGCAGGGCGGTGTCAAAGGATTCTGCAGCGGCGTCGTAATTCTGAAGATGATAATGGCAGTATCCGCTAATGTACGTGCCCAGATGCGTTTTCCGGGTGTTGACGCGTTGAATGCGGCAGGCTTCAAGTGCGCCGGAGTAATCGCCCGCAAATGCGCGCTGCGCGATGTCTTCAAGTGTCATTTCTGGCCTGCGTCATTTGGGTTAAGAGTGCGCGGCATGGTGGCCGCCACCCTATTTGCCCGTGCCAGGCGCACATACGAGATAGATGCTGGAACACAGATCAGGATAACGCTGCCCCAGGGTATAGCAACCATCCAGGTATTCCGGCGAGATGATGTCGGTGTTCATCAACCGGTCCCATTGGAAATTCGCCAGCGCTTTGAAGAAGATACCTGAACGATGCAGGACATCGAGGCCCGCAGCACTTGCATCGCGCTCAAGCGTATCGAGGCTGTAGGTGATCCTGTGCCCGTGTTCGGCCTCGGCTGGTGTGACGGCGGCGTTGTGGGTGATCAGGCCCATGGCTACGGCGATCTGACGGGACGGAGCGTTGGCGTTGGGGCAGGCCAGGAACAACCGCCCGCCCGGCGCGAGCCATTCATCGTTGACACGTTTCAGAACACCAACCGGATCGTCGAGATGTTCAAGCACATGGGTCAGGATGATGTTGTCATACTGCTTGGGCAGGTCCACGTCTTCGAACAGGGCTTGGTGATAGCTGATCGTGTCGGGCAGGTTGGTTTTTGCAACTTCAATTGCCTCGGGGGAGGCTTCGACGCAGGTAATGTCTGAAAAGTCAGGGATCAGACGCTTGGTAAAGTCGCCCTTGAAGCTGCCAAGTTCTAGGCAGGCGCCGGGGCGGTAAAAGCTGCTGAACGCCTTGACCATGTATCCGTGCATGACGTCGAAATCGAAATCATAGGCGTATTTGCGGTCTGCATTGTCCTTGAACTCTGCGTCGTAGTCGCGTGTCTGGCTCATTTGTCCCCTCAATCTGAAGTGATGGCCCCCTGAGGCCCGGCAGCGGTTCAAAGCCGGGTATAGCAAAGCGCGGAAGGTTGGAACCGTCTTACAGCTTCAACTCGAACAAGTCTGCTGATCCCTTAACCGGTGCGGGGCAAAATCCGTGCATTGCATAGAGGCGTCGTGCGGCATGGGCATGCGCATCAACCTCCAGCGCGATTCTGTCGAAGCCGCAGGATTTTGCGTGCGTGATAGAAGCCTTGAGCAGCGTGGCGGCGATGCCGCGACTGCGGTATTCGGCGAGGACGCTGACATTCGTGATAAAGGCAGGGCGTCCGGGCGGTGTGACGCAATAGATAGCCACCAATCCGGCCAAGGCACCCAGCGCCCAGTATTCAAATCGTTCGGCGCGGTCGCAGATGCGGGTGGCGTAGTCTGCGATGTCTTGCCGTTCGGATAAAGGTGGCGAAAAATCCTGATCGCATGCGATCAGAAGCGCTGCGACCTCTGCGGCAGTTGCCCTGTTGCGGCTGACATCGTCATGCGCCGTCATGGGGACAGGCGCGCGAGGCCAAAGCCCTCTTTCCCGAACGCGTTACCGTTATAGAGCAGGAACAATGCGCCTCGGTGCACAAAGACATGCGGGTAGCATTGCATGTCAGCGTCCCACGCGCCCAGCGTGCCTGTCAGCCCGAGCGCCGCGTCGTCCCGTTCCCACGTGGCCCCGTCTTTCGAGCGTGCATAGCCGAGCCGATAACCTTTGGACGGGTCTGTGCGGAAGCCGTGGATATGCCGGTAGCAGAAGACCATGTGATACTCGCCGTCGAAATGCGTGACGCTGGGCAGCGCCTGACATTCGTTGCGCCCCAGCACATCCGGTAGGATTGTTTCGCCCGAATTGTGCTGCCAGGTCTGGCCGTTTTCGGACCATGCCTGCCCGATCTTGTACACGCGGTCCGGCGCTGCGTCTTCGCTTTCGCGTTCCCAGCGTTGGCCAAAGATGTACCACATGCGGAACGTGTCGCCGATCTTGCGGACAAAGCCGTCGCCCACAAGAAACGGTTCGTGCAGGCTGGCGCCGAGCACTGGTCCTGTGCCGACGCGTTGGAACGTGCGGCCCCCATCACGGCTTTTGACAAGTCCGATGGCAGTGTCCACGGACACCGACACCCGCCGTGTCCAGCCTGTGGTGTACCCCCACACCTCGTCGCCAACCGGCACAGGGTTCAATGGAAAGACGCCATGTTCGTCAAAGGCGCCCAACGGGCCACGTGCCAGCACCTCATGCCGTGCGACGTCGACAAGTGTCGTCAAATCATCCGCGAAATCGGCATAGGAGACATGGCTGATGAACTTACCACTGTCCCCATCTGCGGACCGGGTCGAAAAATAGATGCGCACGCCTCCGTCAGGCAGTGCAATCGTTTGGGGCGATTGTGCAAACAGCCCAGGGCCGTGCATCAGCTGATGCGCGCCGGGATCAAAGATTTTGCCCAGTTTCTCGATTTTCATGGCCGCGCCTCTAGTCGGGCCAGTCCGAAACCTTCGCGGCCGACGCCATTGCCGAGATAGGCCATGTACGTTGTGTCATCGACGGTGAAGACGTGTGGGTAGGACACCATTTCGCTGTCCCAGCCGTCGTCCGAGGGGTGCATCCCCGCCAGCGCATCGTTCCGGTGCCAGGTGATCAGGTCGTCGCTATGGGCATAGCCGATGCGGTAACCGCGCGCATGGCCGCGGTAGTCGGTGGAGTAGCGATAGCAAAAGAACATGTGATAGCGGCCATCATGATAGTGCACGTCAGGGCTGGCCTGCGCCTCATCCTCTTCGACGACCGTGTCGATCAGGTGCGCGCCATGCTTATGCCACATCCGTCCGTCCTGGGAACGCGCCATCCGGATGCGATAGACGGGTTCGGCGCGGCCCTCATGCATCAGCCACTTTGTTCCGGCAATGTAGAACAGGTAATAGGTGTCGCCGAACCGGCGCAGCTTTGGTCCGCTCATCACAAAGGGTTCGTCAGGTGACAGGCCTATGATCGGACCGGGCCCCAGTTTCTCGAACCGTGCGCCGCCATCCGTGCTGACGGCGGCGCCGATGGCCACGTCGAAGGGCACGCTTTCGCACCGCGTCCAGCCCGCGTAGCAGGCCAGAACGCCTTCATCCGTGTCGATTGCCGAAAACGGATATGTTCCGAACTCGTCAAAGGTGCCTGTGTCGCCCAACTCAAGCACGGGAGCATCTGCGGCGCGGATCACACGGGTCAGGTCGCCACGGTCCAGATCGACCCAGGCGGAGTAGCTTTTGAATTGCCCATTTTCATCCGGTGATGGCCGGGTCGAGAAATAGACCCGCACATGGTCATCGCGGATCAGTGTTGCGGGCGCTTGTGCAAAGGACGCCATCCAGTCGCGGCCCGGATGGTCGGCCGGGTCAAAGACCTTGCCCAGCTTGGTCCAGACAAATCCATCAGTCATCTTTGGGTGCCACCATTTCATAGTGATCGGTGATCAGGCTGCGCGCCTCGTCGACAGAATTGAACATCATGATGTCGAGGATCGACAGATCCGGCACAAAAGGGTGTCCGAACTGTTCGTAGGCAAGCGACGTTCTGCGCATGAAGTGCAAATCCATGCCGCGTGCCTGAAAGGCCGATGCTTGGTAGAGGTCGAGACCGCCAATTGGGTTGACGTAGCTTGTGGCGGAGACAGCCTCGCAAATGGCCAGAACCCGGTCCTGTCCTTTCAGACCCGTCGTGTCGCCGAGGGACGAGGACACGATAATGGGCGTGTCCAGACCCAGACAGGTACAGACCCGTGTGACGCTGTGGTGGATGAACGTGAACAGATTGCGTTCGGAGCATCCCAGAATCTCTTCGATGACCGGCATGGCAGTGGCGAATTGAGGCGCTTTGCGATACGCGTTTTCAATTTGCGCGATCAGCTTTTTGGGGTCATATGCGTCCGCGATATTGCGGTCGCGGACGTCAAGGTAATCAGAATCCTTGCGAAGCGGCAGCGTGAACATGACCGCATCCCCATTGCGCAGAAACCGGTTGCGGTTGATCCACCCTTTCTTGCTGAATTGAATGTCGTCGTAGATGACAAACGTGTCCGCATGCGCAATCAGCTGGAAATAGCCGATGTAGGGCAAAAGATAGGGCTGCATGATCGCGGCGCGCATGACAGTACGTGCTACGCGCCAGAGGCGGCTGCATCATGGAGCAGCGCAATGATCCGGCTCAGTGACGCGTCATCAAGCCCGGGATAGATCGGCAAGCACAGAATTTCATCCGCCGCGCGCGCGGCATTGGGCAGGAGTGTTCTATCTGCTGTGGGCAGGGCGCTGTACATCGGAAATTCCGGGATAAGCGGGTAGAAGTAGCGTCGGGGATGCACCCCGCGTTCCTTCATGTAGGTATAGAGCGCATCACGCGAGATCGGAAAGTCCGGGCCGACCCTTATCGGAAAGTAGGCGTAGTTGGCTCGCATCTGACCGCTGTCTTTCACGCAATGAATACCAGGCAGGTCAGCGAGCCGCTCGCGGTACTGGCGGTCAATCTCTGCCCGTTGTGCAATGGCTCCGTCGATGTGGTTGAGCTGGATCAGGCCCATGGCGGCGTTGATCTCGCTCATCTTGCCGTTGATCCCTGTCTCGATCACGACCGTCTCGCCCTCGTGGCCAAAGTTCTTCAGTTGATCGACATAGCGCTTCATTTCAGGCGTTTTGCAGACAACGGCCCCGCCTTCGAACGTATTAAACACCTTGGTCGCGTGAAAGCTGAGCACCGATAGATCGCCATGGGTCAGGACGGACCCGCAATGGCATTCCACCCCAAACGCGTGTGCGGCGTCGTAAATTACAGGAATGTCGTGTTTCGCGCCGATGGCATCAATGGCGTCAACATCCGCCGGATGCCCGTAGCAATGCACAGGCAGAATTGCGGCCGTGTCCTTGGTGATCGCTGACCTGATCTGTGCGGGATCGAGGTTTAGGCTCTCGGCATCTACATCCACAAAAACCGGCGTGCACTCCGTCCAAAGAATGGCATGCGACGTCGCAACAAATGAAAAGGGCGTTGTGATCACTTCGCCTTTAATCCCCAATGCGCGCAACGCGGTGACCAGTGCGATGGTGCCGTTGTTGAAGAGCGAGATGTACGGCACCTTCAGATAGTCGCAAAGGGCTTGTTCCAGTTCCTGGTGATAGGGGCCGCTGTTCGTCAGGTGCCCGCTTTCCCAGATTTTGCTGAGCAGCCCCTGAAACTCTTCCAGAGGCGGCAGATGTGGGTGGGTGACGTAGATGTCTTTGGACATGAAGGGGTTCGGCCGGCTGCTCTTTTTGTGTGCGTCAGGATACCTACTGCGCAGTGCTCTTTTTCACAATGGCTCTCTCCTGCGGCGGAATGGTCTGTCGCATCAAACGGGGGCGCGAGTGTGCGGAGTTCCTTTTACCTTTCCCGAATTTTTCCTATCAGGAAAACAATCTGGCCCGGCATGGGCAGCAGTCTGGCATTGACATGAATGAAAACGACAAAGGTCCGGCCCCGAAGCTGACCCAGGATCCGCATTCGATGCGGTCGGGTGAGCGCGAGAAGGTGCTCGAAATCGCCATCGGGCGAGAGGTTCGCGCACGGCGCAAGCAGCAGAACACCACGGTGGCGGAGCTTGCGCGCGTGACCGGGCTGTCGATTGGCATGCTGTCGAAGATCGAGAACGGCAACACCTCGCCATCGCTCACCACGCTGCAGCTTTTGGCCGATGCGCTGTCCGTTCCGCTGACCAGCTTCTTTCGTCAATTCGAAGAACGGCGCGAGGCGGTGCATACGCGGGCCGGGCAGGGCGTTGAGCTGGACCGCGAGGGCACGCGCGCCAATCACCAATACAGTTTGCTCGGGCATATCGGGGCCAACGGATCGGGCGTTATTGTCGAGCCGTACCTGATCACCCTGACAGCAGAATCCGACGTATTCCCCACCTTCCAACATGGCGGGATCGAGACGATCTACATGTTGGAAGGTGAAGTCGACTACCGGCATGGTGACCGGGTGTATCCGCTGAAGCCCGGCGATACGCTGTTCTTTGACGCGGATGCCCCACACGGGCCTGAGCATTTGGTCCGCTTGCCCGCGCGCTATCTGTCCGTCATCAGTTATCCGCAGGTCAACTGACCCAGGTCGTCAGACCGGACAGTTTCAAATCGGAACGGCGTACTGTCGGTCATAACCGGTAACCTTTGACGGCAGTTCCGTGCCCTGAATTTCAGCAGGGATTTGCATGAAGGGAAAAAATATTTCCTGATGTTCTTGTTGATGGGACGGTTTCTGCCTAGCGTACAGTGGCAATGACACACGTTGGGGGCGCTGACAGCCATGTGCGGAATCGTCGGACTATTCCTAAAGGATCAATCGCTCGCACCTGAGCTTGGGCACATGTTGACCGAGATGCTGATCACGATGACCGATCGCGGGCCGGACAGCGCGGGCATCGCGATCTATGGCGCCGAGGTGGCAGGCCAGCTGAAGCTGACGCTGCAATCATCGGACCCCGAAACGGATTTTGATGCGTTGGACGCGGATCTGGGCGCTGCGCTGGACACCCATGTCACGCAGCGGGTGATCGACACGCACGCGGTGGCGCATATCCCAAGTGATCAGTTCGACGCGGCACAAAAGGCGCTGGCAGAGATACGACCCGGGGTTCGGCTCATGAGCCGGGGCGAGACGCTTGAGATCTACAAGGAGGTGGGTCTGCCGCGTGATGTAGCGGCGCGCTTCGACCTGAGCCGCATGAGCGGCACGCACGGGATCGGGCACACGCGCATGGCAACTGAATCGGCGGTAACGACCATGGGCGCGCATCCGTTCAACACCGGCAGCGATCAATGCCTCGTCCACAACGGGTCTCTGTCGAACCACAATGCCCTGCGCCGAAAGCTGCGGCGCGAGGGCGTGACGATCCAGACCGAAAACGACACTGAGGTGGGGGCGGCCTACCTCACGTGGAAGATGATGCAGGGCGCGACGTTGGGGGAGGCGTTGCAGTCGGGCCTCGATGATCTGGACGGCTTCTTTACCTTTGTCGTGGGCACGAAAGATGGCTTTGGTGTGCTGCGGGATCCTATCGCCTGCAAACCGGCCGTGATGGCGGAAACGGATCAATATGTCGCCTTCGGAAGCGAATACCGGGCTTTGGTCAACCTGCCCGGCATCGACACCGCCCGCGTGTGGGAGCCGGAACCGGCAACAGTCTATTTCTGGTCTCACGCCGATGGGCAGACCATCCACGACAAGGCGGCCTGAGATGCAGACCTACGACCTGGAGGCGGACGGGTTGCGGGGGCTCAACGCCGCCTTGCACGCCCAAACCGCCGAGACGAACCGGACCCGGTGGGAGATTATCAACCCCAAGGGCAGCCACGCCATTGCCGTGGGCCTCGACGCACCCATCGACGTGACGGTCAAAGGGTCCACGGGCTATTACTGTGCGGGCATGAACCAGCAGGCGACCGTGCGGGTCGAAGGGTCGGTTGGGCCGGGCGTGGCCGAAAACATGATGTCGGGCGAGGTCATCGTGGAAGGTGACGCCAGCCAGTACGCCGGGGCCACCGGCCATGGCGGGCTGCTGGTCATCAAGGGCAACGCCAGTTCGCGCTGCGGGATCTCGATGAAGGGCATCGACATTGTCGTGCACGGCAATATCGGCCACATGTCTGCCTTCATGGCGCAGGCGGGTACTTTGGTGGTCTGCGGCGATGCGGGCGATGCGCTGGGGGATTCGCTTTACGAGGCGCGGTTGTTCGTGCGCGGTTCGGTCAAGAGTCTTGGCGCCGATTGCGTCGAAAAGGAGATGCGGCCAGAGCATCTTGCCTTACTGGAAACTCTGCTGGAGCGCGCTGGTGCCGATGCGAAAGCGGAAGAGTTCACGCGCTATGGCTCGGCGCGCCAGCTTTATAACTTCGATGTCGACACCTCGGCGGCGTATTGAAGGAGAGCGGGATGACACAAACGGATGACACCACGCCACGCACCGTTCCGATCCAGTCGGAAACCTTCAGCAACGCCGTCAACGCCGAAATCCGTCGGGCAGCGGAAACCGGGATCTATGACATTCGGGGCGGCGGTGCGAAGCGGCGCGTGCCGCATTTTGACGACCTGCTGTTTCTGGGTGCATCGGTGTCCCGCTATCCGCTGGAAGGCTACCGCGAGCGGTGCGAGACGTCGGTGACCTTGGGCGGGCGCTTTGCGCAAAAGCCAATAGAGCTGGACATTCCCATCACCATCGCCGGGATGAGCTTTGGCGCTCTGTCTGGGCCCGCCAAAGAGGCCCTGGGGCGCGGTGCCTCGGCTGCGGGCACCTCTACGACGACGGGCGATGGCGGCATGACACCGGAAGAGCGGGAGCATTCGGACAAGCTGGTCTACCAGTACCTACCGTCGCGATACGGTATGAACCCCAACGATCTGCGCAAGGCAGATGCCATCGAGATTGTGGTGGGGCAGGGGGCCAAGCCCGGTGGCGGCGGTATGCTGCTGGGGCAAAAGATCAGCGACCGTGTGGCCGAGATGCGCACCTTGCCCAAGGGGATCGACCAACGCTCCGCCTGTCGGCACCCGGATTGGACGGGGCCGGATGATCTTGAGATCAAAATCCTGGAATTGCGCGAAATCACCGGCTGGCAGGTGCCGATCTATGTGAAGGTCGGCGCGACGCGGCCGTATTATGACACGGCGCTGGCGGTGAAGGCCGGGGCAGATGTGGTCGTGATGGACGGAATGCAGGGCGGCACGGCCGCCACGCAGGACGTGTTCATTGAACATGTCGGTATCCCGACCCTGGCCTGTATCCGTCCAGCCGTGCAGGCGCTGCAGGATCTGGGCGTGCATCGCGAGGTGCAGCTTGTCATTTCGGGCGGCATCCGCAACGGCGCGGATGTGGCCAAGGCGATGGCCCTGGGCGCGGATGCGGTTGCCATCGGGACTGCTGCGTTGATCGCTCTTGGCGACAATGATCCCAAATGGGAGGCGGAGTATCAAAAGTTGGGCACCACCGCCGGGGCCTATGACGACTGGCATGCAGGAAACGACCCCGCTGGCATCACGACGCAGGATCCGGCGCTCGCCGCGCGGCTTGATCCGGTTTATGCGGGGCGTCGGCTGCGCAACTACCTGAAGGTCATGACGCTTGAGGCACAGACCATCGCCCGCGCCTGCGGTCACAACCATCTGCACAACCTCGAACCCGAAGACCTGTGCGCCCTAACGATGGAGGCCGCCGCGATGGCCCGCGTGCCGCTGGCCGGGACCGACTGGTATCCGGGCAAGCCGGGGTTTTGAGCAGCGCGATTTTGTATTTCAGACATTCATTCAGAGGGGAGAGCGCATTATGATAACGGATCTGGCTGCTTTCGCGCAGAACAACGGCGTCAAATACTTCATGATCTCGTTCACCGATCTGTTCGGCGGGCAACGCGCCAAGCTGGTACCAGCGCAGGCCATCGCCGAGATGCAGGACGAGGGTGCAGGCTTTGCCGGGTTCGCCACCTGGCTCGACATGACACCGGCGCATCCCGACATGCTGGCCGTGCCTGACCCGTCGTCGGTCATTCAACTGCCGTGGAAACCGGAAGTAGCCTGGGTCGCCGCCAATTGCGTGATGGAGGGCAAGGATGTGGCTCAAGCCCCCCGCAACGTCCTGCGGTGTCTGATAGGTGAAGCCGCAGCGCAAGGGTTGCACGTCAAGACCGGGGTCGAGGCAGAGTTTTTTCTGCTGACACCGGACGGGAGCCAGATCAGCGACCCCTTCGATACGGCGGAAAAGCCCTGCTACGACCAACAGGCGGTCATGCGCCGTTACGATGTGGTGCGCGAGATCTGCGACTACATGCTCGATCTGGGCTGGGGGCCGTACCAGAACGACCACGAGGACGCGAACGGCCAGTTCGAAATGAACTGGGAATTCGACGACGCGCTGAAAACAGCGGACAAGCACAGCTTTTTCAAGTTCATGACCAAGTCGGTTGCTGAAAAGCACGGGCTCCGCGCAACGTTTATGCCGAAACCGGTCGAGGGGCTGACAGGCAACGGCTGCCACACCCATATCTCGGTCTGGGACGCGCCGGGCGATGCCGCCACCACCAACGTGTTTGCAGGTAACGGTGATGGCCCGACCGGTGAGGTCGGCCTGAGCGCACAGGGCAAACACTTTTTGGGCGGCATTATGGCCCATGCCACTGCCATGGCGGCGATCACGAACCCGACGGTGAATTCCTACAAGCGCCTTAATGCGCCCACGACCCTCTCCGGTGCGACCTGGGCGCCGAACACCGTAACCTGGACGGGCAACAACCGCACCCACATGGTCCGCGTGCCGGGCCCCGGTCGGTTCGAGCTGCGCCTGCCCGATGGCGCGGCCAATCCGTACCTGCTGCAAGCCGTCATCATCGCCGCCGGGCTGACGGGCCTGAAGGACAAGGCAGACCCGGGCCCGCGCCTCGACATTGACATGTATGCCGAAGGCCACAATGTGAAGGATGCTGCCAAGCTGCCCCTGAACATGCTGGACGCCCTGCGCGCGTATGACGGCGATACCAGTTTGAAAGCAATGATGGGCCAGGAATTCTCTGACGCCTTCCTGAAGCTCAAGCACCAGGAATGGACATCCTTCGTGTCCCATTTCTCAAGCTGGGAAAAAGAGCACACGCTGGATATCTAAGGGCCGTGGAAGGCGGTTCCGCTATTTGGCTGCTTTGCTTGCGGCCAAAAACTCGGAATAGTCACGATAGTAATCCGCCTCGTCATAGAAGTGAGACGCCAGAACCATGCAGACAGCGCCCTGGCTGAAATTGTCCATTTCGCGCCAAACCATGTTCTTGATGTAGAGACCGCGCCGTGGGTTGCGCAGCCATACGTCGGCTTTGGTCGTTCCGTCGTCGATTTTCATGCGGAAGCTGCCGGACAGGGCAAAAATGACCTGTTCAAGCTCCCGGTGCGCGTGACCGCCGCGCTCTGAATCGACGGGCACGTTGTAGAGGTAATACACCCGACGGATGTCAAAGGGCACGTGGCGCCCCCCTTCAATGAAAGTGAGATCGCCACGCGGATCAGAGACGATCGGCAGGTCGATCATGCTGGCGTTTCCGTTGAAGTGAGGGATGTCTTCGTTCATGTCGATGTCATCTCAAGCTTGGGTTTTCATGGCCAGGTTGATGTTTGTGCACTGCACGTACAGGAGTGTCTTTCATACCCTGTGCGGCAGGATTTGAAACGTGTTTCTCGCGAAGCGCGCGAACAAGCAATATGTGTGGGCTCACCGGTCTTTACGCCGCGCGATTGAGGCAGATAACCGCGCAAGACCCACAAACCAAGTATGTGACCGGACAGCGCGCTGGTACGCGAGCCGCTTGAACACGCCGGTGCCCGCTGCGGCCAAGGATGTTTGAAAGGGTGCCGAGCGGTGCATAGCCAGCCACACGTCAGTCAGACGTGGCGTTTCACTGGCAAGCTCGGGGGCGTTGAACACCATGGCCTGCGCCCGGATCGTCGCCCGCAAGGTGCGCAGAGCAAATGGCCCGTGCACGTCGGGACCAAAGCCATTGTCACATATCAGGTGCCACAGGCGCAGGCTGGCATCGGCTGCATCAAGACGGGCGGCACTCGGCCCCTTTGTGATCGCGGTGGCATTATCCTGCCGATAAAAGAACACGCCTGCGCAAAAGGCGATGCTGTCGCAGGCGAGAAAGAAACGCCGCACGGTATATTCATCGGCGAACGCGTTGAAATCATCAAAGCCCGTATCTTTCAAAAGCCGCATCGGCCACAAAGCATTGCCGGGAATTGTCCAATCCAGCGACGCCACAAAGGCCTCGCGCCCGGACAGGATTTTTTTTCTATCGCCCTGGTAACCCATGATCCTGCGGTCGTCCGTGCCGTCAGCATGATAAAACACAACATCGGGCAGAACCGCATCTGCCCCGGTCTCAACCGCACGTGCATGAAGCTGGGACAGCCAGTCGCGCGAAAACATATCATCCTGCGAGGAATAAACGAACCGCTGGCCAGTGGCGTGTGAAGCCGCGAAATTCACGGCCCTCGCGGCACTGCCAAGGTTATGGCCGGTGTGCAGGTATTTGATTCGGTCATCCGCATCCGCGTACCGTTGGATCACGGCGCGGCTGTCGTCGGTCGAACAATCGTCGATGCACAGCACCTCGAACCCGGCAAAGTCCTGTTGGCGCAGAGAGGCCAGCGTTTGGTCCAGAAAGGCGGCACCATTGTAAACGGGCAAAAAGACGGTGATTTCAACCATGTTCAGAGGCCCATCTTGCGGGCGCGCCTGCGTTCTTTTTGCCATGTGTAAAGCGCCAGCAGGGGATGACGCGCGGCCAGACCATGGAACAACGCTCTGTCGTCGGCATAGTACGCAGCGCCCAAGTCCGCCTTGACCTGTTCGGTGCGCAGAACATCCAGAACCTTGTGATCTTCAGTCAAACCAAAGTGCAACGCATCAAGCTTGCGCTGGCGCATGATGGCCTGCTGGGCCAAGAACCCTCTCCGCCGCCGGGCTTTGAAGGCCGCAATATCCGCATTGTATCCGTCCGAACTGGTTAGTCCCGCGCCAAGGCGATACTGCACCAGCGGTCTGTCGATAACCGCAACGCGGTCTTCCAATGCGGCACGGAACCCAAGTACCAGATCTTCGTATGCGTCCGGATCAAGGGGGCCGTACTTTTCATAAAGGCTGCGGTGCCACGCACCTGTCGCCCCGATGTATAGGGCCTTGGACCGCGCGGCGCGCGGCGTGTCCCAGTTGTTGTAAAACAGAGCTGTCCGGAAATTGCCCTCAACAGGCTGATCATCGAGGTCGATTACATCGGCGTAAGAACAAACAAGCAGCGCGTCCTTCTTCCCAAACGCCTTCGCAATCTCGGCGCTGCGATGCGGATAGGACATGTCATCGCCTGCCGCCGCGATCAAAACGTCGCCGCTGCTTAGCTCGTGCATGTTGTGAAGGTTACCTGCAAGACCGAGGTTCTGCGAGTTGCGGTTCAGAATAATCCGGTGCGGTCCGCTGTAACCCGCGACGGTCTTTTCGATCACGTCAAAAGTATCGTCCCGTGAACAATCATCCGAAATGACGATTTCTAAGGTGACATCCGTCTGCTCAAGGGCAGACCTGACAGCCGCTGCCACGGTGTCACGCTGATTATAGGTCAGCAGGATATAGGAGAGCGATGGCGATGACATTCCGACGGCCGTGGCCCGACACTATAGCGTCGGCGCCACCCTGTTGACGGTTTCAATGACTCGGTCCACATCCGCATCGGGCATCTGCGGTCCAATCGGCAGGCTGAGCATGTTGTCTGCCAGCACCTCGGCAAGCGGGAACGCGCCTGCGGCATATCCAAGCCCGGCGTAGGCTTTTTGCCGATGCGGCGCGATGGGGTAGTGGATCAAGGTACTGATCCCTTCTTCGGACAGTTTTGCCATCAAGGCATCCCGTTTTGGGTGTTGCACGACATAGAGGTGCCACACCGGATCGGCCCAGTTCGGGACAAAGGGCGTCGTAACGCCCTGCAGCGCGCTGCTGTACTTACCTGCGATCTCACGCCGCCGCGCTGTCCAGGCATCCAGATGCTCAAGTTTTACTGCCAGCGCTGCCGCCTGCACGGGATCGAGCCGGCTATTGGTGCCTTGTTCGTCATTGACGTATTTCTTGCTGGATCCGTAGTTGCCAAGCACACGCACCTGGTCCGCAATATCCGTGCGATCGGTGGTGATCGCTCCGCCATCGCCAAGCGCGCCAAGGTTCTTACCGGGATAAAAGCTCCAACACACCACGTCTCCGTGGGCGCCGATGCGGCGGCCCTTGTACATGGCCCCGTGCGCCTGGGCGGCATCCTCGACCAGCACCAAGTCATGCTTTTGCGCGACCTCCAAAAGCGGATCAAGGTCTGCGGGCTGGCCGTAGAGGTGTACTGCAATGATCGCGCGGGTGCGTGCCGTGATAGCACTTGGAACCAGTGCCGGATCGACATTGTAGGTCTGCGCGTGCGGCTCCACGGGGATTGGTGTTGCCCCAACGGCTGAAACCGCCAGCCATGTGGCCACAAAGGTGTGCGACGGCACGATAACCTCGTCGCCCGGACCAATGTCCAGGGCGCGCAGACCCAGGATCAGGGCGTCCAAGCCATTGGCGACGCCGACGCAGTGTTTTGCACCGCAATACGTCGCATAGGCGGTCTCGAACGCCTCGACTTCCGGCCCCTGAATATACCAGCCGCTGGCCAGAACGCGCTGAACTGCAGCGTCAATGTCCGGTTGCAGCGCCAGATAGGCCGCGCGAAGATCAAGGAAGGGGATTTGCGCCATATGCTCAGCCGTTTTTCAAAGTTCAGGTGTGCCGCCGGTCTACACTTGTTCTTGATCATGTGGAATGCGACAGTCCCTCGCCTTATTCGACCATTTTTTGGACCGTTTGCAACCAGATCGGAACCAGCGCGCCATAGCGCAAGGGAAACAAGGGGGTCACATCATGACACACAAAGGCGTTGAACGGATGGAAGGTGTGCGCCTTGCTTTGCGTCTCGCACGGCCCGGCGATGCCGGATACATCTACAGCCTGCGCATGGATCCCGCCTATAATCAGCATCTTTCTGCCGTGACAGGCACGGTAGAGGATCAGGCAAACTGGCTGCGGCGATATCTCGACCGGGAAGCGGCGGGGCAAGAGTATTACTACATCATTGAGCGGCTCGACACCGCACAGCCTTGCGGTGTTGTGCGGCTCTACGATATCGAAGCCGACGAATTCACATGGGGCAGCTGGATCCTGGACAATACGAAACCGGCAAAGGCGGCGCTCGAGAGCGCCGTGCTCAGTTACATGATCGCGTTCGAGCGTCTGGACCTGACGACATCCAACTTTGACGCGCGCATCGGCAACGCCCGCGCCCTTGCGTTTTACAGGCGGTTGGGTGCCGAAGAGATGGGCCGGGATGCGCAGGATATCTTTTTCCGTTACACACGCGCGCAGTTTGAAAAAGACAGGGATCGCCACATGCGCGTCATACACGACCCGCAAACCGCGCAATGACGCCTCGTCGTCGTTTCGACTTTACAGAATATGGTTTAATGCCTAGCTGTCCATCCTTGTCCAACGGAACCAGAATGTATCTGCATGTTTGAGAGCACGCTCGACAAATTGAACAGCAGACTGATCGTCCGCCTGCTGCGGGAAAACTTCCGCCTTCAGATCCGGAACTACTCGATCGCAATGGTGGCCATGGTTGGTATTGCCGCAACAACGGCGCTAACGGCATGGATCATGAAGGACATCATCGACTCGATGATCGAGTCCGGCAACCGGGCGCAGGTCTTTGGCGTCGCGGCATCGGTTGCGCTGATTTTCACCGTCAAAGGCATCGCAACCTACACGCAAACGGTATTTCTAAGCCGCGCTGGCAACAGCATTGTCGCGGCACAGCAGCGGCGCCTTTACGCCGCGATCCTCAAACACGGCGTGTCCTTCTTCACCGAACGGGACTCCTCCGACCTCTTGATGCGGGTGACCTATTCGGCACAGGCCGCACGAACTGTGGTCGAAACGCTGGTGATGGGGTTTGTGCGCGATTTGCTGACCCTGATCGGGCTCATCGCCGTCATGATCTACCAGCAGCCCACGCTGTCGCTGTTTTCGCTGGTCTTCGGGCCTGTTGCCCTTTACGGCGTGCGCCGCATCCTAGTGCGCGTGCGCGACATCATGCAGGCCGAGATGACCTCGATGGCAGAGATCATCAAGGTCATTCAGGAAACGGCCATCGGCATTCGTGTGGTCAAGGCCTTCGCGCTTGAAGACCGGATGAACAAGCGGATGGACTCCGCCGTCGCCAATGTCGAAGACCGCGCCAACGCCATCGCGCGGCTTGAGGCGGCCACCAGCCCGCTGATGGAAACTCTGTCCGGCTTTGCCATCGCAGCCGTTGTCGCCCTGAGTGTTGTAAACCTCTTCGGCGAAGAGGCCAGCACACCGGGGCAGCTGATGTCCTTTGTGACAGCGCTTTTGATGGCCTATGAGCCGGCCAAGCGCCTTGCCCGGATGCGGGTCACAATTGAGGCCGGGATGATCGGTGTCGGCGTGATGTACGAAGTTGTTGATATGCCCGTCACCATGGTCGAAGCCGAAAACGCGCGCGACCTGCCCGCGGGTGCCAGCGCTGTCCATCTTCGCGATGTGCATTTCGAGTACAAGGATGATCAAACGATCCTGAACGGGCTCGATGTCGTCTTTCCCGCCGGTAAAACAACCGCACTTGTGGGTCCATCAGGTGGTGGCAAGTCCACGATCATGAACCTGATCATGCGCATGTACGACCCCACCTCTGGACAGATCGACATCGGTGACGTGGACTTGCGCGAAGCGACCTTTGCCTCGCTCCGGGAAAAGATCGCCTTTGTCGGGCAGGATACGTTCCTCTTCTCCGGCACGATCCGGCAGAACATCGCCTTGGGTAAACCGGAAACCACCGATGACGAGATCATCGCAGCAGCTAAGGCCGCACATGCTCACGACTTTATCAGCCAGTTCGATGACGGTTACGATACCATTGTCGGTGAAAACGGTGCCAGCCTGTCGGGTGGCCAGAGGCAGCGGCTCGCCATCGCGCGCGCCGTGTTGCGTGACAGTCCGATCCTGCTGATGGACGAGGCAACAAGCGCGCTCGATTCTGAATCCGAACATTTGGTCAAGCAGGCGCTCGATGAACTGACCAAAGGGCGCACAACCATCGTCATCGCGCACCGCCTGTCCACGATCATCAACTCCGACCTCATTCTGGTGATCAAGGACGGCCGGGTCGAAGAGCAGGGAGACCTGAACACCTTGCTGGCCCAAAACGGCCTGTTCCGCAGGTTGTATGACCGGCAATATGAAAAGGCCGAGCCAACGACCTAGTGTTCCGTCTGACGCTAGCCTGTGATCATGCTGCGTGCGTCATCGCCGGGCGTGGTCGACCTCGCGAGCACCGTGTCGATATGGTGCGAAAACACGTCGACCGGCAACTGATAGGACGCACCAAACGCATCGAACGTGCTGATGATCGGCTCATCCGCCTCGACGAAACAATAGGTCATCTCGCACCCTGACACGTGCGCCATGTTCGAGAAAAAGCACCCGCCCGAATACTCGCGCAAGGCCCAGACCAGGCTTTGACTGCCGGGGCGCATGAACAGTGTGTTGGCAAAGGCCGCCCCGGTCGGGCCGATCACCACATCGGCATTGTGCATCAGGCTCACTTGCTCGCGGAAACTCAACTTTTCCATTTGAACCGCTTCAAATTCACGGGCCTCGGCCGCAGTGCGGATTTCATCCTGGTTGTAAGACCGCGCTCGCGGGGGACGAACCAGAATGACGCGTTTCGGGCTATCGCGATCAGGCGCGATCCCCAGAGCATTCAGAATGGTGTCCCGCACTTGCTGCACGACACCCACGTTCTGGGTGTAATCCGCTGGTACGGGCCACATGTGGTCGCGCATATTGAATGGGCCAGATACGGGTGCAGGAATATGGATCAGCCTTTTGATACGGTACGCCGTATCGTCGCGCAGGATGACGACCTCTCGGTTGCCGCGAAACAGATCAAGCGTCTGTCGGAACGATGGGATCTTTTCTGCCGTCTCCGGCAGCAGAAGTGGGTAGTCGTCGAATTCCGCAGGCAGGTTCTGGGTCAGTGAGATGACTGGCAAAATCTCTGCCAACCAATGGTACCAGTTCACGTCACCATGTCCGAACGCACAAATGCCCTGTGGAATGTCGTCCGTCTTCTCGTGTTTGGTGACAAAGTAGTCCTGAAAGAAAAATCCACTGTTGGTGACCAGGCTGATCCGATCGAGCTTGCTGTACATCTCGTCCGGCAACAGCACGTTGTGCTTTTTGTAGATAAACGAGGATCCGGTTTTCGCCGTGACATCCTCCAGCAAGACCGGGCGGATGGGCGGCAGCGGCCGGGTAAGCAACTCGGTGTCTTTGCCAAACGAGCGGGGGGCCGCAACACGGCTTTCTCCGGCCTCGAAGACGGGTGCCAGCACAACGCCCGCATGGTCAGCCAGATTGGCAATCTGGTATCCGCGGTAGCCCATCAGGCCCAGACCGTAGGCAGATGCCTTGGCGATGGGCGGCGACTTCATCTGCCCACGCACCAACCGTTTTACCACACTGCGCCGAATATTCGTCATGCCGCTTGTCCGAAATCTTGCCTTGCAATGCCGAGTAGGGCGCTCGCGCTTTCGGCCTTGAGTGCGCCATTGCGCGGCGTTCCCACCACCCGATCAAAATGTCTTCACTGCGTGCAATCTTAAAATCCGCGCCATTTTGCAAGCGGGATCTGCGCGGCACCGATCCACCGGCCGGGCAAGACTACTGCGACAGCGCAATGGTCTCGTTGCAGGACGGCAATCCGTTGGTAAAGAAATCTTCGGGCACGTGGCGGGCCTCGGTCACGATCAGGTTGCTGTCTTCGTCCCACACCATGTCATGGGTCCACACCACCTCTCCGTCACCCGACACCTCAAGCAAGCGGCCATGTTCGGCCTCGGTCAACAGCAGGTTGCCGTTGGGCAGCGTCTGATGCTTGCCTCGGCGCCAGGTATAGAATGGCTCGTCCTCGGTGCCTGCGAAGTCCACGGTCACGCGCCGGTCGCGCGGGTCGATCCGCAGGATCCGCGACTGCATCGCACCCGTCGCATTGTCAAAGACGGTGATCGTGCCATCGGGTTCGAAATCCGGGTCATGCTGTTTGAACCACGGCCCGTGCTGCCACCACTTCAGGATGCCGGTCTGCGGGTCCACGACGGCAACAAGGTTGGGTTCGCGCAGGCTGAACATCAGGTCACCCGCTTCAAACATCGGGAATGCATCAGCCATGTCCGGGCGCAGCATCTCGACATCATTGGGGTGGAACGGGTCATTCAAATAGGTAACCTGGCCATCGGCGTCATCCGGCATACGCACCCGAATGTCAAAGATAGCCCGCTGATCCCCGTTCTTGGCCGCCACGATGTCGTTTCGCAGGTTCAGGGAAAAGGTCTTTTCGCCCGTCGCCGCGTCAAGGCGTACCATATCCTCGCCATACCAGGTCCAGATGCCGCCAGCCCCGTCACGCGTGATCGAGTGGTGAAACCCGCCGCGCACGCTCCACATGGTCTGGCCGCACTGGTCAACCCGCGCAATGGCGTTGCCCACGTCAAAGGTCACAACGACTGATCCGTCCTCGAACACTTCCATCCCGTGCAGCATGACGTTCTGGGGCGGCGTGTCGGGATCGAAGTTTTCGTAGTTGATGGGCCAACGGTGCACCTCGTCCCCGTTGGCATCCATCAGGCGCACGGCAAAGACCGATGTGTCCTGATCGTCGCTCAGCCCTGCGATCAGCACGTAACCCGGCATCCGCTCCGTGCCGGGGCGCTGTTCAAACCCGCGGTCCGGATCCGGCGTGCCCGTGTCATTGGGCGCGACCAGGTGGCGCGTGGGTTCCAGCCCGATGTCATTGCGCCAGTTCTGCGAGACATCCAGATAGGTCCGGTGCGCCTCGCCGATCTGCGGGGCGGGGAACCAGCCCCACCAGGACGACACGATCCCGTAGACCATGGCGATCAGCGCAAACGAGACGATAAAAAATCCGCGCGCAAAGCTGTCGGATGAGGGCAGTTTCATTCCATGACCTTTCCAAATGAAGACGACGCACGGCCTATGGCTTGATTGCATAGCTCGGCATGCAGAATATCGGCGCGTTGCAACAAGGCCGGTGACGCGCCCGGCACATCGGGAACCGCGCGCGGTGGGCGCAGGATGCCCGCGATGGCCGCCACCTCGCCCGGATCCTGCACGTCGATAGCGGCGGCGAGGTCGGGCAAATGCGCTTCGGGTTGCGTGCATAGCGCATCATGATCGACAAAGACCGTTTGCGGCCCGGCTGTCGCCAACACGTGTTGATAGGCGTCAATCCAGTAGCGTAGCCAGAAATCCACATGCTCCGCACCCAGCGCGCCCGCCCTTTGCGGGCCGAATGCGATAGGCCGCAGGGCCGCGCCGAATTCAAAATGCCCGATCCCTTCCATGTACCGCCGGGCAAAGGGTTCGCGGGCGTGGAGTTCGGCAAAGCGCTGGTGCTGCGAGATCAGCGAGGCCACCTGCGCGCGCGGATTGCGGATCGGCACGACAATGGACGCGTCGGGAAACACCTGCTCGAGCAACCCAAGCCGCGCGATATTGGCGTTGTTTTTCGAGATATAGCGCGCGGCACCCGGCTTCGTCGCCACAACCTTGGCCATGTGCGTGCGAAAGAAGTTCTCAAACTCCGGATTGCGATCTTGCGGGGTCCATAGCGCGATGCGCTCACCCTCGAAATGCCGGGGCCAGAACGCCATCCATAGCATTTCCTCGAACGCTTCAGGGCTGTCCATGCCAACCTCGATCCCGTCGCCATGGGCGCGCTCGCTCTTGTCCCCGGCCTTGCGAAAGGCACGCGAAAAGCCGCCCCACAGCAGCGGAGACAAGGTGAATGGCATATGCTGATAGGTGGCCGAGGCAAATTCGGGCAGGCCCGCCAACCCTTCCAGCATGATGGTGGTGCCCGCACGGGGCAGGGAGGTGACAAAGACCGGCCTGCGGGCCGCGTCCATGTCGATGCGGCGGCGGTACACCTTCGTCTCAAACGACCCAAGCCGGATCTGGCGCTCGGACGAGGCAAAGGCGAAATCGTGCAATGCCCTGTCCATAGGACCGTAGGGCACGTCCGCCCGCGTATCGCCCTCCGCCGAGCGTTTGCGCAACCGGTCCAGGGCAATCCAAAGCGCGATCGCCGCAACTGTGGAGCCCAGCAGGAACGGCCAGCCCAAGGCAACGGCCACAACATGTTCAACCGTGTAAAACCCCAGCGCCGCACCACCCCACACCACCAGCACCGACGCGCCAATGGCCGCAACGCCGATGCCTGTGATCCGGAAAAACCCGCCCAGCAGTTTGAGCGAGGCGCGCTGCACGCGCGCTTCCTTCTCCTCTTCGGCGATGTCGCTGTTCATCATCACCGACAGCGCGTCCTGTGTGGTGGTCACGATCCCGCCGGCGACCTGTTGGGCGTGCAGCGCCCTCAGCACCCAGATAAATGCGACAAGGCCCAGGCACAGGGCCGCGATGCTCAACTCTCGGTCTCGCTCGGGGTGGGCTGGATCTCGGCCTTGGCCTTCTTGGCGCGCATCATCCGCTTGACCGGATACCAGACGAACCCGACAACGGCGAGGATCAGCGCCGCAATAAGGGCGATCATGGTGCCGATCGCGGTCAATCCCGCGCCCGGACCCACATAGGCCTGCGCGGCCATGGGCAGACCGACCAGGGCCGTGGCCAGCAACGTGGCCGCATGGCCCCTGTTCAAAACCCACAAATTGCGTTTCATGGCGACATCCTCACGTCAAACACATACAGGCGACGCAGCCCGCCAATTGCTCAAGCGCAGCGCTCCGTCGTCGTTCATTGCAAAGGTTGTGGGTTGTGCCGCTTGCGGCAAGTCAGGGCGCGGCCAGCGGCAAAAGCCTGCCAGATCGCGCCCATGGGGCGGAGCATTTTCGCCCGTTTGCGTCCGGCGCTCTGCCAAGGGGGCGAAAGAGCGCCGAAAGCCTTCGCATCATGAGCGAAGTCGCGCGAGGTGCGCGGGCAATCTACTCCGCGATCTGCTCGACTGTGCTACCCGGTTCGATGAGGTCAGTGGCGTCCATGACCGCCATTTCCACGGAAGACGCTTCAACTGTGCCCTTCATCAGAAACACGTTGTAGACCGGTTTCCACTTGGACATCGTGAAATACACCGTGTCGTCGATGGTCTGGCCGGGCACGATGTAGGGCGCATAGAGGCCCGGATACTGGTCCGCATGGGCCACGATCTGCGCGTCGGTCCAAGGACCGGTCATGGTCGGCGCGGTGCGCAGAATAACTGCGCGTTCGACGGGCTCAAGATACATCATCAACCACGATTGATGCACCTCGCTCCACGCCACCGACAACTCGCCCGCAGGCGCAGGCACCACCGCCTGAGCCGCATGGACATCGCGCGCCCAGCCGATGCCGGTCCAGTATTCATAAGCCGGCGGATCAAACACGTCCTCGGGCGTCACACGGCCCAACCGCACACCGCCAAACCGGCCCTGGGGGATGCCAAAGACATAGATTAGCCCCTCGTGTTCCACATAGGCCACTTGTTCAAACCCGGTGCCTGCCGGCCACATCGCCGTGTCTGACCGCGTCCAGTTCTGGCCGTCATCGTCGGAATAGGCGAGGCCCGAGCGGCGCACATACCACTTGTCATCCTGGCCCCACATACGCACCGACATGTAATGCAGCACCATCCGCTCCCCCAGCGAGATGCCGTTAGTCGGGATCACGGTCCACTCAAAGCCGGGGATCTTGGCCGACCGGATCACTTCCTTGGCCGCACCCGTGGCGGTTTCGATCATGGCGGCAATGGAAAAGTCGCTGGCGGGGTCCGGATCCGCCATGCGGGCCAGCGTGTTGCTGCGCCAGTCGCCACCGTCCGACCCGTAGGTGTCACCAAACACCATGAACAGATCGCCCTTGTGCTTGAACATGTGGCCCAGATCGGTGCCATGCACGTTCCAGCGGGCATCGGTGGCGTTCGGGGACGCGGCGCCGGTCAGTTGGCTGACGATCTCGGTGTCCACGATGCGCAGCCCTTGCGGGATCTCTGCGTCGGGAAGATCAAGAGACAGGGCCGCCTCGGACAGGGCCATGGTATCAATGACGTCCATGCGTTCCACTTCGGCATTCGCCATTGGCAAGTGACCAGAACAGGACAGGATGAAAGCGGTCAGCGAAACGCCGAACAGGGCAGGGGATATGCGCAAGGCAGAGTACCTTCTATAGCCGAAACACGGTTGTAGTCGGAACGTCTCGGGCGCTTTGGCGATTCGGCTAAGAGCCCGTGCGCAAAAGGTGCGGCGTATCTGTCAACGGATCAAGCGGATTGCCGCTCATGTGACGTAATGTAAGAATAGTTGACGCAGCGTCGTCCTGCTTTTTCAAGCATTTGGTTAATGAGCGGGCATCTGCCTAGTCTTGCGCCACTTCTGTCGATGCGTCCAAGCGGTCGCAAACAAAGCCATAGGCGGGCCATCTTACCGGGTCGGGTTGCTCAATGGGCACGGTGCGGCAGGACAGGCCCGGATTGCGATGCTCGATCCAGCGCAGCATCTGTTCGCCGTCCGTCGGGATCACCACACCGCCGACAGGACCCTCATCCGGGATCGCCTCCTCGGTTCGCCATGTCACGCGGTAGATGGCCGGTTGCGGCACCTCGTCCAACAGCTCGTGATAGAGCGTCGCCATGCGCAGCCCGTAGGACATGGACACGACAGGCTGATCAACCGGCGCCTGCGCCATGACCGCATCCAGCGTGTCGACAAGTCCGGCGTAATCCGGCTCTCGCGCATCGAGATACAGCGCCATCTGCGCGGCCCGAAACACGCCCACAGTCAGCAAAAGGGCGCCAATCCACGGGCGCACCCGCGGCCAGCGCGCGACCCACCAGCCAATGGCCGCAATCGTCCCGATCAGAAGCGGGCCAAGAACCGGCAGGTGAAACGCCTGGATGTCATAGGCCCCGTACCAGATCATGAAGGGCACAAAGGCGAGCGCCGTGCCCAGCACCAGCGCGATGCTCACCCAACGCACATCCCGACCGCGCCAGCCGACAGCGAACAGCACAAGGCCCAGGGCAATAACCGGCACCGACAGCATGGGATGGGCCTGGCTCAGGGTGCCCCACAGGACCAATGCGGTCTGCAGCGATTGCAGGCCAGAGCCATAGAGGTCGCCAAAGTAAGTGCCTGCAATATAGTCGCGCAACTCGGACACGGTAGGCGGAAGTGGAAGGTACTCTGAATAGGCCGTCGTGGGCGCATGCGTGACCCAGGCCAGGTACAGGTACTGGCTTGCCCCCACGGCCAGCAGGCCAACCACGGCCAGCAGAACCTTGGGCCGCAAGAGCTGGCGGTAATGCGTCGCCATCACCAGCAGCCCTACGGGCGCCAGCATCACCATCATCAAGTGATTGCCAAAGGATAGCGCATAGATCGCGCAGGCGAGGATGAAGTACCGCGTGCGCTTTGTCTCGACAAAGAGGATCAGGGCAAAGACCACAGACAGGATAAAGGCGAGGGCGAGGGGGTAGACCTCTGCCTCTGTCGCCTGCACCGCCATCAGACCAGCACTGCCCAAGAGAAACGCCGCCGCCACCCCGAACAGCGCGCTGCGCGTCACCCGCCCCACGATCACAAAGCTCATGGCGACCGCCAGCGCACCGGGGATGGAGGCCATCGCAATCGTCATCACCCGCCACGGCTCGAACGGCAGATCCAGCGCGCGCACGAGCGTGCCGATCAGCAGCACAAACGGGTATCCCGGCCCGTGGACCAGGATCGACGTGTGGCCCAACGTCTGAAACTTGGCCGAGTCGCCCGCGTTCAACATGCCGCCAAGGCCGGGGAACAGCAGGTTGGAATAGTAGATCAGCCAGACCAGGAAAATCGCCACCGCCAGCCAGGGGCTTTGATATAGGGGGCGACGGTGGGATGGGGTGTTACTGGACATGTGTTCAATTCAATTTCGGGGTCGGATGCGCGCCCCGCTTCACCGGGGCGGCGCACCGCGTGCCATGTCTTTCGTCACGGGGCCATGTGATGGGACGGAACATGAGCCGCCATCTCAAATTGCGGCACGCCAGCAGCCACCATGGGAGTAAACACCGTGCCGCCGATGCCAAAGGGCAGGTCAACATGCCGCGCGATGTCCTCGGCCTCCGGTTCCTGCGCAGGCGACAGCTGCGCATTGCCCACAACGGACACCGCACCGTCCTTGAGGCCGACCTCACCCAGCATATCAATCTCCAGCCGGTCGCCCGCGATGGTCAGGCGCGAGATGCGCGCGGTGCCCGCCTCGATCCCCACATGCCCGTCGATCAGGTCGAAATAGGTCCGGCCCGCTGCGGGAATAAGCGGGCCCTTCTCCTTGGTCATGAACTGGCGCCCGTTGGCGAGGGTCTGCAGCGTTGCGGTAACGTCGCCACCGCTCAGGCTACCGTCCTGCATCGACGCGGTGACGGCACCCGACAGACTGCCAAACAGCGCTCCAAGCGTGGCGCCGCGCCCGTCAAGCCGCAGATCGGCATCCAGCGCCCCTTCGGGCAATTGCGGCGTGCCGATCAGCCGGGCCTGCATCCGCTCTGCAATCGGTTGGCTGAGGCTGGTCATCGACGCGTCGGACAGCGCTGCGGCGACGTCAACCTCGCCCGTCTGCGTCACGCCCATCTGCGCTGAAAACCGGCCCAGCGTTTCGCTGTCAATCAGCACATCCAGCGACGCGCCTGCCGCCTTGGCGATCAAAGACACCGACACCGTGTCGATGTCCGTGCCACCGACGGACAGATCCTGCCCGGCGAGGGTAAAGTCGGCCTCCAGCCCGTTGATCCAATTCGTCCTGATCGGGGCATCGGCCCAGTTTCCGACGTCCACCGCGTGCATCAGATCGGACACGGCCGCGTCCAGCCCCCGCTCAACGGCCAGCAGCTGGGCCAACACGGGCAGGTCGGCCCCCGCCGCACGCACGTGCAGATCACCGGTCAATGCAATCCCGCTGTGGGACACCGTGGCGTCAGAAATGCGGATCGCCTCCGAGGTCATCGCAAAATGCCCGTCAATGGTCAGCGGCCTGCGCCCGAAGGCAGAGATATTCTCAACCACCTGCCGCACGTCGGCCAAAAGGCCGGTCTCGGGGTCGGCACTGCCCTGATCGGCAGGCACAGGCTCGTCCGCGGGATCAAATCGGATCGAAAGACTGCCCGCGCTGCCCACCTCGGAAAAGGCGCGGTGCGGATCGTCCAGCTGCAACCCGATGATGGCGCGGCGCGATCCGACGACAAAGTCGCCCTGAACCATCACGCCCTCGGACACGCCGGGCTGTGCGATGGACAGGTTCAGATCCGACAGGTACATGGCGTCCGCCACATCCAGAACACCGTCGACGATTTCGATATGCGCAGGCGCAGCCGTGGCCTCTGCATCATCCGCCCAGTGACCAAACAGGGCGGCAACATCCAGACTGTCGAAGGTCAGGTGGGGACGGTGCAGATGCAGGCTGGCGATCTCGGCCTGCCCCTGCAGCAGCGGCGTCGGGCGCAGGGTCGCGTCGATCCGCGCCACGCTCAGCGCACCCTGATCGTCGCCCAACTCAACAATCGGATCGGCCACCACGACCCGCAGGTCGGGGCGCACGGTCACTGCACTGTCGTCGCGCAGATCAGCATGCGCACCGGCGATGCGCCCGATCTCGGCATTGATCCCGGTGCGCGCAATCGCATCAAGGTCAGGTTTGGAAAAGACAAACAGCGCACCGGCGCCGCCCAGGACAAGCGCGGATGCAACCAGACCCCGGCGCAGCCAAGGGGCGCGTGTATCTTGGCGTTTTGGTCCCATGCTCCTCCTCCCGGCACGCCTGCAGAAATCAGGCGGCTGAACGGCACTCGAACAATCATGCGTCGGGCCATACGGACCCCGCAGGCCGCTTCGGCAGCGATTCCTGCGGCGGCACAGCTTAGATACGGTTTGGTGTGCCGCGTACGCAATGTGCCCGCCAGCGGTGCGGCATCTGCCGCGTATTTTCCGGCCTTCTGCCGCCGATGATCCCTGCAATTGGGCGCATCCCTGCCGATGCTCAAGAGGCTTTTGGAACAGATTTGCAACGGTTTTACTTTTGCAGACACGGTGCCGCGGCGGCCGTGAATGCCGCCTTGGGCACATAAACCATGTGGGCGCCATGTGGGGCGGATGGCGGTCGTACCGCCCGCCGCAATACAGGCGGCAGCACGAGACACAAGGGTGTGCGGCGGCACCGCCGACACACGATCAAACGGCCCGAGACGGGACCAGAACCCAGAGAAAGAGACGCGCATGACGGTCAAAAACCATGTCGAAAGCCTTTCAAACTCTGACATGACAGAGGTGCAGGGCGGCGCCCGCGCCACCGCCGTTGACGACGACACGGCTGCGGCACTTCCGAACCTGCCCGACCTCGAAACCGCTGTGGACACACCGCTGGTGGTTGACCTGGATGGCACGCTTTTGCGGTCCGACCTGCTGGTCGAAACCGCCTTTCGCCGCCTCGGCCGCGCGCCGGGCTCTGTCTTCGGCATGCTGGGCGCATTGAACCAGGGCCGCGCACCGCTCAAGGAATACCTCTGCGCAGGGGCCGACTGCGCGCCCGAAACGCTGCCTTATGACAAGACGATCCTGTCGATGATCCGCCTCGCCCAACTGGCCGGGCGCAAGGTCTACCTGGCCTCCGGTTCGCACGAGGACATGGTCAAGGCCGTCGCCGACCACCTCGGCCTCTTCACCGGCTATTACGCGACCACCGCCACGGTCAATCTGTCGGGCCGGGCCAAGGCTGACCTGCTGGTCAAGGAGTTCGGCGAGAAGGGCTTTGACTACATCGGCAACGCCGCCGCCGACCTGCCGGTTTGGGAACACGCGCGCCAACCCATCGCCATCCGCACCCCGCCCAGCGTCTCTTCACGGCTGCGCAAGATGGCCCCCCACGCCCAGTTCATCGAAGATCGCGGCGCCACCCTGCGCGACTGGGCCCGGCAATTCCGGGTGCATCAATACGCCAAGAACGCGCTGATCTTCGTTCCGATGATCGCCGCCCACGCGCTCAGCTTCCAGAACCTGTTCATCTCGGTGGTGGCCGCACTGGCCTTCTGCATGGCGGCCTCAGCCTGCTACATCCTGAACGATCTCGTGGACCTGCAGGATGACCGCGCCCACCGCACCAAACGCAACCGTCCACTGGCGCGGGGGGACATCCCCCTGATCCACGCCATGCTGGCGATACCCATCCTCCTGGTCCTCGCCGGTGTTCTGGCACTCTCGATCTCATGGGCCTTCACCGTGGTCCTTTCGGCCTATTTCGCGATGACGACAGCCTATTCCTTCTACCTCAAACAGGTTCTGCTGGTGGACGTGCTCACGCTCGCCGGGCTCTACACCATGAGGCTGCTTGGCGGTGCCGTCGCCTTCGGCGTCACGCTGTCGTCCTGGCTGCTGGTCTTTGCCCTGTCGATCTTCGTCTCGCTGGCGCTGATGAAGCGCTTTGTCGAACTGACGGCCTGCGCCGACGCCGACCGCGCCTCGCCCGAGAACCGGGATTACGAAAACGTCGACCTCAGCATGATCGCAGCACTCTCGGCGGCGGCAGGCTTCAACGCGGTGACGGTCCTTGCGCTCTATGTCTCGGGCCACACGGTCACGCAGCTTTACAGCCGCCCCGAAATCCTTCTGCTGGTCTGCCCGATCATGACCTACTGGATCGGCCGCGCCCTCATCCTCGCGCAGCGGCGGCAGATGCAGGACGACCCGGTGGTCTTTGCCATCAAGGACCCGATGAGCCGGATCAGCGGCCTTGCCATGCTGGCCGTCTTCGTGCTTGCGATCTGACGAGCCACCTCATGTTCAAGTCCCTGTCCCAAGGCCACCCGATTGCGCGCTACGCGGTCACCGCCGTCCTGTCCGTGCTGGCCAACCTGATCGCGCAAGAGGCGACGGTGCAAAGCCTGCCCACGGCACACCTGATGGTGTCCATCGTCGTTGGCACGCTTGTCGGCTTCTTCATGAAGTACGTCATCGACAAAACATGGACCTTCCGCGAGGCCTATACGTCTCCCCGCGGCGAGGCGCAGCGCATCACCCTCTCGGGCCTGTTCAGCGTGGCGACCACGATCATCTTCTGGTCATTCGAACTGGGCTTCTACGCCATCTGGCAGACGGACTTTGCCAAGTATCTCGGCGCCGTCATCGGCCTCAGCATCGGCTACGTCCTGAAATTCTGGCTCGACCGTCGCCACGTGTTCCGCGAGGCCACGGTATGAAGGATCTCAGCGGTTGGGGCCGGTATCCCCGCCTGTCCGGGCCACTTGGCATGGCACGGGACACTGGTCCTGCGGCCACTGCCACAGCGACGCTACCCGGCGTGATTGCCCGCGGCCTCGGCCGATCCTACGGAGACGCAGCCATCGGGCGGGACAATACGATTGACGCCACCGGATTAAACCGGATGCAGTCCTTTGACCCCAAAACAGGCATCCTGGCGGTCGAGGCGGGCGTGCCCCTCGCCGACATCATCGACACTTTCCTGCCGCAGGGCTACTTCCCCTGCGCTGTCCCCGGCACGCGCTTTGTCACTGTCGGCGGCATGATCGCCTCGGACGTGCATGGCAAGAACCAGCATATCCACGGCACCTTCGGCGACCATGTGGCATGGCTGATGCTCGCGCTGCCCGACGGGCGGGTCATGCGGTGCGGCCCCCAGGAAAACGCGGACCTCTTCAAGGCAACCATCGGCGGCATGGGCCTCACCGGCACGATCCTGTCCGCAGGCTTCCGGCTCAAACAAGTCGAAACCGGCTGGATCCGCCAAACCACCCACGTCGCCGCCAGTCTGGGCGAGGCGGTGCAACTCCTCAGCCAAACCGCCAACGCCACCTACACCGTCGCCTGGATCGACGTTCTGGCCCGCGGCGCGTCCCTTGGCCGCTCCCTGATCCTCGAAGGGGCACACGCCACAGCCGACGACCTGCCATGGGGCGACGTGCGCTTTCCGCCCTCCACCAATGGCCGCCTCGCCGTGCCCATGGACATGCCCGGCTGGCTTCTGAACGGCATGACCGTCCGCGCCTTCAATGAACTCTACTACCGAAACGGCGCGCGCAAGGCCGGGCAGACCACCACCGTCCCATGGGACAGCTACTTCTTCCCGCTCGACGGCATCGCGCATTGGAACCGCATCTACGGGCGGCGCGGTTTTGTCCAACACCAATGCGTCATCCCCGAGGCCAAAGCTGAAAGCGTCGTCGCGGGCATCCTCGAACGGATCTCCCGCCACGGGGCAGGGTCCTTCCTCGCCGTCCTCAAACGGCTCGCACCGGGATCAGGCCTCATGTCCTTCCCGATGGAGGGGCTGACGCTCGCCCTCGACATCCCGTTCAGCGAAAAACTGAAACCGCTGCTGGCCGAGATCGACGCACTTGTCGTCGACGCAGGCGGCCGCCTGTATCTCGCCAAGGATGCCACCCAATCGCCCGCGACCTTCGCAGCGGGCTACCCCAATCTCGACCGATTCAAAACGCTCCGAGACGAGATTGGCGCAACGGGCCGCATGGCCTCAAAACTATCGGAAAGACTTGGACTATGACGGACACGGATCGGCACAATTCGCCGAAAAGCCTGCTTGTGGTGGGCGGCACCTCTGACATCGGGCGGGCGGTCGCGTCCACCTATGCCGCACGGGGGTGGCAGGTCACCCTCGCCGCACGCGACACCGAAGGGGCCGGGCGCAACGCCGACGACATCCGCACCCGCACCGGCGCGCATCAGGTGGCGGTCCAGCACCTCGACATCCTCGACACCGGCAGCTTCGAGCCGTTCCTCGACGGCCTCGACGCGCTGCCAGACACGGTGGTCTGCGTCGTCGGCATGCTTGGCGACCAGACCCGCGCACAGGAAGACGCGGACCACGCCACCACCGTCATGCGCACCAATTTCGAAGGGCCCGCGCTGTTCCTTGAAATGGCCGCGGCCCGCTTCGCTGCACGCGGGCACGGCCTGATCGTCGGCGTCAGCTCGGTCGCGGGCGACCGGGGGCGGGCATCGAACTACGTCTACGGCGCGGCCAAGGCCGGGTTCAGCGCTTACCTGTCGGGCCTGCGCAACCGGCTGGGCAAAACCGACGTCCACATCGCAACCGTCAAACCCGGCTTCGTCAACACCAGCATGACCGCCGACATGGACCTGATCGGCCCGCTCACGGCAGAGCCCGAGGCGGTCGCCGACCGCATCGCAGCCCTCGAAACCCGACCCTCCGACGTCGTCTATGTCCTGCGCGCGTGGCGGCTCGTCATGTTCATCATCCGCGCCATCCCCGAAGCCCTGTTCAAAAAGCTCAGCCTGTGAGGTGCCCGGCATGTCACGATTAAGCAGCTCTCCCATCACCCTCGCCACATGGGCCACCACGCTCATCTGCGCTGCCCTCTTGGTGGCGCCCGGGGTCACCGCCTCGTCCATGTATTTCAACGACATCCTGATCTTCCTCGACGGCGCCTACCGCGTGGTCGAAGGGCAGGTGCCCAACCGCGACTTCCACACAGCACTCGGCCCCCTAAACTTCTACCTGCCCGGCTTGGGCTACTGGCTGACCGACCGGCTCGGCATGGCAATGCCCGTGGGCATGGCGGCGCTTATGCTGGTGACGGCACCCATTATCGTCCACGTCTTCGGCACAAGGCTGCGCCCCCTGATCGGCGTACCACTTGCCATCTTCCTCGTGCTCTTGCTCGCCACCCCCATGAACCCGGGCGAGATCCCGGCCAAGATCTCTTTCGCCATGTTCTACAACCGCATCGGCTGGGCGCTTCTGGGCGTGCTGCTGGTGCTGCACCTGCAACCATCACAACCCGTACGCGGGCAGGGGTGGCTCGACGCCGGATCGGCAGCCATCCTGACCATGCTGCTCTTCTATACCAAGATGACCTACGGCGTCGTCGCCCTCAGCTTCCTCGCCATCCTGCTGCTGCAACGCGCGCAGCGCGGTTGGGCGGCTGGGGCCATCGGGCTCTGCATCGCCATCGGCCTGCTGGTCGAGGCGATCTGGGGCGGCACGCGCATGCACATCGCCGACCTGATCGAAGCAACCAAGGTCAGCGGCGTCATCGAATCCTACATCTACGTGCGCTCCTTCATGCGGGTATCCGGCGAATACATCGTCTTCGCCCTTATCGCAGGCCTCGCGCTCTGGCATCGCCCGCACATCACCGACATCCTGTTCTACCTGCTCTGCGGCACCGCGGGCTTTGCTCTGATCAACCAGAACTTCCAGCACATCGGGATCATCACCATGCTGGTCGGCGGCGCCGTCGCGGCAGAGATCATGATGCGGCACAAACGACCGAATGCCTCCATCACGATGAAAAGCCTCGTCCAAGGCGCCCCCCTTGCCATCAGCGTCCTGCTCCTGCCCATCGCGCTGTCATCCGCAGCAGCGGTCGGCATCCACGCTTACATGGCCAGCATCCGCGCAGGCTTCGCGCTCGAAACGCCGAACGGCACGGACATCCGCATCGTCAACATCTTCAACCGAGGCCAATACGACTTCTACCGCCGCTACGGTCAAAGCCTCGGCAGCGGTGCGGCCCTCATTGCCTCGTTGGAAAAGCCCGATGCGCGCGTGCTGGTGATGGACTTCGTCAGCCCCTTCGCGTCACTCGCGGGCCTACCGCCCCAAGACGGCGGCAACGCCTGGATGCACGACAACCGCAATTTCGACATGCAGGTCCACTTGCCCGCCGAAGAGATGCTGGGCGGCGTCGACGTGGTCATGATCCCAAAACAGCCCGTGGCCGAGGGGACCACCCAGAAGATGCGGCAAATCTACGGCCCCTATCTCGAACGGTATTTCGAGCAGACGCGCAGCACCAACTTATGGATCCTCTACGAACGCCGTCCGGTGCCGGAGGCCGTCACCCGACCCACCGGCCCGCAAAGCAGCTGACGGGCAGGGCGCTCAGCCCTGCTTGCCCGGCTCGACCTCCGCATCCATCAGCCACGTCTCGGTCAACGCACGGTCCCGGTGCTTCAGAAAGGCGCGCAGGCTCACGGGCTCCGGGCCAGTCTGGACGAAATCAAACATCAGGCGCCACCGCTCGGTGCCCACGATGGGATAGGCGTCGATGGGCTCCACGATCCGGCCATTCAGCGCGTCGATCACCGGCTCGACACCACTGTCACGATCCAGCCCCGTCAGCGAAGGACCCTCGAAATCGACAACCATCTTGTCCACCCCTTCGGGCAGCGGATCGCCGGGCACACCGCCCTCGCCCTGCCGCGTTGCCACGACCCAGGCGACACCATCGGGCTGCGGATCCCGCGCGCGCCACTCGATGTCATAATCGAACCGGAACTCCGCACCCTTCTGGGTCGGCCCCTCCGGCACCCAATAGGCCACCACGTTGTCAAAAGTCTCGTCAGTCGTGGGGATCAGGAACAGCTGCACCTGGCCTGCTCCCCAATCGCCCACAGGCTTCACCCAGGCCGAGGGGCGGCGGTTGTAGAACACGCCATCGTCCTGATAATGCTCGAACTTGCGGTCACGCTGGATCAGACCAAATCCCTTGGGGTTCTGATCCATGAAACTCGACGTGCTGACGCGTTCGGGATTGCTCAGCGGACGCCAGATCCGCTCACCATTGCCGGTGGCCAGCGCCAAGCCATCGCTGTCGTGGATTTCGGGGCGCCAGTCATCGCCGCCCGCGCGGTCACGCTCGGAATACCAGTACATGCTGGTCAGCGGGGCCACACCCAGACGCTGCACATCCTCACGCAGGAACAGATGAGCCGAGATGCGGGTCAGATGCCCGCCATAGGCCGCATTGCGCACCACACCAAAACGGTAGGCACCGGTGATCGACGGGCCGTCCAGCTCCGCCCAGATCGACAGCTCCTCGTCCTCCTTCTCGGGCGGGCCAAGCCAGAAGGCGGTGAAGCGCGGGAATTCCTCGGGCACGTCCAGCCCTGTGTTGACCGCAATACCCCGCGTCGACAGCCCGTATTGCGCCTCCGGCCCATCGGTCCGGAAGTAAGAGGCGCCCAGAAACGAAATCCAGTCCGGCTCGAGCCCCGGACGCATGACGCGGAAGCCGGCAAAGCCATAGCCCTCGGGCAGATCAAAGGCCGGGTTGTCCTCGGGCATGGAAAAGAAGTCGCGGACGAAAGGCACCTCATGCGCCGTGCCCGCCTCGTCCCGGATATAGATCTTGACCGGCTCGGGAAAGAACCGACCCGGATGAAACAGCTGCACCGGCGCCTTGTTGCGACCCACATAAAGCGTCGCGTCGGGACGGAACTGGATCTGCCAGTGGGCGCTGTAATTGACCCGCTCGATCAGGTCCGGCGCGGGGATCTCGACCGGCTCGAACGGTTGAGTGGCCGCGGTACGCGCCTTCTCCACCAGCCGCTCGAACGTCATCGGTCCATCTGCCGCCGCCGCACCCGACCGCGCACTGTTCCACAGACCGATGGTCAGGAACGCCGCCGACCCCGCCAGCACCGCGCGCCGGGACGGTTGTGCGACGGCGCTGCGGGCCGCCGTGCGTTGATTTGCCGATACTCTTCCGGATGTCCGATCAAAAAATCTCATTCTGGGGCCTAACCACGCTCACATACTGGGTTTCAGGGGATCAACTGTTGCAGAGTGTATAGAGGCGTGTGATCCGCCATCAATTTTGCCCCGGCGATCCGGCGCGAAGCTGCCGAAACAGGGCAGGGTGCCGCCAAAATCCGCCTGTAGGACGCTCTTTTTCCGTGCGTTCAGGGTCGGGCGGCCGTTCCCGCGCCACTTTCGGCAAAGCCCCGCCAGTGCGCACCCGGCACCTGCAATCCACACACAACATGCGCATGCTTGATGCGTACGTACTTTGCGCCTACCTTCACATCACAGGAGCCGCCCATGAACACGCAAAACCGCCGCAAACCGACCAACCTGTCGCTCGACAACGCGCTTCTGTCCGAAGCCCGCGCGCTGGACGTGAACCTGTCACGTGCGGCAGAGCAGGGGATACGGGCCGAGGTGCAGCGCGCGCAGACGCGGCTCTGGCAGCAGGAAAACGCAGCGGCGCTGGCCAGCTCAAACGCCCATGTCGACCAGAACGGCCTCCCGCTGTCACGCTTCCGCCAGTTCTGATGGGGCAATTCGACGTCTACGACATCCAGCCCGACGGCACGCTCGTCGTCGATGTGCAATCCGACCTTCTGGACCCGCTGAACACCCGCGTCGTGATCCCGCTCGTGCCCCTCGGCACCACGCTGAAGCCCGCAAAGCGCCTGAACCCGGTCGTCCGCATCGCGGACAAGGACCAAATCCTCGCCACCCAGTTCGTCGCCGCCGTGCCGGTCTCGGAACTCAAAACCCCCGTATCGAGCCTCGCCGAACACAAGGACGACATCACCGCAGCGCTCGACATGCTGTATCAGGGGTTCTAGGTCAGCACGGCTGACGTATAGGACTAATTATGTAAAATACAGCCCCACATCAAAGCGCAGCAATCCGGTCCTCAATCTGCCCCAGCAGCGCCTTCAACTCCGGCGTACGATCCGCGGCATAGTGAAAATTCTTGAACAGCCCCGTCACCTCAGTGAACCACGCCCGGATCGCGCCCTTGTCCTCCAGCGCCATCGGCGCATCCACAACCCGCTGCATCAACCCGAACACGCGCTGCTGTCGCTCCAACGGCGCGCAACTGTCCACATCGTCAAACGCATCCTGCTGCAGATAGATCATGTCGACAAACAGCGCCTTCTGGAAGGTGACGTAATCCGCCAGCGTCACGCCTTCCTCGCCCGTGACCTTCATCATCTGGCTGATCTGCTCACCGCGTTCCAGCAGCGCTTGCATCGCCTTCACCTTGCCCGTCCAACCGGGCTCGATATGCAGATCGTACCACTCCGACATCTGCTCCAGATACCGCGACCACGACAGCAGCGGATCCACCGCAGGATAGAACCGCTTGTAGGCGCGCTCGGATGACAGCCCCAGAAAGCACTTCACCGTCGACAAGGTCGCCTGCGTCACCGGCTCGTCAAAATTCCCGCCCGCGGGCGACACCGTCCCGATCATGGTCAGGCTGCCCGTGGCCCCATCGACGCCAGTCATCACCCCGGCCCGCTCATACAGCCCCTTGATCGCGCTTTCGAGGTAGGCGGGATACCCCTCCTCGCCGGGGATCTCCTCCAACCGTCCGCTTGTTTCGCGCATCGCCTGCGCCCAGCGGGAGGTGCTGTCGGCAATCAACAGCACATCGAGGCCCATCTGCCGGTAATACTCACCCAGCGTGATGCCCGTAAAAATCGACGCCTCCCGCGCCGCCACGGGCATGGACGATGTGTTGCAGATGATAATCGTCCGATCCATCAGGCTCCCGCCCGAGGTCGGGTCGGTCATCTCAGGGTATTCGGTGATGGTCTCCACCACCTCCCCTGCCCGCTCACCGCAAGCGACGACAATCACCACATCCACCTGCGCATTCCGCGCAATCAGGTTCTGCAACACCGTCTTGCCCGCGCCAAAGGGGCCGGGAATACACGCCGTCCCACCCCGCGCGATGGGAAAGAACGTGTCTATCAACCGTTGCGAGGTCAGCACCGGCGTGTCGGGATATTTCCGCTGCACGGCACCAGATTTCAGCAGATCCCCAGCCATCGGCCGCCGCACCGGCCAGCGCTGCGACAGGGGGATCACATGCTCCTCTCCCCCGTCCGAAGTCAGGCGCGCCACCGGGTCATTGACGGTCACGGCCCCCTTCTGCACCCAGTTCACGGTAAAGCTGCCAGTCCAGTTGAACGGCAGCATGATCTTGTGCGTAAACCGGCCTTCCGGCACCGTGCCGATGGTCTCACCGGCGCGCGCCTTGTCCCCGACCTTCACCTTGGGGGTAAAGGACCACTTCGCGGCCCGGTCCAGCGGGTCCACATCCGCCCCGCGCGGCAGAAAGATGCCATAAGCATTTGCCACCTGCTTCAACGGCGCCTGCAACCCGTCATAGACCTGGCCCAAGAGGCCCGGCCCCAAAGCGACAGACAAAAGCTGCCCGCTCTGGATGACCGGATCACCCACCGCCACGCCCTGCGTACTCTCATAAACCTGCGCGTCAGCGGTATTGCCCCGCACCCGCAAGATCTCTGCCTTCAACCGCTCCTGCCGCCCGCCCGCAGCCAGAAGGCTGGGCAGAATGAATACCATCTCGTTCTTGACCAACGCGCCCGGCGACCCGTCGGGCTGATCCATCGCCTCGATCCGTACCAACCCTTCCTGCACGGCAACGACGCGGGCGGTGGCCGCGTCTGCTTCCGGCTCATGCTTGACGGCAGCAACATTCATGCGCCCGCTCCTTCCATCTGCAAATGGGGAAAGTTCTTCAACGCCTCCTCCGACAACTCGGTAAAGCGCTGCGCGGCGGCCACGCTGTCCGCCTTGGCCCAGCGGTCAAAGATGTTCCACTTCAGCACGTAGATCACCACCGCTTCGAAATCGAAATGATGCCGCCCCGCATGGCGCTGCAACTGGCGAAAGGTGACATCCAGCAAATGCCGCTGCAGCCCCAGCGGATCGCCCGCCTCCAGCAGCTGCCCGGCCCGCCGCAACCACGGCATCGACCGATCGAGACCAAAAGCAGGCTCCCGCCAGTTCGCCGCGATCTGAGAGGTCCAGACGCCATAGCCCCAGTCCCCCTCCGGCGCCCCCGCCCCACCCTGCCGCATCCGCAGGGCAGCCACGGCCGTGCGCAATTCCATCCGCTCATCCACGATCCGCCGCAGGGTGCGTTGCGGCAGGTCCGCCATCAGCACCTTGGCCCGCCCCACCAGCGTGCGCAGGTCCGAGCCACGGTCATAGGCCGACCAACTGAGCAGCCCCTCGATCCCCGCCAATGTCCGCGCATCACCCTCGCTCAACGCCGACAACCTCCGCTCCAGCCGCAACCGCGACAAGGGCGGGCGCTTGGCCACAAACAACCGCTCCGAACTCGGCAGGCTGGCGACCAAGGCGACATAGGCATCGGGGTCCGACATAACTACTTGATCACCCCTTCCAACACGGCGCGAAAGCGCGGCTGCAAATGCTGCATCAGCAGCGCGGCAATGGCCTGATCCGACAGATCCAGCGCCACGCCGTCCTCGCCAGCCTGCGCCCGAATACCGCCATGCAAATCACTCGCCGCATAAAGCGTCACACCCTCCTTCAACTGCTCCTGCGCCAGCCCAAGCACATACTGGGTCAAGGCCCCCGACTGGATGTCATCGGCATTGGCGGTGATGGCCTCAGGGCCCACCACCTCGGCAGGCAGGATCACACTGGCCCCCTCTCCCACCGACGCGGCCTCACCTGCGCGGCCCACAAGCTCCAGCACCATCTGGCGCAGCATCTCGGGGTCAGACATCTCGACACTCACCATGCGTTGCACATCCTGTTCAAACTGCGCCATCAGGGTCGATTTCATGGTCAGCACCGCATCGCGCATCGCCGTATTCAGCGCCTCCTCCCCCGCCCGCGCATAACGTTCGGCGGCCCGCTTCGCCTCAACCCGGGTCTTCTCGGCAGCTTCCTCCGCCTCACTCACGATCCGCGCGGCCTCAGTCTGAGCATCGGCCACCAGCCGCTCGGCCTCTGCCGTGCCAGCGGCCACACCGTCATGGCGCAACCGCGCGATCAGCGCATCGACCCCCTTCGCCGTCTCCTGCTCCACCGCCATCACGCAATCCCCGCGCTGATGACCAGGGCAAAGACAAAGGCAAAAACGCCAAACCCTTCAATGATCGCCGCAGGGGCCAAGGCCAGACCGAAGATCTGCGGCTTCTCCTTCGACGCATTGATCGCCGCGGCACAGGCGCGGCCCTGCCAGATCCCGCAGTAAAGCAGCGCAATCCCCGCCAGCAGCCCCACACCAAACAGGCCCCCGGCATTCTCCAGCGTCACCTCGCGGTTCAGCGTGAACATGATAACGATGCCATAAATCACAAAGGTCGACGGAAAGGCCGAGATGCCCACGAACCGGCCATAGCCGCCCTCGGTCTCCAGCATGGCCCCAATGCTCGCCTGCCCCGCAATCGAACAGCCGATGGAACTGGCCACGGCCCCCAAGGCCATAGGGGCGAAAATGCCCAGCCAGCCCAATGCAATCACCAATTCCGTCATTCCTGAACCTCCTTGCGGGCAAAGGCCCGGAAGGGGACGCCCTCCTCGGGCAGCCCCCATTTGTAAAACTCGATGAAATTGAGCCGCAGGCCGTGGACCACCCCGCTCATCATGGCCAGCGCAAAGTTCAACACATGGCCGATGATGAAAATCAGCAGCCCGCCCAGCAGGCCCAGACCCGAGCCCGACGCCATCACATCCGCCGCAAGCCCGTTGAAGGTGATGGCCAGCGACGCAGACGCCAGCCCAAGCGCAAAGAGCCGCATATAGGACAGCACATCGCCAAAGAGGCCCATCAGCTCCGCGACCCCCTTCAGCCCGTCAAACCCGCGCCACAGCCAATCACCGCGCTTGGTCACGGGCCGATCACTGGCAAACCACATGACCAGAACCAGCCCCAGCACCATCAGCGCGCCACCGACAGTGCGCGGCGTCCCCTCCAGCCCGCCAATCCACAGCACCGACCCACCGACAAGCAGCGCAATCCACCCCAGATTTCCAAACCGGCTGCGCGTCGCTTTCGCGACAAAGGCCATCGCATTGGCAAAACAGATGTGCAGCACACCGATCAGGATCGACAGCATCATCATCGTGTCAAAGTCGTTCAGGTCGAGGACCGCAAAGCCCGCGAGCACCCCACGCCCAGGCGGGCCAAATCCGAAATAGCTGCCCACGATCACGCCAAAGGCCACCGTGGCCCCCGCCAGATACAGCCCCATCCGCCGCCATGCCCGCAGCGCGGCCGTGGCCCCCAGCCGCTGCCAGAACAGCAGCACACCCACAGCCACCATCGCGCCGTACCCCGCATCCGCCACGATCATGGCAAAGAACATGGCAAAGGACAGCATCAGCATCCGTGTCGGATCCCAAGCGCGGTAGTTCGGCACCTGATAGAAATTCGCCAGATCCACGCCCGCCCCCGCCTCATCCGGTTGCTCAAGCAGCGTCGGCGGAACCTCGTCCCACGCAGGCGCCTCAATCAACACGGCCAGCCCCAGATCGACACAGGTCCGCTCCACCTCAGGCACCCGCGCCTCAGGCACCCAGCCCTGCACGGCAAACAGATCCGGATCGCGCAGCGTCTGCGTGTCGGCATAGGCACGCTCGGCCAGCGTCTCCGCCTCCGACAGGTTGGCCCGCAACAGCGTCAGATAGCGCGTCATCGCCATCCGCTCGCCCAGCAGCGTCTCAATCTCGATCTCGGCGGCTTCCAGATCAGCCTCCAGCACCCGCCCCGGCTTCGACCCCAGATGCACCCGCGGCACAGGCAGCAGATCAACGGGCGGCTCGTCGGGGCTCAGAACGACCACAAACAGATGCCGCGTATCCTGCCCCACGATCTGCCACGGCAACGCCACCGATTGCAGTGCGGCGCGATGCTTCACCGGCAATTGCCAGAACCACAGCCGCTGCCCGGCCAGGCTCTCCAGCGGGGGAAATTCAAAATCCCCCCAGGGCTGCATATGCGCCAACCGATTGGCAAGCGCATCCCGCCGGTCCCGCGCCGCGCGCAACCGATCCTTCAACGCCAGCGCATCGGCGACAAAGGCCTGAACATCGAACTCCGGATCACTCCGCACCTGCCGCCGCGGCCCCGGCACCACAGCCAGAAAGCGCAACGCCTTATAGGCATCCTCCGCCTCCCGGCTCACCCGCTTCTCCACGCGGCTCTCAACCGGGCACATCGGCAGCAAGTGCATCGCGCCCAACTCCTGTAGCCGCGTCAGCGCCACATCCTGCGCCTCAACCGGCCCCACAAGGCTCAGCTTCTGCACAGGCGCAATGCTCATGCCGCCCCCCGCTTGCGCTTGGCCAGCTTCGACCGCGTCACTGCACTGGTCTGTTGATCACCCAGATAAATCCGGATCTTCTTGATATTGGCCCGCGCGTTGGGGATCAGCACCTTGTCAAACAGGTTCAGCCGCTGGGTCACGGTCTGCACCGCCTTGTCGAGCACCTCCACCCGCTGCCGCGCCACCTGCACGCGCAGCCGCGCCGTCAGCATGTCATGCAGCAGATGCGCCACGTGATCGACCCAATGGGGCAGCACCATCTTGGAATAGGGCCGCACCGTCACCTCGATCCGGTCGAGCACAGGCAGGCGCGTGCCCACCACGTTTTCCTCGCCCAGATGATAATCGGTCAGCTCCACCAACCCGCCCAGATCAATGTCGCGATTGCTCAGCATCGGCACATCACGGCCCACCTGTGCGGCCAGCCGGTCCACCTCCGCCTGCAAGGCCGCCACCTCGGCCACGGCCTTCGCCCGCTCCGCCATCAACTGCTGCCGCTTCAGGTCCAGCGACGGCAAAAACCGTTCAAACGACCGCAGCTGCGCCGCCTCGCGGGCCAGCGAGGACTTATTCAGCTGCAACCGCGCCATGCGACCCCTTGGGGAAATACTTGTCGATCAACGGTTGCTTCATCAGCAACTGCGCAGGCTCAAAGCACTCGGCCAGCGTCTGCCAGCACAGGTCCAGCGCCTCCTCCAGCGGGATCGACACGTTGATGTCCATGAACCGCGCCCGGAACAGATCGCCAAACTTCAGCACCTGATGGTCATACTCCGACAGCTCGAACGCCATCGCCTGCTTCTGCGCCGCATCCCGCGCCTCGGAGTAAAACCGGATCATCGTGTTCATGATCTGCCCGTGATCCTCGCGCGTGGTCTTGCCCACCACATTCTGCTTGAGGCGCGACAGGCTGCCGAACGGATCAATCACACCGGAATGCAGGTAAAACTGCCCCTCGGTGATATACCCAGTGTTGTCAGGCACCGGATGGGTCACATCATTGCCGGGCATGGTGGTGACGGCCAGAATGGTGACGGACCCGCCCTTGGCATAGTCGCACGCCTTCTCGTACCGCCGCGCCAACTCGCTATAGAGGTCGCCCATATAGCCGCGCTGCGATGGCACCCGCTCTTGGCTGATGCCCACTTCCTTCATCGCATCGGCATAGGCGGTCATGTCGGTCAGCAGGACCAGCACCCGCTTGCCCTCCTCCACCGCGAACTTCTCGGCCACGGCCAGCGCCAGATCAGGCACCAGCAACCGCTCCACCAGCGGGTCCGACGCCTGATTGACGAACATGACCGTGCGCGAAAACACCCCCGCATCCTCGAACGACTGCCGGAAGGTATGAAAATCGTCAAAGATCAGGCCCATGCCGCCAAACACGACAACATCCGCATCCGCCTGAATGCCGATGCGCGCCAGAAACGGGTTGTAGGGCTCGCCCGACACCGAAAAGATCGGGATCTTCTGACTCTCAACGAGGCTGTTGAACACATCAATCATCGGCACGTCCGTGCGGATCATCCGCTTTGGCACAACGCGCTCCGCCGGGTTCACCGACGGCCCGCCAATGTCGTACCGCGGCTCACCGCCCAGATCAGGCCCGCCGTCCACCGGCGCCCCTGCCCCGTCAAAGACGCGGCCCAAAATGTTGCCGGAATACGGCACCTGCATCGGATGGCCCAGAAACGTGGCCGTCGCGCCCGTCGAAATCCCTTTGGTCCCCGAAAACACCTGCAGGCTCACGACATCGCGCTCGATCCGAATGACCTGAGCGAGCGAAGATGCCCCATCAACACTCTTGACCACCGCCAGGTCGCCATAGCGCACCACGCTGTCCACCCCCGCCTGCTCCGGCACATGGACCTTCAGCGTGTCGCCCACGATCTCCAGCACCTGCGAATAGCGGATCAGCTCACGTACCATGGCGCATCTCCGGGGCCGGCGCCGCGCCGCGCAAGGGGGCCGCCTCGTGAAAGGTGATCCCGGTCTCGTCCGGCGAAATCACCGTGCCGCGCTGCCCCGCCACCATCGCGCTCAGGTCAGACACCGCGCCGATAGCGGCCGTCTTGCCGGTGGCGCGCACGAACTGACAGGCGGCAGCGACCTTGGTGCCCATCGACCCCTCCGCAAAGCCATGCCGTTCCAGCGCATCGGGCGACGCCAACTTGACTGCACGCTGATCAGCGGTGCCCCAGTCCAGACACACGGCCTCGACATCAGTCGCGGCAATGAACAGATCGGCCCCCACCTCGCGCGCCAGCAATTCGGCGGCAAAGTCACGGTCCACAACCGCCTCAACCGCCTCCAGATCGCCCGTATCGTTGTAGACGGTCGGCACGCCCCCGCCGCCCGCACACAGGACCAGCGTGCCCTGCTCGACCAACCACTGCAGCGGGCGCTTCTGAAAAATGCGACGCGGGCGCGGGGCGGCAACGGCACGGCGCCACCCTGCCCCGTCGGCACGCATCTCCCACCCGGTCCGGGCCACGATCCGCTCCGCCTCCGCCCGGTCATAGACGGGGCCGACACAATAGGTCGGATCGTCAAAGGCCGGGTCGTCCAGATCCACCTCGATCATCGGCACAAGGGTCGCAATCGGCGTGTCGAAGGGCAGCCAATTGCCCAATTCCTGCTCCAGCATATAGCCGGTGACAGCCTCGGTCTGTGCGGCCAGCACATCGCCTGGAAAGGTCTCACCGCGCGCATGGGTCTGCAGCGCCAGCACACCGGGCTGCGGCCCCGCGCCATGGGCCACAACCACCTGATGTTCCAAGGCAATCCTGGCCACGCCCTTGGCGGCACAGACCAGTTTGGCCCGCTGATCCTCCGCGCTCAGGTCGTGGCGCGCACCGGGCAGGGCGGCCCCGCCCAAAGCCGTGACAATACGCATCTTCAGCGGCCCCCTGCCCCGGACATCCTGCATCCCAACGCCCCGATACGCCCGCCACACACCACACAAGGCGCGCACGGCACGGTCAGTGCAAACAGCATGGTATGACCCGCGTTCGGAGGCTTCATCTTTCCCACGTCAATGGCCTGTCGGACATGCACGGCAGCGCACATGCTGGCGCGCACTCTAGGCAAGGGGAACGGGGGGCAATTGACCTGCGTCAACTCACTGCGCGTTCCGCTCAAACTTGCCGCAGCGTCAACTGCAGGCACGGGCGAAACACCGTCGGCGTCTGCTGGGATGACACGGGTCCAAACACCCAAATCGCAGCGCACCCGCTTCGAGCGCACTGACCGGCGGCTTTGCGAACACGATGCCCCATGCCCGCAAAACCCTTGATCAAAACATCACACAAAGCCGGGTTCGCAACCGTCCTGCGAACCCGGCGCGCTATTCCAAAGACCCTCAGAACCCGCGTGGAATCCTCAGCGCACTCTCATGTCGCGCAGCGAGTTGTTCCTTGCGCTGCTCCGGCGAAAAATCAGGTTCGCATTCCAGCCTTTTGGCAAGCTGATCAAAGGTCAGAACCTCCCGTTCCGGGGTGCTTGGTGTCTCAGGTTCTTCATTGGGACAGTGCGGAATGCCCTGCCAGCGCATGAAGACAAAGGCCGTCGAGGCACCCGCCGGGTCCAGCCAGTTTTCAAATCCGGGATCCTTCGCACTGATCACAAAGCGGTACTTGTCGTCCTCGCTCTGGTACGCCTGCTTGGTTGTCAGGCTCGTTTGCCGGCGCCGAAAATCAAGCGCGTTGAACCACAGATCACCCAGTTGAATGCCATGATACCGGGCGTCGGACGCGTCCACTGTGATCAGAATGGCCGTGTCATCGCTCATCTGGAAATGACCGGCAGAGTTAAACTGCCCGGGCAGACCCTGACCGGTTTTGCGCGTCGGGCTCATATGATTTGCGGGCAAAGTGACCCTGAGTTGCTCGACAAATTTGATCCAGCCTCTGACAGAGTTGGTCAAATACCGCGCCGCCCGATCGTATTGCTGGTCCACAAGCGCAGGCGTGGGCAGCGGGTTCGGTGTCCCGACAGTGTCCAGCCGTTCAATGCGCCACGTGCCGCCCGTTTCCGTGTCCCAATCCATCAGGCTTTCCCGGATCAGGATGCTGTTTGCACGCAGCTTCCCTTTCGGCGTGATTTTCGTGTTGCACAGCCAGTTTTCACCGATCTTCAGGTCGCACGGCTCGGTGTCACTGATCAGGATGGTGAACTCGCCGTTCCGTTTGACCGACAGGTCGCTCCGGTCCATTTCATCGACAGGGATCGGGCTTGTCAGGTTTTCGTTAAAGCCCGGATCACCCGCGCCAACCTGAATCTGCAAATCCGCGCTGGTCCCGCGTTTGCCGTGGATCACATAGGTTCCGGGTGTTTCGATAGTCGCCAGAAAGTACAGGTTGTCCGGGTTCACCAACCCGAACTGATTGTGCTTATCAAGGCGCGCAAACTCCGGGAAATAGGGGTCATGCAGGACAAATCCCTGATCCAGCGCCGCAGCGATCTGGTGCTTAAGCTGTCGCTCGGCAGCAGCCCGTTCCTGTTCCGGATTGGCGCTGTATTGCATCCACGGTGCCAGCGACATCGCGCGTCGGGCCTCCTCAATGGCCAGCGCGAACCGTTGCGACCCAACCAGGGCTGACCGGTCCACCGGTGCCTCTTTCGCGCGGGATTGGTCCGGAGTGACCAGCGCAAGCGGGCCGCCCAACACGCGGCCGCCTTGGATTTTCTCGTTCGATGTCGTTTCCATGTCTATTGCCCTCATGCATTGGTGTTTGCGGATCGACCAACAGGCCGGATTGCTTATGGGTCGTGCAAACGCGGGAAACGGTTCAAACAGAGGTTGAAAAAAGTGCCCGATGGCGGCGGCGCGGACGCAGATATCTTGAACGCAACCTCTTGGGGAGACCTGCGCGCCGCCCTAGCCGCCTTGTGCCAAAAATCACCGCCACAACAATATCTTGAAAATATCGGTACATCGGGAACAGAAAACTCGGTATAACGGGAACACATCAGATTCGGTACATCGGGAACGGACGTGTCAGACAAACAAGTGGACCTCTTCCTCGACCAGCTCGCCGATGCGCCCGTCAAGGACGAGCGTGCGCTGATGGAGTTTCCGTTCTTCTCCCTGCAAAAACGGCCCCGCATGACCCCCTTCATCTTCGATGACGGCGTGGTGAAGATCGAGATCCAGCCGGGCCACAAGGGCATCGCCACCATCTGGGACAAGGACATCCTGATCTACCTCACCTCGCTGGTGAACGAACGCATCGAAAACGGCCGCTTCGACGCCGACGCCACCAGCACGATCCAGGACCGCACGATCACCTTCTCCGCCTACGACTTCCTCAAGGTCACGGGCCGCAGTTCCGGCAAACGCGCCTACGAGCTGTTCCTCGACGCCCTCGACCGCCTCCGCTCCACCAACATCCTCACGAACATCACCGCAGGCGACGAACGCGAACGCCGCGGTTTCGGCTGGATCGAGGATTGGCGCGTTATCGAACGCACCAACCGGCGCGGGCAAAAGGTCATGGGCGCGGTCGAAGTCACCATGAACCGCTGGATGTTCAACGCCATCGTCAAAGATCGGCGCGTGTTGACCATCAACCGCGATTACTTCCGTCTGTCCAAGGGGTTAGAGCGTCGGCTCTATGAACTCGCCCGCAAACACGTGGGCCGCCAGCCTGAATGGTACATCGGCATCAAGCGGCTCGCGGAAAAATGCGGCTCCATCGACACCGAACGGAAATTCAAGTTCCGCATCAACGAGATTTGCGAGGCAGGCACCATCCCCGACTACCACGTCCAGATCGTGGACCCCGCCTCCGTCTCCACCCCGTTCAAGCCCAAGGGCAAGCAGGCCCTCGTCCGCTTCCAGCCCAAATTCGACGACCAAGGCGTTCCCGATGTACCGACAACGCTCAACCTTGACGTCGCCCACTCGGTGCTGACCGACATCAAGCACGCCAATCCCGAATATGACATCCAGTACATCCTCAACGCGTGGCAGGACTGGGCCATGACCAGAGACGAACCGGTTAAAAACCCTAACGCCGCCTTCCGCGCCTTCGCCAAGAAGTACATCGAAGCCAACCCGATCTGGTGACTCGGTACATCAGGAACATCCGTTCGGTACTTCAGGAACACCCCCTTCGGTACATCAAGAACGCAACTTCGGTACAACAGGAACGCATGTTCGGTACATCAGGAACGGCAAATACATCCAAACACCTGATTTCCCTAAACCTTCTCTCAGGCATAACACCCTAACAAACCTAACCATATTTCTAACAGAAATAACCAAATCCCCTTTATCAGAGACTGTTCCCTTGCATCATCCGACGGAATTTTGCTGAGAAAACAGCCCTCCATTGCAAACTCAAGCGTTCCCGAAGTACCGATAACGCGCCCAAACCCCACGCCTGCAGAGGGATGGCAATTTTCCGCCGAACGCCTCGGCAGTCGTACGCTTGTGATGCTAAGCCCCCATCCCTACCTCCGACGAGACCAGCAGCCGGAGGCGCATAATGAAGGACCTGCAGCACGACCCCAAATCCGGCAGCACAGGCGACGATCACCCGATCCGCAAGCTCCTGTCCTCGATGACCATGGGCGCCTCCCCCGCTTCCGCCATCACCATGTGGACCGACTGGGCCGTGCACCTCGGCACGTCCCCCGACAAACAACTCGCCCTCGCCCGCGAGGCCCAGCAAAACTGGACCAACTGGCTCACCTTCATGGCCAAGGGGTGCCCAGCGGACCCCGACCACTGGCCCGCACAGCCCAAGAAAACCGACCGCCGCTTCCGCGACCCGCTCTGGTCCAAACCGCCCTACGCCGCCTGGGCACAAGCGTTCCTGCTGACCGAAGACTTCTACAACACCGCAACCTCAGACATCCCCGGCCTGACGCCCGCGCACGACGCCGCCATGACGTTCACGGTCCGCCAGATGCTCGACGCCCTGGCACCCAGCAACTTCCTCGCCACCAATCCCGAGGCGCTCAAACGCACCGCCGAAACCGGTGGCCAAAACCTGATTGAGGGGGCCTTTCACGCCTTCGCCGATGCCCAGAATGCAGCGCACCGCATCCGCAAGGCGCCCACCAAAACCGTCGGCAAGGACGTGGCCGTCACACCGGGCAAGGTTGTCCTGCGCACCCACCTGATGGAACTGATCCAATACGCGCCCACAACGGACACGGTACATCGGGAACCGATCCTCATGGTGCCCGCCTGGATCATGAAATACTACATCCTCGACCTCAGCCCCGACAATTCGATGATCCGCTACCTCACGGAACAGGGCTTTACGGTCTTTGCGATCTCCTGGCGCAATCCCGATGCGACCGACGCGCATCTCGGCATGATGGACTACCTGAAACAGGGGCCGATGACGGCACTGGACCACATCTGCCAAACCACCGGCGCCGAACGGGTCCACGCCACCGGCTACTGCCTCGGCGGCACGCTCATGTCCATTGCCGCCGCGCAGATGGCCCGCGACGGTGACACACGACTGGCCAGCCTCACCCTCCTCGCCGCCCAAACCGACTTCACCGAGGCGGGCGAACTGACACTGTTCATCAACGAAAGCCAGGTCGCCGTGCTCGAAGACGTCATGGCCGAACAGGGCTGCCTCGAAGCCAACCAGATGATGAGCGCCTTCCAGATGCTGCGCTCAAACGACTTGATCTGGTCGCAAATGATCCGCCGCTACCTGATGGGCGAAGGCGAGGCTGAGATGAACGATCTCATGTCCTGGAACGCCGACAGCACGCGCATGCCCGCGCGGATGCACTCCGAATACCTGCGCCAGATGTTCCTGAACAACGATCTGGCCGCCGGGCGCTACCAGGTGGACGGGCGCGCGGTCTCCCTGCGCGACATCCGCGCGCCGATCTTTGGCGTGGGCACCGAAACCGACCACATCGCGCCGTGGAAATCGGTGTTCAAGATCCACGATCTGGGCCATGCCGACGTGACCTTTGCCCTGACCAATGGCGGGCACAATGCCGGGGTCATATCCAAACCCGGCCACAACCGCCGCCACTACCGACTGCACACCATCCGCGACGATGAAAACACCCTCACGCCGGAGGATTGGATGCAGGTGGCCGAGATGCATCAGGGCAGCTGGTGGCCTGCCTGGACCACGTGGCTGGCAGAGCAGTCAAGCGACAGGATCGCACCCCCGAAAATGAGCGGCACGCTGGAGGACGCGCCGGGAACCTATGTCAAAATGGAGTAGGATATGTTGCCCAAAACTGAGTTCCTTGCTGGAAAAAAGGGGCTCGTCGTCGGCGTGGCCAATGACCACTCCATCGCTGCGGGCTGTGCCCGCGCCTTTCATGCCTCCGGTGCCGATCTCGCACTGACCTACCAGACCGAAAAGTCCCGAAAATTTGTCGCCCCCGTCGCCGACGCGGTCGAGGCCGATCTGTTCTTGCCCCTCGACGTCACCGATGACGCCCAGATCGACGCAGTGTTCGAGGCCATCAGGGCCCGCTGGGGGCGGCTCGACTTTCTGGTGCACTCCATCGCCTATTGCCCGCGCGATGATCTGCACGGCCGGGTCGTGGACTGCTCTAAGGACGGGTTCGGGATCGCCATGGATGTCTCTGTCCACTCCCTGATCCGGCTCGCCCGGCGTGCCGAAACGCTGATGACCGAGGGGGGCACCATCCTCACCGTGTCCTATCACGGCGCCGAACGGGTCGTGGACAATTACAACATCATGGGCCCGGTCAAGGCCGCTTTGGAGGCCACGACGCGCTATCTCGCCGTTGAACTGGGCCCCAAAAACATCCGCGTGAACGCCATGTCCCCCGGCCCCCTGCAAACCCGCGCGGCCTCCGGCATCGACCATTTCGACGCGCTGATCGACGACGCCAAAACCCGCGCGCCGCTGCACCAGCTCACCACCATAGATGAGGTCGGCGCGATGGCCGCCTGCCTCGTCTCGGACTTTGCCCGCTCCGTCACTGGAAACACCGCCTATATCGACGGAGGACACCATGTCGTCTGATCTCAACCCAAGCATGGGCTTCATCGAAAACCGACCCTTCGACGACATCGCCGTGGGCGACAGCGCCGAGTTGGTGCGCACCCTCACCGCCCAGGACATCGACGCCTTTGCCGTCGTGTCTGGCGATGTGAATCCGGCCCATGTGGACGCGGAGTTTGCGCAGGAAGAGGTCTTTCACAAAGTCATCGCCCACGGCATGTGGGGCGGCGCCCTGATCTCGACCGTGCTTGGCACCCAACTGCCCGGACCGGGCACGATTTATCTGGATCAAAGCCTGAAATTTCTGAAACCCGTGGGTATTGGTGATACGGTAACGGTGCGAGTGACGGTCACCGAAAAACACGCCGAGAAAAAGCGTCTGACGCTTGACTGCGTGTGTACCAACGGCGACGGTAAGCCTGTGATCACCGGGCAGGCGGTCGTTCTGGCCCCAACGGAAAAGATCAGGCGCCCCCGCGTTGTCATGCCCGACCTCGTCATGCACCGCCGCGGCGCGAACCATGACCGTCTGCTCGAGGCTGCGCGCAAGCACCCTGCCCTGCCCACAGCCGTCGTGCATCCCTGCGATGCAACGTCTCTAACCGCAGCGTTAGACACAGTTTCCCAGGGCCTGATCGCCCCCCTTCTTGTCGGTCCGGAGCCTCGGATCCGCGCCGTGGCTGAGGCCGAAGGGCTCGACCTCTCGGGCCTCGACATCATCGACACCCCCCACAGCCACGCCTCCGCCGAACAGGCCGTCGCCCTGGTCCGCGAGGGCCGTGCAAAGGCGCTGATGAAAGGCGCCCTTCACACCGACGAAATCATGTCCGCCGTGGTCTCCAAGGCGACCGGTCTGCGCAGTGAACGACGGATGAGCCACGTCTACGTCATGGACGTCCCCACCTACCCCAAGCCGCTCCTAATCACCGACGCCGCGATCAACATTGCGCCCGATCTTCAGACCAAGGCCGACATCGTCCAGAACGCCATCGACCTCGCCCACGCCCTCGGCATCGACATGCCCAAAGTGGCGCTGCTGTCAGCCGTCGAAACCATCACCCCCCGGATGCAGTCCACGGTCGAGGCTGGCGCCCTCTGCAAGATGGCCGACCGTGGCCAGATCAAAGGCGGCGTCCTCGACGGCCCCCTTGCCTTCGACAACGCCATTTCCATGCGCGCGGTGGCCAGCAAAGGCATAACCTCACCCGTCGCCGGACAGGCCGACATCCTCGTCGCCCCCGACCTCGAAGCCGGCAACATGATCGCCAAGCAGCTTATGTATCTCGCAGGCGCCGAGGGCGCCGGGATCGTGCTGGGGGCACAGGTCCCCATCATCCTGACCAGCCGCGCCGACGACCGCCGCACCCGCGTCGCCTCCGCCGCGATTGCCTCGCTTTTCAGCGGAGCTTTGGCCCGATGAGCCGCGCAATCCTGACGCTGAACACCGGCTCCTCCTCGCTGAAATTCGGCCTCTACCGCGACGCCCCGGAACCCGAGATGCTGCTCACCGGCCAGGTCGACGGGCTGGGTCCAGAAGCCCATCTGGTGGTCGAGAAAACTACCCAAACCATCAACGCCCCGACCCACACGGATGCTCTGGAACAGGTCATCCTCGCCCTCCACCCGCACATGTCATGCCTGACCATCTCAGGGGTCGGGCACCGCATCGTTCATGGTGGGCCGAAATACGCGGAGCCCATGGTCCTGACGCCCGACGTGCTGACCGCGCTGGCCGAGTTCTCGCCCCTCGCGCCGCTGCACCAGCCCCACAATCTGGCGGGGGTCGAGGCGGCGCGGGCGGCCTTCCCGGACGCGGTGCAGGTGGGGTGTTTTGATACGGCCTTTCACCGGGGGCATCCGTGGGTCAACGACACCTTCGCGCTGCCTCGGAATTTCTACCATGAGGGGGTGCGGCGGTATGGGTTTCACGGGCTGAGTTACGACTACATCACCGGCGTGATCGCGGTGGAAGATCCTGAGTTGCACAAGAAGAAATTGATCATTGCGCACTTGGGAAACGGGGCGTCGATGTGTGCTGTCAGAGCCGGGAAAAGCGTGGGGTCGAGCATGGGGTTTTCGGCGCTCGACGGGCTGCCGATGGGCACGCGCTGCGGGCAGATTGATCCGGGGGCGGTGCTGTATCTGATCGAGCAGCGGGGGATGGCGCCGGAGGATGTGCTGGCGATGCTTTACAAGGAGAGTGGGCTTTTGGGGCTGTCGGGACTGACCAGTGACATGCGGACTTTGCTGGGGTCGGAGAAGCCTGAGGCGGGGGAGGCAATTGATTACTATGTGTTCCGGGCAAGACGGGAGATTGGGGCTTTGACGGCTGTGCTGGGCGGGATTGATGCGCTGGTTTTCTGTGGGGGGATCGGGGAGAATGCCGCCGTAATCCGGGCGCGGATTTCGGAGGGGTTGGAGTATCTGGGGATTTCGGTTGATGCGGAGGCCAACCTTCGGAATGATCGCGAGATAGGGGCTGGAGCGACGCGGGTGATGGTTATTCCGACGGATGAGGAGCGGATCATTGCGCGGGCGGTGAATGTGGCGCTTTCGGAGCGGGTGGCGCGGGCCGGGTGAGGCTTTTGACAGCCGTGCAAATGGGATTACGCCTTTGGAAACAATGCGGTACGGTGTATTTGCCGTTTCTTAACCGTCCGTTCCGACGACGCTGTCCCGCTTATGTGCCATAGAAAACTGTTGTGGATAACCCTCTGCCGCGGTATTCACAGTTCAAGAGCACAAATCGCGCAAAAAGCGATATTACATGAGGCGGCAGCATGGGAAACCCCTTGTTAGAGACTGATACAGTCGAATTGCCCTTTGATGAGATCATCCTGCGCCAAGGTGAGTTGATCTCGGACAGGCTGAACATTCTGCGGCAGGAACAGTATCCGCCGAACGCGCAAAAGGGGCTACGGTCGTTCTCGCTGGCGGAGGTGGCGTATTTCCTCGGCGTCACGCAATCCACGATCAAAAAGCTGCATCTGGAGGGTAAGGGGCCGGAACCTGAAACCTCGCCGTCGGGGCGTCGGTCCTATACCGCCGAGCAGATGCTGGAGTTGCGCCGATACCTTGATGCGCATGGGCGGCCGGGCAAGCGGCGGTATGTGCCGCACCGGAGCGCGGGCGAAGAGCTGCACGTGATCTCGGTCGTGAACTTCAAGGGTGGCAGCGGCAAGACGACGACGGCGGCGCATCTGGCGCAGCATCTGGCGCTGAAGGGGCATCGGGTGCTGGCGGTGGACCTGGACCCGCAGGCGTCGTTGACGGCGCTGCACGGGATTCAGCCTGAGTTAGACTCTGTTTCGTCGCTGTACGAGACGCTGCGCTACGACGATGAGCGCCAGCCGATCAGTGCGGTGATCCGGCCCACGAATTTCCCGAACCTCGATATTGTGCCTGCGAGCCTCGACTTGCAGGAATACGAGTATGACACGCCTGTCGCGCTGACCAGCAGCGACCCGACGGAGGGGCGGACGTTCTTTACCCGCATCTCGAAGGCGCTGGAGGAGGTGGAGGACCAGTATGACATCGTGGTCATCGACTGCCCGCCGCAGCTTGGGTATCTGACCCTGACGGCCCTGACAGCGTCGAGTTCGGTGCTGATCACGGTGCATCCGCAAATGCTGGATGTGATGTCGATGAGTCAGTTCCTGTTGATGCTGGGCGGTATCCTGCAGACCATTCGCGAAGCCGGGGCGGAGATGCGGCTGCAATGGTTCCGCTATCTGGTGACGCGGTTCGAGCCGACGGACGGGCCGCAAAAGCAGATGGTCGGGTTCCTGCAGGCGATGTTCCCGGAGCAGATGCTGGAAGCGCAGATGGTCAAGTCGACGGCCATTTCGGATGCGGGGATTACGAAACAGACGCTTTACGAGGTTGAGCGCGGGCAGTTCGTGCGCGCGACCTATGACCGGGCGATGGGGTCGCTGAACGCGGTGAATGACGAGATTGCGGGGCTGGTGCATGAGGCCTGGGGGCGTGACCTGCCGTGAGACTAGGAGGATGACATGGCGCGAAAAGACCTGTTGAAATCCGTGATCGGGCAACCGACCGACACGCCGAGCGGGGCAGGGCGGTCGACCTACGCCATGCGCGGCGCGTCGAAGTCGATGAAGGTGTCGATTGACAATCTTGCCGAGAATTCGAAGCGCCTGATGGAAGGCGAAACGATTGTCGAGATTGATCCCGATCTGGTCGATGTGTCCTTTGTGAGTGACAGGTTAAGCGGGGATGATGAGGCGTTTGACGATCTGAAGGCGTCGATCAAAGCGAGCGGGCAGGACACGCCTGTGCTGCTGCGTCCGCACCCGGATGCGGCAGGGCGGTACATGGTGGTCTTTGGCCACCGCCGGGTGCGCGTGGCGCGCGATCTGGGCCGGTCTGTGCGCGCTGTCGTCAAGGATCTGGACGATGTGGGCCATGTGCTGGCGCAGGGGCAGGAGAACACGGCGCGCGCCGATCTGTCGTTTATCGAGAAGGCGCAATTTGCCAAGAACCTCGCCGATCTGGGGCAGGAGCGGGAGGTGATCCAGCAGGCGCTGACCGTGGATGCGAGCCGGCTGTCGCGGATGCTGTCGGTGGCGCAGACCGTGCCCGACGTGATCGTGCAGGCCATTGGCCCCGCCAAGCAGATCGGGCGGGATCGCTGGGAAGAGTTCAAGAAGCTGATGGCGGATGAGGCCAATCAGGGCATTGCACTGCGCATCGCGCGGACGGACGGGTTTCAGACCCTCGACAGCGATATGCGGTTCGAGCTGATGCAGGCGAAGGTCGTCGAGGCCGGGACACTGCCCAAGCGCAAGCGGGCGCGCACCGTGGCGCCGAAGCGCACCTGGACGGCAGGAGAGGGGCGTATCAAGGGTGTGGTGGGGCGCAGCGGGCGCGCCTACAGCATTTCGCTGACCTCGACCGATGGGGCGGCCTTTGGCGACTACCTGGCTGAGAATTTGGACCGGCTGTATGCGAAGTTTCGCGAGGGCTCGGGCTAGGGCAGGGCGCGGGCCGACTGGCGCTGCATCAGGATCGGGGCGACGTGCAGGCTGTGCCCTTGGGCGGCTGTAGGGTCGATAATCGCCTGTGTTAGAGCCTGTCCCGCCTCTTGCCCGATGCGCCTTGCGGGCAGGCGCACGGTGGTCAGGGGCGGCTCGATGTCGGCGGATCCTTTGAAGTCGCCGATGCCGACGATTGAGATGTCATGGGGGACAGAGAGCCCGGTGGCGTGGGCGGCGTAGAGCGCGCCGGAGGCCAGCACGTCGTTGCCGCAGATGAGCGCGGTGGGCCGGTCTGGCTGGGCAAACAGGGCCTGCGCGTCCTGTTTTGATTCCGAGATGCTGTAGACGGTTGTGAGGGACCAGTCCTCTGGCACGGTGACGCCTGCTTGCGCCAGTGTTTCGAGGACGATGTCGCGCCGGGCCTGCGCCCGGTCGTTGCCCTGGGTGGGCGGGAACATGACTGCGATGCGGCGGTGGCCCAGCGACAGGACGTGGTCGGCGATCATGCGGCCCGCCAGTTCGTTGTCGGCCCCGATGGAGGGGTAGCGGGAGTGTGCGGCGTAGTTCCAGATCAGGACCGAGGGGATCTGTTGCTGGTCGAGGAGCTGGAAGACCGCTTCGTCGTGGTCGAGGCCGGTGAGCACCACGCCGTCGACCCGGTGTTCGAGGAACTTGCGCAGGATCGCGTATTCGCGTTGCAGGTCGTAGCCGTGGGAGGCGAGGAGGATGGTGAAGCCTGCGTCGGCGACTTCGTCCGAGAACGCCTGCACGACCTCGGCAAAGATGGCGTGGTCGAGCGTGGGGATCAGGACGCCGATGGTGCCCGAGCGGATGCCGTGGATGGTTTGCGCCGCGCGGTTGCGGATGTAGCCGGTTTTGCGCACGGCGGTGTCGATGCGCTTGCGCGTTGCGGGTTTGAGCAGGTCGGGGTGGTTGAAATAGCGCGAGACGGTCGAGGCGGAGACGCGGGCGGCTTTGGCCACGGTGACGATGTCGACTTTTTTCTTCGATTTGTCAGGCATTTGGGGGCCTCGCCGCGCGCATTTATGAAAACATTTGCAAAACTATTTTCATCGCTTAGCGTAATGGGTCAAGCCTGAGCTGGGAGGAATTGGGCGCTTTGGATTTCCTGTTTTACATGGGCGATGTGTTCACGCCCATCAATTTCGGGTTGCTGCTGCTGGGCACCATTGGTGGGTTGATCCTGGGGGCAACGCCGGGGTTGTCGCCGACGATGGCGGTGGCGCTGCTCATTCCGTTTACGTTCCAGTTGGAGCCGCAGCAGGGGCTGATCCTGCTAGGGGCGGCCTATACCTCGACCGTGGCGGGGGGTGCGGTGAGTGCGATCCTGCTGAAGATCCCCGGCGCGCCTGCGAATATTGCCACGACGCTGGATGGACACACGATGGCGACGAAGGGGGAGGGGGCGAAGGCGTTGCAGCTTTCGTTCCTGGCGTCGGCTGTCGGGGGGCTGTTCGGAGTCTTCTTGCTGATCTTTCTGACGCCTGTGCTGGCGCAGTGGGCGCTGGCCTTTGGGCCGTCGCATCTGTTCTGGTTGGCGATCCTGGGTGTGACCGTTATTGGCACGCTCGATTCCAGTTCGGTGGTGAAGGGGCTGCTGGCCGGGTGTATCGGGCTGTGGCTGGCGACCATTGGCTTTGACGACATCATGGGGGCGCAGCGGTTTATCTTTCACCCGTCGGTGAGCGGGGGGATCAATGTCATTCCGGCGCTCATTGGCCTCTTTGCCATTCCGCAGGTGATCACGATGTTCACCAAGGGGCGGTCGAGCGATGATGCGGAGATCATCAGTGTGAAGCGGCATCCGATCCGGCTGGCCTTTGTCGAGGTGTTGCGGCGGAAGACGGCGCTGTTCATCGGGACGATCACGGGGACGATCATCGGGCTGATCCCCGGTGTGGGTGGGCAGATCGCGGGGCTTGTCGCCTATGACCAGTCCAAGAAGTTCAGCCGGGAGAGTGAGAAGTTCGGGACCGGGCACAGCGAGGGCGTGATTGCCGCCGAGAGTGCGAACAACGCGATGGTGGGGCCGTCGCTGGTGCCGCTGCTCACGCTGTCGATCCCCGGATCACCCACGGCGGCGGTGCTGCTGGGCGGGCTGTTGATCCACGGGATCTTTCCGGGGCCGGACCTGTTCATGAACTACCCGCAGGTGGCGTGGACGTTCATTGACTCGATGCTGATCGGGCAGATCCTGATGTGTATCTTTGGCCTCTACATCGCGGGTCTGGCGGCGCGGGTCGCGCGCGTGCCCCATGCGGTGATGGCGGCGGTGGTGCTGGGGCTCGCTGTCTTTGGCAGTTACTCGGTGCAGAACTCAATGGGCGACGTCTACGTCATGGCGAGCCTTGGCGTGGGGATGTATTTTCTGGAACGCTTCGGCTTCTCTGCCGCACCGCTGGTGCTGGGCCTGATCCTTGGGCCGATTGCCGAGGCGAATTTCATCCAAGGGTCGATGATCGCCAACGCGACGGTGGGCATGGGCAGCTATTTCTTTACCGGCTGGCTGAACTGGCTTTTGATCCTGATTGTGCTGGCGTCGGTCAGCTATTCGATCTGGATGGAGGTCGCGCAGCGCCGCTACACGACCAAGGACGACGCCGTCGCCAAGGAGGAGGCGATGTCATGACGAGCCTGCCACGCAGCCAGCATATCATCGCCTCTGGCCTGATCGCCGCCGTGGGCGTGACCATCGCCTATATCAGCTATACGCAGGAACCTGCGGAGGCGTATGTCTTTCCGCGCCTGATCTCGTCCGTCTTTGCGGTGCTGGCGATCTGGACCTTTGTCAAGGCCGTGTTGGGCCGCACCAAGGTCGGCAACGGGATCAGCGGGGACGCGATGCTGAAGATGGCGCCGGGGCTGGTTGTGACGCTTGTCTATGTGTTCTGGGCGGCCAAGGCGCTTGGGTTCTACACCGCGACGACAATCGCGTTTTTCATTCTGGTGTCGCTGTACGATCCGGCACCGCACACGCAGCTGAAAACATGGGTCAAGCGCATCGCCATCACGGCGGGCTTCATGTTGGTCATGTATGGGCTGTTTGCCCAGCTGCTCAACGTCTTCACACCACGTGAAACCTTATTCTGAACCGCAGAAGCGGCAGAGTTAACCCTAGGGAGGATACTATGAGAAAATGGATTGCAGGGGCGGCACTTGCCCTCGCCGCGATGACGGGACCGGCGCTGGCCGATGGGCACGCGAGTTACCCCGAACGGCCCATCATGATGATGGTCAGCTATGGGGCCGGGGGGGCCACCGACTTTCAGGCGCGCATCGTGACGATGACCGCCGGAAACGAGGATGCGCTGGGGATGCCCATCGCCATTCTGAACCGCCCCGGTGCGGGCGGTCGCGTCGGCTGGAACTGGTTCGCGACCGAGGCGGAGGCCGATGGTTATACGCTGGCGGCGTACAACGTGCCGCATTTCATCGCGCAGTCGATCGAGGGGGGCGTATCGTACTCCACCGATGATTTTGAGCCCATTGCGAACTGGGGCGCGGACCCGGCGGTGTTTGTCGTGGGGGCCGACAGCGAGTTTGACTCGATGGCGGATGTGGTCGCCTATGCCAAGGAGAACCCCGGCGGGCTGACATTCTCGGGCGCGGGGCTGTTTGTGGGGCACCACATCGCGGCGCTGCAGCTTGAGAAGGCGGCGGGTGTGAAGCTGGCCTATATCCCCAACAATGCGGGCGGGGCGGGGGCCATGCGCGCCGTGATTGCCGGTGAGGTGCTGGGTGGCGTCAACAACCTGTCAGACGCCTTCCGCGCGCAGGCGGCGGGCAACGTCAAGATCCTTGGGGTCTTTGATCTGGAGCGCAATGCGTTCCTGCCCGATGTGCCCACGATGAAGGAGCAGGGGTTTGACATCGACAATGCGTCGGTCAACTTCCGCGGTGTGATGGTGCCGAAAGGCACGCCGCAGGAGGTTATCGACCGTCTGGCCGAGGTCGTGCCGACCATGTTCGAGAACAAGCGTGTGCAATCGCGGATGGAGGCCGGTGGGTCGCCCATGGCGATCATGACCCGCGACGAGGTGATCGAGATGTGGGCTGCGCGGCAGGCGACGCTGGAAGAGTTGCTTGCAGGTCTTTAAATCAACATTTGCAGCGCCCGGTTGGTGGGCGCTGCATCCCATTTTGTTTCAGGAAGATGTGATGTCTGACGATCCCGTAGCCGAGGTGGATGCCATTGTGGCGCGCGCGCGTGAAGCGCAGGCCGCGTTTGAGCGGGAGGGGTCGCAGGCGCTGTATGACCGGGCGGCGCAGGCGGCGGCCTGGGCCATCATGGAGCCTGCGCGCAACCGGCATTTGGCCGAGCTGGCGGTGGAGACGACCGGGCTGGGCAATGTGCCTGACAAGATCACCAAGAACCATCGCAAGACGCTGGGGTTGATGCGCGACATCAAGGGGGTGCGGACCCATGGTGTGATCAGTGACGATCCGGCCAGTGGTATCACCGAGGTTGCGCGGCCCATGGGGGTGATTGGCGCTGTCGTGCCGTCGACCAATCCCGGTGCGACGCCGGCCAACAACATCATCAATGCTTTAAAGTGCGGGAATTCTATCGTGCTGTCGCCGTCGCCCAAGGGGGTGCCGACCTGTGAGGCGCTGTTGGGGTTTGTCCATGCGGAGTTCGACAAGTTGGGGATCGACCGTGATCTGGTGCAGATGATCCCCGGTCGCGGGTCGAAGGAAGGGACGCAGCGGCTCTTGGAAGCTGCCGATCTGATTGTCGTCACCGGCAGTCAGAACAATGTGAAGCGCGCCTATACCTCGGGCACGCCTGCGCTGGCTGTGGGGGCGGGGAATGTGGCGGTGATCGTGGACGAGACCGCTGATCTGGCGGTGGCGGCGGAGAAGATTGCGGCGTCGAAGACGTTCGACAATGCGACCTCCTGTTCGTCGGAGAATGCGGTGGTGGTGGTTGATGCCATTTACGATGCGTTTGCGGCGGAGATGGCGCGTGTGGGGGGTGCGCTGGTTGCGGATGAGGCGCGGGTGGTTGATGCGCTTTGGGTGAAGGGGCATCTGAACCCGGCGGCCATTGCGCAGGATGCAGGGGCCACGGTTGAGGCTTTGGGGCTGGCGGGGGAGGTGCCCGAGGGGACGGCGTTTGTGGCGGTGGAGACAGCCGGGGTCGGTCCGGAGCATCCCTTGTCCGGGGAGAAGCTGAGCCGGGTGCTGAGCGTGTACCGGGCGCGGGATTTTGACGATGCGGTGCGGATCACGACCGAGATCCAGCTGCATCAGGGTGCGGGGCATTCGGTGGGCCTTCATACCGCGGATGAGGGCCGTGCGATGGTGCTGGCGCGGGCGGTGCCGACGAGCCGGGTGATCGTGAACCAGGCGCATACTTTTGCGACGGGTGGGTCATTCACCAACGGTATGCCATTTTCGCTGTCTATGGGGTGTGGCGCGTGGGGCGGGAATTCCATCGACACCAACCTGCATTGGCGGCACTTCCTGCAGACCACCAAGATCGTGCGGGAGATTGCGGCGGATGAGCCGTCGGTGGACGAGATCTTTGCCGATTATTGGGGCGTTGCGGGGAAATGACCCTGGACCGGGAACGTCCGCCGGGGGGTACGGTCCGGGACTGGCTGGATGCCCGTGCAGAGGCGGGTGGCGTGGCCGTTGTGTTTCCGGAGACGGGGGAGGTTTTGGAGTGGGCAGCGCTGCGGGATGAGGCGCGGGCGGCGGCCTGTGGGCTTGCGGGTCTGGGCTTGGCGGCGGGCGAGAGTGTGGCCATTGTCCATCCCAACGGGCGGGATGGGGTCGTGGCGCTTTATGCGGCTCTCTACGGTGGGTTTCGGGCCACGATGATCAATCTGGCCGCGGGGGCGGATGCGATTGGCTATGCGTTGGAGCATAGCGGGGCGCGGTTTGCCTTTGTCCATGAGGGGCAGCGGGAGGCGATTGCGCGCGTTGCGCCGGAGCGGTTGACGGTGGTTGAGCCGCGGCTGTTGGGGCAGGGGGCGGACCTGCCGGATGTGGCGCCGGAGGGCCATGCGCTGCTGATGTATACGTCGGGCACGACGGGGCGGCCCAAGGGGGTGGTGCATACCCATGCGAGCCTACTGGCGGGCGGGTGGACGACGGCGATTGCGCATGACCTGGGGCCTGGGGATCGTGGGTTTTGCGTCTTGCCGATCTACCACATCAACGGGCTGTGCGTGACGCTGATGGGCTCGCTTGTGTCGGGCGGGTCGCTGGCGATGACCGCGCGCTTTTCTGCGGGCAAGTTCTGGGATCAGGCGGAAAAGGGCGAGGTGACGTGGTTTTCGGTGGTGCCGACGATCATCAGTCATCTGCTGCATGGGGACGCGAACCCGGGTGCCGCAGTGGCGGGGCGGTTGCGGTTTGGGCGGTCGGCCTCATCCGCGCTGGCGGTTGAGACGCAGGCGGCGTTTGAAGAGCGTTTCGGGGTGCCGATCATCGAGACGATGGGGCTGACCGAGACAGCGGCGCAGATCCTGTCGAACCCGCTGCCGCCGGGTGTGCGCAAGATCGGCTCGCCCGGTGTCGCCTATGGCAATGAGGTGCGGATCCTGACGCCGGACCTGACCGACGCGCCGCCGATGCAGGAGGGGGAGATCGCCATTCGCGGGCCGAATGTGATGGTGGAGTATCTGCACAACCCGGAGGCCACGGCGCAGACATTCGCGGGCGACTGGCTGCGCACGGGCGATCTGGGGCATATCGACGAGGATGGGTACGTCTTTGTCACGGGTCGGCTGAAAGAGTTGATCATCAAGGGCGGGGAGAACATCGCGCCGCGCGAGATCGACGAGGTTCTCTATTCCGAGCCGGACATTATCGAGGCGGCGGCCTTTGCCCGGCCCTGCACCAGCTATGGGGAGCGGGTGGAGGCGGCGGTGAGCGTGAAGCCGGGATCGGACCTGTCCGAAGCGGCGCTGATTGCACTGTGCCACGCGCGATTGGGTAAGTTCAAATCACCCGACAGCATCCACTTTCTAGACGAATTGCCGAAAGGGCCATCGGGCAAGATTCAGCGGCTCAAGCTGGCGGAACTAATCTAAACCGGCCTATTCCGCTGCCGTTTTCAGGCGCGACATCAGGTGGTGGAATTTTTCGCCCTGCACGGCGACGTGGCTGCGGATGGTGTCGGAGGCGGCCTGTCCATCGCCCTCGACCAAGGCCGAGACGATCTGTTCATGTTCCTGCATGGACTGTTTCAGGCGCCCGCGCAGGCGCAATTGCGTGCGGCGGAAGGGCTGTAGCCGGCGCTGCAGGCGCAGGCATTCCTGTTCGAGAAAGCTGTTGCCGGATTCGCGGTAGAGGATGGCGTGGAACTGTTCGTTTTCGCGGTAGTAACGCTCGGTATCACTGTCCTGCACGGCGGCGTTGCAGCGTGCGTTGGTCGCCTTCAATTCATCGATGGCGGCGTCGGAAATGCGGGTGGCGGCGAGGCGGGCACAGGTGGCTTCAAGCTCTGCCATAACCTCGAACATCTCGATCAGCTCGATGGGGCCGGGTTGGCGGACAAAGACGCCTCGCCTGGGATAGTGCGCGACGAGGCCGGATTGCGCGAGTCTGAGCAGCGCCTCTCGGATCGGCGTGCGGGAGACGGCGAAACGCTCTGACAGCTGGACCTCGTCCAGCCGTTCGCCATCGCGGAACGTGCCGTCAAAGATCAGCTCTTCGATCTGGTTGGCGATGATGTCGGATCGTTTTTGCTCCATAGTGTTGTGTTAGCATTCGCCAATCTGGCACGCAACAATATCTATCTTGTATACAAAAAAGTTGACTTGGAACGCAAAGGGCGCATTCTGACACGATACCCGAGGACGACTCGGGATTTTCTGGGAGGAAAACAATGACACTGAAATTCACTGCCGCAGTTGCGTCAGCCGCCCTGTTTGCGGGTTCTTTGACGGCGGGCGCTGCCGAATTGCGCCTGTCGCACCAGTGGTCAACAGCCGACGTGCGCCATCAGGTGGCGCAGATCGTGGCCGATGAGGTGGCTGCCGCCGATGTCGATCTGGAGATCAAGATTTTCCCGTCGAAGTCGCTGTTCAAACCGCGCGAGCAGTACAAGCCTTTGAGCCGTGGGCAGCTGGACATGACCGTTTTTCCGCTGAGCTATGCGGGCGGGCAGCAGCCTGCCTATAACCTTACGCTGATGCCGGGGCTGGTGAAGAACCACGACCACGCCGCGCGCCTGAACGAGAGTGAGTTCATGGGCCGGATCGAGGAGATCATGGCCGAGGATGACGTGATGGTGCTGGTCCACGGCTATCTGGCCGGTGGGTTTGTCGGCAAGGATGGTTGCATCACATCGCCTGAGGACGTGCAGGGCCAGCAGACACGTGCAGCAGGCAAGGCGTTTGAGCAGATGCTTGCGGGGGCCGGTGCGTCCATCGCGTCGATGGCGTCGTCGGAGATTTACAATGCGATGCAGACCGGTGTTCTGACGGCGGCCAACACGTCGTCGTCGTCCTTTGTCAGCTACCGGATTTACGAGCAGGTCGCATGCTATACGCCCGCGAGCGATTTTGCGTTGTGGTTCATGTATCAGCCGATGCTGATGAACAAGTCGACCTTTGAGGGGCTGACGGAGGACCAGCAGGCCGCGTTGATGGCGGCGGCGGAGAAGGCCGAAGCCTTCTATCTGGAAGAGGCGAAGAAGCAGGATGCGAATTCCGCCGAGGTCTTTGCCAACAATGGGGTCGAGATTGCCCAGATGAGCCAGGCGGAGTTCGATGCCTGGCGCGCGCTGGCGCAGGAGACATCCTACAAGGCGTTTGTTGCTGACACGCCGGGCGGGCAGGAATTGCTGGATCTGGCGCTGTCTGTCGAGTGATCGGCTGATCGGGGCGGCCGTGCGTGCCGCCCCCAATACGCATAAACCTGTGAGGAGGCCGCCATGGCTGGCCAGAGCAATGCCGCAGCGGCGCCTGTCGGCAACAACCCTTTCCTGCGCCTTGTGGCGGCGATTTCGACCCTCGCCGGGTGGTGTTCTGCCGCGATGATCGTGGCGGCGGTGGCGATCACCTGTCAGATGATTTTCATCCGCTTTGTGCTGAACGGGTCGACCGTGTGGCAGACGGAGGCGGTGATTTATCTGGTGGTCGCCGCGACGCTGATCGGGTTGCCGTATGTGCAGCGGTTGCGGGGGCATGTGAATGTGGATCTGATCCCCTTGGCGTTGCCGCGTCGGGCGCGGATGGGGTTGGCGCTGGTGACGCTGTCGGTGTCGATCCTGATTGTCGGGGTGATGCTGTTTTACGGCTATGAATACTGGCATTTCGCGTGGGATCGCGGCTGGCGGTCGGACACCGTGTGGGGGGTGCGGCTGTGGATCCCATACCTGTCCATTCCCATCGGTTTTGGCCTGCTGCTCCTGCAGTTGGTGGCGGATCTGGTGGCCGTGGTGACGGGTGTCGAGAAACCCTTTGGGCTGGAGGACGGCTGATGGATCCGCTTGTTCTGGGGGCGATTGTGGCGGTGGCCACGATCTTTGTCCTGTTTTCGGGTGTGTCGGTGGCGTTGGGGCTGCTGATCGTGTCGGCGGGGTTTCTGATCATCTTTGACGGTGTGCGGTCGCTGGAGCTGATGCCGGAGATCCTGTTTGGCAAGCTCGACAATTTTGCGCTGTTGTCGATCCCTATGTTCATCATCATGGGCGCGTCGATTGCATCAACCCGCGCGGGCGCGGACCTGTACGAGGCGTTGGAGCGGTGGTTGACCCGTGTGCCGGGGGGACTGGTGATTTCGAACCTTGGCGCCTGTGCGCTGTTTTCGGCCATGTCGGGGTCGTCGCCTGCGACCTGTGCGGCGATTGGCAAGATGGGCATTCCGGAGATGCGCAAGCGGGGGTATCCGGATGCGATTGCGTCGGGGTCGATTGCTGCCGGGGGCACGCTGGGCATTCTGATCCCGCCGTCGGTGACGATGATTGTGTATGGGATTGCGACGGAGACCTCGATTGGCCGGTTGTTTCTGGCGGGGGTGTTTCCGGGGCTCTTGCTGGTGTCGCTGTTCATGGCGTGGTCGCTGTATGCGACGTGGCGGTCGGGGGACAGCGCCGTGCTGAGCGCGACGGCCTATACGTGGAAGCAGAAGTTCGAGATCCTGCCGCGTGTGATCCCGTTTATCGTGATCATCATCGGGGTGCTTTACGCGATGTATGGTGGCGTGGCGACGCCGTCGGAGACGGCCGCCGTGGGCGCGCTGATGTGCCTGCTGATTGCCATGATCATCTACAAGCTCTGGAACCCCGGCGATCTGTGGGTCGTGCTGCGTGACAGCACCAAGGAAAGCGTGATGATCCTGTTCATCATCGCGGCGGCTGGTGTCTTCAGCTACATGCTGTCGTCGCTGTTCATCACGCAGGCAATTGCCGAGTGGATCGGGACGCTGGATGTGAACCGCTGGGTGCTGATGGGAGCGGTGAATGTGTTCCTGCTGATCGCGGGGTTCTTTTTGCCGCCCGTGGCCGTGATCCTGATGGCCGCACCCATCCTGCTGCCGATCATCATCACGGCGGGCTTCGATCCGATCTGGTTTGCGGTGATCCTGACGATCAACATGGAGATTGGGCTGATCTCGCCCCCTGTGGGTCTGAACCTCTATGTCATCAACGGGATTGCGCCGGACATTTCGCTGAAGACGATCCTGAAGGGGTCGCTGCCCTTCGTGGCGTGCATGGTGATTGCGATCATCATTCTGTGCATCTTTCCGGGCATTGCGACGTGGTTGCCGGATACGGTGATGGGGGCCGCGCGATGACGATGCTGGCTGATCTTCTGTCGACGGTGTTTGAGCGTCGGATGCGGATCAGTGGGCCCGCAGCCAGTGACGCGCGGTCGACCGAGGAGCTGGCCGAGGCGCTGGTTGGTGCGGATGGGGAGATGTCGGGGCAGAACCTGGGGCAGTTGATCCTGGATCGGTTCAGCGACATGGAGGCCGAGGAGCGCAAGGCGTTCTTTGACTACCTCGCGACTGCGATGGACTTTGATCCCGCCGCGGTGCGGGACGCTTTGGAAGCCTATGAGGCGGAGCCGGGGCGGCAGACCTACAGAGCCTTTGCGGAGGCAGCGGAGCCGAGGCGGCAGGAGTTTATTCGGCGCCTGAACCGGGTACCGCAGGCGACGGGAGCGCTGGTGTCGATGCGGGCGGAGTTGTTGCGGTATGCGAGGACAGACCCGTCGCTGGGGGCGCTGGATCTGGATTTTCAGCACCTGTTCAGTTCGTGGTTCAACCGGGGCTTTCTGGTGCTGCGGCCCATCAACTGGGAAAGCCCGGCGCATATCCTGGACAAGATCATCGCCTATGAGGCGGTGCATGCTATTGACAGCTGGGACGACTTGCGGCGGCGGTTGGAGCCGGTGGACCGGCGCTGTTTTGCGTTCTTTCATCCGGCCATGGCGGATGAGCCGCTGATCTTTGTCGAAGTGGCGCTGACCAAGGGCATTCCCGACAGCGTGCAGGACCTGCTGTCTGAGGACCGCAGCGCCATCGTGGCCGAGGAGGCGGACACGGCGGTGTTCTACTCCATCTCGAACTGTCAGGCCGGGTTGGCGAGCATTTCCTTTGGCAATTCCCTGATCAAGCAGGTGGCGATGGATCTGTCGATGCAATTGCCCGGGTTGAAGACCTTTGTCACCCTGTCGCCCATTCCGGGGCTGAACGACTGGCTGGTCGAGCAGGGGATCGAGGTGCCGACCGATGCGCCTGACCGCATCCGGCAAATGGCGGCGTATTACCTGTTGGAGGCCAAGCGCGACGGCGGTGCGCCGCGCGATCCGGTAGCGCGGTTCCATCTGGGCAACGGCGCGCAGGTGCACAAAGTGCATGCAGGCGCGGACGTGTCGGACAAGGGCATGGCCCAATCGTCGGGCGTGATGGTCAATTACCTTTACGATCTGGCCAAAGTGTCCCAGAACCATGAACGCTTTGCCACGTCGGGCACGATCTCGGCCTCGTCCGAGATCAGATCCTTGAGTGGGAGTGGAAAGAAACTGCTGGCCGAGGAACCCCGCACATGACGAACCCCCTGTACGATGCGTTGTTCGGGCAGCATGCGGGGCAATCGACGCCGTTTCTGCATCTGGCGGACGGTCAGGGTCTGAGCCATGCGGAGTTTTTGGAGCAGGCGGCGCAGTTTGCGCATGTGCTGACGGATGCGGGGCTGGTGCCCGGTGATCGGCTGGCGGCGCAGGTGCATAAGTCGCCGGAGGCGCTGGCGCTTTATGCGGCCTGTGTGCAGGCGGGCGTGATCTTTCTGCCGTTGAACACAGGGTACACCACGGACGAGCTGTCCTACTTCATCGAGGACAGTGGGGCGAAGCTGGTGGTGTGCGATGGCGCGGCCATGGAGTCGCTGCGCGCGGTTACTGATCCGTTGGGCGCGGCGCTGATGTCTCTGAATGCGGATGGGACGGGCAGCTTGGCGGAGGCGGCAGCCTCGAAGGCGGTCACCTATCCCACCGTGGCGCGGGACGGGGGTGATCTGGCGGCGTTTCTCTATACCTCGGGCACGACGGGCCGGTCGAAGGGGGCGATGCTGTCGCAGGACAATCTGCTGTCCAATGCGCGGACGCTGGCGGAGCATTGGCGGTTTGATGCAAGCGATGTGCTGCTGCACGCCTTGCCCATCTTTCACACCCATGGGCTGTTTGTGGCGACGAACATCACCCTGCTGGCCGGGGGCGCGATGATCTTTCTGCCGAAGTTCGACACCGATCAGATGATTTCGCATCTGCCGCAGGCCACGGCGATGATGGGCGTGCCGACATTTTACACCCGCCTCTTGTCGGACGCGCGGCTGACCCGCGATCTGGTGGGGCATATGCGGCTGTTCGTGTCGGGCAGTGCGCCGCTGCTTGCCGATACGCATACGGAGTTCGAGGCGCGCACGGGGCATCGCATTCTGGAACGGTACGGTATGACCGAGACGAATATGAACACCTCGAACCCCTATGACGGCGAGCGGCGGGCCGGGACCGTGGGGATGCCGCTGCCGGGGGTGGAACTGAAGGTGACGGACCGTGCGAGCGGTGAGCCTGTGGCCGACGGAGAGGTGGGTCTGATCGAGGTGCGGGGGCCGAATGTCTTTCAGGGCTACTGGAAGATGCCGGAAAAGACTGCTGCCGAGTTGCGCGCAGACGGGTTTTTCATCACGGGCGATCTGGGGAAGATCGACGCCGACGGGTATGTGCACATTGTGGGCCGCGACAAGGATCTGATCATCTCGGGCGGCTACAACATTTATCCCAAGGAGATCGAGCTGGTGCTGGATGACCAGCCCGGTGTGCTGGAAAGTGCGGTCATCGGCGTGCCGCATGGTGATTTTGGCGAGACGGTCGTTGGGCTGATCGTGCCGGTGGCGGGTGAGACGCCGGATGTTGACGGGATCAAGGCTGCTGCTGCGGCGTCATTGGCGCGGTTCAAGCATCCGCGTGCTTTGATCGTTGTCGATGAATTGCCGCGCAACACGATGGGCAAGGTGCAGAAGAGCTTGCTGCGGGAGGCGCACAAGGATCTGTTTGTGCCGACCTGAGTTCAGGCTGCGTCGTCCGCCCCGAATGCCTTCATGTGGGCGGTGAACTTGTTCAGCATGTGCTGTTTCATGAGCGCGCCCAGGCCCTCGGCGTCGCGGGCGTGCAGTTTTTCCATCATCTGTTCATGTTCCGCGATGGCCTGCGACCAGCGTTCATCCGACAGGTTCACCATGAAGCGCGCCCGGCGCACGCGGACGGCGAGCATGCGGTGGTGTGCTTCGAGCACGTCGTTTTGCGCGCCCTCGATCAGGGCGTTGTGGATGTCCTGGTTGGCCTGGAAATAGGCCTGCCTGTCGCGCGCCTTGTAGGCGGCGATCATGTCGTCGTGCCGCTGGGCGATCCGCGCGATGGCGTCGTCGTCCATATGCGTGCAGGCCTGCTCGCCTGCGAGTTGTTCGAGGACTGCGATCAGGGGGAAGGTGTTTTCCAGCTCTTGCCGCGTCACCTCGGTCACGCGGGCGCCCCGGTTGGCCTGCAGTTCGACCAGCCCTTCTGAGGCGAGTACCTTGAGCGCTTCGCGCAGGGGCGTGCGGGAGACGCCGAAGGAGGCGCAGAGGTCTTTTTCCGGCACTTTCTCTCCGGGTTTCAGCGCGTCTTCGACCACGAGGTCGCGGAGCCGTTCCACGAGTTCTTCGTGCAGTGTCGGGCGTTTGATGCTTTGGGTCAGGTTCATGTCGGTATCCTAGCCATCAAGTGCCTGTTCCAGCAAGCGTGCGACGTGCATTGGCCTGCGCGGCGTGCCGTCGGTGATCTGGTGGCGGCAGGAGGTGCCGTCGGCGACGATGATTGCGTCCTCTGGTGCTGCGTCGAGCGCCGGGAAGAGGTCGAGCCCGGCCATCTTGAGCGAGACGTCGATGGTGTCGGGGGCGTAGCCGAACGCACCGGCCATGCCGCAGCAGCTGGTTTCGATCATGTGCACCTGCGCGTCGGGGATCTGGCCGAGGAGGTCGAGCATGGGGGTGACGGCCGCGTGTGCCTTCTGGTGGCAGTGGCCGTGGACGTGGATCGGGCGGTTCAGGGGTTTGAGGGGGAGCGCGGGGGCGGTGATCAGGAATTCCTCGAACGTCTTGGCGTTGTCGGCGAGCGCCTGAGCGTCGGGGCCGGGGCAGAGGGCGAGGAATTCATCGCGGAAGGTGAGGATGGAGGAGGGTTCGAGCCCGACAATGGGGGTGCCGCTGGCGATGGCGTCGCGGGTGGCGTCGATGACGCGCTGTGCTTCAGCACGGGCTTCGTCCACGCAGCCGGTGGCAAGGAGTGTGCGGCCGCAGTCGAGGTTGGTGCCTGAGCCGTCGTTTGCCACTGCGACGCGCAACCCGGCGGCGCGCATGACCTTGATCGCGGCGCGGAGGTTTTCGGGTTCGAAATAGCGGTTGAAGACGTCGGCGAAGAGGAGAACGTCGGGGTTTTGATCCTGCGCCTCGTCATCGCGGAAGGGGTTCGCGGACCAGATGGGCAGGTCGCGGCGGTGGGACACGCCGGTGAGACGTTCGGTGAGTTTGCGGACCGGGCCGATCTTGTTGCGCAGGTTCATCAGCCACGCGACCCGTGCGGCCCGAGGGGCGTAGCGGGGCAGGTGGGCGACCAGCTTGTCCGCGAAGGAGAGGCCGTTTTCGCGGCGGCGGGCGGCGAGCACTTCGATCTTCATCCGGGCCATGTCGACGCCGGTGGGGCATTCGCGGCGGCAGGCCTTGCACGAGACGCAGTATTTCATCGTGTCGGCCATCGCGTCCGAGGTCAGGCCGCCGGGCATCTGGCCGCTGATGGCGAAGCGCAGCGTGTTCGCGCGCCCGCGCGTGGCGTCCCGTTCGTTGCGGGTGGCGCGGAAGGAGGGGCACATGACGCCGCCCTTCAATTTGCGGCAGGCGCCGTTGTTGTTGCACATCTCCACGGCGCCCTGAAACCCACCCGCAGCACCCGGCCAGGCCGACCAGTCGAGGGCGGTGTCGAACTCGGGCACTTCGTAATTGGGGCCGTAGCGGAAGACGCGGCGGTCATCCATGGCGGGGGCATGCACGATCTTGCCCGGGTTCATCAGGCCGGTGGGGTCAAAGCGGGCCTTTACCTCTTCGAACGCCGAGACGATGCGGGGGCCGAACATCTTTTCGTGGAATTCGGAGCGCACGATGCCATCGCCATGTTCGCCGGAATGCGAACCCTTGTAGTGTTTGACGAGGTCGAAGCATGCCTCGGCAATGGCGCGCATGGTTTTGACGTCCTTGTCCTGACGCATGTTCAGGACGGGGCGCACGTGCAGACAGCCGACGGAGGCGTGGGCGTACCATGTCCCCTTGGTGCCGTGGCGGGCGAAGATGTCGGTGAGCCCTTGGGTGTATTCCGCAAGGTCTGGCAGGGCGACGGCGCAATCCTCGACAAAGGAGATGGGTTTGCCTGCCTCTTTCATCGACATCATCACGTTGAGGCCGGATTTGCGGTATTCGGCGATGGCGTTTTGCAGGTTCGGATCGCTGACGGGCACGACACCGCCCCAGTATGGGCCTGTTTCGGAGAAGGCAAAGCCCAGATCGCCCATGAGGTCGGCGAGTTGCGTGAGTTTGGCGGCGTTTGCGGCGGCGTCCCCTTCGGCGAATTCGACAAGCAGGAGGGCGGCGGGGTCGCCTTCGACAAAGGCTTCGATGGTTTTGGCGAAAAGCGGGATGTCGCGCCCGAGGGCGATCATCGTGTCATCGATCAACTCGACCGCTTGCGGGTCGAGCGTCACGAGGTGTTGAGCAGCATCCATTGCCGCGTAGAAGGTGGGGAAGTGGCAGATGCCCAGCACCTTTTCGCCCGGCAGGTGCGCGAGGCTGAGGTCGAGTTCGGTGAAGTAGGCCAGCGTGCCTTCGGACCCCACGAGCAGGTGGGCCATGTTCACGTCATTGCCGGTGAGCGCGTCGATGTTGTAGCCGCCGACGCGGCGCTGGACCTTGGGGAAACGGGCGTCGATTTCGTCTGCTTCGCGCTGGCCGAGGGCGCGCATGTCACCGACCAGATCGGCATAGGGGCCGGGTGCAGGGTCGGCGCCGTTGAAGCGGGCGCGCGTGCCATCGGGGAGAATCGCCGAGATCGCGCGCACGTTGTCGCGCATGATGCCGTAGCGCAGGGATTTGCCGCCCGAGGAGTTGTTGGCGGCCATGCCGCCCAGCGTGCAGCGCGAGGCGGTGGAGGGATCGACCGGGAACCACAAGCCGTGCGGCTTCAGGGCGCGGTTCAATTCATCCAACACGACACCGGGCTGCACCTTGGCGGTCAGTTTTTCGGGGTCGATGTCGATGATCTTGTTCAGGTGGTTCGTGTTGTCGAGCACCACGGCACGGTTGACCGTTTGACCGCATTGCGAGGTGCCGCCGCCGCGTGGCAGGACGGGTGTTTCTTCCTCTCGCGCGATCTGCATGACGGCTTCGACATCGGCCTCTGACCGGGGCAAAACGACCGCTTCTGGTACCATTTGATAGATGGAGGCGTCGGTGGCGTATCGTGCGCGGCTGGCGGGATCCGCCATGACCTCACCTTGCGCGGCTGATGCCAAGCGTCTGAAAAGATGCGTGTTTTCGCGCATGTGTTCTATGTAACCTCCCAATCCCGGCCCGTTCTAGGGGGCTTCAAGATTTTGCTTGACTGAATAATGAATTCATAATTACGTTTTTTGCAACAGCTAATCGCGTCGGGCAAACGGCGCATTTCGGGAGGATACTATCCATGCGCCAGGCTGGCCGACATTTCCTGCAAATTCCGGGGCCGAGTGCGGTGCCAGACCGTATCCTGCGTGCCATCAGCGCGCAGACCATTGACCATCGCGGCCCGGATTTTGCCGAGGTGGGCAAGATGGCGCTGGAGGGGATGAAGAGCATCTTCAAGA
>NZ_VCBA01000023.1 GCF_007995245.1 Tateyamaria sp. syn59
GGGTCCGAATGGTGGATCCTACAGTACTGGCGGATGGGGCGACCATCTTGTGCCGGGTGGGGCCGTAGCCATTAACGAGAGCGGCAGGACGTTTTTTGTTTGGACGCCGGACGTCGTTGGTCAAAATGGCCGTGTCGGGCCATCAAATTTAATAAGATTAGGGGGGACGGAGGATCTTTTTACTGATGACTCGGAGGTAGGAGATGTAGTCAATTTTCGAAGGCTTACCGCCAAACAGATTGAAAGTATCCAATCGGGCGCTCAGTTGTATTTCGCCTTGGATGGTGGCGATGAGGTAATACTTCCTCATAGGGTAAAGTTTCTGGACACAGGGCCAACTTGGAATAGTAAGGTCACCTTCATGGGCGGCGGGGGTAATGATAAAATTACCGGCGGCAGGCTGAATGACAAGATTGATGGTGGGAAAAGTTCCGATGTCATCGACGCAGGGGAGGGCGATGACACCATAATTGGGTCCGCGGGGGATGATATTTTATATGGTGGGGTGGGGAGTGACTTATTTGACTTTCAGAATACAGAAAGTGGCGGGTTCTCTGATTTCGCGCCGGGTACCGATCAGCAAATCGATGGTGGGGAGCCTGATGGAGCCAAGCCAAGTGACCGAAATCGGGATGAAGTGCTCCTACCCGGCAACCCAAGTGATTACCGCTATACAGTAGATTTGCGCAACAGCTGGACTTCTACAATAACCATAATCGAAAAGCTGAACTATAACGGAACCGCCGAGGAGATCACCCTTCGCACGTCAAACATTGAAGCTGCTATGATCAATGGGTTGATCGACAATCCGTCAGGCACCAACGCAATCAGGGAATCGGCGCTGCAGATGGTAGAGGTTTATGGCGGAACTTCCGAATCAATGCAGGACCGGGGTTGGCATGCCGTGGCCGCGATTGAGCTAGGCATGTTACCATCAAGCTTTGGCAAAGGTCGAGGGGAGTATGAATTCCTCGATGGCGTTTATGTCCACAAGAACAAGGTTTTAGACTTATTTGTAAATGACACGACAGTCACTGTCCTTACCGGGGTCATCGACGAAAAGAAAACCCTTTCTGTCAGTATTGCTGGTTCGGGCAAGGATGTGATGGACTGGGTGTATGATATTACGCAGTGGCGGGAGCCCTTCTATAAGAAGCATGAACCCCTCATCGAAGCAATCAAAGCCTATCTAACTGAACAGGGTAACAAGGTTGATCAAATCCTTCTATCGGGTCACAGCCTCGGCGGGGCAATGGTGCAGCACTTAGCTGATGACCTTGCCCTCATAGGTTACGGCGCGAAGATCAAGGCATTCACTTTCGGCACGATTGGCGGGGAGATAGAGACGGTCGCGGGTAAGGTGGGAATGATCACCAATTTCATTCACACCGGGGATATCGCAAACCTGCTAAACCTGCCCGGTCCAATAAATCTGCTCGGTGGCTTTAATCCGATCAACCCGTTTGGGCAAGATGGTCGGGGTGGTACCAAGGTGTTCATCGATACGGTGCGTGCGCGGTTCCCTTGGACGGAGCACTACAAGGAGGCCTATCAGGAGGATGTCCTTGCACTGCTCCGTTTTGCTGCCGACGTCGAAAGTGCCTTCGGCAAGACTACTCTTGCTACCGCACTTAGAGCAGGCGACGTTTGGAAAGGCGACTCTAAGTATGGCCAAAGCATTCAGGTGGCGCCGGGGACGATGAAAAGAGACACTTTCTCCAGCGATGCGGGAGACAACTTCGTATTGGGCGGCGGCGGTGCTGACAAGATATTCGTATCTCCCCTTGGACTATTGGCAAAAGGCCGGATCTTCGATGGAGGGGCGGGGTTCGACACTCTGATTGTTCCACTCTCTAAGTCACTGACCAAAACGACCGCGATCGAGTTCGAGGACGGAGCAACCAAGCTGTCCTTCGGACTGCCTGGCCTCAGAGCGGATGTGGGGGACCTCCACAACATCGAGATGATTGTTTATGCTAATGGGGTTCAGTCTCTCGATGGTCGTCGGGCTACAATCCAGAAACCTAGTTCGGCTGCTGCGCCAAGGGAGGCCCCTTCGGAAGGGGTCCTGGCTGCCAGTACCCCTGTCCCGACGTTTCATATCGATCCTACTTTCGACTATGCCGATGCCGGAAATGGGGCCATGAACGTCATCGGCTCTAGGCAGGATGACATTGTCTATGTGGGCCGCGGAAACAAGACAGTTTCTGGGAAGGGCGGCGATGACATCATCATTGTAAAACCAGGCGATGCCGGGGTCGTAGTGAACGATACCATTCGCATAAATGGTGGGACCGGTCAGGACATCATGATTGGAGGAAACGGCAACGAGATCTTTATAGTTGATAATGCGGGTGATCTGGTAAGCGACATAGGAGGCCGTGACACGGTCCGTGCTTCTGTCTCTTTTGCACTTGCCGACGGCCTCGAGGCGCTGGTCCTGACTGGCCCGGGAGCAAACAGCGGTAGCGGCAACAACTCTGCAAATCGCCTGACCGGCAATAGCGCGGCCAATACGCTTGTAGGACTAAAGGGCGATGACGCCTTGCGGGGAAAAGGAGGCAGCGACAATCTATACGGTGGTGAGGGCAAGGACAAACTGGTTGGAAATGGGGGGCATGACGAGCTGGCGGGTAATGCCGGCAAGGACATCATCCTTGGCGGCAAGGGTCGCGATGTCGTGGCTGGCGGTGCCGGGCCCGACACGCTGTCGGGCGGCAAGGGCTTCGACACGCTGGATTACAGCGGCTCTTCGAAAAGAGTTGTTGTCGATCTGCAAAAAGGCTTCGGCAAGGGGGGCGAGGCGCAGGGCGACAAGCTGTCCGGCTTTGAGGGCGTGATCGGCTCGGGGACTGATGACATGCTTCTGGGCTCCAAGGACGGCAACAGGCTGATTGGTGGCGAAGGTGCTGACGTGCTCAATGGCCGCGGCGGTCAGGACTGGGTCGATTACAGCGCCTCAGATGGCGGCGTTACGGTGAACCTGGCCAAGCGCCGCGGTGCAGGTAGCGATGCCGAGGGCGATCGTCTCATCAACATTGAGCGCGTTCATGGCAGTGCTCAGAACGACAAGCTGATCGGCGACAAGGGCAAGAATGTCCTCGTTGGCGACGAAGGCAAGGACAGGCTTGCCGGTGGCGGCGGCCGCGATGTCCTCAATGGCGGCACCGGCCATGACGAGCTCTTGGGCGGCGGCGGTCACGACAAGCTGTCGGGCGGCAAGGGCAGGGACAAGCTGATCGGCGGCATCGGTAAAGACTTGCTCGACGGTGGCGCAGGCAACGACAAGGTGCTGGGTGGCGGCGGTGCCGACACCTTCATCTTCGATCTCGGCAGCGACAGACTGATTGGTGGCAAGGGCCGCGACACGGTCGAGTTCGATGGCGCGTTCGGCGACTACGGCGTGACCTTCGGTAAGAAGGTGATCGTGACCTTCGCAGACGATCGCGACGTGCTTCTTGGCATGGAGCGGCTCGAATTCGCCGGCATCGCCTATGAGCGCCAAGGCGGTCAGTGGGTCGAATTCGGCTGACACCTGTGAAACATGTTAGACGGGGCGAGTATGTTCCACCCAGCTACTCCGGATCTCCCAGTGCGTGGGCGTTGTTGCAGAACTCAGGTTTGAGCCACAGTTGCCCCTTTCCCCAATGAGGTCATGCCGGTGAAGAGCCCGCAGCGCAATGGTATCGCGGAGGCATTCGTGAAGACGCTGAAGCGCGACTACGTCCATGTCACGCCGCTGCCGGATGCCGTCACCGTCCTCAAGTTGCTCGCCGACTGGTTCGAGGACTACAACGTCCATCATTCGCACTCAGGGCTGAAGATGCGCTCGCCCCGCAAATTCATCACAGCTCAAACCGCAACTGCCTGAGTGTCCGGTGAAACGGGGCAAGACCACTGAAGAACCCGGACGGGCCACTCCTTGTACGGAGCCCGCCAGTAGTCTACACGAGAATGGCTGGTTCTTACATCCGGAGACTACATGACTTCTTTTCTCGAGCATTGTCACCAGTGATGCAATTCCCGTTGCTCAACTAAATGGAGAGCCACGAGATGAGATGCTGCCCGGTATGGCAATGGCCGTCGATTGCATGCAGGCCTGTCGAAGCCATCGTATTGCCTCAACGACATATAAGTCTGGTCATATCAGCTGTAAGATCGCGGCACCGCCGACTGATACGAGAAGTCCCGCATTCCTTATTCGTCTTGCGGACCATGTCGACTAGTCTGACCTTGATACTTGGAGATGTACTGGCGGCCAGCTCCATAGCGCTCTAAAACTTTAGGTTGAAAACCCTTCGGACCTCTCATCTTTAGGACAAGTGCGACACACAGATGACCGAGATCGCGTAACTGATGCACACCGGCACTTTAGTCCCGCCAGTCGAGATCGACACAGATATGCGAGATACGCGGTTGGCTATGACCTCAAACGGGCTCGGCATAGTTAGTGTGGTCCAGAACAGCCACTTCGTCAAAGTGATTGCCGACGGTCACTTTAAGCGCAATATGCATGGTCAGCTGAAGCGCATGCTTGGTGAGATTGCTGAAAATTCATCAGCAGCGGTCGAGCTTAATATCTTGGGTACGACTGCGCTCGCCATGCCCATGGAAAGCTCAACCTACGCACTTCTCGTGGGCCGCAGTAGTGCCGTCTAGAAAGAGATGCCGCATGAATTCAGTCTATCTCGCGTACCGGTATCGCATGGGAGCCTGCACTCTATTCTCCGCGCGACAAGCTTCGGTTCCCTGCCTTGGCAGGAGGAGAACAGCTCCGCTTCTTGTGAAGCTACAATTCGATCGAATGATTACTAGAAGCGATGAGCAAGATGCACGACATGAAGCGCGATAGCTCGTTCCTTCACGAGAAGTTCCTTAGCTTACTGAACCGACCAACGGCTCGGAAGACCGAAGATTTCCGCGAATACCTACTCAGTCGGCGTCAACGGCCTCACAGGATAGGGTTCAAGCGAGGGAACCTGAACAAGGCATTTTCTGCCAATTTGCCACGCCTATTTCACGATCTTATCGCCATCGACGAATCCCGGATCGACGGCGATGCGCCGGTTCTGATGTACGGCGCAATCGTAGAAGATCCTACGAAGTCGCATGACAGCACCAAAAACCTATTACCACATGTCAAACCCAAGAATGAGGTCCTGTTTTTCGAAATGGGCTTTTTGGCTTCGACGACCAGCTGGTCGGAAGCACTCGCTTCGAAGGACCCGCGGCAAGCCTGTCTCAGCTATATCTTCGACGATCGTGCCCAGTACTATATGGCAGATTACGAGTCCCGGCTGGATGAGAAGCTGAATGGCGACTTTGAACTGAGCGCGACCGAACGTACACGAGCGGAAAATGCGATGCGACGCATTGTCGACGCGAAAATATCGAAATACAACTCCCAGCCATTCTTCACTCCCGAGGTCTCACCCGAGTACTCGCGGCGGGTTCTCGTTGTGGATCAGAACTTCTCGGATGCCTCGACAATCTACGGTCGGGCATCCTCGGTCGAGTTCGAAGCAATGCTGGAAGCGGCCATCGCGGAAAACCCCGATGCCGAGATCCTAATCAAGACCCATCCCGATCTGAACTGGGTCGAGGGGGGTAAGAGACGTGGCTATTTCGATCACCTGAGCTCGGAAGGTCGGATACGAATTTTACGGGAAGGAATTAATCCGTTTGAGCTCTTCGATCTGGTCGACAAAGTGTATGTCGGCACTAGCGGCATGGGTCTTGAAGCGCTTCTGGCTGGCAAGCAAGTCATCTGTTTCGGCGCCCCTTGCTACGCCGGCTGGGGCCTGACCGATGACCGGGCCGAAGTTCCACACCGCCATCGCACCCGTGATCTGGTCGAGTTCTTCCATGCCTTCTACATCTGGTACACGATCTACCACCTGCCGACCGGCGAAGTCCCGGCCCAAATCGAAGATGTTCTCGATTTCATAGAAGAGAACCGGCCCGTCCAGCCCATACCTCAAACGGCCCCGGCCGAACCTCTGCTATCGATCATCATCCCTGTCCATGGCGTCGAGCGCTATATTGCCGAATGCCTCCGGTCGATCCAGCGCCAAAGCTTCAAGGCCTTCGAGGTAATACTGATCGACGATGTCAGCCCCGACAATTCGGTCGCGGTGATTGAAGAATTTTCCGATCGGGATCCGCGCTTCCAAGTTGTCCGTCGCAAAGAAAATGCGGGGCCGGGCTTCGTGCGCAATCAGGGAATCGATCTGGCCCGTGGCCGTTATGTCCTGTTCATCGATCCAGATGACTACATGCCCGACCCCGCACATCTGGCACGAGTGCTTGCGATGGCCGAGGCCGATCAGGCCGACATGGTGCGGTATCGCAAGGTCCATGAACAGGTGGAGGATAGCAATGGCGATGTCCTGCAGGTTCGCCGGGACAACACGGAAGCTTTCTTCCCACAGGAAGTACGTCGCACCTCGCTTGTGGAAAGTCACTCGATTGCTCATTCGAGGCATTTCTGGAACTGGCTCTACCGTCGGGAATTCCTGTACCGCGAGAATATTCGCTTCCTGACGACTTACCGCGAAGAGCGCGCATTTCTCCTACAGGCATACATGGCCGATCCCGTAATCTCGCTCTCGGACAGTGACGGGGTAGTCTACCGCATTCGCCCTGAATCGGCGGTCCGGCGGGCGCAAACCATGGCCGATGTCCGCGACCAGCTCCTGAACTTCGACCTCATCGTAGATCAGCTTGGCAAGCACGGCGCATTCGACCCCGCCTCACCATACTGGTGGTTGGCACGGTTCCAGGTTTCGCAGTTCCTGCATTACCTGTATTTCGGATTTGCTTGGAAAACCGCGCAGAGCGAACAGGCCACCGATTTGTTCCTCGACAAGCTGTCGAAGACACTGGCGCGGGCCGGGATCGGGTCGCAGGACCTAATCGCCGATCCCTCGCCGCTCTCCCGCGCGCATCTGCGCGCCAACGCATATGGGCTTCTACTGGCCGCCACATTGCTGCGGCGAGAGGATTACATCAAGAACGCGATCGGTCTCATACCGATTGGCGCTGACCGGCTGTATGACGAATTCCTGCACGAGCCGGAAAGCGCCGCCGAACGGGATCTGCAGCGTGCGCTCAGCCTATATGCCCGAAACGATCGCGTAGCAGCACCGGCCACGCTGCCCGAAGCGACGCCGGATCGTCCGCGTCTGATCCTGCACCTGGGAGCGACCAAGACCGGCAGCACCCTGCTGCAGCACCTGCTGGAGGATAATCGTCCGGAACTCCTGCGAGCGGGGATCTGGTATCCCGAAGTCGGTCTGTTCTGGCAGGAGGATCGCCAGCACAAGCAGGCCGGACATGCGCGTTTCATGGAGATAGCCGCGAGCGGCGCGCCGGAGCTGCGCCAGCACATTCTCAATGGGCTATCGCTGATGAAAGGCCGGATCCATACGATCATCCTGTCTTCGGAAGCTTTCTTCCTGAACCCCAAGTCCCTCGCCTTACCGGAATATTTCGAGGACTTTCCGACCGAAATGGTGGTCTACCTTCGTCGTCAGGACGAATGGGCAAATTCCCAATACGCGGAGTTCGTCGCCGGGGGAGCCATCAACGCGGAGAAGTCACGCTTCAGCTCTTGGCTGGAAAAAGAAGAAACGAAGAACCTGCTGGACTATGATCGACTGGTCCGCAGCTGGGAACAACTCCTGCCCAAGAGCGCCCTCCATATCCGACGATATCAACGCGTCCGGGGAGGTACATGGAGCATCATCGACGATTTCTCCGAAGCGACGCGCTTGCCGCAAATCTCCACCCTGCCGCCCCCTTTCCGCAAAAAGGGTAACGACGCTCGACTTTCTGCGACTCATGTCGAGCTAATTCGGCAATTCAACAAGCGACCCTTTCCGAGCAAGAACGCCTACCTCAATTTCATCGAGGAAGTGGTCGATGATTTGAATGCATGGCGCGAAAAGAAGGGCTTCGCCATGCCTAGCCCATGGTTCCTCACCGACGAAATCGCCGAAGATATCATGATGACGGCTGCGCCGGGCAACGACAGGATCGCACGCGATTATTTCGGACTTTCCGGAGGCCGGGACCTGTTTCCACCCCGGGCGGAACAGCCAGAAGATTGCCCCGTGTATCTCCCTGAATTCGATATAGTCGAAAGCGCCTATGCCTCGCGAGGAAGGGGCCGAAACACCTCTGCCAGCACCATCGTGAACTATGGATTATTCAGTTGGCGGCTTTGGTCGTCGATACCGCTCTTGACATTGATGTACCGGCGCAAGGGCCGAGCCGATTTGGCAAGAGAGCTTCAAAGGGATCCGAATTCATTCTCGCGAAATCACTGGTTGGGTCGGCGCCCGGTGCTACGTTGGCTGGCTTATTCTCGAACCAGTACACTCGGGCCTCATCAGATACTGAGGGTCTGGATACCGGCACTCGAACCGCTGGTTCGGAAGCGCGGAGGAAAGAGCGCCGTTGATAGGCTGCACGAGGAACCGGTAGCTTTTGTTCGGAGCTTGCGAAATCCGATAGCGAGAGCCATTGGACGATTGCTCTTTCCTATGGGGGATCGGACCTGACTGAGAAGCTATGCAAGATGTCAGAAACACTTTCACCAGCCATCCGTGATCCTAGAACCGTGACACTGGAGGTTCCGGAGGCATGGTTCAGGAATGCCCAAGATGGCAACCAGCACCAAGCTTTCTACAGCACATTGCTCGCAGCGCTGGCCGAGATGAACGTGCTGATCGAACCGGTCTGGCTGCCTCGTGGTGCGGAGCGTGCGCCTCGCAACGTCTCTTCCGATCGGATGTTGATCAGCTTTCATTCACATGGCGAAGCCGGAAATTTACTTCGCTGCAAAGAGTCTTATATCCCCCCCTTCTACACGATGGACCGGATGGGATATTCCTGCTTTTCGGAACTGGCGCTGTTCCCTGACAGATTTTACGACGAAATATCGCGGCAGGACGAAGACGAGTCGAAGGCTTTCCTAGCCGATCTTGGCCGTGAACTTCGTCGAAGCAATCTGTCGAAGTATTCTCAGCCTCCGAGATGTGGAGATCGCATCGCCGACGCATATGTCTTCGTACCCCTGCAGATGACCAATGACTCGGTGACTCACGGCACCTGGCTCGAGATTCGCGCAGCATTGGACTGCATCGTCGCAGCTGCTTCGGCGCGCGGCCTCAAGACGGTCATCAAGCGTCATCCGCGATGCAAAGACCGTGGAATCTCCCGTGCCCTCGATCTATTGGACCAAAACCCAAACGTCATCATTTCTGAAAAATCGATTTATGACCTCATCCCCAACGCCGAAGTCGTCGTCGGTGCGAACTCAGGCGTATTATTCGAATCCCTGATGCAGGACCGCCCGGTTATCAGCTTCGCGTCCTCCGATTTCGGCATCGCGGTACAGCAAGTCAATAGCTACGAAGAGCTGTCCGCCGCAATCGCTCACCCGGACCCGCCCAGTCCTGCTTGGCGGCAAAAATTCCTATTCTGGTACCTCTGCCAGTATTGCGTGCGATCCGACAGCGTCTTTCAAGTTCGCCACAAGATACAGTCCTTCCGGAGATCCGAGAAATTGAGGCGTAGAAGATACGGAATACACCGGTTCAAATCTGCGCATTTATTCGTTTACTCAATTGTTGACAGAATTAAGAAGAGACTCTTTTGATAAATATCAGGAGATATGGTATTTTCGATGAGCTCTAAAGCCATGACCCACGAGATATCTTGACCTGAGACCCGTCTTTCCTCCGGTTTGTCGGAGAATCCATGGGTGATTTCTGAGGCTATGCAGCCTGCTGTTCCAGTGCTGTTTTCATGGCGAATTCGGCGGGTGGGATGTTGCCCAAGGCCGAGTGGGGGCGGTGTAGGTTGTAATCGAGCTGCCATGCCTGGATCTGACGTCGGGCATCGCCGAGCGTCGAGAACAGCACTTCGTTGAGCAGCTCGTCGCGGAGCCGGCCATTAAGGCTCTCGACGAAGCCGTTCTGCATCGGCTTGCCCGGCGCGATATAATGCCAACCAACCGTCGTGCGCTGGCTCCAGGCCAGGATGGCCATGGACGTGAACTCGGTCCCATTGTCGCTGACGATGGTCTGAGGCTGGCCCCGCCGGGCGATGAGCGCATCGAGTTCCCGAACCACCCGTAGCCCT
>NZ_VCBA01000024.1:0-3913 GCF_007995245.1 Tateyamaria sp. syn59
ACGATCGACATCGACAACGTCGAGGCCCTGCGGCCTCGTATGAAGGCACTGTCGCGTATCGGGGGACAGATCATCTGGGCTGGTGTCGTCGACGATTCCGGACAAATCGTGGCCAACTCCCTGGACAGTTTGGAAGGGGTCGATGTCGGCGCTGCCAAGTTCTTCCGCCGGGCCCTGTCTGGAAGTTATGTCGGCTTGTCGGATGGCGACGTGATATCCGAGCCATTGCGGACGATGTTTCCTGAAGAGCGCAAGTTCATAGACATGGCCGCGCCTGTGAGGGGGGCCGACGGCTCCATCAACGGCGTGCTCGTGTATCGCCTCGGGATGAGCTGGATCGAAGGCGTGCTGACCACGTCGGCGAATGCCCTGGGTATCGACCTGTACCTCGTCGAAGCGAGTGACCGTATCGTCGCTGCGGGCGAAGGCGGTGCTTCGATCGCGTTGAGCGAGACCGAGAAGGCAGTCGTGAGCAGCGGGCTGTCCCGGCCAACGCGCGTGGACCTTCCCGGCGGGGACGTGTCGTTCATCTCGGTTCTGCCGCCCCTCGTCGAAGGCCCCTTCATGTCACTCGACTGGAAGGTCGCCACGCGAACCAGAACGGACGGTCGCGACATCTTTGCCATCGGCATGGTGGAGGGGGGCGCGTTTCTTTTCCTGGTGTCGGCCATCGCCCTTCTGTCGCTCGTATTCGCGAGGGTCTTCCTGGATCCGATGGAGCGCATAGCGAGCAGCGCCAGGAAGATCGCGGCCGATGCCGATGTCTATCCGCCAGAGGAGCGAGGAAGCCGAACCTCCTACCAGCTGTCGGCTGCCCTGGCGATCATCCAAGGCAAACTGAAAGATGGGTTCGACCAATCCCCGAATATGACTCCGGATGAGCTTGGTCGATCGGCCGATGGCAGATGACTCGATGGCAGTTTCGGGCGCGCTTCATGCGCGCCGGAACTGCCCATTCGAGACGCGGAAATCCGCGCGCTTCCTGCCGTCAGGCAGATCGCATCGACCCGGTCGATCGGGATAGCCGCGGATCCAAGCCGCCTCGCGCGGTGCTACCACCCGCCTCGGCCGGCCCGGCAGCAGGCCGCCTGCTGTCGTCAGAAGCGTCCCACACGCTGCATTCGAGGTCTCGCGATCCCGGACATCTCGGTGTCGATGACGTCATCGATGGCCTGAAGCGTGGATTGGATATGCGCGATCCGCTCCATGCGATCATCGTTGTGCACTTCGAGCCGGTAGAGTTCGACCTTCCGCCGTTCCTCCAACTCAGATCTGAGGGTCTTCAGTTCGTCGAGCGTCTTCATGCCGTCGCCTCCTGTTCGCCCCTCGTCCACCAGCGGCAGCCTACAGGTCAGACCGCCCAGCCACAAACTGCATGTTCATTGCATCCTGTACTCGCGCGCGCAGCACTTGCATGGCCATGACGGCCCCGGTCGGGCGTAGCGGGTCCAAGGGAGACGACCGCCGATCGGACCCACTGAGCAGGGCCGATCCTTTGCCTGTCCGTCAGTCGGCTTTGATGCCGGCGCTATCGGAAGGGGCTATGCTCGGGCGCCCGGACTTCCTCGACAATGACACCAACCCGCCGATTGGCAGGATCGAAATGACGGGAAATCACCTGGTAGGCCGCAGCCGCTGGTGAACGAATATCGCTGTGGACGAGATCACCGATCGCCGGGATCGTGGTCGCACTGTACATGTCGAGCTCCGGAAGCTCCGCAGGGTGATCGGTTTGGCCAGGGCGGGACAGAAAGAAGCGGACATTCAGGGTGGTGTGATCAGTTGCAATCATGGATGCGTCCCCCATTACGACAAGCAACCTATAAGCGATACCATAATGTGGATTGTTGCAAACCCACCTTGGCACATCGATGCCGTCGGGGGGCGGTCACATCATAAACGCCATTTGCAAAGTACATAAAGTTATTAATTTTCCATAACTTAACCAGACATTCCGCCTTGCGTATTAACACCAATAGATGAGTATACTTTTCGAAGTTCGTGTCTAAGGCTGTTCCCACTGGCAAGTGATTTTTAGGACAGAGGCAACTCAGGCCGCGAAACACTTCGTGGCCCCTGCCTTTTTGCCCGTACCAATCCAAAGGGATTGACCATGGTTACCAATTTCATTGTTAACAAGCATGATCTCCAATTCGTTTTGCAGCAGATCAAGATTTCCGAGGCTCATGCATCGGGCGCCGATATCACCGAGGCAATCCGGCAGGTCTACGGCGTCGACGCCGAGGACGCGGCGCTGCTGCCCGCCGGCCTGCGCACCGTCGATGGAACGCTGAACAATCTGCTGGCTGGACAGGCGCATTTCGGCGCAGCCCAGACCAAGTTCCCTCGGCTGCTCGATCCCGTCTACAGGAACGACAACGACGGCGACTCTATTGATTTCGACGGCCCCGGCCCTTCCCCCGCCATTACCAATACCGACTACGGCGTCATCGACGGTCAGGGCCATGTCGGCACCGGAACCGTGGTGGACGCCGATCCGCGTACCATCTCGAACCTCATCGCCACACAGGATGTCTCGAACCCCGCCGCGATCCGCGCGGCGCTGAAGCTCGCGGGTGTCGAGGGCCCCGCCCAGACGGCGGCCACCAACGCAATCAGTGCCGCTTACCGGGCTACGCTGAACGCCAATGGCGCGAATGCCGAGGTGGCTGCTGCCACGACAGTGGTTGCAGAGGCCAGTGCCGACGCTTCTGCAGCCAACGCCGCCCTGGCCGCGGCCACTGCGCTGCAGGCGCTCTACACCGCGGGCCTGACCGCGGCGGAGGGAATTCCAGCGACGATGTCCACCGCCCAGACCGCGGTACAGGACCTGATTGCCGCGCTTTTCATGATCACCGACGAACCAGCCCCGGTTCCGGAGTTCGACCTTAGTCCGCCGGACCAGGCGGCCTTCATCGATATGGGCGCATACAATGAGGCGCACGCCGACTGGCTCGCGTCCGATCAAACCGCTTCCGAGCCACAGCTGCTCGACTTCCTCGACGGCGACGGATTCACAGCGGCCACGACAGAGTTCCAAAACGAGCAGTCAGCCCATACCGCCGCCGAAGAGAAATATGATACCGATTTCGCCGCCTACAGCGCCACGTTGGCCACCGCCAACCGCGCCCTTGAGGCGGCCATAACGGCCGTTGGAAATGCCGAAACGGCGGCCGGAGATGTCGTGACCGCGCTCGGTGACAGTACGACAAATGGCGCTCTGACCCTCCTTAGTCTTGCAACCGACCTACGCATTGCGATCGAAGGAATTGCCGCAGACACCACCCTTGATCCGACCGACGCGGCGACGCTTTCGGTTGCTCTCGATGAATTCGTTGCCGCGCCGGTGCTCGCGCAGTCGAACATCGACGACCTCGGCGCCCTCAAGAGCATCGCGGACACGGACCTCGCCGCAGCCCAGACGGAAGCGGATGAGGCCTCGGCCGCGCTCGAGGCCGCCAATGTCGAACTTGCGTCCGCTCAGGACGCCGCCAATACGTCGGGCACGCCTGAGCAGGCCGCAGCGGCCCTGCAGGACCGACTCGACCAGTTTGGCATTCAGATCGGCGAGGACGGGGGGCTGATTATCGAGAACCAGTCGCCCGACATCGGCCTCTCGGCCTCCTTCAACACCGCCATGACGATCTTCGGCCAGTTCTTCGACCACGGTCTCGATCTCGTGAACAAGGGCGGCAACGGTACGATCTATATCCCGCTCGAGGCCGACGATCCGCTGATCGCGGGCGCCGACAAGGTATTCGGTACGGCCGACGATCTAGCCGAGCATCTGCGCTTCATGACGCTGACCCGCGCCACCCCGATCTGGGACGCCGACGGCACCGCGCAGCATGTCAACGCCACCACCCCATGGGTCGACCAGAACCAGACATATACCTCGCACGCCTCGCATCAG
>NZ_VCBA01000024.1:4495-8774 GCF_007995245.1 Tateyamaria sp. syn59
ATCGGCGACGGCGAGAAGGCCTATTCGACCGGCCATCTGCTCGACGGCAAGGCGAACTCCGGCTTCGGCAACAAGGACGGCGCCCTTGCCAACTGGGGCGAGGTCAAGGCGCAGGCGCTCTCGATGCTCGGCATCCGCCTGCAGGACACCGACGTGCATCGCGTGCCGCTGCTGCTGACGGATCAGTACGGCAACCTGATCCTGGGAAACCAAGGCTATGCCCAGCTGGTAATGGCGCCCGATGATGACCATGCCGAAACCTGGCTGAAGGAGGGCACTGCCCAAGGCGTCACCACCGAGGGCAGCTTCGCCAGCGGCGTCGCCTTCCTGGCCGACATCGCCCACACCGCCGTTCCCACCGACCTGCTCGATGAGAACGGCGAAGTCCGCATGGTCGATCATGACCGCAATCCGGGCACACCCGAAGTGCCCGTTACCGCGATCGCAGCCGATGGCGACGACGTGGCCGGCAACGCGGTGGGGACAAACCAGCGCGGCCAGATCACCGAGTATGACAACGAGCTTCTCGACAGGCACTTCATCTCGGGTGACGGCCGGGGCAACGAGAACATCGGCCTGACCGCGATTCACACCGTATTCCACTCGGAGCACAACCGCGTCGTCGAAGCCAACAAGCAGACTATCCTCGACAGCGGCGATCGGGCCTTCATCAACGAGTGGCTGCTGGTCGATCTCGGCCCGAACGATCCGATCCCGACCAGCGTGGACGACCCGGCGCTCGAATGGGACGGGGCGCGCCTGTTCCAGGCCGGGCGCTTCTCGACCGAGATGCAGTACCAGCACATGGTCTTCGAAGAGTTCGCGCGGCGCATCCAGCCCGCCATCGATCCCTTCGTGTTCACCAACACCGCCGATATCGACGGCTCGATCATCGCCGAGTTCGCCCACACCGTGTATCGGTTCGGTCACTCGATGTTGAATGGCTCGGTGGACCGGCTCGACAACGAGCTGGGCGTTGTCGGTGGCGGCGACCAGCTCTCCCTGATCGAGGCCTTTCTGAACCCGGACGAATATCTCGACGGCGGCACGGACGTCGCAGCCATTCAGGGCGCGCTGTTGCGCGGCATGTCGCGCGATGTCGGCAACGAGATCGACGAATTTGTTGTCCCGGCGTTGCAGTCGAACCTCCTCGGCCTGCCGCTCGATCTCGCAGCGCTCAACATCGCACGCGGCCGCGAGACCGGCGTGCCGTCGCTCAACGAGACTCGCGCGCAGCTCTCCAATGATTTCGGCCTGCCAGACCTGAAGCCCTACACGAGCTGGAACGATTTCGTCCAGAACATCAAAAACCCGCTCTCGGTGATCAATTTCATCGCCGCCTACGGGACCCACGCCACGGTCGAGAATGCCGGGACGCTGCAAGCGAAGCGTGATGCGGCCACCTTGCTCGTCCTCGGCGGCGCCGAGGCACCGGAGGACCGGATCGATTTCCTCAACGCCCGCGGTGACTATCTCAGCGAGAAGGGGGGCCTCGACAACGTCGACCTCTGGATCGGCGGCTTGGCCGAGCGGTTGAACGAATTCGGCGGCATGCTGGGCTCGACCTTTAACTTCATCTTTGAATACCAGATGGAACGCCTGCAGAACGGCGATCGGTTCTACTATCTGTCCCGCACGCAGGGTCTGAACATGCTCAACCAGCTTGAGCAGAACACGTTCTCCGACATCATCATGCGCAACAGCGAACTTGGCGATAAGTATGCGACGCATCTGAGCTCGCATATATTCGTCACACCCGACATGATCCTCGAGTTGGACCGCGGGATCGCCCAGGAGGACTATAACCCCGACGACACCTCCCCCAATCGCTCCGGTTCCGATCCGGTGTGGGACGATCCGATCCTGCAATCGCTCGATCCCAAGGTGACCCGCTCCTACAGCGGTGTGACGGCGGATGGCGGCCACGACGTCGGCGGAACGCTGCGATTCCGCGGTGGCGAGCATGTGGTGATCGGCGGCACCGAGGGTAACGACCGGCTGATTTCCGACATCGGCGACGACACCATCTGGGGCGATGGCGGCGACGACTACATCAACAGCGGTCAAGGCGCCGACGAAGTTTATGGCGGCGATGGCGACGACATCATCGAGGATCCGTTCGGGGAGAATTTCTTGCGCGGCAACGCCGGCAACGACGTCATCTCCACGGCGCGGGGCTTCACGCTGGCCTTTGGCAACGAGGGCGACGACGCGATCTTCCTCGGCCAGGACGCAGCCGAAGCCTTCGGCGACGAGGGGAACGACTTCATCCTCGGCAGCTCCGGCCCCGACTTGCTGCACGGCGGTGAGGGCGACGACTGGATCGAGGGTGGCGAAGGCTTCGACGTCATTGCCGGGGAGAACTCGGAGTTGTTCTTCAACTCCTCGATCATCGGCCACGACGTTGCTTGGGGTCAGGGCAACGACCAAGACTACGATCTGGAATCGGGGGACGACATCGCCCTGTCGGGCATCGGCGTCCAGCGCTTCGAAGGCATGTTCGGCTTCGACTGGAGCACCGCAAAGTTCGATGTCGCCGGTGTCGACCACGACATGGCGATCCCGATCTTTACCACTGACCCGCAGCAGATCCTGCGCGATCGCTTCGACCAGATGGAGGCTCTGTCGGGCTGGAAATTCGATGACAGGCTCGCCGGCGACGAGCGCGGTCAAATTCTTGGCGGTGTCGGACCAGGCGCCGAGGCGGAAGCGAGCTTTGTCAATCACATTCTCACCCAGGAAGGTATAAATCGCATAGACGGCCTTGAGGAGTGGATGGGCGGCGCGCGGGAGACGCTTTTCGGCGCCGTCCCGGGCGCAGACATCTCGAGCTACCGTGACGGTAACATCCTAATGGGCGGCAACGGCAACGACGTGATCATGGGGCGCGGTGGTTATGATCTCATCGACGGCGACGCCTGGTTGAACGTGCGGATTCGCATCATGGTGGGCGGCACCGAATATACCGCCGAGTCGCTCACTACCGACACGATGGTGGCGGGGGCGAAGGCGGGCCGGGTCTACAACCTCGAGACTGGCGATCTCGCCTTCGGGGGCCGCTCGCTCAAGTCGCTGCTGCTCGACCGGACCATCAAGCCTGCCGACATGAGCATCGTGCGCGAGATCAAGTATGACGACACCCCACAGAACAACATCGACACCGCCGTGTTCCGCGGCACCTTCGCCGAGTATAGCATCGAAGGCCGCGACCACTTCATCGACTTAAACGGCGATGGCGACTTCGATGATCCGGGCGAGGACGTCGCACAGGCCGCCTACGACCTGAACGGCGACGGTTTCATCGCCGTCACCGATCTCGACGATGGCAGGACAGGCGCGATCGTCGATGGGGTCGAGTTGCCGACGCGCAACCAGCTCACCGATGATACAGATCTGCTGAAGAACATCGAGATGCTGCAGTTCTCCGACCAGACGATCGATATCCGCAACGCCGCCAATGGCACCAACCAACGGGCGACGGGTTTCGTGGAGATTGCGGATCCGACACAGCTACTCGGCAGTGTGACGCCCTTCGTGGGCCAGGTGCTGAGCGCGGCGGCCTTCGATCTCGCTGACGCCGACGGCCTGACGCTGGGGACGAACGGCCTGCCCCAGGGGTTCCAGATCGAATGGCAGTCCATGCTTGGCGGCAAGCCGACCTGGACCACGGTGGCGACCAATCAAACTGAATACACGGTGCGTGAGACCGACATCGAAGGCAGCCTCCGTGCGGTGGCCGTATTCAAGGACAACAATGGCATCACCGAACGGGTCTACTCCGCTGCAACGGCGACACCGACGGCTCCCTTCTCGGTCGAGGAGAATGCGGCTCCGGGCACAATGGTGACCACCCAGATACCGCCCACCCACGAAGGGGAAGCCGGGCAGTTCCATCAGATCCGTGCGGGGTTCGATGCCGGCGGCCGGTTCGAAATAGTCCAGAGCGGGCAGGACTTTCCGGGCAACCCGCTCTACCAGCTGGTCGTCGCCGGCGAAGACATGGACTACGAGTTCCAGGACGCCTTCCAGATCGTCGACAATCAGTATCAGGTCGTGATCGACACCTACGATCTCGATCCGGCAGCGGGCGGCGATCTCATTGACAGCCGCGAGTTCACCATCCTTCTGCAGGACGTCGCCGAAGCGCCGCCTGCCATCGTCCTCTCGATCGCCGATGCGCCGATGCTGGTCGAGACCGGCGACACGGGTGTCACCAACTTGGCCTTCGGCCTGAGCGTCGATAATCCCGGCTTCTCCGGCACTCTGACGGTGAACTTCA
>NZ_VCBA01000024.1:9029-10015 GCF_007995245.1 Tateyamaria sp. syn59
TCTCCGGCACTCTGACGGTGAACTTCAGCGTCGGCACAGCGGCCGCCCAGACCCAAGCCGTCAATTTCGCGGGTGGCATCGGCGCGCTGATCGTGTCGGTCGACAACGACGACGTCGAAAATGGCCCCGAGATGGTGGATGTCACCCTGACCGGGGCCACCGGAACCGGCGTGGTGGCGACGCTCGGCACCACCACGGCCAGCGGCATGGTCACCGAGGACGAGGACAAGGCGATTGTCCTGTCGATCGCCGATGCGCCGACGCTGGTCGAGGCGGGCGACACCGGGACCACCAACCTCGCCTTCGGCCTGAGCCTGAACGATACCGGCTTCAGCGGCGATCTGGATGTGAGCTACGACACCGGTACCGCGACGGGCCAGAGCCAGACGGTCAACTTCGTCAACGGGAACGGCACGCTGATCATGCCGGTCGCCAATGACGACGTCGAAAACGGCCCCGAAATGGTGGGGGTCACCCTGACCGGGGCCACCGGAACCGGCGTGGTGGCGACGCTCGGCACCACCACGGCCAGCGGCATGGTCACCGAGGACGAGGACAAGGCGATTGTCCTGTCGATCGCCGACGCGCCGACGCTGGTCGAGGCCGGCGACACCGGGGTCACCAACCTCGTCTTCGGCCTGAGCCTGGACGACACCGGCTTCAGCGGCGATCTGGATGTGAGCTACGACACCGGCACCGCGACGGGCCAGAGCCAGACCGTCAGCTTCGTCAACGGGATCGGCACGCTGACTATGCCGGTCGCCAACGACGATGCCGACAACGGCGCCGAGATGGTGGATGTCACCCTGACCGGGGCCACCGGAACCGGCGTGGTGGCGACGCTCGGCGCCACGACGGCCAGCGGCACGGTCACGGAGGACGACACCACGGCGATGGTCCTGTCGATCGCTAACGCCCCGACGCTGGTCGAGGCCGGCGACACCGGGACCACCGATCTCGCCTTCGGCCTGAGCCTGAGCGACACC
>NZ_VCBA01000025.1:0-800 GCF_007995245.1 Tateyamaria sp. syn59
CGAGACCGAGACCCGCCTCACGGCGTTGGAGCAGGAGCTGGCCGCGCTGCCGCCCGCCGCCGACCTCACCCCGCTGACCGAGGACATGGCCCGGCTGCGCGAGGAAAGCGCGGGCGGCATCGCCGATCTCGGCAGCCGGGTCGATGCGCTCGACTCCGAGATCGAGACGCTCGGCTCCGACCTCGAGAGCCGCGTCGCCGCGCTGCAGACCCGCCTCGACGAGGGTGCCGACGGCACGCTGGCCGAGGACGCCGTGGCCCGCTGGCAGGGCGAGGTCGACGAGCTGCGCGCCCGGCTGCAGGCCCAGGCCGACGAGATCGCCGCCATGGCCGAGACCGCGGCGGGCGAGATCTCCGCCGCCGAATCCACCGCCGCCCAGCTCGAGGCCGAGGCCGCCGCCGTGGCCGCCCGCGCCCAGGCCCGCGCCGTGCTTGCCACGGTCGAGGCGGCGCTGGAGACCGGCGAGCCCTATGCCGACACGATTGAGGAGCTGCAGGCCGCCTCGCCCGTCGAGGTGCCCGAGCCACTGGTGACCCATGCCGAGGAAGGCGTGGCGAGCCGCGCCGAGCTGATCGAGAGCTTTCCCGAGAGCGCCCGCGCCGCGCTGGCGCTGGCGCGCCGCGAGGGGCTGTCGGGCGAGGAGGGCGGCCGGGCGCTGGGCTTCCTGCGCGACACCTTCCAGCTGCGTGCGACCCAGCCTTCCGAGGGGGACACCGTCAACGCCGTGCTGTCGCGCGCCGAGGCCGCGCTGCGCGACGGGCGGCTGGACGCGGCGCTGGCCGAGATCGAGACCCTGCCCG
>NZ_VCBA01000025.1:1464-4766 GCF_007995245.1 Tateyamaria sp. syn59
CCGCTGAGACGCTGTCGCAATCCCTGACCGAGAACTGAGGCGCCGCACATGCTCCTGTCCCTGATCAAGATCCTCGCCTTCGTCGCCGTCGTCGCGGGGCTCACATGGGGCGCGGCGCGGCTCAGCGAGGTCGCCGGCGGCGCCGAGATCGCCGTGGCGGGCTACGAGGTCACGCTCGGGCCGTTGCAGCTGGTGCTCGCCGTGGCGGCGCTGGCGCTGCTGGGCTGGCTGCTGTTCAAGGCGCTGGGCCTGCTGATCGCGCTGCTGCACTTCATCAACGGCGACGACACCGCCGTCAGCCGCTGGTTCGGCCGCAACCGCGAGCGCAAGGGCTACAAGGCGCTGTCCGACGGCATGATCGCTCTGGCTTCTGGCGAGGGCGAGCTGGCGATGGCCAAGGGCCGCAAGGCCGAGCGCTACCTGCGCCGGCCCGAGATCACCTCGATCCTCGTGGCGCAGGGGGCCGAGCTTCTGGGCGACCGCAAGACCGCCGAGGGCGCCTACCGCGAACTCGTGCAGATCGACCGCACCCGCTTCGTCGGCGTGCGCGGTCTGATGCGCCAGCGCCTCGCCGAGGGCGACACCGACACCGCGCTGAAGCTCGCCCGCAAGGCCTTCGAGCTGAAGCCGCGCCATTCCGAGACGCAGGATACGCTCTTGCGCCTGCAAGCCGAGGCACATGACTGGACCGGCGCGCGCGCCACGCTCGACGCCAAGCGCCGCTCCGGCGCGCTGCCGCGCGACGTCGCCAAGCGCCGCGACGCGGTGCTGGCGCTGTCCGAGGCCAGCGACGTGATCGACGAGACCGCCTCGATCGAGATGCGCGAGAAGGCGATCGAGGCCAACCGGCTCTCGCCGGACCTGATCCCGGCGGCGGTGATGGCGGCGCGCAGCTACCTTGCGGTCAACAATGCCCGCTACGCCACGCGGGTGATCCGCAAGGCCTGGGAGACCGCGCCGCACCCGGACCTCGCGCAGGTCTTCGCCGAGATCGAGCCGAACGAGGACGCCAAGGCCCGGGTCAAGCGCTTCGATCTGCTGACCAAGGCCCGGCCCGACCACCCCGAAACCAAGCTCCTGAAGGCCGAGCTGCTGATCGCCGCCGAGGACTTCAACGAGGCGCGCCGGGCGCTGGGCGACCTGCCCGAGACCGACCCGACCGCCCGGGTGCTGACGCTGATGGCGGCGATCGAACGCGGCCGCGGCGCCGAGGATGCGGTGGTGCGCGGCTGGCTGACCCGGGCGCTGACCGCGCCGCGCGGCCCGCAATGGGTCTGCGACAACTGCCACCACGTGCACCCCGCCTGGGCGCCGGTCTGCGGCAACTGCCACGCCTTCGACACGCTGAGTTGGACCCGCCCGGCCGAGAGCGAGACCGCCCTGCCCCGCGGCACCGAGATGCTGCCGCTGATCGTCGGCGCGGGGCGCGGCACCGACCTGCCGACCACCGCCGCCGCCACGCCCGAGCGGCCCGCGGGCGAAGAGACGAGGCAGCCCGCCGTGAGCGAGGCCGAGATCGTCTCGCCCGAGCCGCCGAAAGCCGCGGCGGCCGACGCCACGGCGGTGCGAAAATAGCCCTTTCGCGTCCTTGGCCTGGGTGCTAAGAGGCGCCCGGGCGCCGCTGTAGCTCAGCTGGTAGAGCACGTCATTCGTAATGATGGGGTCGGGGGTTCGAGTCCCTTCAGCGGCACCACCCAATCCTCCAAAGCATTGTTTCGCCTCGGCTTTTGATCGGATCAAGCCAAGGCACAGTACATGCCGGAGTACATTTCTGCCCCTCACTGCTTCCTCAAGGACGGCATCTTCTACTTCCAGCGTCGGGTGCCGAGGGAACTGAGACGCCACTACACCTCATCGAAGATCTCGTATTCGCTTCGGACGAAGTCAGCACGCGTGGCGGCTGCACGAGCCGTTCGAGCCGCGAGCCAACTCGATGAATATTGGTACCACCTGCGCAGTCAGGATGCAGACCTCCCAGGGAAGCACATGCTGCGAATGGGAGTGGCTGGTCCCGCTCAGGGAGGTTCTGACGGCGGCAGTGTCAACATCGACTGCATGAGCCTCTCTGAGGCTGTGGTGACATACCTACGGCTCAAGGGAGGCGGGAAGGGGATCACCTTCCACCGGGCGGCAGAGCGGGCCTGCGGTTATCTGATCGACACTTGCGGAGACAAGCCTCTCACCAGCTACACGAAGGCAGACGCCAATGCCTTCCGAGATGCGCTGATTGCCCGTGGCATGGCTGGCAGCAGCATCACCCGGGTCTTCGGCACGGTTCGTTCGATTATCAACTTCGCTGCCAGCGAGGAGGGGATCGAACTGAGCAACCCTTTTGGCAAGGTCTATTACGACCGCACTGCAGGCGTGTCGGATCGACAGCCCATACCGGTCGAGGTTATCCGTGTCGTGCAGGCCGAATGCTTCCGCTTGGACGACGAGATGCGCTGGCTGGTGGCCTTGGTCGCGGATACCGGGATGCGCCTCGCTGAGGCGGCAGGCCTGCTGTGCGAGGACATCTTTCATGACAGTGGGGGCAACTACACCGCACGGATCATTCCGCACCCGTGGCGCAGGCTAAAGACCGCTGGCAGTACAAGGGAGGTCCCTCTTGTTGGCTCTGCTCGGTGGGCCGCCGAACGACTACTGGCCGTTCATGGTGCTTCAGGCTTTGCCTTTCCACGCTACAACAAGACCGATACCACGAACGCCAACGCTGCCAGCGCGGGCCTCAACAAGTGGCTGAAGGCATACGTGCCTGCAGGGGCAACCATGCATAGCTTCCGGCATTCGATGCGTGACCGATTACGGGCAGTGGAATGTCCGGCAGACATCGTGGATCAGATCGGCGGTTGGCAGACTGAGGGCGTAGGGCATGGCTACGGAGAAGGCTATACCACGTCGGTCATCAGAAAGTGGATGACATTGATCGCATAATGGTGAGGCTGGGTATCAAGCAAACAAAGGATATCGAAGTGTTTTTTGCTGTAACCGCTATTGGACCCACTTTGGCCGCAGCAGGCTATTTCGGCGGCCTCGGATGGCTATTCTGGATCGGTGCAGCGTTCTGCGCCTTCAATCTTTTCATGAACGTGGCATCCGGCGCTATGAAGTTTCCCCTTATTCCAGGCATCTTTATGTTCGCCTTCGCGATGAATTGGACACCTTGGTTTCTGGGCGTTGCTGCCGGGCTGGCCCTCTATACTGCATTGGAAGCAGTTAGCGAAATACCTGCCCTACTTAAAGCCTAACTCGCTATACCGCAGGTGCGAAAGCATGGAGCAGTGACCTCTCCGGCATGTACT
>NZ_VCBA01000025.1:5059-6005 GCF_007995245.1 Tateyamaria sp. syn59
ACGCCTTGGCCTGATCCGATCAGAAGCCGAGGCGTTGCAATGCTCCGGAGATTTGGGTGGTGCCGCTGAAGGGAGTTCTGTTCCCGTTGCAGGCACTTCCATTGCTGTACGCCTCAGCAAAACAAGGGGTATCCGTACTCGCGCTGGGCGGTCAACAGGCACGGTCTGTACTACGGTTTGTACTACGGCTGGCCGGTGGCCGGATACGGCTGACGGTGGCTCGGGGATGGTCTGCTGGTGCCGGGGGCGGGAATGATCGCCAGACCTCGACAGGAGTCCTAAGAGGGCCGTGGAGAGTCATCTCGTGGTTCGGCATCTCTACCCCCCTGCAAGGGCCAAGGTGGCGCTGTACGAGTCGGTGAGAGGCTCTCCGTGGCTGCGCTGGACGGGAGGGGGCGAGTGCCACCCCCGGGGGTAGGGGATGTCGTATACAGCCTCGACCGGCGAAAGGGATTGGAGGTCGTCAACCTGCTAAGAGACAGGGCCGAAAGCAGGGACGCCGGGCGTACGGAAGCGGTATGGGTTACTTGACGATCCAGCCTGCAAGCGGGGGGAGCCGGTTGATGCTTATAAGTCGTATTAGTATGGGGAAGGGCGGCCCCCAAGGCCGCCACTGACCCTCTCAGCTGAGGGAAATCGTGACTTCAGAAGAGGGCTACAGCTGTGGATACGAACACCCCGAACCAGACCAATGCTCGTGAACGCCGCTATAAGCGCTACTTCCAGATCGTGGACGAGGTGGTTGAGGAGATCCAGGGCCATTGCTGGATGGACACGGGGAAAACGAAGCGGAAGCTGAAGGGGGAGCAGCTACGGAAGCTGAGGTCTTCGGTCGAAACGCTGATCCGGGACAGCGTCGCCGTGATCTACCAGCGAAAGCGGGAAGGGGAAGCATCCATACAGTTGAACGCCAACTGGTATAGCAGCACCGCCTCACCTGCTGACC
>NZ_VCBA01000025.1:6566-10614 GCF_007995245.1 Tateyamaria sp. syn59
GTAAACGATCCAGATGAGATAAACCCTCGGCAGCCTAAGGTTGAAGTTACTTCAACTTAAGCGGTTGACCGTGAGCGGCCCAGTACGCCAAATACAGCCTCGTGATCCTCTGCATGTAACATACTGGCAAAAATAATGTACGACGACATTCGAAATGCTGCAGCAACTTTGAGGGCGGAGGATGGAAACGAAGCTGACACCCGGCACAAAGTAATTGATGGCGTGCTGCACGGCATTCTCGGCTGGCCCAGAAACAGAACTTTAGTCGAAGAATTCATCCGGCCAGGATTCTCAGATTATACGCTTACGACTCAAGGCCGCGAGAAATTAATCCTGATTGAAGCCAAGAGGGCCGGGCATTATTTCTCTCTTCCCGCGCCGCATAAAGCGGAAGAACTTTCATGCTATATGTCAATATCGCGCCTAACAACTGACGCGAACATAAAAGAGGCCATGACTCAAGTCCGTAACTATTGCATGGACACAGGATGTGAGTACGGAGCGATAACAAACGGCCATGAATGGATATTCTTCAAGTCGTTTGAGAAGGGCAAGCGATGGGATCAGCTGAAAGCGTTCGTTGTTAGAAGTACAGAGTTCTTCTTGGATGAGAATACCAAAGCCGTAAATATTTTCTCATATACATCTATCGTCGAGCGTGGGTCCCTTATCGAACTCCTCACAAGTTCCCTGCCCAAAGATAGGCAGATGTACTTCACAAAAGATAGGATACCGTCCTACGCTCACCCCGTGAACGCTAACCGATTGGCAGAGATCCTTAGGCCGATAGCCAACAACCTCTTTGGGGTAATAGAAGACAACCAAACGGAACTGATGGACCGCTGCTACGTATCCGAGCGAGAATACGGGCAGGTCCAAGATAGCATGAAGTCGCTGCTAAAGGATTCCCTTACCCCTTACTTCAAGCTGTATGGAGTCGAGCAGCTTGACGATACAGGAAAAGGTGGTGCGATTGGGGGAAGGATAAAGAAAAACATTAAGAACTCCAGGGGTGGAGAGGTTCTTGTACTGTTTGGCGGAAAAGGAGCGGGAAAGTCTACGTTCATCAAGCGACTATTGAAGCACAAACCTCCAGCTTGGTTACGTGATAACGCAGTAATTGCCATTGCAGACATGCTTCACGTCCCTGAAGAGCGTGAACTGATCAGATCCGAAATTTGGCGCAGGCTGGTCGCCAGCATGGATGCGGACGGTTTATTAAGTGCAGAGAGAGACAAGTTAATTGATCAGCTTTTTGCAGATAAATTTTCGGTTGCGAGAGTGCAAGATCTCGCCGGGCTGGAGAAGTCATCCGAATTATATAATCAGAAGCTGAATGACCTGGTATCAGGGTGGAAGTCAGACCATAAATACTGCGCGATCCGCTTGGGCCAGCACCTCTTACAACAAGGGAGGGGCGTGGTGGTCGTCGTTGACAATACCGACCAATACTCCGGTCCCATTCAGGACCTATGCTTCTCCACTGCTCAAGAAATTTGCGATTCGCTAAGCTGCATCACGCTAATCTCAATGCGTGAAGAGCGTTTTCATAACTCAAAGATACATGGGGTTCTTGATGCATTTCAGAACTCAGGATTTCATCTCAGTTCGCCCAAGCCAGCGACGGTATTTACTAAACGTTTGGAGTATACCGTATCGCTTCTTCGTGACAACAATCGCAGGAGCGAGATCACTTCCTCAAGAGATTCTGCTCTAATTGAAGACTGCTGCAAATACCTCGACATCGTAAACAGAGGTATAAGATCTGGCAATTCCCCGCTGAATTCATTCCTTACCGCATGCGGTCATGGTGATATTCGACTGACCCTGCATTTGTTTCGTCTTTTTCTTCTATCAGGCTACACGAACGTTGAGGAGATGATCGAGGCAGGTCGCTGGACGTTTCAGCTTCACCAAGTTATCAAGCCTGTCATGACGCCTACTAGGTTCTTTTATGACGAGATGCTGAGTGATATCCCGAATATATATCAGCTTCGAAACCCTCGTCATGCTTCCCACTTCACTGCGCTACGAATTCTTGACCATCTGTCAAAGGCTATGGACTCGACAGGCCCCGATTTTGTAAGTGTGGCCGAGATCCGCAGCCACTTTGTCGCGCGTTTCCAAATGGAAGCTGATCTGCTTGCAAATATGGATGTACTCCTCAAGTGCGGGTTTATAGAGGCCAACAATCGGATTGATGAGTACTCGGAAACGATAGACCGGGTTAAGGTGACGAGTTACGGCCTATACATGCTCAATGAACTATCACGAGCATTTACGTACCTTGACCTCATATATGTTGATTGCGCGTATTTCGATGAAAGGGTCTGCAATGAAATGACTGCGTTCGCAAATGATGAGTATAGCCTGTTTCTGAGCGGGAAAAGGACGGATCGCGTTTCCCTTCGCCTCCAGCGATGCAAGGCCTTTATTGAGTATTTGCGCATGGAGGAGGATCGTGAATTTGAGGTCTACGGCCTTGAACGCGGCAGAGATACTAGTTTCACAGGTATCATTGAGGAAGAGTTTTCAAATGAGGAAAAGCGGGTGGCATTAAGCGCTTCTAAGCAGACCGATAGAAGGGCTAGACGCAGATAATCACGTTGCCTTCGCCTGTTGACGCAGACGTGGACAGAAGTCCCGAACTGTCTTTTTCTGATGCCTCAGCAGCATATCGCTTTGCAACTGGCTTTGAGTAAGCCGTCCGCCATATCTGGCACATAAGAGATGCTCTGATGTGATTTCCAGAAAACTAGCGCTTGGCTTGAATCCGGGTGCAGGGATGGCTTGCAATCAGTAGAGTGTGGCTCAGATCAGACACTTTGCTTTCCAGGAGTAACCTTAGGCAGTGCGTAGAATGCATCCAATCTTTTTTCGTAGCCCTCTCGGGAGGCAAGAATCTCGTGAAGGTTTGTTGTTGTTGTCTGTCCAAAGCCCTCGGGGTCTAGTTCCCGTTCTTTTGCCCGCTCCGCCAAGATACGGCTAATATCTGGCTCGATTAGCTTCAGTCGGGCCTCAACCCCGCAAACCTCCCGCAACGCGACGTGCATCCGCTCATCGAGGAGGTCACAATATCCTTCATGAACTAGGAAGCTGTCGTGGATCGGTAGGATCGGAATGCCGCTGTCGATAAAATCGAGCATAACCCGCTCGGCCACGTCGCTGTCCTTGCGCTGCAGGCGCTTTCCTACACCGGTATAGAATTTATGCGCAATCGGTTCATGGGCGTCTCGGATGGCATCCGAAACCTGTCGCCAAGTCATGTCGAAGCGGCTGGGTTTGATACCTCTCGGAGCCTGCCGCAGGTCCCTGCCCGCATTGAGGATCGCGTTAAAGGCCGCTTTGACCATGTTACGCAGGTCCTCACCGCCTTGTGCTTCTGTCTTGGCGTCGAAGATGCCTCGGTAACAGTCCTCAGGTGGCACGACCCCAGCTTCGGCATAGAGGATTACTGGATGGAGGTTGGAATAGTCGATTTCGACCATCCTCTTGCCGTTGACAAGCAGGTGCCGCCGATACTCCTTCGGCACGTTCTGCCACCAGCCGCCGTAGAATCGGCCCCCAGTGGTGAGATCTTGGTCGTTGAAAACGCGATGGAGGGTTCGGCGGTGCATGGCCAGAGGCTTCGGATCATCGGGATCGTCGGCCAGCCGGGCCTGCAAATCCGCCAGTTCGGCATCGGGGATATGCAGGTCATACCAGCGGTTCTCTAGCACCCGATTGATCCGTTCAAGGTGCCACTGCATCAACAAGACCTCACCGGTCTCGGGGGCAGGGAAAACCTCACGACGACCACCTTCTGTCTTCACTTGGACGCGTATCGGAACGTGCGGCATCTGTGGCGGCACAAGTACCGGCAGGACTTCCTGCTCATATGCGGTGAATTTGTCGATCAGACGATCCGTGGCACGGTAGCGGGTCAAACGGTTACGGGTAGAGCCGTCCTTCCGGCCTTGCCGATCATAGACGCCCTTCTGGGTTTGCTCCAGGTAGCCCAACTCGACCATGCTCCGGTACGCCCGCTGGACGTGGATGCTGTGAGACA
>NZ_VCBA01000026.1 GCF_007995245.1 Tateyamaria sp. syn59
TCGGCACTGTGCGGGTTGATCACCACGATCTCGGGGCCGTCGGGCTCCCGCAGGCGCTCAGCCATTGCTTCCGCGATCCGGCGCGAGGCGAAGTATTGGCTTTCGATGTAGAGCGCGTCCTGGGCCTGACGAATGGCCTCGAGATAAAGCGCCTCGATCTCGCGTACTTCCGCCCGGTCGCCATAGGCCGGAAGCGTCCGCGAGATCGCCACGGGACGATCGGTCGCCACTGGCGACAACCGCTCCGGCCAGATCGGCCGGCCCGGCATCGGTGCCGCAAGCCGCTCCCCCGTCGCCGCTTCCCAGCGTTCGCGAGCCAGTTCGCCCAGAACGCGCGCGGCTTCGCCGCTGACAGCCGTGGTGATGTCGTGCCACGGACCGTAATGGCGGCCCGAAGTCGGCCGCCTGCGGCGTGGGTCCTCATCGGGATGGTCGCGCGTGTCCCAGCGCTCGGCGGTGATGTCGATCCCGCCGCAGAAGGCCAGCGTGTCGTCAATCACCACGATCTTCTGGTGATGGGCGGCCCCCGATGGATGCGCATGATCGAGCCGCATATGGATGCGCTGGTGCGACAGCCAGTCGGCCACCATGAGCGGCGTCGATCCGCGCGCCAGCGTCTGCAGGGCGCCCAGATCCCATTTCAGCATGCGCACCTCCACCTCAGGAGTGCGCTCGACCACCCAGTCAAGAAAGGCGCCCAATGTGTTCGGCGCCTCTCCTCCCTCCTCGCCGGGCTCGAGTTCGATCCGCGTGTCGAAGTCCCAGCCGATGAACAGGACGCTGCGTCGCGCCTGGGGCACCACCTCGCGGATCACCGAGAAGTAGTCGGCCGCGTCGACGATGACCGCAAGCCGGTCCGCCTGCCCCATCCGCCAGCAGGTCTCCCCCGGTCGCAGGATACGGATCGGACGGCTCAGCTCTGGCATGGCTTCCTCTTGGGCTTCCACTCTTCATGGTTCGAACGAGCCGCAACCGATCTGGTTTCGAAAGGATCGGGGCCCTCATGGAACTGACGAGCAGTTCGGCTCACGGAAATCGTGAACGCCCTGCTTCGAACGGAGATGGCCAGCAATCGTTGGGAGGGTTGATGACACCAGACGCAATCTGGAGGACATTATGACCCTTATCAGCCGCTTCTTCCGCAGCACCGCCCTGACGGCCGCGTTCGGCCTCGGAATGACAGCCGTGCCGGCGCTGGCGCAAGATGACCAGTCCCAGACCGACGGCCAGAATGCGACCGCGCAGGCACGAGATAGCCAGAAGGTGGCCACGGTGAACGGCACCGACATCGTCACCGGCGACGTCATGCGGTTCGTCGACATGCTGCCCGACCAGCTGCGTCGCTCGCAGCCGCCTGAGATGGTCATCTCGAGTGCGATCCAGTAGCTGGTGATGCGCGAGCTGATCTTGGAGGAAGCTCGGAGTGCCAACCTGGCGGAGAACGACCGGGTGAAGCAGTTGGTCGAGCAGTCGACCATCGAGGCCGAAGACGATGCGATGGTGCAGGTCTGGCTCGAGCAGCAGTTCGAGGACGACATCACAGACGAGACTGTTCAGGGGGCCTATGACGCACTCGCGGCGACGAGCGCGCAGGAGCTGCCGCCGCTCGAGCAGGTGCGTCCGCAGATCGAGCAACAGCTGCGGCAGCAGGCCTATGTGGATCTGCAGACCGAGCTGCAGCAGGACGCCGAGATCGTGTTCTACGATGCCACCGGTAACCCCATGACGCAGCAGGGCGGTTCTGATCAGACTAGCAGCTCCGGCTCAGGCGATAGCACCGGCAGCGAACAGAGTGGGGCAAGCTCGACCTCGAGCGATGCCGCCAGCAATGGCTCGGACAATGCCGCCGACGAGAGCTCGTCGGACGATTAGGAGAGCGGAAGCAGCAACTGATAGCTTGTTTGCCGGAACCGTGACCTCCGTATGGGATTAACCCTGTAGGACAACTCCGTTTCGCCTTCAGCGCCGCGCTCTATCCATTACTGGAGGGGCGCGGTTTTCTTGCGCTTATTCCGCGCCGATGCTTCCCTCTTGAGCAATTATCATGAGCACGGACATGGATCTTACGGCTCTCATTCGGTCCGTCATATGAGCCTCCTCGGAACGTTTACATGCTCATCATGTTAGCCTGCCAATCAATGGGAGGTCGAAATGTCGTTTGCATCTCAGGTTGCCCTCAGCATCAGCCGTATATTGAAGGTTTCAACAGGGGCTTCACTTGTCATGGTGACGGCCTGTGCGGAAACGGGGACCACCGCATTGCCCGCATATCAGCTGGCGAATGGGCGTGTTCTCCAGGACGTCGTCACGGTCGCTGGGAACCAATCCGGAGGCGCTCCGGTTCTCACAGCCCTTACGACATACGACGTCAGCGAGCCTGGTCGGACCGTGGTCATCGCCCGAGAATCGGCGTCCACACCCGGGGTCGGAACGGCCATGGCGTCGGGCCTCGGCGCTGCGGCTCTGACATCGGCAGCCATACTCGGATCAGCAGTGATCCTCAACGGTGAGAACAGCGGCGACACGGTGGTCAATGCGAGCTACGCCACAGCCGGCAACACAGCGTCGGATGGGGGTGACGCCGGAGATATCGACGCACTTACGGCGGCGGTTGGCGATTGCGGATCCGGCTGCAGTGCCAGCAACTGAGACAGGAGGGATTTAGTTTGCCTGCCAACAGAGAACCATGGAAGGAACTTCAGCTGGAGTTCGGAGTTGGCCAGACAGACCTTTCGTCAGTGTGAAACTGGGGAGGCTGTATTATCCTGCTGCGCATCGGGGTAATTCAGCCTCCTTTTTCGTTTCGATCTTCTTTCAAATTCTCGCTTTCCGCGCCGACCCCACCTTTCGCTTCGAAACCAAGTGGCGAATTTTCGCTTTCGTCCTAGATGCATATCCAGAGATGAAAGTGGAAGGAATTAGCGATGAAACGCTTCAACATACTGGCGCTTGGCACTGCCGCGCTGATGGTCACCGGAACCGGGGCGCTTGCAGAAGCCCATGCCATGAGCCCCATGGCCAGCGCCGACCTGGCCGGCATGCAGGGTGATCTGATCCGGTCGCGCGACATCACCGGCGGCGCGGTCTACACGACGAACGAAGCTACGGATGAAGGCTGGGATTCGGCCACGGTCTACGACGCGGTCGGCCCCGACTGGAACCAGATCGGCGAAATCGAGGACATCGTCCTGTCCCGCGATGGGCAGATGATCGGGATCGTTGCCGAAGTCGGCGGCTTCCTGGACCTCGGGGACAAGCATGTCATGATCTCTGTCGGTGACGTGAGCCTCGTCGCGGTCGATGACCAGAGCTACTCCTATGTCACCCGGCTGAACGAAGAGGACCTCGAAGCGCTGGAAGGCGTCGACGAAGGCTTCTGGGAATAAGGCAGCCCTGCCTTCGCGTCCGTCCCATAAGAGGGCGGACGCATACCGGCGACGTTAGCGATCAGGAACCCCGCTGGTTCGGGCCTGTTCAGAAGACATGGACAGCCTTTATCTTCTCTCCCTGCTCGCGGCGATCGTCTTCGCGGCGATCCATTTCCTGGTGCCCCACCTGCGCTTTCTGGAGGGCATTCCGCGAAGCCGGTGGCTATCCTTTGCGGGCGGAGTGGCCGTCGCTTACGTGTTCATGCACCTGCTGCCTGAACTGGCGGAACATCAGGAAGCGCTCACCGAAGAGACGTCCTTCGAGCTGCTGGTCTACGCGCTTTCCCTGAGCGGGCTGGCCCTGTTCTACGGGCTGGAGCGTATGGTCCAGAGTTCCAAGCAGGGTCGCGAGCGAGCCGAAGACCATGTGTTCTGGATCCATGCCGTCTCCTTTGCGATCTATAACATCCTGATCGGCTACTTTCTCCTGCACCGCGAAGACCCGAGCGGCGTGTCGCTGGCTATCTATGTCGTGGCGATGGGGCTGCACTTCGTGACGAACGACTTCGGCATGCACGATGATCACCGTGAGCTGTATGACCGAAGGGGACGCTACCTTCTGGCAGCCGCCGTGGTGATGGGATGGGTGCTCGGCGTCGTCCTCGAGATCCCCGAGATCTACCTGTTGGGAACCTTCTCCTTTCTGGCCGGTGGAGTGGTGCTGAACGTCCTGAAGGAGGAACTGCCCGAAGAGCGGCAAAGCAGCTTCGGAGCCTTTGCGACCGGAGTGGCGGGTTACGGCATGTTGTTGTTGGCTCTCTAGACACGTTCGAACGCAGGCTGCCGGACAATGGTGGCCCATCGGTTCGCTACTGCAGGAACATGCCTTCCGTTCCTCAGGGTAGGCGCCCACGTTCCAGATACGCTCATGGCCCCTTCGGCCTCACGCGAATATCCGTGACGGGGGCATGCTTCGCTCATGGAACCGACGCGGACCGCGTCTGTTGCACCCTGAATACTGCGCGTGCCGCAGTCGTTCAGGCAGTCCGGCTCCTCCCCCCGGACCTGCTGCAAGCAAACCGGAGGAACCCCCGATGACCCTTTCCTTGCTTCGCAACGCCGCTTCGGCATTGGCCATTGCTGGCCTCGTCGCCCCTGCAGCGCCCGTTCTTGCACAGAGCGACGCTCAGAGCTCGAACACCTACTCCGCACCGCAGGACTTCACCGGCATCGTGGAGGCGAAAAGCCCGGCCGTCGTGGGCATTGCCGCAAAGGGGGTGGTCGGACCACCGCCGCGCCTGCGTGACATGCCCCCGCTGCCATTCGGCACTCCCGAGCCGCAGCAGCCGCGCGAGGGCACGGCCATGGGGTCCGGCTTCATCATCGACGGCGAGGGCCACATCGTCACCAACAACCATGTGGTGGAAGGGGCCAACGAGATCGAGATCCTGCTACAGGATGGCGAAACGCGGGCAGCGACCATCGTGGGCACCGATCCTGCGACCGACATTGCAGTGCTGAAGCTCGAGGACACCTCCGATCTCACGACGGTGTCTTGGGGCGACAGCGACGCCCTGCAGCCAGGGGCCTGGACGATCGCGATCGGAAGCCCCTTCGGTCTCGGCGGCACCGTGACCGTCGGCGTTCTCTCGGCCACCTCGCGCGACATCCGCTCGGGGCCTTACGACGACTTCCTGCAGACCGATGCATCAATCAACTCGGGCAATTCAGGCGGTCCCCTCTTCAATACTGCCGGAGAGGTCATCGGGGTCAACACGGCCATCTTCTCCCCAAGCGGCGGCAATGTCGGCATCGGGTTCGCCGTGCCGGCCAGCACCGCAGAGGACGTTGTCGAACAGCTCATTTCCAACGGCACCGTGGAGCGGGGCTTCATCGGAATCAGCCTGCAGGGGATCGACGAGAACCTCGCCGAGGCGCTGGAGCTGGAAAACGCGGACGGTGCGATCGTGATCGGCGTCGAACCGGGTAGCCCGGCTGCCTCAGCGGGACTGCAGGAGGGCGATGTGTTGCTTTCCCTCGACGGCGAGCCGATCGAGGATCCGCGCAGCCTGACGCGGCGCGTGGGCGAACTGGCTCCCGACACGACCATTTCCTTGCAGCTGAAGCGCGATGGGGAAACGCAGAGTGTGGAGCTTACCCTTGCCCAGCGTGAAAGCTCGTCGAACCCCGATGGCGGCGAAGGTCCGGCGGTGGATAGCGGGGTGCGCATGGGTGTGGGCCTGACGGCCATCCCCGAGACCGTGCGCCGGGAGCTTGGCCTCGATGAAGGCATCGGGGTGATGGTCCAGAACGTCGCTCCCGGCAGCGCGGCGGCAGAAGCCGGTCTGGCCCAAGGCGACATCATCACCAAGGCTGGGAGCAATGACATCACCAACCCGCAGGATCTCGTCGACGCTTGGAAGGCAGCCGTCGAGAACGAGAAGCCGCTTCTCGTCCGCATCGTGCGCAACAATCGGTCCCTGTTCGTGGCCGTCGATCCCGCCCAGGCCGCTGAGCAGTAGGTCGGCAAACCCAGGTCAGCGGACCTCGGTCCGCTGACCTGACCTCTCGAGTGCCGTCTAGAATAGACTTCTACGCGCCGTTCTCGACCCCATGAACCGAAGGAGGGCGACCATGCTAGACAATTTCATGCTCCCCATGAGCGCAGCCGCCCTGCTGCTGGCCACCTGTGCGCCGATGGCCGAGACCACCCTGTTCGAGAGGACCGACACCGACGGCGACAACGTGCTGTCGCAAAGCGAGTTGTCAGCCACGTTCGGGGCCGAGAACTCGTCTCGCCTGTGTCCCCCGTCAGCGCGTCTGGGACATCTGAGTTGATTTTGTAACGGAGGGTTTCTGGCTCATCGTAACCGCCGAGGAGTGGAGATGAGACAGAAACCCGGAACAGCCAGACCGACGGCGGAGTCGCTGGTGAAGGACATCCGTCGGCGCACGCGGAAGCACCATTCAGCCGAGGAGAAGATCCGCATCGTCCTGGATGGGCTGCGTGGCGAGGACAGCATTGCCGAACTGTGCCGGCGCGAGGGGATTGCCACGAGCCTCCATTACAGTTGGTCGAAGGAGTTTCTCGAGGCCGGCAAGAAGCGGCTCGCGGGCGACACGGCCCGCCAGGCCACCAGCCCTGAGGTCAAGGACCTGCGGCACGAGGCCTCGGCGCTGAAGGAGGCGGTGGCCGATCTCACCCTGGAGAACCGCCTGCTCAAAAAAAGCATGCTCGGGGATGGGGGAGACGAGGCATGAGATATCCCGCTTCCGAGAAGCTCGAGATCATCCGGCAGGTGGAGCGGTCACACCTGCCGGCGAAACGGACGCTCGACATGATCGGCGTGCCGCGCACGAGCTTCTACCGCTGGTATGATCGCTACCTGTCGCTGGGCCCCGCCGGGCTCGAGGACCGGCCCTCGCGACCGAGCCGGGTCTGGAACCGGATTCCTGACAAGGTGCGCGAGCAGATCGTCGATCTGGCCCTCGAGCAGCCTGAGCTGTCACCCCGGGAGCTCGCCGCCCGCTTCACCGACACCCGGCGCTACTTCGTGTCCGAGGCCAGCGTCTACAGGGTTCTGAAGGCCCACGACCTGATCACCAGCCCGGCCTTCGTGGTGATCAAAGCGGCAGGCGAGTTCCACGAGAAGACGACCCGGCCGAACCAGCTCTGGCAGACCGACTTCACCTATCTGAAGGTCATCGGCTGGGGCTGGTTCTACCTCTCGACCATCCTCGACGACTACAGCCGCTACGTCGTCGCCTGGCGGCTCTGCACGACGATGAAGGCGGCGGATGTGACCGCGACGCTGGAAGATGCTTTGGCCGCCTCGGGCTGCGACCGGGCCATCGTCGCTCATCGACCCCGGCTGCTCAGCGACAACGGCAGCAGCTACATCTCCGGGGAGCTGGCTGGTTGGCTTGCCGATAAGGGCATGGATCACGTTCGCGGCGCCCCGAACCACCCCCAGACCCAGGGCAAGATCGAACGCTGGCACCAGACCCTGAAGAACCGCATCCTGCTCGAAAACTACTACCTGCCCGGAGCGCTCGAGGCGGCCGTGGCAGCCTTCATCGACCACTACAACCATCACCGCTACCACGAGAGCCTCGGCAATCTCGCGCCTGTCGACGTCTATCTTGAAAGGGCCGATACCATTCTCAATCGACGAAAGGAGATCAAAGCCAGGACGATTGAGAAGCGCCGTTCGCTGCATCGCGAGACGGCGGCATGAACTGAAACCCCGAACGAGCCAGACCCTCCGTTCGACATCAGACCACCGTGTCCCAAATCATCTGACGACGGACACCCCCAGTGATGCGCGGATGCGCAGGCTTCCATACCAACAAGGCATGGCGACAAGGACAAAAAAAGGGCAGCACTTCACTGCGGCGGAGTTTGCGCTTGGCCACCACTGCTCCATCAGCGCTGATTGCATGCACTTGAAATACCCGCTTCGCGAGATCGAGGCCGACAACGGCAACATCTTGGTTCATGGGAACGCTCCTCAGACCTGGCTCAACGGCCAAATCATCGCACACTACGGGGGTGCAGAGGCCGTCCACAGCATCAGGTCAGAGGTTCTGGATTGTGTCAGAACGGCCAAGTGGACCATCGCCGTTATCAGCCATGGCTACTGAAGGTCCTTGGATTTGAGAAGGCCCTCTTCGCGTGCCCGGCCGGCTGTGGAAGCCGGCCGTGGCAGGCAAATGCTGTTGCTCCACCCTAATCTTGTCTCGCGCCAATGTTCACTGAACGGCTGTGCCTTGAAGATGTTTCGAGAGTGCTTCCCCTTGTCCGCGCAGATCGATCTCGGCGGAATTAACAGTGCAGACCGCATGCACCCACTCGTCCGGTAAGGCCTGTTCGCCGTGCAAAGCACCCACGAGCGCTCCAACGAGCGTCGCGGTGGTGTCGCAGTCTCGGCCGAGGTTGACGCAAACCGGCAGCGCCTCGACCTCTCCCTTAGCATAAGCGAACGCGGCGACGGCCAGCGGGATCTGCTCGGCGAAGAAGAACGTCGTGTAGGGCTCGTCGGTGTCCTCGAGCGGCGCATGTCGGGCCGGCACTGGGGCGTCGGCGGCCGTTGGGGGATCCTCGGGCGTGATCTCCCAGATATGTGCCGTCTCGCTGAAAAGCACCTCATCGTAGAGGCGCGCGGCGAGATCCCAAGTGTCCGTCGCCTCGCCCGCAATGCGCAGGGCGCGGTCGATCAGGGCGATGGCGAGTGGTCCGCATTCGGCGCGCATGACATGGATCACGTCGTTCCATGTCGCGTTCTCACGCAGCGCTTCGGCGATGCCCGCGACCACAGCGGCGACAAAGTCGCGCTCGAGCGGAGCCTTCCAGATCGCCGAGAGCCGCCGGGCCTCGCGGGCCGCGCCTTCGGGATCGCCCGCATGAACGATGCCGAAGGGGAACCACCAGCCGATGCCGCCGCCCTGCTTCGCGGTGTCGCCGGCTTGGCTTGCGTCGATCTCGCCGTCGCGGATACGTTCGAGCACCGGCAGCATGATCTGCGGCCACTGGGTGTCGAGTTCAGCGTTCTCCAGAAGCCACGCTGCCAGCGCCTCCGGTGTGCGGTCACTCTCCTCGGGGAAAGCGAGAATGAAGTTCGCCATGTCCTTACGGCAGA
>NZ_VCBA01000027.1:0-1379 GCF_007995245.1 Tateyamaria sp. syn59
GGCGTTCGAGCAGCGCCAGCAGCAGCGCGATGGCCAGAAGCCCGAGCGCGAGCTGCGCCGCGGCGGCACGGTCGGCGAGGCTGAACCAGCTCTGGTAGATGCCGTTGGCCAAGCTCTGGACGCCGAAATACGACACGGTGCCGTAATCGGCGATGGTCTCCATCGCCACCAGCAGCATGCCGGCCGCGATCGAGGGGCGGGCGATCGGCAAGGCCACCCGCAGGAACGCCTGCCACGGCGTGGTGCCGAGGGTCCGGGCGATGTTGAAGGGCCGCGCCCCCTGGCCCATGAAGCCGGCGCGCGCCAACAGGTAGACATAGGGGTAGAGCACCAGCGTCAGCATGGTCGCCGCACCGCCGGTCGAGCGGATCTCCGGAAACCAGTAGTCGCGCGGTCCCCAGCCCGTGATCTGCCGCAGCAGCGCCTGCACCGCGCCCGGGTGGTCGAGCAGGTCGGTATAGGCATAGGCCACCACGTAGGCCGGGAAGGCCAGCGGCAGGACCAGCGCCACCTCGAGCCAGCGGCGGCCCGGAAAGCTGCAGCAGGTCACGAGCCACGCGGTGCCGGTGCCGATCAGGCCGGTGGCGCCGGTGACCAGGGCGAGAAGCAGCGCGGTGGTGCCGACATAGCCGGGCAGCACGGTCTGCCACAGATGCGTCAGCGTCGACAGGTCGCCCATGGCCGCGGCGACGCAGACCGCGAGGATCGGCAGCAGGATTAGGGCCGAGATGCCGTAGCCCAGAAGCGGGAGCAGCGTCGTGTCGGAGCGGGGCGAGATGGTGGTCATGATGGCTCGGCGAATGTCCGGGGCGGTCGGTTGTCCGTGTCGTCCGTCGCGTCGGGTCTCGGGACGTCGTCGCGGCGCCACGACCTCTATCGGTTCGATCCGCGCTCGGAAACCCGGCAGGCCGCATTCTGTCGCCGCACCGCTGACCGGGAACGGGCTCCGGCCGCGGCGTTCGTACGGGACGGCCGGGGGCTTCGCGACGCGCCTGTCACGCGAAGCGGGGCGGCACCCCGCTCATCTCGTCGCGCCTTGCTACCGCATGGCGACGCACCAAAGGGCCATCGGCTCGGGCGGTCAGGCGATCGGGAGCGACGGCAAGGGGGCAACCTGCCACCGCAGTTCGACACGCGGATGTACCGTGACGGCGGATCTTCGTCGATTTCGGGAAAACCTGGCTGGGGTGGTGGGACTATGTGCTAAGTTATTGATATAAAATAATAATATGGCATAATGAAGTATGTGGTGTCAACCGCCAGACAGGCAAAACGCCCTCTGTGTCACAGGCTGTGCCCCAGCGCCTCAACCGCCTGGGCCACGGCTGGGCCGGGACGACATCGACGATGGGCGATGGTCGTTGCGTCGAATGCGGGCC
>NZ_VCBA01000027.1:2062-9408 GCF_007995245.1 Tateyamaria sp. syn59
CCCCCCCCCGAGAGTGGACGTCCGAGGGACGAGGCGCCGGATTACCGCTCTGGTATGACTACTGAACTCGATCGACGAGGCTTGGGCCGAACAAGTGCATCATCCAGACCGGAAGGCGCTAATAGGACATTCCGACTGAATGAATGCCTGTCTGGCGAGCGCGGTACAGATGCACCATCGGCCCATGCCGCCAAATTTTGTCTGCGGGACCTGGCGAGAGCTTTGCTGCACAACGGCGGAAGTAGAATTCACTTCATGAATCCAGCATAGCAACTGTGGCGCATGATCGGACCCCCTCCGCCGAGCTACAAGAGCAAGAGCTGGCCGTGCAGTAATACACCGCCGAAGAAGCCCGGCTCATTCGATTTGGCTCGATCGGGAGATGGTCTGGGTGCCGCCACCGATAGGCAGGAGAGGCCAATAGCCTCGCTATAGTGCCGCGGCGCTCCAAACGTATCCGACCTTGTTTGTCTTCTTCGGGATGGCCCTCGGTTTACCCGTCAAGGGCTCATGGATGAGGTCCTTTTGGGGGGACGGAAACGCGGCCTCCACTCTTCTTCCGCAACATTGCCTGCCGGTGCCGGCATCAACTGGGATGAGCGTTTAGGTTTTCTTTACCGGATTCAACCTTAGTAAGAGCGTTGCCCCGTCGACCCAACTCAGGGAGGTTTCCATGGGCGCATTTTCGAGCCTGGAGACTGAGATCGAGAACTACAACAGGCAGTGCGTCAGATTGCGGCAGGTAGAAGACAAGATCACTGAGATAACTGCTCTCAGACATGATCTTGAGCCTGACGTAGTCCGAAGCGAATCTTTTAGACGATTTGCGAAAAGACTTCGGACGATGCATGCGCTCAGTGATTTTTCGAAATGCAGGCCAATCAAGAGACGGCATGGAGGTCTCGTCGGTGATGAAGATTCTGTTCTTGAGGAGCTTGCAGAGAGAATACAACGCATCGAAGTTAATCGAGACGAGGCCCTTGAGCGCATCATCGACAAACAGCCGACTTCGATCCAGGACGCACAGCTAAAAATTGAGTTTATTATCGACTACATCGCATCGACTCCGTGCGCGGAGCTTGAGTATTTCCTGTTTTCGATCCTAGAGGCCGTTCAATGTCTCATGCCGGGAGACAGATCAGAATGTCGTCTCCATGACATCGCTTTGATTCCGGTGCGGTAACCTAATTTGTCTCGGTCGCCCCCGAATACAACCGTTCGTTAACCGAGCGCATCGCAGCCTTCCTGCATTCCTGATGGGAGGCTGAAAAATGGCTGACGGTGTAAATCTAATTCTCACGAACTCAGGCTCGGTCAAGGCCCAGGGGAGCTGGAAGGACGATCGGATAGTTCATCGGGGGTCGTCCGAGAATACCCATCGAGATCTGATCGGTATCGCTACATTCGCTGGCGATGATTACATCGAGGTCAGCAACCCGTTTCGGGGGCAGGTCCATGTCTTCGCGGGAACAGGTGACGACCACATCATGATGGACATGTCCCGGCCATCAGGGCCACAGACCAGCTTTTCTGGCGACAAGCAGTCACCCGATGCACTGGCTCGGCATGGTCACCACGTCTATGGCGGAGACGGCGCTGATGTCTTCGAGTTCAGGTCTCCTTTCGAGGCCAAGAACTACGTGATCGGCCGGATCGACGACTTCGATCCATCCCGGGATCAGATCAGGATCGACGGGCGAACCATCGACTTCGACAACCTGCCGACGGGTGTCCAGATCATCAGGCATCTGGACCAGCAATGGCTCAAGATCGGGGATCGTGTTTTCTATGCGCTCGAAGGTGCACGGCTCGAGCAGGACGGATCGGAAGAGCGGCACTTCATCTGGCTTCCGGATGCCTGGCGGTCCGGTGTGCCGGACCATACTCGCTCAACATATTCGGACCCTGAGAACTTCGTGCCCTATGACCACTACAAGTCATTCCTCAGCGGTCTGAACGTGGTCGAGAAGTCATCCCCGACGACTGAGGGGACGGAGCGGGGCGACTACATCTTCAGCGACAAGGGGGCGAGTTCGAGCGATGTCATCCGCGGCCGAGGTGGTCACGATGTTATCCATGCCAACACAGGGGAAGACGAGATCTACGGGGGCAACGGGCGAGACCTCATCGCAGGCGGGCTCGACGATGATCTGATCCATGGCGGTTCCGGCGCAGACAAGATCTGGGGAGGAGACCAGAACGATCGGCTCTACGGCAATTCAGGATCAGATCGAATCTGGGGTGGGAACGGTCACGACCATCTATCGGGCGGTTCTGGCCACGACGTGTTGATTGGAGGGGGCGGGAACGATCGGTACCATCTGCATGATGCGCATGATGAAATCGTCGAGGAGAAAGGGGCGGGCTATGACACCGTGCGGGTCACGTTCGGCTACGACCTGGCCGAGCATGTCGAGCGGCTCATATTGACTGGAGGTGCGAATGCTTGGGGGACGGGCAACTCCATCAAGAATGTTGTCAAAGGCAATTCGGGGAACAACGTTCTCGATGGCGGTCATGGCAGTGACCGGATATACGGCAACAATGGCTCAGATACGATCCGTGGCGGAACTGGCGGTGACTGGCTCTATGGCAACGGTCACAACGACAGGCTTAGGGGGCAGTCTGGTAATGACATACTTCATGGAGGATGGGGCGCGGATCGCCTTGATGGCGGCTTCGGGTCGGACGAATTGCATGGCGGATCTGGCGCCGATGCCTTTGTGTTCAGGCAGATGCAGAAAGGTGAAACTGACTTGGTCAAAGACTTTCAAGACAACTTCGATGTGCTGCAATTCGTAGGTTTCAGAACCGTCGTTCCAACTCAGGTCGGGCAAAACGTCGTGTTCTTGATCGATGGGAATATGAAGGTCCGTGTCGAAGACTACAATCTGAACAACCTAAATTCGTGGGATTACGAGCTGGTATAGGTAAGGAGGGCAGGGCCGAGACAAGCCGCTTGCCACATGTGTTGCAGGTCTCGCCTTGCCAAGTGAATAGCCCCGTGTTTCTCAGACGCCTTCGTGCCTCGGTTTCTGCTGCCGCTCGAAGTCGAAGGGCGACAGCATTCCGTTTCGCGCGTGTTTACGCTTCGGGTTGTAGAACATCTCGATGTAGTCGAACACGTCCCGCCGGGCTTCCTTGCGCGTCCGGTAGGTCCGGCGCCTGATCCGTTCGCGCTTGAGCAGGTTGAAGAAGCTCTCGGGCGAGACCTTGTCCACAAGTGGTCCAAGGACAATGTTCGAGCGCATTGTCATGGCAGTTGCCTCGATGGCTCATGGAGTGCTCGAGATCGTGGGCCTTTAGGAAAGCGGCCCAGTCCATGCTGGTGAACTGGCTGCCTTGATCCGAGTGGATCAGCACTTTGGTCTTCGTCTTCCGGCGCCAGACAGCCATCAGCAATGCCTGCAAGACGACATCGGTCGTCTGGCGGCTCTGCATCGACCAGCCGACCACGCGGCGTGAAAAGAGATCGATGACGACGGCCAGGTAGGCGAAGCCTTCCTGCGTCCGGATATAGGTGATGTCGGTCACCCAAACCCGGTCTGGAGCTTCCACGTCGAACTGCCGATCCAGGGCGTTGTCGACGACGATCGCCGGCTTGCCGCCATACTTGCCGGGGCGGCGCTTATAGCCGATCTGCGCCTTGAGGCCGGCGAACTTGGTCAGGCGGGAGGCGCGGTTCAAACAGACACTCTCGCCCTGTTCGACCAGGTCATCGTGCAGCTTGCGGTGCCCATAGACCTTGCCGCTCTCGACCCACGCCTCCTTCAGAAGCTCGGTCTGCCGCTCGTCCTCCCGAGCGCGTTTGCTCAACAGCGCTTTCAACCAAGCATGGAAGCCGCTCGGCTGGATGCACAGGCACCGACACATCGCCCGCACGGAGAACTGACTGCGATGCTCGGCCACGAACGCGTATCTCACTCGTTCGGCATGGCACTCGGACCGGTAGCGGGCTCATGCCTTACCCTTAGCGGAATACGCGATAGCCTTTCTAAGAAACACATGCGGGTTCAGGCGTAGGGGCCAAGTGGTAGCCGAGCGACTTGAGGCGGCGCTGGAGATTGATGAGGACGCGGCTTCGGTGCCGCTCGTCATAGGCCGCCGCGCCGGGATCGCGGTAGGCCATCCCAAACCGGAGGGTGTTGTAGAACAGGACAGCGATCTTGCGCGCCGTGGCGGTCACGGCCTTCTGTTTGCCGACGCGGGATGACAGCCGACGATAGAAAGCGCCAAGAGCGGTGTCGCTGCGCCCCACGGTGGTCGCGGCCAACCGCAGGAGCGCGGCCGCTCGGCTCGAGGAACGCCGGGTCCGCGAGGACAGCAGCTTGCCGCCCGAGATCTTGTTGCCCGGTACGAGGCAGAGCCAAGAGGTGAAATGCTTGGCGCTCGGCCAAGCCGCCATGTCGGTGCCGCACTCCGCCACCCGCTCCAGGGCAAGTCTGGGGCCGATACCATGGATCTGGGTCAGGTCCAGCCCAAACACGCCGTGCAGCGCGGTTCGCACGTCGAACGCCTGCGCGCCTGCTGGTTTCTGGCGAAAGCGCGGCTTGGGCAGCGGTGTCGTGTTCTCGGATCGGACCGTCAGGGCGCTCACCGCTGCTTCCAACCTCACATCGCAGTTCATGATCTTCGCCTAATACGCGTCGTAGAGATTTAGCGATTGGGCCAGCGCGAAGATGTGCTCCGCGCGGTCGTTGCCGACCAGTGCGGCCCGCATCGTCTCGAGGGAAGCATGGCACCGCACATCTCGGCAGGAGGCTAGAACATCCGGGTCGCGCTCGCCTGCCACCAGCGCGCGCATGATCCGCATGCCGGTCACGCCGGTGATGTCGGAGACGACATGATGGAGTTGGAGGTTCATCTCCATGAGCGCCTTCTGCATGTGCTGGATATGCGCGGCCGCGTATTCGACAAGCCGCTCCCGCTGCCGGAGATAGGATCGCAGCGTGGCGGTCTCGGCCTCGGGCCGAAAGCTGCCGCGCAGGAGGCCATAGGAGTGCAGTTGCCGCAACCAGCCGGCGTCGCTGATATCAGTCTTCCGGCCTAGCACGTTCTTGGCGTAGCGCGCATTCACGAGGATGACTTCGAACCCATGCTGCTCGAGGATCTCGAAGGCGGGTATCCAGTAGACCCCGGTGGACTCCATGGCCACGCTCGTCATCCCGCAGGACCGGAACCATCTCGCCAGTTCGTGAAGGTCCTGTGTGAAGGTGCCGAAGGCGCGCACGGGCGTGTCACAGCCCTCAGGGCTGACCGCCGCCATGTGCATCATCGAGCCGATATCGACGGCTGCGGCCCAAGGATTGACCAGCTTCATCTCCGGATGGTCGCCGGTCCTCGCTTTCGTCATGGCATCTCCTCCGTTCGAGCGGAGGGCGTGGGTTGTGCCAGTTCGTCATCTTCCTAACCGGGATCGCGCGGACAGCCGGCGTCACCACTCTCAAGTGCGTATGAACCCATGGACCACGCTTTTTTAATGGGGTCGAACCCACCGATAAGCCAACGGCCGCTGCCCTCTTGATCGAGCGTAGCATGCGGCGTTTCTATCCCGCACAGGCGAGTGCCGGCCCGAGAAGGTTTTTTGAGATATCACGCTCCTCCGACACCCGCACTAGTTCCTTCTTCAAGCGCCGGATCTCGGTGTCTTTCTCCCCCTCACCTGACGACGCCTTCGCGAACTTCTACTTCCAAGCGTAGAGCGAATACGGGCTGACCCCGAGCCGTTGCGACACCTCCCTGACCGGGTAGCCCCGCTCGGTGGTCTGCGCGACCGCGTCCCGCTTGAACTCGTCGCTGAACTTGCTGCTGCTCATCATGACCTCCTTGCCTCAATACTAGCGAAGAAGGCGTCCACAAGACACGGAGCTATTCAGTTTTCGTTTTCCATGGCCCAAAATACAGCCTCGCTCTGCGCTGTCACAATAGCGGCGAGTCGCCTGGCGGCCGGTAATCAGCAGGTTTGTAAGCTCAACTGCAGCACGGCAGGCGCTCCACGCCTGACCAGCGTGCGGGGCAGGCGGCGGCGCCACGTATAGACGGCGCCTCTTCGGAAGACATGGTTCATTGCGGTCATGCCGCCCTCCATCGAGAGCAGGCCGTCCGAGATCCCCGTCATCCAGTGCTGCACTAAGGTGTGACGGCTCTGTGTGACATGCCCCAGTCGCGTTTCGGGACATAAACAATATCAATGACTTGGATAAAATCTGGCTGGGGTGGTAGGATTCCGAGCTAAGTATATGATATATATCTTTAATATGGAGAACACGATTATATGGTGTCAAGTGAGAAACACGGGAAACGCTCTCCGTGTCTCAAATTGTGCCTCATCACATCAGACGCACCGAGAGCTGCTCGATGAAGGGGGCGGTCTCCCCGATGCGAACTGGCACGCGAGCCAAGTTCCATCCTGTTCCCCGGTCCATGTATTGGCTAAGTGCTATCCGTTTCCCTCTGACCTCTGCTGAGCTTCTTATGCCAAAGGCAATCGCTATGACTTGCAGGGCTACAGGTGCACATGGGACAGAGTTCGGTCAGGCGCGCGAATGCAAATCAAGTGCTGCCGATCGATGTCATCGGGGCACGTAGCAGATGGCCTTTGCCTTTCCGAGCCAGAGCTGCGGTGACGCGATCAGCCGCCGCCAGCTGCATTGGCGCTCGTCGCTTGCACTCGACCTGCCCGTTCGTGCTCTCGGCTTTCACCTTCAGGCTGAGGCGGCACTCTCGGACGGTGCAACTTCCCAAGTAGGCTGGCTGCATGGGCGCGTTTCAGCCTTCCCTCGCACGGCAACCACTCTTTCCTTCCGGGCCTCGCACCATTGTCGTAGAGTGGCCATGAGCTGGATGTGCGGAGGGCATCGTCTCCCATGCTGCTGAGGCAAATCGTCGGGCTGACCCTATGCTGGCTTCTGCTTCTCGGGAGCCTGGGGGATATTGTCGGCCCGGAGCATTCGCATGCGGCGGACGGCCATGCGGAGCATGCATCTGTCGGGCCCGCCGTGGTCTCCGGCGCGGCCCCCCAGTTCACGATCTGCCATCCGAGCATGCGGTGCATCGTGGTTCCTGCGGGTGAGGGGGCGTTTCTCAGCCCGCCGCTGCGGCTGGCCGGACGGATGACCGTTAGCGTCGAAGGGGCGGAACCGCCGTCCCGGCAACCCGACATCGCCCTGCCACCTCCCCGTCGAAGGGTCTGATCTGAAAAATCGGACTCATTCGACGAGGGCAGTATGACAAGCAAGAAGATGGCGATGGCCACGCTGGCGATTTGGATCGCCGCGGGGGCCGTGTTCGCGCACAACGGCGCGACGGGTGTGGTGCGCGAGCGCATGGAGGGGATGGTCGCGATG
>NZ_VCBA01000028.1 GCF_007995245.1 Tateyamaria sp. syn59
CGACCGCGCCGCCGAAGCGATGGCCGAGGAGATGCGGCTGCACCGCTCGGAGCCGCACACCGCGCTGACCGAGCGACTGCGCGGTCACGGCGTGCGAGTCCGCATCCTGCCCGCCGAGGTGATGGCCGGGCGGCTGCGGCAGCACATGGCGCACCGGCAGGAATTGCGGCTGTCGGAGCTGCTGGCGCAGCCGAGCCGCCGGTTCCAGATGGCGGTGCTGCTGGCGCGGCTGGAGCAGTCCGAGGCGATCGCGGCGGAGCTGGCGGATTCGGGTCTGACCGACCCCTCGGCGCTGGCGCTGGCGCGGGTGACGCTGGCCAACTACTTCGCGGCGGCGCTCTTGATGCCCTATGGCCGCTTCCTCGCGGCCTGCGAGGCGGCGCGCTACGACGTGGAGATGCTGAGCCACCGCTTCGGCGCGAGCTACGAGCAGGTGGCGCACCGGCTGACGACGCTGCAGCGCGAGGGGGCGCGCGGCGTGCCGTTCTTCTTCGTGCGGGTCGACCAGGCGGGCAACATCTCCAAGCGGTTCAGCGCCGGGCGGTTTCCCTTCTCCTCCTTCGGCGGCACCTGCCCGCTGTGGAACATCCACGCCGCCTTCGAGGTGCCCGACCGGGTGCAGACGCAGGTGATCTCGATGCCGGACGGGGCGCGCTATTTCTCGATCGCCCGCACCGTCACCCGGCATGGCGGCACGCTGGGCCAGCGGGCGACGCGGCTCGCCATCGGGCTGGGCTGCGACGTCGCCTACGCGCCGCGCCTCGCCCATGCCGAGGGGCTGTATCTCGACCGCGTCGCGCCGACCGGCATCGGCGTGAACTGCTACCTCTGCGAGCGGCCGAACTGCGCCAGCCGGGCGCATGCGCCGGTGAACCGTCGGCTGATGGTGGACGAGAACGTGCGCGGCCTCGCCATCTACGGCTTCGAGGGCGAGTAGGGCGACTTCGTTCCGCAAATACGCCGGGGGGAGTCGCGCCTGCGCGACGGGGGCAGCGCCCCCAGCCCGGCCGTTAATTGTCGTTTCTTAACGGATGATTATGCCGAAGCATAGCTCGGGATGCGCAACAGGCCACGCTGATCGGCCCAGCTCTTTGAGTTTCGTAGTGAGGCCCCCGACGAAGGCCCCTGCGAGTACGACGGCACGTCAAGTAGAGACTGCTGAAAAGCCCTTGGAAGCATCTGCCTGATGACCGCCAAGCGGACCTTGCCGCCGTTCGCTGCACTTTCTCGATAGCCGTTGCGCCTTCGAAGGCACCTGTCAAAAAATGGGCGGGAAGCTGACATTGGCGCCCGTCAAAGGTGTGGCCATTTCCTGTCGCTCGCGCCATGCTGGCGAGACGGAAGCGAGCAAGGGGATGCCATGAACGACCTGACACCCACCACCGGGAACGGCGAGGGCATTCGTGCCGCCGAGGAGGCGCTATTTAAGGAATGGCGGACCCACAGCCCGAAGATGGTGACCGACGGCGCCGCGGATGCCGACCTTTACGCGCAAAGCGATATCCGAATTCTGCTCGTGCTGAAGGAGGTCAACGACCCCGGAGGCGGCGGCTGGGACCTGCGGAAGTTCATTCGCGACGGAGGACGAAGCCAGACCTGGAACAACGTGAGCCGCTGGGTCCGAGGCATCCGCGCCATGCCTCGAGACCTGACATGGGACGAACTCGAACCTGTCTCGACCGACGATCGCCGCGACCTTCTGGCCTCAATTGCCGCGATTAACCTGAAGAAGGAGCCGGGAGGCCACACCTCGGTCGCCGCGGAGATCGCCGATGCCGCGTCGCTTAGGGGCAGCTTGCTACGCCGCCAGTTCTCCATCTACAGGCCGGATCTGGTGATCTGCTGCGGCACGGCCGGCTGGGCGGTCTCGGCGTTGCTGGATGAACCGCCAGCGCAATGGCAACGCACGACACGCGGCGTGCGCTATTGCAGGACTGGGGAAGGTGCGGCGGTCATCGACTTCTCCCATCCCGAGGCCCGCTGCCCAAACCCGTTCATCGTCTATGGGTTGCTCGATGCGGTTCGAGAGCTTGGTATATCAAAACGCCGGCATTGAAGGCGGTTATCGCTTCGGGAGCGGATTACCGTGGAGGTCCGCCATACGGGACAAACCGTAAATTCGCTGCGCTGGTACCGATGGCCGCTCCGGTGAAATCCCTAACGGCACGTAGGGTTCACTATCTTCGACAACGCACATGATAATGTGCTGCTAAGCCCGTTGCTTTAAGTTGAGTCGCCACTGACACGGATGCACCCTGCCGTAGTTTCAATAATGAAATTGTTTGGGTTTGCTTGCACACGCGTAATAACTCCGCCCCAGTCAGCTTGAAGATCTGGGTCCTTTAGCTGAAGGTATGGAGCAAGCTGTGGTTCGTCGAAATTCAAATCAACTGAAAACGATGACCCCTCGCGTCGAGCCTCAACAGTTGGTGGAACGCTAATTGCAAACTCTACATCACTACCGCCAATGCCAATGGCAATGTTTCCCGCCAAGGTACATGCTCGCCCGCTATTTGAAGCTGTATCTATAGATAGTTCAACATTTCCACGTTCGCATGGGTTCTCGTCGGCACCAAAGATGCTCATAAAAGTCTCAGGTTCGATTGACGATTGGGCTGGCAAAATTGTAACGCGGGTCTGCTCAAGCTGCGAAATCAATTCTCCCGTGCCGGAGTTACCCATCGGTTGAACACAGTATGGTGAGTTTGGGGTATTGCATTCGTTCTGACAACTAATCCCTTCCACTATCAAGTGGCGCCCTTCGATCTGGCGGGTCAATCGAGCGAAATTAAACCTTAAGCTGTTATACCTTGAGCGAAAGTTGGCTTCATCGTCTATATATTTAGCACTTACGATATTGCGCTGATAACTTAGCGAGCAAATGCCTGTAGGCCCTTCGGCGCCATGGCACCCCAAGAACTTTCTATCACCTGTCATGCCGTCAGGCGACAGGATGTGGGTGTCCGTGGTTATCTCAGTCGGCCAAGTAAACGTAGAATCGCGGCGCTCCGTTCTAACTACCACTTCGATCTTCTGATTAGTTGCGTTCCCCAGAAAGTGGGACTGACCACCCCCACAAATGCCACAGTCCGCATCAGCAATTCCACCAGTTGTAATCAGAGCAAGAGCGGGTGGCGATGAATCGGTCGAACCACCAGAATCTTTGGGAACACAGTCGCAAAACAGATCTCTTCTAAGGTTGGGATCGTCGCAGGGGCTGCTGCAAGTCTCAAGCGGGCCGTAACCACACGAGCCACAGAGTGCAGCCGCAGACAGAAGAGCGGAGCTCCTAAAATATTGCATGTACATGATAAAGTTTCCCTCCCACAAACTTTCAAGCGACGATTTAGAGAAATCTCTTACTTAGTGTATACTTAAGGACAAGAATCCGGAAAACTTTTTTTAGAAGGACAGCTCATGCGCTATATTAACCGAATGATCTGCACCGCCGTTGTCTGCTGCCTAACGAGCCAAGTTTTCGCATGCGTACCCGGGTCAAAACGATTTTATGGCGTCACAACCAAGAGTATAGACCTCTTGGGTCAGCAGGTATCCTTTCCTATTGACATCGAATACGCTGTCGGTCACTCGGAATATAACGGCGCTCAGTTTGTTCAATTCCGGGAATCGGTTTTTGTCGACTTCTCTAACTTCAGAACATTTTGGCCCTCAATTGTTGCACCTCTAATTCCTTCAGGTGATGCAAATAACAAATTCTATGCTCACGGAATGTCGGTAGGATCGCAAGCAGACGGCTCGATGTTATCCAGAGCACACGTCACCTACGAAAATTGGTCGCGCGCGTGCACCAAAATTCCCGAGTTTCGCGGACTGAAAGTCACAATGAAGGATCGATGCATCACAAACAAAAACTTTCAATCTACGTTTGTTGTTGATGTTACTGCAACCCCGAAAGCAAATGGAAATCGACTTGAACTTTCCGTCCGGTCCGACTTGGGTGGGGGTAATATTCCGGGGTGGCTGAGGTCGTTTGCCGACATCGCATCATTTGGAACGCTCGGGCGCGAACTTGAAAAAACGCGGGATTCGTTGCTTGCAGATCTGAACGAAGCATTGAACTCACAGATGAACCGCCAAGACATTTTAATTGGACTGGCAGAGGGGGGCAATCAGGCATTAAGGAGTGATGAGCTTGGAATACGTGATATTATAGATCCGAGACTGGTAAGCGCCAAATTTGTCAACGAAAACCATCGACTCCTTCTCGTTTTGGAAAGCCAGGGGCAAAGACACTTCAAGCAGGGTTCAGCCTGTTCGCAATTCTCTAAACTAAATCTCGGCAGCACGACAGCTCCATTGCCCCCACAGCCTCCTAAACCTCAACCACAACCGGCACCCGCTGCGGCTCCACGGCATATTTATATTGATGAAATGTGTGGTTTCGGCACAAACACAATATGCCGCTAGGGTTCAGCTACCGTTCGCATAAGACACAGTGTTATTCGAAATGATCTCGGAGCGGACATTGCGCTTCAAGCCCTGGCATCGCTCACCCGGCATTTCGCAGTACAAGAGGCTGGCGTTCGGCGTGGCGTTTCTACATTTCTCGTTTGCAGGTGATGTCTCGCTCTTCGACCTAGGTGTCACTGCCGATCCCGGTCGCTGCGCGTAACGTTGTCAGGTCAGCCTTGATGTCGATGGCCAGTCCACCTTCTTCACGCGGGTCAGGTGTCAGCGTGACGCTTCGGATCAATGCTGAGAGGTGCTCGTTCGCTTGTGCTACAGTATCCGGGCTACCCAACAGAACCTCGAGTTCATCGACGGCTTGGGCGAAGAGCGCGGGGATGTCCGGAGTCGGTCGCGCCTTGGCGGCCTGGCGAGCTTTCAGGTCGGCTAGCCGGGCCTCAAGCGCTTTGGTCTCAGCTATCAGTTCTATGTCACGCGCGCTGTAAGCCGCAAAGTCGGCGCCGTGTTCGATGGCGGTCATGATGCTGCGTCGCGCCTTCTGGATCGCCACGAGTCTGCGCTCCGTGGACTTCAGGGCGGAAACTGTATCCTCCCCCTCGAGCTGCTGCATCTCGGCGTGAAACTCCTGCTCGAAATTTTGAATTAGCTCCGGAGCCAACAATAGATGTTTGAGTTGCTTGAAGGTACGTCCTTCGACCAAGCATTGGGCAATGGTCGCGCGGTTCTCGCATGCGTGCTTGCGCGCCTCGCGGCATCCGAAACGACTTTTCCCAACTTTGACATAGGGGTGCCCGCAAGACCCAAAGTGCATCAGGCCAGACAATAGGTGCTTCGAACGGCGTGCCGATTGGGAGTTTCCCGAAACTCGGGTACGGCGCCTGCGCTTCTCAATTTCCATTTGAGCGGCATCCCAAACTTCCTGCGGAACGATGCGCAACTCTTCAAATGCCTTCATCTCTGCATCGGCATCTGTAGAGAATACCGCCTTTTCACCCGTTTCGGGATGATATCGCCGCCCAATCTTGCAGACTGATGCTTCACCGATGTAGAGGCGGTTGTTCAGAATGCCCTCATGGCGCGCCTTGTTCCCCCGGATCGTCGAGGCATCCCAAGAGCCGCCCCGTGGGGCCGGGATGTTGTCCTTGTTGAGGGCAACGGCGATGGTTTTCGCTCAGTGCCCTTGGGCAGTCTCGCGAAAAATCCGGCGCACCACGTCAGCCTCAGTCGGGTCGACTTCGCGGTTCAGACCTTCTTCGGCTTCAATTTTCCGATAGCCATATGCGCTGGTATGCAACCGACCGCGGGTGACAGCGCCCTGCATACCGCGACGGGTATGCTCGGCGATCATCTCGGAAAACTGCTGTGCGGCATAGCTCCGGAGCAGCACGTTGACAAAGTCCTGCTGGCCCTCGTCGATAGAGTAGAGTTCGACGCCACGAAACTGCGCCAGATCGAAGAAATTCAAGGAATCGACGACGCGCCGTCCCAAGCGATCCATGGCCTCGACGATGATGATGTCTATCTCTTGACGAAACAGAGCACGTTTCAGCTCGATCAGGCCAGGGCGACGCATGTTCCGGCCGGTCATCTCGCTATCGGAAAATATGGCGACCAGGTCGTAGTTCTGACTAGCGCAGTATTTCTTGCCTTTTGCGATCTGGTCCTCGATCGAGGTCGCCTGCTGCAGCTTCGACGAATAGCGGGCATAAAACGCGGCACGTTTCACGGCTGTACGCTCCGGGACGAAGGAGCGCTCGCCACGTTCGCCGGGCGGGCAGCCTCCGCGATCCGGCGCGCCTGACTGCGCGCGAGGAGCCCGATCAGGCCGGTGATCGCGATGGTGGCCTCGGGTGCGACATCAGTGTCATTCGCGGCGGAAAGGGTCAGGGTCGGGGCGATGGTCATTGGTAATGTCCTTAGGGTTTCGCCACACTCGATGCGTGGCGAACAGGAATTCGTTTCGTTTTCAGAGAGGCGGAAAAGCTACTGATCCAGACGGTCGCGGGCGTTGTTGTGTTCGTGCTGGAAGAGCATTCCCAGATTGGTCGCCGAGATACGGCCCGCACAGGCAGTCAGAAGGACGGCACCTTGCGCTTCGATTATCCGGCAGGCCTGAAGAACTATGACGGGGTCCCGGGCGATGCGGGTGACATCGTCGACGAGAACTGTAGAGACATCGCCGCGGCGCAGGCGCGCCATGAGCGCGAAGAACCCGGATCGCTGGTCCGGTGAAACAGAGCCGCGCACGCCGTAGTCCAGAAAGGTTGCGCCTATGGTGATATTCTCCCGTTCCCAAAGTGCGCGGCAGCAAAACATTTGGTCGCCGTATGAGACGCCAGTCGTCGCAGTCCGGAAATAGACGAGTCCGACTTTGTCTTCCGCGGCATAGGGGGTTTGGGCAATCGGCTCAGCGAAGTGCATCTTGGATCCTTTCGTGTCTGCCACTCCGTTCAGTGGCAGACGGGAAATCGGACCTCTGTGATCGTATTGGCGAAAACTTTTCGATGGGGTCCAGATCCCCAAGAAGGCTGGACGCCTCGGGCCGTGCAGCACCCCCCTTGGTTGGGAGTAGCAAGGCGTCAACGAAGAACATGAGCCTAACCTCGCCGCAGCGGTAACATAGCACCGCCGCACGCAATGGCGGAATCACAGCATGTGGTGAGCACCAAGGAGCTCTAAACGGGCGGACGGGTGGCGCGTCGGCATCCTCGTAGCAGCGAAGGAGCGTGGCTCATCGCCGACGCGCTGAACGCCGGGGGATCCAGTCCCGGCGCCAGGGGCCTCTCGGCCCCTCAAGGGACGGCGCCCCGTTGGGCGCCGTGTATTCACTATACCGAGCAGGCGGATGCTCTGTCGTACCGCCTCTGCATGGTAAAGCGCCCTTCGAGCAGCGCCCATCAGTACCCCGATGGGCTGTATGGCCTCCCGCAACACTTCCTCCTCAGGAGTGAGCTGACGGTACGACACGAAGCTATCGCCGTCGCCGGGCCGGCAGCCACCCGGGTCCGCGAGGCCACCATCATAGGCCTTCGGCGCGAGCGTTCTGCGGACCTCCCCGAGGGCGACATCGAGGAAGTACGGGAGATTGTCCTCTATGTCGGTCTCTTCATCGAGATACTCGATGACCTCCCTGACAACCTCCTGCCCCGCCGGGTCGAGGTACGGCAGGACCTGCCGTGCCAAGTGCTGGCTCATGTCCGCCCGCAACTCGATGACGGGACGAGTAAGGTCGACCTGTTGTTCCATCAGGTTCTTGACGGTACGGGCGCTCATTGCTGCACCTCCTTTCGTGCAAGACGCTTCGGATGGGGCACTTGCCGTTGACCTTGGGTGTCCCGGTCGCGGACGGCCCGGGAGCGTGAACGCTGCCTCGACCGGCGATCGGCAGCGATGTCTCTCTCCGCATGGATCCGGCCGCGCACGGCGTTCATCGCTGCAAACGGCCGCCCCTCAAGGCGTCCGAGAACAGCCGACTCGGTCGTGCGACAGATGTGGAAACCGCTGTGGGTCAGCGGCACGAGTAGCCGCCGTGCGCCA
>NZ_VCBA01000029.1:0-715 GCF_007995245.1 Tateyamaria sp. syn59
AACACATCCTCCATGCTGTCGATGACCGAGGCCGCCGGGGCGGCCTGGTGCAGCGGCATAGCGCCGAGGCGCATGCGCTGGAGGAGCTTGCGCCAGGCTTCGGGCAGCTGGGCCGTGTCGGCCCGCCGGGTGGCGGGCGGCCGCGGGACCTGTCCCGCGCGCGAGGGCCTGGGCGGCGACTTGCGGTCGATCGCACCTGCCAGCACGACATGCACCGCCGGGTTGCCCGGCAGCAGCGCATCGAGGGCGGCTTTCAGACTACGCAGGCGACGGCTCGAGGCGGTGTCGGCTACGAAGTTCAGATAGTCCGCTTCGCTCGGCACGGTGATGCCTTGCGCCGCGGCGAACCCTAGGAACCGTGCCAGCACGCGCAGGTCCTCGAGCGCCATCGTGTCGAAGGCGGCCAGGTCGCGGTAGGGTGTCATCAGCGGATCGGCCCGCAGCGCCGCGCGGTCCCGCTGGTCGCAGCTGCGGCTGCGCGGACGCTTCTGACGAATGGCCTCGCGCACCACCCCCCGCACCGGTGTGCCCTCGGGCAATAGCCGGTCGAAGGCGGTGCGCAGGTCGTCGAGCCGCCGGGTGGAAGTGTCCGTCGCGACGAAGGACAGGAAATCAGCCACCCCGGGCACGGTGATCCCCTGCCCTTCGGCGAAACAGAAGAACCGGTCGAGCGTGCGCAGTTCGCGCGTGCCGACCTTCTCGAGCCCGGAGGTGT
>NZ_VCBA01000029.1:1416-4418 GCF_007995245.1 Tateyamaria sp. syn59
GTCATAGGGCTTACTCATGCATCAGCCCCACCAATAGGTCCTGGCCGCGCTCGACGAGCTTGAGCGCGTTGAGCCAGCCGTAATACTGCCGCAGCGTGCCGGGCGTGTCGTCGATCCGCTTGGCGATCACCTCGATCTCGTTCGGGTGGCGATCGAGAAGCAGCGAGGTCTGGCCGTGTCGCATCTGGTGCGGTGTCATCGGCAGGTTCACCACCGTCCGCATCAGCGCCGAGAACTGGGCTCCGAAGTAGTCGGCGTTGAGCGGCGCCCCCGGCACCCTCACGGCCGGGAAAAGGTAGGGGCTGGCTGCCGCATGCGGAAACAGGGGCCGGATGACCGAGACGTACCACAGGATCGTGTCGTGACAGCCATAGGCATTGGCCCGGACCGGGAACTCGATCTCCGCCTTGTTCTTCGTGAGCTCCGCCGGGATCAGCACCTTGATCGGCTTCTTTGCCGCTTTCGGAAGGCGGATCTGTGCGTCCTCGCCAATGCAGGTCAGCTGCATGGCGTTGTCGACGCGGATTGGTGCGCCGCCGATCTCGATCGCGGCGAAGCAGGCGCTGGCCCCCAGCATCCGCACCCGTGCCCGCTCATGGCCCGTGAGTGCGCGCTTTTCCAGTCGAGCGCATTCCAGCATCGCTTCGGCCTCCGCACGCAGCAGCTGGAACGAACTCAGGAAGCTTCTTCGGATCGACCGCTTGTCGATCAGGTTCTCGCAGAAGGCGCGGTTCTTCGGCGTCATCCGCCGGTCGGCCTTCTTGCCCTCGCGCGCATCCTTGTTGTTGGCCAGCACTTGTTCGAGGAGAGTGGTATCGAGGCCAAGGTGAGGCCGGATCTGGTTCAGGCCCTTGAGATACTTGCGCGCCGTGCGCGGCTCGAGATGGCCGTCGCGCTTTGAGCGCTTGCGCCGAGCGAACATTTCCCTGGCGATAACGCAGATCGCCTCGTCATCTGCAAGGAGCGGTTTGAGATTCTCGGCGTCTGAGGACAGGAGACCCTTCTCGACCGCGATCCGCAGCGTTGTTCGCAGCGCGCTGCGCAGGACATGGGCATGACCCTGGTGATCGTTGGCAAAGGCCTTCGCCACCGGGTCCCAGCCGGACTTGGTCACGATGTCGACCCAAGTCAGGATTTGGGCCTCCCAAGACGGTGCGATCGGCGCCAGATCGGGCACATGGGCGTCAGGCGTAAAGCCGATGGGGTGCGATGGCAGCCAGTGCGTGAGCTCGGGGAACCGCCGCAGCTCGTCGAGCCGAGCGAGCGTCCGGCGATTGGCTTCCCGCTTTTTGCCATGAAAGAGCGTGTCGAGCTCGCGGGCCTTGTCGAGGTCGAGCTCGCGCGGCTGCCAGCCTTGGGCGCGGGCCACGAGCGCGAAGGCCTTCAGCGCGGCGAGCTTCATCGGGTGCCAATCCGCACTCTGCCCGACCCTGCCTTTGGTCAACGGCATGATGGCAGCAAGCAGCCGGCTCCAATCATCTTCCATCGCCCGCAGCCGCGCCTGCTCGGCATGCACGCCGAGGAACTCGCGCAGGGCCGCCTGCAGCCTGCGGCGAAAGAGCGTGTAGGCGGCGTCGGTCGACCAGTGGGCCGGATCGAACCCAGTCAGAGGAAACCGCTGCTCGACCAGTGCCAGCTCCGCCGGGATCAGGACGAGCGGCTGGTTCAGGCGATCGCCGACCTTGTCGATCGCGGTGAGATAGCGATTGCGGGTGGTGAGTGAGAGATCGTTGCGTGCCGCCACGTGGGCACGCAGTTCGGCCAGCGTCGGCCCCGTCACCGCAGGGGCGATGGTCTGTGTGATGTGCCGTTTGACGGGGCCGGTCTGGCCGGTGAGATCGAGCATGCTTTTTTCCTTTCTTGTCATGCATGAGGGTCGCTTGGATGCGGGTTCGGTCGCTAAGACGCGTGGCGGACACACCCGTCTTCGAGGTTGCCGCCGGTGAAACCGGCCGGGCCTGTGTGTCCCGGTCGCTTGGAGGTTGGTCCGGTCGCCAAGGGGCCGATCGGTGTGTCCGGGAGGCGGGACAGGCGGTGCATCGCGCGTCTCACGGGCCGGGCCGGATCGCGCCGAAGACCGGGGCGGGCTTGGTGTAGCGCGGCTGGGGCCTGCCTATGTGCCAGGCCCGCACCTCGGCCTCACGCCAGCGCTTGGCCCCTCGGGCCTTGCGCCCGCCCGACAGGTCGATCGCGCAGGGGAAGGGTCCGGCGCCCTTCGGCACGGCGCCCTTCTCCCAGCGGTAGACGATGGAGGGGTCCGCGACGCCCACGAGATCGGCCACCGCGCGGGCGGTCAGGAGCGGTTCGGTCAGCGCCTCGTGATGCCTGGTGTCCTGCTCTTCGGCTAGCCCCAGGGCCCGCCAGACGACGGGCCAGCGGGTCGTGCCCCCGCGCAGGGAGATGCCGAGAGCCTTCAGCACGCGGGCCAGCCGCCGAGGATCCGGGGGATGGCTGGAGGAGGGCTTCGGCTCAAGGGCGAAGAAGGTGGTGAGATCGGCGCGGGTGAGAGGTGTGTCGAGCATGGCCCAGGGGAATTAGGGTCAGGTCGCTCCGGACGGAAAAAATGCTGCGACATTCATTCCCGCGGTGCGCCCCCGATGGGAGCCCGCCGGCCAATCCGGCGCTCGGACGTCTCCGGTCTCCATCGCCAGAGACAGACGCAGCGCGGCCATCCGGGCCGCACGCCGGCGCATGACACGTGCCATCGGGCCGGGCTGCAGGCACTCGACCTATTGAGAATGAAGTGTTGCCATCGAGGCAGCGTCTCGCCCGCTGTGTTCTCAGACAGAAGACTTCCTTCCGCATCGAAGCGCCACCCAACGCCGAGTCGAAAGCCGGTGCATCAGGCTGCTGCGGGGGGCACGATCAGACGACCGACCTCACGGATCCAGACAGGCATGGAGCCCATCGCCTCCCGGCCTGGCGCACCCCGATTCCGGTCGTCTGCCCGCCATGGCCCCATGACGCCCTGCCCGTGCCGAATTGCGGTCCCACCGGGATAT
>NZ_VCBA01000029.1:4710-5988 GCF_007995245.1 Tateyamaria sp. syn59
TCGATTTTGGGTTGGCCCGGTTGCTCCTTTGATCGCGGGCCACCACGCCCGGTATATGCGGATGGGTCCGCAAGCTATTGCAGAGGGCTTACGACAGAATCGCAATACCCTATGGTGGAGGGCTCCGGAGGCCTGGCGAACCTGCCGTCTTTCACCGGTCGTGGCTGTACCTTTAGATACCTCTTCAGCAAGTCATTGATATATAACGACTTAATTTCGAGACGACGGATGCTGAGTTTTTCGAATCAAACTTGATTTTTAGTATTCCCACGCCCTCCCGTATTGGTCTATCAGACGCCGACGGCAGATATTGCCGAAGCGACAACTCGAAATGAACCCGGCTGCACCATGGCCGCGGCACACCAGCGCGACCTGCATCGGGATCGCGCCCCGGAAGATATTGCTGGGAGAGGTCAGAGGAAATGTAGGAACGCTGAAAAATAGAGAAGGCCGACTACGATCACGCAGAGAAAATCCATGTCGAAAAAAAACAGAGCGTGGGTAAACCCCAAAGGCATAGGAATAGAACACTTTCGATCATGTGGATTTTAAATGCATCCCCTCCAAGATTGACGGAGTGAATTGATTAGATCGACCTCCACCTAAATCAAAGTCGCTACGTAGTGCGCCCTGATCGCGCAGGGAACCCGGACGGCCGGACCTAGGTTCTGGATCGCCTGCCAACATGAAAGAAATACAATAATGAATCACATGCTGAAACAGGTAGTTTTCCTGGATCGAAAACCCTACTCCACCATCGGGCCCCTTCTCACGGAGGGAGACGATCTGCTGTCTGCCCAGGCAATTCACTATGGCACTGAGCTTTCGGACATGGCCAATTTTGCGAAAAGAGAAGGTCTCATCGCTGAGGATGACCCTGCGCTTTGCGCGGAGGCCGTCTCCAGGGATGCATCAATTGGTGCGGCACGTCCCCGTCTTGCCGAGGAGGTCCATACGCATCTGAAAAAGATCCGTAACGTTGAGCCTGTCGCAGCTGCGCAACTCTTCGGTATCCTGTCTGAGATCGAAACGAGGCTTGCGCCCGGTCTCGGAAAGCCTTTCACGCCGGATCTCGCCGCTGACCTCGCCCGTCATTTGGAGCGCGCCATGTTTTTCATGTCGGGCCCCCGGGTTCTCCTCGAAGAGACTGCCGTTCTGGTGGCGCGCTTGAGCGACACCGCCGTCCTCTCCATGCGCCATGCTAAATTCGACGGGTTCTGCAGCGAACTCACGATCGTTTCGAGAAGGCCGGATATGCGGGAGGTCGCACGCGGTCTG
>NZ_VCBA01000029.1:6529-9139 GCF_007995245.1 Tateyamaria sp. syn59
TGCCTCAGGACGATCCGCGTTGCCTGTTGAGCGATGCGAGCCTGCTCCGGGACAACCAAGCCGATATTGCGCCCTTCATCGCCTCCGTGCTTTTTACCATCAACGATGTCCAGTATCAGCTTCGCCCCTGTGGCGTGAAACCATTCGCGCCCGCGCGATTGCGCCGGCTCATTTCTAAGACCCACCGTGCCATGAGCAGGGGCTTTGACCTTGAAGGGCAGCGGGAACTGGATTTCCTGCAGGTCCTGGCGAGCACAGTCGAAGGGTTGGGCATGAACCTTCACCATCGGGGCGATCCGCAGCATCATGAGTTGATCGATCGACTGCTCAGCTTTTCGACGCTTCTGGTCACGCGAGCCCATGCCATTTCCTATCGTTTGCGGTGTGAAGCGGCGGGCCTCACGCCATGGAAGGATGGGTGAGATCCTCCGCGAAGGGGCATACCGTTTTCCAACAAGGGTGAGACAAAGTGACGGTTGAGACGATATTGCCATCGTCTCGTATCGCGACAGATTCCCCTCCTCCCGAAGGAGGTGAGATGAGGGACGTTTCTGACCATCGTCGCCAAGACCCTCTCCTTGCGGCCCTTCGCTGGAACGGACGCGCAGGGACGGTCGCGGAGGGGACGATAGGCGAGCATTCGATTTGGAACGCTCGTTGCCCGCCTCGTCATGGAGACCCGCTTACGCTGACCAGACGCACAGAAGAGGGAACGGGTCGGCGGCCGCGTTGCGCAAGCGCCGGATTACCCGCCTGTAGGCCGGCAGGAGACCTGTAAGGGTCTGGTGCTCCTCGCCCGTCCAGCAGATGTCCTCGAAGACGGCTTCCGGCATCCTAGCTTCTGCGCGCACCACGCAAGCTGCCTCGAGCGGCAATCGTGCCGCCACGATGTCGATCATCGAAGTGTCGACGAGAAAGTCAGTGTAGCCTGCCCAGTGGGGCTTGGGATCCTGTTCGAAGAACAGGTTGCTGAAATCCCGGTGATTGCGCAGGTAGGCGATCTCGGTCTTTGCGCCGAGAGTAAGGAAGCCGGTGTGGAGACCCATTGGGGTTTTCCTTTCTAGAGACTGGAGCAGGGGAAGGACGGCAGGACCGGTCGGCCAGACCCGCCGCGGGCCGCCATCAGTAGTAACCGGCCACTTCACAGGTCGGGGGTGTCGAAGAAGGCGGAGATCTGAACGTCGGGAAAGCGCTCTCGCAGTGCCTTGACGATCCCGGTGGGCGGATCCTACGGCGTGTCGAACTGAAGCGACGTATTCTCCCCGTCGTCATTGAGGACGACATCCTGCGCGGGCCATTTGCAGCCCCATTCCGCACACCGTCAGTCGTAGAGGGTCGCGTGCGGCTGGGCCCTGAATTCCGCGATCTCCGCCGCGGTAAAGGGCCGGGCCTTGAGGACGACGCCCTCCCCATCGCGGCGCTCGAGCCAGCGTTCGACGGTGACGGTCCGGCCGCCACCTCGAAGCTGCGGCGCCCGCTGACACCATGCTCGAGCACGACGGGAGCCGGGCGGATCGCCTCAAAATCGAAGGGCCCGTTCGGCCCCCTCAGGGTGGCGAGAACCTCCGCCATCTCTTCCTCGGTCTCGGTCGTGATGGTGATCCTGTTTTCGCGCCAGCTCGGCATGTTGTGCTCTGCACCTGTGGGGTTGAACGGGAGCCCGTGACGGTTGCTCCCGGCCGGGCGTTTCACCCGGTAACCAGGAGGTCTGTTCGGAGCGTAAAACCGGAAAACGGATCGAGGCGATATTCTTCAAGATCGCGCCACCCATGCACGTAAGGCGCTGATAAATTTTGAAGACAATCCTCGAGTCAGGTTTCGAACCTGCTTCGACAGCCGTCATGTTCAAGCCACTCCGGGCGAATGCCGCCAAGACCCCTTCTCGGACCGGATCGCGCGGCCCCGGGGACAGGGCGCCCCGTCCCGTGTCGCTAGATCGAATTGGCAGCTGCAGCGATCAGGGGGGCAAGGACAACTCGAAGCATTGATGCGCCCCTGCGGGGCGAAGGCCGGACATTGATTTGCCGGCCATGGAGACAGTCGGAGATCCAAGGCTGCTGCGTTGCCTTTCGATTTGTCATCCCGGCGCCAAGGCGCACGGTGATGTGCGAATGGTCCGTGCCCCCCTCTGCAAGCAGCGGCGCCTCCGCGTGAAGCACGGGCGCATTCGCCGAGCGTTCGTCAACGGGCGGTTCATCAACGTCAGGGCCCTCAGGAAATGGCCGTCGCAGCGTAGCCGGTTTGGGTCCGATGGATAGCGCTGTGGGCTCTCACCTGAGACCATGCCACGGATCGAACCGTCGCGAATGCCCGCTTGTCGGCCGAGAGCTACCCGCCTCCTTTGACGACGGTGGGAGCGGGAAACCGGCATTCCAGTCCTTAAAGTGGAGCGAAGCACTACAGGCGCGATATCCGATCATCTCGAGGCTGGCCGGGAAAGGCAGGACAGCGGCTTCCAAGAAGGCATTCCGACCACGCTCCGCCTACGAATCACAAGACCGCCTCGTCGCGCATATACCGGATCGATTCGGACCTATTGTCCCCTCGCCCCCTTCCCGGCCCATTTAGGCAAGAAATCGGGTGGAATTTGGGCAGGAACATCAACTGTGG
>NZ_VCBA01000030.1:0-6296 GCF_007995245.1 Tateyamaria sp. syn59
TAGCGCACTGATCGAAACGGTCATCGGCGCCGACGGGGCCTCGAACGCCGCCTTGGCCTTCATCGTCTCAGGCAGCGGCAGCCGCGTGGCGAGCAGCTTCAACAACGGCGATGCGCCCGAGCTGGTCCTCATGCTCGACGACGGTAGCTCGCTTACGATATGATGACCCATATACCCCCCCGGCCGGAACGTAAGCCGGGGGTGAGCTGCCCTAACCGAGTGCTTCAGCTCAATTGTAGCGCATGGTTGGTCTCTGATTGGCGAGCACGATGCTTTCTGACTTGATGCTGTGGACGGCCTCTGCGCTGCGAGGGATGTCAATGGCGATGCCACCGGCCGGGTGCATTCATGTGTTCGGCCAGTTTGCGCAGGTCGACATGCCTGCTGGTCCTGATGAAGTTCGTAGATCAGGTCAGCGCGCTCGTAGCGCTCTGCTCCTCTGTACCTGCTTTCAGGAAACTGGACCGCCGGATCTGGGAAAAGTCTCGTAAACTGCCGGGGAGACCACGCCAAGGGGCGACTGGGCCGAACTTGCTGAAGGGGGGCTGAGCCGGAAATGCAGATTTCTTCCGGTAGGTCTCGTCCAGATTTTCCGATGTTGGACAATGGCAACTGCACTTCCGGTATCATCAAGGCCGCACCAATCGATCCGAAATCAGCTCCTCATAGATGACAGTGCTGCGGCCAGACGCTCCAGACCCGCGTCGAGCCGGGCCTCCACTCCACCGCCGACACCGATCCGGATGTGATGCGGGTGGCCGTAGGCACTGCCTGGTAGCAAGAAGGTGCGCCATGGTGGTGCCGGCAGACGGCGAGCGAAGGCTTCGCGATCCATCTCGCCGGTCTGCGACGATCCCATCGTCAGCCTGCCTGCTGCGCAGACGGACTGATCAGCTCGGCCCGCCGAAACCAGACAGGCCAGCCGAGAGCTACACCACTTAGCGTAATCGCCTCACCTCACGGCCCCCGGTCCTTGTAGCAGTGTTGGTCTCGCCTCGGCGCTCGCAGAGACCGTGAGCATGGAGGATAATACGATGGGTGCGTTTGCAGCGCTGGACGTGTTGAAGAAAGAGACAGCGATCTGCTTGGTAGATCAGGGCGGCACGATCCTGGCGGAGACCAAGGTCTCCACTTGCCCAGAGGCGATTACCGACTGGTTGGCCGAGAGGTGCGACGAACTGGAGCGGGTTGGCATGGAAACCGGCCCCTCTTGCGGTATGGCTCTGGAATGCGCTGGCCGCGCGGCAGGTGCCGATCGTCTGCCTCGATGCGTGACACGCTAACGGCATGCTGAAGATGATGCCCACCAAGACCGACAGGCACGACGCCCGCGGTCTCGCGCAGATCGTGCGCACCGGCTGGTTCGAGGCCGTGCAGATCAAGAGCCACGCCGCCTACGTGAACCGGGCGCTGCTGACGGCGCGGGAGACCCTGGTCGGGATGCGGGTCCGGTTGGAGAACGAGATCCACGGCCTGTTGAAGACATTCAGGGTGATGCTCGGCAAGCGGGTCGGCGGTTTCAAACGTCGCGCCGAGGAGATCGTTCGAGGGGAGCTGGCTGTGGCGCCCGAGCTGGTTCCGATCTTTGAAGCGCTGATGCAGGCCGCCGGGATATCCGGGCCGGTATTGCAGCGCTCGATGCTCGGATACGGGCGATCGCCAGGCAACATGCGACGATCCGACTGCTAATGACGGCTCCTAGCGTCGGTACGATCACTGCAATGGCGGTCGTTGCGGCCTTTGACAATGCTGCCCGGTTCCGGCGATCTTCAAGTGCCGGAGCCTATCTCGGGCTTACGACGAAGCGTTACGAGTTCGGGAAGGTCAGTCGAAACGGACGGATCTCGAAACGCGGGGATCGCTTTACCCGCAAGTGCCTCTACGAGGCCGCGAACGCAATTTACTGCCGGAACCTCGGTGGTCCCCGCCTGCGTGATTGGGCCAAGGCGGTTGCCGGAAGAACGGGACCGCGCAAGGCGAAGGTCGCGTTGGCGCGGAAGCTGGCCATCATGCTGCATGCCATATGGCGTTCCGGCACTCCCTTCCGGGAGGTAGCCATGGCGTAGAACCTCGATCAGAACGACGCTGAATTTCGAACCACACCGGAATGCGTCCAGCCGGGACGCATAGCGAGGGTGAGATCGCTCATGGGGATGCGGTACGATAGACCGCGCACACCCCTTCGACCTTCCCGACCTTGAACGCAAACATGCGGCGTTCATGCGGCGACCGCGGAGAGAACCCCAGAGCCCGGCATGCAGGACAGAAGCATTCGAGGATCAGACCTAGACGGAAACGATTAGAGAACTCCGTGGGACACGATCTCGTCGGCCCGACCCGGCGGAGCAGGCATGGCAGGCCTATCCCTACGACGGCGGGCGGAAAAGTCATCACGCAAGTCAACAATACCCGGGGATCGCCTCAGATTGTCCGAATAGTGAAAAAATATTGTCCAAAATGAGGCGCACGCTTGACGTGCATGTGATCCCCTGCCAGTGATGTGTCTGTAGATGTTGATGTGAAAATATTCGTTCGCGAGAGTGAATGTCGGTTGTTGTGAGATAGAGAACAAATCCCACCAAGCATGAATGCGTATTGGCCTGAACCCGGGTGGTTCTCGCGCCGAACAGTCATGCCTAAACCAGAGATTTCGCAGCTATCTACCGCCTTTCTCAAAGGAGGGCGAAGGAAATTGTATTGCCGGATTTCCGGCATCAACTGGGAGACTGAAATGAAAAGCCTGGTAGTTACGACCGCAATGTCCGCCGTTCTCCTGTCGACCCCGGCATTCGCAGGCGACGAGACCGACATCACCCAGCTGATGTCGGGCGTTCAGAAGGCCCTGAACTCCATCGCCGTTAACCACAATAATACCGGCATTGAGCAAAGCGGCACCAACGCGGCGAACTTGATCTCGTGGGATGGTGCAAGCTTCGACGATCTGTCGCAAAGCGCAACCGGTGCGACGAAGCAGCTCGCAAAGAACTCGGCCAGCACGACCTATGGCCAGTGGAACGACCTGACTCAAGGTGCCGTCAACTTGATCAACAGCATCGATATCGGCAATGCCAGTGGCGTCGATGTACAGACCGTGATGCAAAACGCGATCGGCACCGATCAGGATGCGATCAACGTCGCTCAGTATGGCCAGTGGGTCGATGGTGTCGCACAGAACGCTCTTAATGCTGCCAACCTCTTCACCGGCAACGATGTCGAGGATCTGATCGAGCAGAAATTCGACGCCTCGCAACTCGCCTCGAACGACATCTCGGGCGCCGACAACAACGAATGGGCACGTGACATCGAAAGCATCGCGACCAACGTTGTGAACTCGATCTCTGCTGACGATATCGAGGAAGCGGTTCAGATCGCCAAAGGCAACCAAGCTGCCAGTAACTATGTCAACTTTGGAAACGGTGATACGGGCTTTGCCCCGTCGACGGCCGACCTCGACAATGTGATCCAGACGGCCATGAGCGCCGCCAACATGATCACGATCGATGATCTTGACGGATCCTCGTCCCAGACTGCGTCTCTCTCTCAGTTGTCCGAGAATGTCGCCGCATTCACGGGTGCCGTTTCGTCGCCGGCGCACAATGCCGGTCGTGTTTCCGGCCTGACCCAGACAGCTACCAACGCCGGCAACATCATGACCGCCAACAGCCTGCCCAGCACGTCGGGCGTGCTCGAAGTCAACCAGGTCTCCTCGGCCATGCAGACAGCCACGAACGCTCTGGCCGGCCAAGGCGCGCTGAACAATGTCACGCAAGCCGCTACCAACGTGGCCAACTCGGTCGGCATGCCTGCTCCGAGCCTCTGAACCTTGACGTTGCAGGGGGGCGCCCGCGTTTCGGCGCCCCCATCTTTCTCTGGATCCCAGTAGCCTCGGTGCCGGTAATGCGAAGAGCCGCCTTGACCATTGCGCTCGCTGCAACGAGTTCGGCTGCTGCTGCGGATTACAATGCGGTTGTCGAGGCAGCTCAGTCGTTTCTGGGCTCCCAAGCCGCTACGAACATGATGACAGGAAGCTTGCAGGATCTCGAGACCGAACTGAGCTTGCAGCCAGTCGCCCAAACCGGCCTCAACGCCGCCAACCTCATCATCCTCGAAGATTCAATCGTCGACCAAGCCAACCAGTTGGCGAAGGGCCACCAGACGGTCGAGAACCGCATCGTGCTTTCTGATCCCGGCCACAACGAGACAGTGGAGCAGCTCGGTCAGAATATCGCAAACTATGTCGTGGCTTCGACGATCGGCAGCGTGTCCCAGTATTTCGGTCCCGGCGCGAGCCAGGAGATCGTCAACGCGGCTTCTCTTGAGAGCAGGTCGAGCGCCGTCAGCCAAGGCGGCACGAACTACGCGAACGTTGCCATCGCCCAGCTTTCCATAGGCACGGCCCTGCAGGAGATCCCCGATGGCGGGACGCAAACCGTCCGCAACGATCTCAGTCTCGGCGCGACCGCCCGGATCGATGCCGTGTCGCAGGACGGCACGAACATGGGCAACATCCTGATTGCCGAAACAATCAAAGATGTCACCCGTAGCTTCTACGGCGACCAAGTGGTCGAGAACCATCTGACGGTGGAGTCGACCGGGCACCTTCCGGACAGCATCACGCAAAATGGTCTCAACGTGGCCAACTACGTCTCTGCGATTTCAATCGAGAACATGACGCAGACCTCGGAGGGGCGCCAGGTCGTCACGAACGAGGTTGTGCTGTCGGGTGCAGGGCCGCTCGACGTCGCAAGCCTGGACAGCTACGGCGTGAACTACAACGTCGGTCACACCAATGTCGTCAATCTCGTCGAGATCCGCGCCCCCAAGGACAGTGACGCACCGTCGGTGATCTCTTTCAGCCAGAACTCGACCATGTCCCAAAAGCAAACGCTGGGACGTGGTGCAGCCTTGATCGGCAACACGGCCACGATCCAGCGCTGAAAGATCTGCGAAAGTCGGAAAGCGAAGTCCTAGCGAACCTCGGCGCAACTCGATGATCCGCACCAGGACTGTGCTGTCAGGGGCGGGGCGGCTGGCCAGTCTGACTGCTTTTCCGCGGCATAGCGGGCCGCGAGAGACTGATAGGTTCCGATTAAGGCGTTCAGGCGGGACTGACACACCGCCGCGGCATGCGCCGGGATCAGTCGATCGGTCACCCGGCTGAGTTCTTGGTTCTGTTGCTGCGGCAGTGCCTGCCCCAACTGCGCGAAGAAGCCAATGAAACCATCGGTGGCTCTGAGCGGTGAGGAAGGCAGGATCCGCTCGCAGCTGATGGCCAAGGAGCGCAGTCGCACCATCGTTACGAGCAATGCCCTCGGATTGTAGTTGGAGACCACCTCAGGCTCGGGCGCGGGGAGAGCGGTTGCCTCACCGACTCCGGCTTGTTCTCCGAGCGCGCCTTGGGCATTCGCTTGCTCGGCCACGTCCTGGGGGAGAAACAACAAGGGACGCGTCACCGTGTTGGACGGCACCACACGCAGCCCGTCCTCGGTCTCGATGCCGAGTGCCGCATCTGTGTTGGGCACCATCAGAAAGGGCTCGGAGATGGACGTGCTGGAAACCGTGTCGAAGTCCTGAGCGGCCTGAGACTGGGCCATTCCCCATTCCGGACAGGTCAGCACGCCGATGGCCACGCCAGCCAGCAACAAGCTGTGCGGCCCGCCCAACCTCATTGCGTCGCCGCAACCCGAACTGGCTCAGGCTGTCGCAGGGCCTGCGTGTTGGCAGGCAACAGCCGGTCGCATCTCCCATCGTGCTTCGTGAGATCAGAAACGATATCGTAAGCTGCCTCCGCAAGCATCCAGCGGATCCCGAAATGCAGTCCTTCCAGCTCCTTTGATCCGATCTTGACGTCGAACAGTTCCTCGTTCGAGACAAACCTGAAGATCGAAGCAAACACCTCCGAGCCGACAGCTTGCTTGCTGTAGGAGTCGGCCATGACGATGCGGGTGGATTTGGTCTCCGTCACGCGTAGATCGGCCGCTGCGGTCAAGGCAAAGCGGCGCACGCCGCCCCCGATGCCTCCAAGAAGAGCTTCGCCGCCCCCGGAGTAGCTGTTGAAATCCAGCTGGGTGATGGCGCCGTCGATCACATAATCCGAGCCGCGCAGCTCTCCCCGCTCGACTGGACGATAGGGAAGGGTTTCGCCCTCGATGACAACCGGGCCGTCGCCACCGAGAATCTGCTCGCGGGCCAAGCCGATCTCGAACTCCGTGACGGCGGTGTTCATCCGATTGACTTGCGGCACACCGGCTTTCGCCAGCGCGGTCACCATCATTCCTGCCACATCAGTCGGGACA
>NZ_VCBA01000030.1:6617-7825 GCF_007995245.1 Tateyamaria sp. syn59
CGAATACTTCTGCGTGCGGTCATTGATGATGTGAACAGCAAAGACTTTCTTGCTGTTGCGGACTTCCGGCATGCGAGACAGGCATTCAAGCGCAGCATCTGCGGGCGTAGATGTCTTGATCGGGACCGGGCCGGCGAACGGTTTGCTCGGCAGCGAGGCCTGCTCCGCCAGAGGCGCACATCCCGCCGCGGCCAGTGCGAAACACAGGGCAAGCTTCTTCATGTTGGAACGCGCACGAACAGGTGCCCCTCATTCTTCCGTAGACTGGTCGCCCTGGTTCTCTTGATCGAGGGTGATGTCGTTGTCGCCATCGCCATCAATATCGATCGTGATCGTGTTCCCGATCTGGGAACCGAGGCCAAAACTGCTGCCGACGCCGCGGTCGAACTGCAAGAAATTCAATCGGGTCGCTTCGCTATTCAGACCCACCTGGCGCTCGTTGAAGCTCCTGAACTGGTAGGCACTGCTTTCGCCGACGCCATTCGCAAAAGCAGGCTGGCAGATGACGGTCAGGGCAAGAGCGCTGAAAGACAATGCTTTGAACATACACCAAACTCTTTCCCAATAATCGAATTGGGGGCCACATGAGGGATATCATACCAAAATGGCCCAGCGGACATCGGTAAATATCCAGAACTCTTGTCAATTGGCAAACCACGAAAAGCTAATAAGAGTAAGAAGAAGACCCGGGCTCGCCGTCAAAATCTTAGCGATGTGTCATATATGCAAGGGCTCTGTAAGCGCTCGCAACGAGGCATATGTGGTAGGCCTTCCTTGTTTCGTCGCATCCTGCGACCTCAGCCATCCTGAAGCTTCGAAAGGCCGAGCACTGACCAAGCTATGCAACCTCATCAGGGGCACCGATGTTTTCTGCTTTTGGTCGTACGCCCAAGGCGTAGTTCACCCGCTCTATTCGTTGTCTGGTATTGGCGCCCCCGCCAGCCCCGCATCGCGCAGCGCTTCGGCCTCGGGCAGGTCCCGCAGATCCGCCAATTCGAAGGCCGCGAGGAAGCCCGGCGTGGTGACATAGGTGTAGGGCGCCCCGCGGCGTGGCGCGCGCGGCCCCGGCGCGATCAGATCCCGCACCGCCAGCCGGCCGATCCGCTCGCGGGAAATCTCGGACCCGAAGATCTCCCTGAGCCCGTCGCGGGTGATCGGCTGGTGGTAGGCGATGGCGGCGAGCACCGCGAGGTCGCGCTCGGACAGGC
>NZ_VCBA01000031.1 GCF_007995245.1 Tateyamaria sp. syn59
CCCGTGGCTGAAGGCGGCACGCATATCTACGTTCATGCCAAGGTGGTGATCATGGACGACAGGCTGCTGCGCGTGGGGTCCTCGAACCTGAACAATCGCTCGATGGGGTTCGATACCGAATGTGACCTGTCGATCGAAGCGGAGGACGATGATGATCCGGAGCTTCGTGCCAGCATCGTGGGGCTCAGGAATGACCTTCTGGCTGAGCATCTGGGGGTGTCCAACGATGTCGTGGAGAAGACCCTGCTGGAGAACGGCGGATCGCTGGTCCAGACGATCGACGGCCTGAAAGGCGAGGGGCGCAGCTTCATCTCCTTCGAACCGCCTGAGTTCGGAGATCTCGAGGAAGAGGTGCTGGGCGAGAACGAGCTGTTCGACCCCGAGAGTGTCTCGAACAGCTGGACGGGGTGAAGCCTGAGCCGCACTCAGGCTCCCGACCCATTCTCAGTTCTCGTCCGACTTCTGGTAGAGCTTCACCAGAAGGTTCCCGAACGCGCCGATGAACATGAAGAAGGCGCCGAAGATGAAGAGCCAGACACCTACTGTCTGCCATTTCATGTCGATGAGGCCGGCATCGGGGTTCTGCTGCTCGAACATCGGCAGGAACAGCACGCTGCCTGCGAAGAACATCACGTTGCCCGCTAAGCCGAGCGACAGGTGGATCCATTCGTAGTCCTGCACCAGCGTCTTGATGGGGTTGGCCATGTTTCACTCCTCGTTTGCGGCGGAGGCTTGAAGCGTCAGAGAGCGGCCGGGCCAAGGCGGCGACCGGCTCTGGGCCGGCCGCCTGACGGGTCAGTCCCGGACGGGACGACCGAGGCCCGCGCCAATCACAGCGGCGATCAGGCCGAGAAGCGAGGCGATGAAGGCTGCCATCGCGGCGCTGCCAGCCGCGTCGAGCGCCGTGTCCATGGCCTGCGCGGCGGTCTGGCGCGCCTCCTCGAGCGCGGCCTGCGCCGCATCCACGGTCTCCTCGAGTTGAGCCTGGACCTGGTCGACGAACTGCTCGGCCTCCGCCTGCGAGATGTTGAAGCGGTTCTGCAGAACGTTCAGGGCCTCTTCGCGGTCTTCCTCGCTCAGCACGCCGCCCTCGCCGAACAGGGTGCCCACGAGGTCATCGATCTCGCTCGGGGCCGTGGTCGGCTGCTGCACGACCTCCGAGGCCGTCCCCTGCACGGCGTCGATCGCGCGGCGCCGTTCAGCCTGGTCGATCACCTCCCGGAAGATCTCGCGGGCTTCTGAGCGGAAGTTCTGCGGCGTCAGACCCTGCGCGCTGAGCGTCTGCTGCAGGTCCTGCGGCAGGGCCTCCATGCTGACCTGGGGCAGGGCGAAGTCCGGAAGCTGCACGTCCTCAGGGATCACTGCCTGCGCGGCTTCGGAGACGTTCTCGGCCGTTCTGGTCAGGAGCGAGCCGGTCATGTTCGCAAGGCTCACCGAGGCCGACACGCCGAGCCAGACGGCGGCCAAGGTTGCCACGGCCCAAACCGCCGCGCCATGCAGCCAGCTGCCCATCTTGTGCAAGGCACCTGCGAAGCGCCCGGCAGCATAGCCACCGGCCAGTAGCGCCAGGATCTGCGAGACCACGATCCACCACGGGGCCACCGAGGGCACGGCGCCGATCGGATTGGCCTCCGTCGGCTCGAGCGCGGCGAAGCCCCACCACAAACCCAGAAGACTGAGCAGGATGAAGCTTGATAGACCGATAACGGTCCCGGCGAAGATGGCGCTCCAGGAGGCGCGGCCGCCCCGATCGAGAGTGGCTTCGGCAGCGGTGGCTGCAGCTGTGGTCTGCTTCATCGCGATCACCCTTGTGTTACCTGTCTCAAGGGCGAACGGGGGGATTTCTCGATGGTTCCATTACCTAGCTACAGATGGGACTGCAGCGAGATGGTTTAAAGTAATCGATCCTATGGCTAGTTGTAGCTTGATCTGGCTGTTTCTCAACGGCCAATACGCTGCATGGAAGACTGCTGTCGAAGAGAGTCATCCTCTTCAAGCGCGTCTCTAATAGCCTGAATCGTAATGTGAATATTGGCGATTCGCTTGATGCGATCATCGTTGTGAACATCAAGACGATAGAGTTCGACATTTCGCCGCTCTATCAGCTCATCTTTGAGGGCTCTCAACTCGTCATGGGTTTTCATAATGTTCCGTCTCGTCGGGTTGCTCCAATGCCACTTCGATATAGTGCTGATTAGGGGTAATTCGATTGCCGATAAGTCCGCTTCCGTATTCTGGTGACAATTTGCATGCTGTTCCGCTTTTCGGGTATGTTTTGTTTTTCCGTAGCTTGAACTAATTTCGAACTTACTCAACATGCTGGATAGAGCGCATATCTCTGTAAGAGCGTAGTTCACGATTTAGTCGTCGCCGGATCCCTCAAAGCGTGAGGTTGTTGCCCCTGACCGAGTAAGGGGAGTAGCCACCATGCAATGGCTTGCCGACCACAGCGCTTCGCTTTCCGTGATCTTCAACGCGGCCATGCTCGTGGTCTGGATTTCCTACCTGAACATCTTCCTGTTCAGCTTCCTGCGCCAGCGTCGTCAGCTCGTCACGATCACCCAGGGCGCGGGCGCGGCGCTGAAGGCCAAGTGCTTCGTCGCCAACCTTGGCTTGGAGCCGATCTATATCGTCGAGGTCGTGGTCGACCTCGTGGTAGGAGGTGAGCGGAGCCAGGCGGTGGTAACCGACCGGACGCTGATGAGCGACCAGGAACTGCAGGACCCGCGTGAGGCGACCAACCAGGGGCCTCTGCAAAGCGGACATCACAGCAGCATCGGCGAGTTCGAGGACCTGATCCGGCGGGGGCTCTTTGCAGGGGAATGCAGGGGAAGCCTCGATGAGGTCTCCGACGTCACTGTCACGGTGGTCACCGCCACAGCTGCAAAAGGCGCCGTCACAGGGGCACGTCGGGCCTTCGTCATCGAAGGCAGGGGCGAAGAGCGCATTCTGCACGGGCGTTTGCTGATGGCTGAGCAAATCACGAGCAAGGCCGCCAGCCGGAAGCTGCGGCGCGAAGTCGAGCAGCGGCTCGGGATCGTGTGAGAGCCGGCCACATTGGAGGGGTCGGCCAGGCTTACCGATGCCGCGATCACTTGCCAGTCCCGGGAATCTCAGGCGCGACAGCGGGCCCTGATGTTGCTGCAGGTCATGAGATCCAGCATTCGCCCAACGAGCTTGGTAGTCAGTGAAATGCATTGGGAGAGGTGCTCTCACCTCTGACGGCATGGCATTTCAGCCGGAGATGCCGAAGTGCCAAGCCGCCACTGGAACGGCGAGCAGCAGGAGCATCGACGCCACCACCATCACTCCATCACGCGTCAGGAGCCCGGCCGCGAAGAGCGCGATGACGGCCGAGGCGATCGAGCCGGATGTCGGAATGATCTCCATGAACGGCATGAACAGGGTCAGACCGAGGATCAGCAACAGCGGAAGCCAGAGCCACGGCCGATGGAAGAGGAAGGTGAGCCGTGTCTTCAGAAAGCGCTCCATGAAGCGCACCGGCTTGCGGAGCCAGCCGATCCCCTTGCACAGCTTTGCGGCTGACATCTGGCGCTGTGTGACGAAGGCCGGCAACCAGACGCAATCGCGCCCAGCGATCATCTGCACCACGAGGATGAAGACGATCACGGCCACGGTCGCGGTGATGCCGGGGATGGCGCTCGCGGGCGATGTCGAGATCAGGGAGAAGACCAGCATCAGCGACGCGAATGAGCGGTGGCCCAGCTTCGCGATCACCGTCTCGATCTTGACGCTCTTACCCTCCACGGAACTCTCGAGTTGGTCGAGAACTTCGCTGAGCGCGCGCGTGCGTGGTTGAGCCATTGCACCTCCCCCGTCAGGGCGAACGGCCATCAGCCAGCTCGGTTCCTGTGTCGCTCGGGACATCTGGCGAGGGGGCCGAAAGGGAAAACCCCGCCGACCGGATGGTCGACGGGGCTCGGAGATAGACTTCAAGGATGGGTTGGGTCCCTCTCAGCTCCCGATCCGCTCGTAGTCGAACCGCTCGAGCTCACCAATCTCGTCCTCGGTGTAGGGGAGATCGTAGTAGGGGCTGCCGGCATCCCAGCCCATGTCGTAGTCATAGCCATAGAACGGATAGGCCTGATAACCCGCCCCGTAGGCGGAACTGGCATTCGTGACTACGGCCGCAACTTCACCGTCCCGCAGGATCAGGTCGTTGATGTAGCCGAACTCGGAATAGATGTCGCCGTCCTGAAGACGGGCGGTGTCGCCGATCAGCTCGGAGACTCGCCATGCGCGCACGACGTCCATATCGTCCACGCCCGAGATGGTCTGGCTGCCCGCTTCATCGGCGCTCACCGCGTCATAGGTCCACAGATCGTAGTCGCTGACGCTATCCCCGGTTAGGGGCACCATGATGCCGTCGCTATCATCGGCGAGGGAGACCTCCTCGAACGGGATGTTCACATGGGTGTCGCCGATGTCCCAAAAGCCGCCAACCTCGGCAATGACCGACAGGACGCGGCCGTCGGGGCCGATGACGAGATCCTCAACCTCGCCGATCTCTTCACCGGTCACACCATAGACTTCCATCTCGTCGATGAACTCCTCGGCGCTGATGCCGCCGGCGTAGATGTCGTCATAGCGCCAGTCGGCGAGCGAGAGGATCTCGTTGGTCTCGAGGGTGGTGGCTTGGTTGTAGCCAAACGTCTCAAGGCGCGGGGTCGCGTCGTACTCGACTTGCGAGATGGTCAGGTTGTCGTCGGAGTCGTAGACGCCATAGAGAACGGTCGCGAACTCCTCCTGGCCGAGCTCGCCGTCGCTCCAGTTGTCGAAAAGACGGGCCTCCATGAAGCCGTCGTTGAACTCATCTTCGGTCAGGTAGCCGTCGCGGTCGAGGCCGCCATAGCCGATGGTCTCGTAGTCGTCGAACCACAGATCCCAGCCGTCGCTGTACTCGGCTTCGGTCAGCAGGCCGTCGGCGTCATCGTCCCAGGTGTCATACAGGCCCCCGAGGAACTCCTGTTCGACGATCATGCCGTCGCTGTCGGCATCCCACAGTCCGAAGAGCTCGCCGCTGTAATTCTGGAACTCGACCGAGCTCAGCTCGAGGTTCCCGTCGGTATCGATGTCGCTGTAGGTGTAGGTGGTCTGCGCCAGCGCCGGCATGGTGCCGGTCACGGCCAGAGCAAGGCCCATGGCAGTCGCGGTCTTCAGTCGCATGTCGTCTTACCTCCTGGTCGGTAGGGATGGCCGCCTGCGAAGGGAAGGATCCTCTCCGCCACGTGCAACGACCGGTGGATTGGCCGCCCAACGGACGCGCCCTGCTGAGGTTCCGACGTTCTAGCGATGTTGTGAGGCGGCGAACTGGTCAGGCCGGCGAACGTTAGGCCATTTCAAGCCCCGCATTGAGCACCCCTAATCGAAGGGAGTGACCATGACGAAGAGAACCATCCCTATCATCGCAATTGCAGGGGCCGCCGGCGTCGCGGCCCTGCTCGCCACGAGCTTTGTTGGCGATGACGTCAGTGACCTGGCTGGCCCGGAAGAAGATGTGAGCCAGCTGGCCGAGCCGCCTACGGCTGACATTGGAGGTGACAGCGAAATCAGTTCCGAACCCATGGAAGACATTGGCGAGGAAGCCGTACCGGCCATCGATCAGCCCACCACGGAGATGCTGACCGACGAGGTCGAAGACGAGACGATCCCGCCGCTGCCCGGAACCGACCCCGTCGTACTCCCAGGCGACGAGGTGATGGCCTCGCAGGTCGAAAGCGAGGCCGAAGCCATTCTCGGGACCGAAGCGGCTGGTTCGAACGAAGGCCTGGCCGTCATCGAAGAAGCGCTGGCGTCGGAAACCTTCGACTACGACGCTCTGCTCGAGGCGATCGGAGGCTCGCCCCTCGAGGAAAGCCGGAAGGCCGAACTGCTCGCCGCGCTGGAGAAGCGAGAGGGCGACCCAGAAGGCACGCTTGAAGTGCTGCGAGAGATCCATGCCGAGCTGGTCTCGCCCTGACATGACCGAACCACTGCGGTCTCGGACGACCTGAAGGAGAACGACATGCAAATCATGAACACCAGAACCATGGCGCTCAGCCTGCTCATGACGACAGCCGCTGCTGGACAGGCGCTTGCCTTCGACATCGGCGTCTGGGACCCCGACACCGATGGCGTAATTACCGAAGCGGAGTTCGACGTCGCATGGGTGACGCAGACGGACTACGCATCGAGCTACGACAGCGACCTCTCCGGCGGCCTGGATGCCCCGGAGGAACTCACCGGTGACTTCTCGGCTTTCGACCTCGACGACAACGGCGTCATCGAGGGCGAGGAGATCGATCACCTGAGAACTGTGATCGAGGAGGGATTGGCACAGGATTTCTGATCTTGTTCCTTACCAAAATATGATTGGCTCATTTGGGGACATATTTTCATAGGGGACGTTAAATCCGTCCCCTTCCTCATTCCTAGCAGGCTACTGAAAAAGGCGCAGCGGCTGGCTTGGTCTGACTTCCACTTATGCTTTGCCATCAATCCTTTGACAGACGAGCCACGCTATTGTCAGATGCCCCGGACCGCCCCCTTTTGGAGGAAAGGTGGTGAGCCGGGTCGGATCGGAGTGCCGAGGGAGGTCGGCACTCCGATCCGACCACCGCCTTACCTCGTCTATCTCTACCGTGAAGCCCGGAAACTGAACCTGCTACCCTGCACGGCGCCCAAAGGTGCCGTGGCTATGGCACCGGTTCGCTTGTGATGGGAGGAGATAAGCGAACCGGCGCCCCGAACCGGCATGCGAGGGAGGACGCGATGCCGGTCCGTGTTCCATGTCGCCCCTTTGATCGAGGCTTTTTAAGGCGTCCCTGTTGGATGAACTTGACCTACGTCGCAGCCACGTGACTCGCAATCGTCAGCGCAGAATGCACTT
>NZ_VCBA01000032.1 GCF_007995245.1 Tateyamaria sp. syn59
CCAGCCCGAAAGGTCGCATAGCGCCCGGACCAAGAATGGGGTGAAGCCCGTAACCTGAAGGGTCGACGCCGTCCCGGAACCGCTCCGGGGGAGCGGTTCATCTCATGCATTTCGTTCGACAGAGTCGTTATCAAATTGGAAAACCTCTGACCCGGCTTACAAGCAATGCGAGACTGTCAGTGTCGGCACGAGCGTCCAAGCCGTGCCGACCAGAGCCGCAGCGGCAAGCACCAAGCTGATGCGATGAATGGCACTATCGGGATGGGGCCATCGCGCTGATCTCAGCAGCGCGAGAAACAAGGCCTGTAGCGCCAGGGCGACTAGGGTCGCGGCGATCAGCAGGACCCGGCCCGGAAACTCGGGAACGATCGCCGCCCACCTGCTCGAACACAGCATGCCATGCAGTCCGTAGATCGCGCTGAAACTGGCCAACCAAAGCGACAGAGGCAGCGACAGGCGCAGCAGAGCATTCACGTCAGAACCCCCGGCAGCCCGATCGCCGCATCCGTCAGCAGGGCGACCAGCAGGGTGTAGTCGCTCCAGAGGCGGGCGATGCGCTTCGTGCCGAGGCTGGTCTGCGCCGAATGGCCCGTCAGGCGGCGCCCCGCCACGACCGACCACATCAGCAGGCTGACGACGCAGTGCAGCAGCCCGTATCCGACGAAGACCCAGACCGTCGCGTCATAGGCATGGCGAGTGGGATCGGTGCTGCCGGACAGCAGGGGCAGCGCCGCGCCGGCAATCAGGATGAGGCCGACGAGCGTGGCACCCTGACCGGTGAGCGTGTCGAAGCGGGGGCCGATAAAGGCCAGACCGGCGCCCAAGAGCACGAGGAGCAGCGGCAGGGGACCCGGTTCGAGATAGGCGGGTGGCGGCCAGTTCGGGGCGATGGAGAACAGGAAGGCGTAGCCGAACAGCAGCGAGCCGAAGAAGGTGCCATTGGCCAGCAGCAGGAAGACCGAGCCCCACCAGCCCGGCGGGTCCGCCGCCTCCGCAGCGGTCGCGAGCGACAGGCCCCGGCCGACGGGAAGCGCCCCCTCCGGCACGCGACTCCCGAGCCCCCGGACCCAGATCAGTGCGCAGGCGATCACGCCCAGCGCGGAGATCGGCACCAGCCAGTAGGCCTTGAGCAGCATGCCGAGGAAGAACAGCCCGGTTACGGCCGACATCAGCATCGGCAGGGCGGTGTTGCCCGGGAAGACGACGACATAGCGCGGCGCGCCTGTGGCGATGTCGACCGAGAGCGTCTCGCGCCGGGCGCGATCCGGGTCGCCGAGATAGCCCTCGCCGCGCGCCAGCCGCACCGGCAGCTTGGGGTCGTCGTAGAGCGGGTCGCGCGAGGTCACGTGCGCGAGGCTGGCGAAGTTGTAGGGTGCGGCCGGCGTCGGCATCGCCCAGTCCAGCGTTCCCGCCCCCCAGGGATCGCGCGAGCCTCGGATCGCCACCACGGCGTTGACCACCACGTCGATCACCACCAGCGCGAAGCCGATCGCCATGACGAAGCCGCTGATCGAGGCGATGATGTTGATCGCCTCCCAGCCCTGTCCGGACTCGTAGCTGTCGATCCGCCGCCGCATTCCCAGAAGCCCGGCCCAGTGCAGCATCAGGAAGGTGCCGTGGAAGCCCGGCACGACCAGCCAAAAGGCGGCGTGGCCGAGCTTGAAATAGGTCTTGCGGCCGGTGAAATGCGGCATCCAGTAGTAGAGCGCCGCGATCATCGGAAAGACGAAGCCGCCGACCAGCACGTAGTGCAGGTGCGCCACGATGAAGTAGGTGTCGTGCGCCTGCCAGTCGAACGGCACGATCGCCACCATCACCCCCGTGAGGCCGCCGATCACGAAGGTGGCGAAGAAGGCCAGAAGCCAGAGCATCGGCAGGTGCATCTCGGGCCGGCCCTTCCACAGCGTGCCGATCCAGGCGAAGATCTGCACCGCCGTCGGCACCGCCACCAGTGTCGAGGCGGCCGAGAAGAAGGCCAGCCCCATATGCGGGATGCCGGTGGTGAACATGTGATGCACCCAGAGCCCGAAGCTCAGCACGCCCAAGCTCACCGCCGCCGCGACGATCCAGCCGTAGCCCATGAGCGTGGTGCGTGCCATCACCGGCAGGATGGTCGAGATCGCGCCCGCCGCCGGCAGGAAGATGATGTAGACTTCCGGGTGGCCGAACAGCCAGAACAGGTGCTGCCAGAGCAGCGCGTCGCCGCCCTGCGCCACCTGGAAGAAGGGCAGGCCGAAGGCGCGCTCCAGTTCCAGCAGGATCGAGCCGAGGATCAGTGGCGGAAAGCCGGTCAGGATCATCACCGCCGTGACCAGAGCGTACCACGCGAAGATCGGCATCTGCGACAGCTTCATGCCCGGCGCGCGGTAGCGCAGCACCGTCACGGTGATCTCGACCGCCGCCGAGATCGCCGAGATCTCGACGAAGGTGATGCCGATCAGCCAGAAATCCGAGTTAATCCCCGGCGCGCCGATGGTCGAGGACAGCGGCGGATACATGAACCAGCCGCTGTCGGGCGCCACCCCCGCCAGGAGCGCGAAGATCATCATCGACCCGCCGAAGACGTAGCACCAGAAGCCGTAGGCGGTGAGCCGCGGGAAGGCGAGGTCGCGCGTGCCCAGCATCTTCGGCAGCAGGTAGACCGCGAGCCCCTCGAAGAAGGGGATCGCGAACAGGAACATCATGATGGTCCCGTGCATGGTGAAGATCTGGTTGTAGTGGTCGGGGCCGAGAAAGGCCGAGCGCGGGCTGGCGAGCTGCGCCCGGATCAGCATCGCGAGGATGCCGCCCACCACGAAGAAGAACGTCGCCACCACGAGGAACATTCGGCCCAGATCGGTGTGGTTCACGGTGGTGAACCAGCCCTTCCAGCCGGGGTCGGAGGCCCAGATCCGCGACAGGGCACGGTGGCGCCTGAGCGCGTTCATGGCGTCTCTCCCTGCAGGAAGGCCTGCCAGCCCGCGTCGTCATGCGCGATCACCGTGAAGCGGTGGTCGCGGTAGCCCACACCGTTGAACTCCGACCCCAACCCCTCGTAGCGACCGGGCGCATCGGCCTCGATCCGCAGCACGTTGACATGCCCCGGCACGGCGTCGAGCTTGCCCGCCAGCCGCGGCACCCAGAAGGCATGCACCACGTCGGCCGTGGTGATGGCCACGTCGACCGGGCGGTCGGCCGGAATATGCAGCACGTTGTCGGTCTCGAGCCCCGGTAGGTCGTCGTACCGGAAGCGCCAATCCCATTGTCGCGCCTCGGCGTGAACGCGCACCAGATCGGGCGTCGCGCGCGGCAGCAGCCGCTCGCCCACGATCAGGCCGTAGGCCAGCAGCGCGGCCAGCACGATCATCGGGAAGGCGAGGCCCAGCCAGATCACGAAGCGCCGCTCGTCCGTCTCGCCCGATGGCCGCCGCCAGGCCCAGGCGATCAGCCCCGCGACGAAAAGGAAGATCAGCGTCGCGCCGGCCAGCAGCACCCACCACAACTGCGCGATCACCGCCGCCGCCGGTCCGGCCGGATGCACCGCCGAAAGGCTATCCTCGCAACCCGCGAGCAGCAGGAGTGTTGAGCTGGCGAGACCCCAGCGCAGGAGAGACCGGCCATGACCGAGAAGATGGTCCAGACGGAGAAGGAGCAGCTGCACGATCCGATCGTGGAGTCCGCCGGCTACGACGAGACCGAATCCATCGTCGGAATCTGGGGCCATCCGCTGCATGCGATGAGCGTCGCCTTCCCGGTGGCGCTGACCTTCTGCACCTTCGGGGCGGACCTGCTCTACTGGTGGTCGGGCGAGCTGTTCTGGGCGCGCGCCGCGATCTGGGCGGCGGGTACGGCCTTCCTCTTCGGCCTTGCGGCGGGCGCCACCGGCACGGCCGAGCTGCTGCTGGTGCCGGGCATCCGCATCCGCGCCCCGGCCTGGTCGCATTTCGTGATCGCAGTGCTCCTGCTGTCGATCCTCGGGGCGAACTGGGGCTACCGGCTGCAGGGCTACGAGGCGGCGGTGCTGCCCTACGGCATACTGATCTCGGGCTTCAGCGTGATCGTGGTGATGGTCACGGGGTGGCATGGCGGCAAGCTCGTCTTCGATTATCGTCTGGGCACGTCGAAAGGCAGCTGACGGTCGAGCGGCTCCGCCAGCCAGCCCGGCACCGGGATCTCGCCGAGTTCCGGCTTGGCGAGCACCAGCGCGAGGATGCCGAGGATCGGCAGCACCAGCAGCAAAAGCGGCCAGACCGGTCGCGGCGCGCGATGCGCGCCCTCGCGCTCGGCCACGGCGACCAGCACGTAGCCGACCCAGACATGGAAGCTCACCAGCGCCGCCACGAAGACCAGCTTGGCGAACATCCATGTCACGAAAACCTCGCGCAGGAAGATCAGTCCCGTGCCCGAGGCGATGGCGATCACCGCCGCCGGGGTGACGCCGAGGGTATAGGCGTAATGGGTGGCCCGGCGAATGCGCTCGTAGTCGCCCTGGCCGATCGCCGGGTCGTGCCGCGCCAGCATCAGGGGCAGGGCGAAGAGGCCGCCGCACCACAGGATCAGCATGCCGACATGCAGCGCCTTGAGATGCGGGACGAGGTCGTAGAGCCAGCTCACGCAACGCTCCGACCGCCCGAGGCGCGCCAGCCACGGCGTGCCGAAAGGGCGATCATCGCGGCATAGGGCAACATCGCCGGCACCCACATGATCAGCCCGCCGAGCTGCTGGTCGGCCAGCGGCGTGAGACCCCAGGCCAGCGGAGCCAGACCGTGCGCGGCGTAGAGCGGCACCGGCGCGAAGGTCAGCAGCGCGCCGAGCGCGCCCATCTGCATCAGCCCGGCCAGCGACCACAGCACGGCGTCGATGCCAGCGCGCGTGCTCAGCACCGATCGCCAGAACCAGACGGCGGACCCCAGCAGCGTCGCCTGCATGATCCAGTAGACGGCCATGTCGCGCAGCGCGAGGTCGTAGGCGGTCGGGAGATGCCAGGCCCAGAGCAGCGCCGTCGAGACGAGGAAGGGCAGGGCGACGCCTGAGGGCCGGCGGGCGGGCAGCGCCGCGGCCAGCAGCGGCGCCGCGACCGCGACGAGCAGCACGTGATGCACCACGCGGGCCGAGAACAGGCCGACCGAGATCGCGCAGAGCGGTGAGACGAAGGCGAGCGCCAGCACGCCGACGGCGACGGGCCCGGTTCTTTCGTGCCGCAGAACCACCAGAAGGAGCATCAGACCGAGAAGCAGCGGCGGGTCGAAATTCCAACTTTGCAGGGCCAGATCGGGCGCGGGCGGCGCACCGCAATAGCTGCCCGGGAGTATCTCGATCGGCACTGGCAAGCTCCTCACCACGACGGCGCGCAAGGTGCTCCCGACGCACCGCTTCGTCGCCCCCTGCGTTCTGCCAACTAGACCGGCGAGGCCTCGCTTCAATCCGATGTTACCTGCGAGAACTTACGCATTTAGAGGGAGATGCGCGGTGCAACGCGGACGAACCGGGGCAGGGCGGTATCGCGGCGATTGCCTTCCCGGCCGAATGAGAGCCAAGGACCGGACGGGACGGAATTGCCCTCCGGGCCGCGAGCGCGGCACATTCTTTGCATCTCTTGCAATGCCGGCGGTGATCCTGACCGAAGACCCTGCGAGGCGCGCCGCCGCCCTCGACTACCTTCTCTACGGCACCGGGCCCGAAGGGCAGGCACCGATCGTCCTCAACACCGGGTACATGCCGGTGAACGAAGGCGCCATCGACGTGCTGTCCGGGTTCTATGCCGAGAACCCGGCCTACCGGATCTCCGCCACGCAGATGGACCGGGCGATGCCATGGTTCGCCTGGCCGGGCGAGAACGGGGTCCGGATCAGCCAGGAGGTGGTCGACGTGCTGGCGGCGGTCTCGAACGACCGGCTCGATACCGCAGGCGCCGCCGCACGCCTGACCGCCGAGATCGAGGCGCTGATCGAGTAACGCCATCGTCCGGCGGCCCGGGGTCCGCAGGGCCCGGCCTCGGCTTGCCCGTCATCTTGCGGACGACATGTCGAAAATGCCGGGAGACTCGATCTCCCGGCACATTCTCGAAGTGGGCCGGGGGCGAGGATGCGCCCTAGTGGGCGCCGGCCGATGATCGGGCCCCATGGCCCGGTCGACTTTGGTCGACCGAAGAGCGATCACTCCCGTCGCGGCACAGATAAGTCCAACCGGATTCCCGCGCAGGCCGCCGTGTTCGAGATATGCGTGCGCATCGCCGCGGCCGCCGCCTCGGCGTCGGCCCGTTTCAGCGCGGTCAGGATCGCCCGGTGCTCCTCGATCGAAGCGCGCATCCGGGCCGTCTCGGTGTTCGGGATGGGCCGGCGCTGCGTCTCGGTGAGCAGTTCCTGGATCGAGGCGTAGAGCCGCTTCAGCATCGCGTTGGGACAGGCGGCGGCGACGGCGGAGTGGAAGGCGAGATCCGCCTCGACATGCGCCACGAGATCGCCGTCGCGCCAGGCGCTCTCGAACAGGTCGGCCTGTCGCCGCAGCGTGGCCAGCCCCTCGGGTCCGAGCGCCCCGGCCGCCAGCCGCGCCATCTCGCCCTCGATCAGGATCCGGGTCTGGAAGACCTCGCCCAGC
>NZ_VCBA01000033.1:0-2073 GCF_007995245.1 Tateyamaria sp. syn59
AGATCACCAGGTCGCCCTTGCCCTCCTCGACCCAGCGCATCAGCGTCACCAGCGAAGCGGTCGCGTGCACCTTGCAGCCGGCGCGGGTCAGCGCCTGGGTCAGCACGGTGCGGATCGTGCGGTCGTCGTCGGCGACAAGGATCGTGCCGTCCATCAGTTTTCTCCTGCGGGTTCGGGGGCGCGCGGCAAGGACAGCCGGAACACGGTGCGGCCGGGCACGGAATCGACCGAGATCCGGCCGCCATTCTCGCTCACCAGCTTCGAGACCAGCGCCAGCCCGAGGCCGGTGCCGTTCTCGCGGCCGGACACGAAGGGCTCGAACACCTCGGCGGCGATGTCGGGCGGCAGGCCCGGCCCGTCATCCTGCACCTCGATCTGCAGCGGCAGCAGCGCCTGGCTGCCATCGGGCTGGCGGGCGCGCAGCGAGGGCTCGTAGAAGCTCCTCAGCCGGATCGTGCCGCCCGGTCCGCAGGCCTCGGAGGCGTTCTTCAGCAGGTTGAGAACCACCTGCAGCAGCTGGTCGCCATCGGCCAGCGCACGCGGCAGCGAGGGGTCGTAATCCTCGACGAAGCTCATCCGCGCGCCGAAGCCCACGGCGGCCGACTGCCGCGCCCGGTCGAGCACGTCGTGCAGGTTCACCGCGCGCCGCGCCGGCGGGCGCAGGTTGCCGAACTGCTCGACCTGTTCCAGCAGCTTCACGATGCGTCGGCTCTCCTCGACGATCAGGTCGGTCAGCTCGCGATCCTCGGCCGAAAGGTTCATCGACAGCAGTTGCGCCGCGCCGGTGATCCCGGCGAGCGGGTTCTTGATCTCGTGCGCCAGCATCTCGGCCATGCCGATCGCCGAGCGCGCCGCCTTGCCGGAGGCGCTGTGCTGGCCCATCCGGCCCGCCATCTCGCGCGGCGAAATCAGCATCAGCATCCGGCCCTCGCTGCCCGAGAGCGGTGCGAACTGGACGTTGCACTGCACCGGGGCGCGCTCGCCCGAGCCGACATCGACATCGTTGACGAAGAGCGGGCTGGCCTGTGCGCGGGCGCGGTCGAAGGCGCCCTCCAGCGGCGCGTCGATGCCGATCTTGTCCCAGACCGGTGCGCCGACCAGCGCCTTCTGCGACAGGTTGAGAAACAGCTCGGCGGCCGAGTTGGCGTCGAGGATCGCGTCGTCGGGCCCGAGCAGCAGCGCCGGCACCGGCAACGAGTTCCACAGCGCCGCGTCGCCGATCATGCCGCGAGCCTCGCGCCGTCGAGCGCCAGCGGCAGCAGTTCCGGAACGCGCTCGGGCGTGGCGGTCAGCACCTCGCGCCGCAGCGCGTCGGGCGTGGCCGCCTCGTCCATGTACCAGCCGAGATGCTTGCGCGCGACGCGGCCGCCGAGTTCGGCGCCATAGAAGCTCAGCATCGCCTCGTAATGTCCTGACACCATGTCGAGAAATGCCGCGCCTTGCGGGATCTCCGGGGCCGCCTGCCTGGTCAGCGCGGCGGCGATCAGCGCCGGCTGCCACGGCCTCCCCTGCGCGCCGCGCCCGACCATCACAGCGTCGGCCCCGGACAGGTCGAGCGCCTGCTTCGCTGTCGCGCCGTCGACGATGTCGCCATTGGCCACCACCGGGATCGAGACCGCCTCGCGCACCCGGCGGATCGCGGCCCAGTCGGCGGACCCTTTGTAGAACTGGCAGCGGGTGCGGCCGTGGATCGTCACCATCCGCACCCCCGCCCCCTCGGCCCGCCGCGCGATCTCGGGCGCGTTCAGCAGGTCGTCGTCCCAGCCCAGACGGGTCTTCAGCGTCACCGGCAGACCTGTCGCGCCGACCACCGCCTCGATCAGCCGCAGCGCGTGGTCCGGCGTCTTCATCAGCGCCGAGCCCGACAACCCGCCGGTCACCTTCTTGGCCGGACAGCCCATGTTGATGTCGATGATCTTCGCGCCGTTGTCGGCGACCATCTTCGCCGCCTCGGCCATCCAGTAGGGATCGCGCCCGGCCAGCTGCACTGCCGTGTCGGCCTGCTCGAAGCCCAGCTCCGCGCGCTCGCGCACGCCGGGCTTGGCCTGCACCATCTCCTGGCTCGCCACCATC
>NZ_VCBA01000033.1:2820-7255 GCF_007995245.1 Tateyamaria sp. syn59
CGAGACCACCCAGCCCGCGCCGAAGCCCGCCACGAGCCGCCGGAACGGCAAATCTGTGATGCCCGCCAGCGGCGCCAGCGCCACCGGCGAGGACAGCGACACGCCGGGCGCGAGATCGATGGGGGGGAACTGCGATGTGCTCATTGCCGAAAACCTGTGCGTCACGGCCCGATCTATGGCGGCCGGAGGGGTGTCTCAATCGCTGCGGGTGCGGATCTGCCTCAGCTTACCGCATCTGCACAAAAAATGGGCGTTGGATCGGGCCGAGGATCGGAATTGCGTCAGCCCGCGGCAGCCCCTACACAACCGCGACCGCCGCGTGAAGGAAGTTCGATGCCCGAGACCGTCGCCACCGTGATCGTCGCCGCCGGGCGCGGCCTGCGCGCGGGCGGCGGCGTGCCGAAGCAGTGGCGCGACCTAGCCGGCCGGCCGGTCCTGGCGCGCACGCTCGACGCCTTCGCCGGTCTCGGCCCGGTCTGCATCGTCCTCCACCCGGACGACATCGGCCGTGCGCCCGAGATCGAGGCGCGCGCCGAGATCGTCGTGCCCGGCGGCACCGACCGCGCCGCCAGTGTGCGGGCCGGGCTTGAGGCGCTGGTGGCAGATTCGCCCGGCAAGGTGTTGATTCACGACGCCGCTCGCCCCCTTGTCACGCCCGAGACCATCGAAGCGGTGATCGCCGCGCTCGACCACGGCCCCGCCGCCGCACCGGGCCTCGCCATCACCGATGCGCTGTGGCGGGTCGAGGGCGGCCATGTCGGCGGTACCGTCCCGCGCGAGGGGCTGGTCCGCGCCCAGACGCCGCAGGGCTTTCGCTTCGACTCGATCCTCGCCGCGCATCGGCGCTATGAGGGTCCCAGCGCCGCCGACGACGTGGCCGTGGCCCAAGCGGCGGGGCTGGACGTGACGCTTGTGCCGGGCCACGAGGACAACATGAAGATCACCGGCCCCGGCGATTTCGCCCGCGCCGCGAAGATATTGGGGACCGCAATGGATGTGAGAACGGGCAACGGCTTCGACGTGCACGCCTTCGGGCCGGGCGACCATGTCTGGCTCTGCGGCGTGCAGGTCGAGCATGACCGGGGCCTCGTTGGCCATTCCGACGCCGATGTCGGCATGCATGCCTTGACCGACGCGATCTATGGCGCGCTTGCGCATGGCGACATCGGCCAGCACTTCCCGCCCTCCGACCCCGAGTGGAAGGGCGCGCGCTCCGAGGTGTTCCTCGCCCATGCCGCCGATCTCGCCCGGGTCGAGGGCTTCGCCGTCACCCATTGTGACGTCACGCTGATCTGCGAGCGCCCGAAGATCGGCCCGCACGCGCAGGCCATGCGCGAGGAGCTGTCGCGGATCATGCAGATCGAACCCGCCCGGGTCAGCGTCAAGGCCACCACCTCCGAGCGGCTCGGCTTCGCAGGGCGCGAGGAAGGCATCGCCGCCATCGCCACCGCGACGCTGGTGAAGTCGTGAACCGGCTGATCGCGACCTTCTTCTACAGCGGGCTGATCCGCCCCGCCCCTGGCACATGGGGCTCGCTCGCGGCCCTCGTCGTGGCGCTGCCGCTCTACTGGATCGGCGGGCCGTGGCTGGTGGTGGCGGCGATCGCCGTGGCCTACGCCGCCGGCCACCGCGCCGCCGAGGCCGAGGCGCGCGACAGCGGCGATCACGACCCCTCGCATGTGGTGATCGACGAGGCGGTCGGCCAGTGGATCGCTCTGTTGCCTGTGCTGTTCGGCGCGGCGCGGGTCGGCGCGCCGGTGCTCGACCTCTGGCCCGGCTGGGTCGCGGCCTTCGTGCTGTTCCGGCTGTTCGACATCACCAAGCCCTGGATCGTCGGCCGCTTCGACCGGCGCGGCGACACCACGGGGCTGATGATGGACGACGTCGCTGCCGGATTCCTCGCCGCGATCGGCGTGGTGCTGCTCGCGGTGGTAGCGCATGGCGTGATGATGTTGGGGGGCTGAGATGGGCGACGCGGCAAGGCTGGTGACCGAGGCGCAGGCGCGCGGGCTGAAGCTCGCCACCGCCGAGAGCTGCACCGGCGGCATGGTGGCTAGCGCGATCACCGAGGTGCCGGGCGCGTCCAAGGTCTTCGACTGGGGCGTGGTCACCTATGCCAACGGCGCCAAGACCGACCTGCTGGGGGTTCGCCTCGGGACGCTCGACGCCCATGGCGCGGTCAGCGAGGAGGTGGCGCGCGAGATGGCCGAGGGCGCGCGCGCCCGCTCCGGCGCCGATCTCGCCGTCTCGATCACCGGCATCGCCGGGCCTGGCGGCTCAGAGCACAAGCCCGAGGGGCGGGTCTGCTTCGGCCTCGCCATGGCCGAGGGCTGCCGCACCGAGACGGTGGAGTTCGGCGCGCGCGGCCGCGACACCGTGCGGGCGCTGTCGCGCGACCACGCCATCGCGCTGTTGATCTCGGCGCTGGGCTAGCGCGGCTTGGAGCCCGGCGCGTCGTAAAGCTCGTGCGCCCGGCGCTCGAAGGCCCGCACCACCCGTTGCATCGCCTCGTTGAAGAACAGCCCCGCCGCGCCCTGCAGGATGCGGTTGCGGAACTCGAAATCGACGTCGAAATGCACCTCCGAGCCGCCCTCGACCTCGCGGAAGGTCCAGTTGCTCTCGAGGTAGTGGAACGGGCCGTCGATGTACTCGGTATGGATGCGGTTCTGCTCGGACCAGAGCGTCACCCGGCTGCCGAAGCGCTCGCGGAACACCTTGAAGGAGATGACGAGGTCGGCGAGCATCACCTCGTGGTCGCCCTGCTCCGTCACCGAGCGCACGCGCGCGGCGGCGGTCCATGGCAGGAATTTCGGGTAGTTGCCGACATCGGCGACGAGGTCGTACATCTGCTGGGCGCTGTAGGGCAGCGTGCGGGTCTCTGAATGGCTCGGCATCTCGTCGCTTTCCTTGGTCCGGCCCATCATGTCGTCCGCCCGGGCGGCGAGATCAACCCCGCGGCGACCTCGCGCCGCGCCCCGCCGGGAGAACCACCATGCCGGTCCACTGGCTGCTGCGGCTCGCGCACTGGGTCCGCCACCCGCCCTCGCCGGGGCGGATGAAGCTGATCCTCGCGGTGATCGCCGCCTGCATTCTGCTCGGCGCGATCGAATGGCTTTGGGGCTGGCCCGAGGCGCTGACCGTGGAGCGGACCGGCCGGCTGCCGGTGCTGCGCTGACGCACCATTGCCCCGCGCGCGGGCGGTAGACCTGCAACCCGATGACGTTACGGTCGGGCCGGACCCACCCGCAGCAGGGAGCGCGTATCCATGAACCGGACCATCCGACCGACCGTTGCGGGCCTCGGCCTGTCGCTCTGCGCCACTTTCGCCGCCGCGCAGGGCTTCACGCCAGAGATGGCGCAGGAAACCCGCGAGCGGCACATGCACGTCATGGCCGCCCATCTCGGGCTGATCGGCGCCATGGCCAAGGGCGAGGCCGAGTACGATGCGGGCGTGGCCCGCTCCGCCGCCGAGGCGATCTCGGCGCTGGCCGAGACCTCGGGTACGCTCTACTGGGTGCGCGGCTCGTCGAGCGAGGATCTCGAGGACAGCCGCGCCCTGCCCGCGCTCTGGCAGGACATGGAGAGTTTCGACACCTACCACGAGGATCTCGTGGCCGCTGCCGCCGGGATGGAGAGCGCCGCCGGCACCGATCTCGCGGCGCTGCGCGCCGCGATGGGCCCGCTCGGCAAGGTCTGTAGCACCTGCCACGAGGATTTCCGCAAGCCCGAGGAATGATGCGCCGGGCCGCGGCGGCGGGGCTCGCGGTCGTCGTGCTGGGCGCTGACCGTGGAGCCGAGCGGCTGGCTGCCGGTGCTGCGCTGACCCGCCGATCCCGATGCGGTCCGGGATGGAACCGCCACCGCCGTTTCGTCGAGCGCCATGGCCCGTCTCGCATGGCCGCGAAGCGGATGTGCAGCGCCGCACCGATCCCGTGCCACGGCGAGCGAAAAGGAATTCGTGCAATTCCGAGTGGTTCGGATATAGTTGCCGCTACGTAAATATCCGTTTTCGTTACTGGGAGTGACGTCATGTTCCGATCCACCCGCCTCATGTTCGCCGGCTTCGGCCTTGCCGCAGTCGCCTCCATGGCAATGGCCCAACAGGTCGAGCCCGAGCGCGCCCACAATCTGCGCAACGGCCACATGCACCTGCTGGGGCTCAACATCGGCGTGCTCGGCGCCATGGCCAAGGGCGAGCAGGAGTACGACGCCGACGCCGCGGCCGCGGCCGCGGCCAACATCGCGGCACTGGCCTCGATCGACCAGCGGCTCTACTGGCCCGAGGGTTCGTCGAGCGAGGATCTCGAGGACAGCCGCGCCCTGCCGGCGATCTGGGAGAACATGGACGACTTCACGGCGCAGAACGAGGATCTGCACGAGGCGGCGATGACCATGGAAGGCGCGGCCGGCACCGATCTGGCCTCGCTCCAGGGTG
>NZ_VCBA01000034.1 GCF_007995245.1 Tateyamaria sp. syn59
GGCATCGTCGGGCCGAATGCTGCGGTAGCGCACGCTCGATCGATCCACCGCCAGTGCCTGGCACGCCCGGCGCTGGCTCACCCCGCGCGATGCACAGGCATGGGCCACCGCTTCCCGCCTGACGCCGGGCGTTACCATTTTTTTGCCGCGACATCCCGCAGGATGGCGTTGTCGAGCATCTGCTCGGCCAGCAGTTTCTTGAGCTTGGCGTTCTCGTCTTCGAGGGCCCGCAGACGGCGCGCGTCCGACACCTCCAGCCCGCCGAAGCGCGCCTTGTATTTGTAGAAGGTGGCCTGGCTGACGCCGTGCTTGCGGCACACCTCGGCAGTCGATAGCCCGGCCTCCTGCTCCTTCAGCATTCCAATGATCTGTTCTTCCGTGAAACGCGATCGCTTCATGTCCGTCTCCTGAGTTGGACGGACTCTACTCCAAACTGGAGGAGGAACAGGGTCTCAGGTCAGTCGCGCTCATAGCGCTGACCTACCGCTGTGCCTACTCTCAACAATGCTTGAGCTCTCAACCTCGGGATCCTGCGGATAGCAGGTCACACCCAGTAAACAAACTCCAGAAACTGATCGAGCTTTGACGAGGCACTACAACACCATGTAGCCTTACAGCCACCTTGGATACTGCCGGCGGGCTTCGGAATGTATCGCACCTGACGACAGGACGCCGACCATGCACTAAAATACTACAAGAACATGTAGTTAGGGCATCTCGCCGCGATCTAATCCCAATCGACAAGGTCGGTAATCATGTTCCGACTCTCGCGTGCCTCTGGAACCAGCGACATCACGTTGTAATCGTGCCGGTCGAGAACACAGCTGTCTTGGATTACTGAGGCGGAGCATTCTTCTTCGGAATTTACATAGGCCGCAGCACTGATGACCCCCAGAAACAACAATCGCTCGCCCCGTAAACTTGCTCCAGGCAGGAGAGCAAACACTGGCGCGCCAGAGCTGCCTTTTAACGTGTCGACGGAAACGCAGGAGTAATCACCTGATTCGCCGTAGCCTGACTTAATCATGTAGTCGCGTGCTATCGCACATCCGTTCTGGCCAAGAAACCGTCCCCCCGGTACATCGAGGAGGACGGGAATATGCATCAAGCCGGTGCTATATAGCCTACGCCCTGAACCGATCCATTCTATCGAGCTACTATGGTCGAAAAGGGGCTCTCGAAGAGCCATACCCGAAGGTAAATGGCTCTCGAATGGGGCGTCAAGCCGCAGCTCCACCATGTCGCCGCCCAGAAGTCGAACTTCAAGACATCCTCTGAAAAGGTCAGGCGCCAAAATATAGCTCAGATTGATCGTTACAGCAGGAACGATACGTAGATCTTTCAAACACCCACTCGGCCCGTCAGGCTCAGGCAAGCTTAACCGTTCTTGAAACGCGTCGAGGCAGTGTGCCGCTGTTACCAAAGAGCTGCCGCCGGGAAGCAATAGACCAGTGCATTGCCCTACCCCGATTCCGCCGCCACAAGGCGAGCCAAACTGCACTTCCAGCGCGCCGCTCGTGTCAGGGTTCCCATTATTGTCCAGTGCGACGGCGAGTCCGATACCAATAGCACTGATGTAAACAGTATTAAGCCGGACCCAATCGATCTCCGGTTGAATACTGCCGGCGTCGACACCGCGTGGCCAGTAGCAGCTCGAATCCTCGTCTTCATTGTTCCATCGCAAATTTCTAACAGGGGTGAAGGCGGGGATGAAAGGTGGCGGACGTGACCCACGAGTATCGTCTATGCTCGGCGTATGGTTCGGGCCGCCAATAATGTAGAAATCCGGGTTGAGTTCGGGGATTTCCCCAATTCGCCGCCATGCCGAACCAGGATTGCCCGCGATATTAGGAATGAGTTGCGTTATTGGTTGGCGTGCAATGCCACCTTGTGGTCGTGAAAAGCTTCCGGAAGCATAACCCAGAAGCGGGGGCAGCGTTTCGTCATCGGTCAGCGCGTCACCGAACTCTTGCCGTAAGGATTCGAGTATTGAACTGTCAATGCTGGACAGGTCTCTCAGTGGCTGTGGGGAAGCGAAGCTATCGATGCCCGTCGCTTGAGGCGTCCAGATCGAAAAGCCCTCGCGGCGAAGGCCGTCAAGTTGCCAAGCGCGCGAGACAGGCAGTCCGCTTTCAGGTTGAAGTTTAAGACCCTGAAGTACTCCCTGGTCGAATGCCCTGGGAAGTTGTTCGCTGCGATCGAATTGGGTCTGCGCGTTCGCGGTACAGGGCAGGAACAAGACCACGAATGCGGTGAACAATGAAGCCTTTCTCATTGCGCCAACGTGGCGAGCGCCGCCTCTATAAATGCGGTTTGCCTAATCATGTTTACGGCAAGACTCTGGTTCCCTGCCAGAATACAGCGTTCGGTATCTGAGAGAGCAGCCCAATTTGGTGGCAATGGCATGGGCGGGCGGTAGGCGTGGATCACCCCCAGTAGGCGAACATTTACTAAATCCTCCGTAGTTCGCATCGCGTATAGAGGCCCGCCGCTGTCGCCCCCACAGACGCCCGACGAGAAACTACCGTCCTTGAGGCGAACCGGGCGCGATGCCGGTATTAGTGTGCTGCCCAAGTCAGCGGGATTGACAGGAATGCTTATATAGTTGAGCTCTGTTGTTCTCGTACTAACCTCGGTCATTCCCCAGCCTACCCAAGCAGTGAATGGATAGGCAGCAAGTTGCTCCGGTCTCAGCACTGGCACGACCCTGCGAGTGCTACCCGGAACAGGATTACCGATTCGGATCGCGATCAAGTCGCGGTCTTTGCGCGGCTGCTTAACTATCTCACCAACGACGTTCCGTACGTACTCCATCGGGTCCGCAGGCCAGTAGTAGTCACCGCCTGTCAGGCTCTCGCGGCCATGGATCCGCGGCAGATCACCAACAGATCGCATTCCCCAACGAAAATGCGGTCTCAACCGGCCCTCTTTATCCAATGCACAATGCAACGCCGTCAGAATTACGTCAGGTGCGATAAGCGTACCGGAGCAAGCACGGCGCTCAGACCAGATGTTCTGCCATACCCTTCGCGCGCTAAAATGCACCTTAACTGTTCCAGGAAATCCGTCGTCAGGGACTGTCATGCCGAACGAAATTGTACCGCCGGGAGAATAACTGGGAGCCCTTGATTTGATATCCTCAGTGGTCGAGGTTCCGTCAGAATGAAAATCGTTCGCCTCTTCCGCGCTTAGGGGGGGCAGTAAGGCAAAGAGCAAGGTTGCTACGACAGCTAAGCTAACGCTGACGCTAACAAATCTGCAATATAGTGCGCAAATTCCCTTGATCATGGTTCTCATAGACCTCAAAGTTGAGCACTGTTGGCTGGCGAGGTATTGTTGTGGCTGTTCAAGAATATACCTAACAACTGTGTCTTGTAACGGTAGCGAGCGGTTATAGCCTTACTGAAGGTGGCAGGACGTTCCTCTTAAGCTTTTTATATCACGATTCCTGTAAAGGCTTACGATTGCCGCTACAGCGTTGGTGGTTAAATCGGTATTATGCGGCTCTCAATGTGAATGCCTCATCTCCACTCGAAGCTGTAGATGCGATCAGAATGGGGGTATTGCCGCAATCATCTCAATGCGATGGACGTGCGGTCGGCGATGAGTGGCTGATAGTGAGCTAAGAGGTTGATGTAAAACTTTCAATACACTTGGTTAATGCAGTATGGTAATCAGGCGACCAAGTATTGTCATAATCTTTCCGGCAGAGGTAAGATGGCCTTCGATTGTACGGATGCTCTTTACAAAAGAATTTATTTCATGTGTGGCGTCAATTAATGCGCGTTCTGCTTTGGTTTGCTCAAGTCTGGAAGCCGCAAATTCGCGCTCGGCCTTAAAGATCTCATCGTTAAGCGCATGAATGCCGGGGCGAGCACTTCTGATCTTGGAAATCTTATCTCTGTCCGGGGTTGATTTCCTTGCTTCGAGTTTAATCGCTTTGGTGTTTGCGCGAAGCATGTCATTCACACGATTGTACATTTGTTGAAAATGACCTGTTGTGGACGCGGATTCTTTGGCCATGGTTTTCACCTCTCAAGGTCGGGAGTAATCTAATATTGGAGGGGGCGTCTCAGATCGAATCAGAGACTGCCACGAGCACTTTAAGGTACTCTGATACCTCCTTCGCACTGGCACCATCACGGAATTGGCGTGCAAGTGCCGAGTGGGCTTCTTCGATTAATCCTACCCTATAGAGCAGCGTTTCCTTGTAATATTCCATAAAAGCGGTGTGTTCGGTTTCCAGCGTGGCCAGGGCATCGCGATAATCTGCGACATCCGAAACTTCTGTGAGCTCGGAGCGTTCCTCTGCCGCTCGCAGGCGCTGACGCCGGGAAACAAACCCGGGCTCGAGGCCCAGTTCAATCAGGCTTAGCTGTATGGTTCTAACCAAGTCAGCAACCGTATCTTCGTTTTGCAGTACTGCCCCGCGCATTTTTGTATAGCGCAGCCCTGAAATTGCTGCGGTGACGACTGTTTCGGTATCTTTTCTTTTCTCACGGCGCTGTTCAGCAAATGCCAAAAGTGCGTCAGACTCAGTAGCAGTTCCTAAGTTGTCCAGCCCGTCGATAAAGGAATCAATCGCGGTAACCAATTCGCCTTCAAGGCTCGGATCCGTTAGGAGGTCCAGTGAAGCGATGTAGGCTTCCAGTATTTTCATCCGCCGGTCGAGCGCCGAAGCCGGGCCAAGGGTGGGCGTGCGGTTACCAGTCGGAATTTTCTCAATTCGGCAAGCGCTCGTCGCTACGCTCGCATCTGCATTCAGAACTGCCGCGCACCCTTCTGATAGTAGCCACGTGTCCCCATTTTGCGCAGCTGCTGTGATCTCGGCCTGGCGTTCAGCTTCGAGCGCAGGAGCGATTCGGGGTGCCAGTGCCTCGCGAGTCCTGGTTGCAACGTCGCTGAGGCTATCGAAGTCGGTTCTCACCCTATCGGTGGTACAAGCCGTCGCCGTTGTAAGGCTAAGGACTGATAAAATATTACGAATCAACATAAAAATGCACTCCGCCATACATTTATTGCATGGAGGCGGGCTCGCCCTCGGGTAGATTACGCGGTTCTCCGTTGATTTCAAGATTTTTTAGCTGAAGGGATGCTGGCCTCTCGACGGCGCGACTAAGGTCTCGATGCCCTGAGAAAATCGGAGATCTATCGAGCAATTTTCTGGCTGCATAGCGTTCGGAACATTTTAGAAAGCGGAGCGCGAAGCAGCGAAAGACACGTGGCGAATCGAAAATACAAAGTGCGCTGTTGTTACTGTGGCGGTTGAGGCAGTGTACCTCGGCAGTAATGGGCCCTACCTCTTTATTGGCCTGGTCAATGTCGTAGGTAGGCCTGTTCCGAGTGATGGTTTCGGTAGACAGTTAGGGTTAGAGTTGTGCCGCCGTTCGCACAGCGATTTTATAAGTCGTATGTCTATCTGGTGTTGGCAACCTTAAGCCTGCTGGGTAAAGTAAGTTAGGAGTTTGCAATGCATTCTGGCAGTAGTTTCAGCATTGCGTGGGTTAACGTCATCACTCAACGGGCCGATGTCCAATGCAACGTACTCTTTGATCACGACGGGGAGTAATGCAGATTGTCAGTTGTGGGCGCAAGATCTTGGTATTGCATTTTTAGCAAAGCCATGGCGTTGGTTTAGTTCGCCAAAGTCCAAATCCTGCTCCCGCAACCAAACACCCCTAAAACCCAATGCCATTCGCTCGTCAGGCTCGTAAC
>NZ_VCBA01000035.1 GCF_007995245.1 Tateyamaria sp. syn59
AAGACGAAGCGGACCTGTGCCGTCTTCAAGCAAAGGACCGGCTCCCAATAGGACAAATTGATTAGCTTTACCGCCGGTTTTAAATAAGAGGAGCTTAGGCTGAGCTAGAGTAAGCGTTTTAAATAGGTGAAGTTTGATATAAGACCGAACTAAAGAAATCCTCACGGCGGTTCTGGATAATTACCTACAATCCGGAGACTTCAATGGAATGGGCGTGGCGCACTTGACGCAATCTGAGGATGTGGAAGTGATCAAAGAACTCATCGCGTGCGGTCGGTTGGACCTTGTTCGCGGCGACAGTCACCCAAACCCACATATCAAGGCATTCGAAGCAGAACCTATCGACGTTCAGCTGAAAAAAATTGATGAAGCTTCACTTGTTGGGTGCCTGTATCCCACCCCACAGCTACTTGTCGAACAAGGTGCAGGGGCCAATGAAGCTGCACCGTATACCAAAGCACTAAAGGAGGGTGCCCCTCAGTTGAGTTTTCGGGCCTTCGACCTCCGTGCGCTTGAGTGGTACCGGAATGACCCACGTTTCGATTTCGAAGTTGACGATATTCACGGTCGAGTATTGCAGAAAGATGGGACGCAGATCGCCGACCGCGCAGTAGTTCGGGACGGACTAGAATTCTTTGAATTTGGCTTTGCATATGACAGCGACATGCACCGCGCCATCGCTGCCTTCATTCGATACCTTCACGATCTGCCAGAAGAGCTACAGGTTCAAATGGCGGTGCATGAGCTGGACGGCTCGTACAGACTTCACCCAGATTTCTTTCGCACCCAAATCATCGGTGATTTTCCTGAGAAGATGTCAATCTATGATGCGTTTCTTGAGGAGAAGAAGCAGATAAATCGGTTCTGCATGCAGATGGGTAAACCGCCGCTCTTTCGAACCGAGTTTCGTGAACTCAAGCGTCCTCATGGCTTTGGTATCTTGCTCAGACCCACAAAGAAAGAGTTTCGGGATTTTGCCCTGTTGCTAGACCAAATGTTAAGCGACGACCTTAGCAGAGACTTTTTCAAAGGTGACGTTAATCTGAACCGTAATTTGACTGATGAGGATGGAAATCCCGTCATACAATCGAAAGGCACCATCCAGTTACTAGAAGAGTGGATAGCTAAGAAGTTTCGGCCCGCTGATCCAGAGCCAGTGGAGCAAATGTTCGCAGACTTTCGTTCGGTACGGAAGGTGCGTCAAAAACCAGCGCACAAGGTTGAGGACAACGAATTTGATCAGAAGTACCTGGCCGAGCAACGTGATCTAATAAGCAGTGCCTATGGCGCGGTACGCACACTGCGAATGGTTCTGGAAAATCACCCAGCCGCGCGGGAGGATGAAGTCCCTGATTACCTTAGGGAAGCAAAGGTTTGGACGATGTGAAGGACGGGATCGAAGCATAGGCATCCAGTCACCGAACCCGTCCTTCGGGCTTCCCCCAGCATCAATCGTTTTGCGCTCATTGCGGCCATTGAACGCTCAGACAGCGGTTCGCCCCCAAAACCAAACTACCCCCGCCCCCGATACGTCGGCACCCCCTGCTCCGGCACCCAAACGCCCTCCGGTATCTCCCCCATCTGCCAGAACACATCAATCGGAATCCCACCCCGCGGATACCAATACCCCCCGATCCGCAGCCACTGCGGCTCCAGAAAATCCACCAACCGCCGCGCAATGGAAATCGTACAATCCTCGTGAAACGCCCCATGATTGCGGAAGGACGTCAGGTACAGCTTCAGCGACTTGCTCTCCACCAGCCACTGCCCGGGCACATAGTCGATCACAAGGTGGGCAAAGTCAGGCTGCCCGGTCATCGGGCACAGCGACGTGAACTCCGGTGCCGTGAACCGCACGTTATAGGCCACATCCGCCTGCGGGTTCTGCACCCGCTCCAGCTCCGCCTCCTCAGGTGAGGCGGGCTGGACCGTCGCCCCGCCCAATTGCTTGAGATTGCTGTAGATCGTCTCGGACATGCGTGTTTTCTCTCTGGCCAGGGCGGCGTCATCAGGCCGCCCCATATGCTGTCTGTATTTCTGCGGCACCCTAGCGACGACACGATCCAGATCAAAGCGGGGGGCGGAAAAATCGGGCATCCTGCGTGCAAATCAGCAAAACAGGACATGCCATGCCGAAATCCAAGCCCGACCCCGCAAAAGTCACCCCCGCAACCGCACCCCTGACCGCGTTCAATCCCGTCGCAGCACAAGCGTGGATGGAGATGACATCCGCCTGCAGCACCTTCGCCCTCGACCGGATGCAAAAGGCGCTCGCCGCCCAACAGGCCATGATGACCTGCGCCTCGCCTGCCGCACTGATGCAGGTGCATTCGGACTACTGCCGCGACGCAGCCCAGGACTATTCCAAACAGACGGCCCGCATGATGGCCCTGATGACCAGCGCCACGGGCCAACGCGCAGCCGACGGCACCTCGCCCTTTTCCCGCAAATACGATGACGTCCCACTGTAGGATCGCGCGAGCCAAAACCCTAACAAATCCCTAGTTCGCCGCTGTAACCCGTTGATTTCAGGCGAACCCGCGCACGTCCCACCATGGGACAACGAAAAACCCCGACCGCAATCGCAGCCGGGGTCCATCATTCTTTCCATCAGGAAGGGCTCACCCTGCCCCGCGGATCAAAGACCGGTGGTCACGTCGATCGTGTTGCCTTCTTCCAGCGTGACATAGGCCTTTTTCACGTCCTTCCGCTTGCCCAACTGGCCGCGGAAACGTTTGACCTTGCCCTTGGTGATGGTCGTGTTCACGGCCTTCACCTTCACACCAAAGAGCGCCTCAACGGCCTCCTTGATCTGGGGCTTGTTGCTGTCCATCGCCACTTCAAAAACGATCGCGCCATTTTCGGACGCCATGGTCGCTTTCTCGGTGATGATCGGCTTGCGGATCACGTCGTAATGTTCTGCCTTGGCACTCATTTCAAACGAGCCTCCAGTGCTTCGACACCCGCCTTCGTGATCACCAGGGTGTCACGCTTCAGGATGTCATATACGTTTGCACCCATCGTCGGCAGGATATCCAGACCTTCGATGTTGCGCGATGCCTTCAGGAAGTCCTCGTTCACCGAGGCCCCATCGATCACCAGCGCACGCTTCCAGCCAAGGTCCTTGACCTGCTTGGCCAGAGCGGCGGTTTTGCCCGCGGCAGCCGCATCCTCGATGATGACCAGCTCGCCTGCCTTGGCCTTGGCCGACAGGGCGTGCTTGAGACCCAGCTTGCGAAACTTCTTCGGCAGGTCGTGGCCGTGCGAACGCGGCGTCGGACCCTTGTAGATACCACCCTTGCGGAAGATCGGCGCGTTACGGTCACCGTGGCGTGCGCCGCCGGTGCCCTTCTGGCGATAAATCTTCTTCGTCGAGTAGCTGGTTTCCGAGCGGGTCTTGACCTTGTGGGTACCGGCTTGGGCGTTGTTGCGCTGCCAGCGGACCATGCGGTGCAGGATATCGGCGCGCGGCTCGAGGCCAAAGAGGTCCTCGCTCAGCTCGACCGAACCGGCCTTGCCGCCGTCCAGTTTGATGACGTCGAGTTTCATTATTCGTCACCCTCTTTCTTGGCGTCGTCCCCGTCTTCGGCCTTGTCGGCTTCGATGGAGGCTTCGGCTTCTTTCAGCGCTTCCGCTTCGGCAGCGGCCTGCTCTTCAGCCAGACGCTTGGCTTCGGCTTCCGCTTCGGCGGCTGCGGCAGCAGCGGCTTCCTCGGCAGCTTTCATCGCCTCTTCCTTGGCGGATTTCAGAGCGGCAGGCAGGATCGCGTTTTCAGGGAACGGCTTTTTCACCGCATCCTTGACGGTGACCCAACCACCTTTCGATCCGGGCACGGCGCCCTTGATCATGATCAGACCACGGTCGCTGTCGGTGCGCACCACTTGCAGGTTCTGCGTGGTGACGCGCGCGGCGCCCATGTGGCCGGCCATCTTCTTGCCCTTGAACACCTTGCCGGGGTCCTGACATTGACCGGTCGAGCCGTGCGAACGGTGGGAAATCGACACACCGTGCGAGGCGCGCAGACCACCGAAGTTGTGGCGTTTCATGGCACCGGCAAAGCCTTTACCAATCGAGGTGCCGGTGACGTCGACGAACTGACCTTCGAAATAGTGGTCGGCGATGATCTCTTCGCCCACGTTGATCAGGTTGTCTTCGGTCACGCGGAACTCAACCAGCTTCCGCTTGGGCTCCACTTTCTGAGCGGCAAAGTGACCGCGCATGGCTTTCGACACGCGCTTGACCTTGGGCGTACCCGCGCCGAGTTGCACCGCGGTGTAGCCGTCCTTGTCCGCGGTGCGTTGACCCACGACCTGCAGGGCGTCGAGTTGCAGCACGGTGACGGGTACTTGCTTGCCGTCTTCCATGAACAGGCGGGTCATCCCCACCTTCTTTGCGAGAATTCCAGAGCGCATAATCTATACCCTCCTTACGACTGCAGCTTGATCTCGACATCCACACCAGCGGCGAGGTCGAGCTTCATCAGCGCGTCCACGGTCTGGGGGGTCGGATCGACGATGTCGAGAAGACGCTTGTGCGTACGGATCTCGAACTGATCGCGGGATTTCTTGTCGATGTGCGGGCCGCGCAGAACGGTGAACTTTTCGATCTTGTTCGGCAGCGGGATCGGGCCGCGCACGGACGCACCGGTGCGTTTGGCGGTGTTGACGATTTCCTGCGTGGACGCGTCCAGCACACGATAGTCAAACGCCTTCAGCCGAATGCGGATGTTTTGGCTTTGAATGGCCATTTTCGTGTTCCCTTACTCGGGCTTCCAACGGAGAGGAGGAGCATCGACCACCGACACCCCTCGTCGCGTCTTTTTTCGTTGTGCGGCAGGGCAAACCCCGCCTTACATCTCATCGGTCCCGTAGGGCGGGCTCCACCCCGCCGCCACGGTTGGACTGGCTTACTCGGTG
>NZ_VCBA01000036.1:2699-3211 GCF_007995245.1 Tateyamaria sp. syn59
CATTGCCGCTCCGCCGTCCAATCGGACGCCTGTTTTGACATCGTCTAGAGAGAAACATTTCGGAACCGCCGGTTCGATCGCGTGAGATCGGACTTCGCTTCGCCCCCAGGGGCGCGGCGGACAGCGGTTCCGTTCCAAGTCAAGTACACTAACCTATGTCTTCCCCATGCCTTGCATGGGCGGGGGAAGGCGGGAAACGTATGACTTTCGGTTCAGAAAGAACTCGGTTCTTTGTCCTCAAGTAGCCCTCCGGGCGATAGGACGACAAAGGCAGCCTTGCTTTTTCTGGATCGGATCAAGCGCGAAAAGGGCGTTTGGTGGATGCCTAGGCAGTAAGAGGCGATGAAGGACGTGATACTCTGCGATAAGCCATGGGGAGCCGAGAATAGGCCTTGATCCATGGATTTCCGAATGGGGCAACCCACCTGAAACACTCTTATTTATTCTACCGTCCGCTATGAGAGGCCTGGTCCTCAAGTAGCGAAGCGGTAGGACAAATTAAGAGTGTGAAA
>NZ_VCBA01000036.1:3653-4667 GCF_007995245.1 Tateyamaria sp. syn59
CCAGGTACTTTGGACCTGAACACATAGGGTTCAAAGAGCAAACCCGGGGAACTGAAACATCTAAGTACCCGGAGGAAAGGACATCAACAGAGACTCCGCTAGTAGTGGCGAGCGAACGCGGACCAGCCGAGCCTTGAGCGTGACGAGAACAGACTGGAAAGTCTGGCCAGAGCGGGTGACAGCCCCGTATCGGAAGCGCGATGGGACGTATCAAGTAGGGCGGGACACGTGAAATCCTGTCCGAAGATCGGGGGACCACCCTCGAAGGCTAAGTACTCCTTACTGACCGATAGCGAACCAGTACCGTGAGGGAAAGGTGAAAAGCACCCCGACGAGGGGAGTGAAACAGTACCTGAAACCGGACGCCTACAATCAGTCGGAGCCGCCTCGCGCGGTGACGGCGTACCTTTTGTATAATGGGTCATCGACTTGGTCTCACGAGCAAGCTTAAGCCGGTAGGTGTAGGCGCAGCGAAAGCGAGTCTGAATAGGGCGTCGAGTTCGTGGGATCAGACCCGAAACCGAGTGATCTAGGCATGACCAGGATGAAGGTGCGGTAACACGCACTGGAGGTCCGAACCCACACCTGTTGAAAAAGGTCGGGATGAGTTGTGCCTAGGGGTGAAAGGCCAATCAAACTCGGAGATAGCTGGTTCTCTGCGAAATCTATTTAGGTAGAGCGTCATCCGAATACCCCGGGGGGTAGAGCACTGGATGGGTAATGGGGCCCCACAGGCTTACTGATCCTAACCAAACTCCGAATACCCGGGAGTACTGGATGGCAGACACACGGCGGGTGCTAACGTCCGTCGTGGAGAGGGAAACAACCCTGACCGACAGCTAAGGCCCCCAATTCATGGCTAAGTGGGAAAGCAGGTGGGACGACCAAAACAACCAGGAGGTTGGCTTAGAAGCAGCCATCCTTTAAAGATAGCGTAACAGCTCACTGGTCTAAACAAGTTGTCCTGCGGCGAAGATGTAACGGGGCTCAAGCCATGAGCCGAAGCTTCGGATG
>NZ_VCBA01000037.1 GCF_007995245.1 Tateyamaria sp. syn59
CGCCATGCCTGCCTCGACGGACCTGTTCTTCGAGATGATCCATCCCGAGGACAGGGAGATGGTCGAAACAGAGCTGGCGCGCTCCCTTGAAGATGGAAAGAACTTCGATGCCGTGTTCCGGATCCGGCGGCCCGACGGGGACATTCGCCATATTGCCGGGCGAGGTCGGGTCATCCGGTATGAGGGCAAACGGCCTGTCCGGATGATCGGTGTCGTCTTCGACGTCACCGAGCGGCATCGCATGGAACGGAAGGCGCGCGACAGCGCCGAGCGGTTACGGCTGGTGCTCGACAATGCGGTCGTCTTCATCGGAACCCTCGATCTCGAAGGGCGGATCGTGGAAGCAAACGCGATAGCGCTCGAAACGGGCGGCGTCGGGCGTGACGAGGTCATCGGTCAGTTGGCTTGGGAGACATATGGGTGGTCCTACGACCCCGAGGTCGCGGCCCGGCTGCGCGCCTCCATCGCCCGGGCGGCCACTGGCGAGGTCGTGCGCTACGATGCCGTGGCACGCACTCCTGGCGACGGACGCGTGACCGTCGACATGCTGCTGTCGCCCATCCTCAATGACGACGGAAGCGTGCGGGAAATCGTCGTTTCCGGCTTCGACGTGACCGAACGCGAAAAAGCCAAGGAGCATGCCGAGTTCCTGATGCGGGAAATCAATCACCGCGCCAAGAACACGCTCTCGCTGGTTCAGGCGATCGCCCGGCAGATCTGGCAGACCGATGCCGGGAAGTTTTTACCTCGCTTCGAGGGACGGCTGCGGGCGCTGGCACATTCGCACGACCTGCTTGTCAATGACGACTGGAACGGTGTTCGCCTCGGGGATCTAGTGCGCGGCCAGTTGGCGCATTTCGAAGATCTGGTCGGCACGCGCATCCACCTGCAAGGACCAGAAGCCGCGATCACCGCGGAAGCCGCGCAGACGCTTGGCATGGCGTTCCACGAATTGGCCACGAATGCCGGCAAGTATGGCGCGCTCTCGCAGGAAACCGGTCACGTCGATATCATCTGGGATGTCTCCAAGACGGAGCATGGAGACAGACAGCTGACCGTATGCTGGACCGAGCGGGGTGGTCCGCCAGTCAAAGCCCCTACCCGCAAGGGCTTCGGAAGCATCGTGCTCGACCGGCTTGTGCAGGGGGCGTTCTCGGGGGAGGTGGAACTCGCCTATCCCCCCGAAGGCTTTCGCTGGCGCTTTACCTGCTCTGACGAGTGTCTGCTGCCTTGAAAACCGGCCCTGATCCTGTCTTCTGGCTTTTCCAAATGGACGGTTTAGGTAAGCCGGAACCACTAGGATACTTTATCATGACTGCGGAAAAAGTTCTTTGATGCGGACTTAATGATGAGTATCCACGGATTTTCAACGAAAAACCTTTCTTCTCTCTCAGATTGCCTCACCGGGTTTCGCTGTAGCCATACGGGTCAGTCGCGGCCGTCCCCTGCGTTGCGAGAATCGTTTGCCGGAATCCTGGCATAACACTTACGCTCAAAAATCCTATTTCTTGCGCGAGCCGATGATCTTCTGGGCACTTGCCCATGACGGGATGATTGACTGGGACGATTCTGCAATGATCGATCCAACGGATATCCTCGCCGATACGGAAGATCATGGCCTGTTGTTCGGAGCTACCGTGGCGACCGGAACTTCGAAGGTGCGATCCTTTTGTGGTCTTGCTCGCCAAGACTAGCCTTTCTCTCAAAAGGAGTTGGGGGTTGCGTATGACGTCCTAAGCATGCTGCATGCCGAGCCCTGTGCACAGGTGCAGATTACCAAGGCGCAGATCGAAGCATCGCCACTCATAGTAGCGGGAGAGCGTCATGTCGAGCGGCGGCTCACCTTGAGATCAGAGAAAGCGCTTTGAAGGCCCGGTTGAAGGCAACTGGTCAAAAATTGGCTGCGCGCACGACCGCAGAGGTCATGCGCGCAGCCCAGACACGCGGATTAATTTGAATAGGTCATCGCCCGGCCCTTTGCGTTTCGTGATGCAATTAAATATAGTTTGTGAGGAAATTCCGTATCTCGCATTGCGCCTTGTCATAGGCCTACCAAACTACGATATGCTCTGCCGAGGAGACGCTGCGAATATCCGCGCAATCTCCGTTTCGTGCTCGATCGGATCGATGCTTTCTCGGCGAGGACGATTCAACTCGATCTGCACGCGTGGGGCTGGAATTTTAGCGTTCCGCAGCGCACGATCGATCAAGGAAAGAACCTCGTCTCGGCAGTCAGCATCCCGTTCAAAGCGCGACAGCCAGAAGCGAACAGCGTAGGAATTGCTGTTACTTCCCAGTGCCTGCACGCGGACATCAGGGGTGGGTTCAGACTGGATCAGACGCGCCTCGTTTAAAGCCTTCAGGATCAGCGCCTTGGCGTTGTCCACGGGAACTTCATGCGCGAGCTTCAGTGACAGCTGCGCGCGATACTGTGGTTTTGGAGCGGAATAGTTGGTGATGCGTCGGCGCGCGATCTGGCTATTCGGCAGGATCATGTAGGTGGCGTCCTGCGTCAGCACCCGCGTTGTGCGCCACCCAATCTCAATGACCCTGCCTCGTGCGACCTCATCAATATCAACCCAGTCTCCGATCCGGCAGGGCGCCTCGACACCGAGTGCGATGCCAGACAAAGTGTCAGCCACGACATTCCGGATCGCGAAACCCAGCATCGCAAGTATCAGGCTCGATCCCGCAAGCGCGCCGAGAAGACCTTGGCCCAACAAGAGAGCGGCAGAGGCAATGGTCGCGGTGAAGAATAGTAGAACTGCCACGAGATCGCGAAACAGGCGCGGGTAGGGACCTTTGTGGGGCCTGCGACGGTCTGCGAACAGACCGAATAGCCGACTACCGAGCCAAGCCGCGGCAAGGTAACCGACGACGCCGCCAGGCATGCGGAGAGACAAACCGACCCACTGCTCGACATCCTGATCAAAGAGCACCAGGCTGGCGGCGACAAGAAGCATGGCCGAAGGCCAGATCAGTCGCCGAAGATGAGAGACCAGTTTCATATCAGCAGCCCTGTTGCGCGAGCTGTGATGGTCGACGAGAACGGCACCGGAGACAGGTCATGGTGGCGCCGGCGTTGCGCTCGATAGCAGAGCCGCAACGACGACAGGAAATCCGGATAATGTGGATAGCGCCTTCAAGAATGTGTCGATAAATGGGACACCGATAGGCGGCTGCACGAGGAAGCGATGCCTTGCAGGACGGGCAAGCAAGCGGCAGGTGACGATTCATGGAACTCTCTTTCGACGGGAAGGGGAACACACCGAAGTGGCGATGACCGATGTCCCGGAAGGAGCTTCGTCAGCACATCGAGCGGCTCCTTCCGGGGTAGTCATTGGCCTCGGCAAGCCCTTGAGAACGATAAATCATTTGATCTTCAGTCCTTCGGAAGCAGCTTGGAAAGCGACGTGGAGAACGGTCAGAATTCGACGCTCTCCATCCCTGGTGTCCCAGTGAAGCGATGCTCCCTCGGCCAAGCCGATCAAAGCGATCCCGATCGGCGTGAGGATTGAAATGCGACCGCGTGAAATGTCGGCGTCCTCAGGAAAAACCGGAGTTACTGTCTTCTCCTGATTGGTCGTCTCGTCGCGGTAGGTGACCGCGCGACCGATGGCCACCACGTTCGGCGGAAGTTTCCCTGCAGGCACGATCCGAGCCCGACCGATCTCGCCGAGCAACCGGTCGGCGAGATCGGGGTTACGCTGAATTGCGCCCTCAGCGAGAGCTTCAAGCCTGTCCAAGCAGTCAACACCGATGACTACCCTTGGCTGCCGTCCGGTGCCGCGTTGTTGGTTCATCGAATTCTCCTTTCCGCTCCACAGCGACGTAAATGCATGCTGGATAGGTAAATCTTCGGACCAGCCAGAGATGGTCCGGCCATCAAGCGGTGTGGTGGGTCGTAGACGGATCTACATCCAGCACGACGACTTTATCGATTTGGCCGTCGTCTCGGAGAAGCGGCGCTTTTTGTAGTTTCCGCATGCCGATGAGGGTCGCTCCGAGCAGGGATGTGACAAGGAAATGTCCGGGAATCGGTGTCGGACCCATGGAGAGCACTCCGGAACGAGATCCCTCTTCCCTGATCAAATAGGTGATTTGGCGTCCGGTCACGACGAGCTCGGGCGAAGCTGGCTCAATAGCCCCACGCGAGATCCGCAGCTTGTGGCGCAAAAGCCCGTTCAAAAGGGCCGGATTCGACGCGTTCCTGGTCTTGCTGTAGCGTAGCAGATGCTCGATGCCCGCTCTGTCATCGACCGTCAAGAAGAAGCCAGAGCCGACAGTATGGTGCTCGAACAGCGAGCGAAAGTCGCCGCCTGAAGGCAGCTGGGTGATGATAGTCATGATGGATCTCCCGGGGCTGCGAAGCCCGTGTTCTTAATTCAAGGATGTAAGAAAGCCCCGGGTGGTCGAGGGTGCGCTTATGCGAAGACCGCCCGGGGAGCCAGGCGGTTCAGAAGTAGAAACCGGAAGTGGTTCTCATGCATCACCATCAGGTCAGGGTAGCCACCGCGGGGTGACTGTCAATCCTGAATAGTCCGGTGCGGAACGACGCGAGCAGCAGAGGTGTTGATCGGAAAAAGGAGGCATGCCAATGGCGAAATATTCAGAAGGTGATCATGTAAGCTGGAACTCAGA
>NZ_VCBA01000038.1 GCF_007995245.1 Tateyamaria sp. syn59
CCAACTTCAGCGAAAATATCGCCACGCACGGCGTCGAGCTTGCTCGGCGCCGATTTGCGTAGCATTTCCAGCAGGCTGCCCTCGATCGACAACCAGTGCCCCCGGGCGTCTTCATCCCAGTGCACCACGACGCGGTCAACGAGCTCGTGTAGTTCGTCCGCGGCACGCCCGGCGACGGACTCGTCCGACAGTGCCGTCGCCAGGTCGGCGACCATGGCCCGGTAGAGGTCCGGCAGGTCCTCGGGCAGCTCGACCTCGGGCACGACCAGGGCGGCCCGCTTGCCCTGCATCTGCTGGAGCTCGGCACCGATATCTATCAGCCGGGGAGAAAGCATACCCGCGAGCTCATGGTTCTTCGCGATGGCTCGGATCAGGTTGTCTTGGCCCGTCTCCAGTTCCCGCTGCCGTGCGTCATGCACCCGGAGCCGGTCCACGGCCGCCTCTTGGCTGTCCGCCAGCTTCGCGTGGAACCGCTCCCGGAACCGGTCATAGACGGCAGGCTTCATCAGCTCGGCGCGCAGCCCCGACAGGACGAGGGGCAGGGCGACGCTCTCCCGCAGTCCCCTGAAGCCCTCGCAGACGCTGGGGCCCATCTCCTTGGCGTTGGCGCAGTAGTAGGTTCTGTACTTGCTACTCCCGGCGACCGTCAGCTTGCCGCCACACAGGCCGCAGTGCAGGAGCCCCGACAGGAGGTACTTCCGCCGGCGCAGGCTCTGCCCGATCGAGAGCTTGTTGCGGTCCTTGGCCTCGGCCTTTCCCACGCGCTTGCGCTGTGCGTCCTGCCGCGCCTTGACCTCGTCCCACAGTTCCTGATCGATGATCCGTAGCCCGGGCACTTCGCTGATGACCCATTTGCTCTCGGGGTTCAGCTGCGAGACCCGGCGCTCGGTCTGTGGGTGCTTCACATAGGTCAGTCGGTTCCAGACCTGTCGGCCGATGTAGAGCTCGTTGTTGAGGATGCCGGTGCCCCGCTCCCGGTTGCCGTTGATCGTGTTCTGCTTCCAGCGTCCCGACGATCTGCGACCGGTTTCGGCCGAGGGGGAAGGGATGCCTTCGTCGTTCAGGCGATTGGCGATCTCGATCGGCGACTGCCCTGCGGCGTAGTCGCGGAAGATCCCGCGCACGACCGCGGCCTCGACCTCGTCGATCTCGCGCGCGCCCTTCACAGGAACGCCGCGCTCATCCGTGCATTGCTTGTAGCCGTAGACTTTGCCGCCCGCGCTCAAGCCCTTCTGGGCCCGCCCCTCCAGCCCGCGGCGGGTCTTCTGGGCGAGCTCCTCGAGAAACATTGCCGCGAACATGGACGAGATGCTGAGCATCATCGCGTCGATCTTGCCGCGTCCGGTGGTGTAGAGCTCGACGCGGTTGAACAGCGCGGTCTTGTAGAAGCCCGCCATGTGCTCGGGATCCCGCGATATCCGGTCGACGGACTCGGCGAGCACTACATCGAACTTGCCGCTGGCGAGATCCACGGAGAGCCGCTGGAATCCCGGCCGGTCCCGGCTCACGGTGCCACTGACCGCGTCGTCAGAATAGCGCTCGACGACAGTCCAGCCCTTCTGCCGGGCGTATCTCTCGGTGATGCGAAACTGGTCCTCGACCGACAGGGGGTTCTGCATGTCGGTCGAATAGCGTGCGTAGAAGGCGACACGCAGCGGGCGCTTCGCGTCCGTCATGGGTTCACCTCGCTTACAACTTCCATGATGAGCCGGCGCATGGCATCGAGGCTTTGTTCATAGGTCATGACGGAGCCGACGGACGCGCTATTCGCGAACAGAAGCTCCGCACCGTGCGCTGCGCAGAAATCGACAAGGTCCTTGATCATCTTCGGATCGCGAGCGATGCGGACCGGCTCCGTAGCGAGCGCGATCTGGGCTCGTCCTTCGGCGATGCAGGTCCGAAGAGCCGTAAGACCAGGGCGATCGCGCATTCCGCCCACGCCGTTGTCCACGACCGTTTCGCCGATACGCCAGCCTTGGCTCTCGGCAAGGGCCGTGCAGATACGACGCTGCTCTTCGATTGCTACATCGTTCGTAGAAGCGGAACGCAGGTAGAGAGCGGCAACGGGCTGAGGAGGCATTGACGACGTCCTATGGGGTTGTGGCCGTGATGGCCCGGTCAGTGCATATATCTGGAAAGAATGCGGAAATGGTATGTCCAGTGGCGGAGTATCTTGTAGGTTGTGCGTATCGCGTCAGGCGTCGTTTCCTGCTTCTCCCGCTCCTGCGAGAGCTTGCGGACAGCGGCTTCTGCGAGAAGGTCGATCAGCTTGTCGAGCGGCATCGGAGGGGTCCTTTCCTGTTCGGGCATCATGTGACCGACACGGCGGACGCCGACCCGAGGTCCGGTACGAGGGAATGGCCACCAGCGTCCGCAGGGCTCACCTGCGGACGCACCTCATGCAATCATCCAATGCAATGTGAAAATAGAAGAAGGCCTGATCCGCTATGCCTAACTTCCAGAGCCTTTGCGACCGAACTCGGCTATTTTTTCTGCTTTGTGGACTGAGATAGTATCTTTGCGATTGCTAAGGCATTTTCCAAGATCCTTGGGTCAAAGTCTTCGCTTCGCTGGTCTTTGAACGCAGATCCGGCATCAATATTCCAATGCTGAAAGGCATCTTTTAGCTCCGACCATTCGCTCTCCGAGCCGTATGACCTTAGATAGAACTCACCAAAAGTTATTGCGTGACTTCTATCTGCGTTCCGCAATGCTTCAACCATATTGGCCTTTCCAAGCGTAAATGAGAACTTGGCGACCCCTACCGTGAGTCCGACAGAAATGACACCTAATATAATGACTTCGAGTAGAGAGTATGCAGAGGCGGATTCGTATTCTATGCTGCCGGCTCGCCAAAAACTTATTGCTGCGCCGAAGATCAGGGTGGCGCAACAGGTAAGGTACCAAAGATTCGCCTGCCTTCTGTAGCTCTTCTCGCGATCTCTGAGATTTTTTTGGCTCTTTTCAATGAACTCTGAAGCCACTCTTTCAAGTAACTCGCGTCTCTCATTTCTCTTCTCCGCCTTAGCGGCAGAAATGGCTATTAGCCGTTCTACCCCCCTCGATATCTGAAGGGAGGTTTGGTACAGATCTTCTTTATCTGCTTTGATTGCTTGAATTTTCTTAATAAAGTCTGGAAGTTCTGCCTGATCGAACCATACGGGAAGGACGCCAACACGACCTTGTTCTTCGGAATAGGCCAGCATGGCGCTAATCTCAGACATCACCCATTCGCTTTTAACAGATTCTTCTGTTAATATGGCGACAACGGCATCCGCCTCGGACATACTTCTTCGAATTTCAGACTGCCAGTTGAAGCCCGCGCCAATGGTATCTCCTGGCAGAATTTGATGGCCGAGCGCCTCAAGTCGTTTGGATATCTGTTGAACGAGGTTGATATCCGACTGCGCGTGTGAAATGAATATTTTTGCCAAGTCTATGCCGATCTAATTCGATTCCTCATGGGCTGGAGCGCTTTCGATCTGGTTTCATCAACAGCGGAGCCTGGCTTCTATTCCTATAGGCTGGAGAATATTTTGCAATGCAAGGAGTTTGGACTTAGTCACGGGCGCTTGATACCAGTAAGCATCGAAAACTTTCGAACTTCTGCGGTGGAAGACGCGTCGGCATCCTCGTAGCAGCGAAGGAGCGGGGCTCATCGCCGACGCGCTGAACGCCGGGGGATCCAGTCCCGGCGCTGGGGCCTTTCGGTCCCTCAAGGGACGGCGCCCTACCGGGCGCCGTGCAGTCATTCCATGCCGAGCAGACGGAAGCTTTGCCTTATCGCGTCGGCGTGGTCGAGCGCCCTACGGGTGGCGCGATAGAGCACCCCGATCGGCTGCATGGCCGCCTGGAGCACCTCCTCCTCCGGCGTGAGCTGCCGACACGCCCCGAAGCTATGGTTGTTGTCGAGTGCCCCGCGATCCGGGCCCGTGGCCTCCTTGCCGTGAGCCTCCGGCGGAAGCACCTTGCGGATCTCCCCCAGTGCGACATCGAGGAAGTATGGGAGATCGTCGTCTATGTCGGTCTCTTCATCGAGATACTCGATGACCTCCTTGACCACCTCCTGCCCCGCCGGGTCGAGGTACGGCAGGACCTGGTGTGCCAAGTGCTGGCTCATCTCCGCCCGCAACTCGATGACGGGGCGGATGAGGGCGACCTGTTGTTCCAGCAGGTTCTTGGCGGACTGGACGTTCATTGCTGCACCTCCTTTCCTGCATGGCGGGGCTGGTGAGGCAATTGCCTCTCACCGTGGGTGTTCTGGCCGCGAACGGTCCGTGAGCGGGAGCGCTGCCTCGACCGGCGATCGGCGGCGACGTCTCGCACTGCGTGAATCCGGCCGCGTACGGCGTTCATCGCTGCAAACGGCCTCCCGTCGAGGCGCCCGAGTACGGCCGAACCGGTTGTCTGACAGATGCAGAAGCCGCTGTGCGTCAGCGGCACGAGCAGCCGTCGTGCGCCG
>NZ_VCBA01000039.1 GCF_007995245.1 Tateyamaria sp. syn59
CCGAGCAGCAAGGCGCGAAGCGCCGACTGCGCGGGCTACTTAGTGAGTATAGACAGGGGAGCGCGGCAATCGTTGTAGTAGGCCCTTTTGTTTCAAGATTCGCACGTTGGAACGGCCGCTTCGTCTGCCTTGGATCGATGTTAAGATCTGTTTCCCGGTCGACGGTGGACTTGGTCCAGAAGGGTCACGACGGACGTAGTTCATCTCCTCAAGGGACATAGGGGCGGCAAGCCGACTTGCTGCGATGCGGCATTGCAGCCGCGTAAAATAGTGACAGCCGCCATTCACGAGCATGACAGCGAAACTTCCACTAGCGCGGGCCTATTCGGGCGTTGAGGCCGTTCCCCGAAGTCGAGATCGGTCACTACGATGATCGAGGCGCGCTCCCAGACGCGGGCGGTGAGGTGGAACAGCAGCTGTCCGCCGGTCGGCAACGCGCACAGTGCCGCAGGTTGTTATGTCGCTTCCTAAAACGCAATCACGTTCGAAGTATCGACCGTCTGTTCACGGCCCCCCTTGCAACTGAAGCCACTGATAGTCGCCCGACATATCTGCCAGCATTCTCGTTCCCGCCGAAGCCCAAGAAGGCTGATATGAGTTGCTTCCGTCGCGAAGAATCAAACCTGCAGTGTGAACTTGGCTGTGAAGGGTATTGGCGCTCGCTAAATCAGATATGACGATTTGCATCGCTTGCCGTGCATCTGCCGATGCCGCAAGTGGACTCACATACGCAATTATCTAGTGGATCATATGCCGATAGGAATCCCACTTCTGCCATGCAGTGGCGGTCACTGTTGACACTGCCCCTGAGTACGGCGAGTGAACCAGAATTGTGTTCTGCAGCGCAGTTGGCAGCTGGAGTAATTCATCTGGGTACACAATTGTGCCCCAAAGCGGAGTAGAAAAGAAGCGTGGCGGCGCGTCGCCACCACCACCTTGCCCCGTCGACGGCTGGAAGCGAGATCGTGTGAAACCCCAAAGGTTTTGCCAAAAGCCAATGGCCGCGGCTCTCGCGCCAGAACCGAAAGCAAGCCCGGCCAATGGGCCCGCGTATGCGTGAAGGACGGGCTTCCCCGTGCAAGCGAGTGTTAAGCCTGCCGAACAGTAACGGAATACCGCTTCGACGTCCGTTGGAAGACGCTCAGCGCTGTCAAATTCGACAGCGTAGTACCAACCATCGGCATTGAGTGCCGTCGCTTGGGATAAGATAGATTGCGCGACTTGGGATGTTGTGATGCTACCGCCCATGACGACAGTTGCGTAGGTCGGAATGCCTAGCGAGTCACCCGCAGCTTTAGCAGCAGCAAAGAGACGAGCATTCAGCTGAGCCATATCTGGCCGAGCCGCCTCGTAGGGTATCGCTGGTGCAATAACCGCGCTAGAGCCTAGTGCTTGGTTTTCATCACGCAGAGCAGCTGTGAGATTTGCAAAGGAGTGAGCTGAAAGCGCTCCAAGAGATGCGATCGACTGCCGGAACTGTGCGATTGGGTAGCTGGAGAGCTTTCCATCCGCAAAGTCGGGTTCGTAGAATTGAGGGTCGAGGAGAACATCCGCGCCAGCGCGTTTATAATCGCTCGCGTATTCTTGTGCCTTCTCGTATGCCAAGTCTTTCGGGCTCAGGATTACACCTGCACCCATTCCAGTTTGCAGCATTTCGAGAATAAATTTCTGATTGTTAGCACCGCATTGATGCCAAGCTCCCCGCCTCATTGCTGCCCCCCCAAACCATTTAGGATGGTTCCGACCATAGCCGCACTAGTTGGTCTGCGACCTCGTTCTTTTTCCAGCAATCGTTGCAGGACAAGCTTCAGGGTCGGGTCAAGACCCAAGTAGTCAGGGTCCGATCTGAAATCCTCCGACGTACAAATGGCTTCGTCTAGTTCGTCAAATGTCTTCGGGCTATCAGTTAGGGATGGGTGCTTCCCAACTGCCGCCTCGTAAAGAATGACGCCTAGAGCATACAGGTCAGTTCGTGGATCGATATCACGCTTCGTACCGCGGAGCTGTTCCGGGGCAAAATATTTCGGGGTACCCAGCATCGCGCCCTCAACGGTTGCGGTGAGACTTTCCATGTCCAGAAGTCGTGCGAGGCCAAAGTCAATAATTACAGGCTTCCCTGTATTATCGACCCTGACATTGCTGGGTTTAAGGTCCCTGTGTACGATATTATTTTCCGCTAGCGCATTTAGACCGCCGCAGAGGGGAACAAATATATCTTTGATCTGCTGTAGGCTCAACTTTCCATGAGCCGCTAAGTAGTGTGAGAGATCGCTTCCGGCTACAAATTCTTCCACTAGGTAGTGCCGCGTTTTACCACCGCGCGCGCTGTATTCGTATTCAACCACCCTGGCTACGTTGGGATGGTTGAGGGTTTGCATCGCCAAAACTTCACGCTGAACTCTTTCGAGAGACTGCGTTGGAGCAATGATTTTCAAGCAAAAATCATCATCGTTTCTTTTGACGTGGAAAGCCGCTTTTTGAGCGCTTGGAGTCAGTGCGGTTATAAACTCATAATCCGGGTGCTGCTGACTTGCGTCATCTATACTAACTTGAAACACTGTTATCAGAAGCCCTCAAATCTCCTGCCGCTCTCGCAGCGACAGTATAGTAGTATGCCCAAGCCTTAGGGGATGACTTCCTTGCTCGCTTCACAACGCGACTTACGCCATTGTCGTCGATCGAAATCAGCCCCAAGCCCAATGACGAGAAAGCTAATTCGTCCTTAACGCGTTTAGCAACACCCTCAGGCAGAGCCACAAAGGACCGGTGCGCGAAAATGCGATTTCGTGACGCTTGCGCAACAGCTTTCTTCCAGTCGGAAACTTTCACCTCGACTGCCGAAACATCACCCAAGATGTTCCGCCATGGCTGCGCCAAGCTAAAGTTCTTTTGAATCTGCTCGATTACGCCCTGTCCTTGGAGCGCATCTAGTTTGTTAAGCGTGGTCTTTTCGCTCAAACCCAGACGTTCCGCAATTGTCTCTCCGCGAGCGCGCCGAGCTGCGCGCAGGTATCCGAGAATTGCAATGGATATGCTGTCTGCGTCAGCGATGCTTACGGCCTCAGGCCGCACACTTGCTCGTAGCAAATCTGGCACCCCCGCTCCAACCGGGACGGTGCTTCCCGTCCAAGAAAATTCACCGAGAGGGAGTAACTTCGCGATATGTTTTTCTACAGAAGCTTGCAGAACAGCTTCAGGGCCGACTTTGAGTGGCCGAAACACCGAAACATCAGCGTGGCTTGATGCTGTAAGTTGGACTGAATCAAGCAATTTTTTTCCCCACTCGCGTGGGCTGCAGTTTACCCATTTTTTTCAATTAGTCCAGTATCTTGTGATCTTTGATCACTAGATGTTCGACATAAAATTGTGAGCTCCTCGAGCGAACAGAGGCGACAAAGCGTGAGGGGGTGAATGCCGTGGGTCTGTTCCAGCTGTAGGTGAGCGGCGTCGGACAATCCGGATCAAGGTCCGCTTCGTCCGCTTCACCGCCACTAACTGGCCATAAGTGCTGCGCACCGAACGAACGTCGAGTCTGGTGAATGCCGCGGGGCAGCCCGGCGCCATCTCGCACGACGACTGATGGCCGAAAGCGGCCGTAGCTTGCAACCATTGGCCAGGTTCTTCGCGGACCAGAGCCAGGCTGAGGCTTATTCAGCGAACTGGCGGTTGTGAACAGCGGACTGACCCGCGACAGCCCAGTTGGGATGACTGTCGCTCAAATCTACGGAGGCCTCAACGCCCACTTTCGCTCCCCCTTTAGCTTGCATTTCTGTCTTCAGTGCGATGATCCCACCTCCCGACCTCCCAAGCAGGAGGTCGAGAGGTGGAAGAGGCGCAGCAGGAGCATCCGGTGGTCATGCGGATGCAGGGTCTTTGGCCGGAGAACCTTCAAGGCTACGAGAAGCATCGCAAGCGAGAAGGCGGTGATACTGGGCACGTGGATCGGTCCCGATCGAGGCTGAACGAGCGCCTAATCGGAAGAGAGGATTGGGCCCAGTTCGTGCATAGGGAGATCCAGCGGATGCGGCTCGCGAACTTTGATCGCGAGCTGACGCGGCTCCGCAAGCGGCGGCGCACAAGCGAGATCGAGAGGCGCCTGGTAGAAGGCGCCAAGGACCCTTGGCGGCCGACGCGGCATGGTCCGCTGCGGGAGGTAATCCTGACGGCCAATGCCGAGTGGTTCGAGGGGCCCGATGGTGATCCGTTTGAGGACGGCTACGGGCCCCGCGAGCAGGCCTTCCAACGGCTTGCCGTTGCTTGGCTCCGGAAGACCTTCGG
>NZ_VCBA01000040.1 GCF_007995245.1 Tateyamaria sp. syn59
AAAAGCTAACTTGGTAGAGTGGCTCAAGGCCGAATGAGGCCTCGGAAACTAGCTGATTTCGACTGCGGGTATGGCCCGCAAGGCCCATATGCCCTTTCTATGTGAAATCTCATCGACGTTCCAACGTCCAACGTCCGGTTTGGGCTGCGCGACGACCCTGGCACGCAGTGCGGCTAAGGTCTGTAGCGAGCCCAAAAGACCGGTGTCGGGCGTGACCGCGATGCCCGCCCAGAGTGCCGTCCCGACGCCTGTTCGAGCGAGCGGTCTTCAGATGCTAGTGAAATCGGCTGACCAACTCCCTCCGGTTCTTGCGGTGGCGCATCGCGAGTTTTTGTGCGCGACGGTACTTTACAAGCGTGCGCGCTGGCCCATAAGACGCCAGATTTCCCTCAGCCAGCTCTGGAAACAAAGTCAGAAACTCATCGCGCGCTGCGTCGCTCAGGGCCGCAAGGGCTTGTTTGCCTGGAAAGAAGCTCTCTGACGGTGCGCCGTTTGCAAGCAAGATGCTGTGCCTTGGCAGCGCCACATGGAAGTAAGTCATGGAAGATGACGCGGCGGAAATTCGAATGCCGTCAATATCTGTGAGCGCTTTGGCCGGCACCAGCACTTCTCTGGTGTCGAACATACGCTCCGCGATCTTTCCACAGACCAGCATCCGGTGCTGCTGCGATACCCTTAAGTCGCGCCGCGGCAGGCCGTAACCCAATGCGCCCTTCGCTATGACAACCGGCTGCAGTTTGATGTTGGCATTCACTTCCTCTGCTGACAGCTCACGAGAGTGGAGCCACACGACGGGGGTCAGCCCCTGATCAATCGAGTGAACAAGCTGACCCGGCACAAGATCCTCGACTGGCATCTCTCCGTCCGCGACAGAGATGAGTGTGCCATCGCAAAAACACACATTTTGAGATCCGGGCGTTGGTTTTTGATCGTCTACAAACGTATCACCCGGCCCGCGCTGGATTGAGAAGCCATCAATGTCGCTTCCAAAATCCTCCCCGGCACCGATACGTGTCGCGGAACTGGGAAACCCAACATAGTTCGACCCACCTGCTGTCGGGTCATCAAGGACGTCGCCGTTGTACGTTGCTTGAATGTAGGTGTTGCTAGAGGGGTCCAAGACAACAATGTTGTCATCACCATTGCTCAGGAGTGCGGACGCCCACCCGGCATCAAATGCCAGATCATTGGGTCCCCCGGTCGGCAGCGCGCCACCGGGTTGAACACCGGTTATGACAAGAGCATGCGCGCCGGGCTGGAGGACGGTGCCTGGGGGAAAGGTAAACCAGTTGTCGGAGCCAGCATCCCAAAGCTGAACGCCGGAAATGTCGATCGCCGCGTCCGAAACATTGCGCAGTTCCACGAACTCATCGGTTGCGTTCGCGGTCCCATCTCCGTCAGTGTCGAAATTCGCGGTGTTACCATTTGGATCTACAAGTACTTCATTGATTACGATACCGCCCAATAGTTCGTCCGGCACCAGAAATCCCCCAGGAAATTGATTGTTGTCTGGACGCTAGCATAGAAATACTACCTATGCGAGTATTGCTGGCGCCGATTTTCTCTTCATTGTTCTGGGGAGTACCTGGCTTGTTCACGTGTGTGGAACAAGCGGACTTTTAAACCGGCTCCATACATGTCTGTATTGTCCGCGCAGCGGTCGCAGGAGAGCACAAGATGAATGTCCGCATTGGGTTGCGGAATGACCTTGGAGCCAGACGCGTCGGATGGCGGCAAGGAGCCCAACTTGTAACTTTGATTTTCTCGCTGCGAGTGCACGCAGCACAGTAGTTTCTGCGTGCACACCCATTCCCGCTCTGCGATGTGGCGCACAGTCCGGCCATTGGCCCCTGCTTAACTAGGCAAGTTCTATCAGTTCAAAGTTCGGGAACAAAGTAACCGATTGTCTTCAGAGCGTCTCGGAAGAAGAGGTCGAATGCATCGTGGCGCAGTTTGGAAAGGTACTTCTCCTTCGCATTAAAGTGCTGCGAAAGCGCTTAATTTTCAGCGTAGAGGCTCGCAGCGCTCAACCCAAACGCATCGTTGGATCGGAAGGAGGCACAGCATTATGCATCGAATTGTGCGCGTCATGCACATGTGGCGTGGTTTGGCATGGCAAGGCTGAGACAGAGTATACTTTCAACTGCAACAGGTGTTAACCAGTATTAACCGCTTTAAGCAGAGGACGGTTTTTTGGAACCCAAACACCACCCATTGACGCCCGAACACATCCCTCACTACATGACGGCTGCTGACGGGAGCGACTATTTGTTTAGCTTTGTAGTCATCCTGGTTGTGGTGGCCGTGCTGCTGCTTGGTGTGGGTTACTTTACGCTTCATGCTTTGCCAGAACGCATGGCCCATAAGTCCAATGCGACACAGCTGCAACTGGTGTCAATTTTGGCGCTTCTGGCCCTATTTACGCACAACAACGTGTTCTGGGTGTTTGCCCTGGTGCTGGCCGCGTTTCGGCCACCTGATTTGGTAACCCCGCTGGCCTCAATGGCGCAGTCGCTTGCGGTCATGGCAGGTAAGGGGCGCGACGATAATGCTTGAACTTATTATTTGCTCCCTTTTCACAATCCTGCCCGATTACTTGCTGCGCCGCCGCTTTCAAGGCAAACGGTTTGGGCAGGACATCACCTTTTTCACGGTGTGGTATGAATTGAGATACGGCATCACGGGATGTGCGATGCTCACCATCTCGCTGTTTACCATTGTGTTTTACTTTCATCCCAGCACCAGTGATGTGAACTCATTTTTTAGAACCGTGACGATTCTGTCGGACACTTCAGGCCGCGTGGAAGAGATTTTTGTCACAAACAATCAGGATATTTCGGCTGGTGATCCTATCTTTCGTTTGAACGGGGACCGTCAAGAGGCCGCAGCCGAGACGGCGCGGCGTCAGATCTCCGAAATCGACGCCGCATTGACTGCCGCGCAAACACAGCGCGCATCAGCGGTTGCCGCGATTGCACAAGCCGAGGCGCAACTGCGGTTGGCAACATCGGATCTTAACCGGATACAGGCTCTGATTGAGCGGGGATCAAGCGCCACCAGCGAACGTGATTTGGAACAGGCGCAGACCCAGGTTGATGCAGCCCAAGCCACGCTGGATGCGGCACAAGCGGGCCTGCGGGCCGCCGATGCCAACATCAACGTTCAATTGCCCGCCAGCCGTGCAAGCGCGGAAGCTGCCCTTGCACAGGCACAGACCGAGATCGAAAAGCTAACTGTCTATGCAGGGGTGGACGGAAGGGTGGAGCAATTCACGTTGCGCCGGGGTGACGTCGTGAACCCCGTGCTTCGGCCAGCGGGCATCCTTGTGCCATCGGACGCTGGGCGCAACCGCTTTGTGGCGGGCTTTCCGCAGGTGACGGCACAGGTGATCAAAAAAGGTGGCGTGGCGGAGATCGCATGTGTCTCTAAACCCTTCACAATCGTGCCCATGGTGATTGTTGAAGTGCAGGACGTTATTGCAGCTGGTCAGATTCGCCCCTCAGACAGATTGGGCGATGCCCAACAGCAATTCAGGCCCGGAACGGTGACGGCCTTTCTTGAACCTTTGTACCCAGGGCAGGCTGACGGCATACCTCCGGGCAGCCGGTGTCTTGCCAATGCTTATACGGACAATCATCACCGCCTGGAACATGACGAGGATCTCGGTACTGGCGCGCGCCTGTTCCTGCACGTGGTGGACACGGTGGGCGTTATTCACGCTGCAGGTTTGCGCATACGGTCCTTATTGATGCCACTGACGATGCTGGTCTTCACCGGCCACTGAACAGTCTCTGTACAGTCCATACTTGTGATGTATCAAGTAAGCTGCACTCAAAGTCTGATCACGGAACAAGAACGAAGTTCGGGCTTGTTGTGCACGAAGCGAAAAGATCGGTATCGGTTGGGACAAAACTGAGGTCGGCGAGTGCGCACAATCGCGATACTGGCTGCAACAGTTGGATCTCGGTACTATGAGTGTTCAGGCTTTAGGCTAAGACCTGCCGCATCAGTACAGTGTCTGATCTGTCCCGCGTCTCGATGGTCAATCCCGCTTACAGCGAAAAGGCAGTGTGGAATTCGTCTCCACCCTGTAAAATGAATGGCTGTAAACAGGAATTTACTGCGGTGCCGCTAGACGCGTGCCGCGTCTACGAACAGATATTGCGTCAGCGCA
>NZ_VCBA01000041.1:0-2570 GCF_007995245.1 Tateyamaria sp. syn59
GTTCTCGGCTCGGGCATGGCCCTGGCGCAGAGCGACGTCACGACCAACGTCTATACGGACAACTCCTTCTGCACCTCGGATTACAGCCCCGTCACTGATGGCGACCAGGAGGAGCAGAGCCGGACCGAGTTCGCCGAGATGGATCTCGACGGTGATGGCATGGTCAGCCAGGACGAGTACATCGAGTGCCGCAAGGCGGCGACCGGGGACTCCGAGGCATCGGGGAGCAGCGAGGACAGTTCGACCGACAATTCGAGCGACAGCGGCTCATCCAATAGCGACGGCTCGTCCAGCGGCAAATGAGAGGGCCGCGACGCGGCGCCGCGGTCACTGCCGTGGCGCCTGTAAGCTTGAGCCGCCCTCGTCCGACGGTTCTCCGCTGAGGGGCTTGCCACAGTCCAGAGAGTTCGACTTGGGCTTACCGGCCGACGCATTGCCCGTTTGGCGGCAGAGAGTGACATGCGAAGGACCAAACAAGTATCATTGCGCTTCCCAATGCATGAGTCGCCAACTCGGCGTCACTGAAGAGGGCGGATGGCATGCAAAAGCGACGTCGCGAAGGACCCGGGCCCGGCGTAGAGGCGAACCCGCATTCAGAGGGCGACGTGCCGACTGCGCCAGAGATGCCCGAAGAAGCAGGGCAGGAACGCGGTCGTGGGCGCGAGGCGTGGCGGCCGGATCAGATCCAACCGGTAGGCTGGCGCGACATCTGGTGGCGCGTCAGCGGGCGGATCGGATGGGAACTCATCCCGTTGGTCGCGGCGGGGGTCGCCTTCTTCGGCATGCTGGCGCTGTTCCCGGCGATCGCGATGCTGGTGTCGCTGGCCGGGCTCTTCTTCGACCCCGAACTCGTCATCGACCAGCTCGATACCCTGGACGGGCTGGCCCCGGCCGAGCCGCTCGGGGTGGTACGGGATCAGGCGGTTGAGCTCGTGAGCCAAGCCCCGGGGCAGGCGACGGCCACAGCGGCTATCAGCCTGATGCTGTCGTTGTTCTGGGCTTCGCGTGGGATCGACAACCTTGTCAGCGGCATCAACATGGCGCATGCGGAGGACGAGTCGCGCAACATCATCATGCGCAACCTCGTATCGCTGGGACTGACGGCGGTACTGACGGCGATGGCACTTGCCGCCCTGGCACTTGCGGTGGCGGCGCCACCAGCCGTTGAGGCGTTGGGCCTCGAGGGCTGGACCGACACCCTCGTCAGCGTGGGCCGCTGGCTGGTGCTGGGGCTGCTGTCGATGGCAGCGCTTGGGCTGCTCTATCGTTACGCACCGGCGCGAAGGCCCCCGCGATGGAGCTGGGTCACGCCGGGCGCGGTCATCGCTACGACGCTTTGGCTGGGCAGCTCGGTGCTCTTCGCGCTCTTCGTGCGCAATTTCGGCAGCTACCAGCCGACCTACGGTGCGCTCGCCGGGGTGGTGATCCTGCTTCTCTACATTTGGATGACGGCATTCGTGGTGCTGCTCGGCGCCCTGCTGAATGCCGAGATGGAGCATCAGTCGCGTCGGGACACCACGCGGGGGCGCGTCAGACCGATGGGAGAGCGCAACGCGGAGATGGCCGATACGCTCGGCCGACGGCCGTAGACCCGCAACACACCGACTACGCTGCCGCAGTAGTCGATCCTGAACCGGGAGGAGCAATGGAGGAGCCCACCTATTCCGCTGAGACAACAGGCATGGCTCGTTGGCGCACCATGCTGCTGGGATGCGTGGCAGTCATGGCCATCATTCTCGTGGGTTGGACACTTCGAGCTATAGCGCCGGTCGTGGTGCCTGTTATCTTCTCAGTCTTTCTTGCTCTTCTTGTTGCTCCATTGGATCGTTGGGGGGGCAAACGTGCGCCGAGAAAGTTCCCGTGGCTTGGCCACGTGGCAGCAATGGGAACGATCTTCTTGGCGCTCTTGGGCTTCCTCGCCTGTATCGGAATTGCAGCGCAGCAAGTTGTTGAGCGCTTCCCCCTGGGGTCTGGCGAAGAGAGCACGCTGCTGCCCTCGTTCAGTCTTGAGGCTCTTATTGCACCGGATCAGCCTAACAACTCGTCATCGCCAGATGCCAGTAAGGCCGTCGATGGGCAAGCTGCGGCGACCGACTCCCCAGACGATGCGACCGCGCCCGACGGCAGCAGTACCTTGTCCCGTCTTAGCTCCCTCCTCGACACAGCAGGCAGCTCACTTGCCGGCCGCATTGCTGAATGGGCGTCTGGTTACGCAACGGCAGTTCTCAGCGCCACCGGGACTGCCTTGGCTGCCGCAGTGCTCATTTTCTTTCTGACCCTGATGATGTTGGTGGAAGGCCCGCGTTGGCGAAAGAAAATTGCTGCTATCTTTAGTAGATCCACCAGAAAAAACGTGGTGGAAGCAACTGACATCATTGCGGATCGGTTGCGGGATTATCTTTGGGCTCGGACTATTCTCGGCGTGATGACCGCGGTTATTTATGTCGCCTGGCTCTGGGTATTCGGCGTCGATCTGCTGCTCGTTTGGGCGCTTCTGGCTTTTGCCCTTAATTTCATCCCGACCCTCGGCTCGCTGATCGCGGGAATCCTCCCTGTGCTCTACGCATTCG
>NZ_VCBA01000041.1:3257-4847 GCF_007995245.1 Tateyamaria sp. syn59
CATGGGCAACTACGTTGACCCGCGTGTACAAGGCCGGAAAGTGTCCTTGTCGCCGGTGGTTGTGCTGATCGTTCTGTTGTTCTGGGGCTGGATCTGGGGAGTCGCCGGCGCCGTTCTGGCTGTTCCGATGACGATCGCTATCGCCGTCATTTCAGCGCATGTGCCTCCGCTCCGACCTCTTGCATTCCTGCTGGACAACGAGACAGACCCGGAAGAATCCGGTTACTTGGCCTGCGGAAATAGTCATGAATTTTAATGAGAGAGTGATCTGGTAAAAGCTGCTGGGTCGAGGCTTCCAGTGGCAACGCCTTTCCTCAGGTCATGGCTGGATGCAAATTCCTTTGCGCGGCTCTACCTGCTTCCGGCGGCTCATTTTCCTAAAGGAAGGCCGGCCGAAGGATGTCCGTGCGGCACGCCGGGACGAGATACTCCGACGGCAGTCCAGCACCAAGGACCTGCTGGAACCATGAATGCTCATTGCTCTTGTGCTTCGGAAATCCGTTCGATGGCCCACGATAAATAGGAGGAACATCATGTCCTACTGGCGCTTCGTCGCAATGATCGCGACCTCGACGGTGGTGATGTTCGGGCTGATGTATATCAACACATACGCCTACGAACACATCTTCTTCAGCAAGACTCGAACCTACATGGCGCTGCTGATGGGCGCGGTGATGGCGGTGATCATGCTCAGCTTCATGCTGTCGATGTATGCGAACAAGGCGATCAACATCACTATGCTGGCGCCGTAGTGGTGTTCGGCCTGACGCTGTGGCTGGTGTGCAGCCAGACCACGGTGGGGGACGTGAGCTTCATGCGGGCGATGATCCCGCACCATTCGATCGCCATCATGACATCGGAGCGCGCCAATTTCTCGGACCCCCGGGTGCAGAAGCTGGCCGATGAGATTATCGCCGCGCAGCGCAAGGAGATCGGCGAGATGCGCCATCTGATCGCCGATATAGAGGCGAATGGTATTGCCGCCGATCCGGCGCTCGGGGAATTCGGGGCCCCGGCTGAGGAAGGCACCGTCGAAGAGGCCCTGAGTTCGGTTCAGCTGGCCGGACTCGACGTCGCGGGCATGACACCCGAGGAGATCGAGACCGCGCTCGAAAGCGAAGCGACCTGTGAGTTCCGCCGGACCAATGAAGGTGAGCCGGTGCTCGCCATGGCCGGCGAGAGCGGCGCGATTAAGCTGTCTGGCGTGCTGATCCCGCTTTCCGCCGGTGGCCCAATCGCAGTCGATACGCTGGAAGACGGTGCGCGGTTCGCGGCAGAAGGCGTGGACGTCTCCGTGATGCCTGATCCCGGTGCTGACTGGACCGACACCGACGACAGTCTGCGCCGCGCCGAAGGCGAGATGACCTTCCATCTCGAGCAGGGCCTGCGCGTAGTCTATAGGGGATTCCTGGACTGCGCTGCATAGCGGACATTTACGTAGAGCGCAGAGAATGGCCGCTTCCCGCCCAACCTACCAGTCCGGGGGAAACGACCCGCTACGTGCGCACCAGATTGGGACCTTGAATAGTTCAGGAGACGGCACCGCTCCCCGGCGCAGCGTTTCTTCAGATGTTTCTGTAGTCCGTGCCG
>NZ_VCBA01000042.1 GCF_007995245.1 Tateyamaria sp. syn59
GTGTCCGCGCTCACCTTCACCGCTTGGCAACTGACCGCAGGCGGGCTCATCCTGTTGCCGATCGCCCTGCTTGTGGAGCCGCCGCTGCCCGCGCTTTCCGGCGCGAACCTCGCCGGTCTCGCCTGGCTCGGCCTCGTCGGCGCAGCCGCCACTTATGCGATCTGGTTCCGGGGCGTGGCGCGGCTCGAGCCTGGTGCCGTCTCCATGCTCGGCATGATGAGCCCGGTTACTGCGGTGGCGCTTGGCTGGGCCTGGCTCGGCCAATCGCTGTCGCTCTTGCAGGCTGTCGGGGCGACGATCGTCCTTGGATCGGTCTGGGCCGGCCAGCGCGCCAACCAGCCATCCGGCTCGGGGCTGGCTTCCCGTGCTCCTGCTCCGCGCGACAAGGTCACTGCCTGAAGCCGGGCCGCCCTTCACCAAAAAGGAAGTCTGCCATGCGAGCCTTCGAAGACCCTTCATCCCTGTCCTATTCCCGCATGACCGGAACTTTCTATTTGGCTATCGCGCTGGCTGGCGGGTTCTCGATCCTCTACGTGCCCGTGATGCTGAATGTGCCCGGCGATCCCGCAGCGACCTTCGACAACATCGCGCGCCACCGCGGGCTGTTTCATGCGGGCCTGATCGGAGATGTCTTGATGATGACGGCCGAGATTTTCGTCTCTGCCATGCTCTACTTCATATTCCGCATCGTGAACCCGACACTGGCCCTGGCCGCCTGTTTCGCGCGGCTGATGATGGTCGCGGTGATGGGTTCCATGCTGTTCTTCCACGCTGGGGCCCTGGCTCTGGCAGACGGGAATGTTCCGCTGGGCAGCTTCTCCGAGGCGCAGAGGCTCCAGCTGGCCGGCCTGATGCGTCATGTCCACGACGCCGGTGTCTGGATCTGGCAGGTGTTCTTCTGCCTGCACCTCATCCTCCTCGGGCTGCTGGTCATGCGCTCGGACCTTTATCCGCGGTTGATCGGGGTGGGCCTCTTGGTGGGGGGCACGGGCTATCTTGTCGATAGCGTGCAGGTGTTTGCTCTGCCTGAAGCGGCAACCCTCAAAGCCGTGAAGGTGGCACTGCTGATGGTCGTCACGGCCGCGGAGCTGAGCTTCGCCCTGTTGCTCATTCTGAGGGGGCCACGCCCTTCCAAGCCGCATGCTGTGCAAGGCTAACCCCGTGCAGAGGAAGGCGCAGAGATTTCCGGAAGCCTCAGGAGAGCGACCCGGCTCGGTTCAGGATGGAAAGGAGAAAGCCATGGACAATCGAAACTTCCAAGTTCGCGCCATCGGAGAGATTGCCATCAGGTGCGTCGACTACGAGGCCATGGTGGCCTTCTACCGGGATGTGATCGGGCTAAGTCTCATGAACGACCCGGACGACAACCCCATCGCGTTCTTCAGGATTGCTGAGGGCTTCGGGGGGCATACGGCGGTCCTGGCATTGTTCCGGCATGACGTGGAGGGCGCTGGCCGAGCCCTCGGCAGTCCAAAGCCGCCTCGAACGGGACCTGCGTCGCCGCTGCATCACCTCGCCGTCAGCCTCCCCTGGGACGAACAGGATGCAGTAATGGCCTGGTATGAGCACATCGGGCGCGCCTACGATGTCGAGTTTTTCGACTGGGTCGGATGGAGGGGGATCTTCACACTCGATCCCGACGGCAATACCGTCGAACTTGTCGCGAAAGACCCTGACCACCGATAGTTCCCCCAACCGCAGTCGGCTCCGATCTATCGAACGATTTCACGGGCGCCCGAAAACCATCGGCATACAATCGGCACGACCGGAATGAAGGCGACAATAACGGCATATACCGGGACTTGCGGTTCTGGCCTACCGTTCCCCAATTAACGAGCGGAAGCGTGAGCGCTAAAAGGTCAGTCTGCGGAGTTCCTGATGACAGTCGAGGGCGGCCCGATCAATTTGGGCCTGCTTGGCTACGGTGACGGAAGATCGCCTGCCTACGAGAAGGGCCGCGGCTCCATCGGCTTCGAGAATGAGATTGTCGCCGAGTTCGACAGCGAGCACGGCGGGTCCGTGCGCAACCGCGACAGCTCGGACATTACCGTGACCGTGACCGTGACCGTGACCGTCTAAGTCCGCGGCGAAAAGGCTGAGTTCAAGGACGCAAGGTGCCAGCAGCTGCCATTCGTATAAAACGCAGCGAATGGCAATTCACCGCCCTTAGTGCAAGAACGCATGCGCGACGGCACTCACCGAAAGTGAAGCCGCCACGAGCTTCGAAAGTCGATCATCGTAGCGTGCGAGATTGGCGGCAAATTATCGGCGAAGCGGGCTCCGCCAGCTACATAACGTATATTACACGTGCAGATAGTATGTAGCGGGGCACTTTCTAAACTGGGTTGCGACAACCGCTCTATCCTGTCGCAAACACAGGAGTTTGGAAGATGGCCCACCGCGAGCTGGATCTGCCAGAACGGCGTCTGGTTGAAGACCTTCTACAGGCGAAGATGACCGTCGCAAATATTGCGGCGAGATTGTCCCGTCATCGCTCGACGATCTACCGCGAGATCCAGCGTAATCGGTTCGAAGACTGCGAGCTGCCCGAGCTCAACGGCTACTACGGCATGCTGGCCCAGAAACGAGCTGCCGAGCGGCGTCCATCGCCCCGCAGACTGATCCGGATGACAGCCCTGCGCGGTTTCGCCTCGCTCTACATCGGCGGCGGCATGGGAATTGCGATGTGGTTGAAACGCTGCTGACGTTCGCCCGCGACGGGCAACGGAACTGACGGTCGGGTTGCGCGCTTCGACATTGTGCATCCGGGCCGCTCCGGGGCCGGAACGGCCTTGAAAAAGGCCTTAGAGATGGCCGATTCCGAATTCTTTGGTCAGTGCATTGCCGCCTACCACCACATTGCATAAGCTGCACATTGTGCAGAGATGTGTGCAACGACACGACCCGGCGCAGATTGGCAACTGAATGAGAAAGCTCCCTTGATCAGCGAACAAGCGAAGCAGGACAATACCGCGCGACAGGGCAAGGCCCCGAACAGCGAGGATGTCGCGCGTATAGCGGGCGTCTCCCGGTCGACGGTCAGCCGGGTCTTTACGCCCGGGGCCAAGGTCGCGGAAGCGACCAGGGAACGCGTCATCAGCGCCGCGCAGGAGGTCGGCTACGGGCGCGAACCGTTGCCCGCCATCCAGGGTAAAACCGGATCGACCTATATTGGCTTGGTGATGGGGTCGCTCGACAACCCGTTCTACCACACCGTCCTGACAGAGTTCATGGAGCGCTTCCAGCGGCGCAACATCCATTCGATCTGCCACGCGGCGCGCGATCTCGAGACGGCCGAGACCAGCATCCGCTCGATGCTCGACGCCGGGGTCGACGCGATCATCGCCGCCTGCCTCGGCACCACCTCCACCGCCATCGAGGCCTGCCGCGCCGCCAATGTCCCGCTCATCCTCTTCAACCGCAGCACGGAAGACCGCGGCGTCTCGTCGATCCAGACCGACAATGTCGAGGGCGGACGCACGGTGGCCGACTTCCTGGTCCGAGGCCGCCACCAGAGGATCGCCTATGTGAACGGCATCGAGGATTCCTCGACCAACCGCGATCGCCTGCAGGGTTTACGCGATCGCCTGCGGGAGCTGTCGGCGCCGCCCCCGATCCAGGAATATGGCGAGTACACCTACAATGGTGGCCGCGAGGCCGCCAAGCGGTTGATGATCCTGGCGGAGCCGCCCGACGCGATCTTCTGCGGCAATGACATCATGGCGCTCGGCGTGCTCGACTGCCTGCGCAATGATCTCGGCAAGCGCGTCCCCGAGGACGTGAGCGTCGTCGGCTTCGACGACATCCCCATGGCCG
>NZ_VCBA01000043.1 GCF_007995245.1 Tateyamaria sp. syn59
AACGTCTCATGCGCCGCCGCGATCTGCTCGGCCTGCGTGGGGTTCTCGGATGGATGCCAAGCAAGCGAATAGCAGTAGACAGGCGTTTGCAATGGTCGCCCGCCTTTGATCCCTGCCGCCCGTTTCAACTGGTCGGCATGGCTGGCGGTGTCGATCATGTGGGCGATGCCAATATCTGCGCGGTCGGTCGGCAAATTCAGCGTTTCGGTGAATGCGACACGATCCGCCGACAAAGCCCCTTTGTCGTGCAGATAGTAGAGCGCCGCGCCCTTAAAACTGCGGCCTGCTTTGGCGACTCTTGGGATCATGGTTCAGCCATTGGTCAAAGAGGCTATCGAGCTTCGCGCAGACTGCCAAAAGCTCAGAAGGGGCGACGGTTCTTTGCGCATTCATCGCCTTGGCAATCTGGTTCAGATTGACACCGATGCGGCGCAGTTCGTCACGGGTGGCAAAATCGGGCGCGGTCGATTGTTGCACGGTGACGGACTTGCCAAGGGCGGCGGCACGGACAAACGCGGTGACGTTTGTTTCGCCTGCCTCGGCCTTGGCGTTGAGCTTCGCAAGCTCAACAGGGGAGAGGGACACGCGCACGGATTCCGTGCGCTTCTTGGCGGGATCGATTTTCGGTCGTGCCATGCTCGTGTCCTTTCTCCCAAAGCTGGGTTTTAGGGGGTGGCGCAAGACCCCCTAACGAGACGCTTGAAACCGTTGGTTTCTGCGGTTTATAGGAACTATAAACATATCTCGCTACTCTAAATTCTAACGTATAAATCTAAATGGAAACTTAACCGCTTTTTTTGCAAACGGATGACCCACCATGAAGCTACCCAGAGGCACAGAACGACAACGGCGAAGTACTGCCCCAGAAGCCAAGTGGATGACGCGCGAACAGCTATCAACGCGCGAATATCAACAGGGGTCCATCCTGCTCGGCCGTGACGATGACGGGCGGTACATCGGCGCGATTGACGATGCCGGCAATCCAGAGGATCGCCATATCGTCACCGTCGCCGGCTCTCGTGCGGGGAAGTCGTCAACATGCCTCAAGCCGAACTTAGCTCTATGGCCTTCGTCGGCTTTGGTGATCGATCCCAAAGGCGAACTGGCGACGGAAACCGCCGCCAGACGTGCCGCCATGGGGCAGGATGTCTACATTCTCGATCCGTTCAATGAGGTGAAAGGCGCCGCCCAAAAATGGCGGGCGACTTACGACCCATTGAGCGAAATCAAAGCGGGCAAGCCTGACGACATGATCGACAATGCCGCCCTGATCGCGGATGCCCTGATCGTGCCAGACAAAGACGCAAAGTCGGATCACTGGACGCTCTCGGCAAAGAACCTGTTGCGCGGTTTCATCCTCTGGGCGTTGCACCGCGATTTGAACCACGGGCAAACCGCGTCGCTTGTCGATGTGAGAGAGTGGATTACAGCCCCACAGGGCGACGATGAGGACGATGAGGACGATGAGGTAGGGTTAGACACCCTTTTCGCGCTCATGGGCAACACAGAGGCTTTCAGCGGCGTTCTAGCGGGCGTCGGCAACACCATGAAAGGGAAGCCCAAGGGCGAAAAGGGTTCGATCATCTCAACGGCGGTCGAACAAACGGCCTTTCTCGATTCAGAGCCTATGCAAACGCATTTGGCGGGCGAGGATCTGCGCCCCCTGCCCTCGTTGCGGATCTTGAAGCAAAAGCCCACGACGATCTATCTCGTGTTGCCTGCGTCACGGATGGGAACGCATTTCAGGTGGTTGCGCACGATCCTGACGCTTGCGCTCGCCACCCTCGAAAACGAGCCGCACCAGTTGGGCAAGGATGCCCCTGTGCTGTTCGTGTTAGAGGAATTCCCGCAACTCGGTTACATGCGCCAGATCGAGGCCGCGGCGGGCTTGATGGCAGGCTATCAGGTCAAGCTATGGTCGATCCTGCAAGACCTGTCGCAGTTGAAATCGCTCTACAGGGATTCTTGGGAAACCTTCATTGGCAATGCAGGCGTGATTCAAGCCTTTGGGAACACCGATGCGACGACGCTTGAGTATATTTCGCGGTCGCTCGGCAACCTGCAAATCATGGAAACACAGCCCACTTTTGCCACGCCGTCCAATGTCGGTGGCGGTGGCCTGACAGAGCGCGAAAATTCAAAGGGCGTGCCGTTGCTCGCCCCCTTTGAAATTGCGCAATTTGCGGCGCGTGATACCCAGAGACAGATTATCTTGTTTGCAGGGCAAGCCCCTGCGTACATTCAAAGATTGACCCATGAGGAGGTAAGCAAAATTGGCAGTTGATGCGTCTATGCGGGCAACGTCCCGTTTCGAGAAAACCGAACAGAACGGCCTGACGCTGAATCTGCTCTATTCGCTTCCCTATGATGAATACAAAAAATCGGGTCTGCTCAAGCGTGGCTTTGGCTTGGCGGACGGCAGTTTCGACACTGTTATGAACGATTACATGGCCTCATTTTGCGTGTTCAACGGGGCATTGACCATTGGCGATACTCGGCACTGTTTCCTTGATCTGGGCTTGTTTGAGACCGTTTCAGAACAGCAATGGAGCGGTCGGGAAAGCATCAAAATCCAGACGAATATCAACCAAACAAAACAGGTTGCAGGGCAGGAACGCGCCTCATGGACGATTGCAGGATTTAACCCTGCCATGGGCGAACGTGTGCTTGTTGGTCATAGCCACGGTTCGCATGATAGCGTCCTGACGGTGCAAACACGCCTGAATATGATCATGGATTTGGCGCGGCGGATTGCTCAACCTTATGAGCCTGAAATCCGCCAAAACTACCGTAATAGGACTGTTTCACCCAAGGATGGCGATCAAGATATGGTCGATGAACTGCGGGAAATCTGGGACGAATTTAACCCGCATTGGGAATGGTGATCCACCCCCGATAGAATACCTCTCGCGATGCTCGCGCGTCTGGCCTCCCTCTCTTCGTTGTCACGCGGTCGGCCTTCCGTCTATGCAGGGCTGGTAATATCTCGGATGATTGGTTTGCCAATCTTACTTTCAAAGTATTTGACGGTTTCGCCATAGCTCATGTTGAGCATCTGCGCGTAGTCTGTAAGCTCCGCGTGCATTGTGGTTTCCCCGAATGACATGCCTTTGATGATGGCACTTTCTGGGATTTCATCGTGACCATGATATATCCCACGATCTCGTGTCGGTTTAAGTACGATTTGTTTGCTCATCCCCTGTCATAGCAAGATTTCAACCGTGAAACCTTAGGAAGGTATTCCCAAGGGGCATAGCTCTGTCTGTGGTTTAAGTGCCTGACCGTCGGGTCGCTGTCGCTGATGCCGAAAAGAGCCGTGATAGGTTCTCCGTCAAGGCGGCGAAGCCCCTGCGTAGCAGGTTGCCTTGATGGGGGTTCTAGCATGGATCAGGCATCAATCTGCGACTGCGTTCCCGATGGCCTCTTGGCACGTACCGCCTGACCAGAGGTGAGCAAGAGCGAACCAAGGCGCGCCGCCCTGTAAGGGCGGTTATCGCGCCAGAGCATCCGCGAAGCGGATTCCTTTTAGGCAAACCCGAAGGGTGAAGCCTTATCCACAACTCTGTTGTGTTGTTCTATGTGTTCTATAAGGTGTTCCCCCCTAAATTCCTGAAATGAATCAGATATTTAGCGCCATTAGGGTATAGAGATTCAGCAAAATCGGCTGTTCAGGTATAGAGATTCAGCGTTCAGGTATAGAGATTCAGCAAACGATCCACATTCATTCAGGTATAGAGATTCAGCGCATCTTGTCCCCCTTAAGGTATAGATGAGGAAATCGCTTTCCTATGCCTTGCGAATGTGCTTCCATCGATTCGATGAGCAACGACAACACCGCCCCGACGCTCTTTGATGAGAGCGAACTCGGCGGCATACAGGCAACAGGCAAGACTTGGACGGTATCGGCGGATGATCCCGCTACCGTTCCCGTGCCGTTGCAGGTGGTGATCGTCAACGTCAAAGGCCCACATAACGAGAAGGATCGGAAGCTGTTTGCGCTCCTTCTGCATCATGCCTTTGAAGAACTGGGCGAACAGCCCATGCACGAAATTTCCGTCGCCCAGATCGATCAGCTATGCCGTGATCTTGGCGGCGATCACGGGGTGAAATGGACGTGGCAGAGTGCCAAGAACTTGGCTGAAACCACTGTCGAATGGGAATACACGCTCGGCGATGAACGGGTGCAAGGCGTGTCCTCCCTGTTCTACGCCCAGTATCATAAATCCGCCCGCTCTACGGGTCGCCTGAAATATGGCTTCCCGCCGCCCCTGATCCCTATCTTGAAACATCCCATGCGCTTCGCTCGTCTGCGGGTGCATTTCCTGATGAAGCTGTCGGGCAAATATGCCGTGACGCTCTATGAAATCTTGGAAGGCTTCGCCAACCGTCGCGACGGTGAATGCCGCGTCACCATCGAAGAATTGCGCCGATGGCTCAAAGTCCCAGAGGACAGCTATCCAGAGTGGAAGGCGTTTCGGCAATGGGTTCTCAAGCCTGCCATCGATCAAATCAACGCTGATCCCCTTGGGGCAGGATTTTCCATCGATTACACGCCGATCCGCAAAGGGCGGTTCTATCATGAAATCGTGTTCAAACTGACCAAAACGGATGGCCGCAAAGGTCAGGAGCGCGATATTCGGTCGGCCAAGGCGAGCAAGCAACGTCTGGCCGATTTGAAGGCCAAGGGACGCCCTGAACTCACCTCGGCCATGATTGCCCGTGCGGACAAAGAAACCCGCCACAGCCTCGATATGGCGGAGATAGAGCGTCAATTCTGGGCGTATTGGGAAGCCAAGGGCAAAGAGGATTTCAAAAACCTCGGCGGCGCGTTCATGGGTTTCACCAAAGAGAAATACAAACAGTCGCTAGGTCGCTAGCCCCCTGCCCTCTTTGACAGGTTGTGCGAATGTGGCACACTGGGTTGAGACACTGGGGGAACACCAGTGCGAAACACCGAGCAACACCACAGGCAAACACCATGGCAAAACTATCACTAAACAAGGCGGAAAAGGTCGCCCGCAAAACCAAAAAGACCATTAAAAAAGACCTTGATGAAGGCAGGTTATCAGGATCGAAGAACGCGCGCGGGCATTGGGAGATTGAGGAATCAGAGCTTTCCCGATTCTACGATCTGAACACCAGTGACCTAGTGTCAACACCGCCCCAAACACCGCGCGACACTGACGAGAACACCAGTGAAAACCGCATAAAAATCGCAGAGTTAGAGGCGGAAGTTAAAGCCTTGCGCCGTGAAGTTGAGCGCACGGATATGGAACGCGAGAGAGAGCGTGAAAACCTGTCCAAACATATCGAAGATATGCGCACCGCCATGGCGGTTTTGACGGATCAGAGAGGGCAGGGGGGCAAACCATCTCGGTGGGAACACCTCAAGGCACTTGTGACGGGATAGCCTAGCGGGTACGGCAAAAGTCGTGATCGTTGGTGCGTGTGCGCCGCTTGTTGCGCTGTCGCTGTTGGGCTTGGATGGCTCGCGCCTCGGCGATGGCCTTTTCATCACCACCAAAGAACGCCTCGAAACTGCGCCGTTTCGGCTTTGATTTCTGGGCGCGTTCGAAGTCCTCACGGGCTTTGCATCGGCCTGTTGCTGTTGATCCTGCACATGTTTGAGGATGCCCACAGCACCCGCCTTGATTGTCCTTGTTCACGTAAACCCTTTTGTTGGTCTAAGTGTAACATATCAAAGGACAATTCCCCAAATTACATATCAAACTCGCGCCCGCCATCGTCTCGATCACGCTTGCGGGTTCGGTTGCGCTTGCGGTTTTTCGCGCGTTCCTTCTTCTGGGTTTCGCGGGCTTTGGTGATGGCTTTTTCATCACCACCAAAGAACGCCTCGAAACTGCGCCGCTTTGGCTTCTTCGCCTTGTCGCGGCGGTCGGCATTCTTCTCAAAATCAGGCTTCGATTGTTCGGGGGCAGGCTCTTGCCAGATTTCGGCGGATTTGGCCTTGGTGGCCTCATAGGCGCGTTGATCCTGCTCGGCGTGCATGGCCTTGAGGTCGTCACGGTCGATCTGCCAAAGCCGATGGATTTGGCGGGATGCGTCCCGCACACGCGCCTTGTGTTCGTTGCCTAGCTGTTTCTTGGCCTGCTCTTGCTGTCGGATGAACTCGGCGCGTAGCTCGCCGTCATTCGTCAGAGCCAGGAGCGTGCCAACGATTTTGTTTCGCTTGCTCCTGGACAAAGCGAACCCGAGACGGTCGAAAAATCCCGCGTCGAAGTTCTTCAGGTCGGTACGTTGCTGTTTGAACAGGTCGCGCCATCGTGGCTTGAACACGGCCTTAATCTCTTCCCGCCGCTCGGCAAACATGGCCTCTCTGCGATCCCAGAGGGCATCGTATTGGCCTTTGCGGCTGTCCTTGGCCTTGGCACGATCCGCGCGGAAGCTGTCCCAAATATCTTTGGTTTGGGACTTCTTCCACGCCCGCCACTCCTGCGGCGACATGGATTGATCCTTGTGGAATCCATCTTTGCGCTTTTTGCGGTTTTCATCGCGGGCAGGGCAGAAATGCAGCTCACCGCGCTTCTCGCGGTAGTCATGCGCCCAGTCGGATAGCTTCAACTGGTCGTTGCTCATGGTCGCCGCCTTGCCCGTGATCGGGCAAACGCGGTTGACCATGATATGCACATGGCGGTGATCAGTGTCGTTGTGACCGATGATAACGGCCTGACGATCGGAGACGCCCAGACGTTTC
>NZ_VCBA01000044.1 GCF_007995245.1 Tateyamaria sp. syn59
CGGCCAGCCGAAGCGCCGTGCGCAGTTGCGCGGCGAGGTCCTCGCGCGGCCCATTGACAAGACGGGTCCCGGTCTCGCGGACGATCAGGGCTGGTATCGAATGCACCTGCAAACTGCGGGCATACCGCCGGTCTGTTTCGACGGCGCGCGCCGTCGCTGCATCCTTGAAGGTCTCGGCGAAGGCCGTGCTTTCGAAACCCAGGTCGCTGGCGACATCCAGCACGGTGGCAGGGTCGGCAATGTCCCTCTTGCCGCCGAGATGGGCCAGCTGAAGCCTGTCGAACATGTCCCAATGGGCCGATTGACCGCCGATCCGCTCGGCTGCCTTGCAGGCACGCGCAGCCGTCATCCCGTGCGGGTAGTCGAAGGCGGCCGCGCGCATCGCTTCGACATTGACGATCTCAGGTCGGTCGCTGACCTGTCGGCACACCTTCCAATGTTCGAGGATAGTCGCGCGGGCCCGGGCGGGGCTGCCCCAGCGCTTGGCCATTTCGGCCGGGCTTCCCTGGAGCACGAAGGTCCGGTGCCGGATATCGAGGTCGAATTCCTCGGCAAGGCTGCGCATCCGCGACGAGATGTTGAAGCACCAGCAGCAGACGACATCGTGAAAGAAATCAACTGTCAGGGTCGGCATCACGCGGCCTCCTCTTCGAGACCAGCCCCGCTCAGATCGGCACCGGCAAGGTGTGCTGCGATCTGCGCCACATGTGCGCCCTGAAAGCGCGCACCGGCGAGATCGGTCTCTGTCGGCGCGCGCGAGCCATCCGCGCCCGCGATCATGCCCGCGCCATAGGGTGCGCCGCCGATGATGCCCTCTTCCGTTTTCTGGCCAGCGAACGTGTAGGGCATGCCGGCAATGAGCATCCCAAAATGCTGAAGCGGGATCTGCGTGGAAAGCAGCGTTGCCTCATGCCCGCCATGTTGGGAGCCGGTGGAAGCGAAGACAGCCGCGACCTTTCCGACCAGTGCGTTTCGTGCCCAGAGCCCTCCGGCCTGGTCGAGGAAGGACTTCATCTGCCCCGCCATCATACCGAACAGGGTCGGCGTGCCGAAAATGATGGCGTCGTAGGATTCGAGATCCGCGGGCGAGGCGACCGGCGTATCGTCGGTTGTGAACCCGGCTCTCTTGCGAACATCTTCGGGCACTGTTTCGGGGACGCGGCGGATATCGACATGGGTGCCGGGAACCGACCGGGCGCCTTCGGCCTCCGCTTCTGCGAGAGTGCGGACATGGCCGTAGCTGGAATAGTATAAAACGAGAACGCGTGTCATGTGATCCTCTCTGGCAGCGAGTTTCGATGCCTTGGAAGATCGGCGAAACGGCGCGCGGGAATAACCGGCGCGCTGTCACTTCATTCTTTACATGGGTTGAACAATATCAGCGATTGAGCGCCGCGCGCAGGTGTTCAAGGAACGCTGTCACTTTGGCATCCATGCCGAGGCGGGATGCGGTTACCGCGTAGATCTCTGGTGACGGCAACTCCCAGTCCGGGAGGACACGCACCAAGTCACCCCGCGCTTCCGCCTCGGCCGAGACGAAATCCGGCAAGGTGCCGATGCCATGTCCGGCCACCAGCAAGTCGCGCAGCACGAGGCTGTTGCCGACCCTTACGGGGGGGTCGAGTTCGATGGTTCGCCTCCCATCCGGACCGTGAAGCTCCCAAGTGGTCAAGTGATCGGCCAGCAGGAAACCGACAACCCGATGACCAGGGATCTCCTCCGGCGCCTCGGGACCGCCGACGTCTTCCAGATAAGCCGGAGATGCAAAGATGCATTGCCGCATGGTGCCGACCTTGCGCGCGACCAAGGCCGAATCCGGCATCACAGCGCGGATGCGGATTGACAAGTCAAACCCACCTTCGACCATGTCGACGACTCGGTCGTCGAGCGAAAGGGTCAGTTTCAGGTCCGGATATTCCTCAAGGAACCTTGGCAGGATCGGGGCGATGGCGGTTTGCCCGAAGGAACTGGACGCGTTCACCTTCAGGTGGCCCCGCACTGCACCTGCCCCCTCCCGTATGCGGGTCTCGACGCCTCTTACGGCATCCAGGATGTTGATGGTTTCCTCGTAGTAGACACGACCGGCATCGGTGAGCGACATCGATCGTGTGGTCCGCGTCAGAAGCGAGCTGCCGAGGCTTTCTTCCAGCAGCTTGATCTCCCTGCTGAGGAGAGCCGGGGAAACACCCAGATCCTCAGCCGCGCGCGCAAAGCTCCCGCGTTCGACAATGCGGCGAAAGGCATGCATGACTGAGAGTCTGTCCACAGGTCATCCTTCATGGTTGAGGCGAGCAGCAAGAAATGTCTCTGCCCTTCTAATACCATCAAATGGTCGTTTCCGGCCTGGAAAGGTTGAAACGAGCCATGGATGGTTGTTAGCCGCACCCTGCGCCAAGGTCTGAATTGGGCGGATAGCGGTCATTCACTGCGAAAAGCGCGAACGACCGCTCCAATGGCAGAGATCAAGTTTGCTTCCGGAATAATTCTAAATCGGACCCCAAAGGCGCGGTGTAGTAAATTGTCGTCATCCGGGTGAAGCGCTGCCAGTCCTCGGCCAGCTCGAAGACATCGGCATTCGATAAGCGTGCGACTGGCCAAGGCCCGGGCTTAGCGAATACGCAGCGCGAGGGCATCTAAGAAACGCGGGCTTATTCACTCTAACGTCTTTGGACACTCATCCAAGGTGAATGGCATGTGGATCACGGCACCCGACTCAAGTGACAGATTCCGCACTATGAGATGCGCCATCGAACGCCTATTTCTTTGCTTTCAACGACGCGAGCTCGCGCTCGAGCTTCGCTATTTTCTCGTTCTGGCCCTCTTCGTGAGACTTCGATTTTACGCGCCACGCGATGATGAACGTCGAGAGGAATGCGATTGCTGCTATCACCAAACCGATTACTGTTTCCACCTCGGAAGGAGAGCCAACAAGTGACATGAACCCAATGAAAACTACAACCGCAACCACACACGAAATGATGAACATCTTGGCCCCAAACTTTTTCAAGTAAACCTTAATCAAACTTGCCGAGTTGTGTGTCAACAGCCAGATTTAAGTTGATCTGTTCGCATACCGACGCCGCAACGATTTAGCTGTTGGTAGCGGCGCTGACGGGAGAACCCTTCCCTCAGAGGCGCCGCAGCGTAGCATCAGGCATGTTGACCAAAGTCCCCTTTGGGCCGGAAACGCTCAGCCGAGCTGTTTGCGGAAGGCCGCGAGATCATGCGTGCCGAACATGAGATCTCTCGAAGCGCCGTCACAAAGAGGCGACCTCGTTTAAAAAGGACGCCACTCCTCCGGCCGATGGCCAAGCTCGATACCCGGTCGCCATTCAGAACTACGAGGCGCGGCGCCGGCAGGAAGCCCTTGCGGCCGCGGAGGCCGCGGCAAAATCTGCCGGCTATTCGTTGAAGGATCTTATCGGCGCATCGGGTGGAAAGCCGTCCAAGTCGGTCAATCCCCCCAAATACCGCAACCCCGCGGATGAAAGCCAGACCTGGACCGGGCGCGGCCGCCAGCCCCAGTGGGTAAAGGATGCGCTGGCAGCCAACAAGTCGCTCGATGATTTCCTGATCGCCGG
>NZ_VCBA01000045.1 GCF_007995245.1 Tateyamaria sp. syn59
CCGCCGTCAGCGCGGCGTCGAGGTCCATGCGACCCTCACCCATGCGGGTGCCGACGATGTGCATGCCGACACCGTAGGAATCGGGCACGATGTCGTAATCCTTGATGTGCAGGTTGCCCGCGTGCGGTGCGAGCGTCGCGACCGTCTCTGTAGGCCATTCGCCGTTTGCCACGGAATTGGCAACATCGACGCAGATCGTCACGCGCTCGTGCGCCGCCTCGCGCGCGATCCGGGCGAGCGTCACCGGCGCGAGATCAAAGTGGTTCTCGAGCGCAATAGTACAGCCGGCCTTGCCGAAGACATCGCCGAGGTAGCGAAGGCGATCGCGGAAGGCCGCCTCGTTGCCGCTGATGGCGTCGCGATTGGGCGCGATCCGGATGACCGCGGCACCCAGAAAGTCCGCCAGTTCGACCTGTCGCGCAAGGTGTTCGTCGTCCATCCGGTTGGTGCCGAGCTGGATGCCGAGGCCAGTCTCGTCGGCCCGCGCCCCGAGCGTCTCGATCTCCGCGGGTGTTTGAGCTGTCAGGTCGAGGTTCTCCGCGAACTGAACGAAGTCCGCGCCGGCCTCGGCGCCAGCTTCGAGGAAATCGACGGGCCCCATCGGGGTGGCGGGATGCTGGTCGCGAATACCGATCGACCAGCGGAAGCAGAATGTGCCGATACCCACTCTCATGACTCAGACCAGCGCCTTGATGAGGTCGCGGAAGGCCGGGCCAGGCTCGCCCCGGTCGATCATCGCACCGAGCCCGTCCATGCCGATCTTGTCGATCAGCCCCTCGAAGATATCCATGATCTCGAACGTGGCCTCCAGCGCCTCGGCGGGATCGCCTTTGCGGGTGAAAACGTCGTAGGCGAACCAGCCCGACCACCCGAGCCGCCGAACCCAGTAGAGTGTCTCGATCGTCTCCCAGAGGTTGACGCTTCCGGGCAGCGTGTCCCAGTCCCACTGGCGGTCGTTGTCGTTGAAGTGGACGTAGAACAATCGGTCTTTGTGATGGGCCAGCGCCAGCTCTGCCGCAGGCGACTCGCCGGCGATAAGTGCGTGCCCAGCATCCATGGTCACGCCCACGTTCTTTGCGCCTACCTCTTCGCACATCAGAAGCGTGCGAGGCATCGTTCCGAGCGTGATGCGGTTACGGACCTCGAAGGGCTTGTATTCGAGACTGACCCGGATCTCGGGCCGGTGCGCGGCGGCTTCGCGGAGCGCCTCGACCATCCAGTTCCATTGCGCCTGGTAGTCGACCTCGAAGGGATGGTCCCAGCCGTCGATCAGAGGGCAGACACTGACCATGTCGGTGCCGGTCTCGACGGCCATATCCATGCCGGACTTAATATAGTCGAGCGCGAGAGCGCGCACCTCCGGGTCGGAATTCGTCAAAGCGCCGCGGCAAAACTCGTGGTCGCCCTTGATGTTCACGTTCACCGCAGACACCGGCAGATCACAGGCCTTCAGGGCGCCAAGATACTCACCCTGGCGACCAATGTCCTGCGGATAGACCGGCTCAACACCATGCGCGCCCTTGAGCTTCTCCGAAGCACGCAAGCGGTCCTCGAAGCTTTGCGCGGGCTGGTAGGTGTGGAAGCGATCCGAATACTTCCCGAGCGTGCCCAGCAGCACTGAATTCCTAATCGCCATGACCTCCCCCAGCGTCGAATCTGTTTCTGTATCCCAAGTTGTATACAAAGAAGAACACAGTCAAGTGGTCTGCTCCTACTGAAGTGCTCCACTTACTGAGATAGATTTATCTCGTCAGGAGGAGGACGAAGCGATGGGTGGAAAGCGCGAGAAGCCCGAGGACATCGTGCTGAAGCTACGGCAGATCGAGGTGCTGCATGGCCAAGGCATGCCGGTCGCCGATGCGGTGCGCCAGGTCGGGATCACACAGCAGAGCTACTACAGGTGGCGGCGGCAATACGGCGGCATGAGCCGGAGCCAGCTGAAGCGGCTGAAGGAGCTCGAGAAGGAGAACCAGCGCCTGCGCCGGGCGGTCTCCGATCTGACGCTCGACAAGCTCATCCTGGCAGAGGCCGCGCGGGGAAACTTCTTCTCTATTCGGGGGTCATGGGTCAACTCCGCAGTCTGAGCCTGCATGTCAGTGAAGATAAGGTCGGACCTGCGGAGCTTTCATCGCTTTCACGTTTCCCCCAACATATTGGACAATGGCCAGATCAACTTTGACGTGAAACAATGCTACCCTGAAGATGCGCGACCTGAGCCGACTGCCGGGTGTGGCGCGCGACGACTCGAGGGGGGATGCGATGCCGACCATTCGATTGATTGCGCCAAACGAGGAACCGCGGGAGGCGGCCTTCTACGATCTGGAAATGTCCTGGGTGCCCGTGCCCGGGGACATGGTGGTCTTGAGCATCACCGGGCGCGGTGACCTCAGGTATCGTGTGATCGACCGAACTATCTACACCAACTTCTCGGCCGACCACGTGCAAGCCGATGAACCGCTTGTCTATCTCGAGATCCAGCGCCTGCCCGCAACCGGCATTCGCGAGACGGATGAGGGCGCCGAAGAAGCCTCATCCTATCACTCTTGAGCCTTGCAGCCGAAGGCTTGGCTCGAGCTGAGTATGTCATAAGCTCTTCACAATCTTCACAGATTGTTTCCCCTCCGGGTTTCGCTTCTCGATGACCTAAGGTCAGCCATAGATTTAGCTCGTACGAGTGAGGCTGTCGATTCGAGTTACGGCAGACTGCGCGCTTCCCGTCGTTTTGCCCGCTTGGATGGTGAAGCCCGCGAATGGTGCCAGTGGGGGCCGGAGTTCCCCAAGCTCCGGCCCATTCCTCCGGTCGAATGCTTGCATGGCCTACCGCGGCCGGTGCCGCCCGACACAGGCGATCTGTTACCTGTCTCGGGTTTGGGCGCAGGCCCCAGAGCAATGCGGGTCGTCGGTCACGACCGCAGCACAGCCCGGCGGTATGACCAGTCCTCCCGGATGTATGGCCAGTCCTGATCCGAGACTTGGTTCCGGGCGGTCCGGCGGATCGTTCGTTTCGCCACGACCGCAGTCGCAGACCCGCTCATGTGCGCCATGTGGAGGACATGCGCCCGAGGAGTACGTCCGCAACCAGACGAGACCTGACCCCGACCGAGAGGCCGAACTGCCGGTGGAGCGTCTACGTCCGCCAGCGTAGAGACGCCGACGACACGGAAACCCCGGCGATCCCTTTTGCTTGCGAGCCGATCTTCCGGGCGACACGCAAGAGCTCGTGCCGCAACCGGAAGGCGGCTGCGCCCCTCTGAAAAGCGACGTCAAAGCAGGATGGGAAGCCATGATTGTTGCCCGCAAGGGCCTATGGACCTGTCGCGCCAGAGGCAGGAACGGCCTGCCGCCTTGGAAACGCCTCATTCTTTCGTATTACGCCACGGCGCGTCGCGCGGAGGGTCATGAACATCCCTCAAAAACGCGGCACACAGCCCTCGAACCATCACGTCCCATGGAGCAGAATGCCATGCCGTCAAAAACCAACCGACCCTTGCCGCGCCTTCGATCGGCTTTTCTGACGTTCATGGTCCTGCTGACGCTCCTGATCATCCT
>NZ_VCBA01000046.1 GCF_007995245.1 Tateyamaria sp. syn59
GCAGGGCTCGCAATCCAATTGCCTGGCGATCTCGTTCTCGACCAATGCGCTTTTGGTCCGTCCTTGGCAGGTTGCCGTGACGTGGGACTTCGACTTCTTCAGTGTACGGCTGATCATTCCGAGAGAGACACCGCGCTCATGTAAGCGCTCAATGATCTGCTTATGGCGGTCTATATTTAGTACCAACAAGGTCAAATACTCCCCAAGAAATGCCGTTCAGCTACACACCTGAATTCTTGATTGCATGGAGATGATTCGTTGCGCAAGAACTTTCTGAATTGGGTTTCCAGCTCAACAAAGACAGCATAAGTTAATAATAAAAACAATAATTTACGCTATTTCGGGCATGGCCAAAGTAGCGCATCTTTTTTCCTGGCGGAATACTCGCTACCAACCCATTGAATCTCTTCGGATTGTTCATCGCATGATCGGCCCGGACGCGAACCAATAAAGGATGTAGCACTATATGTAGTAGCTGACCTTCATCACCTGTCATCGAGTTACTGCGAACCGCCAGAACTTTAGTTAGCGATTCCCGACATTCTAGGATTAGCCCAGAAGGGATGTAGATCAGATAGGTATCGACTGGGGCGTAGCTTTCGCGGAGCGAGCGTTGGCTGTCTTCAATAACCGATCTGCCCAATGTTGGCTGAGTGTGCGAGCCGTTTGCTCACTGGATGCGTTTCAAAAGCGCTGCACGAGCTATCTGTTCTCCATCCTTCCAGGCCCTTCCTGCCTGACTGATCAGGCGTCTGAACGGGGAATCGTCTGGTGCGTATCGCGGCCCTACCGGACGCTAAGTGTGCGGTTCAGTGCTGCATCGCAGCTTCCCGTAAGCAGACATTGACAGAAGGTTTTGCCGGGGGTTTTTGTCCTATCTAAGCGCTTGATCCTGGGCGGGGCAGGGCGGGTGGCCAAAAACGACCGATTGTGCCGACTGTCAACGCCGGTTCAAAAGTGTCCCTTTTGGCCGGTGGAAAGGGGCCCCAACCAAGCGATTAGCAGGCTGGGTCGCGCGGAGCCGTCAAATAGCTCAAGCGTGGCCTAGCCTGCGGGGGTGGTTTTAGGCGGCGACGGTCTCCTTTTCTTTTGCGGGCCTACGATGCCCGCTTTGCGTTTGTCCTTGAGGCGATAGCTTTCGCCTTGGATTTGGATCACCTGACTATGATGCAGCAGACGATCCAGCATGCCCGCTGTGTCGGACTTGCCGTTAACTATCGTTTGATCGGTTGACCTCAAACCTCATACGAACTTCCCGCAACCAGTCCTCGAACTCAGGGTCTTTGACATCTATTCCCTCTAACAATTCAGCTTCTTCGAACGTCCTGGCGACGACCTCTGGATTTGGACTGTCAACGTCGACGGTTATCTTGTCAGCAGTGAGCGAGACATTCAGTCTATCTGCATTGATTATATATGCGTACTCTCCAAGAGCCCTGCGAATTTCTAAGAGTGCTTGTCGGAGGCTCGCAGAAGCCTGTGGAGATGCAGACATGCTCCAAAGCTTGTCCTGGAGCCACACACGGGAACGTTGATATCCTGGGGAAGTAGCAAGTAGTGCGAGGATCGCGCGGGATTTTGCACCGCGCGGAGTAAGATCTTTGCCATCCTTCGATGTGATGCGGAACGGACCAATTAAGCGAATGTCGACGCTGGATGTGAACCGAGATTGATTAGTTGTCGGAACGGCGTCAGCAGCTTCGCCAGGTTGAAGCACTCTCAAACGGTCACGAGAAAAACCAAACCTTCGCTCCACCATCGCGACCTGCTCTTGGTCAAAGATAGCGTTAGTAAGGTCAGCACCCACAAATGAAGCAAGATCGATATTGCTCTTGCGGAAATCAACGTCCCGCCAGTCACCAAATTCGAAAAAGACTTTTGGGTCCAGTCCGACAGACAAAACGAGCGCTATTGGATCGCTAGCATCACCTTCTAAGATTCCAAGGACCGCTTCAGTCTCGAACTCTGATAAACGAATGTGCTTCATTGCCACTTTATCCTAGACTGGGAGAGCACATGGCGCGTTCTTGGACCATTATCCAAGAATTTATCCTTGATGAGTCTCTCAACCAGTCGTTTTTTGGTTTCGCGATATTCGCGGTCAGATATTTTTGCTCGTTTGTCGAAGTCGATGGATGGTGTCACGTCTGCACTCTGTACGGAGACAGCGACGATCCCATCACTATCCAAAGTTGGTTTCCCTTGGCACAGCTGCACTTCAGTAAATCTCGCTTGCAGTGCTTCTTTTGGAAATGGTGGTTGCACCCTCCAACGCAATGGTGCTTCGTCATCTAAACTTACCTCTGCGCCATTCGCTGTCCCATGCTGAGAGCTCGAGCCATCGCTTAGATGCGTTAGTAACGGCTCCAAATCGCCTGTATTGCTTGCAAACAATGACGCTTGCTTTAACCCGAACCGCACTGATCCGAGCAAATTAGGTTCTGACCGCGCCTCTCTCGAATGACGAACATCCGCTAGGAACACTGGCTGGGCATCACTGGTTCGGAAATCCACAAAGGAAACCGTAACCGTTACAGAGCCTACAGCGCTTTCTTGTCCTGTCACAGTGCCGATTGACACGAGATCGGTAGCGTTCACTGGTGCCTCGGAAAGGAACTGATTTGCCGTTACATCTATGCCCGTCAAAACATGAACCGCTCGACAAACGTCTAAACGCAGCTTCACGTTTGCTGCGCTTCGCCCTTTCCTCCAGTTGGACCAGCCTGATCGTGTAGTTGGAACTCCCAACTTGGGTGGAATTTCTTCACGTCCCAATGCAATCAGGCGGCGTAGTTCCTCAACAAAACGGCGATCCGAGTGCCGCTCTGGCGTCCAGTCGCCCTGGCGCTCAGCACGCCCTCTTCTTGCAAGCCAAGCGTCATAGGCACCAACTAACCTGTGACGACTGGCCAAAACCAGATCAGCGGCATCTCTCATAATTTAACGTAACACATTGGGCGGCGACCACGCTCATCAGTGAACATCGGCATCAAAGTTTGTACATCAAACAGCATAATGTGAACATTACACAGGATATCCGTGAACATTATAGATGGTAAATTTCACTTATCAAGTGACGCAAAAATCCAAGGAAGGTGAATTAAAGTGTTTAGTAACAACTATATAGACAAAAACCGACGAAATCAGGACGACCAGTCAAACTCACGCCACCCCTCCACCGTGAGCTGTCCGCAAAAAAAGCGAGATGTCCAAAGGCCCCCGGCACATCGAGGTGAGTTTTGGCGTCAAGTCGTTAGATTGATAGCAGATTCGTCCCTAACTCTCGGTAGACTCAAAGCTACGGGCATCGGCGTAATTTGTCTGACTGTGATCATGATCATCAGCCTGCTTAGGGGCTGATAGTGTCGACGGTGAGCAGCGGCTAACGGCCGCTTGCTTGCCCGTTACTTAATGAAACGAGTCATCGCCAACTTCACCAGCGAACTACCAATTCCGTCATGGCAAGCTCTCTCCCACGCACTAGGGTCAGGACCCA
>NZ_VCBA01000047.1:0-1623 GCF_007995245.1 Tateyamaria sp. syn59
CAGAAGCCAGTCCCAGAGCGTCGCATGCGGCTGGCTTGCGTAAGCCTCGAGTTCGTCCGCGGTGAAGGGACGGGCCTCCACGACCGCGCCGTCGGCATCGCGCCGCTCGAGCCAGCGGGTCACCGTGACGGTCCGGCCGGCCACTTCGAAGTCGCGGTGGCCCTCGACGCCGTGTTCCAGCACGGCCGGGACCGGGCAGATCGCGCGGAAATCGAAGGGACCGTCCGGCCCGGCAACGGCGTCAAGGAAGGTGGCCATCTCCTCCTCGGTCTCGGCAGTGATCTTGATCCGGTTTTCGCACCAGCTCGGCATATCGTGCTCCCTCGCATCTGGAATGTCGCAACGGGAGGGCTACCAGGGCCCTTCCCGGCCGGGACATTGCCCCGACACTCGGGACCTCTGACCGGTGCGCCGGATCCGGAAACGAAAACGGCGAAAAAGTTTGGCCATCCTGGCCGGATATCGTTCAAAGCGCTGATATCTAACGAAAAGAAATCTTGCCGCGGGGTGGTGAGAGCCTCCTCCAGCGCGGCGACCCTCCGCGACGAAGGATGGATCACCGGTGGTCGCGGCCATTACAAACCGCATGCACCGAATGATCTCGCCCTGCTCCCGGCCGGCCTGTCATGGACATCTTCGATCTGTCGCCATGTGGTCGGCGAGCCGTTCGGGGGACGTGTTGCCAGATTATTGCCAGGCAGCGCGGTTTCTCACGTCGCGACTGACACAGCTCGTCGTGAGCAAGACCTAAACCGCGGCTCCCTGGTGGGCTCAGCGAGGCCGGTCCCGCCTCTTCCGCGGAAACCCGGTTCCAGGTGCCTCGCCAGACTTTGCCGTCCGGGCAAGACGTTCAGCCGATGACGATCTCGCGTGTCAGCCATGCGGCCCTGACGACGCGGTCGATCTCTCCGGCCTGCACGACGTCGAGGGGCGTCTCTCTGTCGAGAAACTCCTCCGGAGAGACGAGCCAGAAGGCCCTTTGCCAAGTCGTGTAATCGGGCGCGAGCGCGTCGAGCACAGGCTGCAGACCCGGCTGCGCCAGCAGCTCGGCCGGGTCGCCAAACTCTTCGAGGAAGGCGGCCTGCATTTCTGCGTTCATCTCGTCGATCCTGTGTTCGGCGTCGTCCATCGGTCCGTCCTCCCGCGCAGATGATACTACAGATATGCCCCGAGCACGTGCCACATGGAGAGTGGGTGCCTCCGAGCGGCCGCCCTCGGAGAACCAGGCCTGCCCGCGGAATCACGACGGGCGGGGATCGCGAGATCCGTCGAACCCTGGCGGAACAGCTCTTCTCTTGACCCGCAATTGTCGTCTGGGGTCAGGGCCAAGGGGTCGCCGATCAAGTCTGCGGCCGAACCCGTCCCTGACGTTCTCAGGCGGTAAGGGCCGCAATGCCGCCGTTCAAGTCGACATCATGGTGCCAAGGGCGTGCTGCCACTCGGCACGCCAGCCTTCTTCATCGATCCCCGCCAGCCTTCGGAACACCGCGCCTTGCCGGCCACCTCCCGCGCCGAGCACTTCTTACGGCGCGCTCATCGCGGTGACTACCGTCGATACCAAGTCCCCGAGATGGGAAACTGCCGAGATTCCTCTCCCAGCCGGACCTCCATGCATCGGCAAGA
>NZ_VCBA01000047.1:2160-3279 GCF_007995245.1 Tateyamaria sp. syn59
ATTTTCAGGCGCATGTTCGAGCGGAAATGCTGAATATTATCCCGCTGGACACAGATAAATCCGAAGATCAAGACATCCGGCGCTGCGCTTTAGGGCAGGATATCGATTTAAATTTGCGTAAATACGCAAAATTCGATTTAAACCTTTACACCTATAGTTGAAATTGAATCAGACCGATATTTTTGGTCTTCACATCCGAAATCTGTCGTTCTACGCATCTCGCCGGGCATTGGATGAGCCTGGTGGTCCCTGTGGCGAAAATTTCCATGGAGACCCTGAATGAAGAAATGCGAGCCGTTCTCCGGCTCGCAAACGATACGTGCTGAGGTCAGAGGTCTTAAAATGGAAGATGACATTCTCGAAGGCGCAGTAACGCTTTACCGCGCCTACAGCGAGGACTCGCTTGACTGGGTTTCCAAGTTTCTGGACTTCAGGCGGGCCATTGATAAATCTCGCCTCGACGATGAATATGCCTACTATTTGCGAGCCAGCGAAGAAGGAATGAACACCTTTTCCATCCAGGTTCCGATTGACCGTGATCTCCGGCTGGCCGGTCTGGCGCGCGTCGTCATCACGACAGCTGCGAATGTCCACGCCATCGTGGAGATGAGCGAGGCCGAAAGCGCTGCCCTGCATGCAGAGATCAGCCCGGAGCTTTCTGAGCTCAACCGTTCGGCAAAGATTGCCCCGATGGCCTACAGCAAGGACATCATGAGCGCCTTGATCCGGAACGTCCGCGAAGAAGGTTTCGATCGCAATGTTGCACGTGCTGTTGTCATCTCGTGAATCTAGGTGGAATGAAATCATCAGAATTTGGGAACATTGCGCCCATGGCTGATTTCTGGAATGCCATTAATATCGGGTGTTTCTCTGGTTTCTCGAGCTCCTCCGTCCGCCATGAAATCTGGTTCCGCCAATCAAGACTCCAGTCCGCCCCTTGGGGCGGACTGGGATGGGATTGCACCGCCATCAGGGAGGCCTCAGGCAACGTTTCTCAGCATCGCCTCGGTGTCGAAACGATCGAGACATTGGGCGAGCTCGTCGGCGAGCAGGCAGATCTCGGCGACGTCGCCGCAGTCCGGATCGATCAGGGCGAAATGCCCGGTCTCCGGCCGCTCG
>NZ_VCBA01000048.1:0-1318 GCF_007995245.1 Tateyamaria sp. syn59
AGGGCGGGTCACATGCCTTGGGTCAACTCCCAAACTGGTTGAGTCAGCTGTTGGAGCGGCAGTTCTCGACGATGGCCCTAACAAGTCGCTTCCGCCCATTGCACTGCGTTCAAGGGGTCAGTTCCGTCTTGGCCTCGACGGAAGGCGCTACCCGTCAAGGCCACCCGTTTTCAGCCTGCCATGCGATAGCCGGGGGCCTGCTGCTCGAGGTCGGCGAGCGTGGCGACCAAGTCGGCGGTGGCAACCGGCTTGGAGAAGTAGAAGCCCTGGAACAGGGAGCAGCCACGCTTGCGCATGAACTCGATCTCTTCGCGGGTTTCGGTCCCCTCCGCGAGGACCTCCATGCCAAGACCCCGGCCCAGCTCGACCATGGCGCTACAGATCGCCTGGGATTGAGTGCGCTTGTCGACGTCTTGGACGAACTCCCGATCGATCTTCAGCTTGTTGAAAGGCAGCCGGCGCAGCGAACTCATGCTGGCATAGCCGGTCCCGAAATCGTCGATGGCGAGCTTGAGGCCTCGGTCACGCAGCTTGGTCAGCGTGGCCCGCGAATGGTCGTGATCGACCATCGCAACGGTCTCGGTCAGTTCGAGCTCGAGCCGGTTTGGAGACAGGCCGCTCTCCGATAGGGCCGCCGCGACATGAATGTCGAGATCCTGGTCGAGGAACTGGCGCGCGCTGAGATTGATCGCCACCTTCAGGTCGTTGTCCCAACCCGCCGCTTGCCGGCAGGCCTCGCGCATGACCCACAGGCCGATCTGGTCGATTAGCCCGGTCTCCTCGGCCAGCGGAATGAACAGGCCGGGCGAAACCATGCCTCGCTCAGGGTGATTCCAGCGGATCAGCGCCTCGGCACCCGAGGCTCTGCCGAGATCGAGATCGACGATCGGCTGGAAATGCAGGACCAGTTCTTCCTGTGCGATCGCCTTGGACAGTTCGTGCTCCATCTCGAACCGGGCGCGGGCCTTGGCCCGCACCTGTTCGGAATGCTGGACGATGCGGGTCAAGGTCCCGGCTTCGCCCGCGGCGGCGATCGCGTTGTCGATCCCAGCGCCGAGATCGCCGGTCGCATCGACGAGGGCGATGCCGGCCACGAGGGTAGGGGGATAGGTCAGACCGCCATGCATGATATCGGCGGACACATCGTCGATGATCCCTTGCGCTTGAAGAGTCGCCTCCCGCCACGGATCTCCCGTCGGATCGGTCGCGACCACGAGGGCAAAGCGGTCGTCCGACACCCGGGCAAGCAGGGCCGGGTTCGGCACGACAAGACCGAGACGCCCGGCCAAAACCGACATCACCACCTGCACGGTATCGT
>NZ_VCBA01000048.1:1737-2810 GCF_007995245.1 Tateyamaria sp. syn59
AGATGCGTCAAGATCTGTGACCATGCGCTGCGCATCGGCCATGAGCCGACCGGCGTCATCCTCGTGGGTCACCGGCAGGTTCGGCAGTGCACGACGCGTCCTGTAATCCTGTAGGGCCTGCGCGGTGTTGATCACCGGCCGCAACAGGTGATCGAGAACGGCAATCGTAGCCAGGGTGCCGAGGAGCGTGGCTACGAGAGCCACGCCGAGGATCGTCAGAAAGCTGCTCCAGCCCTGCGCATTCTGCAGCGCGACATAGGCGATCAGCGCGATCAACGGAACATGGGTGCCGATGAAGGCCATCACCATGATCTTGCCGCGATACGGCAACCGGGTCCGGCGCGACATGAATTCGTAGAGGGCGATGTTCTTCATGGCAGCTTCACTATCCCGGCTATGACGGGCGCTCCCGTCGGTTCAACCGGAGCGATGATGGGCGGCCAATCTGTCGCGAATACGGTTTTTTTCCTTTCAGCCTGTGTCACGAGAGTGAGCTGCCCCATCTGAATGCTCCAGCTCAATTGTTGATGCATGGTCAGCCTCCGGTCGAAGGGCACGACGCTTTGCGATACTGGCGGGCGGTAGCGCAAGGCGCTGTGCGGTCGCACGGTGTTGTAGTGCAGCCGCCATCGCTCGATCAGGATAGAGACTCACGCAGTGTGACCTGCCCGATGCCGAAGCGCTGCGCGATGCGGGGCTGGCGGGGGAATAGGGCGGGGTGGCGGGACCTCTGGCCCACGCACCTTCTCAATAGCCCTCTTGCTGTCACCTGAAGCTGGGACATGCAGATCAAGCAACGCGCCGGACATCTTGCAAGAAGCTACGCATGGCTTCTTGTCCGGCTGTGCCTACCGCGGGAGAAGATCGCCATAGAGCGCCAGCATCCACGAGGGCAGATCCGGATGCGCCGATGTCAGGCGCCCATTCGCGAAGATGAGACGCCGCTTGGGAGGCACGTTCCGCAGGGAGTTGTCGTAGACGAAGCCGCGATCTGCCTTGAGGACAGCCTGCCGAATGAAGCGTCCATTGCGGGCGTAGCGCGCACGGATCTTGTCTTCGGGAACGGGGTGTCC
>NZ_VCBA01000049.1 GCF_007995245.1 Tateyamaria sp. syn59
CTTCGCATGCCCGTCGATCCCGGCGATCATCCAGTTGAAGAGCTGCGCCTTCAGGAATGCGGCCTGGTCCGCGATCGGATCGTCGGACTGACGCAGCAGTGCGAAGCATTCCGCCATCGAAGGCCCGCCATGCTGCTGATATTTCTGCCCGGAAAAGCGGCCCATGGCCTGAAGGAAATCCTCCTGCGGGACGCGCACCAATCCGCCGGCCCGCCGCGGCCGCCGGTCGAACCGCTCGACCACGAGCGTGATCTGCTCCTCGAAATGGTGGATCTCAGCACGGGTCGCCTCAAGCCCCATTTCTCGCGCTAGCAGCAGGCAGAAGAACTCGTTCTCGACGCTGCGGGTGAGGTCGAGCCCGCCGCCGACCACGCCCATGGGGCGTTTGAAGATATGCGTCGTGGGTGTGAGCCCGGTCGGTCGAAGCCAAGCCCCTTCATGCTTGAGATAGGCCGTCTTTTCCTGCGCGCCCGCGAGCGAAATCCGGAAAGGCTCGTCCGGATTGATGCCGAGCGGCGTCGTGCTGAGCGATCTGAGCGTCTGTGCAATCTGGGCCTCGGATTGTGGCGTACCCTCGATCCGGAAGGGGTCGGCCGGCGTCACCCCATGCGGCAGGAACTGCATCGCCCCCACGCAGTCCTGGCCGATCGCGGCAAGGAGGTCGTGGGTCCGATCGCTGCGCGCCTCCGTGCGCTCGGCGATCGCCCGTCGCAGTTCGGGCGCATCGGGAAGCAGATTCTCGAAGACCGCGTCCACGTGGTCCCCGGTCTGGGTCGACGACATCAGGGGCAGGGCCCGCGAGATCGGAAAGCGGAACGGCCAGCCGAGCCAGGAATCGTCGTAGCGAAAGCTCGCGCCGGCGGCGGGGCGATAGCCGTAATGGCCCGCAAGCCGCCCGTTGAGATAGACGTCGAGCGTGCGAGTGAGCGATCTGCGCCCCATCAGAAAATGTCCTCGGGCTTTGGTCGCGCCGTCTGAGGAGAGGCGCCCTGCCGGGGCACGAGGCTCAGGTCCATCTCGAGCGCCGCCACCACGGCGAGCAGCAGGCTCAGCTTCGGCTCATGGGCCGCCGTCTCGATCCTCGAGATCTGGCGTGGGTCCGTGCCCGCCCGCCGGGCGAGATCGCCCTGCGACCAGCCCTTGGCTTTGCGCGCCTGGCGCAGCTGCTGGCCCAAGGCTTTCACCTCCCGGAAAATGGTTTCCTCCATGCCCGCCTCCCATGCCAAGCTTGTAGCATCAAATCTCTATGCCATGCTTGTAGCATAAGCAATTTACTACAGCCATGTAGATTTCAGCTCATATGCCAAACATGTCCTGAGGATCGCCGACCGGGAGAGCGGATGACCCCGGATCGCCTTGGCTGACCATCTGCAAGCCGAGCATTTCGGCACGGCCGGCGCGCCGTTGTCTGGGTTTAGCCTGTCTCCGCGGGGTCAGCGACCAGCACCGGGAACCGGCTGCGGATCATTTCCTCCCGGTAACGCTCGGCCAGATGCTCGTAGGTCAAGGCGACCGTTCGCGTGTCGGCATAGACCCCTCCCGACGACGAGACCAAGGCCCTCATGTGCGGAAGCAGGAACACGAAAGATTTCCGTGCTCCGCAAAGCAGACCCATGTCCGGTTCAGCCAAACACACAAGGGTCTAGCCATGACGATTTCCCCCACCCACGAGCAGCTTCTGCGGCTTGTCACATCCGGAAGCCTGTTCTTCTTCCTTCATGACAATGCCCGGACGTGGTTTCACCTGAGCGATGAAAGCCTGGAAATGAGCGGGCCTCTCATCTTCCGGTGGGATTGGAACGAGGGCCCGGATGACCGCCCGGGCCTCATGCCGGTCATCCAGATCATCGAGAACGCGCAAACTGGTTTTCATGTCGAAGGTCCGAAGCCAGAGGTCGGACGCCTTTCCGCCCTCTATAGCGCCCTGCGTGAGCGCCTATCCCCTGCACGAGTTCTCTGTCGCCATGAAGATTCTTGGGCGCTCACGTCGCGTGACTCGGCTGCTGAGCCCTGCTGATACCAGCTTCGATCTGGTGGACCTGGAAAAAAGAGTGGACCGGCGCCAATCGTAGGATCTCGCCGGCACCGCCCCCACCCAGTCCGCAAGCGGCCTGACGTGAGGGACACCACATCAATTCTCTCAATCCTCCAATTTCCTTGAGGGCGAGATCAGCCCAACCCTCTGGTATGCGCGATGCCCGCTCGCGACATTCTCGATATCGCTTTTGGCGTTCTCGAGGGAGAAATCAGAGCCTAAGGCCGAAAGCTGGAGAAACTCCAAAAGACCATAGTGGCTGAAAAGACCCGGCGATCCGCAACGCGGACCGCCGGTCACTGATCTCAC
>NZ_VCBA01000050.1 GCF_007995245.1 Tateyamaria sp. syn59
ATAGCAAATCCTTGCGGTTTTTCTGGTGCCTTTTGACAAGGTTTCTCATCTGCGCACCTTTCTCGGGGATAACTCGGGCGCTCGTCGGGTCGTAATGAGGGTCCATGATCTCAGGGAACAAAGCGGCGATTTCTTTTTGTGCATCTGTTGAAACCGCCTTTAAGGCCTCGGGACCGGTAAACAGGCTTTCCGTCGGCGCCCCGTTTGAAAACACGATCTCGTGGTGATCGAAGAGCATGTGGAAATATGCGACCTCTTGCAGATCATCGACAACGTCGATGCCATCGATGTCCAGCAGTTTGATGGCGGGGATGAGGACCTCATCGGTATCGAACATTCGTATTGCAATCGCGGATCGCACGAGGACGCGGTGCTGCCGCGATACCATCAGATCACTATTCGGAAGACCGCTCCCCAAGGCCCCTGCTCGAATACGGATTGGCCGCAGTTTCGGGTTTTCGGACAGTGTTTCGTAAGGGACCTGTGTGCCACCTATCCATCGGATGGCCTGATATCCATTGTCCATCGTCAAGACACGGTCACCAACCCGCAAATCCTCAATGCGTCGCTCCCCACCTACGGTTTTGATCCATGTCCCTTCGGTGAAACAAACGACGTTCGTGTTGTCGAAGGTCAGGTCGTCGCCCGTAACCGTGCCGCCAGTGCCATCCTGCAAGGTGAGGTCAACCTCGCCGATTTGGGCAGTGTAGTTGACGCCATCGATGGTGCCATCCAATCGGCCATCAGCGGCGTCCGCTCGCATCATGGCCAGGGCATTTCCAAAGTTGCCACCGACCCCGTTCACACTGGTGAGCGTTGTTGTGTTGTAGAAACCGCTTAGATCGACAAAGTCGTTGTTTGACTGATCCCCGTCATCAATCGAACCGGTATTGCCGACATTGAAGTCCGTAATGACATCTGCGCCTTCACCGGCACCTTCATTGAAGACGTCATTGCCAAGGCCACCGGTTATCGTGTCGTCGCCGGTGAACAGATTGAAGGTGTCATCACCAGAACCACCGTCCAGCAGATCGTTGCCAGCGCCAGCGCTGATGACATCATCGCCTTCTCCGCCGGTAACGCTGTCAGCGGCATCACCCCCGGTAAAGGTGTCATTGCCTTCACCCAGATCGATTGTGTTCGATGATCCCACGGCGTTGAAAACCGTGACTTCGTCATCGTCCGCTCCGGCGTCAATGTCGACGGTAACGACGCTACCAGTGACCGTTATCGTATCGTTTCCGGCACCACCGCTAAAGCTGCCCCCATCCCCGTCATCGGTGATGACGTCGTCACCGTCACCCGCGGACACATTGTCGAACCCTTCGCCGGTAGAAATCGTGTCATCTCCGGCATTGGCAGAGATATTCGCATCTTCCAGATCCGTCGGACCCGCGTAGTCCGGTCCGTCGATTGTGGAAAACAGGCCAACCTGTCCGCCCGCTTCGTAATAGATGATGACGATTTCGTGCTGGCCGGGCCCGAGCGTTATGCTGCCGGTTTCTATCGTCCCGACGGGGCGCGCCGCGTCGCTTTCAACAACTTCCTGGCCGTTCACATACAGCCGTGAGCCATCGTCTGAATTGAGCGTAAAGGTGTATTCACCACCTGCCGCGACTTCGAGTGTCGTCGAGATGCGAATGCCGAAGAAGTCGTCGTTGTTGCCCAGCGTGCCGGACTGGGTGGGCAGGTTCAGGGTGTCTGATGTGCCTGCATTGTAAACCGTTTGGCCGGGCCCCAAGGAGCCATCAGCGATATTGAAGCCGGCCGCAGCCAAGCTGTTGTTGGACAAGCTCGGGAACTCAATCCACTCAAACCAGAAGTTGCCGTCGCCAAACGTGTTTTCAGGGTCTTGGTTAACACCGCCAGTGTTGTCGCTGCCTGTCACGTTTGCCACTGTCGACGTCCTTCAACTTCTTAATCGGATTTGCTTGAAAAAACGCACCTTGCCGGCAGCGGGAGCGACTTAAGATTTCTTCTGCCACGTTCTGAGGTCATGAATGACGCAACCAAAGAACCGCGTTCAGATCATGGCTTCATCCCGCTGAGCGAGTGTTCTCGAGGGCGA
>NZ_VCBA01000051.1 GCF_007995245.1 Tateyamaria sp. syn59
ATTTCGCGTCCTTGCCCGTCAGTTCATTCTGGGTGGCTGAGGGCATTGCCACGTCACAGGGTAGATCCCAGACAGAGCCTTTTCCGACAGGAACAAAATGCACCTCGTTCCCACGCAACCGGGCATATTCCGAAATTCGCTTGCGGCGCACGGATTTGACCTCTTGAAGCAGAGCAAGGTCAATCCCGGCATCGTCTATGATGTAGCCGCTGGAATCCGAACAGGCGATAACCTTGCCGCCAAAGGATTGCACCTTTTCGATGGTATGGATGGCGACATTGCCCGCACCCGATACTACGACGCGTTTGCCGTCGAAGTCGCTCTGGCGCGTTTCAAGCATAGCCTTGGTAAAATAGGTGTTGCCGAAACCAGTTGCCTCGGTCCGGGCGCGGGATCCGCCATAGGCGATGTCCTTGCCGGCAAACACGCCTGATTCATAACGGTTCGTCAGGCGCTTATATTGCCCAAACATGTATCCGATTTCACGCCCGCCAACACCGATATCGCCGGCCGGCACATCCGTCTGCTCGCCCAGGTGGCGGTGCAGTTCGATCATGAGCGATTGACAGAAGCGCATGATCTCGCCATCGGATTTACTCTTGGGGTCGAAGTCCGTTCCGCCTTTTCCACCACCGATCGGCAGACCGGTCAGGGCATTCTTGAAGGTCTGCTCGAAGCCCAGGAACTTGATGATCCCCAGATTGACAGACGGGTGGAAGCGCATCCCTCCCTTGTAGGGGCCGAGGGACGAGTTGAACTGGACGCAAAATCCTCGATTGATCTGGACATTCCCTTGGTCGTCAACCCAAGGGATGCGAAAGATGATCTGGCGCTCGGGTTCGCATATCCGCTCGATGAGCGCTTGCTCAAGATAATCAGGGTGCTTTGCCACGACGCGCCCGAGGCTTTCCATCACCTCGTGCACAGCCTAGTGAAATTCCGGCTCGCCGGCATTGCGCCGCGCCACTTCGGCAAGGATCGGTCGCAGCTTTTCGTCAATATTGTTCATGTGCCTCGTCGCGTCAAAGGGGAGTGTTGTTTAAGTGCGAAAAATGTGTGCGTCAGCATAACGAGCGCCCATTTACTAATCAGCTATTTAAACCTCAACCGTTGTGCAAACTATTCTCGCGCCGGATGATGTCGAAGGGGATGTTGTGCGATCGTGGGTCGATGAGTGAAAGCTGCACTGCATATATTCTGATGCCGACGACAATCGGTTTCGGGTCCAGCACCATCGATGATCCAAACATTTGCCTCGCCGCGATCAGCCTCACATCAGGTAGCCGGCTTTTGCAGCCTCGCCATGCCAAGGTCTGCTGCGAGCCCGGGGCGGTCTGCCAGTCGCCGTCATACTGTCGCGTCCAACGCCCAACCAATTGTGACGACTTGGTGCACGGTCAGTAGCGGCAACAGAAGCGCAGCCTTCATCCGCGAGGTTCGTTCTCCATGCCATCCCACTTCCTGTCAGCAACGATGGCGATGCGCGCGAAGTCATTACGGTGAGCCGTGTCCATTTTCACATCTTTACGGAACGCGGCCAGACCTTCGTAGCCCTCGAAGTCCGCAAGATCGACGACCAGCCCGGGATGCTCCGTGAAGGTCGGCTTTTCATGCAAAATCCCGTGCATGCGCCTCATTGTCATTTTCTGTGAGCTTACCCTCGCAGGCGATCCCGG
>NZ_VCBA01000052.1 GCF_007995245.1 Tateyamaria sp. syn59
CGGGATCTTTTTTGATGAATGTTGCGTCTGATTTTCTTCAAGCTGACCGTATTCTGCGCATTTCGACACCTCTGGGCGACGACGTTCTGTTGGCCGAGAAGCTGACGGTCAACGAACATGTCTCTGCGCTGTTTGAGATCACCGTGTCGGTGCGCTCCAAGCTGCCAGAGATCGCGCCTGACCAGCTTTTGGGCAAGCCCGTCGATGTGAGTGTCGAGCTGAGCCAGGAGCCGCCCGTGCGGCGCACCTGGAACGCTATTGTCACCGATCTGATTGCTGGCCCGCGAGCCAGCCGGGGGCTGCGGTCCTACCAGTTGGAGCTGCGGCCCGCGCTGTGGATGCTGGCGCAGAAAAGCGATTGCCGCATCTGGCTGGACACGTCCGCCACCGAGATCGCCGAGATCCTGTGCAGCGAGCATGGTCTGCCCACCCCCATCACCAGCGGCGTGGTCGATCCCGTGCCGGCGCAGCACTACTCGGTCCAGTGGAACGAGACGGATCTCGACTACCTGATGCGGCGGCTGCAGGAGGACGGGCTGTTCTTCTTCTGGGCGCATGAAGAGGGCGCGCATGAGTTGCACATCGCGTCGCATGCCGCAGGCTATCTGTCGGCGCTCGAAGATGATGGTGATGTGCGCTTTGCCCATGGCTCGACTGATCGCAACCACATTAACCGGTTCGAAACACGCTTCCGCTACATCCCCGGAAGCCACGCAGGGCGCGATTGGAACTTCACGACACCGGGCACCGTACCGGGGGCGGCCGCGCTCGGTCTGGTGACGCTTCCCAAGAACGGCGGCTACGAGCTTTATGAATATCCCGTGCAGGCAGGCTATGGCACGGGCACGCGGGCGTCCGAGGGGATCGACGACGCGGAGGTCGAGCGTGTCGCGAAACTGCGCATGCAGGCGCTTGAGGCGGAACACGCCCGGGTGGAGGGCGCGGGTGCCGTACGCACGCTCGCGCCTGGGCATCGGTTCACGCCCTATGATGTGGCGAACGCGGACAATGTGTTCGACCCGCATGTGGTCCTGTCGATTGTCCACGAGGTGGTGGACACGAGCTATGAGAGTGTCGAGAACCAGCCGGAATACGTGAACCGCTTTCTGGCGCTGCCGGCCGATGTGCCGGCCACGCCGCAGCGCACGACGCCGCATCCGCGCATCGACGGCACCCAGGTGGCGATTGTTGCGGGCCCCGAGGGCGAAGAGATCCACCCCGACGAATACGGCCGGATCAAGCTGTGGTTCCCCTGGGACCGGCGCGCAGCGAAGGACGGCTCGGACACGTGCTGGGTGCGTGTGGCGCAGAACTGGGCGGGCGCAGGCTGGGGCGGACAGGTGATCCCGCGCATCGGGATGGAGGTCATGGTCACGTATCTCGACGGCGACCCCGACCGCCCCGTCGTCACCGGCGTCGTGCCGAACTCAAGGCAGAAGGTGCCGTATGATCTGCCAAAGAATAAGAC
>NZ_VCBA01000053.1 GCF_007995245.1 Tateyamaria sp. syn59
TTGGCGTGCCCCCATCGGGTGGTCCGGTTTGATTGTTAGTGCATCGTGGGCCTCGGATGCAACGGTACGATGCTTTCGGGCGCAGGCGGACGATAGCGCAATGAGCTATGTGGCCTGACCGTGTTGTAGTGAATGCGCCATTGCTCGATCAAGATTTGAGCTTCCCGCAGGGTGTAGAACAGCTCGCCATTGAGCAGTTCATCGCGGAACCTGGCGTTGAAGCTTTCGCAATATCCGTTTTCCCAGGGCGATCCGGGTTCGATATAAGCCGTCTTGGCACCGACGGCGGCGGTCCAGTCCCGTACTTTCTGGGCGATAAATTCCGGGCCATTGTCCGACCTTATGTATTCAGGCGGGCCACGCAGGATGAACAAATCGGTCAACGCGTCCAGCACGTCCGTGGAGTTGAGTTTGCGATCCACGCGGATCATCAGCGCCTCCCTCGTATATTCATCGATGATGTTGAGCGTCCGATAGACACGGCCATCAGCTGTGCGATCCTGGACGAAGTCATAGGACCAGACATGGTTCGGACGCTCGGGTCGCAGACGCACGCATGATCCGTCGTTCAGCCAGAGCCGTCCCTTTTTCTTCTGTTTCTGCGGGACCTTCAGCCCTTCACGTCGCCAAATCCGCTCGACCCGCTTGCGGTTCACATGCCAACCCGCGTTGTTCAGTAGGCCGGTGACCATGCGATATCCATAGCGCCCGTACTGGTCGGCCAGCTCGATGATGTCGTCGGTTAGACGCTGCTCGTCGGCACGGCCGTGCGGCACCTTGCGTTGCGTGGAGCGGTGCTGACCAAGTGTGCGGCAGGCGCGGCGCTCGGACACGCCAAGCTCCCGCTGCACATGGTCGATGCATTTTCGACGGCGGGAAGGGCTCAGAAGTTTCCCTTCGCTGCTTCACTCAGGATGAGCTTGTCCAGCGTCAGATCGGATACCGCACGACGAAGACGCAGGTTCTCCTTCTCCAACTCTTTCAGACGAGCAAGCTGCGATCGCTGCATCCCGCCATAAAGCTTCCGCCATCGATAAAACGTCTGCTGTGTCACGCCGATCTCGCGCACTGCCTCGGCAATCGTTGCGCCTTGTCCTTGCAGAACTTCAACCTGCCGAAGCTTAGATACAATCTCTTCGGGCTTCTCTCGTTTTCCAGCCATCGCTGATCCTCCAATTTGCGGGATAATCTATCCCAGTTGGTGGACCACTTTCAGGGGGCTGCTCC
>NZ_VCBA01000054.1 GCF_007995245.1 Tateyamaria sp. syn59
CGGGCTTCACCCCATTCTTGGTCCGGGCGCTATGCGACCTTTCGGGCTGGTTCGAGTTGAGCCGCGAAGGCGCTGGGGGTCAAGTTTCCCAGTGCTGAGTGCGGCCGGTGGTCATTGTAATCGATCCTCCATTCATTGATGCGTTGGCGGGCGTCGGCCATCGACAGGAACCATGAGGCGTTCAGGCATTCCTGCCGGAGCCGGGCGTTGAAGGCCTCGATGTAGGCGTTATCGCTGGGCTTTCCCGGTCGGGAGAAGTCCAGTTCCACCTTGTTGAGATAGGCCCACTGGTCGAGCAGGCGACTGGCGAACTCGGGCCCGTTGTCGACACGAATGCTTCGAGGCTTGCCTCGGAGCCTGGCGATCCGGTCGAGCTCATCGATGACCTGGTAGGCGCGGAAGTTGGTCCTCGCAGCCGTCGCGAGAGCCTCTCTCGTGCGGCAGTCGACGATGGTCAGGATGCGGAAGGGCCGATCGTCGAAGAGCTTGTCGGACATGAAGTCCATCGCCCAGACATCGTTCACGCCTTCGGCCTCGGCGCGGCCCGATCGGTAGCGGCAAGCGCGGCGGCGTTTCGGGCTGCGGGTGCGGATCGACAGCCCTTCCTCGCTGTAGATCCGATACAGGCGCTTGTGGTTCAGCTGCCAGCCTTCGCGTTGAAGCAGCACGTGCAGTCGTCGGTAGCCGTAGCGCACCCGGCTCTCGGCCAGCTCCTTCAGCCGCAGGCGCAGCGCAACGGCTGGGTCACGGCGTGACTGGTATCTGTGCGAGGCCCGCCCGAAGCCCATGGCTTGGCACGCTCTGCGTTCCGACAGTTCGAAGACATCCTGGTAGTGCCGGACGACTTCGCGGCGCCGGACGGGCCTCACCACTTTTTTCGAAGCGCGTCCTGCAACATGGTCTTGTCGAGCGAGAGGTCCGCAACCATCCGCTTCAGACGGCCATTCTCGTCCTCGAGCTGCTTCAGTCGACGGATCTCGGACACGCCCATGCCGGCATAGACCTTCTTCCAGCGATAGAACGTGGCTTCCGCCACGCCCATCTTACGGCAGATTTCACCCACCGTGGTTCCCGCCTCCGCCTGTCTCAGCGCGAAGGCAATCTGTTCATCTGAAAATCGCTTCCTGGGCATCTGGGCACTCCTCCGTCGGAAGTGTGCCCGAAAAAATCGCATCCAGCTTGGACCAGTTTGCCGGGTCAGGACCC
>NZ_VCBA01000055.1 GCF_007995245.1 Tateyamaria sp. syn59
AATCTTGGAGACCACGCCCGCGCCCACAGTCCGGCCACCCTCACGAATAGCGAACCGCAGGCCGTTTTCCATCGCGATCGGCGCGATCAGCTCGACACCAAACGACACGTTGTCGCCCGGCATCACCATCTCGGTGCCTTCGTTCAGCTGAACCGTGCCCGTCACGTCCGTCGTCCGGAAGTAGAACTGCGGACGGTAGTTCGCGAAGAACGGCGTGTGACGGCCACCCTCTTCCTTGGTCAGGATGTAGGCTTCGGCCTCGAACTTCGTGTGCGGCGTCACAGACCCCGGCTTGCAGAGCACCTGGCCACGCTCAACCGCTTCACGGTCGATACCACGCAGCAGCGCGCCGATGTTGTCGCCCGCTTCACCACGATCCAGCAGCTTGCGGAACATCTCAACGCCGGTGCAGGTCGTTTTCTGCGTGTCCTTGATGCCGACGATTTCAATCTCGTCGCCCACGTTGATCACGCCACGCTCCACACGGCCGGTCACAACAGTCCCGCGGCCGGAGATCGAGAACACGTCCTCGACCGGCATCAGGAAGGGTTGGTCAACCGCGCGCTCGGGCGTCGGGATGTATTCGTCCACAGCCGCCATCAGTTCTTTGATCTTGTCTTCGCCGATGTTGGCGTCACGGCCTTCCATCGCCGCCAGCGCGGAGCCCGCGATGATCGGCGTGTCGTCGCCGGGGTATTCGTAGCTGTCGAGCAGCTCGCGCACTTCCATTTCAACCAGTTCCAGCAGCTCTTCGTCGTCGACCTGGTCCACTTTGTTCATGAACACGACGATCTTCGGGATGCCAACCTGGCGGCCCAGCAGGATGTGCTCGCGCGTTTGGGGCATCGGGCCGTCGGCAGCGTTCACAACCAGGATCGCGCCGTCCATTTGCGCCGCACCGGTGATCATGTTCTTGACGTAGTCGGCGTGGCCGGGGCAGTCGACGTGGGCGTAGTGACGCGCGTCGGTTTCGTATTCCACGTGCGCGGTCGAGATCGTGATCCCGCGGGCCTTCTCTTCGGGCGCGCCGTCGATCTGGTCATATGCCTGGAAATCACCAAAATACTTCGTGATCGCCGCCGTCAGCGTCGTCTTGCCGTGATCAACGTGCCCAATCGTGCCAATGTTAACGTGCGGCTTCGTACGTTCAAACTTTTCCTTTGCCAT
>NZ_VCBA01000056.1 GCF_007995245.1 Tateyamaria sp. syn59
CGCACGAAACCGCACGTGAACATCGGCACCGTCGGTCACGTTGACCACGGCAAGACGACGCTGACCGCGGCGATCACCAAGTACTTCGGCGACTTCCGCGCCTACGACCAGATCGACGGCGCGCCGGAGGAGAAGGCCCGCGGCATCACGATCTCGACCGCGCATGTCGAGTACGAGACCGAGAACCGCCACTACGCCCATGTCGACTGCCCCGGCCACGCCGACTACGTCAAGAACATGATCACCGGCGCGGCGCAGATGGACGGCGGCATCCTGGTGGTGAACGCCGCGGACGGCCCGATGCCGCAGACCCGCGAGCACATCCTGCTGGCCCGCCAGGTCGGCGTGCCGGCGCTGGTGGTGTTCATGAACAAGGTCGACCAGGTCGACGACCCGGAACTGCTCGAGCTGGTCGAGATGGAGATCCGCGAGCTGCTGTCGTCCTACGACTTCCCGGGCGACGACATCCCGATCGTCGCCGGCTCGGCGCTGGCCGCGATGGAAGGCCGCGACCCGGAGATCGGCGAGAACAAGATCCGCGAGCTGATGGCGGCGGTCGACGACTACATCCCGACCCCGGCGCGCGCCGTGGACCAGCCCTTCCTGATGCCGATCGAGGACGTGTTCTCGATCTCGGGTCGCGGCACCGTGGTCACCGGCCGGGTCGAGCGCGGCGTCATCAATGTCGGCGACGAGATCGAGATCGTCGGCATCCGCGACACCAAGAAGACCACCTGCACCGGTGTCGAGATGTTCCGCAAGCTGCTCGACCGCGGCGAGGCGGGCGACAACATCGGCGCGCTGCTGCGCGGTGTGGATCGTGAGGGCGTCGAGCGCGGCCAGGTGCTGTGCAAGCCCGGCTCGGTCAAGCCGCACACCAAGTTCGAGGCCGAGGCCTACATCCTCACCAAGGAGGAGGGCGGCCGCCACACCCCGTTCTTCGCCAACTACCGGCCGCAGTTCTACTTCCGCACCACCGACGTCACCGGCACCGTCGTGCTGCCGGAAGGCACCGAGATGGTGATGCCGGGCGACAACCTGAAGTTCAACGTCGAGCTGATCGCCCCGATCGCCATGGAAGACGGCCTGCGCTTCGCCATCCGCGAAGGCGGCCG